>JAFEFN010000010.1 GCA_018240525.1 Pseudomonadota bacterium
CCGTAGGTCTCGGCCATCACCTTCGTCAACGCCGCCGTCAGCGTCGTCTTGCCGTGGTCCACGTGACCAATCGTCCCAACGTTCACGTGGGGCTTGCTGCGCTCGAACTTCTCTTTGGACATGGCTTCCTCGAAATGATGCGCAGCGGTCAATTACGCTGCGCACGAAAATCCTGACAACCTAACTCGGCACCCGACTCTCAACTGGAGCCCACGACCGGAATCGAACCGGTGACCTCGTCCTTACCAAGGACGTGCTCTACCGACTGAGCTACGTGGGCCTTAAACTCTCGAGCTCAGCTTTTTGAAGCAACCTGCGAACGGTGGAGCGGGTAGTGGGAATCGAACCCACGTCATCAGCTTGGAAGGCTGAGGTTCTACCATTGAACTACACCCGCGCTGATGGCATCCGCCCTGCCCGCCACCTTCAACCGCTCGGGTGCTTCCTCCTCGACCGTCAAATCTGGTGGAGGGGGAAGGATTCGAACCTTCGAAGGCGTAAGCCGGCAGATTTACAGTCTGCTCCCGTTGGCCGCTTGGGTACCCCTCCGCAAAACGAGCCGCGTATTGTGATTTCGGGGTGGGGCAGTGTCAATGCGTCGTTGGCCCGTTATTTGCTGGGGAACCGCCCGGCTTTCGGCCCCCGGCGGGACCCGGCGGGGGGTCGCGGCCGCTCCGCCGCCGGTCGCCGGGGCGGGGGCGCCGCGGGTCGCCCTTCCGGCGCGGCCGGGGGCCGGGCCGCCCCCCCGCCCCCGGCCGCCCGGTCGAGGCGGTCGATCAGGGCCTGATCCGCCCGCCGCACCGTGCCGGGGCGCATGTCCGGGGGGAGCTCAATGGGGCCGTAGCGTACCCGGAGCAAGCGGCTGACCTCGAAACCGACCGCATTCCACAGCCGGCGCACCTCGCGGTTGCGCCCCTCGTGCAGGACCACCCGGAAGATGCTGTGGCTGGCCTCCGGCGGCTCCCCGGCAGGGGTGGGCTCGGGCTCGACCCGATCGAAGCGGGCGAGGCCGTCCTCGAGCGGCACCCCGCGCAGCACCTGGCGCAGCACCTGCGGCCCCGGGCGGCCCCGCAGACGCACCCGGTATTCGCGCTCCACCTCGCTGGAGGGATGCATCAGGCGGTGGGCCAGCTCCCCATCGGTGGTCAGGAGCAGCAGGCCGGAGGTGTTCACGTCCAGGCGCCCCACGTTGATCCAGCGGCCGACATCCGGTGGCGGCAGGCGCTCGAACACGGTCGGGCGGCCCTGCGGATCCGAGCGCGTCGTCACCTCCCCGAGCGGCTTGTAATAAAGGAGTAGTTCGCGGGAGCCCGGCGCCGCGGCCTGCAGCTCGAGCCTGCGGCCGTCCAGGCGCACGTCGTCCCCGGGCGCGGCCCTGTCGCCCAGCTGTGCCGTGCGCCCGGCCAAGGTCACGCGTCCGGCGCGGATCCACTCCTCCACGACCCGACGCGAGCCCAGGCCCGCCCCCGCCAGAAGCTTCTGCAATCTGATCATGCGATCATAACAATCCGGTCTGAGGTGATACTGCAGCGATCCTTCCGGGAGCGCCGCGGCAAGGGTAGAAGGACAACAATCATGATCTACGACAGCATTCTGGGCACCATCGGTCGAACCCCCGTGGTGCGCATCCAGCGCCTCGCGCCCAAGGGCATCACCATGTATGCCAAGTGCGAGTTCTTCAACCCGCTCTCCTCAGTGAAGGACCGCCTGGCCATCGCCATCATCGAGGATGCCGAGCGCTCGGGCGCCCTGAAGCCCGGCCAGACCGTGGTCGAAGCGACCTCGGGCAACACCGGCATCGCGCTGGCGATGGTGTGCGCGGCCAAGGGCTACCCGTTCGTGGCGCTGATGACGGAGACCTTCTCGATCGAGCGGCGCAAGGTCATGCGCATGCTGGGCGCCAAGGTGATCCTCACCCCCGCCGCGGAGCGCGGCACCGGCATGGTCCGCAAGGCCGCCGAGCTGGCCAAGAAGCACGGCTGGTTCCTCGCCCGCCAGTTCGAGAACCCGGCGAACCCGGCCTACCACCGCAACACCACGGCGGCCGAGATCCTCAGCGACTTTGCCGGCAAGCCCCTGGACTACTTCGTCACCGGGTGGGGCACCGGCGGGACCCTGACGGGCGTGGGCGAGGTGCTGCGCCTGGCGCGTCCGCAGACGCAGGTCATCGCCAGCGAGCCGGCCGGGGCCTCGCTGCTGGAGGGCAAGCCCTGGGCGCCGCACAAGATCCAGGGCTGGACCCCGGACTTCGTGCCGGCGGTGCTGAAGAAGGAAGTCGCCCACAGGATCGTGCCGGTGACGGATGCCGAGGCGGTGGACACCTCCCGCCAGTTGGCCTCCCGCGAGGGCATCTTCTGCGGCATCTCCTCGGGAGCCACCTTCGCGGCGGCCCTGAAGGTCGCCGCCGAGGCCCCGCAGGGCTCGGTGATCCTGGCGATGCTGCCCGACACCGCCGAGCGCTACCTCTCGACGCTCTTGTTCGAGGGCATTCCGGAAGGCGGCGACCCGGAGCCGTGAGCGCCATCGAGCAGCGGGTGACCCCGGCTGCCCCACTCCCCATGGATGCCCGCCAGTACGCAGCGCTGCCGGACCCCTTCCCCATGTGGCGGGGCGGGCAGCTGCACGGCGCCCGCTGCGCCTACGAGACCTGGGGAACGCTGAACGCGCAGCGCAGCAACGCCATCCTGCTGTTCACGGGGCTGTCCCCGTCCGCGCATGCCGCCTCCTCGGCCGCCAATCCGGACGATGGCTGGTGGCAGGGCATGATCGGGCCGGGCTTGGCGATCGATACCGCGCGCTTCTTCGTCATCTGCGTGAACTCGCTCGGCAGCCCCTTTGGCTCGACCAGCCCGGCTTCCGTGAACCCGGCCACCGGGCAGCCCTACCGGCTCAGCTTTCCGGACCTCTCGGTCGAGGACATCGCCCGGGGCGGCTACGAGGTCATGCGCACGCTCGGGATCAGCCGCCTGGACACGGTGATGGGGCCCTCCCTGGGTGGCATGGTGGTGCTGGCCTTCGTCGCCCAGTTTCCCGGCGCCGCCCGTCGCCTGCTGTGCATCTCAGGCACCGCCGCGGCGGCACCGTTCGCGATCGCGCTGCGCTCGATCCAGCGCGAGGCCATCACCAACGACCCGGACTGGCGCGGGGGCGAGTACCGCGCCGATGCGCCGCCGGTCACCGGGCAGCGCCTGGCCCGCAAGCTCGGTACCGTCACCTACCGCTCCGCGGCGGAGTGGCAGGAGCGCTTCGGCCGGGCGCCGATCCGGGCCGACATGAAGCGCCATGACCCGTTTGCCTCGGAGTTCGCGGTGCAGGGGTACCTCGAGTCCCTCGCACGCCGCTTCGTCAGCGCCTTCGATGCCAACTGTTACCTGTACCTGTCGCGGTCCATGGACCGCTTCGAGCTCGATGCGCACGGGGAGCCGGTGCAGCTGATGCGCCGCGCACGGCTCGAGCAGGCGCTGGTCATCGGGGTGCAGTCCGACCTGCTGTTCACGATCGGGGAGCAGCAGGCGCTCGCCCGCACCCTGGAGGCGGCCGGCGTGCCGACGCGCTTCGTGCCGCTGCCCTGCATCGAGGGTCACGATGCGTTCCTGGTGGACCTCAAGACCTTCAGTGCGCAGATCGGTCCGTTCCTCAACTCCACTTGAACGGAGGTCGGGTGACTATCAAGGGCCCCGAAATAAGTTCACTGGGCGATGCGACGAGCGCGCCGGGGCGCATAATGCGACGCACTTCACGAAAAGAATGACACGCCGCGAGTAAGCAGTGGAACGTCGTCTGCACACACGTCACCGGGCCCGCACGATCGTCTACATCACCGTGCCGGGCGGCCGCCGCAAGCTGTGCAAGGCCGTCAACCTCTCGGCCACCGGCGTATTCATCGAGACTTCCAACCTCGGGCTGCGCAAGGGACAGCAGGTGGTGCTCTCCTTCGCCATCAACCTCGGCACGCTCACCAAGCTGCACCGGCGCACGGCCGTGGTCGCGCACGTCTCGCGCGGCGGCACCGGCCTCATGATGGAAAGCTTCGCCCAGGCCTCGAGCTAGCGACCGGGCCGATCCCCTGGCACCGCCGCCGCGCCGATCCGCTTGTAGAACACCCGGGTCGCGACCAGCCCGCCCTGCGGCCACAGCGCATAGTCGGGGATCTCGCCGACCAGCTGCCAGCCCGCTCGCGCGTACAGGCGCTCCGCATCCGCGCTGGCGGTGTCCAGCACCAGGAGCGACTTGCCGGCGCGCACCGCGGCATCTTCGGCGGCGCGCAGCAGCAACGCACCCGCGCCCTGACGCCGGGCGCGGCGGTGCACGAGCATCTTGGCGATGTCCGCGCGGTGCGGCTGGTTCTCCGGCTGCTTCAGCAGCACCTGCACCGTGCCACTGATCGCCCCCGCGGCATCGCGGGCGACGACGAGCAGGCACTCGCGCCGGGCGAGCGCTGCGGCCACGCCGCGCCAGTACCCTTCGGCCTTCGCGCGCGTCATGGGCAGCATGAAGCTCACCGACGCGCCGCCCTCGACGCAATCGACGAGCACCTCGGCCAGAGCGCGGATCTCGGCCTCGCCGAGGGCGGACAGGGACTCGATGCGCGCGGCCTCGGGCATGGGTGCCCGCGATGATAGCGAAGCATCCGCTCAGGCAGCCATTGCCCCGCGCCGCCGCATCGGTGATTCTTCACAGGATGCGCCGCGACGCCGGGCGCCACAGGAGGCTTGCATGCACCGGACCGGACCGCTCTCGCGACGGCATCTCTTGCAACAGCTGCTGGTCGGCGTGCCCCTGGCGGCGGCGGTGACGACGGCCGCCGCAGCGGATGCACCGCTGCTCGCGGCCGACTCACCGGAGGCACGGCAGCTCGGCTACGTCGAGGACGCCAAGGCGGCAACCGGGGCCGCGCCCGGCAACCATTGCGGCGACTGTGCCCTCTACCAGGGCAGCGCGGGCTCGACGCAGGGCCCCTGCCAGCTCTTTGCGGGCAAGCAGGTGAAGGCGGCGGGCTGGTGCCGCTCCTGGGCGCCACAGATGTAGGCGTGACGCGAGGCGTGAATCGCCTTCACGCGTAGCACGGTCCGGTCTGGCGCACCTCGATGGTGGCCCACTCGGCCGCGGGGCAGCGGCCGGCGAGCTGCAGCGCGAGTTCAGGGTCCTCGCAGTCGAGCAGGAAGAACCCGCCGATCATTTCCTTGGACTCCGTGAACGGCCCGTCGAGCACCTGCGAGCGGCCGTCCCGCTTCTGCAGGCGCGTGCCTTCGGCCTTGAGCGAGCTGGTCGCCAGCAGCAGGCCCCTTTCCTTCAGCTCCTGCGCGTAGTCGAGCATGCGCTGGTAGACCGCCTCCCCCGCCTCGCGGCCGCGCTCGGCACGCTGTCCCCGGGGCTCCACGATCAGCAGCATGTACGGCATCGTTCTCTCCGCAATCAGTGGGCGCGCGCCTGGTCTGCGCAGATGGCGGCCCGTGACTCCAGCAGGGCGCGCTCCTGCGCATTGTGCGTCATCGTGGCCGCGCGCTCGAACTCGGCGGCCGCCTCCTGGTGGCGGCCGAGCTTTTCCAGCAGGTCCGCGCGGACGCTCGGCAGCAGGTGGTAGCTGCTCAGTGCGCCGCCTGCGGCCAGGCGGTCGGCGATGGCGAGTCCCGCCGCCGGGCCGTCCGCCATGCCGACCGCGACGGCGCGGTTGAGTTCGACCACCGGCGATGCGGTGAGGCGGCACAGTTCCGCGTAGTGCGCGGCAATGCCGCTCCAGTCGGTGCCCTCGACGGTCGGCGCGCGGGCGTGGCAGGCCGCGATCGCGGCCTGCAGCAGGTAGGGGCCGCGGGTGGATGCCAGTGCCTCGCCGCGCGCCAGTGCGGCCAGGCCGCGCTGAATCAGCAGGCGATCCCACGCGGCGCGGTCCTGGTTCAGCAGCAGCACCGGCTCGCCTTGCGGACCGGCGCGTGCCCGCAGGCGGGAGGCCTGGATCTCCATGAGTGCAATGAGTCCGTGCGCCTCGGGCTCCTGCGGCACCAGCTCCGCCACGATCCGGCCGATGCGCAGTGCCTCCTCGCACAGCGCCGGGCGCATCCACCGCTCGCCCGAGGTGGCGGCGTAGCCCTCGTTGAAGATGAGGTAGATGACCTGCAGCACGGACGACAGGCGCGCGGGAAGCTCCTCGCGCCGCGGGATCTCGAACGGCACCGCGGCCTCCGTCAGCGTGCGCTTGGCGCGCACGATGCGCTGGGCGATGGTGGACTCGGTGGTCAGGAACGCGCGGGCGATCTCGGCCGTCGTCAGCCCGCCCAGCAGGCGCAGCGTCAGCGCGGCCCGGGCCTCCTGCGACAGGAGCGGGTGGCAGGCCACGAAGATCAGCCGCAACAGGTCATCGCCGATCGGGTCCGTGGCCTGCGATTCGACCGCCGCGTCGAACTGCTGCTCCTGTTCGAGGTCGCGCCCGAGCATCTCGTGCTTGTGCTGCAGCATGCGCCGGCGCCGCAGGTGATCGAGGACGCGGTTCTTGCCCGTCGTCATGAGCCAGGCGCCCGGATTATCCGGGACTCCCTCCTGCGGCCAGCGCTCCAGTGCGGCCACCAGCGCATCCTGGGCAAACTCCTCGGCCAGTCCGACGTCGCGCACCATGCGTGCCAACGCGGCGATCAGCCGCGCCGCCTCGATGCGCCACACGGCGGCAACCTGCCCATGGATTTCCGCTGCGGTCATGGCGGCCGATGACACCACCGGCACGGGCAGGGCGCAAGGCACGGACGTCCGTCGGTTCAGCGCCCGGGCACTGGGGGAGCCGCCTCGCAATTGACCATCCACGGGGTGCCGAAGCGGTCGTTGCACATGCCGAAGCGGTAGGCCCAGGAGGTCTGCTGGAAGGGCATGATGACAGTGCCGCGGTCGGCCAGCCGGTTGAACACCCGTTCGGCCTCCGTCGCCACGTCGATGTGCGACATGATGTTGAATCCGTGCGGGACCTGGTAGTGCTCGGCCGGTGCGTCACAACCGAGCAGGTACTCCCCTTTCAGGTTCAGGCGGGCGTGCGCCAGCTTCTCGCGCATGCCCTCCGGAGCCGGCCCCGGCATTTCCCCGAAGGTGACGGCGAACTCGATCTGCCCGCCGAAGACATCGGCGTAGAAGTTGAAGGCCTCGCGGCAGTTGCCGCTGAAGTGCAGGTGTGCGAGCAGTTTCATCGGCATGCCTCTACTGTTTCAGGGCGTTGCTGCGGGCGCGCTGGCTTTCTTCCTGGGCCTTCAGCTCCGGGGTCAGGTTGTCGCCGAAGTCCTCCGCCTCGAACACGCGGCGGATCTCGACGGCCTCCTCGCGGTTGAAGTGGCGGAACGGCGCCCGGCGCATCCACTCGACCGCCTCCTCCATCGACTTCACCTGCCAGAGCCAGAACCCGGCGACCAGTTCCTTGGTCTCGGTGAACGGACCGTCGAGGACCGTCACCTTGCCGTGCGCATATGTCACGCGCACACCCCGGGAGCTGGGGTGCAGGCCCTCGCCGGCCAGCATGACGCCTGCCTTGACGAGCTCCTCGTTGAACTTGCCCATGTCGGTAAGCTCCTGCCGGGTGGGCAGCACGCCGGCCTCGCTGTCGGCGCTGGCCTTCACGATCACCATGACTCTCATGTGCTCTCTCCTTCTGTGTTCATCCCCAGGACCGCACGCAGCCGCGGGGGACCGTACGCTTCGGTGCGTTCATGCGGTACGACGAACGGCCGCGGCCGGAATCGACACGCCGGCCGCAGATCCACGCAACGGCGGCCGCCGGCTCACCGGGTGGGGACCTAAGCGGCTGATTCAAAAGAAGGTGCGAGCGTTACCGCGGGCAGCGGCTTGCGCCAACGCGCCACCGGGGTGTCCCGCCCGCGCAAGGTTGTCCGCCGGCGTGCGCGTGCTGACACCCACATCCAACACCCCACGCCGGGCAACGGCCCCAGGCATCCGCCCGCCGCGGCGCCACCCCTTCCGCGTCATGAGAGTCCCCCCGCGCTCGCGACAGTTCCCCCCCAGAGCGAGTTGTTTGGGGAAGTCATGGGAGTCTTCAGCGCTGCGGGCCTGTACGTGCTGGTGTCGGTGGTTTCTCCGCGCGCGGAGTCCGAGAATCGCTGGAAGATCCTGGCCATCGCCGTCACGTCGGCCGTCCTGCAGGCCGGGCTCGGAGCCGCGGTGCCGGGCCTGGCCGGGGCCGCCCTTGCGGTGGCGGTGTCGCTGGCGGTCATCGCCGTCGCGCTGGTCTTCTGGTGTGGGCTGGACCGCAAGACCGCCGTGACGATCGCCGCGAGCTACCTGGTCCTGTGCATCGGCCTGATGATCGTGCTGCAGCCGATCGCACCGGTCCCGCATCACGCCTAGCCGCCGCCCGCGGCGGCGGCATGACCGTGGCCGCGGCGCCGGACCTGCGCCCCGACGCCCGGGCGTCGGGCTGAACGATGCCATCCGGGAGTGATAGTGTGGAGGCTTCAAAACTCAGCCTTGCACCCTGGATGGATCGCACATGGAAACGCGCACACTCGGCCGCCAGGGTCTGAAGGTCTCGGCCCTGGGCCTGGGCTGCATGGGCATGACCTTCGCCTACGGGCCCGCGGCAGACCGGCGGCAGATGATCGGGTTGTTGCATGCCGCCGTCGATCGCGGCGTGACGTTCTTCGACACCGCCGAAGTCTACGGCCCGTTCAACAACGAGGAGCTGCTCGGCGAAGCCCTGGCCCCGGTGCGCTCGAAGGTCGTCATCGCCACCAAGTTCGGCTTCGCGCCGGACCCGGCCGACGCCCGGCGCTGGACGGCCGTGGACAGCCGCCCCGAGCACATCCGCGAGGTGGCCGACGCCTCGCTGCGCCGGCTGAGGGTCGAGGTCATCGACCTGCTCTACCAGCACCGGGTGGACCCCCGGGTCCCGATCGAAGAGGTGGCCGGGGCCGTCAAGGATCTGATTCGCGCCGGCAAGGTGAAGTATTTCGGCCTGTCGGAGGCCGGCGTGGCGAGCATCCGGCGTGCCCATGCCGTGCAGCCGGTCACGGCGCTGCAGAGCGAGTATTCGCTGTGGATGCGCACGCCCGAGGAGACGGTGCTGCCGGCGCTCGAGGAACTGGGCATCGGCTTCGTGCCTTTCAGCCCGCTGGGCCGCGGGTTCCTCACCGGCAAGATCGACGAGCACACCCAGTTCGACAGCGGCGACTTCCGCAACGGCAACCCGCGCTTCAGCGCGGAGGCGCGCCGGGCCAATCGGGCGCTGACGGAGGTGGTCGCTGACATTGCGCGCGCCAAGCAAGCCACGCCGGCGCAGATCGCGCTCGCCTGGCTGCTCGGGCGCAAGCCCTGGATCGTGCCGATCCCCGGAACGACCAAGCTCCCGCGCCTGGAGGAGAATATCGGCGCCGCCTCCATCACACTGACGCGCCAGGACATGCAGCAGATCGAGGCCGCCACCAGCAGCGTCAAGATCCACGGCGCGCGCTACACGGAGGCGCAGGAGCGCATGACCGGCCTGTGAGCCGGTCGGTTATGCTGCCGCGGATCGCCGCACCGAAAACCGACCGATGAGCGCAGCGCCCGGACCGCATCCCCGCCCATTCACGGATCATTTCCTGAGCGTCGAGGCGCTCAGCGGTCTTGCGCTCCTGGCGGCGGCGGTTCTCGCGCTCGCGTGGGCCAACAGCCCGCTGGCGCACTATTACCAGGCACTCTGGCACCTGCCCATCGGCCTGGGCGTGGCGCGGTACCTGCCGCACCACGACCTGCACTTCTGGGTGAACGATGCCCTCATGACCGTCTTCTTCCTGGTCGTGGGCCTGGAGATCCGCCGCGAATTCCACGGCGGTGCGCTGGCGGACCCGAAGGTGGCGCTGCTGCCGATCATTGCCGCCATCGGCGGGGTGGTCGTGCCGGCTCTCCTGTTCGCGCTCGTCAACACCGAGCCGGAGACCCGTCGCGGCTGGGCCATCCCGACCGCCACCGACATCGCCTTCGCGGTCGGCGTCCTCGCACTGCTCGGCAGGAACCTGCCCCCGGCGCTGCGGATGCTGCTGCTCACGCTCGCCATCATCGACGACATCATCGCCATCCTGGTGATCGCCCTGGTCTACTCCGCCGGCATCCGCTGGGCCGGCTTCCCGCTCATGGCGCTCGGCATCGCCCTGGTGCTGGGCCTGCAGTGGCTGGGTGCCCGCTCCATGCTCGCCTATGTCATTCCCGGCGCCGTCGTCTGGTTCGGCATGCTGCGCACCGGCATGCACCCGACACTTGCGGGCGTGATCCTCGGCCTCCTGACCCCCGTGCGCGCGGACTTCGGCCGCCGGGGCCGCGCGCCGGGGGCCGCACCGGCCGGAGTCACGCCGCTGGAGTACGCCGAGGCGGCGCTGCATCCCTGGGTCGCCTTCGGGATCATGCCCCTCTTCGCGCTCGCCAACGCCGGGGTGAGCCTCGGCGGGTTCGACTTCACCCGCGGCGCCTCGAGGACGGTGGCGCTGGGCATCGTCCTGGGCCTGGTCGTGGGCAAGCCGCTGGGGATCGGGCTGGCCGCATGGCTATCGGTGCGGATGAAGCTGTGCACGCTGCCCGAGGGCGTCCAGTGGCGCCACATCCTGTTGCTGGGCGTCCTCGGCGGGATCGGCTTCACGGTGGCGATCTTCGTGGCCAACCTCGCCTTCGCGGACGAGCAGCTTCTGGGCACCGCGAAGTTCGCAGTCCTGGCCGCCTCCACGCTCGCCGCGGTGTTGGGACTGGTTCTCGGGCGCAGGCAACGGCGGATACCGGCGGTCGCGGGCGCCTGACCGCCCGCGGGCAGGCGCCGGCGGCAAGCTCTCGCACCCGGGAAAATTCGGTGTAGCATCCCGGCGGTCCTGACATCCCACACGCAGGCCCGACAGGCTTTCCATGAGCGTCCAGCCGGAGGCTGCCTCCGTCCGCAAGACCACGGTGTGGCCGCCACCGCTTTTCTTCCCGGTCTCGGTCACGAAGCTGCTCGTCATGAGCACCGCGACGTTGGGGGTGTACCAGCTTTACTGGTTCTGGCGGAACTGGGACCTGGTGAAGAGCCGTGAACGGACCCGCATCCTGCCGTTCATGCGCGCCCTGTTCCCGATCTTCTTCGTCTATGCCCTCCTCGAGCGCATCTACGAGGAGCAGCCCTCATCGCGCCAACCGGTGCTGCTGGCGGTCCCCTGGATCCTGCTCGGCATCGCGTGGCGGTTGCCCGGTGCCTGGTCGTTCGTGGCCTTCGCCGGCGTGCTGTTCCTGGTGCCGGCCCAGCGCACCGCCAACCGGCGCAACGCACGGGCCGCACCCGAGCATGACCGCAACGAGCGCTTCACGGCGTGGAACTGGGTCACCGTCGGCGTGGGCGGCGTGCTCCTCGTCCTTGCCGTGATCGGGATGTTCCTGCCGCCCTCGATGACGGGCGATGCCCCGGCACCCTGAGGCGGCCGCGCGGCGCCGCAGGTCACTGCAGTCTCTGGTACACCTGCTGCGCATCGGCGAGCGTCCGGAGTACCGCGCTCTTCTCCTTTTCGGAGTTCCAGTCGGGGTAGGCCGCCGTCGCCTGCGCGAGGTGCCGGATCCAGGCGATGAAGAAGCGCGCATCCGCCGGTGAGCGCGGCGCCTGCCCGTTCACGCGGACGTACACCGGGCTCGTGGTCGCATACACGAAGTTATCCAGCACCGGGTACTCGGCCTTCCGGGTGAAGGCACGCAGCAGGCACCAGCCGCTGGCACCGACCGGCAGCGTGCCCGAGCTCGCCGCCTCCTGGCGGGTGCCATCGAGGGCGAGGCCCTGCACGACCTTGCCGTTGCACACCACCTGCGCCACGTCCAGCGGCACGATCGAGCGCACGTGCGCGCTGAAGGCCACCGGCTGTCCGGCCCGCAGCGCGAGCGTGTCGCCGACCGGTTTGCCGCCGAGGGTGAACTCGAGCAGCGGGCCATTGGTGGCGAAGCTGCGCCCGGCCTTGAGCCCGGCGAGCCAGGCGCGGTAGTCGAGCGGGCCGTCGGGCAGCGAGACGTAGGTGCGGTTCATGCCCACCGGCCCGCGCAGCATGGCGTAATCGGCCATGGCGTCGGTGCCGCCGGCGGCCGGAAGGCGGAAGCCCAGGTTGAGCAGGCGGTACCAGACTCCCGCGGTGGCCTGGTGGTCGCTGAATCCCATGACCTCCAGGTAGTCGACCTTCCCCAGGGCGACATCGACCGGCAGCTCGTCGGCATCGGTGTGCACCGGGTGGGTGAGCGGCGTCGGCTCTTCCTCGAACGGGTGTGCGTAGCCGACCAGCGCACCCTGGGCGTGCGCCATGTCCGCCACCACCGCGTTGCTCGGGTACAGGCTGGCGGCGGCGGTGTTGGGGTAACCGGCGTAACCGGGCAGCAGCAGGTGGTCCTGCAGTCCGGGCAGGCCCAGGTGGCCCCAGTAGCTGGTGTGGAATTCCTGGCCATGCAGCACCAGCGCATCCGCGCGCGAGGCAGGATCCAGGCCCTTGCCCGCGTAGGCAATGTCGGGGATGCGCTGTTCCTTGTTGACGATCAGGTCGTTGACCAGCGCGAGGTCCTCGGCGGAGGCCTGCAGGGCCAGGTTCGCCGGCGTGTTGCGGTAAGTGCCCGCATAGTTCATGTGGACATGGACATCGCCACTCACCCAGCGCCGCCCGCTTCCGTCCATCCACGGACGCGCCGGCAGCTTCGCGGTGAACTCCGCGGTGCTCCCCGCCGCGACGGTCACGCGCTCGCGCACCGGCACGCGCTCCGGTCCCTTCACGACGTCGACCTGCACCTCGCCGGCCGGCACGTCGAGGGTGGCCTCGCCGTCGGCGTGGAAGTACATGGCGTCGAAGGGATGTTCGTCGCGGTCGAAGTCCGCCGCCTGGATCCACGCGGTGGGCGGGGCATGGAAGCGTCCGTCGCGGTCGGTCACCGAGACCCGCGCGCTGATCGCGGCACCCTGCTCGTCGACGAGCTTCACGTGCAGGCGTCCGTAGGGATGCAGGCGCCGCAGCTCGGCCGCCGCGAGCGTGCGCGTGGCCCCGCCCGGGAAGTCGAGGATGCGCAGGTCGGTGTAGCCGTTGCGGTTGGAGATGAAGGCAATGTGCGCTCCGTCGGGTGACCAGCGCGGGGCGGTATCGTCCCACTCGCCATAGCTCAGCGGGAACGGCTCGCCGCCGTCGCCGGCCATGACCCACAGCTGCAGCCAGTTACGCCCCAGGTAGGAGCTGTAGACGATGCGGTGCCCGTCGGGCGCGAAGTCCGGCCGCGCGCGCCAGTTGGTCTCCTCGTAGTGCAGCTCCTGCGGGGTCGCGCCGGGGACCGCCGCCACGCGCCAGAACCCGCCGGTGCCGTGGATGCGGCCGCGGTTGGAGATGTAGAGGATCGACTTGCCGTCCGGTGCCCAGGCCGGGTTGATCTCGTGGTCGAAGGGGCTGTAGTAGTAGCGCGGCAGCGGGCTGCGGTTCTCCCCGGTGATGCGCGCCACGTCGGTGAGGACGCCCGCCGCAAGCGTGCCCACGAAGAGGTGGAAGCGCTTGTTGAACGCGGTGGAGACGAACACCAGCTTCCGGCCGTCGGGGGAGAAGCGCGGCTCGACGTTCACCGACCCGCCGTGCGTGAGCGGCTCGCTCTTTGCGCTCGCCAGGTCCAGCCGGTACAGCTCGATGGCGTTGTCGCGGTTGGAGGCGTAGACGATGGAGCGACCGTCGGGCGACCAGTCCGGCTGGTAGTCGTAGCCGGGGCCGTCGGTGAGCTGCACCGCGAGGCTCGAGTCCAGCCTCTGGCGCCACAGCGAGCCCCCGGCCGAATACACCACCTCGGTGGAGTCGGGTGACCAGGCCACCCCGCTCGGTCCCGCCGTCAGCTGCGGCAGGTACATCTCGTGGTAGTAGTAGGCGTGCGGCGCGTCGATCACCGGCACCCCGCCGTGGGCGGCGAGGCCGGTGAGCGCGAGCAGCGCCGCGGCCGCGGGCAGCCCCCGCCTCAACGGGCCTGGGCCCCGGCGCGTGCGGGCGCCTGCGTGACCTCCCCCAGTGACTGCTCGAGCAGGGCGAGGGCCTCGTCGATCTCGCCGCGGCTCACCGACAGCGGCGGCATGAAGCGCAGCGTGCTCTTGCCGCAGGCCAGCAACAGCAGCCCGTTGTGGTAGGCGCGCTCGACCAGGCGGTCACACAGCTCCTTCGCCGGCGCCTTGCTGGCGCGGTTGGTCACCAGCTCCATGCCGATCATGAGGCCGCGGCCCCGCACCTCGCCGATCACCTCGTGCCGGGCCTGCAGCTCGCGCAGCTTGCCGAGGAAGTAATCACCCACGGCGGCGGCATTGGCCATCAGCTCCTTTTCGACCAGGTCGAGGGTCGCGAGCGCCGCGGCGCAGCAGACCGGGTTGCCGCCGAAGGTGTTGCCGTGCGCACCGCGCTTCCACTTCTGCATGATCGAGGCCTTGGCGACCACCAGGCCGATCGGCAGTCCCGAGCCGAGTCCCTTGGCGAGGGTCATGATGTCGGGGATGGCGCCGAAGTGCTCGCACGCGAACATCTTGCCGGTGCGGCCGATGCCGGACTGCACCTCGTCGAAGATGAGGAGGATGCCGTACTTGTCGCACAGCGCGCGCAGGCCGGAGAGAAATCCCGGCGGCGGCACCAGGTAGCCGCCCTCCCCCTGGATCGGCTCGATGAGCACGGCTGCGACCTCGCTCGCCGGCACCGGGCCCTGGAACAGCACGTCCTCGATGTAGCGCAGCACCGCCTCGCCCTGCTCCGCGCCCGACAGCAGCGGACGGTAGTTATTCGGGTAGGGCACGTGGGTGACGCCCGGCATGCTCGGGAAGAAGCCCTGCTGCTGGGTGTACTTGCTCGAGGTGAAGGACAGCGAGCCCATGGTGCGCCCGTGGAAGCCGCCGATGAAGCCGAGGAAGCGGCCGCGGCCGGTGACGTAGCGCGCCAGCTTCAGCGCACCCTCGACGCTCTCGGTGCCCGACTGGCAGAAGAAGCTCATGGTCGGCTCCTTCATGGGCGACAGCTCGTTCATGCGCTCGCCCAGTCGCACCTGGCCTTCGTGCCAGTAGTCGCTGGAGATGTGCAGGAACTTCTCCGCCGCATCCTTGATCGCCTGCACCACCTGCGGATGACTGTGGCCGGTGCTGCACACCGCGATCCCGGCCATGAAGTCCAGGAAGCGGTTGCCGTCGACGTCCCAGACCTCGGTGCCCCTGCCGTGCGACATGACGAACGGGTAGTCGCGTGGGTAGGAGGGCGAGACCACCTTGGCATCGCGCGCCAGCAGGGCGCGCGCCTTGGGTCCGGGGAGCTCGGTCTTGATGTGTCGGTTGGTCATGGCAGTCTCTTCAGTGCCCGCAGGATCGCCGGGCGGTTGTGGGCCGCGCGCGTGCGTGCGTGCAGGTCCCTGAGCAGTTTCAGTTCCTCGGGGGTGGGCGGCGCGACCGTCTCCACCTGCGCAGCCACCTTCAGCGGCCAGCCGGTGGCGGCCACCACGTCCTGCACCGCCACGCCCTCGTAGCGCTCGCACAGCGTCAGTTCCTCGCTGTCGGCGGCGGGCCGGAGGATGCCGAGGTCGGTGATGACCGCGCGCGGCCCGGCCCCGGTCGCCGGGGAGCGGCCGCGGGCACCGGCACCTTCCATGAACCCCGCGCTGCTGCAGAAATCCAGCCTGGGCACGAACGTGCGCACCGACTGCTTGAGGACGACGAAGGTCTCGCGGGCATGCGCGGCGATCTCCGGGGCGCCCCCCGCCCCCGGCAGGCGCGTCTTCGGCCGTGCGTAGTCGCCGATCACGGTGCTGTTGAGGTTGCCGAAGCGGTCGATCTGCGCCGCTCCGAGGAAGCCGGCGTCGATGCGCCCGCCCTGCAGCCAGTAGCTGAACACCTCCGGCAGGGGCACCACCGCCGTGGCGCTTTCGGCCAGCTCGCCGTCGCCGATCGACAACGGCAGCACGCTCGGGCGCGTGCCGATGGTGCCGGACTCATAGATGAGGACCACGTTGGGCGCGTGCGTGAAGCGGGCCAGGTTCGCGGCCGCCGAGGGCACGCCGATGCCGACGAAGCACACGCAGCCGTCCCAGAGCATGCGGGCGGCGGCCACCGTCATCATCTCGTCCGGCGTGTAGGCGGGCGCTGCCATCTAAGCCTCGCTCCTTTCGCGCGACGCCACCGGCAGTGAGCGCAGGAAGCCGGCGTGGTCGGGCGTGCCCAGCACGTGACGCTCCATCCACGCGGTGAACGTGTCGCGCTCGCGCGCGATGTCGTCCCATGCCAGGTAGAACGCATTGTCGCGCTCGTAGTAGCCCTGCGCATAGGCCGGGTAGGCACCGGCCGGCACCGGCACCACGGCGTTCACCACCCAGTGCGGCAAGACGATGGCATTCATCGGCGCGGCAAGGGTGTCGACCACCTCCTCCACCGTGACGATGAGCTTGCTGGCCGCCAGGGCGGCCTCCTTCTGCGCACCGATGATGCCGCGCAGCAGGATGTTGCCGTCCCGGTCGGCCTGCTGCGCGTGCAGGATGGTCACGTCCGGGTTCATGGCCGGCACCGTGGCAATGCGCTCGCCGGTGTACGGGCACTGGACGCTCTGGATCTGCGGGTTCACCGCCGGCAGGCCGTTGCCGATGTACCCCCTCAGCATCGCGAACGGCAGGCGTGCGGCGCCGGCGGTGTAGGCGGCGGCCATGCCGGCATGCGAGTGCTCGTGGATCGCCAGCGGCCCCGGCCAGCTGCGCTCCACCGCGTCGCGCAAGCGGTGCAGCGAGCCGACGCCGGGATTGCCGCCCCAGGAGAAGGTGAGCGCACGGGCGCAGCCCATCCCGATCATCTGGTCGTAGATCAGGTCCGGCGTCATGCGGACCAGGTGCAGGTCGCGCCGGCCCTGGCGGATGATCTCGTGGCCGGCGGCGAACGGGATCAGGTGCGTGAACCCCTCGAGCGCAATCGTCTGCCCATCCTCGACGTAGCGGGCAATCGCTTCGTGCAGTGAGCAGGTGAGCATTCGGCCTACTCGACCACCGTCTGCGACTGCTCGCGCAGGTACTGTGGCAGGTAATAGAAGGAACCGATGGCCTTGCCCGTGGAGCCGGAGCCCTTCCAGCCGCCGAACGCCTGGTACCAGGGCCACGCACCCGTGGTGGCGCCCTGGGGACGGTTCGCGTAGGCGACGCCGGTCTCCACCTCGTCCATGAAGCGGCGCACCTCGGCCTCGTTGCCGTACATGCCGGCGGTGAGTCCCAGCGCCGAGTCATTGGTGAGCTGGAGCGCCGTGCCGAGGTCCGGCACGCGGCACACCATCAGCACCGGCAGGAACATCTCCTCGGCAAACAACGCGTGCGTTGCGGGCGCCTCGGCCAGCGTCGGGGTGACGTAGCTGTCGCCGGCGTATCCGGCGCCCACCAGGCGCGTGCCGCCGGCGAGGATGCGTCCCCCGTCAGCCCCCAGGCGCGCGCAATAGGCGGCGAACTTGCCCGCCGCGCCCGGGGAGATCACCGGCCCCATCCAGTTCTCGCGCACCAGCGGGTCGCCGACGCGGATCTTGCCGACCTCGGTCCGCAGCCGCCCGATCAGCGCGTCCGCCACGGCCTCCTCCACATACACGCGCGAGCACGCCGAGCACTTCTGCCCGCTCAGGCCGTAGGCGGAGCGCACGATGCCCGCCACCGCGCGATCCAGGTCGGCGTTGCGGGTCACGATGGCGGCGTTCTTGCCACCCATCTCGGCGATGCACGGCCGGGGGTAGGACCCGCTCAACATGGCGCGGCAGATGCGCATGCCGACCTCGTGTGATCCGGTGAAGGTCACGCCGGCGATGTCCCGGTGGGAGACCAGCGCCTCGCCGGCCACGCTGCCACTGCCGGTGAGGTAGTTGAAGACCCCCTTGGGCACGCCGGCATCGCGGATGCAGTCGGCGAGCAGCCGGCCCGCCCACGGGGTGTCGGTCGCGCCCTTGCCGACCACGGTGTTGCCCGTGACGAGCGCGCCGGCGGTCGGGCCGGCCAGCAGCGCGAGCGGGAAGTTGAACGGGGCAATCACGGCCCACACGCCGTGCGGCTTGAGCACGCTGCGGTTGCGCGAGCGGTAGTCGGTCATCGGGTCATCCGGCAGTGCGCGCGCGTAGCCCTGGTTGCGCTCGAACTCCTGCGCGTAGCTGGCGAAGAAATCGGCCGCCTCCTGCGCCTCGCCCAGCCCCTCCATCCGGTTCTTGCCGACCTCGAGGCACAACGCGGCGGCGATGAGGTACACCCGCTCCTCGATCAGGGCGGCGACCTTCTTCATCAGGCGCACGCGCTCGGCGATCGGCGTGGCGCGCCAGGCGGGGAAGGCGCGCCGCGCCGCGGCTACCGCGGCCTCGACCTCGGCGGCATCCGCGGAGGGGAAGCGTCCCAGTGCGCTGCCGTCCACCGGCGTCGTCTTGACGAACGTCGCCCGCGCCGGCACGTCGGCACCGTCGATGTAAAGGGCATGGGTCTTGCCGAGCGCGGCGCGCGTGGCGGTCGCCGCCGCCTCGAAGCGCTCGTGCATCTCGGCCGGCGGGTTGAACATCGTTGCGTAAGTCAGTTTGAAACTCATGTCCACTCCAGTTCGCCGAGCAGCCGGTCCAGCAGCGCGAGGGCATCGGACAGCTCGTTTTCGGTTATCACCAGGGGCGGCGCCAGCAGCAGCAGGTTGCCGCGGACGGCGAAGGACACCCCTGCCGCCCGGGCGCCCTGCACCAGTTTGCGCAAAGACGCATGCTCCTGCGGCCAGGGCGCGAGCGGCGCGCGCGTGGCGCGGTCGGTCACCAGTTCCAGCACCGCAAAAAGGCCGTGGCCACCGCGCACGTCGCCGATCACGGGGTGCTTCTTCTGCAGTTCCCGCGCCCGCGCAAAAAGCTGCGCACCGAGCGTGCGCGAGCGCTCGATCAGGGACTCCTCGGCGTAGGCGCGCACCGCGGCGACCCCGGCCGCGCACGCCAGGGGATGCCCGCAGTAGGTCAGCCCGGTGTAGAGCATCTCGTGGTCGAGCTTGGCGCTGACCTGCGGGGCCAGCAGCACCGCGGCCAGCGGCATGTGCCCGCCGGTCAGTCCCTTGGCCAGGGTCATGAGGTCCGGGCGCGCGGCCTCGCCATGGCGCTGCCAGGCGAACCACTCCCCGCAGCGCCCGAAGCCCGACATGACCTCGTCCGCGATCAGGTACACGCCGCGCTCGCGCGTCACCGCGCGCAACGCCGGCCAGAAGCTGTCCGGCGCGACGATGCCGTTGGTACCGGCGTTCGGCTCCATCAGCACCGCCGCGACCGGGTCGCGGCGGTGCTGATCGATCGTGTCCGCGATGTGCGCCGCGGCAAGCGCGCCGCATTCCTCGGCCGACTCGGATCCGAACGGGCAGCGATAGGCATAGGGCGGCGGCACGTGCAGCACGCGCAGCGCCACCGGGTCGAAACCACCCTGCGTGCGGCTGTCGCCCGAGAGCGCGGCGGCGGCGTAACTGGCGCCGTGGTAGGAGCGGTCGCGGGTGATCACCCAACCTTGCGGCCGGCCGCTCGCCTGACGCGCGAACTTGACCGCATGCTCGTTGGCGTCCGCGCCTCCCAGGGTGAAGAACACCCGCCCGCCCGCAAAGCCGGCGCGAGCCAGCAGTTCATCGGCCAGCTCGGCGCGCGGGGCCGCGCCCCAGGCGGAGGTGACGAAGCACAGCCGCTCGGCCTGCGCGCGGATGGCCGCGACCACGCGCGGGTGCTGGTGCCCCAGGTTCATGCACTCGGCGAGGCTGCTCATGTCGAGGTAGGAACGGCCCGCCTCGTCCCAGAAGCGCGCGCCGGCGCCGCCGACGATGGTCGGCGCATTCCAGTCGGCCTGGATGCACCAGCTGTGCAGGACGGATTCTCGTTCCGGGGTCACGGGTCTACCGGTTTGTGCGGTAATAGAACATTGATTCGTTGTGCGAACCGAATTACGATCCTTCCCTCGTTCGCTGTCAACCCGCTGCGGAAGGCCTGTCGCTCTTTGACCGAGCCCCTGCCCAATTTCGAAAACGGCCCGGATTTCGTGCAGTCCCTCTCCCGGGGACTGGCCGTCATGCGCGCCTTCGACGCCGACCACGCCGAGCTCAGCCAGTCGGAGATCGCAGAGCGCACCGGGCTCGCCCGCGCGGTGGTGCGCCGCAGTCTGCTCACGCTGCAGCACCTGAGCTACATCGGTGCCCGCGGCCGGCGCTTCTTCCTCACCCCGCGCGTGCTCGAGCTCGGGTTCGGCTACCTCTCCTCGCTGCGCCTGCCGGAACTGGCGCGGCCCGCGATGGAGCAGCTCGCCCACTCGGTGCAGGAATCCTGCTCCATGTCGGTGCTGGACGGGAGCGAGATCGTCTATGTCGCCCGCGTCCCCGTGAAGCGCGTCATCACCATCGCCCTCGGGGTCGGGGCGCGCCTGCCCGCCTATGCCGCTTCCATGGGCCGGGTGCTGCTGGCCGGCCTGGCGGATGCGGAGCTTGACGCGGCGCTCGAGGCCTCGCACCTCGCCCCGCTCACGCCCCACACGATCTGCAAGACCAAGCCGCTGCGCGCGGAGATCCTCAAGGTGCGCCAACAGGGGTACTCTCTGGTCATGCAGGAACTGGAGCTCGGGCTGTGCTCGATGGCCGTGCCGGTGCGCGATCGTCGCGGGAGCGTGGTCGCCGCGCTGAACGTCGGCATGCAGTATCACAAGGACAGCCGCAGCCGTGCCCTGCAGGTCGTACTGCCCGCGCTGCAGCACACCGCCGCCGAGATCGAGCGCGCCATTGCGCACCAGTGGGCGCCCCAGGCGGCCGAGAGCAGTCAGGCTTGAGCCAGGCGCCACGGCAGATCGGGTTCCTCACCTGCGTGGCGCTGGTGGTCGGCAACATCATCGGTGGCGGCATCTTCCTGCTGCCGACCTCGCTCGCCCCCTATGGGTTCAACAGCGTGGCCGCCTGGGTGCTCAGTTCGGCCGGCGCCCTGCTGCTCGCCTACCCCTTCTCCGTGCTGGCCCGCGCAATGCCCGCAGCCGGCGGCCCTTACGCCTACACCCACGCCGCGTTCGGTCCCCTGACGGCCTTCCTCGTGGTCTGGGGCTACTGGATCTCGATCTGGGTCGCGAACGCGGCGATCGCGACCGCGGCCACGAGTTACGTGAGCACGCTGCTGCCGGAGTTCTTCCGTGGGCGCGGGGTCACCACCCTCTTCACCCTGGGGCTCGTGTGGTTCTTCACGCTGGTGAACTGGTGGGGCATCACCGCCGCGGGCCGGGTGCAGTCGGTGACCACGGTGCTGAAAATGCTGCCCCTGATCGCCGTCATCCTGGTCGGATACTTCCACACCACTGCAGCCAACGTCGCCGCCGTCGCCGCGGTGCCCCTGAGCTTCGGCAGCACGACCGCTGCCTGCGCGCTCACCTTCTACGCGCTGATCGGGTTTGAGTCCGCCTGCGTCCCGGACGGCAAGGTGAAGGATCCGGAGCGCACCATCCCCCGCGCCACGCTCGTGGGCACGATACTGACGACACTGCTGTGCACCCTTTCAGCGACGGCGGTGATCCTGCTCGTCCCACCCGCGGCGCTCGCGCAGTCGAACGCCCCGTTCGCCGACGCGGCGCGCGCCCTGTGGGGCAATGCCGGCGGGGTCTTCTTCACCGTCTGTGCCGCCGTGAGCTGCATGGGATGCCTCAACGGCTGGACGCTGCTGCAGGGCGAGGTGCCGGCGGTGATGGCGCAGAACGGCGTATTCCCACGCGCCTTCGCGCAGATATCCCCGCGCGACACCCCGACCTTCGCGCTCGTGGTGACCAGCACCCTGGTGAGCCTGCTGGTGCTGTCCACCTCTTCGGGATCGCTGGTGAGCGTGTTCACGTTCATGACGCTCCTGTCCACGATCGCCTGCCTGGTGATGTACGCGGCGTGTGCGGCGGCCATGCTGCGCCTGAATGCCGTCGGCCGGCTCGGGCGCCTTCCCGCCCGACAGGGCAAGCTCATGGTGATCGGGGCGCTCGGGCTGCTGTTCTCCGCGTGGACCATCTACGGGGCGGGCCTGGAGACGGTGCTGTGGGGCCTGGCGCTGCTGGCCGCTGGACTGCCCGTGTACTACTTCGTGCAGCGCGGCAGCACCCCCGCGCCGGCCGCCCAGGATCCGACCTAGTCGATCCCGCGTTCGCGCGCGATGCGGCGCTGCGGCAGCGGATTCTCGCCTCGGCTCGGCCTGCCCTGGCGTTCGCCTGGCTGCTGTCCGCTTCGCCCCGGGGTCAGTCCCAGTGCACGCGGACGCCGGCCCAGACGGCGAATGGCTGGGCGGGCGAGACGGAGTTGCCGCTCGTCCACGTGTTGGGATCAGGACGGAAGCTGCCGTCGGCATTGAAGGCGCTGCCGGTGAGAAAGCCGGCCGTCGCATACCGACGATCCAGCACGTTCATGACCTTCATGAACACGTCCGCGCGTTTGCCGAGCCGGTAGGTGGTGTCCATGTTGACCACGCAGTAGCCGCCGATCGTCCCGCTGCCCTGCACCTGCGCCCCGTCGGGCTGGTTGGCATTGTTCTCGTTGCCGTGCAGGTAGGAGCCGGAGGTTGCGACGACGCTGGCGCCGGCGTCCCAGTCGGCCGTGAGCGCAAAGTCCAGCCGCAGGCGGGCGGTGTTCCGCGGCACCAGCGGGATCCGGTCCCCGGCAGTGACCCGGATGTTGCCATTGGCGTCGGCGGTGCTGTTGCCCTCGGCACTGAGCGCGAAGCTTGAGCGGTAGGTCGCATCGATGAAGCTGTAGGAAGCGCGCCAGGTGAGTGCCGCGAGCTTGCCCCCGAGGGCCAGATCCAGCCCCTGGCGGCGCGTCGTGCCGACGTTGGCGAAGTAGCCCTGGCTGGTCGTGGTGGCGACGAACTGTATGTCATCGCTGTTTTCCGTGCTGAACAGGCCCATGCTCCAGGACAGCGCCCCGCGCGCGAGCGCACCGCGCGCCCCCACCTCGAAGGTCCGTGACACGACCTGCTTCAGGTCCGGGTCGCTCAGGAAGGCATTCGGCAGGCCACACGGCTTCTGCGGGTCCGAGCAGCCGAGCTCGATCACTGTCGGCGCGCGGCTGCCCTCGTTGTAGTTCGCATAGAAGGTGAGCGCCGCGGACGGGGTGAGCGTGAATCCGAGGGCCGGGTTGAGCCGACCGTAGGTGTGGTCGCCGCTCAGCGCCGCGGCCTCGTCGAAGCCGTCGCCGAAGTCCCGCAGGCTGGTGTCGACGCTGTAGCCGCCGAGGGTCTCGTTGATGCGGTTGTAGCGCGCAGACGCGGTGATGTGCATCAGCGCGCCCGGGGAGATCGTGTCGGTGAAATAGATGCCGAGGATCCGGCTGCTGCCGCTGACCGCGGTGACCGTCTGCTCGGGGTTGTTGGGGTCCGCGATGGCCACGGTCTGCCGCAGCGGCGTCAGCGTCGCATACTGGAACGTCTGCCCGTATTCCTGGTCGGCGTGATCGTAACTTGCACCGAGCGCGGCGTAGTTCTTCTGCCCGAACAGCTTGCGGGTCGCAGTGAGCTGCACGCCGGCGCCTGCCGTCCGCTGTGTCAGGCCCGAGGCGCGGTTGACGCCGTTGGCGCAGAAGGCCACGTCTGCATGGCTGGCCGGCGGCGCGGCGCAGTCGATTACCGGTCCCTCATAACTGCCGGATTGGTAGTTGTCATCGTTCACGTCCCCATTGTTGGTGCGGGTACGCAGGTTGCGGTAGTACAGGTTGCCGGACAGCAGCAGTTCCTTGTCCAGGAAGAGCGTGCCGGTGGCGTTGATGAAGTTGAGCAGGTTGTGGGTGAAGTCCGGTGCGGTGTACACCGACTCGTGCTGGTAGGCCAGCATGTCCTGCGGCACCGGACCGTTGCCCGTCAGCTGCGTGTCTGCCCACGCATAGCTCAGGTCGATGTCCGCGGACTCCGTCTCCCAGCCCACCTTGCCGAAGATCTGCCTGATCCTCGAGGGCGAGAAATTGCGCCAGCCATCCTCGTCGAAGGAGTTGGCGGCGAGGAAATAGTCGAAGGGGCCGCTGGCGCCGCCCGTCTCCGCCTCGAAGGCATAGCGCCCGAAGGAGCCGGCGTATCCCTGCAAGGAGGTCCCCGGATAGTCGTGGCCACTCTTGGTCTGCACCGCCAGCGCGCCACCCAGGGTGTTGAGGCCGAAGGTCGGGTTGGAGCCGGAGACCAGCGAGACGGAGGAGATGGCCGACTCGGGGATCAGGTCCCAGTTGACCGTGTCACCGAAGGCTTCGTTCACGCGCACGCCGTCCACGTACACCGACATTCCCTGCGGCGCACCCAGCAGCGGTGATGCCGTGAAGCCGTGGTAGTTGACGTCGATCTGGAACGGGTTGTTCTGGGACTCGTTGACCGAAATGCCGCTGAAGTTGTTGTTCAGGTATTCGGTGATGTCCAGGGACTGCTGGCGCTTGAGGTCCGCGGCCGTCGCGGTCTGCACCTGCGTGGGGACCTCCTCCAGCGGCTGGCCCACATCGCGCAGCGGCGCGGTCCCGATGATGAGGACCTGCGGCAGCTCCTGTGCCGCCGCCGGGTTGACCGGCGGGGCGGAACCCCCTTCCGCGGCCGCGAGCACGGCATGCAGCATCGCGGCAGTCCAGGCACCCGCGCATGCCGCGCGTCGCCGCATAGCCTTCAGCATTGATCTTTTCCCTGTCCGGCCCGCGTGCGGGCAGGAAGTGTTCCATGGCCGCAGGAGCCGACCAAGCGCAGCCCTTCCCGGTCGTCCGGCAGCTGACGCAAAGCGTGCTAGTGCCAGCCGCCGACGGCGCTCCCGGCCGCCGCGTTCAGCGGCCTCACGATCAGCCCAGCCTGGGTGGCGAGTACGGCATAGGAGGCTCCGTCGGCCATCGGCACGTATACGGCGCTGCCATACAGCGCATCGAACCAGGGCAGCCAGGCACTCAAGTGCCGGACCACGGACCACACATCCAGGCGTGTCGCCGGGCTCAAGGCGTACACGGTGTGGGGCGCACTGCGTTCGTCGGCGATCGCACTGTAGCGACCGGTTATCCGTTCGAGTCGATACGCAGCGTCGAAGCCGACGATGTTCGCCAGCGGCTTCCACTTCACGATGCGTGCATCTACCTGCCATTCATCGCCGCGCAGGACGAGCCGCTGCACGTCCCCGGATGGAAAGGTGAGGACGGCGTCGAACTGGTGCTCGCCCGTCTGGGTGAATTCCGCCTTGAGCGCGCGCTCCTCGTGCGTAAGCCGGGTGTAGGTGACCATGTTGCCGGCCACCAGCCCGATGCCGACCGGCAGCAGCAGCAGGAACAGCGCAAACACCCCGCACAGCAATCCGGAAAAGACGCGGCGGCGCCTGAACAGGGCAGCCGAGCCTCCCAGCATCAACAGGCCCGCCAGGATCAGGCCGAGGAGCACCGCCGCCAGCTTGGTCATCGCCATCCTGCCGTCAGGCCGGTCCGCTGCGGAGCCTGATGCGCAATAATTTGTTGAAATCCATGAATTTAGCGGTGCCGGCTGAGGGATTCGAACCCCCGACCCCCTGATTACAAATCAGGTGCACTACCAACTGTGCTAAGCCGGCCTCCAGGCTGGCGGGCATTGTACAACCCCGTTCTTGCTGGCACCCCATGCCCTCCGGATGCGTTGTACCGATCCGCAAGGAGGCGGGGTGCCGCCCCTGGCCCGGCCGGCGCGGCAGTACTAGGCGGATGCACCGCCGCGTCGTGCCGCCTCGATCGCGGCGATGTCGATCTTGCGCATGGTCATCATGGCCTGGAACGCGCGTCGGGCCGCGGCTGCATCAGGACTGGTCGTCGCCTCCAGGAGCACCCGCGGGGTGATCTGCCATGAAAGGCCCCATCGATCCTTGCACCAGCCGCATGCGCTTTCCGCGCCGCCGTTGCCGACGATCGCATTCCAGTAACGGTCGGTCTCCGCCTGGCTCTCGGTAATGACCTGGAAGGAGAAGGCCTCACTGTGCTTGAAGACCGGACCTCCATTGAGGCCCACGCACGGGATACCCACCACCGTGAACTCGACCGTCAGCACCTGCCCCTGCTTGCCACCGGGGAAATCTCCGGGCGCCCGGTGGACCGCGGTGACCGCGCTGCCCGGGAAAGTCTGGGCGTAAAACCGGGCCGCCTCTTCGGCGGCGCCGTCGAACCATAGGCAAATCACATTCCTGGCCATCGCCTGCTTCCTCCTTCGTCAAATGACCCGTCCTCCCTACGACGAAAGAGTGCCACAGGAATCGACAACGGGCCCGGGGCCTTAGCCCTCGCCCACGCCTGATCCTGCTACGCCCCGTGAAGCGACGGCGCCCGCCGGGCGCGCCGCCACCCCTTTGCCGAGGCTGGACGCAGTCACCGCGACGGCTGACAGCCGTGGTGCGCCTAGAAGTGCCTGAACAAGTGCGCGTGCGCCGCGCTCACCGGCAGCAGCTCCGTCCGCTCCTTGAGTTTCAGCTCCAGCGCGCCACGGAACGAGCGGTGGATGGTCTCGATGGCGCCGACGTTCACGATGATGCTGCGGTGGATCTGCCAGAAAATCTCCGGGTTCAGTTTCTCCTTCATTTCCTTCAGGCTCGTGTTGAGCAGAAACGTACTGGCGCGCGTGGCGAGCGTGGTGTACTTGGTGTCGGCCTGCAGGTACCAGATCTCCGAGACCGCAATGACCCGTCGTTCGTTCAGGTGCGGCACCGTGAGCCACTTGATGTATTGGCTATCGCCCGCGGAGGCCCTCTTGAGCAGCTGCGCCATTCCCTGCAAATCCGCCGGGGTCTGCTGCAGCCGCTCCTGCAGCCTGGCCACGGTGCGCTCCATGCGCGCCGCCGTGAGCGGCTTCATGACATAGTCGAGCGCGCCGCTCTCGAATGCGGCCACGGCGTGCTGGTCGAAGGCGGTGATGAAGACGACGTGGGCGCGACCGCTGCAGTGCTCGGCGATCTGCAGACCGTTCGCCCCGGGCATGTGGATATCGAGGAATACGACGTCCGGGGAGTAGCGGTCGATCGCCTGGATGGCATCGAGGCCGTTGTCCGCCACGCTGCATATCGCCAGCTGCGGCCACAGGGCATGCAGCAACTCACGGATCTCGCCGCGCAACAGCGGCTCGTCCTCGGCAATGACCGCCGTGGGCGACCTCACGGTGCAAGCCCGTCGGCCGATGCGACCGCACCGCTCGCCACGCGCCGCGTGCGCAGCGACTGGATCAGATCCTCCAGCGCCCGGTCGGCGTCCGGCGAGGAAGAGGCATAGAGGTTCCTGATCCTGGCCAGCGACTCAAAGAGGGTACGCGGGTCGACCTGCGCCTGGGCGGTGGCCAGCCGTGACTCGATCAGCTCGTTCTCGAGGCGCACCCGCTTGAGTTCCGCCGAGCGCACATTCTGCAGGATGCGCTCGACACTGCGGCGATTGTAGAAGGCGATGAAACCGATGCCTCCCAGGAGGATCACCGTCTGGATATCCGCGCCGAACCAGACCCACTCCTTCACGACCGCCGAGGTCACACCCCCGGCAGGGGGATGGATGCCCAGGACCTGCCGCAACAGGAACTGCAGCCCGGCGCTCGCGCAAGCTGCGGCGACCAGCGCGGCCAGGTAGGCGCGCACCGGCGCAGCACCGCGACGCACCGCCTCGGCCGCACCCAGGGCGGCCACCACCAGCAGCAAGGGTGCGAGGGTGGTGAAGACGGTTCGCGCGATCACGTTGTGCGTCGGACCCCAGCCGTCGAGGAAGCGCAGCACGTTGACGACGAGGCCCAGCGCCTCGGCGGTCAGCACCGAGCGCCAGGTCAGGTCCACGAGCGCAGCCTTCCAGAAGGCGACTGCGCCGCCGGGGCGCCGCCGGTTGGCGCCTGCGCCTGCGGCGGGGCCGGTCATGCGGCCAGGCTCATCGGAATGCGCACCGTCGCGGTCACTCCGCGCGGCTCGGCCGGACCGAGCGACAGGCTGGCCTCACTGCCGTAGCGCATCATGAGCCGCAGGCGCGCATTGGCGAGCCCGCTGCCCTGGCCATGCTGCGTTTGCATGCCTTGGCCGGAGTCAGCCACGCGCAGAACTAGGACCGAGCGCTCCCGCGTCGCACTGACCCGGATACATCCGCCCTCGATCGCCGGGTTGATGCCGTGCTTGAGCGCGTTCTCGACCAGCGTCAGCAAAATCATCGTGGAGACACGGATCGCCGCCAGCTCCGGTGGCAGCGCGATCTCGTACGACAGGCGCCTGCCCATGCGCACCTGGTAGATCGCCAGGTAGGCATCGATCAGCTGCATCTCATCCGCCAGGGCGCTTTCCTCGTGGCGCAGCTTCGGCAGCGCGGCCGCCAGGTACTGCATGAAGTTGTCGATCAACTCGATCGCGGCCGCCCGCTCGCTGCGGGCCAGGGCATGGATGGTGGCGAGCGTGTTGAACAGGAAGTGCGGTTCGATCTGCGCACGCAGCAGCTGCAGCCGCGCCTGCTTGAGCTCCGCGTCACGCGATGCGGTGTCGATCCTGGCGCGGGCCAGGGTGTCGGAAGCCTGCGATGCCGCACGGTAATACGTGAACGCCCACAGCAACAGCACCGCCGTCATCGATGACTCGAACTCCCCCGCAAGTGAGGGCAGGGTGGCCCCGTTCGGGAAACCACCCCGCGGGTCGGCCAGCAGGCACCAACCCACGATCAGCAGGTACGCGGCGAGGTAGTGGGCCCATCGCCGCCAACCGATGGCCGGGGCAAGGTTCAAGATCACCGCAGCGAAGGGCAGCATCGGGAAGCTGCCGAACAGGTTGAACAGGGATTCGTGCAGCTGGCGGTGCCACGCCTGGCTGAGGCCGAACACAGGGATTTCCCCGCGCACGTTGTCCAACAGCCACAGCACGTTGATGCCGAGGTTGACGATCAGCAGGAATCCGGTCCCGGCAAACAGCCCCCGCACCCGGCTCCAGAACAGGAGCGGCTGCCGCCTGAGCAGGAAAACAGCAGGAGCGTTCATGTAGTTCGCCGTAGCGCTGCGATCGCGCCCGCACGCGTTGCGCGTGCTCGCGCAGATCGCCCGATACTAGCGGAGCGATTGCAGCTAAGCACGCAATCGCAGTGCGTCATTTTGCGCCGGCGGTGCACAGCGCCCGCTCAGGCGGCCCGCATAGCGCGGTTCGTTCCAGGTTTGAGGGCATTCAGAGCCCGGATTGCGGCGCCCGTCGAAAACCCGCTGCGTCTGGCAACCGCCCCGGTCAATGTTTGGCTGGGAAGTTGCCCGACAAAGCAGAACGATCGGTCTTGGGGCTTCAATGATCGCCAATCGCAGCCGGCAACCCTGGACCTCACTGGCGGAACCGCTCTGGCGGATTCCCGCCTGAAAGGCTCAGGTTCCGTGCCGACACGAGTGCGCGCAGAGGATCCAGACACGACCCGACCCCAGCAGCTGTCCACCCGACCGGCTCGCTCCGCAGGAAATCGAGCCGCAATGCAACCTTCAGCCGGAGAAGATCATGCGTACATTTCGATACTTGCTTTTCACCCTGACGGTGACGCTGGGACTGGCGGGCGCCTCGCCCGCCGGGGCGCAGAACGCCATCGTCAGCTGGCATGCCGTCATGGAAACCAGCGTGGCCGGGAGCGGTCGCAAGAACGCGGTGGCGCTGCCCTACTACGCCTACGTCGACGTGGCCATGTACGACGCGGTCAGTGCCATCGACCACCGCCTGCAGCCCTTCGCGGTCGAGGTCGCAGGGTCACGCGGGGCCTCCGAGGATGCCGCCGCGGCCAGCGCCGCGCACGATGTGCTGGTGCACTATCTGCCCGCACAGACGGCAACGTTCGACGCCGCCCTGGCGAGCTCCCTGGCCGCCATCCCGGACGGGCAGAGCAAGACCGATGGGATCCATATCGGGCAGGCGGTCGCGGCGCAATGGCTGGCGCTTCGTGCCGGTGACGGGCTGGAGGTGCCCATTGTCTATACGCCCGGTCACGGACCCGGCATCTGGGAGCAGGTACCGACCTACCCGGCACCGCCGCCCAACACCCCCCCGCCACCGGTGGCCGTCTGGCTGGCGCACTTCAAGCCGTTCGCGATGACGAGCGCCGACCAGTTCTTGGCCGACATCCCGCCGCCGCCGTCGCTCACCAGCCCGATCTGGACGATCAACTTCAATCTCACCAAGGCATATGGCGCGCAGAACAGCACCGTACGCACGCCCGCGCAGACTGAGATCGGGCGCTTCTGGACGGACGACGCGGCGGCGCAGTACAGCCGTGCCTTCCGCGGACTCGTGGCCAGTCAGCGGCTGGGCACGGCCGCAGCCGCGCGCCTGGGCGCGATGTACACGGTAGCCGCAGCGGATGCGGTCACCGCCTGCTTCAACGCAAAGTATCATTTCGCGTTCTGGCGGCCGTACACGGCGATTCACGACGCCGATACCGACGGCAACCCGAATACCGTGCCCGACCCGAACTGGGTGCCGCTGGCCGTGACGCCGGGCCACCCGGAATATCCCGCCGCGCACGGCTGCGTGACCGAGGCGGTTATGGATGCGCTGACTGCATACTTCGAGGACGACGAGGTTCCCTACTCCGTCAACAGCGTGGTCACGGGCACGACGCACTCGTTCAACAGCTTCGAGGACGTGGTGGCGGAAGTGGACAACGCGCGCGTTTACGGCGGCATGCATTACCGGCACTCGGTCAAGGAAGGCAACCGCCTGGGGCGCATGGTCACCGAATACATGCTCAGGAACCATTTCAGGATGAACGACGACTGAAGTGCGCCGGTGAGGGGTCGCCGCGGGAGTGGCGACCCCTCACCCGCGCCGGGCGCCAAATTCGCCCCAGGGACGATCAGGCCTTGGCGAGGATTCCCAGTTCGCGCAGCCCGATGGAAATGCTTTCCTTGACGAGCGCGCGACCGACCCTCTCATCGAGCGTGCTGGCCACGCGGATGGTGCCGTCCCACATCTGGCTCACAACCCGCAGGCGCCTCAGCAGCCGCGCCGGCGCGAGACGCGTGTCGCATTGGCGCAGGAGGTCATAGATCAGCTTCACGTAACCGTCGTCGTCCCGGGTGTGGATGTGCCGCAGCGCGCGGTCGGACTGCACTCCTCCCCAGATTTCCCGCAGGTGCGGTTTAGCGCGGCTGGCCTCGTACAGCTCGAGCACCGCGACCGGGAATACCCGTAAGAACTGTTCACGCGTCCTGATGCCGCTGAGCGCGCGCCGGAACACGCTCTTGTGCCCTGCGAGGGTGTCCTCGTACAACCGCGCCACCAGCACACTCTTGGTCGGGAAGTACTGGTAAACCGACCCGATCGGCACGCTCGCGCGCCGCGCCAGCGCGCTCATCTTCAGGGCCGCCACGCCTTCATCACGGATCAAGGCACGCGTCGCGCGCAGGATCCGGTCCACGCGTGCACGGCTTCGCGCCTGCTGAGGGCGCACGCCCTGGCGCAATGCCGAGGATCTGCCGCGCCGCGGGGTCGTCGTCTTTGTCTTCAGCGATCCGGAAACGGCGGGCATCTTGGAATCCTTCGAGTTTCGAGCACGAGCGAACCGGCAGAGCAGCTCCTTCAACTGGAGTGAAAGGAGCGCAGCACTCTGCATCCTGGCAAATTCCGACACGGATTCGGCGAGCGGCGAGCTTACCATCGCAGTAGTGGCGATACGTGTCAGCGAATGCTGACATTCGCTTGCATCAGACGGCCGCGTCGCCGTCGGCGCCGCGGCGCACCCGGTATCGAGAACGAGAATAAGACTCCGTCGATGGACGACGCGCCTCGGCGGCGGCGCACCCTGCGCGGGATGAACGTGCTGACTGCGGGAACGCTAGTGCGCGGTAGCGGGAGTGGCGGTCGCCAGCTTCTGGCCGTCGGCGTTCACCGCCGGGACCGAGGGAGAGTCAGGTTGCGAAACTCCCGCAGCCGTTGCCTGCGCATTCGGCAGGTGCACCGCGGGAGGACAGGTCTGCACCGCGATACGCGAGCTGACCCCCTCGGCAAACAGGTCCTGGATCGGCACGGTGGCCATGCCGGGAAGTGGCGCGAGGTCCACCCAGTAGACCGTGCCCGGAAGCTTGCGCTCGGCGACCTCCGCGTTCAGACCCAGCGCACGGATGCTCTGGGCGCGACGATCCGCGCGGGAACGCTCGCTGAAGAGCCCCAGCGACAGCCGCCTGCCGGAGTCCGCGGTAGCCGGCATGACCAGGGCATCCTTGATGCCACCGCGCTCCAGGCTCACCAGTGCCCGGTCGATTTCGGCGTCGGTCTTCAGGCCCGCGACGAACACCCACCACCCTTCCGAGGCCTCGGCAGATTCGGCGCGCTGACGCGGGTCAAAGCCCTTTGCTTTCAGCAGCGCTGCAGCCCGGGCGCTGTTGTCCACATCGCCGAAGGGCCCGACCGAAAAGCAGGCTTGCGCATCAGCTTCCACCGCCTTGGTCTGCGAAGCCGCCGCGGCGCTGCCGGCCGGCACCTCGCTGACCAGGTGCAGTTCGGGCAGGCGGCTCGCGGACACCCCGGGCACCGCGCCGCGGGGCGCATCGACCCAGTGCGCCCACGCAAAGTACGCGAGGTTCAGGAGCAGCAGCGCGAGGAATGCGGTACGCACCCGCCGATTCTAGATCAACCACCGCGCCATCACGCAGTGCTGCTGCTGAGCACGGCGAGCCCGCGCAGGGTGAGGTCGGCCACCCCGACGCAGTGACTGTGGAGCAGCGGCCGCACGAGCGGCGCTTCGCCACCGGTCAGCACCACGAGCGGGCGGGCCCGGAGCAGCCGTTCTGCCTCGTCCACGGCGCGGTCGATCGTTGCGGCGGCGGCATAGCGGGCTCCCTGCACGATGGCATCGCGGGTCGAGCGGCCGAACAGGCCGGCGCCGCCACGCGTGCCACCCCCCCGGGCCCGGCGTTTGATCCCCGCGGTCTGCTCCAGCAGCGTGGAAACCATGAGGGCCGGCGCCGGAATGATGGCCCCTCCCCAGTGCCGTCCGCGGGCGCCCAGCAGGTCCACGGTGAGCGCGGTACCGACACCGGCCACGCAGAGGGGTACGCCCCGGAAGAGATGGTGCGCACCCACCATGGCGGCGAAGCGGTCCACGCCCAGGCGCCAGGGCTCCGCGTAGCCGACGGTGACCCCGGCCGCTCGGGTCGGGACGGTCACGAAGGTGAGGGACACGGCGGCACGGCGCGCGCCCCCGGACAGCGCGCGGTTCACGTCCGCCCCGGCGACGCTGGCCACGAGGGCGCGCTCCACCCCCGCGACGAACAGCCGCCGCGCGAAATCCTTGGCCGTCCAGCGAGCATGCGTCGCCGCGTGGGTCGCGCCGGGTCGCCGGCCATCCACCCGCGCCCACTTGATGCGTGTATTGCCGATATCGACCACGATCTGCGACATCAGTCCGGCCTCACCGTGACGTCCCCGGAGATGAACCGCAGCAGACCCCGCGGGGTCTCCACCAAGAGGGCCCCGTGCACGTCGATCCCGCGCGCCAGTCCCTTGGCCGCGCCTTCCGCGCCGCTGATGCTGACCGGGCGTCCGCGCAGCACGTCGGCATCGCGCCAATCGGCCAGGAAGGACTTGAGCGCGGAGTGTTCGAACTCGACGAGACCCTCGATGAGAGCCGCAAGCAATGCGGCCACCACGGTGTCGCGAGCGGCCGCCAGCCCGGCCTGACGCAGGTCGGTGGCTTCCATTCCCGTGGCAGCAATCCGCTCCAGGACGTGCGGCCCCAGGGCAACGTTCAGGCCGAGGCCGATGACCACGCAGGCAGGCCCCGAGGCTTCGGCGCGCAGCTCAATCAGAATGCCACCGAGCTTGCGCCCGCCATGCAGCAGATCGTTCGGCCACTTGAGTCCGACACCCTCGAGTCCCAGGACCCGCAACGCGCGTAGCGCGCACACGCCGATGACCAGTCCGAGCGCCCCGAGATCCTGCGAGACGGCGGGGAAGGTCCAGCTGACCGAGAGGCAGATAGCCCCCCCGGGCGGCGCCACCCAGGCGCGACCCCGCCGGCCCTTGCCGGCGGTCTGGTACTCCGCGAGCAGCGCCTCAGCGGTTCCCTCGCGGGGAAAGGGACGTTGCAGCAGTTCGGTATTGGTGGAGCCGGTCGACCAGATCGCCTCGAGGCGGGCGAGCCGGTCTCGCACCGTCCGCGGAAGCTGCGCACGGATCCGCCCTGCATCGAGGGGCTCGCCCCGATGCGTGAGCCGGTAACCGCGATTGCGCACTGCGTCCAGCTCGGTGCCGAGCTTGCGCAGGCTGCGCGTCGCCTTCCAGACCGCGCTGCGCGTCACGCCCAGTGAGCTCGCCAGGTCCTCCCCCGAGTGAAAGTCTCCGTCGGCGAGCCTGGCGAAGACGCGGGCGGGGAGCGGCTGCTCCGCGCCCGCCTCCCGGCGGGCGTTCATGGCGAGCGCCTCCTGCCCAGCAGCCACAGCCGCATGGCGCGCGGCTCCGTTCCCGCGCGCATGCGCGCCACGTTGGCGCGGTGGGTATAGACGATGAGCGCGGCCGCCAGGACGGTGAAATACGCAAGCGGCACTTGCCCCGACCCGCGACCCGCGAGGCTGGCGAGCGCGACGGCGATGGCCCCCAGTATCGAAGCCAGGCCCACGAAGCCCAGCAGGACGACGGTCGCCAGCCAGACCAGCACGAATACCAGCACGAGCGTGCCACTGATGCCGAGCAGAGTACCGAGGAGCGTGGCCACGCCCTTTCCGCCCCGGAAACCGAACCATACCGGGTAGACGTGACCGAGCATCACGGCGATGCCACACACCGGGGCACACCAGAGCTGCAGCGGGCCGGGCACGCTGCCCAGCAGCGGCAGGGCCATGGGCGCCAGCAGCGCCGTGGCGACCCACCCCTTGGCCAGGTCGATGACCAGTACCGCAAGCCCGATGGCTTTGCCCTGCGTGCGCAGCGCGTTGGTGGCCCCGGCGTTACCACTGCCCATGGTCCGGATGTCGATTCCACGCATGCGGCCGATGACGAGACTGCCGATGACGGAGCCCAGCAGATAGGCCAGCAGCGCCTTGATCAGCAGCACGCTCATGCGGTGGCAAACACCTCGGCCAGCATGCAGCGGACGCTGCCGCCGCCCAGCCGCTCGATGGTCGGCACCGGCACCGCCAGCACCGAGTCGGTCGCGCCGGCGAGCCGCGCGAAGGCTTCGGGCCGCAGGCCGCGCCGGGCCGTCTCGGACATCACCAGCACGTACGCATCCCCGAGCGCCTCATCCCAGGTGGACAGCTCGAGCATGTTGCCCGCGAACTGCTCGATCTCGCTATGGCCGACCAAGACGACCTCGCGGCCACTGGCGCGCAGACGCGTCAGGACTGCGTCCCTGTCGCTGGCGGCGATGGCCTCGGCGCCCACCAGCGCCACGCGCGCCCCGATCCACAGGCAGACATTGGTGTGGTAAAGCGCCCTGCCGGCGCGGTCGGTGGCGCGGAACAGCACCGGCTCGTAGCCAAGTTCCCGCGCCCACTCGCGCACCAGCTCCGGATCCGTCCGGGCCGAGATGCAGGCGTATGCCACGCGCTGCACGTGGTCCAGCACGAGGCTGCCGGTGCCCTCCAGATAACGCCCCTGCCCCTCGTACCAACTCAGGTCCAGAAAGTGGCGCACCCTGAAACCGGTGCGGCCGATCGCCAGGTCGATGACGTCCTGCCGCCGCTCGGGCCGGCGGCTGGCGTGCGCCATCGGGTACACCACGAGGGTCCCGTCGGCATGGAAACTCACCCAATTGTTGGGGAACACCGCATCCGGCTTGGACGGCTGGGCGCTGTCGGTCGCGATGCACACCTCGACCCCCTCGCCGGCAAGGGCGCCCGCCAGCCGGTCGAATTCCTGCAGGGCAGTGGCGGCGCCGGCACCCGTGTCGGCGCGCTGGAAGGCATTATCGGCTGCGGTCTGGGCATTGAAGCCGAAGGCCGCCGGACGCACCATCAGCACGGCGCCGGCGCATTGCTCGGCGGGTCTGCTCGGGAGCCGGGAGTCGGGCGTGGCGGACATCGCCCCATTCTCGCACGTTACAAAACGGCGGCGGCAACTCGCCGCGCCGCGGACGCGCTCAGGCGCGGATGGCTTGCGGCTGCTCGCCGCTGCCGGTGCTTTCCAGCATGTCGAGCGCGGGAATGCGCTGGGTGAGGTCGACCGGCGAACCACTCAGCAGTCGCACGCAGTCCGCCGCCGGGGCGGGCCGGGCGAAAAGATAGCCCTGGGCATAACAGCAACCCAGCTGGCGCAGCTTCTCCAGCTGCGGCCAGCCCTCTATGCCCTCGGCCACAACCTTGATGTTGAGGTGGCGGGCCATGGCGATGATGGCGCTGACGATGGCAAGGTCGCTCATGTCGGTCACCAGGTCGCGCACGAAGCTGCGGTCGATCTTCAAGGTGTCCACGCGCCAGCGCTTGAGGTACGAGAGGCTCGAGTAGCCGGTGCCGAAGTCGTCGATGGCGATGTGTACGCCCAGCTCGCGCAGCCTCCCGACGGCGTCCTGGCTGGCTTCACGCGCACGGCCCTCGCGGCGCTCGAACACGGCGCTCTCGGTGAGCTCGACCTGCAGCATGGACGGATCCAGCCCGTGCTGCTTGGTAAGCCGCGAGATGGTCTCCGCGATGTTGGAGCGCTGCAGCTGTACGGCGGAGACGTTGATGGCCACCGGCACGATCGTCGCGCCGGCCTGGCGCCAGCGCACGGTATCCTCGATCGCCCGCTGCAGCACGAAATCGCCGATCGGCACGATGAGACCCGCCTCCTCGGCAATGCTCACGAAGCGTTCCGGCCGCACGTACCCGTGGTTCGGGTGCTTCCAGCGAAGCAGCGCCTCCAGCGCCACGACGCGATGGGTCTCGATGTCGACGATGGGCTGGTAGTGCACGTCCAGCTGGCGGCTCTGCAGGGCGGTGCGCAGGCTCGACTCGATGGCGATGCGCTCCTTCAGGCGCTTGTCCATGCCGGGGCTGAACAGCTGGAAGTTGTTGCGGCCGCGGTCCTTGGCCTGGTACATGGCCGTGTCGGAGTGGCGCAGGAGCTCGCCCATGTCGGCGCCGTCACGCGGGTACAGGGCGACACCGATGCTGACGGTGGTGACGAGCGTGCGGCCGTCGACCACCATGGGAGCGCACAGGGCGTTGTTGATGCGCCCGGCGGCTTCGTTCACCTGCTCGGTGCTGCCGACCCCTTTCATGATGACCACGAATTCGTCACCACCCATGCGCACCACGACGTCCTCGGCCCGCATCGTCGCGCGGACCCGCTGCGCGACGGTCTTGAGCAGCTTGTCGCCGGTCTCGTGGCCGCGCGAGTCGTTGACGTGCTTGAACCGATCGAGGTCCAGGAACAGCACCGCGAGCACGCTGTTCTTGCGCTTGGCCTCCTCGATGGCTTCCGGCAGGTGCACCTGCAGGTACAGACGATTGGGAAGGCCGGTCAGCTGGTCGTGGTGCGCGAGGCGGTCCAGCTCCTGGTGCTTCTCCAGTAGGTGGGTCTCGACCTTGCGGCGCACGGTGACGTCGTGCACCGCGACGGCGAGCACGGACTGGGCGCCGAGCGTGAGCGGATAGCAGCTCGCCTCCACGCTGCGCTGCGTGCCGTCGCTGCAGCACTGGCGCAGCTCCAGCGGCGCGCGTGAATTGGCCTCGCGCACGCGGCGCATCAGCTCCTGTCCCTCCATGCCCTCGCCCGCAAACAGTTTCCCGAAGGGAAGCGCACGCAGCTCCTGCAGCGAGTAGCCGGTGTTGCGCACCGCGGCGGGATTTGCCGCGAGGATGCGCTCCGAGGCGGGATCGAGCACGAAGGCCGTGGTCGGCCACTGCTCGAAGGCGGCCAGGTGGGCCTCATCGTAGTTCTTCACCCAGCCGGGAGCGGCCGGGCGCAGACGCTTAACGAGCAAGACGGCGCCGAGCGCGAAAATGAGCCCGGCCAGGGCGCCGAACACGAATGCTAACTGGGTCACACTTCACTCCGGAAATGTCCAACGGAGTGTGGCGGAACGAGGGTCATAACGCCGTGCGCTGTGCACAGTTTGGCGTGAGAGAACCCGTTTTGGGCGGCCCGGGGTGCCCGTTGGCGAGAATGCGTCTCGCCCGAGGCGCTCCCGGGACCGTCCTACGTCCCGCCCGAAAACCAACAGCCAACACCGTTGTTCGGCAGCCCGCGGCGCAGCCACCTAGGGAAGCTCTGCACAGCAGGGTGTGCGAGCGGGAGTTGAAGGTTTAGTCATGATTGTGGGGCAGCAAAGCGGTGCATCGAGGCCTCGGCGACCCGGTTTTGGCCTGTCCAGCGGGGCTGCA
>JAFEFN010000011.1 GCA_018240525.1 Pseudomonadota bacterium
CCGGAACAGGCCCATGCGAACTCCCAGAACGGCAAAACCGCTCGCCCCGTGACATGCAGCTGATCATGACCGCGCTCTTACTCCCGAAATACACCTGCGCGCCCCCCTGCGCAGACCTTCCCTAGACCGGAACTGGAGCATCTATGAGGACCGATCGACGCAAATTCCTACTGGGCGCAGGCGCCCTTGCGACGGGCTGGTCGGTAGCGCGAAGCGCCACTCCCAGTCCCCGGAACATGCATAAGCAACCCCACAGGAGCGTCAAGGCAATCGCATTCGACGCGTTTCCGCTGATCGATCCGCGGCCCGTCGCCCAGCGTGCTGAAGAATTATTCCCCGGACGGGGTGCCGACCTCTCGAATCTTTGGCGCACACGTCAGTTTGAGTACACCTGGCTGCGAACGATGACAGGCCGGTACGTGGACTTCTGGCGTATTACCGAGGACGCACTCATATTCGCTGCCGACTCTGCCGGCTTGACACTTAGACAGGAAGATCGAGAACGCCTCATGCACAGCTATCTCGAGCTCAAAGCCTGGGATGATGTCCGAAGCGCGCTCGAGGCGTTCAGAGACGCCGGGATTCGTATGGCATTTCTCTCGAATTTTACGTCTGCAATGCTGAACGCTGCCGTGAAGAATTCTGCTCTGGGCCGCTTTTTCGAAGAGCACCTGACGACCGATCGCGTCCACGCCTTCAAGCCCGATCCTCGGGCGTATGCGATGGCCCCTGAGGCGTTCGGAATGGCCGCCGAGGATATCGTCTTCTGCGCCTCTGCCAGCTGGGACGCGGCCGGCGCCAAGGGCTTCGGTTATCAGACGTTTTGGATGAATCGTGCGCATCAGACTGAGGAACAGCTGGAAATGAAGCCGGACGAGACGGGATACAGCATGGCGGATCTCTCTCGTTTCGTGTTTCAGGTCTGAGGTGCACTCCCCACGGGACGGCTGCACACGGAGCGGGACTACCAACGCAGTAAGCGTTTTCCAAGATATGCAGACGCACAGGCCAAGAGCACGTTCGCAAGCGTGTACCAAGTTGCAACAAACAGCGGGCTGTCATTGCGACAGGAAAGCGAGTACAGGAGTGTGCCGATGCCGCCTGAAACAAGCCCGGCAACGACACCCGCAGCCGCAGGATGAGCTGGCGCGCCCCTTCTAAGGGAAAAAAGCAGGCAAGCGAGTGTCGGAGCCGATATCAGTGGAATGAGTGCCAAACAACGGGCAGCGTGGTGTCCGGTCAGTCGCCCAGCCCATTCTCCCTCGGGCACGGTCAGTAGTTCGATCATGATTCCGGCCGCAAGAACCAGAGGCGGCAGCAGCAATAGCGGATTCCAGCGCACGATCGGCAAAGGCCGGGCCAAATGTGGAAGCAGGACTGCGGTTGTCACGACGAGTGAGAGCGCGAAGCCGAACTTGAATAGTAGGGCGCCGCTGTCAATCGCCGCCCCAAGGTCGGCGCGCGGCTGAAGGATCGCGCCAAAGAGCACCGACGAGGCGGCGAGCCCCAGCCAGAGTGCCCGATTCAGCGCCTGAGATATCGGCACCACGGGGCCTAAGGTCTCGCTCGCGAGCTCTCGAATGAGTTCTTCAGTCTTCATCAAGCACCGGATTGAGAATTCTGGCCAGTGCACGCACACTGCGGTGCAGCATCACTCGCACTGCGCCCTCGCTAATGCTGAGGCGCTCGCCGACCTCCTGGGCAGAATGCCCCTCGAGGGAAACCGCCCGGACCACATCACGCTGGCGCTGACTGAGGGCGGCCAGGCCTCGCTCAAGGTCTAAGATCCCTGGATTCATAAGTCCCTGCTCGCTGCTGAGCACGTCTGTCACGCTTTCGATCGGAATTGCGGCATAACGACCATGTCGCCGAAATGCATCGACGATCTTGTTGCGCGCGATTGCAGCGACCCAGGGAGCCACCGGCGTGCCAGCGACCCAGGTACTTCTCTTAAGGTGCAGTGCCAACAGCACCTCCTGTACGATGTCCTCTGCATCCAGACCCGCGGCCCGGGCGCGGCTCCTAACCATCTTCCGTAACGCACCCGTGAGCAGGAGCAGGAGTTCGTGATAGGCACACGTATCCCCGTGGAGCGATTGCTCCATCAGATCGGTCCAATGCCGCTCTCGCTCAGCTGAATTCACGAGTACCTGCAGTTCATCGTCAGAGGCCGGGGGAGCGTTACACCCGACCAAACGTCCGGGCGAGCACTCGCAGAGCCACCTGAGAAGACCGGATCGGCGAGTCTTTTATGACTGCAGCACCGGAGGCACTTCGGAAGCTCCCGGCAACGGGTGGAACCTCGTTCGCGGCCCCCACCCGGCCAGCCGGCGGTATCAGTAGCGATCCGTATGTCGCTGCGCGCGAAGCAAGGGCACACTGCCTGCGGTGGCCCACAATGAGCGCTCCGATACTACTCAATGCCGAGATCGCCGACCGGCTAGAGGAGGTCGCGCAAATCCTCGCCGGTCAGAACGCCAACTCCTATCGGCTCGCGGCCTACCGGTCGGCGGCCCACACACTGCGCACCTGGCCGGAACCGGTTAACGAGCTTGTGCGTCAGCACGGCCTCAGCGGGCTGATGAGATTACCGGGCATCGGCGAGCGACTGGCGAGCGCGATCTACCAGCTGGTCACGAGCGGCCGCCTACCGATGCTGGATCGTTTGCGGGGCGATGCTGATCCGGTCGGGATGCTAGCGAGCGTTCCGGGCATCGGTACCAAGACAGCACAGCGCATCCACGAGCGGCTCGGCATCGATACTCTTGAAGAGCTCGAGTGCGCGGCGCACGACGGCCGCCTCGAGCGGCTCGGAGTCGGTGCGAAGCGTCTCGCTGGCGTCCGCGACACGCTCGCTGGCCGGCTGGGGCGCGCCGGACGGCGCGCGCCTTCAGAGCTCCCCTCCTCGCCTGATATCGCCGAGTTGCTCGACATCGACCGCGAGTACCGCGCGGCAGCAGCTCGTGGCTTGCTGCCGCGCATCGCACCCCGTCGGTTCAATCCCCGCCACGAGGCGTGGCTGCCCGTACTACACACCGGACGCGCAGGGCGGGAATACACCGCGCTGTTCTCCAACACCGCTCGGGCGCACGAACTCGCCCGTACCGGTGACTGGGTGGTCCTCTACTACGATGGCTCCGTTGGCAGCGACCGCCAATGCACGGTCATTACGGCACAACGCGGACCGTTGCGTGGGCAGCGCATCGTCAGGGGCCGGGAGGATGAGTGTCTCGAATATTACGCGCACGCCCGTGCTCCGCAGACCGCTTCCGCTCACTGATGCGTACCGCTTCCTAGACGCCGAGCGCTTGCCGGATGTCATCATTATGAAGATTCTCAGACCCTAAAGACGGCTGCCATTACTACGTACAAGTGCGGGTACGTGACTTAAGCCGGCGCTTCTATCATTAATTTAGAGGCGCTCGTGACATAGGGAGTGCTTATGGCGGCAGCCGAGTCTGATATCCGGCACCCGGTTGAGGTGGTCGAACCACCTGTGGCCGCCAAACTTAGCTTTCTGTCCAATCCGGCCTCCTATGCCGCACGTCCATTTGAGGTGATCAGACGCGAAACACATTTTGCCTGGGTGTTCCTCGCTGGCAATTACGCCTACAAGATGAAGAAGCCGTCGCAGTTGCGTGGCGCGGACTGGCGCAGCATTCAAGCGCGCGAGCTGGCTTGTCGCGAGGAACTGCGGCTCAACCGTCGGATGTCCGCTCCGACGTATTTGAGCGTCGAGCCGCTGGTGCAAACGCCGTCGGGCTTGAGGATTGCCGGCCGCGGGCGACCGGTTGATTGGCTGCTGGTGATGCGACGCCTGGACGAACGCCGCATGCTCGACGCGGTGCTGAAAGCGCGGAGGCCTGGGCTGTCCGAGCTCGATGCAGTGCTGACGTTTCTTTTCAGGTTCTACAGCTCGCGTGCTCCTGTGCCCTGCTCGCCGGACTCGTATCTGGAGCGCCTCGCAGCGCGCATCGACGAGGCCCTGACCGCGTTGGGACGAGGCGAACTCGGTCTGCCATCCGAGCGCACCGCGCCGCTGCGTGAAGCGCTGCCAGCGGCGTTCGCCGCGTTACGTTCGGAGCTTGCGGAGAGGGCACTGTCACGGCACATCGCCGATGTGCACGGCGATCTGCGGGCGGAGCACGTCTGGCTCGGCCCCCCGGTGCAGGTCATCGATGCAATGGAGGTACATGACGACTTACGCGTGCTCGACACGGCGGAGGAAATTGCGATGCTGGCCCTCGATTGCGAGCGTTTGGCGCGCCCCTGGGTAGCCTCGTATCTGCGCGATCACTACCGGCTCGTAGCCGCAGATCCCTGCAGCAATCGACTGTTCGAGTTCTACATGGCGCTGCGGGCCGCAACCCAGGCCAAGCTCGCGCTGTGGCATCTCGACGATCCGGAGCAATATCCCGACCCATCGCCGTGGCGGGCGCACGCTTTGGCCGCCGCGGACCTGGCAACTGCACACTGCCGGGCCGCCATGCCCGTCGCGTTGGCATCATCGGGCTAGCTTCAGGCATATGCGTCAGGCTCTCGAGCCTCGATTGTTCACTCTTAGTGAATCGCGAGAGCTCGCGAAGAGTATCGCGGCCAGCGCGGAGCTTCCGCTGGCAGCTCTCGAGGAGCGCCAGTTCGAGAGCGGCGACTTCAAACTACGGCCTCTAGAATCGGTACGTGACCGCCGTACCTTCATCGTGGAGTCTCTGGCCGGTGACACGCAAGTGCGAACGACCGAGCGGCTGGTGCGCCTGCTGTTCCTGCTCGCCGGGCTAAAAGACGCCGGGGCCACTGAGCGCATCGCGCTCGTGCCATATCTTGCCTTTTCGCGAAAAGAGCGACGCACCCAACTGCGGGACGGTGTTAACACCCGCTATGTGGCAGAGCTCCTGGAAGCAGTCGGACTCGACCGGCTCATGACGCTTGACGTCCACAATCCCGCCGCGCTCGACAATTCCTACCGCGTTCCTGTTGATCATCTGAGTGCAATGCCCATGATGGCCGACCACTTCGCCCGCCAACTGACGACTGCCCCGCTCACGGTTGTTTCACCGGACGTAGGCGGGATAAAGCGGGCACAGCTTTTCCGCGAGCTCTTGCAGCGTCGGTTCGATCGGGAGATCGAGCTGGCTTTCATTGAGAAGCGTCGCGCGCTTGATGTCGTCTCGAGTGGGGCTTTGGTGGGCGCGGTCGCGGGCCGACAGGTGATCGTCATCGATGACCTGTGCGACTCGGGCGGTACACTCATCCGCGCGGCCAGCAACTGCCTGCGCGCGGGAGCGGAGGCAGTACATGCTACGGTCACGCACGCGCCGCTGGCCTCCGGTCTAAAGGCGGTACTGGCAGCGGGCACTCTTGCGAGCGTCGTTACCACTGACAGCGTCGGCCCGGGACCCGCGGCCGCCAGCGCCTCGGTTACCGGTACCCCGCTTGTGGTGCTGCCGATCGGTCCGCTCTTAGGACAGGCCGTGCGGCGGGTGCTCGACGGCAAGCCGCTCGGGCCCTTGCTCGAACGGTGGCCGGTCTCGACGGCGGACTGAAGCACCCACCGTGCAGCAACCCACCGGTTCGCTGCCGATCCCGGACACCACCTTTATGGCGTGCTCCCCCATCGCCCTATGCCACCGGGAAGGTCCGAGTTCTAGGCAGTTTTGCGGATTTACGCAGCTGCCGACGCGGGATCACTCTTATTGCCATGATACTCAGGTCCGACAGCGCAAACACGATACCCCATTGGGCAATGGACAGATCAGTGACCGCGTACAGGCCGAACCGGCAGCGCGGCCAAGACGAGAGTTCGGTGCTCTAGTGTCCATTACGGATCCGATCGCATTCGGTGGCATCTTCGCGGATCGCGCCGCAGCGGGTGTCGCGTTGGCGCGCAAGTTGCGGCCCATGATGGCGGGAAGGCCAGCCATAATATTGGCCCTGCCTCGGGGTGGGGTTCCGGTTGCGTACGAGGTGGCTTGCGCCCTGGATGCCCCGCTGGATGTCATGCTCGTGCGAAAGGTGGGGCTCCCGGGGCATGATGAACTCGCCATGGGCGCCTTGGCATCTGGCGGAATCGTCGTCCACGATGAGCATCTCGCTAAGGAGATCCCCCGTTTCACGGAGATCTTCGACCAGGTCGCTGCGCGTGAGCTACGTGAACTCAACCGACGTGAGCGTACCTACCATTCGCGCTGTGCGGCGCTCGACCTGAAAGGCAAGACCGCGGTTCTCGTCGATGACGGCCTCGCTACGGGATCGACGATGTTGGCCGCGATAAGGGCCACGCGAAAAAACGGTGCGGCGACCATTATCGTCGCCGCTCCAGTCGCCTCGCCCGAAGCTGCTGCGCTGGTGGCGAACGAAGCGGATGCCACCGTGATCCTCGAAACCCCCGCGGCCTTGATGGCGATTGGCGCCTGGTACTATGATTTCACGCAGCTGAAAGATGCCGACGTCATTCGCCTGCTGACACTGAGCCGCTCCAAAGGTAAACAGGTGCCGATTGCTGCTCGCACCGAGCAGGATGATCCGGCCATCTCTGGATATCGACGTACCGATACCGACACCTAGCTGTAACGTTTCAATAGGTTGTTCCCTCCCGCCGGGGAGGGGAAGCTGATGTTGCTAGACCTCAGTTTCCTCACCAGGGGAGAGAACAACCGTGCATAAGAATGCTCGTCTGACCGTAAAGGGTCGAGAGCTGATGCTGGGCCGCCTCGAGGCGGGCCAGCATCAGCTGGATGTCGCCCAGGCCATGGGGATATCGCTGACCACGCTGAAGAAGTGGCTGCGCCGTTACCGTGGTGAAGGGGTGGCGGGGCTGCAGGATCGCTCCAGCCGACCCCGACGCAGCCCTCGCCGGCTGGACTCCACAGTGGCCACCCGGATCATCCTGCTGCGCCATCGCCGCAGAAGCGGCCGCTTCATCTGCCGACAGCTCGGGGTATCGGCGGCCAGCGTCTCCCGGATCCTGCGGCGAGCCCACTTATCACGCTGGCGGGAGCTTGAGCCACACCCCCCTGTGCAGCGCTACGAGCGCGAGCAACCCGGAGAGTTGCTGCACCTGGACACGAAAAAGCTCGGCCGAATCACGCGCATAGGGCATCGCATCACCGGCGATCGCAGCGGTTCCTTCGGCAAGGCGGGCTGGGAGTTCGTTCACGTGGCGATCGATGACCACTCGCGCGTGGCCCTGGCCAGTGTCGCTGCCGATGAGAAGGGCAACACCGCCACTGCCTTCCTCAAGGCCGCTGTTGCGCACTTCCAAGAACGCGGCGTACGCATCCAGCGTGTCATGACCGACAACGGCTCAGCCTACCTCTCCGATACCTTCAAACACGCCTGCCAGCAGCTGCGCATCCGCCACGTACGCACCAAGCCCTACACCCCGCGTACCAACGGCAAGGCCGAGCGCTTTATCCAAACCTGCCTGCGTGAGTGGGCCTACGCTGAGCCTTACCGCAGCTCAGCAGCTCGCACCATCGCCTTAGAGCACTGGCTGCACCACTACAACTGGCACAGACCACACTCGGCGCTACAATCCAATCCACCCATCAGCAGGCTCAACCTGGACGGGCACAACCTGTTGAGGCTCCACACCTAGCTCGGGGGCGGATCTAGCTTCTGCGGGCTTTGCTAACGGGACGTCTTGCCGGGTCCCAGCGGGTGATTCCCGGCCACGCACATCGCTTCCCCCAACTTCCATGGATGGTTTAGGCGCGGGGCACTCGAGCTGCGCCGACGCATGACGCCAGGCGCCGACCACGCAGATTGATGCCCCCGATCCGCATAGCCTGCGCATCCGCTTTGGTGGACGCACCGAGTGCGGTCGCAGCGCCTCCGGGAGCGGTGCCGGTCAGGCTTCAGATCGGTGCGGCGAATGCGTATGGTGATTACCAGCGCAAGGGGCGAGCATCGCCTGCATCCTAAAGGCGGAGAACTCGCATGCGCACTCGCATTATCGTGGCAGACCAGAGTGAGGCTTGCTTTTACGACCTGCAACATCGCCCCGAATCACTCCGCCTCGTGCTCAAACTCACAGACCCAAAAGCCCACCTTCACGATCGCGACTTCAACTCGGATCGTCCCGGCCGCGTTTTTGATCATGCGCCTACCATCGGCAAACGGCGCGGCGCTACGGCCCATCATGCAACCGGAGGCGAACGCAGCCCACGGCGGCATGAAGCCGATCTTTTCGCGCGGCAGATCGCCGCGGAACTTGACCAGGGTCTCCGCCGCAACGAATTCGAATCCATCATTTTGGTGGCCGGACCCCCCTTCCTGGGCATCCTGCGCCACGCTCTGCCGCACTCGTTAACGGCGATTGTCGCAGCGGAAGTGACAAAAGACCTCGTCCACCACAGCGTTCGAGCGGTCATTGACCACTTACCGCCCCAACCTTTCGGGCTGCCGGCCAGCGGTCAATGAGTCGCTGGGATCAACTATTGCCGCAGTGAGCCTTCAATCAATTGCTCATTGTGAATGGACCCGGCGACGTCTTTGAGCTGCCCCGCCAATAGGCCCAGCACCTCATCGAGCGAGAGAATTCCCACCAGCTCGCCCCGCGGACCGACTACAGGCAATCGACGCACTCCGGCGCGACGCATCTCCTGAAGCGCCTTCTCCACCGGATCGCTGGCGCTCGCCGTGACGGCTGGCTGCGTCATGACATCGCCGACGCGCAGACTGCGCGGATCAGCTTCACGAGCGATAACCGACACCACGATATCGCGGTCCGTGAGCACGCCGATCGGACGCAGCGACCCGTCTGCAACATCGGGCTCGACCACTACGAGATATCCTACGTGCTTTTCGCGCATCAACTGCGCGGCCCTGACCAGCTCTTCGAACCGACGCACCGTGACCGGTGGCTTATGGCAGACCGTACCGATATGCATGACTTCGCTCCTCAGCAAGTTGACACATGCAGGATAATCCATGTCACGCCGCCTCAACATCGGTATATCTGCGGATCCCGCGCCGCTCCTAGGCACATTCCACGATGGACGGTTTCCAGTGGAAGAGCATACTTTTTATCATGAGGAGTGCGTCATGAAGGTTGCCGAAGTTGCAAGCGCGCCGGCATTCGTGGCGCATCCCGAGCAGCCCCTTGTTGCTGCCGCACGGCAAATGCGTAGCCATCAGGTCGGCGCACTCGTCGTAGTGGATGCGCACGCCAGTCAGCAGCGGCCAGTGGGAATTATCACGGACCGGGATGTCGTCTGCGGCCAGTTCGCACGGTCGAAAGACCTATACTGTCTCACCGTCGGTGACGTCATGACGCGCAACCCTCTGACCATCCTCGCCGATTCGGAGCTCAGCGAGGCCATCCAAACAATGAGCGCCGCGGCGGTGCGTCGTTTTCCGGTGGTCGATGCCTCCGGTCAGCTTGTCGGGATCATTACGCTCGATGATCTATTACCCATCGTGGCGCAACAATTGAGTGAGCTCGCCGGAATAGCGCGCACGCAGATCATGAGTTGGTCGATCAAGCCAAGCGAGAGCTTGAGTGACTATTCGTAGGGGAAGTCGCATGAGCGCACGAGCTAGATTGTCAGTGCCTACCTCTACCAAACCCGGCGTTTCCGGCAAGCAGGCCTGCCCCACGGGGAAAGTGCCTGACGACAACGCGCGGCGGTCGCTTGTGGTTGACGGCGCTGAGCGCGAAAGGATGATCCGGGAAGCGGCATACTTCCACGCTCAACATCGGGCCTTTGCACCCGGCAGCGAGCTTCAGGATTGGCTGACTGCCGAGCGTGAGATTGACGGCGTACTGGCGCAGAGCGTCGCATTGCCGAGTGTGGCCGGGCCCGCGACACATTCTGAGCATCCTTGATGCAAGTACGGGTTGCCTGGATCTCTGGAGGTCGACATGAAGGTCGGTGAGCTGTGCAAGCGAAATGCCGTGAGTCTCAGTGCCGCCGCGCCAGTCAGCGAGGCGCTGCGGCTGATGTATGAAGAAAACGTCGGAAGCGTAGTTGCGACTGCGTCCCCTTTAGACGGGCTTATTGCCATTGGAATCCTCACCGACAGGGACATTGTATGCGCCCAGCTTGCCGGTGCGCGTGACCTTGGACAGATACGCATGGCCGATATCATGTCCGCCGATCCGCTCGTCCTGAATGAAGAGGACTCAATCGACGATGCTATCCGTCGCATGCGCAGCCGCGCGGTGCGACGTGCACCGGTACTCGGGGCGGGCGGGCTGCTTAAGGGCGTCATATCCTTCGACGATTTGGTCGCGCACGTCGCCGAGAATCTGGCCGCCCTTGCCCGTTTGATGACCAAGCGGTCAGACCGGGACGGGAGCTGGACGATCTAGCTTCCCTCGACGAACGTGTCGGGGTAACAATGTGTTGCTGATTGACAAGTTCAGCGCGATCTTTGACATGTTCTTAATCGACCGCGACTCATCAATCGTCGCCTTCAACTTCGATGAGCGCGCCGTGGGAGGCAAGTGTCTGATACATCTCGCTGTCGAGAGGTGTCAACGCAACGGGCAACATGGCGAATTGTGTGCGCAGGCGCCGTCGGACCATCCCGAGATGGCCGAAGACCTCGCGAAGCTCAGCTTTGAATCGATCGGTCCCAACCCAGCTGCGATTGTGAGCGCCGCACACCATATACTCGCGGCAGATCGCGAGCGGGTCTCGCCCGCCCTTTCTATGTGCCAGACGTTATGAAGCGGATCGCCGTGCTCACGAGTGGCGGCGACGCCCCGGGCATGAACGCTGCGATACGTGCAGCGGTGCGTTCTGGTGTGGCCGTGGGACTGGAGGTCTTCGGCGTGCGTAACGGCTTTTCCGGCCTCATAGGCGGAGACTTCTGTCGTCTGGGTCCGCGCGAGGTTGGAGGCATCATCGAACACGGCGGCACGATCCTGGGGACCACGCGCTGTGAGGATCTGAAAGCCCACATGGGCCAGGAAGCAGCCCTGGGACAGCTCGCCGCCCGCTCGATCGAGGCGCTCATCGTCATAGGTGGGAACGGATCTCAAAAGGGGGCGCTGGCGCTTTCGCAACGCCATCTCCCGGTGGTAGGCATCGCCTCGACGATTGATAACGATCTCTTTGGCGCCGAGCCTTCCATTGGCTCCACCACCGCTCTTGACACGGCGCTCGAGGCCATAGACCGACTGCGCGTTACGGCCTCGTCGCACAAGCGGGCGTTCATCGTGGAAGTAATGGGACGACATTGTGGCTATCTGGCCTTGATGGCGGGCATCGCCGGGGGAGCGGAGGCGATCGTGCTACCCGAGGAACCGCTCGAACCGGAGGCCGTGGCGGCAGAAATTCGCAACAGCTATGCGCGCGGCAAGAGTCACGCAATCATCGTCGTTGCCGAGGGCGCCCCATGCAATGGCATCGGCTGCCTGCAATATTTCGAAACCCATGCCGAGCGTCTCGGCTTCGAAGTGCGCCTCACGCGGCTTGGTCATATCCAACGCGGCGGCGCGCCGTGCGCTTTCGACCGGCTTATCGCCACCCGCTTGGGCGCTGCCGCGATTGCACAACTTCAGGCAGGCCCGCCGGGGGTCTTGCTGGGCTACATGCACGGTGATCTGCTGGCGACACCGCTGGCGGAGGCGGCCGCCGTTGTTAAGCCCTTCGATGCGGCGTTGTACCAGCTGGCGCGTACGCTTGCCGAATGATGTCCCATCAGCTGCCCGTCGACACCGAAACACACGGGCAATTGAAATCCCTTAGCGCAGGTAGGCCTCGGTCGCATAACGGCGCATCATCCGATGGCTGTTGAAGAATGCCGCGTTCTTGCTAATGGACCCCTTCATAGTTCGCACCCAGCCGCTGCGGTCTGCTGCATGAAAGAGCGGCAGAATGGTTCCGCCGAGCTTTTCATAGAGTGTCGATGCGTCTTCGATCGACCAGCCCGTGACACCCTCGATACAGCCTTCAACCCACCAGCCGTCGAGTACCGACAAACTCGGCACCCCGTTAAATGCCGCTTTCATGCCGCTAGTGCCCGAGGCCTCAAACGGCGGCAGCGGGGTATTCAGCCACAGATCGCATCCGGCGACCAGCAACTGCGCGAGCGACAGATCGTAGTCCGGCAGATAGGCAACCGGGATTTGGCCTTTCAGCGCCCGCGCCTCCCGGTACAGGCGCACGATCAACTGCTTGCCCTCATCGTCGCGGGGATGAGCCTTACCCGCAAGCACGATTTGGAACGGCCGTTCGAGGGCGAGAGTACGCAGTCGCTCGAGGTCTGCGAAGAGCAGCTCGGGCCGCTTATACGCGGTCATACGGCGTGCGAGGCCCAGTATCGCGGCACTCGGACTGAGTTCAATTCCCGTTAGCTCGCGAACTCGCTGAATCAGGGCGGCCTTTGCCTGCGTATGGGCATCGAGAATTTCGGCATCTCGGATACTGTCCGTTCGACTCAGAAGCTCTGGTTCGTGACACCAGCCCGCCGCGTAGCGATCGAAGAGCCGACGAAAGCTCGGAGCCGTCCAGGTGTAAGGATGCACGCCGTTGGTGATGGCCCGCACTTGGTAGCCCGGATACATCCTTGCCGAAACTTCAGCGTGGCGCTTGGCGACGCCGTTAACGAAATCGCTGAGCGACAGGGCAAGCCGCGTCATGTTGAGGCACTCCCTCCCGGCCAGCTTCTGAAGTTCGCCAATATCGATGAGTGTCGCGTCCGCATGTCCTTGCGTACCGCCGAACAGCCGCTGCGCGAGCTCGTAGCTAAACCGGTCGTGCCCTGCCTCGACTGGGGTATGCGTGGTGAAGCGGCACAACTGCCGCACGCGCGGCACATCATAGGGGGACTCCCCCGACTGCAGCTCGCTGCTCGGGTAGGTATACCGACGCAGCAGCTCGACACCGAGCAGCGCTGCGTGGCCCTCGTTCATGTGGTACGCGCTGATCTCGAATCCCAGTGCCTGCAACACCCGCACGCCGCCGATCCCAAGCACCATCTCTTGCATCAACCGATAGCGGTCATCGCCACCATAGAGATAATGAGTGATCTGCCGATCTGCCGATGCGTTCTCTGGAAGATCCGTGTCCAGCAGGATGACAGGGGCACGTCCGCCGAGATGACTCTCGACCACATAGAGCCAAGCGCCGACCCACACCGCGCGTTCCTCGATCCGGATCGCCACCTTGGCATCGAGGGCCCGGGCGCAAATTGCCGGATCCCACGGCGCGGGATTCTCGGTCTGACGGCCCTCAGCATCGAGGTGCTGCCGAAAGTATCCTGCTCGGCTGACGAGTGTTACGGCTACAAGCGGCAATGACAGGTCGGCCGCCGACCGCAGCGTATCGCCCGCAAGGACACCGAGTCCCCCTGCGTAGGTCGGCATGTCGCTACGCAACGCAATTTCCATCGAAAAATACGCAACGCGCGGTTCGTGCAGAAACTCATCCACCACGGCGCGCTCGCGCTATGAGTCCCGGCTGCCGGGCCGAGCCGGATTGCCCCCCGACGCAGGTCTCGGTTGCGGGTTACCTATTTCCCGTTCGAGCGGACTATGGTAGCCAGCAGGCTTTACCAGCACAAAGTCACAGTCCGAGGTATCAAGCAGCTTGGAGGTTAGTGTGCCCACCTGCGCCAGGTCGGAACGATGCCCCAATGCTCCGAGAACGAGGATGTCGTAGCCGTGGTGTGAGGTGAACTGGGAAAGGCTGTCTGCTGGCGAGCCGTACACGACATGCGCGTGCTCTGGAGCGATGCTTACGGTTTCACAAAGGCTACGCAGCCTTTCTGCCCCTGCTCGCACTCCGGCACCGGCGGCCTCTCCATAGATCACCTCCGTTCCAACTCCCCAAGGCGCCGCCAGCAGCAGTGCTGTTTTCAACACTTCCCGGGGCAGACCGGCCGTTTCATCATCCGAGACGTCGACGACCGCTCCGAACAGAGGCGGACTACGCCACTTCCGGGGCCCGCTGAGCATAAGCGCTGCGGGGCAAGTGCGCATCAGCTGCCAGTCGTTCGGATCCAGCGCTTTGCCTCTTCTCGGCCGCGCTTTCATCACCAGACTCGGGCCGCTACGCAGAACTTTGCGGACCACCGCCTCATACAGCGGGCTCTCGCACCGCGCGTCGATCTCGATCGACACACCGGATGCTTGTGCATTCGCTTTCAGTTCGAGCAAATACGCGTGCGCCCGGCTCACAATGTCGGCACAGCTCTTGTCGATGGCCTCTCGATTGTAGGCATGTGCAATCTCATAGGCTGCTTCTGAATCGCACTGAAACAATTCAATATCCGCGCTGCACTGGCGCGCCAGTGCGACCGCCTTGCGCACAAGCCCCCCCGCCTCATCGCGACGATCTATTACCACTAGAATGGATTTGATCTGCTTCACTTCATTAATCCTGTCCTAAACAAGCCGCGGCGCGAAGGCTTCGATACCCACTGTGTGTTTCGTATACGACTCGACGGCCTCCGCCACCATACGTGGATATCCTTACCATCGGGCAAACACATGTCCCCGCCCCAGGCGCGACGACATGGCCGCGCAACGCATCTCGCAGCCATCCTCGGCGTCGCACTTGAAGCTGAATTCGAGAGCAGAGTGCCCCAGCCCGCGCTGAGCCAATGCCCGCGCTGAAGGGTCTACTTTGCTGCTCCACCGGCGCAACCCCGACTTTCGATCCGACGGAAAAGCATGGTCTTCACAAGGTGAACGCCGAGCAGATACAGCAGCGTGGCGAGTGCGACAAAGATATAGAAGCCTGCGCTCAACGGAACAAAGCCCAAGGGCTCCGCGAGCGCGGTAAATGGCAGGAGAGCACCGATGGCTACGACGCAGACGGTGCTGACGAGCAGCGGCCGGCTCGGCTTGCATTTCACAGGGCTTCCGGCCGTGCGAATGACGTAGATGACGAGTGTCTGCGTGGCCAGAGACTCTACGAACCAGCCGGTATGAAAGTATGCCTCGCCCGCCCGGAAGAAATGCAGCAACACGTAAAACGTCAGAAAGTCGAAGACTGAACTGATGGGACCGACGTACAGCATGAACCTGCGGATCAACCCGATGTCCCACTGCCTCGGCCTGTCAGTTACCTCCGCGTCAACGTTGTCGCTCGGAATGGTGATCTGCGACAGATCATAGAGAAAATTATTCAACAGGATCTGCGTCGGGAGCATTGGAAGTATTGGCAGCAGCGCCGATGCGGCCGCCATGCTAAACATGTTTCCGAAGTTCGAGCTCGTACCCATGAGCAGATATTTCAAAACGTTGCCAAACGCCTTACGACCTTCGAGGATGCCATTGGTCAACACCTCGAGTCCTGGCTCAACGAGGATGATGTCCGCCGCCTCCCGCGCTACATCCACCGCCGAAGCCACCGAGATGCCGACGTCAGCCACGTGCAGGGACGGCGCATCGTTTATGCCATCGCCCATAAAGCCGACAACGTGACCCCGATGCTTGAGTGCCATCAGAATTCTATTTTTCTGCGCAGGCGATGCGCGCGCGAAGACGCTCGCTTGCTCGGCGACGACTCCGAGCGCGGCGTCCGTCATGCGGTCGACCTCCTCGCCGAGGACAACAGCGCCCGGATCGAGGCCTACTTGCCTGCAGACGTGGGCGCAAACAAGATCACTGTCGCCGCTGATGATCTTTACCTCGACGCCGCATCCCCTCAGTGCGGCGAGCGCGGCTGCCGTATCGGGGAGAGGCTTATCGGCGAACGTAACGAAGCCCGCGAAGACGAGATTTTGCTCGTCGGCGGCCGAGTAGTTCGCCTGAACGTCGACGGCCACGTAGGCTACGGCCAAGACCCTTAGGCCCTTGCGGCTAAGATCTTCGAAATTCGCGCGGCAACGTGCTCGCAGTACGGAGTCAATAGCTACGACCTCTCCCCGGCGCTCGACCGCTTCGACGCGATCGAGCAGTTGTTCGGGGGCTCCCTTGGTAATGAGGAGTCGATGCGCCTGACGTTCGACGACGACGGACAACCGGCGGCGCTCGAAGTCGTATGGGATTTCATCGCGCTTGTGAAAGTCCAATTCCTCTGCCGACTGCGCCGTGCCCAGAATCGCCTCGTCCAGAGGGCTGTGGATGCCGGTTTGGTTCTTGCTGTTCAGTCTCGCCAGCATGAGCACCCGGGCCGACTGTTGCCCGTCGAAATCGAGGCACTGATCGAGACTCATGCGACCACTGGTCAGCGTGCCCGTCTTGTCGGTACAGAGCACATCGATACTACCGAAATTTTGGATGGCAGCGAGGTGCTTGACAATTACGTTCTTGCGCGCCATTGCTCGAGCGCCGTTTGCCAGCGTGACCGCCACGATCATCGGCAGGAATTCCGGAGTCAGTCCGACCGCGAGTGCGACGGCAAAGAGCAGCGACTGGAACGGGTCGCGGTGTTCAAGCCCGCCGATGATGAGCAATACCAGCACGAGAAAAAGGACTGTCCGCGTAAGAAACAGACTGAAGTCCCTGAGCCCGTGTTGAAACGCCGTCGGCTCCGGCGGCGACGCAAGTCGGGCGGCGATCTCGCCAAACGCCGTCGACTGGCCGGTCGCGAGAACCAGGACGTTCGCGGTGCCGCTCACTACCGAAGTACCCAGAAACACCCTGTTCTCCGCGTCAGGGCCGGTTACCGCGGTGTCATCGCGAGCCTGCTTCTCGACCGGCAGCGATTCACCGGTCAGAGCTCCCTGCTGGACATAGAGGTCGCGGGATTGCAGCAGCCGCGCGTCCGCCGGGATAAGGTCTCCTGCCGACAGGCGCACGACATCCCCGGGCACTACCTGGTTGGCACGGACATCTTGCCAAGTTCCGTCTCGCAGTACGGTCGCCCGAGGAGCCACCTGCGCTTGCAGCCGCTCTACGGCCTTTTTCGACCGGCGAGTCTGCACGAAATCGAGCGTATTGCTTAGGATGACGATCGCGGCAATGATTCCCGCGTCTGTCGTATCGCCGAGCGCTGCCGACGCGCATGCCGCAAGCAGCAAAACAACCACGAGCGGATTCAGTAGAAGGCGCCCGAAATCCAGCACCATCGAACGGCGTGTCTGGGGCGCGGGATCGTTAGGGCCGAATTCGGCGAGCCGCTCGGCCGCGGCTTGTGACGTCAAGCCGAGGGCTTCGTCAGGAGCTAGCACGTTGGCCAGTACAGTTGCGGACCCAGCATCTCACTTTGACGCTAGCACGTCGGAGTGTTCCGGGCCTTGAATTGCGCCGTGGCCCTCTTCATTCAAGCGTTCATGCTGACTGTGCGCAACGAGGTGGAATCTCCTGCGATTACGACAGCTGGCGTTCCGGCTCTTGCCGTACTCATGCTGGGGCCCGCATCGACGAATTTCAGAGCGAGATCAGGCAAAATGATACGTAGCACGCTCACTCATGCCACGGTATCCGTCATCCCTAGTAACTTCAAGCCTCGAAGCAACTCAGCGTCGCGCCAGTTGCTCACGTCGGTGCGCCTTGGTCTCACTTTGAATCAACATCTGCATGTCCGACAGTAGAGCTTGCAGCACGTCATCACAGGTTACGATGCCCACGAGCTTTTCGTGCTCGTCCACAACGGGTATGCGCCGCACACCATGAAGGCGCATCCGTCCAAGGACCGCTCGCAGATCCTCCGATTCTCTGGCGATCACCACCGGTTTTCTCGCCAATGTCGATAGCCTGACTTTGGAGGGATCGCGATCGCATGCCAATATTTCGATCGTCAGGTCTCGATCTGTGACTATTCCGATGGGAATGCGATCCTCTTCAGGATCGCTCACCACTACGACATCACCCACGTGCTTCTCACGCATCAGTTTTGCGGCATCGAGCGCGCTGGTCTCGGGCCGACAGCAGACTACTTCAGTAGTGCAAATCTCGCCGATCATCGCCATCTCCAGTTTGCGACCTCTGGCTCCTTATAGGATGTGTGCAATCAAGGGCCAATACGTGCAAATGCCTACTGGAACCTTAAACGCGCAGAGGCCACCCGTGCTGCCAGAATCGTCATTTGTGCGTATGGCCGCCAAACCTGCGATCCACAATACTGGTCACAGCGTTTGTAAGCTTGCTTAGAGGTTGAACCAATGGCTGCGAAGCATTTGCTGTTTCGCTCAACTGCGCGCGAGAAGATCTTGCGCGGCACTTCCCAGCTCGCCGATGCGGTGCGCATCACCCTCGGGCCCAAGTCTAAGTCGGTCTTAATTCAGAAGAAATGGGGTACGCCGATCGTTTGCAACGACGGTGTCACCATTGCGAAGGAAATCGAGCTGGACGATCCGGAGGAGAATCTCGGAGCGCAGATGCTGCGCCAGGCCGCGGAGAGGACGGGCGACGTCGTGGGCGACGGGACGAGTACCTCGACAATCCTTGCGCAGTCGATCTACGCGGACGGCGCACGCAATGTCGCAGCGGGCGCAAGTGCCATCGACCTGAAGCGTGGGCTCGACCGGGCGCTGCGGACTGCCGTCACGGCTCTGAAGCAGATGGCCAAGCAGGTCGAGAGTCGCAAGGAAAGGGCCCAGGTCGCGACGGTGTCCGCACACAATGACCCGGTCATCGGAGAGCTGGTCGCGGATGCTATGGAGAAAGTCGGCGGTGACGGCGTCATTTCGGTTGAGGAATCGAAGACCACAGAAACCACCCTCGAGACTGTCGAAGGAATGCAGTTCGATCGCGGTTACCTGTCTCCGTATTTCGTCACCGACAACGCGGCAATGGAAGCCGTACTTGAAGAGCCCTTCGTTCTGGTCTGCGACCGGAAACTCACCATCATCAAGGACATCATTCCGCTGCTTGAGCAAGTCGCAAAGGCTGGCAAGCCTCTCTTATTTATCGCAGAAGACATCGAAAGCGAAGCCCTAGCGACGCTCATCGTTAACCAGATTCGCGGAGTGCTTAAGAGCGCCGCAGTTAAGGCTCCTGCATTCGGCGATCGGCGCAAGGCCATCTTGCAGGACATCGCCACCCTGACCGGTGGCCAAGTCATATCCGAAGAACTCGGCCTCAAACTGGAGGACGTAAAGCTATCTCAACTGGGCCGCGCCAAGCGCGTGGTGGCGAACAAGGACAACACAACGATCATCGGCGGCAATGGAAACAAGGCGGACATTCAGGCCCGCATCCAGACGATTCGGAAGGAACTCGATAACAAGACCACCAGCGAATACGATCGTGAAAAGCTCGAGGAGCGTCTCGCCAAGCTCTCCGGGGGTGTCGCAGTCATTCGCGTCGGCGCCCCCTCGGAGGCCGAGATGAAGGCCAAGAAAGAGGCACTCGACGACGCGATCAGCTCTACGAAAGCTGCCGTGGCAGAAGGCATCGTGCCAGGTGGGGGGCTGGCGCTGCTACGCGCCGGGGACGCCGTTCTTGCGGAGGAAGCCAGGTGCACCGACGACGAGAGAACCGGCGTGCAGATACTGCGGCGCGCCTTGGAGGCTCCCGCACGACAGATTGCCGAGAACTCCGCCGCGGACGGTGGAGTCGTTGTCGATCGCATGCTGCATGGGAAGGGCAACCTTGGGTTCGACGCGGCGCGCAAGGAATTCGTCGATCTCGTGGAGGCCGGCATCGTCGATCCCGTGAAGGTGGTCCGCATCGCTCTTGAGAACGCGGTTTCCGTGGCAAGCGTTCTGCTTCTTACCGAGGCAACGATGACCGAACGGCCGGAAAAGCCTAAGGATCATGCGCCAGACGTTTCGGACATGTGAATTTTCTGAGTCTAACTTGCTTTCTGCGGATCGAGCGACGTCTTGTTGACTTTCAGGCCGTTTGCCGGCGAGTTTCATACGCCAGTGCGCACTCTTGACGGATGACAACCCGTGCGACCCTACCGGATCACTTGCAGGGGCTGCTGCAAGCCAGGGCGTACCCACACCCGGTCGAAACGGTTGAATTGATTGAGACCCACATTTCCTGGGTTCTGCTCACAGGTGAATTTGCATACAAGATCAAGCGCCCGATCCACTACCGCTTTGTGGACATGAGGTCCGCAGTGCATCGTGCCTATCTTTGTCGGGAGGAGCTGCGTCTGAATCGGCGCTTCGCGCCCGAACTGTATCTGCAGGTCTGCTCGATTACTCTTGATTCTGGGGATGCCCGGATCGACGGCACTGGTGCTGCAGTGGAGCACGCCGTTCAGATGCGTCAGTTTGCCAAGGGCGAAGAACTTCGCGAGCTGCTTGCAGAGGATGCCATCACTCCATCGGCTCTTGAGGTCTTTGGCCACGATGTGGCGCGAATCCATGCCCGTCTTCCGGTGGCGCGCGACCAGCATCCGTTGGGCCACCCCGACGCATGGCGGCACATCGCGCTCGACAATATTGCAGAGTGCCTCCAGGTCGCCGAAGCGACGGGCCAGGCGGAGCATTCCCTGATGCTCGAGGTGCAAGGCCGTCTTTTGGCCGAGATCGAGCACGCGAGGCCACTGCGGGTGCGACGCCGAGGCGCTGGCCGTGTTCGCGAATGCCATGGAGATTTGCATGCGGGCAACGTCGTACGGCATGGAGGGCAGCTCCTGGCTTTTGACTGCCTAGAATTTGACCCCGCCTTGCGCTGGATCGACGTGGCCGACGAAATCGCCTTCCTGCTCGTCGACCTCGAGTTTTTCCAGCGACCTGCGTGTGGTCACGCTTTCCTCTCCGCCTATCTCACGGAGAGCGGGGACTACCAGGCGGCTCGCCTGCTCGGGCTCTTCAAAGCCCACCGCGCTCTTGTGCGTGCCAGGGTAACGGCACTGTGCGCGCAACCGCGCCGAACCGGAAGATCCGACGCGAGCTCCCAGTTTCACGAATATCTCGAGTGTGCGCGTCGTGCACTGGAGATACACGCGCCTTTTCTGATACTGATGTGCGGCCTGTCTGGATCCGGCAAGACTTGGTTAGCTCGCCAACTGGCCCCACCGTTGGCCGCCATGCACCTCCGTTCCGACATCGAGCGCAGACGCGGGCACCACGGGTCGGATGTGGCTTCCCGAGGCCCCCGCCATAGCGCCGAAGGGCTGTACTCAACTGAAGCGATGAAGGAAGTGTACGAGCGACTGCTAGCCTGTACGGCTGATTTGCTAGCTGGTGGCTATACGGCCATCGTCGACGCGACATTCGCACGCCGAGAAGACCGGGAGCGGTTCCGGATTCTGAGCAAAGAGGTCGGTGCAAAGTGCTGTATCGCGTACTGTCATGCGCCTGATAGCGTTCTGCAGCACCGCATTGTCGACCGGTTGGCGCGGGGGGATGATCCGTCCGAGGCAGATTTGGAGGTATTGAGCTGGCAGCGCGAGCGCTTTCAGCGACCAGACTCGAGCGAGGCCGATATGGTCGTGGAGGTTTTGACAACAGAGTCGGACGCAGTCGAGCGACTGCTGCGCATTCTGCCTCAGCGGGGCTAAGCCATTCTTAGGCAATCGCCTCGAACCGAAGGCGTCGGGCATTCACAGCAGCCGAGACCAGCCGTCGACTCATCGCCACTGCGAAAACCATGGGTTGAACAGCAACCCAAAAGGCGGCGAATGCCCGCGCCAAGTCCATGGTGCCAGACCGCTACACAGCGCACCCACAGACTTCAGGACCGGACGCCACCCTGCCGAGGGTGCGGCATAAGAGGATAAGGTGCGGACGTCATTTAACCAATCAATGCTCGGCGAGCATGGCCGCTCCTGCTGACCCTCGGGCGAAGAGTCCGTCTCAGATCGACCCTTTTCGGAGGCTGCGAAGGCGGTTCAGGGGCGGCTACGCACTACTTCGTATAACGGAATCTCCACAGCCTACAGAAGCCGGTAACATGCTGGCCAAGCAGCTGGAATACCTAGCTCATGCCCAGATCGCGGGCGTAGTGCTCGGGGCACGCCTTCCCATCGCACTGACAAGTCGGGCGGACGGAACCGAGGCGCGCGTTGCGTCGTGCGCGATCGCCTTGCTGCTGGCGAGACGTTCCGTCTCAACGGCTCCTTCGAGCTAGCAGCAACCACTCGCCGCCAGCGGGTGCCAACCCGAAGTTCGCGGTACCGGGACCAGCGTGACGACCCCGACCGCTGTCGTGTACGTGGTGCCCGACGGTTGAGTGCGGCGCTGGCCACGAGCGCGAAGGTTGAATGCTCGCCAATCGACAAGTCCCCCGCCGATCGCTCGACGCGCAACGAACCTGGGTATGGCGATTGAGTGATAGGTAGAAAGCGCAGCGGAGCGGCGATTTGCCGCGCGAGCAATGCCGCCTAAGTATGTCACGAGAGGTACGCACACTTCCGGATGGAGATCTGGCGAGCGTTCCGACTAGACTTCAGTGAACATTTCAAAAAAGGAGAGCCATTATGAACCTCATGCGTTGGGAACCGTTTGCCGGCATGGACGACTTTTTCACCCGCATGCCAAGCTTGTTTGGACGCTGGCCGCAGTTGACTGGCGAACAGAACATGGAATGGGCGCCTTCAGTCGACATCAGCGAAACGGGTGAGGAGTACCTGATCCGTGCGACATTGCCCGCGGTCAAGAAGGAAGATGTTGTTGTCACTGTCGACAACGGCATTCTGTCCCTAAGCGGAGACCGTCGGCAGAAGGAAGAACAGAAGGACGAGAAGTTCCACAAAGTAGAGAGCTTCTACGGAAGCTTCGCCCGGTCCTTTTCTCTGCCGGACGGGACTGATGCGGCGGCCATACGTGCGGAAAGCAAGGATGGAATTCTGACAATTCACGTCCCGAAGACGAAGGCCGAGGAGAAGAAAGCGACGACCATCAAGGTCCAGTAAGCGGCACTGCGGCGTCCGCGTGGCCGCCGCAGTTCTTCTTGCCGATCCATTCTCGATTTCCGAATAAAGTTGCTCGCGCTGGGGCGCGTGATGACGCTCAGAAAATCGCCTTGGGGTCGGTGCAGCTGCAACAATTCAGGGGAATGATCCTATCGTTTAGTGCGACGCCGGCCCGGATGCTACGCACTATCCACGATATTCTGTGCAAGGCTCGGGAAGTACATTGTTCTTTGTTCGTTGCCTAAATCTCGGAGCAACCAATGAGTATTCAGATGCGCCGAATCCTGGTAGCCATTGGTGATCTTGCGCATCCGCCCAAGAGTGAGCTGCGTAAGGCCGGTCTCCTAGCCAGGAAATCGGGCGCAAAGATCGAACTCTTTCATGCCATCACCGACTTGGACCCGGGCTTGAGCTTCCCGGAGGCAGTCACTGCAAGAGCGGTCGCTGAGCAGCGCAGCGCGACGGCCACACAGGGTCAACAGAAGCTATTGCGCATGGCGCGCGACCGAAGCTTGCATGGTCTCGAGGTCACTTGCACCGCGAGCTGGGACTTTCCACCGCACGAGGCTATCATTCGCCGCGCTCGCACCATTAAGGCCGACCTTGTCATCGCGGCGACGCGGCGGCACCGGCTGGGAGCGCGCATGGTTCTCACAAATACCGACTGGGAGCTCATCCGTCACTGCCCGACGCCGGTCCTCCTCGTCAAGTCACGTCGGCTCTACAGGAATCCGGTAGTAATTGCAGCCGTAGACCCATTCCACGCCCATGTGAGACCCGCCGACCTCGACAAGCGACTGGTGGATGCGGGAGCGGGAATTGCCAAGCTGATACGCGGCAGATTAGACGTGTTCCACGCCTACATGCCGCTCCTGAGTGTGGCACCAATGGCTGGTGCGACACCGGTGATGCTGCCGCCCGAGATGGAGATAACGCATGAGGACCTGATCACGCGCGAGGTGCGAGAGCTGGCGCAAACAGCCAGCGTACCCGCAAAGCGCTGTCACCTCTGCATGGGCAGCGTATCCAGTGAGCTCGATGCGACCGTGCGTCGAACGCACGCGCACCTGGTCGTCATGGGTGCGGTCTCTCGTTCCGCCGTGTCGCGCCTGTTCATCGGCAACACCGCCGAGCGCGTATTGGACAGGCTCACCTGTGACGTACTGGTCATCAAGCCCCGGGGATTCAAATCGAAGGTCGTTGCGAGACGCGCGGTGGAGGCTAGTGCACCTAGAGTTCGCGCGCGACCACTGGGCCCTGTGGCGCTGGAACGTGCGCGGATTCGGCACGCCGGATCCTCGGCACATGCTGCCTGAGCGGGGCTCCAAGGCGTCGGGTTGGACGACACGACGCGGAAGGCGCCGGATTCAAATGACCTGATCTGCGCAAGGACGTCGTCGCATCCGCTCACGAGGGGGTAGGAGGTGGCGAAGATGGTCGCTCACGGGTACTCCCGAAGCCATATCGGCGGATCGATTCCGCTCGTCCAACGGTACCTTCAAAAGACCCTTGGAGCGTTAGCTTTAGCGTGAGCTTAACCTTAGCGGTCACCAGCTTATTCGCGCTGCCCGGCGACGAAAGACGAATTCAGTGGTGAACAGTGCAGGAGGCTGCGCGTAAGACTTGAACTCGAAAATCACCACCCTATGTACGCGACTGGGACGCGGCCCTTTCGAATGCGTCATTTGAAGGTATTTAGATAGGAGGTCTCTGTCATGGCTGTTATGCGTTATGAACCTTGGAACGTGGTGTCCCAATTGCAGAACGAGATCAATCGGGTCTTCGGTACCCTCGGTGAAGCGGAGGGCAGCAGTGCGACTTCCGAATGGACTCCGGCAGTGGACGTACGCGAGTTTTCCGACCGGTTCCAGCTACTGCTGGATGTACCCGGTGTGGATCCAAAAGATGTCGAAATCACCCTGGACAGCGGTGTGCTTACGGTAGGCGGAAATCGTTCGGATGAAAAAGCCGTGGGCGCTAGCGGAACTGAACAACCCCAACAGCAGCGGATCGAGCGTCGCCTTGGGCAATTCTTCCGACGGTTCATCCTGCCGGACACGGCCGACGCCGATAACGTAAACGCATCGGGTCGGAACGGGGTTTTGGAGATCGTGATCCCGAAGCAGCCGAAGGCGCAGCCCCGCCGCATTACCGTGAAATAGCGCTCAGCCGGGCGCTGCTGGACAGTCCCCTCGCCCGAGCGACACTCGGGCGAGGCGGACGGCCTGACGCAGCGCATCATGTGAGCCCCGCAGCGGCATCCCGCACGATCTAGAGCCCTGAATTCACCACTCTCCCACCACATCTTGTGTCGATGTTGCACTGCGGTACACAAGATATTGCGACACAGGACCCCCTCACACAGTACTCTGTTCGCCCAAGCAAGCCACCGCTTGGGAGCACCTTCCATGACGAACAACGAACTGCTCGCGCTACTGGCCAGGGCGCGCCAGGTGATGGATCGCTACATCTTTGATGATGCACAGGTGATGCGGGATGACGTCGCACAGCTGTGTATGGCGCTAGATGAGGTCATGCCAAGCGACGACCGCATCACCATCAAGGCACCCTCTCTACTCGAACGCGCGGAAGAGGCGGCCGCTTAAGCGCGCCTCGTCCTTCCCCGCCCTCCCACCATAGGGCGCGGGTGTCCGAAATCATGACGGACACTCGCGATCACAGGTACCGCGCACGGCCCGTTGACGCGGTGAAAGCGTGCTCAGACTTTCCCTGACCCGCGACGACCCTGGACGATACCTCCCGGCGTCACGGCCGGGGCATTCATCCCGCGTTGTACCTTTTCCGCAAGGGCGACGTCATTTGCTTGCACGACACCTTCTCGGTCGTGGATTGCTCCACGTTCGGCACCAAGAGGACCCAGTGTCCCGAGGAACAAGTCGTAGCTCTCTACACTTTGGTCGGGAGACCGGGAGACGTGGGTTAGCGAGCCTGCTCGTTGCCCGGGTGGATCCGGCGACCTGATTCGTCCAGGACAGCCTCGCCGTCCTCTTTCGTGAACGGCCCCTTCTGGGGCAGCGGCAGGATTTCAAGCAAGACCTCCGAGGGCCGGCACAACCTCACGCCCCAAGGAGTGACGACGATGGGACGGTTGATCAGGATAGGGTGCGCGAGCATCTGGTCGAGCAGTTGCGCGTCCGTCCAGTGCGAGTCCCCAAGACCGAGCTCGGCGTACGTGCGCTCTTTCTGGCGCAGAAGCCCGCGCGGCGCAATGCCCATGCGGGCGACTAATTGCTGAAGCGTCGCCCGGTCCGGCGGCGCTTTCAGATACTCGATGACCTGCGGTTCAACTCCGGCGTTTCGGATCAGCGCCAGCGTATTGCGCGAAGTACCGCACAAGGGGTTGTGATAGATCGTCACAGCGACCGATTGTTCCGTCATCGCCCTGCCCTGCGCGGTTGTAAGACCCACTCGCCCGCATTGAAAAGAACGCTTGCCCTTCACGCCGGCTCGCTTACTCAGGGAAAAATCTTACCGTCTCTGACTCTGCAGGGATACCAAGGCCATCGCACGGGCCTGGGTTTCTATGGACTGCGATGCGCAGCGGCCAGATACCCAGCATGGAACTCTTCAGGACATGCAGAGCAGATGACCGCTCAACTCGACTTTCGCCTGAAAAGGTGCAGTACTGCGGGTCGGATGCGGCAAATACAACTCGCTCCAGACGGCGCTTTATCCTTTGCAAATCAATTCCTTCACGGGCCACACCAAGGCATGAAGAATACGGAATAGTCCTTATGTGCGAGCTTCCCCGTACCAACAATAATGTTTGTGACCCGATGGCGAACCGAAAGGTGTTGGTAGGATCTTGTTCGGCAGTATTAGAGGTTGTACCTGCCTTAAGGAATGCGCATGATGGCGGCCGCGATATCCGTAAACGGCGAGCGACTGCACCGCCCGCCCAGCCGGATTTAAGGCCTTATAGGGGTTGCCAGAATGATGAAGATTCCGCGCCGGTCGACCACCCGTAGCAGGCTCACGCGGGTCAACGCTGCCATCGGAGCAATAGCCCTGTGCGGGGCGGCTCAGGCGGAGTCCACCGGACTGTTGAACGACACAATCGATGTATCGCTGGGCACCTTCTTGCTGAGCACCGACACCCGGGTGACTCTGAACGGCACCACAGGCGACCTCGGCACCGACGTAAACCTGGGTCGCGATCTGGGTATCCACGATGCGAATCGCTTTCGGGTGGATGCTACCTGGCGGTTCTTCAAGCGCCACAAGCTGCGGGCGATGTACTTCAGCAACAACCAGCGTGCGGACAAGAGCATCGATCGGGATCTGACCATTGGTGACACCACCTATTCCGTTGGCGCCAATCTGCATTCCAGCGTCTCCAACAAGATCGCCGAGCTCGCCTACGAGTATGCGTTCTGGCAGGGCGACAATTACGAGGTAACGGGCTCGGTCGGCGTGCACACGGTGAAATTCGATTTCGCCGTGAGCGGCGAAGGCTCCGTTAACGGCGAGACCGTTCCCGTCAGTGCCGAGAGCGCAACCGCCACCGCTCCTCTGCCCGTGGTCGGCGCGCGCGGCCTCTGGGAGTTCAGTCCCAACTGGTACTTCGACGGCCAGGTGCAGTACTTCGCCCTCAAGATAGACAATATCGACGGGCACCTAACGGACCTGCGCGCCGGCGTCACGCGCATGTTCGGCAAGCACTTCGGAATCGGTGCTGGCTATAACCAGTTTGCCACGCGAGTGAACCTCGACCGGCCCTCCTTCGAAGGCTCGCTGCGCTGGCGTTATTCCGGTGCCATGATTTACATCACCGGTTCGTACTGATCGAGCGCTACTCGCAGCCTGGCTGTGCCGGCCGCCATGTCTACCGAAAGGCGACACGACGCGCGCGATTGTCCGGATCTTCCCTGACCGGCGTGGCGACCCCGCCGCACACGCGCCTGCCGCAGCCTCGTTCCTCACCGGAGTGTCGTCGAACCCCGACAGATCCGACTTGCAGAGGCTCGTACGCGCAGGTGCAGGCGTCGTGTCTTCACATAACGCCCCTTCGCCTTGTGAAGTGGTTCACAGAGTGTTCGCCGGCTGATTAAACTTCCGGGGCCAACGTTCGGTTAGCCAGGGGAACGGCACACAATGAAGCGCAGAAGCGCCGTCCGCGCAGGAGTTTTGTCAGTCCTGCTGTCGATCTTCTTGAGCGCCTGCGGTTCGGTCAGCACGGGTCCCGGCACCGGCACCAGCACGGCGATGGCGCCAGCGATCCAGAGCTCTCCCGCCAGTCAGACGGTCGTGGTCGGCGATCCTGTCACCTTCACGGTGACCGCCATCGGCACGGACCCCCTGAACTACGAGTGGCAGAGAAACGGCGTCACCATCCCCGGTGCCAGCGCTTCCAGCTACACCCTGCCCGCCACGAGCACCAACGACAACGGCGACACTTTCGCCGTCACCGTCAGCAACCCGCTTGGCAGCGCGCAGAGCGCTCCGGCAATGCTGAGCGTCACGACTGCTCCCGTCGCGCCAACGGTCACCGCACAGCCGTCCAACGAGAGTGTCACCGCCGGCCAGACAGCCACCTTCACGGTGACCGCCACGGGCACGGCGCCGCTGGGCTACCAGTGGCAGAAGAACGGCGCCACCATCATCGGAGCGACGGCCTCCACTTACACCACCCCCGCAACTGCGACGGGCGACAACGGTAGCGCCTTCACCGTGGTAGTGAGCAACATGGCCGGCGTGGTGCAAAGTACTGCCGCCATCCTGACCGTCACCCCGGTTCTGGTGGCACCCACCATTACGACGCAACCGTCCGACCAGTCCGTCATGGCGGGGACCGCGGCGACCTTCACGGTCGCGGCCACCGGCAGCACGCCCCTGTCATATCAATGGCAGAAGGGCGGTACCGCCATCCCAGGAGCGACGGCCGCCACTTACACCACCCCTGTCACCTCCACGAGCGATGATGGCACGCTCTTCACGGTACTCGTCAGCAACGCGGCCGGATCAGCCACCAGCAGCGCGGCGACGCTGCACGTCGCCCCGGCGCCCGTGGCGCCCACCATCACCACTCAGCCTGCCAGCCAGTCCATCGCCGAGGGCGCGACCGCGACCTTCAGCGTCGTCGCAGCGGGCAGTGCCCCGCTTTCTTATCAGTGGCAGGCCAACGGCGCCGCCATCGCCGGCGCCACCGCCTCGACCTACAAGACCCCCGCTGAAACGGCGGCGGCCGACGGTACGCTGTTCACCGTCGTGGTGACCAACACTGCCGGATCGATTGTGAGCGACGCCGCGAAACTCACGGTCACGCCGGCGGCCGTGGCACCTGCGATCACGGTACAGCCGGTCAGCCAGACGATCAGCGCCGGGAGCACGGCGACGTTCAGCGTCACCGCCACGGGCACTGCGCCGCTGAGCTATCAATGGCGCAAGAACGGCACGGCGATCGCCGGGGCCACCTCGGCCTCGTACACCACTCCCGCGGAGACTACCGCCGACAGTGGCGCAACCTTCAGCGTGCTGGTCACCAATGCAGCCGGCAGCATCGCCAGCAGCAACGCCACGCTCACGGTCAACGGGCCAGTGGCACTCGCCCCGAGCATCACGTCCCAGCCCATGAGCCAGACGATTGCTTCCGGCGCCACTGCGACATTCTCCGTTGCGGCCACCGGCACGGCTCCCCTGGGCTACCAGTGGCGCAAGAACGGCACGGCGATCGCCGGAGCCACCTCGGCCTCGTACACCACTCCCGCGGAGACTACCGCCGACAGCGGCGCGCTCTTCAGCGTGGTCGTCAGTAACTCCGCCGGCAGCGTCACCAGTGGCAACGCCACCCTGACCGTCACGCCGCCCACGGTCGTTGCGCCGACGATCACCACTCAGCCCGCCAACCGCTCGGTCACCTCCGGATCCACGACAACGTTCACCGTGGTGGCCAGCGGCACCGCGCCCCTCAGCTATCAGTGGCGCAAGAACGGCACGGCGATCGGCGGCGCGACTTCCGCCTCCTACACGACCCCTGCGGAAACCACCGCCGATAATGGCGCCGCCTTCAGCGTGGTCGTCAGCAATTCAGCGGGCAGCGTGACGAGCACCGATGCCATTCTCACGGTCACCAATCCGGTCACGGGCAGCGTCGACGTCACGACCTACAAGTACGACAACTCGCGCACCGGCCAGAACCAGAAAGAAACCATCCTCACGCCCGCAAACGTCAATTCAACGACCTTCGGCCTGCTGCGGCAGCTCAGCGTGGACGGCAAGGTCGACGCGCAGCCCCTGTACCTGTCCGCGCTGACCGTGGGCGGCGTGTCGCGCAACGTCGTGTTCGTGGCCACCGAGAACGACTCCGTGTATGCCTTCGATGCGGATTCGGGTGCGCAGCTGTGGAAGGTATCGCTGATACCGGCGGGCGAGACGGTCAGCGACAAGGTCAACTGCGACAACGTCACCCCTACCATCGGGATCACCTCCACGCCGGTCATCGACCGCAGCGCGGGCGCCCACGGCACGATGTACGTCGTGGCGATGACCCAGTCCGGCACCACGTACCACCATCGCCTGCACGCCCTAGACCTTACGACCGGCGGCGAGCTGCTCGGCGGCCCGACGCTCATCACCGCCTCCTACCAGAGCAACAACGGCGTGGTGCAGTTCAACTCCTCGCAGGGCAACGAGCATGCCGCGATGCTGCTCACCAACGGCACGCTGATCACGACCTGGACTTCGCACTGCGATCACTACTACTACGCCGGCTGGATCATGGCCTACAGCGCCAGCACGCTACAGCAAACCGCGGTCCTGAACGTCGGCATCAACAGCGGCGGCATTGGCCCTGCCATCTGGATGGCCGGCGGCGGGCCGATGACGGACTCGGCCGGCAACGTGTACCTGGTTACGGCGAACGGGGGCTTCGAGGCATCGCTCGATGCCAACGGCTTTCCGAGCATGGGGGACTTCGGCAACTCTTTCATGAGGATCTCGACTGCCGGCGGTGGGCTCACGGTGGCGGACTATTTTGCGCCGTACAACACCAACTTCCTGAGCCAGCACGACCTGGACCTCGGTGGCGGCGGCAGCATCCTGCTGCCCGACCAGGTCGATTCCAGCGGGACGACGCGCCACCTCATGGTGGGTGCAGGCAAGGATGGCAACCTGTACGTGGTGAACCGCGATGCCATGGGCCACTTCAACACCGCGACCAACAACAATTGGCAGACCATCCCCAGCATCTTTGGGAACCGTGGGGTGGACCCGCTGAACGGCACCAGCGGCATCTGGTCGACGCCGGCTTACTTCAACGGGCGCATCTACTACAACGCGGTCAACAACGTCATGATGTCCTTCTCCATCAGCCAGGCCATGCTGTCGACGACACCCACCAAGGGCGCCGTGAAGTTTCCCTACCCCGGCGCTTCGCCTTCCGTTTCGGCCAATGGCACGTCCAACGGGATCGTCTGGGCGTTGTACAACGCGACGCCCGCGGTGCTGTACGCGCTCGATGCAACGACGCTTGCGCAGCTCTACAGCAGCTCCGACGCCGCTGGCGGTCGCGATCAGTTCGGGGCAGGCAACAAGTTCATCGTCCCGGTGGTGGCCAACGGCAAGGTGTTTGTCGGAACCACCAACAGCGTTGCTGTGTTCGGACTGCTCAACTAGCGCGCCGAACTCAGGGTTCGATCACCACGCGGAAGCGCGCCTTGCCGCTCATCATGCGCGCGTAGGCTTCGGGTGCCCTGGCGAGCGGAAAGGTCTCGATCATGGGTCGCACCTGCGCCTGCACGCTGAAATTAAGGGTGTCCTCGGAGTCGATCGATGTTCCTGAAGGCCAGCCGGCAACCGAACGCCGGGCGCCGATCAGCATCAGCGGTGGCACCTCGATCGGCTCTCCGCTTGCGCCCACGACCAGCAGCTTGCCGTCGATGCCGAGGCCGCCGATGGCCGAAGTCATGCTCTTGGCGTCAGTCACGGTGGCGAGGATCACCCTCGCGCCCCCCAGCCTGGTCAGCTCGGTGGCGACGTCCTGTGCGGTGCTGTCGATGTACGCGCACGCACCCAGCTTGGTCGCCAGCGGCCCCTTGTCCGCGCCGCGCGCGATGGCGACAGTCCTGAACCCCATGCGGTTCGCAAACTGCACCCCCAGGTGGCCCAGGCCTCCGATGCCGAGGATCGCGACCAGATCGCCGGCGCCGGCGCCGCTGTGGCGCAGCGCGTTGAACGTCGTGATGCCCGCGCACAGCAACGGCGCTGCCTCGGCCGCCTGCAGTTCGACAGGCACGGAGGCAAGCGCCTCGAACGGCGCGATCATGTACTCGGCATAACCGCCATCGTAGCTGATGCCCGGAATCTGACCGAACCGGCACGTGATGAAATCGCCCCGGCGGCAGGAGCTGCAATGCCCGCAGTGACCCCCGTGCCAGCCCACGCCCACGCGCATGCCCTGCTTCCAGTCCGGCACGTCCGCAGCCACCGCGTCGATGACGCCGACCACTTCGTGACCGGGGACCCGGGGCAGCTGCAGCCCCGGAAACGCGCCGGTGACGGTGAACATGTCGCTGTGACACACCCCGCAGGCCTGCACCTTGATGCGTACCTGGCCTGCACCGGGCACCGGGATGTCGCGCTCGACCAGCTCAAGGCCTGCATTGGCCCGTGCAACCTGTGCGACCTTCATCCGCGCCATGGCGACTCCCCACTCCGATGTATCCAGGTCTCCACGCTAGCGGGATTGCCGCGGCCAGGAAATGGCCCAAAAGGAGCAGGTCAGCGCCGCGCTCAAGGCAGCGTCGGCCGCGCCGCAGCGCCAGCGCGCCTGAGACCACTCTGGTCCAGTATGGCCGGGATGTGGGCCTCGGCGCCGATCGCCATCACGTGCACGCCGTGACAGATCTGCGTGACTTCGCGCACGAGGCGTGCGGCGATCTCGATGCCCTTCTCCATCTCCGCCTCGGCGCCACTGGCCGACTGCATTTCCTGGATGAGCGCCTCGGGAACCTCGATGCCGGGCACCTTCTCGTTCAGCCACATCGCCATCTTGACGGATTTCAACGGGATGATTCCCGCGAGGATGGCGGTATTTCCGGGCTTCACGGCAGCGATGAAGCGCTGCAGCGACCGTGCGTCGTAGATCGCCTGAGTCTGCAGGAACCGGGCACCGGCTTCGAGCTTGCGCCACGTATTGGCGATCTCCGCCGCCTGGTCCTTCGCCCCGGGATTGACCGTGGCACCCACCACGAATTGCGGCACACCCTTCAGCGCCTTGCCACTCATGTCACGCCCGAGCGTCAGGTCGCGTGCGGCCGCCAGCATCTGGCTGGCGGTGAGATCGAACACCGGCTTCGCCTCCGGATGATCGCCCACCGTGGGTGGGTCACCCCCCATGAAGACGAAATTGCGGATGCCGAGCACCGCCGCACCCAGAAGATCCGCCTGAATCGCAATGCGGTTGCGGTCACGCGAGGTCATCTGCACGATCGTCTCGACCCCCCGGTCGCGCAGCAGCCTGGCGACTGCCGTCGGCGCGATGGCCATGAGGGCACGCGCCGACTCGGTCAGGTTGATCGCATCGACGCAGCCTTTGAGGGCCGCAGCCTTGGCGAAGATGTCCGAGAGATCGGTGCCTTTGGGAGGGGTGAGTTCTGCGGTGACGACGGTTAGGCCGTCGTTGATCTTCTGTTCCAGTGAACTCATTCAGCGTCCTGGTCGTATGGGGCTGGCCAAGACTAGCACGCGCCATCGTGCGGCCGACGAACGCCGCTATACTCGCGGCTACGCGTGCCGGCTTCGGAGCTGCGGGAATGTCAGACACCAGTTTCTTCACCTACCACGACTCCACCGCCGCCCCCGGATTCATGCGCTCCCCCGGGCCCAGCGCCATTGCCCGGCCGCGCTGGCTGGTCGCCGGCATCGGCTGGGACGGGGCCACCACCAACCGGCCCGGCGCCCGGTTCGGCCCCGGCGCGATCCGCCGCGCCAGCCAGATGCTCTGCGATGGCACGCATCCCTTGTGGGGCGTGTCCCCCCTGGGGGAGATCGCGGACATCGGCGATCTGCCTTTGCCGAATGCGTCGCTGACAGGAATGCGCGCGGCACTCGCGCCGCTGGCCGATGCGCTCATCGCGCAGCATCACATGGTCTGGCTAGGCGGCGATCATTCCATCACGCTACCGCTGCTGCAGGCGTACCACCGGCATTACCGGCGCCCGCTCGCGGTGGTGCACTTCGATGCGCACTGCGACACCTGGACCGATCATGGCGGCAACGAACCATCCGGACACGGCACCTGGGTGCACGAGGCGGTACGCGACGGCATCGTCGACCCGACGCTCTTCGTGCAGCTCGGCATCCGCTCGCCGGCCGCGCCGGCGACCAGCAACTACATCGCCGATCGCGGCGGCATGATCTTCACGTCCCGCGACCTGCGCGGTCGCGAAAGCGCCGAGGGCCTGGGCCCGATCGTGCGCAGGATCCGCGAGCGGCTGGCAACGGCGCCGGCGAGCCCGCTCTACCTCACCCTGGACATCGACTGCCTGGATCCAGCCTTCGCCCCGGGCACCGGCACGCCCGAGCCGGGCGGTCTGTCGAGCAACCAGGTGCTCACCCTGCTCGAGGAGCTGCACGACCTGCCCTGGATCGGCATGGACCTGTGCGAGGTGGCCCCACCGTATGATCACGCGCAGCTGACCAGCAATGCCGCAGCCTACTTCGCGTGGACCTACCTGTGCGGCCAGATGGCCGCGCAGCGGTAGAGGGCAAGCCAGGTCGCTAGTGCGCGTCGAAGAAAGACTTTACGGCGCTCAGGCAGAACGGCGGCACGAGGCCGGCGTGGTAGGCAGAGAGCACGGCCGCATCCCCACCATCGCCGGCACCCCCCAGCACGGCATTGGCCCGCACCAGGGCCACCGCGGCAGCGAAGCCGGACTTGAGGCTGGCATAGGGATCGTCCGCGGTGCTCGCGGAATCCACATCGAGAACGACCGGCGCCACGGCAGGCGGATGGTCTTCCCAATAGATCTGCATCAGCGTGGTGTCGAAGTAGAAGACCGTCGGATCTGAGCTGCCGCCGCACAACAGGGTCGGTGCCGCGGGGCTCCAGTTGCGCAGATCATTCGCCTTCAGGTGGACGCGCAGGGGAAACGTCGGATCCGCGGGCGGCAGGTCATCCGTGACCACCGGGAAGCCCCCGTCCGGGTGCGCCAGCGCATCGTCCAGATACGCACCCCGGAAGCTGTCGTTCACGAGGTAGTCGCCGCCGAAGCCGGCCGCGAAGACGCTTGCGAACTTCGCCGGCGTCGTCGCCGGCGTGTACACCGCGTAGGCCGGCGTCGGCGGCGTGCTGCTGAAGGCGGCCATGGGGAATTTCCCCTGTGACTGCAGTGCGCCCACGGAATCCGCCCCGGGCAGCAGTCCTTCGATGGTGGGCGCGTACTTGTCGGCGAAGGCATCCGCGGGCGCCGAATAGACGTCTCCGTAGGCCTTCTGGTAGCCGACGACCAGCAGCGCGAGGTTCTCCGGCGCGCTATCGTTCACCTGTCCTTCGAAGATCGCATCCCCGAGTGCTGACAGGGTGTACGGACCGGACATCGGCCCGGAGGCCGTGACCGTCATGCCGGCCGTCTGCATCGCGCTATGGGTCGCCATGGCCACGTAGCCGCCTTCGGAGTAGCCGGTGATGAACAGCTTGCCGCCGTCGGTGCTGTTCGGCTCGCCGGCCGTCGGCAGCGCCGCCCGCGCCGCCGTCAGGGCGTCGATCATGTCCTTGGACTGCTGGTCCGCGACCAGGTAGGGGTGATAGTCCACGGTCGAGATGTCGTAGCCGACATAGTTGGGCGCGACCACGATGTAGCCCTCGGCGGCGAACACGGCGGCCAGCAGCAGGCCCTCGCCGTTGTCCGAGGCGCTGACCTGGCTGATGTCGAAGCTCTTGTCCGCGTTCGTGCCGTGGGCGTAGAGGACCACCGGCCGACCACCGGTGCACCCGGACGCGCTCCCAGCCGGGACCATCAGCGCTCCCGAGGCGACGGCCAGCTTGCCATTCGCATCCACCGTCTCGTATTCCATGTGGTAGACGCTTACCGAGCACACCGGCGCGTAGGCCTGCTCCAACAGCAGCTTGCCCAGATCGTTGCCACTCAGCAGCCCAAGGAGATCACTCGGCGCGTAGCTCGCCACCAGGGTGGGGGGGCCGTTGACGAGATCGCCGCGCTGCGGCGGCGGGGTCATGGTCGAGGTGTTGTCGTGGCTGCTGCCGCCGCAGGCACTGACCACCGACAGGACCAGCAGAGCCGCAATCCGATGCAGGGTTCGCATGCGGAAATTGTGCGGACCACCGCCCGGAACGGTGTCAGACAAAGCCCCGTTCACGGCCTCACAGGTGCCGATTCTGCCCGGGCGGCGGCACCGGTGGCCCTGTGTCTCAGTCGGGCGACGATCCGGCGGCGGCCTTGAAGACCGCACCGTCCTTCATCACGAACTCCACCGCCTTGAGCGCGTTGACATCCTTGAGAGGATCTTGGGCGGTGGCGATGATGTCCGCGCGGGCCCCGACCGCGATCACGCCGAGCTGTCCCCGCTGCTCGAGGAGTTCGGCGGCGCGCCCGGTCGCCGTCTGGATGGCCTGCATGGGGGTCATGCCGAACTCGACCTCGCGGGCGAACTCCTGGGCGATGGGGTCGGTCCACACGAACCCGCCGACGTCGGTCCCGAAGGCGATTTTCACCCCGGCGCGGAGGGCCTTGCGGAATGAGACCTCGTGCGTGGAGATCCGCTTGCGGTCGCGCTGCCCGGAGGGCGTATTCTCCGGGTCGAGGTCGTAGTAGTAGACCGACAGCGTCGGCACGTACCACGTCCCCTGCTTCACCATCTGTGCGATCTGCGCGTCCGTCATCTCGAGGCCGTGCTCGATCGAGTCGCACCCGCCGTCCAGGGCGCGCTGCAGGCCAATGCCGTTGTAGGCGTGGCAGGCGACCCGCCGGTGCCAGCCGTGCGCCTCGTCCACGATGGCGTGCAGCTCCTCGACGGTCAGCGTCGGCTGCGAGACCAGCGCACCGGTAGCGTCGACCCAGGAACGGTGCGTCATGTAGACCTTGATCCAGTCGGCGCCGTGGTCGAGCTGCTCGCGGGCGGCCTTGCGCGCCTCCACCGGACCATCGACGATCTGCACGCCCTTGGGCACCGTGATCTCCGGGGCATAACCCTCGAGGTTGTAGCCGCCGGTAGAGGAGATGCCGCGGGTGGCCACGAACATGCGTGGGCCGGGGATGTAGCCTTCCTCCACGGCCTGCCGGATCCCCACGTCGCCGTAGCCGGCGCCCTCGGTTTCCACGTCCCGGATGGTGGTGAACCCCTGCTCGAGCGCGCGCCGCGCGGCCACGACCGCGCGCGCGGCCCGGTAGGACGCCGGAAACTTCAGCAGCTGCACGTCGTAGCCCCCGGCGTCCGGGACTTCGCCCTGCAGGAACAGATGAGTGTGGCAGTCGATCAGGCCAGGCAGCACCGTGGCGGTGCCCAGGTCGATGACCTTGGCGCCGGGCGGCAGCGCCCGCGTCCCGCGCGGGTAGATATCGCTGATGCGGTTGCCGCGCACGATGATTTCCTGGGCGCTGCGAGCCTGGGGGCTGACGCCATCGATCAGTGCGCCGGCGCGCAGCACCCAGATACGCTCGGCCGGCCCTGCATCACGGCTTTGCGCCTGAGCGGCGTGCGCCAGGCACGCCGACAGGAGGGAAGAGAGCAGAAGCTTGATCACCATGCGGCACATACGGCTACTCACGCGGGGGGCCTGCGCCGATGATACTCGCCCGCAGCGGTTGCCGGCGCCGTGGGGACGGATCAACGCCCGCCACTTCCGGCGGCGACTCCAGGTTGGAACGGACCGCCGGGGCGTGGGCATCAGCGGCCCTGCGCCCCGTGCGCCGCGGCTTCAGAGTCCGAGCACTTCGGTCGCCGCCTCGATGCACTCGATCTCGACCACGATGGCCGCATCGCCCTTACCCGGCCAGCGAAAATCCTCTGGCGCCCCCGGCCGGCCCGGCGGCGTCCACAGGCTCAGCACCGCATCCACGGCCGGCCGGCCGGCCGGTGTCTCCACGGCACTGTCGAGCACCATGCGCACGAAGGCCCCGCGGTGCGCCTGCGCGTATTCTTGGGAAAAGCGCTGCACGGCAGCCTGGAAGGAGGCCGCATCGCTGCCCTCCCCGCGCGCCAGCACCAGCGCCACCTTGCCGGTGAGCCCGGGCTCCACGCCCCGTGGCGCGCCGGCAATCAGCGTTTCGGTGACTCCAAAGGAGGGGTGATAGCTCATGTCGAGGAAGTTGAGTTCATCCTCCGCCAGGGCCTTGCCGCCCGGGGTGAGCATGTACGCCTGCGCCTTCACCGCCTGGTCGACATCCGGGAAGCTGTACTCGCTGAAGCAGTCAAACTCGCGCAGGGCCTGGGCCGGCGGCGAGGCCAGGGTGGCGACGGTGTGGTTGCGCACGTACTTGCTGAAGCCGAAGTGCTTGTTGGCGGCCAGTCCCATGGCGACGTGGTTGCCCTCGTAGTAGTCGCGGAACTGCCGGCGCGTCATGTCGGGGCGCTTCACGAACAGGGTCATGACCTTGAGCATGATTCAATCCTTCTGGTAGTCGGCCAGCTCGCCCGGCGGCAGCTTGCGGGCATGCTGGGCCAGGTAGGCGTAAGTGACGTTCGGCGGCGTGACGACCGGCTCGACGATCTCGTGGATGCGCTCGAAGTGGACGTCCTTGATCAGCCAGGTACCGCCCACCTTCAGGTAGCGGTCCCGGTAGAGGGCCGCCCCGGTGATGTGGAGCTTGCGGCGGAACTCCCAGACGCTGTCCTGCAGATACCAGACACCGCGCGCCTCGGTCGGGGAGATGAGGTCGATCTCCGGATGGTGGCCGTTGTGCTGCATGATCATCTCCGCATGCGCCCCATCGCGCACCATGTCCAGGAACTTCTCCCGCCCCTCGAGCCGGAAGCGGTAGATGCCGCCGTTCACGTCCAGGGTGACCTGCGGATGGAACAGTGCGGCGATTGCCTCCAGGTCGGCCATGTCGAAGCAGCGGAAGTAGCGGTACTTGAGCTTCTTGATCTCTTCGATGTCCGCAAGCCGCTGGACCTGGGCTGCCACTTCGGCCAGTGTCGGTGTCTCCATTGCCTTACCCCTCCGCCTCGGCGCTGAATGGGAGCAGACTTCCGCGGCGGAAGGGTTTCAGCATCCCCCAGTTCGATTAGTTTTCCCCGGTGCGCGCGGCCGCCCGTCAGGGTAAGGTCGCCCTTTGCGGATCCATGACCGCCTGCGGCACATTGCAACGACATGAAGATCGTCACCTACAACATCAACGGCATCGGCGCCCGGCTGCAGAACCTGCTGCGCTGGCTGACCGAGCGCACCCCGGACGTGGTGTGCCTGCAGGAACTGAAGGCCCCGCAGGAGAAGTTTCCGGAGGCCGCCATCCGCGAGGCGGGCTACGGGGTGATCTGGCATGGCCAGAAGAGCTGGAACGGCGTGGCAATCCTGAGCCGGGGTTGCGAGCCGTCCGAGCTGCGCCGAGTGCTCCCGGGGGATCCGGAGGACGCCCACAGCCGCTACATCGAGGCTACGGTGCGGGGCATCAAGATCGGCTGCATTTACCTTCCGAACGGCAACCCGTACCCGGGGCCGAAGTTCGACTACAAGTTGCGCTGGCTGGGGCGTCTCCTGACGCATGCCGCCGAGCTTGCCGCGAGTCCGATGCCCGTGGTGCTGGCGGGTGACTTCAACATCATCCCCACCGAGAAGGACGTGTACAAGCCGGAGCGCTGGGTGAACGACGCACTGTTCCGTATCGAGGTGCGCGAGGCGTTCGTCCGCCTGGCCAGCCAGGGCTGGACCGATGCGGTGCGCACCCTGCATCCGGATGCCACGATCTACACCTTCTGGGACTTCTTCCGCGATGCCTACCGCCGCGATGCCGGGCTGCGTATCGATCACCTGCTGCTGAACCCCGCCCTGCGCGGGCGACTGCGCGCCGCGGGCGTCGACCGGGACGTGCGTGGCTGGGAAAAGCCGAGCGACCATGCGCCCACCTGGATTGAACTGAGCGAGTGATCTCGAGCCATGAGCGAACCACCTGCACTGCCGTCCAAGAGGGTCATCCGCTTCTTCACTGCGCTGAACGTGCTGGTGTACCGCCTGACCGGCGGGCGCCTCATGAACCGGTTCGAGGGCGCACCGATCTGCCTGGTCACGATGACCGGACGCAGGTCCGGCAAGCGCAAGACGCTCGCACTCATGTACACCGCGCACGGTGAGGACGTCCTGCTGGTCGCCTCCCTGGGTGGCGCACCGCAGCACCCGGCCTGGTACTACAACCTCAAGGCGCACCCGCAGGTTGAGATCCAGGCAGGGCGCGTGCGACGCCGCATGCTGGCGCGCGAAGCATCGTCCGAGGAGAAGCGCACCCTCTGGCCGGTGGCCGTCGCCAACTACAAGAGCTTCGCGGCGTATCAGGAGCGCACTAGCCGGGAGATCCCGTTGTTCGTCTGTTCGCCCGTCTGAGCGGGGCGGCCGCTAGGGAAGGTCTGCGCAGGGGGGCGCGCAGGTGTATTTCGGGAGTAAGAGCGCGGTCATGATCAGCTGCATGTCACGGGGCGAGCGGTTTTGCCGTTCTGGGAGTTCGCATGGGCCTGTTCCGG
>JAFEFN010000012.1 GCA_018240525.1 Pseudomonadota bacterium
GCCTCGACCCGTCATGACCTCCCCGACGGCCGCAAGAAGGATGGAAGAGAGTCCGATCGCGGCTACCACCGCGACTACTAGGCGTCTGGATTTGGCACTGAGCATTCGCTTATTCGCGTCTAACGTACTAGCTGAGCGGCCGCCTGCCGCATAAGATCGCGCGCCATGTGCGCACAATGGTCGAGGCGCGCATGGCGTGCCTCGTCAGCTCTCACGGCCGCTCCAGCGATTGTTAGGTGGCTCACATGGAGTCCCTCGCAACAGAAGTAGCGAACCCTGCGGGCTGAGACGTGTCCAGCTCTACTTTGAACGAGAACTTTCCCGGCCCGAGGGGTTTTTCGCCGAAGTGATCGTCCGGGGCCTGAAGCATGCGCGTCTGGTCGAGTTCAAAGGAAACACGCTCGTGAGGGAAGGCCGGCCCCCACGAACGGTATTCCGAGGCTTGCCCGGGACCCAAATCGTTGTAGTGGCCTTTACCAACCACGATGTTTCGTAAGGTGTGCGTCGAAGCGTTGATAACGCGAACGTCGGAGATCGGAGTGGATTGGGGCCAAAGGGCGAAAGCCAACACCACAAGCAGCGCAATAAGCAGGGCACCAAAAGCGAAAAGCGCGGGCCGCGCAATGGGCGCAGCCGTGGAGCCAGAATGAAGAGCTACGCGTATGGTCATCGAGCCACCTAACGGTTCCGCTGAGCGGCCGGCCGCATAGTTAGATGGCGCGCCATGCGCGCACAATAGTCCGGGCGCGCATGGCGCGCCTCATCAGCTGTCACGGCCGCTCCAGCGATTGTTAGGCGTACGGACGAAGCTGGCCTGTTTTATCAGTGTCGCCGCGAGGGGCAATGGCAGGAGCCATAGAACCACACCCGGAACAAATGTTGTAACGTCGTGGAGCAGTGACGCGTCGGTAAGGAACAAGCGGTATTGCCAAATGAAGCCTGGTAGTAGAGCGGCGAGCAGATAAACAGGTAGTCGGGTTGGCCTGAGCGTGCAAAGGGCATACGCAAGAGGCAGGCAGAGAACTAAGCTTGTAGCGAGATCAACCAAGAAGACGATGCTATGCAGCGTGCGGCCCTTCAAGCCGTGCGTGAGCAGCCATTTAGGTACCGGCGTATACGCGGAGATATACCCCCAGATCAGAAGAAGCAAATAGGTCTGGAGAATGCCAAGCAGGATGGCAACGGCCAGAGAGATCCAGAAGCGTTCGCGTGAGTCGCTCATTCCGTACGCCTAACTCTATGTAGAAGACAAAACTGGGGTGATAAATCGCCCCGAGACGACAGATATGCGACTCGACTGACGACTGCATAACTGATCCCATTCCGAATCAAGCGCTTGCGCCGTCACATAAGAGACGGGGGAGTTATGCGACATGGGGAATAAGCCAGGCCTGATGGCGGTTTGCCGGGAGAAGATGCAGACGCGACACTTCTCGCTGCGCACCGAGCAGGCTTATCTGCATTGGCTCAGGAGGTTCATCGCGTTTCATGGGCGTCAGCACCCCCGCGATGTCGGAGCTGCGGGCGTGGAGCAATTCTTGACCCATCTGGCCGTGGAGCGCAACGTCAGCGCGTCAACGCAGAACCAGGCACTTCAGGCTCTGTTGTTTGTGTACCGCCAGGTCCTGGACATGAAGCTGCCCTGGCTGGACAACGTAACCCGGGCAACGCGGCCGAAGAGGCTGCCGATCGTCCTGACGCGGGAAGAAGTGCGCTCCGTGTTGGCTCAACTGCAGGGTACACCGTGGCTGATGGCCAACCTGCTCTATGGCAGTGGCCTGCGCCTCTCGGAGGTGCTGCGCCTGCGCGTCAAGGACCTTGCGCTTGAGCGCGGCGAACTCATCGTGCGGGAAGCCAAGGGCGGCAAAGACCGCGTCACCATGGTGCCGTCTGCCCTGGACACACCCCTGCGAGCCCACCTCGAGCGGTTGCGAGGCTGGTTCGAGGAAGAGCGCCGCCGTGGCCGCCCGGGCGTGACATTGCCCTCGGCCCTGGCGCGCAAGTATCCGCAGGCCTGCACCCAGTGGGGCTGGCAGTACCTGTTTCCGTCCATGGCGCTGACTGTCGATCGATTTCTCAAGCTTCCCCGGCGACACCATCTCCACGAGAAAAGCATCCAGCGTGCGATGCAGTATGCCGTGCGGCGCGCCGGGCTGTCCCAGCCGGCAAGCTGCCACACCTTGCGGCACTGTTTCGCGACGCACCTGCTCGAGGATGGCTATGACGTTCGCACGGTGCAGACGCTGCTGGGTCATTCGGACCTCAAGACGACGATGGTCTATACGCACGTGATGGCCAAGGGAACCCACGGGGTGCGCAGTCCACTCGACCGCGCCGGATTCAGCGCGGTGCCGGCGGCTCCTCAGCCTCGGCAACTTGTGGGCGGCGAGCCGGGCCCGGACAGGTCGCCGGAACGCGGCCTTCCCGCTAGGTGAAGCCGTTCTGCCGCCAGGCTTCGTAGAGGGTGAGCGCGACCGAGTTCGACAGGTTCAAGCTGCGGTTGCCGGCGCGCATCGGGATGGTGAGCTGGTTCTCCCGGGGGACCGTGCTCAGGACTTCCGCCGACAGGCCCCGGCTCTCGGAGCCAAACAGCATCGCGTCGCCGGGGCGGAACCTCGCCTCGGTGTAGAGGCGGCTGCCGCTGGTCTCGATGCTGAACAGGCGCGCCGCTTCCAGCGTGGCGCGGCAGGCAGCGAAGTCCTTGTGTACGTGGACGCGCGCCATCCACTCGTAGTCCAGGCCCGCCCGGCGCACTTCCCGGCCGGACAGGTCGAAACCCATGGGATGGACCAGATGCAGCGTGGCGCCGGTATTGGCGCACAGGCGGATGATGTTCCCGGTATTGGGCGGGATCTCCGGCTGCAGGACGACGATGTGGAACATGAAGCGGGAGAGGGCCGGTGGCGGACGTATGCGATAATGCCCTCCATGGCAAGCGACAAACCAGCAGGACCCGCGCCGGGCATGGCAGGCCGGCTGGCGATGGACTTCTGCGGGCTGTCGTTCGCCTCCCCGATCGTGCTCCTGTCCGGCTGCGTCGGCTTCGGCGAGGAATACACCCGCATCGAGGGGTTCTCCAACCGGGATGCCGGGGCCATCGTCCTCAAGGGCACGACCGGCAAGGCCCGCCTCGGCAATGCGCCGCACCGCGTGTACGAGACCGCCGGCGGGATGCTGAATGCCATTGGCCTGCAGAACCCCGGCGTCGAGCACGTGGTGCGCCACATCCTGCCGCAGCTGGACTTCACGGAGACGCGCTTCATCGCCAACGTCTCGGGCAGCACGATCGAGGAGTACGTGGAGGTCACGCGCGCCTTCGACCAGTCCCCGATCGATGCCATCGAGATCAACATCTCCTGCCCGAACGTCAAGGAGGGCGGCGTCGCCTTCGGCAACTACCCGGACATGTCCGCGCAGGTGGTCGCCGCCTGCCGCGCCGTCACGCGCAAGCCGCTCATCACCAAGCTGTCCCCGAACCAGACCGACATCAAGGAGAACGCGCGGCGCTGCATCGAGGCAGGCACGGATGCACTGGCGGTCATCAACACGCTCATGGGCATGGCGATCGACGCGAAGAGCCGTCGCCCCGTGATCGGCAACATCCAGGGCGGGCTGTCGGGACCCGCGATCAAGCCGATCGCCCTGCTCAAGGTCCACCAGGTGTACGAGGTCGCCCGGCCGCACCGCATCCCGATCATCGGCCAGGGCGGCATCACCAGCGCCACCGATGCGCTCGAGTTCATCATCGCCGGGGCCAGCGCCGTCGGCGTCGGCACCGCGCTCTTCTACCAGCCGCTGGTCTGCCGCAGCATCAATGAGGGCATCGCCGAGTACCTGGCGGCGCACGACATCGCGAGCGTGGCCGGCCTGGTCGGGACGCTGCGCACGGCGCGCGACACCACCGACGTCGCGGTCTCCGGATGAGCCGGCGCCGCAGTGCACTGCTGGCCGCGGCGCTGCTCGCGCTGGCCTCCGGCGCCAGCGGCGGGGCGCCGGCCGAGCCGGCCGATGCGGGGCCCCCGCCGGTGCGCCTCAAGCTGGACGAAAAGGAGTTCTCCCTCGGGCGCACCGATGCACCGATCACGATGGTCGAGTTCACCGACTACCAGTGCCCCTACTGCCGTGCATTCCAGGCGCAGACCTTCGCGCAGCTGAAGGCCCACTATATCGACACCGGCAAGCTGCGCTTCATCGTGCGCGACCTGCCGCTGGAGTTCCATTCCTCGGCGCGCCCGGCGGCCGAGGCGGCGCACTGCGCCGCCGAGCAGGGCAAGTTCTGGGAGATGCACCATGCGCTCCTCACCAGCAAGGATCCCCTGGCGAGCGGCGGCATCGACAAGAGCGCCGCGGCGGTGGGACTGGACCTGGCGCGGTTGCACGCCTGCATGGGGGCGGCGCGCTACGAGGGCATCATCGCCCGTAATTCCGCGACCGCCTCGATGATCGGCATCCACGGCACGCCGGCCTTCGTCATCGGCCGCATGGCGCACGGCCAGCTCGAGGGCCAGCTGGCCGAGGGCGCCTTCCCCTACTCCGAGTTCGACGGCGCGCTGAAGGAAATGCTGGGCGAACCCTAGCCGAGCAGGCTCTTCTGGATGGCGCGGGCCGCCTCCGGCGGTGCGTGCACGCGGACACTCGTCGGCGCCTCGGCCGCGAAAGCCACGCCGAGCGCGCGCAGGCGCTCGATGATGCGCAAATTGATGCTCTGCTGCGTATCCGCGTACAGCTTGTAATCGGGCTTGGTGACGAAGAAGACCGTCTCGAACTCGAGCGCGCTCGCGCCGTAGTTCAAAAGGTTGCAGCGCTCGAAGCGCGTGTCCGGCGTGGCCTCGATGATCTCGCGCACCAGGTGCGGGATGGCGGCGAGCTTCTCCACCGGGGTCTCGTAGTGCACGCCCAGGGTGAACAGCGAGCGCCGCTCGTGCAGGCGGCCGAAGTTGCGCAGCCGTGCCTTGAGCAGGTCGGCGTTGGAGATGATGATCTGCTCGCCGTTCACGCTGCGCAGCCGCGTGCTCTTCACGCCGATGTACTCGACGGTTCCGACGATGTCGTCGATCCTGAGCGCGTCGCCGAGGGTGAAGGGCTTGTCGAGTGCGATCGACAGCGAGGCGAGCAGGTCCGCCAGCACCGTCTGCACCGCGAGCGCGATGGCGATGCCGCCGATGCCGACGCCCGCCAGCAGCGGGCCGATCGCCACGCCCAGGTTCTCCAGGGCCAGGAGCGAGGCGATGCCCCAGATGAGCAGGCCGGCGATGAACATGATCACCGACATCGAGCTCGCCAGCATGGTGTCTTGGCCGCCCAGCCGCCGGCGCTTGGCATCGATGCCGAAGCGCACCGCGGTCATGGCCCACGAGGCCATCTGCATCCAGAAGAGCAGCACCACGGTCACGGTCAGCCAGCGCTCGAGCTTCGGTGGAAAGGTCAGGTCGCGCGAGGCCAGCCAGATCGCCACACCCCACAGGAACAGGCGGCTGGTGCGGCCGGACAGCTCCAGGCTCAGATCCAGCATGTAGTGCGGTGGGCCGCCGGTGCGGCGGGCGCGCCGGGCGTTGTGCGTCCGGATCAGCCGCGACAGCAGCGGCAGGACCGCAAACGTCACCAGGAAGACGAAGAGGGAAACGAGCCAGGCGGCGAGGCTGTTGCCCAGCACCTCGACTTTCCAGAACTCCTGCCAGCTCGACATCAGGCGCACTCCGACCGGGTGCGCCACGTTACCGGTTTCCGCGCAGCCCGACTATGCGTGCCCGCCATCCCCGTTCATGCCGAGTTCCTTGAGCTTGCGCGTCAGGGTGTTGCGTCCCCAGCCGAGCAGGCGCGCGGCGTCCTGGCGGTGTCCCTGGGTGCGGCGCAGCGCCACCTCGATCAGCACCCGCTCGAACTGGGGTTGCGCGGTGTCCAGCAGCGGCGCGTCCCCGCCCTGCGCATGGCGCTCGGCCCAGCCGGCCAGCGCCTGCGCCCAGTCCGCCTGCACCCCGGCGCCGCCCTGGGCGAGTTCCGCGGGCAGGTCGCCCCCGTGCACCTCGCTGCCCGGGGCCAGCACGGTGAGGCGGCGGCACAGGTTGACCAGCTCGCGCACGTTGCCCGGCCAGTCGTGCGCGGCGAGGCGCGCGAGCGCCTCGTTCGAGAGCGCCTTGGGCTCCACGCCCAGCTCCGCCGCGGCGACCTGCATGTAGTGCCGGAGCAGGTCGGGGACGTCCTCGGCGCGGGCGCGCAGCGGCGGCAGCTCGATGCGGATGACGTTCAGGCGGTGGTAGAGGTCCTCGCGGAAGAGCCCGCGGGCCACGCGGTCCTCCAGGAGCTGGTGCGTGGCGGCGATGACGCGCACGTCCACCCGGACCGCGGTCTGGCCGCCGACCCGGTAGAACTCCCCTTCGGCGAGCACGCGCAGCAGGCGGGTCTGCAGGGGCATCGACATGTCGCCGATTTCATCGAGGAACAGCGTGCCGCCGTCGGCCTGCTCGAAGCGCCCCTGGCGCTGCGCGCTGGCGCCGGTGAAGGCACCGCGCTCGTGGCCGAAGAGCTCGGACTCCAGTAGCTCCGCGGGAATGGCCGCGGTGTTCAGCGCCACGAAGGGCTTGCCGCTGCGCGGGCTGTGCTCGTGCAGCGCGCGCGCCACCAGTTCCTTGCCGGTGCCCGACTCGCCGGTGATCAGCACCGTGACGCTCGAGCGCGCCAGGCGGCCGATGGCGCGGAACACCTGCTGCATCGCCGGCGCGCGGCCGAGGAGCTCGGGGATGCGCGCGGCTACGGCCGCATCGCCCTGCGCCGCCAGCCCGCCGCTGGCCGCGCGCCGCACCAGCGCCACCGCCTCGTCGATGTCGAAGGGCTTGGGCAGGTACTCGAACGCGCCGCCCTCGTAGGCGGACACCGCGCTGCTCAGGTCCGAGTGCGCGGTCATGACGATCACCGGCAGGGCGGGCCGGGCATCGCGGATCAGGCGCAGCAGGTCCAGCCCCGAGGCGCCCGGCATGCGGATGTCCGTGATCAGCACGTCGGGGGACTCGCGGCGCAGCGCATCGAGCGCAGGCTCGGCCGCCTCGAAGGCGCGCGGGCTCATGCCCTCGTTGCGCAGTGCCCGTTCCAGGACCCAGCGGATGGAGGCATCGTCGTCGACGAGCCAGACGCGCAGTGCGCTTGCGTTCATGGTCCCTCTCCCAGGGGCAGCAGCAGCGTGAACACCGTGCGCCCGGTCTCGCTTTCGAACTCGATGATGCCGCCGTTGCGCGTGGCCAGCTCCTGGGCCACGGCCAGGCCCAGGCCGGTGCCGTTGGCGCGGCCGGTGACCAGCGGGTAGAAGATCGAGGAGCGCAGGTGCGGCGGCACGCCCGGCCCGTGGTCCTCCACCTGCACGCTCGCCACCAGCCGATGCAGCACCGAGCCGATGCTCACGTTCGAGCGTGCCCGCGTGCGCAGCACGATGCGGCCGAGGTCGCCCTGCGCCTGCAGCGCGTTGCGCGCCACGTTCAGCAGTGCCTGGATCATCTGGTGCCGGTCGAGCATCGCGTTCGGCAGGCTCGGGTCGTAGTCGCGCTCGATGCTGATGCCCGCGGGACTCTCCGCGCGCAGCAGGTGGTAGACGTGCTCGCAGATCTCGTGGACGTTGAGCGCCGCCTTGCTGGGCGCACGCATCGGCCCGGACATCGAGTCGACCAGCGCGGTCAGCCGGTCGGCCTCACCGATGATCAGCTGCGTGTACTCCTTCAGCGCCGGCGCGGGCAGCTCGCGCTCGAGCAGCTGCGCGGCGCCGCGCAGGCCGCCGAGCGGATTCTTAATCTCGTGGGCGAGCTGGCGCACCATGAGGCGGCTGCCGTCCAGGCGCGCCATGAGATCGTTCTCGCGCGAGATGCGCTGGCGCTGCGTGGTGTCGGCGAGCTCCACGAGCAGCTGGGTGCCGGTGAGGCCGCTGAAGGGCGTGATGGTGACGTCCAGGGTGCGCAGCTCGCGCGGCGCGCCGGCCGGGCGCACCGTGACCTCGCGATCGGTGATGCCCTCGCCGGTCTCGAGCGCGCGCCTGAGGATGCGCTCGAGGCCGTTGCCCTGGTGGAGGAAGTCGCCGAACGGGCGCCCGCGCGCCATCTTCAGGCTGAAGGCGAGCAGGTCCTGGGCGGCGACGTTGGCGTACACCGCGCACAGCTGCGCATCGAGCATGACGATGCCGGTGGACAGGGCATCGAGCAGGTCCGCCGCATCGAACTGCGACAGCGCGGATGGGGTGGTGGCCTCAGGGGCCATGGCGGCCCCGGGCCAGCGGGCGCGCGGCGCGCGCCGCGCACAGGATCAGTGCGGGCGCGGGCGCGCGTTCTGCGGGTTGTTCGGGTTGAGGATGGAGTTCATGTGCACCTCCACCGTCACGCCGGGGGTCTGGCACATCAGATTCCCCTGGCCATCGCGCACGACCGCCTGGAGCACGTGCTCGCCACGGTCCACCGGCGAGATGCTGAACTGCGAGCCGGTGGACTTGCCGCCGTTCACCGCCGCGCCGTCCATCAGGATGAAGATCTTGTCGCCCTGGCGCAGCGCCGGGTCCGTGCGCACGCTCACGTTGAGCTGGTCGATGTTGGACAGCGCGGCCCCGTCCTGCGGGTCGACGATCGCACAGCCGCGGTACATCGGTTCGCTGCCCTCCGCGCCGGGTGGCGCGGCAGCCGGGTGCGCGTTGGCCTGGGCGGCCGCCTGCGAGGGGGTCTCGTACGAGGGATAGGTCTGCGCCGACTGCACGTTCATCTTCTCGGCATTCGGGTGCGGCTGGTCGGAGAAGTGGACGGTGCCGTTCTCGTCGACCCAGCGGTACACGGTTGCGGCCAGGGCCAGCGAGCAGGCGAGCGACAATAAGGTAAACAGCAATGTGCGCATCATGATTCAGCATACGCCCGCCCGCGGCCCGGGACAAAAGCGGGCAACGGCATTCTGTGAACGCCGTTGCCCGCACCCCTCTCCGCGGCACGCCTGCAGCCCGGCCCCGGCACGGGCCGGGAGCTGCAGGGGTGTACCGGGAACTGCCTTGCCTCATCGCCCCATCAGCAGCTGTAGTACAGCTCCATCTCGACCGGGTGCGTGGACATGCGGAAGCGCGTGACCTCCTGCATCTTCAGGCCGATGTAGGCATCGATCACGTCGTTGGTGAACACGCCGCCGCGGGTGAGGAACTCGCGGTCCTTGTCCAGGTGCTCGATCGCCATGTCGAGCGAGTGGCACACGGTCGGGATGTGCTTGGCCTCCTCGGGCTCGAGGTCGTACAGGTCCTTGTCCGCCGGGTCGCCCGGGTGGATCTTGTTCTGGATGCCGTCCAGTCCCGCCATCATCATCGCCGCGAAGGCGAAGTAGGGGTTGGCGCTGGAGTCCGGGAAGCGCACCTCGATGCGGCGCGCCTTCGGGTTCGACACCCACGGGATGCGGATGGACGCGGAGCGGTTGCGCGCCGAGTACGCCAGCATCACCGGCGCCTCGAAGCCGGGCACCAGGCGCTTGTAGCTGTTGGTGCCGGCGTTGGTGAAGGCGTTCAGCGCCTTGGCGTGCTTGATGATGCCGCCGATGTAGTAGAGCGCCAGGTCCGACAGGCCGCCGTACTTGTCGCCCGCGAACAGCGCCTTGCCGTCCTTCTGCAGCGACTGGTGCACGTGCATGCCGCTGCCGTTGTCGCCCACCAGCGGCTTGGGCATGAAGGTCGCGGTCTTGCCGTAGCCGTGCGCGACGTTGTGCACGGCGTACTTGAGCAGCTGCACCTCGTCGGCCTTCTTGACCAGGCCGCCGGCACCGATGCCGATCTCCGACTGGCCGCCGGTGGCGACCTCGTGGTGGTGCACCTCGACGACCAGGCCGAGCTCCTCGCAGGCCATGCACATCGCCGAGCGGATGTCCTGGAAGGCATCCACCGGCGGCACCGGGAAGTAGCCGCCCTTGATGCCCGGGCGGTGGCCGCGATTGCCCTCCTGGTAGGCCGTGTCGGAGTTCCAAGCGCCCTGCACCGAGTCGATGTGGTAGGAGGCGCCGTGCATCTGGTTGGTCCAGCGCACGCTGTCGAAGATGAAGAACTCGTTCTCCGGGCCGAAGAGCGCGCCGTCGGCGATGCCGGTGGACTTCAGGTACGCCTCGGCGCGCTTGGCGAGCGAGCGCGGGTCGCGCTCGTAGCCCTGCATGGTCGCAGGCTCGATCACGTCGCAGCGGATGTCGATGGTCGGCTCCTCGAAGAACGGGTCGATCACCGCCGTGGACGCCTCGGGCATCAGGATCATGTCCGACTCGTTGATGCCCTTCCATCCGCCGATGGAGGAGCCGTCGAACATCTTGCCGTCGCGGAACAGGTCCTCGTCGACGAGCCGTGCCGGGATCGTCACGTGTTGTTCCTTGCCGCGCGTATCGGTGAAGCGCAGGTCCGCGAACTTCACCTGTTTTTCTTTGATGAGCTTCAGGACATCACTCGGTGTCATATCGCCTCCGGGAAAGGGGTAAAACTCGCTGCGGGCTCGGGCGCGGCATCGCGGCCCCCGCGGGCAGCCGAAGCCTGTGCCATTGCAGGTCGCGTGCCAGCGCTCGGTCTTCGTCGAATCAAGCAGTTACGAGGCCATCGGGACCGGGGTCGCACTGTTATGGTGCATCAGACCTCGCAGTCTGCACTATTTCAGGGCATATAGGCTACTTCGGCCGTGTGGGCCGGCATACGGGGCGCGCCGCCGCGCCATCTTGGTGCAATGGCTGCCCGGGCCCTGAGGCCGATGGTGGCGGCCGGGCGGCCCGCGGCGCGCCCGGACCCCGGGTGCGCCAGTGCCGCCCCTGCACCGTATACTCGCGCGCTCTTTCGGGGAGGAGACATCCGGTCCATGAAAATCGGCCGCCCGCCGCGCACCTTCCAGGACTTGATCTTCAGCCTGCAGCGCTACTGGGCGCAGCAGGGCTGCGTGATCCTGCAGCCCTACGACATGGAGGTCGGCGCCGGTACCTTCCACACCGCGACCTTCCTGCGCGCGGTGGGTCCGGAGCCCTGGCGCGCCGCCTACGTGCAGCCCTCGCGCCGCCCGACCGACGGGCGCTACGGCGAGAACCCCTTCCGCCTGCAGCACTACTACCAGTACCAGGTGGTGCTCAAACCCTCGCCCCTGCCGATCCTCGACCTGTACCTCGGCAGCCTCGCCGAGCTCGGCCTCGACCCGCTGGTGCACGACGTGCGCTTCGTCGAGGACAACTGGGAGTCCCCCACGCTCGGGGCCTGGGGCCTGGGGTGGGAAGTGTGGCTGAACGGCATGGAAGTCACGCAGTTCACCTACTTCCAGCAGGTCGGCGGCCTGGACTGCCGCCCGGTCACCGGCGAGATCACCTACGGGCTCGAGCGGCTGGCCATGTACCTGCAGGGGGTCGAGAGCATCTACGACATCCTCTGGAGCGACGGCCCGGGCGGGCGCGTCACCTACGGGGACGTGTTCCATCAGAACGAGGTCGAGCAGTCGAAGTACAACTTCGAGCACGCGGACGTGCCGAGCCTGTTCAGGCACTTCGAGGACCACGAGCGCGTCTGCCAGGGGCTGCTCGCCGCCAAGCTCGCCCTGCCCGCCTACGAGCAGGCCCTCAAGGCCTCGCACACCTTCAACCTGCTCGATGCGCGCCGCGCCATCTCCGTGACCGAGCGCCAGCGCTACATCCTGCGGGTGCGCACCCTCGCCAGCGCCGTGGCGCGCGTCTACTACGAGAGCCGCGAGGCGCTCGGCTTCCCGTTGCTGAAGACGCAGGCCGAGCCGGTGGCGACGGCGGCCGCGGCGGCGGCGCCATGAAGATCGAGCACCGCGATTTCCTGCTCGAGATCGGCACCGAGGAGTTGCCGCCGCGCGCGCTGCGCACCCTGAGCGATGCGCTGGTCGAAGGCCTCACCGCCGGGTTGGACAAGGCGCAGCTTGCCCACGGCGAGGTGGTCGGCTACGCCACGCCGCGCCGCCTGGCCGTGTGGGTCAAGCGCCTCGCCGCCCGGCAGCCCGAGCAGAACCTGAAGCGCAAGGGACCGCCGGTCAGCGCCGCCTTCGATGCGGCCGGCGCGCCGACCCGCGCCGCGCTGGCCTTCGCCGAGAGCTGCGGCGTGCACGTGGAGGCGCTGACGCGCCAGGAGGAGGGCAAGGGCCTGTTCCTGTTCTTCGCCGGCAGCAGGCCCGGCGAGCCGGCCACCGCGCTGCTGCCGGGGATCGTGCAGGCCGCGCTCGATGGGCTGCCCATCCCGCGGCGCATGCACTGGGGCGCGGGCACGGCGATGTTCGTGCGCCCGGTGCACTGGGTGGTGATGCTGTTCGGGCACGAGGTGGTGCCGGCGGTGCTGCTCGAGACCGCGGCCGGGCACTTCACCCACGGCCACCGCTTCCTCGCGCCCAAGCCGCTGCGCATCACCAGCCCCGGCGCCTACGAGCGCACGCTGCGTGAGCGCGGCCGCGTGCTGGCCGACTTCGCCATGCGCCGCGAGAAGATCCGCGCCGAGGTCGCCGCCGTCGCCGGCGCCCTGGGCGGGACCGCCCTGATGAGCGAGGCGCTGCTGGATGAGGTGACCGCGCTGGTGGAGTGGCCCGTGGCCCTCGCCGGCCACTTCGAGGAGCGCTTCCTCGCCCTGCCGCGCGAGGTGCTGATCTCGACCCTGCAGGACCACCAGCGCTACTTCCCGGTGGAGGACGGCCGGCAGCAGCTGCTGCCAGCTTTCATCACCGTGAGCAACATCGAGAGCCGCGACCCGCCCAAGGTGCGCGAGGGCAACGAGCGCGTGGTGCGCCCGCGCCTGGCCGATGCCGCCTTCTTCTGGGAGCAGGACCGCCGCGCGCCGCTGGCCGCGCGCCGCGCCGGGCTGGACGCGGTGACCTTCCAGGCGAAGCTCGGCACGCTCGGGGACAAGACGCGGCGCATCGTGCCGCTGGCCGCGCAGGTGGCGCTCGCCGCCGGCGGCGTGCAGGACACCGCGCGCCGCGCCGCGGACCTGGCCAAGTGCGACCTGCTGACCGCGATGGTCGGGGAGTTCCCGGAGCTGCAGGGCATCATGGGCGCCTACTACGCCCTCGCCGACGGCGAACCGGCGGACGTGGCGACCGCCATCCGCGAGCACTACCTGCCGCGCGGCGCCGGCGATGCCCTGCCCGCGACCGCGGCCGGCACCGCGGTCGCCGTCGCCGACAAGCTCGACACCCTGGCCGGCATCTTCGCCATCGGCGAGAAGCCCACCGGCACCAAGGACCCGTTCGCGCTGCGCCGGGCGGCGCTCGGCATCCAGCGCATCCTCATCGAGAAGTCGCTGGAGGTGGACCTGAAAGAGCTCATCGGCGTGGCGGTGGCCGCGGTGCGCAGCGACATCGAGCGCCTGCGCCCGGCCGCCGCGGCGCCGACCGCCAAGGCGCCGCGCCCCGCGGAAGTCATCGAGGCGGAGATCTACGACTTCCTGATGGAGCGCCTGCGCGCCTACTACCTCGAGCGCACGCCCGCGGCCGGCCGCCTGCCCGTGACCACCGAGATGTTCGATGCGGTGCTGGCCGCGCGCCCGGCCTCGCCGCTGGACTTCGACGCACGCCTGTCCGCGCTGTCCGCGTTCCTCGAGATGCCCGAGGCGGCCAGCCTGACCGCGGCCAACAAGCGCATCGCCAACATCCTGCGCAAGGCGGGCGCGGTGCCCGCGCAGGTCGAGGTGCTGCACCTGAAGGAGGCGCCCGAGGTGCGCCTGTACGATGCCATGCGCGCACTGCGCGCGGCGGTGGATGCCTCGACCGCGCAGCGCCAGTACACCGCAGCGCTCGGGCGCCTCGCGCAGCTGCGCCCGGCCGTGGACGGCTTCTTCGACGAGGTGATGGTGATGGACGAGAACCCGCAGCTGCGGGCCAACCGCCTGGGACTCCTCGCGCAGCTCCAGGCCCTGTTCGCAGGGGTCGCGGACCTGTCGCGACTGCCCGGTTGAGCGAGCCGGCCAGGCCGCGGTCCGCTCGCGGGCCGGTGCGCCAGTTCCTGGGCTCGCTCTTCTTCACCGCCTTCGTGCCGGCGTGGACCTTCCTGTTCGCGATCCCGTTCGTGGTGATGTGCGCGTTCCTGCCGTTCCGCAAGCGCTACCTGCTGGCGCGCTGGTACGCACGCAGCATGCTGTGGGTGCTGAAGGTGAGCTGCGGGCTCACCTACCGGGTCGAGGGCGCGCCCATCCCCGCGGGCGCGCACGTGGCGCTGTGGAAGCACTCCTCCAGCTGGGAAACCATGGCGATGATGGTGGTGTTCCCGCGCCAGGTGTGGGTGCTCAAGCGCGAGCTGATGTGGCTGCCGGTGGTCGGCACCGGCATCTGGCAGATGCACTCGATCGCCATCAACCGCAAGGCCGGGCACTCGGCCGTCTACCAGGTGGTGGAACAGGGCAAGCGCCGCCTGGCCGAAGGCTCCTGGGTCATGATCTACCCGGAGGGCACGCGCATGCCGGTCGGCGCGACGCGCCGCTACGGGGTGAGCGGCACGCTGCTCGCCCAGGAGACCGGCTGCCTCATCGTGCCGGTCGCGCACGACGCCGGCTACTACTGGCCGCGGCGCGGCATCCTGAAGAAGCCCGGCGTGGTGCGCGTGGTGATCGGGGCGCCGGTGTCCGCGGCCGGCCGCGACGTGCGCGAGCTCAACGCCGAGATCCAGGCCTGGGTCGAGCGCACCGTGGCCGAGATCGCCCCGCAGGGCTAGGCCGCGATCACACGTCGAGGTTCGCGACCGACAGCGCGTTCTTCTCGATGAATTCGCGGCGCGGCTCGACCTGGTCGCCCATCAGCGTCGTGAAGATGTCGTCCGCCGCCACCGCGTCCTCGATCTTCACCTGCAGGATGCGCCGCGCCTCGGGGTTGATGGTCGTGTCCCAGAGCTGCTCGGGGTTCATCTCCCCCAGCCCCTTGTAGCGCTGGATCGACTGGCCCCTCTTCGCCTGCTCGAACAGCCAGTTCATCGCCTCCTTGAACGAGCCGACCTCGTGGCGGTGCTCGTCGCGCGCCACGAAGGCGCCCTCGCCGATGAGGCCGGCGAGCGTCTGTGCGAGCTCGGCGATGCGCTGGTACTCGGCCGACTCGAAGAACTCGCGCGGCAGGTACTTATCCGAGGTGGTGCCGTGCTCGGTCTTGTGCACGATGACGCGCGCCACGTGGCCGTCGCTGCCGGTGCGCACCTCGACGCGGTAGGTGCGCGTGCCGTCGACGAGCGCGTTCAGGCGCTGGTCGAGCTCGCGCGCCCACTGGCTCATCCACGCCGGGCGCTCGAAGTCCGCCGGCGCCACCAGCGGCAGGTAGATGAGCGAGTCGAGCAGGCGCTCGTCGTAGCGCTGCGACCAGCGCTTCACGATCGCCTGCACCTCCATGTACTTGCGCGCCAGGATCTCCAGGCCCGAGCCCGACAGCGGCGGAGCGGCGGCGTTCACGTGCAGGTTGGCGCCCTCGAGCGCGTTGTTGAGCAGCAGCTGGTTGAGCTCGGTGTCGTCCTTGACGTAGCTCTCCTGCTTGCCGCGCTTGACCTTGTAGAGCGGCGGCTGCGCGATGTAGACGTGGCCGCGCTCGATCAGCGTCGGCATCTGCCGGTAGAAGAAGGTCAAAAGCAGCGTGCGGATGTGGCTGCCGTCCACGTCCGCGTCGGTCATGAGCAGGATGCGGTGGTAGCGCAGCTTGTCGATGTCGAAGTCGTCGCGGCCGATGCCGCAGCCGAGCGCGGTGATCAGCGTGCCGACCTCGGCCGAGGACAGCATCTTGTCGAAGCGCGCGCGCTCGACGTTGAGGATCTTGCCCTTCAGCGGCAGGATCGCCTGCGTGCGCCGGTCGCGGCCCTGCTTGGCCGAGCCGCCGGCCGAGTCGCCCTCGACGATGAAGATCTCCGACAGCGCCGGGTCCTTCTCCTGGCAGTCGGCGAGCTTGCCGGGCAGACCTGCGATGTCGAGCGCCCCCTTGCGCCGCGTCATCTCGCGCGCCTTGCGCGCCGCCTCGCGCGCGCGCGCCGCCTCGACCATCTTGGCGACGATGGCGCGCGCTTCCTGCGGGTGCTCGAGCAGGAATTCCTGCAGCTTGCCGGCGACGGCGGTCTCGACGACGCCCTTGACCTCGGAGGACACCAGCTTGTCCTTGGTCTGCGAGGAGAACTTCGGGTCCGGCAGCTTCACCGAGAGGATCGCGGTCAGCCCCTCGCGCGCATCGTCGCCGGTCATCGGGATCTTGTCCTTCTTGGCGGACAACTCCTTCTCGATGTAGTCGTTGAGCGTGCGCGTGAGCGCGGAGCGGAAGCCGGCGAGGTGCGTGCCGCCGTCCTTCTGCGGGATGTTGTTGGTGTAGCAGAACATGCTCTCCTGGTAGGAGTCGTTCCACTGCAGCGCGACCTCCACGGACACCGGCCCGTCCTGGGTGCGGAACCAGAACGGCGTCTCGTGCACCGGCGTGCGCGTGCGGTTCAGGTACTGCACGAAGGCCTGCAGGCCGCCGGCGTGCGCGAACACGTCGGACTTGTTCTCGCGCTCGTCGATCAGCTCGATGCGCACGCCCGCGTTCAGGAAGGACAGCTCGCGCAGCCGCTTCGCGAGCACGTCGTAGTTGAACTGGATGTTGGTGAAGATCTTGGCGCTGGGCTTGAAGCGGATGACGGTGCCGCGGTCGTGCGTGCTGCCGACCCGCGTCAGCGGGGCGGCCGGCTCGCCCAGGTGGTACTCCTGGCGGTGCAGGCTGCCCTCGCGCGAGATGGTGAGCAGCAGGTAGTCCGAGAGCGCGTTGACCACCGACACGCCGACCCCGTGCAGGCCGCCGGAAACCTTGTAGGAGCTGTCGTCGAACTTACCGCCCGCGTGCAGGACGGTCATGATCACCTCGGCCGCGGAGACCCCCTCCTCGGGGTGGATATCCACAGGGATGCCGCGGCCGTTGTCCGAGACGGTGACCGATTCGTCGGCATGGATGGTGACCACGATCCGGTCGCAGTAGCCGGCCAGGGACTCGTCGATGGAGTTGTCCACGACCTCGAACACCATGTGGTGGAGGCCGGAGCCGTCATCGGTGTCGCCGATGTACATGCCGGGGCGTTTGCGAACCGCCTCCAGGCCCTTTAAGACTTTGATTTTACTGGAATCGTAGACGTCGTCTGAGGCCATGAACTCACTCGATTCTGGGACACGACATTATACGTGCTGCACCCTCCCTTGGGCCACGTTAAAGGTGGCGTCCGGTGAGCCGAAGAGCCTTGATTCTGAAGTCAAAGACGTCACGATGAGCTGCGACTGCAGCCGCAGGACCTGCTCGATGAAGCGCTGCAGGTGCGCCCCGTCCAGCTCGGCGGCCGGATCGTCCAGGAGCAGCGTCGGCGCGGTCCCCGACAGCGCCCGCAGGAGCTTCAGTTGCGCCACGGTCATCGCCACGGCGACGAGCTTCTGCTGGCCGCGCGAGAGCACCTCGCGCGCCGGCCGGCCCTCGGTGCGGACGGTCACGTCGGCACGGTGCGGTCCGCTGTGCGTCAGGTGCCGGGCCTCGTCCCGAGGCCGCGAGGCTGCCAGGGCCTCCAGCAGCGGCGTCTCCGCATGCCACCCGCGGACGTAGTGCAGCTGGACATCGAGGCCGGTCAGCGCGGTCACCGTCTCCTGCCAGTAAGGCTGGAGCTGGTCCAGGAAGACCCGCCGCGACTCGGCGATCTGCTCGCCCAGCCGGGCCACTTCGGCATCCCAGGCATGCGCCAGGGCCGGTTGTGATCGCAGCGCAGCATTGCGTTGCTTGAGCGCGCGCGTATAGCGCACCCAGGTCTCGACGAAGGGAGGTTCCACGTGGAACACCGCCCAGTCCATCCATCGGCGCCGGCGATGCCCTCCCTCTTCCACCAGCTTGTGGATCCCCGGCTCGATCACCTGGACCGCAAAGGCCTGCGACAGCTCGGCCAGCGACTGGGTGCTGCGGCCGGCCACGCGCGCCGAGACGCCCGCGGGCGTCACCTCGAAGCCGATGGTGTCGATCTGCTCCGCGGCCCGCTGGACTCGCCCGACGACTCGTAAATGATCCTGTCCGCGCCGAATCAGGCGGTCATTGTTCCGTGTGCGAAACGATCGTCCCCGGCCCAGCAGAAAAATGGCCTCGAGGAGCGAGGTCTTGCCGGATCCGTTCGCTCCCCAGATGAGGGTGAGACCCGGGGGGATCGTCAGCTGCGCCGCTTCAATGCAGCGCACGTTGGTGACGGCGAGCTCGAGCAAGCTCACGCGCGAGGCCCCCTCGTCTCGCTCGGCCGCACGGGGCGGGCTCGCCCGCGCGCACGGCGACGTTCCACGTGGAACCTGGGCCGCGGCCCGAATGCGGATCGTGCGCGACTCTGCCGCCGTGCCGCAGGACCGCCTGGGGGCATCGCCGATTCACCTGCATGCCGGGGCCCCCCGATGCGCCCGCCGTGCCCCCGCCGTCTAGTGGCGGGTGTCCCGGGAGTTCCACGTGGAACATCACGACAGCGCCCATCGCGGTCATGATCGGCGCGGCCCATCCCGCCCCAGCGCGCCTCGCCCGGGACACCCGAGCAACTTGGCCGAGGCGTCGCAGCGGTCGCCGTCCGGACCGCCTTGGGCGCCCTGCGCGCGGATGTTACGACCAAGAGAATCGAGCGGCGGTGCCGCGCGGGATCAGGGTGCGCGCCAGGGCACGCCGGCCCAGGGGATCGGAGGAGGCGCCTCGTGATCAGGACGCCGCCGCTGCAGGGACGGGCGGGTGGCCACCTGCCACGTGCGCCGTCGGGCGCACGCACCGGACCCGCGGCTTGCGCGCCAGGGGTTCCACGTGGAACCTTCAGGTCGAAGCGGGGCGCGCGGGCGGCGATCACGGCAGTGCGAAAGACCGCAGTGTTCATTCCCGGCCGCGCGGAGACTGGCCGGTTCCGCCACGTCGGTGCGCGAGGGCACCCGGGGTACGGGGAACCCCGGCGCGACATTTCAGAGCCGCATCGGCATCACGACGTAGCGGGTGTGTGCCGTCCCCGGGGCATGGATGAGGCAACTGCTGTTCGAGTCGGTAAGTCCGATCTCCACCTTCTCCCCGTCCACCGCACTGAGCGCATCGAGCAGGTAGTTCACGTTGAAGCCGATCTCGACTTCCTCGCCCTTGTAGGCGACCTCGACCTGGTCCTCGGCTTCCTCCTGTTCCGGGTTGTGGGCCTGCAGCGTGAGCAGGTCCGGACGCGCCGTGAGGCGGATGCCGCGATACTTCTCGTTGGAAAGGATGGCCGTGCGCTGCAGTGCCTGGCGCAGCACCTCCCGGTCCGCTTCCACCATGCGCGGCGGGCTGCTGGGAATCACGCGGCCGTACTCCGGGAAACGACCATCGATCAGCTTCGAAGTGAAGCGAATGTCGCCGATCTGTGCACGAACGTGATTGGTGCCCACGGCGAGCTCGATATCCCCTTCCGTCCCCAGGATGCGCTGCAGCTCCAGGACGCCCTTGCGCGGCACGATTACCTGCTGCGTCGTGCCCTTGGCCTTGCCCGCCAGCTCCATCTCGCACAGCGCCAGGCGGTGCCCATCGGTGGCCACCGCGCGCAGTAACTTGCCATCGGTCTCGAGCAGCAGACCATTCAAGTAGTAGCGCACGTCCTGCTGTGCCATCGAGAAATGCGTCTTGTCGATCAGGCGGCGGAACTCGCCCTGCGCGACGGTGAGCGTCTGCTGCGCGTTGATCTCCTCGACGAGCGGAAATTCCGCGGCCGGCAGGCTCGAGAGCGTGAAGCGGCTGCGACCGGCGCGGATGGAGACGCGCTCGCCGTCGGTGGTGAGCGTCACGCTGGTTTTCTCGGGTAAAGCGCGAAAGATGTCGAGCAGCTTGCGGCCCGGCACCGTGATGTCACCGCTCTGCGCAACGCTCACGTTGGTCGTGGCGACCAGTTCCACCTCCAGGTCCGTGCCGGTGATGCTGAGCTTGTTGTCGCGCGCGGCGAGCAGCACGTTGGCCAGCACCGGCATCGTCTGCCGGCGCTCCACGACACCGATGACGCTTTGCAGGGGAGCGAGCAGATCTTCGCGCGGAGCGGTGAGCTTCATGGATTTCTCTCTTCAGAATTCTGGATCGAAAAAGGATTGGGATTATTTATTACAGAGACTATAGAGCCTGTGAGTCATGGGAATAACCAAAATTTACCATCCCATTCAAGGCCTTGCGGACTCAGGCGTGGCTTGTAACCCCCGCACGACCTGCTGAGCTTCTGTTCACGTCCTGTGGGTAACTTTATCCCCAACTTCGTCCACACGTAATGCACATCTCTGCGCCCTCATCCGGCGAGGGTTCTCAACAGGTTTGAATAGTCTTCCTTGACGCGCTGCTCGACGTCGCGCAGTTCCTTGATGCGCTTGCAGGCATGCAGCACGGTGGTGTGGTCGCGGCCGCCGAACGCATCGCCGATCTCCGGCAGGCTGTGGCTGGTGAGCTCCTTCGCCAGCGCCATCGCCACCTGGCGCGGCCGCGCCACCGAGCGGCTGCGCCGCTTGGACAAGAGGTCCGCCAGGCGCACCTTGTAGTAGTCGGCGACGGTCTTCTGGATGTTCTCGATCGTGACCAGCTTCGCCTGCAGCGACAGCAGGTCCTTGAGCGCCTCCTTGGTGAACTCGAGCGTGATCGCGCGCCCGGTGAAGCGCGAGTTGGCGATCACGCGGCGCAGCGCGCCCTCCAGCTCGCGCACGTTGGAGCGGATGCGTTTCGCTATGAAAAAGGCCACTTCCTCGGGCAATTCCACGCCGACCGCCTGCGCCTTGGTCATGAGGATGGCGACGCAGGTCTCCAGCTCGGGCGGCTCGATCGCCACCGTGAGTCCCCAGCCGAAGCGCGACTTCAGGCGCTCCTCGAGGCCCTCGACCTCCTTCGGGTAGCGGTCGCAGGTGAGGATGACCTGGTGCTGGCCCTCGAGCAGCTCGTTGAAGGTGTGGAAGAACTCCTCCTGCGAGCGCTCCTTGCCGGCGAAGAACTGGATGTCGTCGATGAGCAGCGCGTCCAGCGAGCGGTACGCGGTCTTGAACTCGCTCATCGAGTTGTGTTGCAGCGCGCGCACCATGTCCCCGACGAAGCGCTCCGAGTGGATGTAGGCGATGCGTGCCTCGGCGTCGCGCTCCTTGATGAGGTGGGCGATCGCGTGCATCAGGTGGGTCTTGCCCAGGCCGACGCCGCCATAGATGAAGAGCGGGTTGTAGGCGCGCCCCGGGTTCTCGGCGACCTGGTAGGCGGCCGCGCGCGCCAGCTGGTTGCTCTTGCCCTCGACGAAGCTTGCGAAGGTGAAATCCGCGTTGAGGCGGGCACCGACCACCAGCCCTTCCGCGCGCCGCGGGCGGGGCGCGGCGACCGGGGCCGGCGCGCCGGGCAGCGGCACCACGCGCGAGCCGACCTCGACGGTGATGATGGGCGCATCCCCGGTGCTCTCGTCGCGCAGCAGCTCGCCGATGCGCGTCAGCAGGTTCGCATTGATCCAGTCGACCACGAAGCGGTTGGGCGCGAGCAGCTTGAGCGCGCCATTGCCTTCCATTGCCTGCAGCGGGCGCACCCAGGTATTAAACTGCTGCTCCGGAAGCTCCGTTTCCAAGGCACCCATGCAGCGAGTCCAAAGCGATGCCTCCACTCGCGTGGCCTCCGTCGACGTTTCGGCTGACGTGTAAGGGGAAGGGCCGCGGAGTCTATACCGATCCGCAGGCCCCCTGAAGGCCCTCCGCCAGCAAAATATTGACACCTTGCGGGTCAACGGCTTAGCCTTGCCGCCCTTTTTTGACTGCGACAGATCGTTCGGAGCCTGCGGTATGAGCAAACGGACCTACCAGCCGAGCAAAGTGCGCCGCAAGCGCACCCACGGGTTCCGTGCACGCATGGCCACCAAGACCGGTCGCCGCGTGCTCGCGCGCCGGCGCGCCAAGGGTCGCCGCAAGCTGATACCCTAGCGGCGGTTGACCGGCACGCCCCGAACCGGGCGCTGCCGTTGCACTCTCTACGAGACTTCCTCTAAAGGCCCGCGATGCCACGGCGGCTGACTCTGCCGGCGCGACTTCGCCTGCGGCGCAAGAAGGACTTTGATGCGGTCTACGCACGCGGGCGGCGCCTGGGTGACGGTTACTTCGGCATGACGGCCACGCTGAACGGCGCGGGCGTGGCCCGTCTCGGGCTGGCGGTCGCGGTGCGCGTGGCCGGCGGCGCGGTGGAGCGCAACCGCATCCGCCGGGTCATCAAGGAATCCTTCCGGCTGCACCAGCACGCGCTGCCGGCCGTGGACCTCGTGGTCAGCGCGCGCGCCCCGGCGCGCGCGGCCCCCGGCGCGCTGCTGCGCGCCTCGCTCGACGGGCTGTGGAAGAAAGTTGCCGCGCAATGCGCCACCTCGCCGCGGCCCTGATCCGCCTCTACCAGTGGACGCTGAGCCCGCTGCTCGGGCCGACGTGCCGCTTCTACCCGAGCTGCTCGAACTATGCGCTGCAGTCGTTCCTGCGCTTCGGCGTCCTGCGCGGGGGCTGGCTCACGGTGAAGCGCCTCGCGCGCTGCCACCCGTGGCACCCGGGCGGACTCGACCCGGTGCCGCCGGCGCCGCCTCACTTATGTACGCACCACGCCCATGAATAGCCTCTTCCCCAGCAATCCGCGCCTCTACCTGTGGGGCGCGCTCGGCCTGCTCGCCATCCTCAACTGGCAGCAGTGGATGAAGGACTACCCGCCGCCGCAGGTCGCCGCGCTGAGCGCCCCGGCCAGCGGCGCCCCGGCGCCGCAGGCCCCCTCCGGCGGCGATCTTGCGAGCCACATCCCGCAGGCGGCGCCCGCGGCGGGCACGGCTCCGGCTGCCGCTGCCGCACCCGTCGCGGCACCCGAGACCGCGAGCGCGGCGGCCCCGGCCCCCGCGCCGGACGTGCACGTCACCACCGACGTGCTCGACGTGACGATCAGCACGCGCGGCGGCACGCTCGAGCAGGTCGACCTGCTCGCCTACGCGCAGGTGAAGGGCCAGGCCGCGCGCGTGCGCCTCGAGAACCACGACTCGGATGCGACGCTCTACCAACTGCAGTCCGGGCTCACCGGCCCCGGCAATCCGGCCGAGTACCCGAGCCACCTGGCGCTCTATGCGAGTCCGCAATCGCAGTACACCCTCCGCGGCGCGGAGCTGCGCGTGCCGCTCACCTGGACGGGCGATGGCATCTCGGTGACCAAGACCTTCGTGTTCCACCCGGGCCAGTACGCGATCGGCCTCGAGTACCAGGTGCACAACGGCGGCGCCGCGCCCTGGGTGGCCAGCGCCTACGCGCAGATCCTGCGCAACGACCCGCCGACCAAGAAGTCGATGTTCAACGTCGACTCCTACGCCTTCCACGGGCCGGCGCTGCACGACGGCACCAAGTACCGCAAGCTCGACACCGACCCGTCCAAGGATGGCCACCTTTCCATCGAGGTGACCTCCGGCTGGGTGGCCGCGCTGCAGCACCACTTCGTCAGTGCCATCGTGCCGCCGCCGGGCGCGCCGTGGCACTTCAACCTCAGCGCGGCCGGCGCGCAGTACCTGCTCAGCGCCACCAGCCCGCCGCAGACCCTCGCGCCCGGGGCGAGCGCGACGTTCACGCAGACCCTCTTCACCGGACCGAAGCTGCAGGCGCAGCTGAAGGCCACCTCGCCCGAGCTCGGGCGCGTGGCCGACTACGGCGCGCTGTGGGTGCTGGCGCGCCCCTTGTTCCTGCTGCTGTCCTGGGTGCACGGCATCTCCGGCAACTGGGGCGTCGCGATCATCTTCGTGACCTTCCTGCTGAAGCTCGCCTTCTACCCGCTGTCGGAGGCCAGCGGCCGCTCGATGGCGAAGATGAAGGCCCTGCAGCCGCGCATCAAGAACCTGCAGGACACCTACAAGGACGACCGCGAGAAGCTCGGCAAGGCGATGATGGAGCTGTACCAGCGCGAGAAGATCAACCCGGTCGCCGGCTGCCTGCCCATCCTCATCCAGATCCCGGTGTTCCTCGCCTTCTACTGGGCGCTGCTGGAGAGCGTGGAGATGCGCCAGGCGCCCTTCATGCTGTGGATCCACGACCTGTCCGCGCGCGACCCCTGGTTCATCCTGCCGGCGATCATGGCGGTGGCGATGTTCGTGCAGTACAAGCTCAATCCTGCGCCGCCCGACCCGGTCCAGGCCAAGGTGTTCATGATCATGCCGTTCGCGATGTCCGTCATGTTCGCGTTCTTCCCCGCGGGCCTGGTGCTCTACTGGGTGACGAACACGATCCTGTCCATCGCGCAGCAGTGGAACATCAACCGCCGCATCGCCGCGGCGGCGGCCAGCAAGCGCAGCAACTAGGACCCCGGCGCACTTCCGTCCGCGCCCGCGCAGCGCTAGCCTCACGGGGAGGCGCGCTGCACATGACTCACAACGACACCATCGTGGCGGCGGCCACCCCGCCGGGCCGGGGCGGCATCGGCATCGTGCGACTCTCGGGCCCCAAGGTGCCCGAGTTCGCCGCGATCCTCCTGGGCGAGCTGCCGCCGGCGCGCCACGCCGCCTTCACGCGCTTCCTGGGCGCCGACGGCGAGGCGCTCGATGCGGGCATCGCGCTGTTCTTCCCCGCACCGCATTCCTACACCGGCGAGCACATGCTCGAGCTGCAGGGCCACGGCGGGCCGTGGGTGCTGGAGGTGCTCATCGAGCGTGCGCTCGCCCTCGGCGCGCGCCGCGCGCTGCCCGGCGAGTTCACGCAGCGCGCCTACCTGAACGACAAGCTCGACCTGGCCCAGGCCGAGGCGGTCGCCGACCTCATCGATGCCGGCTCGCGCGAGGCGGCGCGCGCGGCGATGCGCTCGATGCAGGGCGAGTTCTCGGCGATGGTGCGCGGCCTTACCGAAGCGGTGATCGAGCTGCGCACCTACGTGGAGGCGGCCATCGACTTCCCCGAGGAAGAGATCGACTTCCTCGCCGACGCGGAGCTGGCCGAGCGCTTCCAGCGGGTGCGCGAGCACTTCAGCGGCGTGACCGACAGCGCCCGCCAGGGGCAGCTGCTGCGCGAGGGCATGACGCTGGTCATCGCCGGGCGGCCGAACGCGGGCAAGTCGAGCCTCATGAACCGCCTCGCCGGCTACGAGGCGGCCATCGTCACGGCGCTGCCCGGCACCACGCGTGACGTGGTGCGCGAGCGCATCCACATCGACGGCATGCCGCTGCACGTGCTCGACACCGCGGGCCTGCGCGAGGGCGGCGATGCGATCGAGGAGGAGGGCATCCGCCGCGCGCAGGCCGAGATGCAGCGCGCCGACCGCGTGCTGTTCGTCATCGATGCCGCGCAGGACCCGGCCGCGCAGGCATACCGCGAGGAGCGCGCGCGGCTGCCGCCGCAGGTGCCGGTGACGCTGGTGTTCAACAAGGCGGACCTCGCCTCGGGGCTGCCCGTGGCCGACACCCTGAGCGGGCCGCCGCGCCTCGTGCTCTCCGCGCTCACCGGCGAGGGGCTGGAGGGCCTGCGCCGGCACTTGAAGCAGGTGATGGGCTACGAGAACGCCGGGGCCGGCACGGTGAGCGCGCGCGCCCGGCACCTGCAGGCGCTGGCGCGCGCCCGCGCGCACACCGAGGCAGCCTTCGGGCTGCTCACCGAGCGTCGCGCGGGGGAGCTCGTCGCCGAGGAGCTGCGCGGCGCGCAGCAGGCCCTGGGCGGGATCACGGGCGATTTCACCACCGAGGACCTGCTGGGCCGGATCTTCGGCGGCTTCTGCATCGGAAAGTAGCGCGGCGTCCGGAGACGTCCAGCGACACCCACTGAGCGCTCACGAAGCGCCTGGTCGCAGGCATTTCGCCCACCTCGGTCCCATCGGAGGAGTCAGGGCGCGGGTGCGCGCAGGCTCAGGTCGCGGCTGTAGACCACGTTCATGACATTGTCGTACCAGCCCTGGACTTCCGGCTTCACCAGGTGCTTGTTGACGTAGAAGTAGATCGGCAGCAGCGGGTGGTCCTTCAGCATCACCGCTTCCGCCCGCTCCAGCAGGGTGCGCCGGCGGCCGGCGTCGGCCTGCGCCGCTGCCTGCGCCAGCAGCGCATCGTAGGCGGCGCTGCGGTAGTGCGGCAGGTTCACGCCGAAGTCGCTCTTGAGGTACTGCGCGAAGGTGTAGGCGTCGTTGTAGTCGCCCACCCAGCTGGAGCGGAACATCTCGACGTCGCCCCGGTCGATGTCCTGCAGCAGCGACTTGAACTCCGCCTGCACCAGCTGCACCTCCGCGCCCAGGGCCTCGTGCCACATGGCCGCGATCGCCACGGCGAGCTTGGTGTGCACCTCGCCGCTGTTGTAGCGCAGCTCGAACTTCAGCGGCCGCTCCTGCGAGTAGCCCGCCTCGCGGTACAGGCGCTGCGCCTCGGCGATGCGAGCGGGCAGCGGCTGCTGCGCGTAGTCGAAGGACTGCGCGCTGTAGTGATCGACCCCGGGCGGCACCCAGCCGTAGGCGGGCAGCTCGCCCACGCGCAGCACCCGCTGCGCGAGCTTCTCGCGGTCGATGACCAGGGACAGCGCGCGGCGCAGCCCGGGATGCGCGGCGAACAGCGGACGGCGCAGGTTGAAGCCGTAGTAATAGGTGCTGAGCTGGGGGTGCACGTGCAGCTGGTCGCCGAGGTGGGCCTTGACCCAGTCGTACTGCCCGCGCGGCACGACGAAGGTGACCTGCAGCTCCCCGCCGCGGTAGCGCGCGAGCTCCGCGTTCTCGTCGGGGATCAGCAGATAGCGCACCCCGTCCAGGTGCGTGGCCGCATCGTTCCAGTAGTGGCGGTTGCGCGTGAGCAGCACCGCGGAGCCCTGCACCCACTCGGTGAGCGTGAAGGCGCCGTTGCTCACCATCGTGCCCGGCCGCGCAAAGCCCTGCGGGTGGGCGGCGAGCGTCGGGCGGTGCACCGGGCAGGTGCTCGGGTGCGACAGCAGCGCGGGCAGGTAGGGGGCGGGCGCGCGCAGCGTGATGACCACGGTGGCGGCATCGGGGGCGGCGACCCCGAGGGACTCCACGGGCCGGGCGCCGGCGATGATCGCCCCGGCGTTCTCGACCACGTCGATGAACTGTGCGTAGCCGGAGGCGGTCGCCGGATCCACCAGGCGCTGCAGGCCGGCCACGAAGTCCTGCGCCACCAGGGCATCGCCGTTGGACCAGTGCAGGTCCGCGCGCAGGTGGAAGGTCCAGGTGCGCCCGTCGGCGCTCGTCTCCCAGCTGCGCGCGCTGCCCGGCGCGACGCCCGCGTCTCGCGAGAGCGTGGTCAGCCCCTCACACAGGTCGCGCACGATGCCCTGCGCCTCGAAGCCGCGCGCCTTCTGCGGGTCGAGCGAGTCGGGGTCCGGGCCGCCGCCGCGCACCAGGATGTTCGCGCCCGCGGCCGGACCGGCCGGGGCGTGCGGGCCACCGCAGGCGGCCAGCGCGAGCACCAGGAGCGCCGGCAGCGCGCAGCGCGGCAGCCTCATCGGGCGGGCGTGCGGTGCTGGTTGATCTGCGCGCGCAGCGTCGCGGTGGCCGCGCGCGCGGCGCTGGCGAAGTCCGCGCCCTGCGAGGCGTACAGGATGGCGCGCGAAGAGCTGATGAGCAGCCCGGTGCCGTCGGCCGACTGGCCGTTCTTCACCGCCTGCGCCACGTCCCCGCCCTGCGCGCCCACGCCGGGCACGAGCAGCGGCATCGCGCCCACGAGCGCGCGCACCTGGGCAAGCTCGGCCGGATGGGTGGCGCCGACCACCAGCAGGCAGTTGCCGCGGCTGTTCCAGCGCTGCGCGGCCAGCGTCGCGACCTGCTGGTACAGCGGCACGTCCGGGGCCTTCAGCTCCTGCAGCTCGCGGCCGCCCGGGTTGGACGTGCGGCACAGGACGATGACGCCGCGGTCCTCGTAGCGCAGGAACGGCTCGAGCGAGTCGGTGCCGAGGTAGGGATTGACGGTGGCGGCATCGGCGCCGTAGCGCACGAAGGCCTCGGTCGCATAACGCTCGGCGGTGCTGCCGATGTCGCCGCGCTTGACGTCCAGCACCACCTGCACCGCCGGGTAGTGCTGCCGGATGTACTCGATGGTGCGCGCCAGCTGCTCCTCGGCGCCGACCGCGGCGTAGTGCGCGAACTGCGGCTTGTAGGCGCACACCAGGTCCGCGGTCGCATCGATGATGGCGCGGTTGAACTCGAAGATCGGCGCGGCGCCCGACGCGATGAGCGCGGGGAAGCGATCCGGCTCGGGGTCGAGGCCCACGCACACCAGCGAGTCGTGCTGCCGCCAGACATCCTGCAGCCGCTCGATGAAGCGCTTCATGCCACCCGCGCCGGCGCGCGGCCGCGCCTCTTCAGGTGCACCAGCAGGATCTGCACCGCCGCAGGGGTGATGCCCGGGACGCGCGCCGCCTGGCCGACGGTCCCCGGGCGCACCTCGGCGAGCTTCTGCCGCACCTCGTGCGAGAGGCCCGACAGCGCGGCGTAGTCCAGGTCGGCCGGCAGGGGCGTGTCCTCGGCGCGCCGGGTGCGCTGGATCTCGGCCTCCTGGCGCTGGATGTAGCCGTCGTACTTGGCGTGCACCTCGAGCTGGGCGCGCACCTGGGCGGGCAGGCGCTCATCGAGCGCGCCGGGGGCCTCCCAGCCGGCGGGGCCGAGGAGTGCGGCGAGCTCGGGGTAGGTCACGCCGGGCCGGCGCAGCAGCTCGAACGCGGAACACTCGCGCGCCAGCGGTGCGCCGAGCACGCGCTGCGCCCAGGCGTCCGAGTGCGCCGGCTTCACGCGCGTCCCGGCGAGGCGCGCCAGTTCCGCCTCGGTCGTGCGCGACTTCGCCTCGAACAGCGCCCAGCGCTCATCGTCCACCAGCCCGAGCTCGCGCCCGGCCGGGGTGAGCCGCAGGTCGGCGTTGTCCTCGCGCAGCAGCAGCCGGTGCTCGGCGCGGCTGGTGAACATGCGATACGGCTCGCGTGTCCCGCAGGTGACCAGGTCATCGACCAGCACCCCGAGGTAGGCCTCCTCGCGCCCGGGCACCCAGGGCGCGCGGCCGCCCGCGGCGAGTGAGGCGTTGATGCCGGCGAGCAGTCCCTGCGCGGCGGCCTCCTCGTAGCCGGTCGTGCCGTTGATCTGGCCGGCGAAGTACAGCCCGCCGATCAGCTTGGTCTCGAGCGTGTGCCGCAGGTCGCGCGGGTCGAAGAAGTCGTACTCGATGGCATAGCCGGGCCGGGTCAGGTGGGCGTTCTCGAAGCCGCGGATGCTGCGCACGAACTCGCACTGCACATCGTAGGGCAGGCTGGTCGAGATGCCGTTCGGGTACACCTCGTGGGTGTTCAGGCCCTCCGGTTCCACGAAGATCTGGTGGGCGCCCTTGTCCGCAAAGCGCACCACCTTGTCCTCGACGGACGGGCAGTAGCGCGGGCCCACCCCCTCGATGATCCCGGTGAACATCGGCGAGCGGTCGGTGGCGGCCCGGATGAGCGCATGCGTCCGCTCATTGGTATGCGCTATGAAACAATTGACCTGTTCCGGATGCTCATCGGCTCGCCCAAGGTACGAGAACACCGGCGGCGGATCGTCACCGGGCTGCGGCGCCATCACCGTCCAGTCGAGCGTGCGCCCATCCAGGCGGGGCGGGGTGCCGGTCTTCAGGCGCGCGACCCGCAGCGGCAGCTCGCGCAGGCGCGCCGCCAGGCGGTTCGAGGGGGCATCGCCGGCCCGGCCGCCGGGCAGGTTCTGCAGCCCGACGTGGATGCGGCCGCCGAGGAAGGTACCCACCGTGAGCACGACGGCCGGCGCGGTGAAGGTGATGCCCGAGGCGGTCAGGACCCCCCGCACCCGGTCGCCGACGACGACCAGGTCCGCGACCTCCTGCTGGAAGAGGCGCAGGTGCGGCTGGGTCTCGAGCATCCGGCGGATGGCCTGCCGGTACAGGGTCCGGTCGGCCTGGGCGCGCGTGGCGCGCACGGCCGGTCCCTTGCTGGCGTTCAGGGTGCGGAACTGGATGCCGGCGCGGTCGGTGGCGCGCGCCATCGCCCCGCCCAGGGCGTCGATCTCGCGCACCAGGTGGCCCTTGCCGATCCCGCCGATGGCGGGGTTGCAGCTCATCTGCCCCAGGGTCTCGAGGCTCTGGGTGACCAGCAGGGTGCGCGCGCCGCGGCGCGCCGCGGCCAGCGCCGCCTCGGTGCCGGCATGACCGCCGCCGATGACGATCACGTCGAACGCGGTGGCGGCAGGGGAGGTCGGGTTCATGGTCGGGGGGTCCTCGTGGCGGTGCGTATTGTAGGGCCGCGCCGAGGGGGGGCAAGGCGCGGGATGGCCGCGGCCGGGCGGGGCGACTTAAAATCGGCGCGCACCCCCGAGGACCCCCGAGAAGAACGTGAACACCGCGCCGCGATGGCTGGCCACCGGGATCCTCCTGCTCCCCGCGGCCTGCGCGAAGATCACCGCCCCCGGCATGGACTTCGCCGGCCCCACCCCGACCCTGGATGTGAGGGCGACCCAGGAGGACGGCCTGTTCAGCCACTTCACCGGCGGCCTCACCGCCACCGTGAGCGTGCAGCACGCCGGACCGGTCCCGCCCATCCCGTCCGCGGTGCCGGCCGGGCCCACGACCGGCGCCGTCACCTACCGCCTCAGTGCCGTGCCGGCCTTCGCGGTCGAGGATGTCGTGACCGTCACCTGGAGTGCGCCGGCGAGGACCCTGGTCGGCTCGGCCTACACCCTCACGCAGCGCGCCCGGTATCGCATCCTCGCCGCCACCCTGCAGGTGCAGACCCCCGCGGGCGGCCTGCCGCCGGGGGAGTCCGGCGCGGTGTGCGTCGCGCTCCTGCCCCGTGCCCCGGCCGGCGCGAACGTCACGCTGCAGAGCAGCGTCGTCGCGGTCGCGCCCGCGATCCTGCGCATCCCGGCCGGCCAGGCGAAGGCCACCGCCGCGGCGCGGGCGACCCTGGGCGGACTCCCCTGCCCGGGGAATGCGGACGAGGCGGCCCCCGCGGCGCACCCGGAACCGTGCAGCGCGCGCAATGGCGTCGTCGCGTCCGCCAATTTCGGGGGCGTCACCGTGCAGGGCTGCGCCACCCTCGCCCCGCGCTGCTGCGGCGCCACGGCGCGCTGCGCGCCTACTCCCGCGCCCGCCTCGATCTGCCCCTGAACAGGCACGGCGGCCGTCGGCAATCTGCCAAGCCGGCCGCACTTTGGCGGCGGTGGCGGCAGCTACACTGCGCGTCCATGCATCCCAGGATCACGGCCGCTCTGCTCACCGGACTGGGGCTCCTGGGCGGGTTCGGCCCGGTCGGCCGCGCCGCCGCCCCGGTGCCGCCCGCGCTCGTGCTCTCCCCGTGCGAGCTCGAGCACCCGCTGCGACTGACGGTGGTGCCGGCCGAGTGCGGCGTGCTCCAGGTCCCGGAAAACCCGGGCGACCCGGCGGGACGCCGGATCGGCCTGCGCATCGCCCGCGTGCCGGCGATCAGCCGCCGCAAGCTCGCCGATCCGCTGTTCGTGCTTGCCGGTGGCCCCGGGCAGGCCGCCAGCAGCTTCTACGCCACCGTGGCCGGTGCGTTCGCGCGCATCAACCGCGACCGCGACATCGTGCTGGTCGACCAGCGCGGCACCGGCCGCTCCCACCTGCTCGACTGCCCCGAGGACGAGGAGACCCTCTACCGTGCCGGGGAGGAGGAGATCGCGCGCAGCACCCGCGCCTGCCTCCGCACCCTGGACGCGCGCGCGAGCGTCGGCTGGTACACCACGAGCATCGCCGTGCAGGACCTGGAGGCGGTGCGCCGGGCGCTGGGCTACGGCCCCATCGACCTCTACGGAGTCTCCTATGGCACCCGGGTCGCCCAGCACTACATCCGCCGCTTCCCCGGGCGGGTGCGCGCGGTGATCCTGGATGGCGTGCTGCCGCCCGCGCTGGCCGTGGGACCGGCGGTCGCCCTGGATGCCGAGGCCGCGCTGCAGGGGATCCTCGCGCGCTGCGCGCAGGATGCGCCCTGCCACGCACGCTTCGCCGACCCGGTGGCCGACTACCACGCGGTGCGCGCAGCGCTCGCGCGGGCGCCGGCGAGCGTGCAGCTGCCGGACCCGGTCAGCGGCGCCCCGCGGCAGCTGGACTTCGGTGCCGACCAGCTGGCCGCGGTGCTGCGCCTGGCGAGCTACTCCGCCGACTACGCCGCGCTCCTGCCGCTGATGCTGCACGGCGCGGCCAGCCGCGCCGACTACGCGCCGCTGGCCGCGCAGTTCCTGCTGTTCCAGCGCGCCTACGGCGACATCGCCGTCGGCATGCACAACAGCGTGGTGTGCGCCGAGGATGTGCCCTTCTACGACGAGCACGCCATCGACCGCGCCCGGCTGGCGCAGACCTTCATGGGCGCAGCGCAGGTGGACGCCCTGCGCACCGTCTGCGGCATCTGGCCGCACGGCCCGGTCGATGCCGACTTCCACGCGCCGCTGGCAAGCCACGTGCCCGCGCTGCTGCTCTCGGGGAGCGCCGACCCGGTGACGCCGCCGGCCTACGCGCACGCCGCCGCCCGTGGGTTCGCGCGGGCGCGCGAGCTGGTGCTCGCGGGCTTCGCGCACGGGCAGCTGACCGCACCGTGCATGGGCCGCGTGCTGGCGCGCTTCCTCGAGGCGCCCGACCCGCAGGCCCTCGATGCCCGCTGCCTCGAGAAGGCCCGGCCGATGCCCTTCTTCGTGACGCTGAACGGGCCGGCGCCATGATCGAGGCGCGCGGGCTCAACAAGCACTTCGGCGCCGTGCGCGCGGTGCACGAGGTCAGCCTCGTGGCCCGCGACGGCCGCATCACCGGCCTCCTCGGGCCCAACGGCGCGGGCAAGTCCACCACGCTGCGCATGCTCTACACCGTGCTCAGGCCCGATGCCGGGGATGCGCTCATCGATGGCCACAGCGCCGTGCAGGCACCCCTCGAGGCGGCGCGCCGCCTGGGCGTGCTCACCCACGGCGCGGGCATCTACCCGAACCTCACCGCGCGCGAGAACATCCTCTACTTCGGCGCGCTGCACGGGCTGGCGCGTGCGGAGGCGCGCACGCGCGCCGAGGCCCTGGTCGGGCTCCTGGAGATGCAGGACTTCGCCGACCGCCGCGCGCGGGGCTTCTCGCAGGGCCAGCGCCTGAAGACCGCGCTCGCCCGGGCGCTCATCCACAACCCGCGCAACCTCATCCTCGATGAGCCCACCAACGGGCTCGACGTCATGGCGGTGCGCGCGCTGCGGCGCCTGCTGCGCCAGCTGCGCGACGCCGGCCACTGCATCCTCTTCTCCAGCCACGTCATGCACGAGGTGGCCGAGCTGTGCGACGAGGTGGTGGTCATCGCCGCCGGCACGGTGATCGGCGCGGGGACCCCCGAGGAGATCCGCGCGCGCACCGGCACCGCGACCCTCGAGGAGGCCTTCGTGCGGCTCATCGGCGCGGAGGCGCTCGCCTGATGCACGCCATCCTCACCGTGTTCGCCAAGGAGTTCCGCGAGAACCTGCGCGAGCGGCGCACGCTGTTTTCCGCGCTGCTGCTGGGACCGCTGCTGGGGCCGCTGCTCTTCGCCGGCGCCCTGTCGCTGCAGATCGAGCGCAGCGCCGGGCGCGCCGACCGGCCCGTGCAGCTGGCGCTCGCCCACGCCGAGCGCGCCCCGAACCTCGCCGCCTACCTCACGCAGTCGGGCATCGAGGTGACCCCGGTCGGCTTCGATGCGGCCGCCGCGCGCCAGGCCATCCAGGCCCACCGCCACGAGCGCGTGCTCGAGGTCACGGCGAGCTTCGCCGCGCACCTCGCCGCGGGCGAGCCGGCGCCGCTGGTGCTGTACGCGGATTCCTCGGACGTGGCGAGCGCCGCCGACACCGAGCACGTGCGCGGCGTGCTCGAGCAGTACGGCTCGCTGCTCGCGCGCCTGCGCATGCTGGCGCGGGGCAGCGATCCTCTGGTGCTCGCCCCCGTCGCGGTGCAGGACGTGGACGTCTCGACCCCGGCGGGCCGCTCGGTGGTGGCGCTGGGGACGCTGAGCTACCTGGTGCTGCTGACCATGCTCATGGGCGGGATGTACCTGGCGATCGATGCCACCGCCGGGGAGCGCGAGCGCGGCTCGCTCGAGCCGCTGCTCACCGTGCCGGCGCGGCGCGCGCACCTGATCTACGGCAAGATCCTCGCCGCCTGCGCCTACATGAGCCTGTCGCTCGTGCTCACGGTCATCGCCTTCGCGGTCCTGCTGCGCTTCGTGGGACTCGAGCGCTTCGGCATGAGCATCAACTTCGGCCCGTGGGTGGCGCTGCGCCTGGTGCTCTACTGCCTGCCGCTGGTGCCGCTGGGGGCGGCGCTCATGACCATCGTGGCCGCCTACACCCGCAGCTACCGCGAGGCGCAGACCTACCTGGGCCTGGTGCTGCTGGTGCCGACCCTGCCGCTGGTGTTCGCCGGCGTGATGGGCCTGCGGCCGAGCCTGCTCTACATGGCCATCCCCTCGCTCAGCCAGCACTTCCTGATCACGAGCCTGCTGCGAGACGAGCCGGTGCCCGGCACCTACTTCGCCGTCTCAGTGCTCGCCACCCTGGCCATCGGCGCGCTGCTGGTGGGAATCGCCGGCCGACTGTACCGCCGCGAGGCCCTGCTCGGCTGAGGCAGCCCCGGGCGCGAGCAGCGCGTGCAGCCGCGCCACGTGACGCGCCGCGAACGCGCGCGCCTCCACCTCGAAGGGGTTGTTCCAGTAGCCGTGCTGCAGGCAGGCGGCCAGGTAGCGCGGCACGGTGAGCCGCCCGCTCTGCCACTGCCGGATGACGTGGCAGTACTCGTGCAGGAGCATGGCGGGGTTGGCGAAGAAGTCGGCGGCGCTGCCGCGCAGGTAGATGCGCTCGCGCCGGGTGGTCGCCACGGCGCGCCCGTGCAGGCGCACGAACCAGGAGTGCTCGAAGACTGCGACGTGCCCGACCGGGTGGCCGAGGATGGTCGCGAGCGCCCGGCTGAGGCGGTCCGGAACCTGTGCGCGGCGGGCGGGCACGCAGCCTCAGGTGCGCGTGTGCACCCAGCCCATGCTCGGCCGGAAGCGCAGCGCGCGCGCCGGCCCGGCGGCGACGTCCTCGGGCAGGAGGCGCACCCCGCCGTCCTCCAGGTACCGCTTCACCATGATCACCATGTTCTCGGACAGCGGCGCGGCCTGCGGGTTGTCCGCGAGGTGCACCACGATGCGCGCCTGCAGGTTGCGCGCCGCCGGTGCCGACTCGCGCAGCGCGGCGAGGCAGCGGTCGAGCAGCAGCAGCTCGGTGGCGAGTGTCGTGTCGGTGACGTCGATGGGCTTGGCTGAGCGCACGATGCAGCGCAGGTGCAGCAGGGCACCCGCCTCCTCCATCGCATCATAGACGCAAACGGCGAGCGCCGAGTGCAGCTGGGTGACCAGCAGCACATCCTCCAGGGTCACCTCGAACCGGTCGGGGGCGACGTTGACCTCGCGCGCTTCCATCCACGGCTGTATACCGCCCCGCCGCGCCCTCATGTGCGGGCGCCTGTCCAAACTATGAACTGCCGCACGCGCCGGCAGTACAATGTGAGATCGCGTGCCACCGGAGCCCGGGAACATGAAGCTGCTGTCCCTCGCCCTGCTCGCCCTGTTCGCCGGCGACGCCTTTGCACAGCAAAGCCCGGTGTCCTCCATCCGCGTCAGCGGCGATGCCCAGGTGAGCGCGAAACCCGACAGGGTCGAGATCGACATCGGCGTGAAGACGCGCGCCGACAAGTCCCAGGAGGCGGCCGCGCAGAACGCGCGCCAGGTGGAGGCGGTGCTCGCGGCGGTGAAGAAGGTCGCCGGCCCCACCGCCCGCTACCAGACCGTGAACTACACGCTCACGCCCAGCTACCGCTACCAGAACGGCCAGGAGGCCGGCATCACCGGCTACTCGGCCGCCAACATCGTCCAGGTCACCCTGGATGACCTTAACCGCATCAGCAACGTCATCGACGCGGCCTCGCAGGCCGGCGCCAACGACGTGCGCGGCATCCAGTTCACGCTGCGCGACCAGGACGCCGTGCGCGCCGAGGCGCTGCGCAAGGCTGCCGCGCGCGCGCGCGCGGATGCGGACGTGCTCGCCGCCGCGCTCGGGCTGAAGGTGGTGCGCGTGCTCAGCGTCGAGGTGAACGGCGCGCCGCGCGTGCCGATGATGCGCACCCTGAGCATGGCGGCCCCGGCGGCCGCCAAGGTCGACACCCCGGTGGAGTCGGGCACGCTGGAGGTCGCCGCGGACGTGACGCTCACCGTCGAGGTGGCGGCGAAGTAGGCGGCTTACTTGCGCCAGTAGGCCGGGCGCATCAGCACGACGACGCTGAAGATCTCCAGGCGGCCGACCAGCATGGCGGCGATGCAGATCCACGCCTGCACGGGGCTCAGCGCCTTGAGGTTGTGCACCTCGCCGGGGGCGCCGAAGCCGTGCGCGGTGTTGTTGATCGCGGCGACCACCGCGGTGAACGAGGTGTCGAAGTCCAGCCCCGTGAGCAGCATCGCGAAGGTCAGGGCCACGATGGTCACGAAGTACAGGAAGATGAACGCGAACACGGCCTGGCCGACCGAGTCGGGGATCGGCCGCCCGCCGACGCGCACCGGCGCCATCGCCGCCGGGTGGATGAGCCGCTTGAGCTCCCGGCCGGTCTGCCGCCCGAGCAGCAGCGCGCGGAACATCTTGATGCCGCCCCCGGTCGAGCCGGTGCTGCAGAGGATGCAGGACAGGAACAGCATCCAGTACGGGGCGAACACCGGCCAGGCCTGGTAGTCCTGCGTGGTCAGCCCGCTGGTGGTGGCCTGCGAGATGACGTTGAAGGCGGCGTTGCGCAGGCAGCCGAGGAAGTCGGGGTAGACCTCGTGCCAGGAGAGCAGCAGCGCGATGCCGAGGATGCTCGCCCCGAGCACGGCGAACAGCGCGCGCGCCTCCGGGTCGCTCGTGTAGGCCTCCAGTGACAGGCGGCGCAGGGACACGAAGTGGCGCGCGAAGTTCAGCGCCGCGATCACCATCAGCGCCATCAGCACCGCCTCGATCGCCGGGGAGTTGAACCAGGCGACGCTGCGGTCGTGGGTGGAGAACCCGCCGAGGCCGACCGCCGAGAAGGCGTGGCAGATGGCATCGAACCAGCCCATGCCGCACAGCTTCAGGGCGAGGATGCCCCCGGCGGTGATGAGCGCGTACACGAACCACAGCGAGCGCGCGGCGGCGGTGATGCGCGGCGCGAGGCGCTCCTCCTTGACCGAGCCGGGGGCGGCGCCCTTGTGCACCTGCATGCCGCCGACGCCCAGCAGCGGCAGCACCGCCAGCGCCATGACGATGACCCCGAGCCCGCCGAACCACTCGAGCGCGTGGCGCCAGAAGTTCAGCGACGGCGCGAGTGTGTCCAGCCCCGAGAGCACGGTCGAGCCGGTGGTGGTCAGTCCCGACATCGCCTCGAAGAAGGCCCCGGTGAAGCTCAGCCCCGGGATGCCGAACAGCAGCGGCAGGGCCGCCGCGGCCGGCAGCACCACCCACCCCAGGGTGACCAGCAGGAAGCCGTCGCGCGCGCGCAGCTCGCGGTGGCGGCGGTGCGCCAGCAGGCGCAGCAGCAGGGCGCAGGCGGCGGCGGCGAGGCCGGTGAGCAGGAACACCCGCCACAGGCCGTCGGCCATGATGAGCGAGCAGGCGAGCGGGGCCAGGCAGCTGAGCGCGAACCCGGCCAGCAGCGACCCCAGCACGTGTGCGACGGCGAGCATGGCCGGCTTCCTAGCGCGTCGCGCGCAGGAAAAGCCGCTCCACCGCCTCCAGGTGGCGCCGGTCGGCCAGGAACAGGATCACGTGGTCGTCGGCCAGCACGCGGGTGTCGTGGTGGGCCATGATCACCTCGTCGGCGCGCACGATGGCGCCGATGGAAGCCCCTTCCGGCAGCGGGATCTGCGCGACGGTGCGCCCGATGACGCGCGAGCTGCTCTCGTCGCCGTGCACGATCGCCTCCAGGGCCTCGGCGGCGCCGCGGCGCAGCGCGTGCACGCGCACCACGTCGCCGCGGCGCACGTAGGCGAGCAGCGAGCCGATGGTGATGGTCTGCGGCGAGATGGCGATGTCGATCGTGCTGTCCTCCACCAGATCGGTGTAGGAGGGCTTGTTGATCAGCGCCATGACCTTGTGCGCGCCCAGGCGCTTGGCGAGCATGGCCGCGAGGATGTTGGCTTCCTCGGAGTTGGTGACCGCGGCGAACACGTCCTGGCTGTCGATGTTCTCCTCGACGAGCAGCTCCTCGTCGGCGGCATCGCCGTGCAGCACGATGGTCTTCTCGAGGCCCTCCGCGATCTTGCGCGCCCGGCGCGGGTCGCGCTCGATCAGCTTCACCTGGTTGTTCTTCTCCAGGGTGCGCGCCAGGCGGTAGCCGATGTGGCCGCCGCCGGCGATGATGATGCGCCGCGCCGGGTCATCGCCGTGGCGCAGCTCCGCCATGGCGCGGCGGATGTCCGCCTGCGCGGCCAGGAAGAACACCTCGTCGCCCTCGGCGATGACGGTGTCGCCCTCCGGCGGGATGCTGCGCCCGTCGCGGTAGATGGCGACGATGCGCAGCGCGATCTTGGGCAGGTGCACGGGCAGCTCGCTCAGCGCGTGGCCGACCAGCAGGCCGTCGCGGCGCGTGCGCACCCCGACCAGCTGCACCTTGCCGTCGGCGAAGTCCAGCACCTGCAGCGTGCCGGGCTGGTGGATGAGGCGCTCGACGTACTCGGTGACCAGCTGCTCGGGGCTGATGAAGACATCGACCGGCAGGCCCTCGGTGAGCGCCGCGCGGCTGGTGTACTCGGGGGAGCGCACGCGCGCGATCTTGGTCGGGGTGCGGTACAGGGTGAAGGCCACCTGGCAGGCCATGAGGTTCACCTCGTCGCTGGAGGTGAGGGCGATGAGCACCTCGGCCTCGGCCGCGCCGGCGGCCTCGAGCACGGAAGGGTAGGCGGCGTTGCCGGCCACGGTGCGCACGTCGAAGCGGTCCTGCAGGTCGCGCAGGATGTCCTCGTTGGAGTCGACGACCGTGACCTCGTTGGCCTCCTCGCGCGCGAGCGCCTGGGCGGCGGTGCGCCCGACCTGGCCTGCGCCGAGGATGAGGATCTTCATGGGGCCTTGCGGGGGGGCCGGGTCATGGACGCCTAGTGTAGCGAGTTAGCCCTTGGCCGAAGGACCTACAGCGGCACCAGGTTCGCATACTGCACCATCAGCCACTTGGTGCCCTGGCGCTCGAAGCTCACCTGCACGCGCGCCTGCGGCCCGTTGCCCTCGACCGAGAGGATGACCCCCTCGCCGAACTTGCCGTGGCGCACCCGCGCCCCCAGGCGCACCCCCGGGGCGGCCGGCTCCTGCGGGCGGAAGCGCCCCACGGCCACGGGGCGCGAGACCTGCACGCGCGGGCGCACCTCCTCGAGCAGCTCCTCGGGGATCTCGCGGATGAAGCGCGAGGCCTGGCCGTAGGAGTCCACGCCGTGCAGGCGGCGCTGCTCGGCGCACGTCAGGTACAGCTGGCGCATGGCGCGCGTCATGCCGACGTAGCACAGGCGGCGCTCCTCCTCGAGCCCGTCCAGGTCGTTCAGAGAGCGCTGGTGCGGGAAGAGGCCCTCCTCCATGCCGCACAGGAAGACCACCGGGAACTCCAGCCCCTTGGCCGTGTGCAGGGTCATCATCTGCACGCAGTCCTCCCAGGCATCGGCCTGGCCCTCGCCGGACTCGAGGGCCGCGTGGGCGAGGAAGGACTCCAGCGGCGGCAGCTCGCTCGCCTCGGGGGTGAAGCCGCGCGCCGCGGAGACCAGCTCGTCCAGGTTCTCCGCGCGCGCCTCGCCGCGCTCGGCCTTCTCCTTGCGGTAGTGCTCGATGAGGCCGCTGCCCTTGAGGACCTGGTCGACCTGCTCGTGCAGGGCGAGCGCGCCGGACTCGGCGGCGATGCGCTCGATGAGGGCCATGAAGCCCTGGATGGCCGCGGCGGCCTTGGCGCCCAGCGTGCCCGCGGCGATGGCCGCGCCGGCGGCCTCCCACAGCGAGCTGCCGTTGGCGCGCGCCTGCTCGCGCACGATGTCGAGGCTCCTGGCGCCGACCCCGCGGGTGGGCAGGTTCACCACGCGCTCGAAGGAGGCATCGTCACGGCGGTTGGCGATCAGGCGCAGGTAGGCGAGCGCGTCCTTGATCTCGGCGCGCTCGAAGAAGCGCAGGCCGCCGTAGACGCGGTAGGGCACGCGCGCGGAGAGGAACGCCTCCTCGAAGACGCGCGACTGCGCGTTCGAGCGGTACAGGATGGCGATCTCGCGGCGCTGGCCGCCGTGGGCGACCCACTCGCGGATGCGGTGCGTGACGAACTCGGCCTCGTCGCGCTCGTTGAAGGCCGTGTACAGGTGGATCGGCTCGCCCTTGGCGCCGTCGGTCCACAGGTTCTTCCCCAGGCGCGAGTTGTTGTGGGCGATGAGCCCGTTGGCCCCGGCCAGGATGGTCGCGGTCGAGCGGTAGTTCTGCTCCAGGCGGAACAGCTGCGCCGCCGGGTAGTCGCGGCGGAACTCCTGCAGGTTCTCCACGCGCGCGCCGCGGAAGCGGTACACCGACTGGTCGTCGTCGCCGACCACGAAGGGGAAGCTGGCGTAGCCGCCCGCGTCCGGGACGCCCGGGGCGAGCAGGCGCAGCCAGGCGTACTGGATGCCGTTGGTGTCCTGGAACTCATCCACCAGCACGTGCTGGAAGCGCCGCCGGTAGTGCGCGAGCAGCGAGGGGTTGTCGCGCCACAGCTCGAACGCGCGCAGCAGCAGCTCGGCGAAATCCACGGTGCCCGCGCGCGCGCAGGCTTCCTCGTATGCCTGGTACAGCCGGATCAGCTGCAGGCGCGTGGGATCGTTGCCGTCCTTGAGGTGCTGCGGGCGGCGCCCCTCGTCCTTGTTCGAGTTGATGAACCACTGCACCTCGCGCGGGATCCAGCGCGTCTCGTCCAGCTCCGCGGCGCGGATCAGCTTCTTGATCAGGCGCTGCTGGTCCTCCGCGTCGATGATCTGGAAGCTCTGCACCAGGTTCGCCTCGCGCCAGTGGATGCGCAACAGCCGGTGCGCGAGGCCGTGGAAGGTGCCGATCCACAGCGCGCCGCCCGGGATGCCGAGCAGCTGCTCGACGCGGCCGCGCATCTCCCCGGCCGCCTTGTTCGTGAAGGTGACGGCGAGGATGTTGTGCGGCGAGGCGCCCTCGGCCTGGATCACCCAGGCGATGCGGTGGGTGAGCACGCGCGTCTTGCCGCTGCCCGCGCCGGCGAGCACCAGCACGGGCCCGAGCGGGGCGGTCACGGCCGCGCGCTGCTCGTCGTTCAGGGGGTTGAGGATCGGGGACAGATCCATAGGGGGGCGCATTCTACGGGAAGAATTTCCCCTTCAGGCGTCCGCCGGCGGGGTCTCCTGCGAGAAACGCGCCAGGGCCACGACGAAGCTCACGAGCACCGGTCCTGCGACCAGCCCGATGATCCCGAAGGCGGCCGCCCCGCCGATGGCGCCGAGGAACAGCGCGAGCGTGGAGACTTCCGCATGCCGCGCGGCCAGGATCGGCCGCAGCACGTTGTCCGCGCTGGCGAGGATGGCGGTCCAGACGAGCAGGAAGGTCGCCCAGCCCCAGTGGGCGGTGAAGGCGAAGTACAGGATCGCCGGGATGACCACGATCGAGGCGCCCGAGGGCAGAAAGGAGGCGAACACCGCGAGCACCCCGAACACCACCGGCGAGGGCAGGCCGGCGATGGCAAAGCCGAGGCCGACGAAGATCCCCTGGAACACCGCCGTGCCCACCGAGCCGAACACGACCGCGCGCGTGACGTCGCCGAGGTACTTCAGGGCGCGGTCGCGCCGCTGCGGCGGCGCCGGGATCAGCCGGATGGCGTGCTCGGCGAGCGTGCGCCCGTCGCGCAGGAAGAAGAACAGGATGAACAGCATCATGAAGAAGCTGACCAGCGTGCCGAAGATGCCCAGGGCCAGGCTGCCGCCCAGGGCCGCGACGCTCTTCAGGGCGCCCTGCAGCCCCTCGGTCATCCAGCCCTGCAGCTGGTCGGCGGTCACCGAGGAGTTCTCGCGCACCCAGTCCACGGCGCTGCCCACCACCGGATAGTGGGACAGCCGCTCGAGCAGGTCGCTCCAGGAGGGCGGGGAGTGCTCGTGCAGGTAGGTGATCAGCCGCGCGACCTGGCCGGCGAACACCACCCCGAGGATGGACAGCGGCACGAACACGGCGATGGAGCCGAGCGCGGTGATGAAGCCGGCCGAGAGCGAGCGGCGACCCTTGAACACGGACCGGGTCAGGCGCTCCTGCAGCGGGAAGAACATGTAGCCCAGCAGGGCCGCCCAGGCGAGCATGCCGAAGAAGGGGCGCAGCACCTGCAGCAGCAGGTAGCCCAGCACCGCCGCGAGGGTGAGATGGAAGCAGCGGCGGTAGAAGGTGGAGTGCATGCCCGCCTAGCTTAGCGCCAAGGCCGCCCCGGCGCGACGCGCGCGCCGGGGTCGTTCATGCCCCGCCCCTACTGGGCATTCACTTCCTTGCCGAACCGGTAGTTCAGGCGCAGGCCGATCACGCGCGGCTCGTTGGTGGTCTGCCGCAGGTCGTAGTTGCCGGTGTTGCTGTAGATGATGGCGTTCTTGTCCGCGCAGTTGGTGCAGAACAGCTCCGCCAGCCAGTGCCCGCTCGCCGGCAGCAGGCCGATGCGCAGGTTCATCAGCGAGTATTCCGGCTGCAGGATGCGCGGGATGCCGAGCGAGCTTTCCTTGTGCAGGTCGTTCCACATGTCGCCCTTGTGGGCGATGTCGAACTGGGCATAGCCGTGCAGGCTGGCCGACAGCGGGTGCTCGTAGCGGATGTTGGCGCTGTAGCTGAAGTACGGCACGTACGGCAGGCGCTCGCCGACCAGCTCCTGGAAGGACGCGTAGTGGCTGGACACCAGGCGCGAGTCGGTGTAGCTCACCGCTGCCTGCATCGACCAGTTCTCGTTCAGCTTGTAGTCGATGTTGCTCTCGACGCCCTTGATCTTGGCGTCCCCGACGTTGGCGTTGAAGCTGCTCGGCGGGCAGGTGTTGACGTCGTAGATGATCGTCTGCAGGTCCTTCCAGTCCATCTGGTAGACCGCGCCGTTCCAGACCAGGTGGTTGGCGAGCCAGCGGGTCTTGAAGCCGAACTCGTAGTTGTTGAGCGTGTCCGGCACGTACTTCTCGGGCACGCCGTTGGCGTAGCACTGCGCGGGGTAGCCGGAGTTGGAGCCGCCGTCGCGGAAGCCCTGCGAGAAGATCCCGTACAGCAGGATGTCCTCGGTCGCCTTGTAGTTGAGGCCGAAGCGGCTGTTCCACTTGGTCGAGCCGCCGGTGCTCTCGTACGGGGTGGTCGGCGCGTAGGCCAGCTGGCCGTAGGGGCTGTAGTAGCTGAAGTCCGACTTGAAGTGCACCGTGCCGGCCTCGACGTTCAGCTTCGAGGTGATGTCGAAGTTGATGTTCACGAACTCGGTGGTCTGCTTGTAGTCCGTGCGCGTGGTGTACGCATACCACTCCCCCGGCGGCAGCGAGCTCGAGCCGGGCGGGGTGTTGTAGTAATAGTTGTAGTACTTGAAGGCCGGGCTGTCGGTGCGCAGGCCCGGCATGTAGAAGGTGCTGCCGGAGTTCTTGTCGCGGGTCTTCTCCCAGTACAGCCCGCCCAGCCAGTGCAGGCGGCCCCCCGACTTGGACTGCAGGCGCAGCTCGTCCGACCAGCGCTCCGGGTTGGTGTGGTACTCGAAGTACTGAACCGGCGGGTTGCAGTTGGTGTACGGCCCGGTGCCATACACCGGGTCGTTGGTGCAGGTGACCCCTTCCTTGGCGCCGCCCAGGTAGTTCTCCATGTACTGCGAGTACTCGTTGTGCTGGCGGGTGGGCAGAGACCAGTAGGTGCTGGCGAACACCAGGTCGCCGATGCCGACGTCCCCCTCCAGGTGGAAGTCGAGGGTCTTGGCCTGGAACTCGTGGCTCTCGGGGCCGAAGCGTTGCACGGTGCGCGCCGGCAGGGTCGGGTCTTCGTCCCAGGCGCCGAGCGTCGACTGGCGCTGGTAGCTGTAGGTGAGCGTCGCGAACCACTTCTCGCCCATCAGCGCCTTGAGCGCGATGCGGCCCCCCTCCAGGTGCATGCGGTTGTAGTCGTTGCGCGCCCAGTCGGCGTTGTTCGAGACCGCGGTGTTCACCCAGGTGCGTGTCGTCAGCTGGTTGTCGATGAAGCCGCCCTGCGAGTCGCTGAAGGCCGAGACGCGCAGGCCGAGCGCGCCGGCGACCAGCGGCACGTTGAGGAAGCCCTCGTAGGTCCAGTTGTCGCGGCCGTCGTGGATGGCCCCGGCGGTGAAGTCAACCCCGGCGCTGAAGTTGTTCACGTCCGGCTTCACGGTCGTGTTGCGGACGGCTCCGGCCATGGCACCGGCCCCGAAGGTAGTGCCCTGCGGCCCGTTCAGGATCTCGATCGCCTCCATGTCGTACAGGTGCAGGTCCGGCTGCGTGCCGCCCCAACTGAGCGACATGTCGTCCAGGTAGAAGCCGGTCGCGGACGTGTTGGCGTAGTTCGGGTTGCTGCCGTCGGCCACGCCGCGCATCACGAACAGCTGCGTGCCCGGTCCGACGCTGATGAAGGAGACCGAGGGCACCTTGTAGGCGTAGTCATCGAAGCTGGCGATGCCGAGCTTCTGCAGGTCGTCCTTGGTGTAGACGTTGATGCTGATGGGCACGTCCTGCAGGTTCTCCTCGCGCTTGCGCGCGGTCACCACCACCTCCTGCAGGCCGGTGGATGCGGAGTCGCTCGCGCCGGCCGCCGGCGCCCGCTGGGGCATCGCGGCGGCGGCGAGCGCCGAGGCGACGGCGAAGCCGATCCGTGTGACGTGGCGTGCGAGCGGTTCCTGGCATGCGGCGGCGGCGGCGTTGACTTTGCCCATCATCATCCCCTGAGGCTTGTGCGTTAACCGCACGCGTGTGCGTGAAGCGTGCTCGGCCGATCATCCGTTGCGGCGTGTTGGTCCGTCAACCTCAGCCTGCGGCGTGCGCGCAACAGTTGGGCGCACGCACCCGGTGCTTCAGTCGTAGGACGGGAAGCGCTCCAGGGCATCACCGAGCGCGTTGCGCAACGGCTCCAGCTCACGCTCGAAGTGACGCCAGTAACCGATGCCGGAACGGTACAGCGGCTGGCGCACCTGCTCGGCGCTGGCCGTGCGCACCGAGCGGCGCGTCCGGTGGAAGGACAGGCAGGCCTCCTCGAAGGGCAGGCGGCAGTGCTCGAGCAGGCGGCGGATGTTCCTCTCCGGCTCGCGCACCACCTCCTCGTACTGCACGTGCAGCACCTTGCCCGGCAGCACCCGGTCCCAGTGGTCCATGAGCGCGAGGTAGCCGCGGTAGTAGCGCCCGAGGTCCTCCAGGTCGTAGCTGAAGGCCTGCCCTTCCGCGAAGTGCTGCTTGAAGGTGCTGAAGCAGGCATCCAGCGGGTGGCGACGGGCATCGACGATGCTCGCGTTCGGCAGGATGGCGTGGATCAGGCCGACGTGGCTGAAGTTGTTGGGCAGCTTGTCGGTGAAGCGCGGGCGGTCGCGGTGCAGCGGCGCGGTCTCGGCGAGGTAGCGGTCGCCGAGCGCGCGCAGCTCCGGCCCGCTCACCCGCAGCACAGCCTCCGGATAGCCGTCGCGGTCGGCGGAAGTGTCCTCGAACTCGTGCACCATGTGGATGATGTTGGGCAGCTCCATCGTGCCCTCCACCTGCGAGTGGCTGGCCAGCACCTGCTCCAGCAGCGTCGAGCCCGAGCGCGGCAGGCCGACGATGAAGATGGGCGCGGGGTCCGGGTTGCCGCCGTGGGCGCGGGCGGCGAAGAAGGCGGCGTCGAACACCTGGATGAGGCGCCCGATGCGGCGCTCGTACTTGCCGATGTCGAAGGGCTGCTCGAGGCGACGCAGCGCGTTGCCGCGCCGGTAGTGCGCGAAGCTCTCCGGGTAGCGGCCGCGCTGCTCGAGCGCCTTGCCGAGCGCGAAGTGCAACTGCGCCTCGCCGCCCGGGGCGTGCCGGCCGGCCGCCAGCACCGCCTGCATGGCGGCGAGCTCCTCGTCCGCGAACGTGTAGTTCTTCAGGTCCGCGAGGCTCCACCAGGCTTCCCCGGAGGCCGGGTCGAGCTGCAGGGCGGCCTTGTAGGCGGCCTCGCTGTCGGCACGCCGGCCCAGGGTCTTGTTCAGGTGGCCCAGGGTCAGCACCAGCCGCACCTCGCGCGGCTTCAGGCGCGCGGCGTGCTGGTAGGCCTCGAGCGCTTCCTCCTGGCGCATCAGCTTGGTCGCCACCGCGCCCAGCACCAGCCAGGTCTGGTCATTCTCCGGCTCGACCTTGAGCAGTTCGCGCGCGGCGCGATCCGCTTCCTCGAGGCGGCCGAGGGCGATGAGCGCCTGCACCAGCCCGCGCTGCGCGAGCGGCAGGTGCGCGCTTTGCTTCAGCGCATGTCGCAGCAGCCGCTCGGCATCGTGCGGCTTGTCCGCGGCCAGGGAGAGTGCCGCAAGTCCCGCGAGCGCGGCCGCATGGCTCGGGTCCGCCTGCAGCACTTGCCGGAACGCCGCCTCGGAGCCCTTGCGGTCATCGGCCACCAGCGCCGCCGTCGCCGCCTCGATGCGCGCACGGTGCGGGTCGGTCAGGCGCGCGCGCTCGTAGGCGATCAGGGCATCGGTGTACTGGCCCAGGTCCACCAGCGCATCGCCGTACGCCAGCCAGGCGAGGTGATGGTGCGGGTGGTCCTTGAGCACCGCCTGCACGTGGCCGCGGGCGAGCTGCGCCTGTCCGAGCGCGCGGGTCGCGCGCGCCAGGTCCACGCGTGCCGCGGCGAAGTCGGGAACGCGCTCGAGCAGTCCGGTGAGCAGCGCGACGCTCGCCTCCGGCTGTCCCTGCGCCAGCAGCGCCGCGCCCAGCAGCCACTGCACGCCCGGCTCCCCGGGGTACTGCACGGCCAGCGTGCGCAGCAGGCGCTCCGCCGTGGCGGCCTGGCCGGCGCGCAGGGCCATGTGCGCGCGCCTGCGGTGGACCTCGAGCGGGGTTGGAGTCGGCGCGTTCATGGGTGCGTGCGCTATTCGCACGGTGCTGCGAATGCGGCCGGCAGCCTAGCATGGGCGCTTGCCGGCCGGGCGCGGCCTCAGGCTACACTCGCCCGCCCGTCCTCGTGCCCACCCTTCAAGGAGCTGTCCGTGCCTACCCGCCGCGCGTTTCTCGCCCTCATGGCCCTCGGGATCACCTCCGTCGCTGCCGCGGCCGGCGGACGCCCGCTCGATGCGCAGGACTGGTTGCGCTTCCGGCCGGTGTACGACATCCACCTCGCACCCGACGGGGCGAGCGTGGCGTACCTGGTGAACCGCTACGACGCGGCGGCGGACGAGAGCCAGTCGGACCTGTGGACGGTGCCCTGGGCGGGCGGTGCGGCGCGGCAGCTCACCCATGGCGAGAGCGTCTCGGATCCGGCCTTCACGCCCGATGGCCGCGAGATCACGTTCCTGTCCGCGCGGCCCAAGGACGGCCCGAGCCAGCTGTGGGCGGTGCCGCGGCAGGGCGGCGCCCCGCACGTGCTCAGCCACGTGAGGCGGGAGATCGCCGGCTATGCGTGGGCCCCCGACGGCGAGCACGTGGTCCTGGTGACGCGGGGCGAGGAGCAGCCCGCGGCGAAGGCCAAGGGAAAGGACAAGGACAAGCAGGAAGCGAAGCCGAAGCCCATCGTCCTGGATGCCTACCAGTTCAAGGCCGACAAGTCCGGTTACCTCACCGCGGCGTGGCGCTCGCACCTGTACCTGCTGGAGGTGAAGACCGGCCGCGTGAGCCCGCTGCCCGCCGACCCCCAGCGCATCGACTCGGACCCGGCCTTCTCCCCGGACGGCAAGTCGCTCGCCTTCGTGGGCCACACGGTGGGCACGCCGGCGCAGGTGGCGCGCGATGACATCTACGTCCTCGGCATGGCCGCAGGCGCGGCACCCCGGCTGCTGCTGAGCACCGATTCCCCCAACCACCAGCACCTGGAGTGGAGCCCGGATGGCGCGCGCCTCAGCCTGCTGGTCGGCGCTGCGGAGCTGAAATACAACGCCTACATCACCGACCGCCTGGCGGTGGCGGATGCGAAGAGCGGGGAGCTGCGCCTGCTGGCGACGGACCTGGACCGCGCGGTCGGCCAGCCGAAGTTCACCCGCGACGGCAGCGCCATCGAGGTCACGGTCGAGGACGACGGCGAGCAGTATCCGGCGCAGGTCGCCCTCGCCGACGGCCGCCTCAGCCGCCTGGGCGGTGCCATGGTGGTGCACGAGCTGACCGCGGCCGCCGGGCACACCGCGGTGCTCTCCTCGAGCGACCAGGCCCCGCCGGAGGTGTTCGCGCTCGAGGACCAGCGCCTGCGGGTGCTGACGCACCACAACGACGCGCTGTTCGCGCAAGTGCGCCTGGGCTCGGTCGAGGACATCGCCTTCAAGGATCCGAGCGGCGTCGAGGTGCACGGCCAGATCGTCAAGCCGCCCGACTACGTCGCCGGCCGGCGCTATCCCACCATCCTGTGGATCCACGGCGGCCCGAACGGCCAGGACGATCACTCGCTGGAGCTGTGGGGCTACGGGCCGCCGCTCGAGCGGCAGTACTTCGCCACCCACGGCTACGTGGTGCTGGCCATCAACTACCGCGGCGGCAGCGGGCGCGGCGCCGCCTACGCGCGCGCCATCGCGGCGGACTGGGGCGACAAGGAGGTCGAGGACCTGCGCGCCGGCGTCGACTGGGCGATCGCCCAGGGCATCGCCGACCCGGAGCGGCTGGGGATCGGCGGCTGGAGCTACGGCGGCATCCTCACCGACTACACCATCGCCAGCGACCCGCGCTTCAAGGCGGCGATCTCCGGCGCGGGCAGCGCCAACCAGCTGTCCATGTATGGCGCCGACGAGTACGTGGTGCAGTACAACGCCGAGCTCGGGCCGCCCTGGACCAACAGCGCGCTGTGGCTGAAGGTCAGCTACCCGTTCTTCCATGCCGACCGGATCCACACCCCGACGCTGTTCCTCGGGGGCGACCGGGACTTCAACGTGCCGCTGGCCGGCGGCGAGCAGATGTACCAGGCGCTGAAGACCCTCGGCGTCCCGGCGCAGCTGGTGGTCTACCCCGGCGAGTACCACGTGCTCACCCGGCCGAGCTTCCTCATCGACCGCACCGAGCGCTATCTCGCCTGGATGGACCGCTACCTCAAGGCGAAGCCGTAGCCCCGGCGGCATCCTCGGCCGGCTTGAGCGACCAGTGGGCATTGCGGAACACCCACTGGTCGCCGCGCCGCTCGGCCAGGCCGGTGAAGTAGCCGCTGACCGCGGTGTCGTGCTCGGTGGTGTCGGTGAGCACCTCGCTGAAGGAGGCCGCCACCACGGCGAAGTCGCGCGTCAGCGGGTCGACGCGCAGGTCATCCCCGAAGTGCAGGCTGATGCGCTTGAGCGTGCCCGGCAGCTCCGCGACGCCCTGGGCGGCGGCGGCGCCGCTGGCGAACTGCAGCTCTCCCTGCGAGGCCATGAAGAACTCCGGCGCGCTCGAGAAGTGCCCGGCCCAGGCCGCAGGGCCGCGCAGGGTCACATCCTGTGCGACCTCCAGCGCGAACACGCGCACATCGCCGGTGACCTCGATGCGCTCCTGCTCGGTGAGCGCGGGCGAGGCGCGCGAGTGCGGGCGCTCGTGGCAGCCGCACAGCAGCAGCGCGCCCAGGGGCAGCAACCACAGCCTCGTGCGCACCCCTCACCTACCAGCGGTTGCGCAGCTCGCGCAGCTTCATGAACACCGTCTTCGGCGTCGGTGATGCGCCGATGTCGGGAAACTTCTCGCGCAGGCGCGCGATGAGGTCCGGGCTCCCCAGGCGCAGGAAGGCATTCACCCGCTTCTCCTGCGCGAGCGTGGTCACCGGTACCGTCGTCGGCTGGTAGCGCCTCGCCTGCTGCAGCGCCGCCGCCGCCTCCTGATTGGACGGCTCGCGGTCGAGCGTGAACTCGAGGTTGCGCGCCATGTACTCGTGCCCCGGGTACACCTGCGTCGCCTCCGGCAGGCGCATCAGCTGCGCGGCGAAGGTCTCGTACAGGGTGGCCGGGTCGCCGCCGTTGTGGCAGTTGCCGACGCCCGAGTTGAACAGGGTGTCGCCGCAGAAGAGCGCCGGCGTGTCCGTGTGCGACAGCAGGCAGACGTGCGTCATGGTGTGGCCGGGCGTGTCGAGCGACTCGAGCTCCACCGTGCGGCCCACCCGGATGAGGTCGCCCTTGTTCAGGCCGCGGTCGACCCCGCCGATGCGGCTCGCGGCGCCGGCATGGGCCAGCACCTTCGCGCCGGTCGCAGCCTTGAGCGGGGCATTGCCGCCGGTGTGGTCCTCGTGCTCGTGCGTGTTCAGGATCTGGGTGATCTGCCAGCCGCGCGCCCGGGCCGCATCGAGGCACATCTGCCACTCGAGCGGGTCGACCGCGAGGGCCTCGCCGCTCTCGGGGCAGGCGATCAGATAGTGGAAATTCCGCAGTGAATTCCCGGACCAGATGCGTTCGATCAGCATGGAACCCTTCCCGTTATGTCGCTCGCGCCGGCAACGTACCGCGAATCGGCAGCGCGCGCCATAATGGGCCCATGACGATCGTGGCCGAGCCGCATACCTTCCTGTTCGAGCCGGCCGTGTGGCACGGCACCGGCACGCTGTGGCGCGCCGACGGCGAGCCGATCGACACGCAGTCGCGCACCCAGATCGTGCACCGCGAGGACTGCTGGCTGCTGTCCGGCACGCTCAAGGTGCTCGGCTCCCCGCCGACCGAGTTCCACCAGGCGTACCTGATCGAGGCGCCGCAGGGCGTGCCCGGCGAGAGCCTCCGGTGGACGTTCGACAGCGCGATGTTCGGCAAGCTGCAGGGCCGCTTCGCGGTGATCGGCTCCTCGATCCTCGCCGCCTACGGCTGCGAAGCCTCCGGCTACTACGGCTCGGAGCACCTGGGGCAGCTGGACCGCAACAACTACCGCTCCGTCGGCATGCTGTTGCTGAAGGACCAGCTGGTCTACTCCTGGCAGACCCTGCACAAGCGCGAGGTCCCCAAGAAGAAGCCCTCAGGGCCGGTCAGCGCGGCGGGCTGAGCAGCAGGTCCAGCTGCGAGGGCGCGCGGGCCAGCGCCTCGTAGCTGATCGGCTCGGGCCGTCCGTCCACGAAGGCCTGCGCGGTGAGGCCGCTCGACTTCAGCAGCTGCACCAGCGCATCCGGCGGGCGGCCCGCCAGCGCCAGGCTCTGCGGCGAGTACTCCAGCAGGATGCGCGCGCAGCGCTGCAGCAGCGCGCCCGCGCCCTTGAGCACGAAGTACTCGAAGCCCTCCACGTCGACCTTCATGAAGGCGATCGGCGCATCGCCGAGCCCCTGGTTCTCCCAGAAGTGCGCGAGCGTATCGAGCGGCACGGTCACCGAGCCGGCGATGTCGTCGCCGGGGATCAGGCTGTGCCGGCCGTTGTTGCTGTCCTTGTAGCGGCGCAGCTGCGCCGAGCCCTGCGCCTCGCCGAGGGCGATGTTGAGGGCGCTCACCCGGCTGGCATCGTTGGCGGCGAGGTTCTCACGCAGCAGCTCGAAGGTGCGCGGGTCCGGCTCGAAGCAGAAGATGCGCGCGTCGGGCGCGGACAGGCGCTGCAGCAGCACGCTGTACCAGCCGAGGTTGGCGCCGACGTCCAGCGCCACCTCGCCGGGCCCGACGCGCACGTTGGCGAGCAGGTAGCGCGTGATCGCCGGCTCGTGCGCACCGAGCCGGTAGATGTGCCGGGTGATGACATCCGCCGCGGGTCCCCTGAAGGTGAGGCCGAACGGGGCGGCGCGCGCGGTCACGAGGCCATCGCCGCTGGTGAGGCGCGCCAGCCCGAACTGCAGCGTGCGCAGCATGCGCGTGGGCCAGGCGTGCTGCACGCGCGGCGGCGGGGCGGTCGGGTCGGCCATGGGCGGTGCCGTTCGGGGGCGGAGGCGCCGATTCTACACGCAGGGTGCGCCGCGGCCCGCCGCGGTGACACGCGCCCCGCGGCCCCCCTACACTGCCGCAGGGCGCGGCCGGCGCGCCGGCACGTCAGGAGTGGATGTCATGCTGCAGGTGCTGCGAGGCGCCGAGCGCGGGTTCGCCGACCATGGCTGGCTGCGCAGTTACCACACGTTCTCCTTCGCCGACTACCACAACCCGGCGTGGGTCGAGTTTGGGCCGCTGCGCGTCATCAACGAGGACTACGTCGCCCCGGGCCGGGGCTTCGGCAAGCACGGCCACCGCGACATGGAGATCATCACCTACATCCTGGAGGGCGAGCTCGAGCACAGCGATTCGATGGGCAACGGCTCGGTGATCCGGCCCGGGGACGTGCAGCGTATGAGCGCCGGCACGGGCGTGCTGCACAGCGAGTTCAACAAGTCGGACCGCGACGAGGTGCACCTGCTGCAGATCTGGATCAAGCCGGACGCGCTGCGCCTGGTGCCCGGCTACGAGCAGAAGCACTTCCCGGTCGGCGAGCGGCGCGGCCGCCTGCGCCTCATCGCCTCCCCCGAGGGCGAGCAGGGCGCGGTGCGCCTGCACCAGGACGCGCGCCTCTACGCGGGCCTCTTCGATGGCCGGGAGGTGCAGGGCTTTGCGCTCCCCACCGGCCGGCGCGCCTGGCTGCAGGTGGCGCGCGGCACCCTGGCCGTGAACGAGACGAAGCTGGCGGCGGGCGATGCCGCCTACCTCTCCGGCGCCGCGGACCTGCACCTGCACGATGGCGCGGGCGCCGAGGTGCTGCTGTTCGACCTGCCCTGAGTCAGGCGCGCAGCACCGGCAGGTAGTGATCCAGCAGCAGGGCGGCGAACAGCCACATGAGGTAGGTGATCGAGAAGCGGAACACCCGCATGGGCAGCTCCACCCGCGCGGTGATCTTCAGCGCCAGCGCGTAGTAGAGGAAGCCTGCGTTCAGCACCAGCGCGGCGGCCAGGTACAGCAGGCCGCTCATGTGCGTGATGAAGGGCATGAGCGTCACCAGCACCAGCAGCACCGTGTACAGCAGCACCTGCAGCCGCGTGTACTCCACCCCGTGCGTGACCGGGAGCATGGGGATGCCCGCGCGCGCGTACTCGTCGCGCCGCGCGATGGCGAGCGCCCAGAAGTGCGGCGGCGTCCAGATGAAGATGATGAGGAACAGCAGCAGCGCGTCCGGGTCGACGCTGTTGGTCACCGCCGCCCAGCCGAGCACCGGGGGGGCCGCCCCGGCCGCCCCGCCGATGACGATGTTCTGCGAGGTGGCCCGCTTCAGCCACAAGGTGTAGACCACCGCATAGCCGATCAGGGACAGGAACGTGAGCACCGCGGTCAGCAGGTTGACCAGGAAGGCGAGGATCGCCATCGAGCTCACGCCCAGCACGGCGGCGAACGCCAGCGCGTTGCGCTCGGTGAGTTCCCCGGTCGGCAGCGGCCGTGCGCGCGTGCGCGCCATCAGCTCGTCGATGCGCCGGTCGAGCACGTGGTTGATGGTGGCGGCGCAGGCGGCGGCCAGGGCGATGCCGAGGTTGCCGAAGACGAGCGCATCGAGCGGCGGGGCCCCCGGGCTCGCCAGCAGCGTCCCGACGATCGCGGTGAAGGTGATCAGCGCGACCACCTTCGGCTTGGTCAGCTCCAGGTAGCGCCGCCAGAGCGGGCGGGCCACTGCCATATGCGATGTCGTCGCCACTGTGCCTGGGCCGCCGGCCGGGTCGGGAATCAAGGGGATGCGCAGCCTAGCAGATCAGGGTGCGCGGGAAACATCGGCCAGGCTCGGCACATCAGCCCGCCGGGCGCTGGCGCGGACTGAGCGCGCGCACGAGCGCGAGTGTGGCCAGCAGCAGCAGCGCCGCGCCCGCGGTATGGGCCGTGGCCAGCGGCAGCGGGAAGCTCCTGAGCACCATGGAGACGCCGATGAGCAGCTGCAGCGCGAGGGCGCCGAGCACCGCCCAGGCCGGCAGGCGCGCCGCGGTGAGCCCGCGCCGGCGCAGCACGAACACCGCGGCCAGCGCGAGGGCCGTGGTGGCGATCAGGGCGCCGAGCCGATGCGTCAGGTGGATGGCCACGCGCGCCGCGTTCTCGAGCACGCCGCCCTCGTAGTTGATCTGGCCGTGCCAGGGCTCGAAGGCGTGCGCGAAATCCGCGGGCGGCCAGAGCGCGCCCTGGCAGGTGGGGAAGTCCGGGCAGGCCACCGCCGCGTAGTTGCTGCTGGTCCAGCCGCCGAGGACGATCTGCACGATGAGCGCGGCCAGGCCGATCAGCGCCAGGCGCCGCGCGCGCTCCATGGCCGCGCCGCCGCCGCCGGCCGGCGCCGCCGCGCCCCACGAGCCGGTGGGCAGCGACAGGGTCAGCCACCACAGCAGCGCCAGGGTGGTCATGCCGAAGACCAGGTGTGCGGTGACGATCAGCGGGTTCAGTCGCCAGGTGACCGTCAGTGCGCCGAGCACGGCCTGCACCAGCAGCGTCGCCACCAGCGCGGCGGCGAGCGCCACGCTCGCCAGGCGCTGCTGGCGCGTGCGTACCGCGAGCAGCGCCAGCAGGAAGATGAGGCAGGCGAGCGTGCCCACCGCGTAGCGATGGATCATCTCGCGCCACGCCTTGCCCACCTCCAGCGGGCGGTCCGGGAAGGCCTGCGCCAGGTCGGCGCTGCGCGCGGCGCCCACCGGGCTCAGGTGCCCGTAGCAGCCCGGCCAGTCCGGGCACCCGAGTCCCGCGGCGGTGAGGCGCACGTAGGCCCCGAGCACCACGACCCCGAAGCACAGGAGGAGGGCGGCCAGCGCCACGCGGCGCATCCACATCGCAAGCGGCATGTTGGTTCCCTCCCTCGTGTGCTCAGCCGATGTGCGACAGCCGCAGCAGCTTCCTCAGGTCATCGAGCAGGCCGCGCGGGTTGGCACGCGCGTCGTAGCGCATCATGAGGTTGCCGAGCGGGTCGACCACGTACAGCGTGTGCTCGCGATCCGCGGCCGGGAACTGCGCGAGCAGTGCCTGCGCGGCGCCGCCGCTGGCATCGACCACCACCAGCCCGGGGTGCTCGCGCCCGAGCAGCTCGCGCGCACAGCAGCCGGCGGTGGCGAGGAAGACCCGTGCCACCCGCGTCATGTCGTTGTTGAGGGACAGGCGCGTCTGCCGCATCACGTACAGCGCCTGCTGGCACTCCTGCGGGCAGCCGCCGTCGCCGACGTACACCAGCGTCCACTTGTCGCGGAAGAGCCTGTCCGCCGCGGCCGGCGCCGGCAGCACCGCCGGCAGTGCGCTCGCGGGCAGGGGCCGCGGCGGGCTGATCAGCTCGCCGTGGTTGACGCTGCCGATCGGGCGCCAGGAGGTGCCGTAGTAGGTGAAGAACGCCAGCGCCAGCGGCACGATGAACAGCGCCGCCAGCAGCGCGAGCGTGCGCAGGTTGCGCGCCCGCAGGGCGGGGTCGACGGTGCCGGGCGTCATGGTGTCCGCGCCCCGGGCCGGTTGCGGTACGCCAGCAGTCCCCACAGGAACAGGGCCAGCGCTGCGAAGCTCCACCACTGGATCGCGTAGGCGAAGTGGCGCATCGGCGCCATGCCCGGCGGCTGCCAGTCGCGCACGTAGCCGGGGCCGGCGCCCGGATCGAGCAGCAGTAGGCGCGGCTCCAGCGGCGCACCGAGGGCGGCGGCGAGCTCCGCCATGTCGGGGAAGGCGGTGACCTTGGGCCAGGGGCCGGCGGGTGCGGCGTGGCCGAGGGCCAGGCCCCGGCTCGGCAGCTCGCCCAGCCGCCCGGTGAGGGACGTGTCCGCGTCCGCGCCCGCGCCCAGCGCGACATCCGGCAGGCTGCGGCGCGAGCCGGAGAAGGGCACCCAGCCGCGGTCGACCAGGAGCGTGGCGGCGTGCGCGCGCACCAGGGGGGTGAGCACCTCGTAGCCCGGCCGGCCGTGGTAGGAGCGGTTGTCGAGGAGGAACTGGTGCGCGCCATCGAGCCTGCCCGTGGCGCGCACCGCCTGGTACGGGGCGGCGCCGGCCGTCGGCTCATCGCCCAGCTCGAGCACCGCCGCGCCACCGCGGGTGAAGTGCTGCCACTGCGCCTCGCGCGCCTGTCCCCGCTGCCATTGCCACAGCCCCAGGCGCACGCACACCCCGGAGGCGAGCAGCGCCACCCCCAGCCAGGCCCAGGCCGGGAGGCGCCGGCGGCGCGGCGCAGGCGTTACACTCAGGTCCATGCGATCGGTCATCTGGATGTTGATTGGGCTGTGCCTTGCGGGGGTACTCGTGAGCCTGGGCTCGGGACTGTTCCACCTCTCGCGCGGCGGCGGGGAGCAGGACTCGGCGAAGCTCGCGCGCGCCCTGACCGTGCGCATCAGCCTCTCGCTCACGCTGTTCGCGCTGCTGTTCCTCGCCTGGCGCTTGGGCTACCTGGCGCCGCATCCGCTCGGGGGCAGCGGGGCCGCGCCCACCCCCTGAGGCGGCGCCGGGCGGCGCCCTTCGTTTACAGCCAGTAGACGAAGATGAACAGGCCGAGCCAGACCACGTCGACGAAGTGCCAATACCAGGCGACCGCCTCGAAGGCGAAGTGGCGCTTAGGCGTGAAGTCCCCGCGCAGCACGCGCAGCCAGATGACGGTCAGCATGATCGCGCCGATGGTCACGTGCAGGCCGTGGAAGCCGGTCAGCATGAAGAAGGTCGAGCCGTAGATGCCGGTGGACAGGCGCAGGCCCAGTTCCCGGTAGGCCTCGCCGTACTCGTGGGCCTGGAAGCCGACGAAGGTGAAGCCGAGCAGGAAGGTCAGCGCCAGGAACAGGGCGAGCTTGCCGCGGTTGCCGGCGCGCAGCGCGTGGTGGGCGATGGTGATGGTGAGGCCGCTGGTGAGCAGGATGGCGGTGTTCAGCATGGGGATGCCGATCGCCGGGATGGTGCGGAACACCCCGTCGATGCCGCCGACGTGCGCCGGCCCGTTGGTGGGCCAGCTGGTCTCGAAGTGCGGCCAGAGCACGAAGTTGGTGAAGACCTTGACGCCCTCCCCGCCCAGCCACGGCACCGACAGCACGCGCGCGTAGAAGAGCGCGCCGAAGAAGGCGGCGAAGAACATGACCTCGGAGAAGATGAACCACATCATGCCCATGCGGAACGAGCGGTCCACCTGCATGTTGTAGGTGTTGTGGCGGCTCTCGCCGATGACCACCCCGAACCAGCCGAAGAACATGAAGGCCAGCAGCACCGCCCCGGGGATGAAGCTCCAGCCGCCCACCCAGTCGTTCAGGTAGGCGATGGCCCCCAGCATGATCGCGAACAGCGCGACCGAGCCGCGGATCGGCCACGGGCTGTCGTGCGGGATGTAGTACTGGTTGCCGTCGGGGACTTGTGGGTTGGCCATGTGTCGGGACTTTCTGTGCGGGAACTCTTGTAAGGTGCGCTCTACCGCGCCGTCACGCGCGAGGATTCATCGTAGAAGGTGTAGGCGAGGGTGATCAGCTCGACGTGCTCCGGCAGTGCCGGGTCGACGATGAAGCGCACCGGCATCTGCCGGGCCTCGCCCGCGGTGAACTTCTGCGGCGAGAAGCAGAAGCACTCGGTCTTGTGGAAGTACGCGGCCACCGAGGACGGGGCGATGTTCGGCACCGCCTGCGCCACCTGGTTGCGGCCGGTCATGTTGTGGGCGAAGAACTCGGCTGTGAACAGCTGCCCGGGGTGCACCTGCACCTTGCGAACCACCGGGCGGAACTCCCACTCCCCCGCGCTCGCCACGCTGGTCAGGAACTCCACCGTCACCGTGCGGTTCAGGTCGGGGTGCTCGCGGGCGACCGCCGCCTTGCGCTGCAGCTGCGTCTGGTCGCCGTAGCCGGTGACCGAGCACAGCACGCTGTACAGCGGCACCAGCGCGAAGCCGAACCCGAAGGCGCCGGCCGCGAAGGCGAGCAGCTTCCACAGGAGCGTGCGGTTGGCGCGCTGCCGGTCGCTCATCGGGAGCCGCGGATGAGGGTGAGCGCGATGAACCCGAAGTAGAAGGCCGCGGCGACCGCGAGCCAGAACAGCGCGCTGCGGCGCACGCGCTGCCGCAGTGTCGGGTCCTCCTGCGCCATGGCCTCAGGCCTCATCAGTGCGAGGCGCCGCGCGCGATGAGGGCATCCGAGGGCGCCTCGGTCCAGGAGTGGTACGGCGGCGGCGAGGGCAGCTCCCACTCCAGCCCGTGCGCGCCCTCCCAGGCGCGGTTGCCGACCTTGGCGCCCGAGCGCACGCACTGCCAGATCAGCAGCGGGAACAGCAGCTGCGACAGGCCGAAGCCGAAGGCGCCGATCGAGGACACCATGTTCCAGTCGGTGAACTGCACCGCGTAGTCGGGGATGCGGCGCGGCATGCCGGCGAGCCCGAGGAAGTGCTGCGGGAAGAACAGCACGTTCACGAAGATGGTCGACAGCCAGAAGTGCCAGTTGGCGAGCCGCACGTTGTACATGTGGCCGGTCCACTTCGGCAGCCAGTAGTACACCCCGGCCATGATGCCGAAGACCGCGCCGGGCACGAGCACGTAGTGGAAGTGCGCGACCACGAAGTAGGTGTCCTGGTACTGGTAGTCGGCCGGCACGATGGCGAGCATCAGGCCGGAGAAGCCGCCGATGGTGAACAGGAACAGGAAGGCGAGCGCGAACAGCATCGGCGGCTCGAAGGAGAGCGAGCCCTTCCACATGGTTGCGGTCCAGTTGAACACCTTCACCCCCGTGGGGATGGCGATCAGCATGGTCGAGAGCATGAAGAACAGCTGCGCGGCCAGCGGCATGCCGACCGTGAACATGTGGTGCGCCCAGACGATGAAGGACAGGAAGGCGATCGAGGCCACCGCGTACACCATCGCCTCGTAGCCGAACAGCGGCTTGCGCGAGAAGGTCGGGATGACCTCGGAGACGATGCCGAAGGCGGGCAGGATGAGGATGTACACCTCGGGGTGCCCGAAGAACCAGAAGATGTGCTGGAACATCACCGGGTCACCGCCGCCGGCGGCGGTGAAGAAGGTCGTGCCGAAGAAGTGGTCGGTGAGCAGCATGGTGACCGCACCGGCCAGCACCGGCATCACCGCGATCAGCAGGTAGGCGGTGATCAGCCACGTCCACACGAACAGCGGCATGCGCAGCAGCGTCATGCCCGGGGCGCGCATGTTCATGATCGTCACGACCACGTTGATGGCGCCGAGGATCGAGGAGGCGCCCATCATGTGGATCGAGAAGATCAGCATCGGGAAGGAGGCGCCGTTCTGCAGCACCAGCGGCGGGTACATGGTCCAGCCGCCGGCCGGGGCGCCGCCGGGGACGAACAGCGAGGACAGGAGCAGCGTGAAGGCGAACGGCAGGATCCAGAAGCTGAAGTTGTTCAGGCGCGGCAGCGCCATGTCCGGTGCGCCCACCTGCATGGGGATCATCCAGTTGGCGAGCCCGGTCCAGGCCGGCATGACCGCGCCGAAGATCATGACCAGCGCGTGCATCGTGGTCATCGAGTTGAACAGCTGCGGGTCGACGAACTGCATGCCGGGCTTGAACAGCTCCAGGCGGATGACCATCGCCATCGCCCCGCCGATGAAGAACATCGTGCAGGCGAAGACCAGGTACATCGTGCCGATGTCCTTGTGGTTGGTCGCGTACACCCAGCGACGCCAGCCGTGCGGCTTGTGGTCGTGGCTGTCGTGGTCGTGGGCGGCGTCGAGTGCGTGGTCGGCCATTAGCGGGTTCTCTTTAGATGAATGCGGTGGGTTCAGGGGGCGCTGGGCGCGGCGGGGGCGGCCGCATCCGCCGGGGCGGCGGCCTGCTTCTGCGCGGCGGCCTCGGCCTTCACCCACGTCTCGTAGTCGGCCTTGGTGCGCACGTCCACGACGATCGGCATGAAGCCGTGGTCGCGGCCGCACAGCTCGGCGCACTGGCCGCGGTACAGCCCCGGCTTGTCGGTGTCCACCTTGAACCAAGCCTCGTTGACGAAGCCGGGGATGGCGTCCTTCTTCACCCCGAAGGCCGGCACCCACCAGGAATGGATGACGTCCGCGCCGGTGATCAGCAGGCGCACCTTGGTGCCGACCGGCACCACCAGCGGGTGGTCGACGTTCAGCAGGTAGTTGTCCACCGTGTTCGGGTCGATGGTCGAGTCCAGCTGCCGCGCCGCGTTGCTGGCGTGGTCGAGGTGCGAGAAGTAGGTCACGCCATCGTCCAGGTAGTCGTACTCCCAGCCCCACTGGAAGCCGGTCACCTTGATGGTGAGTTCGGTCTTGCTGGTGTCCTCGATGGCCACCAGGGTGCGCGCGGCGGGCACCGCCATGGCGACCAGGATCGCCACCGGGATGACGGTCCACACCAGCTCCACCTGGGTGTTGTGCACCAGGGTGACGTCGGCGACCGCGCCCTTGGACTTACGGAACTTCACCAGCGAGTAGATCATCACGCCGAACACCAGCACGGCGATCGCGACGCACACCCAGAAGATCAGCATGTGCAGCTCGTAGATGGTGCGGCTCATCTCCGTGACCCCTGGGGTCATGTTGAGCAGGTGCCAGCCCGAGGCGGCGTGTGCGGTCGGTCCGCAGGCAGCCGCGAGGGCCAGGGCCAGGGAGGCGAGTCGTGCGCGAATCATCATTAACGTGCCTTACAGCGAGGCCCCGCGGGCGGACCACGCAACTTTCAAATTTTAAGCCAACCTACAGCCGCGCCCTTCATCCTGCGCCTTGTCGCCAGGAGGGCGATTCGTTGACGCGGCCTATCAGCCGCTGCAACCGCACGGCCAGCCCACGTCGCTCCTCTTCCGTGAGGAAGCTGCCCAGCTCACATCGTCGGCCGTGCGACTCAATGGTGAGTCGGCTCGGGTGCAAGCGTGCTGCGGGGCAGCGCAGTTTAACCTGCGCCCAATGCCGCGGGAACACGACCTGCGCGCATTGGCCCCGGTGGCGCGTCTCGATGCGCACGTCCGACTCGGTGACCGTGATGCTCTGGGCATGGAAACGGCGCTGCAGCGAGGCATGCAGCGCCCAGCCGAGCAGCGCCAGTTCCGCGCCGGCGAAGGGCAGCACCGGCCAGAAACCGCGCCACGCCAGGTACAGGGCGATGGCCGCGGGCGCCAGGCAGGCGAGCGCGAAGAAGCGCTGCGCCTCGCGCACGCTGAGCGAGCAGTGCGGGCGGATCTCGATGCGCAGCCGGGGCGGTTCCACGATCGCCCGATGGTAGCGCGCGACCCCTATTATTCAAGGCGCGTCATGGGCTTAACGTGCGCGGCGACGAGCCGCGCGGCGCCCTCGTCGAGGCTGTGCGTGCACTCCGGCCGCGCCAGGTGCGGGACCACGCCCAGCGGGGCCGCGCCCAGCAGGCGCTCGAGCGCGGCCAGGTTTTCTGCCGGGCGCGCCAGGGCCGGGTCGACCGCGCTCCCCACCCAGCCGGCGAAGCTCACCCCGTGGGCCTCGATGCCCAGCTGCGTGAGGTGGGCATGGTTCAGGCAGCCGAGCCGCAGCCCCACCACCAGCAGCGCCGGGATGGTCAGTGCCCAGGCCAGGTCCGCCATGGTCTGCCGCTCGTTCAGCGGGGCGAACCAGCCGCCTGCCCCCTCCACCACCACCCAGTCCATGCCGGCCGCCAATTTGTCGTAAACGTGCCGGATCCTGCCGACATCAATCTCGATCCCGGCCTCTTTTGCCGCGATATGCGGCGAAATGGGTGGCTCGAAGCAGTACGGGTTCAGCTCCGGGTAGGGACCGGTGTAGCCGGCGGCGGCGGCCAGGGCCAGGGCGTCCGAGTTGCGCAGCCCCTCGGGCGTGCGCTCCGAGCCGGAGGCGACCGGCTTCATGACCGCGACCTTCAGCCCCTGCGCCCGCAGCCCGCGGACCAGGGCGCAGGCGACCACCGTCTTGCCGACGCCGGTGTCGGTGCCGGTCACGAAGATCCCGCGCGCGCTCACCGGCGCACCGTCCGGCGGATGGCATCGGGCGCGATCACGGTCTCGGATCCGGGGGCAACCGGGCGCGCCCCGCTGCCCCAGCCCGCGCCGTAGATGACCTCGTAGGTCGCCGGCAGCGACCCCTCGCGCCGGAACGCCTCGTACGCCTGTTCCATGCGCGCGAGGCGCGCACGTCCGGTCAGGCCGTGCGGACGCCCGGCCGTGACGTTGTGGGCGCCGATGCGCTTCAGGTCGCGCATCAGGGCGCGCGCGTGCGGGTAGCTGAGCTCGATGCGATCCACGTCGAGCACCGGCTCGGACAGGCCCGCGCGCATGAGCGCCGCGCCGACGTCGTGCATGTCGATGAAGTGGTTCACGTGGTTGTGCCCGTCGGCCTGCGCCCAGGCGCTGCGCAGCTCGGCGAGCGTCGCCGGCCCGAGGGTGCTGAAGGCGAAGAAGCCGCCCGGCCGCAGCACGCGCTGCACCTCGGCGAAGGCGGCATCCAGCGGCTCGCACCACTGCAGCATGAGGCTGCTGAAGACCAGGTCCACGCTCGCCGCGGCGAGCGGCAGGCGCTGGGCATCGGCGCACACGCGCGCGAACTTGCGCCAGCGCGGCTGGTGGCGCTGCGCCTCGCGCAGCATGCCCGGGGCAAGGTCGAGCGCGATGACCGTGGCGCGCGGATAGCGCTGCTTGAGCGCGCGCGCGCCCCGGCCGGTGCCGGCCCCCAGGTCCAGCACCGTGCGCGGCCCGAGGCCGAAGCCATCCAGCCGCCCGAGCAGCTCCGCGGCCACCTGGGCCTGCAGGCCGGCCGCCGACTCGTACGTGGCGCTGGCCCGGTCGAAGGAGGCGCGCACGCCGGCGCGGTCCAGCGCGAATTCACCCGGCTCAGTCACCGATGAACTCCTGCACCAGCTGCGCGAAGCGCCGCGGGTGCGAGAGGAAGGGCACGTGGGCCGCCTCCCTGAACTCCACGTAGCGCCCGGCCAGGAGCGCGGCCAGGGCACGCGAGGCGCTCGGCTGGATGATCCGGTCATGGGTGCCGCCGATCACCAGGGTGGGCACGCGCAGCTGCGCGAGCGCGGCACGCACGTCGCCGTCGCGCAGCCGGGTGAGGCCGTTGGCGAGGGCCTCCGGGTGGGCCGCGCCGTGGGTGTTCTGCAGGGTGCGCAGCCGCTTGAGCACGCGCGCGGCCGTGCGCGGCGGCATGCCGCGCACCTGCAGGCTCATGAACTCGTCGATGGTGTTGATGCGCGCGAGCTCCAGGCGCTTCTGCAGGCGCCGCAGCAGCGGCGCGGCGGTGCCGTAGGGCCAGCCCGGTCCGGCCAGGAAGCGCGGCGAGGTGTTCACGAGGATGAGCTTCTCGATGGCCGCGGGCATCGCCGCGGCGAGGTCGAGCGCGACCTGGCCGCCCAGGGACCAGCCGAGCAGCGAGTAGCGCTCGGTGATGGCGGCCAGCGTCTCGTGCACGCGCCAGGTCTGCGCGGCGGGCGTGTCGCCGTGCGGGTCCCACGGGCTGCGCCCGTGGCCCGGCAGGTCGAGGCTGATGATGCGGAACCGGTCCGACAGGGCGCGCGTCAGCTCCTTCCAGACCCCGAGGTTCGCCGACCAGCCGTGCAGCAGCACCAGATCCCGGCCGCAGCCGGTGACCTGCACGTGCAGCCGGCTCATGCCAGGACCTGCGGGTGCGCTGCGGTCGCGGCCAGGGCCGCGGCGAGGGCATCCACGAGCGCATCGACCTGCGCCTCCTCGTGGGCGGCCGACAGGGCGATGCGCAGCCGCGCGCGGCCCTGCGGCACCGTCGGCGGGCGGATGGCCACCACCAGGTAGCCGGCGGCCTGCAGCCGTGCCTGCACGGCCAGCACGGCGGCGGCGCTGCCGAGCACCACCGGCTGGATCGGCGTCGCCGAGTCCATGAGCGGCACGCCCGCGGCGAGCGCCCGGGCGCGGAACCGCGCGGTCAGTGCCCGCACGCGCTCGCGGCGCCAGCCCTCGCGGCGCACCAGCTCGAGCGCCACCCGCGAGGCGGCGGCCACCGGCTGCGGCAGCGCGGTCGTATAGATATAAGAGCGTGCCTTCTGGAGGAGGAACTCCACGAGCGCGGCCTCGCCGGCGACGAAGGCGCCGTAGGAGCCGAAGGCCTTGCCGAGCGTGCCGACCAGGACCGGCACCGCATGCGCATCCAGGCCGAAGTGCTCGAGGCTCCCGCGGCCGGTGGGCCCGATGACGCCGAGGCCGTGCGCGTCGTCGACGATGAGCCGCGCCCCGCGCGCCGCGGCGGCCTGCGCCAGGGCCGGCAGCGGGGCGAGGTCCCCGTCCATGCTGAAGACCCCGTCGGTGGCCAGCACGGCGACCGGCGCCCCGGCCGCGCCCAGCACCTGCCGTGCGGCCGCCGCGTCGGCGTGCCGGTAGCGCTGCAGCTGCGCCCCCGAGAGGCGCGCCCCGTCGATGAGCGAGGCATGCGAGAGCTTGTCCAGCAGGGCGCGCTCGCCCCGGCCGGCCAGACTGCTCATGACGGCGAGGTTGGCCGCATAGCCGCTGCCGAAGAGCAGGGCGCGCTCGCGGCCGGTGAACTCGGCGAGCGCCTCCTCGAGCTGCGCATGCTCGCGGCCGTGCCCGCTCACCAGGTGCGAGGCGGCGCTGCCGGCACCGGCGCGGGCGGCGCACTCGGCCATGGCGCGCGCCAGCGCCGGCTCGCGCGCCAGCCCCAGGTAGTCGTTGCTGCTGAAGTCGGTGAGCTCGCGGCCCTCGATGCGCAGCCCTACCCGCTGTGCCGGCGCGGTGAAGGCCTCCACGGTCAGGCGCCGGCGGCGCAGCTGCGCGCGTTCCAGCTGCGCGAGTTCCTGTTCGAATGAGCGCAACGCCGCCCCCTCGCTGCAACGGCGGCCGCGCGGCCTCAGTGCGCCGCGGCCGCGGCCGGCTGGGCCGTCTCGGCCCCGGTGGCGTGCGCCGGGGCCGCGGCACCCTCCGGGACGAGCCCCAGGCGCGCGAACAGCTGCCGGTCCCGCTCGACGTCGGGATTGCCGGTGGTCAGGAGCCGCTCGCCGTAGAAGATCGAGTTGGCGCCGGCCATGAAGCACAGCGCCTGCAGCTCATCGCTCATCGCCTCGCGCCCGGCGGACAGGCGCACGTGCGAGGCGGGCATGAGCACGCGCGCCACGGCGATGATGCGCACGAAGTCGAACGGGTCGACGGCGGCGGCGCCGGCGAGCGGGGTGCCGGCCACCTTCACCAGCTGGTTGATCGGCACGCTCTCGGGGTGCACCGGCAGGTTGGCGAGCGTGCGCAGCAGCCCGGCGCGGTCGGCCGCCGACTCGCCCATGCCGACGATGCCGCCGCAGCACACCTTCATGCCCGCCTCGCGCACCGCCTCGAGGGTGTCCAGCCGGTCCTGGTAGGTGCGCGTGCTGATGATCTCGCCGTAGAACTCCGGCGAGGTGTCCAGGTTGTGGTTGTAGTAGTCGAGGCCGGCGGCCCTGAGCTCCGCCGCCTGCGCCGGGGTGAGCATCCCGAGGGTGGCGCAGCTCTCCAGCCCGAGGGCGCGCACCTCGCGGATCATCTGGGCGATCACCTTCAGCTCGCGCGCCTTGGGCGAGCGGTAGGCCGCGCCCATGCAGAAGCGCGTGGCCCCGGCGGCCTTGGCGCGCCCGGCGGCCGCGCGCACCTGCTCCACCTGCATCAGTGCCTCGGCCTCGACGCCGGTGTCGTAGCGCACGCTCTGCGGGCAGTAGGCGCAGTCTTCCGGGCAGGCGCCGGTCTTGATCGACAGCAGCGTGCTCATCTGCACGGTGTTGGCTTCGTGGTGCGCGCGGTGCACCTGCTGGGCCCGCAGCAGCAGGTCGATGAAGGGCAGCGCGAACAGCGCCTGCACCTCTTGCTGTGACCAGTCGTGGCGGACGGTGGCGGGGGGTGGGCTCATCGGGCACCTGGGTGACGGGCGCACTGCGCCGGTGCCGCGACCATGCCCGCCCCGCCCGGTCGTGTCAACGCGAGGCAGTCGCGGAAGTCGACAATTGCCGCGCGGCGCTCCTCAGGGGGCGTAGACGTACTGCAGCAGGATGCCGACGAAGACGACGAGGCCCACGTACTGGTTGTTCAGGAAGGCGCGCAGGCAGCCGGCGGGCTCGCGCTTGCGGATCAGCCACTGGTGCCACAGGAACAGGACGCCGGCGCCGACCACCCCTGCGTAGTACCACTCCCCGAACTGCATGTTGCGCCCGGCGAGCCACAGCGCCCCCAGCATCATCAGCTGCATGGCCCCGATCAGGAAGCGGTCCATGTCGGCGAAGAGGATGGCGCTCGACTTGACCCCGATCTTGAGGTCGTCCTCGCGGTCGACCATCGCGTAGATGGTGTCGTAGATGACCGCCCAGATCACCGCGGCGATGTACAGCACCCAGGCGACGCGGGGCAGCACGCCGGTCTGCGCCGCGAAGCCCATGAGCACGCTCCAGCCGCCGAAGGAGATGCCGAGGTACAGCTGCGGCAGCGCGAAGAAGCGCTTGGTGAAGGGGTACGAGGTGGTGAGCGCCGCGCCGATGAAGGCGAGCTTGATGGTGAGCGGGTTCAGGCGGCTCACGAGCAGCAGCGCGATCAGGCCGAGCACGGCGAACAGCACCAGCGCCTCCAGCGGGGAGACGCGCCGTGCCGCCAGCGGGCGGTCGCGGGTGCGGCGGATGTGCGGGTCGACGTCGCGGTCGGCATAGTCATTGATGACGCAGCCGGCGGCGCGCATCACGAATACCCCCAGCACGAAGACCCCCAGCACCTGCGGGTCCGGGCGCCCGGCCCCGGCGATCCACAGCGCCCACAGCGCCGGCCACAGCAGCAGCCAGGTGCCCACCGGGCGGTCCAGGCGCATCAGGCGCGCGTACTCCTCCGCGCGGCGCGCCAGGCGGTGGCCGAGCGGCGCCTCGGCCGGCTTCGGGGTCACGGGAAGATCAGGGATTGCCGCCATCGAAAAATGCCAGAAGAGCGCCGCGGGGCGCTGACGTTATCACACGCGCGCGGCGGCGCCGGCGTCGGCGCCGGCCGGGATGCTGCCGCGCAGCGCATACCAGGCGATGTAGGCATAGCACAGCACGGGCACGCTGAAGGCCGGCTGCACCCCGACCAGGTCGGCGAGCCTGCCCATGAGCACCGGGATCACCGCGCCGCCGAAGATCGCCATGACCAGGAGGCTCGAGGCCTTGCTGGTCTCGGGCCCCAGCCCCTCGATGCCGAACGTGAACAGCGTCGGGAACATGATCGAATTGAAGAGGCCGATGGCGACCACGCTCCACATGGCGAGCGCGCCGCTGCTCGCCATGGTGGTGAAGAGCAGCGCCATGGCCGCCAGCGCGAACAGGCAGACCAGCCGGTGGGGCGAGATGCGCCGCATCAGCGCCGAGCCGACGAAGCGGCCGAGCATGGCGCCGCCCCAGTAGTAGGAGACGTAGCGCGTGGCCGTCACCGCATCCAGCGCGCCGATGCGGGTGTCCTCCAGGTAGTTGATGAGGAAGCTGGAGATGCCGACCTCCGCGCCCACGTACACGAAGATCGCGATCACGCCCCAGCGCAGCTGCCGGTGGCGCATCACCTGCGCCACGCTGTGGGCGCCGGGTGCCTCGCGCGCCCCGCTCAGGGGCGGCAGGCGCAGCAGGTAGACCAGGCCGGCCAGCATCGCCAGGCCGACGGCGATGCCCAGGTACGGTCCCTGCACCGAGGAGGCCTGGGCGATGCGGTAGCTGTGCGCCTGCGCAGGATCGAGCGCGGCGATCTGCGTGCTGCTCAGCACCCCCACCGAGAGGATCAGCGGCCCGATGAGCGAGGGGGCGATGGTGGTGCCGAGGGAGTTGAGGGCCTGGGCGAGGGTGAGGCGGCTGGAGGCGTAGCGCGCATCGCCGATCAGGCTGATGTAGGGGTTGGCCGCCACCTGCAGCAGCGTGATGCCGGTGGCGAGCACGCACAGGGCCAGCAGGAACAGCGCGTACGAGGGCACCCGTGCGGCGGGGTAGAACAGCAGCGCGCCGGCCGCGGCGATGAGCAGGCCGATGACGACGCTCAGCTTGTAGCCCACGGAGGCGACCACGCGCCCGGCCGGGAGCGAGATCACCAGGTAGGTGCTGAAGAAGGCGAACTGGATCAGCATGGAGCGCGCGTAGCCGATCTCGAACACGGACTTCAGGTGCGGGATCAGCACGTCGTTGAGGCTGGTGAGTGCGCCCCAGGTGAAGAAGATCGTGCTCAGCACCGCGATCGCCGCGGTCGAGGACAGGTTGCGCTCGGCCATGAACTCCCCCTGGCGCGGGTGCCGGCCCGCGTCGTTGCGGCACAATAGCCGATCGACGGTCCGGCCAGAAACCGACCGGCCAGGCCCACGGGGCGCAAGGGAGCACTGAATGAAGATGAAGCCTGCCGGCGCGCTCGCCGCCTGGGTGCTGTGCCTGTCGGCGGGGGCGGTGGCGGCCGACCCGGCGGCGGTGGACGAGGTCGATCCCTTCATCGGCACCGCCGGCGATGGTCACACCTTTCCCGGTGCGCTCGTGCCCTTCGGGATGGTGCAGCTCTCCCCCGACACCCAGATCCGGCCGCGCAAGGAGGCCTACGGCTGGGCCGCCGGCTACCGCTACGAGGACCACTCGCTGGTCGGCTTCTCGCACACGCACTTCTCCGGCACCGGGCACTCCGACCTGGGCGACTTCCTGTTGATGCCGATCGCCGGGGAGGTGCGCCTCGAGCGCGGCGACCCGGCCGTCCCGGGCAGCGGCTACGGCTCGCGCTTCAGCCACGAGGGCGAGCTCGCGCAGCCCGGTTACTACGCGGTCACCCTCTCCGACTACGGCATCCGCGCAGAGCTCACCGCGAGCGCCCGCGTGGGCCTGCACCGCTACCGTTTCCCGCCGGGGCGGGCCGCGCACGTGCTCCTCGACCTGCGCACCAGCCTGTATGACTACCCGGGCAAGGTGCTGTGGTCGCGGCTGCGGCTGCGCGCGGACGGCACCGTCACGGGCTTCCGCGAGACGCGCGGCTGGGCGCCCGGGCGGCAGCTGTACTTCGCCCTGCGCTTCTCGCGCGCGGTGAGCGGCCACGCGCTGCACGACACCGAGGCCGACGTGCCCTACCGGGGCTTCCCGCCGCCGGCCGCGCACGATCCGCGCACCCGCGCGCAGATCGAGGGGCGGCAGCTCGTGGGCGTGTTCGACTTCGCCGACGCCCCGGGCGCGCAGCTGACCGTGAAGGTGGCGATCTCGCCGGTGAGCGAGGACGGCGCCATCGCCAATCTCGAGGCGGAAGTGCCCGGCTGGGACTTCGAGGGCACGCGAGCCGCGGCGCGCAGCCTGTGGGAGCGCGCGCTGGGCGCGGCCACCGTCCAGGGCAGCACGGCGCAGCGCGTGGCCTTCTACACCGCGCTCTACCACGCGCTGCAGGCGCCGAGCCTCTTCATGGACGTGGACGGCCGCTACCGCGGGCCGGACAACGCGGTGCACGGCGCCGCGGGCTTCACCAACTACTCGACCTTCTCGCTCTGGGACACCTACCGTGCGCTGCACCCGCTGCTCACCATCGTGCAGCCGCCGGGGCGCACCGAGGACATGGTGCGCTCGCTGCTCGCGGCGCAGCAGGCGAGTCCCTACGGCATGCTGCCGGTGTGGGCGTTCCAGGGGCAGGAGACCTGGTGCATGATCGGCTACCACGCCGTCGCGGTGATCGCCGATGCCTACCTGAAAGGCATCCGCGGCTACGATGCCGGCGCTGCGCTGCGCGCCATGGTGGCCACCGCCGGCTACGGCCCCTACGGCGGGCTCGCCCAGTACATGCAGCTCGGCTACGTGCCCATCGACGAGGAGGGCGAGGCCGCCTCCAAGACGCTCGAGTACGCCTTCGATGACTGGAGCATCGCGCGCATGGCGCAGGCCCTGGGCGAGGAGCGCATCGCCGCGGAGTTCATGCAGCGCGCCGCCAACTGGCGCCATGCCTACGACCCGCAGAGCGGCTTCATGCGCGCGCGCACGCGCGCCGGTGAATTCCGTACGCCCTTCGACCCGGCCGCGAGCGGCTATGGCACGGACTACACCGAGGGCAACGCCTGGCAGTACTCCTGGTACGTGCCGCAGGACGTCGCGGGCCTGGCCGCCGCGCACGGCGGCGCCGACGCGCTGCTCGCGCAGATCGACCAGGTGTTCGACGCCAAGATCGACCCGCAGCAGTTCGCGCACATGGAGGACATCACAGGTCTCATCGGCTGGTACGCGCACGGCAACGAGCCCAGCCACCACGTGGCCTACCTGTACGCGGCCGCCGGCCAGCCCTGGCGCACGCAGGCGCGCCTGGCGACCATCATGAAGACCCAGTACGCGCCGCGGCCGGACGGGCTGTCCGGCAACGACGACCTCGGGCAGATGTCGGCCTGGTACCTGTTCACCGCGCTCGGCTTCTACCCGGTCACGCCGGCCAGCAACGAGTACATCATCGGCCGGCCTTTCCTGCCGCGCGCGGTGCTGAACCTGCCCAACGGGCGGCACTTCACCGTCATCGCCAGCGGGCTCGGCGAGGCACGCCCCTACGTGCAGGCGGTGACGCTGAACGGTGCGCCGCTCAAGCGGGTCTTCCTGCGCCACGAGGAGATCATGGCCGGCGGCGAGCTGCGCTTCACCATGGGGCCGAAGCCCAACACCGGCTGGCCGGGCGCCGGCGCGCCGGCGCCTTACTCGATGTCGACCGCGCGCTAGCCGCGCTACTCGATCGTCACCTCGTCAAACCGGAAGAGCACCGTGTCCGAGGGCGTCTGCGCGCGTGTGCGGATGGTGACGCCATAGCGCAGCAGCAGGGTGTCGGTGGTGTGGTCCGCGACCACGCCGTTCTGGTTCATGCGCTCGCAGCTCAGGTCCTGGGCCTCGCCGGCGAGCTTCGCGTTGATCTTCGCCGCCGGGTAGCGCTCCCCGTAGGTGCAGTGCACCGCCAGCCGCGTCATGTTCGCCAGCTGCATCGGGTTGCCCCAGCTGTAGTTCATGTTGAAGTCGCCGCCACCGCCACTGCCGGTCGTGGCGAGCGGCGTGAAGCCCTCCACGGACTTCATCTCCATCACCCAGGTGGACTGGGTGTCCGAGTGCACCATGCTCTGGGCGCGCACGTCCTGGATGTTGCGGTAGGAGATGCCGTAGTCCTGGCGCGTGCTGACCCCGTTGCTGCTCTGCTCCTCCAGGTACTGCACGAACGGGCCACCGGCGCTGATCAGCGTCCACTTCATCCGGTATTGCGGCGGCGTGGCCGCGCCGGTGAGCTGCACGAACGTCGGCGTCACGGCCAGCACCATGCGGCGGAAGCCCACAGGTCCCGGGTCCCTGGCGGTGATCGCCGTGGCGGTGCCGCCCGGGATCGACTGCAGCGCGAAGGTCTTGCTCAGGTAGCCGAACTTGTCGCCCTGCACATCCTTCACGGCCACATCGCCGGTGCAGCTGACGATGAGCGCGGCCAGGAGGAACAGCAGGGGTCGTGCGTGCTTTGCGACGCTCATGCAACACCAGGCGGCTTGGGAGTTCCCGCCACGTTAGTGGGCGGTGTGGCTTTCGGCAACGCCCGGGCGGGTGATTTGCGCGCGGAGCCGGACGCAGGTCAGCCGACGCGGCCGTAGCGCTCGTCGGCGCCGATCCAGCGCGCGGCGAGCGCGGCGATGTTCTGCGGGTACGAGGCCAGCAGCACCTCGGCGGCTTCCTGCACCTGGGGCAACAGGTCGGCATCGCGCATCAGGTCCGCGACGCGCAGCTGGGCCAGCCCGGTCTGGCGCGTGCCGAGCAGCTCCCCCGGCCCCCGCAGCGCCAGGTCCCGGCGCGCGATCTCGAAGCCGTCGCTGCTCTGGCGGATCACCCGCAGCCGCTCGCGCGCCAGCGGCGCCAGCGGCGCGCGGTACAGCAGCACGCAGGTGCTGGCCTCGGTGCCACGACCGACGCGGCCGCGCAGCTGGTGCAGCTGCGCCAGCCCCATGCGCTCGGCGTTCTCGATGACCATCAGGGTCGCGTTCGGCACGTCGACGCCGACCTCGATCACCGTGGTGGCCACCAGCAACTGGATCTTGCCGGCCTTGAAGGCGAGCATCGCCGCATCCTTGGCGGCGCTCGGCATGCGCCCGTGCACCAGGCCGACGCGCACGCCCGGCAGCGCCGCACTCAGGCTGGCCGCGGTCTCCTCGGCGGCCTGGACGCGCAGCTCGTCCGACTCGTCGATCAGCGGGCACACCCAGTACGCCTGGCGCCCGGCGCGGCAGGCCTCGACGATGCGCAGCACGACCTCGGCACGGCGTTGCTCGGGGATGACCACGGTGTGGATCGGGGTGCGGCCCGGGGGCAGCTCGTCGATCACCGAGATGTCCAGGTCCGCGTAGGCGGTCATCGCCAGCGTACGCGGGATGGGGGTCGCGGTCATGATCAGCTGGTGCGGCAGGCGGCCGTCCTTCTGGCCCTTCTCGGTGAGCCGCAGGCGCTGCTGCACGCCGAAGCGGTGCTGCTCGTCGACGATCACCAGCGCCAGGCGCGCAAACTCGATGCCCTCCTGGAAGAGCGCGTGCGTGCCCACGGCGATGCGCACCTCGCCCGCGGCGATCGCGGCCAGCGCGCTGCGCCGCGCGCGCGCCCCCTGCGAGCCGCACACCAGCGCCACGGTCTCACCCAGGGGGTGGAACCAGTCGCGCAGGTTGCGCCAGTGCTGTTCGGCCAGCAGCTCGGTCGGCGCCATGAGGGTGGCCTGAAAGCCGCTGCCGGCGGCGCGCGCGGCCGCCGCGGCCGCCACGACCGTCTTGCCGCAGCCGACGTCGCCCTGCACCAGGCGCGTCATCGGCACCCCGGCGGTGAGGTCGCGCTCGGCCTCGGCCAGTGCCCGCTGCTGCGCGCCGGTGAGCGCGAAGGGCAGCGCCGCGAGGAAGCGCCGCGCCAGCTGGGCCTCGTCCGCGAGGCGCCAGGCCGGGTCGGTCTTGAGCGCGCGCTTGCGCACCTTGAGCGAGAGGTGGTGGGCCAGCAATTCCTCGAAGGCCAGGCGGCGCTGCGCCGGGTGCCGTCCGGCGGCGAGCTCGGCGAGCTGCGCCTCGCGCGGCGGCCGGTGCAGGTAGGCGAGCGCCTCGGTGAGCGAGGGCAGCCCCGCGGGCAGCCCGGCGGCGGGCGGGATCCAGTCGCGCAGCGCGCTGCGTTCGCTCTCACGCAGCGCCTCGCCCACCAGGGCGCGCAGGCGGCCCTGCGGCACCCCCTCGGTGAGCGGATAGATCGGGGTGAGCGTCTCCTCCAGGGGCACGGCCTGGCTGCCGACGCGGCGGTACTCCGGGTGCACCATCTCCAGGCCCGCAGGGCCGCGCCGCACCTCGCCGAAGCAGCGCAGGCGCGTGCCGCGGGCGAGGTTGGCCTGCTGCGCCGCCGAGAAGTAGAAGAAGCGCAGCGTGAGCATCCCCGAGCCATCGGCGATGCGGCACAGCAGCTGGCGCCGGCCGCGGTAGACGACCTCGGTGAGCAGCACCTCGCCCTCGACGGCGGCGCGCTGGCCGCTCGCGAGCCGCCCGAGCGGGGAGACCTGCGTGCGGTCCTCGTAGCGCAGCGGCAGCACGAAGAGCAGGTCGGCGATGCGGCTGACGCCGAGCTTCCCCAAGCGCTCGGCGAGGGCGGCGCCCACGCCGCGCAGCGCGGTCACCGGGCGCTCGAGGCGCTCCGCGGCCGGCGCCGGGGCGCCGGCCGTGGGCTTCACCCCAGCTGCAGGATGCACTCGATCTCGACCTGCGCCCCGCGCGGCAGCTGCGCCACGCCGACCGCGGCGCGCGCCGGGTAGGGCTTGGAGCAGTACTGCGCCATGACCTCGTTCACCTTGGCGAAGTTGGCCAGGTCGGTCAGGTAGACGTTGACCTTGACCGCCTGCGCCAGCGAGCCGCCGGCGGCCTCGGCCACCGCTTTCAGGTTCTCGAACACGCGCCGGACCTGCGCATCGATGCCGCCCTCGACCATCTGCATGCTGACAGGGTCCAGCGGGATCTGGCCGGACATGTAGACCGTGTCGCCGACGCGCACGGCCTGGGAATAGGTGCCGATCGCCTGGGGCGCTTTGTCGGTGTGGATGATCTGGCGGCTCATCAGCTCTCCTTGGTGGTGCGCGGGTCAGCCGCGCGGGTCCGGATCGCCGTCGGGCTCGGCATCGCGGGCGTGGGCGGCAATGGTACGGGTAACGCGGTTGACGTCCGGCATGCGGCGGATGACGCGCACCAGGCGGGCGAGGTGGCGCCGGTCGCGCACGCGCAGCTCGAAGGTGAGGACCGCGGTGTCGATGTCCTGCTCGTCGATCGAGACGTGGTCGATGTTGGTCTCGGTGCTGGCGATGGCCGCGGCCACCGCCGCGAGCACGCCGGTGCGGTTGATCACGTAGACGCGCAGCTCGGAGGAGAAGAGGCGATCGGGGGAGGCCTGCCAGGTGACCGGCAGCCAGTTCTCCGGGTGCTTGCGGTAGTCCTCGACGTTCACGCAGTTCTCGCGGTGGATCACCACGCCGCGACCGGAGGACAGGAAGGCGAAGATCGGGTCGTAGGGGATCGGGAAGCAGCAGCGCGCGTAGGTGACCAGCAGTCCCTCCGTGCCGGCGATCGCCAGGGGCGCGAGCACGCTGGTGCCGCTGGCGTGGGTCGCCGTGGGCAGCAGGCGCCGCGCCACCAGCGGCGCCAGGCGCTCGCCCAGCCCGATCTTCTCGTGCAGCTCGTCCAGGTCCTTCATGCCGAGCTCCCCGAGCGCGGCGCGCTTGACCGAGTCGCTCACGTCCTCGAAGCTCAGGCTGAACTCCCCGAGCGCCTGGGTGAGCAGCTTCGCCCCCAGAGCGATGGCTTCGGTGCGGCGCAGACCCTTCAGGTAGTGGCGGATGGCGCTGCGCGCCTTGGCGGTCGCCACGAAGTTCACCCAGGAGGGGTTCGGGGTCGCCCCCTTGGCGGTGATGATCTCGACGGTCTGGCCGTTGCGCAGCACGGTGCGCAGCGGGGTCAGGCGCCGGTCGACCTTGGCGGCCACGCAGCGGTTGCCGATGTCGGTGTGCACCGCGTAGGCGAAGTCCACCACGGTGGCGCCGCTCGGCAGGCGCAGGATGGTGCCCTTGGGCGTGAACACGTAGACCTTGTCGGGGAACAGGTCGACCTTGACGCTCTCCAGGAACTCCTCCGAGGAGCCCGACTCCTGCAGCGACACCAGGTTGGAGAGCCACTCGCGCGTGCGGTCCTGCTGGCCGACGTCGCTCTTGCCGCCAGTCTTGTACTTCCAGTGCGCGGCGATGCCGGTCTCGGCGACGCGGTGCATGTCGGTGGTGCGGATCTGCGCCTCGATCGGCACGCCGTTGGGGCCGAACAGCGTGGTGTGCAGCGACTGGTAGCCGTTGACGCGCGGGATGGCGATGTAGTCCTTGAAGCGCCCCGGCATGGGCTTGAACACCGAGTGCACCACGCCCAGGGCGCGGTAGCAGGTGTCCGGGGTGTCCACCACGATGCGGATGCCGTAGACGTCGACGATCTCGTGGAGCGGGGCGCGTTTGCGGCGCATCTTCTGGTAGATGCTGTAGAGGTGCTTCTCGCGGGTCACCACGCGCGCCTCGATCTGGCTGCGGATGAGCGCGGTGTTCAGCTGCTGCTCGATCTTCTTCAGGAACTCCTTCTGGTTGCCGCGCGCGCGCTTCTGGGCGCGCTCCAGCACCAGGTAGCGCGCCGGGTAGAGCGCCTTGAAGCCCAGGTCCTCCAGCTCGATCTTCATGTTGTAGAGGCCGAGGCGCTCGGCGATCGGGGCGTAGATCTCCAGCGTCTCGCGCGCGATGGCACGGCGCCGTGCCGGTGCCATCGCCTCGATGGTGCGCATGTTGTGGGTGCGGTCGGCGAGCTTCACCAGGATGACGCGCAGGTCCTTGACCATCGCGAGCAGCATCTTGCGGAAGGACTCCGCCTGCGCTTCCTCGCGGCTCTTGAACTTGATCTGGTCGAGCTTGGTGACCCCGTCGACCAGCTCGGCGACGTCGGCGCCGAAGCGCGCCGCCAGCTGGTCCTTCGGGGTGCGCGTGTCCTCGATGACATCGTGCAGGATCGCCGCGATGATCGTGTCGGCGTCCAGGTGCAGATCGGCGAGCAGCGTCGCCGCGGCCACCGGGTGGGCGATGAACGGCTCGCCCGAGCGGCGCCTCTGGCCGTGGTGCGCCGAGGTGCCGAACTCGGCGGCCTCGCGGATGCGCTCGACCTGGTCGGCCGGCAGGTAAGCCGCGACGGAGGCGAGCAGCTCCTTCAGCCCCGGGGTGCGTCTTGCGCCGGGCAGCAGTCCCAGGAGCGAAGACGCGTAGTCCATAGGGTGTGGGCTAGACCGTCAGTCTCCGAGGCCGAACTGCGGGGCGCGGAAGCTCGACTGGTTGTCCGCGTCCGGGATCACCGGCTCCGGCGGCGGCGGCTCCGGCTCGCTCAGCATCTCGGCGGTGACGTTGCCGGCGGCGATCTCGCGCAGCGCCAGCACGGTGGGCTTGTCGTTCTCGAGCGGCAGCGTGGGCTCCGCCCCGTTGGCCAGGCGGCGGGCGCGCTGCGAGGCGAGCAGCACCAGCTGGAAGAGGTTATCGACGTTACTCAGGCAGTCTTCGACGGTGATTCGGGCCATGGGGTCGCTACAGGTTGAAGAGGCACCGCAAAGGGTGCGCACGGCCTTGCACTATAAGCGAAAACACCCCTCCCCGGCCACCCTCGCGGGGTGCGCGCAGCCGGCGCGACGGGGCAGAAAGGCGCCGGGGATCAGCCGGGCGCGGGTGGCTTGGCGCGCAGCCGGGCGGTGAGCCGGAAGGCGAGCGGGTTGAGGCTGATCGAGAGCAGCGCTCCGGCGACGATGTAGCTCTGGCCCTCCGGCGGCAGGATCTTCATGTCCACCCCCATGACCGCCAATATGAAGGAGAACTCGCCGATCTGCGCCAGGGCGGCCGAGACCCCGAGCGCGGTGCCCAGGGGGCGGCCCAGCAGGCGCACGATGGCCAGTGCCGCCAGCGACTTGCCCACCACGATGATGGCCACGACGGTGAGCACCTGCAGCGGGTGGGTCCAGAGCACCGCAGGCTCGAACAGCATGCCGACCGCCACGAAGAACAGGGCGGCGAAGACGTCCTGCAGCGGCTGCAGGTAGGCGCTGGCCTTGTGGCTGTGGTCCGAGCCGCTGATGACCATGCCGGCGAAGAAGGCACCGAGTGCCACCGAGACGTCGAACAGGTGCGCGCAGCCGTAGGCGACCCCGAGCGCCAGCGCGATCGCCGCCAGGGTGAACAGCTCGCGCGACTGCGTGCGCACCACGCCCTGCAGAATCCACGGGAACACGCGGGCACCGACGATGAGCATGAGCGCGATGAACAGCGCCACCTTGCCGAGGGTGATGCCGAGCATGGCCCACAGGCTGCCGCCCGGTGCGGCGAGATCCGGCAGCGTCTCGCCGCCGAGGACGCCGGCCAGGGCCGGCAGCAGCACCAGCGCCAGCACCGTGACCAGGTCCTCCACCAGGAGCCAGCCCACGGCGATGCGCCCGTCGTCGGTGTGCAGCGCGCCGCGCTCCTCGAGTGCGCGCAGCAGCACCACGGTGCTCGCCACCGACAGCGCCAGGCCGAACAGCAGCCCGCCACCGAACGGCCACCCCCACAGGTGCGCCGCGGCCGCCCCGAGCGCGGTCGCCACCGCGATCTGCGCCACCGCGCCGGGTATGGCGATCGAGCGGACGGCCACCAGGTCGCGCAGCGAGAAGTGCGTGCCGACCCCGAACATCAGCAGCATGACGCCGATCTCGGCCAGCTGCGGCGCCAGGTGCACGTCCGCGACCCAGCCGGGCGTGTACGGGCTCAGGGCGATGCCGGCCAGCAGGTAGCCCACCAGCGGCGGCATGCGCAGCCGCGCGGCGAACAGGCCGAAGACGAAGGCCAGTGCCAGGCTCACGGCGAGCGTGGCGATCAGTGCATCTTCACGCGGCATGCGGCAAGCCTAGGCGGGCGCGAGGAGTTCCGCGAGCAGCGCCGCCAGCTGCGGCCGGTCGCTGGCGAGATCGGCCGCATCGCCGGCGATGATGCGGCGCAGGTCGGCGACCGCGTGCGCGAAGTCGTCGTTGACGACGACGTAGTCGAACTCGGCGTAGTGCGCCATGTCGGCGCCCGCATCGCGCAGGCGCCGCTCGATCACCTGCGGGGAGTCCGTGGCGCGCGTGGCGAGCCGCTCGGCCAGCGCCGCCCGCGAGGGCGGCAGGATGAAGATGGTCACGCACTGCGGCAGCGCGCGCCGCACCTGCTGCGCGCCCTGCCAGTCGATCTCGAGCACCACGTCCTGTCCGGCGTCGAGGCGCTGCTGCACGAACAGCCGCGAGGTGCCGTAGAGGTTGTCGAACACCTGCGCGTGCTCGAGGAATGCACCCCGCTCGATGAGCCGGCGGAAGTCCTCCACGGTGGTGAAGTGGTACTCGCGCCCGTCGACTTCGGTCGGGCGCCGGTTGCGCGTCGTGTGCGACACCGACAGGTGCAGCCCCGGCTCCTGCTCGAGCAGCGCCCGGACCAGGGAGGTCTTGCCGGCGCCGGACGGGGCGGCGATGACGAACAACCGGCCGGGCTTCATGGGGCGGCAATATAGCCCGGCGCCGAGAGCATCGCGATGAGGGCGGCGAGCGCCTGGCCGCGGTGGCTGACCCGGTTCTTGTCCACCGCCGCCATCTCGGCGGCGGTGCAGGTCGCGCCGGCCGGCACGAACACCGGGTCGTAGCCGAAGCCGCCGCTGCCGCGGCCGTGCAGGGCGATGCTGCCCTCCCAGGTGCCGTGGGCGACCAGCGGCGCCGGGTCGTCCGCGGCGCGCAGGAAGACGATCACGCACTGGTAGCGGGCGCCGCGCGCCGCGCCCGGCCGGGCGGCCAGCTCCCGCAGCAGCAGCTCGAGGTTCTGTGCATCCGTCGCGCCGGGGCCGGCATAGCGCGCCGACCGCACCCCGGGTGCGCCGCCCAGCGCGTCCACCTCCAGTCCGGAGTCATCGGCGAGCGCCGGCAGCCCGGCCGCCTGCGCCGCATGCCGCGCCTTGAGGAGCGCATTCTCGCGGAAGGTGCTGCCGGTTTCCTCCGGCAAAGGGATGCCCAGTGCGCCCTGCGTGAGCAGCTCCAGTCCGAGGGGTGTGAGCAGCGCGGCGAGCTCGCGCAGCTTGCCGGCGTTGCCGCTCGCCAGGACGACGCGCTTCACGGCGCCTTGAGCGCCTGGGCCTGCAGCGCAAACAGCGTGCCGATGCCTTCGGCCGCGAGGTTGAGGAGCGCGTCGAGCTCGTGGCGGCGGAAGGCGTGGCCCTCGGCGGTGCCCTGCACCTCGATGAAGCCGCCGCCGTTGTTCATGACGACGTTCATGTCGGTCTCGGCCTGCGAGTCTTCCGCATAGTCCAGGTCCAGCACCGGCACCCCGCCGCAGATGCCGACCGAGACCGCCGCCACCTGGCCGTGCAGCGGGCTGGCGCTGAGCAGGCGCCTCTTCTGCAGGTGCTCGCACGCCAGCGCCAGGGCGACGTAGCCGCCGGTGATCGCGGCGGTGCGCGTGCCGCCGTCGGCCTGCAGCACGTCGCAGTCCACGGTGATGGTGCGCTCCCCGAGCGCCTTCAGGTCCGCCACCGCGCGCAGCGAGCGGCCGATCAGGCGCTGGATCTCCTGCGTGCGACCGGTCTGCTTACCGCGCGCGGCCTCGCGCGGTGAGCGGGTGTGCGTGGCGCGCGGCAGCATGCCGTACTCGGCGGTGATCCAGCCCTGGCCCTTGCCGCGCAGGAACGGCGGCACGGTCTCCTCGACGCTGGCGGTGCACAGCACCTGGGTGTCACCGAACTGCACGAGCACCGAGCCCTCGGCGTGCTTGGTGTGGCGCGCCGTGAAACTCACTTGCCGCAGCTCGTCGGCGGCGCGCCCGGAAGGTCTTGCCATGGGGGAAGCGCCTAGTCGCCCAGCCAGCGCAGGGCCGCCGCCGAGGTGTTGTCGCCGGCGCTGCCGCCGCGCTTGACGGCCTGTTCGCCGAGCTTGGCGAGCTTCTCGCGCAGCGGTCCGGGGCTGCCGAGCGCGGCGACGATCTCCTCGTCCTTGAGCGAACCCCACAGGCCGTCGGTGCACGCCAGCAGCACGTCGTTGGGTTCGAGCGCGCGGCGCCGCGTGATGCTCATCTCCGGCAGGATCGGGTCGCCGCCGAGGCAGCACTCCACGAAGTTGCGCATGGGGTGGTTGTGCGCCTGCTCGGCGCTGATCACGCCCTCGCGCAGCAGCAGCTCGACGTGACTGTGGTCGCGGCTGCGCGCCACGAGCGCGCCGTGGCGCAGGTGGTAGAGGCGGCTGTCGCCGACATGCGCCCACCAGCTCGCGTGCTGCTGCACCAGGCACACCGCGCAGGTGGCGCGCGGGCGCTGCTCGATGGGCAGGTGGGCGCCGAGCTTCACGACTTCCTCGTGGGCGCGGCCGATCGTCATGTGCAGGAAGCCCAGCGGATCGAACAATGGCTGCGGGGTGTGCCAGAACGCTTCGGTGATCGCCCGCAGGGTCACCTCGGCGGCGCGCGCGCCGTTGGCGTGGCCGCCCATGCCATCGACCGCCACCAGGAGGGCGCAATGCTCGGCGACCGCCGCGGCGATGCGGTCCTGGTTCTCCTCGCGGCCGCCAACCAGGCTGATTTCCGTCGTCTCTACCCGCAAGGGAACTGCCACGCTCTGTTAGACTGAGGAGCGCTTTATATCACCTGCGCAGCGCCCCTGTGCAGCGGCGGCGCACGGCGCACCGGCATTTCTGATGCATCACATATCCAGACGGACACCTCCAGCATGATCGCGAGCATGAGCGGCTTTCCGCGCGGCGAGACCACGGGGGCCTGGGGCACGCTGGTGTGCGAGCTGCGCAGCGTCAACCACCGCTTCCTCGAGGCCGGCTTCCGGCTGCCCGACGAGCTGCGCGCCGCCGAGGGTGAATTCCGCGCGCGGCTCGCCAAGCAGCTGCGGCGCGGCAAGGTCGACTGCACCGTGAGCTACCGACGCGCGCCGGGCGGCGGCGGCACGCTCGAGGTCGATGCGCCGGCAATGGAGCGGGTGCTGGCGGCCGTGCGGGTGGTGGCGCGCTCGCTGCCGAACAGCGGGGCGCCGAGCGCGCTGGACGTGCTGCGCTGGCCGGGCGTGCTGCGCGAGGAGGCTGCCGGCGGAGAGGAGCTGCTGAGCGCTGCCCACGCCCTGTTCGCTGCCACCCTCGAGGAACTCAGCGCGGCGCGCGCGCGCGAGGGAGAGCGCCTGCGCGAGGTGCTCGAGCAGCGCTGCGCCGGGCTCGAGGCGCTGGTCGCCGCAGTGCGCGCGCGCCTGCCCGAGGTGCAGGCGCGCGTGCGCGCCAGGCTCAACGAACGCGTCGCCGAGCTGGCCGCGAGCGTCGACCCGGAGCGCATGGAGCAGGAGCTGGCCGTCATCCTGCAGCGCCTCGACGTGGACGAGGAGCTCGAGCGGCTCAGCGGTCACATCGAGGAAGTGCGCCGGGTCATCCGCGGCGGCGAGCCGGCGGGAAGGCGCCTGGACTTCCTCATGCAGGAACTCAACCGCGAAGCGAACACGCTGTCTTCCAAGTCGCAGGACCTGGAGACCACGCGCGCCGCCGTCGACATGAAAGTGCTTATCGAGCAGATGCGCGAGCAGGTGCAGAACGCGGAGTGATATGCAGGCTCCTGCCAAACGCCGAGCGCACCGCCTGCCCGCACCCGGGCGGGCGCCCTGCCGGTAAGTAGTCGTTCGCGCGGGTTGTTGGCCTAGAAGTCCGCGGCATCCTTGCCGTAGGTTGGCAGGTAGGGCCCCGCGGGCAGGCCGGTGCCCTTGGTGTTGATGGCCATGTTGTTGGCCTGATTCGCCAGCGGCATGTAATTCGGCGCCGCCTTGGTGACGGCGGCCGCAACTGCGTCGGCAATCAGGCCAGCCAGCCCTCCGCTACTGCTGGACTGCGGGCTGTAGGTGAAGGTCTGGTGGTTCTTCCACAGCTCGAGCCCGGTGTGCGTGCTCTTCAGGCTGTAGTGCAGCTCGACCGTCACGGTGGTCGACAGTACGACGTACTTCGCATCCCAGTGGTCGATCGAGACGTACAGGACTGCGTCGGCGCCGAACATCTCGCCGAGACGGTGCGGGTCGGCGGCGTGCACGAGGTTGGCATCACTCAGGCCGTCATCGGCCAGCACGGACTTGACCATGTTCACCGGGAATACGTAGTAGCCCCGCTCCGCCAGCGGTATGGTGATGGTGGCGAGGTAGTAGTCCGGCGCATTCACGGCCATGCTGCTGTTGATCGCCGGAACGACCAGGATCGAGTGCGGAGCCTCGGTGCGCAGTTGAGTGAAGTCCGAGTGTGCAGGCGGGACGGTGGTCACGCAGCCGGCCAGTGCCAGCGCGAGTCCGGTGAGCATTACCCGGGCGGCGCAGGTCATGGCGAGTTGCCCTTGGTTGCCGCGTTGGTCGGAACTGACGCCACCTTGATCATGCGGTCCATGAAGACCGTTGCCTCGGGCCAGAGCGCCTTTTCCTGCTTGAAGAGTTCGATCGCCCCGGCATTGTTGCCCTGCTGCAGTTGCAGGTAGCCGTATTCCGCGTAGATGCCCGGGGGCATCACGGCGCGATTGGCTTCGCCCGCCTTGACGATGGCGGCCAGCGAGGCGTTCAGCTCGCCGAGCTTGGTGGGATCCTTGTAGTAGCCGTACAGGGAGGGATCGTATTTCCCCCAGTCGTACTTCTGCGGCGGCGCGGTCACGCAGCCGGCCAGCACGCTGCCCAGCAGGGCCAGGGCGAGGATCCGGCGCGTGCTCACTGCGCGGTCCCGGCGGCAACGCGCACGGTGTGCGTCTCGCCGTTGCCGACGTAGGCCTTCTCGCTATACACGACCGTCTCGCCCTGGCGCACCTCGACCTGGTGCGCTCCTTCGAGGACCGCGAGCACCTTCGGCTTGCCGTCATACTGCGCGGCTGCCCCCATCGGCAGTCCGTCGACGTACAGCACCGCTCCGGCCGGTGCGCCCGCGACGATAAGCCCGGGCGCTGCCTCGCCGGTGCTCACGCGTGTCTCGGGCAAGGCGCAGCCGCACAGGAGCGCCAGCATCGCCACAATCGCCATTGCTCGCATGGCAGCTACTCCTTGCTTTCGCTGATGTAGAGCGCGGAGGTCTGCGCCCCGCTGAGATCGCCGGAGAGGATTTCGGCGACCGAGCCTTCGTTGGTTTCATTGTCACCAAAGAAGCTGACCACCCGGACCTTGCCGACGGTGGCCGGGGGCAGGGTGATGCCGAACCCGGACTGCCCGCTCTTGACCTGCTCGCCCTGGTGCAGGATCGCCAGGGTGTCGCCAACCTTCAGGCCCTGGCGCGAACCCCCCGACATGTACAGCTGGTGACCGTCGATCTTGAGCACGTCGGTGCGCCACGGGCGCTCCTGCAACTTGGACATGAGCGTGTTCTGCACGTCCGAAATCGCTGCAGCGATAGCGCGGTCGTTGAGCGTCGCGTCGTAGTCCGCCTTACTGCCGAAGCCGGCGATGTCGCCCGACTCGGTCGTGGCATCCCCGCTGCCGGTCGCGGTGAAGAAGACGTGTCCGCTGCGCACGTCCACCAGGCGGATCTCAACCTTGGCATGGGCCGTCTGTATCTTGGTGTCACTGAGGAACCCGGACTTTCCCGTGGTGCTGCGCCCGAATTCGGTGACCGAGCCCATGATCAGGGCATCGACCCCGACCAGCCCGGATTCCTGGGAGATCGACTGCTCGGCCTTCACCTTGTCGAGATCCGGCCGCTCGAATACCAGGAACTTCTGCGAGGCCACGAGGCGCGTCGCCAGCATGTCGGAAGCCTGCTTGCCCAGCGGGTCGTTGCTGGCGTCGACCTGGAAGCTCTTGCCATAGCGTGTTTCGTTGGAAAAACGACCGATGGCGACCTTTCGCTTCAGTGTCTTGACCACGACCGCATTCGCCTGACGCTGTGCTTCGGCAAGTTGCGCAGTCGAGGCCGGGGCGGCCACCTGCTGCTGCTTCGGTGTGGTGGTGGCACAACCGCCGAGCAGGGCTGCCAGCAGGCCCAGCGCGACGATTGCCGAGCGCACCGGCGGCACAATTCCTTCGGTCTTCATGCTTGCGAGGCCTCCGGCCGGGCCAACTGACTGACCGCGGCTTCCGCTGGATACCCGATGTGGATGTTCTTCTGTACACACGGCCGCATCGCACGGTGCGGCCGGCCGTGGTGCCGCGTTCCGACCGGAGGACTCAAAAGAACCCGGTCGATTGCGACATGGGGTCGATAGTATCGCAGTGTTAGGTCGCCGGTGGGGAGGCGCGCGTCGATCGTCTTCAAACCCATGGGTGTCGCGGTTCCTGTCCCGGGGGGCCGGGCTGCTGAGTGCTCCTGTTAGCTTGGAGTCCATTCGGGGGCATTCGGGTACTCGGCAAGCGCACCGAGGCGCCTGCCGCGCCCCCCGGGCGCGCCACACGCGGATGCCGCTGCCAGGGCGTCGACTCGGGAGTTATGTTCTGGACAACGCCCAGAACTTGCGCCCGCCGCGGGGACGGGCAAGCGGGTGACGCTATCGCCTGCGTACGATGAAGTGGGCCGACCCCTCGCCGGCAACGCGGTCGACACACTCGTAGTTCAGGGCCGGAAGGTCGATGCCGTTGAAGAAGTGCTCCCCGCTGCCGAGCAGCACCGGGGCGACCGCCAGGTGCATTTCGTCGATGAGTCCGGCGCGCAGGTACTCGCGCACGGTGGCCACGCCGCCGCCCAGGCGTACGTCCCGGCCGCGCGCGGACTGCGTGGCGCGTTCCAGGGCCGCGCGGATGCCTTCAGTCACGAAGTAGAAGGTGGTGCCGCCGGCCATCTTCAGCGGTGCACGGGCATGGTGCGTGAGCACGTACACGTCGCTGTGGTAAGGCGGTTCCTCGCCCCACCAGCCGCGCCAGCTCTCGTCCGGCCACGCCCCGCGCACCGGCCCGAACATGTTGCGGCCGAGGATCCACGCGCCGATGTTCTCGAAGCCGCGCGCGACGAAATCATCGTCCACGCCCGAGCGCCCGCCCTCCTGCCCGGTCATGCGGCGGAAGAAGCGCGTCTCGAAGACCCACTGGTGCACCGCCTTGCCGCCGCGGCCGAGGGGATTCTCGAGGTCCTGGGCGGGGCCGGCGCCGAAGCCATCCAGGGACAGCGAGAACCCACGCACGTACAGTCGGGTCATAGAGAGACGCTCCTGGTCCGGTAGTCCCGGGGGGCTCCAGAATAAGGCAGCCGGGGCATGGACGCTTGGCCTGCGGGGGCGGACACTTCCCCGCCCCGGGGAATTGAGGGACGGGCATTGGCTGAATGGGCACACCGCTACGCGCACATCAACGGGCTGCGCGTGCATTACGTCGAGCAGGGCACCGGGCCGCTCGTGGTGCTGTGCCACGGCTTCCCGCACCTGTGGTTTTCCTGGCGGCACCAGATCCCGGCGATCGCGGCGGCCGGTTTTCGCGTGGTCGCCCCCGACATGCGCGGCATGGGCCAGACCGATGCGCCGCGCGAGGTGGAGGCGTACGACGTCGAGCACACCGTGGGCGACCTGACCGGACTGCTCGATCACCTGAAGGAGGAGTCGGCGGTGTTCGTCGGACTCGACTTCGGGATGTTCGCCATCTACGACCTCGCCTTCCGCGAGCCCCGCCGCGTGCGCGCCATGATCGGGCTGGAGAATCCGGCGACGCCCCACAACCCGCAGCTGCCACCGCTGGTGGAGGCGGCGCAATGGGCGCGGAAGCACTTCGTGCACATCCACTATTTCGAGCCCTACGGACCGGCGGACGAGGCTCTCAATGCCCACCCGCGCGAGTTCCTCACCGGCGTGTTCTATGCCCTGAGTGGCGACTATCACTACCTCGACGTGTGGAAGCACCCGCCGGGCACGAGTTACCTGGATGCCCTGCCCGTACCGCCGCCGCTGCCCTGGCGCTGGCTCGGGGAGCTGGAGATGGAGTTCTTCGTCAGCGAGTACGCACGCACCGGCTTCACCGGCGGGCTCAACTGGTACCGCGCCATGGACCTGCGCTGGGCACAGCGCCGCCGTTTCGAGGGTCGTAAGAACACCGTGCCGTTTTTCTTCATCGGCAGCGAGCGCGATTGCGACCTCGAGGCCTGGCACGGCGAGGACCCGCTCGGCCAGCTGCGGGCGCAGTACGAGGACGTGCGCGGCGTGGCGATGCTGGCCGAGGCCGGCCACATGATGCAGATGGAGCGCCCCGCGGAAGTGAATGCCTGGATCGTCAGCTTCCTCGGGCAGCTGCGCTGAGCGCGATGGAAAGGCTGGTCGCGCCGCCCCTGTCCCTGTACGTGCACTTCCCATGGTGCGTGCGCAAGTGCCCGTACTGCGACTTCAACTCCTACACCCTCGCCGGCCCGCTGGCGCAGGAGGCCTACCTTGCGCGCCTGGAGCAGGACCTCGCCGCCCAGGCGCCGGCGGTTGCCGGCCGCACGGTGCAGACCGTCTTCTTCGGCGGCGGGACACCGAGCCTGTTTTCCCCGGAGGCCATCGGTGCGGTGCTCGGGTCCGCGCGCCGCCACCTGGCGCTCGCCGCCGATGCCGAGGTGACCCTCGAGGCCAATCCGGGCACCATCGAACGCGGCGCGTTCGCCGAGTACCGCGCGGCGGGCGTCACCCGGGTGTCGCTGGGCGCGCAGAGCTTCGATGAGACGACCCTGAAGGCGCTCGGGCGCATCCACTCCCCGGCGGAGACGCGCATCGCCGCGCAGGAGCTGCACGCCGCCGGCATCGGGAACTTCAACCTCGACCTGATGTATGCCTTGCCCGGCCAGGACCTGGCCGCCGCCCTGCGGGACATCGAGGAGGCGCTCGCGCTCTCTCCCGCGCACCTCTCGCACTACCAGCTCACCATGGAACCGGGCACGCTGTTTGCCGCACGGCCGCCGCCGCTGCCCGATGAGGACCTGGCTGCAGCCATGCTCGCCGGCTGCGCCGAGCGTCTCGCGCGTGCCGGCTTCGTGCAGTACGAGGTGTCCGCCTATGCGCGCCCGGGGCGCCAGTGCCTGCACAACCTGAACTACTGGAGCTTCGGCGACTACCTGGGCGTAGGTGCCGGCGCCCACGGCAAGCTCAGCGATGCGCGCCGCGGTGTCATCGTGCGCACCACCCAATTGCGCGAGCCGCGCCGGTACCTTGCCGCCGCGGACGAGGCCCTGGCGCGGCGCGCGGTGCCTGCGGACGAACTGCCCTTCGAGTTCATGCTGAACGCACTGCGACTCACCGCCGGCTTCCGTCGCGGACTGTTCTGCGAACGCACCGGCCTGCCCTGGAGCACCCTCGCAGCCGCGATGCAGCGGGCCACCGAGCGCGGGCTTGTCCTTGAGCAGGGCGAGGCCGTCCTGCCTACCCCACTTGGGTTGCGGTTTCTGAACGAAACCCTCCTCCTTTTCCTGTCGGAAAAGGCCGATTTGGCCGGCGAATCCGCGTTGTCAATCGCGGCGGAGGCGCGGCCGGGCGGCCGCGCGTAGCCTTTATTCACAGCCCCGGGCAGCCCGGACGCAGAATGAGTGCATTACGACTCAAAGCGACCAAGTCGCTCCACAAGAGACACGTAACTCACTGATGAAACAAGCCAAAAATGGCTGTTCATTTTTTGACCAAGGTAACAAAAATGCAATGTGGGGCCGAAAACGAGCCCTCGCGGCAGGGCCCATCCACAGAGTTGTCCACAGCTTCTGTGGATAAGGAACAGGTCACGCCGAGGCTGCCGCGGGACGGGGCTTGAGGGCGGGCGGCGCTGCCGCTAAACTCCCGCGCCCTTTAACTTGAGGTCCCGCCGCCCCATTGTGCGGTAAGTCCTTAACGAACCTGCGAGCCCGCTATGAAAGCCGCCATCCACCCCGAGTACAAAGAGATCACCGTCAGCTGCACGTGTGGCAACACGTTCACGACGAGCTCGACCCTGGGCAACGACCTGCAGGTCGAGGTGTGCTCGAACTGCCACCCCTTCTACACCGGCAAGCAGAAGATCGTCGACACCGCGGGCCGCGTGGACAAGTTCCGCAAGAAGTACGCGAGCGCTGCCGCCAAGTAACTGCCGGGCGCCGCGGCCTGAGGGCCGCGGCGCCGCTCTCGCCCCGCTCCTGCTTCCCCTCGTCCGCCGCTGCCACCTGATACTCGCAGCGCACTCAACGGACCCCGCCACCGAGTGAACAAATTCGCCGCCGGCGCGTCTTACCGGCGGGTAGGTTGCGCCTTGATTCGGGGCACGGACCATGTAACCCTCGTTTGCTCCGGCGTCACGCGCACAGCGTGGCGCTTTTCGCCTCGCCCACTCGCAAAGCGGCTTCGGAAATGACCGAGAAGAAAGCATTTGAGCTCACCAACGGCAGCGGCGGCAGCGCGCAGGTGCCGTTGCGCAACGGCACCCTCGGACCCGGGGCGCTGGACATCGCCGGCGTGTACAAGGACCTCGGCGTCTTCACCTACGACCCGGGGTTCGGAGCCACCGCGGCGACCGAGAGCCGCATCACCTACATCGACGGCGACGCGGGGGTGCTGCTGTATCGCGGCTACCCGATCGAGCAGCTGGCGCAGAAGAGCTCCTTCATGGAGGTCTCCTACCTTCTCCTGAACGGCGAGCTGCCCACGCAGAAGCAGCTGGACGAGTTCAGCGGCAACATCCGTTATCACACGATGATCAACGAGTCGCTGCTGCGCTTCTTCAACGCCTTCAACCACAACGCGCACCCGATGGCGATGGTGTCCGGCGTGGTGGCCTCGATGGCCGCCTTCTACCACGACACGATGGACATCTATAACCCGCGCCATCGCGAGATCTTCGCCCATCGCATCATCGCCAAGATCCCGACCATTGCCGCGGCCGCCCACAAGCACTCGCTCGGCCAGCCGTTCATCTACCCGCTGAACAAGCTCGGCTACGCGGAGAACGTGCTCAACATGCTCTTCGCCGTGCCGTGCGAGGAATACCAGGTCGATCCGATCGCCGCCAAGGCCCTCGACCTGCTGTTCGTGCTGCACGCCGACCACGAGCAGAACGCCAGCACCTCGACCGTGCGCCTGGCCGGCTCGACCGGCGCCAACCCCTATGCCGCCATCTCCGCGGGCGTCTCGGCGCTGTGGGGCCCGGCGCACGGGGGCGCCAACGAGGCGGTGCTCTCGATGCTCGAGCAGATCGGCACCGTCGAGAACATCCCGAAGTACCTGGCGATGGCCAAGGACAAGAGCAGCCACTTTCGCCTCATGGGCTTCGGCCACCGCGTCTACAAGAACTTCGATCCGCGCGCGACCATCATCCGCGAGATGTGCCACAAGGTGCTCGCGCAGCTCGGGCGCAGCGACAACCCGCTGCTGGAGCTCGCCCAGCGCCTGGAGGAGATCGCGCTCAAGGACGACTACTTCATCGCCCGCAAGCTGTACCCGAACGTCGACTTCTACTCCGGCGTCATCTACAGCGCGATCGGCATCCCGCGTTCGATGTTCACGGTGATGTTCGCCATCGCCCGCACGGTCGGCTGGGTGGCGCACTGGCAGGAGATGATCTCCGACCCCACCATGCGCATCGGCCGGCCGCGCCAGCTGTACACCGGCCCGACCAAGCGCGACTACGTCGAGGTCAAGCAGCGCCGCTGAGCGCCCGCTGCTGCTACCGCAGCAGCGCCCCGATCCGCGCCGGCACCTCACCCAGCTCCTGCAGGCCGAGGAAGCCGGCCGCATCCACCGGCGGCCAGACGGCGGCCGGGCCGATGGGCTCATCGGTTTCATCGCGCACCGGCCAGTACAGCGCGCGCTCGCGGGATTGCCACTGGGCGCAGGTAGCCCCACCCGCGCGCACGAAGTAGGCATGCTCGCCGGGGGGCTCCTCCGACCACGGCCGGGCAAAGCGCTCGCCGCGGTCCCAGGGCCTGCGCCGTTCGAAGACGGCGCGGCTCCTGAGCACGTGCAGGGTCACCGCGAGCGCATCGAACGACTCGACGTTGCGCTGCGCCTGCTGGCGCCAGTCCGCGAGCGGGCGCGCCTGCGGCGTGCGGGCGAGCGCCGCCTCCCAGTTCTGCAAGGCCGCCGGGTACAGGAGCGGCGGGGCGCGGCAGTCGGCGATCTCGGCATCGAGCACGCTGCCGACCAGCCGCGGTTCGGGAAGGCAGGCATACAGCGTGGCCAGGACCAGCAGTGCGGCCAGGGCGCGCAGCGCGCCGGTGCTGAACAGCCTCGGGGCCGCGCGGGAAAGCAGGCAGGCGGCGAGCCCGATCAGCACGCCCGCCGGACCGGTGAAGAGCACGCCGACGAGCGGCCCGATGTTGGAATCCGGGGTGAGCACCATCGGGCCGATGAAGCCGGCCAGGAAGCCGCTCGCGCCGAACAGCAGCACCGTGCGCAGGCAGCTGCGGGGTGCGGCCGCGGCACTCACGGCTGGAACACCCACAGCGCCGTGCCGAGCCCCGCGCAGGCGGTGACCGCGGACCGGTGGCCGCAGGAGTCGCCATCGCGGTCACGGCCGTGGCCCGAGGCACCGCAACGTGCAGCCACGTGCCCGCGCAGCGGCGCGCTCACGAGGGAGCTGGCCCGGGCTGTGCCCATGGTGCGAAACGCTCGATGCATGAAGGAATTGTAGGGGCCACCCGGGGGTGAGGGCCGCGGTGCCGCACGAACATTGAACTGCTTCGCGGTCCTAGGTCTGCTCGAGCAGTGCCTCGACCTCGAGCGTGTTCGCCCGGCGCATCGGCCGGCCGTCCACGGGGCTGACCGGTGCCTGGCGGATGCCGTCCTGGGGAAACACCACCGCCTCGATCGGCTGGTCGTCCACCTCGAAGCGCAGCCCCGGGAAGGGCCGCACGCGCTCGGCGGTCAGCTTGATGCGCTTCTCCGTGACCTCGTGCGGGATGCCTTCGTCGATGAGCTTCAGCGTCACCGACTCGGCGCGCTCGGCGAACAGGTGCAGCTGCACGTCGGAATGCTCGGTGGCCGTGCCCGAGAGCACCGCGCCGACCAGGCGCGGCTCGAACTCCTTCAGGTAGCGCATCGCCGCCAGTGCGGCGCGCCGCTGCGCCTCCAGCGCCAGCAGGTGTGAGGCGCCGCCGAAGAGGCGCTGGTAGCCGGCAAGCGCCTCCTCGATCTCGCTGTTCTTGGGCAGGATGGCGCTCATCTCGGAGAGGCCGAGCCGCTCGGCGGCCTTGCGCTTGGCGACGAGGAAGTCGCGGATGCCGTGCTCGGCCATGATGCGCGCGGCCTCCTGCGCCAGCGCTGCGCGCAGGTTGTCGCTGCGGCTCTGGTGTCGCTTGGCGCGCATGGCTAGAAGATCGGCTCTCCGCTCGCTTGCCCCTGCTGGCCCGGCACGCCGGAGGTCGCGTCCTGGCCGCTGGGCAGGTGATCGGCGATGAACATCTCGGTGATTCCGCTCGCACCGTCGGCTCCCTCGAGGGTGCCGCTGTCCGGCCCGATGCGCAAGGTCACGATGCCGTCCGGCATCGTGCGGTGCTGCTCGGCGACTCCCTTGAGCGCCTCGCGCATGAACGCCATCCAGATCGGCAGCGCGGTGCGCGCCCCTTCCTCGGCCTCGCCCAGCGGACGTTCCTGGTCGAAGCCGACCCACACCGTGGCCACGAGGTTGGGCGTGAAGCCGTTGAACCAGGTGTCCTTGGCCTCGTTGGTGGTCCCGGTCTTGCCGGCGATGTCGGTGCGGTTCAGTGCCAGGGCCCGCCGGCCCGTGCCGCGCTTGATCACGTCCGCCATCATGTCGTCCATGATGTAGGCGTTCTGCGGGGAGATGATGCGCGGGGCGACCTGCGCCTCCGGCAGCGGGGCCGGCTGGCCGTGCGTGCTGTCATCCGAGACCGGCGTGGCGCCCGCCTCGGGGGCCGCCGCCCCCGGCGTCAGCGCCGGATCGCACTGCGGGCAGGCGCGCCGCGGGGCCGCCTTCCAGACCACCTGGCCCGAGGCATCCTCGATGCGCTCGATGAAGTACGGGGTGACCCGGTAGCCGCCGTTGGCGAACACCGCGTAGCCGGAGGCCAGGTCGAGTGGCGTCACCTCCATCGTTCCCAGGGCCAGCGTGAGATCGTGCGGAAAGCCCTTGGGATCGAAGCCGAAGCGGCTGATGTAGTCGATCGCCGTCTGGATGCCGACCTCCTTCAGGATGCGGATGGACACCAGGTTGCGCGAGCGCACCAGCGCCTCCCGCAGCCGCGTCGGGCCGCCGAACTCGCGCGTGGAGTTCTCCGGGCGCCAGGAATCCTCGCTGCCGTTGCCCTCGAGCACGATCGGCGCATCGAGGATGACGCTCGCCGGGGTGAAGCCGTGCTCGAGTGCGGCCGAGTACAGGAAGGGCTTGAACCCGGAGCCGGGCAGGCGGCGCGCCTGGGTGACGCGGTTGTACTTGTTGGTGAAGTAGTCGAAGCCGCCGACCAGGGCGACGACGCTGCCATCGTTCGGGTCGAGCGCCACGAGCGCGCCCTGCGCCTCGGGCAGCTGGGCCAGCTGTGCGTGACCGGCGTTGTCGGCGACCACGTAGACCACGTCGCCGCGTGAGAGCACCTGTGAGGCATCCTTGGGCGCAGGCCCTACGGACTCGTTCTTGAGTTCGCGCCGTGCCCAGGACAGCCCGTCCCAGTCGATCTGCACCGCGCCGAGCGCGCGCACGTAGGCCTTGGCGGAGCGCTCGGACACCGACTCGACGATCGCCGGCGAGAGGTTGCCGATCGCGGAATACTCGTCCACCAGCTCCTCATAGTTCGGCTCGCCGTGGGCGGGGAGCTCGACGTGCCCGGCCGGGCCGCGCCAGCCGTGGCGGCGGTCGTACTCGATCAGGCCGACGCGCACCGCGCGGTTGGCATCACCCTGCAGCCGGCCGTCGATGGTGGTGTAGACCTTGTAGCCGGCGCTCTCGGCCGAGGGGCCGAAGCGCTGGCGCAGCTCCAGGCGCGCCATCTCGGCGACGTAGGGGGCCTCGACGTCGTACAGCGGCGCGTGCGCGCGCGCCATCATCGGCTCCTTGTTGGCGGCCTCGGCGGTCGCCGCGTCGATGAAGTTCAGCTCGCGCATGCGCCGCAGCACGTAGGCGCGGCGCGAGGTCGCCAGCTGCGGGTCGACGATCGGGTTGTAGCGCGAGGGCGCCTTGGGCACGCCGGCGATCGTGGCCGCCTCGGCGACGTCGAGCTTGTCCAGCGTCTTGCCGAAGAAGGCCTCGGCGGCGGCGGCGACGCCGTAGCTGCGCTGGCCGAAGAAGATGACGTTCAGGTAGAGCCCGAAGATCTCCTGCTTGGTGAACTCGTGCTCCATGCGGTAGGTGACGAAGGTCTCCTGCAGCTTGCGGCGCGCGGTCTTGTCCAGGCTGAGGAACATGTTGCGGGCGGCCTGCATGGTGATGGTGCTCGCGCCCTGCGTCTTGTCCCCCGAGACGATGTCCACGATCGCGGCGCGCACCACGCCGAAGTAATCGATGCCGCCGTGCTCGAAGAAGCGCTCATCCTCGGCGGCGAGGAAGGCGTGCTTGACCAGATCGGGAATCTGCTCGTAAGTGACCGGGATGCGGCGTTGCTCGCCGATCTGCGCGATGAGGGCGCCGCTGCGCGTGTACACGCGCAGGGGCACCTGCAGCTCCACGTTGCGCATCGATTCGATCGAGGGGAGCGAGGGCAGCAGGTACACGTAGCTGCAGGCGAGTGCGTAGGCCCCCAGAAGTGTGAACAGGATCACACCTGCCGCCAGCGCACCAAAGATCCGAATGTAATTCCATTTCACAGAAACCGACTCTCCTGCCTTGCGCTGGCTATTGTCGCTATGCATAGTAGCCGCGGTTCAAGGGCAAACTCACCGAAAGGTGGGGACGCAAAGCCTCCGGTCTACGGGACGCAAGTACCTATGACAGCGGGGTTGCCGGATGGAACGTTAACGCAGCGCGGCGCATCACGCGCGCTCGTTCAGCGCCGCCACCGTACAACCACCTCATTCGTGCCTGCGCTCGCACCACCGCGAGAACTCGACGTCCCCGAAGACGCTTGAGCAGGACAACGCATTGCTCGCATCGCGACACCGCAAGCGCCGCCCGTGACGCTGTCGGCAGTCTGCGCCACCGGACCTCGGGTACCGTGCCGATCCGTGAATGCCCTCACGTTCAATTTAACTTTGCGCTGATATATAGTGTTCCCCGAATTGATACAGGGCGGTCAATTTCAGGCGTAAAGACCTGAAAAGGAAATAGAATGTTGCTGTTGCAGCGTAAGTACCGCCCTCTCCTGGGACTTGACATAACGACGTCCTCCGTGAAGCTTATCGAGCTTGCGATGGCCGGCGGTCAATACCGGGTCGAGGCCTATGCCGCCGAGCCCACCCCCCAGAACGCGATCAACGAGAAGGCGATCGTGGATGCGGAAGCGGTCGGCGAGGCGATCCGCCGCGCGGTCAAGCGCGCCGGCGCCAAGAGCAACGAGGTGGCGGTGGCCATCTCCGGCGATGCCGCCATCACCAAGGTCATCCAGATGCCGCGCGCGCTGCGCAGCAGCGACCTGGAGGCCCAGGTGGAAATGCAGGCCGACCAGTACATCCCCTTCCCGATGGACGAGGTCTCCTACGACTTCGAGGTCCTCGGCCCGAGTGAGAAGGACCCCGAGACCAACGACGTGCTGCTGGTGGCCACCCGCACCGAGAACGTCGAGCAGCGCCAGGCCGCGGTCAAGGCCGCCGGGCTCACCGCGAAGATCGTCGACGTCGAGGCCTTCGCCCTCGAGAACGCCTGCAAGCTGATGACGCACCAGATGCCCGACGGCGGCATCGATCGCACGATCGCCAACGTGGACTTCGGTGCGAGCAGCACCACCTTCAGCGTGCTGCGCAACCTCAAGGTCGTGTACACGCGCGACTTCGCCTTCGGCGGGCAGCAGCTCACCGAGGAGATCATGCGCACCTATGGGCTCGCCATGGAAGAAGCCGGCCGCGCCAAGAAAGAAGGCGGCCTGCCGGGCAACTACCAGTCCGAGGTGCTCGACCCGTTCATCGACGACATGACCCAGCAGGTGAGCCGCTCGCTGCAGTTCTACCTGGCCTCCGGCTCGGGGCGCGAGCAGCCCGAGAAGATCCTGGTGTGCGGCGGCTGCGCCAACATCCCCGGCGTCGCGGAGGTGATCTCCAGCCGCGTGGGCATCTCGGCCGAGAAGGGTGACCCGCTCGGCCAGATGAAGCTGTCCTCGCGCGCCAAGGCGCAGGCCGTGCAACGCGACGCCACGGCGCTGCTGACAGCATGCGGACTCGCACTGCGGAGTTTCGACTGATATGCCACGCATAAACCTACTTCCCTGGCGCGAGGGCCAACGCAAGGAGCGCAAGCTGGCGTTCCTGGTGGCGCTCGGTGTGGCGGGCGTCGCCGCCTGCGTCACCGCCTTTGCCGCCTACCTGCTGTACGGCTCGATGATCGAGGCGCAGCAGCACCGCAACGACCGTCTGCGCACCGAGATCAAGACGCTCGACAAGCAGAACGAGGAGATCAACAACCTCGAGACTGCCAAGCAGAAGTACATCGCGCGCATGGAGATCATCGAGAAGCTGCAGCGCTCGCGCCCGGAGATCGTGCACGTGTTCGACGAGATCGTGCGCACGCTGCCCGAGGGCGTGTACCTGACCTCCATCAAGCAGAACGACAAGAAGCTGAAGTTCGAGGGCGTGGCGCAGTCCAGCACGCGCGTCTCCTCCTTCATGCGCAACATCGACGGCTCGCAGTGGCTGCGCAACCCTGAACTCGAGGTCGTGCAGACCACCAAGGGCTCGGGCCCCGGCTCGAGCTTCACCCTCACCGCTTACCAGGTCTCGACGGCCGGTGCGGATGAGGGCGCAGGCACCGCGCGTGCCAAGGGCAAGATCCGCAAGGCGAGTGCCGGCGGTACGGGAGCGCCGCAATGAACGTGTTAGACGAACTGCGCTCGCTTGACTACCGCGACCCGGGTCGCTGGCCGCTGCCGGTGCGTGCCGCCGCGGTCGCCCTGGCGTTCGTCGTCCTCGCGGTCGTGCTCATCTACGTGTTCGTGTGGAACGAGCAGCGGCCGCAGCTGCAGCAGTATGCCGCCGAGGAGCAGCAGCTCCGGGCGGAGTTCAAGAGCAAGCACGCCAAGGCCGTAAACCTGGACCTCTACAAGCAGCAGCTGAAGGACATCGAGCGCTCCTTCGGTGCCCTGCTGCGCCAGCTGCCGGGTCGCACCGAGGTGCCGAGCCTGCTGGTGGACATCTCGCAGACCGGCCTCGGCGCCGGCCTGGAAGAGAAGCTGTTCCAGCCGCAGCCCGAGCAGCGCAAGGACTTTTACGCCGAACTGCCGATCAAGATCCGACTGACCGGCAGCTACCACCAGTTCGGTGAGTTCGTGAGCGGCCTGGCGGCGCTGCCCCGCATCGTCACGCTGCACGACATCGAGATCAAGCCGGACAACAAGGACGCCTACGACCAGCTGTCCCTGGAACTGACCGCCAAGACCTACCGCTACCTGGACGAGGACGAGATCGCTGCAGGCGAGGCGGAGAAGAAGGCCGACACCGCCCACCGTCCGCCGGCTCCCGCGGCGAATTGAACTCCGACGGCACGAACCGGTACGCACCCATGCACAAGCACCCACACCGCAACGGCCTCCGCATCAGCGCCATGGCGCTGGCCTGCGCCGGCTACCTGGCCATCACGGGCTGTTCGAGCGCCGACGACGAGCTCGCCCGCTTCGTGGAGGACACGAAGAAGGAACCGGGCGGTCGCGTCGACCCGCTGCCGGAGATCAAGCCGTACGAGACCTACGTGTACGGGGCCACCGACCTGCGGTCGCCGTTCCTGCCCAGCAGCCCGGGCTCGGGCGCGGGGCTCGCCGGCGTGCGCCCGGACCAGAAGCGCAACCGGGAATTCCTCGAGCAGTACTCGCTCGACACCTTGAAGATGGTCGGCACGCTGCGCCTGGGCGGGTCGATCTACGGGTTGGTCCAGACCAAGGACGGGCTGGTGCACCGTGTCAGCCCCGGCAACCACATCGGCCAGGCCGAGGGCAAGATCACCGACATCAGCCCCTCGAAAATCAGCGTCATCGAAATCGTTCCGGACAGTCTCGGCGGGTATATGGAACGCCCCGCCGCGCTCGCCCTGAACGAGTAAGGTCCAGCAGGGAGTTCTCAAGAATGCAACGCCATCGCTTCATGAACCGCCTCCTCGGCACCGCCGCCTGGCTCGTGCTCGCGGGGGTCATTGGCATGCTCCCGGGAGCACCTGCACTTGCCGCGGATCAACCCGCGCTGCAAGCGATCGACGTGCAGCCGCTGCCCGGACAGCAGCTGCAGCTGACCATGCGCCTGTCGGGCCCCGCCCCGCAGCCGCTGGCCTTCACGATCGACAACCCTGCGCGCATCTCGGTGGACCTGCCGAACACGACGCTGGCGCTGCCCTCGCGGCGCATCGACGTGCACGCCTCGGGACTGGACACGATCCTGGCCGCCGAGACCAAGGACCGCACCCGCCTGGTGCTGAACCTCGACAAGCTGGTGCCCTACGACACCCGCGTCGAGGGCAACAACGTCGTGCTGATGCTCGGCGCGGCCGGCGCCGCCGCCGGTGCCGCCACGGCCGCCGCCGCCCCGGCCTCCGCGGGCGGCGCTGCCAGCGGCGGCTCGCGCGAGATCCGCTCGATCGACTTCCGCCGCAGCGCCGACGGCGCCGGGCGCGTGATCGTCAAGCTCTCCGACCCGCACATCCGCATCAACCTGCACCAGGTGGGCGACCAGATCGTCGCCGACTTCAGCGACGCTGGCGTGCCGGGCAACCTGACGCGCCGCTACGACGCCACCGACTACGGCACCCCGGTGCACAGCTTCGACGTGACCAAGGTCGGCAACGGCGCGCGCATCGCCATCACCGCCAAGGGCGACTTCGAGCAGCTCGCCTACCAGTCCGATGACCAGTACGTCATCGAGGTCGCCCCGCACCGCAAGCTTGCGAACGCCCCCGAGGACAAGCCGGTCTACACCGGTGAGCGCCTGACGCTGAACTTCCAGGACATCGAGACGCGCGCGGTGCTGCAGCTGCTGGCCGACGCCAGCGGCCAGAACATCGTGGTCAGCGACTCGGTCACCGGCAACGTCACCCTGCGCCTGCAGAACGTGCCGTGGGACCAGGCCCTGGACATCGTGCTGCGCACCAAGGGCCTCGACAAGCGCCGCCAGGACAACGTCATCATCGTCGCCCCGCAGGCCGAGCTGGCCGCGCGCGAGAAGGCCGAGCTGGCCGCGAAGAAGGACGTGCAGGAGCTGGCGCCGCTGCGCTCGGAGTACCTGCAGGTCAACTACGCCAAGGCGGCGGACCTTGCCGCGCTCATCAAGGGCGAGCATAACAACCTGCTGTCCCCGCGCGGCAACGTGGCGGTCGATGACCGCACCAACACGCTGCTGATGCAGGATACGGCCGAGCGGCTCGCCGACGTGCGCCGCCTGGTCGCCACCCTGGACATCCCGATCCGCCAGGTGCTGATCGAGGCGCGCGTGGTGATCGTCACCAACGACTTCGAGCGTGACCTCGGCGCCCGCTTCGGCTTCACCGGCTGGACCACCAGCGGCAACAACGGCCTGGTGAGCACCACCGGCACGGCCGCGGGCAACGACACCCAGACGACCACGTTCATCAACGGCCAGAACGCGATCAACAACGCGATCAACGCGGGCACGACGCCCGTGCCGCTGCCGACCTACGGCATCCCGGCCGCCGCCAACCGCTACAACGTGAACCTGCCGGTCTCGAACCCGGCCGGCAGCATCGCTCTGGGCATCCTGGGCAGCAACTTCATCGTGGACCTGGAGCTGTCGGCGGCGCAGGCCGAGACGCAGGCGAACATCATCTCCTCGCCGCGGGTCATCACCGCGAACCAGAAGGAGGCGATCATCGAGCAGGGCGTCGAGATCCCCTACCAGCAGTCGGCCTCCAGCGGCGCGACCACCATTCAGTTCAAGCAGGCCGTGCTGCAGCTGAAGGTCAAGCCGCAGATCACCCCCGACAACCGCATCATCATGGACCTCGACGTGAAGGATGACAGCGTCGGGCAGGTGATCGTGGCCTCCGGCGGCGTCAACGTGCCCTCGATCAACACCCGCGAGATCAACACGCAGGTGCTGGTGAACGATGGCCAGACGATCGTGCTGGGCGGCATCCTCGAGACCACGCAGCGCGAGGACGACAACAAGGTGCCGTACCTGGGCGACATCCCGATCCTCGGCCACCTGTTCAAGCAGACCTCGCACAAGGACAACAAGGACGAGCTCATGATCTTCATCACCCCGAAGATCGTGCGCGAAGGCATCACGACCGCCGTCAACTGAAGTCCGCCGGATCCGCTGGATCCAGCACTGCGCGGCCGCCCTCCCGGGCGGCCGCGTCGTTTGCGGGGACGGGATGCGGATTAGGTATCCTGTCCGGCGCATGCGCAGCAACCCGAACGTTTTCCTGATTGGCCCCATGGGCTCCGGCAAGACCGCCGTGGGCCGCCAGGTGGCGCGCGGGCTGAACCTGCCTTTCTACGACAGCGACGTGGAGATCGAGCGGCGCACCGGCGTCGACATCCCCTTCATATTCGACAAGGAGGGCGAGGCGGGCTTCCGCGAGCGCGAGCGCGAAGCCATCGCGACCCTCACGGCGCTGCAAGGCATCGTGCTCGCCACCGGCGGTGGCGCCGTGCTGCTGCCGCAGAACCGGCAATTGCTGGCTGCGCGGGGGCGGGTGGTGTACCTGCAGACCTCGGTGGTCCAGCAGGTGCACCGCGTGAGCCACGGGCGGCACCGGCCGCTGCTCAACCAGGGCGACCCGACCGAGCGGCTGACGCAGCTGTTGCAGGCGCGCGCGCCGCTGTACGCCGGGATCGCCGATATCACCGTCTCGACCGACGGCCGCCGCGTGCAGGTGGTGGCCGAGCAGATCCTGCGCGAGCTTGCGGAAATGGGTCCCTGAGGCGCCGGCGGCGGCCGTGGAGCCGGCTGCCTCACGTATACTGCGGCCAACGCCCGTTTTTTTCGGGCAGCGCCTCCTTGCCAGTGCACACCCTGAACGTCGACCTCGGCAGTCGTTCCTACCCGATCCTCATCGGCGCCGGCCTGCTCGGCCGCGCCGGCAGCTTCGACCAACTCGCCGCCCGGAACGTGCTCGCGGTCAGCAACAGCACCGTGGCACCGCTGTACATGGCGCAGCTGCGCAGCAGCCTCGCGCCGCGCCGCGTGGTCGAGGTGATCCTGCCCGACGGTGAGGCCCACAAGACACTGGGCAACATGGCACGGGTGCTCGATGTGCTGGTCGCTAACCGCTTCGCGCGCGACTGCGCGGTGCTGGCCCTGGGGGGCGGCGTGGTCGGCGACCTCGCCGGCTTTGCCGCCGCCTGCTACCAGCGCGGGGTGGATTTCGTGCAGGTGCCGACCACCCTCCTGGCGCAGGTCGACTCGGCGGTGGGCGGCAAGACCGGCGTCAACCACGTCGGCGGCAAGAATCTGATCGGTGCGTTCCACCAGCCGCAGCTGGTGGTGGCCGACACCGCCACCCTGCAGAGCCTGCCGGCGCGCGAGCTGCGGGCCGGACTCGCCGAGGTCATCAAGTACGCGCTCATCTGCGATGCGCCGTTGATGGCATGGCTGGAGCAGCACCTGGGCGCGCTGCTGGGCCGCGATCCGGCCGCGCTTGCGCACGTGATACTGCGCTCCTGCCAGATCAAGGCCGATGTCGTCGGCCGCGACGAGCGCGAGCAGGGCGAGCGCGCGCTGCTGAACCTCGGACACACCTTCGGCCATGCGGTCGAAGCGGCCACCGGCTACAGAGAGTGGCTGCACGGGGAGGCGGTCGGTGCGGGCCTGGCCATGGCGGCGACCATGTCCTGCGAGTGCCGCCTGCTCGAGGCGAGCGATGCGGAGCGCGTGCGGCGCCTGGTGGAGCTCGCCGGGCTGCCCACGCAGGTGCCCGGCGTGACGCCGCAGGACATGCTCAGCCATATGCGCATCGACAAGAAGGTTCTGGGCGGGCGCCTGCGCCTGGTATTGCTGCGCCGCCTCGGCGCGGCCTTCGTCACCGCGGACTACGCGCCCGAGGCGCTCATGCGCACGCTGGCGCAGCACTGCGGGGCGGGTGCGCCGTGAGCGCCGCTCCCGCCGGCGCGGTGCTGGCCCCCTATGCAGCCCACGACGAGCAGTCGCGCGGCCGGCGCTTCCCGGAAAGCAGGCCCGAGTTCCGCGGCGAATACCAGCGCGACCGCGATCGCATCATCCATTCCAACGCCTTCCGCCGCCTGGTCTACAAGACGCAGGTGTTCGTGAACCACGAGGGCGATCTGTACCGCACGCGGGTCACCCACTCGATCGAGGTGGCGCAGATTGCCCGCTCGGTCGCGCTGGCCCTGCACCTGAACGAGGCCCTGACCGAGGCGATCTCGCTGGCCCATGACCTGGGCCACACGCCCTTCGGCCATGCCGGCCAGGACGCCCTGAACGAGTGCATGCGCGACTATGGTGGCTTCGAGCACAACATGCAGTCACTGCGGGTCGTCGACGAACTGGAGGAGCATTACGCCCAGTTCCGCGGGCTCAACCTCACCTTCGAGTGCCGCGAGGGGATCCTCAAGCACGCCTCGGTGCGCAACGCGCGCGAGCTCGGCGAGCTCGGCGAGCGCTTCCTGAATCGCCACCAGCCGGGACTCGAGGCCCAGATCGCAAACCTCGCCGACGAGATCGCCTACAACAACCATGACGTGGACGACGGCATCCGCGCGCAGCTGATCGACCTGCCGGCACTGAGGCAGGTGCGCATGTTCCGTCGCCAGCACGACGAGGTAATCCGGCAGTATCCGGACGTCGGGGAACGGCGCACGGTGCACGAGACCATCCGGCGCATGATCAACTACATCGTCGTCGACTTTATCCACACGACCCAGCAGCAGCTCGATGGGCTCAAGCCGCGCTCGATCGACGAAGTGCGCGCCCACGCCAAGCCTCTGGCCGTGCTGAGCGAGGCCTGCTCCGAGGAGCATCTGGAGCTAAAGCTGTTTCTGCGCGAGCACGTGTACCGGCACTACAAGGTGCTGCGGATGACCTCCAAGGCACGCCGGGTGCTGCAGCAGCTGTTCGAGGCCTTCTTCAAGGATGTCAGCCTGATGCCGACGGAGCACCGCGATCGTGCACTTGCGGCGGAGAAGGCCGGCGGCGTCGCCGGGAAGGCGCGCGCGGTGGCGGATTACATCGCCGGAATGACCGATCGTTACGCGATTCTGGAGCACCGGCGGCTCTTCGACCCTGGCGAGCGCACGTAGCGTTCCGACCCGGGCAAGGACGCCCTTCACACTTCTTCTAACGCCCCGGGGGCCGTTCGGCCCCTTTTTGCAGCCCGTCGCATCTGGATCAGGCGCACACAACCCCTTGCTTTGACTGATGTTTTGCCATTGTACGGGTGTTCAACGACCCCGCGGCCATACATCGTTAATTGACATAAGTCACTGAAGTCCCTAGAGTTATGTCACAACAATAGCGTTCTGACGATGAACAAATCCGCCCGCGAAAAAGAAGCGGTTCTGAACGTGTTCGCAGCATTGGTGCGTCCGCTTACCCGCGTCGCTTTTGAGTATGGAATCTCCGCTAGCGAGATCGCCGGTGCCGTGCGTCGCACTTATATCCAGTCGCTCGAAGAGCGACTCATGGGCCAGAACAGGGTAACGACGGACGCTCGTATCGCGGCCGTCGCGGGGCTCACGAAGTCGGACGTGTCCGCGTTGCGCGAAGCAACACGGGCGGGAGCTCCTCACAGCCTGCGCGCCACTGTAAGTCTTGACC
>JAFEFN010000013.1 GCA_018240525.1 Pseudomonadota bacterium
CGCACCTTCAGGCGGTGTTGCCGGCATCCACCGTGAGGGTGGTGCCGGTGACGTTGCGCGCCCCATCGCTCAGCAGGTACTCGACGGCAGCGGCCACGTCGGTGACTTCCGCCATGCGCCTGAGCGCACTGCGGCGCTTGACCTGCTCACGCTGGCCGCTTTCCATCTCCGCGGTCATCTCCGTGTCCACGAAGCCCGGGGCGACCGCATTCACCGTGATGCCCAGCGGGCCGACCTCGCGCGCCAACGATCGCGTAAACCCAAGGAGTGCGGCCTTGGTCGCCGAGTACACGGAGAGCCCATGGTAGCCGGTGGAGGCCACGATCGAGGACATGTTGACGATGCGCCCCGCCTTCTCGCTCATCATCGCCCGCACGACCGCCTTCGTGAGCAGGATGGGAGAGACGATATTCAGACGAACGAGGCTGTCGACCTGATCCTCGCGCATCATGGCCAGCATGCCCGAGGTGCCCAGACCTGCGTTGTTGACCAGCGCGTACGGGGCGCCGAACTGCTTGCGCAGGCCGCTCACCAGCTCCGGCAGCCGGCGGGTATCGAGCAGGTCGAACGCGCGGAAGTGCAGCGCACCCTTGCCTGACCGGCTAGCGGACCCGATCGCTTCCTCCAGCCCGGGAGTTGAAGAGCGCGCTATTGCAATCACCTGGTAACCCGCGCCGCTGAGCGCGGTGGCGATGCCCAGTCCGAGGCCGCGGCTGGCGCCGGTGACGATGACGTTACGCACGGGGCCGGACCAGCTTGCCGGCGGGCGAGACTTCGATCGAGGGCACGACACGGATCATGGCCGGCACTTTGTGAGCGGCCAACGATGCCTTGCACAGCTCCGTCAGCTCGCGGGTGAGCACGGGCACGCTCGGTTGCCCGGGGTCTGCGGATTCACCCGTGAGCACGACATCCGCGGTAACGATGGCGCCGGTGATCGCATTGCGGCGCGCCTTCACCAGCGACATGCGCACCCGGGGATGCGTATTGATCACTGCCTCGACCTCCTCCGGGTACACCTTCTGCCCTCCCACGTTGATGACTCCGCCTCGTCGGCCGGCGAAATAGCAGCGTCCCTCGCGAAGCTCGATCCGGTCCCCGGTGTCCACGAATCCGTCGGGCTGCCGGAGGGGTTCCGCTTCGTCGCCAAGGTAGCGCTGCGCAGCACCCGGGGACCGGATCTGCAGGGTTTCATGGGTGACGCGCAGCTCGACGCGCCCGCCCCTGGCTCCCAGCCATTCTTCAGGGAAGCCGGCCCGGCCGTCCCGCACCTCGAAGGCCACGCCCGCTTCCGTGGACGCAAACGCGTGCGCCACGGTCGCCTGCGGAAAGGTTGCCTTCAGGCTGTCGAGAATGGCCTGGTCGGCAAGTTCGCCGGACAGTCGCACGTAGCGTGGCGCGATCCTCCCGGCGGCGCCGCTCATCAGTGCCTTGCGCCAGTGGGAGGGCGTGCCCGAGATGTGGGTGACGTCCGCGACGGCGACGCGCTTGAGGAAATCCTCCACCGGCTCCTTGGCCTCGGACAGCACCAGGGAGCCGGCATGCAGCCCGCGCAGGAAGATCTGCAGGCCTCCATAGCGGCGGATATCGTAGAAGGTGCTCCACACCAGGGGCTGGGGCGGCCGCGCAGCCCCGGCGAGTGCGCTCATGAGGCTTGCCAGGGTATGCAGCACCAGCTTAGGCGCCCCGGTGGTTCCGGAGGTGAGCAGCACCCACTCGGTACTCCCGCTGCTGCGCCGGGCCGCGGCCTGCGGCTGCAGTCGCGGGGACGCCGTGACGATGGTTTTCATTCCCACGGTGGCGGCCGCCGAGGTCCCGCCGTCGACGACGCACGCATCCGCACCGGCAGTGCGGATCAGTGCGGGGAAATGCTCGTCGGCGAGGTCCGGGGTGCACAGCACCATGCGCTGTGCCACGCCATCGAGTTCAATCAGCGCCAGCGCCGCACTCAACTGGTCGTGGGCAGCGACCAGCACGCTGCGACCCCGCAGTTGCTCCAGGTCGCGACCCAGGCAGGAGCCGCCGGCCAGGTCGCCGAGAACGAACTCGTGTCGCGCGCCCCTCAGGCGCCCGACAGGAGGACCCCCGGCCGCGAGGAAATCCCAGAGCGACTGCCCCTCATTTAACAAAGTTTTCGTACAGCCTTACGAAGTCGCCGAAGGTGACGGGGAAGTCGACGGCTTCCGCGGCATTGAACGGGTCGACCCCGAGGGAGTCCTCGAGACGGGCGACGATGATGGCGAAGCTGAGTGAATCGAGCCCCGACTGTACGAGCTTGAGCTCATCCGACAGGGGCGAAAGTGCCCTGTCCTGCTCGACGGCAACCTGTTGGAATTGCGACGTGATCGTGGACCTCACCGACATCTGATTCACTCCATGGAGCTGTGTAGTCTTCCGCACGCCTATCTTATCGCGTGAGCCTACGCCGGGCGCTGGCCGGCACCGGCGGCTGCAAGACCCAGTCCGGAGCCACCGGATCTCGTGTGGGAGGAACACATAGTAAGCTCTTGATACCGAAGAACAATAGCGGCACGCGAACGCGCTCGCCGATACCTCGCTGCTGTCGCCGGGCATGCACACCCGGGCTGGGTTCGGCCTGACGTGGGCCTTGTATAATGTTGTGCACCGCTTGCGAGGATTGCGACTGAATGTCTGATAACGTTTCTCCACTGCGCCAGGCCCCGGCTCCGACCGGCGGCGCCGAGCTGACCGCCGAAGTTGCCGCGCTCATCGTGGCCGCCCTGAACCTGGACATCGCGGCGGCAGAGATCGATGCCGACGGGCCGCTGTACGGCGAGGGCCTGGGGCTCGATTCCATCGACATCCTCGAGATTGCGCTGGTCGTCTCCAAGCGCTACGGCGTCCAGTTGCGGGCCGACAGCCAGGAAAACAAGAGTATCTTCGCCTCGCTGCGGCACTTGTGCGGCTACATCGCCGCGCACCGGACGAAGTAGTCCTCCGGTGATGCTGCCCCTCATCGGGCATGTCCGTGCGGAGGCGACCCTCGCCTACCGCGGCGGGGCAGCCATCTCTGCGGCCCGCTTCCTCGCCGACGTGGCCGAGCTCGGCGACCGGCTGGGCGACTCACGCCACGTCCTCAACGCCTGCGACGACCGGTATCGCTTCGCGGTCGGGCTGGCCGCGTGCGCCGCCACCGGCAGGGTCAGCCTGCTGCCGCCGACGCACACGCGCGATCTCATCCGCCAGCTGCGCGCCTCTTTTCCGGACGCGGTATGCCTTACCGACCAGGCCGCCTGTACGATCGGGCTGCCGCACCTGCACTACCCGGATACTTCAGCGCGGCCGGTGGCGAAACACTTCAGCGTCCCGAAGGTTCCCGCCACGCAGCTGCTGGCGTACGTGTTCACCTCCGGCTCCACCGGCGCGCCGCAGCCCTGGCGTAAGCGCTTCGGTCCCCTCGTGACCTGCGTGCGCGAGGAATCCCGACGCCTGGGCCTCGAGGGGACCGCTGCCGCCATCGTGGCGACGGTCCCCCCGCAACACATGTACGGCCTGGAGTCGAGCGTGCTGATGCCCCTCGCCGCCGGCCACGCCCTGTGCGCGGAGCGACCCTTTTACCCGGCGGACATTGCCGCGGCACTGGACCTGGTACCGCGACCCCGGGTCCTGGTCTCCACCCCGGTACACCTGCGCGCCCTGCTCGGCAGCGGTGTGCCGCTGCCGGAAGTGGACCTGATGGTGTCCGCGACCGCGCCGCTGCCTCAGCCGCTCGCGGTCGAGATCGAAGAGCGCTTCGCGACGCGCCTCATCGATCTGTACGGATCGACCGAAACGGGCCAGATCGCCACGCGCCGCCTGAGCGAGGGCCTCGAATGGCAGCTGTGGCCCGGCGTCCGGTTAGGCCACCGCGACGGCGACACCTGGGCGGACGGCGGACACATCGAGCAGCCCACCCGCCTGTGCGACGTCATCGAGGTGACCGGGCCGGAGTCCTTCCGCCTGCAGGGACGGCAGGCGGACCTGGTCAACATCGCCGGCAAGCGCAGCTCGCTGGCCTACCTGAACCACCAGCTGGCCTCCATTCCCGGCGTGCACGATGGCGCCTTCTTCCATGTCGAGGAGAGGCGCGGTTCGCACACCGGGGTGGCACGGGTGGCCGCGTGCGTGGTCGCCCCACGGCTGGATGCGGCGGCGCTGATGGAGTTGCTGCGCGAGCGCATCGACCCGGTCTTCCTGCCTCGCCCGCTGGTCTTCGTTGCCCGGTTGCCGCGCAACAGCACGGGGAAGCTCCCGCAGGAGGCGCTCATGGCGCTCGCTGCCGCGCACCTGAAATCCTCCGTGGCGTGATGATGCGCCATGCGCGTTGCCGCTAGGCTGACAATCCCGGAACGGCACCCCGCCTTTTCCGGGCACTTTCCGGGCATGCCGATCCTGCCGGGCGTGGTGCTCCTGGACGAGACCCTGCGGGCGCTCGAAGGCCAGGCCGGACTGTCACGAACCCACTGGCGCATCGGCACCGCCAAGTTTCTGAAGCCGGTGCATCCGGGCGAGCAGCTGCAGGTGCAGCACGAGCCGCTCGCCAATGGCTCCATACGCTTCAGCATCGTGAGCGAAGGCGCGCTGGTCGCCAGCGGCACCTTGTCCCCCGTGCCTGCGGAGGGTCAGCCCGCCAAAGCCCGGTCAGCCGAGCCGAAGCCGCGGGCGCGCGGGGCCGCCTGGGTGGACATACCGGAGCGCGGCAGCCCGCACCTGCTGTCCGCGGGCGTCTTCATCGCCACAAGGCTGGGGCGCCGGATTGCCCGGCTGGGCCTGCCGCTCGTGGTCGCCTACTTCGTCGCGGTCGATGCGCGCTCGCGACGCGCCTCGCGCGCCTTCCTGGCGCGCACCCTGGGTCGCAAGCCGCGCCTGCGGGACACCTACCGGCACCTGTACGCATTCGCCAGCACGCTCCTCGACCGGCTGTACCTGCTGCATGGCCGTGACGAGCTGTTCGCGCTCACGACCGAGGGCGAGGCGGTCATGCGCGCCATACACGCCCGTGGCGCGGGCGCCTTTCTCCTGGGTGCGCACCTGGGCAGTTTCGAGATGCTGGGCACCGTCGGCCGCCGCAACCCGGGGCTGCGCGTGGCCATGGCCATGTACGACCACCAGGCGGGTCGGCTGGCCACGGTATTCCGGGACAACAAGCCCGGTCCCACCGAGATCATCTCACTCGGCAAGGTGGACTCCATGCTCAAGATCCACGCCTGCCTCGATGAGGGTAAGTTTGTCGGTATGCTCGCGGATCGCACGATCGGCGAAGCGCCCGCGCAGCTGGTGAACTTCCTCGGCACTCCGACCCTGTTTCCCTCCGGCCCCATGCGCCTGGCCGCGGCCCTGGGGCGCCCGGTGATCTTCATGGCCGCGCTGTACCGGGGCGGCAACCGTTATCACGCCGTCTTCAGGCAGCTCGCCGACTTCTCGCAGGTCTCGCGGGCCGAGCGCGAGACGGCCGTGCGCGAGGCCATCGAGCGCTTTGCCGGCATGCTCGAGCAGCACTGCCGCTCGGACCCGTACAACTGGTTCAATTTCTACGATTTCTGGCAGGACACGCCGGCTCACGGTTCCGCGGCGGCCGGATGAAGGCCGCTATTGCCCTCGCGATCCTCGTCCTCGCGCCGATGGGCGGGACCTCCCAGGGGTACGCAGCGGAAACCCCGGGCGCGGCGGCGCCGGCCTACGCCGAGGTCATGGCGCTGTTCGCCGCTCGCACGCGCGGGCACGTCGCATTTACCGAGACCCACGAGCTCGCGCTGCTCAAGACCCCGGTGCGCTCCTCCGGTGAACTGGTGTATGTCGCCCCGGACAGGCTGGAGAAGCACACGCTGGAGCCGAAGCCCGAGACCCTCATCCTGGACCACGGCGTGCTGCAGGCCGAGCGCGGGCACCACCGGTACACCATCGCACTCGCCGATGCGCCCCAGGTGCTGCCCTTCATCGAGAGCGTCCGGGCCACGCTCGCCGGCGATGCCGCCGCGCTGGAGCGCTACTTTGCCGTCCGTTTCGAGGGCGACGCGGCCCACTGGCGCATGCTGCTCACCCCGCGCCAGGCCGCGCTGGCCGGCTCGGTCAGCGAGATCCGGATGGAGGGTGAGCGCGCGGCCATCTCGAGCGTCGAGATTCGCGAACGCGACGGGGACCGCTCGCTGCTGAGCATCGGCCCCGAACTGCCGCCATGACGGGCGGCGGCAAGGCCGGCACACTGGTGTGGGCACTCGGGTGCCTGCTGGCGGCCAGCATCGCCGCCCGCGCCCGTTACGTGACCGATATCTCGGCGTTCCTGCCACGCGCACCGAGTGCCACCCAGCGACTGCTGGTCGAGCAGCTGCGCGAGGGTCCCGCGGCGCGGATGATCATCGCCGCCATCGACGGGGGCAGCCCGCAGGCGCGGGCACGGGTGTCGACGGCCGTGAGCGACGCATTGCGCGCCGGGGGAGAGTTCACCCTGGTCAGCAATGGTTCGCCCGCCACCCTCGAGCGCGACCGCCGGTTCCTGTTCGAGCACCGGTACGTCCTGAGCGATGCCATGGCCGGTGAGCACTTTTCAAGCCGCGGACTGCATGAGGCCATTGGCGCCTCCATCGAGGCACTGGCCTCTCCGGAGGGACCGCTGCTCAAGCCGCTCTTCCGGCGCGACCCCACCGGGGAGCTTCTGCACATCCTGGATGCCGGCAGCCGGTCCGCCCCGCACGTGGAGGCCGGCGTGTGGAGTTCGCGGGATGGCACGCGTGCGCTCCTGCTGCTGCAGACGCGTGCCGCGGGATCTGATACGGATGCGCTGCAGCGTGCCTGCGGCGCGGTGCGCAGCGCCTTTTCCCAGGCGCTCCTGCCACTGTCCCCGCCGGAGCGCAGCACCCTGCACCTGCTCATGAGTGGGCCGCCGGTGTTCGCGGTGACAGCACGCGAGCAGATCAGGCACGAGGCGTTGAAGCTGTCCCTGCTCAGTGCACTGCTGATTGCTCTGCTGCTCGGCAGCGTGTACCGGTCGGTGCCGGCGCTGGTCCTGGGGCTAATTCCGGTCGCAACGGGTGCGCTTGCCGGCATCGTGGCGGTCGCCCTGGGGTTCGGCGCGATCCATGGCATCACGCTGGGGTTCGGCGTGACGCTCATCGGGGAATCCATCGACTACTCGATCTACCTCTTCATTCAGCGATCATCCGACTGGCGCACCACGCTGTGGCCAACCTTGCGTCTGGGGGTTCTGACCTCCATCGCCGGATTCGCGGCTCTGGTCCCTTCAAGCTTCCCGGGCCTTGCACAGCTCGGCCTGTATTCCATCGCCGGCCTCATCTGCGCAGCGCTGGTCACCCGCTACGTGCTGCCCGCCTGGCTGCCAGGGGAGCTCGCGATCCGCGACCTGCGCCCGACCGGCGAAACGCTCGCCCGGGTCATCGATCGCCTGCGCCGCCTGCGCTGGCTGCTGGTGCCGATCGTCCTGCTCGCCACCACCAGCCTGTACGTGCACCGCGGCAGTCTATTCAGCCACGAACTGGCCGCGCTGAATCCCATACCCGCCGCCGACCAGGCGCTCGACCAGCGCCTGCGTGCCGAGCTGGGGGCCCCCGACGTGCGCTACATGGTGGTCGTACCGGCCGCCTCGCGCGAGCGGGCGCTGGATGCCGCCGCAGCCGTCGGAACCGGTCTTACGGGGTTGGTGGACGCCGGCGTGATCGGGGGATTCGAGTCCCCGGCGCGCTACCTGCCGGGACTTGCCGTGCAGCAGAGCCGCCGCGGCTCGATCCCCGCCGCGGCGCTGCTGGCCGCAAACCTGGCCCAGGCGGTGCAGGGGTTGCCCGTGGACGCCCAGGTGCTCCAGCCCTTCCTCGAGGACGCCGAAGCGGCGCGGACCGGCGGCCCCCTGGGGCGTGCGGAGCTTCAGGGCACCTCCTTTGGCGCACTGAGCGATGCGCTGCTGGTGAAGGACGGTTCGGGCTGGTCTGCCCTCCTGCCGATATCGGCCACCGACTCCGGCGACCTGGCCGCCAGCGCCGTGGAACGCATCCGCACCGCCCTCTCGGCAGGCCCGCAGGCCGCGTCCCTGCTCGATCTCAAGGGCGAAGCGGACCAGCTCTACGCCGGCTACCTGCGCCAGGCGATGCAGCTGTCCGTTGCCGGGTTTGCGATCATCGTGCTCCTGCTGCTGGTGGCGCTGCGCTCGCCGGGGCGGGTCCTGCGCGTGCTGGCACCCCTGGTGCTGGCGGTGATCACGGTCGCCGGGATCCTCGCGGGCATGGGCCAGCAGATCGGCATCCTGCACGTGGTGGGCATGCTGCTCATCGTCGCGGTGGGTTCCAACTACGCCCTGTTCTTCGACCGCAAGGACGCGCCGAGCGCCACCGCGCTGACCCTCGCCTCGCTCGTGGTCGCCAACCTCGCCACCGTCCTGGCCTTCGGCGTGCTCGCCTCCTCAGGGGTCCCCGTACTGGCGGACCTGGGTTCCACCGTCGCACCGGGGGCGCTGCTGGCCCTGGTCTTCTCGGCGCTGCTCTCGCGCGGAACCCCTGCGGCCATGCGGCGGGCCGCTTGAGCATCCTCTTCGAACCTGCACAAGAGGACAGGACCGCCCCGGTCCGTGTGGTCATGCTGCCGCCGGCGTTCGCGCAGGCCGAGGACTTCAGGCGCGCCGGCTTTGCCGAGGCGGTGCACACCCGCCGCCTCGCAGTCGATCTGGTGTTCGCGGACATCGAGGCGAGCCACCTGACGGACCGGTCCGCGCTCGCGCAGGTGTGGCAGCTGGTGGCCGCGGCGCGCGCTGAATCGGTCGACGTCTGGCTCGGCGGCATCTCCCTGGGTGGCTACGTTGCCCTGAACGTCGCACGGTCTCACCCTGAAGCGCTCACCGGCCTGTGCCTCCTCGCTCCCTACCTGGGCAGTCACATCGTCACCCGCGAAGTCTCGCAGGGGGCCCTCGCCGACTGGAGTCCGGCCCCGCTCGGGGAGGAGGATGATGAGCGGCAGATCTGGCGCTTCATCCAGACACGCCCCGCCCTGTGGCCGATCCACCTGGGGCTTGGCCGTGAGGACCGTTTTGCAGAACGCCACCGGGTGCTTGCGCAGGCGCTGCCGTCAGCGGACGTCGACACCGTCCCAGGCGGTCACGACTGGCCTACCTGGCACCGACTCTGGGAGAATTTTCTCGATGTCCGGTTCAACGTCCATGGCTGACCGTCCGCTCTCGCCCCGCTGGCGCCCTGCGGCACTGATCAAGGCCTCGGTCGCGGTGCACGCGGTCGGTGCCGGCGTGCTGCTGGCCCGCCCGCACCTGTGGCCGTGGGTGCTCGGTGGCGTCCTGGCCGACCACCTGGTCCTCACGGCGGCGGGACTGTGGCCGCGCAGCCGGCTGCTGGGCCCTAACTGGACGCGGCTGCCCGCGCCGGCCGACCCGTCTGAGCCCGGCCGCATCGCCATCACCATCGATGACGGCCCGGATCCGCAGATCACCCCGCAGGTGCTCGCCCAGTTGGAGGTGCACAAAGCCCACGCGACGTTCTTCTGCGTGGGCGCCCGCATCGAGCAGTACCCGCAGCTGGCGCGCGAGATCATTGCCCGGGGGCACGGGATCGAGAACCACACCTTCCACCACCCGATGACTTTCTCGCTGCTGGGTCCGAAGCGAATGGCGAGCGAGATCCTGCGCACCCAGGACATCATCGCCAGCACCACCGGCCAGGTCGCGCAGTTCTTCCGCGCACCGGCGGGCCTGCGCAACCCGCTGCTCGAGCGGGAGCTCGTCAAGGCCCGCCTGCGGCTGGTGAGCTGGACACGGCGCGGCTTCGATACGGTCAACAACGATCCCGCCACGGTGCTCGGCCGGCTCACGCGCGGGCTGAGTGCGGGCGACATCGTGCTCCTGCACGACGGCCACGCGGCCCGCACCGCCGGGGGCTCCGCGGTGATACTCGAGGTGCTGCCGGCGCTGCTGCAGCGGCTGGCCGCAAGGTCGCTGCAGGCGGTCACGCTGCAGAGTGCGTTTGCCGCCGCTGCATGAACGCGAGCACCGCGACCGCGTTGCTGGATACGGCGAGCGCGCGCTACCGCCGCGCCGGCCGCTTCGCCTGGTACTTTGCCCGCGGCAAGCTCGGCGGCGATCCCGCCTTCCGTGCGCTGCTGCAGCTCGGGCTGCTCGCCGGGCGCACGCGCATCCTCGACCTGGGGTGCGGCCAGGGGTTGCTCGCCACCTGGCTGCAGGCCGCGCACGACTGCTATGCAGGCAAAGGCCCGGGCGCGTGGCCACCGGAATGGCCGGCGCCTCCCCAGCTGCGCGCCTACACCGGCATCGAACTCAATCCCAGGGAAGTTGAGCGCGCACGCATCGGGCTCGCCCACTGCGACGCCGAGGTCACCCTCCTGGAAGGCAACATCTGCGACGTTGCCTACCCCGCGGTCGACGCCGTCGTCATCATGGACGTGCTCCACTACCTCGACTACCCGGCGCAGGAAGAGGTGCTCCGGCGCGTGCACGCGGCGCTGCCGCCCAACGGCCTGCTGCTGACGCGCATCGGGGATGCCGCGGGCGGCCGGGGCTTCCTGCTCAGCAAGTGGGTCGACCACATCGTCATGCTCCTGCGCGGGCGGCACTGGCAGCCGCTCAGCTGCCGCACGCTCTCGCAGTGGTGCACGCTGCTCGAGCGCCTGGGTTTCAAGGTGACGTCGATGCCGATGAGCGAGGGCACGCCCTTTACGAACGTCCTCCTCATGGCCGAGGTGCGATGAGGCCGCTCGTCCTGAGTGCCTACACCGCGACCAGCTGCATCGGCCACGGAACGGGGCCGATGCTGGCGACGCTCCGGGCGGGGAGGACCGGGCTGACGCCCTGCCCGCCGCAGCCCTACGGCCTGGACACCTGCGTCGGCCGCGTGGCGGCGGCGGATGATCGCCTCCTGCCTGCGGCGCTGTCGGAATTCGACTGCCGCAACAACCGTCTCGCCTTCCTGGGGCTGGCCCAGGACGGCTTCAGCGGCGAGGTGCGCGCGCGCATTGCACGGTACGGCAGCTCCCGGATCGGCGTCTTCATGGGGACCAGCACCTCGGGGGTGCGGGAGACCGAGCAGGCCTTCGCGGCGCGCGATCCGGACACCGGCGCCCTGCCGGCAGGCTTCAACTACGCGGGCGTCCACAACACTTTTTCCATCGCGGCCTTCGTGGCGCGCGCGCTGCAGCTGACCGGCCCGGCCACGGTGATCTCCTCGGCCTGTTCCTCCAGTGCCAAGGTATTCGCCAGCGCCCGGCGCGCCATCGAGTCCGGGCTGATCGATGCGGCGGTCGTCGGCGGGGTCGATTCGCTGTGCCTCACGACCCTGCACGGGTTCAACTCGCTGCAGCTCGTCTCCAGAAGGCCGGTGCGTCCCTTCGACGCTGCGCGCGACGGGATCTCCATCGGGGAAGCCGCGGCATTCGCGCTCCTGGAACCGGCCGATGCGGCGGCCGGCGCGATCCATCTGGTGGGGACCGGGGAAAGCAGCGACGCACACCACATGTCCGCACCGCACCCGCAGGGGCGCGGCGCACGCGATGCCATGGAGCGGGCGCTGCACAGCGCCGGCCTCGCGCCCGAGCAGATCGGCTACATCAACTTCCATGGCACGGGGACTCCCAGCAACGACGAGGCCGAGTCACGCGCGGTCGCTGCCTGCCTCGGCACGCGCGTGCCGGGAAGCTCGACCAAGGGGGCGACCGGTCACACGCTGGGCGCGGCCGGTGCCCTCGAGGTGGTGATCTGCGCACTGGCGCTGCGCGAGGGGTTCATGCCCGGCGGCGTCAACACCACGCACGTCGACCCGGCGTTGCCCGTGACCTACCTGCTCGGGAACCAGGACGCGGAGCTTCAATACGCCATGAGCAACTCCTTCGGCTTCGGGGGCTCGAACTGCAGCCTGGTGCTGGCGCGTGCCAACTGAGCCGGAACGCCGCCTGAGCGCCTGCGTGGCAGGCCTGGGTCTGCTCGGCCCGGGGTTGCCCGACTGGGATCGTGGCCGCGCCATCCTGAGCGGCGCGTCGGATTGGCACGCGGACACGACGCTGATCCCCAGCCTGACCTGCCTGCCCAGCGCCGAGCGCCGCAGGACCGGTGTGCCGGTGCGGATCGCCCTGACCGCGGGCCTGCAGGCCTGCAGCCACGCCGGTGTCGATCCGGCCACGCTGCCCGCCGTGTTCACCTCATCCGGGGGCGACGGCGAGAACCTGCACGAGATCTGCACCGCACTGGCGGCCGGTGAGCGACAGCTCTCGCCGACCCGGTTCCACAACTCCGTGCACAACGCCCCGTCCGGATACTGGAGCATCGCCACCGGCGCCACCCCGGCATCGAACGCCCTGTGCGCCCACGATGCGAGCTTCGCGGCCGGGCTCCTCGAGGCGCTCGCGCAGCTGCACGCCGAGCAGCGGGCCGTGCTGCTCGTGGCCTACGATGCCCCCTACCCCGAGCCACTGCGTACCGTCCGGCCCATTCCGCACGCCTTCGCCGTCGCCCTGGTGCTCACCCTGCAGCCGACCCCGACCGCGCTCGCGCGGCTGGAAGTCGCTGTGGGTGAGGCCCCTCCCAGCACCCTGCCATCGGGCGGACTGGAGGAACTGCGCGCCCGGATCCCGGCGGCCCGCAGCCTGCCCATGCTGGCGCAGATCGCCCGTGCGGAATCAGGTACCGTGGTGCTCGATTACCTCGGCACCCTGACCCTGAGCGTAAAGGTTCGCGCGTGCCCCTAGACCGCCACTGGATCGAACAGCACATCCCGCACAAGGGCCGGATGTGCCTGCTCGATGAGGTGCTCACCTGGGATGCCAGACAGATCCGCTGCCGCAGCGCGACCCACCGGATCGCCGAGAACCCGCTGCGTGCGCACGGCCGGCTGGGCGCGGTGTGCGGCATCGAGTACGCCGCCCAGGCGATGGCGGTCCACGGGGCGCTGGTGGGCGCGAGTGCCCCGCTCGCCAGCTCGATGCCGGATCAGGTCCGTGGCAGCCTCGGCGCGGAAGTGGGTTATCTTGCCAGCGTGCGCAACGTCACGATGCACGTGGGGCGTCTCGATGACCTGGAGGAAGACCTGGTGGCCTGTGCCGAGCGCGTGGCCGGCGATGCGCGCACCGTGCTGTATCAGTTCCGGGTCACCTGCGGCGACCGCACGATCCTTGAAGGCCGCGCCAGCATCGTCATCGATCCGTCGCTCAGTGCTGCATGAGCGCTAGCGGCAAGCGCGCCCTGGTCACCGGTGGGAGCGGCGGCATCGGCGCCGCCCTGTGCAAGCGGCTCGCGCGTGACGGCCACTACGTGTACGTGCACGGCCACCGCAATGCCGCGGCGGCCCACGAGGTGGTGGACGCCATCCACGCCGCCGGCGGCCGCGCCGAGGCGATCCTCTTCGACGTGACCGATGCGGATGCCTCCCGGCATGCCCTGGAGCAGACCCTGGAGGCGGGGCCCATCCAGATACTGGTGAACAATGCAGGCCTGCACGACGATGCGGTGCTGCCGGGAATGAGCGCCGCGCAATGGCACCGGGTGATCGACGTGTCGGTGCACGGCTTCTTCAATGCGACCCAGCCACTGCTGCTGCCGATGATCCGCACGCGCTGGGGCCGCATCGTCAACGTGTCCTCCGTTGCCGCATTGATGGGCAACCGCGGCCAGGTCAACTACGCGGCCGCCAAGGGGGCCCTGAACTCCGCCACCAAGGCGCTGGCCCTGGAGGTGGCGACGCGCGGCATTACCGTCAACAGCATCGCACCGGGCATCATCGAGACCCCGATGAGTGCGGGACTGTTCGATGCCGCGGCCATCGAGAGGCTGGTGCCGATGAACAGGGCCGGCCTTCCCGAGGAAGTGGCGGGCGTGGTCTCGTTCCTGAGCTCGGACGATGCGGCGTACGTGACCGCGCAGGTGATCTGCGTCAGCGGCGGGATGGCGTAGCGAGCTACCGGGACGTCTGGCACACTCGGCGACGTCCGCGCCCGAGCCTGCCAGTCAACCGGAGCGAGTTGTGATGAAGTTGCCCGCCGCCGCCTGTGCGCTCGGTGCCCTCGTGTTGCTCGCGACCATCGTCCGGGGCGAGGAGGCCCCAGCCCCTGCCGCGGGCATCGCCGAGTCACTCGGGGTGCGTCCGGCCCCACAACCGGTGCGCGAGCGGGCCGGCTGGCGCGCGCCGAAGCTGATCCTGGTCAACGCCCGCCTGCACGAGCAGATGAATGCCCTGCGCGCCGCAGCGCCCGGGGTGACGTTCGTCGACGGCGACGCGGCCACTGCGGCGCAGGTGGCCAAGGCGGATGCGACGATCGGGATCTGCACACCGGAGGTGCTCAGCGGGGCCACGCACCTGCAGTGGATCCAGTGGCTGGGCGCAGGCGTGGAGGGTTGCGTGCAGCAACCGAAGCTGCGCGAGCGCGGCGTGCTGCTGACGAACATGCAGAGCGCGGCCGGCCCCAGCATGGCCGAGCACGTCATGGGCATGATGCTGGTGCTCAGCCGCCACCTGGACTACTACCTCAAGCAACAGGAGCAGGGCCGCTGGGCCGATGACGCCCCGGCCCTGGCCGATCTGTCCGGCAAGACGGTGCTGATCGTCGGGCTGGGCGGCATCGGCACCGAGGTGGCCAAGCGCGCGCACGCCTTCGGCATGCGCATCACCGCCACGCGCGCCAGCGGCAGGAACGGCCCGGACTACGTCAGCTACGTCGGGTTGCCCGACGAGCTGCTCAAGCTCGCCCCGGCGGCCGACTTCGTGGTCAACTGCTCGCCGCTCACGCCGCAGACCGCGGGTCTCTTCAATGCGGGATTCTTCGCCGCGATGAAGCCCGGGGCGTACTTCCTGAACGTCGGGCGGGGCCGCAGCGTCATCACGGCGGACCTCATCGCCGCGCTGACCGCCGGCAGGCTGGCCGGCGCCGGCCTCGACGTGGTCGATCCGGAGCCGCTTCCGGCGAGCAGTCCCTTGTGGCACCTGCCGAACGTCATCATCACGCCGCACATCTCGGCCGCCACGCCCATGGCGGACAGTCAGCGTGCCCTGCTGCTGCGCGAGAACCTGCGGCGTTATGTCGCCGGGGAGCCCATGCTGGCCGTGGTGGACATCGATCGCGGCTATTGAGGCCCCGCGCCCCCGGGCGCACCGTTCGGCGGCCGCGCACTGCGGAACGCACCGAAGACAATTTGTTACAGTCGGTCCCCTGGGTGGGCAGCGTGAGATGCATGCATACATGCGCGCGGGCGTGACATGGCGATGACGCCGGCGGTGGTGCTGGGCTCGGGACTCGGCGCGCTGGGCGCGATGCGCCTGCTCAACCGCGCCGGCATCCCCACCTACCTGCTGCCGGCGGCGCCGGCGCTCGAATCGCGCTCGCGCTTTGCGCGCCGCTTGCCCGGAACGAATCAGACACTGGCCTCCGCGCCGCTCGCCGCCATCCTCGAGTCCACGACGCTCGATCGCGCCGTGCTGATTCCGTGCAGCGACGCGGTGCTGGCCGCGATGGCCCAGCTCCCCGCTGCCCTGGCCGGGCGGTTTCCGAGCAGCACCCCCGCAGGCGATGCGGTGAGCATGCTCACCTGCAAGGACCGCTTCGCCACGCTGCTCGGGCAGCTCGGGGTGCCGCATCCGCGCACGCTCGTCATCACGGCGCCGCAGGACCTGGAGGCGTTTGCCGGGACGTCCTTCTCGCACCTGTTCCTGAAGCCAGTGGACTCCGCCAGCTTCATGCGTGCCTACGGTGTGAAGGGCTGCCGCGTGCGCGACCTGGATGACGCGCGACGGCAGCTGGCGAAGGTCCAGGCCGACGGCCACCGTGTCATCGTTCAGGAGTTCATACCGGGACCCGGCTCGGCGCACTACCTGCTGGACGGCTTCATGGATGCCGGCGGAAAGGTCCGGGCGATGTTCGCGCGGCGCCGGCTGCGCATGTACCCGCCGGACTTCGGCAACAGCACGCTGATGGCGAGCGTCCCGCTCAGCGAGGTGGCCCCCGCGGTGGACGTGCTGCGGAGGATCCTCGCCGCGGCGGGCTACCGGGGGATATTCAGCGCGGAATTCAAGCGCGACGAGCGCGATGGGGTCCTGAAGATACTCGAGGTGAACGCGCGGGTCTGGATCTACGTGGAGTTCACGGGTCGCTGCGGGATCGACGTGTGCACCATGTCGTACCGCGATGCCCTCGGCCTGCCCGTCGCGGACGTCCCCACCTACCGCACCGGGGTGCGCATGGTATGCCCCTACATGGACCTGGCGGCCGTGCGCTACGGCTGGCTGCACAAGGAAATCCGCGCCTGGGACTGGTTGCGCTCCTGGATCGGCGCGCAGCAGCCCGCCTTCAGCCTCTCCGACCCCCTTCCCGGCCTTTCGGACTGGGCCGAACTTGCCGGGCGGGTGTTGCGCCGCGCGTGGCGTGGCAGCGGCGCGCTCTTGTGACCCCGCTCACCCTCTGCACCCTGTCCGCGGCGCACTTCGAGGAGTGGGACGAGTTCGTGGGCCGCTCCCCTGACGGCTGCGTCTACGCCCAGTCCGGCTATCTCGCCGCGCTGGCGGCGGTCACCGGCGCGACTTTCCGCATCGTGGCGGCACGCCGCGCCGATGCCCTCGCCGGCGGGGTGGCGCTCTACGAGACACGCTCGGCGCTGCACGGCGCCCAGGCCGCTCCGCGGCTGCTGCTGTACTACCACGGTGCGATCCTCGCCCCCTACGAGGGCACCTACCCCTCGCAACGGACGTCGCGCGACCTCGAGGTCCAGTCCGCCCTGGCCGCGCACATCGAGTCGCTCGGCTACGACCGCGTGATCCTCAAGAGCCGCAGCACCGTCGGTGACGTGCGCAGCTACCTCGCGCGGGGCTGGCAGGCGTACCCGAGCTACACCTACGTCGTCCCGCTGACCGACCTGCGCGCGCAGTGGCAGCGCGTCGAGAACAACCTGCGCCGGCTCATCAAGCGTTGCACCGAGACCGACCGGCTCGCGTTCACCGAGGACGAGGACTTCGCGGCCTTCTTCCGGCTGCATTCGCTGACGCTCGGGCGCCGGCGCGTGCCCCCCTACCTCCCCGAGGCCGCGTTCCGCGAGTTCTTCGGCCGCATCCATGCCCTGGGGCTGGCCCGGCTGCAGCACGCGCGCCTGCCGGACGGGACGGCGATCGCCTCGCAGCTCGTGCTGCTGGGCAAGAACAAGGTCAGCCACACCGCCTGCGCCGGCATGGACCCGGAGTACGCCCGGCTGGGCGCCACCGCCTTCCTGCGCTGGCGCGGGTTCGAGGCCCTGGCGCAACGCGGCTACGAGGCCAATGACCTGACCGATGCCGCGCTCAACCCGGTCACGCACTTCAAGTCCCAGCTGGGGGGCTCGCTCGAGTGCGCGCACGTGCTGCAATCGCCGCCGTCACTGCGGGCGCGCACGGCCCGCTCGCTCGAGAATGTGGCGCGGCTGCCGCGCGCGCTGGCCGGCCGTCTCCTGCGCGCGACGGGACTGAGGTCATGAGCGACTTTGCCGGTACGGCCGCGGCGGTCGCCATCCGCGATGCGCTGGCCCGCTGCAACGCCGGTGCCGCCTTCGGGCTGCCTGGCAGCCCGAACCATGCGTTGTTCCAGCGGCTGCGGGGCACCGACCCGCGGCTGATCGTACCGACGCACGAGCTCGCCGCGGCGTTCATGGCCGGCACGTTCGGCCGCATCGACGGACGGCCGGGGGTCCTGCTGACCATCCCCGGACCCGGCTTTGCCTTCGCGCTCCCGGGCATCGCCGAGGCGTGGCAGGACTCGGCCCCGCTGCTGCACATCGTCGCGGCCGCCCCCGGCGGCCCGCATCAGCGGCATCGCCACCAGGCCCTGGAGCAGAACGCCCTGGCACGCGCGGTGACCAAGGCCATGTTCGGGGTCAGCGACCCGGCGACGCTGGCCGCCACCATCGGGGCGGCCTACGAGACCGCGCGCGACGGGGAACCGGGGCCCGTCGTCGTGCAGCTCGGCGAACATGCCGAGACCTCTTCCCAGCGCAGGCCATTCGCAGCGGACGCAACCGCCGCCGGCGCCATCTGGCGGCGCATCCTCAGGGCGCGCCGGCCGGTGCTGCTGCTCGGCCAGGGGTGCGCGGAAGCCGCAGAGCCGATCAGCGCCTACGCGGCACGGACGGGCACGCCGGTGTTCACGACCGCCTCCGGTCGCGGCATCGTGCCGGAGAACTCGCCCTGGTGCCTGCCCTATGACAGCCTGCGCGGCGCCACGGCAGCGCTGAACGCGCTGCTCGGTGCAGCGGACCTGGTGATCGCCGTGGGTGCGCGCCTGGCCTACAACGGCACGGCAGGATTTGAATGGCAGCTGCCGCCGGAGCGGCTGGTGCATGTGGACGCGGGCGCCGAGAACCTCGATTGCATCTACCCGGCCTCGGCGACCGCGGTGATGCGCGCGGCGGAGTTCTTCGCCATGACCGAGAGCCAGGCGGCCCCGCGCAGCGGCTGGAGCGAACAGGACATCGCGCGGTGGCGCGCGCGGGTCGGTGCGGTGCACGAGCACCCGGCCGAACCGCTGATCGCCGGCGGCCCGGCGCCGGAGTTCTTCGCAACGCTGCGCAAGGCCCTCCCCGATGCGGCGCTGGTGGTCACCGACAGCGGCCTGCACCAGGTGATGGCACGGCGCTACTTCGAGGTGCGCCACTCCCACGGGCTGCTGCTGCCGACCGACCTGCAATCGATGGGCTTCGGCCTGCCCTCGGCGCTGGCCGCCCGCCTGGCGGCCCCGTCCCGCCCGGTGATCGCCCTGGTGGGCGATGGCGGCATGCTGATGAGCGGACTGGAACTGGCCACCGCCGTGCGCGAGAACATCGATCTCACCGTGATCGTCTTCAACGACGGCTACCTGAACCAGATCCGCATGCAGCAACTGAACGACACCGGCCGGGACTTCGGGGTCACCTTGCCGACGCTGGACTTCCAGGCGCTGGCCGCCAGCGTCGGCGCGGTGCATGCGTTCTACGAGCCAGGCAATCCCGCGGTGCTGGCCGAGGCCGGTCGCCGGACCGGGGTCACGCTGATCGAGGTGCCGGTCGTGGACAGCCGCGCCGTGACTGCGGCGGCCCGCACGAGCCGCGTGAAGAGCTTCGTGCGCCGGGCGGTGGGCCAGCGCGCGGGCGGATTCCTGCGGCGGCTGCTGCGCCGCTAGCCGGTCATGGGAGCCCGCAGCCTGCAGCGAGGCCTGTCACGCCGCAGCGTGCTCGCCGGCGGTGCGGTCCTCGCCCTCGGCGCACTCGCCGCGGGCGTGGCGCGGCGCCGCCTCGGCGCCACTTCCTACGAGAATGGCGCGGGGCTGCCCGTGCGGACCCCGCAGATCGTGGGGATTGAGGGGACGATGCCCTATCGAGGTTTCGGCGCCACGGGGCTCAAGGTCTCGGAGGTCGGCTTCGGCGCCTGGGGCATCGGCGGCCGCGCCTACGGGCCGGTGGCGCGCGCCGAGGCGCTGAGCAGCCTTGCGCGCGCGGAGGAACTGGGCTGCAACCTCGTCGATACCGCCGTGGTCTATGGCGACTCCGAGGCGGTGCTCGGGGAGTTCCTCAAGGGAAGGCGCAGCCGCTGGATCCTCTCGACCAAGTACTCCTTCCAGCCCGCGGGGATGACGGCGACCCTGGAGGCGCAGCTGCGGCGCCTCGGCACCGATGTCATCGACTTTTACCAGCTGCATTCGATGCCCGAAGACGACCGCACCTTCGAGGAACTGTTCGCGCTGAAGAAGGCCGGCAAGGTGCGCTTCGTCGGCGTCTCGCTCTACAACGCACACGACATCGACGGGGTGCTGGCGCGGCCCCTCATCGATGGCATCCAGGTGCCTTTCAGCCTGCTGGACCCCGACCCGTTCCTGCGCCGCATCGCGGCGCTTCGCCAGAGTCGGCTGGCCGTCCTGGTGCGCTCCAGCCTCAAGGAAGGCTTCCTCACGGGCAAGTTCAGGCGCGATGCGACCTTCGCCGCGCCGGACCAGCGACATGAGTGGCCGGCCGCCCGGATCGCCGCCACGGTGGACCAGGTCGAGCGCTTCCGCTTCCTGGAAGACGAGATGCACTCCATGGTGCGCGCCGCCGTGGCCTATCCGCTGTCCTTCCCGGAGGTCTCCACGGTGCTCCTCGGCACGAAAAGCCGCGCCCAGGCCGAGGAGAACTTCGGCGCCATTCCCGGCGCGCGCCTGAGCCATGCCGCCCTCGAGCGCGTGTGCGCGCTGCAGGAGGAGATGGACCTGGGCAACCGCGAGACCCCCGGCGGCCTGCTCAGGCGACTCCTCGGCCGCTACTGAAACTGGCTCGCCGTGCCGGCCAGCCGGTACCCTAGCGCCATGCACAAGATCTGCATCGTCGGTGCCGGGGCAGTCGGTGGCTACCTCGGGACGCGGCTCGCCGAGGCCGGCGTGGCACAGGTCAGCGCCCTGGCCCGCGGGACGACCCTGAGCGCCCTGCGCGACCATGGCTGGCGCCTCATCGACGACGGCGCCACGGTGAGCGCACCGGCCGCCCTGGCCTCCGACGACCCCCGTGCGCTCGGCCCCCAGGACGTGCTGATTCTCGCGGTGAAGGCGCCCGCGCTGGCCGCGCTCGCGCCGATCCTCGGGCCCCTCATCGGCCCCGAGACGATCATCCTGCCGGCGATGAACGGCGTGCCGTGGTGGTTCGCCCATGGTCTTGCCGCACTCGGTGATGCGCCCCTGACCAGCGTCGACCCCGGGGGCGCCATTGCCGCCGCGCTGCCGCTGCGCCAGGTGGTGGGGTGCGTGCTCCACCTGAGCGCCTTCACTTCCGCGCCCGGCATCAGCGCGGTGCGCACGGGCCGCGGCCTGATCATCGGCGAGCCCGACGGCACGGATTCGCCGCGCGTGCGCGAGCTGGGGAGAACCCTCACGCGGGCCGGCTTCGATGTCACCTGCTCGTCACGGATCCGTTACGAGATCTGGTACAAGCTCTGGGGCAACATGACCATGAATCCCATCTCCGCGCTGACCGGCGCGGACGTGGGCCAGGTCCTGAGCGACCCGCTGCTGCGCGAGTTCAGCTCCGCGGCCATGCGCGAGGCTGCGCTGGTCGGCGAGCGCATCGGCTGCCGCGTCAGCGAATCTCCCGAAGATCGTCAGCAAGTGACCCTAAAGCTCGGAGCCTTCAGGACTTCCATGCTGCAGGATGTCGAGGCTTCGCGGCCCATCGAGCTCGACGCGCTCGTCGGCGCGGTGCGCGAGATGGCCGCGCGCGTGGGCGTCGCCACGCCCATGATCGATGCGCTCTTCGGCCTCACGCGGCTCTTCGGCCGCGTGCGCGGAATTTATACCCGGTAAAAATCGGCGGGTTTTCCCGCAGAAAAATCGCGCGCCGCACGCCGCGCGCTGTCGCCGATCGCGTACGTCTCTCTGTCGAGACATTTGAAATGCATGCGCTCACGCGATTTACTGCGCGCCCACGCAGAGTGGCGTAGCCGCTGGGCATCGCGCAGTAGTGCGTCCACTGCAAGGAAAGCAAACCGTCGCACGACGGGGACGCAGGAGCACCGCGCGACGCTGCAACCGTAAGCGCTACGGTTGACGCCGTCCGATCCGGCCAGCGGGGACATCGTTCACGCAGCCGGCCTGCTCTCCCCTAGTGCTCCACGATGACGTTAAGGGGACGCACGTGACTGAAAACTACCTGACCCAGCGCGCGCCGCGGTGGCGCGTGCTCCTGAGCTCTTTGGCCATTGCAGGCGCCTGGTGGACGCAGGCGCAGCCGGCCGAGGCGACCACCACCACCCTGACGATTTCCGGCACGCCGCCGAGTACCGTGGCCGCCGGCAGCACCTACACCTTCACTCCCACGGTAACCGGCTCGGGCGGCCGCACGCTCTCGTTCGCAATCGTGCAGAAGCCTTCCTGGGCGACCTTCAACAGTGCCACCGGCACGCTCACTGGCAAGCCGACCTCTGCCAACGTCGGCACCTACAAGAGCATCGAGATCGGCGTCAACAACGGCCTGAGCTCGGCGATCTCCAATGTCTTCTCCATCCAGGTCACTTCCGGCAGCACCACTTCGACACCGCCGCCCACGACCTCGACCAGCGGCCCGCTGACGATCTCGGGCACGCCGGCGAGCAGCGTGGCCGCCGGCAGCGCCTACTCCTTCACGCCCACGACCTCGGGCAGCGGCGGGCGCACGCTGTCTTTCTCAATCGTGCAGAAGCCCTCGTGGGCGAGCTTCAGCAGCACCACCGGGCAGCTGTCGGGTACGCCGACCTCGGCCAACGTCGGCTCCTACCCCAGCATCGAGATCATGGTGAACAACGGCCTGTCGGTGGCGCTGCTGAAGACGTTCGCGATCCAGGTGACGAGCTCGGGCACCACCTCCTCGGCCTCGACGGTGACGATCTCCGGCACGCCCCCGTCCTCGGTGACGGCGACCAGCAAGTACAGCTTCCAGCCGACCGCCAAGGACTCGGCCGGCAAGGCGTTGTCTTACTCGGTGAAGAACGCGCCCAGCTGGGCGAGCTTCAGCATTGCCAGCGGCCTCTTGTCGGGGACGCCGACGACCGCGCAGGTGGGCACCTACTCCGGGATCCTGATCACCGCGAGTGACGGCACCGCCTCGAGCTCGCTGCCATCGTTCGCGATCACGGTGAAGAGCCTGACATCGACAACGGGGTCCGCCACGCTGAGCTGGACGGATCCGACCAAGAATACGGATGGCAGCCCGCTGACCAACCTGGCCGGCGTGAACATCCACTACGGCAGCTCGCCCTCCGCCCTGACCCAGACGATCCAGGTCGCGGGCACGAGCCTCGGCAGCTACACCATCAGCAACCTGACGGCAGGCACCTGGTACTTCGGCGCCGCGGCTTACACGACCAGCGGTGTCGAGGGCGCGATGTCGAACATCGGCAACAAGACGATCCAGTAAGGATCCGTTCGCCGGCGCGCGGCAGCGCGCGCCGGCGGACACCCGCTTTCGCGAGCGCTCAGGGCTTCCAGCTCCATTCATCGGCGCTGGCGCGGCAGCCCCCGCCCGCGGCCTGCTTCCAGCCGCGCCCGCGTACCACCCGACCGCTGGGTGCGCCGGTCGCCTCGCCCGCCCGCAGCGCGCGTATCCCATTGATCCAGACGTCCTCGACGCCGGTGGCGAGCTGCGCCGGCTTCTCGTAGGTGGCGTGGTCCTGGACGGTGGCAGGATCGAACAGCACCACGTCCGCGAAGTTGCCGGCCTTCAGCGTGCCGCGGTCGCTCAGGAACAACGTCTGCGCCGGCAGCCCGGCGAGCTTGCGCACCGCCTGCTCGAGGCTGAGCGCATGCTCGTCGCGCGCATACCTGGCCAGCACCCGCACGAAGTTGCCGTAGGCACGCGGGTGGCTGTTCGACTTGAGGAAGACGCCTTCCGGGGCCGGCGCGGCCTCATCGGACCCGAAGCTCACCCAGGGCAGGGCGACTTCGCGGCGCACGTTGTCCTCGGACATGAGGAAGTAGGCGACGCCGACGCGTGAGCCGTCCTCGATGACGAGGTCGATCGCCGCATCTTCGGGGCTCACCCCGCGCGCCTGCGCCACCTCGGCCAGCGTCTTGCCCGTCAGCGGCTTGAGCGCGGGGTTCTTGAACGCGAGCAGCAGCATGCCCTTCGGTCCTGCGGCGCTGTAGAGATTCTCCCAGGAGGATGCCGGATCGCGCATCTCGGCCGCCACGCGCTTGCGCACCGCGGGGTCCTTCAGGCGGGCGATCCAGGCCTCCAGGCCGCCGTCCTGCACCCACGGCGGCATGGCCGCATCCAGTCCCGTGGCACCGGCGGTGTACACGTACATGTCCGCGGTCAGGTGCACGCCGCGGGCGCGCGCCTCCTCGACGGTCTTGATCAGCGGATCGATCTTCGGCCAGTTGCGCTGCCCTGCGACCTTGAGGTGGAAGATCTCGGCGGGCGCGCCGGAGGCCGCCGAGATGTCGATGGTCTCCTGCACCGCCTCGATCAGCCGGTCGCCCTCGCTGCGGATGTGGGCGCTGTAGATGCCGCCGCAGCGCGCCGCCTCGCTGGCGAGAGCCACCAGCTCCGGGGTCTTCGCGTAGGTGTTGGGCGCATAGATGAGCGCGGTCGTGACGCCCATTGCACCCTCCTCCATGGCCTGGTGGACCAGCTGCCGCATCTGCTCCAGCTGCGCCGGCGTGGGCTGCACGTCCACCTCCCCCAACACGTTGGTACGCACGGTCCCCGCACCCACGTAGGAGGCGACGTTGGGTGTGACGCCGCGGCGCTGCAGGCCGTTCAGGTACTCCCCCAGCGTGTTCCAGTCGATGTCGTACTTGACGTCGGCCTCGCGCTGCAGCGCCAGCGCCTTCATCTTCGGCGACAGCGGGCCCATCGAGTCCTCGCCCAGGACCTCCAGGGTCACGCCCTGGCGCAGATCGCTCAGCCCCCGCGGATCCACCAGGAGCGATTCTTCCGGGTGAGCCAGCATGTTGATGAAGCCGGGCGCGACCGCCTTGCCGTGGGCGTCGATGCGCTCGCGCGCCGGCAGCGGCGCCTTCGGCCCGACATAGCTGATGCGGTCGCCCGTGATGCCGACATCGCCGACGAAGGACGGGTTGCCCGAGCCGTCGTAGATGCGCCCACCGGTGATGAGGATGTCGTAGCCGGTCGCGGGCTTGGCCTGCACGCCCGCCGCGAGCGGCAAGGAGAGCAGCAGAAGCGTGAGCGGGATGCCGCGGACTGTCATGGGTACCTCCCCCGTGCCGGGTGCGCAGGATAACACCGGCAGCGGTGGCGGCGCCGCCGGAGGCTCGCTCCAGCGGCGCCGGGTCCGGAAGGGTTCAGTGCCCGGTCGCGTCCCCGCGGCGGCTGGCCTCGAACAGGAACCAGGTGCGCCGCTCGGTCTCGTCGATCCAGACTTCGATCAGGCTCGCCGTGGCGATGTCGTTGTGCTCATCGCATACCGCATGCACCTCGCGCAGGCGGGCGGCGAGCGCCTTGTTGTCCTCGCGCAGCTCGGCCAGCATGTCCAGCGGTTGCACGTAGTCGGCGTCGTTGTCCGCGACGCGCTGCATGCGGGCGATGTGGCCGATCGAGCGCAGCGTGTTGCCGCCGATCTTGCGGATGCGCTCGGCGATGGGGTCGGTCATCGCGTACAGCTGGTCGGCCTGCTCGTCCAGCAACAGGTGGTAGTCCCGGAAGTGCGGGCCACTCATGTGCCAGTGGAAGTTCTTGGTCTTCAGGTACATCGCGAACACGTCCGCGAGGATGGCGTTCATCCCGCCGCCGATGTCGCGCGTCGCCGCCGGCTTCAGGTCGGTGGGCGTGACCAGCGGACTGGCGCGCCGCTGGGCGAGTTCTGCTCGGTTCGTTTTCTTGGCCATGATGGGTTCCCGTGGTGAGACGCAGATTGACGGATCGATCATTCCGCAGCAGCCGCCGCGACGTGCGGCCCTACGTGTTTCCCGGAAGGAGGGCCTCCCGCAACCGCACAGATGATAAGGGCCTGATGCGACGGGTGTCGCCCCGGGCGTCAGGCGCGTGATTCCGAAGACGGCTCAGGTCACGGCCGCGCTCTCATCACCGCTCGACCCCGGGACGGGGAGCAAGGATCAGAAAATGCGCCGGCCCGGGGTGCGTCCGGCCGTCCTGTCCTCAGTCGATCACGCTGAACCGGTTCAGCTCCCGGCGGCAGTCGCGCCAGTCGGGCAGCAGTTCATCCATGAAGCCGTGGAAACGGCGGTTGTGGCGCCGTTCGAAGAAGTGCACCAGTTCGTGCACGACCACGTACTCGAGGCAGCGGGGTGGACGCTTGATCAGGTCGAGGTTAAGCCAGATGCGGCGCGCGCGCGCGTTGCAACTTCCCCAGCGCGTCTTCATCTGCCGCACCCGGATCTCGGCAACTTCGATGCCGAGGCGCGGTTCCCACTGCGTCACCAGCGTCGTCAGCTCGGCGCGCAACTGCCGCCGATACCAGATGGCGAGCACCTCCGCCCGCGCGGCGCCGTCCAGCCCCGGCGGTACGCTCATCTTCAGGAGTCCGTCCCCGGTGACCTCGACCTGGGTGGCGCCGGGCGCCTCGGCCACCACGAGCGCCAGGGCGTGGCCCCGATAGTAGTGGGTCTCCCCGGATGTGAACTGACGCTGCCGGCCCTGGTGCCGCCGTTCCAGTTCCGCCCGCTTGCGCACGATCCAGCCGAAGCGCGAGATGACGAAGTTGCGGACGGTGCGCTCATCGAGCCGCAAGGGCGCGGCCACACGGACCTCTCCGTGCGGTGCGTAGACCCCGATGCGCAGGTTGCGGATGTTCCGGCGCACGAACTGCATCGGGATGCCGCCCACCGTCCATGTGCGTGCCGGGACATTCTTCCTTGTCTCCACGCGGGGCAGTGTAGCCGGCTTGCGCTGCCTTTACTCGAGGCTCTCATCAGCGCTGCCGCCACCGCAGCGGGGGTGGGCGATCGTGTACGATGCGACGAGCCTGCGACCCCTACCAGTGAGCCCGCGTTTGACCGGCGCAATGCTGCGCGTCCTCGCCTTCGTTCTCGCCTCCGGCTGCGCCGTGCTCGCGCGGGCAGCCGCCGTCGATGACGCGATGCTCTCGGGCGCCGCTGCGACCGGGGACTGGCCGGGATACGGGCGATTGTTCGACCAGCAGCGCTTCAGCCCGCTGGAGGAGATCAATACCGCGAGCATCGCGCGCCTCGGCCTGGTGTCCAGTCTCGAGCTCCCCGACGTGCCGGGCACATCGACCGCGCCCCTCGAGCACGCCGGCGTCCTGTACTTCGCGGCCGGCTACAGCGTGGTGTACGCGGTCGAGGCGGTGAGTGGCCGCCTGCTCTGGAAATACGACCCGAAGGTCACCGGGCCGAAGATGCGCATGGCGTGGGGCAGTCGCGGACTTGCCCTGCTCGGCCAGCGCCTCTACGTCGGGACGCAGGACGGACGCCTGGTGGCCCTCGCAGCTGACAGCGGCCGGCTGGCCTGGCAGGTGCAGACTACCCGGCCCGGCGACGTCCGCTACATCACCGGCCCACCCCTGGTCTTTGGCGATACCGTGGTCATCGGCCAGGGCGGGAGCGACTTCGGCGCCACGCGCGGGTACGTCACCGCCTACGACGCGCGCACCGGCCGGCAACGCTGGCGCTTCTACCTCGTGCCGGGCGATCCGGCCAAGGGGTTCGAGAATTCCGCCATGCGCATGGCAGCGGCGACCTGGACAGGCCGGTGGTGGCGCTTCGGCGGCGGCGGCACGGTCTGGAATGCGATGACCTACGACCCGGCGTTCGACCGCATCTACCTCGGCACCGGCAACGGTGCACCCTGGAACCGCAAGATCCGCAGTCCCGGCGGCGGCGACAATTTGTTCCTCTCGTGCATCGTCGCTCTGGATGCGCGCACGGGCCACTATGTGTGGCACTACCAGACCACGCCGGGGGACACCTGGGACTTCGATGCGGCGCAGGACATGGTCCTCGCGACGCTCGAGATCGGCGGCACGGCGCGCAAGGTCCTGCTGCAGGCGCCCAAGAACGGGTTCTTCTACGTCATCGACCGCGAAGATGGGCGGCTCATCTCCGCGGAGAAGTTCGCCAAGGTCACCTGGGCCGAGCGCGTGGACTCGGTGACCGGCCGCCCGGTGGAAGCCGCGCACGCCCGCTACGAGGGCGGCGAGGCGCTGCTGTGGCCCGGTACGCTCGGGGCACACGGCTGGCAGCCGATGTCCTACGACCCGGACACCGGGCTTGCCTACGTGCCCGGTCGCGACATCCCCGGTTACTACAATGACCGGGGCATCGACCCGCAGACCTGGCAGATGGGACGGGACGGTTCCATGGGAGTCAACGTCGTGGCCAGCGATGCGCCGGTCGGGGCCGGCGAAGGCTGGCTGCTCGCCTGGGACCCGGCCCGTCAGGCGGCCGCCTGGCGCGTGCCGCTGCCGGGCATCAGCGCCGGCGGCACGCTCGCCACGCGCGGTGGGTTGGTGTTCCAGGCCAACGCATCCGGGAACCTCGTCGCCTACGATGCGCGCTCCGGTGCAACCCTGTGGCGCTTCGACATGGGAGTCGGCGGCAACGCGCCACCGATCACTTACCGCGCGGCCGGGCGGCAGTACGTGAGCGTGCTGGCCGGGTGGACCGGCCAGGCCATGATGCTGGGTTCGCTGTCGGCCCAGCACGGCTGGGTCGGGCGCGAGCACCCGCGGCGCCTGCTCACCTTCGCACTCGATGGCCGCGCGAGCCTCCCCGCCGCGCCCGCGCCGGCGCGGCCAGCCGTGCTGAAGGACCCGCCGGCGTCGCTCGACCCGGCCCAGGTCGCGCGGGGCCAGGCGCTGTTCAACCAGTGCCTGATGTGCCACGGGCTCAGCGCCGTGGCCGGGGGATATGCGCCGGACCTGCGCGCCTCACCGGTAGCGCGGTCCGCGGCCGCGTTCCGGGCGATCGTCCGCGAGGGAAGCCTGGAAAGCCGAGGAATGCCGAGGTTCGGCGAATTTAGCGACCAGAACCTCGAAGATCTAAGGGTTTTTGTCCAGTCACGCGCCCGCGCTGCCGCCGATTCCTCGCCCGGCAATTAACCCCAGACTGGGGTACTCTGTGAATTCATTACATTGCCGTAACATTCGGTTACCTGTGCCTCCGGGCATCCACACTTTAGGGTTTTCATGGCGTTGGTCAGTCCGATTGCGAAGCGGCTCCGCTGCCCGGGTTGCGGCGGCGTGCTGCAGGCAGAGGCCGGCTCCCTGCGGTGTCAGGACCCGTCTTGCGCCGATCGCTCCATCCTCGCGGAGGCTGTCCCGAGGCCCATGGAGTCACTCGCGGGCACCGACCGCGGCGCCGACCTTGCAGCGCCGGCAACGACGGCCGCGCGGGATCGTTCGCCCACCCTGACGCGCACCGCGCGCGTCTCGGCATTCATTCCCGGCCCCTTCCGCCCCGCACGGTCGCAGGCGCAGCTGCAGCGCTTCGCGATGCGCGCCGCGGCGGCCTCCGGTCGCCCGCGGATCCTCCTGGTCTGCGGGACGGATGCCACGCGCCAGCGGCGCGTGCTCGAATCCGTCGGCGCGCGGGTGAGCTGCATCGGCACGACGCCGGGCATTGCGGGCGGGGACATCGTCTGCGATCCCACTCGCCTGCCGCTGCCGGACGGCCTGTTCGACGGCGTCGTCGTGCACCGTGCGCTGCATCGCTGCCTCGAGCCACACCGCGTCGTCGCCGAGCTGCTGCGGGTGGTGCGCAAGGCCGGCCTCGTCCACGTGGAGGAACCCTTCGTGCAGGCCACGCTCGAGGGACCTGCGGACCTCTTCCGTTTCACGCACCTGGGGCTGCGGGCGCTGTTCCGCGAGTGCGAGGAACTCGACAGCGGCATCGTCGACGGCCCCGGGGCTGCCGCCGCCTCCGCGTGGCGCCAGCTGACCTGGAGCCTGCCGCGCTCGGGCCGGATGGGGTTCGTGTTCTCCGCGGCGGGCAGCCTGCAGTCGTTCTTCTGGAAGTACCTGGATCCCTGGCTCGCCCGGCGTCCCCGGGCGCTGGATTCGGCGGCCTCGCTGTATTTCCTGGGCGCCAAGGCCTCGCAGCCGGTGTCGGCCGCCGAACTCGTCGCCGGCTACCGCGGGGCGGCCGCCCGCAGGGGCGTGGTCCACGCGCAGGCGCGCCCGGCGAACGAAGTCTTCACCGAGTGGGCGGCCGACGGTCGCGATGTCGGCATGGAGATCGGCCACGCGGCGGCAGTGCAGGAGATGCTGGCGGCCGCGCTGTCCATGCCCGGCATGGCGGACGGGTTCACGGCCGTGGATGCCGGCTGCGGCAACGGCTGGGTGGTGCGCAAGCTGCGCGCCTCTCCCGCCTGCCGCACCGCCACCGGCGTGGATGGCTCGGCGGGCATGATTGCCAGGGCCCGCTCGCTGGACCCGTTTGGTTCCTACCAGATCGGGGACCTCATGACCTGGCAGCCTGCGGCGCCGGTCGACCTCGTCGTCTCGATGGAGGTGCTCTATTACCTGGCGGATCCGGTCGCGCTGCTGCGCCGGATCGCGACCGCGTGGCTGAAGCCGGGCGGCTATGCGGTCATCGGCATCGACCACTACCAGGAGAACGAGCCGAGCCTTGGCTGGCCCGAGTACGTGGGCACGCAGATGGCGACCTGGCCCGAGGCGCAGTGGCTCGCTGCATTCACGTCGGCCGGGTTCACGCATGTGCGACACTGGCGCGCCGCCCCGGGGCCGGGCTGGGCCGGCACGCTGGTCATGCTCGTGAGGGCACCACTACACTCCACCTGAGCGGGGATGAATGTCCGAGACCACCACCGAGTGCAGCGGGTCGCCCGGGACCTTTCTGCCGGTGGTCAACCGCAGGCGCGCAGGCAGGGAAGCCCCGGAGGCGGGGTGGCCTGAGGCTGCCCGCACGCTGAGGGGCGCACGCGGATAATCCCCGGATGGCCACCGCCACACCCTCCATCATCGACTCGCGCCGCGAGCAGGTGTTCCCGCAGCTGAGCGCGGCGGAGCTCGCGCGCGTGCGCAGCTTCGGCGAGCTCACCCGCTACGCGGACGGGGCGCAGGTGGTGCACACCGGCGAGGCCGGGCGCGGCCTCACGGTGATCCTGTGCGGCAGCGTCGCCATCACGCGGCGCGACGATGCCGGCGGTGAGGAGCCGCTGGTCACCCACACCGCCGGCGGCTTCATGGGGGAGCTGGCGCAGCTGGCCGGGCGGCCCTCGCTGGTCGATGGCCACGCGGTCGGCACCGTCGAGGCGGTCGTCATCCGCCCCGAGCGCCTGCGGGCGCTCCTGATCGCGGAAGCCGAACTCGGGGAGCGCATCATGCGGGCGCTGATCCTGCGGCGGGTGGCCCTGCTGCAGATCGGTGCGGGCGGCCCGATCGTCATCGGTGCGGCGGACGATGGCGACGTGCTGCGCCTAGAGAACTTCCTCAACCGCAACGCCCACCCGCACCACACGCTCGATCCCCGGGTGGACGCGGAAGCGCGCGCGCTCATCGACCGCTTCCACGTCGACGAGGCCATGCTGCCGATCGTGCTGTGCCCGGGCGGGCAGATCCTGCGCAACCCCAGCGAGAGCGCCCTCGCCCGCTGCATCGGCCTGGTGGGCCGCCTGGACACCGAGCGCACCTACGACGTGTGCGTCGTGGGCGCAGGCCCGGCGGGGCTGTCGGCGTCCGTGTACGCAGGATCCGAGGGCTTGTCGGTGCTGGTGCTCGACGCCCACGCCTTCGGCGGCCAGGCCGGTGCCTCGGCCCGCATCGAGAACTACCTGGGCTTCCCCACGGGGATCAGCGGCATCGCCCTCATGGCGCGTGCCTACAACCAGGCGCAGAAGTTCGGCGTCGAGATGGCGATCCCGGACCAGGTGACCGGGCTCGTCGCAGCGGCGGCGGGCGGGGACGGCGTGACGCTGCAGCTGGCGAGCGAGGAGCAGGTGCGCGCGCGCGCCCTGGTCATCGCCAGCGGCGCGCGCTACCGGCGCCTGCAGGTGGCGAACATCGAGGCCTTCGAGTCCGTCGGCGTGCACTACTGGGCCTCGCCGCTCGAGGCACGGCTGTGCGCGGGCGAGGAAGTGGCGCTGGTGGGCGGCGGGAATTCCGCCGGGCAGGCCGTCGTCTACCTCTCCGGGCACGCCCGCAAGGTCTGGGTGCTGGTGCGCGGTGCCGACCTGCGCGCGCAGATGTCGCGCTACCTCGTCGACCGCATCGGCCAGCTGCCCAACGTCGAGGTGGTCACGCGCGCCAACGTCACGGCGCTGGCCGGCAGCGCCGGCAGGCTGGAGTCGGTGAGCTGGCACCAGGCGGGGTCGGGCGGGGAGGTCACGCGCCCGGTCCATCACCTCTTCCTGTTCATCGGCGCGGATCCGAACACCGCGTGGCTGGAGGGCTCCGGCGTCGCGCTCGATGCCAAGGGCTTCGTGCAGACCGGCCCCGGCGCGGACGCCCGCGCCGGGGTGCTCGAGACCAGCCGGCCCGGCGTCTTCGCCGTCGGCGACGTGCGCTGCGGCTCGATCAAGCGCGTGGCCACCGCGGTGGGGGAAGGCGCCCAGGTCGTGGCATCCTTGCACGCCTACCTTGCCGCCACGGCAGGCAACTGAAGGCACCGACCCATGCGCTGCACACACCGGGCCCAGGTGAAGACGGACCAGCCGCGCACCGAGGGCTGCGAGGAATGCCTCAAGAGCGGCGACACCTGGGTACACCTGCGCCTGTGCCGGACCTGCGGGCACGTCGGCTGCTGCGACGACTCCCGCAACCGCCATGCCACGAAGCATTTCCATGCCACGCAGCACCCGATCATGACCTCGTTCGAGCCGGGCGAGGACTGGAGCTGGTGCTACGTCGACGAGGTCGAGCTCGACCTCGGCTGAAGCGCGTGCGCGTCCAGCCCTAAAAAACCCGTGATAGGCTCGTCCAGGGTCTGTCTCCCGTGCTTGGTTGTAGATACCGCTTAACCGCGTTCTACATGTGGCTCGGCACACCTCGTGTGTGCAACCCACGTCACTATGGGAGACAGACCACTTAACCCCTAAGGCCTGCGCTCCGTTCAGCGCGGGCCACCATGTCTATGTGGGCATCCGCTAGGCGGATGATCCCCGTGACTAGAGCGAGGCAGCCCCGCGACGGACCGATGTCATGCGGTAACCAGCCCGCGAATATCAGCGTGATCCATCGTCGCTTTAAAGCTCCGTGCGTCGCGTTGCCCATCCGGTGAGACCGACTCGGTCCCAACGGGCGTTCCCTCGCCCGACGGCTCGGTCACGCCCGTTGACAGGCGAGGGCCATATCAGTAGCGGTAGGTGCCGGTGACGCCGACGGTGAGGGGGTGCACGCCGCGGCCGAAGTACAGGTCATCGGTCACCGGTCCCATCTGGGTGTCGCCCGTGCCGGGGGGACCCGCCGCCGGGGCGATGTCACGCGAGACGAAGGTCTGCGTGTGCTGGTTGGTCAGGTTGTTGCCGTAGACCGAGACGTCGAAGCCACCGAAGCGCAGGCCCAGGCGGGCCGAGAGGTTGCGGATCGACGGCAGGCTCGGCAGCGTGGTGTCGAACAGCGCGTTGTTCACGTTCTGCCCCGCGGTCTTGTCCGTCTGCGCGGTCGTGTACTGGTAGTCGAGGCGCACGTACGGCTGGTGGTCCGTCCACCCGGCGAAGTGATACTCGGCCGAGGCGTTGAAGGCCCACGGCGCTGCGGGCAGCGCATCGCCGTCGCTCGCGATGGGGCGCGCCGGGCTGGCACCCGGGGCGGTGCAGCTCAGGCTCGCCGCGTCGTACGTCAGGTCACCCCCGCAGGAGGTCCTGGTGAGCTTCGCGTCGGTGTAGGCGGCGGTCAGGTCCAGGGTGAGCGCCGGGACCGGGCGGAACAGCACCTCGACGTCGCCGCCGACGCTGCGCGCCTGCCCGAGGTTGCCCGTGAACTGCTCACCGCAGGAGGGCAGGTAGACGTTCTGCTGGATGTTCTTCCAGTCGACGTAGTACACGCTGGCGTTCACCTGCAGCGTGTGTTCCATGAAGGTGTTCTTGGTGCCGAGCTCGTAGCTCCAGAGACTGTCGGAGCTGTACTGGTTCGGTGCCCCCGCGATGCCGATCGAGGCCAGGTCGCCGCCGCAGATCTCGCCCACCGGCACGTTCACGCCGCCGGGCCGGAAACCCTTGCTGGCGCTGGCATAGACCAGGTTGTCCGGGTCGGGCTGCCAGGCGAGCGCCACCTTCGGGGTGACCGGCTTCTCGGTCGCGCTGGTGGTGCCCTCGAGCGTCGTACCGAGGAAGGGGCCGGTGCCGTAAGTGGAGCCCGTGTACTTGATGTGCGAGGCGCGCAGGCCGAGGGTCGCCTTGAAGGTGTCGGTGAGCTTGTAGGTGAGCTCGCCGAAAGCGGCGATCTGCTCGTCCACCACGCGGTTGAGCGGCCCGTAGTAGATCATGCCGCCCGGGCACGGCAGCTCGGGCGAGCAGATGTCGTAGCCGCCCGTGTAGTTGTAGATCTCGGTCTCCAGCGTCGGGTCGACGATGTTCTCCGGCACGTTCTCGTTCATGTGCGAGTAGAACAGGCCCGCGCTCCAGAGGATGCGCGCTTGGGTGTCGTTGGAGGCCAGGCGCAGTTCCTGGTAGAAGTTGCGCTGCTGGTCCTCGAAGGCGGCGTAGCCGTAGGCGCCCGGCGGCGGATAGGTGTTCGGCAGGGCCTCGAACGCGGTGTAGGTCGCGCGCAGGTACTGCGTGTAGTCCGACGTACCCTTCTGGTTGCGGTCGTAGTACGAGGTGTTCGAGAACAGCGAGGCCGCACCGAGGTTCCAGTTGATCCTCACGGCGGCGAGCGTGAACGGGTCGTCGCTCGGGTTACGCAGCGCATTGCCGTTGCGGTAGAGGTTGCCCGACGGGTTGGACAGCGACACCCAGTAGGCGGCCGTGTCGTGGATCTCCAGGTGCTGGTAGTACACCGACGGCATGACCGAGAGCGTATCGCTCACCTGCCACAGCAGCGCCAGGCGCGCCGTGGTGGTCTGCTGGTAGTTGGCATTCGACTCGGTGGTGCCGGCGTAGACCGGCGTCGGCAGCAGCTCGAACGCGTCCGGGGAGAGGGTGTAGTTCACCCGATCGACCCAGCCGCCGTCGCGGCGGTAGGAGACGCTGGCGCGGAAGGCAAGGGTGCCGTCGATGATGGGCATGCCGAAGGCGACGCCGCCCTCGTAGCTCTCGGCCCCGCCGTCGTTGACGGCGAAGTCGGCCTTGGCATAGGCCTGCACCTTGTGCAGGTTCGGATCCGGGGCCAGGAAGCGCACCACGCCGCCCTCGGCGCCGGCGCCGAACAGCGTGCCCTGCGGGCCGCGCAGCACCTCGACGCGGTCGAGGTCGAACAGCGCCGGGAAGGCATTGATCGAGCCGAAGCCGATGTGGCGCGTCTGGATCGGGGTGTCGTCGATGTAGATGCCCGTGGTCGAGGTGCCGGCCGTGGAATCGACGCCGCGGATGTTGATGTCCGAGCCCTCGTCGTTGTAGTTGCCGGCCGAACTCATGCCGTTGCGCTGGAAGGCGACGCCCGGGGACAGGCGCGCCAGGTCATCGATGTTCTTCAGCCCCTGGGCGTCGATCTTCTCCTGGCTGAAGGCCAGCACGCTCACCGGCACGTCCTGCAGGCGCTCGGCGCGCCGCGTGGCGGTCACCACCACCTCGGTGAGGCCGCCGGCATCGTCTGCGGCTTCCGCGGCCGCCAGCGCGGGATGCAGTGGGCCGGCCAGTGCCAGCAGGAGGACGAAGTACTTCATGGTCGCTACGCGCATGTCTTACCCTGTGTCGATCGATCGTCTGTCAATGGGCCGCGCACCGGGAGTGCGCGGGCGGTCTAGTTTTTCTTGCGCGGCGGCGCCGCGGCGTGGGCCGACACCCGCGGCTGCACCAGGGGCACGACCACGGCGAAGATGGCCGTGTGCAGGTTGGCCAGCATCCGCTCCGCGGTCCCTGCATCCACGTTGAGCCGGGCCGTCAGGACCGCGCGCGCGATGGTCTGCACGCTGTGCGCCGCCGCATAGAGCTCGCTGTCCGGCGCGGTCACCTGGAAGCAGCGCAGCGCGCTGACCACGATCTGCACCATGCGCTCGTCATGGCGCCGCACCGCCTCGCGCAGCTGCGGCACCGCCCCGATCAGGCTGCCGGCGGTGAGCAGGCCGTGCGGCTCCTTGTACAGGCGCGCACTGCCGGCCAGCGCCTGGATGATGTAGGCGGTCAGGTCGCGGATGCCGCTGCGTTCCGGGTGCATCGACTCGGCCGCCTCGCGCACCCGCTGCATCCACGCCTCGCCGATGCGCAGCGCGATCGACTCCTTGTTGGGGAAGTACTCGTACACCGCCCCGACCGACAGGCCCGCTGCCTTGGCGATCCTGCGGGTCGTCGCATAGTCGATGCCGTGCCGCTCGATCAGACGCTCGGCCGCGTCCAGCACCTTGGCGAAACTGCGCTTGCCGCGGTCGCGGGTTGGCAGGTGGCGCGGCTTGAAGCGCCCGCCGGTGGCCTTGCCGGACGCCTTGGGTTGTGCTGCAGCCATCGCCTGGATCCGGAACGAGGGAGGATTCCCGAACAATAGTTCTGGTTACAGGTCAGCGTCAACGGGGCGAACCGCTGAAGATCATGCGCCACCTGCCGCCGCACTCAACTCTGTACTCGGTTTAAACAGCGCCAGGCCCGGGTCGCTCCCGCGCAGGCCCAGCCGCCCACCGCGACCTTGCTTCGTTGACTCCGAACGTTTGTTCACCTTAGGCTCGCGGGCGCGCTGGCAAGCTGCACCATTGCTGCACAGGGGATCTGACATGTATCGAGCACCCGTCGTGATTGGCACTCTGGCCCTGGCGGCCGCACTGGCCACCTCGGCCTGCGCGCCCACCGATGCGGCGGCGGACCTCGTGGTCACCGGGGCGCGGATCTACACCGAGTCACCCGATCACGCGTTTGCCCAGGCACTCGCCGTCCGCGACGGCAAGATCGTGTTCGTCGGCTCCGACGCCGACGCCAGGAAGTGGATCCGCGGTGGCACCAGGACGGTGCAGCTCGAGGGGCAGCTGGTGCTGCCGGGCCTGATCGACTCGCACATCCACCCGACGGGCATCGTCGATCTGGACGTGTGCGATGCGAAGAGCGAGGCCAAGACGCTGGCGCAGATGACCGACTTCGTGCGCGGCTGCATCGCGCGCTACAAGGTCCCGGAGGGCCAGTGGGTGCACGTGCGCCAGTGGAACTTTTCCGACGGCAACCAGCCGGATGCCGCCCACCCCACCCTGCGCGCGGCGCTGGATGCGGCCACCACCACCCACCCGGTGCAGCTGATCGGCAACGACGGCCACCACAGCGCTTTCAACAGCATGGCGCTGGCCACCGCCAGGAATGCCCAGGGCCAGGTGGTGGGCATGTCCCGGGCCACCATCGCCCGCGACTTCGCCAAGTACCGCAAGCTGATCGGGGTCGATGCCAGCGGCGAGCCCAACGGCGCCCTGAACGAGGAGGCGCGCATGCTCACCTCGGCTCCCTGGCTGCTGACGGTCGACCTGCCGGATGTCGCCAAGGTGCCCTACAAGATCACCGAGAAGCTCAACAGCGTCGGCATCACCGGCATCCTCGATGCCGCCGTGCTGCCGGAGATCCTGCCGGTCTACGACACGCTCGAGAGCACCGGCAAGCTCACCGTGCGCGTCGCCATCGCCCAGTTCCTGGACCCGGAGAACTTCCGCGGCGCCCATGGCGAGGTCGAGTATGACCGGATGCTGGACATCGCCAAGGCCGTGCGCGCCAAGTATGAGAACGATCCGCTCATGCGCGCCGACACGGTGAAGCTGTTCGCCGACGGGGTTCTTGAGGGCAATCCCTACGCGGTCCCGCCGACGCTGCCGGAGGTGGCGGCCCTGCATCCGTACCTGCAGCCGATCTTCGGCAAGGACGAGAAGGGGGAGGCCACGGTCACCGGCTACGTCGACACCGACTCGGCGCTGTGCCGCCAGGTGCGCGCGCACCTCGCGAAGGCGGAGGCCGGCGCGCAGGCCTTCATCAGGGCCCACGGCTACCACCCGGACCAGTGCATCATCTCCAGCGGCCAGCTGCAGCACGACCGCGCCGTCGAGATGGAGTTCGTGAAGCGCTTCCACACCGCCGGCTTCAACGTCCACATCCACGCCATCGGCGATGCGGGCGTGCGCACGGCGGTCGATGCCATCGAGGCGGCCCGCGCGGCGGACGGCAACTCGGCGACCCACGATGCCCTGGCCCACGTGCAGGCGGTGACGCCCGAGGACCAGCAGCGCATCGGCAAGGACCACCTGTATCTCGCCTGCACCTACTCCTGGGCGAACTTCGATCCCCAGTACGACATGCTGGTGGTGCCGTTCTTCGACAAGGTGCATGGCAACGACTACGCGGCCCTGCATCCGGCCGGGGGCTACTACGAGAGCATGGTCTACCCGTTCCGCTCCATGAAGGAGGCCGGCGCCATCCTGCTCGGCGGCTCGGACGCCCCCGTCAACACCCGCGACCCGCAGCCCTTCGTCAACATGGCGCTGGCGGTGTCCCGAGCGCTGCCCAACCTGCCACCGATCACCCCGGCGCAGCGCCTCACCCTCCAGGATGCGATCGACGCCTACACCATCAACGGCGCGCGCTACCTCAACCGCGACAAGGAGGCCGGCTCCATCGAGGTCGGCAAGTCCGCGGACTTCATCGTCCTCGACCGCGACATCCTCAAGCTCGCCGAGGCGGGCCAGCTCGAGGCCGTGGCGGGGACCCACGTGCTGGAGACCTACTTCCGCGGCAAGAGTGTCTACCAGCGCCCGAAGAATGCGCCGGCGGACGCCCCGCGCCACGACTGAGCGTGGCCCTGCGGGCGGGGCGGGTCAGCTGCGGCGCCGGCTGACGACGAAGGTCTCGTCGTTGAACCACAGGCCGCCGTGCTCCTGCAGCACCGCCTGGGTGGCCTCGAGGTAGGCGCCGGTCTGGAGCACCGAGTCCAGGCGCTCGTCCTCGATCTGGTTCACGTAGATTGCCGCATTCCAGGCGGCAAACAGCGTGGAGGTGCCGATGCGGTCGGTGATCTCCGACGGCAGCGTGTGCATCACGTAGCGGAATATCGACTTCTCATCCGGCGGCGCGGCCAGTGAATAGTCGCGCGCATCGCGGCCCAGCTCCGCCTTCAGGGCGGCGAGCAGCTGGTGGCGGTCGACCCTGAACGGGTCCTCCCCGGGCCAGACCCGCTGGATGATCTCGAGCGCGGGGTCGTGCCCGCAGGACTGGATCGCCAGCATGCGCCCGCCGGGTGCGAGGCTGCGCGCCAGCGGCGCCAGGACCTTCTGCGCCTTGAATTCCGCGGACATGCGCGCCCGCCAGGGCTGCGAGGCGATGATCAGGTCGTAGTCACCGAAGGTGCGGCCCGGCCTGGGGATCACCGCGTCGAGCAGGAACTGGTGATCCTCGCGGTAGATGACCAGCACCGAGGGCCGCAGGTAGGTCGGGTTGCCGGTCCTCGGGCTCGGGCGGGTCTGCCAGCCGTAGTCGAGCGCCGCGGACAGCTCCTCGATGCAGTCCGAGTAGGCATCCGCGGAGTCACCCCGCAGGCGCACCTCCTGCCAGTTCAGCGCCGCGGCGGCCTGCACGTCGCGCGTCATGAGGCGCGGCGCCTCGGAGTAGTTCAGGTTCGTGATGACCAGCACGGTGGCCGGGTGCTCATGGAAGCGGTCCGGCATCTTGTCGAGCCCGAGCCGCACGTCCTCGAGGCTGATCTCCTTGGCCACCACCATCATCGGCACCGTGGGAAACACGCGGTGCGCGTTGCGCATCAGGCGCGAGAGCACCGTGCCATCGCCCATGCCGGCATCGAAGATGCGCAGGCAGGGCGGCGTGGGCCGCAGCAGCGCCACCTCGTGCGCGGCGCGGTGGGCGACCGCGGACTTCTCGTTGCAGGTGGTGACGAAGGCCAGGTACTTCTGGCGGTTGTCGTAGAAGCGGAACGGCGGGGATGCCGTGGCGGCGGAGCCGCCGGGGTCCCCGCGCGCAGCGGCTGCCGCAGGGGCGCCGGGGGATGCTCGCGGGCTCATGCCTGCCGCCGTGCCCGGCGCACTAGCGCCACAGACGCCGCGAGGCGATGCGCGCACCCTGCACCAGCGATGCGAGCTTCAGGTAGGCGATGTCGGGCTCGACCGGGCCGAAGCCGGCGAAGGTGCCGAAGCCACAGTCGGTGCCGGCCATGACCCGCTCGCGGCCGACGATGTCCGCGAAGCGCTGGATGCGCTCGGCCACCAGCTCGGGATGTTCGATGTAGTTGGTGGTGGTGGCGAGGATCCCCGGGATGAGGACCTTGTCCTCCGGAATCTTCGCCTCCTTGAACACCGCCCACTCGTGGGCATGGCGCGGGTTGGCGGCCTCGAACAGCAGCCCCTGCGGCTTGGCCCTGATGACGATGGGCAGCAGGCGCTCCATGGGAACGTCGTGGTGGTGCGGACCCTCGTAGTTTCCCCAGCACACGTGCATGCGCACGCGGTCCGCCGGGACGTTGCGCAGGGCGTGGTTGAGCACCTCGATGTGGCGGGCGGCGAGGACGTCGAACTCCTCGAGCGAGCGGTCGCGGTACATCGTGTGCCGTCCCATCGCCAGATCCGGCGCATCGATCTGCAGCAGCAGGCCCGAGGCCACCACCGCCTCGTACTCGGTGCGCAGCGCCTCGGCGAGCGCCTCCAGGTAGGCATCCTGGGTGGGGTAGAAGTCGTTCGGCTGGAACAGCGCGATCACGCCCGGGGACGCCGCGTTCAGGAAGGCCGCCGTGGTCGGGGCCGCCGCATGGGCGGCCTTCAGGTTCGCGATGTCCGTCCGGATCGGTTCCGCGTTCTTCGGCTTCACCGCCGCCACGCAGCGCGGCCGGCGGTACTTCGCGGTCGAGCCGCGCTCGGCGAGCTTCTTCAGCAGACCGGGGAATTCGACCAGGTCCTGGCCCGGCTCGCGCGGCGTGTCGCCGTCGAACCCGGAGAAGCGGTGGGCCACGTAGGTGGCATAGCTGATCTTGCTCATCTCGCCGTCGCTGACGACGTCGATGCCGACCTGCTGCTGGCGGCGCACGACCTCGGCCACCGCCTGGGTGATGACCGCATCGTCCCGGGCGGTGTCGCGGGGCGCGGTGCCCTCGCGCGCGAAGATGACGTCGGTGACCGCCTGGCTGCGCGGCAGGCTGCCGACGTGCGTGGTGAGGATCCGCTCGCTGCTGCTCTGCATGGCCACCGCGGCGCGCTACTCGGCGTGCCGGTAGGTGTTGTTCGAGGTGTGGTCCCCCGCCAGCCAGCGCTTGAGCTCCTCGTGCGCATCCACCCGCCGCGCGGCGTTGATCTTGGTGGCGTTCGGGGCATCCAGGGTGAATTCCAGGATCAGCTCGTTCGGGTCGACCACGTAGAGCGAGCGGCAGTAGCCGTGCTCGAGCCAGAAGGTCTGCGGCGGCTTGATGCCCGCCTTCTCGATGCGCTTCTCGATGGCCAGCTGGGTTTCCTCGTCCACCGCCAGCGCGATGTGGCGGAAGGGGCTCATCTGCAGCTGCGGGTCGAACTCGGCCTGGTCGGCAGGATCTGCGAACTGGAAGAAGGCGAGCGCACCCCCGTCCGCCATGGCGAAGAAGGTGTGGCAGTAGGTGCGCTGCTTGCCGAAGAGCAGGTCCGACTCGCACCAGGTCGCCACCAGCGGCATGCCGATGACCTCTTCGTAGAAGCGCCGCGTCTTCTCCTGGTCCTTCGTGACGTAGGCGTTGTGGTGCAAGCGCGCGGGCAACTTTGGCTGAGCCATGACAGTCTCCTTCCTAGAACTTGTATCCGACCTCGACCCCATACTGCCGCGGCAGGGCTCGCCACAGGAAGCCGCCGGGCGAGAACTCGGCGTTGTACTTCTGGTCGGTCAGGTTCTTCGACCAGGCCGTGACGTTCCAGTTCGCCCCCTGCAGGCCCAGGCGCGCGTCGATCAGGTTCACCGGGTCGCGCGAGGTCACGTTGTACGGATCCCACCAGGTGCGTCCCAGGCCCTGGTAGTCCACGCGCCCGACGATGCTCATGCCATTGCCCAGTGGCTGGGTGTACTGCGCGCCGGCGTTGACCGTGTCGCGGGTCACGAGCGGGGCCTGGTTGCCGACGACGCTCGGGTCTTCCATGTGGTCGATGTGGCTGTCGGTGTAGCCGTAGGCGGCGTACAGCAGCAGGTTGTCGATGGGGCGCAGGTTGATCGCGATCTCGCCGCCCTTGTAGGTGGCATCCAGGTTGCCGAGGTTCTGCGTGGAGTTCGAGGCGATGAACACGAAGAAATAGCCGTTGGTCGACTTGGTGTCGAACAGGGCCGCGGTCACGCTCAGCCGGCGGTCCATGAAGTCGCCCTTGAAGCCCACCTCCCAGGTATCGGCGGTCTCGGCCTGGAACTCATCGTGCACGCCGTAGATGCGCGGCACGCTGTTCTCGGCCGCCGCGCCCACGCCGGTCTGGTTGAAGCCGCCACTGCGGAATCCGCGGCTCCAGCCGCCGTAGAAGGTCAGGTTGTCCGCGGGCTTGTAGCGCAACGTACCCTTGGGCTGCAGCTTGTCCCAGGTGTTCTTGCGCTCCAGCCCCTGGTAGGCGCCGTAGTGACCGCCCTGGGGATCCACGGGCAGCCATTCGGTGGGGGTGTCGGTGGTGTTCTTGCGCGTGTCCTCGTCGTAGCGCAGCGCCGCATCGAGCTCCCATTGCCGGGTGAACTCGTAGGTCGCATCGCCGAAGAGCGCCCAGGCATCCTGCTTCTGGGAGTCCGCCAGGAAGGTCGTGCTCGGGTTGTCGCCGCCTATCCGCGGCTCCTCGTAGACCGGGAACACCCCGGCGCCGGTGTCGGCCATGTTGCCGGTGGAGATGAAGCGGTCCGTGTGGATGTAGTAGGCACCGGCGTTCCAGGTGAAGTTGCCGAGCGGGTTAGCCGTGAAGCGCAGCTCCTGGCTGTAGGACTTCACGGTCAGGTACTGGCTCTGGTTGAAGTCCGTGCCGTACAGGGCATAGAAGATCGAGTTCAGCCGCGGGCGGAAGTCGTAGGCATCGCCGGTCGCGATCTCCTTGGTGTAGTCGTAGGCGGAGATCGAGGTGATGGTGCCGCCGCCGGTCTTGAAGTCCAGCTTCAGGGCCGCATCGCGCAGGTCGCGGTTGTCCTCGCCCGTGTTGTTCACCTGGATGGGTGAGCTGGTGTTGTTCGCATCCGGCGGGGTCGTGAAGGTCGAGAACGGGTTGGACTCATCGGCGCGCGGGATGACGAAGTAGAAGGCGCGCGTCTCCAGCCGGTCCGCCGAGAGGCGCAGGTCGGCGGTGACCGCATCGCTCGCGTTCCACAGGAAGCGCAGCCGCCCGGAATAGTCGCGCGCGGGGTCCGCCTTCTGGTGCAGGTAGACGTTCTCCAGGAACCCGTCGGTGTCGGTGTAGCTGAACGAGGCGCGGTACTTCAGGGTCTTGGCATCGTTCATGGCATCGCCGACGGCCACCTGGGCGAGGATCGAGTTGCCGTTGCCGTAGCCGAGCTTGCTCCTGACCTCCAGATGGTCCGACATGTCCGCGGTCTGGATGATGATCGCCCCGGCAATCGCATTGCGGCCGTACAGCGCGCCCTGCGGACCCTTGAGCACCTCGATCTGCTTGAGGTCATAGAGCTCGCGGTTGAACTCGGCCGGGTTGGTCTCCAGCACCCCGTCGACCAGGACCGCCACCGAGGGTTCGCTGTTGCGCGCCTGGGAGATGCCGCGCAGCACGACGAAGGAGGTGCCGGCGTTCTGGGTCTGCACCAGCTGCATGTTCGGCACCAGGGCGATGAAGTCGGCCGGCGACTGGATGCCGGCGGCCTCGATGGTCTGCTGGTTGAACACGTCGATGCTCGCCGGCGCGTTGAGGGAGCTTTCCTCACGCTTGCGCGCCGTGACCACGACCTCCTCCAGGCCGCTCTCGGATTGCGCCAGCACCGGCTCGGCCGCGACGACGATGCCCAACGCGGCGGCCAGCACCGCAACAAGACGACGCATTGAAGTGAACATTTGAGGCCCCCTGCTTCGGTTTGTCTTATGCAACCGCGCTGGCTTCAGGTCGCCGCGCGCTTCGATTCCAGTTCCATCCGCATGATCCGGGCCCCGGCGACCATCGCCTGGAGCTTGCCGAACGCCACCTGGCGCGGCAGGTACTTCATTCCGCAGTCCGGGGCGACCATGAGGTCGCCCGCATCGATGTAGGGAAGCGCCCGGCGGATGCGGTTCGCGACCAGCTCGGGGGATTCGATCGCCGGGTCGGCGAGGTCGATGACGCCGAGCATGATCTTCTTGCCGGCGAGCGAGCGCAGCACCGAGCAGTCCAGGTTCGACTGCGCGGTCTCGATGGAGATCTGCCGGCAGCTGCACTCGGCCAGCTCGGGCAGGAACGAATAGCCGGACGGACGCGTATGGATGATGGCCGCGTAGCCGAAGCAGATGTGCACCGCGGTCGTGCCGGTGATGCCCTCGAGCGCCCGGTTGAGCGCCTTCAGGCCATAGGCACGCGCCTCCTCGGGCCGCGCCTGCATGTAGGGTTCGTCGATCTGGACCACGTCGGCGCCGGCTGCGAACAGGTCGCGGATCTCCTCGTTCACCGCCTGCGCGTAGTCCATCGAGGCCTGCTCGCGGCTGCCGGAGTAGAAGTCGATCTGCGCCTGCTGCGCCATCGTGAACGGGCCGGGCACGGTGACCTTGACGCGCCGCGTGGTGTGGCTGCGCAGGAACTTCAGGTCGCGCACCCCCACCGCGTGCCGACGGCGGATCCGGCCCACCACGCGCGGCACCGGGTTGGGATGGCCGCTCCGATCGAGCGCGGTGCCCGGGTTGTCCAGGTCCACCCCCTCGAGGGCCGTGGCGAACAGGTTCGAGTAGCTCTCGCGGCGGATCTCCCCGTCGGTGATGATGTCCAGGCCGGCATCCTCCTGGGCCTTGATGGCCACGAGGGTCGCATCGTCCTGCGCCTCGGCCAGGAGCGCCGGCGGCACGCGCCACAGCTCCAGGGCGCGCACCCGCGGCGGGAAGCGGCCCGCCAGCTTCGCCCGATCGATCAGCCACTCCGGCTGCGGATAGCTGCCCACCAATGTCGTCGGAAAGAGCACTAGAGGCCCCCCGCGCGGGTCCGGGTGCGTTCCCGGCGGCCGCTCTCTTCGGCGGCGGCAGGCCAGGCCTGGCCGCGCGCGATGGCACTGCGGATGGCCGCGCCATGCTCGTTCAGGAGCGGCGCCGGCAGCACCGACCCGGCCCGCGCGCCGTCGAACTGCAGCGCCGGCCGCACGGCCTGCGTGGCGGTGTGCGGCGCCTCGACCGGCACGATGATCCCCAGGTGCTCGACCTGCGGATCCTTGACCACATCGTCGATGCGGTTGACCGGGGCGTGCGGCACGTCCTCGGCCTGCAGGCGCTGCATCCAGTGCGCCAGGGGCTTGCGTGCAAAGCGCGCATCGAGCTCCTGGCGCAGAGCCTCGTATTCGGCGATGCGCCGCTCACGCGGGTTGAAGCGCGGGTCGATGGCCAGCTCCGGGGCCTCCAGCGCGGCGGTGAGGCCCTTCCAGAACTTTTCCAGCGAGGACAGATGGATGGCGATCAGCCGCTCATCGGCGGTGCGCAGGATGTATGCCTGCGCAAGGCGCGGGCGGTCGGCGGAGGTCGGCACCTGGTGCAGCGCGAAGAAGGCGGCAAACGGCTCGACCGCGAAGTGCGCCATCGCCTCGAGCATGGAGATCTCCACGTGGCAGCCCTTGCCGCTGCGGCCGCGCTGCACCAGGGCGCCGAGCACGCCCTGCGAGGCGTACAGGCCGGTGATCGCATCGGCCAGGGCAGGACCCAGGAACTGCGGACGGCGGTAGTCGACCACCACGCTCAGGAAGCCACTCAAGGCCTGGGCCACCGAGTCGTAGCTCGGCCGGTCCACGTACGGGCCGCTCGAGCCGAAGCCGCTGATCGAGCAGTACACGAGCCGCGGGTTGAGCGCATGCAACTGCTCGAGGCCGGCGCCCAGCCGGGCGGCGGTGCCGGGGCGGAAGTTCTGGATGTAGACGTCGGCCTCGCGGATCAGGCCGTTGAAGATCTCCCGGTCCCCGGCCTGCTTCATGTCGAGGGCTAGGCTGCGCTTGTTGCGGTTGTAGGCCTGGAAGTGCGGCGAGTACTGGCCGGCCTGGTAGGCGCGGTAGGGATCCCCTTCCGGGCTCTCGACCTTGATGACATCCGCGCCCAGGTCCGCGAGCATCATGCCCGCGCACGGCCCGGTGATGAAGGTCCCCTGCTCGACGACGCGGATCCCCGAAAGTGCCGGCTGCAGTGTGGCCATGGGCTTCAGGCCTCCTCGCTCGCGACAAAGCCGGGCGGGGATGCCCCGTCGTAGGCGATGGCACGCGCGGCCGCGTGCGACATCACGAAGCCGATGGCGCGCTGCTGTTCTTCGAGCAGGTGGCCGATGAGCCCGGCGGTGCGCGCCAGCAGCGGCACCCCCTTGAGCGCCAGCAGCGGGTAGCCCGCATCGAGCAGCACGCAGGGGATGGCGCCGGAGACGTTGAGCGCCAGTGGCTTGCCCACGAGCGTGGGCAGCATCTGCTCCACGCGCTCGGCGATGCGCACGTGGCGACCGGCAAGTCCGGCCTGCCGGCAGATCTCCCGCAGGCGCCGCGCCCGTGGGTCGTGTCCCTTGTGCAGCGGGTGGCCGTAGCCGGGAATCGCGCGCCGTCCAGCGCGGTATTCGGCCACGACCTCGCTGATCGCAGCATCCAGCGCGGAGGGCGGCTCTGCGCGCGCGGCGATCTCGGCATAGAAGCGCCCGGCGGCCTCGGAAGACCCGAGCACCACCGATCCACAGCCGAGGATGCCCGCGGCCACCGCGCCCTGCAGCGCTTCCGGGGCGGCGGCCAGCGTCATGCGCGCCACCTGCACGCTCGGCACCAGGCCGTGCTCGGCGATCGCCACCAGGGTCGCATCCAGCACCGTGCGCTGCGCGGTGGTGGGCATCTCGCCGGTGACCAGAAGCCAGGTGAGCTCGGTGAAGCTCACCTTGCCGACCAGCTCCTCGGTCAGGTCGCGGCCGCGCACGAGGATGGTCTCGGCGTTCGACGTCGAGATCGCGGAAGCGCGCTGCTCCTGCCGGCCGATCTTCAGGGGACCCCCTCGTTATTTCGCATAGCGAATATATCGTCGCTATACGAAACGATAGTGACCCTGACTCGCCGGTCCGTCAAGGTGGCCCTTCCGGCTTTTCGGATATCGAAATAGACTCGCGCGATGGCACGGCGCAAGACAACCGCGGCACGGCGCGAGGCGATGGGCGGTCTGGCCAAGGGGCTCGCGGTGATCCGCGCATTCACGCGCGAGCACGCGGCCTTGAGCCTGAGCGACATCGCCCGCAGCGCCGGCATTCCGGCCGCGACCGCGCGGCGCTGCCTGCTCACCCTGGAGAGCCTGGGCTACGTCACGCGCAGCGAGCGCAGCTTCCTGCTGCGACCGAAGGTGCTCGAGCTCGGCGCCGCCTACCTCGAGTCGATGAACATCGAGCAGATCACCAAGAACCACCTGGAGGAGCTGGCCCGCAGCACCGCGGATTCGGCCGCGCTGTGCGTGCTGGATGGCACCGAGATCGTCTACGTCGCGCGCACCTCGGTGCGCACCCTGCTGCGCCTGGAGGCGCACGTGGGCAGCCGCTTCCCGGCGCACGCCACCTCCACGGGCAGGGTGCTGCTGGCCGGCGTCAGCCCGGAGCGCCTGAAGCGTTACTTCGAGGAAGCGCGTCTTGAGGCCTTCACCGAGCACACGGTGACCGATCCTGCGAAGCTGCGGCTGATCATCGAGGAGTGCCGGCGCAACGGTTACTCGGCGGTCGAGGACGAGCTTGCGTACGGGGTGATCGCGCTGGCCGTCCCGGTGTTCGATCACCGCGGCCGCGTCGTTGCGGCACTCAATTCCTCGAGCCACTCGCGGCGCATCAGCCGGGCGAAGCTGGTGCGCGAACGCCTGCCCATGCTGCAGCAGGTCAGTCGCCAGATCTCCACCGACCTCGCCACCGTTCCCTGGCTGTCGCTGAGCGCGCAGGCCTAGGAGACCCTACCCCCGCGCCCGGCGCTTGACGCCCTCCCGTGCGCGCCGTAGCCTGAAAGCGAAAACTTTTTCGCTATACGAAATTACATGACATCGACGGCGCACTCGCCGCTCGCCGGCCAGGACACTGCCGAGGACCGCTATGCGCAGCTCGGTGGCGTGCGCCTGCGCTACCGCGACGAGGGCGCAGGTCCGGCCCTGCTGCTGGTGCACGGCTGGACGCTCGACCTGCAGATGTGGGAGCCGCAGGTCGCCGCCTGGCGCGCGGAGTTCCGCGTGGTGCGCCTGGATCGGCGCGGCCACGGCCTGTCCGGCGGCACTCCCGACACGGCGCGCGACGCGGCCGACCTGGCGGGGCTGTGCGTCCACCTGGGCCTGCGCCGCGTGGCGCTCGTGGGCATGTCGCAGGGCGTGCGCGGCGTGCTCGCCCTCGCCAGCGGCGCGCCCGAACGGGTCAGCGCCATGATCCTGGACGGCCCGCCGTCGCTGGAGACGGCCGAGAGTGACGACGTCCCGTTGGGCAGGTTCCAGGCGCTCGCGCGCGCCGGCGGGATGGCCGCTTTCCGCCGCGAGTGGGCGAGCCTGCCGCTCATGCAGCTGCGCACGCGCGACGCGCGCACCCGGCAGTCGCTGGCCGCGATGCTCGAGCGCTACCCCGGGCACGAGCTGCTGGCCGACCTGCCGGCAGCGCCGCCCACGCCGCTGCCCCTGGAGCGCCTGCAGGTCCCCGCCCTGGTGCTCGTCGGCGAGCACGACACCCCCGGCCGCGCCCAGGCGGCGCGCGCGCTGTGCCGGCGCCTGCCAAACGCACAGTTCGCCACGATCGCCGAGGCCGGCCACCTCCCCAACCTGGACCAGCCCGCCCGCTACAGCGCGGTGTGCCGGTCGTTCCTCCTGCGCCACGCCGTACACGACTAAAGGAACCCGCCATGCGAAAGATGCTCGTCGTCTACTACTCAAGCTACGGACATGTGGAGGCCATGGCCCATGCGCAGGCGGAGGGCGCCGCGAAGGTCGCCGGCACTCACGTGGTGGTCAAGCGGGTGGCGGAACTCGCCCCGCCGGAGGTGTGCAAGAGCGCCGGTTTCAAGCTCGACCAGGCCGCCCCCCTGGCCACCCCCGAGGAGCTCGAGCACTACGACGCGATCATCTTCGGTGCGCCGACCCGCTTCGGCAACATGGCCGCGCAGATGCGCAACTACCTCGACCAGACCGGCCCGCTCTTCGCGCGCTATGCGCTGGTGGGCAAGGTCGGCAGCGTCTTCAGCAGCAGCGCCAGCCAGCACGGCGGCCAGGAGACCACCATCACCTCATTCCACAGCACGCTGCTGCACCACGGGATGATCGTCGTCGGGCTGCCCTACTCGTTCAAGGACATCGCCACCATGCGCGAGGTGACCGGCGGCACTCCCTACGGGGCGACCTGCGTGACCGGTGCGGGGAACGAGCTGCGCATGCCCTCGCACCTGGAGCTGGAGATGTGCCGCTACCAGGGCGAGCACGTCGCCCGCATCACGCACGCCTACACGCGCGTGGAACCGCGCGTGGTCTAGGCCGCGCGCGCCGCGAACGGGCAGTAGCTTTCCTTGTCGACGAGGTTCAGCACGAAGGACAGCTTCGCCATCCCGGAGATCACCGCCATGACCGTGCCGAGCTCCAGGATGTCCGCCTCGGAGAAGTGCGCCCGCAGCGCCGCGTACAGCTGCGGCGACAGCTCGCCGTCCATGTTGGTGAGCGCGACCTGCGAGGCGTAGTCGATCACGGCGCGCTCGGCGGGCGAGAACGGCGTGAAGTCCTCGCGCGCCAGGGCATCGACCTGCGCCTGCGTGAAGCCGGCGCCGAGCGCCCCGGGGATGTTCTGGCGGTTGCAGGTCTGGCAGCCGTGCAGCAGCGACAGGCGCAGGCGGGCGATCTGCTTGTAGCGCTGCGACACCTGCCCGCCGAAGAAGAGCTTCATGTAGAACTGGTTCATCACGAACTCGAGCAGCTGCGGGGCCTGGCCGAACACTTCCACGAAGGTCGCCGAGCCGGTCAGGCTGTTGAGCATGTCCCAGGCGGGCTGCCAGGCCGGCGGGAGCTGCGAGCGCGGGGTGCGCGTCATCAGGGTGTCGGACATGGCGGCTTCTCCTCGGGCGCTGGCGAAAACGTGGCATCGAGTATAGGACCGGCCTTCACAAAGAAACAATCCTGACTGTTTGTTTTTGGGGCACACTCTTATATACGCGCCACTGCCCCGCAGGCCCCCACCCGTGCCGAATCTCATCCTGCATCACTTTGATTTTTCACCCTTCGCCGAGAAGGCGCGCCTGGTCCTGGGGTTCAAGGACCTCGCCTGGGACTCGGTGCAGATTCCGATGGTGATGCCCAAGCCCGATTTAATGCCGCTCACCGGCGGCTACCGCAAGACCCCGGTGCTGCAGATCGGCGCGGACGTCTATTGCGACACGCGCCTGATCGCCCGGGAGCTCGAGCGGCGCTTCCCCTCGCCCACCCTGTTCCCCGATGGCAACCGGGGCCTCTCGCTGGCGCTCTCGCACTGGAGCGACACCGCGCTGTTCGAGCCCGGCGCGGGCCTGTCCATGGCCCTCACCACGCAGGTCCCCGAGGCGGTGCTCGCCGACCGGCGCGAGTTCTTCACGTTCATGGACTTCTCGCGCCTCGCCAGCGACATCCCGCACCTGAGCACACAGCTTCGGGCCAACGCCGCGCTCGTCGATGAGCAGCTCGCGGACGGGCGCGCCTACCTGCTCGGTGCGCTGTGCGGATGGGCGGACATCACCAGCTACTTCGCACTGTGGATGGCGCGCACGTTCGTGCCGGCCGCGCAGGACCTGCTCGCCAGCTTCGCCCGCACGCACGCCTGGGAGGCACGCATGCGCGCCATCGGCCACGGGCGGCGCCGCGAGATCAGCGCGGCTGCCGCCCTGGAGACGGCACGCACGGCGATGCCCGAGCCCGGCCGTGGCGTGGATGGCAGCGACCCGCTCGCCCTGTCGGAGGGGGACGCGGTGCGCGTGACCCCCGCCGACTACGGGCGCGTGCCCGTGTACGGCACGCTCGTGACGCTGGACACCGAGGAAGTGGCCGTGCGCCGCAGCGCCGCCGAGGTCGGCACGGTCGTCACCCATTTCCCGCGGATCGGCTACCGCATCGAGCGCGCCGGCAGCGCGTGAGGCCGGTCAGCGCGGCATGACCGCCGTGCGCCCGTCCCAGGCCCGGGCGGCCGCGCGGATGCGCCCGAAGAACTCGACCGCCTTGGGCGTGGCCTCGATCAGCTCGACCATGCCGCCGGGGTGGAAGTCGCTGGCGACATAGGCGAAGCGCATGCCCGGCGCGCTGCCGTGCATCACCGGCAGCACCCCGCGCGCCTTCAGGCGCGCGAGGTCCACATCGAGTGCGGCGCTCATGACGCCCATGTGCTGCAGGCCGGTGCCGTGCCGCGCGGCGAAGTCCGTGTAGATCGAGGGTACCTGGTTGCGCTGCTGGATGAGCTCGATCTGCACCTCGCCCCAGTAGGCGATCGCCACGGTGAGATCGATGTCCGTGGCGTTCGTGCCGCGGTACCAGCACTCCTTGAAGGCCACGCGGTCGAACACGAAGAACGGGCCGACCCCCATGGTGTGCGCCCAGTGCCCGATCGCCGCGTCCAGGTCCGCGACGACGAAGCCGTTCTGCATCACAGGTCCGAGCAGCGGTTCCATCACTGCCCTTCCGCCGCATCCTGGCGCGTGAGCCAGCGGATCCCGCGGTTCAGGAGCTCGTAGTACACGGGCGATTCCCAGCTGCAGCGCTCGATTGTCGGGTACTCCGCGACGAGCGGCTGCATGTCGTAGCGGCCGCGACAGTGGCCCAGGGTGAAGTACAGGACCTCGCCCGCCCCGTGTGCGTGCAGGTACAGCACCGGCCGCGGCTCGTCCGAGAACCACTCCTTCTCGGTGAAGCCGCGCTGCGCCTTGCCGTTGTAGTGGGTGTGCAGCAGCACGCGGTTGGGGCCGTGCAGCTCGGACAGGTACAGCTCGTCGTTGACCACGAAGGCGTCGAGCCCGCGCACCAGCGGGTGCGAAGGCTCGGTCACCTCGACGGTGAAGTCCATCAGCGGCGGGTGCGCGATGAACTGGCTGCCCAGGAGCCCCATCAGGCGCGGCAGCGAGCGCGGCGCGGTCACGCGCCCCTCGGGCGTCCACTCGAACACGGAGTTGGTGCCGTGCAGCGCCAGCCAGCGGCCGCCGCGCTGCACGTAGTCGATCAGCGCATCCTGCGCGGCCTCGGAGGGGCGCACGTCGCAGGTGTAGCTGATGAGGGCATCCGCGGCCGCGATCGCCGCGGTATCCGCGTAGTCCTCGGCCACGCGCACGCGCACGTGCTCGTGCGCGAACAGCAGCTTCAGGATTTCCAGGCGCGCAAAGTCGAAGTCGTGGTAGCGGCCGCCGACCACGAAGTAGACGTTGCAGCGCGGCCGCGCCATCGCTACTTGAGGCCCTGGATGTAGCGGTCGAGCTCCTTGTGGAAGTGGCGCACGCGCTGCTCCTGCTCGCTCCACAGCGGTCCCTTGAAGGCGCGCGAGCGCAGGCCCTGCTGCTGCACCGGCAGCAGCTCCGAGTCCTGGTCGAGCACGTCGCCGAGGTTCGGCTTTTCGCCCGGCGGCACGTGCACAACCGCCGGCCGGGTCTCGCCGGTGACGTCGATCCCGGCCGGCAGCCCCATCCAGGCGGGCACGGTGTAGTCCGGGTCGTCGACGTAGCGGTACAGGATCATGGTGTCGTAGTAGAAGGTCTCCGGATCGGTCGGGTGCGGCAGGAAGCGCATGATGAACACCCCTTCCGGGTGCATGCCCATCTGCACGTTGGGGAACAGGCCGGTGGCCCAGCTGTCGGTCAGCTGCCCGTCGGTGAAGTTCTGGTAGTGCGTGAGGCCGATGCGCTGCGCGCGCGCCCGCTTGGACTTCTGGATCGCCGCGCGCACCTCGCGCGCACTGCCCTTGAAGGTCGCAGGATCGATGCCGCCCTCCTTGAGCATGAAGCTCAGGTAGGGATCCACGCCCTCCTGGTCGGCGACGCGGTGCGACTTCACGCACAGCGGCACGATCATGCGGCTCGCCCCGTTGGGGTACAGGTCGTACTGGCTGAAGTCCTCCATCACCGTCTGGGTCTGCGGGTGGACCCAGGGCAGGTGGTAGGTCTCGTAGAAGGCGTCCACGCCGGTCTTCCAGTTGGCCTTCCAGGTGGTGCGCACGTGGTGCACCACGTTCATCTTGTCGATCTGGTAGCGCTCGATGTAGCCCTCGGGCAGGCCCAGGGACTGCTGCAGCGGCTTGGCCTTGGGGTCCATGTTGATGAACAGGATCCCGCCCAGGGACTCGCAGCGCACCTCGGTCATGCCCGGGCGGTGGGCGATGAGCTTCGGATCGAAGGTCTCCTGGTCGGTGATGCGCTCGAGCTTGCCGTTGCAGCCGAACTGCCAGCCGTGGAAGGCGCAGGTGAAGCGCGGCACGCTGCCGCGCTCATTCAGCACCACGCGGTTGCCGCGGTGCGGGCAGACGTTGTAGAAGGCCTTCACGCCCCCGTCCGCCTGGCGCACCAGCACGAACTCCTCCGGCCCGACCGCGAAGGTGAAGTAGTCGCCATCCTCGGGGATGTCGCTGGCCACCCCGGCCAGCAGCCACACCTTCGGCCACAGCTTCTGCCACTCCTGGGCCATGAACTCGCGCGAGTAGTAGCGCGCGGGGTCCACCACGTCGAGGCCATCGTCGACGTCGGGCTGCTTGGCCTCGAGCGGGTCCAGCGCCTTAAGGTTCATGGGCCATTCGACTTTGTAGTTCACGCTCATCGGACTCACTCCTGGAGGCGCGCCGCGCCCCGTGCGCTCTAGCGGGGTAACTTGAAGTAGTCGGGCATCCCGCCCGGCCAGACGTCTCCGAACTGGTTGTTGCCGCCGTCCACCACGAGCGTCTCGCCGGTGATGAACTTGCCCGTCGGGGCCGAGAGGTAGACCACCGCCTGGGCGATGTCGAGCATGTCGCCGAGCTGGTGCATCGGGTTCGAGTAGCGGAACATCTCCGCATCCTCGCGCTTGTAGACGTTCAGCCCCTCGCTGTCGATGGAGCCGGAGGCGACGCAGTTGACGCGGATGCGCAGGGGGGCCCACTCGGTCGAGACGGTCTTGGAAAGATAGATGACCCCGGCGCGCGCCGCGCAGGTGTGCGCCACCTGCGGCATGCCGCGCCAGACCATCGCCACGATGTTGACGATGTTGCCCGGGACCCCGAGCGCCTGCCAGCGCCTGGCGGCCGCCTGCATCATGTACCAGGTGCCGTTGAGGTTGGTGTCGATGACGGCCAGCCAGCCCTTGACGCTGAAGTCGATGGCCGCCTGCGGGTACTGGCCGCCGGCGTTGTTAACCAGGGCATCGAGCCGCCCGAAGCGCTCGTAGGTGGCATCGATCAGGGCGTGCACCGCATCCGGGTCGCGGATGCTCATCGCCATGGTGCCGATGCTGCGCTTCAGGTGCTTCTCGATGCCGGCGGCGGTCTCCTCGAGCTTCTCCTGGCGGCGTCCGCACACCATGACGTCCGCGCCGAGGCGCGCACAGGTGTAGGCGATGGCGCGCCCGAAGCCCGAGCCGCCCCCGGAGACCAGGAAGGTCTGGCCCTTGAGCAGGTCATCGCGGAAGGCGAGCGGCCGGGTGGCCAGCTCCTCGTCCGTGATGCCCCATGGCTTGGGTTCGGCAACGACTTCGCGTGGTTTTGAGTTCACTTATGAGTTTCCCTGTGGCGCAGCGTCCCGGCCGCGCTTGTTCTTGGTTTTCATGCCGCAAGCCCGAAGATCGCCACGCTGGCGACGTTACGGTTGGGGATGCCGCCGAGGTTGTGGGTCAGTCCGAGCGCCGGGGACTTCAGCTGCCGCTCGCCGGCGCGGCCGAGCAGCTGCAGGTACACCTCGTAGGCCATGCGCAGCCCGGTGGCGCCGATGGGGTGCCCGAAGCACTTGAGGCCCCCGTCCATCTGGCAGGGGATGTCGCCGTCGCGGTCGTAGCGGCCGGCGAGGACATCGTGCGGCGCGCGCCCGGGGTCGGAAAAGCCCAGGTCCTCCATCAGCACCAGCTCGGTGATCGAGAAGCAGTCGTGCACCTCCATGAGGTCGATGGCCTCGCGCGGCCTGGCGATGCCGGCTTCCGCGAAGGCCCGGGCGGCCGCCAGGCGCGTCGTCAGCGTGTAGCTGCCGTCCCAGGACTGGTGGCCCATCTCCACCCCGTTGCTCGGTGCCAGCTGCAGCGCCTTCACGGTGACGAAGTCGCGCTTGCCGAGCGCGCGCGCCTTCTCCGGCGTGGTGACGATCGCGCAGGCGGCCCCATCGCTCACCCCGCAGCAGTCGAACACGCCCAGCGGGTAGGCGATCATCGGCGCCGCGAGCACCTGCGCAGGGGTGATGCGGTTGCGCAGGTGCGCCTTGGGGTTGCGCGCACCGTTCTCGTGGCTCTTCACCGAGATGTGCGCCATCGCCTCGCGCAGCTGGTCGATGGAATAGCCGTGCCGCGCGGCATAGGCGCTGGCCAGTTGCGCAAAGGCACCCGGCGCGGTGCTGCCGGGCAGGTACAGATCCTCGAAGGTGCCCTTGGTGCGCTCGGGCAGGCCCGAGTAACCGGTGTCTTTCAGCTTCTCGACGCCCACTGCGAGGGCGATGTCGCAGGCGCCCGCGGCGACCGCGTACACCGCGCCACGCAGGGCCTCGGTGCCGGTCGCGCACAGGTTCTCCACGCGCGTCACCGGCACGTTGGGCAGGCGCAGCGCCATCGACAGCGGCAGCGCCGACTTGCCGGTGCTCTGCTCATCGAAGAAGACCCCGAGCCAGGCCGCGCCGATCGCATCGCGCGCGATGCCGGCATCGGCGAGCGCCTCGCCGACCGCCTCGACCATGAGGTCCTCCGGACCCGCGTCCCAGCGCTCGCTGAAGCGCGTGCAGCCCATGCCGATGATCGCCACCCGGTCGCAGATGCCCTGTGCCATCGGTTATGCCCTGGTTGCCTTCCAGAAGTAGCGCCGGAAGGCCCGCAGCGGGTCCACGTCCTTGATGCGGAACACGAAGCGCACCGGCGTGTCGACCTTCATCTCGCCGGCCTCGGCATCGGCGATCTCCATGAGCAGGTTGCCCCCGCCGGCAAACTCGATGTTGCCGTAGACCGCGGGCGGGCGCGGCGCATAGGCCTGCCAGTCCTCGGTGAAGGATTTCACGCGGCCGCTGAGCTCGGCCAGCCGGAAGTCCTCCTGCGTATCCTGGGCGCGGCAGGCGGGGTTCACGCACACGTGGGTCTTCGGGTACTGCACGGTCTGGCAGGCCGAGCAGCGGCCGCCGACGAAACCGGTGACCTGGCGCGACTTGCGCCACATGACCGAGGCGGCGCTGCGGTTGTCGCGCTCCGCGCGCTTGCCGAAGTCGACCGCCAGCAGCCCGCGGTGGGACAGGTAGCGGGTGTAGCTGGCCTCCTCGTGGCGCCGCGCGAGCGCGGCCTGGAGCGGACGGTGCCGTGCGGGCTTGGCATCGCGGGGCACGCGCAGCACCAGCACGTCCACGCCCTGCCCGAAGCCGACCAGCAGGATGTTGTCCCCCGGGTTCGCCGCCTCGAGGGCCGCGGCCAGCATCACCAGCGGCTGGGCGACACCGGCATCCCCGCAGGTGAGGCGCTGCGCGTCGGTGAGCTGCGCCCGCTCGAGCCCGGTGGCACGCACCACGCGCTGTGCCGCGGCGGCAGCGACCGGCAGCACGCAGTGCTGCACCTCACCGGCGCCGATGCCGGCCGCGGCGAGGGCGCGCTCGATCGTCGCCGGCAGCAGCTTGGCGATGCCCTCATCGCGCACCCAGCGCTCCTCGAAGGCATAGTCGAAGGCCTCACCGTGCATGCGGTAGTGGTCGACGAAGTCGGCGGCATGGTGGGTGCTGGCGCGCACCTCGGCCAGCACCGGTCCCCCGACCGCGTGGGTGCCCGGGGCCACGAGCAGCGCGACCGCCGCCGCACCGAACTCCATCTCCTCGGGACTGCCGGGGCGCGCCTCGCGCGCGTCCGCCCCGACCACGAGGGTGTGCACCCCGTCCGCCCGGCGGCACGCCTGGGCGAGCGCGGTGGTGGCCGCGCGCAGCGTGCCGCCCAGGTCCGCCGTCTCGGTGGCGGCCGGCAGGTCGAGCGCGGTGGCCACGAGGGTGGCGTTGCTGCGATCGCTGAAGGGCAGCGTGGTGGAGGCCAGCACGAGCGACCCCGGCGCGGGTGATCCGGCGAGGCAGGTGCGCGCGGCCTCGACGGCCAGCGTGACCGCGTCCTCGTCCCAGTTGCAGACCGCGCGCTCACCGGCAGCGATGCGTGCGTTCGGCGCCGACAGCCATCCCATCGCCGCCTGGATGGTGGCACGCGGAAGTCGCAGCCGCGGCACGTACGCGCCGCAGCCGACGATGCTGCCGAGGATCGCGCCCAGCTCAGTTCTCCCAGAGCGGCTCGAGGCGCGGCTGCACACGCAGCTCGGGCGGGATGCGTTCGATGCCGATGCGCCGGTCCAGTTCCTCGTGCCAGTGGTAGATACGGCGCTCCTGGTAGTTCAGCGGGATGCCCCGAAAGCCCGGCGACTCCAGCGACTGCTGGATCTGCTCGGCGAACTGCAGGTCCTCGTCCAGGATGCGGTCGAAGTTGGCGATGCGCACCTTCCAGCCCTCCGGCAGAGGCCCCGGGCCCCAGTCAGGGGCGAACCAGTGGCACTCGATGCGCATGCTGCGGTCGGAGGTGGGCCAGAAGAGCAGGAACGGGCACCCGGTCGGGTCCACCGGGGTCACCAGGTTCGGGTAGAAGTTGAAGCTCGGGTTGTTGCGGGCCGAGATCACGGTGGCGGTCTCCACGGCGCGCATGCCGCGCGTGCCCGGATCCTGCCAGTCCGGGCGCCGGTTCGGCGTCACCATGAGCGACAGGCCGTTGCGGTAGAGCGCAATGGTGGTGCCGCGGTGGTCGAGGAAGCGGTCCACGGTGTTGGCGTGGATGGACTTGAGGTGGTAGACCTCGAGGAAGGCATCCATCAGCACCTTGACGTTGCACTTCACGTCGAAGCCTTCCTTGGTGACCAGCCGCCAGGTGTCGGGCTGGAACTGCTGGAAGTACTCGCCGAAGGGGGCGAAGTGCTCCATCAGCGGCTGTGCCTGCGGGTCCTCGTTGATGAAGACCCAGCTGTAGAAGCGCTCGCAGCGCACGCTGGTCAGCGAGCGCTCGGACATGTTCAGGCCGACAAAGTCGCGCTTGTCGCGCAGGTTGATGAGCCGGCCGTCCAGGGAATACGTCCAGCCGTGGTAGCCGCACACGAAGCCCTCGGCGCAGCCGTTCTCCGTCTTCACCAGCGGGCCGCCGCGGTGGCGGCAGGTGTTGTAGAAGGCGCGCACGGTCCCGTCCTTGCCGCGCACGATGATGATCGGCGAGCCGGTCTTGCGGCTGACGACGAAGCTGCCGGGCGTGGGCAGCTCGTCCATGTGGCAGGCGTACAGCCAGCTGCGGCGCCAGAGGTGCTCGCGCTCCAGGATGAGGAAGCGCGGATCGGTGTAGCGGCCGGCGGGGATGTCGGGCAGCGACGGGAAGCTCTCGGGCGGGGCCGTGCGCCCGGCCTCGTACTTCATGCCGTCCAGGAAGCGCTGCACTGTGCTCTTGTCCATCGACTTCCCGGGTTCTACGGCGCTGCGGCGGAAGGGGCCGCCTATTTAATTATAAGAGCGCAGCGCAAAAAAGAAACAAGCACGACTGTTTTTTCCAAGCGCGTCCGGTCACACTCCCGGTCGGACGGGACGGGACCCGCCGGGCCACCTGATGCGCCGAAGCCACACCCCCGACCGGTCCCGCTCCGGGGCGTCCGCCACCCGCGGCGGCCTGCGAAGGGGCCCCAGTCAGCCGATTTTCGCGGCCGGAGAGATTTTAAAACAAACCATCATGCTTGTTTTTTTTAGAGGCGACGCGTACGTTGCGCCTAGGGGACGGACCGTGGGCTTCAGTCCAGGACGTCGAAAAGCAGCTATCGATCGATTCGGAGGGGGAGGTATGACGCGCAAGGTTTTCTCGGGGACCGCGCAGGAACACGCACGCACAGCGGGCGCGCCTGCATTCACAGGTCTGGCACTGGTGGCGGCCATGGTGCCGCTCGCCGTGCAGGCACAGACCGCCGCACCGGCGGCGCAGCCCTCCTCCGACGTAGCACTGCAGGAGATCACGGTGACGGCCGAGCGCCGCACCTCGAACCTGCAGACCACGCCGATCGCCATCACGGCCATCGACAGCAACGCCATCGCGCAGCTGGCTCCGAACACCCTCCAGGACATCGCGCAGCTGGTGCCGAACTTCTCGGCGAACAAGATCAACGGCTTCAACGCCGCGGCCTTCGCGATGCGCGGCGTGGGCAACACCGACATCATCGTCTACAACGAGGCGCCGATCGCGGTCCTCGTCGATGACTTCGTGATGCCGAGCGTGCAGACGCAGCTGCTCGACCCCTTCGACGTGCAGGAGATCGAGGTCCTGCGCGGCCCGCAGGGCACGCTCTTCGGCAAGAACACCACCGGTGGTGCGGTCGTGGTGCACACCAAGGCGCCCGAGCTGGACAAGGACAGCTTCGAGGCGCGCGCGCAGGCCGGCAGCCGCAATTCCTACACGGTGCAGGGAGCGATCAACTTCGCCCTCGTCGAGAACCACCTGGCGCTGCGCCTGGTGGCGAGCGAGGACAAGATGGATGGCTGGATCCGCAACGGCGCCTCCGACACCATCGGCGGGGTGACCTACCACGGTGACGGCAGCACCCTGGGCGGCACCGACGTCTTCACCGCGCGCGCCAAGCTGCTGTGGCAGCCGATCGACAGCGTGAAGGTGAACTTCATGTACGAGGCGGTGCGCGACAACTCCCCGACCCCGGGAGCGGTGAACACCACCCCGAGCGACCTGAATCCGGCCACGGGCTTCCCCTACTTCGTGTTCCCCAACCTCGGGCTGCCCGGCTACACCGGCAATGACCCGCTGAACAACGGCGGCACGGACAACCGCGCCGGCTACCTGGTCGACATCCCGCGCGGCCACCAGGTGCAGGCCAACGGCTACCACCTGAACACCGACTGGACCATCAGCGGGGGCACCTTCACCTGGGTGCAGGGCTGGCGCGAGCAGAAGTCCTCGCTGCCCTCGAACTACACCGGCGTGGTGGGCCCGGTCTCGGTGTTCGATGCCAACCGCTCGGATGACCGCAAGACATGGCAGGAAGAGCTGCGCTTTGCCTCCGAACAGATGGGCAAGTTCAACTACGTCGCCGGCCTGTTCTACCAGCACGACGACACCGCGTTCTGCGTCGCCCAGATCCTGGGCATCTATGACCTGTTCGGCGTGCCGACGCCTCCGGGCACCAGCGCCGGCGGCTACAACAACAACCCGCAGGTGCTGTGCAACGAGCAGCTGGAGAAGTCCGCGGCCGCCTACGGCGAGGCGAACTACAAGTTCACCGACGCCACCACCCTCACCTTCGGCGCCCGCCTGACCCAGGACAAGAAGGACTGGACGGGACGTCAGCAGGTGTTCGTGCAGCAGCTGCCGAACGCCGACGGCTCCATCGACCCGGCCTTCACCTGGCAGGAGCTGGGCAAGCTGCTGAACGCGGGGGACTTCAACGCGTACCCGTTCGGGGTGGTGCATGACAACCACACCTGGACGCAGCCGACCTTCCGCCTGACGCTGTCGCACCAGTTCACGCCGGACATCTTCGGTTACGGCACCTACAGCCACGGCTTCCGCGCCGGCGGCTACAACGACCAGGTCGGCACCAGCGGCGCGCCGATCACCGATGACGAGAAGAAGCCGACCAACCCGGAGAAGGCCGACTCGTTCGAGGTCGGCATGAAGAGCGAGCTGTGGGACCGGCGCCTGCGCCTGAACGAGGCGGTCTTCTACGTGCAGTACAAGGATGCGATCCGCCAGGTGGTGGTGCCCGTGACCAACTCCAACGGGCAGCCGGGCGAGGAGACCCTGTTCCGCAACGCGGCGAAGTTCACCGTGTACGGCATCGAGAGCGAGCTCACCGCGCAGCTCGCCCCCGGCCTGCTGCTGCACCTGCCGCTGTCCTACCAGCACTGCAAGTACAACGAGTTCACCAGCGGCGAGGGCGCAGCCCTGGTCGACCTGTCGCGGCTGCCGGTGAACCGCTGCCCGGAGTGGACCGCGACGGCGGACTTCAACTACACGCTGCCGCTGCGTGACATGCCCGGCACGATCGTGCTCGACGCCTCGGCGAACTACGTGTCGAAGAACCTCGACACGTACTCGATCGCCCTGCCCTACGAGCCGTTCACGCAGACCTACGCGGATGCGCGCACGCTGGTGGATGCCTCGATCACCTACAACGCCCCGAACGACCGCTGGTTCGTGCGCGTGCTGGGCAAGAACCTGACCGACAAGACCTATGTGGAGTCCTCGCAGAACGTGGACCCGCTGTGGGTGTGGTCCTTCTACGGCGAGCCGCGCTACGTCGGCGCGCAGGCCGGCATCAAGTTCTGATGCGATGTGATGCGGGGCGGGGCGCGCGCGAGCGCGCCCCGCCCTTTTCTTTTGCTGGAACTGCCCGCCGCCGCAGGGCGGCGCAGCCGCTAGGCCGCGACGCCGCCGCTGATGAATGCCGCGATCTCATCCTGCGAGTACCCGAGCTCCGCGAGCACCTCGCGGGTGTGCTCACCGCAGCTCGGCGGCGGCGCGCTGATGCCGCCGGCGATGCGGCCGAAGGCGACGGGCAGGTCCGGCACCTGCGCCGGCCGCGGCAAGCCCGGGTAGCCGGCGACGGAGCTCAGGAACCCCATGGCGGCCACCTGCGGGTCATCGAGCGCCTGCTGCGGGGTGAGCACGGGACCTGCCGGCAGGCCCGCGGCGTTCAGCTGCGCGAGCGCCTCGCCGGTGGTGCGCTCGGCGCACCAGGCGCGCATGCGCGCGAGGATGGCGGCACTGTGATCCCCGCGCGACTGGTCGGTGGCGTAGAGCGGATCGGACACCCAGCGCTGCTCATCGCCCATGAGGCGCGCCCAGCGCCTGAACAGGGCATCGCCCACCGTGTGGGTGAGGATGTGGCCGTCGCGGGTGGCAAAGACATCCGAGGGCGCCGAGGTCTGCACGCGGTTGCCCGTGCCCACGCGGTTGATCGCGGTCACGGACTGCTCGATCAGGTGCGAGCCGAACACCGACAAGGCGGTGCCGAGGAGCGTGGTCTTCACTTCCTGGCCCTCGCCCGTGGCGCTGCGGTGCATGAGCGCCGCGAGCGTCCCGAAGGCGGCCAGGACCGCGGTGGTGTAGTCCACGTACGGGGCGGCGGCCTTGGCCGGCGCCCCCGGGGTGCCGGTGATGTACATCGCCCCGGACATCGCCTGGCCGACGCCATCGAAGCCGCCGCGGTCCTGGTACGGTCCGGTGTCGCCGAAGGCGCTCTGGGTGACGAGGATGATGTCGGGCCGCACCGCCCGCAGCGCGGCGTAGTCCAGGCCCAGTGCGGCCAGCGCCGCCGGCGGCAGGTTCGCCACGACCACGTCGCTGCGGGCGAGGAGCCGCGCCACGATCGCCTTCGCCTGCGCATCCTTCATCTCCAGGGCGAGCGAGCGCTTGTTGCAGCCGGTCTGCAGGAGCACGGCACCCTCGCCGGCCGGCGTGACCGGGGCAATGAAGCGGTCCTCGCCGCCGCCGATGCGCTCGATGCGGATGACCTCCGCCCCCAGGTAGCCGAGCAACGTGGCACAGTAGGGACCGGCGACGTAGCGGCCGAAGTCGAGCACGCGAATGCCCTTCAGCACTGACATGGGAATACCCCGAGAGAATTTTCCAAGGAGCGCACGTGGATTTCCGCCTGAACGATGACCAGTCTGCCCTGCAGGCCGCCGCGCGCAAGTATGCGCGCGAGCGCCTGCTGCCGCTTGCCGCCGAGACCGAGCGCACCGGCGCACCTCCCTCGCACGAGCTGCTGCACGAGTACGCGCAGATGGGCTTCCTCGGCATCAACGTCGGCAGCGACTACGGCGGCCTCGGCCTCGGCAACATCGAGGCGCTGGTCGTGCTCGAGGAGTTCGGCAAGGTCTCCGCCGCGCTCGCCTTCCCGGTGTTCGAGTCTTCCGTCGGGCCGGTGCGCGCCATCGAGCGCTTCGCGCCCGAGGAGCTGCGCCAGCGCGTGGTGCCGCGCGTGTGCGCGGGGGACCTGGTGGTGGCGGTGTCGATGTCCGAGCCGCAGGCAGGCTCGGCGCTCACCGACCTCACCACGCGCGCCGAGGTGCGCGGTGACCAGGTCGTCCTCACCGGCACCAAGCGCTGGTGCTCCGGTGGCGGCCATGCCGGCGGCTACGTCGTCTACTGCCGCATGAGCGATGCCAAGGGCGCGGCCGGCATCGGTGCGGTCTACGTCGAGGCGGGCACCAAGGGCCTGACCTACGGGGCCGCCGAGAGCCTCATGGGCTTCCGCGGCGTGCCGAGCAGCGACCTGTACTTCGATGGCTGCGCCGTGCCGGTCGCCAACATCATAGTGCCCGCGGGGGGCTTCCGGCAGCTGATGGAGGCGTTCGATCTCGAGCGCTGTGGCAATGCCACCATGGGCCTGGCGCAGGCGAGCGGCGCGCTCGAGGACGTGCTCGCCTACGTGCAGGAGCGTCGCCAGTTCGGCAAGCCGCTGGTGGACTTCCAGGCCGTGCAGCTGCGCCTGGCGGAGATGAAGATGAAGGTGGACGCGGCGCGCCTGCTGATCTGGCGCGCCGCCTGCAACGCGCAGTCGGGCCTGCCGGACGTGCTCGAGTCCTCGCTCGCCAAGTGTTACGCCAACGAGATCGCGCGCGAGGTGTGCGGTCACGCGGTGCAGCTGATGGGCGGCTACGGCTACTCGCGCGAGTTCCCGATGGAACGTCGCCTGCGCGATGCCTGGGGCTGGGGCATCGCCGGCGGTGCCATCGACATCCAGAAGGTGAACATCGCCGCGGCCCTGGTGGGCCGGCGCTTCGACCAGCGCCGCTGAGGCGCTCACTCCGCCGTGGCGGCCGCGGCGGGGGCCACTTCGATCGTCCCGGCCGTGATGCGCACGGCGAATGCGGCGAGCGCCTGCGCGGCCGGCGGCCCCAGCACGCGCCCGTCGCGGGCATCGAACGAGGCCCCGTGCAGCGGGCAGATGATGCGCGTGCCGCGCAGCCGTCCCTCGCACAGCCGCGCGTACGCGTGGCTGCAGATGTTGTCGACGGCGAACACGCCGTCCTTGGTGTGGCACAGCAGCAGCTCGCGGCCCGCGACGGTGAGCGCGCGCATGGTCCCGGGCGGTAGCTCGGCCAGCGGGAGCACGGGCGTGAAATCAGCGCTCATCGGTCCCTCGGCGCACCGGACTGCCTGCGGAAGATTGAGAGTGCCCGCACTCTACCCGGCGCTCCCAGAAAAAAACAGTCGTGACTGTTTCTTTCCGGCTGAGGCCGGTGCTACCATCTTTTCCGCGCATTTGAGGAGAGGGTGGGGATGGCGAAGATCACGTTCATTGCCCGGATGACGGTGAAACCCGGGCGCGAGAAGGAGTTTCTCGGCTACTGCCGTGCGCTGGAGAACCACGTCCGCGCGAACGAAAAGGGCGTGCTCGCCTACGAATTCTTCAAGCTGCGCGAGCCGAACCGCTACGCCGTGATCGAGTCCTTCGCGGACGAGGCGAGCGAGCACCACCACATGGGATCCGCGGTCCTGGCCGAGCTTGCGCCGAAGATCTCAGGCTGCCTCGATGGCACCTGGGAGCGCGAGTACTTCGACCCGCTCTGACCGATGAGCACCCTTCGCAGTGAGTCGCTGCGCCGCGCCCGCATCCAGGTCACGACCCTGGGCGACCTGTTGCTGACGGCCGCCGACCGCTACCCGGATTCCCCCGCGCTGATCTTCCCCGGCCTGCGGGTCAGCTACGCGGCGCTGGCCGAGCGCGCCCTGCTGCGCGCCCGTTGCCTGCAGGCCCTCGGGGTGCGCCCGCGCGAGCACGTGGGCCTCCTCCTGACCACCTCGGTCGAGTTCGTCGAGTGCCTGTTCGCCATCGCCCTCGCCGGCGCGGTCGCCGTGCCGCTGAACGCGCGCTACAAGTACAACGAGCTCGCCTACGCGATCGAGAACGGCGACCTGGTCACCGTGATCACCACCGACAAGGTGGCCGAGCAGGTGAACTTCGCGGAGCGGCTCGGGCAGGCCCTCCCCGGGCTGGAGGCGACCGTGGATCCCGCGCGCCTGTCGCTCAAGGCCACCCCGAAGCTGCGCAACCTGGTCCTGCTCGGGGGCACCCCGCGCGCCGGGTTCCTCACCGAGGCGCAGTTCCTCGAGCGCGCGGCGCAGGTGGACGAGGATGCCGTGCACGAGAGCCGTCTGCGCGTGCGCCTGCGCGACATCGCCATCATGCTCTACACCTCCGGGACCACCGCCAACCCGAAGGGATGCCTGCTCACCCACGAGGCGATGGTGCGCAACTCCATCTCCCTCGGCCGCAACCGCTACGCCCTGCGCCACGAGGACGTGTTCTGGTCGCCGCTGCCGATGTTCCACATCGCCGCCATCCTGCCGATGTGCGCCATCTTCGACGTCGGCGGCGCCTACGCCACCATGGGCTACTTCGAGGCCGGCGCGGCGCTCGCCATGCTCGCCAGCGAGAAGGTCACCGCGACATACCCCTGCTTCGTCACGATCATGTCGGACCTGATCCACCACAAGGACTTCGCGACCACCGATCTTTCGCGCATCACCCTCATGAACTCGAATTTCGCGGTGCAGCCGCCGGGCATCGCCGCGGCGATGCTCAAGGCGATGCCGCACGCGATCTACGTCGGCACGTTCGGCATGACCGAGACGGCCGGCACGGTGAGCACCAGCCGCCTCGAGGACCCCCTTGAGGAGCGCATCGGCCGGCTCGGCCGCCCGCTGCCCGGCGTCGAGGTGCGCATCCTCGATCCGGCAACGGGCACCGATGCCCCGGTCGGCGGCCGCGGCGAGATCCTGGTGCGCGGCTACTCGATCCTCGAGGGCTACTACAAGGACCCGGTGAAGACCGCGGCGGCGATCGACCCGGAGGGCTGGTACCACACCGGCGACATCGGCTCGATCGATGCGGCGGGCACCATGATGTTCCACGGGCGCCTCAAGGACATGCTGAAGGTCGGCGGCGAGAACGTCGCGGCCGCGGAGATCGAGAGCTGCCTGCAGCGCCATCCGGGGGTAAAGCTCGCGCAGGTGGTCGGCATCCCCGATGCCCGCCTGGGCGAGGTGGCCGCCGCCTTCATCGAGCGGCATGCCGGCGCCGAGGTGGCCGCGCAGGAGCTCATGGATTTCTGCCGGCGCGAGATCGCCAGCTTCAAGGTGCCCCGCCAGGTGCGCTTCGTCACCGAGTGGCCCATGTCGGCCAGCAAGATCCAGAAGTTCCGGCTGCGCGACGAACTGGTGCGCGAGCTGTCCACGGCCGCCGCTGCGAACGGCTAGAGAGGAATCGCATGTCCACGACCTTCATCGCCAAGCTCGTCGTCAAGCCCGGACAGGAGGCGACGATCGAGCGGCTGCAGACCGAGCTGTCGCAGCTCTCGCATGCCGAGGAGCCGGACCTGGTGGTCTACGACTTCATCAAGCACCGCACCGAGCCGCGCACCTACGTGGTCTACGCGCGCTTCAAGAGCCAGGCCGCGTTCGATGCGCACATGAAGGCCCCGTCCCACGACCGCCTGGTGCCGCCGATCCTGGCGAGCCTCGCCAAGGACATGGACCTGCAGTTCTTCGACTGGATCGCCTGAGCCGATCCGGACGTTCCGCTCACCGCGGCCTGGAGAACACCAGCAGCACGTTGCCGGGCATGTGGAAGTACAGCCCGTAGCCTGAGTTGATCACCAGGTACCCGTCGCGTACCGCAGCCCCTGCCCCGCCGAAGGATCCGCCATGGGCGCTCGCGCCCGAGACCGTCGGCACGGTCGCGTTCGAGTCGTATTCCCAGACCACCTTGCCGGTGTCGGCCGCATAGGCGCGCAGCATGCCGTCCATGTGGCCCGCGAAGACGATGCCGGGGATCGCCGTCAGCGGCGCCGAGATGCCCGGGTCGCAGAATTTCGAACCCTGGCAGTGATCCGCGGCCGGCGCGCTCCACAGCGTCTTGCCGGTCCGCGCATCGAGGGCGTTCAGTCCGGGCCGCGGGGCCATGTCGTAGCTGCGCCCGTCGTGGCCGTCGGCCATGTCGGCGATGGGCACGAACAGGCGGTGGCCCTCGAGCGCCATGCCGAAGTGCACCCCGCCCTGGATGCCGCCGCGGCCGATGCGCTCCTTCCAGAGCACCTTGCCCTGCGCATCCGGGTCCAGGCCATACACCCAGCCGTTCTTCTGGCCGACCAGGAGCCAGGACTTCCCGCCCTCGCTGTACGGGAGGACGCTCGCCGCCACGTCCACGTCCGGGCCGTTCTCCGCCGGGCAGTTGGGGTTGTTCTGCATCATGCAGGCGACGTTCCAGGCATCCCCGTGCGTGAGCTGACGCACCCACAGGCGCTTGCCGTCGCTCAGGCGGAAGGCGACCACGGCATCGCTGCTGTCGTTGGCGGGCGAGGCGTAGTTCTCCCCGTCGCCGACGTAGAGCACGCCGCGCTTGGCATCCACCGTCGGGCTGTTCCACACCGGGGCGCCCGAGGGCGCGAACACCTGCGTGCCGGCCGCGGTGGTGCGCACCGCCTTCGGCTCCTCGAGGATGGTGTGCGCCTGCCAGCGCTGCGCGCCGCTGGCCGCATCGAGGGCCACCACCGCGCCGCGGAACTTGCAGCACGGGTACTTCGGATCGGCCGCGCTGGTCACCTCCAGCGAGGAGACCGGCACGTACACGGTGCCGGCGTGGAAGGCCGGCGTCCCGGTCAGCGTCGCGTTCGGGTGGCTGTCGACCTTGGCGCTCCACAGCAGCTTGCCGTCGCGCGCATCGACCGCGTAGGCGTGCGCGATGACGTCGCCGAAGAACAGGCGCGGCACGCCCCCGGCGGCCACGCCGGTCTCGGCCACGATGCCCGTGCGCACCTCGGCGGCGGCGCGGAAGGTCCAGCGCACGCAGCCGGTGGCGAGGTCCAGCGCGTACACCGTGCCATTGTCACTGCCCACGTACACCGCCCCGTAGGCGATGGTCGGCTGCGAGCGGGCGCGGATCGAGCCCGGGAACTCGAACGCCCAGGATAGTTTCAGCCCGGGCACGTCGGCGGCGGCGAGTCCCGCCACCTCCGCCGGGATGAAGCGCGTGTTGTCCAGGCCCCAGCCCACCGGGGCGGCAGCCTGCTTCGCATCGAAGGCGTTCGCCCGTCCCGCGCAGCGCGGCGGCGCCTTGGCGTGGACGGCCCCGATCGGCGCACCGCCCAGGTACTCGGCGACGTCCTGACGCTGCTTCGCCGACAGCCCGGAGGCCTGCTCCTTCATCAGCCCCGTGGTGAGGGCCGCGAGGATGTTCTCCGGCGGCATCATCTGCAGGAACATCTTGTGCGGGGCCTTGGCCACCTGGCCCTCGTGGCAGGCGGCGCACACGGTGTGATAGACCGGCGCCCCGGGCAGGGTTTCCGGGTCCACCTTCGGCTTCGTGGCCGACAGCTCGCTCAGGTCCTTCAGCTGCGAGGAGCCCGAAGAGCCCTGCGGCGGCGGGGCCGCGCCGGCACCGTCGCACAGCACTGCAAGGATACCGGCAGCCAGCGCTGCGATCCGGACGAGACGCATCAGCATGGACTCTCCCCCCTCGAACAACGTCCTACAGGTCGGACGGCTTTTCCAATCGTTCGGCGACGCTGGCCAGGAACTGCGCGGCGACCGCACCATCGACCACGCGATGGTCGGCCGAGAGCGTCAGCGTCATCACGCTCGCGACCACCGCGGCGCCTGCCTGCACCCGCAGCGACTCGCGCACGGCGCCCGCGGCGAGGATCGCCACCTGCGGCGGATTGATGATGGCATCGAAGCTGTCGATCCCGTACATCCCCAGGTTGGACACGGTGAAGGTGCCGCCGGCGATGTCCTCGCGCGCGAGCGTGCCGGCGCGGGCGCGCGCGATGAGCTCCGCGCTGCGGGCGGCGATCGCCTCCACCCCCAACAGATCCGCACCGCGCACGATCGGGGTGATGAGCCCGGAGGGGGTGGCGACCGCGATCGCGATGTCGGCGTGGGCGTACTGCAGGATCTCCTCCCCGGCCAGCTGGGCGTTGACCGCCGGGTGCTTCACCAGGGCGAGCGCGCAGGCGCGCACGAGCAGGTCGTTGAGGCTCACCCGCGTGCCCGCCGCCTTGAGTTGCTCGCGCCGCGCCATGAGGGGCCCGGCGAGGACCTCGCGCTGCAGGCGGTAGTGCGGGATGGACTGCTTGGATTCCAGCAGCCGGCGTGCGATCACGGCGCGGCTGGCGCTCATGCGCACGCGGGTGACCGGATTGGCCTCGGCCGGCGCGGCGCGGGCGGCGAAGGCCTCCACGTCCTCCTTCATCACGCGTCCGTTGCGACCGGTGCCGGTGACCTTGGTGATGTCGATCCCTAAGCTCTCCGCCAGGCGCGCCGCCACGGGGCTGACCCGCTGATCGCTCGCGGCCGCCGGCGCCGAGGCCGGCCCGCTCTCGGCCGGGACCTGCGCGTCGGGCTCGAACGAGACGCTCGCGCCCTTGAAGCCGGCGATGAACTCGGCGACCTCGGCCTCGCTCACGGAAGGCTCGGCCAGCACGCCGATCAGCGCGCCCACCGGGTATGCCTCGCCGACCTGCGCGAGGATGCGCCGCAGCGTGCCGGCAAAGGGGGACTCCACGGTATTCACGATCTTGTCGGTCTCGACCTCGAGCAGCGGCTCGCCGCGCGCGACCACCTGGCCCTCCCGGGCGGTCCACGCATTGACGGTGCCCTCGGTCATCTCGATGCCCCACTTGGGCATGGTCAGGGCCTGGATCGCGCCGCTCATCGGCGCGCCGCCAGCGTGCGGCGGATGGCGTCCGCGATCTTCTGCGGCCCGGGCACGTAGGCGCGCTCGAGCGCCGGGGAGAACGGCACCGGCGAGTGCGGAGGCGTCACCATCTCCACGGGCGCCTGCAGGGACTCGAAGCCGCGGCTGGCGACCAGCGCCGCGATGTCGCTCGCGACGCTGCAGCGGGGCGGCGACTCGTCCACCACGATGAGCCGGCCGGTGTTCTCCACGCTGCCGAGGATGGTCTTCTCATCCAGGGGCGAGGTGCTGCGCGGGTCGATGAGGTCGCACTGGATGCCCTGCGCGGCCAGGCCGTCGAGGGCCTTCTCGGCGAAGGACACCATGCGGCCGATGGCCACGACCGTGGCGTCGTCGCCCTCGCGCAGCACGTTCGCCTCGCCGAAGGCGAGGGTGTAGGCCTCCTCGGGCACCTCGGCCTTCTTCGGGTACAGCGCCTTGTGCTCGAAGAACATCACCGGGTCGTCGTCGCGGATCGCCTGGATCATGAGGCCCTTGGCATCGTAGGCGTTCGAGGGCACGACCACCTTCAGGCCCGGCACCGCGGTCAGGAACGCGTAGATGGACTGGCTGTGCTGGGCCCCCATGTTCATGCCGGCGCCCATGGCCATGCGGATCACGACCGGACAGGTGCTCTTGCCGCCGAACATGTAGCGAAACTTGGCGATCTGGTTGTAGATCTGGTCCATGCACACGCCGACGAAGTCGGCAAACATGAGCTCGGCCACCGGGCGCAGGCCCGCCAGCGCCGCCCCGGCCGCCGCGCCGACGATCGCCGACTCGCTGATGGGGGTGTCGATCACCCGCCCGGCGCCGAACTTCGGCAAGAGGCCCTTGGTGACCCCGAAGATGCCGCCGGAGGCCTCGCGCTCGCCCGAGCTGCCGCCGGCGCCGCCGGAGACGTCCTCGCCGAGAACGATCACGCGCGGGTCGCGCGCCATCTCCTGGTGCAGGGCCTGGTTGATCGCATCGCGCATGGACAGCTGGGGCATGGGGCGGAACTCTCGCGCGCTGCGGGTCAGTAGTTGATGTAGACGTCGGTGGTGAGCTCGGACTCCGGCGGCAATGGCGCGGCCTTCGCCGCCTTCACCGCCGCGTCGATCTCGGCCATGACCTCGGCGTCGATGGCATCCAGCTGCGCCGCCGTGAGCGGGCCGCCGTCGGCCTCCATGCGGGCGCGGAAGCGCGCCAGGCAATCCATGCTGCGGCGCTGCTGCGCGACCTCGTCCTTGGCGCGGTAGCGCTGCGGATCACCCTCGAAGTGGCCGAAGAAGCGCGTGGTGAGCGCCTCGATCGTGGAGGGCCCGCCGCCGGCGCGCGCCCGCTGCAGCGCGCGCTGCATCGCGGCGTGGACGGCGAAGAAGTCGCTGCCGTCGACCTTCTCGGCCGGCATGCCGAAGCCTGCCGAGCGCGCGGCGATATCCTTCGAGCCCACCGCGTAGTCGACGCCGGTGTGCTCGCTGTAGCCGTTGTTCTCGAACACGAAGATGACGGGGGCCTTCAGCACCACGGCCAGGTTCATCGCCTCGAAGACCGTGCCCTGGTTGCAGCTGCCGTCGCCGCCGAAGGCGACGCTCACGTTGCCCGCGCCCCGCAGCTGGCAGGCGATGGCGGCGCCGACCGCGAGCGGCGGCCCGCCGCCCACGATCGCATTCGCCCCCAGCATGCCCTTGCCGAAGTCGGCGATGTGCATCGACCCGCCCTTGCCCTTGCACAGCCCGTCGGCGCGGCCGTAGATCTCCTTCATCATGCCGGTGACGTCGCAGCCCTTGGCGATGCAGTGCCCGTGGCCGCGGTGCGTGCTGGCGATGTAGTCCGCATCGCTCAGCGCCTCGCAGACCCCGACCGCGACCGCCTCCTGGCCCGAGTACAGGTGCGTGAACCCGGGGATCTCGCCGGTGGCGATCTCGGTGTGCAGCCTTTCTTCGAACTCGCGGATCAGCTTCATGCTGCGGTAGACCTGCGCGAGGCGCTCGGGGCTTAAGGTCATGGGTTCCTCACGGGGCACCGGGCGGGCGGCCCGCCGCGCCGTAGATGTAGTCGTCGATGACCTTGTGGAAGTGGCGGATGCGCAGCTCCTGGCGGCCGATCCACAGGCCGGGGAAGCCGGCCGAGTGCATGCCCGCCTGCACGCCCGGCAGGTTGGCGGCATCCTGGTCCAGCACCGTGCCGATGGACTTGTCGCCGTGGCTCCACTTCCTGTGCTTGGCGCGCTCGGGCCACTCGGCCCCTTCGGGCACCAGCTCGTAGGTCAGGATGTCGTAGAACATGCGGTCCGGGTCGCTCGGGTGCGGGCGCTGCCGGAAGATCCAGAAGTCGTCCGCGTGCACGTTGAGCGAGAGGTTCGGGAAGATCAGGTAGTGGTAGTCGTCGGTGAGCTGGTCATCGTTCAGGCGCGAGTAGTCGCGGCCCTGCGCCTTGCCCTGCACGCGCTTGTGCTTCTGCACGTCGGTGCGGATGTTGCCGATCGGGCCATCGTAGTCGGCGGGGTCCATGCCCGCGCCCTTCATGATGCTCTTGATCGGCTCGGGGATGGAGGGCGGGCGGCGCACCCGCGGTGAGAGCGTGCCGAAGGGGATCAGGTAGCGGCTGTGCCGCTCGTAGCAGTCGATCTGGATGTCCAGGTCGTGCAGGTACCACAGCAGCTGCGGGTGGATGCCCTGCACGTGGTAGCTCTCGTTGAAGGCATCGACGGAGGTCTTCCAGTTGCAGTTCCACTCCACCGTGATGTCGCGCGTCTGCACCATGCGGTCGAAGTTGTAGGGGTCCAGGTGCTTCGGGATGGGCCCGAGGAACTCCCGCAGCGGCTCGGGCTTCTCGTTCAGCGTGTACCAGACGAAGCCGCCCCAGGTGTCGCAGGCCACCTCGCGCAGGCCGCGCTTCGGGCGTCCCTGCGGGAAGGTGTCGATGTCCGGGATGCGCCGGTAGCTGCCGTCGAGCTCGTACTCCCAGTGGTGGTACGCGCAGGTGAACGAGCGAGCCTCGCCGGTGGTGCCCAGCCCGCAGTCGCGCAGGCGGTTGCCGCGGTGCTGGCAGACGTTGTAGAAGGCGCGCACCGTGGCATCGGCCTGGCGGACGATGAGGATCGACTCGCGGCCGATCTCGGTGACCACGTAGTCACCGGGCTCCGGGATGTCGAGGAGGCGCGCGCCGAGCAGCCACACCTTGGTCCACAGCCGCTCCCACTCCCACTGCATGAACTGCGCGGAGGTGTAGCGCCGTGCATCGATCATCCCGGTGCCGAGCTCCGGGTCGGGGTGCTTCTCGGTCGGGGTCTCCGGGCTTTCGTGGGGCTGCACGCGCCGCACCGGCGTGTACGCCGGGGTCTGCGAGCGCTTGTTGAAGTCCTCCTCCGAGCCCATGGGAGTCGTGGCCTAGAACTGCACGCGCTTGGTGAAGCCGTTGTCGGCGACCACGTTGGCGCCGGTCACCAGCGAGCCGGCGGGACTGGCGATGAAGGCCACCACGCGCGCCACCTCCTCGGGTGCGCCCATCTTCCCGCCGGGGAACTGCTTCATGGCCCACTCGTACATCTTGGGCATCGTGCCCTTGATCATCTCCCAGGCGCCGCCCTCGAAGTAGATCGGACCGGGGGACACCGCGTTCACGCGCACGCCCTTCTTGCCGACGAACTGCGAGAGCTGCTTGGAATAGGTGATGAGCGCGGCCTTCATCGCGTTGTAGGCCATGGGCCCGCCGAAGGTCTCCACCGCGTTGGTGGAGGCGATGATGACGATGGAGCCCGCCCCGCCCTTCTCGAGGTGGGGCATCAGGGTCTCGCAGCCGCGCACGGTGTGCAGCACGTCGACCTCGAAGGCCTTGACCCAGTTCTTCTCGCTGTCCATGCCGCCGCCGGCGCTGACGTTGGGGATGAAGATGTCGCAGCCGCCCAGGGCGGCCACGGTGCGCTCGAGCCAGGCCTTGTAGGCCTCCCCGTCGCGCACGTTGACGGCCTCGCCGACGACGTGGACGCCGCGGCCGGAGATCTCGCGCACGGCGGCGGCGACCTCCTCCTCGGTGCGGGCGCACAGGCCGATGTCGGCGCCTTCCTGTGCCAGGAGCTCCACGATGGCCCGGCCGATGCCCTTGGTGGCGCCCGTGACGATCGCCTTCTTGCCGCGCAAACCCAGGTCCATCGTCGCCCCCTTAAGCCTTATGGCGCACGTGCGCCCGTGGATGCCGATCTTCCGCAGATGGTTGAATTATAGGCAACGATGGCTAAGATACAATCAGTCATGATTGTTTTTTTCAAGCAGACCCCGATTTCGCGGCGGCCAGGCTCGCGTTGATGTCGCGGGGGCTGGGATTGCGGCGCAGGGTGAGGCCCCCGTTGATCTGCAGGACCTGGCCGGTGATGAAGCTGCCCGGCTGCCCCAGCCACACGGCCGCATCGGCCACGTCCTCCGCCGTGCCGATCCGGCCCAGCGGGTACTCCTTCACGAACGCCTCGCGCAGCCCGGGCATCTGCATCTCCTTCTCGGTCATGGGCGTCGCGGTGAGCCCGGGGGCCAGCGAGTTCACCTTCACCCCCTTGGCGCCGTACTCGTTGGCAAAGCAGCGCACCAGGGCATCGGCGCCGGCCTTGGTGCCGATGTAGGCCGCATGGTTGTGCAGCAGCGCGTACACCGAGGCCGAGGACATCGTGATGATCGAGCCGCCGCCGTGGGCGGCCATGGCCTCGGCGAACACCTGCAGGAAGAAGAACACGCCCTTGAACTGCAGGTTGGTGAGCGCATCGATCTGCTCGGCGCTGGTATCGCGCAGCTTCGCCATGAGCCCGTGGCCGGTGCAGTTCACGGCGACGTCGATGCGGCCGCCGAACTCGAGCGCCACCCGCGCGAGGTTCTCCACGTCCGCCTTGCGCGTGATGTCGCACGTGGCCGGGATGCCGCCGAGCTCCTTCGCCAGGGCCGCAAGCGCGGCGGCGCCGCGGCCGGCGACCACCACGCGGGCGCCCTCCTTCGCGAAGCGCCGGGCGATGGTCTGCCCCATGTTGTCCCGCCCGGCGGCCCCCAGGATGACGGCGATCTTGCCCTGCAACTGGCTCATGACTTGTTCCCCGGCCCGTGCGGGCCTCAATTCCAGGAGTTCACGCGATGACACACATTGACAGCGCCCTGGAGGCCCGGCTGCGCCGCCTCGAGGACCGTGCCGAGCTCACCCAGCTCATCGCCCGCTACGGCGTGGCCGTCGATGACCGCGACCTTCCGGGGATCGCCGCCCTGTTCACCCCGGACGGCTCGTTCCGCTCCCAGGACGGCGTCATGAACGCGCAGGGCCACGCGGCGGTGCTCGAGCAGTTCCGCGGGCGCTTCCGGGCACTGAAGTTGAGCTACCACTTCTCGCACGACCACATCTTCGAGTTCGGCGCGGACCCGGATGAAGCCACCGGCCTCGTCACCGCGCACGCGGAAGTCTGGCGCAACGGCCGCGCCCTGATCGGCGCGCTGCGCTACCAGGACCGCTACCGCCGGTACCAGGGGCGCTGGTGCTTCGCGGACCGGCTGCTGTGGTTCCTCTACTACCTGCCGGTCACCGAGTACGCCGAGGCGCTCGGCGATCGGCTGCGGCAGCGCGCCTACGGCGACCGCCGGCCGGCCGACTTCCCCGAGTCCCTGGCCAGCTGGCAGCAGCACCACGACCCGGGCTGAGGCGCACCGCATCAGCCCTCCCCCCGCGGGCGGCGCTCGATGAGGTTGGTGCTCCGGCAGGTGAAGACCACCTCATCGTGCTGGTTGAGCAGTTCGTAGCGGAACACCGTGACGCCACGCCCGGGGTCCTTGGCGGAAGGACGCAGCGACAGGCAGTGCGAGCGGGCCCGCAGCGTGTCCCCGGGGCGCACTGCCCGCAGGAAGCGCACGTCGTCCCAGGCCACCCCGCAGATCCAGGCGATGTCGGGCGCCATCTGGTGATCGAGCGCCCGCCAGATCGCCATGGTGAAGATGCCCGAGGCGATCAGGCCGCCGAAGCGGGAGCCGCCGGCGGCGACCGGGTCGGCGTGGAAGTACTGCGGGTCGTACTGCTGCGCGAAGTCGAGCAGTTCCTCCTCGGTCACCTGCCGCGGGGCGGACTCGCAGGTCTCACCGACGCTCAGGTCCTCGAGGTAGCGCACCGTGCAGGTCCCGCACTCACTGGATGGTGAGCGCGTTGTCGATGACGATCTCGGTGCCGTTGACGAAGCGCGACTCGTCCGATGCCAGGTAGACCACGAGGTTCGCCACGTCCTCGGGTTTCCCTAAGCCCCAGGGAGCCGCCTCGTAGTCGGACATCTTCATGCCGAGCACCGCGTTGGCCGCCGACACCATCGGCGTCTCGATGGCGCCGGCGTGCACGGAATTGCAGCGGATGTTGTACTTGTTCATCTGGCAGTGCACCGCGATGCTCTTGGTCATGGCGCGCACCGCGCCCTTGGCCGCGCTGTAGGCGAAGAACACCGGGTAGCCGAGGTGCGAGGCCACCGAGCTCATGTTGATGATGGAGCCGCCGCCCCCCTCGCGCATCACGGGAATGGCCGCCTTGCAGCCGAGGAACACCCCCTCGGACATCACCGCGTTCGCGAAGCGGAACTGCTCGAGCGTCGTGGTCTCGGGGGTCGCCACCACCACCACGCCGGCGTTGTTCACCAGGATGCTCAGGGAGCCGAAGGTGCGCTTCGCCTCGGCCACGACCTGCGTCCAGCGCGCCTCGTCGCGCACGTCGTGCACGGCGAAGGCGGCGCTGCCGGGGATCGCGGCGTTCAGCTCCGCGGCGACCGCCTTCCCGGCGGCCTCGTTGACGTCGGTCAGCAGCACCTTGGCACCGGCGCGCGTGAGTGCGACGGCATCCGCACGACCCAGGCCCGAGGCCGCGCCGGTGACGATTGCGACCTTGCCTGCGAGACGGTTCATGGGTGTCGTCCTGGTTGCGGAGGGACCGACACGCTAACAGTCACAATATCCGGTTTCAATCAATTTTGACTTTTTCAAGCAGGCTGTACGTCCCTGTGATAAAAAGGAATTTACGTGACTCCCTCCTCTCCATCAGCCCCCGACGACGACGAGCGCAGCCCCCCGCTGGGCTGGCAGGCGCAAAAGAGCGCCTCGACGCGCACCCAGATCACCGAGGCGGCCATCAAGTGCTTCGTGGAGTACGGCTACTCGCGCACCACGACCACCCTGATCGCCGAGAAGGCGGGGCTCTCCCGGGGGGCGATGCTGCACCACTTCCCCTCGCGCCTGGCGGTGGTGCGGGCCGCCGTGGAGCACCTGCATTCCAAGCGACTGCGCGCCTTCCGCAAGGCGGTCACCAAGCCCTCGACCGACGGGGACCACGTGCGCCAGGGCGTCGAGGCGTACTGGTCGCACGTGCGCCACCCGATGTTCGTGGCCTTCTTCGAGCTGGCGGTGGCGGCGCGCTCGGACAAGGAGCTCGCCTCCATCCTGCGCCCCGCGCAGGAGGCCTTCGAGCGCGAGTGGCACCAGGCCGCCGTGGATGTCTTCCCCGAGTGGCGTGGCCGCGGCGAGAAGTTCGACCTGGCGCTCGACCTGTCGCGCTACGTGCTGGAGGGCATGGCCATCAGCTTCCTCACGCACAAGGAAACCGAGCGCGACCAGCGCGTGCTTACGTATCTGGACGAAAAGATCCGTGAGCTGGCGGGGCTGCCGAAGCTGGCGGACGCTCCGGAGCGCAAGTAGTCGCCGCAGCGCCCACGGGAGCCCCTCCCATGTGGAAGCAGTACGTCACCGAGCCGATGCGTGGCCGCACCCCGCTGTGGCGGGTCATCTGGATCCAGGGGTTCGGGGTCTCGCTCCTCTACGCGCTCCTGGGCGCCGCGTTCGTGCCGCGGGGGCGGACGGCCGCCGCCGCGTACCTGCTGGTGGGACTGCTCATCGGCGCGGTGCAGTCGGTGATGCTGTGGCAGTGCGCCTACAACGGCCGCTCGCGCGCGACCGGCACCCTGCTGCGCACGGCGGTGCTGCTCGGCGCCCTGCTGATGCCGCTCGCCGCCTACCTGTGGTGGCGCCACCCGGAACTGGCCGACCTTGCGCCGTGAAGGGCAGCCAGGGCTCGGCGCGCCGCTGCTGTGGCTCGCGGCCGGGGGAGCGCTTCTGCTGAGCGCTCCGGCGACCGCGGACCTCTCCCAGCAGTGCAGCTACGAATCCTACGAAGTGCCGGCGCTGAAAGGGCGCAGCCTGCGCCAGCTCCTCAATGCCGCCACGCCGATCCGCGAGGGCGGCAACCCCTTCCATGGCCACACCGCATGGCACGTCGACTGGCACTTCCAGATGATGCCGCTGCCCAGCGGGCGCTGCGGCATCGACAGCGTGCAGACGCAGCTGACGGCGACCATCACGCTCCCCGGGCCGACCGATCCGGCCATCGCGCACAGTCCGCAGTTCGTGCAATACCTGGCCGCCCTGAAGGCCCACGAGCGGGGCCACTACGAGATCGGGCGGCACGCCGCCATCCTCATCGACCAGGGCATCCTCACGCTGCCCTCGGAAGAGGACTGCCCGCGCATGGAACAAGCGGCGAACGACTTCGCCAACGCGCAGCTCGCCGCCGCGCGCGATGCCGACCTGCGCTACGACCGCGACACGGGCAACGGCCGGACGCAGGGGGCGCAGCTTGACTGATGTCGCCGGGTCACCCGTGATGACCCGCCCGCAGGGGCTGTTTCGCCGCGTGCTCCTCGCGGGAGCGCTGTTGGCCACGCTCGCCGTGGTCGCCTGGTGGGTCACCCCCTGGCCGAGCGTCTGGGTGATCCGCGCGATCTTCGACAGGGGAGCGAGGGACACCGCGTCGGCACTGGAGAAGCATCTCCCGGCCGGACTGCAGCTGCGGGAAGCGGTTCACTACGACCCGGCGGAGGCGGATGCGCTGCTCGATGTGTATCGGCCGGTCGATCTGCCGGCTGCCGCGCCCACCATCGTCTGGTTCCACGGGGGTGCCTTCGTGTCCGGTCGCCGCGGCGACGTGGCGAGTTACCTGAAAATCCTGGCTGGCCGCGGGTATGCAACGGTCAACGTCGACTATTCGATCTCACCGTCGGCACGCTACCCGACTCCCATCCGCCAGGGTGCCGGTGCCCTGGCTTTCCTCGATCGCCACGCAGACGAGCTGGGCATCAATCGCAACGCGTGGGTGCTCGCCGGCGACTCTGCGGGCGCACAGATTGCCGCCGAGCTGGCGAACCTCATCACCTCGGTCGACTACGCGCGCAAGGTCGGCATCCCGGCGCCACTCTCCGCGGCCCAGCTGAAGGGTGCGCTGCTGTACTGTGGTGTCTACGACATCGAGCAGCTGGGGTCCTCGGGGGGTGCCGTCATGGCCTGGTTTGTCCACACGGTCACCTGGTCGTACAGCGGCCGCCGCGACTGGCGCAAGGCTGCGGGGATCGAGCGCATGTCCGTGGCCCGCTATGTCACGCCGGAATTTCCGCCGACGCTGATCACGGCCGGCAACGCAGATCCGCTCGAGTCGCAATCCACGCAGATGCTACGCGCCCTGCAGGCCCTGCGGGTGCCGGTGCAGGGCTTCTTCTTCCCTCATGACCACCGGCCACCGCTGGGTCATGAGTACCAGTTCAACCTCGACGGGCAGGACGGGCGCGAGGCGCTGGCGCGGTCCGTCAGCTGGCTGCAGCAGCTGCCCGCCGGGCCGTAGCCGAGAGCCGCGGCCCGGGGCCCTCGCTGGCGGGACCGCGCCAGCGGAGGGTGAGGCCGAGCGCAGGTCGGCTCAGTGCGTCGCCTGGGCGGCGCCGTCGAGTTCCTGGATCGTCGCTTCCGAGGCCTTGCGGGTGGTGCGCAGCCGGGCACTGACGTTTTCCGCGGTGGCCAGGGCACGCAGGATGTTCTCCCCGGCGAGCTTGGCGACCTCCTGGTCGCTCCAGCCGCGGCGCATCAGTTCGGCGAGCAGGTCGGGGTACTTGTCGACGCCCTCGAGACCGACCGGGGTCGCCGGGATGCCGTCGAAGTCCGAACCGAGTCCCACGTGGTCGATGCCGGCGACCTTGCGGACGTACTCGATGTGGTCGGCGACCTGCGCCAGCGTCACCACGGGGGCCGGGTGCGCCTTCACCCACTCCTCGAGGGCGGCCTTGGCGCGCTCCGGCTGGCCGATGTAGATCCCGCCGAACGGCGGGCTGTCGTAGCGCGCCTTCTCGGCCGCATAGTCGGCATCCCAGCGGTTGCGCGCCGCCGAGACGTAGCCGGGATAGAAGTTCACCATCACGACGCCGCCGTTCTTCGGCAGCATGCGCAGCACGTCATCGGGCACGTCGCGCGGGTGATCGACGATGCCGCGCGCCGAGGAGTGCGAGAACATCACCGGTGCCTCGGCGACCTCGAGCACCGCGCGCATGGTCTGCGCCGAGACGTGGCTGATGTCTACCATCATCCCCAGGCGGTTCATCTCGCGCACCACCTCGCGGCCGAAGGGGGTCAGTCCGTGGTGCCGCGGCGCATCGGTGGCCGAATCGGCCCACTCGGTGTTGGAGGAGTGCGTCAGCGTCAGGTAGCGCGCGCCCAGCACGTACATCTCCCGCAGCACCGGCAGGGAGTTGTCGATCTGGTGGCCACCCTCGATGCCCATGAGGGAGGCGATGCGCCCGGCCTTGTGGATGCGGCGCACGTCGGCGGCCGTGTAGGCGAGCTCGAAAGTCTGCGGATAGCGCTCGGCCATCTGCCGCACGATGTCGATCTGCTCGAGCGTCGCCTGCACGGCGACGGGTCCCTGCATCGTGACCGGCACGAAGACCGACCAGAACTGTCCGCCCACCCCGCCCCGGTGCAGCCGCGCGATGTCGGTCATGAGCGCAAAGCCGTCGGCCGGGTACGGCAGCTTCGAGGTGTCCGTGGCGAGATCGACGGCCGAGACCTTGCCCTGGAAGCGGTCGCGGATCTCCCACGGCAGGTCGTTGTGCCCGTCGATCAGCGGCGTCCCCTTCAGCACCCGCGCCACCCGCGCGGCGTAGTCGGTGCCGGCGGGCGCGGCGGAGCACACCAGGGGCGCTGCGAGCAGCAGCAGGAATAACCAGCGGATGTTTGTGCGCATAGGGTTTCCCGGGAAGACGTGGTCGATCAGTGGGCCTAAGGATACGCCGGAACCGTCACTGTGCCTTGGCCACCGGGGTGAACAGCAGGTCCTGGTAGTCGTAGGAGAAGTCGGCGATCGGCGAGGCCGCCTTCATGGTCACCCGCTCGATGTTGCCCTCGGCACCCAGCCCGAAGGTGACGTAGGCCGGCTCGATGCTCTTGTCGGTGAGGTGCGTGAGGAAGGTGTCGTACTGCCAGTGCTCGAGCGTACCGGACATGCGCGGGGTGGACTTGAAGTCGATGGCAAGCCTGCCGTCCTTCAGGCTGACCTCGATGTTGCCGTACCAGGGGTCGGCGAACGTGCCGGTGTAGCGCTCCAGCGGCAACGACGGCCCGATCGCGGCGGGCTGGGCCGCCGGCGCCTTGAGCGCCTCGAGGGCACCGGCCACCTTCTGCCGCTTCTCCGCCTGCCAGCGCGCCACCCAGTCGGTGTGCGGCAGCTTAAGGTAATGGTCGAGCAACTCGTCCATCAGCCCGAGCAGCACCTCGCCGTCCTCGCAGTTGATCTCCAGCGAGAAACCCACCTGCTTCTCCGGGATCAGCACCACCACGGTCTGGAACCCGAACACGGCGCCGCTGTGCCAGACGATCTTGGCGCCGCGGTAGTCGCTGACGTTCCAGCCCAGGGCATAGGTGTTGAAGAGCGGCTGGGTCAGCTTGAGCGCCGGGGACACCGGGCGCACCGGCTCGAGCGTCACCGGGGTCCACATCTGCTCGTGCGCGGCGGCCGAGAACAGCCGGCCCTGGTGGCCGGGCAGCTCGCCCGCGTGCAGCTGGATCAGCAGCCAGCGCGCGAGGTCGTTGGCGCTGATGGCCAGGCCGCCGGCCGGGGCGGCGGTGCGGCCGAGCTCGTCGCGCTCATCGAGCATCTCCTGCTTCCCGGCGCCGCGAAATCCGCCGTCCATGCGCGCGTGCGGCTGCGCGCGGTTGGCGGTGGCAAAACGCGAGGGCGAGTCGCTCGTGGCGTGCAGCATGCCGGCGGGCTTGAACACCTGCTCGGCCATGAACTGCTCCCAGCTCTGCCCGGTCACCTGCTCGATCAGCTGGCCGGCCACCATGTAGAGCACGTTGTCGTAGGCAAAGCCGCTGCGGAAGCTCGTGGCGGGCCTGATGTAGCGCAGCCGGCGCACCGATTCGGCACGCGTGAGGTTGGTGCGGGGCACGAACAGCAGGTCCCCGGCGCCCAGGCCGAGCCCGCTGCGGTGGACCAGCAGGTCGCGGATGGTCATTTCGCGCGTGACCCACGGGTCGTACATCTGAAAGCCCGGCAGGCGGTCGATCACCTTGTCGTCCCAGCCGATCCTGCCCTGGTCGACCAGGATCCCGAGCGCCGCCACCGTCATCGCCTTGCCGGTGGAACCGGTGGGGAAGATCGTGTCCGCATCCACAGGGTCGCTGCGGCCGATGGCCTTGACGCCGAAGCCCTTGGCGAAGGTGACCTTGTCGCCCTCGACGATGGCGATCGACATGCCCGGGACGCCCACGGCGGTGCGTGCCGCCTCCGCGCGCTGCGCGAAATCCGCCGGGGGCGCGGCGAGTGCGCTTGTGGATGCGATGAAGGTGAGGAAGGAAAGGAGGGTGCGTTTCATGTCACTTCCTGGCGGACGGTGCCGCGCCGCAGCTTGTAGATGCCGACGGTGAGGACCGGCAGCACGTAGACCAGCAGGAACATGGCCGCGAGCAGGCGGTAGCCGTTGGCGATCAGGGCAACCAGGCCAAAGCGGGCGGCGATGAACATGCAGCCGCTGAGGATGGCGAGGGCGATGCCGAGGCGGGCGCGGCGCCCGAGGGTGTGCCCGTGCCGGCGCTGCCAGGCGTGCCCGATGCGCTCGTTGATGGCATGGACCGAACCGGTGCCGCTCTCGAGCAGGGCCGAGAAGATCATCAGCTGGAACAGGACCCGGAACAGCGGCAGGTCCAGGCGCTGCAGCAGGAAGTCGGACGGCAGCGTCGCCTGCCCGATCTGCGGGTAGTAGGCCATCATGCAGCAGAAGAACAGCAGCGCCGGCAGCATGGCCAGGGGTCCTGCGATCAGCCCGGCGATGACCGCGTCGCGGTTGCTGGTGAGGTGGCGCAGCACCGGCAGGATCACCACCGCGCCGACGATGTTGTAGCTCGCGTAGGTGATGCCCCCGGTGACCCACCCGGTCATGGGAACGTGCCCGGAGAACCCGGCCACGATCTGCCCCCCGAAGTGCGTGAGCGAGAGCACCAGGAACAGCGCGTACACCCCGTACAGCAGGAAGGAAACCACGGTGAACAGCCGCTCGACGGAGGTGTTCCCGTAGGCCACCACCAGGGCGATCGAGGCCATGAGGGCCAGCGTGCCCGCAAGCGTCGGGAATCCCAGGCTCGCGGCGATCGCCCCGGCGGCCGCGCCGAACACGGCGAGGATCAGCACCACGAACAGCAGGTAGGACAGCTCGAAGGCGATCCAGCCGGGGCCGAGCAGCGCACGGACGAAGCTCTGGTAGTCGCGGGTGTTGCTGGCACGGGAAAAGAGGAAGGTCGCCACGCACACCCCGCTCCAGATGAGCGTCGCGAGCAGCATCGCGGCCACCCCGCCCCAGGGCCCGCTCGGCAGGAAGAACTCGGCCAGCTCGCGCCCGGTGGCGTAGCCACCGCCGATCACGACCGCCTTGTAGGCGAAGCCCGGCAGCAGGAAGCGCTGGAACCGCGATGACATGGTGCGGGAGCTACCGCGGACGCGGCGCGCGACGGCAGCTGCAGCGCCGGCTCAAGCCGCCGGCCTGCCGGAACTCCCCCAGACCGTCTCGTCGCACCAGATCATGCCGTCCGCGTAGGTGATCGTCGGCGGCGGGTCGTGCTTGAGGAAGGTCGGGCCGTCGAGGTCGACGACATCGCACAGCTGGCCGACGATGAAGGACGGGGCCATCGCGAGGCTCGTGCCCACCATGTTGCCCACCATGACGCCCAGGCCCAGGCGGCGCGCCTCGCGCGCCATGGCCAGGCCCTCGGTGAGGCCGCCGCACTTGTCGAGCTTGATGTTGACCATGCTGAAGCGACCCACCAGTCCGGCGACATCGGCGAGGGTCTGGGCACTCTCGTCGGCAATCAGCGGGACCGGCGAGCTGAAGCCGTCGAGGTCGGCCTCGCGGCCGCGCTTGAGCGGCTGCTCCAGCTGCGACACGCGCTCCTGGACCAGAACATCGATCAGCGGGCGCAGCCCCGCGATGTCGTAGCCCTGGTTCGCATCCACCCCGATCCAGGCATCCGGGCGGGCGGCGCGCACGGCGCGCACGCGCTCGATGTCGAGCGTCGCCTCGCCGGTGAGCTTCAGTTTCAGGGCACGCGCGACGGTGTAGCCGCGCGCGGCGTCGGCCATGTGCTGCGCACTCTCGGCCCCCAGGGTGAAGGTGGTGAGCAAGGGCTTCGGCGGCGGCAGTCCTGCCAGCTGCCAGACCGGCTTCCCGCTGCGCTTGGACTCCAGTTCCCACAGCGCGCAGTCGAGGGCGTTGCGGGCGCCACCGGCCGGCAGCAGTGACTGCAGCGCCTGGCGGTCGATGCCCGCCTCGATGGTGCTGCGGTGCGACTCGAGGGCCGCCATCACCTGGTCCACCCCATCGCCGAGGTAGTAGACCCCCGCCGCCTCGCCACGGCCACGGTGCCGGCCGTCGTCAACGGTGGCGAACACCACGTCCAGGCCGTCGAACACGAAGCCGGCAATGCGGAACGGCGCCTTGAAGGGCAGTCGTACCTTCTCGACAGCGAGCCGCAGCGCGCCCATCAGTAGTTCGTCCCGAAGCTCATCAGGTGGAACACGAAGCCGACCCACACGACGGTCCCGGCGGCGATGACGAGCACGATGCTCCAGAGCCGCGCCGGCCAGCGGCGCTTGCCGCCCCAGACCGCGCGCAGGTTGCGCAGCATGAGGTAGAAGCCGCCGAGGAAGGCGACGATCCCGAAGACCTGCGCGACGTGGACCAGCCAGTCAGAGCGGGTGCTCAGGTAATTGTAGTCCTTGAGCATCGCCGACAGGATGCTGGTCCACAGGATGAGTGCTGCGACGATCAGGACGGCGCCGACGCGGCTGCCGCGATAGGCCTTCAGGGCGGGCAGGTCGAGGGCCAGCGGCGCCCGGTAGCGCCTTCGTACGATCGCGGCGACGGGCCAGAAGATCGCCGTGAGCAGCAGCGCGACCGCGCCTGCGCCCAGCAGCGGCAGGAGCCACGCACCGTCGGCGTACCAGGGGACGCGGTCGAACACCTCGAACGGCGAGGCGAAGTCGAAGCTCCAGCGCACCGGCTTGCCATCGACCACCTGCGCGGCCGCCATGTCGTGCGCATCGCGGTCCTGCCAGACCCAGGGGGCGATCTCCACCCAGTGGCGCGGCTTACCGTTGGCGCCAGGCCACGGCAGGACCAGCCCGCCCTTCTTGTCCAGAGCCACCTTGCTCTGGCCGACGAGGCCGACCGCGGCGAGGAAACTCGACTTCGAGGCGCGCGAGGCCTCCCAGCTGCCGACCATGGCGCGCGCATGCTCCGCGGCGGTCTTCTCGTCCACCGCCGGCGTGGCGCGCGCGGCCGGGAAGTAGCGGTCGGCGAAGTCCTGGAACAGGGTCTCGCGCAGCGGCTGCACGACGCCCTCCTTGCCGGGACTGTTGAACGAGGCGTAGAAGCCGACGTTCTCCTTCAGGAACAGGTGCAGCGAGGTATGGAAGGCATTGGTGTCCCCCAGGTGCCCGATGACCTCGCGCCCGTTGATGTTGGTCTCGAAGAAGCCGAGCTCCATGCGGTTCAGCGGCGGCAGCACGGTCAGCGGGCTGTTGTGCATCTGCTCGGCGGTCTCGGCCTTGAGGATGCGGTTGCCGTGGTACTCCCCATTCTGCAGGTGCGCGATCATGAAGTGCGCCATGTCCTCCCCGGAGGCCGACATCGAGCCGGCCGGTGAGGGGCCGATGATCTCGAAGGGCTTGGGATCCTCGGAGGCCTCCGAGTAGCCCTTGGACATCAGCGGCGCCAGGTCCGCGGGCAGCGGCTGGCGGAAGGTCGAATGCTTCATGTCCAGCGGGGCGAAGATGTGCTTGTCGACGTAGTCATCGAACGGCTCACCGGAAACGCGCTGCACGATGTAGGCGGCGAGCGAGGCCCCGTAGTTCGAGTAGGCCGGCGTGCCGCCCACGGCGTACACGCGGTGCGGCACCCAAACCTTCAGGTACTTCTCGAAGCCGACGTCCTTGGGATCGTCCGAGAGGATGCCCTTGGCCTGCTCCTCGAAGCCGGCGGTGTGCTGCATGAGGTTGCGCATGGTCACGGGCTTGCCATCGCGCTCGGGGATCCTGAAATCCAGGTACTTGTTGATGTCCGCGTCGAGGTCGATCTTGCCCTGCTCGACCTGCTGCATCACCGCCGTCCAGGTGATGAGCTTGGACACCGAGCCCGGGCGGAACAGCGTGAGCTTCGGGTCCACCGGCGTGCGCTTCTCCACGTCCGCGAAGCCATAGCCGCGCTCGGTCAGGATCTGCCCGTCCTTGACCACCGCCACGACTGCGCCGGCGATGTCGCCGTGGCGCAGCGCCCAGGGCATGTAGCCATCGAGCCAGGCATCGACGTCGCTGGCCGTCAGTTCGTGCGCCACCGGGGCCGCCGCCGGAGTGCTGTCTTCAGCGCACGCCAGTGCACCCGCCAGCGACACCACGGTCCCGGCCAGCACCGAGAGAATCAGGCTTGGTTTGCTCACGTTCTTATTCCTGTCAGGTCATGCAAGGCACGAATCGATCAGTCGCTCGAACTCGGCGCCGCCGCGCATCGGGTCGGCCGCCGGGATCCCCAGCCGCGCGCTCTCCTGCGCCATCAGCTCGCGCGCAGCCGCCGGCTCAAGGTGCGCGGTGTTCAGCGAGATGCCCCCGCAGCGGATCGCCGGGTTGGTGCGCCGGCCGATGCGCAGGTTCAGGTCGATGGTCTCCGCCAGGCTCGGCAACGGGAAGTCCGGGTGCCCCATGACGCTCTGGCGCCCGGGCTGGTGGCACACGACGATGACGTCCGGCTGGCTGCCGTGCAGCAGCCCCATGGACACCGCCGCATAGGCCGGATGAAATAGCGAGCCCTGTCCCTCGATGACGTCCCAGTGGCCAGGGGCGGCGGCAGGACTGAGCAGCTCGGCCGCACCGGCCTCGAAGTCACTCACCACCGCATCCATCGGCATGCCGCTGCCGGAGATGAGGATGCCGGTCTGCCCCGTCGCCCGGAAGTCGGCCGCGAGACCGCGCGACTTGAACGCGCGCGCGATGGCGAGCGCGGTGTATTTCTTGCCGAGCGCGCAGTCGGTGCCGACCGTGAGCAGGCGCTTGCCGGAGCGCTTCTCGCCGGTGCCGCAGGGGATGTTCGGCGGCGGCGTGCGCACATCGATCAGGCGGCGGCCGCAGCGTTCGGCAGCCGCCTTGAGCTGCGGCACGGAGGCGAGCTTCACGTGCAGCCCGCTGACGATGTCGAGCCCGGCCTCCACCGCTTCCACCAGCAGCGGCACCCAGCTCGCGCCGATCACGCCGCCGGTGTTGGCGATGCCGATGACGAGCCCGCGCGCACCGCGCACCAGCGCCTGCTTCGGCGTCAGCCGCGGCAGCCCCGTGGTGACGGTGGCGGTGTCGCAGCCCCACTCCCCGATGCAGCGCTCCGGCGCCCAGTCGCGCAGGCCGAAGGCGGTCTTCGCATAGCCCGCCTCGGTCGCATCGCCGAGAAAGAGCAGGTAGGGGGTCGGCAGCTGCGTCACCGACGCGGCGGGCGCCGCCGCGGAGCCGTTGGAGTCATTCATAGCGTAAGAAGTATCGCTCGTCCGTGAAGATAAAGGCTGGCGCGGGTTCCGCCCGCGCCAGCCTGTGCCTTTCTCAGAACTTGGCGGCCACCGACAGGCCAACCGTCAGAGGTTGCGTGACCGTCACCGAGGAATAGATTCCCCCGGCGGCAGCGCTGACATAGTTGGTGATGCCGCGCGAATCGCTCAGGTTCTTTCCGTACAGGGTCACGCGGTAGCGACCGTTGTCCAGTCCGAGTCGCGCATCGTAGGTGCTGTAGCTGCCGACCTCGGTCTGCCCGGTGGCCGTCGCCGCGCTGGCAAAGTCGGTGCTGCGCTTGCCGACATAGCTATAGGTTGCACCCACGAAGGCATCGAAGTGACCGAAAGCGGCGTGCTTGTACTCCCCGTCCACCGCGGTGCTCCACTTCGGGGCCCACGGCAGGCTGCTGCCGTCCAGGGCGCCGATCGCGGGCGCATCCGAGGTGAGCTGGGCCTGGGTATACGCGCCGGTCCACTGGAAAGTGAGCCCCTGCGTGGCCAGGTACGCGAAGTTCCACTCCAGGCCCTGGCTGCGCGCGGTACCCCCGTTGCCGTTGATGCCGACCTGGTTGACGACCTCGAACAGCTGGATGTTCTTCCAGTCGACGTGGAAGAGCGCGACGTCGAGTGACAGCCGCCCGTCCATCTGGGTGGAGCGCACGCCGAGCTCCACGTTGGTGGTCTTGTCCGAACCGTAGGTGCGCGGCACGTCGGGCGGAGCGTTCGGCGGCAGCACATTCGGACCGCCCGGACGGTAACCGGTCGCCAGGCGGGCGTAGGCCATGGTGTTGGCATCGAAGTGCACGGTGGGGGCCACCGAGTACGTCCACACGTTTTCGCTGGAATTACCGTCAGTGTTGGTCGGCGGCACGCCGAAGGCCGGGTTGTAGGTAAAGGTCTGCGTGAAGTCCTGCGAGTTGTGCGAATAGCGGCCGCCGGCCTGGAGGTCGAAGTACTGGCTGAAGTGGTAGGTCAGGTCCAGGAACGCGGCAGTCTCCTGGTACGTGGAGTCGATGATCGGGGTGATCAGCGTCGCGATGTACGGGCCGTTCGGCGCGGTGATGGAATTAAGGTACTGGTCCAGTGCCGCCTTCTCGTGGGTGTAGAAGCCGCCGACCTGCCACTCGAAGCTGCCCGCGGTCGGCGAGGTCAGCCGGACTTCCTGGGTGAACTTCTTGAGATCGTTGTTCCCGACCAGCGGCGCACCAGTACCGCCAAATGCCGCGGCGAGGCCACCGTAGACCGGCGTGGTGTCGGTCACGGTATTCGTGAGGAGCTCACCATAGCTGGTCGCCGAGAGCACCTTGAACAGTCCGGTGTTCCAGTCGATCGTGGCACTGTAGTTGTCGTACTTGAAGCTGCTCGGCTCGTAGATCGCGCGCTCCTGCTTCAGGTCACCGAAGGTCGGCTTGAGGGTGTCAGGATCGACATCCATGACGTTCGTGCCATCGTAGGTGCTCTTCTGCGACGCCGCGGTCAGGCGGATGGACAGGGCATCCACCGGGGCGAACAGGAGCGAGGCGCGGCCACCGTACTTCTTGCCCTGGTTCAGGTCGGTCCGATTCAGGCCCGGATCGTCGATGTAGCCTGCCACGTCGTCATAGAAGCCGCTGAGGCGGAACGCGATCTTGTCCCCCAGCGGCAGGTTGGCGAGCGCACGCGCGCCCCAGCCGGTGCCGCCGGAATTGACGCCCTCGACATTGGCCTCGCCGGCCACTTCGAACTTGCCCAGCTGCGGGGCGTTGGTGACGAACTTGAGGAGGCCTCCTTCGCTATTGGCCCCGTACAGCGTGCCCTGCGGCCCGCGCAGAACCTCGATGCGCTGCATGTCCCACGTGTCGAAGTCGCCCGTGTCGACCGCGCCGTTCAGCAGCGCGGTGCTGGAGCCGAACGGCGACTCGTCCAGGTACACCGCCACCGTCGAGCCGACGCCTCCGGCGTTCTGGCCGCGCAATGTCAGACGCGTCTGCCCGGTCTGGCCCGTCGTCAGTGAAAGCCCCGGTACCAGCGCTGCGTAGTCGGAGAAACTGCGAGCCTGAAGATCATCCAGCATGCTGCCATTGACCGCGGTCACGCTCATTGGCACGTCCTTGAGCGCCTCTTCGCGCTTCTCCGCCGTCACCACGATGGTTTCGAGCGCGCCCGCGTTGGAGCCGGACGGCGCCGTCTGCGCAGCGCTGACCTGGGACCAACCGGCGCCGGCAATCGCGATCGCCGCGGACACCGCCATTCTGACCTTCGAGCTCATGAAGATTCTCCCCAAACAACCGTTGCTGTCCCTCAGCGCTGGCGCCTTCTGGGCAGCGGTGATGGGACGTCTTTGTCTGACAGGGGGCGTATGCTCCTGTACAGAGAAATCAGAGTCAAATATTTCCAATCCGGCTATTTTTATTCTCAGTCCGGAACTCCCGCCCCGGAACGGGCCGGGCACGAGCCTGAGTCGTAAAACCGCTTACGAATCAGCGGGGAGATGCCCCTTAAGCCACCTTTTCGGCTTTCTCCGCGAGACTGATCAGCTCGCCGGCGAGGTCGTGGTCCTCCCCGGAGCACACCCCGAGCACGAGCGCGCTTTCACAGTCCTTCGCCACATAGGCATGGCCCATGGTGCTGTCGATGTAGACCCCCTGGCCCGCCTTGAGGACCACCGAGGTGTAGAACTCGAGGTGAACCTCGATGGTGCCCTCGAGGACGAAGACGAACTCCTCGCCGCCGTGGCGCACGGGCGCCCCGAATTCCTTGATGTCATGGGCGCGGACGCGGGTCAGGATGGGGACCATGCGCTTCTCGCGCAGGTCAGAGCACAGATACTCGTAGTCGTAGTTCGGCGTCGAAACCTGGATGGAATTACCGTCCCTGGTGAGGCTGCGCCGCGCCGTCACGACCTTGGGCGCATCGGCCGCCGGCGGATCGGCCTGCGCGAGGAACTCGGCCATGGTCAGGCCCAGCCGGGCGGTGAACTGCTGCAGCTTGTCGTAGGTCAGCGAGAGCTTGTCCTGCTCCACCTTGGCGAGCGTGGACAGCGGGATACCGACCTTTTCGCTCATCTGCCGCAGAGTCCAGCTCTTCTGCCGCCGCAGGTCGCGGATCAGGCTGCCCAGGGTCTTGCTTTTGCGCGTCATCGTTGTCCTCGGATTCACCGCCATGCTAGCGCGGTGCGGTGCGCCCCATTCCACGGGCGCCAGGATGTGCCCATAGTGTCCCACGCCCGTGTCTACTGCAAGAGAATAGATTCTCCCAGCGGGACAGCGTGCAAAAACCCACGCGCCGGCCTCGGAAACGTGATCCGCCGTCAGGGCGTATCGCGGCCCTCGCGCTGCTCCGGATGAGATTGTTTCCGAGCCTGACGCGAGGTCGAGCCCCTGGAGGGTGAGTCGGCTCCGCTGGCCGCAATTACAGCGACTCGATCCAGGCCACGAGCGCACGGCGCTGCGCCGCATCCAGTGCGCTGAAGCGCTCGCGCGAGGAGCGGGCCTCCGCGTCGTGCCAGAGGATGGCCTCCTCGACCGAGCGGGCCCGTCCGTCGTGCAGCAGCCGCACCGGCTGGCCGCTCGCGTACGCAACGTTGAGGCCCCACAGCGGCGCGGTGCGCCAGGCCTCCCTGGCGGGCTTGCCGGACAGGTCGCGGTCCGCGAGGCCTTCGCCCATCTCGTGCACCAGGAGGTCGGTATAGGGATGGATCGGCAGGGCCGCACGGCCCGGGGCGTGGGCATGCAGGGTGTCGCGGTGACAGTCTGCGCAGCCGGCGGCAGCGAAGAGGCGGGCTCCGGCATCCGAGTCCTGCACCGGCCGCTCGGCAGGCACTGCATGCAGGCGCTCGAAGAACACCAGCGCCTTGAACAGGGCCGGCTCGACCTCCGGAGACCCACCGGAGGGTGCTTCGAGGCAGCGCCGGTCGGCACCGCAGTCCGCCGCCGCAACCAGCGGGTTGCTGAGGCCCATTTCGCGCGCGAAAGCGATGCTCACCTGGCTGGCCACGGACGGTTCGGTGGCCTGCCAGCCGAAGCGACCCGGCACCCGCTGGCCCTCCTCGCCAACCCAGGCGATGCGACCGTGCACCCCGGCGCCGGACTTGCGCTCCTCGGCGGCGATGCGCTCGAGTTCCTCCGTCGCGACGAGTTCGAGCAGGCCCACGCCCTGCACGCCCGGGGGAATCCGCGGCATCAGCACCGTGCTGCTGGCGAGTGGCGCGCCCGACAGGTCATCGACCCCGTAGCGCGGTTCACGCAGCTCGACCTTGCTGCCATCGGCCAGCGTCCGCACCTGCGTCGTATAAAGGACAGTGGCCCGCCCCTCGGGCTGGTAGCCATGCACCGCGGCGGTATTGAGCACGTAGCCGTAGACGTAGGTGCCGCGCACGAGCGTGCCGTCGGCTCCCATCCGGCCGAGCTGCACCACCAGGTCGGCGGGCAGCTCCCCATCGCCCGCCGGACCGCGGCCGCGATGACGGCTGGTGTGGCAGGCATCGCACCGCTGGGCATTAAAGAGAGGCCCCAGGCCGTCGATCCGGCCGGCCGGGCTGTTGGCGGGCACCCATTCGGTGTTGAACACGCGGTAGCCCAGGTCGAAGACCGCCTGCTCGTCCTCGCTCAGGCTCCGCCAGGACAGCGGCCGCCGGGCATCTGCCTGCAGATGGGCGGCATCCGGCAGGGCCTGTTGCGCGAACGCCGGCCCCGGCAACCCGACGCACGCCGCCAGGAGGAGCGCCCCGCAGCGGGCCGGCATGCCGGAAGACCCACCGGGCCCGGCGACCGGCCGGTGCGCCGACTGCCGCGGGGGGCATGGGGAGGTTCGAGGGGATGCCGCCACGGAGCTGAAGGATAACCCCTGCGCTGTCATAAGCTCGAATTCACCCTCCTGGACCGCCGGAGCGGGGCTGATTATGTCGCACCGGGCCGAGCCCTTCCGGGCGTGCGTCAACGCGCTGTTAGGTCGGCCGTTTTACGCTGCAGTCACCACGTTGTTCCCCCAGGAGTCATCTCGATGAAATCGACCATCATCCGTTTGGCCATCGTCTCGGGCACCCTGCTGGGCGCGCCGGCGATGGCCCAGAACGTGGCCACGGACCAGCAGCGCAACGTCAGCCAGCAGGAGCGCATCGAGCAGGGCCTGCAGTCCGGCCAGCTCTCCAGCAAGGAGGCCGGCCAGCTGGAGCGCGGCCAGCAGCACATCGACAGCATGGAGGCCCGTGACCTGAAGAACGGCTCCATCAGCCCGCAGGAGCAGGCGAAGCTGAACGCCGCCGAGAACCGCCAGAGCGCGGCGATCTACGCGGACAAGCACAACGCGGTCACCGGCAATCCGAACTCCGCCTCCTCGCAGCGCATGCAGGCCGACGTGCAGCGCAACGTGAACCAGCAGCAGCGCATTGCCAACGGGGTGAGCAACGGCTCGCTGACCAACCACGAGGTCGGTTCGCTGGAGCGCGGCCAGGCGCACGTGGACCGCCGCGAAGCCAACGCGGCCCGCAACGGCCACGTCGGCGCCGGTGAGCAGGCACGCGTCCAGGGTGCCGAGAACCACCAGAGCGAGCGGATCTACAACAAGAAGCACAACGCCAAGAATCGGGCCTGAGCGAGGCACGGTGAGCAAGGGCAGCGGACGGCCAGTCCGCTGCCCTTTTCATTGGCAGCTTGGATCCTGGCGCATCAACCCTTCAGGATCTCGGCGGCGATCTGGAAGGAGCGCAGCCGCGCGGTGTGGTCGAACACCTGGGAGGTGAGGATCAGTTCGTCCGGTCGCGTCCGCGCGATGAAGGCGCGGAGCGCCGCAGCAGTCGTGGCCGCAGATCCGATTGCCGTGCAGGAGAGCACCTCATCGAGCATGGCGCGCGCCGGTGGTGGCAGGCTCTGCAGGTAACCGGCCACCGGCGGCGGCAACTGCGTCGGCATCCCGGTGCGCAGGTTGACGAAGGCCTGCTGCATCGAGCTGGCCAGCAGCTGCGCCTCGGCGTCGGTCTCGGCGGCGAAGACATTGAATCCGAGCATCACGTACGGGCGCTGCAGCTGCGCGGACGGACGGAAGCGGTCGCGGTAGATGGCGATGGCGTCCATCATCGCGGCCGGGGCGAAGTGCGAGGCGAACGCAAAAGGCAGCCCGAGGGCGGCCGCCACCTGCGCACCGAAGAGGCTCGAGCCCAGGATCCACAGCGGCACCCGGAGCCCGGCGCCCGGCACGGCCATCACCCGCTGCCCCGGCTCGGCGGGCGCGAAGTACCGCATCAGCTCGATGACGTCCTGGGGAAACTCCTCCGGGTCGCTCGCCAGGTTCCGGCGCAGCGCCCGGGCGGTGGCCTGGTCCGAGCCCGGCGCGCGCCCGAGCCCGAGGTCGATGCGCCCCGGAAACAGCGCCTCGAGCGTGCCGAACTGCTCGGCAACGACCAGCGGCGAGTGGTTCGGCAGCATGATGCCGCCGGCGCCGACGCGGATGCGCGAGGTGGCGGCGGCCACCTGACCGATGACGACCGCGGTGGCGGCGCTGGCGATGCCCGGCATGCTGTGGTGCTCGGCGAGCCAGAACCGGCCGTAACCCCACGCCTCGGTCTTGCGGGCCAGGTCGAGCGTATTGCGCAAGGCCTGGGAGACATCGCTTCCCTGCGGTACCGGCGACAGGTCGAGGAGCGAGAACGGGATCATGCGCGCGCCTTCAGGCCCGGGATGGACTCCTTATCTACGCAGTGTGCGCCCGCACCGCCATCCACCGACAGGACAGTTGCGCGCAGGCGCTTCGGCGTGAGACTCAGGCGCGGGCGGGACTGAGCATCAGCCCGGGACGGGATGCAGTCTGCCGCCCGTCGCGGAACGTCGCCTCGCCATTGACCAGGGTCAGGCGCACGGGCGCCGGCTTGCGCGTCCAGCGCCACATCGTCCCGCCATGGCCGTCGGGGACGTCGTACACCTTCTCCATGTCGCGACGCTCGATCTCATCCAGCGCGAACACGGCGATGTCGCCGCGCATCCCGGGACGGATGAGCCCGCGGTCGGAGAAGTTGAAGTAGCCGGCGAGCTTGCCGGTCTGGACGTGCACGGCCTCCTCGACCGAGATGGCGCGCCGCGCCCGCACCCACTCCGAGAACAGCATGGCGTTCTCGCCGCCGCCGCACAGCATCTGGCCATGCGCAGGCACGTCGCTGATATTGCCCACCGTCTGCGGGTCCTTGAGCAGCTCGAGCACCACCTCGTCGAACATCTCGAAGGGGGCCATGTGCACCGTCGAGCGCAGTCCGTTCGCCAGCAGCCATTCGGCCATGGCATCGGAGGGGTGCACGCCCAGCTGCGCCGCGTACTCGACCAGGGTCACCTTCACCGGGCCCACACCATTCTCCGAGTCGAGCAGCAGCAGGGAAGCCGGATTGCCGAAGGGCGAGAACTTGTGCGCCTTGTGGTCCCAGGAGTCGCGCGCGCGGGCGCGCCAGGCAGGGTCGCGGAGCAACCGGGCCTTCGCCTCGTCGCCCTTGGCATCGACGACTTCCTGCCAGACGAACTCGTCGGACTGGGCGAAGATCAGCGAATTGTGGATGTTGACGACGCTGGTGATGGAGACGTGCGCGAAGCCGCACCAGTAGTCCCGGCCCTCTTTCTTGAAGGTCTCGAACAGCTCCTTGAGGCGCGGCAGGATCGCGTACTGGAACTTCAGCGTCGGCACCAGTCCTGCAAACTGGGCACGCAGCTTGAACGGCGCCAGCAGGCGCGCCAGGCGCTCGGTGTACTCGACCGCGGTCAGGTGGATGAAGGTATCGATGATGACCTGGAACTGGGCGCCGGGATGGCGCGCCAGCACGGCAAACAGCGCGGTCCACTCCTCGTCGGCGGCCTTGAGCGTCGGGACCGGCCGGCCCCTGGCATCGTGGTCCATGACGTTGCTCGACAGGCCCATCGCCCCGGCGGCGAGGGCGTCCTCGAGCAGCTCGGCCATGGTGGCAATTTCGGCGGCGGTGGCGGCGCGTTCCCAGGCTTCGCTGCCCATCGCCGCCAGGCGCAGGGGAATGTGCCCGACGTAGGCGGCGAAGTTCGCCGCGGGCCGTACGTGCCGGGTGAGCGAGCGCTTGTACTCGGACCAGCGCGTCCAGTCCCAGGGCAGCGCCTCGCGGAAGGGCGCGGCGGGGATGTCCTCGAAGAAGGAGAACACGCCGATGACCTCGTCCTTCACGCGCGGGTCGGCGGAGACCGGCGCGGCCGAGAAGCCGCAGTTACCCATCACCGCGGTGGTGACCCCGTAGCCGGGCAGCGGGTCCATCTCCGGTGCCCACCACATGGTCGCATCGAAGTGGGTGTGGCTCTCGATGAACCCCGGCGCGACGAAACAGCCGCGCGCGTCGTAGCGCGCCTCCCCCTCGCGCGGCGCGAGCGAGGGTGCCACCTCGCTGATCATCCCGTCGGTGAGCCGCACGTCCGCGCGGAACGCAGCCTTGCCGCTGCCGTCGATGACCATGCCGTCGTGGATGAGCCAGGAATTCGTGCTCGACTGCTCCATGAGCGCTCCGCTTTCTCTGCCTGCCGGTGCCGCACCCGTCGCTTTTGATGCGGCTGACGTCGGCCCCGCAGATCATGAGCCAGGCGCGGCGCCGGCGAAAGCGCGCACCGGGCTGGTCCGACCCGCCTAAGCGATACGGAGGACGGCCGCTCTACTCCACGAGGTCCGCGACGTAGTCGCCGATGGCCAGGGATGCGGTCAGCCCCGGCGACTCGATCCCGTAGAGATTCACCAGCCCGCCGATGCCGTGATCGCCCGGGCCCTGGATCATGAAATCCTGCGCCTCCTCGCCGGGCCCGGAGAGCTTCGGACGGATGCCGGCGTAGTCCGGACGCAGGCTGCCGTCGCGAAGGCCCGGCCAGTAGCGCCGAATCGCGGCGTAAAAACGGCCCGAGCCTGAGGGATCGACCTGGTAGTCGATCGAGTTCACCCACTCCACGTCCGGCCCGAAGCGGGCACGCCCGCCCAGATCCAGCGTCAGGTGCACGCCCAGGCCGGCATCCTCGGGGATGGGATAGATCAGATGGCGGAACGGTACGCGTCCGTCGACCCCGTAGTAGTTGCCCTTCGCATAGTGCAACGGCGGGATGCTGCCGGGATCCAGTCCGCGCAGTGCGCGGGCGAGGCGTTGCGCGCCCAGGCCCGCACTGTTGATCACCACCCGGGCCTCGATGTCGTAGGCAGAATCGTGGCCGACCTTGAGGCGGATCGGCCCGCCCTGGCCGCAGTCGCCGCTCACGACAGGGGCATCCAGTGCGATGTGCCCGCCCGCGCGCTCCAGCTCGCCCTGCAGCGCGAGCAGGTAGGCCGCGGTATCGAGGATGCCGGTGGCGGGCGACCACAGCGCCGCCATGCAATGCAGGTCGGGCTCGAGCGCCAGGGCGCCGCCCCGGTCCCGCAGCCGCAGGTCGCCGACACCGTTTGCATGTCCGGCTCGCTGCAGGGCGGCAAGCCGGGCCACCTGCGCCTCGGAGGTGGCGACGATTAGCTTGCCGCAGCGGCCGACCTCCACCCCATGCGTGTCACAGAACCGGTAGAGCCGCTCGCGGCCCGCCACGCACAACCGCGCCTTGAGCGTTCCCTGGGGATAGTAGATGCCGGCGTGGATCACGCCGCTGTTGCGGGCACTGACGCCGGTGCCCACCGCACCGGCCGCCTCCAGTACCAGCACCGCGCGGCCGCGACCGGCAAGGCTGACCGCGACCGCAAGGCCGACCACGCCCCCGCCGATGACCACGCATTCCACTCGTTCCGTCATGGCGCCGCAGTGTCGCACGCGGTCACGCCCACGGTCCTGCCGAGCGGCAGCATCACCCGCGCAGGCCTACCCCTTCGGGTAGAGGCTGCAGCGCCAGGCGCGCGGCGGCGATATGCTCAGCGGGGTTGCCGACCGGAGCGTGTCATCGACCGTCTGCCCTCACTGTTCGTGTCCCACGGGGCACCGACCTTCGCCGTGGAACCCGGCACTGCCGGGCCGCGGCTTCGCGCGCTCGGGGAGGCGCTGCCGCGACCGCGCGCCATTCTGATCATCTCGCCGCACTGGATGACCGAGGAGCTGACGGTCAGCGCCTCGGCCGCACCACCCACGATCCATGACTTCGGCGGCTTCCCGGCGCAGCTGTACGCGCTGCGCTATCCCGCCCCGGGAGACCCGGCGCTGGCCGGTCGCATCGCAGAACTGCTCAAGGCGCAGGGCCGCACGGTGCGCAGCGACGCCCTCCGGGGACTGGATCACGGCGCCTGGGTACCGCTGACCTACCTCTACCCGGGGGCCGACGTACCGGTCGTGCAGCTGTCGCTGCCGGTGCGCTATGGGGCCGGCGATGCGTACGAACTGGGCCGCCTGCTGGCGCCGCTGGCGGCCGAGGGCGTGCTGATCATCGGCTCCGGGAGCCTGACCCACAATCTGGCCGAGTTCCGCGGCCGGGGCGCCGAGGAGGCGGCGGACTACGTGCGGCGCTTCGTGAGCTGGTCGCGCACTGCCGTCGCCCGGGGCGACAGCAGCGCCATCATCGACTATCTGCACAGCGCACCGGATGCCCGGCGCGCGCACCCCACGTCCGATCACTACCTGCCGCTGCCATTTGCCATGGGCGCGGGCCCGCCGGACACGCCCGGGCGCGTGATCGACGGCGGGGTCGTGTACGGAATGCTCTCGATGGACGCCTTCGTCTTCGGGGCAGCCGCCTGAGCCGGACCGCTCAGCGTGCCGGGACGCGCTCCTCGGCCAGCCGCTTCGCAAGACTGGCCCTGCCGCGGGCCGCATAGTCGCGACAGGCCTTCGCATCGATGAAGGCATCCGGGCGCGAGCCATCCTCGCGGCGCTGCAGGCGCCCGAACGTGTCGGAAACGTCCGGATGCGGCGTCAGCAGGATGTCGCACGGCAGCTGCGCGAGGACCTCGAAGCTGTGCTCGAAGTCGGCCAGCGCGGACGGATAAGTGGCGCTGGCGGTGAACCTGAAGGCCGGTGCCGCGAGTGGCCCCAGGCTGTCGGCATAGACGATATCCAGGCAGCGGCCGGCTTCGCAGGAGCGCCATGACCAGGTGGTTCCGCCGGGCGTGTGACCCGGCGTGAAGTGCGCCGTCAGCGCGAGCGGGCCGACCGCCACGGTCTCCCCGTCGCGCACCGTGCGCACCTGCGGCACGGGATCCGGCCCGCGCGGCAGGCTGCCGTACTGCGGGTCGTCGGGACCTGAATGCCCGTCACGCAGCACCTGCGCGCTGGAGGCACTGGCGGCCACGACGGCGCCCGTTGCGCGCTGGATCGCCGCTATCCCGCCGGCGTGGTCGAAATGCACGTGGGAGTTGAGGATCAGGCGGACGTCCTCGGCCCGGAATCCCAGCGCGCGGATGTTGGCCAGGATCTGAGGCGCCGCCTCGGCGAGCGTCCCATCGATGAGGATGTGGCCGGCCGCCGAGGTCACCAGGATCGAGCTCAGCCCGTGGGTACCGACGTAATAGGTATTTCCGTAGATCCTGAACGGAGCCTGCGGCTCGGCCCACTCGGCACAGCGGGGACACGCACCGGCGGCAGGCGATGCTGCCGTGGCGTTCGCCTGCAGCGCGGTCCCGGTGCAGGCCAGTGACAGCACGCCGAGAAGGGTGACCGCGGCAAGTCCGGGACGGGTCATGCCATCACCTCAGTGTGTATCCGGCGGCAGCGGGCGGGCCCCGGAGTCAGGACCCACGACCACCTGCGTGGCGCGCGTGACGTCAATGTCGGGCAGGTAGGCCTGGGCAATCGCCAGCGCCAGGGTGTAGGGCTCCGGATCGTTGCGGTTGGTCAGCACCACCACGCTGAAGTGCCGCCCGGGCCAGCGCACGATCACGTTGCGGAATCCCAGGGTCTCGCCGGAGTGCCACACCGTCTCACCGGTGATGCGCCAGCCAAACCCGTAGCGCACGTTCGCATCGTCGGTCGCCGTGGCCGGCGTGAAACTCAGCTGCAGCGACTGCGCGCTCAGCAGGCGGTCGTCGTACAGGGCGGCATCCCAGCGGGCAAGGTCCCGGATCGAGGAGTAGACACCGCCGTCGCCCAGGACCGCACTGGTAAGGCTCTGGTCGGTCCGCAGCCACCGGTCCTTGTCCAGGCTGTAGCCGAACGCGCGGTTCGGCACGCGCGAGACGCCTGCCTCGTAGGCCAGCGAATCGCTCATCTTCAGCGGGCGGAAGATGCGCTCGCGCAGGAAGGTTGCGAAGTCCCGCCCCGAGGCCCGGGCCACGATCAGTGACAGGAGCGAGTAGCCGCTGTCGCTGTAGCGGTAGTGCGTGCCGGGTGCGAAGTAGGTGCGGTTCTCGTGCTCGAGCAGCTCAAGGACATCCGCATCGTGGAGCTGTTCGGTCCTCTGGGGCGGGATGAGGTCCTCGTAGTCGATCAGGCCCGCGGTATGGCACAGCAGCTGGCGCACGGTGGCGGCCGCGGGCACGGGCGGGAGCGTGGGCAGCCACCGCCCGATCCGGTCATCGAGCGACAGGCGCCCGTCCTCGACCAGCAGCAGCACCGCCGCCGCAGTGAACTGCTTGGTCATCGAGGCGAGCCGAAAGTCGGTGGACGCCGTGACCGGCTGCCGACCCTCGAGGTCTGCGAACCCGAAGCCGCGCTCGAGCACGGTGCGGCCATCGTGGAGCACGAGCACGGCCGCTCCCGGCACGCCGCCCCGGTACGGCCGCATCAGCGCCTCCACCTGCTGCTCCGGGGATGCACCCCGTGCAACCGTGAACGCCAGCGTGAAGACCAGGGGCAGGATCAGCCGGGAGCGGATAGGTGGCATCCGCGCCATTGTAGGCCCGCCCCGCGCCTCGCCGGTGAGCGGGTCGTGCACCCCAGGGCCCGGGCTTGATAAATTCGTTCGAACGAACTAATCTACCGGGCATGGCGACCAAACCTAAGCGTCCGATTGACGACCGGCTCCTCGACACCGCGATCGACCAGTTCGGGCGCAAGGGGCTGGAGGGCGCGAGCACGCGCGCCATCGCCGCGGCTGCCAGGACCGCGATGTCCTCGATCACCTATCACTATGGGGGCAAGGACGGACTGCACATCGCCGCCGCCCGGCACATCGGCCAGCAGATCGGTGCCCGGATGGCGGCGGCGCTCGGCGGCCAGCCCAACCCGTCGGACCTGTCGCCGGAGGCCGCCGTCGATGCCGTGCTCGGGATGGTCGACGGGTTCCTGGGCCTGATGCTGGCGCCGGAGTCGGCGCCGTGGGCGCGCTTCATCGTGCGCGAGCAGCTCGAGCCCACCAAGGCCTTCACGATCCTCTGGGAGCAGTTCATGAAGCCGCTGAGCGGCCGGCTGGTGGCCCTCACCGAGCGCGCTGGCGCAGGACGCTGGGATGCGCAGGAGTCGCGCCTGCGCGCACTCACCATGATCGGCCAGCTGCTGGTCTTCCGCGTTGCCCGCGCCACGGCACTGGCCATGACCCAGTGGGATGACATCGGTGCCACCGAAGCCGCCGCGATCCGCCGCGTCGCGCACGCCAACGTGCGCGCCATTCTTTCCGCCGGGAAGTCCTCATGAAGAACAAGCGCCTGATCATCATTGCCGGGGCGGTTGTGGTCGTCGCCGCCCTCGCCTACCAGCTCTTCGGTCGCGGACCCGCCGGCACGCTGACCCTGTACGGCAATGTCGACATCCGCTCGGTGAACCTGGGGTTCCGGGTACCGGGGCGGATCGCCACCATGCCGGTCGATGAAGGCGCCCGGGTCAAGGCTGGCGAGGTACTCGCCCGCCTCGATACGCAGCCCCTCACGGATGCCCTGAATGCCGCCGAGGCAGCGCTGGGGGTCGCGGGTGCGGAGCTGGAGAAGCGCAAGAACGGCAACCGCTCCCAGGACATCGCGCAGGCCGAAGCCCTGGTGGCACAACGCCGTGCCGCGCTCGCCCAGGCCCAGGCGGACGACGAGCGGCGCACGGAGCTGGTCAAGAGCGGCGCGGTCAGCCAGGCGGTGTACCTGGCAACCCATGCCGCCTATCTGGCGGCGCAGGCGCAGCTGCATGCGGCCGAGGAATCCCTGTCGCTGCAGCGCGCCGGCTGGCGCTCCGAGGACATCGCCGCCTCCGCCGCGCAGCGTGCGCAGGCCACCGCGCAGCGCGACAAGGCCCGCACCGACCTCGCCGATGCCACCTTGTATGCCCCGTCCGACGGCACGATCCTGACGCGGGCCAGTGAACCGGGCGCCATCGTCGCCGCCGGCGAGACCGTCTTCGTGCTCACGATCGATCGTCCGATGCGGGTGCGCGCCTACGTGGCCGAAGCGGACCTCGGCCGCATCTCCCCGGGGATGAGCGTGCTGGTCACGACCGACGGCAATCCCAAGACCTACCACGGCACCATCGGCTTCATCTCCCCGGCCGCGGAATTCACGCCCAAGACCGTGCAGACCCAGGACCTGCGCACCCAGCTGGTCTACCGGCTGCGCGTGATCGTGACCGACCCGGACGAGCTGCTGCGCCAGGGCCAGCCGGTCACCGTGTCGGTCCCCGGCGCGCACGTCCCCGCGAAGGGCTAGGCCATGGATGCGCCGCTCGCCTGCGCCCGCGCGGTCACCAAGCGATTCGCGGCCGCCGGTCCGCCGGCACTGGATGCGGTCGACATCGAGATCGCTCCCGGGCGCATGACCGGGCTGGTCGGTCCGGATGGCGCCGGCAAGACCACGCTCATCCGGCTCCTGACCGGGCTGCTGGTGCCGGACCGCGGCACCGTCGAGGTCGGCGGCGTGCCCGCGACCGCACAGGACCGGTCAGTCATCGGCTACATGCCACAGCGCTTCGGCCTCTACGAGGACCTGAGCGTGATCGAGAATCTCTCGCTATACGCGGACCTGCGCGGCCTGCCGCCCGCGGAGCGGCCCGAGAATTTCCGGCGCCTGCTGGGTTTCACGGATCTGGAGCGCTTCCGCACGCGCCTGGCAGGCAGGCTCTCCGGCGGCATGAAGCAGAAGCTCGGGCTCGCCTGCGCGCTGGTGAGGACACCGAAGCTGCTGCTGCTGGATGAGCCTGGGGTGGGCGTCGACCCGATCTCGCGGCGGGAGCTGTGGAAGATGGTGCGCGACCTCGCCGGTGAGGGCATCGGCGTGCTGTGGTCGACGGCCTACCTGGACGAGGCGGAGCGGTGCGACACCGTGTTCCTGCTCAACGGCGGCCGGCTCCTGCACGCCGGGCCGCCTGCCGAGCTGACGCAGCGCATGGACGGGCGCGTGTTCCGCGTCTACGCCGGGGGCACCGGGCGCCGGGAAGTGCTCGAGCGCGCGCTCAACCTCAGCGAGGTGAGTGACGGCACGATCCAGGGCGCCTCGCTGCGCCTGGTCACGAGGACCCAGGGCGCGGCACCCACGGTCGACGCGCTGCAGGTGCCGGCCGGCACCCGCATCGCGCCCACCGCGCCGCGCTTCGAGGACGCCTTCGTCGACATCCTGGGCGGCGGCCCGCCCGGGACGAGCACGCTGGCGCAGCGCTACCGCACGATCCCGCAGTCGGGCGAGCCCGCCATCATCGCCAGCGGCCTGACCAGGCGCTTCGGCGACTTCACCGCCGCCAGCAACATCTCCTTTTCGGTCGGACGTGGCCAGATCTTCGGCCTGCTGGGGCCCAACGGCGCCGGCAAGTCCACCACTTTCAAGATGCTCTGCGGTCTGCTGACGCCGACCTCCGGCAACGGCCAGGTGGCCGGCTTCGACCTGCGCAGCGGGCGCGCCGAGTGCCGTCAGTCACTGGGTTACATGGCGCAGAAGTTCTCGCTCTACGGCGACCTGAGCGTGCGGCAGAACCTGAATTTCTACGCCGGCATCTACGGGCTCGCCGGCGGCGTGCAACGCGAGGCCATCGGGCGCGTCGTCGACATCTTCCACCTCCAGAGCTACCTCGACACCAACAGCGGTACGATGCCGCTGGGGTTCAAGCAGCGCCTGGCGCTCGCCTGCGCGGTCATGCACCAGCCGCCGGTGCTGTTCCTCGATGAGCCGACCTCGGGTGTCGACCCGATCGTGCGCCGCGAGTTCTGGACGCATATCAATGGCCTCGTGGAGCGTGGCGTCACCGTCCTCGTCACCACGCACTTCATGGACGAGGCCGAGTACTGCGACCGGATCGGGCTCATCTACCGCGCCGAGCAGATTGCCGCCGGCACGCCGGATGAGCTCAAGCAGGCGGCCGCGGCGCAGGCCGGCCTCAAGGATCCGACGCTCGAGGATGCCTTCATCGCGCTGATCGAGGAATCCGACCGCAAGCGGGAGGCCGCGTGAGCGCCACCACCTTCAGCTGGCAGCGCTTCCGCGCCATGCTCGTCAAGGAGTCGCTGCAGATCCTGCGCGACCCATCGACCTTCCTGATCGCATTCGTGCTGCCGATGATCCTGCTGTTCCTGTTCGGCTACGCGATCTCGCTGGACCCGACCCATATCCGCATCGGCATCGCCCTGGAGGACTCCGGAGCGCCGGCGCTGAGCCTGGCCAACAGCTTCGAGCGCTCGCGCTGGTTTCAGGTGACCGGCCGCCGCAGCGTCGCGACGCTCGAGGACGAGCTCACGGCCGGGCGTATCCGCGGCATCGTGGTCATCCCGGCCGATTTCAGCCGCCGCTTCCGCACCACGGGCGAGGTGGCACAGATCCAGGTGATCACCGACGGGGCGCTGCCCAACACGGCCGCCTTCGTGGCCGGCTATGCCGAGGGCGTGCGCGCCAGCTGGCAGGCCGCTCAGCTCCCGCAGGCCGCCCTGCCGGTGGCACTGGCGCACCGCTACTGGTTCAACCCCGAGCTGGCCAGCCGCTACTTCCTCATTCCCGGCTCGATCGCCATCGTCATGACCATGATCGGGTCGCTGCTGACCGCGCTCGTGGTCGCCCGCGAGTGGGAGCGCGGCACGATGGAGGCGATCATGGCCACGCCCATCGGCATGCCCGAGTTCCTGGCCACCAAGGTGCTGCCCTATTTCCTGCTCGGCCTGGGTTCCATGGCCCTGTGCACGCTCCTGGCCATATTCCTCTTCGGTGTGCCGTTCCGCGGATCGGCCCTGGGCATCACGGCCCTGGCCGCAGCCTTCCTCGTGCCCTCCCTTGGCCAGGGCCTGCTGGTCTCGGCGGTCACCAAGAACCAGTTCGTGGCGAGCCAGGTCGCGCTCCTGTCCGCCTTCCTGCCGGCCATGATGCTGTCGGGGTTCCTGTTCGAGATCTCCTCCATGCCCCGGTGGATCCAGGCGCTCTCCTACGTCGTGCCGGCGCGCTATCTCATCCCACCGCTGCAGTCGGTCTTCCTCGCCGGCGACCTGTGGGGGATGTTTGCGCGCAACATCGCCGTCCTGCTCGGCTTCGGCGCGGTGTTCTTCACGATCGCCATCGCGGCGACCCGCCGGCGGATCGCCTGATGTGGGGCCGACTGCAGGCGATGGTGGTCAAGGAGCTGTGGGCGATCCTGCGCGATCCCCGGGCACGCATCATCCTCATCGTCCCCCCGATCGTGCAGCTCTTCGTGTTCGGCTTCGCCACGACGCTCGAGGTCAAGAACTTCGACGTCGGCATCTACGACCGCGACAACGGCGCGGCGAGCCAGGAGTTCATCCAGCGGCTGGCCGGCAGCCCGAACGTCGGGCGCATCGTCTCGGTGCATTCACCGGCCGAAGCGCGCGAGGCGATCGACGGGCGCGCGGTGATCGCGGTGCTGACCTTCGAGCAGGGCTTCAGCGGCAACGTCGCGGCGCACCGACCGGCGGTCATCGGGGCGCTCTACGATGGCCGGCGCTCCAACGCGGCGCAGATCGTCGCCGGCTACCTCGACCGCATCGTTGCCGACACGGGGGCATCGCTCGCTGCCACCGCGCACCTGCAGCCGCAGGACGGCCGCTCCGCGCTCGAGGTCAGCCACTGGTTCAACCCCAATCTCGACTACATGTGGTTCACCATGCCGGGCCTGCTGGTGATCATCAGCATGGTCTCGGCGCTGGCCGTGACCGCGCAGACCGTGTCGCGGGAGCGCGAGCTCGGCACCTTCGACCAGCTCATGGTCTCGCCGCTGCGCGTCCACGAGATCCTGGTGGGCAAGATGATCCCGCCGCTGCTGGTGGGCATCGTCAACTCCACCCTCTACCTCATCATCATCCCCAATCTCTTCGGCGTGCCGCTGACCGGCTCGCTGCCGCTCTTCTACATCGCCCTGATCCTGTACATGTGCGCACTGATCGGGGTCGGCATGCTGGTGTCGGCGCTGTCGATGACGCAGCAGCAGGCTTTCCTGGGCTCGTTCCTGGTCATGGTGCCGCTGATCCTCCTGTCCGGGTACGCCAGCCCCGTGGACAACATGCCCGGCTGGCTGCAGGTCGTGGCCGAGGGCAACCCGGCCAAGCACTTCCTGATCATCAGCGAGGGCGTGTTCCTGAAGGCCATGCCGGCGGTGGAGATCCTCGCCAACACCTGGCCGCTGGCGGCAATCGCCGCCGTCACGCTGACCGCCTCCTCCCTGCTATTCCGCTCGCGAATGGAGTGAGCATCATGTCCCAGAAATTGCTGCTGACCGCCGCCCTCACGGCCCTGACATTGAGCGCCTGCGCCGTCGGCCCCACCTACACGCGGCCACCGGAGGTGCCCTTCGCGGCGCAGTGGCTCGAGACCGGCCACAGCGCCGCGCCCGAGGATGCCTGGTGGCGCTCCCTGCACGATCCGCTCCTCGATGACCTCGTCGAGCGGACGTTGCAGCACAACCGCGACCTCAAGGTCGCGGAAGCCCACCTGCGCGAGGCCCGCGCCAGCCGCGATGCCACCGCCGGCCAGCGCCTGCCCCAGGTGGACCTCACCGGCTCCGCCACCGCCAATCGCCTCAGCAAGAACGGGGAAATCCCGATCGACCACCTGCCGGGATTCAAGCGTGACCTGTCGCTTTACGATGTCGGCTTCGATGCCTCCTGGGAGATCGACCTGTGGGGCCACCAGGCCCGGGCCGTGGAGGGCGCAACGGCGCGCGAGCAGGCCGCCGCGGAGGCCCTGCACGATGTGCAGGTCAGCTTGATCGCGGAGGTCGTGCGCAGCTACGTGGAGCTGCGCAGCGCGCAGGAGCAGCTGGCGAGTGCCACGGCCGATGCCGAGGCCCAGGAGAGCATCGCCAGGCTGACCGGGGAGCGCTTCGAGGGTGGCGAGTCCTCGCGCTTCGACTATGCGCGCGCCGAGGCGCAGGCGCTGTCGACCCGTGCGGCGGTGCCCGGGTTCTCGGCCGCGGCGCACGCGGCGGCCTACCAGCTGGCCGTCCTCACCGGCCAGCCGCCGGAGGCGCTCACCAGTCTGCTGGAAACGCCGGCGCAGGTGCCGCGCAGTCCGGCCGTGAGCAGCGCCGGCCTGCGCTCGGACCTGCTGCGCCGCCGGCCGGATGTCCGCCAGGCGGAGCGGCAGCTGGCGGCTGCCACCGCGGATGTCGGCGTGGCGACATCCGAGCTCTTCCCGCGGCTTTCGCTGGTGGGCACGTACGGACAGCAGGCACAGAACGCGAGCGACCTCTTCAGTGCCGGCAGCAACCGCTTCTCCGTCGGTCCCAGCCTGCACTGGCCGGTGTTCGCCGGCGGCACGATCCGCGCCAACATCCGCGCCAGCAATGCCCGCGCCGATGCGGCGGCAGCCACCTACGAGGGGGCGGTACTGCGGGCACTCGGCGACAGCGAGACGGCGATCAACCGCTTTGCCGCCGCGCAGCGTACCCAGCAGGATCGCGAGGTCGCGCGACTGCAAAGCGAGGAAGCCCTGGGAATGGCGCGGCAGCGCTACCGGGCCGGAGAGGATGACCTGATCGTGCTCCTGGATGCCCAGTCCGCCTACACGGTGGCCGACCAGCAGAGCATCGCCGCGCGGGCCGCAACGCTCGAGGCGCTCGCATCGATGTACAAGGCGCTGGGTGGTGGCTGGCAAAGCGCCGCCACTGCACCCGTCGCCGCGCGCGAGTCGTGCGCGGCCGCCAGGTGCTAGCGCAGGGAGCGCGGCTTGGGGCGATGCACGCTGCAGCAGGCGGCGGGCGGCGCGTCGCCGCTGCGGGCGCGAACCGCGCCCGCAGCTCGCGCGTCGCGATATCCAGGTTCGCGAACCGATGCTGACGGCCTCGGGATCTCTACCGGGGAAGGTGGTGGCGCCCTCATCGGCGCCGGTGGCAGCCCCAGTCGCGGCCTGCACTAGGTGGGGCCCCGGCTGCGGCCCGCGTACTGGGAAGCTTCCGCTGTCGCGGAGCGGCGTGAGCACACGCACCGCGTGGCGGCATACCTCACTGCGCGGGGCCGCGGGTCAGTTGGGCAGCTGCCGACGCACGGCTGCCAGCAGCTCATCCATGTCGAAGGGCTTGGTGAGGATCTCCTGGGCACCCACCTCGCGCACGGCGGCCAGATACGCATGCGTGCTGATCGCATCGGGCTTGTAGGTCTGGATGCCGAGGCTGCCGCCCCCGGAGATCGCGATCACCCGCACGCGCGGGAAGCGCGTCCGCAATATCTTCACCAGCTCCAGCCCGTTCATCCTCGGCATGATGACATCGGTCACGACGATGTCGGGCGGCCGCTCCTCGATGGCCCGCAGGCCGGCCTCGGCATCGTTGACGGCCCGCACCTCGAACCCGGAATGCTCCAGCACCCGCCGGATGGCATCCCCGACATCTGCCTCATCGTCCACCACCACGATCGACGCCATCGCCGCGCTCCTAGGCCACGTCTGTCGCGGCCGGCTCCAGCGCCGTGGCCACCGGCAACAGCACCGTGAACCGCGCGCCCCGTCCCGGCGCGGATTCGACCTGAATGCTCCCGCCCATGCTCGTCACGATGCCGTGCACCACCGAAAGGCCAAGACCGGTCCCTTCGCCCACCTCGCGGGTGGTGAAGAAAGGATCGAAGATGTGTTGCATTACCGCCGGCTCCATGCCGTGACCGGTATCGGCCACCTGCAGCATGGCGTACCGCTCCCTCGCCCCGCCCTTTCCTGCGTGCTCGGCCGCGCCCAGCCGCAGCGTCAGGCGCCCGCCCGCGACGCGCATGGCGTGGTAGGCGTTGAGGCACAGGTTGACCACGACCTGGTGCAGCTGGCCCGGGTCCCCCGAGACCGGCGGGGTGTCCTCAAGTGGGTCGACGACGATCTCGATGTTGGCCGGCATGATGGCGCGCACCAGCGCGAGTGCCTCGGCGACCGTCGGCGCCAGCGTGAAGACGCGCGCCTCCTGTGAATCCATTTCGCGGCTGAAGGTCAGGATGCGGTTGACGAGGCTGCGCGCGCGATGCGCCGCTGCGACGATGCGCTTCAGGTCGCTGGCGAGTGCGCCGTTCTGGGCGGTTCCATTGAGCGCCAGCTGCGAGTACAGCAGGATGGGCGTCATGATGTTGTTGAACTCGTGCGCCATGCCGCCGGCCAGGGTACCGATCGTGGCGATGCGTTCGCGGTGCTGCAGGCGGCGCTCGAGCTCGAGGCGCTTGCCCTCCGAGGCTTCGCGCTCGCGGATCTCGCTCTGCAGGCGCTCACTGGTGCCCACCAGCTCGCGCCGCATGTGCTCGAGATGGTGGCTGAGCTCGCGCATCTCGGCGATGGAGCTGTGCTGCAAGAGCTCGGTGCTGACCTCGCCGCGAGCGATGCGCTTGGCCGCCTCGCGCAGCCGCACCACCGGGCGTGCGATGACCCTCGACAGGGCGATGGCGAGCACGGTGGATACCAGCGCAAAGGCGAGCACGGCGGCGAGCACGCGCCGCTTGGCCGCCGCGATCTGCTCGAGCGTCGGGGTCTCATCGAATCCCAGGCGCAGCACCACCTCGTGGTCATCGCGCTTGACGCTGTGCGAGATGTAGTAGGCCTGGTCCGAGTGCTCGTGGAAGTGGAAGTCCTCGCCCCGACCCGGCGCGGGCAGTTGCGAGACCGCGCTGCGCACCCGCTTGGTGCCGTCCTCGATCTGAGCGAACACCACCAGACCGCTGACGGCGAAGTCATCGAGCACGTCCTGCGAGCGGGCGGCGAAGTCCTGGCTCGGGACCGCCTCGAGCTGGTCGGCCACCATGCGGCTGTAAGAGCGCACAGAGTTGACGAACAGGTCGGCGTACCCTTCCTCGACGATGCGCGAGAGCCCGAGGTACAGCAGCGGCGCCAGCGCCGCGTTGATCAGCAGCACCACGGCCAGCAGGCGCCCGCGCAGGCTGTTGATCACTCGCTCCATAGCACCCGGATCACCCGTATCTTGGGATTGTGCGCCACGTCGCGCAGCCAGGCGAAGCTCACCGCGTTCGGGTCCGTCAGCAGCTCCTGCAGGACGCGCTCCTGCGAGGTCACATCCTCCGGGCGGATCGAACCCTGGCGGTTCAGGCCGGTGAGGATCTGCCGCTCGTACGCGGACTGCGACATGGCCACGACCTGCTGCAGGAACACCTCGTCCAGCTGCTCGTCGCTGCGGTTGCGGATGGCGTGCAACGGCCCCCCGTTGACCAGCACCGGCCAGCCCATGAACAGCTTGCGCACCGTCAGCGAGTCGAGGTCGGAGACTTTGCTGTCGGCGCGCGCGATGAGCACGACGGACTTCTGCCCGCCGTGCAGCAGCCCGGAGACACTCAGCAGCAGCAGGTAGAGGAATGCGCGTCGCATCAGAAGAACGCCGCGCTCCACTGCAGCCGGACCGCATCGAAACTGCCGTTGAGGGTGTGCGTGTTCTCGAACTGCAGCGTCAGTGCCTGGCGCGAAACGAAGTCCCAGCGCAGGCCGGCGGTGTAGCGAATCCGTGCAAACTCGGTGAACAGCTTCAGGTACTGCGAGTCACCGGTCCCGAACGAGTCCTCCCAGCGTCCGAAGGCGGTGAGCTTGTGTGGCAGCCGCCGCTCGGCCTGCAGGTACCAGACGTCGAAGTCGTCGTTCACCAGGGAGGTGGTGTAGTGCAGGCGCGCATCCGCGTGGTAGAGCGTCGCCTGCAGGTTCCACTTCTCGCCCGCGTAGGTGCCGAAGGCGCCGATCAGCCGCAGGTCGACGTGGTCTAGACCCACCTGTGCCGGCGTCTGCGGCTCCCCGGCCCAGGGGAGCTGATCGTCCGCCACCAGCAGTCCGAAGCCGCTCTCGCTGAAGTCGCTCGGGTGCAGCGAGGCGCGCGCCTGGTATCCCATCGTGTGCCGGTCGAAGTTGGGATGGAGCAGGTCGAAGGGCTCGAGGCCGTCGGCCTGCAGCTGCGGCGCGATGCCCCCCGCGATGGCCGTACGTAGGCGCCAGCTGCCAAAGGCCGGATGACCGGACTCGATGAGCATGCCGGTGAAGTGTTGCGGCAGGATGCCGCCCAGATCCTCCCACTCGTCGATGTCGGGGCGCGTCACCGAGGTCTGCAGGTACTGGCCATGGTGGTGGTCGTGGTTCCAGACGCTGGAGGGCTGGTGGTAGCGGCCCACCCAGATGATGGTGTCGTTGGTGAGCTGCCACCCCAGCTGCAGGCGCTCCAGGTCGCTCTCGTGGTCGGAGACCAAGTACTCGGCGAAGAACTTGAACCGCCCCTTCTGCAGGGTCAGCAGCATGTCCGCCTGCAGCAGTTCGTCCTGAACCTGCGTGACCGGTGCCTCGCGGTCGAAGGTGCCCGCGGCCTGGGCACTGGGCAGCAACAGGAATTCGGCCTGGAGCGGATCGCCACGCGCTAGCGGCGCAGTCACGAGAGCCAGCAGAAGCAGCGTGTATGCGGTACGCATGCGCGACATCCGTGAGAATTTCCGACGTCCCCGGGCACTTCCGACCCGCCGCGTGGCGCCGCCGGGAATCTTCTTTTTGGGTGGGGCTAGTACAACATCGCCCCGGTTCCAAGTACACGATGTCCCGCACATTGCGGGGGAAAAACTGCCCTGCGGCCGCTGTCATAATTTACAGGTGCATGGGTATTTCACCCCATATCGGTCCGCGCCCGCTATGGCTTAACTCGCGTCTTTGGGCGTGTCCGCGGCAGGAACGACATGGTGAGCCCCAGGCCGGGTGCCCGGTGGAGCAGTCTTCTGACGGCGTGGGTCGTCGCTGCAACCACGCCGGTGCTCGCGAATGTTCAGCCCGGCGAGGCAACGCCGCCGCCGGCGCCTGCGCAGGCACCACAGCCCTCCGGCATGCACGAGGAGGACGTAGTCCGGCCCGCGCCCACCGCCGCGCCGCCGCGCCTGTCGGATCTACGTCCGGGACTGTGGGAGTACCGCCGCACGCAGCTGAAGGCCGGGGAGGCGCAACCCCAGGCCCAGAGCTTGCGCCGCTGCGTCGATCCGAACGGCGAGTTCAAGAAGAAGATGGCGGAGCTTGCCGCGCGCGGCTGCACCTTTCACGCACCGAAGCAGCACGCCGGCCGTCTGGAGATGGCCTGGAGCTGCCATCTCGAGGGGGAGCAGGTGATTTCTGTGCGCGACGTGATCACCGTGCAGGGTCCGGAGGGCTACCACGACGAGAGCGATGCCATCGCCCCGCAGGGCGCGACGCACTCCAGCCTCTCCGCCGTGCGCGTCGGTGACTGCACGCCCGGTGCACCGGCCACGCCGGTGTCCGCTCCAGCCCCGCCCGCCGTGCGCGTGCCGCCAGCGCGCTGACCGCCCCGGCTAGGGAACGATCCAGTCGCTCGCGGGCAGGATGCGCTCGCCCTGCGGATCCGCGAAGCGCACCATGTAGCCTCCCTTGGAGGCAAATCGCTGGGTCTGCGCCAGGCTCAGGCGCGGGTAGTAGCCGGTGATCACGCGATGCTCGAGGCCCTCCTCGATACGCTCCACCAGGTAGTCGCGCACGAAGGTGTCGACCATGTGGTTCAGGGTTTCCGAAACGATGTTGCAGGCCAGATAGGTGTCCGCCTGCAGTGGCTCATCGATCACCGCGATGTGGCGCATGCGGAACCAGCCCAGGGGATAATCCATCGGCACGCGCCGGCGCTCGGGCAGGGCGTAGGGATAGGTGATCTGCGCCAGCGCGCGCCACGCGGGTGGCAGTGGTGCACGCTCAAGGCCCCCCATGCGCCCGGAGACGTAGATACCCCGCACAGGTCCGGGCGGCGCGCCCAGTGCGGCCAGGTCCTTCGGCCGCAGCCACAGCACCAGTGCATCGTCGGACCGCACGGCGGATGCCAGGCGGCGCAGCTGGCGGGTGTCGCTGCCTGCGGGCAGCACGACCTCGCCCACCGGCCGGCCTCCGTTCTCCTCCAGCGCGGCACGCAGCACGGCGGCGGCGTCGCGCCCGACATCGTCCTGGCGATACACCTGCACCACGCGCCGCGCATTGCCGCCGGACTCCACGTCATCCAGCTGGCGCGCCACAAGCTGGGCCTCGAGCAGCACCCCGCGGGAGAAGTACACCGTGTCGAAGTCGGTCTCACGGTCGACCGGCAGGTCCACGTTCGGGAACAGGCACGGCAGTGCTTCGGCCTCGCAGAACTGCTGCACCGGCGCCCACGTCCGTCCGCCCAGTCCGGAGATGACCGCGAACACCGGCTCGGCGGCGAGGTGGGCCCTGAGCTGCGACTCCCAGGTCTGCGGCTCGCCGGTCAGCTGCCAGACGTGCAGCTCCCAATGCAGGTTCACCTTGAACATCATGCGGCGCGAGGAGCGCAGTCGCGGACTCTCCGCGCGCGTGAAGTGGTTCTTGTCATCGAAGAACTGCGTGAGCACGTCGAGCATCGCCTTGCGCCGTGCCGGGTCCGTGTCTGGCGTGATGACGGTCGCGAAATGCAGCATCGTATGCGACACACCGGGCACCGCCCCCGGGGACAGCTGCCGCAGGTAGTCGATGAGCGCCGCCATGTCCTGGTCGTTCAGCGCAAAGTGCGGCATCAGATAGGACAGGGGCTGGCCGTCGGCACGGATACCGGCGCGGATGGCGCGGGCCAGCGTCTCTGGCGTGTACGGGTCGCGGTCCGCCTGCATCCCTTCGACGAACGGCAGGTCCAGGTCATCCACGGTGCCGGCGCGCGGATGGAACAGGTAGCTGGCCGCGATCGGCGGGATCGTGCGCCGCCCCTCCTTCATCCCGAGCCCGCTGCGCCGATGGCAGTTCACGCACGCCGCGGCCGCCCCCGTGAGCGTCACGTCCGGATCGCGCACCGCGGTGAGGGTGCCGCCGGAAGGCAGGTTCCCCTGCCGGTAGATGGCTTCGCCGGGGGATGCGAGGACGGCCCGCTCGGCCGCGCGCGCTGCGCTGCCCGCGCGAGTCTCCACGGAGCCGGCCACGGCGCCGTGCACAAACGCCCATCCGCACAAGAGTGCCGGGAGGAGGGGTTGCGTCCGGGCCGTGCGCCCGCGACTCATCGCGCCGCCGTCAGCTGCTGGAATTGCGCCTCGAGTTCCCCGGGGGTGAGAAAGCCGTCGATGCGCACCCAGGGCCGGCCCGGTGCCGCGCGCAGCAAGGTCACCGGCGTGTGGCTCATCTTGTCCCCGCGATAGACGCCGAAGGCACGCTGCGCGGCAAGGCTCGCCTCCAGGGTGCCGGTGTAGTGGTCCCAGCCGGGACCTGCACCGAACTGCTTTGCGTAGGCGCGCAGGCGCGCCGGAGAGTCCTCCTCCGGGTCGGTCGAGATGGACACGAGGTGCACGCGCGCGTGATCGGCGCCCGACCCGCGCTGGAACTGCCCGAACACCTGGCTCATCAGGGGACAGATGGACCCGCAGGTGGTGAACACGAAGTTCACGATCACCGGGCGGCCGTCATCGATCTCGCGGTCGAGCAGCACGGGCCTGCCGTCGGCGCGCACCAGGTGCAGCCCCTGCGGTATCTCGATCTGGACCGTCGACACGGTGGTGCCGGCGGACACCCCGGCCGCGGCGTGCGTGCCCGTTGTGGCTGCGGCTTCCTGCGCCGCACTGGCCTGATCGGCGCGCGCGGGGATCTCCGCCAGGACCCCGGCGAGTGCCAGCGCAATCAGTGCTGCCAACCAGTGCTTCCGCATGGTCAGCTGGGCTTGGCGAAGCGCCCGTCATCGAGCGGCACGTTGACGGCGGCCTTCTCGACCACGATGCGCTCGGTGCGCTCGACACCCTCCAGGCGCGTCTCGATCAGGTGCGGAATCTGCACCCCCGCCACGCTCCGGTAGTCGCGCAGGTAGACCTCGACCGGATGCATCCGGCCGTCCAGGCGTCGCGGCGTGCCCTCGATCTTGACCTCGAGGAAGCTCTGCGCATCGACCCAGTCATGCACCACCCTGCCATCCTTGCCGGTGAGCTTCAGGCGGTAGGCGGACTTGCCATCCACCGCCTCCATGCCCTCCACCTCAATGCGGGTGCCGCGCGCGGCGTAACCTGCCAGCAACCCGTCCAGGTCCGGCTGCTCGGCGGCGAGCCTGGCCTCCTCCGCCGTGTACGGCTCCACCTCATGGCGGTTCAGGAACGGGCGCAGCTTCCAGCCCTGCGATCCGTCATACACCTGCACGGCCGTCTGGCCGTTGAACTGCAGCTCCAGGCGGGACTTGTGGCCGCGCTTCATGTTGAGCGTGAAGGGGAGCTCCACCTGCGCTGCGCGGTCGGTCACAGGCGGTGGCGGCGGCATGCCCGGCACCTTCAGATAGCGCTGGTTGTTGCCGCCGGCATCCATCTTGCCCGACAGCGTCACCGTCTGCAGCTGCTGCAGCGCCACCTGTCCGCCGCGGGCCTCGAGGTTGCGCTGGACGATCGCCTCCGCGCCGAGGTTTGCGGGCTTCAGGGCCGGTTCGGCCGCAGCGTGCACCGGTGCCGCCGCGGGCGTCGCCTGCGTTACGCCCGTCGGGGCCGCCTGTACCAGCAGCGGAAGGCTGGCCGCTACGGCCAGGGCTACGGAGAAGTGTCGGGGCATGCGAATCTCCTGGAGAGGTTCAACCAGATATGCGGATCAATGCTGCACGATGAGGCCATCGACGCGGCGCGAGCCGATGACGACGCTGACGCGATCCCCGGGCTTGACCACCTGGCCGCGGTTCGAGAACAGCACCCAGTACACCTTGCCTGCATCGACCGAGCCGCCCTGCCGCAGCGGTCCCACTTTCTCCATGTTCGGCACGGAGAGCACGGCGCTCGCGCGCTCATCGAGCATGGTGGGATTTGAAAGCTTGTCGAAAAACGGCTTGGCGAGCGCCGGGTCGACCACGCGGTAGCTGAAGCGCACCAGCTGCCCGGACTCGGCCAGTTCCGCGGACATCCCGTCCACGCCGTAGATCGAGGCGTACAAGGTGCGCGCACTGCTGGGCATGCCCGCCTCCGCGGCGCGCGATGCGTGCGCGGGACCTGCCTTGGACTTCTGCGAGGCAGCCTTGGTGGTGTTTGCGGCGGCCTTGAGGTCGCCGCCGGCCGCCAGCGCCAGCACGCTCAGCAAGACACCGAGCGTCACCTGCGCCCGCCTGCCGGTGTCGTGTGTGGTAATCGTCATGTATGACTCCTCGCTCCTAGTGCCCGCGCGCGCTCAACTGGTTCATCCACTCCTCGACGCTCGCCTGCGTCTCGAGTGGCTTGGGGGCCGGCGGCGGCCGCGGCGGGTTGTACTGCCTGCGCTGCTCGTCGTTCAGCATGTTGCGGATCTGGTCGGAGGTCGCATCCTCGAGCGCGCGTGTCGCATGGATGCGCTGCGCGGAATCGAGCTTGGGGTCGGCCCACAGCTGCTGGACCCGTTCGCGTTGTTCCACCAGCAGCTCCCGCAGCTGCGCCTGCTGACGCTCGTCCAGATGCAGGTTGCGGGTGTAGTAGGCCACCCGCTGCTCCAGCGAGCTCGCGCCCCGGGCACGGCCGGCCGGCATGGCGCGGCGCGGATCGACAGGCGCTGCGTGCGCCTCGCTTGCCGGCGGAAACATGGCAGAAGGGGCCTGCGCGAGTGCACCGCCCTGCGTGAGTGCCTCCTGGGCAAACGCTGCGCGCACGAGGCCGCAGGCGGCCCATGCCGCCAGCGCCCACAGCTCGTTCTTGCGTTTCATCTGCTCCGTGCCCTTCTTCCCGCTTCCTGCGGTGCATTGCCCGTCCGACTACTGCTCCTGCGACAGGGCCTTGCACTGCCGCAGCGACTGCTCACGCGAAAGGGCGGCAAGCCCCTCCGTCAGCGCATCGTAGGCGGCGCGGTACGCTTCGCTGCCGCGGGCATCGGCCAGCTGCTGCGTGCTGGCCTTTTCCGTGAGCGCCGCGATGCGCTGCTCGCCCGCCGCTGCCAGCGCAGGATCGAGCCCCGTGCAATAGGCCACGATCGCATCCAGCTGCCCGAGCGCCTGGCCGCCGACCGGCGCATCTGCCTGCGCGGTGGCTACCCAGACCACCGCCCCGGCAAGGGCCACCCACGCGCGGCGGCGTCCAGTCCTGCGAGGGCCGCTGCCCTCGGTGGCCTGCCCCCTCACTGCGCGTTACCCGAGAGCGCCGCCGTCTGCGTGCCGCCGTTGTCGCTGATCGACAGGGTGGCACTCTTGGCGCCCGTCGTTTGCGTGGTGAGCGGACGGAACTGCACCGTCACCGTGCACGAGGCGTTGGGTTGCAACACCGTCTGGCCGGAGAGCTGGCCGCTCCCGGCGGGTCCGCAGGTCGAGAGCAGCCGCACGATCGAGAACTCCGTCGGGTTGGTGCCCGTCAGCGTCGCCTGCTGGGCCAGGTTGAGCGGTGCGTTGCCGGTGTTGGTCAGCGTGAACACCTGGGTCGGCGCCGTGAAGGTACCGACACCGCGCGTGGCATTGCCGAAGTCACGTGACGCCGGCGCCCAGGCCGCGCTGATCACCGGCGTGGTGCCGGTGCCGGTGAGGTGCACGACGACCGCGGTGGCGCTCGTGAAGCTCACGCTCGCCGCGACGTCGTACGCCTGGGCCGCCGTCGGGGCGAACTGCACCTTGACCGTGCAGGAGGCCCCCACCGCCAGGGTCGCAGCGCAGTTGGGCGCACCGTTCGGGAAGGTGCCGGTCGTCACCCGCGTGAAGGGCGCAGCGATCCCGGTCACCGTGCCGCCACTGAGCGCGTTGACACCGGTGTTGGTCACCGTCAGGTTCAGCGTGCTGTTCGCGCCCACCACGACGTTGCCGAAGGCGAGCGGGCTCGGGGAGACCGACGCCGCGTACGGGGGCGGCGGCACCTCGACCGCTCCGATGTCGGCCGGGTTGCCGGCCGTGCGCGGACGCGGGGTACCGAAGTAGTCATGGTTCGGCGCCACCGAGTTGAGGCCGGCATTGACCACCTCGGCAATCGGCGCACTCGAGTAGGCGCCGAGCAGGGGCCCGTCGAGCGAGCTCACCATGTCCTGGCCGGCGGTGTTGAACAGCGTCAGCGGTCCGTAGCCGAGGTTGATCCAGTTGTTGCCCTCATCCACGGTCGCGGCCACCTGGATGTTGTTGAACGTGAACACGGGCGACAGTCCGGTCGTCTCCGAGCGCCCGGGAGGCGCCTGGTAGCCGTGGCCACCATTCTCCGGCGGTACGCGCGAGCCATTGCAGTACTGCGCGAGCACCGGGGAGCTGCCCGGCACCTGCACGGCGGTGCCGTTCACGTAGCCTGCCGGGTTGGCGGTCAGGATCGAGTTGGTCACCGTGAGCGTCGGATTGGTGGTGCCGATGCCCGGCGTGACCGAGGTGAACCCGGTGATCGTGTGGTTGATCGGCGAGGAATCGCCGCGCACGCCCACGTCCCAGTAGTTCGCCGGATCCACGCATTGGCCCGTCGCGCTCTGGTTGAGCGCCGGGAACAGCGCGACCAGGTTCTGCTGCGACTGGTCGCTGCCGGCGACCGTGCCACCCTTGATCGGGTCGGAGATCTCCTTGCCATTCTGGTCGGCGTAGCCGACGTGGAAGGCGCGGTTCTGCCAGAACAGGTCGTTGGCGATCAGCGGTAGCGACAGCTGGCGGCACCAGCCGTTGGTCCGCTGGCCGGTGCTGTCACCCCCCTTGCCGTAGTTGAAGCCGCTCGGGCAGATCACGGTCGCCGGCATCGCCGCCACCAGATTGGGCGTGTTCACCATGGTGACCAGGCCGGCCGGCTGCGGAATGTGCGGTGCATTGCCGTCCTGGCAGCCCGGGTTGAGCGGCACGCCCGGGTCAGGCTGCGTGCAGCCCGGCGGCGGCGAGGCCGCCATGGTGGCGTTCAGCGCCTTGAAGAGCACGCCCGCCGAGGCCGTCGTGTCGTTCGAGGCGATGGTGTTGTTCACCAGCGAGACCCGCAGCGCATCTTCCATCGATACGCCGGCGCCGTCCCAGCCCGCCACGTTGTTGGCGATGATGTTGTTGGTCACGGTCACGTCGTACCACCGGTCCGAGCGCGTCGGGAACGCCGCCACTTCGGTGCCGTTGACCTGCTGCAGCCGCAGGCCGCCGCCGCTGCCACTCTCGGCGCTGTTGCCGATGATGAGGTTGGAGTCGATCACCAGACCTGCGCCCGTGCCGTCGCCCACCCCCGGGATGCAGTCCACGTCGTTGGTGGAGCCGCACTCCAGACCCGTGGCGGCAATCGTGCGGTCGGCGTTGGAGCCGATGATGCCGATGCCGCCGCCGTTGGTGGGCAGGGTCGGGTTCACCGTCTGGTTGAACAGGATCCAGTTGTTGTTGATGCGCCCGTTCATCGAGTAGCCCGAATGCAGCAGGCCACCGCCATCGCTCGTGCTCAGGTTGCCGGCGATCCAGTTATGGTCGATCTGGTAGCCGTCGGCACCGGCACTCACGGTGATGGCACCGGCGCCCGAGGGAGTGCCCGAGAACAGCGCATCACCCAGCGAGGCGTTGTTGTAGATGTCGTTGTGGTGGACGTGCACGTTCACATTGATCGCGTACGGGATCGCACCCCCGGCAGGCGTTCCCTGCAGCGGCGGGCACAGCGGCGCGGGATTGGCCACCCCCGGGCCGCAGATCGTGCCGTCGTTGATGTACGCCGGCGGAACTTCCCCGTTGCCGAGGTTGATGCCGCCGGTGAGCGTGCCCTGGTTGGCCGATATCCTGAGGTTCGCGATCTCCAGATTGTGGTTCCAGCCGTGCAAGAAGATGCCACCGCCACCCTGCGAGCTGTCGATGATCGACAGACCGTCGATGCGCGAGGGATTGCAGTAGAAGTTGCCCGTGCCGTAGTCACGCATCGTGGCGCCGGAAGCCGTAGTGCAGTCGGTGTCGCTGCCGGTGAGGTAGCGGCTGCCGTCCGGGTAGGCACCGGCACCGGCACCACCCTGCGCGGGCTGGCCCCAGAAGTCCTGGGTATTGTTCGGCTCGCGCACGCCGCGGCCGAGCACCGTGATGCCCGCGCCTTCGTAGGCGCCCATCAGGGTCGGCTCCTGCAGCACCTGCGCCAGGTTTCCGTTGCCGCTGGCATCCCAGCCGACGAAGCCCTCGAAGTCGATGCGGCCGTCGCGCAGGAACATGCTGTTCGGGCAGGTATACGTGGTGTCGAAGCGGCGGTTGTTCGGGTTCTGCACCCCATCCAGGGTCAGCCCGAACAGGCAGTTCACCTGGCGGCGCCAGGCATCCATCTTGCCGGCCGGGTGGGCATCCGCATTGATGGTCACGGCCCCGGAGCCCACGCCCTGCAGGCGCACCGGCTTCCACATCAGCACCTGTTCCTTGTAGGTGCCGGGGCCGACGATGATGAGATCGCCGGGCATCGCGGCATCGATCGCGTTCTGGATCGCATGGCCGCTCGCGTCCGGTCCGGCCACGTAGCTCGGGGACTTGCCCCCGACGGTGACCGTGATGGCATCGATCGACTGCTTGCCGTTGTCCGCGGTGATGACGAGCTCGCCGCACTGCGAGTTCGTGCGCGTCCTCGGGCTGCCATTGGCGTTGCGGGCGGTGATCTGGCCCACCCCGCAGTTAGGCAGTCCGGCGGGCACCTCGACGACGATCTGCGAGTCGCTCCAGCTGTCCACCGTCGCGGCGATGCCGCCGATGGTGACCTTCGAGCGCGGTCCCTGGCTGCCGAAGCCGTAGTGCCGCACGATGGTCTTCTGGTTGTACGGCGCCGCCGTGGCCTGGGGACCGGAGAAGGCCGGGTTCTGCACCACCTTGTCGCCCAGGGACTTCAGCGTCACGGTCTGGCGCACCGTGGCGGTGCTGGCCGCGGGCACCCACGGGCCCTTGGTCGCATCGGCAGAGTTCACGGCCGAGTAAACCGCCGGGGTGCCCTCGGGATACTCGCTGTCGGGCAGGTTGTAGCCGTCGGCGAACGCCTGGACGGGAACCACTGGCGTATCCATGTAGGTGGTGAAGCCCGGCATGAACGGCTGCTCGTAGCAGAAGTTGCTGTAGGCCGGGTTGTAGTTCGGGTCGGTGATCATCTTGGCCAGGGCGCGGTCGTACACCACCGTGCCGGCATCGTTGATCATCTGGCCCTGCGCATTGGTCGCGGGGATCGGACCCGGATCGTTCATGCAGGCGATCATCATCTGCGGGATGTAGCCCGTCGGGTTGGGCGGATTTACCGACCAGGACGAGTAGCTCAGCCCGTTGTAGATGCCCCACTGGTCCGAGTACACGCGGCTCATCTCGTTGCCGGTGTAGTCGCGGATCGCCACCGGCAGGTTTGGCGGCCCGAACTTCTCGCCGAACTGCGGCGAGAAGGGGTCGAACTCGGAGGCGAAGTCATTGGTGATCGTGCCGGTGTAGTGGCCGGACACGTGCGTGGGCGTGAACACGTAGAACTTCGCCAGCACCGAGGACTGGTCGGTCAGCGTGACTTCCTTGCGGTCGCACAGCGGCCGGGTGGCGCCGGCGAACGGCGCGTTCTGGCCGGCGGTCGGGTACAGGCTGTTGAAGTCCGGCACGACGCGCGTGGCGCCGACGCAGGGCCAGAACTGCTCGACGCTGCCCGTGTCACCCTCGTGGCGCGGGGTGGCGCCGAGATCGGTGGTCATGTTGAGCGGGTTGTTCTGGTTGTAGGTCGCATTGACCGCGGCCTGGTCGGGCATGATGTAGACGTTGCCGAAGCCGGCCGGGAACTGCTGGGTGACGGGGGCGATGTAGGAGTCACCCAGGAGGATGTTCTTGTCCTCCTCCTTCACCAGCTCGTAGCCTGCGGGCACGACCATCTCCACCACGTACTTGCCGGCCGGCAGCATCGCGTTGCCGTCGTCGGGGTTGGTGATGCAGGCACTGCAGTTGGTGCCGGCCGGGCGACCGGAGACCGGGTCGACGGCCGTCACCGAGGGGAACTTGTACATGCCGTCGTAGGGCGCCGGCTGCACCTGGTTCAGCATCGACCAGCCGTCGTAGCACTTGAACTGCGCGTTCTGCGGCAGCGCCCGGTGGCTCGGATCGAGGTACTGGGTGCTGTTCTGCAGCGTGGCGAAGAAGGGACTGCTCGGATCCTGGCCCGGGCAGTTCATATTCGGAATGCCATCGCTGCGGAAGCCCTGCGCGAAGTCATCCCAGCTGGTCGTCAGGGTCGAATCGACGAGCTTGAGCGTGGGTGTGCCGTCCGGACCGGTGTCCTCCTTGTAGAGGTTCACCTTGACGTGGGCGACACCGGGCTCCCACTGCAGCTGCAGCAGCAGCGCGGGATCGTCGAACGGTCGCGTCGAGGCGTAGATCACGTGGCCGCGGATGCCGCCATTCTCGCCCGGCACGAAGGGCTTCACGCCGAACTCGATGAAGTCGTTCTCGCCGAGCAGGCCCTGCCAGGCTTCCGTCGTCGTGCCGGGCGGATCAATGCGGCCGCTGGACAGGCCGGCGGCCGGACCGGAAGTGGCGCGATCGCGGGTGTAGTACGGACCGTTGAGGATGGACTGGGCACTGCAGTCCGCGTCCGAGCAGTAGACCGCCCCGGGTACGCGCTGCAGCGCGGCCAGCGAGTTGCTCTCCAGGGTGTTGGCCACCATCGAGGCGATATTGGAGGTGCCGCCACCGTTGCCGTCCACCTGGCCACCCGTGTCGTTCACGGTGTGCACGCTGGTGACCTTGTAGCGCGTGGTATCGGCTTCTACCACCAGCCAGTTCATGAACGGGAACACCTCGTTGAAGCCTGCGTAACCGTCCAGGTCGGTGTTGTTGAAAAAGCCGTAGCTGCCGTCGCGATAGCGGATGTTGGTGGGCACCAGCGGCAGGCCCGGCTCACCGTCCTGGGACACCCCGTCGCCGTTCTGGTCGAGGTAGGTGCGGGTGTACAGGTTTGTGCGCCACTGCGTGACCGGGAAGTCCTGGGTGTTGACCCCGTCGGCGATCTTCACCGGTGACACCAGCCCATCGAGCATGATGTCGTTCCACTGGTCGAACACGACGATCTTGAAGTCACCGGTCGGGATGTTGTCGAACTCGAACGTGCCGTCGGCATTGCACTTGGTGAAGGCGAAGTCGTCCGCGTCCTGCGGCCCCAGTCCCACGTAGCACTGTGTGAAGGCGTAATTGTCGTACGAGCCGCTGCTGAAGATGCGCTGGTCGGGAGTACGACTCATGTGAGCATTGGTCACGCGACCCTTGAGGGTCGCGTTGCAGTCGAGGTTGCCGCCGCCCGGTCCCTTGTCGCACAGCCCGGTGCCAGCGGAATTGTGGCGCCGGTCATTGATGATCTTGGGGTTGGCGAACCCGATCGTCACGTGGAAGCCGCCCGGGCCGAACTCCTGGAAGTAGGCGGGCTCGTCGTTCTTGAGGAATGCCTCGTGCGGCTTGCCACCATCGAGGGTGTTGGTCTGCAGCCACTCCTCCCCGCGTGCGATGCGGTCGGCCGCGGGATAGGCCTGGATTTCGTACAGGCCGGGGTAGAGGTTGTCGATGACCACCTGGCCCGCCAGCGGCGACAGCGTGCGCCCGTCGGACTCGTAGGTCGGGCAGGTCGGCACCATCCCCACCAGCCCGTCGCTCCGGCGGGTGATCGGGCAGGCGTTCAGCCCGGTGTTCGGGTCGATCTTGCCCGCCAGCGCGTTGGAGACCGGCTGGTTGAACATGTCGTACGTGATCTGACCGGTGTTGTCGCCCAGGCCGCCGGCCTGGTCGAACAGCTTGATCTCGAAGCCACCAAGCCCAGGCTCCTGGGGCGCGAGCACGTCGACCCCACCGCCGGCATCGTTCTCGCCGTTGAGCGGCCAGTCGTCCTCGAACACGAATGCGGTCACCTTGGCAGTCGGCGCCGGCGTCTGCTGGACCGGGATCGTGATGACGCCGCTGGCGCCGAGGCTGACCTGTGCTGCCGAGATCTGCGCGCCGCCCATCATGTGACCGCAGCCGAAGACCCCTTCCGGGTAACCGCCGTCAGGACCTCCCGGCACCCAGTTCGGGCTGCTCGGACTGTAAGGACCGCAGTCCTTGGCGATGTCGAACTTGCGCACCCCGTCCGGAGAGCCCCCGGCCCCGCTCAGGACCGGATTGGCCCCGTCGGCGGGCATGACCGAGAGGTAATAGCGCTTGTTCGGGTCGAGGTGCACCTGGCCCGGTAGCACGGGATCCTTCTGCGTGGCGTTGCGGCACTGGCCGTTGCCGACGTCGCAGGCCACGGCAGTGGTCCCGCCGTTGATGGTCTGGCCCTGCTCGCAGGACACCGGCCCGGTGCAGCCGGCGGCCACCACCCCCATCGTGGAGGTGTGGAAGTTGTAACCCTGGCTCTGCACAGGCAGCGGCGGGCAGGTCGACGGGCGCAGCGTCCCGGTCGGATCGTTGATCTGGCAGGCCGGATCGACGTAGAAGGTCCGGTCCTCTTCGATCACCCAGCGGTAGTCAGTGATATCGAGCGTGCGGTTCGTTGGCGTGGCTGCGTAGGCCTTGGCATCGACGACGCGGACGGTGAGGTTGTTGGCGCTCGGGAAGTTCAGCGTCACCGTGGCGGGCGCACTGGCGCTTCCCTGGGTGTTCTTGGCGCTGTAGGTGAAGCTGTACGCGCCGCCACCACTCGGCACGGAGGCGACGAACGAGCCGTCGGCGCTCACCGTGACGCAATTGGTGGTCACGGGAGGTGCCGCATCGGGCTTGCAGGCCGACAGCGCGGTGCCCACCGTGCCTGGCTGGATGGAGGCAACGTCCACGCTCAGCGGCAGGCCGCTCGGATCCGTGTCGTTCTCGAGCACCCCGGGCGAGCCGATCTTGAGGGTCGTGGCGATGTTGCTGGCGTACACGTCGCCATTCGCGCTCGGCGCGGCGCCCTTGCACGTTCCAGTGCACTCCGCGAGCGAAACGGTCGCAGTAGCCGCGCAGCCACCCCCGGAGAGCGCGTTGGCGCAGTAAGTGAACGAATCCTGCTTCGTGCCGCTGGCCGGCACGTAGCTGAAGGTACCGTTGGCATTCAGGGTCAGCGTGCCGCCGGCCGGGGGAGTGAGTACCGAAACGCCGTAGACGCCGACGTCATTGGCGATCAGTCCCTTGCTGGGGCTAGTCACCGTCAGCGTATTCCCGGCGACCAGGAAATAGGAGTCTGGATTGGCGACCACCGCGGCCGCGGCCGCGGCCGTCCCCGCTCCGCTGGTGGCGCCGCCGACGTTGAGATAGGCGAGCATGCCGCCGTCGCGCTGGTTGTTGGTCGACAGGCTCAGCTGACGGTCGAACACCGCGTAGGTCTGCGGCGCGTAGTTGCTATCGGCGGTAGCAGTCGGCTTGATGCCGACGTCGTAGGTCTTACCCGCGGCCATGAAGACGTCCGACTGGACGCGCGGCAAGCCGGGCAGAAGGTTTCCGTCCTCGGCATAGATCGTGAGCGTGCGGCCCACGACGGACGGCACGTGCATGCGCAGGCCGGCGTTCACGAGGCGCAACAAGACTGTGCCGGTACCGACCTTCACCGGGCTGTCCACGGTGCCCAGCAGCGCCTGGGTCGAGAGCGTCGGGTTGCTGCGGTCGAAGGACACGCCATTGATCAGGTAGTAGCGTGGGTCGTAGTTGACCGTGGGCGGGTAACACGTCTTGTAGACCCCCACGGCGGCTGGATCGCCACACTTGCCAGGCTGGCCGCTCCAGACGTTGGTCTCGCTGAAACCGACGGTGTTGACTGCATCCGAAACCGCCTGGTTCTGGACCGGATCAATCTCGCTGAACAACAGGGCCGCGTCCGCATCATAAGGGACGACGGTGTCGTACGCGGTCCCCGCAGAACCGGTGCCGGGCGTGGTAACGACCAGAACGCCATAGAGACCCATCGCGCCCTGGATGGAAGGATGGGTACCCGATTCGATCAGGTACGTGCCGGGCTTCAGGCCGGTCCACTGCAGAGTCTGCGTGGCGCCGGCGCCGACCTCCGTGGCGAACGACTGCACGCGTGCCGGTTGCACCGGGGGGCAGTTGGTGCCGTTCTGCGCGCCGACTGAATTGTCGCAGCCGGCGGTGAGCCCGATCATGGGGCCGCCGGAGGCCGGCCACGTGACGCCCTGCGGCGCGTGCGCAGGGCTGGGCGTGGTGGTCGGCGCACCGCCCAGACCCCCGCCCAGCTGGCCGACGATGACGAGCGAGGTGGGGATGGAATTGGGGCCAAAGGTCAGCTTGTTGGTGAGGGTGATGGAGAGCGAAGTGGTGGAACCGGCGTAAGGCACGGTGATCTTCACCGGCGACCAGCCGCCCGAGGCGCGAAGCGCCGTGCAGCTCGCCGGGTTGCCCAGCCCGGTCTGATCGGGCTGCGTGGCATCGCATGAGTAGCCCCACATGGGCACCGTGGCCCCGTCCGGTAGCGTCGTACTGCTCGGCGTGGCCGAGAGATTCACGCTCTGGGCGTGGCTGACTCCAGCGGCGATGAGGAGAACGGCCGCCGCAAATCCCTTGTGCAGGCCGGCCTTGGACGTGGGAACGTTCATCGATGTTCTCCCGATGCTCTTATTTTGTTTCGTCGATTACGTAAGCACGCGGATCCACCAGCATCATCATCATCATTCCGCCCGGGAAGATGTTGGCGGTGGTGATCTCGCGCTCGTTATGCGAATGCCACATGTAGGCGAAGCCGGCCTCGTCGGTCGGACTGTTGCCGACGGTGCCCGAAGGCGGAATCGGTGTCCCACCGACTGCCCGCGTGGTCGCCTCGCCGCCGAGGTACGGACTGCCCCCGTACCAGGCGCCGTTGGCAAAGATGTTGGGGTCGGGCAGCGTGACCGGGCCGCCGGAACCCACGCTGCCGAAAGGATGGCTCTCGAGCGGCTTGTTGTGGTCGGCGCACCACTCGAAGTAGTTGGGAGCGGACGGATCGCTCGTGTAGTAGCCATTGGCATCCGGGATGCACTGCGTGCCCGTGTCCCCCGCGTAGCCGTGGCCGAACACGTCCCAGTTGAGGCCCTTGCCGGTCCAGTAGAACAGCGCATCGAGCGCCTGGCCGGGAGTGCTGGTGGTGGTGAACAGGAGCGGACCTGCCAGTGCAGCCTCGCCGGAGGACGGGGCCGGCGCGAGCAGCAGGTTGCCGTCACGCGCGAGCAGGCGCAGGTGATTGCCGTGCTCGTGCAGCGGATGCTGCCAGCGGCCCTGCCCGATCTCGCGCACCAGCGTGATCTCGCCCGGATGCATATGCGGGTTGCCGTTGTATGGCTGGTGGGGATACTGCGGCGCGAAGCTCGGATCCATGTCATCGGGCATGGAGCGGCCGTTAACCATGAAGTATGCCGGGTGGTAGGGCTCGGTCTCCACCGAGTTCATGTTGGCCGGGCAATTCGCGCCACCGTTCGCCCCGCAATTGGCGATGGCCTCGGCCTGCTGGTGGATCTTCGGGTCCATCTCAGAAAGCTGGAACAGGTACTCACGGTCATAGCAGGCGGCGCTGTGGTTGTATGCCGCCTTCGCCAGGCGGAAGTCGAGCTCGCCGTGATGAGCACGGGCGGCGTCGTTGCCCGCCGTCGGCACGCCATCTGCTCCCACGGGAGCTATGCAGTTGCTTGGTATCGTCTTGGGCAGAACGATGATGGCGCCGTACAGCCCCATCTCCACCTGCAGGTCCGATTGGGTGCCGCTGTGGTAGCCGTGGGTGCCGACCGTTGTGGCCGTAAAGGTATAGGTGACCGCGCATCCCGGGGCAGCCTCGGTGGTCAGGAGGCCCACGGGTGGCGCGGCGGGGCACCCGGGTGCCTGGTCGGCCGCCGCGACCGCAACCGGGGTGACATCGAATCCTGAGAAGATGATGGAGGTGTTCCCGGCCTGGGTCGGTAGGGCATTCGTCAGCGTCACCGAAACCGCATCACCCTCGGTCACGATCAGCGTCGGCCCCGGCAGCTGCATGTCCGGACAGATGACCGCCATGCTTGCCGGCAGTGTTCCCGTCGGCGCCTTGGCGCAGCCGTAGCCCCAGGAATACACCGAGGAGCCGTCCGGCTGGCTGATGTAGGCGGCCTTGGCATCCAGCGCGAACGTCGGCCCGGTGATTCCCGGGACCGCCGCGTGCGCCGGGGTGGCGATGACCGACAGTGCCGCGACGAAGCCGGCAACGCAGCGCGGTAAAGCCGTGGTGTTCTTCTTGAGCGTGCGCATCGCGGCTCTCCTCAGGTGCTGCAGGTCTTCGTGACCGCGTCAACCGTCTTGCAGATGTTCACTTCGGTCATGAGGCCGCCGAAGTTCTCGGCGTCGTTGGCGAGGTGGTCCAGGTTGGGCGTGTACAGGTAGAACTTCTGGCCGCTCTGGTATTTCGTGGTGTCGCTCGCATCGAGGATGACGTCCAGAGACTCACCGCCGCCCAGAGTGATCGAGTTGGTGTAGTAGGTCATGTCGTTGCCCGCCAGGTCACGCAGCAGGCGCGCGTTCAGCGCGATGACGTGCATCGGGATCCCGAGAGATGCAAGCGTCTGGTACTCGGACACATCGAGGGAAGAGATGCGTAGCAGCGCCTTGCCGCCGGCCGGTATGTTGATGATCGTCGGCAGGGGCTGCGAGGAGTGCAGCGTCCCGTCGGTGGACTGGGTGGTCATGGCACCCGGCGACACCGTGTCCGGGTAACTGCGCCCGTTCAGCAGGAAGTACTTGTCCTTCATGTCGGTGAACGCTTCCGGATTGAAGGTCATACCGACGAAGTGGAAGTTGGGGTCGAAGCCGTGGATCTGGATCGGATACTCGACGTCGTAGGCGGTCGAGCCGTCGCCGTCGTTGTAGGCATACATCTGCGGCTGCGGCACGCTGTCTACGAGTGCTCGCGGGTCAACTGCCTGCGTCACGCCGTTGTTTGCCTTGGGCAGCGGAGTGGAGCACAACACGTCGGCCCCGCATTTCGTGCGCAGGTCCTGCTGCTGTGAGTTCAGCGAGGCGTACAGTGATGAGCCGATCGGCACGCGGTTCTGGCGCGGCCGGACGAAGATCTGCCCCACCATGCCCATCTGCAGGTGTTCGGGCGGCGTTATGTGGCAGTGCCAGAAGTAGGTGCCGGCATCGGGCGCCAGATAGTAGTAGGTGAAGCTGCCGCCGATTTGTATCGCGACGCTCGCGTCCGGCACGCCGTCATAGAACGACGACGCGTTGGGATAGCCGTGGAAGTGGATCGTATGCTGCTCGAACAGGTCGGGCCGCATGATCATGCCGACGTTGGTCAGGGTCAGGAAGAACTCGTCGTCTTCGTCGATTGCCATCGTGGGCGCGGGGATCTCGGCGTTCATGACCCCCACGTCCATGATCAGACGAGGATCGACGTGGCCGTCCAGCGGCGCACCACCGGTCCCACTGCCGTTGTTGGCCTCAACATCTGGTACCAGGCCAATCGCCCCGTTGAAGGTGGTGGCGGCGCTGGGTGCACCTGCGATCATCTGGGACAGGACGCTCGCCGCGCTGTTGTCCTGGTTGAAGATGTGAGCCGGCTGCGTCCCGGGGAGGCCATGAAACTGGTCTGCGAGACCCGACAGGGGACCGAAGCCGAACAGGTAGGTCTGCGTCCCGTCGCCCATGGTGGCAAAGCCGTCGCCGCCCGAGATTTGCTGGCACTTGATGCCGCCGCCGTTGTCGACGTAATCGACCGTCTGCTGGTTGGTGGCGGTGAGAGCCCCTTTGCGTATGACCGGCCCGGTGTACGGACCGGAGGTGTCGGTCGCGTGCAGCGGTGTCTTCGAGGGACACTGCACGCGGAACGACTGCGCACCGACTGGCTGGCTCACGATGCCCAGGCCGGCCGCGGCGAGCACCGCGATGGCAGAAGATACGAGGATGCGGCTCGGCCGCCGTCTGCTGAGCATAAGACCTCCGCCCTGATCTGATAGCGCGCGGTACGCGCCCGGAAATGTCACTGTGCGTGTGTTGGTGTTGGTTCTTGCTGACGGTCAAAGTAGTTGGACCCTGTCAACAAAGCACTCCGCGCAATGCCCTAGGAGTAGCGGGGAATATCCACCCGGCTTCAACTACACAAACACCCTACCTCCCCCTGCCCACTCACCCTGCCCGGCGTGCCGCGTCTGAGCGTGGCCCGGCTGCCAGTCGGTCAAGTCGCCTCGAGCGCGATGGTGTTATTTGAAGTGAATCTAAGGAGAAGCAGGGTTGGTGGCGCGGCGGTAATAGCGCTGCACGTAGATAAAGCGCCAGGCCTGGTAGGACTTGGCGTCCTCGAAGGCGGCTTCGGATGGCTCGAAGTTGGCCCGTTTGATCGGCGCAGCATCCGAGCTGCTGGCCACTCCCATGATGCCGGCGCCATCCGGCGATTGGATCAGCGTCCAGTTCGGCTCGCCCGTCATCGGATCGGGATACAACCGACGGAGGAAGCGCTGCGGCACGGCGCTGTCAGCCGTGCCGAGCAGTTCCTCGAGGGAGGTCGGATAGTGCCCGAGGTGCGCAAGGTACAACCCAATGGCGTTGCGGTACTCGTGTCCGACGAACAGGAGCTGCCGCTCGCGTTCGCGCTGCTCGGTGAGGCTCCAGACTCTCGCCGCAGCCGTAAGCGCCAGTCCCAGGACCACCACGGCCATGAGGAGGCCTAGGTACGTGAAGCCCCGCTGCCGTTCAGTTGGCGAGCACGTGCTCACCAGGTTGCAACCTCGGTTCCGTCGGCTCCCCGGTCCGCCGCGCCGCTATGGATGTCCCGGATGCCCGGTCTTTCCGGTTCTTCGGAAGCAACCGGTATCCAGCTCTCCGAGGAGCGTGTGAAAGGGTCTTCGGGGATCGCCTTGACGTACCGCTTCTCGACCAGCGCGCCGAGGGTTTCCGGGTACTGGTTGAGGTCAGCAACGTGCTTGTCGATCGCCTCGCGCAGAATCAGGAGATCCTGCTTCAGCACGGTCTCACGTGCGTGCTGTAGCGTGCGGTAGTAACGCGGCACCGCAATCGAGAGCAGCAACCCGATGATGAGCATGACGACCAGCAGCTCGACCAGGGTAAAGCCCGAAGTCGACCGTCTGCGCTGCCTATCACCATTCATGGTAGTTGACACCATTCAGGCCCTTGCCGGGCGCGAGCGAGTAGACGTCGAACACGTCCTCGCCGGGCTCTGGAGCATCCGGCGGACTCGCGTAGCTTCGCAGCCCCCAGGTTTCCTCGGCGGGCACGCTCCCGTCGGGGTAGAACGGATCGCGCGGTACGCGCCGCAGGAAGTAGAGCATCGACTTCTTCTCGCTCGCCGCGTCTTCCACGCCGATGTACAAGGCGCGCAGGTCGGGCGGAAATCCGGAGGCGCCGAGCTCGGTCTTTATGTGACCCGTTTGTGAGGCCACGCGATACGCGTCGAGCGCACCGCGGATTTGCCGCAGTGACTCCCGCAGTTCCGCTTCCTTCTCTCGCTTCGCCATCATTTGCGCGACGGGCATCGCGGTCACCGCGAGCAGCCCGATGATCGCCAGTGTCACGACCAGCTCGATCAGGGTGAAGCCGCGCGCTCCCCTAATCACGGCTGAATCGACAACCTGAGGGGTTCAGCCGAACTCGACCCCGTCGCGACGTTATTGCCGCCGAGGACGTTCACCATGGCGGCGATACTCGTGCCGCGCGCTGCTAGCGCCTTGAACTGCAGGATCATGAGAGGACCGCTCCCGCGCACCGGGTCATCCGGGGTCGTCAGAACCTCGAGCTGTGCACCTCCAGGCCGTGCCTGGATGCTGGGCGATCCGGCAGCGGATGGCACCAGGCTCCCCAGGGTCGCGCTCGTCAGCTGCAGGACGCCGGCATCGAAGCGCAGTTGGGAGCGCATGCGCGTGATGTCCTGAGCACTGGACATGTTCACGCTGACCTCGAACTGCTCACCCACCCTAACCTGCGCGGGACCATCGAGCCTTAGCGCGGAAGTGCCCGCCGCCGCGACGCCGCTGGCGTGCTTCGCCTCCGCATCCGCCGCCGCGATTGGCACCGGGAGGGCGGTTGCCGCTAACCCCTGCGGCGAGGGGGCTACCGGGGCGGACCTCGTGATCGGCGGTACGCTGCTCTGTTGTGGCGTATCGCTGCCGCCCAGTGGAGCGGAAACCGCACTGGGCGAAATCGATGGCGCGATGGGCTGGACCCCGCCGCCGGCGGGTAACGCCGACGGCGGCGAGGACATTGAAGCGGGCACAGAGCGGGCGCCGTCGCCATCGCTGCCATACGGCGCCGCATGCGTGTGCGATTCGCTGCCGTACCAAAACTCCGTGGAGTCGCTGGATGGCCGCGTCTGCATACGGATGATGTGGGGCGTGATGGAAAGCACGATCTCGCCCTTCTCACGATCGGTATGGTGTGTCCCAAACAGCTTGCCGATGACGGGGATGTCACCGAGCCCCGGGATCGTATCGGAGCTGCGGATGTCAGAATCCTGGATCAGACCGGCGAGAATCTGGGTCTCCCCGTCGCGCAAGCGCAGAAGCGTGTTGGCGTTGCGTGTGCCGATCGCGTAGGCGATCGTACCCTGCGGGGTAGTCACCTGCTTGATGAGGTTACTGACCTCCAGGTTCACCTTGACCCCCACGTCGCCGTCCAGATGCACGCTCGGTTGCACTTCGAGCACCAAACCCACGTCCAGGTACTGCACGCTCCCCGTCACGACCGCGGCTCCCGAGGAGGTAGGCGTCACGGTGTTGGTGATCACGGGCAAGCGGCTGCCGATCAGGACCTTGGCCTTCTCCTTGTTGCGGGTGCGGATCCGCGGGCTGGCGAGCGTGTTGGTGAGCCCGGCCTGCTTCATGGCGTTCAGCGTCACCGACAGCGGCGTGACGGTGATCGTTTGGGAGTTCTGGTGAAACAGGTCGTAAAGGAACAGTTGCGCCTGTGATGTCGAGCCGCCGGTGCCGAGGGGGGTTGGCGCCAGGGTCGCAGTACTTGGATAGAGTATCCCCAGGTCCTGCAGCTTGGTATCGGATATCTCCAGCACCTCGATCTCGAGCATGACTTCCGGTTCCGCCACGTCCAGCGAATTGATCAGCTTCTCCGCCATGCGCACCGCTTCAGGCGTATCGCGCAGCATCACCGATCCCGACCGCTCGTCGATGAAGATGTTCTTTGCTCCCAGTACCGTCTTGAGCATGGACTCGACGTCCTTGGGCTCCGCATTTGTCACATAGAAAGTGTGAACGATTTGCTGCTCGTACTCTTTCTGCTTGGTCGGGTTGTTCGGGTAGACGACCACCATATTGGGCGCGAGCACCTGGCGCGCCAGGCCGTTCTGGTCCAGCACCAGGTTGATCGCCTCATCCACCGGCACGTCCTGCACGAATATCGTGGTCTTGCTATCGCTTTTTACGTCTTTGTCCAGGATGAAGTTGATACCGGTTTCTCGCTGCAAGACCTCGAACGCCATCTTCGTCGGGGCATCACGCAGCTGCAGGCTGACGTTGCGATTCTCCCGCGTCTTCAGTTTGGGGGCCCCTGCCGCGGTGCCGTGTGCCGCGTTGATGAGGCTCTGCAGCTCCTGAGCCGGCGCGTAGTTGGGGTCTTCGTTGAGAACGACGTGCAGCTTCTGCTCCGCGCTGGCGTAGTCCTTGTGCTCAAAGTCCTTCCTAGCATCGGCCACCGCGGCGCCGTGCCGCTGGTCCGCGCCGATACCGTCCAGTCCCCGCCGGGCACGCACATTGGCCGGGTCTATCACCAGCACCCGCTGGTATAAAGCCGTGGCGTCGTCGAAATGCCCCATGCCGCGCGCCGAGTCCGCAAGCCCGATCAGCTTGTGAACCGCGACGTCGCGTCGCGCCTCGTAGTCGAGCTTGTACGCAATGTTGCTGGGGTCTTTGGCGACTGCTTCACGCAGGTCAGTGACACCCTTCTCGTAATCGCCGCGCTCGATCGCGGCCATGCCTTCCTTGTGCAGCCGCTCGGCCGCACATCCCGAAATTACTGCCAGCAGTACGCCGGTGACGATCCATCCATGGACACGGGTCCTCACGGCAGCCCTCCCGCACTGAGTTGTTGTTGTATGTTCAGCGGCTTGTAAGTGAGGTAAAGCTGACCACCCTCGAACTTATCGACGCTATAGAGATTCTCCAGCGTGTCGCCGACGTGCGCATCGAGCACCACATCCCCGCGGGTCAGAAAGATCACCATTGGACCGTCGGACGGGGCGTAGCTGCCCATGAATTGATACGGCAGCGGTGGTGCAGTCGGCTTTGGTGGCGCGGAAATGACCACGGGGGCTGGTGGCGGCGGTGGCGGTGGCACATACCACGAATGCACCGCAAACAGTGCACCTGCGTCACCCGCATCCGTCACACGGTGCGCGAAGCGCACCAGCGCCTCGGCCGCGCCCTGTGCGCCAGACTTCTCCGGGCGCGCGGGTGCGCGCGCGAGGGATGCTCGATCGGCAGATTTTGCTGCAGATTCCACCGTTGCCGGGTCAGTGGGCGTCACCACTACGTACATACCGATGAGCACTGCCGCTCCGATCAGCAGCCTTGTGCGGAGCGTGACGTTCATGAGCTCCCATCCTGTGCGCGCATAAAGACGACGAAGCGAATGTCCGCATTCACGTAGGGGTCGCCGACCGCTTTGCGCTCGAGATGTAATTTGTCCAATCCCGCTGCCGGCAAGGCGCTCAAGGTACCGTTTATGAAGCTGCGGATACTCGGGTAGTCGGCCCTTACGGGAAACTCAAGCTCGTAGCGGCCGATACTGCCGCCTTTTGGAGGGCTGTAGGCGTAGTGCCCAACGTCGAGCGAGATCTTCGCTGCAGAGGCCTGCGCGTAAACGGTGGCCAGTATCGTCGGCATATCGTTGCGTGTCGGCAGCGAAGCGATGACGTGGCTGATACCCGTATCAACCGCCGAACCGGACGGCGAATGCTGTTGCGCCTGATTCACCTGCTGCTGTAGCGCAGCAAGGTCACCCCTCGACGCTTCAAGTGCAACGGCCGCGATCGCTATCGCGGTCAAGACGGCCGCGCCCCCGACGAGCGTCAAAGGTCCGGCACGGCCGACTCGGTAGCAGGCGAGCGTGAACGCCCGCGATGCGACTGCCTTGACGCGATGCCGCACCGACAGTTTGCACGACGCTGTCATGGCACCAGACGGCTTTGCCATCGTCAGGTGCCCATTCCGCTGAGCCAGCTCCGCCGACCGCGTGGGCACATCACCCCCTCGCTGCAGCCCTGGCTCTTCTTGCCTCACCGCATCGTTCGCCGTCTGTGCGTCATGCTTCAGGAGATTGCTCACGGCAACTCCCGCCAGTCCGCGGTGAAGGCGAAGCGCACCGGGCGGTCCTTGTCGTCCGCCGCGACTTCATGGCTGTCGAGCATGGGATGAAGCAGCGACCGGCTATGCTGAACTCGCTTCAGGTACTCAAGTGCATGCGGCAGGTCCCGTGACTCGGCCTTGACAACAATCCGGTGCTTGTCATGATCCGGTTCAATGGCGAGCACCGATGTGTCCTTGGCCGTATCTCCGGCGGCGCTCTCGAGGTCAGCAAGCACTTCAGTCCACGGAGTCGCAAGCTCGCGCGTGATACCGGCGCCTTCTGCGGCAGACTTGGCGTTACGGGCCATTACCTCCGGTGCATGTTCGTTGCGGCGCTGCGCGTCGGCGAGTCGCTGTTCTAGGGCAGCCCGCCTATCCGCGACCGACCGATATTCCATTGTCGCCGCGACCAGTGCGCAGCCCCCCGCGATAGCGATGAGAAGTGAGAGGGCTGTTATGCGCGGTCGGGATGGCGCAAAGTCCAGGCGTACTTCCATAGCGCTGCTCATGCGGCCATCCGACGAACGCGTGACAGGCGCGCAAGGGTCGTGACCGGGGGTGCGTCGATTTCAAGCCAGTGCAGGTCCTGTCCGGTAGTGCCGGCGACCTCTCGCCAGCCCATGGTCGCATCAACGTACACCGTACTTTCCTCGCCCTCCGGTCTCGCCAGCCGGCCCAGGGTTTGCAGCCGCGTGAGTTCGCGAGTCCAGTCCGGGCCGATGCGAACGCTGTAGACCCGGTCCCAGTGCCGCTGTGTCAGCCGCACTGCGGTCAGCATCCCGTCGCCGAGTGATACGAACCACGCTCCGGTCTCGGGCAGCTGTTGCCGGCTGGCCTCGTAGGCGACGATCATCTGCGGCTGCAGGGACACGAGCCTGACGCTGTGGCGCACGCACAGTTCCCGGACGGCGGCAATGAGCTCGGCGGACATCGTGCATGCAACCCGGGGAATTCCCGGCGGGGCATCCGATACTTGCACGTCCCACCTGCTGACGGCCTCGCCGTAGCTCGCAGCCAGGAGCGCGCGCGCATGCGCCAGGCGCTCGCTGGCAGAAGCCAGCGTGTCGACCCACGGCACGATTGCATAGCGCGCCCACCAGTCCGCCACGACCACACGGATGCAGGGTGCCCCTGCCCACTGCGGCTGGGACAGGAGCTCGTCCGCCGAGCCCACCACGGGTTCCCAATCGCCGGTGCGTCCACCCTCAACGGTGTGCTCGTATTCGCCTGCGAGCTCAGGGCGCAGACCACGCTTGAGCCGCACGAGACACAGCCTCCGCGGCGCAAGATACAGGCCCACTTCATCACGCCATAACGGTGACACGATTCACCTCTTCGAGGGTAGTTTGCCCGGCCCGCACCAGCTCAAGTGCCGACGCGCGCAACAGGCGCACGCCGGAACGATGCGCGAGCTCCTTCAGCTGACGCACCGGCATACGATTGACGATCGCCTCGCGAATCTCGTCGTTTAAGACCATCAGCTCACCAACTGCCTTGCGGCCCCGGTAGCCGGTGCCGCGGCAATGCGTGCATCCCGAACCACGTCGGAACCGGTAGGCGTTGGCGGCACCGGGGGAAATTCCGGACTCCTCCAGCAGCTGCGGATTTGGGACGGCCGGCTGGCCGCACTGCAGGCAAATGACACGCACAAGGCGTTGCGCCAGTACGCCCGAGAGGGCCGATACGAAGCTGTAGGTGTCCACGCCCATGTGCACGAACCGGCTGACCACGTCGAAGACGTTATTGGCATGCACCGTGGTGAAGACCAGGTGTCCGGTCAGCGCGGACTGTATGGCGATCTGCGCAGTCTCGGGGTCGCGAATCTCACCGACCATGATCTTGTCCGGGTCATGGCGCAGGATTGACCGTAACCCCCGGGCGAAGGTCAGGCCTTTTTTCTCGTTTACGGGGATCTGAAGCACCCCGGGAAGCTGATACTCGACCGGATCCTCAATGGTGACGATCTTGTCGTGGCCCGTCTGCGTTTCAGATATGGCGCCGTAGAGCGTCGTCGTCTTGCCGCTGCCTGTCGGGCCCGTCACGAGCAACATCCCGTGAGGCAGCAAGCTCAGCTTGCGCAGTTCGGCCATGATCGACTGGTCGAAGCCGAGCACATCAAGGCGCAGGCCGCTCATCTGCGTGAGGGCCTTCTTGTCGAGCACGCGCAGCACCGCATCCTCGCCGAAGATGCTCGGTATGATCGACACGCGAAAATCGATCGGCCGATTCTCGAAGGCGATCTTGAAGCGCCCATCCTGGGGCACACGGCGCTCGGCAATGTCCAGTTCGGACATCACCTTGATACGTGAGATCACCTGTTCGGCCAGCTCGACCCCGGATACCGGCGTGATATTGACCAGCACGCCGTCCAACCGGTAACGCACCAGCAGCCCGGTCGCGGTGGTCTCCAGATGAATGTCGCTCGCGCCCCCGCGCAGGGCGTCGTAAACCGTGGAATGAACCAGCCGCACCACCGGGCTCGTATCCTCACTGATCGTGAGGTAGGAGATCGTGTCGATGCCCTGCTCACTCTTGGCACCTCGCTGCGTGTCCGGGAGCACCGAGTCAATGGCGCGCAGCGCCTCGGCACGTCGCGCGATGTGATTCGCCAGGTCAGCGCGTGAGGATAGTGCCCACTGCAGCTGGCCGGGTACACGCAGCTCTAGCCAGCCGCGCAGGGTGTTGTCGAATGGGTCGGAGAAGACTGCGACCAGGTCCCCATCCTGGTGGAACAACATGCAACTTCGGCGGGTCGCCTCGGCCGGGGGAAGGAGCGTGAAGTCCGGCTCAGTCAGTGACAGTTCATCGCCATCAATGAAGCGGTAATCGAATGCAGCTGCAAGCGCGCGGGCGAGATCGGAACAAGAGAGGCTACTTTCGCCGGCCAGGATTTCGTACGGCGCCTGTCCGGTATCGTGGGCCAGCGCAATGGCGCGCGCTATCGCCGTGTCCGACAGCACCGGTGTCTCGATGCGGGCTTCAACGACGACCCCGTCTTCGAGCGCCGCGAGATCGACCGGCGCCGCGTTCATCGAATGCTCCCGGCTAGCTGGAATATGGGGAAGTACATGAGGATCACGATCAGCCCGATGATCAGGCCTATCAACGTCATCAGCAGAGGCTCGATGAGCCGCGTCATCACGGCGACCCAGCGCGCGAGCTCTTCGTCGCAAAACGCAGCGATCCGCTCCATCATCTCGCCCATATTTCCGCTGCGTTCACCCACCCGCAGCATGCGGGCGGCGACGGGGGTGGTGAGCCCATTGGCCTCCATGGCATCCGCGAGCGAGCGTCCCTCGCGCACGGCCTGGATGGCGGCCGCGAATGCCGCCCTGGAACTGGCCCGCAGCAATCCCTGGGACATCTGGAGGGCCGTCACCGCAGGCATGCCACCGCGCAGCAGCATGCCGGTAGTGCGATACAGACGCGCGAGCTGATAGAGGTGCAGTTGGCGGCCCAGCGCGGGTATCCGTGCCAGCCACTTCCCCATGCTTGCACGCGTGCCGGGTAGCCTTGCGGCGTGCACGGATGCGGCGCCCAGGCACAAGGCCACCATCAGCACCATCCCCGCATGCGCATCGATGAGCTGCCCCCACTGCAGCAGTAGCCGGGAGGCGAATGGCAGATCGCTGCCGACGTCCTCGTAAATCGAACTGAACCGGGGCACCACGTAGCCCATCAGGAAGAGCGTAACGAGAATGCCCGCGCAAAGCAGGACCGCCGGGTAGATGGACGCATTGACGAGTGTCTTGCGCAGAGCATCTGCGCGCTCCTGATACGCCGTGTAGCGAACCAGGGACTCCTTAAGGGCGCCAGTGCGCTCGCTTGCGCGCACTGTCGCCACATAGAGCGCCGGAAAGGTCCGCGGGTGCTCGGCGAGCGCGGCACCCAGAGTCTGTCCTTCGTAGAGTCTGGCGAGCACCTGTCCCAGGACGCTGTGCGGACCAGTGCTGCCCTGACGCTCCGCCAGCGCTTCGAGCGATTCCACCAGCGAGAGCCCCGCGTCGAGCAGGGCCACCAGCTGCTGGCTGAACACAGCCAGGTGCAGGGGTGGAGCACGCTTTGTCAGCTTGAACCTGCGGATCGGCGCGAGGGAGATGATGCTGAGATCGAGCAACTCGAGCTGGCGGCGCGCATCAACCTCGTCCACGGCGTCCAGAACGCGGAATACGACGCTGCGGCCGGTATCGAGTGCCTTCGCCCGATATTCCATTTCTACCAATTTCCGATGTCGGCGTCTTCGCCCGTACCACCGCTCTGCCCGTCCCGCCCGTAGGACTGCAGATCAAAGTCGTTGTCGTGACCGCCGGGAGCGGCATACACGTAGGGATGACCCCACGGATCAGGCGGAACCGCCTTTTTCAGGTACGGCCCCTCCCAGCCGGTGATGCCGGACGGTGCCGTGTTCAAGGCCGCGAGACCTTCTTCAGAGCTCGGCAGCCGGCCTGTGTCCAGGCGAAACTGCTCGATCGCCTTGTCAAGCGCATCGATCTGCGCACGAGCCGCCTTCACGCGCGACTTGCCGACCTGCGAGAAGTAGCGCGGCGCTACGAACGCAGCCAGCATGCCAATGATGACCATCACGACCAGCAGTTCGAGCAGCGTGAATCCAGCTGCTCCCCGGACGGTCTGCGCCGTCTTCCATTTGCGCACGTACATGTCGCCCTGCCCACTATGCGAACGTGGAGTTCACCCCATGTTCGGGCCGGGGTGGTACCCCCGCCAGTGGGACGGTTGCTACCCAAGGAGTAGTTACGGACGGGTAGAGAGCGGTAGCTTTCCGGTAGGGAAACTATTTAGGCCCGGGGCAAAGTCTGGTCAGTCGACGGCGCACTCCAGATCGTTCGCGGTCACGATGCCGTGACGTATGGCAAAGCGGGTCACCGCCGCCGTGTTATGCAAGGTGAGCTTGCGCATCAGGTTGGCGCGGTGCTTCTCGACCGTTTTGATGCTCACGCCAAGAGCACGCGCAATCAGCTTGTTGGACTGGCCCAGTGCCACTCGGGTGAGGACCTCGCGCTCGCGGCCCGTGACCTGCTCGACGGTCGCGACCTCGGACTCCCCCACTTTGGGACGCAGGTACCCGGATACCACCTTCGCGGTGACAGACGAACACAAATAGGTTTGGCCACCCAGTACCGCACGGATCGCCTGCAGCAGGTCGGCGCGACTGGCGTCTTTGAGCACGTAGCCGTCGGCCCCGGCATTGAGCGCGGCGCGGATGTATTCCTCAGAGTTATGCGCCGTTAGCACCAATATTTTCAGGGTCATCCGCGTCTGACGCAGACAGGTGATCAATTCGATTCCTGAGCGACGCGGCAAAGCAATGTCAGTGATCAACAAGGCCGGCTGCAACGCTTCGATGACGGGCACCGCATCGATGCCGTTGGCGGCTTCACCGGCGACGTGCAGGTCAGGCTCAAGTTCCAGGAGAGCCCGCAACCCTTCGCGCAGGATCGCGTGGTCCTCGACTACCACCAAGCGGCTGCGTGGGTCTTCGAATATCGACTCTTGCGAATCGTCAGGCACGGAGTTCTCTCCCAACGCTGCTTAGTTCCCCGCTCCAGCGACGCCCAGATGCCCCACGGGCGGGAATTCTTGTACTTTCTTACGGTCTTGTAACAGTCCGCAGCCAGCCTAACAAGGCCCGGACTCCCCGTGCTGCCGTGTGTTACTTAATGTCGCACGGTACTTTCCGGGCTGAGACCCGTGTCATACGGGCGTCGGTACGCCGAAACAGGCGTTCCTGCAAGGTTTCTACAGAATCCCCCTACCTGACCGCGCCAGCTACGTGTGCATACTGGGCTCCAGCATGCGCGCAACAACCCCCACACTTATTATCTTGTGCGCCCTGCCACTCGCCCCTGCCATGGCCGATGGCGGGATCTATTCGTTTACCGACGAACACGGCACCGTCCATTACTCCAACGTCCCGGATGACTCGCGCTACCGGCTGCTGATCGCCGGCACAAGCCCCAGTACAGGAGCACCCGACATGAAGGTGCTGCTGCAGCGCTCGCAGGCCTACATGCCCATCATCAAGCACGCGGCCCAGGCGAATCGACTCGACCCTGCCTTGGTTCGCGCAGTTATCGTGGCCGAGTCCGCCTGCGACCCTGAGGCCATTTCGAAACGTGGCGCGCGCGGCCTGATGCAGCTCATGCCTGAAACGGCACGGCAGTACGGGGTACGGAATGCGTTCGATCCGGAGCAGAACATCCACGCCGGGTCGCGTTACCTGCGCGAACTGTCGGACCGCTACCAAAACGACTTGCAGCTGGTGCTGGCGGCCTACAATGCAGGCCCCGCGGCGGTCGACTCCCGCGGCCGCCACGTTCCGCAGTTTCGAGAGACGCTCGACTACGTACCCAAGGTGCTGCGGATCTACCGTCGCCTGGTGGAGATGACGAGTGTCGGCTGACGCATCTTCCGTATCGCCGGCAACAACTGACGAACCGGTAGCGGCCGGATTGGAGCCGGCACACGTAAAAGCGCGCCCCGAAGAGGTCCAGCAGGCGATCGCCCGCGCCAAGACCGAGTGGGAAAGCACCGCCGACAGCCTACCCGTTCTGGTAAGTCTGCTGAATGAGCGTGGCCAGACCCTGCGCGTGAACCGCATCGTGGAGGTATGGCAGCTGGGCGCGGTTAAGGACGTCGTCGGCCGGGACATGCACAGGTTGCTGCACCCCGATGGCTGCGATCGCGCCTGCCTTCTAGCAGCTCAACTCCGAGAAGCTTGGAGCAGGGTCCAGCGCGGGGAACAGGTTGAGTTCGAAATCAGTGATTCCTTGCTCGATCGCACCGTCGCGGTATCACTGCGGCCAGTCGGTGATTCAGAAACGCATCCACGAACCGCCGACACCCGTGCGGTCATGGTGGTGGAGGATGTTACGCCCCTTAGGGCGGCCAGTGCGGCGCTCGAAGACCTGAACCAGAGCCTCGAAGTCCGCGTACAGACACGCACGCGCGAGCTCGAGGATGCGAACCGTGAACTGCAGAACGAAATTGTTCGCCGCGAGCTCGCCGAGGAGGCCCTCCGTCAATCGCGCCACGAACTCGAGCTGCTGTCACAGCAACTGATCCAGGCGCAGGAGAGCGAGCGTCGCAGGATCGCCCGCGAGCTGCATGACTCGATCGGGCCAAGCCTGAGCGCTATCAAGTACTCCCTCGAACGCGGTGCCGAACTGCACCGACAAGCCCGACACGAGGATGCGCTGCCTTTGATTGCCCGCATCATCCAGCGAGTGCGCGAGGCCATCGCCGACGTGCGCTCGATCGCCATGAACCTGCGGCCGCCGGTGCTCGATGATCTTGGCGTAGCCTCAGCGCTCGAATGGCTGTCGCGAGAGTTCGGTGAGACGTATTCGCATATCGCCGTACACACGCATATCGATGCCACCGATGCGGATATACCCTCGCACCTCGCTACCACCATCTTTCGCTCGGCGCAGGAACTGTTGAATAACGTCGCCAAGCACGCAAAGGCGAAGCATGTCTCCGTCACTCTCTCGCGCGATACCGCCAGGGTGTCACTGCTCGTGTGTGACGATGGCATCGGCCTTCCCTCGCCGAGCGCTTCCGGCTCCTTCGGCACGGGGCATGGCATTCGAAACCTGCGCGAGCGCGCCCAGATGCACGGCGGCAAGCTCACACTGACTTCTGACCAGAAGGCAGGCACGATCGCGCGGCTGGAGTGGGCGTACGCTGCGGCGCGAGACCCTTAGGCGATACGTCTGAAGGCGCTCCTGGCTACCAACCGCCCAGCTGCCGCACAAAGGCGCCGAGTGCATCCCGGCGGTCCTCCCAGAGTTCGAAGCTGAGCGTTGTGTCGGGCAGCTCTATGTGTACGTGCAGTTGCCGCGCCGCGGCCACGAACCGCAGGCTGGCAAGGTCGGTAGAGTACACGTTCGGGACGAGGTTGAAGCCCGCAGGCTGATGCACGGGCACGCCGATCCCTGCCTCGTGCGCCGAGTGCCCGACGAGCTTGAGCGGCATCACACGGTCGTCGGCCACGAGCACCACCGCGTCCGCCGGCGGGAGCGGATCGGGTCGTCGGTGTGCGTCGGCGGTGGACCAGATGTAACCGATCACCACATAGCTGACCTTACCGGCGCGGTTCACGGCCGCCGCAGCCAGGCTCACGTAGTCGCGCGCATTGGCCGCGAGGTCGCGGCGGGCATAGGCAAACACCAACGGCTTGCCCACCACCGTGATGGTCGCGGCAGTCTCTTCGTCAAGATATTCCTGTGGCTCCTTGTCGCTAGCACTTACCCCGTGCGAGACAATCCACAGGAGGAACAGTAGACCTGCGCGGCGCAGGCTCGGTACTGTGACGGGCATCTGCACTAAAAGTCGATGCGGTAAGACATACTCGCATAGTAGCGCGTTGTATTCTGCGTCTGCACGAAAGCACCGCTCTGCAGCTGGAGCAACGCTTCACGCTGCCCCAGTTCGCCCCCTACGTCCAGCTGCAGCAGCTTGTTGTTGCGTTGGTACTCCAGGAGTACCGACGGAATATAGGTAGTTGATTTTCCCCCGTCGGCAAGCCCGCTCAAACGATCGACGGCGAAGCGTGGCCCAATGCGCCATGACCCGGACAGGGGGAAGCGGCTATTGGTGCTAATCGAGTCGACGCGCCCTATCTCGGTATCGCTATGGGTGAGGGTCAGAACGTGAAAATCGCCCGCGCGCCATAGGCTCGAGGCGTAGAGCTGCCCTTGGTAGGTCATCAGCGTGCCGGTAGCGGGCACCGCCGCGACACCGCCGGAGGCGGGTGTCGCGCCCGTGGACCCGGCGGTCACGATGGCACTGAAGACGAGGCGAGTGCCCAGTGGTTTGGTCGCGGTGAGGCTGTACGTCTGGGTGACCGGCGTGCGATCACGCGCCCACTGGTAGATCTCATCGTCCGTCGCCACCTGCTCCAGCTGCTTCAGATCCGTGAAGGGCTGACCAATGAGCGCATTGCGCGTCTGTAGTACCGGGGAGTTGCGCCGCTCCGCATCGATGCTCAGGCTCCAGCGCGCCGGCAACTGCATCGTCCCCAGAAGACTCGCGGTATTGAGCGAGCGATAGAACGTGTCGTAGTCTACGACCGACACCAGCGACATGTTGGTCGCCAGGTAGCGCAGCGAGCCGCCGATCGCCTGACGATCGGTGAGGCCGCCAAACTGCTGCAGGGCGGCAAAGACGCTTGCGTCCCAGTGCGCGCCCGGAGGAGTGTAGCCGAGCGCCAGGATCTGGAATCGCTCCTGTGTCTGGGGCGAAAGGTTGAACTGCTCAACTGGAAAGCCGGCCGCCGCGTTCAGTGTCCACGACGGCTTGAACTGCCACGATACGAACATCCCGTCAAATGTACCCAGGATGCCGTCCGCGTTATATGCCTGACGCCCTGCGCGCGCGAGCACGCCCAGCGGACGGTCGAGCACCTCGACCGAGGCGAGGCTGACGCGCGTCGGATTGTAGCCGGACACGTCCTGGCCGAAGGTCTTGTCATAGCCGGCACTCAGTCTCGCTACCCAGTCATTGCTCTCCCCGCGCCGCCGGGCCAGCAGATCGGCGTCCGTAAACAGTGCGTTCTCGTTGATCGGCTCGGCGGGCGGAACAGGCGTGTTGGTAGGCAACCCTCCGTTGCTCTGCCGCGAGCCGTCGTAGCGCGCAGTCTGTGAAAAACCCCCGTGCAGCTCCCAGCCGAGGCGTACGTCCTTGGCATCCCGGCCGGTGCGCGCTTTGGCCTCAGCTGCACGCAGGATCTTGAGACGATATGCGACACGTCCGGCAGCCTCCCCGTTTGGGTAGCGCCGCAGGTACTCCTCGTACTCAGCCTTGGCATGAGCGAGCTGCCCGGAGCGCTCGCGCGAGAGCCCGAGCAGTTCCTGAGCTGTCGCGCGGTCGGGAAACTCGGGTTGCCGCTGCAGCTGGGTCAGGACTGCAATGGCCGTCGGGTAGTCGCGCGCACTCATCGCCGCGCGGGCCTGCCCCAGCAGGCGCTTTAGCTGATCAGGCGGCAGGGGTGGGTCGCTGCCCATCTTCTCGACGGCCGGAGTCACGGCACCCGCCGGCGCATTGATATCAGTGGTCAACTGATCATCGCCGATGGCGAGCCACGCGCGTGGGTAGTCCCGAAGCGCGGTGGCCAGCATACGATCGGCTTCCGAACGCCGCACGATCGGACCGACGCGCAGGCGGTACCACTTCTCCCCTTCCACGGTGGTTTCGGAAACGAACACCGGTGCCTTCAGGCGGCTGCGTGCGAGCTCAATGGCCTCCGGCGGAAAGGGTTTCGGTTGCGATTCAAGGTTGATGGCGAAGTTGCTCACCGAGTCGGCGCCCTCCCCCACCGAGATTCGGGCGCGCCCGTGGCCGTGATCTAACAGTCGCATACCCAGGCCGCGCGGATCGATGCCCTGTGCGACCACGAACCGCTCGTTGCGGCGAAAGTCCAGCGTTAGCGTGATCTGTCCCGGCGCGAGTGACTCGGCACGGGCCGCGGCGATGATATTGGCTCCGCCGGAGACCGCCGGCAGTTCGGGCGAAATCTGCGTCATCGGCCCCACGCGACAGTCGCCGAGCGGCGCCATTTGGATGCGGACTTGCTTGCCTTCGCTGGCCGGGATGCTGTTGATGAACCGCATCGAGCAGTTGAACAGAATGGCGATATCGACCTGCTCGTCGCGCTCGGTGACGGCGATGACGTCGAAGAGCTTCAGCGGGCCCGTCGGGACTAGCTGCGCGCGGGCTGCCCCTGCGTCCAAGGCGCTGAGGAACAGATACGAGAGGATGAGCCCACGTTCAATGCTTGAACGCGGCATCAGAGACTCGATGGTACGGGCCTGGCTTGCTCTTTGCGATCTTAGACTGTGTCGGGTCGCTGTATACGTGGCAGGCGCCGGTGCAGTTGGCAAGCTCGCTCACCGCGTACATCTCGCCGTTGACAACCTTCGGGTGCGCCGCGGGACGGAAGTCGCGCGCATGACAGCCCGCGCACGTGCCAGCTTCGGCGGGCATGGCGTAGGGGACCTGTTCGCTGCCGGTCGTATGACAACTGACGCAGCTCAGCGCCTTGCGATGCGTTCCGGGATAGGCAGCGCTGGCATGCCGGAAGTGCAGGACATCCCAGTCGGGGTACGTATGGCAGGTTCGGCAGTCCAGTCGAGTCGTGAGGTGCCCCGCGCCGATCCCGAGGGCGGCTATGTTGTTGTGGCAGGACGTGCAGCTGGTGGTGAGCGCCGTATGGTCAACTTTCGCCGGCCGCCAGCCGAGAGTGCCGTGGCAAGTATCGCATTGCTGCGTAGTCGGCACGTGCGCGCGCGGCAGGCCAATCGCCTGCACCGAGTTATGGCAGCTGTTGCAACTGTGCGGCAACACCGCGGCATGGTCGAAGCGCGCGGGAGTCCAGGCATTGGTCGTATGGCAGCGCTCGCACCCGGCACTCGTCGGCAGATGCCGTGCCGGCTTGCCCGTCGCCGTGGTGCCGTTGTGGCAGCCGGCGCAGGCGCCGCGCACCTGCGAGTGGTCGATCGCACGCAGTGGCAGCCACGCGAGCATGGTGTGGCAGGCCTGGCAGTTGTCGCTGGCCACGATGTGCCCGGCGGGTTTGCCAGTGGCTGCACTGCCCGCATGGCAACTGACGCAACTGCGACCTGAAGCGGGCGGATGCCCGAGCGACGCCTCCGCACCGCTGCCGGTGCTGAGCACCGCACCGCCGACCAGTGCCCTGCTGCCCGGGCCGCCCACCGTCGGACGCGGCGCGGGTACGCCACTGCGCGCATTCGTGGTGCCGCTCGTCGCGGTCGCAGCGGTCGTCGTGCGGCCGATCACGGGTCGCACCGCGAACTTATCGCGAGAAGTGTGGCAGCCGGAGCCGTTGCAGTCCTGTCCGGGGTGGTGATCCGGGCCATCCCGGACCCACAGCCTGACGCCGGTATTGGTCTTCCACTTCATGCCGTACTCATGACAGCTCATGCATTTCATGGACGTCACGTAGGCGTGCTTCATGACCGTGCCGGAGAATGTCGTGAAGGCGCTGGGGGAGTGGCACAGTTCACAGGCAATGGCGGCCGTGCCGTTCGGCGGGACCGCGGGGATGTGGCCCGTGGCGCCCGACGGTGGCTGGACCAGGGTGGGCGGCGCCATGTTGTAGAAGCTCAATCCATAGGCGTGGCATTGCGCGCAGTTGCCGGTGATGCCCTTGTGGCCGGTTGCCCCCATCACATACAGGGCGTAGTTGCCGGCGGTTGTGTGGCACTGCGCGCACGGAGCACTCGTGGGGATGTGATTCGCCGGCTTGACCGCGCTGGTAACGTTGCTTGTGAAGGTCGGCGTCGTCGTATGGCAGCCGTTGCAGTCGCCACTGGTCGGGTGTGCCTTGTCGAGCGCAGTGGGCCGCGAGTCCCCGGCCGTGGTGGCGGTACTGGCGACCATGCCCGCATACGGTGCCGTCTCGTGACAGGTCTGGCAGCCGCTGACCGCGCTGGCAATCGTGGTATGACCGGCGACCGTCAGCGTCGGCGCCGACACGTTTGCCGAGCCGATCTTGAAGCCGCCCGGATTGACGTTCGTGGTGGTGTGACAGCCCGAGCCGTTGCAGTCCAGCGATCCGATCGGGAAGTGATTTGACGGGGTTGAGACGATGACGATGTTTGCAAACGTATTTGCCACGGTGGGTGCGTGGCAAGCGAGACACTTCGTCACCCCCTGGTGCACGCCTGTCACCGAATAGGCCGAGTAGTTGCCGGGGGTGGTATGGCACTGCGTGCATGCCGCAGTGGTCGGGATGTGATTCGCGGGCTTGGCGCCCGCTGACTGGTTGGTCGCGAACGTTGGGGTAGTCGTATGACAGCCGCCACAGTCCCCGGTCGTCGGATGCGCCTTGTCGAGTGCGGTTGGGCGCGAGTCACCCGCTGCGGTGGCGGAGCTCGCAATCATGCCCGCATACAGTGCACTTTCATGGCAGGTCTGGCAGGAACTGACCGCGGCAGCGATCGTGGTGTGCCCCGCAACGGTCAGCGTCGGGGTGCTGATGCTCGGGTTGCCGAGCTTGAAGCCCCCGGGATTGACGTTGTTGATCGTATGGCATCCCGAACCGTTGCAATCGAGCGAGCCGATCGGGAAGTGGTTCGAAGGCGTCGAGACGATGGTGATGTTCGCAAACGTGCCGGCCACCGCCGGCGCGTGGCAGGTGAGGCACTTTGTGGCGCCCTGGTGGGTGCCCGTCACCGAGTAAAGTGCAAAATTGCCTGCCGTCGTGTGGCACTGGGCACACGCGGCCGTAGTGGGAATATGGTTGGCGGGCTTGGCGTTGCCCGTCTGGTTGTTCGCGAACGTCGGCGTCGTGGTGTGGCAGCCGTTGCAGTCCCCGGTGGTGGGGTGCGCCTTGTCCAGCGCCGTGGGACGCGAGTCGCCGGCCGTGGTCGCGGTGCTGGCGAGCATACCCACGTAGGGGGCGGTTTCGTGACAGGTCTGGCAGCCGGTCACTGCCGCCGCGACCGTGGTATGGCCGGCAACATTAAGAGTCGGCGTCCCTATGCTCGCGGCGCCCAGCCGGAAGCCGCCCGTGTTGACGTTTTTGGTGGTGTGGCAACCGGACCCGTTGCAATCGAGATTGCCGATCGGGAAGTGATTCGCGGGCGTCGAGACGATCGTGACATTCACGAACGTGTTGGCCACCGTCGGCGCATGGCACGTCAGGCACCCCGTGACGCCCTGATGCACGCCCGTTACCGAGTACACCGCAAAATTGCCCGCAGTGGTATGGCACTGCGCACAGACGGCAGTGGTTGGGATGTGGTTCGCCGGCTTAGGTGCCGTCGGAAGCAGGTTAGTGGCGAATGTTGGCGTCGTGACGTGGCAGTTTCCACAGTCACCGGTGGCCGGGTGCTTTGAGTCGAATGCAGTCGGGCGCGAGTCCGCCGCGGTGCTGGCGCTGCTGGGTAGCATGCCGGCATAGCCGGCACTCTCGTGGCAGGCCGCGCATGCCGGAACCGCGGCGCCAACAGTTGCGTGCCCGGCGACATTGAGCGTGGGGCTGGAAATATTGGCCGCGCCAAGCTTAAAGCCGCCCGCGCTCACGTTGGCCGTGGTGTGGCAGCCCGAGCCGTTGCAATCGAGGCTACCGATAGGGATGTGGTTCGCCGGGGTCGAGACGATGGTGACATTGTCGAAGGTCGTCGCCACCGCCGGCGCATGACAACTGAGGCAGCTCGTGACGCCCTGGTGCGTACCGGTCACCGAGTACAGCGCATAGTTCCCGACAGTTGTATGGCACTGGGCGCAGGGAGCGCTGGTCGGGATGTGGTTTGCGGGCTTGCCACTTTGGGTGACGTTGGCGGCAAACGTCGGCGTGGTCGTGTGGCAACCGCCGCAGTCTCCGCTGGTCGGGTGTGACTTGTCGAGCGCAGTCGGCCGCGAGTCGCCGGCCGTGCTGGCAGTGCTCGCCAGCATGCCTGCGAACGCCGCGCTCTCGTGACAGGTCTGGCATGCCGCTACGGCGGCTGCCACGGTGCTGTGCCCTGCCACGCTCAGAGTCGGCACCGTGATACTGGCCGTGCCGATTTTGAAGCCCCCGGCGTTGACGTTCTTCGTGCTGTGACAACCCGAACCGCTGCAGTCGAGGCTGCCGATCGGGATGTGATTCCCGGGCGTGGTGACCATCGTGACGTTGGCGAACGGGCCGACGTTTTGTGCGTGGCAGCTGAGGCACTCGGTCACGCCCTGGTGCGTCCCAACCACGGAGTACACCGAGGTGTCTCCCGTTGTATGGCACTGGGTGCAGGGCGCGGTGGTCGGGATATGGTTGGCGGGCTTGCTGCCGCTGACCACGTTGGTGGTGAAGGTGGGCGTGGTCGTATGACAACCGCCGCAGTCACCGGTGGTCGGGTGGTTCTTGTCGAACGCCGTGGGCCGAGAGTCCCCTGCGGCACTCGAGCTGCTCGGCAGCATACCGACGTACGGCGCGTTCTCGTGGCAGGTCTGGCAGGCAGGGACCGCCCCGGCGACCGTGCTGTGGCCAGCAATGTTCAGGGTCGGGGTCGCAAGGCTGGCGGCGCCGATCTTGAAGCCGCCGGGATTCACGTTCGTTGCACTGTGGCAACCGGCACCGTTGCAATCCAGCGTCCCGACCGGAATGTGATTGCCCGGCATCGAGACGATGGTGACGTTGGCGAACGGACCGGTACCAGGTCCATGGCAGCTCAGGCATGCGGTCGCGCCCTGGTGCACACCGGCAACGGAATACTGCGAGTAATTTCCCGGGGTCGTGTGGCACTGCGAACACGGCGCGTTGGTCGGAATGTGGTTCGCCGGGCGCAGCGCACTGCTACCGAAAGAGGTAGTGTCGTGACATTGCACGCAGTCGCCCGTGGCGGGATGGTTCTTGTCGAGGGTGGCATTAGGTCTGGAATCGTGGGCAGCTGTGCTTGTGCTTGGGGTCATCCCGAGGAATGCCGCAGTCTCGTGACAGCTTGCGCAGGTCAGCGCCGTCACCGCCAGGTGGTTTATCGTCGTGCCCGCAAATGACACAAAGTTGGTGGGCGAATGGCACCCTTCGCAGGGGGTGCTGCCGACAGGGATATGGTTCGCGGGCATGCCCTTCGCGGCCACGCCGTTGTGGCACGAAGCGCAGTTGCCCGTCACTCCCTGGTGCGTGAACACTGCCCCTGCCCACGTCAACGTCGAGTGGCAGGCATCGCACTCCAGGTCCGTAACGATGTGGGTCGGGCCCTTACCCTGTGCCTGCACGCCGTTGTGGCAGGTGGAGCAGCTGCCGCGTGCTTGGGTGTGGTCGAAATTGACCGCGGGACTCCAGCCGATTGCGGTGTGGCAGGCGTCGCACTGATCCGTGGACAGGATGTGGTTCGCCGGCTTCGCCGACGCCCGCACTTCCGTGCCGATGCCATGGCAGGCGCCGCAGGCATGCGACGTTCCCTTGAAGATCGCGTTGGCGTGACATGACTCGCAGGGCAAGTCACGGTGCCGGCCGATAAGCTCGAAGCTCGTCGTGGTGTGGTCAAAGCTTGGGCGTGAGGCCGGTGCGGCGTGCGCTCCCAAAGGCTGCAGCAACCCGAACCCAAGCAGAAGCACCAGCCGCAAGCCAAGGCTGCGCCAATCGATCTTCTGCCATGCTGTCGTACCCTGCCGCATCCGGTTGTGGCGCTACTGCAGGCGCGCTCCTTTGAAGGTGACGCTGGAGTGGCAGCGGTCACACTGCCGCCCGTACTGGCCGAGGTGCACGTCGTCCTTCTCATGGCACGACAGGCAGTCCTGCTTGAGTTTCACTGCGTCCGGGGGTCGACGATGACAGGCTTCGCAGGAGAGCTTGGCGTGAGCGCCCGCCAGCGCGAAGTGAGTCTCCTTGGCGTGGTCGAACTCCCACTGCCGCCAGCCGTTGGACGTATGGCAGCGCGCACACTCGCTACCCAGGTTGCCCTTGTGGATGTCGTCGCGACGGTGACAGTCGATGCACTCGCGACCAACGTCTCGGTACTGCCGCGTCGCGTGACACTGTTCGCACGGAACTGCAACGTGCAGGCCCACAAGCGGAAACCTGGTTAGGTCATGGTCGAAGGCGACGCTCGCACGCCAGCCCTCGGTCGTGTGGCATTCATCGCAGGCCTTGCCGAGGCGTCCGCCATGCACGTCCTGGGCGCGGTGGCATCCGAAACAGTCCTCGGCGAGCTTTTGCGTCGCGGCGGTCGCGGTATGGCAGTCGTGGCAGCCGATCTTCCGGTGCTTGCCCGTCAGCGACCACTTGGTGTCGCGATCGTGATCGAAGACCGACGGCTTCCACTTCTCATTGCCGTGGCAGTTGGCACAGTCGCCCCCCAGCCGTCCCGCGTGGGAGTCCTGGCCGACGTGGCAGCCATTGCAGTCCCGTGAAATCTTGTCCTTCAGGTTGCCGGAGCGATGACAGTCATTGCACGCGATGCGGTCATGAACCCCGAGCAATGCGTAGCCCGTTTCCTTCTTGTGATCGAACTTGGAATTCTTCCAGCCCTTCGGGGTGTGGCACTCGGCGCACTTCGCACCGCGCTCTCCGTGATGCACATCATCTGGCGCATGACAGGAAACGCACTCGCGCGGAGTGTCCTTGTACCGGTTGCCGAGGTGGCAGCCGGCGCAGGGAATATCAGCATGACGATCGGATAGCGCAAACGCAGTCTTGCTGTGGTCATACTTCACGCGCGACCATGTCTCGACATCGTGGCAAGTCGCGCAATTGCGTCCGAGCTTACCTTCGTGCGGCTCCTCTTTATGGTGGCAGGCAACGCACTCGGAAGCCGCATCACGGTAGGGCTTGCCCTGTGCGTGGCAGCCTTGGCACGCGACCGATGCGTGGGCGCCCTTGAGCGGAAAATCGGTCTGCTGATGGTCGAATTGACTCGGGCTAACGTGCGCGATGTGCACCTCGCGGCCGAGATGTTCCGAATGACACGCGCGGCATTGCGAAGCCTCGATACCGTCGAGTCGGCCGTGGTAACCCTGCTTCTGACGCAGGTCCCCGGAAATCTCCTTGTGGCAGTCCAGGCATAGCTGCGTCTGCCGGGCGCGATCGCTGCGATCGTGGCACAGCTTGCACTGTTCCTCGTATTTCTCGTGCGCGTGGCTCAGCTTGCCGGGCATCAAGAGCGTCTCCGGGTTAACGGCGCGTGCGGCTTCAGTCCGAAAAAGCGCCAGCATTAGTGCCAAGATCAGAAGTAGTCGGCATGATCCGCTCCTCATGTCGGTCGCTGTAGTGACGTCAGTACACGTGGACCGCAATGACGTGGATAACGGCCGCGATGATCATCATGAAGATCAGTGGGATGTGGAGCGCATGCCACATCGAGAACAGACGCTCATAGCTCTCGAACCCCGCCACGCGGCGGGTCGCCGCGATGCGCCGATCGACGTAGCCGCACGCAGACGCGGACATGCGCCGACGCTCGGCCGCGATCACTGCTGACTGGCGCGCAAGCGCCCGCAGCGAGCGGTGCACATAACGGTGCAATCGCCAGCGCAGCGCCAGCGCGGTTAGCGCGACCATCGGCAACTTTACTGGCGCGAGCAGTGGCAGGCGCGGACCCGTTGACAGGAGCCTCCGCTCAGACGCTTCAAGGCGTTGCACGAGGTCCGGCAGAAAGCCCACGCGTGAAGTCGTCGATCGCAGTTCCTCGGCGCCACCGCGCAACTCGTTCAGCTCCAGCTTACTGCCGTAGAGACCATGGTGAATGTGGGCGTAGATGTAGCGGCCGATGAGACCGCTTCCGGCGACCGTGAGCATCGCGAACAACGCGACGTTGCTGTTAGTGGCGCCTGTGGTGAAGTTTGAATGGTAGAGAATGCACAGCGGCCCAAGGACACCCAAGACCATGTGGAAGCGGAACCAGCTCGGCGTTGATCCCAAGAACTTCAGCCAGCTGTACCGCTTCCGCAGCGAGTAAACGAGGAGCAGCAGCATCAGGCTGCCGCCAATGATTCCAAGCGTATATCCCAATCCCCTTTTCGGAGTGATGTAACGCTCCGTTGGCACGTGGTAGCCCACGTACAGCAGCGCTACCACTATCAGAAAAAATACGCGCCCCGCGGTGATGAGTCGGCGGGGAGGTGCCACCTCCCTGGCAGGCGCGCTGGACGCGGAAATTGGCTGAGGAGGCCTCGTGCTGGCACGCTCCTCCGCCTTATCGGCGGCTGAGTGGGACCGCGCTGCCGTGCGCCGCTCCGGCAGTGATGCGACGCGCGCTTCGACGGAGGGAGGGACAGGAGCCGCTTGAAACTCCTGCGCAGGAATCGCGGAGCGTTGCGATCCCAGCTGGCTCAGACGAACGACGCGCACCTGAAGCTGCTCGGGTACGTCATCGGGATTCCCAACGGGCGTTGCAGCGGACATTCCCATCATCCGATCTGGCGATTGATGACTAGGGAGACCGCCTTGCCGGCGGATGGACTCAGAACCCCGCTCACGGCGTACAGGTCACCGCCACTGGGCGCGGCGTTTCCGCTTTTGGAGATGCGCGCCTCGACGACCACTCTGTCGAACTGCGAAAGCCTGCGCGATGGAATCATCGCCATCGAGTCATCCAATCTGAAGTGGACTGGCCACGTACCGGTGTTGGTACGGAAGACAGCGAGCGGCGGCCCGGGCGAATCCGCTGCCTTCGCGTAGATAAAGAGGGTCGCATCCGGCGCAACGCGCCCTACGACGCTGTCATCCACGGTGACTGTGCCGGAGAGCGCGGTCGCGCCGGCTGGAGCAGCGGCCGGGGCTGGCGCGGCGCTGCCGGCCAGCCGCTTATCCTCCGCAATGTTGCCGTCGATGATGCGCACATCCGGCGAACCGGGCGGCAATATGGCCCGTAGTTTGTTCCACCAGCCAAGCGCCTCGGCGTACTTGCGCTCTTCATGGGCCTGGCTGGCCTTCAGCCACAGTGCCTTGGCATTGGTTGCATCGAGCGCAAGCGCGTTGTCGATCCCGCGTCCGGCGTCGCCCGTCAGAGTCCCGCCGTTTACGGAAGCAACGGTGTCGGCATAGTCCGCCCAGGATTGAGCAGTCATTCCCCTGAGGCTGATCACGTGCTCGTAGGCCGCGCGTGCGCCAGCGAAGTCGCGCTGCGCACGCAGCGCGTCTGCGCGCATCAGCCATCCGGCGGCATCTCGAGGCGAAGCTGGTGGCTCCCGCGCCGGAGTCGCTGCCGCGACGGGCGAGCCAGCGCTACCCTTTCCATCGCCCAGTTGAGCGGCCATGCCCACCAGCATCGCCGAACTCATCTGCCCACCACCCGGCGCGGAGACAATCCTGCTACGCGCGCGCTGCGCGTCTTCCGGTCTCCCAAGCATGTCGTACGCCTGTGCCAGCAGGTTCCAGTCCCCGTCTGACCCGCCATCACGCGCAAGGCGCGACGCGAGTTTAGCGACTTCAACGTCCATCGATTGCGCCGCCGAAGCGTTGCCCGCAGCAGCGCCTGGCACCATGGGTGTCGCCGAGGCCGGCGCCATTGCGGGCAGAGCCAGCGGATGGCGGGTGCCCACTAGTTGGAAAAGCAGCGCAGCGACCAGGGCAAATGCCGCTACAAACACGGTCGCGAATGCATAGTTGCGCCGTGAGCGCTCCACACCGCGCAAGAACAGTCGACGCGCGATGAGGACGCTGATTACGCCAACCAACATCCCAGCTATAAAGGGAAATACTTCCACGTGCCTCAATTCCGTTGCCCTATTGCGCACCGCAAAGCGTACGCGTTTGCGCATCCCTGTAAGCCGACGACGCCACAAAAAACGGCACCGACCACTGTCGCCAAGTAACGACAAAAACTCCTTGAAAAATAGGCAAGTAGAGCAATGTGACTGCACGGTAGAGTGCGTAGGCAACTTAACCGGCACAAGTAGGGGAAAACCCCATTCAGACGCAACGGCTCACAGGATTAGTGTGCTCTAGCGCACAGCAATCCGGATCTAACATCCTGCTAAGTGTGTCTAGGGAGACGGACGCCTGATGGATTGGCTTCTGTATGTTATTTACGCGGTTCCGGCGCTGCTGCTGTTTGCGTGGCACACGCGTAAGCGTCGCCGTCTTGAGACACATAGCGCCAGACTGCACGCAGAGTCAGGCAGCGCCGAGCCCGCTTCGCTTCACCCGGTAATCGATCCAGCGCGATGCATCGGTTGCGGTTCCTGCCTCAAGGCTTGCCCCGAACAGGAGCACCACGCGGTGCTTGGCATCGTCCACGGCCGAGCAGTGCTCGTCAGCCCGGGTGACTGCATCGGCCACGGTGCATGCAAGGCCGCCTGTCCCGTGGAGGCAATCTCCCTGGTGTTCGGCAGCGAGCGACGCGGCGTCGAGATACCGTTGTTGAAGCCGAATTTCGAATCCACCGTGCCGGGCATCTTCGTCGCGGGCGAGTTGGGAGGTATGGGACTCATCCGCAACGCACTCGAACAGGGACGCCAGGCAGTTGAGTACATCGCGCAGCGCAGCCGCCCCGCAGGCCAGGCGCTCGACCTGCTGATCGTCGGGGCCGGACCGGCTGGCTTCTCCGCTTCGCTCACGGCCCTGTCAAAACGCATGCGTTTCGTGACGCTCGAGCAGGAGTCGCTGGGAGGCAGCGTGTTCCAGTACCCGCGCGGCAAGCTGGTGATGACCGCCCCGGCACGCGTCCCTTTGCTGGGCAAGGTCAACTTTCGTCAGACCAGCAAGGAGGCGCTACTTGAGTTCTGGCAGGAAGCCGAGCGTAAGACCGGGGTGAAAATCAACTATGGCGAGGGAGTCATGGAGATCCGCCGTGACGGCGCGGTGTTCCGTGTTAAGACCACTCGCGGGGAATACGCCGCGGGTAGTGTGTTGCTGGCAATAGGCCGACGCGGAACGCCACGCAAACTGGGCGTGCCGGGCGAAGAGTTGCCGAAAGTTGTCTATCGCCTTATAGACCCCGAACAATACAGCGGCAGACACGTTCTGGTAGTCGGCGGTGGCGACAGCGCCCTGGAGGCGGCCGCGAGCATAGCCGACAGTGGCGCCGGTACCGTCGTGCTTTCGTACCGCGGCGAGAGTTTTGATCGAGCGAAGGCAGGTAACAGGGAGCGCATCGACGCCGCTACCAAGGGAGGCAAGCTGCAGCTGCTCATGAAATCGCAGGTGAAATCGATCCAACCCGAATCAGTCACACTGGACCATGAGGGCAGGTCCGTCACCGTCGCCAACGATGCGGTCATCGTGAGCGCCGGAGGCGTGCTGCCTTCGGAGTTCCTGCGGCGTATCGGCATCGGGATCGAAACCAAGTATGGCACGGCGTAGCCCCGGCGCACTGCTCGCGGGTCTTATCGCCTGTGCTCTCTCAGCAGGAGCCACCGCGGCGCCCGTCGACCCGCTTGATGCGGTGAAGACCGATATCCGTCTCAAGAACTTCACCCGCGCCAGATCTCATCTGGAGGAACTTGCTGCCTCCGGCAACCCCGAGGCGGAGTATCTTCTTGGCAGCTTCTTCCTGAACGGACTCAGTGGCCCACATGATCCCGCACAAGCGCGGCTCTGGCTTGAGCGGTCCGCCACCCACGGCAATGCGCGCGCCGCGTACAGCCTTGCCAGCCTGCTCGCGAGCACCGACCCTCCTGATCCGGTCGGTGCACAGCAGTGGTTCGATCGTGCCCGCGCACTCGGCTATGCCCCCCCGGGCACGCACGGTTATACCCACGACACGTCCGCCGGGCATTTTCTGCCACCCGGCGCACTCAGCGACCCGATGCTCCGCCGCGAGGCACTGTGGCTCGCGGCGCGCGCTGGCGACACCGTGGCCATTGTCGCGCTCGCCGACCCGGCATCAATCAAGAGCACCGACGAGTTCGGCCGCGGCGCCATGGCACGCGCGGCCGAGGCGGGCTCGGCCACGGCACTGCAAGCGCTCATCGCCCACGGTGGCGAGGCAGACCGTGCCGATAACTTCGGCATCACTCCTCTGATGCTGGCTGCGCGCAGCGGCTCGGTCGATGCAGTCGATGCCCTACTGCGTGCGCAAGCGCACGTCAATTCGGTCGACCACAGCGGCAACACGCCACTGATGCATGCCGCCGCGGGCGCGCACATCGAAACGGTCGATGCGCTGCTCGGCGCCGGCGCAATTGTCGGCACCCGAAATCAACAGGATTGGTCGGCCCTCGACTTCGCCGTTGTCGGGGGTGCGGAAGACGTCGCCGTCCGCCTGCGCGAGAAGGGTGCGACGGCGCTGCAGCGCAGCACGGAGATACCCTCAGCGCCTGTGACCGTGCAGCGTGCCTCGCAGCGGGACTTCTATGCCGGCTGGCCCGACCTGGCTGTGGCGGCTGGCCGCGATGCCCCCGTGCTAACGCAGTCGCTGCTCAAGCGGGGGGCGGACCCCAATGCCAAGACACCCGACGGCACCCCGGTGCTGGCGGTGGCCGCGCTCATGGGACCGCCGCAGCTGGTCGATACCTTGATCAGCGCGGGTGCGAGTGCCAATGGCACCGACCGCCGGGGCAATTCACCTCTGGCGGTCGCCGCCCGCACCGGCCGCGAGGACATAGTGTCGCGCCTGCTGGCGCGCGGCGCCTCTACCGAAGGCCAGGGCAGTTCGACCGGGTCGGCGTTGCTCATCGCGGCCAAAGCGGGTGATCCTCAAGTCCTGAAGGCGCTGCTTACCGCGCATCCGCCCCTCGACGGGCGTGATGCCGGGGGCATGACTGCGCTCATGGTGCTCGCGCGCGCTGGCGAAGCTGCGGGGATGCGGCAACTCCTTGACGCCGGTGCAGCGGTGGATGCGTCGGATCGCCAGGGTCGAACAGCCCTGTGGTACGCCGCACGCGGAGGTCATCTCGCGGCCGCCCAGTTGCTGCTCGAGCGCGGCGCGGACGTTGACCGCGCTGATGCGGCGTTACAAACGCCGCTCACCGCCGGGTGCGCCGCAGGTGCCGCGCCGCTGGTGGATCTGCTGCTGGCCAAAGGGGCTCACTTGGAATCACGGACCGCCACTCGGGACACGGCACTCCTGATTGCGACCAACGCCGGGGCGGCGGCAGTGGTAGAGAAATTACTCGCTCAGAGAGCCGACAAGGACGTCCAAAATGAGTTCGGCGATACCGCGCTCATCATCGCCAGCCGAAATGGCAACAGTGCGCTCGTGCGGCGCCTGCTAAGCGCCGGGGCGAGCGCAAGGCTCAGAAACAAGGATCGGCTGACAGCGGCGGACGTGGCCAGCGCTCGCTCATTCAGCCAGGTGTCGGAGCTTCTGAAGGGAAGTTAGTCGGGGCGGCGGAAGGGTGTCACGCCTGGGCGGCGCGACTCGGTGAGGGCCTGCCCGGCTCGGTAGACGGCCACTATGACCAGCGGCGTCGCCAGCAGGTAGGCAAGCATCAGCTTCCACCACATATATTGTCCCTCACAGAGGCGGTTATGGGTGCAGGGCAATCCTCGGACGGTGGGATCTTAATGGCTTGGACGTCGTGTAGAAATGCGGGCTATGCCCCGGTAGGGAAACAACGTAGAGAATTCGGGTTACCCGTAACCTAAGCTCCTCGCCATGTCCAACCCGCATACCGTCGTTGACGCCACTTCGGGCCCGATGCTCGGACTCCTGCGCCCCGGGACGGGCGATGCCCGCGCTCTCCGCTCGATGCAGGTCGTCCTCATAGAGGAACCGGGCATCTTGCGCGACGGGCTGTGTGCGCTCCTACAGTCGGTGGGGGCCAATGTGGTCGCGGTGGCATCCAGCCCCCGTGAGGCGCTGCAAGCCCTGGCTCAATTCAAGCCGCAGGTTGTGATCCTCGACTTTGCACCCGCGCTCAAGACAAGTCCCGCCACCATCCGACAGTTCAAGCGCCGTTGGCCCGAGCTTCGCGCGCTCTTGCTGACTCTGCGAAGAGACAGCGCCTTGATCGAGTCGGCGGTGGCTGCCGGGGCCGACGGCTACTTGCATAAGAATGAGACTCGTGCCGAGTTGATTGCGGCTTTGCAGCGCCTGCAGGCAGGTAAGCGCTATCTGCGAGCGCGCGCCGCCGAGCGTACCGCCGAGGCGGCGGGAAGCGCCATGCATGATGGGCGTGACGAGCCGGTGAGCCGTCTCACCTCGCGTGAACAGGAGGTGATTGCGTTGATCGCGCGCGGCTTCCGTACCCGCGAGATGGCGAAGCTGCTGTCGCTGAGCGCAAAGACCATCGAGAAGCACCGCACCAACCTCATGCGCAAGCTGGGTCTGCACTCGGCTGCTGCCGTCGCTGCCTACGCGATCCGCCACGGGCTGGTCTGAGGTCCAGCGGACCTCCGCACGCTCCGATGTGCACTGACAGGCACTGGGCAAGGTTCGCTCTGTTGGGTAGATTGTGGCCGCCATGCCCATCCAGCTGCACGCACCAAGATGAGCCTCGCCCCACTGTCGCGTCCTCACTACGCGCACATTGAGGACCTGCTGCGCCACAAAAGTACTAACCTGCCAGTCTTCTGTTACTTTCCAGCGCGGATCCGTGCGGACTGCATCGAGTTCTGCCGGGGATTTCCGGGCAAGGTCTTCTACGCCGTCAAGGCCAATCCCGAGCCGCTGGTTCTTCAGTCCCTCATTGAGGGCGGAATAGACGCATTCGACGTTGCCTCCCTTGCCGAGATCGAAGCGGTCCATCGGTCGAAGCCCGGTGCACACTGCGCTTTCAACCACCCGGTCAAGCAGCGCAGCGCGATCGGACTCGCATACCGCAGCTGGGGCATCCGCGATTTCGTGGTAGATCACGAGCGCGAATTGCAGAAGGTGCTCGAAGAGACCGGCCGTGACGTCGTGCTGCAGGTCCGTGTCGCGGTGCCGAATTCTTCAGCCGCCGTCAGCTTCAACGCCAAATTTGGAGCCCGCCCGGAGGACGCAGTGATCCTGCTACGCAGGCTGAAGGAGCTGGGTATCCCGGCTGCCCTCACCATGCACCTGGGCTGGCAGACCACCGATCCAGAGGCCTATGCGCGGGGGATAGGCCTGCTAGGACAGCTTTCACGCGCAGCGGACGTGCGTCTCGAGTACCTGAACGTGGGTGGAGGGTTTCCGAGCGTGCTGATGCCACGCCAGTACCAGCTCGGAGACTTCTTCGCGGCCATCCGCCGCTCCGCGGTTGCGGAGTTCGGGGCCGGCGGCATGCCCTTGCATTGCGAGCCGGGCAGTGCGCTCGTTACGCGCGGCGCCGGAGTCCTGACGCAGGTGGTGCTGGTAAAGGAAAACAGCCTGTACCTGAACGACGGCATTTATGGCGCCATGGCCGAACTCATCCACTCGCGTATCCAGCCGCCCACCCAAGTTTTCGGGCCGGATGGAATCCCCCGAAGAGGGCCGCTGATACGGATGCGGACCTTTGGACCTACGTGCGACTCGTACGACACCTACCCGGAGCCTTTTCAGGTACCGGGCGACACCCGCGAGGGGGACTGGCTGTTCCTCGATTCGATGGGCGCCTATTCGGCGCCTTTGATCACGGATTTCAACGGACTGGGTGCACACGAGTTCGCCGTTCTGGATAGCCCGTAGCGAGGGGACGCCGGTCCTTGCGACTGGCGTCCCCAAGACTCCCCGGGGGACAGGCTGCGTGCCTCGTTTCTCAGGAAGCCGTGAGCACCGTGGAGTCCAGCGCCCGAAGCGGGCCTGAAGGCGCGATGTTGCCACCCTCTTCCGCTGTCTCCTCGAGTTCTGCCTTGCGCTCCGCCAGCTGTTCCCCCAGCGCCTCCAGGTCCATCTTCGCCTTCTTCGCCTCCGCGAACATCCCGCCGGGGCTTTCCTCCTCCTTGACGTGGTGCCTGATCATCAGAACAGAGACCTTCGCGTCGAAATACTCATCCTCCGGATCACTCTTCTCGATCTGGGCGATCAGGTTCTTCGCCCCTGCGTGTTCTACCGCCGCCTCGTGATGAACCTCCTCATCCCCACCGTTCTCGAGAAGATCGGTCGCCCTTGCCGCTGTAAGCTGCAGCCTACACGCCGGCCTCAGGTGACGATTCGGCCTTAACGGCCGGCGCAGCAGGGAATTCCACGCAGAACCAAGTGGCTCGCGGCCCACGTTCTGGGTCGCGCTTGCAATCCCCAGGCCGTTTGCGCGGAGAAATCCAGACAACAAGATCCGTACGTGCGGACGCCCTACACCACGAGGCCGTAGCGGTGCGGAGTCCTACTGCAGCGATCCCGCCGTCACACGGCCGTCCATCACGACCGCCGCGATCTTCGCCGCATGCAGCCGGGAGGCCGGCACTGCGAAAGGGTCGCTGGCCATGACCACGAGGTCCGCCTTCTTCCCGGCCTCGAGGGAGCCGGTCTCGGCAGCGATTCCCAATTGCCGCGCACCGTTCAGCGTATAGGCGGCGAGCGACTGCTTCAGAGAAAGACACTCTTCCGGCATGGCAGGGCGTGCGTAGAGATCCGGACCCCCCGCGTAATCGCGGCGCGTCATCGCCATCTCCAGGCCCACGAAGGGATTCGTCCGTGGAATCTCGTCACTAGAGGTCACGTCGCTCGAAAAAGAAACGTTAACACCCGACCTCCATATGGAACCGGTCGGTTCGTCGCGGTGAGCGCGTTCGGCTCCCAGGGTCACCAGGCCCGCGCGCCCGAACTGCGTGCCACCGAACCAGTGAGGCGTCATGTTGGCATTCACCTTCAGGTGCCCGAGACGCGCGATGTCGGGTGCGTCCACGATCTGCAGGTGAGCGAGCGTGATCTGAATCCGCGGGGGCCGGCCCAATGACTGCGTTGATTCCTCCACCGCGTCAAGTGCTTCATGGGTGGCACGGTCCCCAACGACATGGATGTGCAGGTTGAGTCCTTCCCGGTCCAGCTGCTGGATGAACTGCGCCAGTCGGTGCGAATCAACCAGGATGCCGCCCTTCTTAGCCGGGTCCGAGGCGTAGGGTTGCAGCATCGCGGCCGTGAGGATCTCAAAGACGCCGTCGTACATGAGCTTGACCGTATCGAAGCGCAGCTCCGGGCCGCCGTAGGTGGCCTGCAAACGGCGTATTTCCGGCACGGCCCGATCAAGCTGCGCGGGAGCGAAGACCTGGTATGAACCGAAGTATCGAAGCGGCAGCTTGCCGGCCCGGTCGAGCCTGGAGACCTCGGTATATACGGCATCTTCCATGCCCATGTTCCCGCCATCGAAGAGGCTCGTCACTCCGTGGCCTGCAAGGTAGTTGAGCTGGCGGACGAGTCGCGCGCGAAATTGCGCACGCGGTGGCATCACCAGCGGCGCCAGTGTCGACAGCGTGCCCCACTCCTTGATCCAGCCAGTAGGTTCCCCATTTGCATCGCGCACGTAGACCGAGATGTCCGAACTCACATCTGGCGTATGCCCGTCGATTCGCAACTTGCGCAGCATGGCGCTGTTCAGCCATGCGCTGTGTCCAGAGTTGTCGAGCACCGCCACCGGCGTGGTCGGCCAGATCGCATCAAGATCGCGCTTGTCTGGGCCCTCCGGAAGGAAACTGGCCACGTCCCAATAGCTCAGGATGATGGGACTATCTTGCGGGTGCGCCTTGGCGTACCTGCGCAGCCAGCGCAAAGTCTCCGCCCGGTCCGGCCCCGGCAGGTTGTCGCGCTCGTCAATCGCCGGGTCGCCGGAACCGAACATGGCCGTGAGCGCAGGATGGGTGTGCCCGTCGACGAAGCCCGGGATGACCACTCGCCGCCTCAGGTCGTACACCCGCGTGCCCGGTTGGAGCGCTCGGGTCCATTCGGGTGTGCCGCGCTCGCCCACATAGGCGATGCGATCGTTCTGCACGACCAGGGCAGAGACGAACGCGGCATGTTCATCCCCGGTGTAGATGCGCGCGTTCACGAAGGCGAATGATTCCGCGGTGTGTCCCGCCGCTGCGTACCACAACGCCACGATCGCGATGACCCATTTCCACATGAGATCTCCGTCGCTCGCTGAGCCTGCATGCAGCAGGCACAGCGGCCTTTAGATTTCTTGCTTCGCCAGACCCGCCCGCTTCCGATCCCGCTTACGCGAGCGTCACGAGGCGACGCCCACCTCCGGCCAAGGCAGAGTACAAGCTAACCGCACCTCGGTCACTCTGTAACAATTTGTGGAGAACCGAGCGACGCGATCACAGCGATCGCTGACCTCAGAACCCCGTGCCTGCCTCGCGCGCACTCACCCGAAGGCGTGAACCCTCACCACTACTTCACGCAAGGAGTGCGCCATGCAACCTCGACACAGTCTTCGACGTTCGATGCAACACAGCTTCCTCATAGCTGCGCTAGCGCTTTTGTCCGCGACAGTGGCCACCGCCGACGAGGACAGCCGTTTCATTCCAAAGCTTATCAATTCATCGACGATTCCGGCCAACGGCGATCTGAACCCTTACGGTGTCGCATTCGTTCCACCGGGCTTTCCGGCGGGTGGCGCGATCACGCCGGGCGACGTGCTCGTCAGCAACTTCAACGATGCGAGCAACGCCCAGGGCCGGGGCACGACCGTGATCAAGCTGACGCCGAATGGGAAAGTCGCACCCCCGGGAAGCGCGACAACCTTCTTCGCCAGCCCACAAGTCGGTCTGAGCACCGCTCTGGGGGTGCTGCGCGCCGGCCTGGTGCTGGTCGGAAATGTCCCCACGAGCGACGGCACGTTCGCGACCATTGGCCAGGGGGCACTGCAGGTCATCGGCCGTAGCGGGAAGTTGCTGCAGACATTGACCAATGCCACGTTCCTGGACGGTCCTTGGGACCTGGCGCTCATCGACGAAGGCTCCCAGGCACAGATCTTCGTCTCCAACGTCCTGAACGGTACGGTATCCAGACTGGACGTGGCCGTGCGCCCCGACGGACTCACAGTGCTGAAGATGAGCCTCATCGCGAACGGCTACTCGCACGTGCCCAATGAGGCCGCTCTGGTGTTGGGCCCGACCGGGCTTGCGGTGGACCGGCAAAGTGGCACGCTTTATGTGGCCTCCACGGCCGACAACTCGATCTACGCCGTGGGTCAGGCACGCACGCGCACGGCGCCGGTTCACCGAGGCATGCTGGTGTTCGCTGATCCGCACCTGCGGGGACCGCTCGCGCTCAGGTTTGCGCCCAACGGGCACCTGCTGACGGCGAACGGCGATGCCGTCAATGACGACGTGCTGCACCCCAGCGAGATCGTCGAGTTCACGAAGTACGGCCAATTCGTGGGCGAATACGACGTCGACGCCAGCCAGGGCGGTGCGTTCGGTCTGGACACCGCACGTGGGGGCGCGTTCAACTACGCCGCCATCGACGATGTCACGAACAGTTTGTCGGTCTATCGCCTGCCCACTGAGGATTGACTATCTGCCGGTACTCAGGCGCCTGATCCGCTCGAATTTGCAGCGCGGATCAGCGCGCCTGATGCCCTCCGGCACTCTCAGTCATCGTGATCGTGGTGATGGTCGTGGCCGTGACCATGTCCCTTGCCGTTCCCCTGGTCGTTGTCGTCATGGTGCCGCGGGGCATATTCACGGGCGTACCAGTCATCGCGCACGAAGTAGACCGGGCGACCGCAGGCGTTGTACTCGGCGCAGTGCTTGGACCAGTGCTTCTCGTGCCCGGGAGGGACGTGCAGATAGATCGGCTCGGCGACATAGGTGGGCGAGCGCTCGACGACGATCGGCTGCGGGAAGATCACCTGGGGCGGTTGCGGCACGCTGCCGATGTTGATCTGGCCGTAAAACCCGGGCTCATTGACGTTTACTGAGACTCCAACGTCGGCCAGCGCCGGGGCGGCGAGTGCAGCCAGCAGGGCGGCGGTGAGCAGTTTCCTCATATCGTCGGTCTCCTTTCTATATGGGCACGTTCCCGGGCCCAGCGGCACGCTCCGGCCGCCACATAAAAGCGTTCAGGGAATATCGACCGTCGCAGTCTGCTGCGCTGTGACGCTGATCCCGGTTTTGACTGGCGAAAAGGTCACGGCACTGTCGGCCTGATCGGGGTTATCCACAGCCGCCTGACACGTGAAGGCAACGCTGTAACTGCCCGGCGACAGGAAAGTGAACTGATAGTAGTAACCGCCGCTCTGTGCCAGCACCGGCGCTTTCGAGGCCAGCGGCTGGTTGGTATCCGTAGCCGGGGCGGTGCTGTTCATATCTTCCGGCGTGGTCACCGTCCCACTGTAGAGGTAAACGCCCGGTGTGCAGCCGGAGACGACGAGGCTTGCATCGACCGTACCCTGGATATTCCCGACCGTGGTGTTGTCGACCAGGCGCAGCGCGGGCTTCAGAATGCAAGCGGGCGACTGCCCCGGCGGACAGGTGATGGCCTTGCGCAGGTCGAAATCCACGGCGTAGTCGACCACGCCACTCGCGGGAACCGTGAAGCCCGATACGAGCTTCAGGCCGGTCTCGGCGCCGCTCGGCACCTGCAGCCCGTGCATCGTGCCATCGGTCAGCGTGATGTAAGAGTGGCTGGGATCCCCGTCGGCCAGGACCAGCAGCCGAATTTGTCCGTACGAGCCGGGCGGTACCGGCTGGTCGAACAACTGCGCGGATGCGGTACCGCTGTCATTGAGGAGGTCGATCGACTTGGGCGCGTCGAACGTGATGTCGACGGGGGTGCCGTTGTCGGGAACCAGTTCCACGCCGGTGAATACGACGACGACCTTCTCAGCAGCGTCCACCGGCGCATCGCCCACGGACAATTTCATGCTCGACATGCCCGAAGGGCTGCTGCCTCCTCCGCATCCGGCAAGGAACAGCGTCGCGGCGGCACTCGCTGCCAAGACTCTCAGAATTCTGGTTTTGAGCATGTTGCATCCTCCCCAAGGCACGTCGCACCGCTCAACTTTGACCGTGGCTCGGTGAACGAATCCTGAACGAGGCGCGGTCTCAGCGCCGACACTAGCACCGACGCGCCGGAAGGACCCATGCGTCGCCAGAAGGCAACGATACTGGCACGCGTGATTAACTTAATCTGGGGGGATTCACACTTCGCAATTTCTGTTCAATCACCCCCGGGCGCCTCCCGCTGCGCTTGAAGGGTGTCGTCGAGTGCCTGAACCAGCGTATCGGCATGCTCGATCTTGAACGTCAACGGAGTGCGGATCTTGAGCACGTTGCCGCCGCGCCCGGTCGAGCCCAGAAGCACCCCTCGGTGACGCATGGCATTGACCACTTGCTTGGTGGCGAGGGCACTCGCCCGGGTGCCTGCGCCGTCAGAGCGCACCTCCACGCCGACGAACAGGCCGGCGCCCCGCACCTCGCCGAGGGCCGGGCATCGCGAGGCCAGCTTCACGAGGGCACGCCGGAGGTACTCACCGGTGCGGCGGGCGTTCTCGAGCAGGCCCTCTTTGTGTATGACCTGCAGTACCGCCAGCGCCACGGCACATGAGACGCTGTTACCGCCGAAGGTGTTGAAGTAGTGACGACCCCGGGCAAATTGAGCAAAGACTTCCGGGCGCGCTGCGACAGCGGCCACCGGGTGACCGTTACCCATGGGTTTACCCATCGTCACGATGTCCGGGACGACCCCGTGGCGCTGGAATCCCCACATCGCCTCACCAAGCCGGCCAAAGCCCGGTTGCACCTCGTCGGCGATGAAAAGACCGCCAGCGTCGCGCATGTGGCGCACGGCTTCGGCCAGGAATCCCTTCGGATCCGAGAACACCCCGTCGCTTGAGAAGATGGTATCAACGAGCAACGCGGCCGGTCGTATGCCATCGCTGCGCATACGTTCGAGCGCGTTCTGAACATGCGCGGCGAAGCCTGCGGGCCCTTCCGGGGCCCCCGGGGACGGCACGGTATAGACACCAGGCCCCACCGGGCCGTCCTCGGGCGACATTCCGGACAGTACGTCGGTCACCCCATGGTAGGAGTAGTCCGTGATGATGAAGCCGGTGCCGCCCGTGACCGCCTTGCTGATGCGGACCGCCAGGTCATTGGCCTCGCTTCCGGTGCAGGTAAAGACCACGTTGCTGATCTCGCGGGGCATCGTGGCCAGCAGGTCCTCCGCCAGTTGCAGCGGCAGCTCCGCCAGGTAGCGCGTATGCGTGTTGAGGATGCTTGCCTGGCGCGTCAGTGCCTCGACAACCTCAGGATGGCAGTGACCGACGACGGGTACGTTGTTATAGGCATCGAGATACGCCCGCCCGTGCTCGTCGTACATCCAGACGTCCCGCGCGCGCACCACCTGCAGCGGCTGCTCGTAGAAGAGCTGGTAGGTCGGGGCGAGCAGCTGCGTGCGCCGCGCGATGATCGCCGAGTGTTCCATGTCAGGTGTAGTCACAGGCGAAGCTCCTGAAGCAGCAGCTGGTCGGAAATCTTGAGGCGCGCGCGCATGAATCCCTCCTCGAGTGGCGCGAAATGGCCGCCCCCGGGGTTGCGCTGCACGTGCCACTCGTGGATGACGAGGGTCATGAGAAGCCTTGCTGCCACCAACGCGCCCAGCAGCCCCACTTCCTCCTGGTGCAGCGCAACGCAGTCGTGGTACGCACGGCTGACATCGAGAATCGATGCGCGCGCTTCACTCGGGTCGGAACAGTCCATGGGGATGAGTTCGGCGGCGCACACCGCCACGTCCGCGACCAAGGCGGTATGAACCATGTCCCCGAAATCGATGACGCCCGCGACCCTGGCCTCGTCGGCGGGATCCACCAGGATGTTCAGTGCATTCAGATCGCAGTGCACGACCTGGTGCCGCAGGGTCGGAAGCTCGCGCTCGATACGAGGCACGACATGCTCCAGCAGCGCGCGCACCGGCGATGCGAGCGGAAAGCGCGGCATTTCTTCCAGCAGCGTACGCATGTGTGCCGTGTGCCGAACGTCCCAGAGGATCGTGCGTCGCGCGGCGGGATGGTCGAAGCCGCGCAGCGCCAGCGACAATTTGCCGCCGATGCGGCCGCAGGCCGCACGCTGCGCAGGCGAGCGGGTCGACGAGCCGAGCAGGCGTCCGGCCAGGAATGTCAGGATGCGCGCAGTGCGCGTCGCACCGGCTTCGTCGGTGAAGCGGATGAAGGTCTTGCCGGCGCGATCCCTGACGACCCGTGGACACGGCAGCGCATCGTCGCTCCTCTCGATGTGCAGCAACGCCTCGTTCTGAAATTCGGTCTCGGCGGGGTCCTCAGCGGCGTTGGCAATCTTCAGGACGTATTCGGCACCGCCGGCGGCGGTCAGCCGGAAGTTCTCATCGCGCTCGCCGGTGAGGCGTGTCGCGCGCGCGGCGATCCCGTAGTGCTCCTGCACGAGGGTCAGCGCGTATTCCACGGACACTGGCCGCGAGGAGGCGACCATCGTCGCCAGGAAGGCATCCACCTGGTCTGTCATGCGTGCAGCTCGATGTGTTGAGGCCCGGGACCGTGACTCGCATTACCGCCGGTTCGGGCAACGGGCTCTCCCGGCAGTGAACTCTAAGTTATTGATTTTAATGGCGTCCCCAAGGGGATTCGAACCCCTGTTACCGCCGTGAAAGGGCGATGTCCTAGGCCTCTAGACGATGGGGACGCACGGATCACTGGAGCAACAAGGCCAATTGCACCACGCCCGCCTCGGAGGGGGCGCGGAAGATTACACGCGAGTTGCCCACGGAACAACGCAGGTCGCGCCCGCGGCCGACTTGGATTGCGGCGGCGGGAGCACCGATAACCCTTGATTTTTCGTTGGGTTAGGAACGCCGCGGCGCCGGCTGATGGGATTTGGTGGAGCCAGGCGGGATCGAACCGCCGACCTCTTGCATGCCATGCAAGCGCTCTCCCAGCTGAGCTATGGCCCCACGCGAAGGCGCCGCAAGCTACGCAGCCGCCCCTGCCTTGTCAAGCGCAGGCCTAGGCGGTTTTCCGCGCCAGAGCGCTGTCCAGGCGAAGCAGCGTACGTTCGCGTCCGAGCAGTCCGAGAGTCACGTCGATCGGCGGGGACACGGCGACTCCGGCTACCGCCACCCGCAGCGGCTGGGCGATCTTTCCCAACCCGACCGCCAGCTGCGTTGCCAGTTCATTCAACGCCGCATTGATCGCAGGAGCGGTCCACTCGCTGAGGGCCGCGAGGCGCTCGCGCACCTGGCCCAGGCGGCCCAGGCCCTCCGGATTGAGGTGCTTTGCCGCAGCCTGCGGATCCACCTCGATCGAATCGACGAACAGGAAACGACTGCTCTGTGCCATCTCCTTCAGCGTCTTGGCGCGCTCCCGCTGCGCGAGGATGACGCCCTCGAGCAGAGTCTGGTCGTTCGAGTCGATGCCGATGCGGCGCAGCTGCGCCTGAAGGTACGGCACCACCCGCGCGGGCGGGGCACGCATCATGTGCTGCTGGTTCAGCCAGAGCAGCTTCTCGTTGTTGAAGGCGGAGGCCGCCTTGTTGACATCGTGGATGTCGAATGCCGCGATCATCTCATCGCGCGTGAAGACCTCCTGGTCCCCGTGTGACCAGCCCAGGCGCACCAGATAATTGAGGAGTGCATCGGGCAGGAAGCCCTCTTCCTCGTACTGCAGCACGCTCACCGCGCCGTGGCGCTTGGACAGCTTGGCGCCGTCGGGACCGAGGATCATCGGCACGTGCGCATAGACCGGGGGCGTGGAACCGAGCGCCCTCAGCATGTTCATCTGCCGCGGCGCATTGTTCAGGTGATCGTCGCCGCGGATGACGTGCGTGATGCCCATGTCCATGTCGTCCACGACGACGCAGAAATTGTAGGTCGGCGTACCGTCGGAGCGGGCGATGATCAGGTCGTCGAGTTCGGCGTTCTGGAAACTGACCGGCCCGTGGACCAGGTCCTCCACCACGACGGCCCCGTCGGTCGGATTCCTGAAGCGCACGACCGGGGGCACGCCCGGCCGGGGCTCGGTGCGCGACCGGCACAACCCCGTGTAGCGCGGCTTTTCCTTGCGCGCCAGCTGCCCCTCGCGTAGCGCGTCGAGTTCTTGCTTGGTGCAGTAGCAGTGATAGGCGGTCCCGGCGGCAAGCATGCCGGCGATCACTTCGCGATAGCGGTCAAAGCGCCGGGTCTGGTAGTAGGGGCCCTCGTCCGCGTCCAGTCCGAGCCACTGCATCCCCTCGAGGATGACGCGCACCGCCTCGTCGGTGGAGCGCTCCCGGTCGGTGTCCTCCACGCGCAGTACAAACTTGCCCTTCATGCGCCGCGCATACAGCCAGCTGAAGAGCGCCGTGCGGACGCCGCCCACGTGCAAAAGGCCGGTGGGACTGGGCGCAAAGCGGGTGACGACGGTCATGTAGATCGGGCATTTACCTTCGGGGGCGCGCATGGTAACGCAGGAGCGGCTTGATTTGCCTTGCCCGAGGGGCGCCTATAGACTGCCGGTCCCTCGCAAAGGGCGGTTAGCTCAGCGGTAGAGCACTGCTTTCACACGGCAGGGGCCACTGGTTCGATCCCAGTACCGCCCACCATTCAGAACAAGTGCTTAGGGATACTCCCGCAGACAGTCTTGCGCGAATTTGGGGCAATTTCGATGGCTCCAACGCCCCCGGGAGCACGCGTTGCCGATCTCAGGAGCCCATGGCGGTCGATCCTTGGCCAAGGTGGCGGCTTGCATTGGGAGCACCTGTACCTCGACACAAGTGCCCTGGGTCTACTTTCCTCCGTATTCGCCGGTCCCCACTGGCTAGCAGAGCTGGACCGCCTGGGCGGACAAAGTCCACCCAGCGAAGGCTGCTGCGCCGCGCCGAAACGGTCGCAAAGGCGACCGCCCGCGCATTCGATCGAGGGCGAGACACGGAATCTTGACGCCTCGTCCTATGGGTACTACCTTGTGACTACCTAAACTGTGAGGACCAGATTAGCTGATGGCCGCCACAAGCCTGAAACTCCCTGAAGACCTCAAGCGTCGTATCGAGCGACTGGCAAATGCTGCAAACAAGACCCCCCATGCTTTCATGGTCGAAGCGCTGGCTCGCGAGGCTGAGCGATCTGAACTAAGAGCGCGCTTCGCCGACGAGGCAGCACGGTCAGAGGAGGAAGCGCTCTCGAGCGGCAAGGCCTTTGAGCTCGCAGCTACCTTCGACTATCTGACTGCGCGGGCGTCCGGCGTCAAAGGGCGACGTCCCAGGGCCCGTGCATGGCGACGGTCGAAATAACTCAAAGAGCGCTAGCCGATCTCGAACGGCTGTTTGACTTCATCGCCACCGAGAATCCCCCAAAGGGGCGGGAACAGATTCTAAGCGTGCGAAGAGCTTTTGAGCTCTTGGGCGATCACCCTTTGCTTGGGCGACCCGCCGAGGACGGCAGGCGGGAACTCATCCTCTCTCGCGGCCACTACGGATACATCGCCAAATACCGCTGGCTTCCCGCCGAGGATATCGTTCTGATCCTTGCCGTTCGACATCAGCTTGAGGCCGGCTACGCAGGCGAGTAATGGCCAGGAATCAGCCCATGAGCCTCCCTTGGACCCGCCGTGATTTCGTACGCCTCGCCGGGGGTGTGGTGGCTTTGGGTGCGTACGCGCGCCCGGGTCTTCTAGCGGCCTTCGCGGCCGATCCAGTTTCCAACCTCGACGATCTCGCCCGCAGCATTCGTGGGCAGTTATTGCGCGGGGGCTCGCCCGGCTACGACGATGCGAGGAGAGTCTGGAACCTTGCCTACGATCGCCGCCCGCTCGCGATCGTACGCGCCGCGACCCTCGGCGACGTGCAACGCTGCGTGGAGTACGCACGCGAGCACACAGTTCCCATCGCCGTCCGGGGCGGCGGTCACAGCTATGCGGGGTACGGGGTAGCGGACGGTGCGCTACAGATAGATCTCGGCACATTCAACACCGTCACCGTCGACCGCGACCGCCGAGTCGCCTCGGTGGGTGGCGGCACCCGGATCGGGGACCTTCTCAGGGCCACGCTGGCCGCGGGTCTTTACACGCCGATGGGGTCGTGCGGCTCTGTAGGCGTCGCCGGGCTCACGCTCGCGGGCGGTGACACGAATGGGAGAGGCCTGTATGGAACGGCCTGCGACAATATGATCGGCGCGCAGCTGGTCACCGCTGACGGTGAAGCGCGCGAACTCGGACCTTACGGGAACGAGGACCTGTACTGGGCAATCCGCGGCGGCGGCGGGAACTTCGGCGTCGTCACCCGGCTGGATTTCCGGCTGCACCCCGTCGTGCCGTTACATACCGCTGCGTTCAACATCGGCTGGCGAGACATTGCCGGGGCGATGCGCGCCTTTGGCGACCTCGTACGCGACGCCCCCGATGAGGCACGCGCCGGCTTCTTTCTGGACCCGGAGTCTGGGGCGTCGGCGAGCTGCGGATACCGTGGTGACGCGGCAGCTGCAGCGGCCTACCTGGAGAAGTGGCAAGCCGCATTCCGCCCCGCGGAGGCGCAGCTCTCCACCTCAACACCGATTCCGGAAGGAGAAGTCTGGGGCCCGACATCCATGGCCGTCGACGGCGCGTTCCTCGAAGATCTGAGCGGCGCCGTCGTCGACGTACTTTCGCGCGCGGCGATGGTAGGACGTGGGTTCGGACAGATGCTGCTCGGCCTTTCTAATGGGGTCGTGGCACGCATCCCGATGACCGCCACCGCCTACCCCCTACGCGGAACGGGACTAAGTACCTTGATTGCCGCTGAGTGGCACAAGCCGGGGGACCGCACGCGCGCTGAACGTTGGGTGGCGGACACTGGCGAGGCACTGCGTCCCTGGGCGGGCCGCGCCTACGTGAACTACCTGCCGCCAAGCACACCGGGGCGAATTCGTGAGATCTACGGCGTGAACTATCCGCGGCTGGTGCGGATCAAGGCGCAGTACGACGCTGCGAACCTGTTCCGGGAGAACCAGAATATCCGGCCGTATTAGGGGCGCCGTCCCGCCGGCGGCTGGGACAATTTTGGGACAGTGCGATCGTGACACTGTCTGATATCAGATGACATCACGTGATACTAAGTGCCTGTTGCACCTGGAGACCCGACTCGCATATCGCTGATTGCTAGGACCTATACCCCCGTTCACACGGCAGGGGCCAGTGGTTCGATCCCAGTACCGCCCACCATAAAATCAAGCACTTAATCGAGGCCTAACGACTCCTCGCAAGGCTGCCGTGCGGAAACCGTACGGACCGATAAGCCCCATGTGCAGCGTTGACTGCCCGGCGTTCCTTGGCGTGCCTAAAGACCTCACGCTCACCCTTGCAGTCACCGCAACGCCCTTGGTCGCGTGGCGCGGGCCCGGATTCGAGTACCCGAATCTGCGGGACGTCCCTCTTATCTATCAAACAGATCGCCGCACGGTTGATGACGTCCTACTTATTCACTCTTCGAAGTAGCACGAGCGATTGTACGTCGGGGTGTTGCGATTTGTGGGCGGGCGATCCTCGTCAATCTGGACGCGATACGGTGGCGATGGACGTCGGATCGTCATTTCGAATCAGCCGATCAAAGGCAACTCAATCAACGGGGGATCTCATGTCACGTTTAAAACTCGGTATGAGTCTTTGTCTACCGCTGCTTCTTCTCATGGCGGCGAGTACGGTCAAAGCGGCGACTCTTTACGTGAACTGTGGCGGGAGAATTGGCCTGACCAGCATTGGAGCCGCACTGCGGGCGGCGCAATTTGCAGGTCCGAGCACGATCAACGTATCCGGCGCATGCAATGAGAACGTCGTGATCCAGAGTCTGGATCGGATCACGCTGAACGCGGCACAAGGCGCATCGATCAACGATACGTCGGGAGGAAACCTCGCGACGGTCAATATCGACGATTCACGCGACGTGGCGATCAACGGGTTTACGATCAGTGGCGGTGCCGGTGGCGCCGACGCGGTCGATTGCCAGGACGGCTCTGTGTGTCGACTGAATGGCAATACGATTCAGGGCGCCGTGAACGGATATGGCGTTGGCGCCTTCTTCTCTCAGGTATTTCTGGACGGCGGCACGCTGCAGAACAACTTCGACGGGCTAGCCGTGATCAATGGCGCGAGTGGCCGGGCCACCAACGTGACCATCCAGAACAACTCCATTGGGATCGAGATAAGGACGCATTCGTTCGTAAACACCACCGCGACGATTACGGCCAACTCTGGCAGTGGGGTGTTCGTTCATGAAGGCGGGACCTTCAGCTGCCCGGGATGCCAGATTACCGGGAACGGAAACATCGGGTTGATTCTGAACAGAGACTCGAGCGCGAGGTTGTACGGCGCGTTTGCAGTTACCGGGAATACTGGCGGTGGAATCCAACTTGCCGAGGAATCCTCGGTCATCTTCCCGAGGCCCACCGGAACGGTGACGGGCAACACCGGGGGTATGGACGTTTACTGCGGCTCCTCGTACACGACAGCGCGGGGCGCCACGACTAACATCGGCGGCGGAACCACCAACTGCGTGGAGCCGTCACCGTAAGGCGACCGGTCTGAGAGCGGCCCGGACGGGCGGGGCCGCTCTTAACCGGTATTGGAGTCAGCGGGGATTGCCGGCCTCCGTGCTCCTCAGCATCGTCGCTCAGCCACCGGACACGCCCGCGAGCGGGATCATGTTGGCGCGCTCCAGCGATTGATTGAACGCCGGCAGCTCCTGCTGCAGGATTGCCTGGAAGTCGGCTTCGGCGTGCGCCATCTCGCCCTCGAGCGCCGTCAGCGTCGCCAGCTGCGCGGCGGTGGGGGCGAAATCGGCGCCCCCGGCCACGTCGCCGCCGCCGGTGCCCACCTCCGCGTTGAGCCAGATAAGGTCCAAGTAGGCGCCGTAGGCCTCGACGAAATACTTATCGTCACTGTCGCGCAGCGCCCGCGAGACCAGCCGCGATTCGACCGCCTCGAGCTTCTTGTCCAGGTCCTGTGCCGCCTGCAGCAGTTGTGCACGCTGCTGCTCCTCGGCGGCGCTCAGCAGGCGCGGCGGCGCGGCCGCCGGTTCGGCATCCTCGTCATCATCGTCCTCCCCGAATCCGGTCTCCGGCTTTCTGTGCGGCGCCCCGGTCTGGAGCATCGACTGGATGACTTCCAGCTGCTTGCGCATCCACTCCATCCTGTTGATGGAGTCGGCCACGTGGCTGATGTCGTCGCGAATGCGCAGCAGCGTGCCGACCGACGACTCAATGTCCGCCGCCGAGCCCGGCGCCCGCGGGTCGGCCACGACGGTCAGCGGCTGCTCATAAGAGCGGGACGCCGCGGTCAGGCGCAGCGTATAGACACCGGGGGCCACGATGGGACCGACTTCGGCCGGTCGCGAGCCCCAGTGGGTGATGGCTCGCGAGTCTTCCTCCCAGAACCGCGGTTCCAGCCAGATGCGCGGGTTGTCGGGAGCAACCGTGCGCAGGGCAACGAGCCTGGGTGATTCGTAGCGCAGGTCCCACTGGATGCGGTTGATCCCGGGGACAAGGTCCTTGGCTTCGAGGGTGCGCACGCTCGCGCCCTTGGAGTCGACGATCTCGAGCTTGACCGGCTCCCTGGGCACGGTGTCCAGGAAGAAGTTGACCATGGCCGCACCGCCCTTGACGAAGCGGTAGGTCTTGCGCGGCTCGAACAGGCCCACCGGGGCGCGGGCGCGCTGCCGCGCCATCTGTTCGAGCGGGGTGATGTCATCGAGGATGTAGAGTCCGCGACCATAGGTGGCTACCACCAGGTCGTGGAATTCCTTCTGCACCACCGCCCAGGTGACCGGGGCCGGCGGCAAGCCGGTCCGCAAGGCCATCCAGTGCGCGCCATCGTCGAGTGAATAGTGCAGCGCGTTGCCGGTTCCCGCGAACAGCAGGCCCGGGCAGTTCGGATCATCGGTGACCGTGCGGACGTAGGACAGCTCGCCCCTGGGCAGATCGCTGCTGATGCGCTTCCAGGACTTGCCGAAGTCCGTGGTCTTGTAGATGTAGGGATCGCGGTCGTTCACCAGATGGAAGTCGACGGCGACGTAAGCGGTCCCGGCATCGAAGCTCGAGGGCGCGATGCTGGTGATCGTGCCCCCGGCGGGGAGTCCCTTCATGCCACTGGTGACGTTCACCCAGTTCGCCGCCGCATCCTTGGTGTACCAGACCTGGCCGTCGTTGGTGCCCGCCCAGATCAGTCCCTTCTGGATCTTCGACGGCGCGATGGCGAACACCACCTCGCCGTAGAACTGGCCGAGGTTGTCGCCGACGATCCCGCCCGAGGGTGCGATGTGCGCGGGGTCCTGCGTGGAAAGATCGGGACTGACGACCGCCCAGGTCTGGCCCGCGTCACTCGTCCTGAAGATGACCTGGCAGCCGTAGTAGACCGTGTTGTGGTCGAACGGGTCGATCGCCAGCGGCGGGGTCCAGTGGCAGCGGTACTTGAGGACATTGGGCGGATGGTCGAGCGTGTGCTTCCAGGGGCTGACCGAATGCGCCTCCCGGTGGCGTGCGTCCCACCGCGTGACGGTATCGCCGTAGCAGGTCGCCCACACCACGTTCGGGTCCACGACGTCCGGGATCGTGAACCCGGACTCGCAGCCGCCCATGTGGCGGTCCCAGCCGGTCTCCTGCGAGTCGACGGGCACGCTGGGGCCGCGCATGTTCCCGTCGTCCTGCATGTTGCTGTAGAAGTAATAGGGAACCTGCTCGTCCACGGCGACGTGGTACATCTGGCCGATCGGCAGCGTGACGCGATGGAAGCCGCGTCCGTGCACCGTCGTGATGATCATGCCGCCGTCATCGGTGATGACGAAGCGATCCGGATCGCGGGGGTCGATCCAGATGTCGTGCGTGTCCCCGCCCCAGGGGACGTTGCGGAAGCTCTCGCCCGCGTCCAGGGACTGGTGGAAGGAGCTGCTCGCTACCAGGACCTCGTTGTCGCTGCCGGTCGACACCGCGATGCGGATGTAGTAGCCGGCACGGCCGATGAGCGAACGGTCCGAATTGACGCGCTTCCAGTCCTTGCCGGCATTGTCGGAGCGCCATACCGAGCCCTGGTCGCGGGTCTGTATCAGCGCGTAGATGCGCGCGGAATTGGTCGGCGCAATGGCGACGTCGATCTTGCCCAGGGGGGCGTTCGGCAGCCCATGCTTCTCCAGACGCTTCCAGGAAGTGCCGCCATCGTGCGAGATGTACAGCCCGGATCCCGGACCGCCGCTGTATTCACCCCAGGTGTGCATCTCCACCTGCCACACGCCGGCGATCAGCGTGTCGGGATCGTGTGCATCCATGGACAGCCCGGAGCAGCCCACGCCTTCACCGGCAAACAGCACCCGCTCCCAGTGCTCGCCCCCGTCCGTGGTGCGGAACACGCCGCGCTGCTGCTGCGGCCCGGTGAGGCGGCCGAGGACGCACGCAAACACGATGTTGGGATTGGTCGGGTGCACGAGGATGCGGCCGATGCGGCCCGACTCGGGCAGCCCCATGTTCTTCCAGGTCCTGCCGGCGTCGGTGGACTTGTAGATCCCGTTGCCCATCACGTCGCTGTCGCGGATGGCCCAGGCCTCGCCGGTGCCGGCCCAGACCGTGCTCGGCTGCGAGGGCGCGACCGCCAGGGCGCCGATGGCTGCCGCGCTCTGCGTGTCGAAAATGGGGTCCCAGCGGTTGCCGCCGTCGATGGACTTCCACACCCCGCCCGAAGCGGCGCCGGCATAGTACGTGCTGGGGTCCCCGGCGATGCCGGCGACGGCGGCGATCCGGTTGCCGACCCTCGGGCCGACGAAGCGAAACCGGAACGCACCTTCCTTCTCGGAGTCGACGTCCTGGGAGTTGGCCGGTTCGGAGCCCGGCTTGCGCGGTTCTGCTGCGATCGTGGCACTCGTGGTCAGGCAGCCGAGCGCGGCGACGAGGATGAGCCAGGAGCGGGCGGCGGTTCTGGTGCACATAGGCTTCCACCTTGGGAGGAGGCGCCACCTTACATCAGAGGGCGGGCGGCGACTAACCCGGCCGGTCCGGCGGCGCGCCGCGCGGACGACACCGGCGCTTGAGTTATCATGGCAGCCGCGCACCGTACCCCAGGGGTCGTCCTGTCCTTTCAGCTTCGAGGCTGCCACTGCGTGCAACGGACTCTCCTACCGAAACTTTTGGCTGTCCTGATTGCCGTGGCCGGCAGCATCTGTGCTGCGCCCTGCGCCCGCGCCCAGAGCATCGAGCCCCGCGCCTATTCCAACATCCCCGTCGGGGTGAACTTCCTCATCGCAGGCTACGCCTACACGCAGGGCGCCCTGGAGTTCGCGCCGCTGCCCGTCTCGGATCCGCATTTCGACAGTCCCACCGCCATCTTGGCGTACGCGCGTTCGCTGGACATTGGCGGCAAGTCGGCGAAGTTCGACATGAGCGCCCCCTACTCGTGGCTGTCGGGAAGCGCACGCAACGACCTCAGCGGGCAGACCGTCTCCCGCCAGATCAGTGGCTTTGGAGATCCTGCGTTCCGCCTGTCGGTGAACCTGATGGGGGCGCCCGCCCTGACGCCGCAGCAGTTCGCGAGCTACCGCCAGGACCTGATCGTGGGGGTGAGTCTTCAGGTCACGGCACCGTGGTCGCAGTACGACGGCACGCGGCTGGTGAACCTCGGCACCAACCGCTGGTCCTTCAAGCCCGAGCTCGGCATTTCCAAGGCGCTCGACGGCTGGATCGTGGAGCTGATGACCGCCGTGACCTTCTACACCACCAACACGGATTTCTACAACGGTCGCGAACGCGCGACCGATCCGCTGTACCAGGCGCAGGCACACGTGGTCCGCCAGTTTGCGCGCGGCATCTGGGCTTCCGGCGATGTGATCTACTATACGGGCGGCCGCACGACCCTTGACGGCCGGCTTGCCAACGACCTGGAGCAGAACTGGCGCATGGGCGCCACGCTTGCCCTGCCCATCAACCGCCGCGACTCCATCAAGGTATACGCAAGCGATGGGGTATCCTCGCGCACCCAGAACAACTTCGCGCTGTTCGGTATCGCCTGGCAACACCGCTGGGGAGCGGGACTCTAGCCCGCGGCGCGCCCCGGAGTGCGGCAGGCGGCGCGCGACCTTGCCGAGCGCGGTCGTGGCAGGCCGCGCAAATCGCATGTCTGCGGCATTTGCGGCCGCAGCAGCGGCGGGGCCGAACCCTTCCGTTCCACATCGACCCCGGTAGTGAGCGACAGCGCCTTCGCCTGCGGCTCAAGGAGTGGCGCGGGCTACCGCTTCGCCCGGGGTGACGTTTTCGCCGGGGCAAGTCCGCCGATGCCGCCTGAGGTCGGTTCCTCTGGGCGCGGCGCCGCGCTATTGTCAGCACCGGCGCATCCGTGCCGCCCCGGAGAGTCCCATGAGTAAGGGAATGGATCGCAAGAAGGAAGGCAAGAAGAAGCCGGCCAAGAGCCTGGCCGAGAAGCGCGCCGCCAAGCGCGAGAAAAGACAGAGCCGCGGCTAGGCCGCGTCCCCCGGCACGGCCCGCGGCGCGGGCCGTGGCCGGATCAGCCGCCTAGCCCTGCGGCGAACGCAGCGTCGGCGCCTCGCGGCCGCCGAAGTGGACCAGCAGGCCGAGCAGCGCCATGGCCCAGACGATCACCGGGCTCGACGGCAGATCCAGCAGCGCCGAGAGCACCAGGCCCACCACGTAGCTTGCGATCGCCAGCGCGTAGCCGATGGCCAGCTGCCGCCGTGGCGGATAGCGATAGGTCGCCACCGCCGGCACGATGAGGCTGGTGAACACCAGGTACACCCCGACCAGCTGCACGGAGATCGTGACCACCAGCGCGAACAGCACGTAGAAGCCGATGCGGCCGAGGCGCTCGCGGAAGCGGAACCAGGCGATCAGGAAGATCAGCGTGATGACGCCGGCGTGCAGCAGCTGCTGCGGGGTCACCCACAGGATCTGCCCGGCGAGCAGGTCCTTCAGGTCCTCGCCGCCGTGCGGATCGTTGGCCAGCAGCAGGATCTGCGCGGTGGAGGCCAGCACGAAGAGGATGCCGATGAGGGCTTCCTGCGACTCCGGACGCTTGCGCTCGGTCCACGTGAGCAGCAGCGCCCCAGCCAGTGCGGCCGCGGCCGCGGCCACCTGCGTGGTCCAGCCGCCGGCGTGCAGCCCGAAGCTGTGCGCGGCGATGACGCCGAGTCCCGCCACTTGCGCGATCGCAAGGTCGATGAAGACGATGCCCCGCGACAGCACCTGCTGGCCGAGCGGCACGTGCGAGAGCACCACCAGGATGCCGGCAATGAGGGCGGGCCAGAGGATGCCGATGTCGGCCTGCAGCGTGGCCATCATTTCGCGGCTGCCAGCAGGCGGTTGACGGTGTCGTCAAAGAGCGCGAAGAGGTCCTTGGCCTCCGGTGTGCCGCCGACCGAGTAGGGCAACAGCACCACCGGGGCATGGATGCGCTCGGCCAGCCACTCGGCCGCTTTCGGATCGTTGTAGGCGTTGCGCAGGATCATCTTCGGCGGCGTGGCGGAGAGCTTGGTCACCAGCTCCGCCAGGTAGCCCGCGCTCGGTGGTACGCCCGGCTTGGGCTCGATGGCGGCCAGCTCCTTCAACCCGAGCCAGTTGCACAGGTACACCTGGTCGCGATGGATCACGACCACGCCCACGCCCCGCAGGGGCGCCGCGGCCGCTTCCCACCGCGCCGTCGCGGCCGCCCAGCGCTTCTGGAAATCCGCCCCGCGCTGCTGGTAGAACGCGGCATTGCCCGGGTCGACCTGTGCCAGGCGCGCAGTAAGCGCGGTGGCGATGGTGGCGATGTTGTGAGGGTTCAGGGTGACGTGCGGATTACCGAGCGGATGGATGTCCCCCATCGAGCGATCCACCGCAGAAGGCACCTCCAGCAGGTGCACCAGCGGGGCGGCCTCGAAGTAGCCGGGATTGCCCGGCTGGATCCGGGTGTTGCCCGAGTCCTGCAGCAACACCGGCATCCAGCCGATCTCCAGGTCCGCGCCGGTGGCCACGACCAGGTCTGCCGAACGCGCACGTGCCACCAGGCTCGGCTTGGCGTCCACGCGGTGCACGTCCTGGAACGCACTGGTGGCGGTGTAGATGTTGACCTTGTCGCCGCCGAGTTCGGTCGTGAGTGCCGCCCAGTCGGGGGTGGTCGCCAGCACCTTGAGGGCCGCGTGCGCCGGGGCGCCGAGCCCCAGCAAGGCGGCGATGCCGAGGGCGGACAGGAGGCGTGTGAACCTTGGCATGGTCGGGAGATTCCTAGAATTTGTGGGCGCCGTGGGCGCCGATCGAAAAGATGTATTGCAGGATCAGCTGGCGGTCGTGCTCGTCGTTGGCGCGTGCCTGGTCCCACGCGAACTGCGCGCGCAGGCGGGAGAACTCGCTGAGGCTCCAGTCGACCATGAGCGTCGTGCGGTCCGGGGTCGCCGGCAGCAGCGCAGGGAAGGCCGTCGCCGGCAGGGTCCCGGAGCTGACCAGCCCGATGTGGGGGTGCCCTGAATCCATGTAGTCGTAACGCAGGCCGGCGCGCCAGCGCTGCATGAACTCGTAGACCGCCTGCAGGTACCAGCCGGCCTGCGCACTGTCGTAGGGGCCACTGAGGTTCTCGCCGGTGACGTCGAAGGCGAGTGCCCCGGACTCGGTGCGGTGCATGTACTCACCCTGCAGCTTCAGCTGGTGCTGGGTCGGGTCCCCGTGGGGTGCCCACTTGAGCGTGCCGTCGACGATCCAGGTGCGCGAGGTGCCCGTGAAGGCGTTGGTGACCGGTGCACCGAACTCGTCCACGTCCGCATAGGCGCGGTCGGTGGCGCGCTGGTCGAGCCAGGAGACCCCGAGGCGCCAGCTGGTCGAGTCGCCGATGTCGTTGCCCACGTGCACGAACAGGGCGTCGCTCGCGAGCGCGTTGGAGTTGCGCTGCGTGGCAGGGAACGAGCGGCCGCTGCCGAGCTCGCCGCCGAACTCCAGGAAATAGTCCGTGGGCGCGACCCAGCGCACCTGCATTCCGTCCTGGGCGAGCTGGCCGCCGAAGAAGACCTGGTAGACCAGCGGCTGGTCGGCGAAGTCCCAATTGTGGGAGTGGATCTCGTTCAGGTACCCGGTACCGGAGAAGAAGCGGCCGCCCTTGACCGTGAAGCCGTGGCTCAGGGCGATGGTCTTGAAGAAGGCTTCCTCGATGTCGATGCTGTTGTCGCCCTGGATCGCCGCGGTCACCTGCGCGAAGAAATACGGGTCGACGTTGGAGGCGACGGTGAGCTCGGACTCCCCGAGGTTGAAGCTGCGCGGACCGGGACCCTCGCCTTCGGGCGGCGGGATGAAGCCGGCCACGCGGTAGGTATTCGGGTCTTCGGAAAGCGCGGCATAGTTGCCGGTGATGATCATCGAGATCGCCGGATTGAACGCCGTCGGGTTGCTCGAGCCCCTCGCGCTCACGGGCGCAGGCGGCGCAGGCTCTGGATAGGCCGGGGCCGGCGCCGGGGGCGGCGCAGCGGCCACGCTGGGGGCTGCCGTGCCGCCGGCGGTTGCCGAGGCGGCCTCCAGCTGGCGGATGCGCGCCTCGAGCGCCGCCTCGCGAGCGGCCGTATCGGCCTTGAGTGCTTCGAGCTCGGCCTTCAGGGCGGCGATCTCGTCGGGTGCGGCCGTGGCGGCAGGTGCTGCACGCGAGCCTGCAAGGCCTGCGATCAACAGCGCGCACGCCGCCGGCATTACTCTCGCCAGACCCATACGACAAACTCTCCTCATCGATCACGCGCTCCCGGCGGCCGTTCCTGGCAAGGCCGGCAAGACGGTCGCAGGGCGGATCGCACGCGCGGATGGGGCAGGCGCAGCGCTTAAGGAGTACCGCGCGGCCGCCCCGCAGTTGATCGGGCGCTCAGTGTAAGCATCCACGCCCGCAAAGTGAATCCAACCACGCAGCGCTTGCTAAAGTGCTGTGGCGAGCGTGGACCCTGACCACTTACATTTGGATATATGAGCGAACCGGCCATCGCACTGACTTACCCGTTCACCGCATCGCCCGGACCGGGCGATGCCTGTGAAGTAGTGCCCGGGGTGTACTGGCTGCGGATGCGCCTGCCCATGGCGGGACTGAACCACATCAACCTGTGGGCTCTCGCCGATGACGACGGCTGGACACTGGTCGATACCGGCATGCAGACCGCAGAGACGGCCTCGGACTGGCAGACAGCGCTGGCGGGGCCGCTGAGGCGCAAACCGGTGCGGCGGGTGCTGTGCACGCACATGCATCCGGATCACATCGGCATGGCCGGCTGGCTCACGCGCGCGCATGGCGTGCGACTGTGGACGACGCGCCTCGAGTACGTCACCTGTCGCATGCTGGTCGCCGACACCGGTCGCGAGGCACCCGCGGACGGGGTGCGCTTCTACCGCGCCGCCGGCTGGGACGATGCGGCCCTGGAGCACTACAAGGCCCGGTTTGGCGGCTTCGGCAAGGCCGTGCACGCCCTTCCGGACAGTTACCGGCGCGTCGTCGAAGGTGAGCCGGTGCGCATCGGCAAGCATCTCTGGCGTGCGGTGATCGGACGTGGCCATTCCCCGGAGCACCTGTGCCTCTACTGTCCGGAGCTCAAGCTGCTGATCTCCGGTGACCAGGTGCTGCCCCGCATCACCTCCAACGTCTCGGTGTTCCCAACCGAGCCGGACGCCGATCCCCTGACCGAGTGGCTCGAGTCGCTGGCCGCGCTCAAGCGCCAGATCCCAGACGATGTCCTCGTGCTGCCCTCGCACAACGAGCCCTTCCGCGGCCTGCACGCGCGGCTGGACGACCTGGCCGAGGGCCATGAACGGCGCCTCGAGCGGGTGCTCGAGGAGCTCGCCACCCCCAAAAGGGCGGTGGACGTGTTCAGCGTGCTGTTCCGGCGCACGATCGGCCTGGACATGCTCGGCATGGCCACCGGCGAGAGCGTGGCACACCTGAACTGCCTGGTCGGGCGTGGCCTTGCCGAGCGCAGCACGGATGCGGCCGGGATCCTCTGGTACCGCGCCCGCGGCGCCTAGCCGGAAAGGTCATTCTCGGGAACCTGGGGTTCGCCGCTCATCTCGTGTGTCCTCGCCTGCTCCTGTGGCGCACGTGCCGCCTCGCGCAGCGCCAGCCAGGCCGTGCGCGCCTGCCGGCGCACTTCCGCCAGATCGACACCGGCTTGGGCCCCGTGCTCGCCCCGGCCATGGCTCGCTTCGCCCGCGGCGGCCACCCTGGCCCCCTGCGAGCGCTCGCGGCGTCGCTCGGCGCGCTCCCGGTATTGCGCACGCAGGCGCTCGGCCAGCTCGCTGCGCTCCCCGCGGCTCTCCATCTTCAGGTGCGCAATCGGGATCCGCGGCTGCGGCTCGCGGTCGATGCCCTGGGCGGCGAGGCTGCGATGGTCGACGCGCGCCTCGATACCGGCCTCGCGCAGGGCATCGTTGGTCATTTGTGCCCAGCGCTCCCTGACGTTGACGTATTCCTGCCTGTGATCCGGCAAGCCATGGCGCCGGCGCTCGAGCGGGCGCATGTCCAGCCCGGACTTCGCGCCCAGGCCTGCCGGGGCGACCGCACGCGTGGTCGTCAGGATATGGGCGTGGAAGTTGCGCGGGTCGCCGCCGGCACGCGGCTCGTGGATCGAGAGGTCTGCCACCACCCCGTAGCGCTCGGTGATCTCGCGCGTGAACGCCCGTGCCAGTGCGAGGCGCTGCGGCGCCTGCAGTTCGAATGGCAGCACCACCTGGAACTCACGCGCGACCAGCGAGTTATGGCGCTTCTCGGCGTGCTCGGCCGTGTTCCAGAGCCGCTCGCGACTGCGCGCCCACTCCAGCGGCTGCGCGGCGAACCGTTCCGGCACCATGATCTCGGTGTGCAGGACATCACGCCGCCGGGTGAAGTTGTACAGCTGCCCGGTGCGCTCGTCGCGCACGCGCTCGCCTGCGCGATAGGCCGCCGCCTGGGTGGCGCTGCGACCGGCACCGCGGCCCACCGAGCTGATCTGCAGGTAGAACAGCGCCACCGCCTAGCTCCGGCGCGCGATGCGCACCCGCCGCCACGCGGGTGAACCGGCGGTCTTGAGATAACCGCTCAGGTCGGGCAGCTGCTCGATCTCGGCGGCGAGCACCGCCGCTTCGATGACCCGCGTCTCGCTGATGCTGGTGGAACGCCGCGCACCGCCGGTGAACGGGCTGCCGCGATCGCGCCCGCGCGATCTCTGGCGGCGGATGACCTCGCGCTCGCCGATCAGGCGCGAGGCGAACTGCGAAGTTCCACCGTGTTCGCTGCCCGAACAGCGCAGGATCAGGGTGGTCGCGCAATTCTCCAGGAGCGTCTGCGCTTCCGCGCTGCCATAGGTGGCCGAGACCTGGGCGAGCGACTGAAAGCCGAGCACGCAGCGGCCGCCGAACTTGCGCAGGCGCGCCAGGGCATCCTTCAGCCCGTCGATCGCACCGAGCGCGTCGAGCTCATCCACGATGAACCAGAGCCGCCGGTCCTCGCCCGGCCGGCTCAGGGCCTCGAAGATTGCGAGCCGCAGCCACAGGGCGATGATCGAGCGCAGTGCCGCGATCTGCGCGGCCGCGTAGGGCAGGAACAGGACGCCCTGCCCCGCGCGGACCCACTGGCGCACCGAGAACGCGCGGGCGCGCTGCGCGGCCACGAACTCCAGTGAGGCCGCGGCGGAGGCGGCCACCGAGCGGATGGACCCGAACATGCGCGCGTTCTCGGGATCGAGAAAAGGCTGCGCTGGGGAGCCTGACACCAACGGCCGCAACTCCGCGGCGGGGGCCACCGCCAGCAAGTGCCACAGGCGCGCCACATCGACGCAGCCGCGGGTCCAGCTGCCGCGCAGAACAGCCGCGAGAAAGGTGCGTGCGTAGCCGCGCCACTCGCGCCCGGAAGGATCCTCGCTGGGCGGGATGAGCCCGGAGGCCAGCTGCTCGATGTCCCACGGCGAGTCGACCTCGGCAAATGGGTCCCACCGCGCGGAGGCGGCATCGAAGGGATTGAGGATGACATCGCCGCGGTGGCGGTCGTAGAAGATCGCGCGGTAGCCGCCGTCCGGATCGGCGATCACGGCACGATCTCCCCGCCGCAGGGCCCCTTCCAGGAGCGTCGCGATCGCAGTCGACTTTCCGGTCCCGGTGGTGCCGATCAGCTTGAAGTGCTTGGTCTCCTCGAGCGGCTCGATCGGTACCCCCGCCAGCTGCAGGCCGCCCGGGGCGCCGGGACCGGAGCCCGCCCACCACCGGCGCCGGGGAAGGATGCGCGTGCCGCGCTTGTGCACGTCCTCGTTCTGCCGTAGTCGACACGCAGCGACCAGGCAGGCCACGACGGCGCAGGCCCACGCGGCGGCCGCCGGCCGCAGCAGTGCGGCGACAACGGGGGATGCCACCTCAGTAGCCCTGGAGCACGCGGTAGTCCGCCGCTTCCCCATAGGGGGGAGCGGAGCGGTCGATGCGGGCGCACAGGCGCTGGGCCGTTCCGCACCGCCTCAGATCCGCCGCGCCGCCCGCCGCGCGCAGACGTGCCACGTTGGCGCCCATCAGCTCGCTCCTGGCATGCAGCGCCGCGAGCTCGGCCGGGGTGGGCAGAAGCCACCACGACAGCGCCACGGGGGTCGCGCAGGCAAGCGTCATGAGCACGAGGCCGAGGGCCAGGAAGCGGCGGTTTGCGCGGTGCGCGAGCGCGCGCAGGCTCTCGGCGGCCAGCTGGCTGTTCCGATGCAGCGCGGCGAGCTCCTCGAGAAGGGTCGCGCGGATCTCCTCCCGCACGACCGCATCCAGCCCGGTGCACTGCTCGCGCAGCGACTCGATCGCCGCGAGTGCGGTCGCCTGGTGCGCTTCCGCGGCCTCCATGAGCAGGCCGATCTTCAGCTGCGACTCTTCCACGGCCGTCTCACGACAGCCCGGTGTCCAGGCCTTGGGCGGCGCTGGCCGGGGATGCCGCTGGCACCGACAGGGACGCCACGCGCCCGAGCTGCCGATCCTCTTCGCGCGCCGCCGCTCGCGGCTGCAACCGGACCCGCTGCCAGTACGGGCGCGAGGCGATCTTCAGGTAGCCGGAAAGGTCCGGGAGCTGTTCGATCTGCGCGGGCATCACCGCCGATTCGATCCCGATGTGCTCGGCCCGGGTGACCGAGGACAGCATCTGCGTGGCATGCCGCGAGCGGGACACGCTGGTGCGCAGGACCTCGCGTTCCCCGATCAGCCGCGAGGCGAACTGCGAGGTCCCGCCGTGCTCGCTACCCGAGCAGCGAAGGACCAGAGTATTTCCGCAGTTCTCGACCAGGGTGTTGGCTTCCCCCTGACCGTATGTGGAAGAGACCTGCGCAGCTGACTGGAAGCCCAGCACGCAGCGACCGCCGAACTTGCGCAGACGCGCCAGTGCGTCCTTCAGCCCATCGATCTGGCCGAGCGCATCCAGCTCATCCACAACGAACCACAGCCGCTGGTCGCCCTCTTCCTTTTGCAGGGCCTCGAAGATTGCCAGGCGCATCCAGGCGGAGATGGTCGAGCGCAGTGCAGCGACCTGACCGGCGCGGTAGGGAATGAACAGCACCCCGTGCCGGTCCTGGTCCGCCACCCACTGGCGCACCGACAGCGGCGTGCTCGTCTGCCGCGAGACATAGTCCAGGGCCCCGACCGCGGACGCCGTGACCGAGCGAATCGAATCGAACATTCGGCCGTTGTGCTCCTCGAGGAAAGGCTGGGCCGGGGTGCCACCCACGAGGGTCCTGAGCTCCGGGGTGCCGGCAACCACGAGCAGGCGATAGAGTTCGCGCACGTCGCGGCTGCCGGCGGCATGCGCTTGCGCGGTGACGGCGCTGAAGAAAGTGCGCGCGTAGCCGCGCCAGCTGCGGTCAGAGCCCTCGTGGTCCGGGATCAGCGAGCGGGCCAGCTGCTCGACGTCGTAATCGTCATTGATCTCGCCGAACACGTCCCAGCGGGCCGAGGCTGGCTCGAAGGGGTTGAGGATCACATCGCCGCGCTCCCGGCGGTAGAAGCGCCTCAGGTAGCCGCCGTCCGGGTCTGCGATGACGGCGCGGTCGCCGCGTCGCAGCGCCGTCTCGAGCAGCTCGTGGATGGCGGTGCTCTTGCCCGTGCCGGTCGTGCCGATGAACTTGAAGTGCTTGACCTCGTCCTCCGCCGACAGGCGGATTCCGGCGATGCTCACCTGCTCGTGCACGGCACGCCGCCCTTCGGTGCGCCGGGGACGCACGGGTGCCGGTGCCTCCTCCACCACCAGCGCTCCGCGCTGGTGCACCGGGGCGTGCCGCACGGTGCGACCCAGCGCGCGGCCGGCGGCATAACCGACGGCGGCACTGACCGCGGTGCCGAGGGCGAGTTGCGTCGACGCCAGCGTGGCGCCCACGTGCAGCAAGGCCTCGGCTCCGGCAATGCCCGCGCCCGTCAGCACGGTCAGCGGCGCGGCGATCAGCGGGGAACCCAGTGCCCGCACCATCGGCGCGCGGGCGCGCAGCAGGCCCGCCACCATCGGCGCCTGAACCGCCGCGTACGCGCCGAACAGCCCGGGCCAGCCATGCAGCAGCGATTCAAGTGCCATCGCTGTTGCTCCGGCTGGCGGGCCGACCGCGCGACCGCCGGCGCGACGGGTCGAACCACACCTCGCTGACGATGCGGCGATGCCCCTGCACCGAACACTGAATGACGACGTCCACCAGCAGATGCAACAGGCTCTTGATATCGCGCCGCGCCAGTCCCGAGCCCGCACTGCTCTGTCTGACCAGGAGCGTCAGTTGCTCGAACGCCAGCGCGGCGCTGCTGGCATGCACGCTCGTGATCGAGCCGGGGTGACCGGAGTTCACGTTGCGCAGGTAGTCGAATGCTTCCTCGGCGCGAAGTTCGGCCAGGAGAATGCGGTCCGGGCGCATCCGCAGGCAGCACTCCAGCAGCTGCTTCGGTGTGACCCGCGCCTGGCCCTGGTCGTCCTTGCTGTAGAACAGGCGCACGTGGTTCGGATGGGCATCCAGCACCAGCTCGCGCGCGTCCTCGATGGTGATCAGCCGTTCCGAGGCCGGAATCTCGCGGATGAGGCTCTTGGTCCAGGTGGTCTTGCCTGAGCCGGTCGGACCGGAAACGATGATGTTCTTCCGCGCTAGTACCGCGACCCGCATGAAGGCGGCGTAGTCTCCGCGCGCCTGCAGCCGCAGCAATTCGCGGTCGTCGCCGGCCCTCGCATCGGCCGGTTCACGCAGCTGGGCAAAGGCGCCTTGCTGCGACAGCTCCTCGATGGACCAGACGCTGTCGGCGGGACGGCGGATCGTGATCGCCACGCATCCGCGGGTCGTGGCCGGCGGCAGTACGATCTGGACCCGCTCGCCGGAAGGAAGCGCAGCCGACAGCAGCGGCGATGACTCGTCGACCCGTTGGCGCGTCACGTTGGCGATCAGCTTGGCCAGGCGGCGGCACCAGTCGAAGTCCGCGCAGGGCAGTGCCTGGCAACGCCATCCCCCGCGGCTCTCGATGAAGACCTCCCGCGGCCGGTTGATGCACAGCTCCGTTACCTCCGGGTCCGCCAGCAGCGGTCGCAGCGCACGCATCGTGAGCTCGAGCGCGCTCGACTCCCCGTCGCGGCCGGCGCTACCGGCCGCCTCAGGGCCTGACCGCGGCATGCAGTTCATAGACGGACCGGAAATCGACGTCCCGTGCAACCAGGACCTGGATGCGATCGCCATTGCGCTTCGTGATGGTCGGCGGAATGCGCAGGGTGTCCTTGAAGACCTCGGTGGCCACATCCTGGGACGCCGACGGGGCGTAGACCACCGTGCCCCCGGCCGGGCTCACCGCCTGGACCGCAGCCTGCACACCCCCGTTGATCAGCGAGATGAGGATGCCGGCGCCGAAGCGCTGCCAGAAATGCCGGTCGACTTCGCCTGGCAGTCCGGAGCGGCCCAGCTCGTCGGTTCCGGGAGAATCCAGCGGCACGACGACACCGCCCGGGGTGCGCGCCTGGGTCCACAGCACGAACAGACGCGCCTGGCCCTGCTGCACCTGCCCGCGGGTCTCTCCCACGAGCTTGGTCCCACGCTCGAGCAGCACGACACGTCCGTCGGTGCCGAAGATGTCCGCGGCGGTCACGCAGGTCGTCATGCCCGGCAGCGTCGAATCGATCGCCGTCTCGAGGGTGCAGTCGATGAAGGCGCCCTTGGGAAGCAGGAAGCGCGGATTGGCAAGTCGCTGCGCCGACACGGAGGCGGTAGCCGTCGGCTCGAGCAGGGCCGTCATGGCGGAAGCGCCGCCAGCTCCTTCGCGGCCCCCGCCCATCGCCGGCTCGGGGCGCGCGAGGGGCCCGGCAACGTCCGCGGGGTGGGCCGGAGCGCCCGGTGCAAATACGGCCCCCGAAAGTCGCCGCTCCAGCGCCAGTTCCGCCGGAGTCTTCGCGGCGGGTTGGCCCTCCCCGCTCATGGGGACGGCTCCGCCGGGAGCCAGGGAGAGCGGCAAGTCACTCACGGGCGGTGGCGGGGCGACACGCTGAGCCTGCATGACGGGCTGCTCGATCGGACCGAGTGCCGGCAAGGGCATCTCGCCCTGGGCGCGGCTGGCGAGGCTCGCCTGCGCGGCCTGCCGTGCCCGCGCCGGACGGCTCAGCGCATGCGCGTAATACCAGCTCAGCGCCCCACCGCCCAATACGATCATGAGTCCGGCCGCCAGCACGCTGCTGGCGCGCGACTGCATGCCGTGCGCTGCGGCCACCAGGGCCGCCGCCCGCTCGCCGGCCACGGTCCCGGGGCTGACGTGCGCTTGCGGCTGCGCCGGCCGTCTCCGGATCCATGCAGACAGCAACCTCATGGCCTGACCCGCGGATCGCGTTCGATGCCCGGCGCGATGGTTCCGGATGGCAGCCGTTCCCCTCCTCCGCCGAAGGCCTCGTTGACGATGCAGCCGGCCAGCGCCCCGCGGCGCACCTGCAGCTCGCGCACGACCCGGTGCACGACCACTTCATCGGCTTCGACCGTGAAATTCACCAGAGACTCGCTCTGGTCTTCGTTGCGAACGAAGATGGCAGGCAACTCCTGCCGGCTGCCGAAGGACAGGTGGGTCTGGACCCCGTCGTCCCAGGCTGCGATCGGCTTCAGTGCGCTGCTGCCGCGGTAGCCGTACTGCAGGTTGTGGGGCCGCGCGGCGACTGCCTGGACGAAACCACCCTCGAGCGCTGCGGCCGGCTCCGCCTGCGGGGACGGCGCGTACACGAAGCGCAGGACATAGACGACGTCGCCAAGGGCGGGGTCCGGCCGCCGGTCACTTGCCTGGTAGTCGAAATGGTAGGTGCGGCGGTCCGTGATGACGGTGAGGTTCGTGGCGATGCCGGAGGCGCGGGGCTTGAGAAAAAGATGATTCGCCTGGGCACCGAAGGTGAGGCTCTCGACATCGCCGGCCCCCAGGCCCAGGAAGGCCTCGCCAACCTCGAACTCGAGATCCACCTGGTAGCCGGCATAGCCACGCAGCCGGTACACCTCGTCCGGCGCATAAACCACCGTGCGGATGCGGCTGTCCGTGGCACCCGCGGCCGAGGCGCTCGACATGCACTGCGCTGCGCAGAGCCCGGAGAACGCGAGAAGCACGGCCGCCAGGCCATGATCGCCGATCACGTTCTCACTCCTTCGCCGGGCTTTGCGGCGGCGGCGCAATGACTTCCGGTTCCGCCGTCAGTTCCAGGATCCTGAACCCCAGCGGGTTCCAGCGACGCACGCGTGGATCCTGTGACGGCGCCCCATAGGCGTATTGGATCGTCGAGATCCAGTGCGTCACGCGCTCCGCCGTACCATTGGCGTGGCTCTCCACTTTCAGATAGCGCACCTGCGCAAGGTCGTCTGCGCCACTGGCGCGCTCGAAGAAGCTCACCGACTCGACTTGCACGCGCACGCTGCTGCCGTCCTTGTGAAGGTTGAGGGGGGAGGCGGGATTGCTGGAATTCCAGAGTGCAAACCACGCCTGGTTGCGCTGCACGGAGTGGAATGCACCGCACTCCTCGTAGTCACTTTCTGCGGTGGCGTAGTTGAAGCGCTCGCAAGTGGCAACGTAGTGACTCAGGAAGTAGCGCGTCACGGCCTGCTCCAGGACCGCGCCGCCCTTGTAGGCAGGCACGACATCGACGATTCCGGTCGAGCTGTCGACGCGCACCACGAAGGGATCCACGCGCTTGAGCGGCATCAGCATCGCGAGCGCCGCGCTCGCCGCCATGGCAGACAGCCAGCCGGCCGCAGCCACCTGCCAGGCCCGGCGCTCGCTGCGGCGCTGCATCTCGCGGCGATTCTCGTCCCAGCTGGCCGCTTCGCGGAAATATCCATCGAGCGAGTCAGTGTTCATGGGCTTCCCGGGTCCTGCGCTCCGGCTGTTCGGGAGCATTGATTGGCTCGAGGGCGCCGGAACAGCGGCGCGGTTGCGGTGTCGAGCAGCTCGTGACGGCCAGCAGCATCAGGACCAGCAGCACACGCACGGGTGGTGACATCGTCGTGTCCTCTTGGGTCAGGGGGTCCGCCAGGCGGCCTCTTGGAGAGTGATCCGCGTGCCCGCTGGCGAAGGGGGCGCGGTCAGTGCGGCGACACCAGCGCCCGCGGTGACACGGCCGGCGCGCGCACCCTGTCGCAGGCCCCAGCTCACCGCGCCGCTGACGACACCGTAGCTCGAGAGCGCAACGCCGCCGGCCAGCGCCGCCGCGATCGGCATGACCTGCCGCATCAGCAGGAATACGAGGACGCTCATGAGCACCATGTCCAGCGCATCGACCGTGACGATGGCAGCGCCACGCGCTGCGGTTTGCGAGGCATAGGACTCCACCACCTGCAGCAGCAGGGCCGCCACCAGCACGGTCAGGATGGTGATGAAAGCGTAGTTGGCCAGCTGTGCCAGCCACGCCTCGAAGAGCCGCCGCGTGCCATCGAATAACAAGAGCGCCAGGAACAGCGGCCCGAGCGCAAGAAGTACCGCAAGGGCAATGCTGGAGAGCGCGATCAGGAACATCGTGTAGACACACAACAGGCCCATCAGCACCCACACCACCGCTCCGGCAACGTAGTAGCCAAAGTCGCCGCTGAACACGCCGCCGTTGTTCCACAGGTACCCGGCGACAGTCCCGCCGCGCGCCCAGATGGCATCCAGCGTGTTCACCGGATCGCCCGCACCGACGATCGCCGCGGCCAGCTGGGCGGGCGCGCGATAGAAGGTGTCCACGATGAGGCTGTTGTACAGCCACAGATGCAGCGCACCGCCGAGCACGATCGCCAGCGTCGCCAGCCGGCGCAGTCCGGCCGCCAGCGGCTCCTCGATACGGCCCGTCAGCTGCAGATACCCCCAGACCATGACGTAGATCGTCGCGAGCGTGACGATGACCGGCTCCAGCGCACCGGCCACCAGTGCCGTATTGGTGCCGATGTAGCCGGTCAGTTGCGCACCCAGCCAGGACCAGAACGTGCCGAAGAATCCCATGCCGGCACCGCCTAGGGCTGGGGCTGGAACCGGTCGGCGAACTGGCCGTGGCCGGCGAGCGCCAGCTCGTGCGCATGCTGGGTAGCCGCCCACTGATCGGCCTGCAGTCCTTGGAAGAGGACCTGCACCTTGGTGTGTTCGTTCTGCAGCATGGCGTTCTCGGCGGCGATGCGAGCGGCAAGGTCGAGGGAAGCCTTCTCATCGCCGGCCCGCCCGAGGGTCGCGACCAGCTGTTGCAGAGCCGCGAAGCGACCGCTGGAATTCGCCAGCGACATGCGGGAAAGGCCCTGCAGCAGCGCGGCGTTCTGGCGTTGCGTGTCCATCTGGGCGGCGGTCGCTGCGGGCAGCGTCGCCAGGCGCTGAGCGCTGAGCACGCTCTCCGCCCGGTAGGCATCTTTCACCACTGCTGCCAGGTCCGGGTACGCTCCGCTTGCGGGCAGTGCCGTCAGCGCCGCCCAATCCGCCGGCAGGTAGTTGCGATCCGTTCCGGCGAGCAGTTGTTCCATCCCCCGCGGCCCGGTGACCGCCCGGTACTGCGCCTGCGCCTGCGCAAGCTCGCCGCGCGCCGTGGCGAGCTGCTGCTCGAGGGTCTGCAGCTGCGAGACCAACTGTGTCACCGAGGCCACGTCGATCACCGCGAACTGGGCACGTGCAACGCCCGCGGCCTGTAGCAGTACCGGAAACACGAAAAGTGGCCAGATTCTGTGCGCGCGCATGGTCAGGCTCCTCTCTTGTGGTGCGACTCAATCGACGGTCGGATCCATGAATGCCGGCAGCCAGGCCTCGGGCGTCTCGCCGTAGCGGGTGCGCATGCGCTGCATGCGCGCCAGGTGCTCGGCGCGGCCGGAGATGACCGAGAGCTGCCCGTCGCAACCGGCAAGGTCGAGCTGGCAGACGACGCTGTGCCGGCCCTGCTTGAGCAGAAACGAGCGCGAACCGGGTTCCAGCTGCTGCTTCACCAGGCGGAACTCACGCTCGCTCAGACCGAGCCCCTGCACGTACTCCCCCTCGTCGGCCTCGGCATTGGGGAAGAAGACCTTGGTCGGGGTCTGCTCGATGATCGTGCGACTGATGGAGCTTCCCAGGACATCGCTGGCGCTCTGCGTTGCCAGGCACATCACGCCGTTGAGCTTGCGCCAGGTCTTCGGTCCATCCTTCGCAAAGCCCTCGAAGGCCGGGTCGTCCAGCATCCGCCAGAACTCGTCCATCCAGCACACCAGGCGACGGCCATCCAGCAACTGGCGCACGATGTGAAACATGTAGAACGTGAGTGGCCCGCGCGTGAACTGCTGGTTGAGAAAGTCCGTGACGTCAAAGCCGATGACGCCGCACTGACCAAGTCGCCCGGTCACGGTGTCGCGGACGTTGTCGAACACCCAGGCATAGTCACCACCGGCCGAATCGCACCAGGGCTCCAGGCGCGCGTGCACGCCTTCCGGATCCGTCGGGTCAAGGAAGTCGATCAGACGCGAGAGCCTGCGCGCGCCGCGCTCGAGCGCCAGGGTGCCGTGCAGCGCCTGGTCGAGGTCCGCAGTTTCCCGCGTGGTCAACTCCGCCCCGGGCCGGCGCACCAGCAGGCGCAGCCAGCCCTTGAGGAACTCCAGGTGGTGCGGCGCCTCGGGCAGCTGCAGTGGGTTCAGACCGGTCGGCATCCCATGCCGCAGCGGAAAGTATTCGCCGCCGAGGGCGCGCACCAGGATCTCGAGCCCGCGGTCCTTGTCGAAGATCACCTGCGTCGCGGCGTGCCTGGTCAGCAGCGTGATCAGGAATCCGATGAACACCGTCTTGCCCGAACCGGTCGGCCCGCAGATAAAGGTGTGGCCGGTGTCCCTGCGACTGCCGCCATCCGGCTCACTCGGATCGCTGGCATGCAGCGAGAAGTAGAAGGGCGAATGGGCGTTCGTGCGGAACAGCGCCAGCGCGTCGCCCCAATGGTTCCCGTGCGCCCGCCCCTGCGGGTAGTTGTGAAATGCCGCCATGGCGGCAAAGTTGCGCGACGTCAGCGGCGCCTTGCGGGGCCGCAGCGCGAAGTTCCCCGGTAGCTGCGCCCAGAAGGCCGCCTCCAGCGCGAGATCCTCGCGCGCGACCGTCATGCCCGTGTCGGCCAGGTAGCTGCGCGCCAGGGCGACGCAGTCGTTCAGGCGCTTCAGGCGCCGGGGGCTCGCGCCCTCACCGTCCGCCTCGTCCGGCTCGCAGAGCACCTGAAGGGAGAAGTGATGGTCGCCCATCGCAAACTCGCCGCCAGCGAGACCATCGAGCGCCTGCTCCAGCTGCGCTGCCTGCGAGCGGGCAAAGTCACCGGCATTGGCCATGCGGTTGATCTGCCGCTGCAGCAGTGCCTGACCGGCACTGCGCGAGATGAAGGCGAACGACTGCGTGAGGACGAGCGCGAAGGGGGCGGCCAGCAGCCGGTTGTAGAGCCCGACCACGCTCGGCGAGGCGTATTCCTTGATGCCGATCATGGCCCCCACGCGCGTGCCCGCCGCCGCGCGGTACTCGATGGCCTCGCGGCCAAAGAGCAGCCTGCTCGTCACCAGTGCTTCATTCAGTGGGCAGGTCGGCACCGGCACCGGTCCTGGCTCACCGTTCGCCAGGAGCGCAAGGTATTCCAGCAGCGAGGAATGCCACGTCCGGCCGCGGCGATACATGCCGAGCGGCTCCGGGTCGTACCGCTCCAGCGCGGCCCGGACCGTCTGCGACAGCTTGCTGCAGGCATCCAGGGCATCGTTCAGCTCGTGGACCCCCACGGCGGGGCGACCGCGGGCCAGCGCACGGCCGGCCAGCCCCGTTGCGATCCCCGCGGCCGGCCGGAACACCAGCGCAAGGTACAGCGCGTTGGCCATCATGCGCTCGCCGGCGAGACGTTGCGCGTACCGCTGTGAGAGACCGGCTGCGAAACCGGTGCCGATGACGGGTGCAATCCCGGCGCACACCGGCCGCCGGATCAGGTGCGTCCACAGCGCGAGGTTGGGTGCCGCGAGGTTGCGCCACAACACGTTGAGGCGCTCGTGCCAGTTGTTGAGCTGAGCGTCGTCCGCACTCTCGAAGCTTGCCCCGCCCAGGCGCAGGGCCTGCACGTAGTCGCCGTTCACGGTGCGGACCACGTCTGCGGAGAGGTGTGCACTGTACGGAATCTGCTCGCACGCGCCGCGCTCGCGGCGCAGGGCACCGTCCGTGCGCAACCTCACGGGCCGACCCCACTGCCGTACCCGGCCAGGCGACCGACCCGCGCGCGCCGTCGTCCCCGAAAATCCGGCAGGTCGAGACACAGTGCGCTGTAGCTGCTCGCCTGCCACAACTCGAGCGTGGTGAGCAGCGCGGGCAGGCGCGTACGGCCCCACAGAAGCAGAAGGTCGAAGTACCGCGGATCGCGTGCGCACAGGAGCGCGCAGGTGCCGTGGATCGGCAGGCACAGGAGCAGGGTAAGGAGATTGCGGGTCAGGAGAAACGCCTCCATCGTGCACACCAAGTTGCACAGCAGCGCGGCATACGTGACGCCCCAGCGCATGGGCGGGCGCGTGGCGCCCACGAAAAGCACGTCCGCGACCAGGCCCTGGTTCCGGGTTCCCATGCTCAGACCGCAAACATGCCGCGGACCCAGGTGACGATCTGCGGGGCGCCGAAGGCGATCGCGATCCCCAGGATCGCGGCGAGGCACCACCCCCAGGACATGCGGTTTGCCATCGCCATGGCCCCCAGTCCCATGACGAGGATGACGGCGATGGGCGTGAGCCATGCGAGGATATTGGTCTGCAGGGAGGTCGCTCCGGTCATGAAGGGCGAACCTTGCGCCTGGGCGAGCGCCACCTGCGTGCCGAGCATCAGGAGCGCGAGCATTCGGGAACTGGCGCGCACCCACCGCGCCGCGCGCGCATCGTCGGCGGCGCTTCTCGTGATCGTGATCATAAGGCACTCCTCGCAAGGGATTCGAAGGGGTGCGCAGTCTCCGTCGGCCACGGACGCGGCGGAATCGGCATTGCCTGCCCGTTCGCGCAGAAACGCCTGCAGCGGCGGCGGCAGGTACGCAGAACGCCTCAGGTCTCAGGTATGTTGCGCCGCCTCACCACTTAGCCGGAGACATCGCAATGTCACTCAGCGAAGCAATGCGCGACGAGGGCATCCTCGAGCAGTGCCTGGACGAACTGGGGGAATCGGTAGCCGCGCTCGAGCATTACCCTGTGGCGGTGCTCGCGATCGGACTGCGCGTGCACCTCGAGGCGCTGCTGCAGGCGTTGCTCGACGCGGAACTGTGCACCCGCGCGGAAGTCCGCGAATTCATCCGGGGACTCGAGCAGGAAACACTGCAGTACGAGGACGAGTGAGGCGGGCCGGCCTCACGCGGAAGACTCGCATCCCCGCTGCGCAGGCAGCTGCCGTTATTCGGGGCGCCGGATGCGCAGCCAGTGCGCAAGAGCAACGAAGATCGTGGCCGCTCCCAGCCACTCGTGCACCCAGGCCGAACCGGTGTGCGCCGCTCCCAGCGAGTAGTAAAGCGCATAGCCGGTGAAGACCAGGAGACCCGCAGACCCGACCAGCGCCCAGCCGGAAATCCGGTTGCGCGCGCTCCGGCACCGCTGGAAGACATGGCCGGCGCCGAGCCATCCGAGCAGGAATACCGCGGCGACGGCCACCATGCCGTGGACCTTCATGAGGCCGGCCTCCCAGGGATGCGGCAGGGGCCCGAACTCGCCACTGGGCTCGAACCACAGGTGCAGCACCAGCCAGGCGATGCCGGACAGCCAGAGCAGCGCGCTCACGCCCAGCACCGTGGCGCGCAGGCGGCGCGGCATCGCCGGCGGCGAGCCTGCGCGCGTTCCGAATGGCACGTCGCTCACCAAGATCCCAGTGCTCAGGCCGGCGGGCCCTTGAGCGCCACCTGCCACAGAGCCATGAGCCAGCGCACGCCCTGGGTGACGTGCGAGCAGGAGAGCGTGGCCCCGGCGATGTTCTTGATGTCGGTCCGCACGCGCAGCTGCGAGAGACTGTCGCGCCCGGCGAACTGGTGACGCCACGCCTCGTTGCGGATCTCGCCGCCGTGACTTTCGCGGTAGCTCATGATCTCGGGCGTGCCGAGCCGGCCCTGCGCATCGATGGAAGCGGCATAGGTGATGAAATCCTCCTTGCCGACCACCTCGTCAATGAACAGGTACCCGAGCGTCTCCGTCCCGCGCAGGGCGCGGAACGCGCGCAGGCTGCGGTGCGGCGGCTGCTCCCCGGCCAGCGCGGCAAGTTTCTCCTTCTGCGGGGCGCTCAGGGCGAATGCGACCTCGGTGAAACGATCGGCCTGCGGGAAGAGCGCCTGCTGCGCGCCCTCGACGGAAAGATAGTCCGAGGCGACCACCACCTGCGCCGGCGCCGCCCCGAGGGCGGCCACCGTGGCTGCAAACCCCAGCGCGGAGAGACCAGGATGACTCACGGATCACACTCAAATGCGAATGATTCTTAATTGCTCTAGGATACCGGCATGACCCACGAAGATCCACCCGGGCCGGCGGGGCCCGGGGAGCGGCCCGCCGGCGGCGGCGAGGGGGGCGCGACGCTGCGGCGCCTGCGCCCGGCCCTAGGCACCTGGGTGGCGATCGAGGCCAGCGGGGGCTCGGCCGCCGGCGCGCTCCAGGCGGTGGAGGCGGCCTACGGCTGCATCCGGTCCGTGGAGCAGTGCATGCACCCGCAGCGCGCGGGGAGCGACCTGGCCCGTGTGCGCGAGGCAGCCGCCGGCACTTGCGTGCGCATCGACAGGGCCACGTGGGAGGTGCTCGCGTTCGCGCACCGCCTGTTCGCCCTCTCCCAGGGCATCTTCGACCCGTGCCTGCCGGAGGGCCGGGGGCGCCTGTGCGATCTGGAACTGTCCGCCGCCGGCGAAGAGCCCTGGGCACGCCCCCGTGCAAGCCTGCACATCGACTGCGGCGGCATCGCCAAGGGGTACGCGGTCGACCGAGCCCTGCAGGCATTGCGCGCAGCGGGCTGCAGCGCCGGGGTCGTCAATGCGGGCGGTGACCTGCGCGTGTACGGCCCGCAGCCGCAGACCCTGCTGCTGCGCCGCGCCGACGGCAGCTACCTCCCCTGCGAACTGTGCGATGCCGCACTGGCGGTGAGTGACCTGGATGCCACGAACCGGCCGCCCGAGCATCGCGGCTACTACGCCCGTCACCCCGCTTCCCGTACGGGGCGCCGCTATGCGGCCGTGCGTGCCGGCGAGGCGATGGTGGCCGACGCCCTCACCAAGTGCGTGCTGCTGTGCGAGGCGCCGCTCGCGGAGGCGGTCGTGCAAGCGCTGTCGGCGCAGATTCTGGCCTAGGACTACAGCATCCCGGGCAGGCGCTCGGCGAGAAAATCGATGAATGCCCGGACCGCCGGCAGCAGGCCGCGGCGGCTCGGAAACACCACGTGCAGGACGCCCTGGGGGATGTTCCACAGCGGCAGGACACGGACGAGCGTCTTCGCTGCGAGGTCCGCGCGCACCACGCTCTCGGGCAGTCGCGCGATCCCCAGACCGGCCAGCACTGCCGCACGCAGCACGACGAAGTCGTGGCACACCAGATGTGGGGTGTGCGCCGCGCTCACCCGCTCACCCGCCGGGCCGACCAGTTCCCACGGGCGCCCGAACTCCTCGGCGTAGTCCAGGCTTTCGTGGGGGGCGAGCTCGCCCGGGGTGGCGGGCGCTCCAGCCCGCGCAAGGTACGCCGGACTTGCCACCAGGTACTCATCCAGCTGCTGGAAGACGCGCATGACCAGTCCGTCCTCGCCCGTGGGCTGGGTGCGTACGCGCAAGGCGACGTCCACTCCCTCCGCCAGCACGTCGATGCGTCGGTTGCTGACCTGGAGCTGGAGGCGCACGGCGGGGTACTTCGCCAGGAACTGCGGCAGCAGCGGGGCCAGCGCCGACTGCGCCAGGGCGACTGGGCAGGCCACCTTCAGCGCGCCACGCGGTTCAGCTCGTGCAAACTCGACCGCCTCGAGCGCTGCGTCGGCCTCCGCCAGCATGGCGGCCGCATGCCGGTACACCTCGCGCCCGACCGGCGTGACCACGAAACGGCGGGTCGAGCGGTTCACCAGCCGCACGTTCAGCTGCGCCTCCAGGGCGGCCACGTGCCGCGACAGCCGCGACTTGGGGATGTCCAGCGCCCGGGCCGCCGCCGAAAAACCGCCGTGGTCCACGGTCTGCGTGAAGTAATAGAAGCCTTCGAGCGGCTGCATGGCCGTCTATAGTTACCAAATTCAGGACGATATGTCCTGTTTATACTAGATTATCATTTATTGTCCCATGAAATAGCCTTCTCTCCCACGGCAATTCAGCCATCCAGGAGAGAGGCCATGAAGGTTCTTCAGATCGACTCGAGTATCCAGGGTGAGGGGTCCGCCAGCAGGCTGCTGACCCGAGAGATCGTCGCCAACGAGCTGGCCAGGCACCCGGGTGCGACCGTCGTATACCGCGACCTGGCGGCCGAGGAGCCGCAGCACCTGTCCGCCGCGCTGCTGTCGGGTCGCGAACCGGCGGAGGCAGCGCGCAGTGCTGACAGGCTCGAGGAGTTCCTGGCGGCCGATGTAATCGTCATCGGCGCCCCCATCTACAACTTCACGATTCCCTCGCAGCTCAAGGCGTGGATCGACCGGATCGCGGTGGCGGGCAAGACGTTCCGCTACAGCGCCGCAGGCCCCGAGGGCCTGGTGCGCGGCAAGCGGGTCATCGTCGCCGTATCGCGCGGGGGCGTGCATGCACCGGGCACCGGGGAGTTCGCCGAGTCCTACCTGCGCTTCCTGTTCGGCTTCCTCGGGATCGAGGATGTCAGCTTCGTGCGTGCGCAGGGCCTGTCGATCTCGCCACAGCACCGCGCGCTGGCGCTGGCCGAGGCGGTGGCCGCCATCGCAGCGCCGGTGCGGCTCGCCGCCTGAGCAAGCGCGGTCGCGGCGGGCAGGAATTTCTTAGTCACTTTGGTAAGGAGCTTTCAATGAGTAGCGCAAGTGTTGCCAGCCGCGCGGTGCGGCGCGTGGTCCAGGGCATGCCCACTTCCGACGGGGCCGGGGTGAAGCTGCGCCGGGTCATCGGCCAGCCACAGCTGCCGGACCTGGATCCGTTCCTGATGCTGGACGAGTTCGGGACCGACCGCGCCGAGGACTACATCGCCGGCTTTCCGGACCATCCGCACCGCGGCTTCGAGACCGTGACCTACATGCTCGACGGGCGCATGCGCCACAAGGACAACCACGGCAACGAGGGCGTGCTGGTCCCTGGCAGCGTGCAGTGGATGACCGCGGGGCGTGGGCTGGTGCACTCGGAGATGCCCGAGCAGCAGGAGGGGCGCATGCGCGGCTTCCAGCTGTGGCTGAACCTGCCGGCGCGCGACAAGATGACGACGCCGAAGTACCAGGAGTTCGGGCCGGAGCGAATCCCGGTGGCCACCCCGGCCGCGGGCGTCACGGTGAAGGTGATCGCCGGCAGCACGGCCGGCATCGTCGGCCCGATCCTGCAGCCGGCGACCGACCCGACGTACCTGGACATCGCCCTGGCGCCGGGCGCGCAGTTCACCCAGGAGCTTCCGCCCGACTACGCAGCCTTCCTCTACGTGTTCGAAGGCGAAGTCAGCGTCGGCGAGGAGACCAGCCCGGTGCGCACGCACCAGCTGGCCGTGCTCAGCGAGGGTGTGCAGATCCGCCTGCGCGGCGCCTCGCCGGCCCCGGCGCGCGCGATCCTGGTCGCCGGACGTCCGCTGAAGGAGCCGGTCGCAAAGTACGGACCGTTCGTCATGAACACGCGCGAGGAACTCCAGCAGGCCTTCGCCGACTTCCAGAACGGCCACTTCTGACCGGCCGGAGGGTGGGGTGCCGCCGCCGAGCGGCGGCACCCCCGCTCTCAGTGGGCGGGACCGTGGCGCGTCACGAAGCCAAAGCGGCTGAAGATGGCGCGCGCTTCGGGTCCGTCGAGAAACTTCAGATAGCGCGCCGTCTCGGCCTGGGCATGCGCGGTGGCGCCCGCGGCATAGAGGATCGGCGTATGCGTCCCGGTGGGGAAGACGTCGACGATGCGCACGCGCTTTTCCGCCCTGGCATCGGTCCGGTACACGATACCGAGCGGCACCTCGCCGCGCGCCACGAAGGCCAGCGCGGCACGTACGTTCTCGGCCCGCGCCAGCCGCGGCTGCACCCCGTCCCAGACGCCGAGCTTCGTCAGCGCCTCGCGCGCGTACCGCCCGGCGGGTACCGAGTCCGGGTCGGCCACCGCGAGCCGGCCTTTCCCCAGGGCCGGTGCGAGCGCGAATCCGGGCGCGATCTTCAGCTGCAACGAACTGTCGGCGGGTGCGATGAGCGCCAGCTCGTTGCCGAGTACGTCGGCACGCGTGCCGGCGGTCATGAGTGAGCGCCGCTCCAGGTAATCCAGCCAGTCCTGGTCGGCGGAGAAGAACACGTCCGCGGGTGCCCCGGCCTCGATCTGCTTGGCGAGCACCGAGCTGGCCGCGTACGAGGCCTTGACCCGCACGTGGCTCTGCGCGGTGAACGCCCGGTCGACTTCGTCCAGGGCCTCCGCGAGCGATGCAGCCGCAAACACCAGCAGCGTCGCCTCATCCCGGGTCTCGGCGATGGCGGCCGGGGCACCGCGCGCGGCGGTGAGCAGGCCCCAAGCGCCTAGGACGATGCCGACAGCCCAACGCGCAGTTCCTCTTGTTGTCATAACTCCTGATTCCCGGGAATGTTAATGTCAGGTGCAGGGAACCCGGCTGCCCGCCGAAAAAGCGCCTTTTCCTGCCGGCTCCGGGGCTTCCGGAACTGCTACGTGCCGCACCGGCCGGCCCAAGGATGGCGCGCAATATGCCCGTATGTACAGACCTGCTCACTGACCCCGGGTGCTGACCGCCAGGCCCGACCACTTGATGCGCCTTCGAGCCCTGCAGCCCTCGCGACCGTACGCCGCGGCCCTGGCGTGCGTGATCGGCTGCTGCGCGCGACTGGCCGGTGCTGATTCCTTGACCATCGAGACCGGCGATGCGCCGCTGGTGGCGCGCACGGCCGCCGAAGACAGCAATGTCGGGCCCGAAGGGGCCGGCGAGGTGCAGGGCATCGCCACGGTGCGACCCGAGTACGGGCCGCCGGGAGAGCCCGAAGGCGTTCCATCGGAGGCGACTCTGGAAGCCGAGCACGCGGTGATCGGCGAGGTGATCATCGATAACCAGGACATCTTCAATACCAACGATCCGAAGGACGACACCGCGCTGTTCCGCCTGGCCGACCGCCTGCACGTCACCACGCGCCCGCGCGTGGTGCGCAAGCAGCTGTTGTTCAAGCCCGGGGATCCCTACTCCGCACGCTTGATCAGGGAGTCCGAGCGCATTCTGCGCGCCAACAGCTACTTCTACGATGCCTGGATCCGCATCGTCAGTTACAAGGACGGCAAGGTGAACCTCAGGGTCACCACCCGCGATGTCTGGACGCTCGACCCGGGCATCAACTTCGGGCGCAGCGGCGGCCAGAACTCCACCGGCATCAAGCTCGAGGACGCCAACTTGCTGGGCTCCGGGGTGGCGCTCAACTTTGCGCACACCAAGGACGTCGACCGCACGAGCGATTCCATCGAGCTGCGCGACACGCACGCCTTCGACGGCTGGACCAATGTCGACCTCAACTATGCGAATCTGAGCGACGGGCACCTGCGCGCCTTCGAGGTGACCCGGCCGTTCTATGCCCTGGACACGCGCTGGTCGGGCTCGGTGTCCGCGCTCGACAGCCTCCAGATCGACCCGATCTACGACCGGGGTGAGGAGATAGACCGGTTCCAGGACCACCATCGGCTGTTGCAGAGTTACTACGGCTGGTCCCGGGGCCTGCAGGGAAACTGGGTGCAGCGCTGGACGGTCGGCGCCACCTACGACGATCACCTCTTTGACCCGGCCACGGATGCGTCCGGCAGCACGATCCTCCTGCCCGAGGACCGCCGGTTCGTCTACCCCTTCATCGAGTACGACGTGGTGCAGAACCAGTACCTCACGCTCTGGAACCACGACCAGATCGCGCGCACCGAGGATTTCCAGACGGGACTCACCGCCGGGCTGCGCCTGGGCTACGCGCCGACCGCCCTGAGTTCGACCAGCAACGCGATCATCATCCAGTCATCGATCGCCCGGGGCTTCTACAGCGGGGGCTCGAGCACCCTGCTGCTCTACGGCGACTTCTCTGGCCGCATCGAGGAGGGTACGCTGCACAACGGCATCGCCGACTTCTCGGCCCGCTACTACAAGGAGCAGAGCAAGAACTGGCTGTTCTTCTCAACGCTGGCGGGGACCAAGGGCTGGTCGCTCGACCGGGACAACCAGATCCTGCTGGGAGGCGACAACGGCCTGCGCGGCTACCCGCTGCGCTACCAGTCAGGCGATGCCCGCGCCCTCCTCACGCTCGAGCAGCGCTATTTCACGGACTGGTACCCCTTCCGGCTGTTCCGCGTCGGCGGCGCGATCTTCTTCGACATGGGACGGACCTGGGGGTCCGCGCCGCTGGCGCAGCCGAGCCTGGGCCTTCTGAAGGACGTGGGTCTCGGCCTGCGCCTGGGTAATGCGCGCTCCGGCCTCGGCAACGTCATCCACGTGGACCTCGCCTTCCCGCTGGACGGCGATCAGAGCATCCAGAAAGTGCAGTTCCTGGTGCAGACCGAGCTGCGCTTCTAGGCCGCTGACGCCGGGGCTCTCAGCGCTTCGGCGGCTGCAGGGGCGGCAATGCCGGGCGGCTGCCGGTGGCGCTGGTGCTCGACAGCGCGGCGCGGCTGCCGGTGGTCGCGATTCCCGCGCCGGCCCCCTGGGCAGGCAACACGTCGACGGAGAGGGTGAAGGTTCGCTTCTCGGTGCCGGTGAGCACCCCGACATTCACCACCTGGCGCGCCACTTCCTCGCCGCGGTCGTTGCGGACCGCGATGACGACGTAGTACTCCCAGGGCTCCTGCTGCGTCGGGTGGCGGATGACGCCCTCGACCTTGAGCGCCGAGGTGGCCGCCACCTGACGCTTCGCCGCCTCCTGGTCGAAGCGCAGGTGATGCATGCAGCCCGGGCAGATGCTCAGGCTCTCGAGGATCGCCGCCTTGCAGTGCGGACAGGTGCGCGTCTTGCCCGGGGTTACCGGGCGAGAGGCCACGCTCATGCGTTACCGAAGCCCTTGTCGGACTTGCTGGCGCGACCCTCGCCGTCGTAGCCGAACTCGACCTGGCCACGCATGCGCGAACCGGCAGCGACGGTGAGCGAGCCTGCCTTGACGTCACCGTTGATCACGCCGGTCTCCAGCAGCTCGACGCGCTTGGCATTCTCGATGTTGCCGATGAGCTCGCCGCTCACCACCACGACGCTCGCCTTGACGTGGCCCTCCAGCTTGGCGCCGGAGTCCAGCGTGACGTTGCCGTCGACCTGGACGTCGCCCTTGAAGCGGCCGGCGATGCGCACGTGGCCCGAGCCACTGATCTTGCCTTCGATGGTCAGATCCGAGGCGATATGGGATTCCTTCACCTCGACGCGCTGCGGCGCCGGGGCCGGGGCCGGAGCCGGTGCCGGGCGACGGGCGGTATCCGGGTTGAGCGAAGCCACGCTGGCCGGCTCACGCTGCGGCGCAGGGGTCGGGGTCGGGGCCGGGGCGGGGCTGGTGCCGGTGTTCGAGTCTTTCCAAAGCGCCATGGGGTATCCCTGTCGTGATTTGAGAATGAAAGGTACCTGCCGTCGTACCCGGAGGGGAAGTGTCTCCCCATGCAGACATGAACCCGTCAAGATAGAGTCCACGCCGGCCTCAGGCTGGCGACATTATGCAGTGTACTGCGGTGTGCATTGCGCAAGCATGTCGCGGATCTCACTCTGCGCACGTGCCACCATGCCGGCCGAGGAAAAAGACGCCCAATGACGCCCAAAGCCATCCACCTGATCGCCGCCGCGCGGCCGAACTTCATGAAGATCGCGCCGCTGTATCACGTGCTGCAGTCACAGGCCTGGTGCCGTCCCCGGGTGGTGCACACCGGCCAGCACTACGACGCGAACATGTCGGATGCCTTCTTCCGGGACCTGGGGCTGCCTGCCCCGGCGCACCACCTCGAGGTGGGCAGCGGCAGCCACGCCGAGCAGACCGGCCGCACCATGATCGCCTACGAGGCGGTGTGCCAGGCCGATCGCCCGGACGCGATCGTGGTGGTCGGGGACGTCAATGCGACCGCCGCCTGCGCCATGGTGGGCGCGAAGCTGTGGATTCCCGTAGTGCACCTGGAGGCCGGTCTGCGCAGCCGTGACCGGCGCATGCCCGAGGAGATCAACCGCCTGGTGACCGACGCGATCGCCGATGTGCTCTGGACCCCGTCCAGGGACGCTGATGCGAACCTCCTCGCCGAGGGGGTGGCCGCCGACAAGATCGACTGCATCGGCAACATCATGCTCGACTCGTTCGAGATGCTGCGCTCGAAGATCACCGCGACCGACATGCGCGCCGCCCTGCGACTGGCAGGACCCTACGCGATCGTCACCCTGCACCGTCCGTCCAATGTCGACGAGCAGTCCAAGCTGCAGGAGCTCGTGGCCGCGATCGAGGAGTTGTCGCGGGAGCTGACCGTGGTTTTCACCGTGCACCCGCGCACCCGCAAGCGCCTGGCCGAATTCGGCCTGCTGGAGCGCATCACGAGCGCGGCGGGGATCCGGGCCACGGAGCCCCTGGGGTACATCGAGTTCATGAACCTGGTGATGCACGCGGCTATTGCGATTACCGACTCGGGCGGCGTCCAGGAGGAGACCACCTATCTCGGCATCCCGTGCGCAACCCTGCGCGAGAACACCGAGCGACCCATTACGGTCAGCGAGGGCACCAACCGGCTCCTGAAGCCGGCGCAGCTTGCGGCAGCCGCCGCCGAGGCGCTGTCAGGCCGATGGCCAAAGGGACGAAGGCCGGAGCTATGGGACGGGCATGCGGCGCGCCGCGCCGAACAAAGCCTGCGCCGGCGCCTGGGCTGACTAGCCCTCGATCAGTCGCAGGAGTTCCGCCGTCTTTTCCTGCATGAGCGGCTCGTCGCCGCGCGACTCCACGTTCAGCCTCACCAGCGGCTCGGTGTTGGAACCGCGCAGGTTGAAGCGCCACTGCCCGAATTCCATCGAAAGACCATCGGTGAGATCGATCGACTCGGCACTCGATTCATACCGCGCCCGGACCCGCGCCAGGATCGACTTGGCGTCGGTGGTGAGCTTGCGGTTGATCTCGCCACTGGCGGGGAAGAGCTTCATGCGCTCGCCCACCAGGGCGGACAGGGGCTGCCCGCGCGCCGACAGGGTTGCCAGTACCAGGAGCCACGGGATCATCCCGCTGTCGCAGTAGGCGAAGCGACGGAAATAGTGATGCGCGCTCATCTCCCCGCCGTAGGCGGCATCGACCTCGCGCATCTTGTGCTTAATGAAGGCGTGTCCGGACTTGCACAGCACCGCGCTGCCGCCATGGCGCTGCACGATATCCAGCGTATTCCAGGTGAGGCGCGGGTCGTGCACGATGCGCGCGCCCGGCTCCTGCTTGAGGAACACCTCGGCCAGCAGGCCAACCAGGTAGTAGCCCTCGATGAAGCGCCCCGCCTCGTCGAAGAAGAAGCAACGGTCGTAGTCCCCGTCCCAGGCCAGCCCGACATCCGCGCCGTGGCGACGCACGGCCTCGGCGGTCACGGCGCGATTTTCCTCCAGCATCGGGTTTGGGACGCCGTGCGGGAAGGTGCCATCGGGCGCATGGTTCAGCTTGATGAACTCGAACGGCAGGTGCGGCTCGAGCGCGTCGACGATCAAGCCCGCCCCGCCGTTGCCGGCGTTCACGACCACCTTCAGGGGCCGCAAGCGCTCGCGACCGATGTAGCTGAGCAGGTGCGCAAGATACTTGGCCCCGATGTCCAATGGCCGCTCGGAGCCCCGTCGGGCGACCGGCGGGGGCAGCTGGCCGCCGCGGATGAGCTCGCGCATGTCGAAGAGGCCATTGTCAGCGCTGATCGGCCGCGACCCTGCCCGCACGAACTTCATGCCGTTGTAATCGGGCGGGTTGTGGCTCGCCGTCACCATCGCCGCCCCGTCCAGCGCTTCTGCGAAGCAGGCGAAATAGCTGCCCTCGGTGCCGCACAGGCCGATGTCGAGCACCTCGACACCCTGGTCCGTCAGGCCGTGCTTGAGCGCCGCGGCCAGCGCGGGACTGGACAGGCGGATGTCGTAGCCGACCGCGACCCGGCGCGGCTTGATGAACACCGCGTAAGCACGACCGATGTCGTAGGCCAGGGATTCGTTGATCTCGTCCGGGATGCGGCCGCGGACGTCGTAGGCCTTGAAAGCGTCGAGGTTTGTCATTCCGGAGGGGATCTTACTTGGTCGTGCCCTTGCGGCCGTACTTGTCCTCGAAGCGCACGATGTCGTCCTCACCCAGGTACGAGCCGGACTGCACCTCGATGATCTCCAGCGGAATCATTCCGGGATTCTCGATGCGGTGGCGCACCCCGACCGGGATGTAGGTCGACTGGTTCTCCTCCAGCAGGAACTCCTCGTCGCCGCGCGTGATGCGGGCGGTCCCGGCGACCACCACCCAGTGCTCGGCGCGATGGTGGTGCATCTGCAACGACAGCGTGGCACCCGGCTTCACCTTCAGGCGCTTGACCTGGAAGCGCGGGCCATTCTCCAGGCTGTCGTACGAGCCCCACGGCCGGAATACCTCGCGGTGCAGCGAGTGCTCGTAGCGGCCCCGCTCCTTCAGGCGCATCACCAGCTTCTTCACGTCCTGCACGCGAGCCTTGGGAGCCACCAGCACGGCATCCTTCGTCTCGACCACCACGTGCTTGTCGAGACCGACGACCGCCACCAGGCGGCTCTCGGCATACAGGTAGCTGTCGCGGGTGTCCTCGCTGATGACATCCCCGTGGGTCACGTTGCCGTGGGCGTCCGCATCGCTGGCCTCGTGCAGCGAGGACCAGGAACCGACGTCGCTCCAGCCGGCGTTCAGGGGCACGACCACCGCATCAGCGGTCTTCTCCATCACTGCATAGTCGATGGAGTCGGCCGGGCAGGACTCGAACAGCTTGGGATCGATGCGCGTGAAATCCAGGTCTGACTTGGCGCCGGCGAAGGCTGCCTCGCAGATGCGGGCCATCTCGGGGGCCAGGCGTGCCAGTTCCTGCAGGTAGCGGCTTGCCCGGAACAGGAACATGCCGCTATTCCAGTAGTACTTGCCGGAGCCGACGAACTCGCGCGCGCGCTCCTGGTCAGGCTTCTCGACGAACCGGGCGATGCGGTATACCCCGTCCTGCGCCTCGCCGCGCTGGATGTAGCCATAGCCGGTCTCGGGGGCGTGGGGGACGATGCCGAAAGTGGCGAGCTTGCCGGACTGGGCTGCCGGCAATGCCGCGCGGACCGCGGCGTGGAACGCCGGAATATCACGGATGACGTGGTCGGCCGGCAGCACCAGCAGGACCGGATCGAGGGCGCCGTCCTGGCCGGCAACCCCCTTGAGGGCCGCGTGCGCGGCCAACGCGATCGCCGGCGCAGTGTTGCGCCCGAAAGGCTCCAGGATCGTCGCACGCGGTTCGATCGACAGCTGGCGCAGCTGCTCGGCGACCAGGAAGCGGTGGGCATCGTTGCACACGACCACGGGAGCAGCGGTGGCAAGCCCATCCAGGCGCAGCACGGTCTGCTGCAGCATGGTGCGCTCGCCGGTCAGGGGCAGCAGCTGCTTCGGGTACAGTTCGCGCGACAACGGCCAGAGCCTGGTCCCTGCGCCGCCGGAAAGTATCACTGGGGTGATCATGCGCGCCTCAGTCGGTCAGCAGCGGGCGCCCGCGGCCGATGGCGTAGTAGGTCAGGCCGAAGCGCGCGGCCATCGCCGGGTCGTACAGGTTGCGGCCATCGAAGATGACCGGATTCTTCAGAGTCTGTTTGAGGCGCTCGAAGTCCGGACTGCGGAATTCCTGCCACTCGGTGACGATCGCCAGCGCATCCGCCCCTTCCGCGGCCTCGTAGGCGCTCTTGGCAAGCGTCACCCCCGCGCGGCCCGCGAAGATACGCTGCGCCTCGGCGCTCGCCACCGGGTCATAGGCGTGCACCGTGGCACCAGCCTTGAGCAGCAGCTCGATGAGCGTCACGGCCGGCGCCTCGCGCATGTCATCGGTATTGGGCTTGAACGCCAGGCCCCACACCGCAACCGTGCGCCCCTTGAGGCCGTCCATGAAGTGCCGCTGCATCTTGTGGAAGAGCACCTGCTTCTGCCGGGCGTTGACCGCCTCGACCGCGTTCATGATCAGCGGCTCGTGGCCGGCCTCGTGCGAGGAGCGGATGAGCGCCTGCACGTCCTTGGGGAAGCAGGAGCCGCCGTAGCCGGTGCCCGGGTAGATGAAGCTGTAGCCGATGCGCGGGTCAGAGCCGATGCCCACGCGCACCTTCTCTATATCCGCGCCGACGCGCTCGGCAATGTTGGCCAGCTCGTTCATGAAGCTGATCTTCGTGGCGAGCATCGCGTTGGCCGCGTACTTGGTGAGTTCCGAGGAGCGAATGTCCATGACGATCAGGCGATCGTGGTTGCGCGTGAACGGCTCATACAGCGCACGCATCAGTTCGGTGGTGCGCGGGTTGTCCGTGCCGATGACGACGCGGTCAGGCTTCATGAAATCGCTGATCGCGGCCCCTTCCTTGAGGAATTCGGGGTTGGAAACCACGTCGAACTCCGCCTTGGCGCCGCGCGCGGCCAGGGTCTGCTGCAGCTCGGCACGCACCTTGTCCGCGGTGCCGACCGGGACGGTCGACTTGGTGATGACGATGCAGTAGCTCTTCAGATGGGTTGCAATCGTGTGCGCCACGGCCAGCACGTAGCGCAGGTCCGCGGAGCCGTCCTCCCCCGGGGGCGTGCCGACCGCGATCAGCTGGAACAGCCCGTGCTCGACGGCCTTCTTCGCGTCCGTGGTGAACTCCAGGCGACCCGCCTCCGCGTTGCGCTTGATGAGCGCATCCAATCCCGGCTCGTGGATGGGCACCTCGCCGCGGCTCAGGCGTTCGATCTTGGCCGCATCCACGTCCACGCAGATCACGTGGTTGCCGGCATCCGCAAGGCAGGCACCGGTCACCAGGCCCACGTAGCCAGAGCCAAAGATAGTCACGCGCATGAGTTAAGTTCTTGAGTTGAAAGGAAGAATGGCGAAAGCCTAAAGCAAGGGCAGCCGTCCCTCAAGCGCCGGCGTCAGAAACGGGCTGCGCGTCAAAGAGTTAGACGCTGGGATTCTGGCCTTGGCTGGGCTTCGCCGCGTCCTGCAGCCGTTTCTTGGCCGCGAAGTCTGCCACCTTGGCGGCGGGGGCGTTGGGCAGCACCGCCTTGCGGCGCCAGACGTAGTCGCGCACATCAATATCGGCATGGTACTCGGCGACCGCCTCATCGAGCAGTGTCAGTGCCCGGTGGCAATCGAAGCTGGCGAGCGCGACCAGAAGATCGTTCAGCACCTGCTCCATGCGGACCCATGGCAGCCGGTGCTCCATGGCACGCATGATCATCGGATGATCGGTCCCGGTCACGTTGGTGCCGATGAGCAGTTCCTCGAACAGTTTCTCGGCCGTGCGCAACCCGGTGTACTCGATCTCGATGTCGCCCTCCGGGTTGCGCGCATCGCGCACTGTCAGCCCCATGAGGCTCACCATGCGCCGTGCGAGATCGTCGATGCGCACCGGGCGACCCATGTCCAGCACGAACACGTCGCCCCCCTTGGCCATCGAGCCGGCCTGGATAACCAGCTGCGCGGCCTCCGGAATGGTCATGAAATAGCGGATGACGTCCGGATGGGTCACGGTGACCGGGCCGCCGCGCCGGATCTGCTCCTGGAACAGCGGCACCACCGAGCCGGAGGATGCCAGCACATTGCCGAAGCGCACCATGCAGAAGCGCGTCTGGGTGCTGCGTTCCTGTAAGGCCTGCAGGACCAGTTCGGCGAGGCGCTTGGTCGCGCCCATGACGTTGGCGGGGTTGACCGCCTTGTCGGTGGAAATCAGCACGAAGGTCTCGACCCCGGTCTCGAGCGCGGCCTCGGCCGTATACCAGGTACTGATGACGTTGTTGTGGATGCCCTCGACGACGTTGTATTCGACGATCGGCACGTGCTTGTAGGCGGCCGCGTGATACACGGTCTGAACCGCGAATGTGGAGAGCACCTCGCGGACGCGGTGGCGATGGTGCGCGTTGCCGAGCAACGGCACGATCTCGACGCTGACCTGTTCGGCGGCGGCGATGTCCTCAAGCTCGCGTTCGATATTGTAGAGCGCGATCTCCGACATCTCGAACAGCACCAGGCGGCTCGGCTCCAGCCGGATGATCTGTCGGCACAGCTCCGAGCCGATGGAGCCTCCCGCGCCGGTCACCAGCACGGACTTGGCCCGGATGCACGAGCCAAACAGCTTGGGCTTGGGCGGGACCGGATCGCGCCCAAGCAGGTCGCTGACCTCGACGTCGCACAGCTCGCTGATCTGCGACCTCCCAGAAATGATGTCGGGCAGGCTCGGCAGGGACTGTACGCGCACACCCAGAGGCTCCAGTTGCGTCAGTATCTCCCGTCGACGCCGCCGCGTGGTGGCAGGCATGGCCAGCAGCACCCGGTCGATGCGCTGCTGACGCACGAGCTTGGGAAGCACGTCGGAGCCGTAGACACGCACGCCGTTGATGCTGCTGCCATGCAGCGCCTTCTTGTCGTCGATGAAGGCCACCGGCTCATAGTCAGGTCCACTCAGCAGCACGGACGAGATATGTGCGCCCGCCGTGCCGGCGCCGTAGATCGCGACGCGCGTGACCGCCCTGCCGCGCACGCCCGAGCGCTGGAAGAGGTAGCGGGCCGCAAAGCGGCTGCCTCCGACATACAGTAGGGCGAGCGCACCGTAGATGACAAACGCCGACACCGGGATTTGCTGACTCGCAATGAAGCGGTCGAACACCGCGAGCACGAGCACCGAGAGACTCACGCCCGCCAACACGGTCAACATCGCCTTCGGCCCGACAAAGCGAATGACGGTCCGGTACAGGCCGAAGACCGAAAAGCAGAACAGCGCCGAGGCGATCGCCACGAGGAAGTAGACCAGGTGCTCGGCGGGCGGATGGAAGCTGTCGAACTTCAGCACCAGTGCGACCCACAGTGCTGTTGGAACCGCCACCGCGTCGGCGGCCGCCATGATCAACCGCTTGGTTTCGCGCGGCAGCCCGAGGACGTACTCAGCGAATCGGCCCCCTGACGACGGCTGTCGGGCGGCCGTGTTCTTTTCGCTCATACCTTCTCCGTAAGGACCATCCGCCTGCCATCCATCGGTCGATGCGAGTTGGCCACACGCCTCCGCGATTCTACGGCATCGCCTACCCGATTCCGACAGTCCTTACACTAACTTACGCCTAACGTAAACGCAGCGGGAACATCGGTATTTACCTAGTGGCTATCGCAAAACGGCGACAGTGCGGATGCGTTGACACAACGGTGTCAGAAAACACCGAGTCCTAGTCGCGGCGGCGGCCGGCACCTAACAGCACGCAACCCAACAACACGGGAAGTGCTGCCGCCAGCACAGCATTCAAGGCGAAAGGCGGCCATCTGGCCGCCAGAAGGGACAACGGCAGCAACCAGGCCGCTCCGATGCCGAGAACGAGGCAGGTGACCCTGAGATGGCTGCCCCAGCGACGGGACAGGCGCTGGTATGCATGTTGCCGGTGTGCCTCGTAGACACGCTCGCCGCGGAACAGGCGCCGCAGCAGAGTGAGCGTTGAATCGACGAAAAACAGGCTACCGAGGATGAACCACTCCCAGATCGCCGTGGGCCGGGTCGTAGATTCCGCCAGGGCCAGTACGATGACGACGTAGCCGAGGTAGCCGCTGCCGACATCACCCAGGAATATCCGCGCCGGCGGCCAGTTCCAGACCAGAAAGCCAGCGCACGCCCAGGCGAAAACCCACGCTGCGGCGGCAACACCCGAACTGCCGGCGCCCGCGGCCAGCAGCGCTCCAGCGCAGGCCACGAAAAGCGCCTCACCAGCAGCCAGGCCGTCTATCCCATCCATGAAGTTGAAGAGGTTGACGACCCATACGACGCCCAACACGGCGAGGGCCTTCCCTACCCAGCCCAGGTGTACGACGCTCTGGCCCACCTGAACTGCATCAAGCCCACCGACCCACGCCACCGCCCACATTGCGGCGAAAGTGTGCACCGCCAGGCGCCAGCGAGGCGCGAGTCTGCGGCGATCGTCGAGAAAGCCGACGGCTGCAACAGCCACGCCGCCCACCAGAAGTGCCATGCAGAGATTCAGGGGAACGATTCCGAGCACGGCCAGCACCAGCAGCGCGAGCGTGGTGGTCGCGACGATCGCCAGGCCGCCACCTCGCGGGGTGGCAGTGGTATGCGAGCTGCGCGCGTTGGGCAGATCAAGAATGCCATGCGCCAGCGCGAAGCGGCGCATGAGATAGGTCAGCAGCCCACTGGTCAGCAAGGCAGCGGGGGCAAGCAGCAGCCAGATCCTATTCATGCGGGTTCGAGTATGCGGTACCAGGCCGCCGTTCTGGCGAGCCCCTGATCGACCGCAAGCGGCGGAGTCCAACCGAGCAGCGTGCGGGCAGGTGATGTGTCCACGGTCAGGGACCCGCACAGTCTGGCGAGCTGCCCGGTCTGGCCAGTTAGCGCCGCGCCGAGGCGCAGCAGCGCAGGGGGCACGGGCAATAGCCGTGGGCGCCTGCCCAAAGAAGCCGCGATGCGCCGGATCAGGTCGGGCGTGGACAGATCCTCTGCATCGGCTGCCAGCCACACGCGGCCGGCGGCCGCCGGATGACTAAGAAGGCACGCGATCAGATCGGCCAGATTCCAAACGCTGAGCAGACTGCGCCGATTGTGAATCGCGCCCAGCGGCAATGGCATTCCCCGGTCGACCCAGCGCATCAGCCTCAAAAAGTTGGCCTGGACGTGGGGGCCGTAAACCAGCGGGGGCCTCACGATCGCCAATTCCGTGCCACTGCCAGCGACCGCACGGCGAACGGCCTGCTCTGCTTCGAGCTTGGAGCGACCATACGCATCCTGCGGGTGCGGCGGGGCATCGGCGGTGAAGGTACCGGCGCCACTGTCTTCGCCGTTCACTTTGATGCTGCTGAGGTAGATGAATCGGCGCACGCCGGCGCGCACCGCGGCCGTCGCCAGGCGCGCGCTGCCCTCGACGTTGACCTTGCGGATGCGTTCCTCGTCCGGCGCCGACTCGAACACATGGGTTCTCGCCGCGGCATGGATCACGAAATCCACCCTCGCCAGCGCTGCATCCCAGTCCGGGCAATGCGCAATGTCGCCCACGAGTGCGGCCTCAAGGACCCCTTGCGGGAGTGGCTTTTCGGTGCGCAGGGCTGCGCGCAAGATATAACCATCCTGCTGCAACCGGCCGCACAGCGCACGGCCGATCATGCCGGTCGCCCCGGTAATCAGTACCCGCGGCATCGATATGTTCTACACGCGTCCACTGCCCGGCCCTGGCGCATCAGAAAAGTTCCGCAGATGGCTGCTGCCGCAAACATAGTTACAACCTTCCGAAGGAGTCGTCTTCACGTTATCATTCGGGCTTGCAATGGCGCACCTAAGTGTCGCTAACTCGCGCACACTTCATCACCTGCGAGGGCTTTCAATCGGTGGACTCCAGGCAGTTTTGCATCGCCGCAGTAATCGGCAGCGCATTGGTACTCAGCGGCTGCGGCGGTGGCGGCAACGGCGCCGCGGGGCAGCCCATCTCAGACACCAAGACCATCGAGGCCCAGCCCAGCTTCGCATTCGTAGCGCGCCCTAAGCTCGTCGGGCTCGCCGGCACGATCGCCATCGCGTACGGAAGCCCCCCCGCTCAGATCGGGACGATCAACGACGGCAAGGGCAATCTCAGCGTGCTCGACTACAACACCATGGGGATCTCCCCGATCTTCGTATGGCCGCGCGTACCGTACGACATCCGCGTTGCCGACTTCAACGGCGACGGCATACCGGACATCATTTCGGACGTCTACAGCCCCACCAATGTCGAGTCGCAGGCGATGCTGTTCTTCGGCAACGGTGACAACACCTACCGGCAGGACACGAGCTTCGGGGCGCAGTACACGGGGACCGACTACGTGACCGGTTATCGCGGTCGCACCGAGACGATCGTGGTCGCGGACTTCAACAATGACGGTGCGGTGGACATCTTCCTGCCGACTTACACCTACCTGGACAGCGTGCACGATCTCGCCCAGGAGCCCGGCACGTACGACCTGCCGGGACCGCCGCCGAACGTGCATAACGCGAAGCAGAGCTTCCTGCTCTTGAATGACGGTACCGGCAAGTTCACCGAGCACGCCGTGGATGCCGGAGTCAGCATGCACTCCTCCCTGGCGGGCCTGTCCGCGACGACCACCGATCCGAATGGCATGCAGCCGGAGGGCGTGCAGGCAGTCGACTTCAACATGGATGGGCTGATCGATCTTTTCGTCGGCGGTCACCTGTTCATCAATCAGGGCGTGGATGCCCAGGGCATCCCGCACTTTAAGGACATGGCAGAGTCACTCGGGCTGACGCGGACGCTGCTCAGGGCGGCGCCACCGTGGGCGCCGGATGCAGCCAACGTCATCCCGGATTACGCAGACGTGGTCGATGAGGGCGCCAAGTTCATCGACTGGAACAATGACGGTCATCTTGATCTGCTGCTGTTCCGTTGGAATTGGGGCCCGGCACACGGCACCCGCCTGTTCGAATTCGACGGCACCACGTTCACCGAGCGCACCCAAGCCCTCACCAGCGCCACCGCCTCGTGCAGCAAGCCCGTGACCGGCAACGTGGCCATCTTTGCCACGAATCGTCCGACCACGCTCGCCGGGGACTCCGCCGGAATCAACGCTTACGATCTGGACAATTCCGGCTTCGAGGATGTGCTGGTCAGCGGCGACAGCAAAGGACCGGTGGTCTTCAAGAACAACGGCTGCGGCTTCAGCGAAGCGACCGCCGGGGACCTGGCCGGCAAGGCAGGCGGCTCCGGCGCAATGGCGCTGGCTGACTGGGACAATGACGGCGTCATCGACGTCATTTATCCAACGCCGAGCGGCGTCTATTACTACCTGAACCAGACGCCACCCAACGGATCCTCATTTACGGTGGAGGTGCTCGGCTCCCAGGGCGAGCACAACCAATATGGCCGCGTGGTGCAGGTTTTCCCACCCGGAACCAGCCAGATCTATACGCGGGTCGTCGACGGCGGCTCCGGCTACCTGAGCCAGAACCAGTATCCGTTACTGATCGGGACACCCTTCCCCGGCAAGCACACCGTGAAGGTCTACTACGCTCCGTTGACGCCCTGCATTTACGGGGGGCCCGCCTGCAAGCCCGCGGTGCTCTCCTTCACCATCTCCCCGGGCCAGCACGCCATGACCTACGCACCTACCGCGGCCAACCCGTCAGGCTCAGTGACCATTCACTAAGCGCGTCCGGAAAGATCGCGGTATATCCCCAGGTGCGCTTGCACCACCTGCTCCACGCCAAACCGGGCCTCCGCCAAGCGCCGCGACTCGGCACCCATGGTTGAACGCAACCGTACATCGTCGAGCAACTGACGCATCGCAGAGGCCAGTCGTCGCGCGTCCCGGGGAGGCACGAGAAGCCCGTTGCGACCCTCGGGCACGACGTCACGACACCCGGGCGTATCCGAGGTGATGATGGGCCGTCCCGCCGCACAGGCCTCCAGCAGTACCTTCGGCATTCCCTCACGGTAGGAGGGAAGGCAGACGATGCTGCTGTCGGCCAGGAGCCTCGGCATATCCTTGCAGTCCCCGATCCACTCCACGCCCTCGCTCGCGCAGAGCTGCTGGATCTGCGTCGCACTCAAGGCGCCCCGATTGGCGGGATCCAGCCGCCCGGCAAGCACAAACCGCGCCACCGCCCCTGCGCGGCGCAGCTCTCCGGCGGCCGCCGTGAACTCCAGCACGCCCTTTTCCCGCAGCAATCTCGCCGGGAGCAGCACCATCGGTGTGCCCGCGGGCTCGGGCGTCCGATGGAACTCCTTGAGATCCACTCCGGAGCCGGGGACCAGGACGATGCGCGGCGTGGCCGGCGGACACAACCGGGCTACCTCGGCCCGATCATCGGCGTTCTGGACGATGATGCGCACCCCGGGGGGTGAGAATGCCCTGGCATAAGCGCTCGCCAGGGCGCGCCTCATGAGACGGCGCGACGCCGATGGGGAACTGTAGGCATAGCCGAAGCCCGAGACCGCATTCACGACGCCCGGAACGCCTAGCGCGCGCGCCGCCGCGGAACCGTAGATGATGGGCTTGGCGGTGATGTTGTGTACGATCGCCGGGGACACCACGCGGATGACATCCCGCAGCTCAAGATAAGTGCGCAGTTCGCTGAGCGGATTGAGACCGCCGCGCACCAGCCGCACGCGGTGGAAGTGGACGCCGCTGCGCTTGAGCTCGCCTATCTCCGCGAGCTCTTCGAAGTCGCAAGCCAGGTGCACGTCGTAGCCCGCCTCGATTGCGGCGCGTGCAAGCGGCAGGCGATGCGAGACGAAGAACCAGGCGGCATTGGCCACGAATAGCAGCCGGCGGGGCGCGGCGTCCATCATGCCGTTTCCGCCCTACAGGCTCTCGTAGAGGTCACGGTAGCTCGACCACACGGCCGCAATGCTGAAGCGTTCCTCGATGCTGCGGCGCTGTGCGGCACCGAGCGCGGCGCGGTCGCCTGCCGGCATCTCGAGCACGCGCTGCAAGCAAGCGGCCAGCCCCGGCGCATCACCCACCGGGCAAACGAAGCGCGGGTCGCCGACGATCTGCGCGGAGTCGCCGGCGTCGGTGGTCACCGACGGGGTGCTGCTGGCCATCGCCTCGCCCAAGACGTTGGGAAACCCCTCGCTGCGGGACGCAAGGCAAAAGATATCCAGGCCCGCCATGACATTATTGATGTCCTCGCGCCGCTCTTCCAGAACCACGCGCCCGGTCAGCTGCAACTCTTCAAGCAGCGCCCGGATTTCGTGGTCAGTGGTCACACCCGCCCCCACGAGCACAAACCGGGCGCGGGCTACGTGCCCGGCAACGATGCTCGCCGCACGCAGAAAGGTCGCGTGGTCCTTTTGCGCGTCCACGCGCGCCACCATACCGACCAGCAAATCGTCGTCTGCGACACCCCAGGCGGCACGCGTGCTCGAGCGCGCTCCTTCGCGGCGTGCGAAGGTGGTCAAGTCGAACCCATTCGGCAGCACTACGCACTTGTCCGCGTCGTAGCCAATGGCCACGTGGGCCCGCAGCGCCGCACGGGAATTGCATACGATCCTCTGCGGCACGCGCCGTGACAGCCGGGCACACAGCCAGGCAACACCACGGGAGCGAAGCTTGGTCGAGGCGAGCGCGGGCATCGAATTGCGGACATTCCACACGACGCGCGGGTTGCCACGCAGCCGGGCAAGCAGACCCCCCAGAAGGTCGGCGTGCCAAAGCCAGGTCTGTATCACCACCGCTTCATCCCCCGGGACCTTCACGGCGCCGCCAAGCAACCGTAGCTTGAGCAGCGACAAGGGCGCGGACAGGCTCAGTTCAAGGGCGCGAACCGTAAACCCCGCACGCAGCAGCCGCTCGCCCACCGCGCCGATACTTCCGAGACAGACCACAGACTGTGCGATCTGCGGGTCGCTCGCACGCCCTGCCAGCAGCAGTTTTTCGAGCATGGCCTCAGCGCCGCCCTGTCCCAGCCCGGTGATGACATGCACGACTTTCATGGGGGTGCACCATCGCCAGGGGATCGACTGCCCTTGTCTGCGATGACTTCATCCAACAGCTCATCCCACGCGCGCAGCACGGTTGACTCGGCAAACTGTTGCCGAACGAAGGTGGCGGCTCTTTGTCCCAGTTGCTCCCGGCCTGCGGCATTGTCCGCCAGGCGCCGCAGGGCAAGCGCGAAGCCCTCGACGTCTCCCGCCGGGACGATCACAGCAGCCGAACCGCCATCCGACAGCTCGCGCGGGCCTGAAGGGCAATCGAAGGCGATGCATGCAAGCCCGAGAGCCTGCGCTTCCAGCATTGCGTTCGGAAATCCCTCATACAGAGAGGTCATCGCGAAGATCTGGCCCTTCGCCAGGGCCGACCAGGGCTGAGCGGTCAGCCCGCACAGCCTGATGCGGCCGGCAAGTCCAAGCGCCTCGATGCGCTGTTGCAGTTGCTCGCGCAGTGGCCCCTCGCCCCAGATCTGCAGTTGCCATTCCTCGGCATCCACGAACGCGCGTGCGAAGGCTTCGATCAGTGCCGTATGTCCCTTCTGCGCGGTAAGGCGCCCCATGGCGATCACGCAGCCGCCCCGCGAGGAGTGGCTGGCCCGTGTACTCATCGATGCCAGGTCTGCCGGTAGCGGGTTCGGTACGACCCTCATGGGTGGCAAGCGCGACACACGGCCGCGATAGTGCGCTGCCGCTGCCTCGGTCTGCACCACGAGTGCTTCGGCCCTGCGGTATAGCAGGCCGCGGGCCAGTTTGAGCATACCGGGAAGCTCGACGTCGGCCGCCGGATCGACGCGCTCTGAAATGACAAGGGGCACGCCGAGGTACCCGAGCGCGCCGAGAACGGTGACATTGACGTTGGTGAGGAAGGAAACGACCACGTCCGGGCGGACCTTCTTCACCAGCGCGCGAAGCGCGAGCAGCTTGCCGGGCAGCGGCGGACAGAGCCCCCGCAGCGGGATCATGTCGGACAGGAACACCTGCGACACGCCAGACTGCAGTGGGTATGCGCTGCCGCTCGTTCCAAGGAAGGTCGCGACCACCCAGACGCGCCGACCCCGGGCCGACCAGGCATTGGCCAGCGTGGCGGCGACGCGCTCGGCACCGCCGGTGCTCATGGAGCCCACGACAATGACGATGGTGCGCGCCAGCGGCATGGACAGTAGCTCAGCGCACCCGCGGAGGGTTCGCGCAGTTGGCATGTCGTGCGCTAGCCGCCGCCAACTTCCAGGGCCTCACGACGTGCGCGGGAGGGCAAGACACGTATCTGTGCATCACCCGCCGACGGCCCGCAGGGTCGCCAGCGCAGCCGGCCGGCCGTGTGCGACGCGCTGCTGCTGCCACCAAGCCTGGAACATCAGTACATCCCAGAGCAGGTAGGCCCAGTCCTGACCCTGCAGATGCGCGCGCCATTTCTCGCGGATCGGCCCCGGATTGAAGAATCCTTCATCTCTCAGACGCGCCTCACCCAGCAAGTCCTCCGCCCAATCCCTGAGCGGGCCCCTCAGCCAGTCATTGATGGGGATGCCGAATCCGGTCTTCGGCCGGTCCGTCAGCGCGGGAGGCACGTAGCGCGCCAGTAGCTGCTTGAGGATCCACTTGCCCTCCCCTGCGCGCACCCGCATTGCCATCGGCAAGGACCAGGCGAACTCGATGATTCTGTGATCGAGCATCGGCACGCGGGTTTCGAGCGATACCGCCATGGCCGCCCTGTCGACCTTCACCAGAATGTCATTGGGCAGATAGGTCATGAGGTCCCAGTACATCATGCTTTCCTGGAAACTCCGGTCGCTCGGCTCGGCCATCAGCGCGGTCAGCGGCGTCTGCGATTCCGCGCCCCCGAGCACCAGGCTGTTCGGAGTCTGCCAGTGCGACACCAGGTTCAGGTACAGGTCGCTCTGCGACGACTCCATGAAATCGGCCAGTTTATAGAGTTTATCCCCCATCTCCGACACCCGCAGTCTGCGGGGTACCAGCGGCGCAGCGCGGTCGAAGAACCGGCTCCAATGCCGCGCGGGCAACGCACGGATGGTGCGTGTCGCGAGCTTGCGCACGGATTTGCGCATGCTCATCAGGGACCACACGCGGCGAGCCCAAGCATAGCGATTGTACCCGCCGAACAGCTCATCGCCGCCGTCCCCGGACAGCGCCACGGTAACGTGTTGCCGCGCCAGGCGCGAGACTAGAAAGGTGGGGATCTGCGACGAGTCGGCAAACGGTTCGTCATAGATGCTCGCAAGTAGCGGTATCACCTCGCGCGCCTGCGTCGGCGTGACCATCATCTCGGTGTGGTCGGTCCCCAGATGGGCCGCGACCGCACGGGCATAGCGGGATTCATCGTAGGCGGGCTCGGAGAAGCCGATCGTGAAGGTGCGCACCTTCCGCGCAGATTGCTTCTGCATGAGGGCAACGATGAGCGAGGAATCAATCCCGCCGGAGAGGAACGCGCCCAGCGGCACGTCGGCGAGCATCTGCAGGCCGACGGCCTCCGTCAACAGTCCGTCGAGCTCGGCTATTGCCGTATCGTCACCGCCGGCAAACGGTGCATCGTGGCCGCGCTCCATGGCTTGCCGTGCGGTCCAGTACGGCACGGGTGCCTCGAAGTGGCCGCTCTCATCGATTGCCAATGTCGTGCCCGGGGGCAGCCTCTTGATTCCCCGGAAAATGGAATTCGGCTCCGGTACGTAGCAATGGCGCAGATAGAGCGCGAGGCAGTCCCGATCAACCTCCGCCCTGAAGGCCGGATGGGCCTGCAAGGCTTTCAGCTCCGACCCGAACAAGAAAGCCTCACCGCAGCGGCCATAATAGAGTGGCTTCTCACCGGCCCGGTCGCGAGCCAGGGTCAGAACTCCCAGTTCGCGATCCCAAACGGCGAGCGCGAACATGCCCACGCAACGGGCGAGCGCCGCCGGTATACCCAGTAACTCGATCGCCGCGAGAAGCGTCTCGGTGTCCGAATGACCTCGCCAGCGCAGTACCCCCGCAGTTTCCTCAAGCCCACGCCGGAGGGAAAGGTGGTTGTAAACCTCGCCGTTGAACACGATCTCGTAGCGCCCGCTGAGCGATGCCATCGGCTGATGGCCTGCTGGCGACAGATCGACGATGGAGAGCCGTCGATGGGCGAGCCCCACGCCGCAGCTGGCGTCGGCCCAGTAGCCACTGTCATCGGGTCCGCGATGCACGAGCGCGCCGGCCATGAGGCGGCACGACTCCTCCAGATCGGAGGTGCGACGCGAGATAAAACCGGCAATTCCGCACATGGTTATCCGGCCGCCGGTCTGCCGTAAACGTACTCATCGCACCCGGAACCGAAAATTCCGAGATGCCTGCCGGGCCGTACGAAGGCACGCACCTGGCGCATGCCCAGACCCTGCATGAGCGAATCGGTCTCCGCAGGCGAGATCGACTCGTAAGGCCAGCCGCCGAGCCAGTCATGGACATCATGATGGAAATCCATGCCACGCGACTTGGCGTAGCCCGACACGTAACTGTCGAAGGTCCCGCGTGAGGCGAGTCGCATCAGGCTCACGTAGATTGCCTGGACGCGCGCCTGAGCGGCCGCACTGGCGCGCGTGTACCAGCGCTTCTCCAGCTTCCAGAACCAGCACAGATACGTATGCCGATAGAGCGCGAAGATGAACTCGCCGTTCGGGGCCACCATGGCGGCTGCACCGCGCAGTGCCCGATACATATCGCCGGTGTGGTGCAGCACGCCCCAGGAATAGACGACATCGAAGGTCCCAAAGGACTTCGGGTCGAGGTTGAAAACGCTGGCTTCACTGACGGTCCAGCGCTGCCCGCTGGCGTGGGTGTCCAACACCGAGCGGGTGGTCGCCACCGAATCCGGATCGATGTCCAGCGCCACGACCTCGCTGGCACCAAGCCGCAGCGCCGCCAGCGAATGCAGTCCGGAACCGCAGCCTATATCCAGGAAGCGCTTGCCTGCGAGCGTGTCGCCGGCGAGCTTCTTCAGGCCGGCGATCGCCTCGGCGATCTGGGAATCCGTGACCAGCTTTGCATAGCTCGACCAGTTTTTTCCGAACGCAAAATGGGATTTCTGGTCCAGCAGATCCGGGGCATTAGGCATGGGGATGGAGGCAATTGGGGTCGGGTCCCAATCATACCGAAATCGGCCGCACCCCTAGCGCCCCTATAGCTGAAGCACAGCCCGTGGGGTCAACCGCAGCGGCGCTCCTCTGGCAAGGAGTACGTTGACAATGACCACCGCGGCGACCTGCAGGCACATCAGCCAGCCCGGTGCGATCGGGTACAACCAACCGGGAGCGGCAGACGCCACCCAGTAGGCTGCCAGATTTCCGGCCAGCACTTTCGCCGCAAAGACCAGCGTAACTCTGCTGAGGATGGGCCCGAGCGTATGGCGTGCGCGCCAGTGGTAGAGCCCCATGACAACCAGGTAGGCGAGCGAATTCGCCAGTGCAACACCTATCACCCCCAGGGGCGGCCGCAACGCCAGCGCAAGCAGCACATTCAGCACCACTGAAACGCCTGTCATGCCGGCGATTACCCATGCCCGGTGCTGAGCCTGGAACAGGCGTGCCAGAAAGATGCTCCAGGTGGCACCGAGCAGTCCGGTCGTGAGCGCGAGCCACACCGCGCTCACCAGATCGGCGTCCGCTGCGGTGAAACTGCCCCGCTGCAGAAGGATGGCCACCAGCCGTGGGCCACCGACCGCCACCAGCGCCACCGACCCAATGGAGAACAGGAGTGCCGCCGCGAATACCCTCTCCAGATTCTCACGCAGCTCAACAGTCCTGCCCTCGGCATTGAGCCTCGCAAAATGCGGCAGGAGCACGACCGAGGCGGACAGAACGACCGCCTGGATGAGTGCGTTATGCAATCGGGACGCGTACGCCATGGATGAAACGGCGCCGACCCCGGCGCGTGCCGAAATCATCTGCAGTATGGACAGCACGACGTTCCCGAGGATGGTGCTTATCAAGACCGGCAAGGCCACGGCGGCGAAGACCCCGGGCAGCGCCGCCGGCAACGATAAAACCGGCCGCAGGGGAACGCGTGCGCCTCGGATAGCCAGAAGGACCATGGCCGCCTGCGCGATCAGGCCGGCGACGAGGCTCCATACCAGCGCGGCAGCGCCCGAATCGCGCCACAGGGCGAGCACGAGGGTGCCCACCGCGGCGTTGAGCAGCGGCGCACATGCGGCCAGCGAAAACCGGCCTTCCGCGTTCAGCAGCATCGCACCGCAATCAGCCAGTCCCAACAGCGGCGCGGTCCACACCAGCGGCACGAAGACCTGCTGGAGCTGCAAGCGAGTCTCGGTCTTCGCCCCTAGCGCTACGAGCCCCATTGCCGCATCACGACCCAGCATCGAGAGCAGCGCCACGAGGGCCAGCGCGAGGACCGACCAGGTGAGTGCGAATCCTGCCAGCCGGTGCGCCGCCTCGATCGCGCCGCGGCTCTTTGCGGTCACGTACGAAGCGATGAAGCTGGTCTGCATCATCCCCGCGGCAACCCCTGCGGCGAACGTCGGAATGATCAGCGCGAGATAGTAGGCATCCAGCAACGCGCCGGTGCCGAAGAAGTTCGCCACGACCAAGACCTTCACAAACCCGGCGGCCTGCAGCACCAGGCCGAAGACCACCACGGTCCGTGCGGCCGGCAACACCCTGCTCATCGTTCGCTGCCCAGAACGGACTCCCAAGACTCCAGCACCGGTTCAGGCGCATAGCGCCGGAGCGCCGCACGCCCGGCCGCAGCCAGTTGCTCGCGCCGCGGCTGGTCACGCGTAAGGCGGGCGATCGCGCGACCGAGCGCAGGCGCATCCTCCGCAGGCACGAGAACACCACAGACGCCACCCAGGAGAATCTCGCCGACCCCATCAATGTCGGTGGCGATCGCGGGCACACCACAGGCAAGCGCCTCGAGAAGCACATTGGGGAAGCCTTCGTACCGCGACGAGAGTACAAATATCCGTGCGTGCTGCATGAGGGAGGCTAAGTCACGCACGTTCCCGAGCAGGTGCACTCGGCCGGCGATGCCAAGCTCGGCTGCCAGCCTAGCCAGCCGCGGCCTTTCCGGCCCCTCCCCCGCTATCACCAGGTGCAAGTCCGGTTCACCGGCGAGTGCAAACCCGCGAACCAACAGATCGAAGCCCTTCTGGGGAACCAGCCGACCAGCGGCCAGCACGAATGGCGCCGGCAGCGGCGCGGAATCTTCGGTGGTTCGCGGCGCACCCAGCACCAGGTTCGGAATGACCACCACCCGACCCGGGCGCCACAGTCGCGCCCTGAACCAGGCACCGATCTTCTCGGTCTGCACAACCACGGCATCCGCAGCCTGGTATGCCAGGAGACGCAGCGCGTCCCACAGTGGCCCTTCGCTGTGCGCTGCAGGATCGATGCGCTCGGAGATCACCACCCGCATGCGCAACCCTGCAGCGGCGACCACGGCGAGAATATTCGTATGGGTAGCGAAGGCCAGCAGCGTATCGGCGGAAGTCGCACGCAGGCTCCCGCGCAGCACCTTCACACGGCGGGTATTGGCCCGCACGGCACCCAGCATCCCGGCGGAGTTCCCAGTGACCTCCAGGCCTACGCGCTGGACGCGCTGATCGAGCGGATAGAAATCGTGTTCCGCGGATGCCAGGGTGATCAGGAATATCTCGTGGCCGCGCGCAGCGAGCCCATTGGCCAGTAACGACATGACACGCTCCGCGCCACCCGGCCCGAGGCTAGCGATCAGGAGTGCGATACGCATACCCGCCCGGCATCAGCCCGCAAAGTAAACGTCGTAGGTACCCTCGATCGCGGTCTTCACGGCCAGGTAGATCAGGTACAGCACCATGAGCGCGAACAAGGACACGCCGAGCGTACTGTCGCGGCGCTGGATGGTGGGCACGATTGGGATCAACAGCAACATGACCAGGTACCCGACGCGGCCCGCACCCAGCGGAAACATGAAGAAGCTCCCGGCCACGAAAGCCACGACCCCGATGTGCATGACGGCAATTGATGCGAGGCTCTGGCCGAGCAAAGTGGGTTCGCTTGAGTTCGGAGGCGCAAGCAGGCGCTGCAGCGAAGGAAGACTGCACAGGAGGGCGCCGAACACATAGAGGACGGAAGTCGCCTCCGTCTGATCGACGTTATAGATCTTTAGACGCCGACCGCCAAAGGCCTCGAATAGGACCCCGCCCAAATAGGCCGCCACCAGTGCGAGGCTCACAGAGCCGACGATCGCCAGCAGATGATTGCGCTTGCAAAACCACGCGATCGCCGCAAAAGGCACCGCCAGCAGGAAGGTCGCGTGTATAGAGGCCGCAAGCAGCAATCCGAGGACCGGCCTGTTTAGGCGCAGGGTGAAGTACAGCGCCAGCGCGAAGGCGAAGCCCTGCCGCAGCTGCAGCAGCCCGGTGACGGCAAAGCCCACCGGAAGGATCAGCCAGATCACCAAAGGAAGTACCGGATCGGGCAGCCGAACCACCGCGAGCGCAAGCAGCACGTTGAGCGTCAGCACGGTAACAACGACCGATGTGGGCGGACTTAGCACGGAGCCCAATGCCGTGGCCCATACCTGCCACAGGAATTCCTCGGTAAAGAGCGCCACCAGCCGGCTCAATAACGACGCATCGCGATCGCTGAACCGATCAAGCCAACCCAGCGTGGGCGCCTGGGCGAAATTCTGCAGGTAGTTTTGCTGGTCGACCAGAAACGTGCGGTCGAGCCCGAGCGAATAGGCCACCAGAATGATCACGAGCACAAACCAGCCGAACAGCACGGCGGGCTGGTCGGTCCATGCCGCTCCCGACGCTGGCGTGTGTGAGTGCACGTAACCCCCCGTTTCCGGAAGAATGCCCCGGTTCAGCGTGAGCCGCGAACCGCAGCGAGCACTCGGTGCAGACTATCGGCGGCGAGCACGGCAAGTACGGCGAAGAACAACGCCAGAGGCCCGGCAATCACCAATGCCAGGAAGCGGCGCGGCGAAACGTAGTGCTTTTCGTCGGATACGACGGCCGGATCGATGACCGTCAGGGCGTAGTCGAGACGCGATCTGGCGACGGCGCTCCTATTGAGCTGGATTTCCATCAACTTGTTAATCGCCTGCCTCAGCTCAACCACGTCGGTGTGCGCGAGCTGATCCTGATAGGAAGCGATGCTCGCCGCGGACTCCTGCAGCGCGCGCTGGCGCAGGGTTTCGTTTGCGAGCTGCACCAGTTCGTTGGCCCACTCAGCGGCCTGCTGACGGTTCTTCCAGGTGACATCCAGCGTGATCAATTGTGTCTTTGGGTCGTCCGTGACCCGGCGAAGCTTGTCGAACATCAGCCAGCCGTCTTCGATCGTGGGCGTGTGCTTCGCATCGGTGCGCCAGCGCTGCGTGGCACTGTCCCACTTGCTGCTGAAAAGCAGCGGCAGCAGGTTCTTTTGCGCCGCGAAGCGCATGTACAACGCCCGGCTCTTCAACAAAGCAATGGCTTCCTGCTCGTTCACAGACCCAAACGAAAGCCCGGCGAGGGATGCCAGCCCTCCCAGCTGACCCAGCACGGACTGCAAGCCGCCGGTGGGCGTGTCGGGCTCGCGCGGCATGAGCTTCACCACGCTGCGGTACTGTGGCTTGGCAACAATGGTGTAGGTCACGAAGGCGGCGATTGTCAGGATGAAGACCGCCAGAAAGATCCGAGGCCGCTCGCGGGAGCGCTGCGCAAGGTCCGCGACGGTGATGCGGGAGCTGCGGGCACTTTGCACGCTGGCGTCCATGCTACAGCGCGTTCACTGCCGCCACTGCGATGGCTACGTTGTACAGGATCTGAGTGACTGCTAGCCACAGTGGCAGTGTCGGCATCTTCTCGGCATCCAGCGGCACGACAATTGTGTCGCCGGTCTTGATCTGTACCGACGAGCGGCTGTACCACCGGCTGCCTTCCTGCGCGACCACGCTGCCGTTTGCGCGTACCACGTATATGCGTGCGTGATCGGCGCGCCGCGTGGTACCCCCGCTCAAGGAGATATAATCGTCTCTCCCAAGCTTCGCGTTGTAGAGCAATGAAGTGGGGTTCTGCACTTCGCCGATCACGGTGACCTGCTGCTGCGTGCGCGGCACGATCAACTCGTCACCGTCGCGCAGGATCACGTCCCCCTGCCAGTCAGCCGGTTCACGCATGATGCGGGGCAGGTCGATGACGAGGCGGCCGACGGCCCGAGTGGTACGCAGCTGGCTGAGCAACGCCTGGCCCACGGATAGAGCTCCGGCGCCCCCGCCGTTGGTGCTGGTTGCGGCGGCCTGCAGCGCCAGGATCGACAGGTCGTGCTGCATGCGATCCGCCAGCATGTCCATCTGCGCCTGCTCGCGCTTCCGTAGGGACTCGCGCGTAAATACGCTGCCCTCCGGGAAGGCGAAGTCCGTGAGCCCGCCGGCGCGATTGATCACCGATTGCAGGGTCTCACCGCGGCGGATCGAGTAGCTCCCCGGGAACCGAACCTCTCCCTTGAGCGTGACGCTTTCGGCTTCACCCCACAGGGGTACCTCTCGTACGCTCAGCGAATCAAAGGGCTGGAGCTTCACATTCGCAGCGGGATCACCCCGCATCGCGGCCGCCAGGTCAATGCGAATGAGCTCCGTGTGCCGTGACTCTCCGTTGGTGACTGTGTAGCGAGTCAGTTCAGCGGTTCGCCCGTAGGTGGAATCGACCGTTCCACCGCCTGCACGCACCAGATCGCGAACCGTCATCGTCGGTTCAAGCGGATAGTCGCCCGGTACGTGCACGCTGCCATCGACGTGCACCACCGCTGAGGGTTGTCCGGATGTGCCCTGCAGCTTCAGCTGATCCATTATGGGCTGAATGATGCGGTCGCGGCCGGACGCCAAGTCGAACACGGTGATGCGGTCCCGTGGCGCCAACTCCAGATCGGCTGCAGAACCCGGTGCCTGCAACGCCGCTTCCAGATCGGCAGAAAACACGCTGATGCGGTGGTCCACCGGTGATTCGCGCCGCACGAGAAGATAGTGGATGTCCGCGTCGGGCTTGAGTTCGTCGACGGAATGCACCACGTCGGACAGCCGGATACCGCTGCGGTAGGCGAAGGTCTCCGGGGTGTACAGATGCCCCTCGACCACGATGCCTGCGTCCAATGTCGGACGGATCCGCATCACGCGCACTACATCGCCGTTGCGCAGCTGCGCGCCGCGACCGGCAGCCGTCAGGTCCACGGAGACCACCACGCGATGCTCGTTACCATCGATGCGCGTGACGGAGACCTTGGTGGGATCGGCCTCCGGCGTGACCCCGCCGGCCAGTGCCAGCACATCCCCGACGGTAGTTTCGTTCTTTACCTCGTATATGGCAGGCCGCCGGACTTCACCGTCGACGCTGACGGTGCTGCCGACGGTCGGAACGAATACGACGTCGCCCTGCAGAAGCTTCGTGTCGTCACTGGTGTCGCCGCGAATAAGCAGGTCGTACAGGTCGAGGCGCCTGATCACGGCTCCGTTGCGCTTCAACTGGATATTGCGCAGCGAGCCCGTGCGCCGGACGCCGCCAGCGGCATACAGCGCCGAGGTAATCGTGCCCAGGCCGCTGATCGTGTATGACCCGAGATTGCGCGCCTCGCCAAACACGAACACGCGGATTGCCCGGGTGTCACCCATCGAGACGTTCGCACGCACTCCGGTCATCTGGCGCTCGATGCGGCCCTCGATGGAGTCTTTGACGTTGTTGAACTTCTGACCCGCAACCACCATCGGCCCGAGGTCCGGCAGGCTGATCGTGCCGTCCCGTGAGACAGTCAGCTTCAGACTTCGATTCTGAGATCCGTACAGCTGCACGAGCAACAGATCGCCGGCGCCCACCGTGTAGTCCGAGGGCACGGGCACGTTAGTCACCGGGGCAAAAGTGGACGGCAGATGGTCAAAAAGGTCGTATCCGAACGGTCGGAGGCCCTCGACTCCCGACTTCTTGATGGGCAGTCGCGTCAGTCGAACGTCCACACCGCGAAATGCCGGGTCAGCTCTCAGTCGCAGCGTGGCCTGCTCTTCGGTCAAACCGAGGAGCGCCATGGGGGCAAACCCCGGTAGCAGCAATGCGCCCTCCTGTGTCAGCCGGTAGGGATTCTTGGCTCGAATGAGGGCAATCAGCGGGTCGAGACGGGCGCGGTCCTCCGGCGAGGGTTGTCCGGGCACCGCACTGCCTGAACTCGGCCCCGGAACCTGGCCGACGGCTGCGGCCAATGCAGAGACGGGCTGACTCTGAGACGCGGCCTGTGCTGACGGTGCAGCGGAGGCTGCGCCCGGAGCGCTGGCTTGAAGGGAATAGAGGGACTGCAGGTAAGGAGGAATCGCCCGTGGGGCCAACTGATAGTCGATCTCGACAATCACCCAGTCCTTGGCCTTCAGCTGCGGGATGACCGGTTCCGGCCCCTCTTCCTCTTCCTCTTCGGACAGGCGCCGTGACTGTCGACCCATCTGTTGTCTTGGGTCGCCCATCTGCGAGCGGGCGCCGGGAATACCGCTCGCCCCGCCAAGCCCGCCCACCCCATTCAGCCCACCGCCGAGGCTGCCGCCGAGCCCGCCCAGGCTGCTGCCGCCACTGATGGCCTGCAGCACCATCTGCTGTTGTTCAGGAGTCAGACCCTCGAACATCTGGAGCTGCTCGGGGGTCGGTGTCACCCCCTGAGCGGGTGCCCGCAGTGCGAAAAAGATGCTGCAGACCGCGAATACCAGAACGGCGACGGTCGGGACCGGATAACGCTTCAAGAAACCCACTCTTACCCCGCGCCTTGCCTGCGACTGCCACGCGAGGAACGGCATCGTAAGCAACCGTTAAGCGCAGCGCTTTCGATTGTACCCGAAAGCCCTCTTTTGTGGCCCTGCGAAGCTCGCGGCTGTCCGGCAGGCAGACGCACCCAGCAGTGCGTGCGATACTGGAATTGTCAGACCCGCTGCTTGCTCGCCGGAGCCATGAAACCATCGCGAATTGCCGCAGCGGTTGTGCTGCTCGTTCTACAGGCCAAGGCGTTCGCCAGCGGCGTCACCCCCTACCTGCCCCTGAACCTCGAGCCTGAATTAGAGGCCCAAGTGGAGCGGGTATTGATTCTGGGCGGCAAACCGGTCATGCGCCGCCCCATCGCGGCCGCAACGGTTCTGGAAGCCCTGCCCAAGGCCTGCACGATTGATGCGCAGCTCTGCGAGCAAGTCGCGCGCTTCTTGAACCGCTACACGCACGAGGCTGCACTCACACACGCCAGTGTCGAGGGAGCCGCTACGCACGGCGCCGACGATCCCATCCCCAACGCCTATGGCGAGCGCATGCGCAGCTCATGGGACGTTTCAGCGTCCGGCTACGTGCAGCTCAACGACTACGTGCTCATCAATCTCGGAGGTGTTGCCTATGAGGGCAGCCATAACTTCACCGGCACCTATCTGAGCGCCGGCTTCAGCAAAGCGCAGCTCGACCTCGGCTACAAGCCACACTGGCTGTCACCGATGAGCGACAGCAGCATGCTGCTGAGCAGCGAGGCCCCGACGATGCCGTCGATCGGCCTGTCCAACTCCGAACCGTTGACGCGCCTGGGGCTGACCTACGACATCTTCGATGCGCGCATGTCGCACTCGAATAACATCGTCTGGGAGGACGGCTACACGAGCGGCAATCCGCACCTCGGCGGGATTCAGCTTGTCATGCAACCGGTGAACGGCTGGGCTCTGGGATTAAACCGTCTCGTGCAATTTGGCGGCGGCGCCCGCGGGGGCGGCTCGATCACCGAATTGCTGCGTGCCCTGGTGAACCCTTCCCGCTATTCGAACCTCAACCAGGACCTCACCGCGGACCAGAAGGCCGCCAACCAGGAAGCTTCGGTGACCAGCAGCTTCCTGTTCCCGGGAAGCGTGCCGTTTTCCGTCTACGCGGAATATGCCGGCGAGGACACCTCCCACGGACGCAACTACCTGCTGGGGAACTCCGCCCTTTCCTGGGGCATTCATTTCCCGCACCTCGCGCGCCGTTTCGATCTGACACTCGAGGCATCCGAATGGCAGAACTCGTGGTACACGCATCCGATCTGGCAGGACGGGATGACCAACGACGGGCTGGTCATCAGTCACTGGTTCGGTGATGAACGGCAGTTCAACGACCCGGTAGGTGGGCGCAGTGCCATGGCGCGCCTGCTGTGGGATGCCACATTCGGCGGACAGGTCGAGCTGCGCTTCCGCACGCTCGAAAACCAAGTGTATGGCCAGATCCCATACCATCGTTTCAACGAACTGACCGTGGGCTACTCACGGCCGTGGCGCGGGATGATCGTCGGGGCGGAACTGGATACCGGCAGCGACGTGTTCGGACAGAACTTCGGCCGACTGGCCGGCTACCTCCGCTACGACGAGACGAGCGGACGCCTGAACAATGCCCTGTCCAACAGCGAGGACTTCACGTCCGTGCCTGAGGACGGCCCCGCGGAGATCTTCATCGAGGCGGGAGCCAGCGAATTCCGGGTGAAGACCGACCTCACCGAAGAGACACCGACGGTCACCGGCTCATTCGCCACCGAACCCCACTTGGCGGTGGGCGCGCGGCGCAGCGTCGCCGAGCACAGTGATCTCGGTGCCCGGGTGGACATCGATAAGACCGACGGACATAGCCTCATCGGGGTGCGCTTGGTCGACTACCGCTACCGTCTGCTGCACAGCCCGCTGGCCTTCACCGGCTTCCTGGGTGCGGCGCGGTACGCGTTGGGAACGCCGGCCTATGGCTTCTACTACGGACTCGGAGTGCAGTGGCGCGACCTGCTGCCCCACGTGGATCTGGGAATTGAGGCACGCTACTACGACAACGTTGCGCGCGACCGCCTGCTGCCGGATGACCCCAAAACCAACCGGCCCGACAGCTTTTACGACATCAGCGGCGCAGTGTTAGCGTTGACCTATCATTTCTAGGCCGGTATCCCCGAGTGGCTAACGGCCCAGCGCCTGCCACGACAATACCGCGCCGGAAGAGCCACCCTGCACGCTGGCATCGAAGCTGCTCGCCGTCAGCGCCGATACGCTCACGATGCTCGCGGAACCGCCGGCCAGCGTCGCCACGACGTTGAGGCACTCTGCCGGAAACTTAATCGGAAATTCGACTCGATGGCTGCCCCCGCCAGGCACCGGTGTCGTTCCCCATTGGCGCAGCACACCGGCCGCCGCATCCGCCACGTACCCGGTGGTTGCGAGGCGCTGATGGGCACGGCCGGGTTCGCCGAAGCCGTAGTTAGGGGCCCATACAAAGCTGCCAGTGGGGATGTTTTCCGTATTGCGGAAGCCGCTGCCGACGGCCGAGGCGATGTTCCCCTGGATCACGATGTCCTGACAGGGTGCTTGCGCAAAGTCGAGCCCCACCAGCAGCTGGTCGAACAGGTTGCCGGTCACCTGCACCCCCACTGACTTTTTCAGGCTGATGGCCGCTGGACCGCGCGCGTTACCGGAGAAGTAGTTGCCGGCTATGAAGACACCGTTACCACAGATATCGATCCAGGTTCCGGCCGCGTTCGCATCACCGAACCAGCAGCCGGTGATCACCAGGCCATTGAACGCCGTACTGCCATCGGCGCAGTAAAGCGCCCCGGCTGCGCCCGAGTGCAACCCTTCGAACGCACAACCCTCGAACGTCCACGACTGCCCGCCGTTGAGCACGGGTACCGCGCGGCTGTCGGCCCACTGGCAGTCCCGGAAGCGGATCGCGTTGGAGTAAGCACCGGATGACCTGCCCCGTACCGACGGGTTCCCGGCGATGAAATTGCAGCGCTCCGCGGTGAACTCGATGCATTTGTCCAGGTCGACGTGCGTGACCGTCGGGTTGGCAGCCGAGCCCAGCACGCAGTCGAACAAGCCGCAAAATGCCGGATCGTTAGACCCCGTGTTGCTGCACTTGACGTAGGTGCCCCGGAACTGCGGGCTCGAATGCGAGATCTGGAGCCCCCGCAGCTGACAACCCACTGCCGAGTTCAAGCTCAGGAATACGCCGTCGCCCGAGCCCTGATAGATCAGCCGGGTCGCGGCCTGCGCACCGGCGGTGGTCCCCGCATCGCCCTCGATGATGATGCTGCGCATCCCGGAGAGGTTGATGGGCCGTAAGAAGCTGTATGAACCGGCCGGGAGCCGAATGCGGCCGCCACCCGATCCACACGCCCGCAGCGCCGCCGCAAGTGCCTCATCGCTCGCCGCAGCTCCGCTTGGATCCGCGCCGTAATGGCGCAGGTCGAAGGCCGGGAAGGACTCATTGCCCGTCGCGGTTCCGGCCTGACTCTCGGTGGTCCGGGGCGTTCGCGATTGTGCGAACACCGGTACCGCAGCGGCGAGCGCGGCAGGCGCCATCAACAGCGAACGGCGCTTCACGGCGTCACCCCCCGCCAGCGTGCGATGGTGGCCAGGAGCTTCAGTATCGGGCCGGGTGCCGTATGTGACCCGGAGGGGTCGAGCACTGCGGGGACCAGTTCGGATGTGAGTTTCTTGCCGAGTTCCACACCCCACTGGTCGAAGGCGTTGATGCCCCATACCACGCTCTGGGTGAGTACGCTGTGCTCGTACACGGCAACGAGTCGGCCGAGGGTTGCCGGATCGAGCTTCTCGAAGAGGACGATCGTGCTGGGACGGCTGCCCGGGTCGATCTTGTGAGGAATCAGTTCCTCGACCTGCGCAGCAGGCATTTTCTGCGCCAGGAGCTGCGCACGCACGGTTTGCGCGGACTGGCCATGTGCGAACGCCTCCGCCTGCGCAAGGCAACTGGCAATGGCAAGGTTCTGCTGTGGCTGGTTGCCGCACGAGGAGCGCGCCGGCAGCAGGAAGTCGAAGGCGGCGCGGGGCGTGCCCTGGTGGAGCAGCTGGAAGAAAGAGTGCTGGGCATTGTCGCCCGGCTCCCCCCAGATCACCGCCGCCGTTTCGCACTCCACCGGCTTGCCGTCGAGCATCACCGACTTGCCGTTGCTCTCCATCTCAAGCTGCTGAAGGTAGGCCGGAAAGCGCCGCAGCGAATCGTCGTACGGCAGTACCGCCAGCGTCGGCAGGTGCAGGAAGTTGATGTTCCAGACGCCGATGAGACCCATCAGCACCGGCAGGTTCTGCGCCCAGGCCGAGGTCCGGAAGTGCTCGTCCACCTCATGGCCGCCGGCCAGGAAGTCCAGGAAGTGGCGTTCTCCGATGGCGACGGCGAGCGAGACACCGATCGATGACCAGATCGAGTAGCGGCCCCCGACCCAGTCCCACATCTGGAAGCGATATTCTGGATGGATGCCGAAGGCGTCCATCGCCTTGCCGTTGACGGACACGGCACCGAAGTGCTTGGGCACCGCCTGTTCGCCCAGGTGCTTGGCGAGCCATGCGCGCGCGGTGTGCGCATTGGTCTGTGTTTCTAGCGTCGTGAAAGTCTTCGAGGCAACGATGAACAGCGTGGTCTTCGGGTCCGCGGTCTCCAGTACTTCGGCCAGGTGGACGCCGTCGACGTTGGACACGAACGCACAGCGCGGTGCGCCGCTCGTATAGGCACGCAGGGCCTGCACCGCCATGGCCGGCCCGAGGTCGGAGCCGCCGATGCCAATATTCACAACCAGCTTGAATGGTTCGCTTGTACTTCCCTTTAGGTTCCCGCTGCGCACACCCTCGGCGAACGCCAGCATGCGGGTGCGCTCGGTCATCACCGTCTTCTCGATGTCCGCCCCGCCGATGGCGGCCCCCGCCGGCTGGCGCAGCGCCACGTGCAATACCCCGCGGTCTTCCGTGGTATTGATGTGGTCGCCGCGGAACATGGCATCGATGCGCCGGCGCAAGCCCACCGCATCGGCCAGCTGGCACAGCTTGGCGAGGGTCGGCGCGTCCAGGCGCTGCCGGGAAAAGTCCAGCAGGAGGCCGGCCGCCTCGCGCGAAAACGCATCGAAGCGCGCCGGGTCGCGGTTGAACAGCTCTGATACCGGGGTCGTGCTGAGGCGCTCTGCCTGTGCTGCAAGCTCCGCCCACACCGGGGTACTTGGACCGGGCTGTATCGCAACTTTCATCAAACGCTCTCCTGTCGGCACTGCGGGCCGCCGGCACAGGAGCGGCACGCCCTACTGTCGATAGTATGCCGCGATGGTGTCGACCACGTATTGGAGCTGCGCTTCCGTTAACTCCGGGAATATGGGCAGAGCCAGAGTCTCAGCTGCAGCGCGCTCCGACTCCGGGAAGTCCCCCGCGCCCAGCTTCAGATAGGCGAAGCACTGTTGCAGGTGAAGGGGCACTGGATAGTAGATCTCGGTGCCTACGCCGGCGGCGGCGAGATGCTGGCGCAGGGCATCGCGGTTCTCGACGCGTATCACGTATTGATTGTAGATGTGCCGCGCCCCGGGCATGGCACGCGGCGTCTGCACACCCTTGACCCGGGCACGCGCAAACGCGTCGTCGTAGAAGGCGGCATTGCGCTGCCGCCCCGCGCTCCACTCGTCCAGATGCCGCAGCTTGATGTTGAGCACCGCCGCCTGTAGCTCGTCGATGCGGAAGTTGCCACCAATGAGCGCGTGATAGTACTTCGGCTTGCCACCGTGCACGCGGAGGATGTCCATCCGCTCCGCCAGCGCGGCGTCGTTCGTCACGCACATGCCGGCATCGCCGAAGGCGCCGAGGTTCTTGGTCGGGAAGAAGGAAAGGCACCCCACGTCGCCGAAGCTGCAGGCGCGCCGCTGCTGCGCGTCGGCCGAACCGATGGCCTGCGCGGCATCCTCGATCACGCGCAGGCGGTAGCGGCGCGCCAGTTTCATGAGCGCGTCCATGTCCGCCATCTGCCCATAGAGATGCACGGGCATGAGCGCGCGCACGCGGGCACCGCTGGCGCGGTGTACCAGCAACCCATCGCGCTCGTCGCATTGCGCGGCGATGAAGGCCTCGACGGCGGCCGGCGAGATGTTGAAGGTTACCGGGTCGATATCGCAGAACAGCGGCCGCGCGCCGGCGCGGGCAATGGTTCCGGCGGTCGCAAAGAACGTGAAGGGACTGGTGATGACGGCATCGCCGGCGCCGATCTCCAGTGCCATCAGCGCGAGCAGCAGTGCGTCGGTCCCCGAGGAGACGCCCACGCCATACCGGCACTGGCTGTAGGCGGCCACGGCCGCCTCGAGCTCCTTGACAGCCGGCCCCAGGATGAAGTGCTGGCTCGCGCACACCTTGGCGATCGCGGCCTGGATCTCATCGGCCAGCGGCAGGTATTGCGGCTTGAGGTCCAGCAACGGGACCTGCATCGCGGGAGCGGGAGCCTTGGCGGATGTGCCCATGACCGGTGTCCTGTTCAGCGCTTGTAGCCGTAGTACTCGCAGAACCAGTCGACGAAATTGCGTACGCCCACCTCGACGCTGGTCGCCGGCCGATAGCCGACGGCCGCAGCGAGGTCCTCGACGTCGGCCGAGGTGTCGGGCACGTCCCCGAGTTGCAGGGGAAGGAAGTTCTTCTGTGCCTTGCGCCCCAGGCATTCCTCGATGATCTCGATGTAACGCATCAGCGGGACCGGGCTGCCGTTGCCGATGTTATAAATGCGAAACGGCGCAAAGCTCGTGGCGGGATCCGGCGCGGCGCTGCGCCAGGCCGGATCGGCCTGCGCGACCCGGGCGCTGACCCGCACGACGCCTTCGGCGATGTCATCCACGTAGGTGAAGTCGCGGTGGTGGTGGCCGTTGTTGAATACCTCGATCGGCCTCCCCTCGAGGATGTTGCGCGTAAACATGAACAACGCCATGTCCGGACGGCCCCACGGACCGTACACGGTGAAGAAGCGCAAGCCCGTCGTCGGCAGCTTGAACAGGGCCGAGTAATTATGGGCCATGAGCTCGTTGGCCCGCTTGGTCGAGGCATAGAGCGACAGCGGGTGGTCGGCGATGTTGTGCACGGAAAAGGGCATGTTGGTGTTGGCACCGTAGACCGAGCTGGTCGAGGCATACACCAGGTGCTCGACCCCGTTGTGCCGGCAGCCCTCCAGCACGTTGAGCGTGCCGGTGATGTTGCTGTGCACGTAGGCGTGCGGATTCTCCAGTGAATAGCGCACGCCCGCCTGCGCCGCGAGGTGCACCACGCGCGCAAAGCGCTCGCGCGCGAACAGCGCACGCATGGCGCTCTCATCGGCGATGTCCAGCTTCTCGAAGCGAAACCCCGGCAACGCGGTGAGGCGCGTAAGGCGCGCCTGCTTGAGCGTCACGTCGTAGTAGTCGTTGAGGTTGTCGAGCCCGACCACCTCGTGGCCTTGCGCCAGGAGTCGCTGTGCCGTGTGCGAGCCGATGAAGCCGGCCGCGCCGGTCACGAGCATCTTCATAGCCGGCCGTCGACTTCCGCGGCAGGAAAGACGTGCTTGATGTCGTAGACCACGTGGTTCTTCTTGCAGAAGCGGCGCACGCCTCGGGACCCCAGATCCCGGAATTCATCGTGCGCCACGGCGATGATGGCCACGTCGTAGTGGCCACGCCGCGGCTCGCGCACCAGCCGCAGCCCGTACTCGTGGGTAAGCTCAGCCTGGTTTGCCCACGGATCGCAGATCTCCACCTCGGCGCCGTGCTGTTGCAGTTCACGCACCACGTCCACCACCTTGGAGTTGCGGATGTCCGGGCAGTTCTCCTTGAAGGTGATCCCCAGGACCAGTGCGCGAGCGCCCTTCACATGGATGCGCTTGCTGGTCATGCGACGGATGATCTGGCCGGTGACGTACAGCGACATGTTGTCGTTGATGCGACGGCCCGCCAGGATCATTTCGGCGTGATACCCGGCTTCCTGTGCCTTGTGGGTCAGGTAGTACGGGTCCACCCCGATGCAATGGCCGCCGACCAGTCCCGGGCGGAACGGGAGGAAGTTCCACTTGCTGCCCGCCGCGTTCAGCACTTCCTCGGTATCAATGCCGAGGCGGTTGAAGATGAGCGCCAGCTCGTTGATGAGCGCGATATTGACGTCACGCTGCGTGTTCTCGATGACCTTGGCGGCCTCGGCGACGCGGATGCTCGAGGTCTTGTGGGTGCCCGCGGTGACGATGGAGCGGTACAGCCGGTCGACGAATTCCGCCACCTGTGGCGTGGAGCCTGCGGTCACCTTGCGGATCGTGGTCAGGCGATGCTGCTTGTCGCCGGGGTTGATGCGCTCGGGGCTGTAGCCGGCGAAGAAGTCGCGGTTGAACTTCAGGCCCGAGACGCGCTCGAGAATGGGGACGCAGATCTCTTCCGTGCATCCCGGGTAGACCGTGGATTCGTACACCACCACCGAGCCCTTCCCCAGGACCTTCCCGACGCTCTCGCTGGCACGTATCAGCGGGGTCAGGTCCGGCCGCTTGTAGTCATCGATCGGCGTGGGCACCGTCACGATGAAGACCTGTCGATCCCTGAGGTCCTTGAGGTTGCTGGTGAATTTCAGGCGCCTGGCATCCTTGAGTTCCCCTCCGGATACCTCCAGGGTCACGTCACGACCCTTGCGCAGCTGGGCGATGCGCTGCGGCTTCACGTCGAAGCCGATGGTGTCGTAGTGCTTGCCGAACTCCACGGCCAGAGGCAGCCCGACGTAGCCTAGTCCGACGATGCCGATGCGGCACTTCCTGATTTCCGGGACGACCTGCTGTTCAGGCGCTCGAGCGTTGCGGGGCAACCGTGCTCTCCTTGACTGGAACGGGGGTATCCATTGCAGACCAGACGCAGCGGCCACCGCTCGCCTTGGCAATGATCGCCAGCATCGCCTCGTGAGCGGCGAGCTCCTCGGACGTCGCTGTCGTGATGGAAAGCGGCACGCTGATTCGCAGCGGGACGCGCGGGCGGGCGCCATCGTTGGCACGCGCGGAAACATCCGCCTCCATCAGCGCCAGCGCGCCCTGCCCACCGGTCATGGCCAGGTAGACATCCGCGAGGATGCGCGCATCCAGGAGCGCGCCGTGCAACTCGCGCGCCGAGTTGTCGACGCTGTAGCGCTTGCACAGGGCATCCAGGCCGTTGCGCTGCCCTGGATGCAGCTCGCGAGCGAGCGCCAGGGTGTCCAGCACCTGGCACAGACCGGCAATCTGGCGCGGCTCGCCCGCCAGCCGGGCAAGTTCGGCGTCGAGGAACGCGATGTCAAAGGCTGCGTTGTGGATGACCAGCTCCGCGCCTGAGATGAACTGCAGCAGCTCCTCGGCGATCTCGGCGAAGCGCGGCTGTCCATCCAGCTCCGCCCGCGAGATGCCGTGCACGGCGAGCGCCCCCTCGTCGATGTCGCGCTCGGGATTGAGATAACGGTGGAAGGTGCGTCCGGTGGCGCGGCGATTGACCAGCTCGACGCAGCCGATCTCGATGATGCGGTGGTCCAGTTCGGGTTCGAGGCCGGTGGTTTCGGTATCTAGGACGATCTGGCGCATGGCCGGCAAGTTTACCGCATCAACCCCTGCTGCAAGCTGTCGATCGCCTCATTCGCGAGGCGGTCGACACGTTCGTTGCCCGGCACGCCCGAATGGCCCCGCACCCAGCGCCAGTCGAGCCGGTGCGCGGGTACGAGCTCGTCCAGGCGCTGCCACAGGTCCTGGTTCTTGACGGGTTTCCTGTCCGCGGTACGCCAGCCGCGCTGCTTCCAGTTGCGCAACCATTCGGTGATGCCGCGGCGGACGTATTCCGAGTCGGTGTAGATGCATGCCTGCACCGGCCGCTTCAGCGCCTCCAGCGCGCGGATGACGGCGGTGAGCTCCATGCGATTGTTGGTTGTCAGCGCCTCGGCACCGTTCATTTCTTTCTCGCTGTCGCCCATGATCAGCAGGGCGGCCCAGCCGCCCGGACCCGGGTTGCCGCGGCAGGCGCCATCGGTATATATCTCGATCATGGCTGCGCGCGCGTCGTGGGCTTGACCAGCCCGCCAATCGCAGCGCTCTTCTCGCGCAGGCGCGGCCTGATGGGTGTGGCGGTATAGATGCGCTTGCGCGCCTTTAGCAGATACGCCCCGGCAGGCAGTGGATAGGTCAGGCCGGCACGCAGCATCCGGCCGGTTCCCTCGCCCGATGACAGGCCCCGGCTCCACGGCCCGAGATACAGGTAGCGCTGCTCCAAGATGACTTCGTAGCCCAGCAGCACCAGCCACTCACGCAACAGGCGCTGCGAGAGCACACGGCGCATCCCCGGTGGGAATCCCGCGCGGCTCCAGCGCGCCCGCATGCCCCACAGGCTCCAGGGATGGAACCCCAGCACCAGTAGCTGCCCCTCCCCGACCAGCACGCGGTCCACTTCGCGCAGGATGGCATAGGGGTCGGCGGCGAATTCCAGGGTGTGCGGCAGCAGTGCGGCGTCGATGCAATCGCTGATGACCGGCAGCTGCGAGGGTCGCGCCAGGATGTCGGCGCCGCCGGCAAAGGCCGGAAGGGACACAAGGCTCTGGCGGCGCGCGCGACTGCCGGCCAAGAGCTCCCGCGCCGTCCCCCAGGCCCCTACCTGCAGCAGCTCCCAACCGAAGACATCCTCCAAAGCTGCGGACAGCAGCTCGGATTCCGCTGCCAGGAGCGCCCGGCCAAGGGGAGAGGACCACCACCGGTTGAGAGCGGCGTCACGGTCCTGAATGCCTGAAGTGCGAACTGGCACGATATAAATGCTGGTAATACTGTGAATTTACCGGTTAAATTCGCGGCCTCGAACCAGTAGCGTCCTTAGACAATAAGGACCCGTGCCCCGGCGCGGGAAAAGTAGCACGCCGACCAGAGGGTACGGAACTTGACGACGACGCACCGAGCTCAGCGTCACGCACTCATCGCCCTGGCCGCTCTCGCGCTGGCAGCCTGCGCCCATGCTCCCTCGCATCCCGCCGCGGAAACCACCGCGGTTGTCCCCGCCCATGCCGCCACCCCCGTGCCGGCGGCCACCCCACCGGGTGCGGCGACGACCCCTGCCCCGCCCGCGAGCACCCCGGCCAATGCGAGCGTGGCGGCCGCAGCCGCCCCCCTCATCGGGCCCGATGCCACGCCGGATGGCCCGATCAATCCGGCGCAGTACGGCGACCTGTTCGATCGCATGCGGGCGGGCTTCAAGCTCGAGGACCACTCCGACCGGCACGCGGTGGAGCAGCAGCTGCGCTGGTACGCGGCGAACCCCGAGTACCTGCAGCGCTCCTTTGCGCGCGCCGACCACTACCTCTACCAGATCGTGACCCAGCTCGAGCAGCGCGGCATGCCGCTGGAGCTGGCGCTGCTGCCCGTGGTGGAGAGCGCGTTCGAGCCCTACGCCTACTCGCGCGCCAGTGCCGCCGGCCTGTGGCAGTTCATCCCCGGCACCGGCTCGCGCTTCGGCCTCAAGCAGAACTGGTGGTACGACGGACGCCGCGACATCCTCGAGTCCACCCGCGCCGCCCTCGACTACCTGCAGTACCTGCACGACGAATTCGACGGCGACTGGCTGCTGGCCATCGCCGCCTACAACTGCGGCGAGGCCAACGTGGAGCGCGCGGTGCGCATCAACCGCGCCAAGGGGCGCTCCACCGAATTCTGGGACCTGAAGCTGCCGACCGAGACGCGCGCCTACGTACCCAAGCTCCTGGCCATGAAGGAGCTGGTGACGCAGCCGGACCTGTACGGCCTCGAATTCAGCCCCATCCCCAACCTGCCCTACTTCTCGCGCGTCGCCACCAACGGCCAGATCAGCATGAAGGTCGCGGCGGAGATCGCCGGCATGAGCCCCGCGGAGATGTACGAGCTCAACCCGGCCTTCCACCGCTTCGCCACCGACCCCACCGGCCCCTACTATCTGCTCGTGCCGGTCGATGTCGCGGACGTGTTCTCGGACAACGTGCTGCTGCTGAGCGACGAGCAACGCATGGGCGTCGTCAGCTACACCGTGCAGCGCGGGGACTCGGTGGCCTCGGTCGCCAAGCAGTTCAACACCAGCACCGATGTCATCCGCCAGCTCAACGGAATCCCCAAGGGGCCCCTGACGGTGGGCGCGGACGTGCGCGTGCCGGGCGCCGGCGTGGAGCTGCCCGACAAGGTTCTGCTCGCCGCCGCGCATGTCGACCGCCCCACCCGCAGCACCCGCCATGGGCACGTGCAGGTCGTGCGCCGCGGCGAATCGCTATGGAGCATTGCGCGCCGGCACGGCATGAGCGTCAACGCGCTCGCGGCGATGAATGGCATGCACCCGGGGGATGCGCTGCACGCCGGCCAGCACATCAAGCTCACGGCGGCGGAACCGGCCCCCTCACACAAGGTGCGGCGCATGACCTATACGGTGCGCGAAGGCGACACCGTCGCGCAGATCGCGCGGCTGTTCCAGTGCAGCGTGCCGGACCTGCTGGCCTGGAATGGCATGACCTCCGGGACGCACCTGAAGGCCGGTCAGAAGCTGCGCATCCACCTGGTCACCCGCCCCGGCTGACATTCCCGCCGCGGGAAAGACACCCGCCCGCCCTTCCCGATCCGGCATAATCGGCAGCCGGAGGCCACACCATCATGGGATTTCTCGCCGGTAAGCGCGCATTCATCGTCGGCGTTGCGACCGACCGCTCCATCGCCTGGGGCATCGCCCAGGCCATGCATCGCGAGGGGGCAGAGCTCGCCTTCTCCTACGTCAACGACAAGATGAAGGAGCGCGTCGAGCCGCTGGCCCACTCCATCGGCTCGTCCCTGGTCATGCCACTGGATGTCACCGTCGATGCGCAGATCGATGCAGCCTTCGAGCGCATCAAGGACCAGTGGGGCGGTATCGACATCGTGGTGCATGCCGTGGCCTTTGCGCCGCGCGAGGCACTCACCGGCACGTTCCTCGAGGCCACCTCACGCGAGGGCTTTCGCATCGCCCATGATGTCTCCAGCTACAGCCTGACGGCCCTCGCCCAGCGCGCCGCGCCGCTCATGAGCGGCCGCAATGGCGCGCTGCTCACGCTGTCGTACCTGGGGGCGGTACGCTCGATTCCCGGGTACAACGTGATGGGACTGGCCAAGGCCAGCCTCGAAGCCAACGTGCGCTTCCTGGCCGCGGACCTGGGTCCACGCGGCATCCGCGTCAACGGCATCTCGGCCGGACCCATCAAGACGCTCGCGGCGGCCGGGATTCCGGGCTTCCGTAAGATGCTGGGGCGCGTGGCCGAGATCGCCCCGATGCGCCGCAACGTGACGCCCGAGGACGTGGGCAACGCCGCGGCGTTCCTGTGCTCGGACCTGGCGGCCGGTATCACCGGTGAGATCCTCTATGTCGACGGTGGTTTCAGCACCGTCGGCATGAACTTTCCGGTGGAGGGCGAGGGCTAGCGCAGCCGCGCCGGCGCTGAGGTCTACTCGAAGGCCTTCGGGTTCTTGCGCACGTCCGCGGTGCGGCGGACCTCGTCCTCGTACGCCTGGGCATCGCTCACGCCCTGGCGCTGTGCCTCTTCGATCGCTGCCTGCAACTGCGCCTTCGGATCGGCCGAGGGCGCGGTACGCAGCGACAGCAACTCCACGACCGCCGCACCGCCCTCGCTCAGACCGAGCGCACGGAAGTCAGGCTTGCCCGCGGCCGGTCGCGGCATCGCGAACGCGGCCTCGCGCACCTGGGGCGGGATCGAGGGATCGCGCCGGCCGACGAAGTGCGCAGGATCCGCCGTGACCTTCAGTTCCTGCGCGACCGAATCGAACGAGGCACCGCCGGAGAGCTTCTCGCGGGCCGCCTGCGCAGCCTTCAGCGCGGCCTGCGACTCATCCTCGTGGGTGATGGCCGCCACGATGGCATCGCGCACCTCGGCCAGCGGCTTCGGCTGCGGGGCATGGTGCTCCAGGACCTTGACGATGAGCAGCCGGTCATCACCGAGCAGGACCGGCCCACCGAGGCGACCGGCCGCCAGCGGGGGGTCGGCGAACACCACGTCCTGCAGCTGCGGGGCAGCTCCGAGGGGTGCACCGCCCGGGCCCTTGGTGAAGCTGGCAATGTCCCCCTGTTCCAGGTGGTATTCCTGGGCCAGCGTGGCCAGGTCCGCCCCCGGTTCCGCGAGCTTCGTCTGCAGCTGCTCCTGGATTTCCCCGAACCGGTCGGCTGCCCGGTCACGCCGTAGCTGCGACTCCAGGTCCGGGCGCGCTTCCTCGAAGGTCTTCCCTTTACCGGCCTGGACCTCGTCCAGCCGGATGATGTGGTAGCCGAACTGCGTCTTGACCGGACCCTTGATCTCGCCGACGGACATGCCGAAGAGCGCATCGGCGAAAGGGGCCACGAACGCGTTGCGCTCCGACCAGCCCAGGTCGCCGCCGTTCTGCGCCGAGCCCGGGTCCTGCGAATACTGCTTGGCAAGGGCTGCGAAGTCCTTGCCGGCCTTGGCCTGCGCCAGCACCTGCTGCGCGAGCGCGAGGGCGGTCGCATCGTCCTTGCCCGTGACCAGGATGTGGCGGGCGTGGCGCCTCTCCGGCACGTTCAGGCGCGCCTTGTTCTTCTCGTACGCGGCGTGCAGGTCCGCATCGCTCACTGGCTGCTGCGTCGCGAGCGACTCCAGACGCAGCTCGGCGTACTGCAGGTGCGCGGACTCGAGCGTCATGAACTGGGCCTGGTGCGCCTTGTAATAGGCAGCCACCGCCGCGTCGTCGACCCTGGCGGCGGAGGCGAAGTGGTCCGCGGGCAGCACCAGATAGCGCACTTCCCGCTCCTGGCCCTCCAGCTCGCTCATCCGGGCCGTCTCGGCCGGGGTGAAGAAATTCGAGGCACGGATTCCGCCTGTGAGCTGGGCGCGGCGCAGGTCCGCCTTGAGCTGGCTTTCGAAGGAATCAATGCTCATCCCCGCCTGGGCGAGTGCGGCACGGGCCGCATCGGGGGAGTACTGCCCGGAGATCTGGAACGCCGGCTCGCGCACGATCGCCTCGTGCACCTGGGAGGCGGAAACCCGGTAGCCCAGGTCCTGCGTGCGCTTGTCCATGAGCGCATTGGCAATCAGTCGCTCGAGCGTCTGTTCCTGCAGCTTCCCCTTCAGCTCGGGCGGGAGCTCGGCACCCCCCAGTCGCTGCTGCCAGACCAGCTGCTGGCGCTGCCAGACCTTCTGCGCCTCCTCGAGCGGGATCTTGACCCCGTCGCCCTCGGCCGCGTAGGCCGCCCCACCCACGCCCTGGCTGACGAGCCCGTAGGCGCCCCACGCGGCGAACACCACCGCCAGCGCACCCAGAATGATGTACCAGAACCACCGGTACCGCTGGCTGTGCAGGCTGTCGCCGATCCGCTGGAGCATGTTTTGGCTGGTCTGCGTTAGGTCAAAAATGGCGGAGCGGACGGGACTCGAACCCGCGACCCCCGGCGTGACAGGCCGGTATTCTAACCAGCTGAACTACCGCTCCGAATTTGGGGGGCGAATCCTAACGGATTGATCAATAAGGCCACAAGCAGTTTCGCATGCCGGCGCGCTCGGCTCTGTGCAAGCGGCGGAAAGTCAAATCCGGAAAATCCCATCCTGCCCGCAGGTCATGCGGGCAAACGCGTCGTCTGCTGGCGCAGACACTACCGTGGCGGTACTCCTCAGGCACAATGCCCCGAGAACCTTGCCTCAGGATGCTCCAATGAAGCTGATCGTCCGGATTGCGCTCTCAAGCCTGCTCGCGGCCGCCGCGCTGCCGGCAGTGGCCGCCCTCGGTGGCGACGCGGCCTCCGTGCAGAGTGACGGCGCGAGCCTGAAGAGCGCCGTGCGTGTCACGGCCAGCGCCGGCTACGCCGTGCACGAGATGGCAAGCCCCGCGGGGATCGTCGTGCGCGAATTCGTCGGCACCGATGGCAGGGTGTTCGCGGTGAGCTGGCATGGCATCGGCAATCCGGACCTGAGGCAGGTGCTGGGCAGCTACTACGCGCGCTACGAGCAAGGCTCCGCCCTGGCGCTGCACAGCAGCCACCGCCAGCTGGTGATCTCGCTGGCGGACTTCCGCTTCGAGAACGCGGGCAGGCAGCGCGGGGGCTTCGCCGGCCGCGCCTGGGTCCCGGCCATGCTGCCCGCCACTTTCTCGACCGACGACCTCAAGTAGTCGGCTGCCTTAGCACCATGAGAATCCCTATGCGCAAGTCCGCCATCGCCCTCTTCGCCCTGTCATCACTCCTGACCCTGCTCGGCTCCTGCGGTGGGGGCGGCGGCGGCGGCACGAACGTGATCCCGCAGGTTATCGCCTCCCCCGGGCCGCCGAACGTGGAACCGATCATGGTCGACAGCGGTCCTGCGCTCCTGACGAGCCGGGCGGTGAACATGCCCTACGTGACCATCAAGATCTGCATCAACAACGGCAGCCAGTGCCAGACCATCGACCACATCGAGGTCGACACCGGCTCCTCCGGGCTGCGCATCCTGGGATCGGTGCTGCAGTTCGGCCTGCCGGTGGTCACCGTCGGTGCCAATGCGATCGCCGAGTGCACGCAGTTCGCCGACGGTTCGAGCTTCGGCCCGCTGGCCGTGGTCGACATGACCTTGCCCACCTCCCAGGTGACCGTGAAGAACCTGAACATCCAGGTGATCGGCGCCACCAATTACCCGACGGTGCCCGCCTCCTGCCCGGGGATTCAGGAAAACACGGTGGACAGCTTCGGCGCCAACGGCATCCTCGGTGTCGGCCCGTTCATCCAGGACTGCGGCAGCGCCTGTGCGGGCGCCGGGTTCCCTTCGGGCTATTACTATGCCTGCCCGACGCCCTCGACCTGCACGCCCACGGCGGTCGGCACCAGCGTGCAGGTCTCTAACCCCGTCAACTTCATCACCACCGACAACAACGGGGTGATCGTGGAGCTGCCCTCGGTGGCCAGCAGCGGCGCCAGCAGCGTCGCCGGCTCTTTGGTGCTGGGGATCAACACCCGCAGCAACAATAGCTTCGGCAGCGCCAGCGTGATGACCGCGAGCACCGACCTCGCCTTCGTGCAGGCGACCTACAACGGCAAGGTGTTCGACAATGGCGCCCTGGACAGCGGCTCGAATGCCGTCTACTTCACCGACAGCAGCATCACCCTGTGCTCGCAGGCCGGCGGCCTGTACTGCCCGAGCTCGACGCTGAACCTGTCGGCTACCTTGAAGGGCGTCAACAACACCGTCCTCAACGCGCCCTTCACGGTCGGGAACGCCGAGACCCTGCTGACCAACAACCCTTCCGCCACGGCCCTGCCGGGCCTGGGGGGCTCGATCCCCAGCGCCACCAGCGGCACGAACACGATTCAGTTTGACCTCGGGCTGCCCTTCTACTTCGGCCGCAACGTGTTCACGGGCCTGGAAGGCCACACCGCGGGGGGCTTCACCGGGCCGTTCTACGCCTTCTGAAGCGGGCTGGAAGACGCCGCGCGGGCGACCTCGGCAGGCGGGGATGGGCAGCGCGGAAGCGCCTGAGCCGGCGGCGCGCGCCGGCGGCGGCCTGAGCGCACTACAGAAGGCGATGGCCGCCGTGCAGCTGCTCGCCGATCCGGCGGCCAGCAGTTAGCGCTGTCTTACGTGGGGAGATTGAGCGATGCCCGTACGCCCTGCAGCGTCGCCTGCCGCGGCTGACGAGCCAGCAGCCAGCGCAAGATGCGGCGCGGCTGCGATGTCCGCGACCACTCTCCACCGCTGACCAGTGGCTGCGAGCGCGCGAACTCACGCCGCTGCGCGATCGTCTCGGCCGAGGGTCGGATGCGGCGGGCGACGTAGGTGGCGATCTCGCGACCCGACCGGGCCCATTCGAGGCCGGGAAATGCGCTTACCCACAAGTGCGAGTGGCTGACGTCGGTCAGCGACCGGTCGCGATACCAGCGGTGCAGCCGCCGCGGACAGGCTCGTGCGACGAGTTCCAGAACTTGTGGGGGAATGCAGGCGAAGTAGCGATCCGCCAGTTGCAGTGAGGGATACGCCCACCACAAGGCGGCACCTCCCTCTGTCGCGCCGATGGCCATGACACCGTCCCAATCCGCCGGCGACATGCGCGCGCACAAACGGGCGATGTCGCTCAGGTGCAGCGCCCGGCCCTCCCTGAAGATCATCGTGCCCGAGGTGTGCACCATCACGTGCAGGAGTAACGCGGTCTGAGAGGCGTACCCGTTTAGACCGGGCCGGGCCTGTGCCGGAAACACCAGCGGCGTCAGGTCGACGGTCCGCAACGGCAGTGCCTCCCGCAGCGTGGTGTGCAGTTCGATCTTGATGTCGGCAGAGGTGTGTTCTCCGATCTCGACCGTCCTTGCCCGGGCGGTCGCCGGCTCGAACGAGCGGTGCTTCCAGGTCGTACCGCTTTCGCGGTAACCCATCCGCAGGATGATGTCGGCCGCCCGACCCACGTCCTCTTCCCGGACCAGCAGGTCGACGTCCGCCATCGGGCGCTCTCCGGTCCCGTAGACATCGAGTCCCTGCAGGGCCACGCCCTTCAAGCCGACCATGGGGACCCCCTGCTGCACTGCGCAATCATCCAGACGCCGAAGCAGCCCCTGGATACGCGGCCATCGGCCGGCAATCTGCCGGCCTTGGTCGCACAGAAACGCCTGCCAATGGTCGGGGCCGCGCCAGTGCAGCCCCCGGGCCAGGAGCCCCGAGATCCCGTGGATAGCGCAAGCGGACTTGGCCACCTGCCATTCCAGCTGCGACCAGTCCGGCGGGGTCGGCTGCGGGGTGCCTAACTCCCGGACGAGCGTCTCGGTGGTCTTGCGCAAGGCAAGATGAACGCGCTCCAGGTCCAGTTCACCCGCCTGATCGTTCATGACCGCGTTGGCCTCACCCGGACCTCCCCTTGGAAGTGCAAGGCAATGGCAGAAGCCCCGGGCCGGGGCTTTTGGGGCGGCGTGCGGCCGTCTCGACTGGCGTGGGCATGTGGCTGAGGGGGCTCGATGAGCCCTCGATGGTACCATCCGCCCCCCTGCGGCCGGTCCGGCGAAGCGGCCCGACCGGTGCCTGTCAGAATGCATCCGGGCTGTAAACAGCCCTTAAGTTCCCTTAAGCTTGACGTTGCAGGTTCGGAAAACTGTGATATTTAGAGAACGGCGCCGGTTAGCCTACTGACCCCCGGGGAGGCAGAGCACTGGTGCTTACCCCACATAAGAGGAAGTAGTCAATGAAGATCTCAAAATGGCTGGCTTGCACGGCACTGGTCCTGCCGGTCGCGATCGGTTCGCAGATGGTCAACGCGCAGCAGGTGGGCTCCGACACCGGAACGGTCATTCCCTGCAGTGACCTGACGTTCAGCAAGTCATTCCTGGCCCAGTATCCGAAAGCTCCGGCAGCCTGCATCGAGGCGCGCACGTACCACAACAAGAAGTACGCGAAGTTCGACGGCAAGGTCTTTCTGAAGGAAGGCGCCACGACGACCATCCAGGTCAACAATGCCGCTGGCGACGCCCTCACCGCGATCACCGTGCAGCCCACCAACACGGCCAAGCTGATGATTAACGGCAAGGAAACCAAGTTCTCCGACCTGAAGGTCGGCGATGCCGTCTCGATCTGGGTCGCACAGGATCGTTTCGACTTCTACAGCGCCCCGGGTCACCGCGGCGGCAAGGTTGTCACGCCGCCGGCCGCCAAGTAACCGTACGCGTCCGAAGGAAAGGGCGGGGTCCCTCGTGGACCCCGCCCTTTTTCTTTGACCGCGCTCCGCACAGCGGGCCCCTGGGCTGCCGACTACATCCGCTGCGAGGAGATGTTACCGCCGTCGATGACCACTTCAGCACCCGTGATGTAGCTGGCTTCATCAGAAACAAGGAAGCGCACCACGCGGCCGACTTCCTCGGGAAGGCCGACGCGGCCGAGCAGAATCCGCTTCTCGAATACTCCGGGCAACGCATCGAGGGCGGGCTGCATCATCGGGGTGACAATCTGCCCGGGCGATACGCTGTTGATGCGGATGCCATCGCGCGCCAGCCGATCCGCCAGCGATCGCACCAGCGACAGCACACCACCCTTGGCGGCGGAATAGATCGGGTTGACGCCATTGCCCAGGGTGGCGTTGATCGATGCCAGTGCGACGATCGCCGAGCCGCGCTGGCGCCGCAGGTCCTCCAGAAAGGCCTGCGCGAGCAGCACGATCGCGCGCAGATGGACATCCATGCCGGAAGCCCAGTTCTCAGGGGTGATTCCCTCCAGCGAACCGGTATCCACAGTCCCGGCGCAATGCACGATGGCGCCCACCGACGGTAGAGCGGCGCGCGCAGCGGCCGCAGCCGCGCCTATGGCCGCCGGGTCGCGGACATCGACGCCCTGCCCGAGGGCGATCACGCCGAATTCCTCGGTGATCTGGCGCGCACGGTCCTGCGCCTGGGCGGACCTGAGGTCCCACAAGGCCACGGGCCGGCCCACTGCCGCAACGGCCCGTGCCGAGGCCAGCCCAATACCGGAAGCGCCACCGGTAATGATGACCCCGGAGCTTGGACTGCTGAGTTGCGGCCGCAGGTCGGTGTTCACTGAGTTTCGGTCCTGCGCTGTCGCCGGGTGACTGCCGGCAGCACGCCATCACGACGCTTACCATCGATCGCAGCACCGAGCGTAGTCTGTAACAACGTACGGGGCCACTTCATTCGCTCCGAACTCCCTGGGCCTCGCGGGACGCGGGGACGAGATCGCCCGGCGACTTACTCGCCGAAGCGCCCCCCTATCTATCTGTTGCTGGCGAGGACCCCGGCTACTTCGCCCCCGAACAGTGTCTTGCGGAGGCTTACTAGACTGGCAAGCCTACCGGAGTAACCGACGAACGCGCGATTGGAGAGGGCTACTGTCGCTTACCTGGTCGGAGACGACCCAGGCCGCGACCCACAATTCCTCCCGCCACAGATCCAGCACTGCAACGTGCGGGAAGAGCACAGAAACGTGATCTTCGGCGCCCACTTACCGTGGCCGGCGACGTGCTCCTAGGTGATTCGCACCCGGCTCATGCAACCTTCGAGGCAGCCGGAGGGTTTTCCGACGCGGACTTCAGCGCACAGAATGCCACGCGGCCGAGAGTTGGGATCGGTTGCTCGCTGTCGTTCGGTGCGGTGCCCAGCATCGCCTCCGTCATCAGCGATGACACCCCGATTGAGGCCAAATCCATCCACTCCACGGCCAGCTCACCCGAGTCCGATCGGACGATGTAAGCCGGCAGTTCGCGGCCCCGCATGCCGAGAGCCGGGACGAGTGGCTCGATGGCCACAGTGGACGCAGGCCGGATACCGAGCTCCGTTCTGATGAGCGCTCCACTGGCACTGACGCTTTCAAGGCAACCGAGGCACCTGCAACCAGTATCTGGCGGCTGCATGCATCTCAGCCGGACTGGAATGTGGGTGGAAAGCCGATGTCCCCAGCGATGTTCCATTTGCCCTCTCCTCGGAGCTCATGATTGCCTAGGCTGCATCCCGCTCGCTCGTCTAGCCATCCGTACAAGTCCGTAGAACTGCGGCCAGAAATCCGCGGCTCAGGGTATCGAGGGACTGCCCGGAGCGCACTTCGTGGCGCTGTCGGCAAGCGTGAACAAGCTATGGAAGCCTGCACATCGACACCTCGCTTCGCTCAGGCGCCAGCTAGACGACCTGGTCATCCTTGGATTGGTTGTGCGGTTGCGCCGTCGGGATTCTGAAATCGGCGCTTAGGTGTGCACCCTGTTCCACAGCAGTGCGAAAGCCCAGCCCAACGCATATCCGATGCCGGCGGTGACGGCAATCAGGAGTGCAGCGATCGCAATGCTGAAGTTCTCGACTACGTAAACCGGCTGTATGAAGTGAATCCAGAAGATGAAATCGATAAGCGGCTGCGCCCAGCCAATGGCAACCAGCACTGCCCAGGCCAGATGCCAGCCGCCGAGTAGGATTGCGACAACAAGTCCCGCTCTGCCGGGGTGAATCGTGATCATGCTCTCGCATCCTTCTTGTGAAGCATGGCCCGCGATAACTCGAAGGCCCCGGTCCGCCGAACATACCGACAACGCGCCCTACACCAAGAACAGCGCGTCTCAGACGCCGAACAGTATCGAGTATTGATCCGCGCTAATTCCTAAGGAAAATTCCCGATGTACCGCCACCGGAAACCGTGGCACAGTTTTGGGCGGAAGAGCACGTGGTCGAGTCACGTGGCTTCTTGCCCTGCGAAAGTTCTCGAACCATGGACCCACGCTAACGGCGCTATCTGCCGAATCAAAGACGCATACTGTTCATCACCGAGCAGCGCGTACACTCGGAGAATGGAGCGCTGAGCCATGTCCCAGTCGATCGCCGGTACCGCCGACGCTCAGAACCTTGGCCAAGCCTCTGCGGATGAGTTGGCCGGCCTGGATGATCTAACGGCTGCACAGCGGCTCGCCTCCGAGGGTGCAAACGAGTTGCCCTCCACGAAGCCGCGTTCCATGGCGCACATCGCGTTCGAGGTAGCACGAGAGCCCATGTTCGTGCTCTTGGTCGCCGGAGGTACGCTTTACCTGATGATGGGCAAGCCCGGCGACGCGCTCATGCTGCTCGGTTTTGTCTTCGTGGTGATGGGCATCACCATTGTCCAGGAGCGACGCACCGAGCGGGCGCTTGATGCGCTGCGGGACCTGTCCAGCCCGCGAGCACTCGTTATCCGTATGGGGCAGCGACGGCGGATTGCCGGGCGCGAGGTGGTAAGGGGGGATGTCCTCGTCCTGAACGAGGGCGACCGGGTTCCCGCAGACTCCATCCTCAGACGCTCCAGCCACCTGAGCGTAGACGAGTCCCTGCTCACGAGTGAGTCCGTTCCGGTGCGCAAATCACAGTCCGCCGCCGTGCCGGCCCAACTCGCGAGGCCCGGCGGAGATGATTCATCCTCGCTCTTTGCAGGCACCCTGATCACCGCCGGTCAAGGTGTCGCCGAGGTCCTCGCGACCGGAATGCACACCGAACTTGGGAGGATCGGCAAGGCACTGCAGCAGATCGAACCCGAGCCGACCCCCCTGCAGCGGGAGACGGGGCTGATCGTGCGCTGGCTCGCCGTCGCGGGCTTGATTGCGTGCGCCGCGGCCGCGGTCATTTACGGCCTCTCGCGCGGGGGAACCTGGCAGTCATGGAAGGATGGCCTGCTGGCCGGCATCGCCATGGCTATGGCTATTTTGCCCGAAGAGTTTCCGGTCATCCTCACGGTCTTTCTCGCGCTTGGCGCTTGGCGCATCTCACGCAGTCGAGTCCTGACGCGCCGCCTGCCGGTCATCGAGACGCTGGGATCGGCCACGGTCCTGTGCGTGGACAAAACGGGCACGCTGACGCGAAATCAGATGACGCTGCGGATGCTCGCCACTGAACAGACGACCATCGACCTGCAACAATCTCATGGCGCCCTCCCGCTGGAACTGCAGCCACTGCTGCAAACCGCCGCCCTCGCCAGCAAGCCCAGCCCTTTCGATCCGATGGAGCGCGCGCTTCACGCGGCGCGCGAGCGGCTGCTCGGCGAGCATAGCCGGGGCCCGAAAGATGGAGTAATGATCAAGGAGTACGCGCTGAGCTCGCAGCTTCTGGTCGTCAGTCACTGCTGGAAGCGGGACGGTGAGCCGGCCGTACTCGTCGCCTCCAAGGGCGCGCCGGAAGCCATCGCGGATCTGTGCCATCTTGCGGCAGAACAACGCGCCCGCGTGACGGCTCAGACGCGGATGCTGGCCTCCCGCGGGCTTCGGGTTCTGGGCGTGGCTCGAACGCAGATCGCGGCGAACGGGCTTCCCGCGAGCCAGCGAGAGTTCATTCCCCGGTATCTTGGGCTCGTCGCTTTCGAGGACCCCCTGCGAAGTAACGTCTCCGATGCCGTGAACGAGTGCCGCGAGGCGGGAATCCGCGTCATCATGATCACCGGAGACTACTCCGAAACTGCCCGCAGCATTGCGATGCAAGCAGGGATTGAGCAACCCGAAGCTGTGATCACCGGTTCGGATCTCGAGCGAATGTCCGACACGGAACTCGCAACGCGCATCCGCAGCACCCAGGTCTTCGCTCGTGTCGTGCCCGACCAGAAACTGCGGATCGTCCAGGCGCTCAAGTCCAATTCCGAGATCGTTGCGATGACAGGCGATGGCGTCAATGATGCCCCGGCCTTGCGTGCGGCGCATATCGGGATCGCGATGGGCGGTCGCGGCACTGACGTCGCGAGGGAGGCCGCCTCGCTCGTCCTGCTGGATGACGATTTCTCCTCCATCGTTGCCGCGGTGAAACTGGGGCGGCGGATATACGACAACGTGAAGAAGGCGATCACCTTCACCGTCGCCGTTCACGTCCCGATCGCCGGCCTCTCCCTCGTTCCAGTCCTGCTGCCAGGATGGCCTCTCTTGCTGCTACCCGTACACATAGCGTTTCTGGAGCTGATCATCGACCCCTCCTGCTCACTCATCTTCGAAGCCGAGGAGGCGGAGTCCGACATCATGCGTCGCGCGCCGAGACCTGCGGTGCAGCGGTTGTTTTCATTCCGAATGGTTGCAATCGCGTCCTTGCAGGGGCTCAGTGTGCTGGCGGTATGCCTGACTATCGTGTCGGTCTGGCTTCATGATCACGGGCCCGATGCCTCGCGGGCACTGTGTTTTGCCGCGCTCGTCGCGTCGTTCCTCACGATAATCCTCGTCAATCGATCCTGGACCCGCTCGCTCCTGGAGATGGCGCGCACGCCCAACCCGGCCATGTGGTGGGTGCTGGGGGGAGCGGCCACGTCCCTGACGGCGATCTTGAGCATCCCGTCGCTCCGGCGACTCTTCTCCTTCGCCCCCCTCTACGCCCACGATCTGGTCATTTCTCTCATCGCCGGGTTCGCATGCCTCATGTGGTTCGAGCTCCTCAAGCGCATACCCGGTACGCGTCTCGGTGCGTAGGGCAGCCCGATCAAGCGCTTCGCGAAGACCTGCGGCTGCATCGGTTCCCACAGGCCGGGGCGCAGACTCTTAGGGGCAGCCCGGGTGGCTGCCGATGCGGGTCCGACGATCCGCCAAGTTTTTAACCCCGTCCTGCGGCGATGCGCCGCGCCGCGGGCGCTTCGGCGGTCGTGCCCCTGCACATGAAGAACCCGACTGCTCGGCATGTGAGCGTCCGTATGCCTCTGGCGCAGCCTGGTTCCCGGACAACTCTCCGCTCAAGCTCAGGCCTGATACGCGTTACTACCGATGCCCGCCGCAACAATAATCGGATAGGTTGCCTCGCGCAGTATGGAACGAGGAGACCTGCCATGAGCCTTATTCGATGGGAACCCTTCACGGCGATGGACGACGTGTTCGCGCGTCTTCCGGGTGCTTTTCCCCGGTGGCCAGCCATTTCAGGCGCCGGCGACAACGGCCCGCAGTGGGCGCCATCGGTGGACATCAGCGAGACCGACGCTGAGTATCTCATCCGTGCCGCACTACCGGCGGTACGAAAGGAGGACGTCGAAGTCACTGTCGAGAATGGCGTCCTGAAGCTGAGCGGTGAGAGAAAGCAGCGCAGCGAGCAGAAGGATGAGAAATACCACAAGGTCGAGAACTTCTACGGCAGCTTTTCACGAAGCTTCACCTTGCCGGACACGATCGAGGTCGGTGCGATACGCGCAGAATCGAAGGATGGCGTGCTGACGGTCCACGTTCCCAAGGTCAAGGGTGAGTCCAGCGAGCCCACGACCATCAAGGTGCAGTAGCACCCGCTTGAACCGCTGCGGACGGGAGACATGCCGGTCCGCAGCGGCCCGGAGGGGCGTGAAGGCAGCGGCGCCCTAGGGGACAATTTTTGGTCATGGTGGGTGCTACAGGGATCGAACCTGTGACATTCGCCTTGTAAGGGCGACGCTCTACCAGCTGAGCTAAGCACCCGGCGGGGCCCAGGGATCTTACAGCGCCGACAGGACCGCGCACACCCGGGGCCGGAAGGGTACCTCCGGCCCCGGGTGCGCCACGCGAAAACGGGCTCCCGTCAGTGCGCCGGCGGCACTTCCGACTTGATGCGACGCACGGCGCGGCGTGCGGGCTTCCCGTCACCCGGCGCCTCGGTCGTCGCCACGGCCTGGGACCCATCGGCCGCCTGTTGCGGCAGCGGCTGCTGCGTAAGTGCCACCGCGAGCACCTCGTCGATCCACTTCACCGGCTTGATCTCGAGGTTGCCCTTGATGTTGTCCGGGATCTCGACCAGATCCTTTTGGTTCTCGTCCGGGATCAGCACGGTCTTGATGCCACCCCGGTGCGCGGCCAGCAGCTTCTCCTTCAGCCCGCCGATCGGCAGCACCTCGCCGCGCAGGGTGATCTCGCCGGTCATCGCCACGTCCGAGCGCACCGGAATGCGGGTGAGGGCCGAGACCAGCGCGGTGCACATGCCGATGCCCGCGCTCGGTCCGTCCTTGGGCGTAGCACCCTCGGGGATGTGCAGGTGCACGTCGAGCTTCTGGTAGAACTCGGGCTCGAGCCCGAGCACCGGCGCGCGGCTGCGTACGACCGTCATGGCCGCCTGGATCGACTCCTGCATCACCTCGCCGAGCTGGCCGGTGTGCTGCAGCTTGCCCTTGCCGGGAACGACGGCCGCCTCGATGGTGAGGAGCTCGCCACCGACCTCCGTCCATGCAAGTCCGGTGACCTGGCCGATGCGGTTCTGGTCCTCGGCCTTGCCGTAGCGGAAGCGGCGCACGCCCAGGTACTTGTCCAGGTTGCGCGGCGTCACCGCCACGGACTTCTCGTCCTTCTTGTGCAGCAGCAGCTGCTTGACCGACTTGCGGGAGATCTTGGCCACCTCACGCTCGAGGTTGCGCACGCCCGCCTCGCGCGTGTAGTAGCGCACGATGTCCAGCAGCGCAGCATCCGAGACCTTCAGTTCGTCGGGCTTCAGGCCGTTGTTCTTCATCTGCTTCGGCAGCAGGTAGCGCCTGGCGATGTTCATCTTCTCGTCTTCGGTGTAGCCGGGCAGCCGGATGACTTCCATGCGGTCCAGAAGGGGCGCCGGAATGTTCAGGCTGTTCGCGGTGCACACGAACATCACCTCCGACAGGTCGAGATCGACCTCGAGGTAGTGGTCGTTGAAGGTCGAGTTCTGCTCAGGATCGAGCACCTCGAGCAGCGCGGAGGATGGGTCGCCACGGAAGTCCATCGACATCTTGTCGACTTCGTCCAGCAGGAACAGCGGGTTGTGCACGCCGGCCTTGGACATGTTCTGCACGATCTTGCCGGGCATCGAGCCGATGTACGTACGGCGATGGCCGCGGATCTCGGCTTCGTCGCGCACGCCGCCCAGTGACATGCGCACGAACTTGCGGTTGGTGGAGCGCGCGATGCTCTGGCCGAGTGAGGTCTTGCCCACCCCAGGCGGGCCGACCAGGCACAGGATCGGCCCGCGGAGCTTGTCGACGCGCTGCTGCACGGCGAGGTACTCCACGATGCGTTCCTTGATCTTCTCGAGCCCAAAGTGGTCCTCGTCCAGCACCTTCTGGGCGCGGGCAATGTCCTTGATGATCTTGGTGCGCTTCTTCCACGGCACCTTGACCAGCCAGTCGATGTAGTTGCGCACCACCGTGGCCTCGGCGGACATCGGCGACATCATCTTCAGCTTGTTGAGCTCGCCGGTGGCCTTCTCGCGCGCCTCCTTGGGCATGCCGGCCTTGGCGATCTTCTGCTCGAGGTCGGAGATCTCGTATCCGCCCTCGTCCATGTCGCCGAGTTCCTTCTGAATGGCCTTCATCTGCTCATTCAGGTAGTACTCGCGCTGGCTCTTCTCCATCTGCGCCTTGACGCGGCCGCGGATGCGCTTCTCGATCTGCAGCACGTCCATCTCGGACTCAATGGCCACCAGGATGTGCTCGAGGCGCTTCTTGACGTCGAGGATCTCCAGGACCTTCTGCTTCTCGGCGAGCTTGAGCGACATGTGCGCCGCGACGGTGTCGGCCAGGCGGCCGGCCTGCTCGATGCCCGCCAGCGCGGTCAGCACCTCGGGCGGCACCTTCTTGTTCAGCTTCACGTACTGCTCGAACTGGGAAATGACCGAGCGGGCGAGCACGTCCATTTCCTTCTCGTCATAGGCGTCGGCCGCGGGCAGCAGCGTGGCGTCGCACGAGTAGTACTCGCCGGCGTGCAGCTTCTCGATGCGCGCGCGGTCCACGCCCTCGACCAGCACCTTGACGGTGCCGTCGGGTAGCTTCAACAGCTGCAGTACGGTGGCGACGGTGGCGATGCGGTACAGGTCGTCCGCCTTCGGGTCATCCACGTCCGCCTGCTTCTGCGCCACCAGCATGATGCGCTTGTCGGTGCGCATGGCCACATCGAGCGCGAGGATCGATTTCTCGCGCCCGACGAAGAGCGGCAGCACCATGTGGGGATAGACCACCACGTCGCGCAGCGGCAGCACGGGCAGGTTTTGCAGCTCAGTCGGCAGGGAACTTGCAGGATTGGTTGCTTCGGACACGCTCAAGCCCTCGATGGACCCATAGGAAACCGGCCGTGGCGTCTGTCAGACCACGACCGATGGCGTTTGTAACGCTAGTGTAGCGGGAATTGAGGCGCGCGCTGGCCGTTTCAAGGTGCGGCCTGCCGCGCGCTCGGGGTGCGCGGGCAATACGGCGGCTGCCGCCGTCAGTGATTGCTGCCGGAGGCGCGACGGGGCTCCTCGACGCTCGCCAGGCGGTTCTCATCCGACCCGTATACGACGTAGGGCTTGGCCTGCCCGTCGATCACGGTCTCATCGATCACGACCTTGGAGACGTTCCGCATCGAGGGCAGCTCGTACATGGTATCGAGCAGCACCGTCTCGAGAATCGTTCTCAGGCCACGGGCCCCGGTCTTGCGCTGCATCGCACGATGGGCGACGGCGCGCAGGGCTTCGTCGCGGAACTCGAGCTCCGCGCCTTCCATCTCGAAGAGGCGGCGGTACTGCTTGGTGAGCGCATTCTTCGGCTCGGTCAGGATCGACACCAGGGCGGTCTCGTCGAGCTCATCGAGCGTCGCCACGACCGGCAGGCGGCCGACGAACTCCGGAATGAGGCCGTAGCGAATCAGGTCCTCCGGCTCCACGTCGTGGAACAGGTCGCTGCCGTGCGGGCGCGTGTTGATGTCGCGCACCTCGGAGGTGAAGCCGATGCCGCTCTTCTGGGTGCGGTTGAGGATGATCTTCTCGAGCCCGGCGAAGGCGCCGCCCACCACGAACAGGATGTTGCTGGTGTCGACCTGCAGGAACTCCTGCTGCGGATGCTTGCGGCCACCCTGCGGCGGCACCGAGGCGATGGTGCCCTCGATCAGCTTCAGCAGTGCCTGCTGCACACCCTCGCCCGAGACGTCACGGGTGATGGAGGGGTTGTCGGACTTGCGCGAGATCTTGTCGATCTCGTCGATATAGACGATGCCGGTCTGCGCCTTCTCGACGTCGTAGTCGCACTTCTGCAAAAGCTTCTGGATGATGTTCTCGACGTCCTCGCCGACGTAGCCGGCCTCGGTGAGGGTCGTGGCATCGGCGATCGTGAAAGGTACGTTCAGGAGGCGCGCCAGCGTCTCGGCGAGCAGCGTCTTGCCACAGCCGGTCGGGCCGATGAGCAGGATGTTGCTCTTGGCGATCTCGACGTCGTCCTTGGCGCGGGCCGAGCCGCTGCGCGTCTGCAGGCGCTTGTAGTGGTTGTACACGGCCACCGACAGCACGCGCTTGGCCCGTTCCTGGCCGATGACGTACTCGTCGAGGACCTTCTTGATCTCGTGCGGCTTGGGCAGCTTGTCGCGCGCGCGCTCGGCGCGATCCTCGAGCTCCTCGCGGATGATGTCGTTGCACAGCTCGACGCACTCGTCACACACAAACACCGAGGGGCCGGCGATCAGCTTGCGAACCTCGTGCTGGCTCTTCCCGCAGAAGGAGCAGTACAGGAGCTTGCCGTCGTCGTGGCGGCTGCGGGAATCTTCAGTCATCGATGTGCCTCATCCACGTAGGGCGCCTGCCATTTACCCTGCAAGCGCAGTTTCTTATAGCACGGTCGGGCCATGACGCAAAGCACCCGGGCACCCGTAACTCCTTGTGCGCACGGGCTTTGTATGACGTGGTTCACCACTTTGACAATTGCTGCCCGCGCGGAGCCCTCGCGGGGCGTCCTACGCCTTGGTGGCCGGGTGCGGCACGAGGTCGCCGCGCTTGTCGAGCACCCCATCCACCAGCCCGTACTTGACCGCCTCGCTGCAGTCCATGAAGCGGTCGCGGTCGGTGTCCAGGCGGATCTGGTCGACGCTCTGGCCGGTGTGCTTGGCCAGGATCTTGTTCAGCCGATGCCGCGTATCGAGCATCTCCTTGGCGTGGATCTCCATGTCGGAGGCCTGGCCCTGGAAGCCGCCCAGCGGCTGGTGAATCATGACGCGGGCGTGAGGCAGGCAGAAGCGCTTGTGCTTGGCGCCGGAAGCGAGCAGCACGGCGCCCATGCTGGCGGCCTGGCCCACGCAGATGGTGCTCACGTCCGGCTTGATGAACTGCATGGTGTCGTAGATCGCCAGGCCAGAACTCACCACGCCGCCGGGGGAGTTGATGTAGAGGGCAATGTCCTTCTCCGGGTTCTCCGACTCCAGGAAAAGCATTTGCGCGACCACGATGTTGGCCATGTAGTCATCGATCGGGCCGACGACGAAGATCAGGCGCTCCTTGAGAAGGCGCGAGTAGATGTCGTAGGCCCGCTCGCCGCGCGCGGTCTGCTCGACGACCATGGGAACCAGATTCAAATTGCGCTCGTTCATGTGCCGCTCGCCTGTTCGTGGTGTTCTGCGCCGGACTCGGATGCCGGGCCGTGTTCATGTGCCTGGGCAGCATCAGCCTGCCCGAATCCAGTCATCTCCCTGAAAGTCGAGGCCTTTTCGGTCACCTGGGCGCGTGCCAGCACCCAGTCGATCACCTGTTCCTCCAGGGCCCCGGACTCGATGCCGCGCATCGCGTCCTGATTCTGCAGATAGGCCCGCCGCGCCTGCTCGGGGTCCGGGTAGCTCTCGATGAGCTCGTTCAGACGTTCCTGCACGCGCGGGCGCTCCACCTGCATGTTATTTGCTTGCACAATCTGGGAAATCAAGAGCCCCAGGGCCACGCGGCGCCGCGCCGGCTCGAGGAAGGTCTCGCGCAGTGGCAGCTGGCTGGGATCCTGGATGCCCATGCGGCGGGCCATGTCCACCTGCAGCTGCTGCACCTGTTCATCGACCATGGCGCGCGGCAGCTCGAGCGGGTTGGCACGAAACAGTGCATCCATCACCTGGACGCGCAGGCGGTTGCGCACGGCCCCGGCCAGCTCGCGCTCCATGCTCTTGCGGACCTCCGTGCGCATCTCCTCCATACCGCCCTGTTCGACACCGTAGGCACGGAAGAATTCCTGGTCTACCGCCGGAAGGGAGTGTTCCTCCACTGCCTTAATGGATAGCTGCAGCTGCGCGCCCTGGCCAGCCACTTCCTTGTTCGGGTGGTTGGCGGGGAACACGGCCGAAACCGTGCGCTGCTCGCCGGCGCGGGCGCCCCTGAGGCCCTCCTCAAGCTCCGGCATGGTCTGGCGCGCACCGAGCACGACCTGCGCGTTCTTCACCTCGCCCTGGTCGATCGGCTTGCCGCCGATGAGCACCCGGTAATCGAATACCACGCGGTCGGTATCGCGTGCGGCGCGCTCGACGGCGGTGTACACCGGACGCTGCGCACGCATGTTCTCGATCATGGCGTCCACGTCCGCATCGCTGACGCTGGCGACCGGCTTCTCGATCGCCAGGGTATCGAGCGGGTTCAGCTTGACCTCGGGAAGCACCTCGAAGTGCGCGGCGTACTTGAGGTCCGACTCGGGCTCGAGCGCGATAGGCTCGATGCGCGGCCCGGCGGCCGGGCGCAGGTTCTCCTGGGTCACCGCCTGGGCGAAGGAGCTGCGCATGAGATCGTTCAGCACCTCGGAACGCACCTGGTCTCCGAACTGCTTGGTGATCACCCCGAGCGGGGCCTTTCCGGGGCGAAAACCCTTCAGCCGCGCGGTGCGTGACAGCTGCTTCAAGCGCTGCTGGACCTCGCGCGTCACCTCGGTGGCGGGGACGGCCACTTCCAAGCGTCGGCCCAGGCCACCGGTGTCGGTCAGGGAAACTTGCATCGATTCGGTCCTCAGCAGGCGGGAATCTCCCGATTCCACGCGAAATGATAGTGAATGAGACGGGAAACTGGTGCGAAAGGAGAGACTCGAACTCTCACGGGTTGCCCCACTGGCTCCTAAGGCCAGCGCGTCTACCAGTTCCGCCACTTTCGCCCGTGCCGTGCCCTCCGGTCGGGCCGGATGCTTACCTTTCGGCCGTGCGCTCGGGGTTGTTCATTATAGCGTATAGGTCGGTCCCTCCCGGCAGGTCCGACAGGGCACGGTCGAGTCGCTCAGGGTCCGTTCGCGCACTGCCGGGTTGCGCCGGGGCCAGCGCGCGCCCGCATCACCAACTGATTGAAAAAACTAGTCTTTATGGCCCCCGAGGTGCACGCGGGCCGGCGAAGACGCCGTTGGCACTTGCCGGGAGGCGTCCTGCCCCGGGGAGCGTTACCCGCAGAACCGTGACGCTCCTCGGTCGTACTTACCCATAGGTCGCCGGAGCACGCCGTGCCACAATCGCTCACAACAGGGTCAGCACGCACGTGTCGCCGCGCGCTGGAGAGAAAAAACGTAATGCTTTCAATCCTGGTCGGTCATTCCTACTTCCTGAGGCTCGACCCGAAGCAGTTCGAGCGCGCCAAGCCCTATCCCCCATTAGCAACACTGCAAGTGGCCGCCTCACTGCGCGAGGCCGGACATCAGGTGGCCCTGTTCGATGCCATGCTCGCCGAGGGCCTCGGCGAATACGAACACAAGCTGGCGCAGGCAGCGCCCCAACTCGTGGTCCTCTATGAGGACAACTACAACTTTTTGACGAAGATGTGCCTCGCCGCGATGCGCGAGGCCTGTCTGCGGATGATCGCGCTTGCCCGTGCCGCAGGTGCACGGGTCGTCGTTGCCGGCTCAGACGCGACCGATGCGCCGGAGGCGTACCTCGCCGCCGGGGCCGACATCGTTCTGCGCGGAGAGGGCCTGGATACCCTGGCGACGCTGGTCCGGCGGCTCGACACGGACATTAAGGCCCCTCCGGCCCGGCTGACCCAGCAGCTCTCAGGGATCACCTACCTGGAGGCGGGGCTGCCTCGGCAGGTGGATGAGCCCCAGGTGCCAAGCTTCGTGGCCCAGCCGGAACTGCCCGCCTGGGACCTGGTGGACATCGAGCGCTATCGCGCCGTGTGGGTGAACGCGCACGGTTACTTCAGCCTCAACATGGCCGCCTCGCGGGGCTGCCCTTTCCGCTGCAGCTGGTGTGCCAAGCCGATCTGGGGCAACCAGTACAGCCAGCGCAGCGCCGAGTCCGTGGCCGCCGAGTTCACCTACCTCAGGCACCGCTTCAACCCGGACCACATCTGGTTCGCCGACGACATCTTCGGCTTCCGTCCCGCCTGGGTGCTGCGCTTCGCCCACGCCGTACGCGAAGCCAACGCAAGCGTACCCTTCACCATCCAGACGCGTGCGGATCTGACCACCGAACCCATGGCGCAGGCATTGCGGGAGGCCGGCTGCGCGGAGGCCTGGCTCGGGGCGGAGAGCGGCAGCCAGCGCATCCTGGATGCCATGAACAAGGGCACGACAGTGGCGGAGATCAAGGTTGCGCGGGCACGTCTCAAGGCACACGGCATCCGTGTCGGATTCTTCATCCAGCTTGGCTATCTTGGGGAGCAGATCGGCGACATCCTCGCCACGCGCGACCTGCTGGAGACGGCTCGGCCCGACGATGTGGGGGTGAGCGTCGCCTACCCGTTGCCCGGCACTAAGTTCTTCGAGCAGGTGAAGGGCCAATTCCTCAACGGCAAGCGACACTGGAAGGACAGCGGGGACCTCGCCATGATGTTCCGGGGCACGTACAGCTCGGACTTCTACCGCGCCATCCGCGATCTGCTGCACGAGCAGGTGGCCATGGTGCAGCTGGATACCCCGGAACACGCCGAGCGCTACGAAATCGAGCAACAGCGCCTGGCGAGCCGCTGGAGCGACCTCAAGAGCACCGAAAGCCGCTTCCGCGCCACGCCCGCCTCCCGCTAGAGCGGCCCTGCCGATGGGACAGATTCTCCTGACGCACGGCTACTTCCTCGCCGAGGACGAGAAGGAGCAGGCGATCATGAAGCCGTACGCTCCCCTGGGCCTGCTCTACATCAGCGCCTACCTGAAGGCGCGGGGTCACGCGGTCGAGGTGTTCGACAGCACGTTCGGCGAGCGTGCCGACCTGATTGCCGAGCTCGAGCGCACCCCGGGCGGAATTCTCGGCATCTACACCAATCTCATGACGCGCTCCTCCGTGCTGCGTATCCTGGCCGCGGCCCGCGCCAACGGCTGGCGCGTCATCCTCGGTGGCCCGGAGAGCGCAAACTACGCCGAGGAGTACCTGGCGCGCGGCGCGGACGTCATCGTCATCGGGGAGGGCGAGCTCACCGTCGACGAGTTGCTCGGCGCCCTACCCGCTAGCGGCGTGCACGCCCTGCATGGGGTGCGCGGCATCGTCTTCCGCGACGCCGGTGGCGCCTGCGTGCGCACCCCCGAGCGGCCCAAGGTCCCGGACCTGGACGCGCTGCCGCTGCCGGACCGCGGCGCCATCGACATGCACCGGTACGTGGATGTCTGGCGCCGGCACCATGGCAGGGGCAGCGTCAATCTCATCACGGCACGCGGATGCCCCTACAAGTGCACCTGGTGTTCCCACGCAGTCTACGGCTACTCGCACCGGCGCCGCAGCCCGGCAAACGTCGTGGACGAGGTAGCGGAGATCGTCGAGCGCTACCAGCCCGAGCAGCTGTGGTACGCGGATGACGTATTTACGATCAGCCACCCGTGGCTCGCCACCTACGCGGCCGCGCTGCGCGCGCGCGACCTGCACCTGCCCTTCGAGACCATCACGCGTGCCGACCGCCTGCAGACGGAGGCCGCGGCGGCGGCCCTGGCGCAATTGGGGTGCTACCGCATCTGGATCGGCGCCGAGAGTGGCAGCCAGCGCATCCTGGACGCCATGCGGCGCGAGGTAACGCTCGCGGAGGTGCACCGCGCGGTCCAACTCGCGCGCTCCCACGGTATCCAGGTCGGGATGTTCCTCATGTGGGGCTACGAGGGCGAGGAACTCGAGGACATCGCGGCCACGGTCGCGCTGGTGCGTGAGGCAAACCCGGATACCTTCCTCACCACGGTCTCGTACCCCATCAAGGGAACGCCGTACTTCGATGCGGTGCGCGAGCGTGTGCGCATGAGCCAGGAGTGGGACCAGGGCTCAGACCGCGACTACCAGATCGCCGGACGGCGCGGGCGCGACTACTACCGCATGGCGGATACGTGGCTGCGCAGCGAGGTGGAGGCCGGCCGTTTGGAGAGCTCAGACCCGGGCCAGGCGGCGCAGCTGCGCCTCGCGGCACGGCAGGCGCGCGACGCGCTGGCGAACTTCACGCCGCAATGAGCAGCCGGTCACCGGCACAGGCCCCGTGACGGAAAGCGCCCGCGGCACGGGTCGCAACATCGCGGGCGCTGAATACGTCAGCGCCCTCAGCACCCGCCCGTCGGATCTCCGCGCGCGCGATGCCTTTCGCGCGCGGGCGCTGGAGCTGGTGCCCGCCGGCGGGCTCATCTACGACTTCGGCGCCGGGCCGGGCCTGGACGCGCGTTACTACGCAGAGCACGAGCGCCGCGTCGCCGCCTACGACATCGACCCCGAGATGTGCCGCTACTTCGCCGACTACTGCGGCGAACTCATCCGTGCCGGCCGCATCAGCCTGGACCAGGGCAGCTACGCGCAGTTCCTCGCGAGCGCGCGCACGCGCGGAAACGTGGACCTGGTGACCGCCAACTTCGCACCGCTCAACCTCGTCAGCGACCTGCCGGGGCTGTTCGCCGCGCTGGCGGGGCTGACCCGCCCGGACGGCTGCGTACTGGCGAGTGTTCTCAGTCCCTACTACGTCGGTGACCTGACGTACCGCTGGTGGTGGCGCAACCTTCCCCTGCTGCTGCGCCGTGGTGAGTTTGCAGTACCGGGTGCGCAGGCGCTCATCTGGCGGCGGCGACTGCCCGCCTACGCCGCCGCCAGCGCACCGTGGTTCACGCTGGAAAGTGCATACCCGGGAACCACGCACTCACTGGGCCGCGTCTCGGTCCGCGGCGTAGCTGCCGGGGCACCGGGCGCGTGGCTCAGCCTCACCCGCTCCCGCTACATGTTCCTGCTGTTCCGGAAGCCGGTACGTTAGGCGCGCGGCCGCAGTCGCTCATAGAGCGCTTCGAAAGCGCGGGCCGTGAAGCCCGCATCCTCTGCCAGAGCGCGCCCCTGCGCGGCGCGCGCCAGCTCAAGCCGGCCGTTCTCGTCGCCGAGCAGCTCGAGTACCGCGCCGGCAAGGGCCCGTGGGTCGGCGACCGGCACCACACGGGCGGCGCGCGGAGCCCACTCGGACAGGAGTCCGACGTCGGTCCCGACGGTCGGCACACCCGCGACCGCCGCCTCCAGCACGACCACCGGCCCGGCCTCGTGCCGGGAAGAGACCAGCATCAGATCGGCTCGTTCCAGCAGGACCCGCAATGGCCTCTGCGGAAGAAATCCATGGAACGTCACTCTATCGGCGAGCCCGAGGTCGACGGCGAGCCGCTGGATCCGGCCGTCCAGGACGTCCTCCCCCACGAGGTCAAGGTGAAATGCCATCCCGGCCCCGCGCAGCACGCTCAGCGCCTGCAGCAAGGTCGTCTGGTCCTTGACACGGTTGAGGCTCGCCACATGGATCAGGCGCGCGGTCGAGCCGGGCACGCGCCGGCGCGGCGCGCGCGGCGGGTGCTGGTCAACATCGATCCCGAGCGGCAACCTGTCGGCGCGAACCCCGATCTGTGCGAGTGCGCGCACCATCGGGGCGCTGGCAGCGCTCACGTGCGCAGCGGCGCGCAGCACCAGCGCTTCACGCAGCCGGCCTCTCCAGGACAGACCGCCGCCATAGTCAATGTCCGGTACCGCAGCCAGCTCCCCGCCGGCGACATGGACCAAGGCGGGCACGCCGAGCAGCCGGCCCGCAGTGACCGCCACGAGTCCCGGGTCGGCTGACCAGATCGACTGGATGATGTCGAAGGGCGCTGCACGGTGCGCTGCGCGCAAGGCCTGGATGGCGCGCACACGTGGCCGCGGCGAGCCGATGTTGTCCACATCGGCGCCCAGCAAGCGCCAGTGTCCCGGCCGTGCCTGCTGCCGCAGCGCGAATACCCGTACCTCGTGGCGCGCTGCGAGGCGCGAAATCAGCGCCAGCAACACCGGGATCACCCGGTACTCCGCGGAAGGATCGACTCCTCCCGGGACGACGAGGCCGATTCTCATCGGCGCCGCGCCTGGCGCAGCAGGTTCTCGATCGCGGTGATGCCATCCCGCGGGGGCCCAGAGCGGCGTAGCTCGTAGGCGGGAATACGTGCGGCGGCGCGGGCAAAGGCGCGCCAACCCGGCTGCGCGGCGGCATAGGGCTGCTCGGCGGCCAACCGGGCTATCGCGTCGCGGCGCCGCAGGGGAAGCAGTGACTTGCCGGGCCGCGCGGAATCGGCCGAGACGAACACCGCCGCGGCGATCTGCAGCGGCGCGCGTGCCAGGCGAAGCCCTCCCTGGCGCAGGTCGATCTCGAGCTTGCGCACGCCGCTGCGCCGCCGGATCGTGGCTGCGCGCCCGAGTTCGCGTGCCATGCCGCGGTCATCGACGAAGCGCAACGCATCGCGGCGAACGTGGATGTAGTTTGCAATGCCGGTGGCCCGCAGCGTGGCCGGCTCGGCGAGCACGCTGTCTTCCGCGAGGAAATCGAAACCCCGCAGCAGGCACCCGAGCGCCAGCGTCGACTTGCCAGCCCCACTGGGGCCGAGCAGCAGTACGCCCCTGCCGCCAAGACCCACGCACGCGGCGTGCAGGGGAACCAGCTGCTGTACCCGTGCCGCCAGCATGTAGACGGCGAACTCGATGAGTTCGTAGCGCAGGTGATAGGGAAACCGCAACATCGATCGCGGCACGCTGATCAGCGCGCTCCGCTCGCGCGGGACTATGACGGCGAATCCCGAGCCGTCGAGGGCACCCAGGCACATGCCGGGCGCGGCCAGGGCCCCCAGCAGCGGCGGGTCCCCGCGCAGCGGTCGCCGCGACCGCGGCTCCAGGCGCAACCGAACGCGCAACGACGGCGGCCTGCCCAGGGTGTGACGGGGCAGCGCACCATAGGCCTGCCCGACGATACGCAGCAGCTGCGGGCTGTCGGTCTCAAACACGAAATCGCCGCCCAGCAACCGGCACTTGCGCCTCAGCGCTGGTCGTCGCCGCTCTGCAAACGGATCCGCCGTCGGGTCCGTAAAGTTCGTGCGCTTCACGAGTGGAGTGCTCCGGCGGACTGCAGCAAGGCCAAGTCAAGGTAGCTGGCACGCAGCTTGCGGCCCACCGCAGCGAAGGACAGCTCACGATCAAAGTGCGTCCGCGTGGCGCGGCGCAACGCCTCCGGCGGCTCGCGTGCCAGTCTGACGAGCGCCCGGGCCATCGCTGCCGCATCGCCGCACGCCCACAGGGCGCCCACGGTGCCATCCGCGGTGAAAGAACGGAACGAGGGAATATCGGAAACCACCGGCGGCAGGGCGCAGGCGAACGCCTCGAGCAGCGCGTAACCGCTGCCCTCGTGGTGGCTGCCCGAGACAAACAGGTCCGCGGCGCGCATCGCCTGCTCTATGTGCCGGTGCGGGACGCTGCCCACCAGGTGCACGCGCTCGCGCAGCAGTGCATCGCCGGCGATGCGCGCACGCAGCTTCCCCAGCAGCGGCGCCTTGCCGAAGTAGAACCACAGGTGTGCATCCGGCAGCTGCGCGGCGGCGGCCCGGAACCCGGCCAGGACGGTCAAGGGATCCTTGTCGGGCACCAGATGCCCAACGGACAGGATGCAGGGATTGCCGTGCATCCCGGTGAGCGCGCGTGCCGCATCCTGCGCACCGGGCGTAAAGCGACTGCTGGACTCCGGAATCTCGTAGACCCGCAGCGGCTCTGCGAACAGACGCAGGCGGCGAAAGGGCTCGGCCTGGGCCCGGGCGGAGAAGGCGACCCCCGCCGCGGCCGCGAAGCCACGCCGCCACAGCCGCCGGCGCCAGGGGCGCGGTCCGGGGCCGGCATGGTCCTGCAGCAGGATCGGTGAGCGCGGCATGAGTGCCGCAAGGGCCATGACTTCGACGGGGAAGCCCAGGCCGTGCACGTGCAGCACCTGCGGCTCAAGGCTGCGCATCAGTCGCGCAAAGCCCGGGGCGTGCGCGAGGCCGCCCTCGCGGGGCGGCACCAGGAAATGGTAGCTCACGCCGTGGTGCTGCAGGGTCTGCGCGCGTGCGCTCGCCTGGATGACCGTAAGCGCGACACCGGCCTCGTGGGCGGCATCCGCCAGGTCAACCATGGAAGGCCACTCGCACAGCAGCTGCTCGGGCGTGCGGGCCTGTGGGTCACGGAAAAAGCTGATCTGCGCCACACGGGGGGCGCCCGTGGGAGCGGCGGCACTGGCCGGCCCGGTCAAATGCTGCTGACCCGCGGGTCCATGAGCCGCACCACGCGCTTGGCCGCATCCAGCTCCCATGGCCGGTCGTAGACCCCGAAGCGGTAGCGCCAGGCGGCCGCGGCCCGCAGCATGCTCTTGGCCCACGGCGGCGAATGGGCGTCCTGCAGCGTCGGGTAGCGGCAGTTGAGCACGGTGACGAAATCGCGGATGCGGCGGCGCAGGCGCGCGCTGACCCAGGGGGCATCGGCGTGGCACGAGTAGTCGACCCAGCGCTTCGTGGTCCACTCCTCCGGCGTCTGCGGGAAGCGCACCGGCTCGCCGTCCAGGTCGCGCAGCACGCCGGCGCGCTGGCGGATCCCGTCCGGCAGGCTGCCGGCCGGCAGCGGCGTGTACACGTACACGATGATCTCGGCACTCGGGTTGGCGCGCTTCACGCGACGGATGAACTCGAAAGTGCGCTCGGTCTCTCCCTCCGGGTCCTCCGGTGGCGCCACCATGAAGGAAAGCTCCGGGACCACGCCGTTGCGGCGGCACAGCTCAGCCACCTCCATGGTCTGATCGGCGCGCGTGCCCTTGCGGATGGCTTTGAGCATCCGGTCATTGGGAGTCTCGGCGCCGATGTAGGCCATACGCAGGCCGCTGCGGCGCACGAGCGCCCAGGCCTCGGGTGACATGTTGATGAGAGCATCCGCGCGCGCGTAGCACCACCAGGGCATGCGCACGCGGCCGAGCACCTCCAGCAACGGCGCCATATCCTCCTCGCGGTCGAAGAAGTTGTGGTCGTAGAACTGGATCGAGTCCGCGCCGAGGTTATCGCGCAGGTACAGCAGGTCCGATTCCAGGCGCTGCGCCTCCGGCACTGCGGTGGCGCCGCGGAACATGGCCGCCACGCCGCAGAACGTGCAGCGGAAACGGCAGCCGAGGGCGGCTTCGTACGAGGCGGTGCGCTGTCCCATGAAGGTCTTTACGAGGTACTGACGCGGATTGCCCTTCAGCTTCTCGTAGGGCAGCCGCACCTGCGCGGCCGGCGGGCTGAAGGGGCGCGCCCGGTTGTGGACCGCCTCGCCCGCGCAGCGCCAGGACAGTCCATCGATCGCGCCCAAGTCAGTACTACCTGCCGCCCCGGCGGCGCGCAGCGCCGCCAGCAGCTGGGGCAAGGTCGCCTCGCCCTGGCCGCGCACGAGGAAATCGACATAGGGGGCATTGAGGGCCGCTTCCGGGTAGAGCGTCGGGAAATAGCCGCCCCAGATGATGGGCAGGCGCGGGAACTCGGCGCGCACGGCGCGCGAGACCCGGATCGCGGTCGCCACCTGCGGGCCACCCATCACGGTGACGCCGAGCGCCTCGCAGGGGTGCGCACGCAGCTCGCGCAGCGTGGCCTCCGCATCGTCGCGCTCATGGTTGCCGTCGATAATCGCGCTCTCGTAGCCATGCTCGTCCAGCGAACGCGCCAGCGCGAGCACCGACAGCGGAAAGCGCGCGCGGCGCCGCGAGGTAATGCGCGGGTTCACGAGCACCACGCGCGGCCCGGGAGTCACGACAGGCGCTCCCGCGGCTGCAGCCAGTTGAGCAGGTTCATCTCGATCGGCCAGCGGTACTCGTCGCGGCGGCAACGGAAGCGCGCCAGGCGCTGCAGCAGGTCCCAGCCCGCGGAAGTGCGCCTCCAGGCGAGCTCCTGGAAGAACTTGAAGCGCTCGATCAGCTGGTACTTCGTGCCACTCACCCACGGGCCCGGCAGACCGGCGACGAAGTCGAACTGCGACCACTCGCTCAAATTATCCGGAAGGCGGAAGCCCTTGCTCACCGCCTCCAGCACGATGGCGCTGCCCGGGTAGGGTTTGAAGTAGAAGATCGGCGTCTCGAAGTCCGGACTCATGGCACGCAAGCGCTTCACGCAGGCGATCGTAGCGGCGACGCTCTCGTCGGTCTCGTCGGGGAAGCCGACGATGAAGGGAAAATTGCCGGCGATCTTCATCTCCTGCATGCGCCGGGCGACCTCGTAGACCTGCTCGATCTTGATGTCTTTCTTGATGCGCTTGAGCATGGCATTGTCGCCGGACTCCACCCCCACCAGCAGGCGCCGCAGCCCCGAGCGCTTGGCGAGCGCCCACAGCTCCTGCGGCAGGCGCATGCCCTGGTCGGCCCGCATCGTCGCCGCCCAGGTAATCTCCACTTTCTCATCGATCAGGCGCTGCGCCAGGGCCTGTACCCGGTCGCGCCGGGTGAAGAAGGTCTCGTCCTGGAAATTAACGTCGGTGAAGCCGTAGCGCGCCTGCAGGTCCCGCAGCGCCAGCGCGACGTTCTGCGGATCGATCCCCACCCACTCGCGGCCGTACACGAATGGGTCGGAACAGAACGCGCAGCGGAAATTGCAGCCCTGCGAGGAGATGTAATCGAGCTGCCGCTTGCCCTTAAGCTCAAAGTAGCGCTCCACGGGAATCAGGCCGTAGTCGTGCGGCCGGAAGCTGTCAAGCGGCAGCAAGGGGCGCGCAGGATTCTTCAGCACCCGGCCATCGGGCAGACGGACCATGCATCCGGCGCAGCCCTCGAGCGAGTCGCCGGCAGCAAGGCGCTCGACGATCTCGGCGAACGTGGCCTCACCCTGCCCCTGCACGGTGACGTCCACACAGGGCTCGGCAAGGCATTCGATCCCGAACATGGAGGGGTGCCAGCCGCCCCAGACCACCGGCAGTTGCGGATGGGCAGCCTTGGCGGCGCGCGAGATGCGCAGGGCGTCGGAAATCGGCGCGCCGGTGAGAACCGTTACGCCGAGACACACCGCATCGTGCAGCTGGCTGACCAATGTCCGCTCGGCATCAGGATCGAGGCGCCCGTCGATGATCACGACCTCGTAACGTTCCGGGTCGAGGTGTGACCCCACGGCCAGCAGCGCGAGCGGCATGGTGAAGAACACCGCATGCGGGTTGTAGAGCACGACCTTCCGACGCGTCGCAATCATGGCTGCACTGCCCGGAAGATGATGACCCGTTCACCCACGTAGCGGCGCTGCGCAAAGGGCGTCAGTGCAAAGCCCTGAGCCGCGAGCTCGGTGAGGAAAGCTGCCGAGTCACCGAAACTCGACAGCAGCACGAGCGCACACCCACCCGGCTTCAGGTGGGCCCCAAGCTGGGCGGCAAACCGCTCCGCGACATCCTCGGCGCGCCAAGCGCGTTCGCGGTCGTTGCGCGGGGTGCCACGCACGAACGGCGGATTGAAAAGCACCACGTCAAACCGCTCTGCGTGCACGGGCGCGAACAGGTCGCCCCCGCGCACCTCGATGCGGTGCTCCAGGTGATTGAGGGCCGCATTGATCTGTGCGCAGCGCACCGCCGCGGGGTTGATGTCGATGGCCACGACCCGGCGCGCGTGCCGCGCCGCGAACAGGGCGCATACACCGGACCCGGTACCCAGGTCGAGCACCTCGGCAGCCGGCGGGATCAGCTTCCCGTCCAGGCAGCCGGCAAAGTAGGCACCCGTGCGCAATAGGCGGGGGTTGAAGACGCTCGGGGTGACCAGCACGGGAACGCCGTGCACGCGCTCGAGGCGAAAGGCGTCGTAGCGCTCAAGGCCACGCATCCGGTACGCGAAGGACAGTACCCGGCTGAGCAGCCCATCCAAAACCGCCGCGCGCGGTGGCTCGGACAGCAGTTGCGCGCACTCGAGTGCCTGCGCCTGGATCACCTCAGACATGGCCTGGCTCACGCGATAAGGGTGGCATCACCTCGGTAGGGCCGCGAGTGTGCCATATGGAGCACACACAGGTGCGGCACTCAGGGGCGCCGTTGGACCGGATGCGTTCACGCAGGGCGAGCGATGGGAGGTCGTTTAACGTAAGCGCCAGGTCCTCGCGCGCAACGGCTTGGGGAGGGCCCTGGATGAAGAAGCACGGGTGCACGCGACCACCTGCATCCAGAACGGCGGAAAACGCCGGGGCATTGCAGCGCACCAGGGGATAGTCGCCCTGGCCACTCACGGCGCTGAAGTATCGGTGGATGTGGCGCAGCCTGCGCGGGCTCTCCGCGATGAAGCCGCTCTCAAACTCGCGGGCGCAGTCGCGTTCCAGTGCATCGAGCAGCGCGGCGAACGGCGAGAGGTCTTCTGTCCTCAGGGCCAGGTCAGAGCCGATTGCGTCCTTGCGCCCGAAGGCATGCGGGTTGGCGACGTCTACCGCAAGGAACGAAACACCCTGGGCTCCGAGGTGACGCGCTAGGCGCACAAACTCGGGAAGTTGGCGGAAATTGGCCCGCTGCAGCGTCACGCGCAGTGTCACGGGCGCGCCGGCGGCCGCCGCCGCCCGAATCCCTTCGCAGACTTTGTCGAATGCATCCAGGCCGCGGATCGCCTGGTAGGTCGCCGCATCGGTACCATCCAGCGAGACGGTGACGCGATCAAAAAGCCTGGCAACCTCGCGCGCATGCTTGGCCAGGGACAGACCCGACGTCAGTAGCCACAACTTCAGCCGCGCATCGCGCAGTGCGGCCGCGATCTGCTGCCACTCGGGGTTGAGCAACGGCTCCCCGCCCGACAGTAACGCCACCTGCGTGCCCAGCCGCTCAAGGGACGGCAGCAGGCGACGGACCGATGCCAGGCTCATGTCTTTGGTGCCGGTGCGCCAGTAGTCGCACGTGACGCAGCGCGAGTTGCAGCGCTCGCTCAGGTAGAGGGTGAGCAGCGGCAGACTCTCCAGGGTCCGCGACTCCTGCGGCCACCGAATCACTTGGCTGTCCCGTCGCCGGTCACGGTCGCCGCCACGGGAGACGTTAACCGGGTGGCTTCGACGATGTAGTGGTCGGAGACGAAAGCAAGCAGGGGCAAGCCCTGCGCAGCGCGCTCTAGCCGCGCGAGCGCTGCCAGCAGCCGCGGACGGCGATTGAGCCAGCCTGCCGCATAGCTCGGCGGCAATACGCACCCGAGCGGACGGACGCGGTCGATGCGGAAGTACGGTCGCAGTGCCGCAGACAGGTCCCGTGGGCTAGGGTAGCTGAGCGAAAGACCGCGCCATCGCAACGGCCCACGGCCCATGCGCCGCCAGGCCTTGGCGGGCTGCCCGTGCCACAGGAACCAGGCCCACTCCCACGGAACGTGTCGGCCCATCGGGATCCACAGCAGGCGCGCGCCCGGCCTCAGCCGAGCCGCCACGGCCCGCACGAGTTCCGGCATGTCGGCCACGCAGTTGAGTGCGCCGAAGTCGGAGAGCACGCCGTCGAACGCCGCAGAATCCGGGACCGACCCAAGCTGTTCCATGGAAAGGCAATGGAACTGCACCTTCTCAGCGAGGCCCAGGCTCAATGCCTTGTGCTGCGCCTGGCTCACCATGCCCGGGGACGCGTCCAGGGCGACGACGCTCGTACCTGCAGCGGCCAAGTGCATCGCGTCGGCGCCCGTTCCACATCCCAGGTCAAGCACGCGGCGGGCACCCTTGAACATCTCGTCCAAGCGTGCCCAGACAAGCGCGCGCAATGCCGCTCCCAGCGGCGTGTCGGTGAACGCAGTGTCGTAGTCGACCGCGAGAGTGTCGAATGCAGCGGCTTGGGACAGGGGGCCTCCTGGACCGTATCGTGCAAATCCCCGGTATTTGAGTGTGCCCGAGTGTTCCCCGGGTTCAAAGCACGTCGGCGGCGCGGGAATCCGCCAGGTGGGTTGAAGCCCGCCTCGACCCTAATCCCCCGGGTCCGTGCCGACCACCGGGCGAATCGGGTCAGGAGGGCGCCGCCCGTCTCGTAGGCGTCTCGGGCTCGCCGAAGGCCCGCCTCGCTCAGACCTTCGGCCGCCCCGGGGTTCTTGTGCACGAGCGTGCCGGCGGTGGGGGGAGTGCCCGGGTCGGCGCGGCCCTCGGTGAACGACCGGCTCCCCGTAGCGGGCTGAGAGTGGGCGCTCAAACCCGACCAGCATCCCAACATCCCGAGGGCGGCCTCCGGGTTGAACACTCTGGCCTTCGCACCCGCGCGGCAGGCAGATGATGCGCACCCGGGGATTCGGAAAAGCACAGTGGGCACGGGCGCGAGGTGGGTGTGCTTTAACCGATAGGCGGCACAGTGCACGTGCGCGAGCCGCGCGCGGCGCGCAACTCGCGTCCCGGCTGTTGATCGAGGCCAATCGGCAACCGCGGCCCTTTCTGGTTTGCCCTATTGAGCAAGCCGGGGCGCGTTCCGGAACCTCGATCGGGTTCACCATGCCATCTTACGGGAGTTACACTTCCCTGCCATGCGAGACCTCCACGGATTGCACCACGGCGTTCGAGAGGCCGGTGGCAGCGCGGACGCGTATCCCGGGTGGGCCGCACGGTGACGAGAAGCGACTGGCCTGTTCTCGGGCTTCGGGCAGCACGCCTGGCGGTAATGCTGTCTGCACTCGCCGTCTTCGGCTGCGGCCACCGCCCTGAACCGCCGCGTCGTCCGGAACTGACCATCCAGCTGCGTTGGATCAAGGGTTACCCGGCCGAGACCCGGCGTAACGTCGAGACGGGCATGGACTGGGCGCTCTCGTTCCTTGGCGCCACGCTTCCGAGCGTGAGCCAAGACCTCTATTCCTGGCATGGTAACGTTGTGACCCTCGACCTGGACGCCGCAGGCCTGGCGCCGGAGGCCGCACCGGCCTGGATCGCGCTCCTCGCAACTCTCAAGGCCAGTGACGAATACCGGCGGGTCGGTGCGCTCGACATAGGACGCTTCGTCACGCTGACGCTGTGCAGCTCACCTCAGTACTTTGCACTGACGGGAGCCTCGCCAAGCTTCGCGGAATTTCAAGCGCGACATCCGCAGGAACGCAAGTCGGCGGCGGTCGTGGAATCCGGGATTGCCAAGGGAAATCGGCTCGTGGAAATCGGGCCACCGGGTCGCGTCGCCGACATATTCTTCGTCGCATTCGAGGGTACCGGCTCAATTGCCGACGGCTCGTTCAACAAAGTCGAAATCGAAACGCTGGATTTCATGCCGAATGGGCAGCTGCGATTCGGACTGTACGACTTAGCCGGTCACCAAAAGCCGGGGACCACCCCCGAGCTCACCGACGCCGGCAAGCCCAGCAAGTGCCTCTGGTGCCACGAGATCAATCTACAGCAGCCTTACAAGAACGTGACCGACTTGCCCGGATACTATTCGACCGCGGAGTTTCGCAACATCGTACGTGAGCGAATGAATGCGGTTCGCCTGTATCGCGCAAACCTCAAGTCCCGCGTCGACTTCAGTCGCACCAATGACCATACCTACGCCGAGTTACTCTACCTTTCCTTCGCGGAGCCCTCCGCAGCCCGGCTCGCCCTGGAGTGGAACGAGCCTGAAGCCAAGATCAGACAAATGCTCGCCGGCTCCAGGACACACGCACAACGGGAGCGACCGGTTCTCGGCGACCAGTTGTACGATCGCGCGGACATTGATCGCTTCGCGCCGTACCAGACCATTCGCGTTCCCTCCCAGCTCCGCGAGGCGGGTGGCTACGATCCGGATCTGATCAAACAAGACGCTGCAGCCGCGGCCGATCCGGGCAACACCGTGCCGAGAGCGGCTCGTGGGCCTTGAGCCCGCGCGGATAAAATATCGCGCTGACATCGACGGGCTGCGAGCCCTCGCGGTCGGTGCCGTCATCCTCTATCACGCGCGCGTACCCGGATTTGCCGGCGGTTACGTCGGCGTCGATGTGTTCTTTGTAATTTCCGGGTTTCTGATTACGCAGTTGCTTGATCAGGTCCGGGGCGCACCATGGACGCCTGCCCTCGCGAATTTCTACCTGCGGCGCGCACGCCGCCTTCTGCCCGCGCTGTTCGTCATGCTTGCGGTGTGCACGGTTCTTGCGACAGCGCTCTACTTCCCGAAGGATCTGAAGAACTATGGTCGCAGCCTGGTGTATTCGGTCGCCTTCCTCGGCAACTTCGGTGCCGCAATGCAAGGCGGCTACTTCGATCCCGGTGCCCGCTTCGCGCCGCTGCGGCACTTGTGGTCGCTGGGCGTGGAGGAGCAGTTTTATCTGCTCTATCCGTTGGCACTCCTTGCCACATCAGGCCTTAGGAAATCCTCGCAGGCCGCGCTCTTGGTGGCGCTCGCGACCGGCTCGTTGCTGCTCTCCTTCTGGGGCGCGGTGCATGCTCCCGTCCTGAATTTCTACATGCTACCCACGCGCGCCTGGGAGCTGATGACCGGCGCGGTGCTCGCCACCACCCCACTTCGAACAAAGCAGCGCACGAATGAGCTCTTGGGGGCATGCGGGATCGTCGGCATTCTGATCGTGGTGGGCTACGCACGCGTCATCACTTTCCCGGGAACGGCGGGCCTGGTCACCTCGCTGTGCACCGGCATGCTGATCGTGGCCAATGCGTCCGGCCGGACAACCGTGGCACGAATACTCAGTCTTCGCCCGTTAGTATTCACCGGCCTGATCTCGTACTCGCTTTACCTGTGGCACGCGCCACTCATTGCATTCCTCGACTACTACAGCATTCGGGAACCCAGCGCGCCTGTGCTTGGCCTGACGCTTCTGGTCACTTACCTGATCTCCACCGCCAGCTGGGTCTTCATTGAGCAGCCCGTGCGTACCAGAAAGCTCGCCGCGGCACCGCGAGCGATCATTGCGGCGGCGGCGTTTGCGACGGTGGTCTTTGCCGCCCTGGGCTACGGGTTCTTCCGAGCAGATGGCTTGCCCGGGCGCATGGCCGTCTTGCCTCCCGCGATCGCAGAAGAATCCCCGGAGTTCTCGGCGATGGAGGCCCGCTGCACGGGACTTCCGCTTGCGGAGATCACGGTCGGCCATCTTTGCAGTTTCGGACCTCAGACTGACTCGGCCCCCAGGGTGCTGGTGTGGGGTGACAGCCACGCCGGGGTGCTTCTGCCGGTATACCAGTCGCTCGCGATCGCGCGCAAAGTGCGGATCTACTTCGGTATCCGTGGTGCCTGTTGGCCGCTGCCGGGGGCGGAAGCGGCCGGCTCCGGTGAATTCTGGCGCGCTCGCTGCGCTGCTTTCAATGCAGCCATGTTGCAGGCAGTGGAGCAGCTGAACCCGCAACGCGTGATTCTGAACGCCTACTGGCTCGATCCTGGAGCGAAATCTGAGCCCGAATTCCGTCGGCGCGTATCTGGGCACGGAACCGAGGTGTCCGATGCCCTGAACACTCTTCTCGCGGGGATGAGACGGCGGGGCCGGTCCGTGTGTGCGGTACTCACCGTGCCGGGGTACGATTATCCGATTCCCTATGCGGTTGCGATGGCCCAGCGTCGAAACATCGACGACGACGCGCTCGCCCTGGCGCGTAGCGATGCGCTGCGCGAATTCCAGTCGGTCGAGGCCCAATTGCGGTTGCAGGCAGGCCAAGATGCGCTGCGCATCGCGGACCCCAAGGACGTCATATGCCCCGGGGACCGGTGCGTGATCCGCGCTCCCGGCGGGGCACTCCTTTATCGCGACGCGAATCATGTGTCTCTCGCTGGGGCGCGATTTCTGTCCGGGACGGTGGAACGGTGCCTCGCGGACTTGAAGTAGCAGCACCATGGGTGCTCGTCCATATTTCACGGCAGCCCGATGTGAAGCCAGCCTCGTTTACGCCGGCTTAGGAGGCAGTCACGAGTGCCGGCGTTAGGTAATTTCGGGAAGCTTTCGAAGAGTTGCTCCGCCTTACCTCTTACGGGCCTGACAGCATTGCTTTTGATTTCCTGCTGGCCGGCAACAGCTCATTCCGCATCGGCGGGCAGCGCAGAGCCCCATGAATCCTGGAGTTTCACCGCTTCCTTGTACGCCTACTTCCCGCCGGAAAGCGGTGACTACCTGCAACCCACGCTGACCGCGGATCGCGGTCCGCTCCATCTGGAGGCTCGCTACAACTACGAGGACCTCCACACCGGCTCTACGTGGTTCGGATACAACGTCACGGGGGGCGACACGCTATCGTGGGAATTCACGCCGATGATCGGGGCGATATTCGGGAGGCTGAACGGCGTCGGCCCGGGCTACCGCGGGTCCCTGCAGTGGCGCACGCTCGAGTTCGACAGCGAAGGCGAGTATGTGTTCGATACCGCGGAATCGTCCGCCAGCTATTTCTACAACTGGTCCGAATTGAGATACAGAATGAATGAGCGGTTTTGGGCCGGAATCGTCTTTCAACACACCCGGGTATATCGATCGGACCGAGAAATCCAGCGCGGACTGTTCGCGGGTTTTTCATACAGGCGCGTGGATTTCAGCGGATATTTGTTCAATCCCGACGACGATCAGCGTCTTGTCGTCGTCGCACTCTCCGCAAATTGGTGAGTCGCCGACTGCTTGGTTGAGTCTGCCGGACTTGGGGGGTCGAATCGCATCGCGGCCTCGGATATTGGCAGAGGCGGAGCTCGCGATTAAATCATTGATCCTGCTCCGGTAAATGGGGCACTGACCATCACGCACGCGCGGCACGCGCCTTCGCGCCGCGACGACTTATGTGCATACGTGTACCCGCGGCTCGACCCTTGCGCACGCGCATTGCTAGTCACGACCACTGGCAGACTGGTTGAATTGGGGACAGGTCAGTCGCGGTAAAGGCCTAGTGCAAACTTCCCCCTCGGCTCGAAGGATCGCGAAGCATTGAGCAAGCGCCGCCCGTCGTGCTGGCCCGTTGCTCCGCCATCCAGTCCGGGATAGCTTTTTCTATGTCAGTATTGCTGCAGCTGCCGAGGGCTGCGATCGTGAACCTGCCGAATTTCTTCATCGTGGGCACCCAGAAGGCGGGGACCACGTCGCTGTACCACTACCTCGGACAGCATCCAGATATCTTCGTTTCCCCCATCAAAGAACCCGGGTACTTCGCTCCTGAGCAGACCCCGGAGAAGCACCGCTTCAGTTGGGAGAGGTATCAGGCGCTCTTTGCTGACGTGTCACATGAGCAGGCGATCGGCGAGGCCACCGCGACCTACCTCTGGTCGCATACAGCCGCTCAAAATATAGCGGCACATATTCCGAGCGCGAGGATAATCATCGTCCTGCGCAACCCCATCGAGCGGGCCTTCTCACAATACCTGCATATGCGCTCAGCTGGCGCAACCCAAAGATCATTTCGCGATCAGATCAACCATGCCTTGACCACGCCCCCCGGAGAGTTCGGCCTAGAGTGGCCATTCTTGGAACTCGGCAGATACGGTGAGCAATTGCCACGCTATTTCGCTTCGTTTCCCCGCTCCCAGATCCACATCGCCCTTTACGAAGATTTCGAGCGGTCCGCGATCCAACTTGCCCAAGAGCTATTTGCATTCCTCGGCGTCGCGGCAGACTTCACTCCGGACGTTTCACACCGCCACAACGTACCGCGGGTGCACCGACTTCCGGGCCTCGTCTCGGCACTGAGAAAATCCGCGGCCTGGCCGCATCTGCGGCAGCTTGTACCCGTGGGCTTACGCGGCGGCACGCTGTCGCTGCTTGCCCATCGTCGCCGGCCATTATGCATTGACCGAAGCGACCGCGCCTTTCTCGCCGAATACTACGCAGACGACATTGCACGGCTCTCCTCGCTCCTGCAACGAGACTTTCGCCACTGGCTTGCACCATCGCCACCTCAGCACCCGCACTAATTCAGCTCATGTCGCAGCCCCTGGTGTCAGTCGTCCTCCCAACCTTCAATCGCCTGCGCTTCCTGAAGCCTGCGGTCGAATCGGTCTTCTTGCAGTCCTTCCAGGACTGGGAATTGATCATTGCCGACGATGGATCGGATGAAGACACACGAGCATATCTGCGAACGCTTCCGGCGCCGCAGGTCAAGATTCTGTGGCTACCCCATTGCGCTAACCCATCCCGGCTGAGAAATGCGGCCATCCGCGCAAGCGGTGGCCGTTACATAGCACTGCTCGACTCGGACGACGTCTGGGCGGCTGCAAAACTCGAACGGCAGGTCCAGGCTATGGACTCCGCTCCCCACTGCGGCTGGTCATACACTCTCGAAAATTTCATCGACGAGACCGGAGGCCCGTACACACGGGCACGCCTGCGCACGTTTCCGCCAAAAAGCGGCTGGATTTTCGAATCGCTGCTCAAGCTCGAGGTGGCTATGTCGATGCCGACGATTCTGGCGACGGCGGAACTGCTCGGGAGAATCGGCGGCTTCGACGAGCAACTGAAATTCGGAGAGTGGCACGACCTCAGTTTGCGACTCGCTCTGGCAAGTGAGGTGTTGGTCGTTGCAGAGCCGCTGTGTGCGGTGCGGATGCACGACGAGCACTACACCGCGGACCGGATGCACGAGCAACTGGGTTGGCTGCAGCTGTACCGTAAAATGCGGGACCTCGTGGCGGAACCGGAGCTGCGCGAATACTGCTCCCGGGTTTGCGCCGACACGGCCTTGTACATCGCGCGTTTGCAGATGGCGCAAGGCGCCTACGCAGATGCTCTGACCGTGCTCACCGAAACCTCACCACTCGCCCGCGGCTTCCCGTCTTGGTGGTGGGGAGTCTTGAAGGAGATCGCGCGCCCCTTTATTCCGCGGCGACTGCTTGCGTCTACTCGCAAGGCAGGGCCTAAGGCGCTGCCGTGACATGATCATCTCGCACAAATATCGATACATCTTCATAAAGACGGGAAAGACGGCTGGCACCAGCATCGAGATCGCGTTGTCCAAATATGCCGGCCCGGCGGACGTAATCACGCCCTGTACGGTTGAGGATGACTTGCTGCGCGCTCAATTAGGCTACGTTGGACCCCAAAACTACCACCTTCCAATCAGGCGTTACTCCCTTGGGATGATTGCGAATTCTCTTTTCGCCCGGAGACGCGTCGCGTACTTCAATCACATGGGCGCGGAAAGCATTCGTCGCCTCGTTGGCCGCCAGATCTGGTCGGCGTATTACAAGTTCTGCTTTGAACGCAATCCATGGGACAAGGTGGTGTCGGCCTATTATTACGATGTCGCAGATCCAGCGATCCTCAGCATCTCCGACTACATACGGGGCGGGGCTTGCGATTACCTCCCAGGCGCAAAGCTGTACACGATCAGAGGAGAAGTTGCCGTAGACGAGATCTTTCAGTTCGAGTCTCTGGACAAGGCGATGCTGACTGTGGCGCATCGCGTGGGACTGCCCGAGACGCCGTCGCTACCCAGAGCAAAGGCACAGTTTCGACCGCCGGACAGACACTATCGCGAGGTGCTCAGCGAAGGTGACAAGCAAGAGATCGGCAGGATTTACGCAAAGGAAATCGCCACCTTTGGCTACCAATGGTAGCTTGCCGTTGAGTTTGGGCCGGCACTGGCAGCCACCTCATCCGGCGCCGCTACGAGTCGCGTAACGCTCTTCCGGCAACCCGTCTCGGACCGGTGAACAAGCTGCGCTGCCAGGAAGTGGGCTCGCGCCCTGCGTAAGACAGACCGGGGCGGGGGGCAGACTCGAAAGAGCCGACGTGGGGGGATTGCTGACATAAGGTACATGGGGGCTCGTTGCGGGCCGCCCCACCAACGTTGCCGAGCCGGTCCCGTTCTTGTATACCTGCGCGCCGGAGGACCGATGGCAGGCGCATTTGACAAGGCTTATCACGCGGTGCGCGAAGGCATCATCGCCGGCCGCTTTCCGCCAGCCAAGCGCATCACCGAGCAGGAGGTCGCCGCGGTCGCCGGCGTAAGCCGCACACCCGTGCGGGAGGCACTGCGCAGGCTGCACGCCGAAGGGCTCGTGGACTTTCGTCCCAACCAGGGCGCCATGGTGACCGCCTGGTCGGAGCAGGAAACGCAGGAGATCTTCGAGCTGCGTGCCATCCTGGAGAGCTACGGGGCCGGCCTGGCTGCCCAACGTGCCAGCGACGCGCAGATCGGCACGCTACGCCTGCTGGCCGAGCAGCAGCAGGAGGAATCGCTGCTACGTGCCCCGGGGTACGTCGAGCGCGTGTGCGAGCTCAACAGTCGCTTCCACCGGGAGCTGCAGGAGGCCGCGGGCAGCCCGCGGCTATCGCAGGCGCTGACCTCGATTCTCGAGGCACCACTGGTGCTGAAGACCTTCCAGAACTATTCCGCCGAGGATCTGGCGCGCAGCGCCGCCCATCACCTGGAGATCGTGCAGGCGATCGAGCATCGCGACAGCGACTGGGCCGCCTCCGTCATGCGCTCCCACGTCCTCGCGGCGCGACGCACGCAGCGCCGGTGAGGGCGCCGCGACGCGCGGCCTGATTTCGGCCTATTTGCCGTTGAAGCGGTAGTCGATATCCACCCCGATTGCTCGCCCAAGTCCCTGATGGATGAACGAGCCGCCGAACTCCGGCGCAGGAATGACTTCGGCAAGGTAGCGCTTGTCAGTGAGGTTGCGGCTCCAGGCGATGACGTCCCAGGATTCGGAACTGATGCCCAGACGTGCATTCAGCAGCGTAAAGGCATCACGGGAGGTCTTGGAATAGTCTCCCGGTGCCCCGAACAGGGTCTGCACTGAATTGTTCTGCACGGGACTGAACCAGGTCTTCCCGACCGCGCTGGCATCGAGGCGCCCCACGAGGGAGATCCCGCCGTTGCCGAAGGGCACAGTAAAGTCGACCCCGGCGGACCCGGTGTACGCCGGTGCGTACGGCACCTTGTTGCCGGCGGTGTACGGTCGGCCCGCATAGCTGTCGATCTTGCTGTCCACCGTGCCGATGCCCGCGAACAGGTTGACGTAGTTGTTCGCCCGCCAGCGCACTTCCCCTTCGACGCCCTGCAGGGTCACGCGGTCGAGGTTCGTGACCACGCGCAGCAATCCGAAGGGCCCCGCGAAGAAGTTGAAGATCTGCATGTCGTCGACTTTGGTGTAGTAGTAGTCGGCGCTCAAATACAGGCGGTGGTCGAGCAACTCGCCTTTGATGCCGACCTCGGCAGCGCGCGAGACCTCTTTCTTGTATTCATCGTTCACGTTGGAGAGGGACGGGGTCGCACTGACCGAGCCATCGGGATTTACGTAGTGCAGGCCACCGTAAAAGATGTCGACCGTCGCAGCGCTGCCGCTGGAATTGAAGCCGCCGCTGCGGAAGCCAACGCCCCACGAGGCGTAGGTCGCCCAGTCCGGCATGAACTTCCAGTTGAGTGATACCTTCGGTTCGACCTGGCTGAAGGTATCCGAACGGCCCGGGATGGAGGTCGCCGCAGCATTCTCGGGCAGGTTGTAGTAGGGGTTGATGTATGCGGTGCAGTTGTTGCCCGGACCAGCCGGGCAATCCGGAATCCCGAATGCGCCAAAGCCCGGCGTCTGCGGGTTGACCTTCGGCACGTTGTTATCAACGCTGCGGCGCTCCGAGTCATAGCGCAGGGCGAGCGCGCCCTCAAGATCGGGCACGATGTCGTAAGCCAGCTGCCCGAACACCGCCGCGACCTTGCTGTGGAAGTCATCGTCGTAGAGCAGATCGGTGGGGTTCGGACCCGAGGTCGGGACGAAGGCCTGGGTCAGGAAGCCGAGGCCCTGGTCGGAACCCTGTGAGACGACGACATGACGCTTGATGTCGGCATAGTAGAGCCCGCCCAGCCACCTCAGACGCTGGTCCCCGGGGCTCGTGAGGCGCAGTTCGACCGTGGCGTCCTTCTGATCGCGCTGCTGGTACTGGTAGCCGTCGCAGCGGGAGGGACTGTAGGGGGGCAGAATCGACCCGGCGCCCGCATAGAAGGTGGGCGAAGGCAGTGGCGCTCCCACCTGGTTGTTGATGTCCGCCTGGCACCAGGGCGTGGCGGCGTACAGGCCGAATGCGGCGCTGGTGCCGTCGGTCAGGAAGAAGTTGGTCTGGTCGTTATAGGCCGCCCAGGCCGTGAGCGTTGCAAAATCGAGCTTCCAGTCGCCCTTCACGGAGACTTGCTTGTTCTCCTGCTCATTCTGGGGCCGGATGTTGTTGATGTAGTCGAAGGTGTGGTCGTTGACGTTCTGGAAGAAGTCGGGGTTGAAAGCGGCAAATGCCGGCAACGCGAACGAGGCGTTGAAGTTGATCGCGCCCGAGGAGATCTTGGAGTACTTGGCCTTGAAATCCAGCGTGCCGTTCTCGCCGGCCTTCACGATCACGCGTGGAGTGGCGCCGTACTCCTTGTAGAAGTCCACGCAGTTATCGCAACCCAGGAAAGAGTTGGCATAGAAGCCGTTGGTCTTCGTGTAATACGCGTTCAGGCCGGCAGCCACGCCATCGGTGATCGGACCTGCGACCCACGCATTGGCCTTGTACGCCTGATGGTTTGCGGCGCTCAGGCCGACATCCGCCACGAAGGTGTCGGTCGGCTTCTTCGTGTCGATGATAATCGCGCCGGCCACTGCGTTGCGTCCGTAGATCGCGCCTTGAGGACCCTTGACTACCTGGATCTGCGTGAGGTTGGTCAGCTCCTGGCTCAGCGCGTAAGGATTGGTCTGCAGCACCCCGTCGACGACAAAGGCAAAGTTGGTCTCGGTATCACGTCCCGTGTTGAGACCGCGAATCGAGATCTGCAGGTCGCCAGCCTCGGCGGTATGAACGAAACTGACTCCGGGCGTAAGAGCCACGAAGTCCTGCGGTCGCTCGATGCCCGCGGCGCGAATCTCTTGGGCCGTGAAGGCCTCGACCGTGACGGGCACATCCACCAGGCGCTCCGAGCGCTGGCGTGCGGTAACCACCACTTCCTGCAGGTCGTTGGCTGTGGGCGCGGCCGCCGGTGCCTCTGCAGCGACACTCGCCGCTGCGAAGAGAGACCCGAAAAGCACACTGAGACATGTAAAGGTACGGCAACGGATGCGTGACATCTGACCCCTCCCCGTTCGCACCGCGCCTCAGCGCCGGTGCCCGATAAAAAACCCGCGCGCGTATGCAATCACGCCGGGTAACCTTATTTGTGTATGCAATCGATTCAGTGACCGCGCACCCAGCGTGCGCGCTTGAAGCTTAGCGTCTCAACTTTGTCGTGGCAACGCGACGGATAAATGCAGTCCCGGGACCCGCCTTGCATCGGAATACCCCGTCTCGTGCGGCAACTGCGGGCAAATCGTTGCCCTCACACAACAAAATTGCCCGCGGGGTCACGCACGAGTCGTCAGTGCCTGATCGACAGCTGCACCCGGAATGCATACTTTCTAGGAACGCCTGTGCGCACCCAGGTATTCCTCGACGGTCTTCAGGTCGACGACCTCCGCATATTTGGCCTGAAGGTCAAAGAGATTCGCCTCGTGCTGGGCGGGCGAGCGATCGCCGACGGCTTCGCGCACCACCCAGGGGATGAAGCCGTGCTGACAGGCGTCGACCGCCGTCGCCCGGATGCAGCCGCTGGTGGAGACGCCGGCGATGATCAGCGTATCGACCCGCAGAGCGGTCAACGTCGCTGCCAGCGTGGTGCCGAAAAATGCACTCGCGTATTGCTTGGTGATGACCGTCTCGCCGGACCGAGGCTCGAGGCCCGGCGCGAACTCTCCCGCCTCGGGCGGCGCACCCTGCGCGAACAAGCTCAACGCGGACAGCTTGCGGAAGAAGACGCCGCCGTTGCGGCCGTCCGCGTCGTACGCCAGATTCGTGTGCACGCGCGGGATGCCCGCGGTGCGGGCCATGGCCAGCAGGGCCTGGGCGGGCTTCTGGGCGGCCACGCACGCGGCACCGTACAGCGGCGTGCCCGGGGTGATATAGGCCTTCACGAAATCGATCACGATCAGCGCGGGACGCTGACCTGGTTGAAGTCCCTCGCTCAAATCACCCCCCGAGACCTCAGGGCTTCGTAGCGCGCCGGATCCATTCCCAAGAGGCGCAGGTACACCTCGTCGTTGTGCTCACCGAGTTCGGGTGCCGGCGTGCGCACCGAGCCCGGGGTGGCCGACAGCTTCGGCGCCACGTTCTGCATCTTCAGCGTGCCGAAGCGCGGATGCGCGGTTGCCACGATGGCATCGCGTGCGCGGAAGTGTTCATCCTTCAGCATATCCGGCGCCCGGTAGATCAGGCCCGAGGGGACGGCCGTGGCCGGTTGCTTGAGAATCGCGAGAACCCTTTCGGTGGTGAGCCCCCGGGTCCACTCCCCGACCAGCGCATCCAGCTCGGCCTGGCGTGCCCCGCGCGCATGATGAGTGCTGTAGCGCGGATCGTCGGCCAGTTGGGGCTGCTGCATGGCCAGGGCCAGACGACGGAACACCCCGTCCTGGTTCGCCGCGATCAGCACCAGGCCGTCGCGGGTGGGGTAGACATTGGAAGGGGCCACGTTCGGGAGGATGGCGCCGGTGCGCTCGCGCACGAAGCCGCGCTGGTCGTAATCGGTGATCAGCGACTCCATCATGCTCAGGACGGCCTCGTAGATAGCCGAGTCCACGACCTGACCGCGACCGGTGCGGTCGCGGTGATGCAGCGCGGACAGCGCTCCCACGCACGCAAACGTCGCCGCAAGCGAATCGCCGATGCTGATGCCCATGCGCGAAGGCGGGCTGGACGGGTCGCCGACCACGTAGCGCAGGCCGCCCATTGCTTCGCCGATCGAGCCAAAACCCGGATCCTGCGCCCGCGGCCCGGTTTGGCCAAAGCCCGAGACGCGGATCATGATCAGGCGGGGATTCACCTGCGACAGGGTCTCCCACCCCAGTCCCCACTTCTCCAGCGTACCGGGCCGGAAGTTCTCCAGCAGGAAATCGGCCTTTGCCACCAGCTCCTTCAGGACCACCTGTCCCTCGGGTTGGCGCAGATCCAGCGTGACTGCCTTCTTGTTGCGAGCCACCACGGGCCACCACAAAGAGGGCTCGCCTTCCTCCTGCCGGCCCCACACGCGCATGGGGTCCCCCTTCCCCGGGGGCTCGATCTTGACGACCTCGGCACCGAAGTCGCCCAGGAGCTGGCCGCAGAACGGCCCGGCGAGCAAGGTTCCGAGTTCGAGCACGCGCAGATCGGACAGCGGACCGTTGGCGGAAGGCGACTCGGGCAGAGCCATGCGGGAACCTCGGCTAATGGGGCCTTGCGTGTATACAATCTGGTCGTTGAACGGTCAAGGCAGCGGCGGCAGTGCTCAGAACAGCTACCTTATGCATACACTGCCTGGCCAGCGAGATGGAGTAGCCCATGCAGCACGTGGAACTGGTGGAGGTCGGTCCTCGGGACGGCCTGCAGAACGAGTCGGTGTCGCTGGACCTGGCGGCCAAGCGGGAATTGATCCGCCGCCTGGTCGCGGCGGGCATTCGCCGCCTCGAGGTCGCCAGCTTCGTGAATCCGAAAAAAGTCCCGCAGATGGCAGACGCGGATGAGCTGGTCAGGTCCCTGCCGAAGGTCGAGGGCGTCACCTACGTCGGACTGGTGCTCAATCGCCGCGGACTGGAGCGGGCGATCGAGTCCGGATGCCAGGAAATCGGCATGGTGATCGTCGCAAGCGACACGTTCAACCGGCGCAACCAGGGAGTCAGTACCGCAGAGTCCCTCGCGGCGTGGCACGAGATCGCCGCGGCTGCGCGCCAAGCGGGCGTCCGCGCCCAGGTCACCCTCTCGGCCGCCTTCGGCTGTCCTTTCGAGGGCGAGGTGCCCGAGGCGCGTGTCGTCGAACTCGCGCTGCAGGCCGCCACAAGTGCCCCTGCCGAGATCGCCCTCGCCGATACCGTGGGCGTTGCGGTTCCGTCGCAGGTCGATTCGCTGTTCAGGACACTGCGCGAGAGGCTTCCGCAGGTCCCGCTGCGCGGGCACTTTCACAACACGCGAAACACGGGACTCGCCAATGCCTATGCGGCCCTGCAAGCCGGTGCGAGCGCGCTGGATGCGAGCATCGGTGGCATCGGCGGCTGTCCATTTGCGCCGGCCGCCACGGGCAACATCCCCAGCGAGGATTTGCTGTACATGCTGGAACGCATGAACGTGCACACCGGGGTTTCTCTGGAGGCAATGCTGGAAACGAGTCGCTGGATCGAAGCGCGCCTGGGTCGCAGCGTGCCCGGCATGCTGGTGAAGTCAGGTGGGTTCCCGCGCCCGGCGGCGCGCGGGAGCGCGAACCGCGGCAACGCGTAGCAGGTGGAATTCGGGCCGGGGTTGCAGGCTCGCTAGGCGAACTTTGGGGGAATGGCATGAGCTATCGATTGGGCGTTGACGTCGGGGGAACCTTCACGGACCTCCTGCTGGTGGACGAGAAGAGCGGCCGCTCCTGGAGCGCCAAAGTCCCGAGCACGCCGGCTGACCAGTCCGTCGGCGTGCTGGCCGGATTGGCGCGCGTTTGCGAGCGGGCGGGCATCGCGCCGGTGGAAATCGACCACGTGATGCATGGCACGACCGTGGCGACCAACACGGTATTGACCGGGACGGGTGCGCGATGCGGACTGGTGACCACGCGCGGCTATCGCCAGGTTCTGCAGATTGCGCGCAGCTTCGTGCCAGGCGGCCTCGGCGGCTGGGTCATCTACAACAAGTCGCTGCCCTTGGCACCGCTCGCCTGCACGATCGAGGCGGAAGAGCGCGTGGACGCCCGTGGCAAGGTCGTGACGCCCCTCAACGAGGCCCACATGCGCGAAGAACTGCGCAAGCTGCGTGCCCAGAACATCGAGGCGCTCACCATATCGTTGATCCACGCCTATGCGAACGACCGCCACGAGCGGCGCATCCGCGAGCTTGCCGCCGAAGAGCTACCGGGGATCCCGGTGTCCCTGTCCTCGGAAGTGGTCCCCGAGATGCAGGAATACGAGCGGACGGTGACCACGGTCGCGAATTCGTACGTGCGGCCGCGCGTCGCGCGTTACGTGCGCAACCTCAAGACCAAGCTCGAGGAGCAGACCCGGGATGTGAAGCTGCACATCCTGCGCTCGGATGGCGGCCTGTCCTCGGCCAAGTCCTCCGAAGAGCATCCGGTGAATCTGCTGATGTCCGGGCCGGCCGGGGGCGTCACGGGTGCGGTGTGGGTGGCAGTGCACGCCGGCTTCCCCAATCTCTTGACCGTGGACGTGGGCGGCACCTCGACGGACGTGGCGCTCATCATGAACGGCGAGCCACGCCTGCGCCGCGAAACGACCGTTGGCGATGTCACCGTGCGGGCGTCCTCGGTCGACATCAGAACCGTCGGTGCGGGCGGCGGATCCATCGCACACGTTCCGGAGCTGACCAAGGCGTTGCGCGTGGGACCCCAGTCCGCCGGTGCCGACCCAGGTCCGGCGGCCTACGCCAAGGGCGGCGTGGAGCCCACCGTGACCGATGCCAATGTCGTGCTCGGCTACCTCCCGGAGCAGCAGCGCCTGGGCGGCGATCTGGAGCTCAACCGCGCCCTTGCGCACCAGGCCGTGAGCAAGGTGGGAGCGGCGCTCGGCAAGAGCGTGGAAGACGCCGCCCTGGGTATTTACAACATCGTCAACGAGAACATGGTGGGCGCACTGCGCCTGGTGTCGGTCGAACAGGGGCACGACCCGCGCGACTACGCACTGATCGCCTTTGGCGGCGCAGGGCCGCTGCACGCCAACGCGCTGTCGCGCCTGCTGGGATCGTGGCCCGCGATCATCCCCCCGGGCCCTGGCGTGCTGTGCGCGCTGGGTGACGCGACCACCGCGCTGCGCGATGAATCCGCCCGCACGTATATCCGTCGCTTCTCCGAGACCAACGCCAAGGAGGTGACGAAGATCCTGCGCGCCCTGGCGGATGATGCGGCACGCGCTTTGGAACAAGAGGCCGTTGCCCGCAAGGACATGCGCATCAGCTATCAGGCGGACATTCGCTACCATGGCCAAGGCCTGCGTCTGACAGTCGCAGTCGATCTGCGCGCGCTGGAAAAGCAGGGGCTCGAGGCGATCGCGGCGCCGTTTGATGCGGAACACAAGCGGCTCTTCACCTTCGCGCTCCCGCTCGAGCACGAACTCGTGAGCCTGCGCGCGATCGTGCAAGGCCGCGGCATCAAGGTCCGCCGCCCGGTCATCGCGCGCGGCTCCTCCAGCGCCCGCGCCGCGGCCGTCGGCCGCCAGAAGGCGTACATGGACGGCAAGACCTGCACGGCCGTGGTCTACGATCGCACCCGGCTCCGGGCAGGGAATCGTCTCGCCGGCCCGGCAATCATCATGGAAATGGATTCGACCACCGTCATCCTGCCGCGACACCACGGCCTCGTGGATCGCTTCGGAAACATCCTGATCTACCCCGGCGGCTACCGCCCGCGCCGGAGTGCACGCCGCACGCCCGGCCGTCGCCGCAGCACCGGCAGGAAATCCTGACCGGAACCGCCCGCATCGTGACCCATTGATTGACTGGAGCAGCCATGCCCGCACAGATCATCCAGCGCAACAAGAAGAAGATGAAGAAGGTGAAGGTCGACAGCGTCACCATCGATATCATCGAGAGCGCGCTGCGCAACGCACGCTACGAGATGGATACCGTGTTGTTTCGCACCGCGATGTCGCCCGGCATCCGCGAGCAGCACGACGAGTTTCCGATGATCGCCAACCTCGAAGGCAAGATGGTGGTGGGTCAGTTCGGCTCGTTCATCTGGGGATTCATGCAGGGCTACGACGGCACGGTGGAGGACGGCGACATCTTCTTTACCTCCGACCCCTACTCGGTCAACGGCGCGGTGAGCCATGCCAACGACTGGCTCATGCTCATGCCGATCTACAAGGATGGTCGCATCATCGCCTGGGCGGCAATGTTCGGCCACATGACCGACATCGGCGGCAAGGTCCCCGGATCGCTGCCCACGGACGCGCGACAGATCTTCGAGGAGGGCGTGGTGGTGCCGCCGGTCAAGATCCACCGGCGTGGCGTGCTGCAGGAAGATGTGTTGCGCATCATCCTGCACAACTGCCGCCTGCCGACCTGGAACCTCTCGGACTTCAACGCGATAGTGGCGGCCCTGAAGACTGCGGCGCTGCGCTGCGTCGAGATCTCCAGCCGCTTCGGTGATGACGTGTTCTATTCGGCGATGGACCAGATGCTCGAGCGCAACAAGCGCGCCATGCGTGAACTCATCCGTCGCACGGTCCCGGAGAAAAAGCAGTACTTCGAAGACTACGTGTGCGATGACGGCATGGGCATGGGTCCCTACAAGATCGCCTGCTCGATGTGGCGCGAGGGAGACGTGTGCATCTTTGACTTCGACGGCACCGATCCGCAGTCCATCGGCTCCATCAATTTCCTGCTGAACGAGGAAATGTTCAAGATGTTTGCCGGGGTCTACATGATCATGGTGTTCGACCCCCAGATCCTCTTCAACGATGGCTTCTACGATCTGATGGAGGTGCGCATCCCGCCGGGAACGCTGTTGAAGCCGCTGAAGCCTGCAGCGCTCTCGTGCCGCACGCACGCGCTGGGTCGGATATTCGACATCCTCGGCGGGCTGCTGGGCCAGGGTAACCCCGCATTCATGTGTGCGGCGGGTTTCTCCGACAGCCCGCATTTCATGTACTCGGGCTACCGGGCGAGCGGCGAGTGGTTCCAGCTCTATCAAATCACCTTCGGCGGCATTCCGGGGAAGCCCTTTGGCGATGGTCCGGACGGGCATTCACTGTGGCCATCGTTCACGAACGTGCCGAACGAGTTCCTGGAGAGTTACTTTCCGCTGCGCATCGACATCTACGAGACGCTTCCCGATACCGGCGGGGCCGGCAAGTTTCGCGGCGGCAATGGCTTGCGCATCGGCTACCGCTTTCTCGAGCCCGGTGAAATATCGATCCACGACGACCGCTGGCTCACCTATCCCTGGGGCGTCAATGGCGGGCTGCCCGGGGCCCGCAGCCAGAAGACGCTCGTGCGGGCGGACGGCACGCGCGAGTTGCTGCCCTCCAAGTGCGACCGGGTCAAGGTCAGTACCGGCGACCTGCTGCTGGCCGACACCTGGGGAGGCGGCGGCTGCGGCGATCCGCTGGAGCGCGAGGTGGCCAAGGTGGCGTTCGACGTCGCCGCGGGGCTCGTGACGCGCGAGGGCGCGCGCCGCTATGGCGTCGTGATCGGTGCCGACGGCACGGCCGACCTCGCGGCGAGCGAGCAGCTGCGCGCCCGCATGGCGCGTGAACGCGGCGCGCCAGCCCTGTTCGACCGTGGCTTTCAGACGCTCGAGGAGCTCAAAGCCCGCTGCGAGACGGAAACGGGGCACCCGCCGCCGCGGCAACCGCAGTTTACGCGCCGGCCCGCGAAGGCGGCGACGCGCCCCATGGCGAAGTCCCGCACCGCTTGACCGCTGCCATCGCCACTGGAGCAACCGCGGTGAGTGAGCCGGACCGCTACACGCACGTCGGCTACCAGGCACATTCTCGTGTCGGCCGTGGCGCGCGACCCGCGGTTCTAGTGGTCGACCTGCAGAGGGCGTTCACCGAGCCGGCGTTTCCGCTGGGCACATTGCCCATGGTGCACGCCGCGACCGAGCGCACGGCAAGGCTGCTGAAGGTCGCTCGCGCGATGCGCATCCCCGTGGCCAAGTGCTTCACCGGCTACCACAGCCTCGATGACATGCCACGCTGGAAGGTGCAGCCGGTGCGGGAGCAATTCCTCTTTGGGCATCCCGGCCTGGAGCTGGACCCGCGCGTGCACGACCCGGAATACGACTTCACCTTCTGCAAGAGTGGTCCCTCGATCTTCTTCATGACACCGCTGATCACGTTCCTCGCCAAGCAGATGGTGGACACGGTGATCGTCACCGGCTGCACGACGAGCGGCTGCGTGCGCGCCTCGGTCGTAGACGCCTTTTCCTACGGCTTTCGGGTGCTCGTCGCCGAAGAATGCTGCGGGGATGCCGAGCAGGGCCCACACGAGGCGAATCTGCTGGACATCAGCAGGCGCTATGGCGACGTGGAGCGCAGTGACGACCTGGAGGACTACCTGCGCGGGTTGCCGGCCTGAGCCGCCCACTCCCGATCCAGGCGAGCGCGGGGATGCGCGGCAGAGGCCGTAGGCAAACTCGGGGGTCCGGTTCTTTGCGGGGCAGCCAAGCGAGGCGCGGGCCGGTCGCAGGCCCCAAGGCCCGGAGGGGCGATGCCGAGCGCGCAGCTTAACGAGCACCGGATGTACTACGAAGTGCATGGCCGTGGCGAGCCCGTGCTGTGCATGGGCGGCTGGGGGACGTTCTGCCACGGCAACCAGGTGCACTTGGCGCGTGGACTGTCCGAGCACTACCAGGTCATCGTCTTCGACTACCGCGGCATTGGTGACTCCGACGACGACCTGTCACGCCCGGCCACCATGCAGCTGCACGCGCAGGATGCCCTCGCGCTCCTCGATCACCTGCAGGTGCCCGCGGCTCACTTGGTGGGACTGGTGGGGATGGGAGCTTGCGTCTGCCAGGAGATCGCCGTCACGCACCCGCGGCGCGCGCGCAGCATGCTGAACATGGGTGCGTGGTGCGAGGTGGATGATTTTCTCCGCGACCAACTGGAGATGTTCCGCACCGTGCATCGCGATGGCGGTTTTCTTGCCTTCCAGCAACTGGTCACACTGCTGTCATTTACACCCGAGTACTACAACGCCAACAAGGCCAGGCTGCTTGGGCCGCACGGTGGGTGGCGCGAGCTCAACGGGCGATATCAGGCGCACTCCCGGCTGATCGACGCGTGCGTGTCGTTCCATTCAAAGAATCGTCTCGCCGCGGTGCAGTGCCCCAGCCTGGTCATCCACGCGGGATTGGATCAGGTGACGAGCCCCCGCACGACCCGGGCGATCGAGGCGGCGATTCCCAACTGCCGCGGCCTCCATTGGGACGACGTGGCGCATGTCGTGGCGGGCAAGGAGCAGAAGATGCGCTTCGCGGACACCTTGTTGGCCTGGCTGGCGGAGCACTCCGGTTCGGCATAGACCACTCGCCGCGGTGGCAGCGCAAAGTGAGTCGTTTAGCGCATCTGCTGGGCGTCCGCAGGAACAAGTCGGTCGGGCGATACTCTCTGCTCTATCCAGGCTTGTGTAAGGTCTCAGGACTTCGATGACACGCTGGCAGAAGCTCTTCTGGCCAGAAGCCGCTCGTAAGGCGTCTGCCCGTTCCATCGAACCAATGGATCAATTCGTGCCGCGCGCGGTTGCACTCGAATCACACCAAGTGAGTTAGCCCCTCACTTGAGTGCCTCAGGCGTACCCTCGAAGCAGCTTCCGGCATCTCTAGCGACCGCTCTCCTTCAGCCGGTTACGCACCATGCCGATATGGAGGCGTAAGGTATACAGCAAAGTCGCGAACGCCCGCGGTAGGCGCAGATGATCGGCACGCTGTTCGAGCCGGTTCAGCCGGCTGAGCATATCGTCGGTGACGCGGTTACCTTTGGTCTCGAACTCGATTTCGATGAACCTGAGCTCCCCGTAGAGGCGAAAGATCCGGCGCCGCATGCTCCACCCATAGAGCGCGGGCGCGGTGCGCACCAAGGGAAAGACGATGCCGATTACAGGAATCAATAGCACGAGAATTCGTCCGGCTACGATTGCCAGCCAAAACGGCAGATAACGCTGCAGGAACGGGTCGCCGGATTTGAAGTATCGAATTGCTTCCTTGGACAGCGGCAGGTCCTCTTCCTCGCGTGCCGGGAACTGTCCCGGCTTCTGGAAGATACCCGGCGCGGCGTGGATCTCATCCGCAGCATCCAGCAGCAGGTACTGAATGGCAGGGTGAAGGTCGCGCCGCACGATCAGGCTTGCTTTCGGCGCAACCAGTGTAATGTCGGTGGGCGGTCGGTCCGTGTCCATGTCGGCCACTCCCTCCGGCAACAGCAGTCGGCTCAGGAAGGGATGTAGCGCGAGGAAGGCATCCACATGCGGGAACTGCAAGACATGGATGTCGGCAGTGTCCAGCAGCCGGCGCACGACCGGCGTGTCCCAGGAAGCGACGATAATCGCAGCATCGATTTCTCCTCGGAGCAGTGCATCGCCCGCTTGCGCCGCAGTAAGCGGCAGCAGCTGCGCGTTGTTCTTGTCAATGCCGTCCGAAGCGAGGAACTGCACCGCGAGAGCCCGTGTGCCACTTCCCTCCGGTCCAACCGACACCTTCTTGCCACGTAAACCTTCGAGCCGGGTCCCCAGATTCGCTTCGCGGGAGAAGAACCAGAACGGTTCGTAGAACAACGTCCCGAGCGACTCCAGATTAGGCGATTGCGCCTCACTGGTGAGACCGCTTTGCACAAAAGCAACCATGACGCCCGAACGTGGATCGTTTAGACGCGCAAGGTTCTCCACCCCTCCGGCCGAAGGGACCAGCCGCAGGACCACGCCGGAGCGCGCGAGGATGGCTTTGTAGTGCTGGGCGAACGTGTCGTATGTGCCGCCCGCAGTCCCCGTGCTCATCACTACGACCTTGGGCGGCAGCGGGCCCATCCACGCGACAGTGACGACGGTGGCCACCAAAATCAGCGTCCCAGCGGCTACGTATAGCCATAGGGCCGCCCGCTTGCCTCGTACTGCCTCATCTTGCATGACTACGGATTCCGCAGACGATCAACATGTCTGCTCCCGAGACGGCGACCCCGGTCGACCGCACGAACCAACGGAGGTTCCCAAGTCCGAACCGTCAGGACGGTTTTACTCCCAAAGACCTGGTGTTGGCTGGCTAGGGCGGCGCCAAGAATATTGCGCCACCATCTGCGAGTCATCAGCTCGCGGATTCAGCGACTACACAACTACGCGGGCAAACTCGATTGCACCAGTATCCACTCAACTCCGTGCGCCTGCACGAGAAACCTGCCGCCAGACACGCTGGATTTCCCGATCCGATCGATATGCTTGCGTATGCTGCACCGCAAGATCGCTCCAAAGCCGCGCCGGCGCGCGCCAAATCTCAATTCAGCCCCGTTGTAGCGCTGAAATCATAACGGCAGCGCCGTGGACGACCGGTGTCAGGTTGGCCGCACCATGTCAGGTGTTAAAGTGGCTCCACGCGTCTCCACGATACCAACACTAACTCGGAGCTAGCGGACATGTTTCGATCGGGGTGGCTGTTCGTCGTGTTATGTCTGCTTGCCGCCTGCGGCGGCGGGAGTAGTGGCGGAACGCCGCCGCCCACTAATCTCGAGTACCCGACGCCGCCGGCGGCCTACACAGTTGGCATCGCGATTGCTCCCCTCGATCCAACTGGGTTTTCCGGCACCGTGAGTTCCTTTTCCGTCATGCCCCCACTGCCGGCGGGGCTGAGCATCGATGCGGCTTCCGGGGACATTTCGGGTACGCCGACGGCGGAAGCCCCTAGCACGGTCTATACCGTGACCGCCTCCAACTCCGGCGGGAGTACCACGACCACCATCACGCTGACGGTCAACCTGGTGGCGCCGCAAATCAGCTACGGCAGTAGCCCGCTGCTGTTCACGACCGGGTCCGCGACAAACGTCGTCCCGACAAACACGGGCGGTGCCGTCAGCAACTGGGCGATCGATCCGCCGCTGCCGGCAGGACTGACCTTCAGCGCAAGCGATGGATCGATCCAGGGTGTGGCGAGCGCGCCGCAAGCGCCGACGTCCTACACCGTCACCGCGCGCAATTCGGGCGGTGTGGATACCGTCGCGCTGACGCTGAACATTGCCAGCCTGCTGCTGGATCTCGGGCACGCGGCCGACATCACTCATGTGGTCATGACACCCACACGGGTGCTCAGCCTGGATGCGAGCGCCCACTGGGTGCTGTGGGATTACGCCACGGCGAGCAGCGTCGCCTCGGGGGACGCGGTGTGCGATCCGCCCTGCTATCAGCCGGTTCCGGAAAATCATCTCGTTGATCTGGCTGGATCAACCTTCGCAGTGCAGGTCGGCGAGTTCGTGGAGCTGCGTTCCGCGGTGGATAACACGCTTTTGGCGAGGGTCAGCGCCCCGGCGCTGACATGGCGCCTCGCATCCGACGGAAGCTACCTCTGTAGCGCCAGCTATAAGGGTGTTGGGGCCTGGGCTCTGAACGGGACGGCGATTTTCTCGCGAGCCGGCAACTACGCTAACGCGCATATATTCTGCGCGCCGGACGAGGTGCGCATCGCCCAAGGACCTGCCGGCGCACAGCAAATCGAGATCTTCAGCGTGCCAGTTGGCACCGAATCTGTGGGTCCGGCGTACTCCGGTAGCTTCTATCGTTGGTTTGAAGACGGTGCGCGCTTCCTCACTCTCGTAGCCGATACCGCGTGGATCTACTCTCAGGACGGCAGCACCCAGATCGACACCCACATGGTCCCGACCTCGGCCCAACTTGGTGGGGTAAATAATTGGTTCTGGACCACCGGCCCTCTGCAGATCTACGCGGTCGGCGCCAGCGCCAGTCCCGCGGCAACCGTGGAGACGGGAGGGGTCGCATGGTCGAACGCCACTATCGCCTCGTACTCCGGCAGCAATCCGGCGTTGATCCACATGGTTGACCTGTCCGGAGCAAGTCCGGTCGTGACGGACTACACGGCAGCGACAGGGAGTGTGTTGCCGGCCGCGGCTGTTGGTGGATTTAGCGCGGTCTCCAGCGCCCAATGGGTAAGCGGTGGCCGTGCCGGGGTCATGCTCGACGGAGCCTCCCTTGCGAGTACGCCCCGCTATTTTGGGTACGGTGCGGCGCTGAGCGCGGCCGGAGGGACGACACAGTTCGCCGTGGCTACTGCAACGGGTCGGACACTCATCTACGACGCTGCGACCTGGACGCTCGAGGGCACCCTACCGTTCCTGACCAATCTATCGATGTCGGCGGACGGAAGCGTGCTGGCAGCAAACGGAAGCGACGGTAACAACAACATCGTGAGCACGTACGCGCTGCCGGCGATCTCGCTCCTGCATGAGTGGACCTACCCGGCCGATACGGTGTCCCCCTTGCCTTACTTCGTGACCGTCTCTGCCGATGGCTCGACAGTGGCTCGGGTGCTGCAGTCGGCTGCGACCACGCAAGGGGAAGTCGATAGCGCTGTCAGCGGAGCCCTGCTCTGGTCCGGGCCCACCCCCTTTGAGCCAATCCAACTCTCGCCCAGCGGCACTTGGTGGACTACCTCCACTGCGGCAGACGGTCAGGCCGTAACCACAACCATCTATCACAGCGGGGTGCAGGTGAAGGTTATTCCCGGCTCGGCCCAGACATGGCTGACAGACAACAAGCTCCTGCAGAATGACATCACCTACACTCACGACGGCAACCCGGTACATCTGGATGCGCAACTCTACGACGCCACCGGAACATCGCTCGGGATCGTCCCGCTGCCTGCCGCAGCCGCCGGCCTGACCGTTCAGGTGCTCGGTGCCGACACGCTGTATCAGCAGAATGACAACTCGATATGGACCGTGAGCACGGGATCGCAAGCCTGGGTCGGTCCTGCGCCACTGCCTGGAGTGCCTGTTGGCGCAGTGGCGGGGGACAAGGTGATCTTTCTCTTGAATAGCAAGCTGCTGATGCAGCCGCATTAAGGAGACACGGCTTAACGGTCAGTCGCTTCCAGTACTCCTCGGCGCTGTCGACCCGAAGGCGGAGTCAGTTCGCCATGTTGGAATGCCCCTGGGACTCCTTCAGGTCTTCGAGAGACTGTTCCACGGTGCCGGACAGGAATCTCGCCCCGGCAGGCTGCCAAGCCAACGGAACGGCCGCTAATCGCGCTGCTGTGCCTAACGGGATTACGACCCGGCGAAGCATATTCACTCGACTGGTCTGCAGTAGATCTCGAAGCAGGGTATCTGCGAGTAATCCGATCTTGGGACCATCGGGGCCAAGTCTTTGTTGCGCCGAAAACGAAGGCCGGAGAGCGGACGGTTCCCCTATCCGGGTGGCTAGTTTCGGAATTGAAGGCTCATCGGGAGAGAACTACATCCGCAGGTCTCGTCTTCGCAAACAAGAATGGGAAACCACTGAACCCTAGCAACGTGTGCCGCGATATCTGGTTACCGCTAAGAAAGCGAGCGGGTGTTAGAGCGCTGGACCTCTACTCGCTTCGGCACACCTTTGCGAGCCTCGGCCGGACTGCCGGAGAAAGCGCCTCTAACTTGGCACGCATGATGGGCCATGCGAAGAGCACGCTCGTGGATACGGTTTACGCGCATACCATGCAATCTGGCATATCGAGCGTCGCTGAAAACGTCACGACCCGGGCTCTTGGTACTAAGCCTCAGCTACGGGTCATTAATGGCGGAAATCTTCGAGACGTTAGACAGCCGTTAGATCACTCACCGGAATCGGCGACTGTCACCGAATTTAAAAACGCTAAATAACGGTACTAGTTAGTGTGAAGTCCCAGAACTAAGGTGACATTCTGGCTCCTTATCTCATCCCAGGAGGAGCCCCATGAACAAGAACGAACAGAACCGACTGGTGACCTGGCGTCTTAAGCTGCTGCGGCAAGCCGACGACATGCCTAGAGGCGTCGCGCAGACGTGCCGCCGCCACGGCCTCTCGCGCAAAACCTTCTACAAATGGAAAGCTAGGTACAAAAGTCACGGGGAGGCCGGTCTGTGCGACCGCCCCCGAGCGCCCGTGCATTTTCCTAAAGCCACTCCCCGAACTGTGATCTCCAAGATCCTGTATCTGCGTGAGAGGTACCGCTTTGGAGCCGGCCGGATTGCCAGCTATCTTGATCGCTTTCATAAGATGCGTGTGGCGCGCTCTACCGTCCACCGCATCCTGATCCGCTACGGCATGGGCAGGTTACCGGCTAACGTGAAGCGTCAGGCGACGGGTCGTCCCTGGCATCGATACGAGAAGCCGCAACCGGGGCACCGCCTGCAAATTGACGTGAAATTCCTGGAGAGGATCGCCGGATCCAGAAAGCGGCTTTACCAGTTCACCGCGATCGACGACTGCACGCGCATCCGGGTACTCAAGATCTACGACGTGTGCAACCAGAAGGCAGCCATCAGCTTCGTGGACGAGGTCATACGCAGGCTTCCCTTCAGGGTACTGGTCATCCAGACGGACAACGGTGCTGAGTTCCAGTCCAACTTCCATTGGCACCTGGAAGGGCAGGACATCCGCCACGTCTACATCCGCCCCAAGACACCTCGCCTGAACGGCAAGGTGGAGCGCTCACATCGTGTCGATGAAGAGGAGTTTTACCAGCTCCTCGACAAGAACGGCATTGCCGAGGATATCCACTTGTTTAACGACAAGCTGCGGGAGTGGGAGGACTATTACAATTACCATAGGCCTCACGGAGCACTCGACGGGCAGACGCCCTACGAGCGACTCCTGGCCAGAAAAGCTTCCGCCAGCGTGTCACCGAAGTCCTGAGACCTTACATAGAAAAAATTGGTGGGCCGTGAAGGATTCGAACCTTCGACCAAGAGATTAAGAGTCTCCTGCTCTACCAACTGAGCTAACGGCCCTGATATCAGGGGTGGACGATGGGACTCGAACCCACGACAACCGGGATCACAACCCGGGGCTCTACCAGCTGAGCTACGCCCACCATCGTTCCAAATCTGCCCTGCGGCTGGCGTGCCCGGCAGGACTCGAACCTGCGACCCTCGGCTTAGAAGGCCGATGCTCTATCCGCCTGAGCTACGGGCACGAAATCACGCCCCTAACCGGCCCCGCCGCACGGGGGGCGCGAATCATACGTAAGTGGCTTACGGAGCGTCAATTTCCTGCGTCCCGGGGCTGGCGGCCCCCTCCTACGAAGCTGGACCGTCCGTCCGGCCTCCGGGCCAGCCGGGCTTTGTTACACTGGTACAAAATCTGCTTTTCCGCCGGATTTTCCCATGATGGCACCCGCGGACGACCCGAAGCCGCTGGCGGGCGGCCCGGAAGACCCCTCGCCGGCCCCTGTACGGGTGGACGACCGCAGCACTGCCCGCGCCCTGGCCTGCGGCGACTTGCGCACGCAGCTCACCGTCTGGGCGCAGCGTGAGCCGGGGGTTCGTCTGGGCACCGACCCTGACGAGCTTCACCAGTTGCGCGTGGCGGCGCGCCGCATCGATGCGATCCTCGGTCTGTTCAAGAAGCAGCTGCCCGAGCACCTGGTGCGAAGACGCAAGAGGGCCAAGACGCTTGCGCGCGCGCTCGGGGCGGCCCGAGACTACGACGTACAGCTCGCCGAGCTGGAGCGGTACTGCACGAAGCTGACCGCTGCCGAGCGCACGGCGGCGGCACCCTTGTACGAGCGACTCGAGTCGGACCGGGCCCAGGCCCGTGGCCGCATGCTGCGTGCGCTCGACAGCGGGGCGACCCGCGAATGGCTGGGGGCCTTGCAAGCGGCACTGGACGAGCCTGCCGGGACCACAGGCACCGAGCCTGCGGCGACGGTGATGCCGAAGCGCGTGCGCAAGCGGTTCCGCAAGCTGCGCAAGGCAATTCGCGGGATCGGCGCAAAGTCCGGCCCGGAAGATTTTCACGTGGTGCGCCGCCGCGCCAAAGGACTGCGCTATGCACTCGAGCCGGGCACATCGCTCTACGGGAAGGCGGCCGAGGATCTGCTGAAGGCGCTGCGGCAGATGCAGGACCGCCTGGGCGCGCACCAGGATGCCCAGGCCGCCCGGCAACGCCTGGAGGCGCTCTCCACGGACGCCCACAAACCGCTGCCGCCGGCGACGCTGTTCCTGATGGGGCGCATGGCCGAGCACCAGCTGCGACTCACCGATGGGGCGCGCAAGACGCTGGCGCGTGCCTGGAATAAGGTGGGCGGCAAGCGCTGGAGAGCCCTGCGGGCAAGGATGGATGAGCTGAGCGGCGAGGCAGAAAAGGCCACCGCCGCCGCGCCGGTGGCAGCTGACATCCCGCCCGCCGCGGAGAACCACGCGCCGGCGCCGACCGGCGACGTCCAGGCGGTCAGGCATTGAAGGGGAGCCCCCGTGGACCTGGTGATCGTCCGTCACGCCATTGCCCCGGAGAGGGACGCGACGCGCTGGCCGGATGACCGGTTGCGCCCGCTCTCGCCGGGGGGCCTCGCCCGAGGACGCAAGGCAGCCCTGGGGCTGGCGCGGATCGCCCCAGAGCCTGGCCTGGTGCTGACGAGCCCCCTGGTGCGTACCCGCCAGACCGCACGGATTCTGCAACGCGAGGCCGGCTGGCCCCGTGCGCAGCCCTGTGCGGAGCTGGTGCCCGACGCACCACCCCGCACGCTGCTGGCACGGCTTGCGCACAGCAGCGCCGAGCGGATCGCAATCGTGGGTCATGAGCCTCATCTGAGCGCGTTTCTTGCCCAGTGCCTGCCCGGGGACGCCCGCCAGGGGCTGCCATTCCGCAAGATGGGCGCGGCGCTGGTACGGTTTCCCGGCCGCGCGCAGGCCGGACGAGGTGAACTGATCTGGTTCGCGCCGCCGAAGCTGCTGCGCGCGCTGCGGAAAGACTAGTGGGCCGCTGAGGCGGCCTGGCCCGCGCCGCCACCGGCTTCGGCGCGATGCGGCCGGGCGAACCAGACAAGACCGATGAGCGCCAGGAAGATGAACCCCGACACGTAGAAGATGTCATCGGCCGAGAGCATGAAGGCCTGCGAATCGACCAGGCGATTCAATACCGCGTAGCCCTGGTCGGATCCGAGCCCGCCGGAGTGCAGCGTACCCAGCGCCTGGGAGGTCACCGGGTCGTTGGGATCCAGGCGCTCGACCAGCTGCGCGTGGTGCAGCGTGGCCCGGCGGTCCCACAGCGTCGTCGTGATCGAGGTGCCGAAGGAGCCGGCGGTGATGCGCGCGAAGTTGGAGAGGCCCGAGGCCGAGGGAATGCGCTCGGGCGGCAGGCCATTCAGGGTGATGAGCATCAGCGGGATGAAGAAGGCGGCCATGCCGATGCCCTGGATGACCGTCGGCAGCAGCAGCGTCCCGATGGTGGCGTCGGTGTTGAAGTGCGCACGCATGAACAGCACCAGCGCAAACACCCCGAAGGATCCGGTCACCAGCAGCCGCGGGTCGACCTTGTTCGTCGTCCGGCCGATCAGCGGGGTCAGCACGATGGCCAGCAGGCCGACCGGGGCGAGCACCAGGCCCGCCAGCGTCGCGGTGTAGCCCATGTACTGCTGCAACCACAGCGGCAGCAGCACCACGTTGCCGAAGAACAGCCCGTAGGCGCACAGCAGCGAGACCGTACCGACGGTGAAGTTGCGGCCCTTGAACAAGGTGAGATCGACGACCGGGTGCTCCTCGGTCAGTTCCCAGACGACGAAGATCGCAAAGGCGACCACCGCCACGCACAGCAGCACGACGATCTGCGGGGAGTTGAACCAGTCCAGGTCCTTGCCCTTGTCGAGCATCACCTGCAGTGCACCCACCCACAGGACCAGCAGCCCCAGGCCCACGGTGTCGACGGGCACGCGCGCAGTCGGGGTCTCGCGCTTGTGGAAGATCCACCAGGTCGCGAGTGCCGCGGCCACGCCGACCGGGACGTTGATGTAGAAGATCCACGGCCAGGAGATGTTGTCGGTAATCCAGCCGCCCAGGAGCGGTCCGACCACCGGAGCCACGAGCGTGGTGATCGACCACATCGCCAGCGCGGTGCCGGCCTTGTCGCGCGGATAGCTCGACAGCAGTAGCGTCTGCGACAGCGGGATCATCGGTCCGGCCACGAACCCCTGCAGCACCCGGAACAGGATCAGCGCCGACAGCGTCGGTGCCAGGGCGCACAGGAAGGAGGCGATCACGAAGAGCGCCACCGACAGGGTGAACAGGCGCACGGCCCCGAAGCGCCGCGTCAGCCAGCCGGTCAGGGGCAGGGAGATGGCATTGGCGACGCCGAACGAGGTGATGACCCAGGTGCCCTGGTCCGGAGATACCCCGAGGTCCCCGGCGATGGCCGGAATCGACACGTTGGCGATCGAGGTGTCGAGCACGTTCATGAAGGTGGCCAGCGACAGCGCGATCGTGCCGATGGCGAGCTGACCGCCCTTCAGCGGCGGCAGGCCGGCCGGCGCTCCCCCCGAAGCGCCGCCGGCGGCCGGTCTGTCAGCATTCGTGTCGGCCACGGAAGGACTCCGTCCGTGCGCCGTCTAGTGCAGGTGCCGGCTGGCCGCCGGCGCGTGCGCGTTGTCCGCCAGCATCGCCTGCGCCGGGCCGGCGTGCGCAGCAAGGCGCGGCGCCAGCGTCTGGTTGGCGGCAATGATCGAGTGCACGCGGGCATCGGCCTGCGCATCGCCCGCGCCGTACACATCGGTCGACCACGCGGTGGCATTGCTCGCCAGCTGCGGCAGGCGCGAGCCATCGGTCACGCGGCTCACGTCCACGTCCGCCTTCATGGACAGGCCGATCTGCAGGGGATGCGCGGCCACCTCCGCCGGGTCCAGGCTGATGCGCACCGGAACGCGCTGCACGATCTTGATCCAGTTGCCGGTCGCATTCTGTGCCGGCAGCAGCGAAAAAGCCGAGCCGGTGCCGGCACCGAAGCCGGCCACGCTGCCGTGATAGACGACCTTCGTGCCATAGAGGTCGGCGGTGAGCCTGACGGGCTGGCCGACCCGCATGCGGGTCAGCTGGGGTTCCTTGAAGTTCGCATCCACCCAGACCTGGTCGAGCGGCACGACCGCCATGAGCGCAGCGCCGGGGCCCACACGCTGCCCGAGCTGCACGTTGCGGCGGGCCACGAAGCCCGCGACCGGGGCCGGCAGCTCGGTGCGCGACAACGTCAGGTACGCGTTGCGCACGGCGGCCGCCGCATCCTGTACCTGGGGATGATCCTCGAGCGTGGTGTTGTCCACCCGCGCACGCGCGGCCGCCAGCTGCTGCTGGGCGGCAAGCAGGTTTGCCTGAGCACCGCGGACCGCATCGCGGGCATGCTGCAGTTCCTCGCCGGAGACCGCGCCGGTGCTGCCCAGCTGCTGCCGGCGCGTCAGGTCCTTCTGCGCGGCATCCAGATCGGACTGGCGCACCTGCACCGCAGCCTCCAGCTGCGAGGTGGTGGCAAACAGGTTGCGCACGTCGCGCACGGTCCGTGCCAGCTGTGCCTCGGCCTGGTCGAGCGCGACCCTGGCGTCCGCCTGGTCCAGGCGCACCAGCGGCTGGCCCGCCTTCACGAACTGGGTGTCATCGGCGCCGATGCCGACGACCGTCCCGGAGATCTGCGGGGTGATCTGCACCACGTTGCCGCCGACGTAGGCATCGTCGGTGCCCTGGTGATAGCGCAGCACCTGGGCCCAGTACAGGCTGTAGCCGAGCGCGAGGAGCGCGACGCCGCCGATCAGCGGGACGAGGATGCGCCAGCGGCGGCTGCGCGCGGTGTTCGGGGTCACGGATGTTTCGGTAGTCATGGTCATTCCTTGCGGATCCAACGCCGTTGCCCCGGCGAATAATGCCTAGGCAACGATTCCCTGAAAAAAAAAGCCCTACGCCGTCACGCGTTGGGTATCGATCTGCGCGTTCTCGAACATGCGCACCAGCAGGCCCTCCAGCTGTCGTGCCTCGGCCTTGGTGAACCCACGCAGGAACTGGTTCGCCACGGTCATCGAGATCTCCCGCATGCGCGGGTACACCGCCTGCCCTTCCTCGGTCAGCTCCAGGTGCATCAGCCGTCGGTCCTGCGCGCTGCGGTGGCGGCGTATCAGTCCCTTGCTCTCAAGGCGGTCCAGCATCCGGGTCATCGCGCCGGCGTCGTAGGAGATGCCCTTGCACAGGTCCGACGCCGACATCGGCTCGCTCGCGCCCGCCAGCATGGCGACCACGATGAACTGCGCGGAGCTCATCTCCAGCGGTGCCAGGCGGCGGTCGGCCGCCAGTTCGCGGTCCAGGGCCGCCAGCATCTCGATCCGTACCCGGCTGAGCAGGTAGCCCACGCTCTTCTTGGGCACGTAGGTCGCGATGTCGTAAATGTCGCCCATGGCAGCACTCCCGGAAATCTCCCCTTGGGGGCACCGACGGCACCTCCTGCGGGGAATGGATGGCATATTAGTTGCCTAGGCTGCCTTTGTCAAGGCTTTAACTGCCTCAGCAGCCCTGCCAGCCCTGGGTTCGCCGGCATGCCGACCTCACGCTGTCACAGTCGCCGGGCAGCATGGGCAGGCTCCCCAAGGAAGGAGATGGCTATGCCGCACCCGACAGACCCCTCCCGCTGGCAGGCGGCCGTGGTGGCCGCGGCCCGGACGATGCTGACCTCGCGATGGCGGCACACGCTCGAGACACTCGAATCGGCACGTGCCGAGCAGGCGCAGCTGCGCGCCACCGTGGCCGCGGAGCGGCGAGCCGCACGCGCCGCAGCACGCCGGATCCAGCAGCTCGAGCACCTGCGCGCGGTACTGGCGCGGGAACTGCGGGCGTGAGGCGCAGTTCGTTGATCGGCGGGCAGTGTCGCGTAGAATCGCGCCCCTCGCCGGGGTGTAGCTCAGACTGGTAGAGCGCTACGTTTGGGACGTAGATGTCGCAGGTTCAAATCCTGTCACCCCGACCACTGAAATCTTGTGTGCATTCCGCTTTGTTCTCAACGACTCAACACTATCGTCGCGCATAAGCCCGCAAGAATGCATCCACGACAAGTCACACCGCGTTTCTGAAGGCTTCCGGCGTTACCGAATGGACAACGCCGAGGAGAACCATTTCGAAGATCCTGCCGGTGGCTCAGGATGTCGAATGCCCCCTGAGGAACGCCCAACTCACTGCGGTGCGTAGCCGATGAACGAGAGTCGGAAGGACATAGCGCGAACATGATTATCTGCAGTCCTTCCTGAGCCCCGCTACTCGCTACGGGCACGGCCCCGCCGCAGGCCTTTAATTAGCCGTCGAGCTAGACTCCAAGGTGAGAAATCGGCGTGGCGCGCACGCACCAGACACCGCTTTCCGACCAGCCGACCGGAATTGCAACCACGGGCTTCATTGCCGAACTTCGCCAAAATGGCACCTCGCACCGCTTTCCCCCGCTCGACCTTGCCGTTCAGGCGGGTGTCCCGGGGCGGACGTAGACGTGGCGGATGCGGTGCCCTTCCAGGTGCCAGTGGAAGTTGGACTGGAACTCAGCGCCGTTGTCCGTCTGGATGACCAGTGGCAACTTTTGGTTGCAGACATCGTAGATCTTGAGCACATGTATACGCGTACAGTCGTCGATCGCTGTGACCTGGTGAAGCTGCTTTGTACAGCCGGCTATTCCGCTCCGTAGATTTAGCGTCGAGCTGCAGGCGATGACCAGGCCGTGGCTTCGCGTATCGATGTCAGGGAATGCCTGTAGGCTGCAAATCCGCGACGCTCCGCGACGTTGTACGCCGGTTCGCAAATCATGATCTGTCGACGCTCCCGCGTGACTTCCATCGAGTCCTGCGCGCGGCCGTCGGGTAGCAGAGCGAAGCGGGGGCGCCGCCACCTTCTCACAGGGCTTTGCGGACTTAGCCATAGGGAGTTCGCCGACAACGACCGATGGCGCTTGCACAGTTCCTCGCTGACCGCCTTTCTTGATTACGCACTTGTACGCTGCGTTAAGAACTTCTACGCATGGGATTAGGAGACCCGTGCGGTAGGCTAACTTTCTGGCTGCTGCTTGGAGGCTCATTGCATGAGAGGAACCAATGGCAGGGGTCAATGGCCCTAGAGATCCGCGGGGCGCCGGGCGGCTGATTGCCGTCCACGGATCGGTTGTCGACGTGCGCTTTGCCGGCGGCCTCTTGCCTGCGATCGACGAGGGAATCGCGATTGAGCGTGATGGGCACCGATCGCTCGTGGCGGAAGTTCAGCAGCACCTCGATCCCGCGACGGTGCGCGCCGTCGCACTAGAGGACACGAGCGGGATCAGCCGGGGAGCCAAGGCTCATGCCACACACGCGCCGATCCGCGTACCGGTAGGGGATGCGGTACTCGGGCGGCTCTTGAATGCGGTGGGTTTGCCTGTCGATCGCGGCCCTGTGCTGCCGCAGGCGACCGAATACCGCCCGATTCACGCCCCTGCGCCCACGATCGAACGCCTCGGGGCAAGCCTCGAGCGATTCCATACTGGAATCAAGGTCATCGACCTTTTGGCACCCCTCGTTAAGGGCGGCAAGGCGGCGATGTTCGGTGGCGCCGGAGTCGGGAAAACGGTCCTGATCATGGAGCTGATCCGCTCGACGGTCGAGCGCCACTCGGGGATCTCGGTGTTCGCCGGGATCGGGGAACGCTCGCGTGAGGGCCATGAGTTGCTGCTCGAGCTTCGGCAATCGGGCGTGCTCGCACGCACCGCCTTAGTGTTTGGCCAGATGAACGAGCCACCAGGTGCGCGCTGGCGCGCGGGGCTCACGGCGCTCTCTATCGCGGAGCATTTCAGGGACACGGCGCACGAGAACGTCTTGCTGCTCATCGACAACGTCTACCGGCTCGTACAGGCCGGCAGCGAAGTCTCCGGTCTACTCGATCGCCTGCCCTCCCGAGTGGGGTATCAACCAACGCTCGCAAGCGAGATCGCCGAGCTCGAGGAACGTATCGCTTCCGTAGCGGGCGCAGCCATCACGTCCATACAGGCTGTGTACGTCCCGGCAGACGACTTCACGGACCCGGCCGTGGCCGAGATCTTCAGCCACCTCGATTCCTCGATCGTACTGTCACGCAACATGGCGAGCGAGGGCATGTATCCCGCGGTCGACCCTCTCGCCTCGACCTCGACGCTCCTCGATCCAAGGCTCGTCGGAGACGCGCATTACCGGACCGCGCAGGAGGTCCGCAAGACCATCGCACACTACCGGGATCTGCAGGAGATCATCGCCCTTCTGGGCATCGAGGAACTCAGTACCCCCGATCGGCGCATCGTCAAGCGCGCCCGTCGCCTGATGCGCTTTCTCACGCAACCTTTCCTGGTCACCGTCGCCTTTACCGGTAAGCCGGGCAGGGCCTGCGAGCTGGAAGCGACCCTCGCCGGATGCAGCGCAATTCTCGACGGCGAGACCGACGAATGGAACGAGAGCTCCCTGTATATGGTGGGCGATCTGTGCGAAGCTCGAAAGCGCGAGCACGCCGCAGCCGGCGCCTGAGATGAGACTCTCAGTCGCCACACCCCTTGCGATCGTCGTCGACGTGAACGACGTAGCGCACTTGCGCGCCGAGGACGACACAGGCGCCTTCGGCGTTCTTCCTGGGCACGCGGACTTCCTGACGGTGCTCTCGGTATCAGTGGCAACCTGGCGTGATCATGCGGGCCGGGAGAATCACGTTGCGCTCCGTCGCGGAACCCTCGAAGTACGTGGCGGTGATTCGATCCGCATCGCGACGCGTGAAGCCGTCGCCGATGATGATCTCGCTCGCCTCGAGACGGAGGTTCTGACGAGCTTCCGGCGCCGTGCGGAGGAGGAGGCAAAGGCACGTGTTGATGCCCAGCGCCTCTACCTCGCGGCGATCCGCCAGATCTGCCGCTTCCTCAAGCCGGAGCGTCGCGGATTCCTGGACCGTACAGCTGCATTCGTCGTCGCCCAGGATGACCTCCAGCCATGACCGATCGCATACAGAGCGACCGGCGCCTGCAGGCCGCCGTGCACACGCGCCAGGCGCGTCGCGAGCGCTGGCAGCGCGAGGGCGAACGGTCGATGGGTCAGAACCTCGCGATGATTGGCGCGCTCGGCTGGACCATTGTCCTGCCCACCCTGATCGGCATGTTCATGGGGCGCTGGCTCGATCGTCTGCTGGGCATGGGGATCTTTTGGACCCTCGGCCTGCTGGCGGCAGGGCTCACGCTCGGCTGCGTGTTGGGATGGAAGAGGATGCACGGCGCATGAGCTCCATCCACCGCTCCGGTCTTGTTCCGATTGCGATGGCAGTCGCCGGATTCACCTTCGGCCTCGCGTATTTCGCTCTGCTGAGACGTACCGCTCTGACTCTTGCCCTTCCATCCGGCAGCAGGTACGCCGCTCTCGCGCTCACACTGGGCCGTATCGCCACCGCGATCGTCTTCTTTCTGCTCGCCGCAAGAATCGATGTCCTGGCGCTGTTCGCCGCACTCGCGGGGTTCCTGATGGCGCGCACCGTATCAGTTCATGCGGGGCACAGGGGCGCCTGATGCAGGAATCCCCCATCAGCAGCGCAATCGTCCTGCATCTCGGCCTGGTGCCGATCACTCGTCCGGTCGTGACGACCTGGGTGATCATGATCGTGCTGTCGGCCCCGTGTTGGCTCGTGACGCGCCGACTGCAGCGCGTGCCCGAGGGACCGCAAGCGGTCCTCGAAAGCCTAGTCACCGAGATGGTGCGGCAGATCGAAAATGCCATCCGCAAGGATCCCCGGCCGTTTCTCCCCCTGTTAGGTACCCTCTTCATCTTTCTCGTCACGGCGAATCTCTCCGGGCTGGTGCCGGGTATGAAGGCACCGACCAGCCGCATCGAGACGCCTGCCGCGCTTGCGCTGATAGTGTTCTTCTCAGTCCATTTCTTCGGGGCGCGCTCACGGGGGCTGCGCGGGTACCTTGTGAGCTTCGCCGAGCCGCGCCTCATCATGCTGCCGCTGAATATTCTGTCGGAGATTACGCGCACTTTCTCGCTCATGGTGCGGTTGTTCGGCAACATCATGAGCGGCGAATTCGTCATCGGCCTCGTCGTGGCGCTTGCGGGCTTGTTCGTGCCAATCCCGCTGATGGTCCTCGAGACCGTGGTCGGGGTCATCCAGGCCTACATCTTCACCTTACTCGCCGCCGTGTTTATCGGCGCTGCCGTGGGCAGCGTTGAATCTGGCTAAAGGAGGCTCCTTGGACGCAAAAACGATTTCGCTTATCTGCGCGGCGATCGTCGTCGCGGTCGGTTCGATCGGTCCGGCCCTGGCAGAGGGCCGCTCCGTCGCGGCCGCGATGGATGCGATTGCGCGCCAGCCGGAGGCTGCAGGCACCATTTCCCGCACCTTGTTTGTGGGTCTCGCCATGATAGAGACCATGGCCATTTATTGCCTGGTCGTCGCGTTGCTGCTGCTCTTCGCCAATCCGCTCGTACGGTAAACGCGATGCATCTAGATTGGTGGACGCTCGGTCTCCAGACCCTCAACTTCGGGGTTTTGGTGTGGCTGCTGCACCGCTTTCTGTACCGTCCGGTGCAGCAACTGGTTGCGGCACGCAAGGCGGAGATACAGCGCCAGTACGCCGACGCAAAGGCTGCCGAGGAGAACGCCTCCACCCAGGTCGCGGCAGTCGAGGCCGAGCGTGCCGGGATCTCCGCAGAACGCGAGGCGACTCTCAAAGCGGCGAGAGCGCAGGGAGAGAAGATGGCTGCCGAGCGACGTGCTCAGAGCGAGCGGGATGCGCAAAACCTTCTCGACAGCACCCGTAAGACTCTGGCCGCCGAGCGGCAGCAGGCCCTTGCAGATGCGCAGCGCCTTGCGCTCGGGCTCGGTGCTCAATTCGCACAACAATTGCTGACATCGGTGCCGATGAGCCTGCGCGGGGAAGCATGGATCGGGCGTATCGAGCAGTACCTGAAAGACCTCGCGCCATCCGAGCGCGATGCTCTCGCGCGTCAGTTAGCCGCCGGCGAGGCTTTGACCGTCGTCACAGCCGCGCCTTTGCCGGCCGCCGCCGCCGAAAACTGGCACGACCGCCTGCGAGCACTGCTGGGTAATTCAATTATCGTCGCCTTCGAGGTCAAGCCTGAACTCGTTGCGGGTGCCGAGCTTCGCTTTCCAACCGCGCTGCTGCAGTTTTCATGGGAAAGCGCCCTTGCCTCGATGCGCTCCGAGGTGAGCAGCCATGCTGACGCTCACTGAGGAGCTGCAGCAGTGGATTGATCTCAACCGGCAACGCCTCGGCTCCTTGGCTCTCGCGCCGCGGCTGGTGCACGTCGGGCGCGTGCTTCGGGTCGGGGATGGCGTTGCCACCGTGCAGGGGCTTCCGGCCGCACGCCTCGACGAGCTGCTGGAGTTTACGGGTGGGATTAGAGGTCTGGCCATCGACCTCGGCGAGGAAGCGATCGGGTGCCTGCTACTCGGCGACAGTGCAGCGATACAGGCCGGCAGCACGGTGCACAGCACCGGACAGGTGGCGCGGGTACCGGTTGGGGAGGCGCTGCTCGGTCGCGTGGTGGATCCTTTGGGCGCGCCGCTCGATGGCAAGGGGGCCGTCGAGGCCACCAGGTTTGCGCCGGTCGAGCAGCCCGCCCCCATGATCATCGATCGCGCGCTAGTCACAAAGCCGCTCTCGACGGGCTTGCTGGTCGTCGATGCCATGATTCCGCTTGGCCGGGGGCAACGGGAGCTCATCATCGGCGATCGCGGGACCGGCAAGACCGCCATCGCAGTCGATACGATCATCAATCAGAAGTCGACTGAGGTAATCTGTATCTATGCGGCGGTTGGCCAAAAAACGTCTTCCGTAGCGCGCGTGATCGAGGCGGTTCGCCGCTGTGGCGCGCCGGAGCGATGTATCCTTGTGGTTGGCGAGGCCAATGCTGCGCCGGGTCTGCAATGGCTCACGCCGTATTCGGCCTGCTCGATGGCCGAGTATTTCATGGCACAGGGACGCGACGTGCTGCTCGTCATCGACGACCTGACGAAGCACGCCGCGGCCTATCGCGAAGTGTCTCTCCTGCTGCGCCGCCCCCCGGGCCGGGAAGCCTATCCGGGCGATATCTTCTACATACATTCGCGCCTGCTCGAGCGCGCCGCAAAGCTGGCCCCCGAGCGAGGCGGTGGTTCTCTCACGGCACTTCCGATTGCCGAGACTCAGGCCGGAAACATCGCCGCCTACATTCCTACAAACCTGATCTCGATAACGGACGGTCAAATATTCCTGGATCCGCGGCTCTTCTATGAAGATCAGAAGCCAGCTGTCGACGTGGGAAAGAGCGTCTCGCGCGTCGGCGGCAAGACGCAGGCGCCCGTGCTCCAGGCCCTCTCGGAGAGCCTGCGGCTCGACTATGCGCAATTTCTCGAGCTCGAGGTGTTCACCCGCTTCGGCACGATGGTCGATGAGCGCACGCGCAAGACGATCGAACACGGCCGGCGCATTCGCGCCGTTCTCAGTCAGCCACAGTTCACACCCCTGTCGCTGGCAGAGGAAGTCGCGCTGCTCTGCGCACTCGCCGACGGAGTGCTCGACAGCCTCCCACTCGACCGCGTCGCTGAGTTCCGCACCGCGCTGGTGCCCTGGCTGACTGCGCATTGCCCGGAGGCTCTGACCCTCGCCGACCAGGCGCCGGCGCTCCCAGTCGACGCTCGCGCCCGCCTCACCGCCACGCTTCAGACCCTCTCCCGGTCGATCTACGAAGCGCGAGGCAGCACGCCGGAGCCCGGCGCATGACACGACTCGCGGAAATCAACAGCCATATCGCCAGCATGACCGAGCTGCTCGAGATAGTCGGCGCGATGCGGTCTCTCGCCGGAATTCGAGTGCAGGAAGCGCAGCGGTCACTCCAAGGCGTCCGCCGCTATTCAGAGTCCGTGGCAGACGCGATTGGGGCTGCATTGCTTCTCATGCCTCAACCTTCACAGGAAGAGATGTCGAGCCGGGGCCGCCGCGCAGTGATCATCTGTACAGCCGAGCACGGATTCGTTGGCGCTTTCAATGAGCGACTGCTGGAGGCTGCGCAGAAGCGGCTCGAGCCCACTGACCTGCTCTTCGTTCTCGGCAGCCGCGGCGCAGCACTCGCACTTGAGCGCGGCCTCAATCCCCAATGGACGCACGCAATGGCGGGGCGCGTAACAGGTGTTCCAGACCTCATAGATCGCCTGACGCACGAGCTCTACACGCGCATTGCCCAAGGGCAGATCGGCCGCATCGAGCTGATCTCAAGCCGGTATCGGCAGGGCGGCGCACCGGCGATTGAGCATCGCACGCTGCTGCCTCTCGATACAGCAACATTCGCGCTTTCCCAACCGCGACAGGCACCCCTGCATAACCTCCCTCCGAGACGGTTGCTCGAGAGGCTGATGACCGAATATGTTCTCGCGCTCTTTACCGAAGCCGTGGTCGAATCAATAGGAAGCGAGAACGCTGCGCGCTTCGCCGCCATGCAAGCGGCGCACGATAACGTCGAAGAGAAGCTCGGCACGCTGCGCCAGGCCGGACGTCGGGCCCGCCAGGGTGAGATCACTGAAGAGCTCATCGATTTGATCACGGGCACGGAAGCGCTGGCTTTGTGAGACGGGCTGCCCGCAGGGCTCGCTCGGCTTTAAGCGCCTGTCTGACTTAGAAACCGCGAGCTCATTGCGCCCGTGCAAGCGTGTGTGACCTCGAATGTCACCAAGTGACTGCCAATCGTTCGCACGGTGGCTGCCGCGCCGATGTGACATCGAGGTATATTTCCGGGGCGTTCTCGACCCTCAGAGGCTGCGCCGGTTTTTGTCAACGATGCCGATCGCGATGAGGCTGAAGGCGAGTAGGCGCGTCAGATAAAGCAAGTGCACTGTCTCGAATGTCGGGCGCACGACTGCCAGGCCCAGCCAGTTGAATGCAAGAACCAGGAACGCCAACGAGAAAAAAGCAAACAGCCTCTCGCCGGTCGCTGTCCAGTACCGCTGAAAAAACAGCGCCACTACAAGACTTGCCATGGTGAGCGTGCCCCACAGGAACTCTCTCATGAAGCACCTACCTCGAATCCGAAATGAGGCCGTACAGGAGCACAACCATGCCCAGCAGGGCCGCGCCTGTTCGCCACACGAACAGATCGATTTGCGGGACCATGATCAGATCGACGAACAATAAGACGCTGTTGAGTCCGAGGCCAACAAAACTCAGGCCAGACCAGAACAGCAGGCGTTGTCGGCTTGTGCGATAACCGCGCAGCAGCAACCAGGCGCAGAGCACACTCATCGCCGCGCACAGGGCGTAAACAGCCTCAGCCATCGGATTTATCCTTGCGCAGGACGAATGCGTCAGCAAACGCCTGCGCCGCACTGGTGCGCAAGCGCTCAAGCGCCTGTTCGCTCATGACGCGCAGCAGCGCGGCCGGGCGTTCCTGCCGCTCGCGAGCGATCAACGCCAGAATGTGGTCTGCGGTCGTACTCCGGGCTACATAAGAAAAGGTACGTGCGCCCGCGACTGTCCATGCCTTGACGAGTCCGGCCTCCCGCAGTGTTTCGAGTGCGACTGAGGCCGGCGCATCGTCAATACCCAGATCGAGCGCGAGCTCTCCGAGCGACCAGTTACGCGGCGCGCCACGCAGTGCAAGCAGAATCTCCAGCTGCTCGTAGGACCTAAGGTGGGCGCGCAGGAACTCCCTAACCTCCGGGTCTAGCTCAACCCTGGACATGGCACTGCTTCAACAGGCGGGCGCCTAGGCAGTCGCCTTGGAGCTGAAGGGCTTGCGCGAGACGGCACCACGCGCCGGGGTTCGCCTTGAGCACTACGGCTCGCAGCTCCCGCTGGCCTGCCTGATTAGCAGACATGCCTAGTCTACGCTGCCGCCGGTCCTCGTCACAGCCCGCTCGCTTACAGGCGCTCGTCCACGCATTGCAGCCCGCTCCCTGCAATATCGACTGGTCAGGTGAGCCGACTCGCGCTATTGCGTTAACCGGAGGCATAGGGCCGGACGCTCTCGGCGACCGAATCCGCGATGTGCTCTTTCGTGAGGATTCCGACGACGGCGGACGCGCGCGGCACGTCGGTGCCGCGCACCACGACGATCATCGAAGCCTTTCTGCGCCAGAACCGCTGAACGACGTCAAACATGATGTCGGCCTCGATCGCGACGATGAATCGTTCGTTTTGCGACGCTGCCCAAGTCGACGCCCGTATAAGCCCCCTCAAGCCCATGCCGTAGTGAGGTATTCACCCTCAGGGTGCCGACGATTCTTTCGCCTTCAGTCACGACGATATGTCTCAACGTCCCCTGGCACTCGGGCATGCGCAGGAACTCGTCGAACCCCTCGTGCCACGATGCGACCGATGTAGGTGACGACATCACGGGCCATGCGCGCAGTGATCGGTGCATGTCCGAAGAGCGCGCGGTAGTAAAACGGCCCGGTCAGCATGTCCAGCAGCAGCTCGGTCTCGAAGCCTTTTCGGATCTCGCCACGCACCTCGGCTCTCTCGAAGGCCTCGCGCATCGACTTGCGACGAGCGGCGAGCACTTCTTCACGAATGATCGCAGCAAGCTCCGGATCCTGCGCCATATCCGCGACCAGACCCGGAAGCGCCTGGCCCAGGGGCCCGGCGAAGGCACGCAGCAGCGTCTGCACCGCCGCTTCGAGATCTGCGCGCAGCTCCCCGGTGTCGGCTGCCGGCTTCGCTCCCATTTCACTCACAACGGCGTACGCCACCAAATGCCGCTTGCTCGGCCAGCGGCGATAGAGGCTGGTGCGCGCGGTTTTCACTTTGCGCGCGACGCTGGCGATCGTGACCGCACCGTAGCCGCGCTTCCGCAGCAGCTGCAGCACGGCCGCGACGACCTCGGCGTCGATGCTCTCGTCGCGCGGACGCCCCAGCGGTGTCTTGCTGCGTGCGGCCTCGCGTACCGCGGCTAGGGGCTGAGGATTTAGATTCCGCATCGTCGTGCCTCCAGCACTCAGGTCGACCGCGCCGAATTGCCGGGACCGACGGCGGGTGACGGCGGGGTCTTTCTTGGCTCCGGGGGACTGGGATTCTCCGGAGCGGGTGCCGCAATGATGGCAGGTGCGGGGTTTATACCTGTTGCTCCTGCAGGCACGCCGCTGGCGACAGCCGCCCCGGGCTGCTCGGCTGGTGCTGTCGACCCCGAGCCGAGCGCAACAGGATTCACCTGGGGATCCTTCCTGCCGCTCCCCACTTGCCGGCCTTCCGGGCCCGGATGCACGAGGGGCGCCTCGATCGCCGCGACGCTGACCACGCCAGGATCGTCGCGGAGCTTCACATATAGCTCACCTTTCTCGGGTCGTGGCACCGGGAGGATGGAGCCGGTAAAGCCATCCGGGACCGCGGCCCAGGCGCCGAAATGGGCATCAGCGGATACCGACTCAAGCAGGAAGAGATTCGTGCCCGAGAGCTGGCAGGGCTGGTCGCCACTCTCAGGGCAACTCAGCGCCTGGAGTTGTGGCAAGCGCACTAGTTTGGCGAGTTGCTGCCAGTCTCCTGCGACTCCGTGACTCACGATCCGAAAGCGCAACGGCCCAAACGTCGACGGCCCGAAGGCTTTGGCGGGATCGAGCCGCGCTACCGCGATCTTGGCATCCTGCAAGGTCAGGGAGCCGTTGCTCAGGGTGAGTTGCGTCGCGGTGGCATCATCGAGCGTTGCCACTTCGATGCTATCGTCCCTCGTGAAACTGGACGGCGACTGTGCGTGCAGAGCGAAGGTGAGCTGCGCGTCCTGTGGCAACTCGTCACTATCTCCCAGTCGGATGCTGGCGGGTAAGGAAAGCGCGAGGCTCTTGCCGATCAACGTGACGCGCGGGCGAGCCTCTTCTAGCGTTGCTCGCACATTGAGAGTCCGACCGTCTTTAAGCGTGACGCGTGCCTTCGCGCCATCGCCTGACTTAAGGATGAGGGCTGTCCCGGGTGCCTCGCGTGCCACCAGCATTAGCTCATCCTTTCCCTGGATGCTCGAGAGCGTTTCGGGCCTGAAGTCGATGCCATTCAGGACGAGGCCTGCAACCTCATCCAGCCGGCTCCCGCGTAGCACGCCGCGGTCATCGCCCGAGTGAACCACAAAGGCATCGAGGTGCCCGGCTTCGGCGTAGGTATGTAGCGTGAGCCGCTGCGGCTGAGCGCTGCCGTATTGGCTGATGAGCAGAGTCACCGCGCCTGCGCTCGCATTCTCGAGAGGGAGCCTGGCCTCCACCTGCTCGGTCTTGGTGAGCTTCCAATCCACCTTGAGCTCACGGCCGTCCGAGTTGGCTAGCTTGAGGTCGCTCACGCAATGCGGACTGCCGCTGACGAGGTGCACCGTGTCTTCTCTGCCGACCACGAGCGCTTCCTCCTCACCCGGAGCGAGGGTCCAGCTCTGCGCACGGGTGTCGACAAAGTTGAAGCCCGGTCCACTATAGCTCGCGAAGCCCCAGCTGCCCTGCAGCGAACCGCGTACTCTCTCTCCCAGCACCACATTGCTCAAGGCCGAGGTGTCGATGACGAGGCCCCCTTGGGCAGGATCCGGCGTGGCAGGTAGATCAATATGGGTGGCGCCAGGACCCGGGACCCTAAGGGTCAGGTGATGTGCGAAAGAGCCCGCGAACATGAGCGGTGCCCCCTCGATGGCGAGCACCAGCGGCTCCTTGCGTATGCAGTAAACCTGTTGGGCGTCGACAGCGTGCAGCTCCGGAAATTGCGGGTCCTCTACAGCGGGCAAGGCTGCTACCAATACGGATTTTGGATCGTGGAACGACGGCGGCGCGTTCAAGGTGAGCGCGAGCTCGCGCCCTCGTGGTACGGCGAGCGCCGGGATGTATTGGTATTTGGCGGTGTGGAAGGAATCGAAGAGGCGCGCGATATCCAGCAATGAGCCGATGAACGGCCCGTAGTAACCGGACTTGAGTTGCGGCGTATTGCCCGCCTCCATCGCCAGATCGCTTGCTGGACCCGAGGTGAGGACTTGGGTGACGGATTCACCCGCTCCATCGGCCATGATCAATGCGTTCCGTCCCTGCATGAGACATGCCGCCTGCAACGTCGGGGGCTTCTCGAGGCACTGTGCGTCCACCCTGATTGCGAGGCTCCGCGACAGCAACGGAGCTGCCTCCTTCAGGCGCACCGGATCCGAGTCCCCGAGGCGGCGGATCTCCTTCAGATAGGACTGCAGCCGCAAGTGCTCCGCGGCCGCCTGATTGAGGTCCTGCGATGTGCGCACGAACACCCCGGGCCGACCACGTACGGCGTTCACCAGCGTCTTGAAATCCCCGCCGGTCTGCGGTGCCAGGAATACCAGCACTTCGCGAGCCTCCGGGGGCACCGTCAGCCTCACACCCTCTTTGGAGCAGCTCCCAGTCCAGGTATCACAGCGGCTGAACCAGCTTGCGGGCGGCGGCGCCGTAGAACCGCGCAGAAATGCCACCACCATCAGGTAGTGGACGGCTTCACCGTCGCTCAGTGCGGCCTTTAACCATACGCGGTCTCCGGTGGCGAGCTCTGGCACCTGAGAGATCGGCAAAGTGACCGCTCCGCGGGTGACCTCCACGTCCAACGTCGGGCCGGCGAGGTCGAATGCCACGGGATCGGCCAACGCCGCCCCGGATGCGAAGAATGCGATGGCCGCCGCCAGCTTCAAGCCGTCAAAGATCGTGCACATTACTAAAGCTTAATCTGAGAACCGTATGTGGGCGCGCGAGGTAGTGCGCACTTTACGCTACACCGTGTCGCGTATATAGTCAGCCGCACCGAGCGCCGTACGGCCCGGCGCCATTGGAGGAGAACGCCGATGAGATCCATCCCTCTGATCCCCGCCTTTATCGCGACACTAGTACTCGGCCTGCTTGCGGGATGCAGCAAACTTTCTTTGGGTACCGGAAAGGCAGCCGCACCTCCGGCGAGTGCCACCGCAAAAGCCGACGCGTCCGCACCGATGAAAGCGCAGCCAACCCCCAACCCCGATGAACGCTTGGCGCTCACGCTCGAACATCTCGGCGCCAAGAAAGGATCGCGCGGGGAAACTCTGACCCTCGGCAACGATGATTTCACGAGCAATCACTCGAAGCTTCAGGCCCCCACCGCGGACCAGCTCAAGCAGATCGTGACGGCGCTAAAGGATTACCCCCACGCGGATGTCATCGTGATCGGTTACACGGATAATCGTGGCGGCCAACAGCGCGACGAGCGCATTTCGCTCAAGCAGGCCGACGTGGTGAAGCAGGCGCTGGTCACTGACGGGATGGATGCGAGCCGCATCCGTGCGCAAGGTCTTGGACAGGCCGACCCGATCGGCGACAACGCCACCAAGGCCGGACGCGAGGAGAACCGTCGGGTCGAACTGGTGTTCTCGACTGCCGAGGGCAAATTGGCCGCGACGAAGGATCAGAGCAGTAAGACAGGCTGAAGGTGGCGTGACCCGCACGGCGCTTGGCGATTCACCAACGACGTGTAGTCATCTGGTCGAGAAGCTCCTGAGGCGTGGCCACGTCCGCAAGGCCAGGGCAACTAAGGACCAGCGGCGCGTCGGCCTGGCACTTTCCAAGCGCGACACCAGGGCCTTGAAGAGCGCTCGGGGACCTAGCCGGCGGCGGGCAAGCCGCTCGCCGACCTCTGAACACTTGGGGCAGCGATGAGAAACGGCAGGATCCTCATCTCGGGAGCGGGCATCGCTGGCCCCTGTCTCGCATACTGGCTGCAGCGCTTCGGCTTCGAGCCCGTGCTCATCGAACGGGCCCCCGCCTTGCGGACCGGCGGCTACATCATTGACTTCTGGGGCCTTGGCTTCGACGTCGCTGAGAAGATGGGGCTGGTGCCTGCCCTGCGGCGCGATAGCTGCCAGATCGATGATGTCCGTATCGTCGACGTCAAAGGCCGCAAGACCGGAGGCTTCAGCGTTCGTGCCTTTTCGGCCCTCGCGAAGGGCCGGTACCTGAGCATTCTGCGCAGCGATCTTTCAAGACTGATCTTTGCATGCCTCGGTCGACGGACCCGCACGATGTTCGGCGACACGATCACGGGAATTTACCAAGACGCCACGGGCGTCGATGTGACATTCCAGGCCGCCCCCCCGGAACGCTTCGATCTGGTTATTGGCGCCGGTGGCCTGCACTCTCCGGTTCGCCGCCTGGTCTTTGGGCCACGCGAATGGTTTGAGAAATATCTCGGCTACTACATTGCTTCCTTCAGCGTCGAGAACTACCCGCGGCGGGACGCTCATACCTACGTAACCTACTCCGCACCGGGACTGCAGGTATCGCGCTATTCATTGCGTGACGGGCGCACCGTATTTCTGCTGGCTTTTGCCTCCGCAGCGAGGCTGCCACTGCCTGCGCACGATCTCACGGCGCAAAAGGATGCCCTGAGGCGGTCGTTTCGATGGGCAGGATGGGAGTGCAGGGAGATTCTCGACGCTCTTGACGGCTGTGAGGAATTGTATTTCGACTCGGTGAGCCAGATCCGGATGCAGTCGTGGCAGGAGGGACGCATCGCTCTTGTCGGCGATGCCTGCTTCTGCCCTTCGTTGCTGGCGGGTCAGGGCTCAGCGCTCGCGATGGCCGCTGCCTATATCCTTGCCGGTGAGCTCGCCCGTACAGACGGCGACTATCGTTTGGCGTTTCCCGCCTACGAGCACTTGCTGCAGCCGCTACTGGTCCGCAAACAACGCGCTGCCGAGAGCTTCGCGCGTTCCTTCGTCCCGCAGACGGAACTCGGCATCCTGATGCGAAACTCGGTGACACGGCTCATGGCCTTTGCGCCTTTTGCGCGGCTCTTTATGGGCCGGTTTCTGCGGGATCCGCTAACGCTACCGAATTACCCGTAAAGGAGGCGGCACTAGGCCCCATTGAGCAGCCACCGAGGTCCGAGGCCATCCCGCGACGCGGTAACGTCGTGTGAGCGTCTTTAGCTCCGCGTCAGCTCCGCGCAACCGACAAACTCCGGCCACCAGTCAGTTCTGTCCGTTCTTGTTCATGCGCGTGTCTCCCCGCGTGACGGTCACGTTGACTGTCACCGCCGCGCCAGTGATGATTCGACGGACGTCGCAGACCTTGGAGGGTACGCATGAAATCATCGCTTGCCACGATCGTTACCGTACTGTTCATGAGCATCGCCCGCGCCGAGACCGCCGTGCCGGTGACCGTCGACAAATTCACCCGTGCCGAGACCGACAACTACCTTGTGCTGAACGCCAAGGATGCCGGCGGTACGGGGAAGCTCAAGCACAATCGCGAGCCGGCGGACATCGACAACCAGACCGTCATCCGCCTCAACCGCGACACGCTGTATTCGTTTGCGGTCCTGGACCTGGCCGCCGGACCGGCCACGGTGTCGCTGCCCGATGCCGGCAAGCGTTTCATGTCCCTGATGGTGATCAACGAGGACCATTACGTGCCGTTCGTGGCTTACCACCACGAGCCACTCACGCTCACCGAACAGAACGTTGGAACGCGCTACGCAGTGATCGCCGTTCGGACACTGGTCAACTCCAACGACCCGAAGGACCTCGACGCCGTCCACGCGCTGCAGGACGGCATCAAACTGTCCCAGAAATCCCCCGGCAAGCTGGAGGTACCGAACTGGGACCAGGCGAGCCTGCGCGACATCCGCAACGCCCTGCTGGGGCTCGCCAAGTACAACTCCAGCTTCGCCCACGCCTTTGGGCGCAAGGGCGAGGTGGATCCGATCAAGCACCTGATCGCGACGGCAGCCGGCTGGGGCGGCAATCCGGACAAGGATGCCACCTACGACAGCGCCGAGCCGCCGAAGAATGACGGCAAGACGGTTTACCGGCTGACCGTGCCGGCGAACGTGCCGGTCGATGCCTTCTGGTCGATCAGCCTCTACAACGCCAAGGGCTACTTCGAGAAGAATCCCTACAACGCGTACTCGGTCAACGACATCACCGGCCGGAAGAACGCCGACGGGTCGATGACGATCCAGTTCGGCGGCTGCGACGGCAAGATCCCCAACTGTCTCCCGACCATGCCCGGTTGGAACTACACCGTCCGCATGTATCGCCCGCGCGCCGAGATCCTCAGCGGCAAGTGGAAGTTCCCGAAACTTCAGCCGGTCACCTGATTCCTTGGGCTTGCGCGCCGCCGGGTGCGCTGCGTTGCTGTGCCTGGGCGATATGCCGGTGACGCATGCAGGCTGGCGTGCCCTGGCCGGCGTGCGAGAATGCGCGCCCATTTTCCCCAGACGACGAACACCGCATGAGCGCACGGCTGATCGATGGCAAGGCCCTCGCCCGCGAGGTCAAGGCCGGCGTGCGCGGCACGATCGAAGCGATGGTGGCGCGCGGCGAGCGACGCCCGGGCCTTGCCGTGGTCAAGGTCGGCGAGGATCCCGCCTCAGCGGTCTACGTGCGCAACAAGCGCCTGGCGTGCGAGGACGTGGGCATCCACTCCTTCGCCCACGACCTGTCCGAATCCACCAGCGAGGCGCAGCTGCTGGGACTCATCGATGAGCTGAACCGCGACGACCAGGTCGACGGCATCCTGGTCCAGCTGCCCCTGCCGAATGCCATCACCAAGACCGCGGTCATCGAGCGGATCGACCCGGTGAAGGACGTCGACGGCTTCCACCCCTACAACATCGGCCGGCTCGCCCAGCGCATCCCGCTGATGCGTCCCTGCACGCCCTACGGCGTTATCCGCCTTCTGGAGCACATCGGTGCGCCCTTCAAGGGCCAGAACGCGGTGGTGGTCGGCGCCTCCAACATCGTCGGCCGCCCGATGTCACTCGAGCTCCTGCTGACCGGTGCGACGGCAACGGTGTGCCACCGCTTCACGGCGGACCTCGAAGTGCACGTGAGCCGCGCCGACATCCTGATCGTTGCCGCGGGCAAGCCCGGACTGATCCCGGGCCACTGGGTGCGCCCGGGCTCGATCGTCATCGACGTCGGCATGAACCGGCACGCGGATGGGCACCTGGTGGGCGACGTCGACTTCGAGGTCGCCCGTTCGCGCGCCGGCTGGATCACCCCGGTCCCGGGCGGCGTGGGACCGATGACGGTCGCCATGCTCATGCACAACACGCTGCAGGCCACGCAGCGCCGCCGCCAGGCAAGGGCAGCCGGCTAGGTGCGCCGCCAGGCGGTCTTGCCGCCGGGCTTGTCCTCGAGGATCACCCCAACCGCCACCAGCTCGTCGCGGATGCGGTCGGACTCGGCCCAGTTCTTTTCCTGCCGGGCAGCAATGCGCGCGGCGATGCGCGCCTCGATCTCGGCATCCGTGAGCTGGCCTGCGTCTGTCCCGGTGCCCGTGGCCGGCCGTGCCAGGCGGGCCCACTGCACGGGCGGCACGCCGAGCAGACCCAACACCGCACCCAGCGCGCGCAGCTCCGCCGCCAGCATCGCCGCCCGCTCCGCCCGGCCGGAATTCTTAAGCGTGTTGAGCTCACGCGTCAGCGTCTGCAACACCGCCAGCGCCTCGGGGGTATTGAAGTCATCGTCCATGCTCTCGATGAACCGCGCACTGTAGTCCCCCGGCTGCGCGGCGACCTCGGGCAGGTCGCGCAGCGCGGTGTAGATGCGGCTCAGGGCGGCATCGGCCTGCTCCAGCTGATCGAGCGAGTAGTTGATCGGGCCGCGGTAATGACTGGAGAGCAGGAAGTACCGCAGCACCTCCGGGTGCCGTATCTTCGGCAGCACGTCCCGTACCGTGAAGAAGTTGCCGAGGGACTTGGACATCTTCTCCTGGTCCACGTTCACGAAGCCGTTGTGCATCCACACGTTCACGAAGCAGTCGCCGGTCGCCGCGCACGACTGGGCGATCTCGTTCTCGTGGTGCGGGAACTTCAGGTCCATGCCGCCGCCGTGCAGGTCGAAATGCGTGCCCAGCAGCGCCGTGGACATGGCCGAGCACTCGATGTGCCAGCCCGGGCGCCCGGGCCCCCACGGGGACTCCCAGAACGGTTCCCCCGGCTTGGCGCGCTTCCACAGCACGAAGTCCAGGGGGTCGCGCTTGGCCTCGTCCACGGCCACGCGTGCGCCGCTGCGCAGGTCCTCGAGGCGCTTGCCCGAGAGCCGCCCATAGTCGGCAAAGCGCGCCACCGCGTACATGACATCGCCGTTCGCGGCTTGGTAGGCGTAGTCGCGCGCCACCAGCTCCCCGACCATGGCGATGATCTGCGGCACGAACTGCGTGGCGCGCGGCTCGTGGTCGGGCGGCAGGATGCCGAGCGCCGCGCAGTCCTCGTGCATCGCGGCGATGATGCGCTCGGTGAAAGAGGCGATTGGCTCGTTGTTGAGCGCCGCGCGCTGGATGATCTTGTCGTCGATGTCGGTGATGTTGCGCACGTAGGTGAGGCGGTAGCCGCGGTGGCGCAGGTAGCGGCTGATCGCATCGAACACCATGAGCATGCGCGCATGCCCGATGTGCACCAGGTCGTACACGGTGAGACCGCACACGTACATGCGCAGCTCGCCCGGCACGATCGGCTTCAGTTCCTGCTTCTCCCCGGTGAGGGAATTGTGGATGCGGATCATGCGAAGCGCGCCAGTCGTTCGCAGGCCTTGCCGGCGGGCATCGCCTTCAGCAGCGGCGCCAGCTCCGGCCCGTGTGCAAGCCCGGTGAGGGCCACGCGCAGGGGCATGTAGAGCTCCGCGCCCTTGCGGCCCGTTGCGGCGCGCACCGCACCGGCGATCGCCGGAAGGTCCGCACCCTCGCGTGCCGCGGCCGCCGCGGCCGCGAAGTAGCCGCTGCCGGCGCTGCGCACCACCGCCTCGGCGGCAGGCTCGAGCGCCGGCGGGCCGCCGAACACGATCTCGACCCAGGGCCGCGCATCGGAGGGCAGGACCAGGTTCGGCCGCATCGCGATCACGAAGGCGCTGGCCTCCCGTTCCGAGAGTCCTGGGGGCAGTACGGGCGCGAGCCAGGCGCGCGCCGCTTCGGTCGATAGATGGTGCACGGTGTCCTTCTGCCAGACGTGGAGCTGCTGTTCGTCGAAGCGCGAGGGGGCGCGGCCGAGGTGTTGCGGGTCGAAGCCGCGCGCCATCTCCTCCAGGGTGAGCAGCCCATGCAGCGCGCTGGAATGCCCGAGCCTGAACAGATGGTTGGTGAGCGCCGCGGGCAGGTAGCCGCGCTCGCGATACTCGCGCACGCTCACCGCGCCGTGCCGCTTCGAGAGCGGCGCCCCGTCGGCGCCGACGATGAGCGAGACGTGACCGTAGCGGGGGGCCGGCAGGCCGAGGGCTTCGAGGATGAGCAGCTGCCGCGGGGTGTTGGTGAGGTGGTCCTCGCCGCGCAGCACGCGGGTGACGCCCATCCCGGCATCGTCGACCGCGTTGGAGAAGAAGAACGCCGCCGAGCCGTCCGCGCGGCGGATGACGAAATCGCCGATGTCGTCGGTGAGCGCACCCTGGGGCCCGTGGACGAAGTCCACGAACTCCACCCGGGTGCCGCGCGGCACGCGGAAGCGCCACGTGGGCTTGGGCCCCTCGGCCTCGCGCCGGGCGCGCTCGGCACCGGACAGGGTACTGCAGGTGCCGGCGTAGCGCGGCGGCCGGCCGGCGCTCAGCTGCGCGCGCCGCGATGCTTCCAGCTCGAGCGGCGTGCAGTAGCAGGGATAGACCTTGTCCTCGCGCACGAGCCGCGCGAAGTACTGCTCGTACAGGGCGGCGCGCCCGGACTGGCGGTACGGCCCGCGCGCATCCTCGCGGTCGGGACCGGCGTCCCACTCGATGCCGAGCCAGCGCAGCTCGTCCATGAGCGCACGGGTATAGCTCTCCTGGCTGCGCTCCCGGTCGGTATCCTCCACACGCAGCAGGAAGCGCCCGCCCGCGTGGCGCGCCAGCAGCAGGTTGAAGAGCGCCGTGCGGGCATTCCCCAGGTGCAGCTCCCCGCTCGGGCTCGGGGCAAAGCGGGTCACCACGGGGCGCGTGTCGCCCACGGCGGCAGGTGCGGTCGGGTCCATGACGCCATGTTACGGGAAACACGCCAATCGCAACAAAGCAGCCGCGGCGCCGCTGCTATAAACTCCGCCGGCCGCGCCCGCCATCCACGGAGGATCGATGCAATCCAAGTCCCGCGCCCGCTCAACCGCCCTGCTCCCGGCCGCCGTGCTGCTGGGCCTGGCGCTGCTGTGCGGCAGGCCCGCCCCGGCGGCCGAGCCGCCCACCCAGGTCAAGGTCACCACCAACATGGGCGAGTTCATCATCGAGGTGCGCAGCGACCGGGCGCCGGCGACCGCGGCGAACTTCCTGCGCTACGTGCGCGAGGGGTTCTACACCAACACCCTGATCCACCGCGCGGTGTCCAACTTCGTCATCCAGGGCGGCGGCTACGATGCCACCACCTCGAAGCTCAAGCCGACCCATGAGAACGTCTTCAACGAGTCCGGCAACGGGCTGCAGAACAAGCGCGGCGCGGTCGGGCTCGCCCGTGCCGAGCAGCCGCACTCGGGCAATGCCCAGTTCTACGTCGACCTCGCCGACAACCCGGACCTGGACCCGGTGCCCACGCGCTGGGGCTACACCGTGTTCGGGCGCGTCGTCCAGGGGATGGACGTGATCGAGCGCATCGGCGAAACGCCCACCGGCTCGGTCGGTGAATTCAAGCAGGACGCCCCACTCAAGCCGGTCGTCATCACGAAGGTGGAGATCCTGGGTGCCGCCGCGGCCGCCGCCCCACAGGCGCCGACGCCGGTGGTCCCGACGCGCCCGGACAACATCCTCTCGCCCAAGTAGGCCCGTGGCGCGCCTGTTCGTCTCGGACGTCCACCTGGACACCCAGGCGCCTCAGGCCACCGCGCAGTTCCTGGACTTCCTGCGCGGGACCGCCGCGCAGGCACAGGCGCTCTACATCCTCGGCGACCTCTTCGAGGCCTGGGTCGGGGACGATGACCAGGACCCGGAGAAGGAGCGCGTCAGCGAGGCCCTGCGTGCCCTGGGGGCGCGCGGCGTCCCCTGCTTCGTCCTGCACGGCAACCGCGACTTCCTGCTCGGCGCCGGCTTCTGCGCCCGCAGTGGCTGCACCCTGCTCAGCGACCCGGTGGTGGCCGACATCGACGGCGAGCCGGTGCTGCTCACGCATGGGGATGCCCTGTGCACGGATGACCACGCCTACCAGGAGCTGCGCAGCACGGTGCGTGCCGCCGCCTGGCAGCGGCGCTTTCTGGCGCTGCCACGGGCACAGCGCGAGCTGCTGGCCAACGAGGCGCGCGCTGGCAGCAAGCGCCACACCGCGCGCACCATCCCGGTGATCATGGACGTGAACCCCGAGGCGGTGGCGGCCGCCTTCCGCGCCACCGGCGTGCGCCGCATGATCCATGGGCACACGCATCGGCCGGCGGTGCATGAGCTGGTGGTGGACGGTGTGCCGGCGCAGCGCATCGTGCTGGGCGCCTGGTACGAACAGGGCAGCTATCTGGCCTGCGAGGCGGGCAGCTACCGCCTGCTCGACCTGCCGCGCTGAACGGCGGCGCCGCCGCCCCCCAGCGGCGCGCCCATCCCTGGGGCGCCCCTGCGCGGCTCCGACCGACGCTGGCTACTGGGCGGGGGGCGGAGCGCCGGGGGGCGGGCCCCGGTGGTGCATGTGCTCGCCGTGCATGTGCTCGTCGCGCATCTGCTCCAGCACCTGGAACTTCTTCAGCTGCGCGGCCGAGAGCACCGGGGTCAGCTTGGCGACCGTGTCGGCCTCCATCTGCTCGTGGCTCGCCTTCATCGCCGCCCAGTCGGGCTTGGTGCCCGAGGCCCGCGCGGCATCGAGCTTCGCCTTCATCGCCGCGTGCTGCTGCTCGAGGGTCGCCTGCACCTGCGAGCGCTGCACATCGGTCAGGTCCAGCAGCACGGTCAGGTTGTCCATCATCTTGGCCTCGTGCGCTGCCTTGTCGGGCGGCGCGGCGCCGGTTTGCGCGTACGCGCTGCCGACCAGCAGCAGCGTGAGCGCAACGATACTGGTTCTCATGGGGCTCTCCTGGCGCGGGGGTCTCGGCCGCGCTTCGAAGGACAAATTATGGGGCTGAACCCCAAGCGCCCGTTAACAATCGTGAGGGAGTGTGCCGAGGCTGGGTGGCGGCTTAACGCCGCCGCGGCAGCGCGAGCACCGCCTCGAGCCCGCCGCCCTCGAGGTTGTGCAGGCTGAGCGTGCCGCCATGCGCCTGGGCGATGTCCCGGGCGATGGTCAGGCCGAGCCCGGTGCCGCCGCTGTCACGGTTGCGCGAGGACTCGAGGCGGTAGAACGGCTCGAACACCCGCTCCAGCTCCGCCTCAGGGATGCCCGGCCCCTGGTCGCGGATGCGGATCAGTAGCTGCGCGCCATCCTCGACGAAGACATCCGCGCGGCTGCCGAACTTGACGGCGTTGCTGATGAGGTTGGTGAGGCAGCGCTTCAGCGACTGTGCCTTGCAGACCAGGGGCTGCTGGGCGTGCCCGCTGATGCTCACCGGCTGGCCCATGTCGGCGAACTCCGAGCGGATCGTGTCCAGCAGCGCGTCGACGTCGGTGGCGGCCGCCGGCGTGCCCTCGTCGAGGCCGCGGAACAGCGACAGCGCCTCCTTGACCATGGCCTCCATCTCGTCGAGCTGGCGGCCGATGCGCTCCTCCATCAGCGGGTTGTCGAGCGCCTCGACCTGCAGCCGCAGTCGCGTGAGCGGGGTCTTCAGGTCGTGCGACATCGCCGCCAGTACGCGCGAGCGGCTGTCGAGGTAGCGGTGCAGGCGGTCCTGCATGGTGTTGAAGGCACGCGCCGCATCGCGCAGCTCACGCGTGCCGCGCTCCGCGATCTGGGTGCGCGAGCTGTCGCGACCGATCCGGTCGGCGGCCTGCGCCAGCTCCGAGAGCGGCCGGGTGACGTTGCGCGCGGTGAGGTACAGGACGATGACGAGTATCAGCACCAGCAGCGCGAGGTTCAGGAACAGGTTGCGCGGCAGGGGCGCGCCGCTGGGCATGCGCGTGACGCGGTACAGCACCGTGCCGCCGTCGGGGAAGCGGATGCGCACGTCGTAGCGGCGCGCGCTGTCCTCGTGCGCGGCCAGCTCATGCGCCTCGTAGAACGGCACCGGCAGCTGGATGGCCGGCGGCGGGACCGCGGGCGTGCTGGCGACCTGCACGCCATAGTCAGGGCCCAGCGCCGCGCGCAGGTGATCGTGCAGCGCCTGTTCGAAGTCGGCCAGCAGTGGCAGCCGCAGGAAGCCGCGGTCCGGCGGTGGCCCGTGCTCGGGGCCGTCCGGCGGGCTGCCGACCAGGCGCGGCCGGCGGGCGCGCGGGGCCACCGCTGACAGCTCGGCGACCGCCTCGGCCCGATCGGTGGCATTGAGCGGCTGCAGCATCAGCGTCGTCTCGCTGATGCGGTGGGTCCACTCGTGGACGCTGGCCTGCAGCGCGAAGCGCTCGCGGTCCTGCGCGATCAGGAACAGCCCGGCGGTCTGCGCGATGAGCACGGCGGCGACCGATGCGGCCAGCAGCCGCCCGAACAACGACTGAGGCCAGAGGCTGATTCGCATGGCGCGCGCCGCGCCTAATCGGTCGTGACCGGCACGCCGACCACGTAGCCCTCGCCGTACACGGTCTTGATGATCTGCGGCGCGCGCGCATCGTCGCCGAGGATCTGCCGCAGGCGGCTGACCCGTACGTCGATGCTGCGATCGAAGGGATCGGCATCGCGCCCGCGCAGCAGCTCGGTGAGCTGCGCGCGCGTCAGCACGCGGTTGCCGGCCCCCAGCAGCACCGCGAGCAGGCGGTACTCGGCACCGCTCAGCGCCACTTCCTTGCCGGCCGCGTCGGTGAGGGTGCGGGTCACCGTGTCCAGGCGCCAGCCGTTGAAGGCGAAGCCGCGTACGCTCTCCGGGCTCGGGTCGCGCGGCGCGTGAGCCGTGCGGCGCAGGATCGCCTTGATGCGCCCGAGCAGCTCGCGCGGGTTGAAGGGCTTGGCGACGTAGTCATCGGCCCCGAGCTCGAGCCCGATGATGCGGTCGACGTCCTCGCCGCGCGCCGTGAGCATGATGACCGGGATCTGCGAGCGGGTGCGCAGCTCGCGGCACAGCGACAGGCCGTCCTCGCCGGGCAGCATCAGGTCGAGCACCACGAGGTCCACGTGCGAGCGCTCCAGCGTGCGGCGCATTTCCTTGCCGTCGGCGACGGCGGTGGTGCGGAAGTCGTGCTTCTCCAGGTACTGCGCCAGGAGCCCGCGGATCTCGCGGTCGTCATCGACGATCAGAAGGTGCGGTTTGTCGGACATCGTGCCTCGCGGTCCCCGGGGAGTGAAGGATACCGGTGCAACAGACCTCCGGCAGCTGATTTGGTGCCGCAGGCGAGGCTGCATCGTAAGCAACTGTGGGCTGCCTTAAGAAGCCTCGACGCGGCGCAACGGACCGGAGTGAAAACGCAGCAGCTCATCCGGAGCGGTGGCCAGCTGCGCCTCGCGGGCGGCCAGCTGGGCGAGGCGCCGCTGCCATCCTTCAGGGGCGCAGGCGCGCGCGAAGGCGACGTACAGCTCGAAGTGGCGCGCCTCCGAGACCGCCAGCCCCGCGTACAGTGCATCCAGAGGCGCGGGCAGGCGCGGCGCGAGCAGCACGAAGCGCTCCGCGGAGCGCGCCTCGATCAGCGCGCCGCTCAAGAGCAGGTCGAGCTTGCGCGCCGGCTCGCAGGTGGCGAGCAGCAGCCGCAGCTCCTGGGCATAGCGGCCGGGGCGCTGCCGGGCGAAGGGCACGCCGAGCGCGCGCATGGCGCGCACCACCTGCTCGTAGTGGCGCAGTTCCTCGCGCGCCAGGCGCGACAGCCCGAGCGCGAGCGCCTCGTCCTCAGGGTAAGCGAACATGAGCGCCAGGGCGGTGGAGGCGGCCTTCTTCTCGCAGTTGGCGTGATCGACGAGCAGCTCCGGCCAGTGCGCGACGGCATCCTCGACCCATGCCGCCGGCGTGGCGCTGCGCAGGATCGAGGCAGCGGCCGGCGTCGATGCGAGGTCCGCTGCCATCAGGCGCGCGCCTGCACGCGGTGGTGGCGCAGCGCCTGCTCGAGCGCGGCGCTCGCCTCCTGGGCGCTCGCGAAGCGGTCCTGCGGGCGCTTGGCCAGCAGCCGCTCCAGCACCGGCTGCAGGGCGGCGAACTCGGCCGGCAGCCGCGGGATCGGCTCCTTGCGGTGCTTGTAGACGATGGCCATCGGGTTTTCGGCCCGGTAGGGTTTGTGGCCGGCCAGCATCTCGAACAGGATCACGCCGAGGCTGTACAGGTCGCTGCGCTCGTCGATCGGCTCGGCGTGACCCTGCTCCGGGCTCATGTAGTGCGGGGTGCCGAAGATGGTACCGGTGCCGGTGATGTCCATCGACAGCGCCGCATCCTTGGACAGGCCGAAGTCGATGAGCGCCACGCTGTGGTCCTCGCGCAGCATGATGTTCCCCGGCTTCAGGTCGCGGTGCAGCACCCCGGCGGCGTGCACCGAGGCCAGGGCGCGCGCGATCGACGCGGCCAGCAGCAGCGCGTGGCGCGGGCTCAGGTCGCGCCGCATGCGCTTGCGCAGGTCGCCGCGCGGGAAGTACTCCATCACCAGCCAGGCGTGTTCGTCGCTGACGCCCAGGTCGTGCAGGCGCATGACGGCCGGGCTGGCGATGCGCTGCGCGATCTCGTACTCCTGCAGGAAGCGGCGGAAGGCATCGATGGGCTGGTCGTTCTCGTCGCGGCGGTCGCGCGCGAGCTTCAGCACCACGAGGGCGCCGTCGCGCTCGCTCTCGGCCAGGTACAGGTCGGTGGTGGCACCATTGGCGAGCTTGCGGATGCAGCGGTAGCCGCGCACGAAGGCCTCGCCGAAGCGCTGGCTCTGGCGCCCGGCGATGCTCGAGCGCCACAGCGCGCGTGCGTGCGCCTGGCGTTGCTCGGCCTCGGCGAGCACGCGCAGGAAGGCCTCGCACTCCAGGTCCGCGCTGCTGAGGGTGAAGGCGCCGAGTGCCTGCGCGCCGCGCTCGGTGTCGCTGCCCGGCTCGCACAGCAGCACCAGCGGAGCGAAGCCTGCGCGGGCGGCCAGCTCCCGTGCCCACGCGATCCCGCGCCCCCCGCCCGGCCAGCGCGCCGCGATCAGCACGGCATCGAAGCCCTGGGCGAGGAACTCCGCGGCCAGCATGCCGTGGTTGACGGGGCTGTGGACGACCAGCTGCGACTGCGGGCGCCAGGCGATCAGACGCCGGCGGATGTGCGCGCACTGGCGCGCGTCTTCTTCGATGAGCAGCACGCGCATGGCCGCGATTACAGCATGCGTGCACGGTCCCCGCCATGCAGCGGCAGCGCACGTGCCGCGGCGGCGGACAACTTAAGTCCAATCACCAGGTCCCCGACGTTGGTGCCGGTCGGGCCGGTATGCACCAGGTCACCGCTGGCGGCCAACGCCGCCGCGGAGTTGGCATGCTGGAGGCAGGTGTCGGCGTCCAGTTCGGCCAGTGCCAGCCGCGCACAGGTCTCGGCATCGACCAGCGCGCCGGCATCCTCGGTCACCCCGTCGCTGCCATCGGTGCCGACCGCGAGCAGCATCAGGTCCGGGTGGCCGGCGAGGAGCCGCGCGGCAGAAAGCGCCAGGTGCTGGTTGCGGCCGCCGCGCCCCGGCTGGGGCGGCAGTGCGAGCGTCGATTCCCCGCCCCACACGCACAGCTGCGCGCTGCCCATGCTGAGCTCGTGCGCAAAGCGCGCCGCGAGGCGCACGGCGCTGTCCTCGAACCGGCGCGGCGGGGCGTTCACCGTGAGGCCCAGCTCCCTGCCCCGCCGGGCCACGCAGGCCACCGCGGTGTCGACCGAGCCCACCACCGAGCGGGTGACGCGGTCGGGGCCCTGCGGCGCCGGCCCCATGATTCCCGAGCCGATGACCGCGGCATCATCGCCGGGCACGTCCGAGAGGAAGAGCGCCCGCCCGGGCCGGCCCTGCAGCGCGGCGGCCAGCCGTCCGCCCTTGATCTGCGAGATGCGCATGCGCCGCGCGTTGAATTCGCCGATGGCGATGTCCTGGCCCAGTGCCGCGCGGTTCAGTTCCTGCAGCGCGCCCAGGCCCACCCCGGGAGCCAGCACTTCCACCAGGCTCGAGGCCCCGCCCGAGACCAGGAACAGCGGCTGCACCTGCGGCGGCAGTTCCTGCACCCAGCTGAGCAGGCGCGCCCCGGCCCGCAGCGAGCGCTCATCCGGCACGGGGTGCGCCCCGTACAGCGCCTCGAGTCCGGGCCACGCCGGCACCCCGTCCGGGGGTACGTCGCGGGCGATGACCAGCGTGCGATCGATCGCCGCTCCCAGGGCCGCGTGCGCACCGGCTGCCATGGCGAAGGCGGCCTTGCCGACGGCGGCCACCCTTATCGGTCCGGAAGGAGGATCGGCGGCCAGTGCCACGCGGACGCAGTGCGCGCCGTGCACCGCTCCCAGGGCCTCCTGCAGCAGGCCGAGGAGGAGGCCGCGCCGCGGATCCTGGGTCTGTGGCAGCTTAGGCCCCGTGGACGACTTTGAGCTTGCGCTGGCCGCGCGCTCGCTTGGCCTCGTCCGAGCGAGCCAGCTGCAGCCGCGCCAGGTACTCGGGGGTGACGTCCCCGGTCACGTACTCACCGGAAAAGCAGGAAGTGTCGAACTCCTCGATGCGCGCATCCTCGTGCTTGCAGGCGGCGATCAGGTCGTCCAGGTCCTGGTAGATGAGCCAGTCCGCGCCGATCAGCCGGGCGACTTCCTCCACGCTGCGGCCGCTGGCGACCAACTCGCTGGTGGCCGGCATGTCGATGCCGTAGACGTTGGGGAAGCGCACCGGCGGTGCGGCGGAGGCGAAGTACACCTTGGCGGCGCCGGCCTCGCGCGCCAGCTCGATGATCTGCGCCGAGGTCGTGCCGCGCACGATCGAGTCATCGACCAGCAGCACGTTCTTGCCGCGGAACTCAAGATCGATGGCGTTCAGCTTGCGCCGCACCGACTTCTCACGCTGCTCCTGCCCCGGCATGATGAAGGTGCGCCCGATGTAGCGGTTCTTGATGAAACCCTCGCGGTACTTCACCCCGAGGCGCTGCGCGAGCTGCAGGGCGCTGGTGCGGCTGGTGTCGGGGATCGGGATGACGACGTCGATGTCGTGCGCGGGCCGCTCGCGCAGCATCTTGTCGGCGAGCCGGTCGCCCATGCGCATGCGGGCGCGGTAGACCGAGATGTTGTCGATCTTGGAGTCGGGGCGCGCAAAGTACACGTACTCGAAGATGCAGGGCGTATGGCGCTGCGCGGCCACGCACTGCTGGGTGTGCAGGCGGCCATGCTCGTCGATGAACACCGCCTCGCCGGGGGCGATGTCGCGCACGAACCGGAACGACAGGCTGTCGAGCGCCACGCTCTCGGAGGCCAGCATCCACTCGCTGCCCTTGGGCGTGCGTCGCTCGCCGAGCACCAGCGGGCGGATGCCGTTCGGGTCGCGGAAGCCGAGCACGCCGTGGCCGATGAGCATGGCCACCACGGCGTAGCCGCCGCGGCAGCGGCGATAAACGGCCGCCAGGGCCGCGAACACGTCCGCCGGCGTGATGCGCGCGGTGCCGACCCGCTGCAGCTCCGAAGCGAACACGTTCAGCAGCACCTCCGAGTCGGAGGTGGTGTTCAGGTGCCGGCGGTCCTCGCGGGTGAGGATCTCGGCCAGCTCCGTGGCGTTGGTGAGGTTGCCGTTATGGGCAAGGCAGATGCCGTACGGGGCATTGACGTAGAAGGGCTGCGCCTCCGAGGCGCTGTCGCAGCCGGCGGTCGGGTAGCGCACGTGGCCGATGCCCAGGTGCCCCTTCAGCTCCAGCATGTCGTCCTTGCTGAACACGTCGCGCACCAGGCCCGCGCCCTTGCGGGTATACAGCTCACCCTCGCTGGAGGTGGCGATGCCGGCGGCATCCTGGCCGCGGTGCTGCAGCACGGTGAGGGCGTCGTAGATGCGCTGGTTGACCGCGCTGGTGCCCACGATGCCGACGATGCCGCACATAGCTACGCCCCTACGCGGTCAACTGTGAAGGTGGGACTCGCGGGTGTGCGGGACGTGCGCCTCGCCCACCAGCGAGCGCAGCCCGTTCGCCACCGTCTCCCCGTAGGGAATCAGCAGCGAGTGCCGCCACCAGGCTTCCCCGGACAGGCGCAACAGCTGGCCGAGGATCACGAAGACCCCCAGCAGCACGAACCCGCGCAGCAGCCCGAAGAGGAACCCGAGCAGCCGGTCCATGCCGCTGAAGATCGACAGGCGCACGAAGTGCGAGAGGATGGCGCCGGTGGCGGCGCCCAACAGCAGCACCAGCACGATGATGATGACGCGCGCCGCCCACGGCCGCACCTGCGGCTCGTTCAGCACGCCGCCGAGGTAGGGCTCGATGAGGTCGGAGAAGTGCCAGGCCACGAACAGCGCCACGATCCAGGCGGCCAGCGCCACCGCCTCGCGCAGGAAGCCACGCATCGCCCCGGCGATGGCGGAGATCAGGATGGCGGCAATTATCAGATAGTCGGTCAGTACCATTGCAGCCGTTTCTTACCGCGGCCGGGTCCGCGCGGCGCGAATTGTACAAGGAACCATGGGCGTTTCCTAAGGAACGCGTCACGCGCGCTACCGGGCAACGATCGCCCCGGTGTGTCCGGCCGCGTGCAGCTTCGCTTCCAGCTGCACGGCCGCGGCGCGGTCGTGGGCCGGCCCCACCAGCACCTTGTAGAGGTGCTTGCCCGTGCCGCTGCGCGAGACGCTGACCGGGAAGCCCTGGGCCTTGACCTGCTTGGCGAGTCGCTCCGCGTTGTCGTGGCTGGCGAAGCTGCCCAGTTGCACCATGAAGGCACCCCCGGCCGCGCTTTCCGCCGGCGTGGTGGCGGCGGTCGGGGCGGGGGAAGCGTGCTCGGCCGGTGGCGCAGGCTTCGGCGCCGGTGGCTCCGGCTTCGGGGGCGGTGCGTCCTTGGGTGTCGGCGCCTCGACGGGCAGGTCCGTGCTTGCCGTGGCCGGTGCGGCGCTCGGCGGCGCGCTGGACTCGGTATCGGCCGGAAGCGGCACCGGCTGCTGCGGTCCGCTGGCAGGGGCGGTCGCCGCGTCGTGCGCGTGCGGGTCGTCCCCGACCTTGATGGTGACGGTGCGTAATGGCACTTCCCCGGCGGGGGCTGCCGCCACGTGTGCGACCGGGCGCACCGGCCCGCGCAACAGCTCGGGCACCAGCAGCACGATCAGCGCCACGAGGATGGCAGCGCCCGTCAATCGTTCTTTCACCGAGGCTCCTACGATGCGGGCAGGTCCGCGAACTTCAAGCGCCGCGGGCGATCACCGCCGCGCGCGCCGCGCGCCCGGCTGCGCCTGTGCACTAGTATATCCGAAGCCATTCGAGCGCCGGCCCGACCGTGTGCAGCGAACCGCACACCACGACGCGATCGCCGGGGCGCGCCTGCGCACGCGCCCGCTCGCAGCCGGCCTGCACGGACGCGGCCAGCTCGACCCGATCCGGCGCCACCGCCAGGCGCTGCGCGCTCGCCGCCGCACTGCTGCCGCGCGGGCCGGGCAGCGCGCACACGATCCACTGGTCGATGACCGGCGCGAGCGCCGCCGCGATGGCGGCCGCGTCCTTGTCGGCCAGCACGCCGATCACCGCGTAGGTGCGGCCCGCCGCCCCCGGCAGCGCACGTTCGCGCAGCTGCCGCGCCAGCACGCGCGCCGCCGGCTCGTTGTGGGCGATGTCGAGGATCCATTCCACCGGGCCGGGGACGATCTGGAAGCGCCCGGCCAGCCGTACCTGCTGCAGGGCCTGGGCAGCGCTGCGCCCGTCGAAGGGGCTCAGCCGCCGCAGCAGCGCGCGCACGGGCGGCGCCGGCTGCGGATCGAGGGCCAGCGCCTCGACCGCCGCGAAGGCGGTGGCGGCATTGCGGTACTGGATCTCGCCGGCGAGCGCCGAGGGTGGCAGCTGGCTGAAGGAATGCTCGAGCCCCTCGTAGTCCCACGCCGCGGAAGCGTGGCGCTGCCAGCCAAAGTCGCGGCCCGCGAGCACCGCGCGCGCCCCCTGCCCCGCGATCGTCGCGAACACGCTCGCGGGCATCTCGTCCGTGCCGAGCACCGCGGCGCGGCCCGGCCGGAAGATGCCCGCCTTCTCGCGCCCGATCTGCTCGAGCGTGTTGCCCAGGTACTCGCGGTGGTCGAAACCCACCGAGGCCAGCACGGCGACGTGCGCGTCCAGGATGTTGGTGGCATCCAGCCGGCCGCCGAGCCCGACCTCCAGGACCGCCGCCTCGACGCCGGCGTCGCGGAAGATCAGCAGCGCGGCGAGCGTGTTGTACTCGAAGAAGGTGAGCGTGGTGTCGGCGCGCGCCGCCTCGATGCGCTCGAAGGCGCCGACGAGGTCGGCGTCCGCCGCCTCCACCCCGTTCACGCGGATACGCTCGTTGTAGCGCAGGAAGTGCGGCGAGGTGAACAGGCCGGTGCGCGCGCCGCGCGCCCGCAGCAGCGCCTCCAGATGCGCCGCCACCGAGCCCTTGCCGTTGGTGCCGGCCACGGTGAGCACCGCGTGCGTCGCCTGGGACAGCCCAAGCGCGCCGGCGACGCGTCCGACGCGTGCGAGCCCCATGTCGATGCTGTGCGGGTGCACCGCCTCGTGCAGCGCGAGCCACTCGGCGAGAGAGCGCATCCGGCTACCGGGGTGTCCGGTGCGCGTCAGGCCGCGACGGCGGGCAGTTTCAGCATGAGGCGCAGCACCGCGCCGATGCGGTCGCGCATCTCGCGCCGGTCGACGATCATGTCGATCGCGCCGTGGTCGAGCAGGAACTCGCTGCGCTGGAAGCCCTCGGGGAGCGTCTCGCGCACGGTTTGCTGGATGACGCGCGGGCCGGCGAAGCCGATCAGGGCGCGCGGCTCGGCGATGTTCAGGTCCCCCAGCAGCGCAAGACTCGCCGACACGCCACCGGTGGTCGGGTCGGTGAGCACCGAGATGAACGGCAGGTGCGCCTGGGCCAGGCGCGACAGGGCGGCCGCGGTCTTGGCCATCTGGAACAGCGAATACAGCGCCTCCTGCATGCGCGCCCCGCCGCTGGCGGAGAAGCACACCAGCGGCCGGCGCTCCTGGATGCAGTAGTCGACGCCGCGCTTGAAGCGCTCGCCCACCACCGAGCCCATCGACCCGCCCAGGAACTGGAACTCGAACGCGCAGGCGACGACCGGCAGTTCGTGCAGCGTCCCGGTGAGCACGATCAGGGCATCGCTCTCGCCGGTGGCCTTCTGGGCCTGCGCCAGGCGGTCGCGGTAGCGCTTGCTGTCGCGGAACTTGAGGGGATCCTCCGGGGAGATGCCGGCCCCGATCTCCTCGACGAGCTGGGTGTCCAGGAAGCGCTCCAGGCGCTCGCGCGCCCCCATGCGCATGTGGTGGCTGCACTTCGGGCACACGTTGAGATTGCGCTCGAGCTCGGCGCGGTAGAGCACCGCATCGCAGGCGGGGCACTTGATCCACAGCCCCTCCGGGACCGAGCGCGTGCGCCGCTCGGTCTTGATGCGGGAGGGCATGATTTTCTCGAACCAGGACATTGTTCTTGGGCGGCCTTATCCCCGATGGTGGCCGGGGATCATAGCCGATCGGGCCCCTGGATCTCCCCCGGGGTCACCGGCAGGCCGAAAGCGGCCGGGTAGCGCACCGCGACGAGGCACAGCCCTTGCGCCGGGGCGGTCGCCGCGCTGCGCGTGCGGTCGCGGCCGGCGAGCACCTGCGCCGCCCAGTCAGGGGGTGCATCGCCGCGTCCGATGGCGATCAGGAGGCCTGCGAGGTTGCGCACCATGTGGTGCAGGAAGGCGTTGGCGGTCACCTCGATGACGACCCAGTCTTCCCGGCGCTCCACCGTCAGCCGCTCGATGCAGCGCACCGCGCTCTTCGCCTGGCACTCCGAGGAACGCAAGGCGCTGAAGTCGTGCTCGCCGAGCAGCGCCGGGCAGGCCTGTGCCATGCGGCTCACCTCCAGCGGGCGATGGACGAAGGCGCAGCGCTGGCGGTGCAGCGCCGAGCGCGCGGTGCGATTCAGGATGAGGTAGCGGTAGGTGCGGGCCTGGGCGCTGTAGCGGGCGTGGAAGTGTGCCGGCACCGTGTGCGCCCAGCAGAGGCTGACATCGGCGGGCAGCTCGCTGTTGGCCCCGAGCACCCAGCTGCGCGCCGGGCGCACGGCCTCGGTGTCGAAGTGGGCGACCTGGCCCGCGGCATGCACGCCGGCATCGGTGCGACCGGCGCACACCAGGGCGACCGGGGCATCGGCGATGCGTGCGAGGGCGGCCTCGGCCACCCCCTGCACGGTGCGCTGGCCGGTCTGGCCCTGCCAGCCGCTGAAGGCGGTCCCGTCGTACTCGATGCCGACGGCGATGCGGGCCACGCCCGTGCGGCCTCGGAGGAGGGTCGCCCCGGGGCGCTCAGCCCGGGAGCGACTCGATCAGGCGCTGCGCTTCCTGCTTCTGGGCGGCCGAGCCTTCGCCCAGCACTTCTTCCAGGATGTTGCGGGCACCGTCCGGATCGCCCATGTCCATGTAGGCGCGGGCGAGGTCGAGCTTCGTGCCCACCTCGCTCATGGTCACCGGCTCCAGGTCCGGCAGCGCCAGGTCATCGGAGGCCAGGCGCTGGGTCGCGGCAAAGGCCGCATCCGGCACCGTGGCCGTCCCGACGTCCAGGTCCAGCGTGCCGCCGCCGTGCGTCTCGTGCGTGCCGGTGGCCACGCCGACGTCCAGGTCGACCTCGGTGTGCGCGAGGTGCCGGCCGGTGGCATCGCCCACGTCGACATCGAGGTCATGCGCGCTCAGCGCGCGCATCCGCGAGGTCGCCGAGGCATCCGGCAGGGCCTGGTTGCTCTGGGTCAGCGCCGCCTCGAGCTCGCCCTGGTCGAACTGCCAGGCGCCGGTACTGGCACCGGTCTCCTCCTTCGCACGGCGGTGCGCATCATCCATGACGCGGCGCGAGGCCTCGTCCAGGCCTGCCACGAGCGTGGGGGCATCCGGGGTCGAGGCGGCGGCCGAGGCGATGCCGGGCTGGTCGATGGTGTCGGCCTGGCCGACATCCAGTCCCAGGTCATCGATGGCCAGCTCGGCGGTGTGCTCGGTGCCGGACTTGCGCATCGCGGTCTCGAGCTTCTGGCGGATCGTGGGGTTGTCCGGGGTGCTGATGGTGGGCTGCTCGACCGTGGGGCCTTCCATCTCCACCGTCGTGCCGCTGCCGCCGCGGCCGCGCGCGGGCATCTGGCGGGTGGTGCCGCCGAGGAAGCTGCCCTCCAGCAGGGCCGCATTGCGGTCGGTGATGCCCGACTGGGACTCGGCCGTGGCGTCCAGGTCCCCGACCGCCGAGCCGATGTCCAGGTCCACGCCACCATGCGCCACCTCGGTCGGCATCGGCTCGTCGCCGACCAGATCGAAGTCCACGCGGCTCTGGCCCCCTTCGAGGTCGAGGTCCACGCCGCCGGCGGAAGCGCCGCTGATAGCGCCGGTGCCGCTGAAGAGCGGGTCCTCGGGCGCCAGCTGCTTGCCCATGATGAGGATCTTCTCCCACTCACCGGGGGCAGCCTCCGCGCGGGTCTGGGCCAGCTCGCGCGCGCTGGTCAGGAACTGCTCCTTGTTGCCCCAGACGAAGAACACCTCGAGGAGCTTGAGCTTCAGGTCGCGGCGACCCGGCTCGCGGCTGATGGCGATGCGGATGAGGTCCGCCGCCTGGTCGTACAGCCCGTAGGCCATGTGGAAGTCGGCCTCGGCCAGAGGATCGCCCTGGTCGAGGTTGATCGCCGTTTCGCTGCTGATCGTCTCATCGCTCGCCACGTGCTTCGGGGCGGCCATGGCGGGCATCGTCCCGGTGACCGAGGAGGGCCGGGGCCGCTCGTGCGAGCCGGTCTCCTCGACCAAGAACGAGTCGGGAACCGGGGCTGCCGTCATGCGCGGGGTGGCGACCCGCACCGGCGCGGGCTCCGGTTCCGGCTCCGAGAAGCGCGGCGAGGCGCTCATGGCGCCGAAGTCGGCCGACTCGGCGCCGGCGGCGGCCATGCGGCCGAGCGAGTCGTCCAGCTCGGTGCTGGCCCGCTTGGAGCGCGCCAGGCGCAGCGCGAAGAACCCGAGCACGCCCAGTGCGATGACCGCCAGGAGCCACCAATAGCCGATCAAGGTATCCAGGAGCGACGGGCCGGCCGGGGCTGCCGGCGGGACCGGCTTCGGCTTGGCGACCGGCGGCGGCGGTGCGCTCTGCACCTCCGGCGGCGGCGCCTGCTCGGCTACAGGCGGCGGGGCCGCGGGCGCGGTCGCCGCCGGGGCCGGAGCCGGGGCCGGCGCGGGGGCCGGCGGGGCCTGCTTGGCGGCGTTCTGCGCCTGCATCCGCGCCAGCTCTTCGTTCTTCAGTTCCAGCAGGCGCTTGGCCTCGGCCTCCTGCGCCACCTTGGCGGCGGCGGCCTTGGCGGCGGCCGCGGCGGCGGCTTCCTTGGCGGAGGCGGCCGGGGCCGGCGGCGTGGCGTTGGCCGCGGCGGGGCCGGAGGGCGTGACGAGCTTCAGACGTCCGGGCTGCTCGGCCGGTGCCGGCGTGGCCTCGCCCGCCGCGCCGCGCCAGGCGGTGTACTGGCGGTGGATCTCGGCGGATGCCTCGCCGGGGGAGATCGCATCGGCGGCCGAGGCGTCCGGGATGCGCAGCACGGCGCCCGAGCGCATGACGTTCATGTTCTTGCGGAAGGCGTCCGGGTTGGCGTTGTAGATCGCCACCATCCAGCTGCGCGCCCGCGCCGAATTGATCTTCGATCCGGCGACACCGGCGGCGATGCCCGAGAGCGTCTCGCCACGCTGCACGGTGTGCGAGCCGCCCGACTCATCGGCCGCGCCGGCCTCGGCGACAGGTGCCGGGGCGGGGCGTGCGTGATGCTGCGGTGCCGGCGCGACGGCGGCGGCCTCCGGCGGCGCGGCGGTCGCTTCCGGTGCGACCGGTGCGGCCTGCGGCGGCGCTTCGGTGGCACGGGCGATCGATCCCTCGCGCGCACCCGGCGCGGGGGCCGACGGGGCGCTGACCGGGGCACTGGCCACCGCGGAGCTCTTCGGCGCATACACCGGCGGGTCAAGGAGCATGGTGTATTCGCGCACCAGCCGGCCGCGTGCCCAGTTGACCTCCACCAGCAGCGTCACGAAGGGCTCGGAGATCGCCTCGGTGGACTTGAGCTTGATGACCTCGCGCCCGTCGCCGGTGCGCTGGGTTTTCAGCTGCACGCCGTTCAGGTAGGCCGGCCACTCGAGGCCGTACTTGGCGAAGGTCTCGCGCGAGGCGAGCTGCACCTGCACGCTGTTGAGCTCGTCCGGGGCGATATCGACCAGCTCGATTTCCGCATCCAGAGGGGCATTCAGGGGCGACAGGAGGTGGATGTCCCCCAGCCCCAGGGCAAACGCAGCTGACGGCAAGGCCAGCAGTAATGCCAGCGCCCGGCTTGAACGTTTGGCGAACATCAGGACACCCCGGCAGGAATCAGTGGGTAGAAATTCTTTGAAAAACAGGAGTATAGGCCACATCCTGCGACCCCCCCGTTAACCTCGCGGCAATATAACTTAAATAGGCCGCCGGGCCAAAGCCTCGGCGATCTGCACGCAATTGGTGGCTGCTCCCTTGCGAACATTGTCAGCTACGACCCATAAGTTAAGTCCCCGCTCCGGGGGCAGATCTTCTCGGATTCGCCCGACATAAACTGTGTCGCGGTTCGCTGCCTCGGTAGCCGCCGTGGGGTATCCGCCCACCCGCGGCTCATCGATAACCGTGACGCCCGGCGCACTTTGCAGCCGTTCGCGGGCCTGCGCGGCGCTGAGCGGCCGGCGCGTCGTGATATGCACCGCCTCGGAGTGGCCGTAGAACACCGGCACGCGAACCGTGGTCGCATTCACGCGGATGCCCGGGTCGCCCAGGATCCGCGCGCTCTGGCGCATCACCTTCAGCTCCTCGCGCGTGTAGCCATTGGCCTCGAATTCGTCGATGTGCGGGATGCAGTTGAAGGCGGTCTGCTGGTAGGGGCCGTCCAGCTCCACCGGCCCCTTGCCGCTGAGCACGTGGATCGACTGGCGCGCCAGCTCCTCGACCGCCGCGCGCCCGGCCCCCGAGGCGGACTGGTAGGTCACGACGTCGATGCGCTCGATGCCGGCGGCGTCGTGCAGCGGCTTCAGGGCCACGACCAGCTGGATCGCGGCGCAGTTGGGATTGACGACGATGCCGGGCCTCTGCACGGCATCGAGCGCCTGCGGGTTCACCTCCGGCACCACGAGCGGCACTTCCTCGCGGTCGAGGAATGCGGAGGTGTTGTCGATCACCCAGCATCCGGCGGCCAGTGCCCGCGGCGCGTACAGCAGGGAGACCTCGGTGCCGGCGGTGAAGAAGGCGATGTCCGCCTGCGCAAAGTCGAAACCCTTGATCTCGTGCACGCGCAGGCGCGCGTCCTGGAAGCTCAGCTCGTGCCCGAGGGCACGATCGCTGTCGAGGGCGAAGAGCTTCTCGAGCGGGAAGCCGCGCTCCTCGAGCACGGCGATGAGGGTCTCGCCGACGAGGCCGGTGGCCCCCACGATCGCTACCTTGAACTTGCGGTCCACGGAATGTTCAGCCTCGCTGCGGAAGGGTCGGGTCAGCGCTGCGGCGCGGTGATGTCGGGCGTCGCGGAGCGCACGTCGGCATTCTGCGCGCGGTGGCGCAGGTAGTGATCCATCAGCACGATCGCCAGCATCGCCTCGGCGATCGGCGTCGCCCGCAGGCCCACGCACGGGTCGTGCCGGCCCGTGGTCACCACCTGCACCGCGTTGCCCGCGCTGTCGATGGTGTCGCCGGGAATCTGGATGCTGGAGGTGGGCTTGAGCGTCACGTGCGCCACCACGTCCTGGCCGGAGGAGATGCCGCCCAGGATCCCGCCGGCATGGTTGCTGCGGAAACCCTGCGGCGTCATTTCATCGCGATGCTCGCTGCCGCGCTGCGCCGCCGCCGCCGTGCCGGCACCGATCTCCACCGCCTTCACCGCGTTGATGCTCATCAGGGCGTGCGCCAGGTCGGCGTCCAGGCGGTCGAACACCGGCTCGCCCAGCCCCGGCGGCACGCCGCTGGCCACCACGGTCACCCGGGCCCCGACCGAGTCGCCCGCGCCGCGGACCTTCCACAGCAGCGCCTCGAGCTCGGGCACGCGGGCCGGGTCCGGGCAGAAGAAGGGATTCTGGTAGGCCTGCGGCGGATCCTTCGGCTCGATCACAAGCTCGCCGATCTGGCTGAGGTAGCCGTAGATGCGCACCCCCAGGCGCGTGGCGAGGTAGCGGCGCGCGATGGCCCCGGCGGCGGTGCGCATGACCGTCTCGCGCGCCGAGGAGCGCCCGCCGCCGCGGTAGTCGCGCAGGCCGTACTTCTGCTGGTAGGTGTAGTCGGCATGGCCGGGCCGGAAGCGATCCTTGATCTTCTCGTAGTCGCGCGAGCGCGCATCGGTGTTCTCGATGAGGATGCCGATGGGCGTGCCGGTGGTGCGCCCCTCGAATACCCCGGAGAGCAGGCGCACCTGGTCCGCCTCGCGCCGCTGGCTGACGAAGTGCGAGGTGCCGCTGCGGCGCCGGTCGACGTCGGCCTGCAGGTGCTCCTCGGTGAGCTCGAGCCCGGGGGGACAGCCATCGACGATGCAGCCCATGGCCGGCCCGTGGCTCTCGCCGAAGGTGGTCACCGTGAACAGTCTGCCGATGCTGTTGCCGGACATGGGTCAGCGTGTCTCCAGTTGCTCGCGGGTGAGCAGGAACACCCCGCCGCCCCCGCGCGCGAATTCCAGCCAGACGAACGGCAGCGCGCGGAAGGCCCGGCGCACCGCGGCCTCGGTGTTGCCCACCTCGACCACGAGCAGCCCGCGGGGCCTCAGGTGCCGCGCCGCCTCACGCAGGATGACCGTCACCGAATCGAGCCCGGCACTCCCGGAGGCCAGCCCCAGGCGCGGCTCGTGCCGGTATTCCGGCGGCAGCCGCCGCATCTCGCGCGCGCCCACGTACGGCGGGTTGCTGACGATAATATCGTAGCGCCTGCGCCCGAGGGCGGCGAAGTGATCGGAGCGGATCAGGCGCACCCGGCGCCCGAGGCGATGGTGGCGCACGTTCGATGCGGCCAGTGCGAGTGCCTCGGGCGAGATGTCGACCGCATCCACCCGCGCCCGCGGCAGGTACTTCGCGCAGGCGATGGCGATGCAGCCCGAGCCGGTGCCCAGGTCGAGGATGCTCCCGATGCGCGCCGGCTCCACCCACGGCGCGAAGCCGCGCTCGATGAGTTCCGCGAGCGGCGAGCGCGGCACCAGTGCGCGGGCATCGACGCGGATCGGCAGGCCGGCAAACCAGGTGATGCCGGTGAGGTATGCGGACGGGATGCGCTCGCGGATGCGCCGGCTCACGAGCTCGACCGCCCGCCGCGCCGCCGGCGCGCCCACGCGGCGGCGCCAGGTGGCGGCCGGCGCATCCGGGGGCAGCGCCAGGGCGTGCAGCACCAGGGCCGCGGCCTCGTCGCGCGCGTTGGCGATGCCGTGGCCGTAGAACACCCCGGCACGCCGCAGCCGCCGCTCGCTGCGCCGGATCAGCGTGCCGACGGTGAGCGGGGCCGCGCCGCGCACGGGGCGGCGGCGTGTATGAAATACTTCACTCATGGCGATCTCACGGAACCACTTGCTCCTCGCGACGGCGGCCCTGGCGGCGGCCCTCGCCGGGTTCTGGGCAGCGAGCCAACTTGACAGGCGCAGCCCGCAGCTGGCAAGCGGCACCTGGCTGCCGCAGCCGCGCCGCGTCGCCGACTTCCACCTCACCGACATCTACGGGCGGCCCTTCTCCCGGGCCGAGCTCGCCGGGACCCCCACGCTCGTGTTCTTCGGCTTCACGCACTGCCCGGACGTGTGCCCGACGACGCTGCTGAAGCTTGCCAGGCTGCGCAAGGAGGCGGCGTTGCCGAAGCTGCGCGTGCTGTTCGTGAGCATCGACCCGCAGCGCGACACGCCCCAGGCGGTGGCCCTGTACGTGCACGCCTTCGATCCGCAGTTCGAAGGGCTCACCGGCGAGGCCGCCGCCATCGAGTCGCTGGCGCGCGATTTCGGCGTGGCGGTGAGCCGCGTGGACCTGCCCGGGGGGGACTACACCATGGACCACTCCGCGGTGGTCTTCCTGCTCGATGACGCCGCGCGCATCGCCGCGGTCTTCACCCCGCCCTTCGAGGTCGCGCCCATGGCGGCGGACCTGAGGGCCGCGGCGCCCTACCTGCGCGGCGCGCGAGGCTAGCCGGAGGCCATGGCCAACCACGACCCGGCCGCCCTGTCCGCGCGCGCCTTCATCGCGCTCCAGCACCTGCTGCCCCAGCACTGGCTGACCGGACTCGTGCACCGCGCCACGCGCTCGCGCGCGCCGCTTCTGAAGAACCGGCTCATCGCCAGCTTCTGCAACAGCTTCCACCCGGACATGAGCGATGCCGAGCAGCCCGACCCGCTCAGCTTCGAGAGCTTCAACGCCTTCTTCACGCGCGCGCTGCGCGCGGGCGCCCGCCCGGCGGATGCGGACCCGGCGGCGCTGGTCTCCCCGGTCGATGGCACGGTCAGCCAGGCCGGTGCGCTCGATGGCGCCCGGCTGCTGCAGGCCAAGGGGCACGACTACACCCTGGAGGCGCTGCTGGACGAGTCGGCCGGCTGGCCCGCGGTCTTCGCGGGGGGCTCCTTCGCGACGCTGTACCTGGCGCCCTACAACTATCACCGCATCCACATGCCGCTGCCCGGCACGCTGCGCGCGGCCTGGTACGTGCCCGGGGACCTCTTCAGCGTCAATGCCACCACCGCGGCGAGCGTCGCGGGGCTGTTCGCACGCAACGAGCGGGTCGTCTGCATCTTCGAGCACGGGCCGGTGCCCTTCGCCATGGTGCTGGTCGGGGCGCTGTTCGTCGGCAGCATGAGCACCGTGTGGCACGGGGACATCACGCCGCGCCGGCCGCGGCGGCGCGCCGCGCTGCCGGTGCCCGTGCAGGCCTCGCTCGCGAAGTCCGCCGAGATGGGCCGCTTCAACATGGGCTCGACCGTCATCCTGCTCTTGCCACCCGGTGCGGCCGAGTGGCTGCCCACGGTGCGCCCGGGCGCCACCATCCGCGTCGGCCAGAGCCTCGCGCGCCTGCGATGAGCGCGACCGGCGACTGGCGTCCCGGCGCCTCGCGCGAGCGCCTGGTGGCCCGGGCCCGCATGCTCGCGCAGGTCCGCGCGTTCTTCGCCGGGCGCGGGGTGCTCGAAGTCGACACGCCCCTCATCGTCAATGCGCCGGTGAGCGACGTGCACATCCACTCGGCGCGCGTCGAGCTGACCCCGGAGGGCGGCGGTGCCGCGGCGCCGTTCTTCCTGCACACCTCGCCCGAGTACGCGATGAAGCGCCTGCTCGCCGCCGGCGCCGGCGACATCTACCAGGTCTGCCACGTGGCGCGCGCGCTCGAGAGCGGCCGGGTGCACAACCCCGAGTTCACCCTGCTCGAGTGGTACCGCGTCGGCTTCTCCCTCGGCCAGCTGATGGACGAGGTGGAAGCGCTCACCGGGGAGCTGCTGGGCGAAAGGCGCCTCCCAGGTCCCGCCGAGCGGCTCTCCTACCGCGAGGTGTTCCTGCGGGAGCTGGCGCTCGATCCCTTCGAGGCCGCGACGGAGGCGCTGGCGCTCGCCGCCGCCCCCCTCGGCCTGCATGCCGCCGCGCCGCTCGGCCGCGACGGCTACCTGGAACTCCTCATGGGGGCCCTGATCGGCCCCCGCCTGGGGCGGGAACGGCTCACCTTCATCCACGGCTACCCGGCCAGCCAGGCCGCGCTGGCGCGGCTGGACCCGGCCGACCCGCGCGCCGCGCAGCGCTTCGAGCTGTATGCCCGGGGCATCGAGCTCGCCAATGGCTTCCATGAGCTGGCCGCCGCCGCCGAGCAGCGCCGCCGCTTCGAGGCGGACAATGCCGCGCGGCGCCGGGCGGGACTGCCCGTCTACGCGCTGGACGAGCGCCTGCTGGCCGCCCTGGAGAGCGGGCTGCCCGACTGCTCCGGGGTCGCCCTGGGCCTGGACCGCCTGCTCATGCTGGCCACCGGGGCCGGCTCCATCGAAGAGGTGATGGCATTCCCCACCTCGCGTGCCTGAGAATGCGCGCCCGCATTGCCTCATAGACCGCCTCGATGAGCTTCACGGCCCAGCGCTACGACTTCAAGGACAAGCCCCGGGACTACGCCCGCCTCGACGCGGAGCTGAAGGCGCTCCTGGCCGGTGAGCCGGACCTGGTGGCCAACGCGGCCAACACCGCGGCACTGCTCTTCGATGCACTGCCGGCGGTCAACTGGGTGGGCTTCTACTTCCTCAAGGGGAAGGAGCTGGTGGTGGGGCCGTTCCAGGGCAAGCCCGCGTGCGTGCGCATCGCCCTGGGGCGCGGCGTGTGCGGCACGGCCGCGGCCGAGCGGCGCACGCTGCTCGTGCCCGACGTGCATGCCTTCCCCGGGCACATCGCCTGCGATGCCGCCTCGCGCTCCGAGGTGGTGATCCCGCTGCTGCGCGGCGCGCAGCTGCTCGGGGTCCTGGACCTGGACAGCCCGCGCCCGGCGCGCTTCGATGAAGCCGATGCGCGCGGGCTGGAGAGCCTCGCCGCCAGCTTCCTAGCCGGCAGCGCGGAGTGAGCGCCCGCCTCTCCGGTCGCGGCCTCGCCGCGGGGGCGGCGGCGTTCACCATCTGGGGGACGCTGCCGATCTACCTGCACGAGCTGCGGGAGGTGCCGGCGCTGCAGATCATCGCCCACCGCATCGCCTGGTCGTGCTTCTTCATCCTCGCGTTCATGCTGCTGCGCGGCCAGCTGGGCGCCCTGCGAGGGATCCTCACCCGGCCCGCGCTGCTCGGGCGCCTGGTGGTCACCGCGCTGTTCATCACCATCAACTGGCTGGTGTACGTGTGGGCCGTCAACCACGGCCATATCGTCGAGACCAGCCTCGGCTACTACATCAACCCGCTGGTGAACGTGGTGCTGGGGATCTACTTCCTGCACGAGCGGCTGAACCGGCTGCAGTGGACGGCGGTGGCGCTGGCCGCCATCGCCGTGCTCTTCCTCACCTTCGAGGCCGGGCGGCCGCCGTGGATCGCCCTGACCCTGGCCATGAGCTTTTCGCTCTACGGCCTGCTGCGCAAGGTCATGAGCGTGGAGGCACTGCCAGGTCTTGCCACCGAGACCCTGGTGCTGCTGCCCGTGGCGGCCGGCTATCTGATCTGGTGCGAGCACGCCGGCAGCGGCGCGCTCGGGCACGCGAACCTCGAGACCAACCTGCTGCTGGTGGGCGCGGGCCTGGTGACGGCGCTGCCGCTGTTCCTGTTTGCCTACGCGGCACGACTGCTGCCGTACTCGACGGTGGGCGTGCTGCAGTACATCGGCCCGAGCCTGCAGCTGCTCTCCGGGGTGCTGCTCTATCACGAGCCCTTCGCCGGGGCGCGCGCGGTGGGCTTCGCGCTGATCTGGACCGCGCTGTTCCTGTATGCGGTGGACGGGTTGCGGACGGCGCGCCTGAACAACGCCGGGGCGCGCGAGAAGGGCGCGCGGCCGCTGACGGCGACGCGCTGAGGGGTGCTACTTGGCGCGCGACAGGTACGTGCCGGTGCGCGTATCGATGCGGATCACTTCGCCTTCGTTGAGGAACAGCGGCACGCGGATCACCGCGCCGGTCTCGACCTTTGCTGACTTCTGGCCGCCGGTGGCGGTGTCGCCGCGCAGTCCCGGGTCGGTCTCGATGATCTTCAGCTCCACGTGCGGGGGCGGGGTGACCACCAGCGGCGAGCCGTTCCACAGCGTGATGATGCACACCGTGCCGTCCTTCAGCCACTGCGCCGCATCGCCCACGGCCGACTTGTCGGCGGTGTACTGCTCGAAGCTCTCCGGCTGCATAAAGTGCCAGAAGTCGCCCTCCTGGTAGAGGAACTGCATCTCGGTGTCGATGACGTCGGCGCCCTCCAGCGACTCACCCGAGCGGAAGGTCTTCTCGATCGTGCGGCCGGTCTTGAGGTTGCGCACCTTGATGCGGTTGAAGGCCTGGCCCTTGCCGGGCTTGACGAACTCGTTCTCGATGACGGCGTACGGGTCGCCGTCGAGCAGTACCTTGAGACCGCCGCGGACTTCGCTGGTTGTATAACTGGCCATGTGTCTTGTTCCGTGCTGGCGCCGCTGCCGCGGCCGCCCAAAAGGGCCGCGTATGATAGCCACATCCCCCCACCCCCGCCAGTTGCCGGCCCGGAGCGCGGCGCGGGCCGGCGATCCCCGCCCTCGCCCCTCGAATCAAGGCCTTGCGAACCCTGCCCGCCCGCCGTCGGCGCACCCGGGGCGCCGACGGTCGGGTGTCAGGTCCGCGCGGCCGCGCCTTGCGCGCACGCCCGCAAGGGCGGGCGCGCGCGGACGATCGGGAGGCCGTTCACGAAGGGGGCCGGAGCACCGATGCTAGAATCGGCCCGCCCTGCGTGCGCGCCCTGGAGATATCCCTTGCCCGAGCAGAACGCGGTTCCGCTCATCGTGCTCAGCGTCACCCGCGACCCGGTCGAGGCCATCAACAGCCTCATGCGCCGCGCCGGCCAGGCGGTGCACTGCACCTGGCTGCCCGCCGTACGGGACCTGGGGGACGCGCTCGCGCAGATCAACCCGCAGCTGCTGATACACGTGGCCGCCACGGCCGCCGAGGCGGCCCCGGTGCTGCGGGTGCGCGACCAGCTCGCCCCGGGCGTGCCGGTGCTCGTGCTGATGCCCGCGATGGACGAGGAGCAGGCCGCCCAGGCGCTGCAGCTCGGCGCGCGTGACGTGGTGACGCTGGCGAGCCCCGCGCGCCTGGAGGCGGTGGTGCGGCGCGAGCTGGCGGTTTTCCGTTCGGCGCGCGAACTGGAGGCCGCCGCCAAGTCCGCGCAGGATGCGCGCAGCCAGCTGGACAACGTCCTGCAGCGCTCCAACGATGCGATCATCCAGGTGCAGGAGGGCATCGTCACCGAGGCCAACCCCGCCTGGCACGAGCTCTACGCCGTCGTGGACGGCATCACCGGCCAGCCGGTCATGGACCTGTTCGAGGAATCCACGCACGCAGCGCTGCGCGGCGCGCTCGCCGCATGCCAGCAGGGCCGCTGGAGCGACCACACGCTGCGCGCCAACGCGCTGCTCAACGACGGCACCGTGCTGCCGATCGAGATGACCCTGGCGCTGGGCGAGTACGAGGGCGAGCCGTGCGTGCGGCTGGTGGTGCCCTCGCGGCCCCGCGACGAGCTGGCCGCCGCCGCGGCCGCGCCCGCACCGCGCCCGGAGATCGCCGCCGGCCTCATGCGCCGCGTCGACCTGCTCGATGCCCTGGCCGAGCGGCTCGCCACCCCGAGCGCCGGCGGCGTGCGCTGCCTGGCGGTGCTGCGCATCGACAAGTTCGCCGCGCTCGAGCGCGTGGTCGGTGCCACCGCCAGCGAGGAAGTCTTCACCGAGGTGGCGCGCCTGCTCAAGGAATCGCTGCACCCGAAGGAGCTGGTCGGCCGCCTGGGCGGGGTGCGCTTCGCCGCCCTGCTCGAGCGCGGCAACGAGCACGACATCAGCGCCTGGAGCGACCGCCTGCTGGCGCGCATCGCCAAGCACGTGATGCAGGTGAACGACAAGGCGCTCTCGGTCACCTGCACGCTCGGACTCTCGGTGGTGCCGCCCAAGGACACGCGGGTCGATGCGCTGCTCGCCGACGCCATGGAGAGCGCGCGCAAGGGCATCGCCCGCGGCGGCAACCAGACGATCACCTCGGCGCGCGCGGACACCGACAGCCGCGTCATGTCCTATGACCAGGTGTGGGTGAAGCACATCAAGGCGGCGCTCATGGAGAACCGCTTCCGCCTGGTGCAGCAGCCGATCGCCAGCCTGCAGGGCGAGGACCCCGGCATGTTCGACGTGCTGGTGCGCATGATCGACACCCAGGGCAAGGAGGTGCTGCCCTCGGAGTTCATGGCCGCGGCCGGGCGCAACGACCTGCTCAAGAACATCGACCGCTGGGTGGTCGGCGCCTCGCTGACCTTCGCGGCGCAGAAGGCGCCGCAGTGCCTGTTCGTGCGCCTCTCGCGCGAGACCGCGCGCGACCCGGGCTTCATCGACTGGCTCGACAACCACCTGCGCTCCAGCCGCGCCCAGCCGCAGCGGCTGTGCTTCCAGGTCACCGAGGAGAGCGCGGCCGCGCACGTGCCGGAGATCACGGCCCTGGCGAGCGCGCTGCGCGAGCGCAAGTTCCGCTTCGCGCTCGAGGGCTTCGGTTCCGGGCGCAACAGCGCCGGCATGCTCGATTCGGTGCCGCTCGACTTCGTGAAGATCGACGGCACGCTGGTGCAGGGGCTGGCCGGCGACCCGCAGCTGCAGCAGCGCGTGCGCATGCTGGTCGAGGCGGCGCGCAAGGCGCGCATCCAGACCGTGGCCGAACGCGTCGAGGATGCCAACACCATGGCGGTGCTCTGGCAGATCGGCGTGCAGTACATCCAGGGCTACTTCGTCAACGAGCCCGAGGAAGTGGTCCTGCACGGCTGAGCGCGCCCCGTCCCGCGCCTCAGAAGCTCACCCCCAGCCCCAGGTCGAAGCGGCGGAACTGCGGGTTCTCGTCGAACCACTGGTAGTCGGCCTTGAGCACCAGGTGCGGGCCGATGTAGAAGTTCGCGCCCGCGGTCCACACCCGGTCGTGCCAGGTCGGCCACGGCCCGTAGCTGCCGTCCCCCAGCGGCACGTTGCCCGCCGGCAGCTGGGGCCCGGTGGTGCCTGACCAGCTCGACCCGAGCGAGTAGTACTCGTAGCGCGCGAACGGGTTGAAGCGGTACGCCTCGTGCTCCCACAGCTGGTAGGCCGCCTGTGCGTACCAGCCGTAGAAGTTGGTGGGGATGGGGTTGGGCGAGCCGGGGTTGGCCGCGTTCGCCGCGTACAGGTTGCTGATGTGCCCGTGGGCATAGAGCGCGGACAGGTCCCAGTCGCCGGGCATCCAGCGCGCGTGCGCCTCCCACAGGGTGACGCGCGGGTTGGCGCTCGCCGGCGCCCCCGCCGCGGGGGCCACCGGCACCGCATCGCCGGTGCTGATGGCCGCGCCCAGGGTGACCCCCGGGATGCCGTAGTAGCCGAGCGCCAGGTACTGCGAGAGGTAGCGCGCGTTGGCGAGCGCCAGCTCCTGGTGGCTCGCCGCGAGCGGCCCCGCGCCATTGTTGATCATCTGCAGCGCGCTGTCGTACGGCGGGGTCTCGGGCGCGAAGTCCCACTCGGACAGGTTCACCCCGGTGGTGAGGCCGGCGTTCCAGCCGAGGCCGCCGCGCGTCTGGCCGTGCAGGTTGACGCCCCCCTCGCGCCAGGTGCTGGGGATGATGAGCGTCTCGACGAAGTTGCGCTGCACGCCGTAGAAGGCGGTCGGCTCGTGGCTCTCGTTGATGAAGCCGAAGGGCATCAGGAACAGGCCGGCGCGCGCGCTGACAGCGTCGTTCAGGCGGCGGTCGACCCAGAACTGCTCCACCTCGAACTCGCCGACGTCCTCGGACGAGGCGACCGCGTGCTCCACCTCGTACTCGGAGTTGAACTCGGTGCGCTCATCCAGGCGGTAGCCGATGCCGAACACGGCCCGCGCCAGGTCCATGGTGGTGTCGCGCCGCACCTCGGTGGGCGCGATGTAGTAGACCTCGCCGTAGCCCCACAGGCGCAGCTGCGGCGTCACCTGCGCTGCGGGTGCCGGGGTCGCGCCGCCGGCCGTCGCCGGCGCGGGCAGCGCGCCGGTGCCCGCGGGCAGTGCACTGGCGTCGGCGGGTCCCTGCGCGAGCATGGCGCCGCCGCGCGGCGCCTGCGCCTTCAGCTGCGCCACCTCCTGGTCGAGCTGCCTCTCGTGCTCGCGCAGCTCGCGGTTCTCGTCCGCGAGCTGCTGCAGCGTCGCCTGCATCTGCTGCAGCTGCTTCTGCATGGCATCGAGCCGGGCATCCTCGGCGGTCGCGAGCGCAGGTGCGCTCAAGAGCAGCTCGCCGGCGACGAGGAGCCCGCTGAGCAGAACGGTGATCTGGCGTTTCATGGGAGAACTCCCGGTGGGTCTGGCGGTAGGTCCGGCCATCACCGCGCCTGCGGCGCGCACTGCGCAGGAACGGAGTAGGCGGACGGATGGTCAGGGTCGAAGCCGTCGGTGAGCGTGCACAGGAAGGCGACCACGTCGTCGATCTCTGCCGCGGTGAGGGTCGGCTCGTTGCCGCCGGAAAAGGTCGGTGGGGTGTACGGGTTCTCGCCGACGTTCACGTTCGCGTTGAAGGCCAGCGGGATGTCGTTGTACTGGTACAGCGCGCTGCTGCCGTCGGCATTGACAAAGAACGAGCCGGCGGCCGCGTAGGGGTTGCCCCCGGGGCCGGCCGGCACCCAGAACGGGTTGTTGCCCTGGTTGTTGTTGATGTCGCGGGTGACGTAGAACTGCAGCGCCTGGTGCAGGTCGGCGGCGTTGCCATTGTGGAAGTACGGCGCCGTCAGGGCGACGTTGCGCAGCGTGGGCACCTTGAAGAGGCCGCAGCGGCCCGCGCCGTAGGTCCTGCGCGGCGCCGGATCCGTGGCGGGCGGCGCGAAGGGGCCGCACAGCCCCAGGTCGTAGTAGGCGTACGGGGCGTCGGACAGCAGCCCGGCCTGCGCTGGCACGTAGTCCAGCGGCACGCCGCTGACCGGGCTCACCGGGTCGGGCGAGTTCGCGGGGATGGCCCAGTTGCGCGGCACGCCGATGTTGTCGTAGCTGAAGTCGGTGAACAGCGCGTGGTCGCTGTATTGCTGGCGCGCGCTGGGGTGGCAGGCGTTGCAGTTGCCTTTTCCCGGGTTGTTGAACAGCGCGATGCCGCGCAGCTCGGCGTCGCTGAAGCTGGCCCGCCCCTGCAGCCAGTAGTCGAACTTGCTGCTGAAGGGATGGAACTGCGGCGCCTCGGTCTCGAAGGCGGCGATCGCCTCGCCGATGCGGGCCAGCGTCGCCGCGGAGTCCGACAGCACCGTGGCGCCGTACGCCGCGGTGAAGGCGGCCAGGGTCTGGGGCGAGGCCTCAAGCCGCATCACCACCTCCGCCGCATCCGCGTTGGCCATCTCGAACCGCGTGACGAAGGGCTGCTGCGCCTGCACGGCCAGCGAGGAAGCACGGCCGTCACGGAAGAAGCCCCCGGTCAGCGACTCGGGGTCGAACGCCGGGGTGAGTGCGGCGTACACCAGCGACGGGGCGTTGCGGAATCCCGGCAGGTCCATGCCCCGGCCGCCGAGCGGCACCGGCAGGCCGCGGTCGGTGGCCGGGTCGGCGGTGAAGGCCCGCCCGGGGACGTGGCAGGTCGCGCAGGACTGCGCCCCGGAGGCGGACAGGGTCCGGTCGAAGAACAGCGCCCTTCCCGCCTGCGCCTGCGCGCTCAGCCCGGCGGCAGGGGGTGCGGCGGAGGGCCCCTCACCGCCGCAGCCGGCCAGCAGGACCGCGCCGAGTAGCGCCGCGCTGCTGCGAAGGATCGCCCCCGACATGGTTGTAGGCCTTCGCTGCTGACTCCCGGGCTGCCAAGCTTAATGCGAATCATTCCTATTCGCAATAACAGACATCCGGCAGCGACCGGGATCCTCGGTCGCACCCGGCCGGGGGTACCCGGCGCGCGGTACGGGCCCGCTCAGCCGGCCGGCGCGGGCTGCTGCACTTCCATGCGATCGATCTTGCGGGGCCAGCCGCGCTTGAGCACCGCCCCGCGCTGGGCGCGCTCCCCGAGGTAGCCCTGCAGTTCCTTCCAGTCCAGTTCCTTGCGCGTCTCGCCCGACCACAGCACCAGGGTTGCCCTGGGCGGCACGACCGCCACGGCGGTCATGAGCTCGCTGCGCGCCGCCGCCTTCTTGCCGGGGATGTCGTAGAGCTTGTTGCCCTTGCCGCGCGGCATCTCGGGCAGCTCGCTCACCTTGAAGGCGAGCAGCTTGCCCTCGCTGCTGACCGCGGCGACGAGGGAGTCATCCGCGGGCACCGGCGCGGGCGCGAGCACGTGCGCATTCTCCGGCACGGTGAGCACGGTCTTGCCGGCGCGCCGGTCGGTGAGCAGGTCCTTCAGCCGCGCGGTGAAGCCGTAGCCGGCATCCGTGGCCAGCAGCCACAGGTCCTCCGGCTCCCCGATCATGACGCCGGCGAACTTGGCGCCATCGGGCGGGTCGAGCCGGCCCGAGAGCGGCTCGCCATGGCCGCGCGCCGAGGGCAGCGAATGCGCCGGCAGCGTGTAGGTGCGCCCGGTGCTGTCGATGAACACCGCCGGCTGCAGGCTGCGCCCGCGGGCCAGGGCCTGGAAGGCATCGCCGCCCTTGTAGGACAGTGCGCCCGCTTCCACCTCGTGCCCCTTGGCCGAGCGCACGAACCCGCCGGTGGAGAGCACCACCGTCACCGGCTCGTTCGGGATCAGGCTGGTCTCGTCGATCGCCACGGCCGCCTCGCGCTCGATGATCTTGGTGCGGCGCTCGTCACCGTACTTCTCCGCGTCCGCCTTGATCTCGGCGGCGATCAGCTTCTTCAGCCTGGCGCGGCTCTTGAGCAGGCCCTCGAGTTCCTCGCGCTCGGCGGCCAGCGACTTCTGCTCCTCGCGGATCTTCATCTCCTCGAGCTTGGCGAGGTGCCGCAGGCGCGTGTTGAGGATCTCCTCGGTCTGCACCTCGGTGAGCTTGAAGCGCTTCATCAGCACCGGCTTGGGCTCTTCCTCGCGGCGGATGATGCGGATCACCTCGTCGAGGTTCAGGAACGCGATGAGCAGGCCGTCGAGGATGTGCAGCCGCGCGTTCACCTTGCCGAGGCGGTGCTCGAGCCGCCGCGTCACGGTGCGCGTGCGGAACTCCAGCCACTCGCCGAGGATGTCGCGCAGCGCCATCACGCGCGGCCGGCCGTCGAGGCCGATGATGTTGAGGTTGACGCGGTAGTTGCGCTCCAGGTCCGTGGTCGCGAACAGGTGGTTCATGACCTCGGTGAGGTCGACGCGGTTGGAGCGCGGCACCAGCACCAGGCGCGTCGGGTTCTCGTGGTCGGACTCGTCGCGCAGGTCCTCCACCATGGGCAGCTTCTTGGCCCGCATCTGCTCGGCGATCTGCTCCTGCACGCGCGTGGGCGAGACCTGGTACGGGAAGGCGGTGATGACGACGTTGCCCTCCTCGATCTCCCAGGTGGCGCGCGCCTTGAAGGTGCCGACCCCCTTGTCGTAGAACTCCTTCAGGTCCGCGCGCGGGGAGATGATCTCCGCTCCGGTGGGCAGGTCCGGACCCTTGACGAACTTCATCAGCGCCGCGGTCGTGGCCTCCGGCTCATCCAGCAGGTGGATGCAGGCGGCGGCGACCTCGCGCAGGTTGTGCGGCGGGATGTCGGTCGCCATGCCCACCGCGATCCCGGTGGTGCCGTTGAGCAGCAGGTTCGGCAGGCGCGCCGGCAGGAAGGCAGGTTCCTCGCGCGAGCCGTCGTAGGTGGGCATCCAGTCGACGGTGCCGTCGGAGAGCTCGGCGAGCAGCACCTCGGCGTAGCGGGTGAGCCGCGCCTCGGTGTAGCGCATCGCGGCGAAGGACTTCGGGTCGTCCTGCGAGCCCCAGTTGCCCTGCCCGTCGATGAGCGGGTAGCGGTAGGCGAAGGGCTGCGCCATGAGCACCATCGCCTCGTAGCAGGCGGTGTCGCCGTGCGGGTGGAACTTGCCGAGCACGTCACCGACGGTGAGCGCCGCCTTCTTGTGCTTGTTCGCCGCCGCCAGGCCGAGCTCGCTCATGGCGTAGGTGATGCGCCGTTGCACCGGCTTCAGGCCGTCGCCGAGCGCCGGCAGCGCGCGGTCGAGGATCACGTACATCGAGTAGTCGAGGTAGGCCTTCTCGGTGAAGGTGCGCAGCGGCTGCCGCTCGATGCCCTCGAAGTTCAGTTCCTGGTTCTCTGGCATGGGCTAGACCTGCACTTCCGCGAGGTTGCCCTTCTGTTCGAGCCACTCGCGCCGGTCGGCGGCGCGCTTCTTGGCGAGCAGCATGTCCATGAGCTGGTCGGTGTTGTCCTTGCCGTCGATGGTGAGCTGCACCAGGCGCCGCGTGCGCGGGTCGATGGTGGTTTCGCGCAGCTGCCCGGGGTTCATCTCCCCCAGCCCCTTGAAGCGGGTGACCGCCGGCCGGGTGCGCGGGCTTTCCTTCTCGATCTTCTTCAGCATCTGGTCGCGCTCGGCATCGTCGAGCGCGTAGTGCACCTGCTTGCCGGCATCGATGCGGTACAAGGGCGGCATCGCCACGTACACGTGGCCGTTGGCGACCAGCGCCCGGAAGTGGCGCAGGAACAGCGCGCACAGCAGCGTGGCGATGTGCTGCCCGTCCGAGTCCGCGTCCGCCAGGATGCACACCTTGTGGTAGCGCAGCTGGCTCAGGTCGCTCGCGCCGGGGTCGACCCCGAGCGCCACGCTGATGTTGTGCACCTCCTCGCTGCCGGAGAGCTGCCCCGCGTCCAGCTCCCAGGTGTTCAGGATCTTGCCGCGCAGCGGCATGATCGCCTGGAAGTCCTTGTCGCGGGCCTGCTTGGCCGAGCCGCCCGCCGAGTCGCCCTCGACCAGGAACAGCTCGCAGCGCCGCGGCTCCTGGCTGACGCAGTCGGCGAGCTTGCCCGGCAGCGCCGGGCCGCCACTGATGCGCTTGCGGACGATCTTCTGCGCGGCCTTGGCGCGCTCCTGGGCATTCTGGATCGCGAACTGGGCGATGCGCTCGCCGGCGTCCGGGTGGCGGTTCAGCCACAGCGCCACGGAGTCGCGCGCGAAGCCCTCCACCAGCGGCGCGGCATCGCGGCTCCCTAAGCGCTCCTTCATCTGCCCGGCGAACTGCGGCTCCTGGATCTTGATGGAGAGCACGTAGTTGCACTTGTCCCAGACATCCTCGGGAGTGAGCTTCACCCCGCGCGGCACCAGGTTGCGGAACTCGCAGAACTCGCGCACCGCGGCGGCCACCCCCGCGCGCAGGCCGTTGACATGCGTGCCGCCCTCGCTGGTCGGGATGAGGTTGACGTAGCTTTCGCCGAGCATCGCCTCGGCGTCCGGCGCCCAGCACAAGGCGTAGTCGACCGCGTCGTTGTCCTCGGTGAGCGCGCCGGTGATCGGCTCGGCCGGGATGCGCGTCTCCTTCTGCAGCTCCTCGACCAGGTAGGCGCCCAGGTCACCGGTGTAGAACCACTCGTCCTTCTCCCCGGTCGCCTCGTTCTTGAACGTGATGCGCAGCCCCGGGCAGAGCACCGCCTTCGCCTTCAGGACGTGCTTGAGGGGCGCGATGGAGAACTTGTCCGAGTCGAAGAACTTGGCATCCGGCCAGAAGCGCACCGTGGTGCCGGTATTGCGCTGGCCGACCGTGCCGACCGCCTCGAGCCGGGAGCTGACCTTGCCGTCCTTGAAGGCGATGTTGTATTCCTTGCCACCGCGGCGGATCCAGCACTCCAGGTGCTTGGACAGCGCGTTCACCACGGACACGCCCACGCCGTGCAGGCCGCCGGAGAACTTGTACGTCGTGTCGGAGAACTTGCCGCCGGCGTGCAGGCGCGTGAGGATCAGCTCCGCCCCGCTCACCTTCTCCTTCGGGTGGATGTCGACCGGCATGCCGCGGCCGTCGTCGGCCACCTGCAGGGAGCCGTCCCGAAAGAGGGTGACGTCGATTTCCTTGCAGTAGCCGGCGAGTGCCTCGTCGACGCTGTTGTCGATGACCTCGTGCGCCAGGTGGTTGGGGCGCGAGGTGTGGGTGTACATCCCCGGGCGGCGCCGGACCGGTTCAAGTCCGCTCAGGACCTCGATATCGGAAGCGGTATAGGACTGGCTCATCCGTTGTCACGAAATCCCTGAGGACGCGCCGGTCGAGGCGGGCGCGGCGCGATCTTAGCGCATGCCCCGGGGGATTTGGCGCGCGGATTAGGCGCGCGAACGACTAGCTAAGGTCGGCCACCAGCGCGCGGCGCGCGGCCTCGTCCACCGGGTCGAGCATGTGCCGGTAGCTGGGGTGATCGATGCCGACGGCCAGCGGCGCACCGCCGTGCAGGGCCGCGCGCATGGCGGCATCGAGCTCGAAGCGCAGGAAGTGGACCGCCGCGGTCTTCACGGCGTTCTCGCGCGGCAGGTCCTCGTCGGCGATCGCGAACACCCGCGCGTTGCCGGCCACCTGCACCCAGCAGCGATCCTCCACGCCCCGCAGCTGCGCGAGCGCCGCGGCGCGCACGTCCGGCTCGTACTCCAGCAGCAGCGTCACCTTCCAGTTGCTGCCGTCGGGTATCAGCGGGTTGTAGGCGCTGAGCTCCTCGGCGATGCCTTCCGGCTCGAAGATGCGCTCGGTGCGCAGCATCTCCTGGATCTGGTACTGCACGGTCAGGCGGTCCTCGAAGATCCAGGTCGCGTTGGGCCCGACCGCCAGGCGCCGCGCCGCCTTGTGGCGCAGCACCCGCTGGCGGAAGGCGCCGCGCTCGCGCGCGTACTGCTCCAGGGGCATCAGATCGCTGACGGCGAGCTTCATCGTCAGATCCCGTACGCCAGGCGTAGCAGCCGCATCGGGTGCTCCGGTGCGCGTGCCGCGGTGAGGCCGCTCTCGATCTGGTGGCCTGCCATGGGGCAGTCGCTGCTGTAGTGATCGGCCTTGGCATTCTCGACCCGCGTCATCACCGGCCGGCCGATCTTCACCGAGGCGGCGCGGTACTCCTTCTTCACGCCATAGGTGCCGTTGTGGCCCGAACAGCGCTCGATCACGTCCACGGTGGTCTCGGGCACGAGCTTCAGGACGTCGCGGGTCTTCAGGCCCAGGTTCTGCACCCGCAGGTGGCAGGGTACGTGGTAGCTGACCTTGCCCAGGCGCGCCTTGAAGTCGGTGCGCAGCAGGCCCGCCTGGTGCCGCAGCATCAGGTACTCGAAGGGGTCGAAGATGTTCGTCGCGACCGTGCGCACGTCGGCATCGTCCGGGTACATGAGCGGCAGCTCCTGCTTGAACATGAGCACGCAGGAAGGAATCGGCGCGACGATGTCGAAGCCGGCCCTGACCGCCTGCATCAGCTGGGGGATGTTCGCCTCCTTCAGCTTCGCCACGGCCTCCAGGTCCCCGAGCTCCAGGCGCGGCATGCCGCAGCAGCGCTCGCTCGGCAGCAGCGCCACCTCGATGCCGTTGTGCTCGAAGACCGCGGCCAGGTCCTCATCCAGCTGCGGCTCGTTGCGGTTGCCGTAGCAGGTGGTGAAGAGCGCGACGCGGCCGCGGGTGTCGGGCGTGGCGCGCGCCTCGGCGGCGGCCGGCTCCGCCGTGGTGCCCAGGTGCGCAAGGCGCTTGCGGGCCGTGCGCGAGTGGTACTGCGGCAGGGGCGCGCTGCGGTCGACGCCCAGCACGCTCGCCAGCAGCGCGCGCCCCGGCGCGGAGTGGTTCACGGCGTTGACGATCTCCGCCACCACCGGGATGCCGGCGAGCGCGCCGACGGTGTCGGTGGCGGCGAGCGTCTTCTCGCGCAGCCCCAGCCCCTCGGCGCGCGTGCGCACCGCCTTCGCGCGCAGCATCAGGTGCGGGAAATCGATATTCCACGGGTGCGGCGGCACGTAGGGGCACTTCGTCATGAAGCACATGTCGCACAGGTAGCAGTTGTCGACGACGTCCCAGTAGACCTTCTTGTCGACGCCCGCCACCTCGCCCTCCGCCGTCGCATCGACGGCATCAAAGAGCACCGGGAAGGAGTTGCACAGGTTGAAGCAGCGCCGGCAGCCGTGGCACACGTCGAAGACGCGCTCGAGTTCCTTGTCGAGCGCCGCGCGGTCGTAGAAGGCCTCGGTGCGCCACTCCAGCGGGTGGCGAGTCGGGGCCTCGAGGCTGCCCTCGCGCCCGGCGGAGGGACTTCCCTCAGGCGGCTGGGTGCTCATGCGTCATCCGGACTTTCGATGACAAGCCTGCCGCAGGCGCATGCGCCTGCAGCAGGCTTGCCGGACTGTCGGGGAACCGGAAATCAGATCCCGTCGAGGGCCTTCTGGAAGCGGTTGGCGTGCGAGCGCTCGGCCTTGGCCAGCGTCTCGAACCAGTCGGCGATCTCGTTGAAGCCTTCCTCGCGCGCAGCCTTCGCCATGCCCGGGTACATGTCCGAGTACTCGTGCGTCTCGCCGGCGATCGCCGCCTTCAGGTTGTTGTGGGTCTCGCCAATCGGCAGGCCCGTGGCCGGGTCGCCCACCGCCTCGAGATACTCCAGGTGCCCGTGGGCATGGCCCGTCTCGCCTTCGGCCGTGGAGCGGAACACCGCGGAAACGTCGTTGAACCCCTCGACGTCAGCCTTCTGTGCGAAGTACAGGTAGCGACGGTTGGCCTGCGATTCGCCGGCGAATGCGTCCTTCAGGTTTTTTTCGGTCTTGCTGCCTTTGAGATTCATCTCGTTCCTCACTTAGACTGTGTCTAACAACCAAGCCAGATGACTGTAGACCGCAGTCGTAAGGACGTCAACCGCGCGTTGACCCTCCCACGGCCGGCTGTGTAACGTTGCGCGCCCTCGCTTGCGCCAGGCGGCACACAGGATCCCACGCACGTGGCTCGCAACAGCAAAGCCCCCGACTTCGAAGGGGCACTCACCGAACTGGAAGCGCTCACCGCGCGCCTGGAGAGCGGCGACCTGCCGCTCGACGAAGCGCTGAAGCTGTTCGAACGGGGCGTCGCCCTGACACGCCAGTGCCAAGGCAGCCTGCAGGCGGCCCAGCAGAAGGTCGAGATCCTCCTCAAGCGCGGCGGCGAGATGCAGGCCGAGGCTTTCGAAGCGCCCGAGGACGACGAGACCGCCACCGGCCCGGACAGGCAATGAGCGGTACCACCGCCGGGGGTCCCTTCGCCGCCCGCGTCGCCGCCTGCCAGGCGCGGATCGAGGAGGTCCTCGACCGCACCCTCGCGCTGCCCGACCCGGGCACGGAGCGCCTGCGCGCGGCGATGCGCTACAGCGTGCTCGGGGCGGGCAAGCGCCTGCGCCCCACGCTGGTATACCTGACCGGGGAGTCCCTCGGCGCGCCGCTGGCGAGACTGGATGCGCCGGCCGCCGCCGTGGAACTGATCCACGTGTACAGCCTGGTCCACGACGATCTTCCGGCGATGGACGATGATGACCTGCGCCGCGGCCGCCCCACCTGCCACAAGGCCTATGACGAGGGCACCGCGGTACTGGTGGGGGACGCCCTGCAGGCACTGGCCTTCGACGTGCTGGCCAATGCGCCCATGGCCGGCAGCAGCCCCGAGGCGCGGCTGCAGATGATCCGCGTTCTCGCCCGCGCCATCGGCACCGGCGGCATGGCCGGCGGGCAGGCGATCGACCTGGCCGCCGTCGGCCAGGTGCTGAGCGTCGCGGGCATCGAGGACATGCATCGCCGCAAGACCGGGGCGCTGATCGAGTGCAGCGTGCTCCTGGGGGCCCTCGCCGCCGGTGTCACCGCCGGTCCCGAACTGGCCAGCCTCGAGCGATTCGGCGCGGAGGTCGGGCTCGCCTTCCAGATCCAGGACGACATCCTCGACGTGGAGGGCGATCCGGCGCTGCTCGGCAAGTCCACCGGGGCCGATGCCGCGCACGCCAAGCCGACCTACCCCAGCACCGCGGGCCTGGCGGCGGCCAAACAGCGCGCCGCGCAGCTGCGCGGCATGGCCGTCGCCGCCCTCGCCCCGCTCGGAGAGCGCGCCGCGGCCCTGGCGCAGCTGGCCGATTTCATCGTCAACCGCGCCAGTTGAGCGACACTTTCCCAGCCTCGGTGCCCGGGCGGCGAGTGTGTAAACTGCCACCCGGATGAGCGTAGCGATGGACAAGTATCCGCTGCTTGCGGAGATCGCGAGCCCTGCTGACCTGCGCCGCCTGCCGGTGGGCAAGCTGCCCGAGCTGGCCGGCGAGCTGCGCGACTTCCTGATCCACAGCGTGAGTACCCGTGGCGGCCATTTCGCCGCCGGCCTGGGCACCGTGGAGCTCACGATCGCGCTGCACTACGTGTACGAGACCCCAGGCGACCGCCTGGTCTGGGACGTCGGCCACCAGGCCTACCCGCACAAGGTGCTGACCGGCCGGCGCGACCAGCTGCACACCATCAAGCAGCACGGCGGCCTGGCGCCGTTCCCGACCCGCAGCGAGAGCGAGTACGACACCTTCGGGGTCGGGCACTCGAGCACCTCGATCAGCGCAGCGCTCGGCATGGCCGTCGCGGCGGCGCAGCGGGGCGAGAATCGGCGCGTCGTGGCCGTCATCGGCGACGGCGCCCTGACCGCCGGCATGGCCTTCGAGGCGCTGAATCACGCCGGCTCGCTCCCCTCGGACCTGCTCGTGATCCTCAACGACAACGACATGTCGATCTCCGAGAACGTCGGCGCGCTCTCCAACCACTTCGCGCGCGCCCTTTCCGGGCGCATGTACTCGCACCTGCGCGAGGGGGGCAAGAAGGTCCTCAGGCAGATGCCGACCGTATGGGAGCTGGCGCGCCGCTCCGAGGAGCACCTCAAGGGGATGGTCCTGCCGGGCACGCTCTTCGAGGAAATGGGGTTCAACTACATCGGACCGATGGACGGCCACGACGTCAGGGCGCTGGTGAGCACGCTGCGCAACCTGAAGAAGCTGCGCGGACCGCAGTTCCTGCACGTGGTCACGCGCAAGGGCAAGGGCTATGCGCCGGCCGAGGCCGATCCGATCAAGTGGCACGGCCCGGGCCCATTCGACCCGGCCAGCGGCACCATCTTCAAGGAAAAGAGCAGCGGTCCGACCTACTCGCAGGTGTTCGGCGAGTGGCTGTGCGACATGGCCGAGGCCGATCCGCGCATCGTCGGCATCACCCCGGCCATGCGCGAAGGCTCCGGCATGGTCGAGTTCTCCAAGCGCTTTCCGCAGCGCTACTTCGACGTCGCGATCGCCGAGCAGCACGCGGTCACCTTCGCCGCCGGCCTTGCGGTCGAGGGACTCAGGCCGGTCGTGGCCATCTACTCGACCTTCCTGCAGCGCGCCTACGATCAGCTGATCCACGACGTCGCCCTGCAGAACCTGCCGGTGGTGTTCGCGCTCGATCGCGCGGGACTGGTGGGCAGCGACGGTGCGACCCACCAGGGCAGCTACGACCTGTCCTTCCTGCGCTGCATTCCCAACACCGTGATCATGGCGCCGGCGGACGAGAACGAGTGCCGCCAGATGCTCTACACGGCAAGCGCGCTGGAATGCCCGGCGGTCGTGCGCTACCCGCGTGGCGCCGGTCCGGGCGTGCCGGTGGTGAGCGCCATGAGTGCGCTGCCGCTGGGCAAGGCGCAGGTGCGCCGCGAGGGCAAGAGCGGGTTGGCGCTGCTGGTGTTCGGCGCCCTGCTGGACAGCGCCCAGGCCATCGCCGAGCGCCTTGACGCGACGCTGGTCAACATGCGTTTCGTCAAGCCGCTCGACGAGGATCTGGTGGTGGCTCTGGCCGCGCGCCACCGCGCCTTCGTGACGATCGAGGAAAACGCCACCCAGGGCGGCGCCGGCTCCGCGGTGGGCGAGCTGCTCGCCTCCGACGGCGTGCAGATCCCGCTGCTGCAGCTGGGGATCCCTGACCGCTTCATCGAGCACGGCTCGCGCGAGAGCTGCCTCGCCGCGGCGGGGCTGGACAGCGCCGGCCTGTCCGCCAGCATCGAGCGCTGGTGGGCCCTGCAGGCACAGGCCCGGCTGCGTTCCGCCGGGGGCGGCTGAAGCCGCACCTCCGCACCCTTCCGGCCGCCCGGCGTTCCCGCATGGTTAGACTTAAGTCCCCAGATCGGGGTATTTCCGGGATGTTGCAATGGCCCGGACAATCCCCATTGTCCGGAACAATCCTGTAGGCTTTCGCAGATGAATCCCCCCGCCTTCACCGCCAAGATCGCGCGCACCGCCCCTAACGATGTCGAGGACGTGCAGGCGCGCGCTGACACGCGCCAGCTGCCCATCAACCGCGTTGGCATCAAGGACATCCGCCATCCGGTGCGGGTGCGCGACCGCTCGGCCGGCGAGCAGCACACCATCGCCAAGTTCAACATGTACGTGAGCCTGCCGCACAACTTCAAGGGCACGCACATGTCGCGCTTCGTGGAGATCCTGCACGCGGAGCGGGAGATTTCCGTGGAGTCCTTCCGCGCCATGCTGGGCACGATGACGAGCCGCCTCGAGGCCGACACCGGGCACATCGAGATGAGCTTCCCGTTCTTCGTCATGAAGAAGGCGCCGGTCTCGGGCGTCGAGAGCCTGATGGACTACCACGCCAAGCTGATCGGCGAACACCACAAGGGCCAGACGGAGATGTGGGTGGAGGTGGTGGTGCCGGTGACCAGCCTGTGCCCGTGCTCGAAGAAGATCTCCGACTACGGCGCGCACAACCAGCGCTCGCACGTGACCATCCGCGCGAAGCTGCGCAGCCACATGTGGATCGAGGAGCTCATCGAGATCGCCGAGAGCGAGGCCTCGTGCGAGCTGTACGGAATCCTCAAGCGCCCGGACGAGAAATACGTCACCGAGCGCGCCTACGACAACCCGAAGTTCGTCGAGGACGTGGTGCGCGATGTGGCGACGCGACTCAACAAGGACGACCGGGTCGCCGCCTACGTGGCCGAATCGGAGAACTTCGAGTCGATCCACAACCACTCCGCCTACGCGCTCATCGAGCGCGACAAGGACGCCTAGGAGTCCGGCGCCGCCGGCGCCGCGGATGAAGCATTCTTAATGCCGGGCCGATTGCGCCCGGGCTGCCGGAGCCTCTAACGTTGCCGGACGGATAACTGACGGCGGGCGGGAGAGACCGATGACGGCGCGGGCATGGGCACGAAAGGTGTTCGCGGCACTGGGCCTGCTGGCCTGCGGAATTGCCGCGGCGGCCGAGCCGCTCGCCTCCCCCTCGGCCACCCCGGTGCGGCACAACTCGCTGAAGACCTGCAACCAGCAGGCGGATGCGCGCAACCTCAGCGGCAATGCGCGGGCGCAGTTCGTCAAGCATTGCCAGACACAGACGGTGGGCGCCCACGGTACGGCCCCCGCCGTGAACGCGAGCACGCCTAAGCCGGCAGGTAAATGACGACCTTAAGCCCCGGCGTGTTGTCCTGAAGCTCCATGCGGCCGCGGTGCAGCCGCGCAATCGCCGCCACCAGGCTCAGGCCTAGCCCACTGCCCTCCTGCGGCGTGCTCGCTGCAAAGCGCACGAAGGGTTGCGCGGCGCGCCTGCGTTCCTCGGCGGCGATGCCCGGACCGTTGTCGGCCACGAGCAGCTGCACCTGCGCGCCCTCCTGGACGGCGCGCACCTCGACCCGGCCCCCGGCGGGGACGTACTTGAGCCCGTTCTCGATGAGGTTGGTGAGCATCTGCGCCAGCAGCTGCCGGTTGCCCTGCACCAGGACGCCCTGCGGCGGCACCTGCCAGGACAGCTCCCGTCCCTGCGCTGCGTAGACCGGCTCGAACAGCTCGCCGAGCTCGGTCACCAGCGCGGCGATGTCCACCGGTGCCGGCGCTGCGAGCGGCGTGCCGCTCTCGGCCAGCGCGATCTGCAGCAGCGTCGTGAGCGTGCGCTGCAGGTGATCCACCTCGCGCAGCGCCGACTCCACCGATTCGTGCACCGGTGCTTCGAGCGGCGGCACGCGCAGCAGCAGAGCGTCCATGCGCGTGCGCAGCCGCTGCAGGGGCGCACGCAGATCGTGCGCGGCGCTGTCGAAGGTGGCCCGCAGGGTCCCGGCCTGTTCCTCGAGGCGGTCGAGGACGTGGTTGACGGAGGTCGCCAGCGCGTCGAACTCATCGCGCGCACCGGCCACCGGCAGGCGCCGTCCGGGCTCCCCCGCGAGAATGCGCTGGCAAGTGCTGGCCACCAGGCCGACACGGCGCGCCAGGCGGTAGCTGAACCAGAAGCCGGCCAGGGCCGCCGCCAGGGTGGAGAGCCCGATGCCCCAGAGCATGGCGCGGCGGAACTTGTCGGCGAAGCGCCTTCCCTGGGAGACATCGGTACCCACCAGCAGCACGTCGCCACCCGGCAGGGTGCGCACCGCGGCACGCACCGGGTGCACCGCGCGCCGGCCCGGCTCGATGGTGGAGATCTCGAACTCGGGCCGCCGCTCGACCGGCATGCCGTCGAAGGGCCAGTCGGTCACGTTGCCGGCGATGCGCTCGAAGTTGGCGTCCGCCAGCATGTAGACCGCGCCGATGCGGCCCCAGCTCTCGATGCGCAGGTTGATCTCGTCGGTGACGCCGGCGATCGCGCTCTGCGCGAATTTGTCCTGCAGGCTCTTCATCTCGGTGTCGATGATGAGGTCCACCTCATCGGTGATGAGGCTCTCGGTCAGCAGGTAGGCGCTGCCCAGGGTCACGCTGACCGCGAGCATCACCAGCAGCGTGTAGCCCACCGACAGCCGGAACGCCGTCGTGTTGAAAAGATCGAGGCGGCGCACGTCAGGCGTCGCTGCGCAGCACGTAGCCGGCGCCGCGCACGGTGTGTATCAGCTGTGCGTCGGTGCCGCGGTCGATCGCCTGGCGCAGGCGGCTGATGTGCACGTCGATGAGGTTGCTCTGCGGGTCGAAATGCAGGTCCCAGACGCCCTCGAGCAGCATCATGCGGGTCACCACCTGGCCGGCGCGCCGCATGAGGAACTCCAGCAGCTTCAGCTCGCGCGCGGTCAGGTCGACCTCGCGCCCGCCCCGCGTCACCTTGCGCGCCAGCAGGTCGAGTTCCAGGTCCTCGACCTTCAGGCGAGTGGCGCTGAGGGAGCTGGAGTGGCGGCGCAGCAGCGCCTCCACGCGGGCCAGCAGCTCGCCGAGGGCGAAGGGCTTGGTGAGGTAGTCATCCCCGCCCGCCTTGAGCCCGCGGATGCGGTCATCCACGCCACCGAGCGCGGACAGCACCAGCACCGGTGTGCCGACGCCCTTGGCGCGCATCGCCTCGATGATGGCCAGGCCGTCCACGTGCGGCAGCATGCGGTCGGTGATCACGACGTCGAAGGCGCCCGTGGTTGCCTGGGTGAGGCCGGCGCGTCCGTCGGCGGCGTGCTCCACGGAAGAGCCGCTCTCGCGCAGTCCCTTGACGAGGAAGCGCGCCGCCTCGGTGTCGTCTTCGATGAGGAGTATGTGCACGGGGCGACAGCGTAGGAGTCGCCTCGCCGGCGCGCAAGCGCCGCCCAAGCCGACGCTAGGTGCTGCGCGGCGGCAGCGTGCGCTCGGCGCTCTGCAGGCGGGCGATGAGCGAGCTCAGGAACACGCGGTTGAAGCGCAGCTGGCAGGAAGCGGATACCTGCTCGAGCAGGGTCGAGCTGACCTTGAGCACGGTGACCGCACCGTCGGCGCGGATGGTCGCGGCGCGTTTGGCGCCCGGCACGTAACTGGCCTCGCCGAAGCAGTCGCCGGTCTCCAGGGCGCCGATGCGCCCGCCGTGGCGCTCGACCGCGCAGCGGCCGCTCACCAGGATGTAGAAGCGGTCGTCCATCTCGCCTTCCTTGACGATCTCCTCGCCCGAGGCGTAGTCCTGCCAGTTGCTGGCGCGCAGCACCTCCCAGATCTCCGCGTGCGAGAACTCGTGGAAGAACTTCAGCCGCCGCAGCACCCCGAACTGTTCCTGCCGGTCGATGCGCGAGTTGGCCTCGCGCAGGCGCTGGTGCACGCGGGTCAGCTCCGCGGCCAGGTCGACCCCGCTCTTGCAGCGTTTTTCCGGGTCCTTCTGCATGGCCAGCGCGACCACCGTCTCCAGCTCTTCCGGCACGTCCGGGCGCAGGGTGTGGATCGGGGGCGGCGTGGCGTAGACGATCTGGTGCAGCAGCTTCTGCAGGTTGCCGGCGCGGAACGGCCGCGCGCCGGTCAGCAGCTCGTACATGACGGCGCCCAGCGAGTACAGGTCCGAGCGGTTGGTGAGCTCGAAGCTCTGCACCTGCTCGGGCGACATGTACGAGGGGCTGCCGGCGATGCCCTCGATGCGCGAGATATCCGAGTCCGACACCAGCGCGATGCCGAAGTCGATGATGCGCACGTCGCTGTCCTGCGTGAGCATGATGTTGGATGGCTTGATGTCGCGGTGAATCACGCCGCGCGAGTGCGCGTAGTTGAGCGCCTTGGCGCACTTGAACATGATCTCGACGGTGTCATCGATGCGCAGCAGGTTGTCCGGGCGGGTGTAGGCGGCCAGGGTGCGCGCGCCGTGCACGTGCTCGGTCACGATGTAGCAGTGCCCGTTCTCCTCGCCCGCATCGTAGATCGGCAGGATGTGCGGGTGCTGCAGCATCCCGACCAGGTGCGCCTCGGAGAGGAACATCTTGCGCGCGATGCGCGCCCGCTCCTCGTCGCCGCCGGTGTCCATGTTGTACACCTTGATGGCAACGTCGCGCCCGTAGTAGGCATCGTGCGAGAGGTAGACGACACCGGTACTGCCGCGGCCCACTTCGCGGATGACGACGTACTTGCCGATCTTGTCCGGCATGTGCGCGACAGGCTTCGCGGAGGGCATGGTTTTCGGGGCCGATGAGGACATGGGCGGCGTGCGGACAATACTTCGTCGCAGGATAAGTCTGGCGGCAGCGCCGGACTGTGACGCAACCCTCACGCATCCGGGCGGTGGCCCGCGATGCGGCTCGCAGCCGCGGCTCAGCCGCTACGAGAAGTGCTGGTAACCGGAATGCGAGAACTCCATCACAGTACCCGCGCGGGTGACCGTGGTGCCGCTGCCGACGCTCAGCGTGCCGATGCGCGTGTAGCCCCAGACCGCGCGCGGCAGCGCGGATTCCAGCTGCGGCACGCGCTCCGGCGAGACTGCAAAGCACAGCTCGTAGTCATCGCCGCCGCTCAGGGCGAGCTGGCGTGCGCGCTCATCGCCCACCGCGGCTTGCAGGGATGCAGATACCGGCAGTGCCTCGTACTCCACCTGCGCAGCAACGCCGCTGGCCTGGGCGAGTTTGCCCGCATCGCCGAGCAGTCCGTCCGAAACATCGATGCAGGCGCTTGCGTATTCGCGCAGCCGTTCACCGAGCGCCAGGCGCGGCGTGGGCAGCAGGAAGCGCGCGCGCAGGTAGGCGGCCGCCTCGGGCGGTGCCTGCAGCCGTGACTGCTCGAGCGCCAGTCCGGCCGCGGCATCCCCTGGCGTGCCGGAGACGAACAACGTGTCACCGGGTCGCGCGCCGCTGCGGCGCAAGGCGGTCCCCGCCGCAACCTGCCCGAGTACCTGCACCGTGACGGTCAGGGGTCCGCGGGTGGTGTCCCCGCCCACCAGCGCGACCCCATGCTGACGCGCCAGGCCGCCCAGGCCGGCTGCGAAGCCCTCGAGCCAGGTCTCGTCCACCTCGGGCAGCGTCAGTGCCAGCAGCGCCCACAGGGGCTGCGCCCCCATGGCGGCAACGTCGCTCAGATTCACCGCGAGCGCGCGATGGCCGATGGAATGGGCGGGGCAGCCGTGCGGGAAGTGCACCCCGGCGACCAGCGTGTCGGTGGCCGCAACCAGCTCATGCCCGGGCGCGACCCGGAGGAGCGCCGCATCGTCGCCGATGCCGAGCGCCACGTCGGCACGCTGTGCCCCGCAGCCGCGGAAGTAGCGTTCAATGAGACCGGTCTCGGACAGCGCCACGACGCGGCGCCCCCTCAGTGCTCTGCCGGACGCAGCTCGCGCGCGGCGCGATCGAGGATGGCGTTCACGAACTTGTGGCCGTCGGTGGCCCCGAAGCGCTTGGCCAGGCTCACCGCCTCGTTGATCGCCACCCGATACGGCACCTCCAGCCGCGAGGTGAGCTCAAACAGCCCCACCAGGAGGATCGCGTGCTCGATCGGGTCGAGCAGGTCGGGGGCGCGATCTGCGAGCGCGGCCAGGCGTGCATCCAGTGCCTCGCGCGCATGCCATACGCCCTCGACCAGGGCGCGGAAGTACTCGCGGTCGGCCTTCGGCATGTCCTCGGCGTCGCCGAATTCCTGCACCAGGTCCTGCCAGGGCCCAGCATTGAGCTGCCAGCGGTACAGCGCCTGCAGCGCAAGCTTGCGGGCAACGCTGCGGTTGCCGCTGTACGCCTGTGTCCGCGCCCCGCTCACCACGCCTGCCTCACAGCCTGGCCATGACGGCCGCCATTTCGATGGCGCAATCCATCGACTCCCCGCCCTTGTTCATCGCGCTGACCGCAGCCCGCTCCAGCGCCTGGTCCACGGTCTCGACCGTGAGCACGCCGAATATCACCGGCACGCCGCTGTCGAGGTTGACCTGCTGCAGACCGCGGGCACATTCGCCGGCGACGAAATCAAAGTGCGGCGTGTCGCCGCGGATGACGCAGCCCAGGGCCACGATGGCATCGTAGCCGCCGCCCGTAGCGAGCTTGCGCGCGACCACCGGCAGCTCGAACGCGCCCGGCACGCGCACCACCTGCAGGTCGGCCGCGCTGCCGCCGCGCTGCTCCCAGGAGGCCTGCGCACCCTTCAGCAGGCTTGCGACGATGAAGTCGTTGAAGCGCGCCGCGACGATCGCGACCTTGCGACCGCGTGCGCTGGCCTCGCTCTCGCTCACCTCGGGGCGGGTCACCCCTCTTCCCCAACGTATCCTTCGACTTCGAGCCCGAAGGCCGAGATCCCGTGCATCTGCTTGGGTGCCGACAGCACGCGCATGCGCTTGACGCCAAGATCCTTGAGGATTTGTGCGCCGGTGCCGAAGGTGCGCAGCACCGCGCCTTCGGCCTCGGTCGCGGTGCTTTCGCTGGCGGTGGTGGCTGCCGGCGCGACGGCCGCAGCAAAGGAGCGCACCGCGTCCGCGAGCTCGCGCGGGGACTCCTGCTGGCGCAATACGACCACCACGCCGCTGCCCGCATCGATGATGCGCTTCATGGCGGCGCGCAGTGTCCAGGTGCGTCCCGCACCCTGCACGCCGAACAGGTCGTGCAGGGTATCGGACAGGTGCACGCGTACCAGGGGCGCCTGCGGCCCATCGAGGCGGCCATGCGCGAGTGCCAGGTGCACCTCCATGCTGACGTTGTCCTGGTAGGCGTAGAGGCGGAATTCGCCGAGCTCGGTACGCACGGTCTGCTCGGACAGCCGCTCGACGGAGCGCTCGGTGCGCAAGCGGTGGCGGATGAGCTCCGCGATGGTGCCCATCTTGAGGTTGTGCTGCTGCGCGAATTCCTGCAGCTGCGGCCGCCGCGCCATGCTGCCGTCGTCGTTCATGATCTCGCACAGCACCCCGGCGGGCTTCAGACCCGCCAGGCGGCACAGGTCCACCGCCGCCTCGGTGTGCCCGGCCCGCACCAGCACGCCGCCGCGGCGTGCCCGCAGCGGAAAGATGTGGCCCGGACGCGCGAAGTCAGCCGCCTGCGTGGAAGCATCCGCCAGCGCACGAATGGTGGCCGCGCGGTCCGCGGAGGACACGCCCGTCGTAGTCCCGGCCCGCAGGTCGACCGAAACGGTGAAGGCGGTGCGATGCGACTCGCTGTTGACCGGCACCATCTGCGGCAGCTCGAGGCGGGCAAGCTCATCCTCGAGCATGGGTACGCAGATGATCCCGCTGGTGTAGCGGATCATGAACGCGACCGCCTCGGGCGTCGCATGCTCGGCGGCCATGATCAGGTCGCCTTCGTTTTCGCGGTCCTCGTCATCCAGGATGATCACCATGCGCCCGGCCTTCATCTCCGCGACGATCTCATCAACCGGGCTGAAGGTGGCTCCGCGAATTGGCGTGTTCCCGGGTTTGCCGGGCATGGGGAGCACTTTTGACATGGGCGCAGGTTCGTCTGGGACGGCAGAGCAGTATACCTGCGACGGGGCAGCTAACGGAGCCTCGCCGAGCCGGCTACCCCAGAAGCGGCGTGACGACTTGTTCCAGCCGCTCCGGGGTCCAGCTGGGGGCCTTTTCCTTCCAGCCGTCCATGACCAGGCGCCCCGTTCGGTCGATCACGAAGTTCACCGGCAAACGCCAGATGCGCCCGTAACCCTGCGCGCTGGAGTTGGCAAGGAGCCCGACCGGAAAGCTCAGGCCTGCGGCAATCGCGCGCACCTCGGCAAGCCTGTCGGGCGTGTCCAGGCCGAACCCCAGGACACGCAGGCCCTGCGCGGCATGGCGCTGCGCGTACTGCGACAACAGCGGCAGCTCCGCGCGGCAGGGCTCGCACCAGGTCGCCCAGAAAGTGAGTATCACCACCTGGCCTGCAAGGTCGGCGGTGGCGATGCGCTCCCCATCCAGGGTCACGAGCGTGGCCGGCGGTGCCGGGCCGCCGACCCGCACGTCATTGGCGCGCGCCGACCGCGGCGGCAGCGCTGCACCGGCGATGCAACACGCCAGTGCGCCCCGCAGCAGCGCGCGGCGCGCCGGCTGCACTGGTGCCTCAGAACGCATAGCTCGCTCCGACACTGACTGTGTAGCGCGGGAACAGCTGATAGCCGTACAGGTTGCTGTACACCGGCACCTGCACGAAGCCAAAGAGGTGCAGCCTGTCGCTCACCCGGCCGGTGAGCCCCGGACTCAGGTAAAGCACGGTGCCGGCGGTGTTCTGCACATCCGCGAGCGCACCCTGATCCTGGGACTTGTGCAGGAAGTTCAGCTGCAGCTGCGGCACCCAGGCGGGATTGCGCTCGAGGCGCAGCCCTGTGCTGAGTGTCGTGGCGTTGCCCGGACGGAAGTCGTTGCCCGGCTGGTCCATGCGGTGGCTGACCGCGCTCTGGAACTGGCCGTTGACGAAGAAATCGAAGTCCTGGCTGATGGGCCGATAGTAGTAGGCGCCGACGATGATGTCGGTGCTACCCGTCCCCGGCTGCAGGCTTGCGTCCAGTGGCTCCCCCGCCAGTGGCCCCGCGGAGAACTCCACCGCGGTGCCGTAGCGACCGGTCGGCAGCTTCAGGCCCAGCTGCACGCCGAGGTTGTGCGTGGGAAGAAACCCCTGGTAGCTGGTGATCAGCCGGATGTCGCCGACGCTTGAGCTGCGCGAGCTGCTCAGCTCCGGCAACGGCTGGGTGGAATCGTACTCACCGTAAGTGGAGTGCGTGCGCATCACGTACGGGACCAGCAGCTGGAAGTTCCATATGCCGTTCGGGCTGTAGCTCAGTCCGGCGGTCACGTACCGGTTCAGCGTTTCGCGTTCCAGCTCCGTGCCATCGGGAACCGTGCTGACGGCCTGGGTGCCGCTGCGCAACTGGTCCTGGTGGATGTAGTCGTATTCGATGCTGAGGTTCCAGCCCGCGTTGGCTGAGTAGCCCATCGCCGCATCGGCACTGAGCGTGCAACCGCAGCTGGCGCACGCACGCACCGCCGGGGGTAGTCCGCCGAGAAGGCCGGCGCCCGCGAGCGCCGCCCACAAGGGGACGCGCGCAGCAAGCGCGCGCCCGTCCCGCGACCCTCGGTCGCGGTGAATGGAAGCGTCCATTGATTGTCTCTCTCATCGTTCCTGCCGACTGCAGGCAGCGCGTCGCAGCCATGCATTCGCTGAAGAAGTCCGGTCTGGCCGGGCGCAGGCAGCGCCCATCGAAAGCAGACTCAGACCGACGAGGGAGGTGCTCGCGCGCTCTGCGCGCGCTGGATCGAGGGCAGGCGCAGCACGGCTTCGCGCGCTTCAGGAGCCGTCGCCGCGCAGCAGGCTGTGAGCGGCGAATCAATGACGACCGGCACGAGCGCCGGCGCGGCGCCGGCGGCGAAGATACACAGCGCATGCGCAGAGTCGGCCGCAGGTGCGCCGTGGTGGTGGTGTCCGCCCGTGGCCATCGCCGCCGCCCCGGGGCACAGCTCCATGGCCAGCCCCGCATGGCCGGCGACCGGCATGAAACCGAAGGGGATGAGTGCACGCAGCACCAGCGCGGGCAGGACCGCCCCCAGCCACAGGCGCGAGCGCCTGCGCACGATGGCCAGCGACAGGGTGTGCTGAGGCCTCATTGGCGCTCCGGCACGGCCAGGAGCCGCGCCACGTAGCGGGCCACTTGGTCGATCTCCAGGTTCACGCGCCTTCCGACACTCAGCTCTCCCAGGGTGGTCACCGACTGGGTGTGCGGGATGAGGTTGACGCCAAAACCGTCCGCCCCGACCTCGTTGATGGTGAGGCTGACGCCGTCGACGGCGACCGACCCCTTGGCCGCAAGATAACGCGCCAGGGCGGCCGGCACCCCGATCACGACGCGGGTGGAGCGGCCATCGGCGCTGATGCCGCGCACCTGGGCTACGCCGTCGACGTGGCCGGAGACTAGGTGACCGCCGAGCGCGTCCCCGGCGCGCAGGGCCGGCTCGAGGTTGACGCGGGTTCCGGCGCGAAACTCCCCCAGCGTCGTGAGGCTGAGCGTCTCGCGCGACACATCGGCGGCGAAGGTGCTGCCGCTGATCTCGGTGGCCGTCAGGCAACAACCCTGCACGCAGATGCTGTCTCCCAGTTGGGCACGCGCGAGGTCCAGGCGTTCACAGGCGATTACCAAGCGCACGTCGCCGCCACGAGTCTCCACGCTGACGACGTGACCGACGTCCTGAACGATGCCGGTAAACATCCGCGCTCCCTATGCTCCGGACGACGGCCGGAGACGCAGCCGCAGGTCCTCACCCACCGGGGTCGCCTCGAGGAACGAAAAGCCCGGCGCCTGCGCGAGCGCGGTGAGTTCTGGCAGCTGGACCAGCGCCCGCGCCCCTGGGCCCAGCAGCCGCGGCGCGGCGTATACCAGCAGCTCGTCGACCAGCTGCTGCTGCAGCAGCGCACCGGCCAGGGTCGCACCGGCTTCGACGAAGACCTCGTTCGCCTCGAGCTCGCCCAGGCGATCGAGCACCGCGGCAAGGTCCAGCCGGCCACCGATCAGCGGCAGCGTCTCGACGCGCGCGCCGCGAGCGCTCAGTTCCGCTGCCCGCGCCTCGTCCAGCCCGGCAAGCCCGGTGAGGATGAGCACTTCGCCGCCCACCCCGAGCGTTTGCGCGGTCGGCGGCGTGCGCAGGCGCGAATCGAGTACCACGCGCAACGGCTGGCGGCCCGCCGCGCTGCCAGGCGCGGTGGACAGCCGCACGTCAAGGCGCGGGTCGTCGCCAATCACGGTGTCCACGCCGGTGAGGATCACGGAACTGCGCGCGCGCCAGGCATGCACGTCCTGTCGGGCCAGCTCACCGGTAATCCACCGGCTCTGGCCATTGGCCAGGGCGGTGCGCCCGTCCAGGCTCATCGCCAGCTTCACGCGCACGAACGGCCGCCCGATCTGCATGCGCTTGACGAAACCGGCGTTGAGCTCGCGCGCCTCCTCCTCGAGGAGGCCGGACTCGACGGTGATACCCGCCTCGCGCAAGGCAGCAGCGCCGCGGCCATTCACCAGCGGGTTGGGATCGGCGATGGCATAGACCACGCGCGCGACGCGCGACGCGGTGAGCGCCATTGCGCACGGCGCGGTGCGGCCCTGATGGGAGCAAGGCTCGAGCGTGACGTAAACGGTGGCACCGATGGCGTTGTTGCCTGCGGCACGCAGCGCGCCGACTTCTGCATGCGGCTCGCCGGCCCGCTCGTGCCAGCCTTCACCGACGATGCGCTCGCCGCGGGCGATGACGCAGCCGACGCGCGGATTCGGGTCGGTCGTCTGCAGGCCGCGCGCAGCCAGTGCCAGCGCGCGCTGCATGGCGGTGCGATCGAAGTCAGAGAACATGCGCTGACAGACCCCGCGAAACCTTCATTTAGTCCCTCGGCTGCCGGATTTTTCCGGAGTGTCCGGCGTCTCGTCCTGAGGCAGCAGCGGCAGCTGCTCGCGATTCGGAATGCGCGTGGCATCGCGCTTGTGACCACGATGGACGGCAGCTGGAGCCGGCCGCGCGTTGCGCAGCCTCTGGATTTCCTCGTGGAACGCCTCGACGTCCTCGAAATGCCTGTACACGGAGGCGAAGCGCACGTACGCCACCTCGTCGAGGTGGCGCAGCTCTTCCATGACCAACTCACCAATGGCGCGCGAGGACACCTCACGATCGCCGAGGCTGCGTACCTTGTGCACGATGCGGCTCAGCGCCTCGTCGATCTGCTCCTGCGAGACCGGGCGTTTTTCGAGCGCCTTGTGCAAGCCGGCGCGCACCTTGCCTTCGTCAAATGCTTCGCGGCCGCGATCGCCCTTGATGACCTGCGGCATGACCAGCTCGGCGGTCTCGAACGTGGTGAAGCGCTCCTGGCACTTGAGGCATTCCCGGCGTCGACGTATCTGCCGACCCTCGCCCGCCAGCCGCGAGTCGTTCACCTTGGTCTCTTCGTGGCCGCAAAACGGGCAATGCATGCGGCGCCTGCCCTCCTGCTACGGCCCGTAGACCGGGAACCGACGGCACAGCTCGATCACCTGCGGGCGCACCCGCTCGATGGCGGCATCGGCACCCTCGGCATCGAGCACCTGCGTAATGAAGTCCGCCACCAGCTCGATCTCGGCCTGTTTGAAGCCGCGCGTCGTCGAGGCCGGAGTCCCCAGGCGCAGGCCGCTCGTGACCATCGGCGGCCGCGGATCGTTCGGCACCGCGTTCTTGTTTACCGTGATGTTGGCGCGCCCGAGCGCGGCATCGGCATCCTTGCCGGTGATGTTGCGATCGGCAAGGCTGAGCAAGAAGAGGTGGTTGTCCGTTCCGCCGGAAACGATCTGGTAGCCGTTCTTGGCGAGTCGCGCCGCCATCGCACGCGCGTTCGCCACCACTTGCTTCTGGTACTCGCGGAACTCCGGCTGCAGCGCCTCCAGGAGCGCGACCGCCTTGGCGGCGATGACGTGCATGAGCGGCCCTCCCTGCGTGCCGGGAAAGACCAACGAGTTGAGCTTCTTGGTGATCTCGTCGTTCGCACGCGCGAGGATCAAGCCGCCGCGCGGCCCACGCAGTGTCTTGTGCGTGGTGGTCGTGACCACGTCCGCGTGCGCGATGGGGCTCGGATAGACGCCAGCGGCGACCAGGCCTGCGACGTGAGCCATGTCCACCACGAAGTAGGCGCCGACGCTCTTGGCGATCGCCGCGAAGCGCGCCCAGTCCACCGTGCGCGAGTAGGCAGAGAAGCCCGCGATGATCATCTTGGGCCGATGCTCCTCGGCGAGCTTCTGCACCTGTTCGTAGTCAATCTCGCCGGTGTCGGGGCGGATGCCGTACTGCGCTGCCTTGAAGAACTTGCCGGAGAAGTTGACCTTGGCGCCATGCGTGAGGTGGCCGCCGTGGTCCAGGCTCATGCCGAGGATGGGGTCGCCCGGCTGTACTAGCGCGAAGTAGGCGGCGGCGTTGGCCTGCGAGCCGGAGTGCGGCTGCACGTTGGCGTAGTCGGCGCCGAAGAGCTTCTTGGCCCGGTCGATCGCCAGCTGCTCGGCCACGTCCACGAACTCGCAACCACCGTAGTAGCGCTTGCCCGGATAACCCTCGGCGTACTTGTTGGTAAGAACCGAACCCTGGGCCTCGAGCACTCGCGGGCTGGCGTAGTTTTCCGAGGCGATGAGTTCGACGTGATCTTCCTGCCGATGCCGCTCGCCTTCGATGGCGCGCGCCAGCTCGGAATCAAAGCCCTCGATCTTCATCGTCGTCCGGAACATGGCCAGTTTCGCCTTGCGGGTAAGTGGTTTGGGGGGGCCGCGGATTGTACCTAAACGACCCGCGCGGCGCTGTTGTCGCCGGCCGGCGTGGGGGCGGAAGCTTCCCGACAGCGGGCGAAAGGGCGCCCGGGCTGTCCTAGAAGAGGTTCTCGACCACGGTATTCCAGGCCCGGGCCAGATTGGCGCGGTTGTAGCCGCCGCCGCCGAGGGCCAGCACGCGGCCGTGGCCGTAGCTCTCGGCCCGCTCGCTCAGCTCGCGGGCGGCCCGGCCGTGCGATTCCGCAGTCAGCCGCAGGTGGGTGATGGGATCGCCCTCCAGGCTGTCGGCACCGCACTGCAGGATGATGAACTCGGGGTCGAACCGGTCCAGGTGCGCCGTGACCTGAGGCCAGAACATGGCGAACACCGTATCGTCCGCACCCGGCGGCAGAGGCAGATTCAGCTTAGTGCCGGCGGCAAGACCGCGTCCAGTCTCCTCGGTGGCACCGGTGCCGGGATAGAGATAACGCCCGTCCTCATGCAGGTCGGCAAACACGACCCCCGCATCGTCCTCGAAGGCATAGAACACGCCATCACCATGGTGGGCGTCGATGTCAACGTACGCAATGCGCTGGATGCCGCGCCGCTTGAGCATCTCGATGGCGACGCCGCAGTCGTTGAACACGCAGAAGCCCGCCGCGCGATCACGCGCGGCGTGGTGCAGCCCGGCGATCGGCACGAACGCCCGCCGGCAGTCACCGCGCAGGATCGCTTCCATGGCACTCAGGGTGGCGCCCACGACCCCCGCGGCTGCCTCGTAGCAGCCGCGGAACGCCGGCGTGTCGCCGCCATCGAGGAACCCGCTGCCCGCGGTCGAGCGCTCGCGCACAAACTCCAGGTACTCCGGGCTGTGGAACGAGCGCAGCTCCTCCTCGGAGGCAGTGCGCGGCTCGAGCAGCTTTACGCGCCGCGCCAGACCACGGACGGCAAACTCTCGCGCAAAGGCGCCGTGCCGGTCCGCCCCGAAAGGATGCCCGTCAGGAAAGCCGTAGCGGGGCAGCCGGTCGCTGGCCACGACTGCAACCGCCGGTGTGTGGGTGCTCGTCTTTACGTTGCGTCCCCTTCGCCCCGAGCCTAGCACAGCTCGGCTGGCCTGCCGCCTGCGGCAGCAGGCATCGCCATCGGCGGCCGGACCAACGATAATCCTGTCCGGCACCTACTGCAGCGACGGATCGGCATGGCCCAGTACATCTACACGATGAATCGCGTTTCCAAGACGGTCCCGCCCAAGCGGGTCATCCTGCGCGACATCAGCCTTTCTTTCTTTCCGGGCGCCAAGATCGGCGTTCTGGGCCTGAACGGCTCCGGAAAGTCCACGCTGCTGAGGATAATGGCAGGACTCGACACCAGCTTCGACGGCGAGGCACGACCGCAGAGCGGCATCCGCATCGGCTTCCTGCCGCAGGAACCGCTGCTGGACGAGTCCAAGGACGTCCGCGCCAATGTCATGGAGGGTGTCGGCGAGACGTTCCGGCAGGTCGAGGAATTCAACGCCATCAGCGACAAGTTCGCGGAGCCGATGGACGACGAGCAGATGAACGCGCTGCTGGCGCGGCAGGCGCAGCTGCAGGATGCGATCGACGCGGCCGGCGGCTGGGAACTGGAGCGCAAGCTCGAGATCGCGGCGGATGCGCTGCGCCTGCCGGCGTGGGATGCCAGCATTGCCACGCTCTCCGGCGGCGAAAAGCGACGCGTGGCCCTGTGCCGGCTTCTGTTGTCCGCACCGGACATGCTGCTTTTGGACGAGCCAACCAACCACCTCGACGCGGAATCGATCACCTGGCTGGAGCGTTACCTCGAGGAGTATCCCAGCACGGTGATCGCGGTCACCCACGACCGTTACTTCCTGGACAACGTCGCCGAGTGGATTCTCGAGCTCGACCGCGGATACGGCATCCCCTGGCACGGCAACTACTCTTCCTGGCTGGAGCAGAAGGAAAAGCGCCTGCAGCTGGAGGAACGCGAGCGCGAAGCGCTGCGCAAGACCCTCGCCCATGAGCTCGAGTGGGTCCGCCAGAACCCCAAGGCACGGCAGGCGAAAAGCAAGGCGCGCCTGCAGCGCTATGAGGAACTCGCGTCGCGCGAGTTCCAGGAACGCAACGAGACCAACGAGATCTACATACCGCCCGGGGAGCGGCTCGGGGACCTGGTCATCGCCGCCGAGGGTCTGCGCAAGGGGTACGGCGATCGCCTGCTGATCGACAAGCTCTCGTTCAATCTGCCCCCCGGCGGCATCGTCGGCATCATCGGGCCCAACGGCGCGGGCAAGACCACGCTGTTCCGCATGCTGATCGGCACCGAGAAGCCCGATGCGGGCGAGATCCGCATCGGACCGAGTGTGAAACTCGCCTACGTCGACCAGTCGCGCCAGGCGCTCGATGACAAGAAAACTGTCTGGCAGGAGATCTCCGGCGGCCTCGACATGATCAAGGTCGGCAACTACGAGACGCCATCGCGGGGCTACGTCGGCCGCTTCAATTTCAAGGGCACCCAGCAGCAGCAAACCATCGGCGAGCTCTCGGGCGGTGAGCGCAATCGCGTTCACCTCGCCAAGGTGCTGCGCTCGGGCGGCAACGTGTTGCTGCTCGACGAGCCCACCAACGACCTGGACGTGGAAACGCTGCGCGCACTCGAGGAGGCGCTGCTGAACTTTCCCGGCTGTGCCGTGGTGATTTCGCACGACCGCTGGTTCCTCGATCGCATTGCCACGCACATCCTCGCCTTCGAGGGCGATTCGCAGGTGGTCTGGTACGAGGGCAACTATCAGGAGTACACCGAAGACTTCAAGCGCCGCAAGGGCGAGGATGCCGCGCAGCCGCACCGCATCAGGTACAAGCCGCTGACGCGCTGAAGCGGAGCCTGCTTGGCACTCCCCACGAAAGCGGCATCGGCGGAACCGGGCACGCTATGGCGCTGGGTGGGCCCGCTCCTGGCGCTGCTGGTGTTTGCAGCGGTGGGGCTGATCCTGCACCACCAGCTCAAGCACCTGCACGTCAGGAGCGTCATCGCCCACCTGCACTCGATTCCGCGACGGCAGATCATGGCGGCGCTGGGCTTCACCGCCCTGAGCTACTGGCTGCTGACAACATACGAGTTCCTGGCGATGCGCTACCTGCGCCGTGTCATCGCCTACAGCCGCATCCTGTTCACCTCGTTCATCGCCTATTCCTTCAGCCACGCGCTCGGCTTCGCGGTGTTCACCAGCGCAGCGATCCGCTTCCGCCTGTACGTGACGGCCGGCATCACGGCCATCGACGTCGCCACCGTCACCGCTTTCTGCAGCCTGTCGTTCGGGCTGGGGCTGTCGACGGTACTGGGCGTCTCGCTGCTGGCTACCCCGCAGCACGCGGCTCGCATCCTCCACCTGGATCCGCACTGGGCGCTGCTGGTCGGGACCCTGGTGCTGTGTGGCGTCGGCGCCTACGCCCTGTGGGCATGTTTCGCGCGCACGACGATCGAGTTCCGCGGCTGGGCGCTGCGCCCTCCCGGCCCGCGCATCGCCATACCGCAACTCGCGCTGGCGGTGCTCGACCTGTGCCTCTCGAGCGCCGTGCTGTGGTCGCTGCTGCCACCGGGCGCCAACGACACCTTCGTCGCCTTCATCGGCATCTACGCTGCGGCGGTGATCGTCGGCATCATCAGCCACGTCCCGGGCGGCCTGGGCGTGTTCGAGGCGGTGATCGTCTACACCATTCCCGAGGTGCCCACCGAGGCGCTGGTGGGCGCCCTGCTCGCCTACCGCGCGATCTACTACGGTGTGCCGCTGATCTTTGGCAGCCTGCTGTTCGCCTCCAAGGAACTGGCCGCGCAGCGCGGCCGCCTCGCACGGGCCCGCGAGCTGGCGAGCATCTACGTCGCGCCGGTCATCCCGCAGATCGCCGGCGCACTCACCTTCCTGGCGGGGGCACTGCTGCTGTTCTCGGGCGCCACGCCGGCGGTCGAGGAGCGGCTCGCCTTCCTGGATCGGGTGCTGCCGCTGGCGGTGCTGGAAGCCTCGCACCTGGTCGGCAGCATCGTGGGGATCGGACTGCTGGTGCTCTCCCGTGCCCTTTTCAGGCGCGTGCATGCCGCCTACCACATCTCGGTATGGCTGCTGGTGGCGGGCATGTTCGCCTCGCTGCTGAAAGGGCTGGACTTCGAGGAAGCCTGCTTGCTGGGCCTGGTGCTGGGCGTCCTCATGCTCGGCCGGCGCGCCTTCTACCGCCCCACGGCGATTCTGTCCGAGCCGCTCACGCCGGCTTGGGTGGTCAGCATCGTGGGCGTGGTCGCGATGGCAGTCTGGATCGGCGTCATCTCCTACCGACACATCGATTATTCGGACGAGCTGTGGTGGACCTTCGCCCTACACGGCAACGCCCCGCGCATGTTGCGGGCGATGCTGGCGGTCATCGTGCTGGGCAGTACCTACCTGCTGCTCAACATGCTGCGGCCGGCGCGCCCCGAACCCGCCGTGGCTGGCGAAGAGGAACTGGCACGAGCCCGGCCGCTCATCGCCGGCTCGGATCTCACGCTGCCCAATGCCGCGCTCACCGGGGACAAGCGCCTGCTGTTCAGCGATGCGGGCGACGCCTTCGTGATGTACCAGATCGCCGGCCGCAGCTGGATCGCGCTGGGCGATCCGGTCGGCTCGCAGGCGGGCGCGGAGGAACTGGTGTGGCGCCTGCGTGAGATTTCCGACCACCACGGCGGCCAGACCGTGTTCTACCAAGTGTGCGGCGAGCGGCTTGGCCTTTATGTCGATCTCGGCCTGGCCGCCCTCAAGGTCGGCGAGGAAGCACGCGTGCCGCTGGACGGCTTCGCGCTCGAGGGCCCCGCGCGCGCCGACCTGCGCCAGGCGCACAAGCGAGCACAGCGCGACGGGGCAAGCTTCGCGGTGGTGGCGCCCGCGGAACTCGAGCCGCTCATGCCGTCCCTGGAGAAAATCTCCGACGCCTGGCTCACCAGCAAGTCGACCGGCGAGAAGCGCTTCTCAGTCGGCGCGTTCTCGCCGAAGTACCTGCGGCAGTTCCCGGTCGCCGTGGTCAAGGCGCAGGGGGCGCCGGTGGCTTTCGCGAACCTCTGGACCACCGGCACCAAGGCGGAACTTTCAGTCGACCTGATGCGCTTTGACCCGCAGGCACCCAAGGGCGCGATGGATTACCTGTTCATCGAGCTGATGCTGTGGGGACGTGCCCAGGGATATCGCTGGTTCAATCTCGGCATGGCGCCGCTGTCCGGGCTCGAGGCACATCCGCTCGCGCCGGCCTGGCACAAGGTGGGGAACTTCATTTTCCGCCACGGCGAGCACTTCTATAACTTCGAGGGACTGCGCCGCTACAAGATGAAGTTTGACCCCGTTTGGGAGCCGCGCTACCTGGTCGCGCGCGGCGGCATGGCGCTGCCGCGGGTACTGGTGGATGTATCGGTGCTCATCGCCGGTGGCATGAAGGAGCTCTTCGCAAGATGACCACGATGCCCATGCGCCTGCTCTGGAGCCTGCTGCTCACTGGAATCCTGGTCGTGCCGGCCGGCACCCGCGGCACAGAGGCGGCGGCGAAGCCCGACGCGCAGCACCAGCCCAAATCGCCCAAGCCTGCGACCAGCAAGCCGGACGATGGTGCGACCCGCCACCTGTCCGCCGGCCGCTTCGGCACGGTCGCGGTCTACCTGCCGGCGGGTCATCCCCAGAGCGTAGCGATCTTTCTCTCGGGGGACGGTGGCTGGGAGCTCGGCGTCATCAACATGGCGCGCGCACTGAGCCAGGACGGGGCCGTGGTGATCGGTATCGACATCCGTAACTACTTCTCGAGCCTCGGCAAGGTCGCTGCTCGTGGCTCTGCGCCCTGCCAAATGATCGCCGCGGACTTCGAGACCCTGAGCCACCAGGTCCAGAAGCAGATCGGTCTGCGGGACTACCTGGTGCCGGTGCTGGTGGGCTACTCCTCCGGCGCCACCGTCGCCTATGCAACGCTGGTCCAGTCGCCGCCGGGCACTTTCGCCGGTGCGTTGAGCCTCGGGTTCTGCGCCGACCAGGACTTCGTCGGGGTGAGCCTGTGCCCGGGAGCCGGGCTGCGCTACAGCACCAACAAGCAGCAGGAGCTGGTCTTCGAGCCGGCCGGCGGGCTGCGGCAGCCGTGGATCGCCTTGCAGGGACAGAAGGACGAGGTCTGCAACCCCCAGGCGGCCGCGGTGTTCGCCGCGAAAGTGGCTAACGGCCAGATCGTGAGCCTGCCCGGCGTCGGGCACGGTTTCTCCGTGGAAAGGAACTGGATGCCGCAGTTCAGGCAGGCGTACGCACGCCTGAGCGCTCGTCCCGAGCCTGCAACGGCTTCCGCGCCGGAGATTGGCGACCTGCCGTTGCAGGAAGTGCACGCGAGCGGCAACTCCTCCCAGTTTGCTCTGCTGCTGACGGGAGACGGCGGCTGGGCAGGCCTGGACCAGGAGCTGGCCGCACGGCTTGCCGCCGGTGGCGTGCCGACCGTCGGACTGAACTCATTGAAGTATTTCTGGAGCCCGCGCACGCCGGAGCAGACCGCCCAGGACGTGGCCCGCATCCTGCGGCACTATCTGAGCGCCTGGAACAAGCAGCAGGTGCTGCTGGTGGGCTACTCCTTCGGCGCAGACGTGTTGCCCTTCGTGGTCAACCGCCTGCCCCCCGATCTGCTCGAGCACGTGGTAAGCGTGAACCTGCTGGGGATCGATGCCAACGCTTCCTTCGAGGTACGCGTGAGCGACTGGGTAGGTGGTGACGATGCCGGCCCCGCCACGCAGCCTGAGCTCGGCCGGATCGCGCACCTGCCGATCCTGTGCCTGTACGGGGAAGGCGAGAAGGACTCGATCTGCCCGCGCCTGCCGGTCGGCCTGGCGACACGCGAACAGGTCGGCAGCGGGCATCACTTTGGCGGCGAGTACGCAACGCTCGCAGAGCACATACTCGCCTTCGCGCGCCAGGGGCGACCTGTTACATAACGTGGCACCGGCGCCGTGCCCCACGCTGAGCGCGCTGTGAGAGCGGGCGCTGGGGTACGATAAGGACGGGTGCGGGGCATAAGAACTACGAGCCGCCGACGCCAGAACTGCTATGTCCCTGTACATCGACTCAGCGAGCCGGCTGCAGCACGATCTGGAGAAAAACCTCGTCGTGACGTGCCCGCATTGCCAGGCGGTCGCGCACATCACGGTGAGCGCTGTGCCGCGCTTCGAGGACCTGCAGCTGTACCGTCCCAAGCAGGTGGGGATCGTGTACCAGTGCGATGCCTGTCACGCGCCGATCTTCCTGCGGTACACGGTGCGCATGTATGGCGCCGCCCGCATCGAGCTGTCGCCGCAGTTCGCGGAAGTGGAGCGCGCGCGAGAGAAGTTCAGCTTCACCTACATCCCGGAGGATGTGGAGCTTCTCTTCCGCGAGGCGCTCAACTGCTTCAGCAACAATGCCTTCAACGCGTTCGCCTCGATGTGCCGGCGCGCCGCCCAGGCGATGTTCAACGACCTCGGCGAGGCGGGCCGGCTGCGGCTGTTCGATGAGCTCAACGCCGTGCGGGACCTGGTCAGCATCGCCCCCGAGATCTTCACGAAGATGAAGAACGTGCTGTTCGGAGCGGAGTTCGATGCGCGCTCCGCCCCGCCGCTGCTGGATGGCTACGAGGCAGGCATCCTGCTGGAGGTCGTCAAGGACCTGCTGTACGAAGCCTACGTACGCAAGGGCAAGCTGGAGCAGGCCATCATGGTGCGCCGCTTCTTCCTCGACGAGACCGGCACCGACAACGTGACGCCGCTTACCTCGGCCAGCTGAGCGCTCAGTCCACGAAGCGCCGGGCGTTGCGGAAGATGCGCATCCAGCCGCTGTACTCGCCGGCACCGCGTGGCCGCCACGAGTGCTGTACGTAGCGGAACGAGCGCTCCGGATGCGGCATGCTGATGGTGATGCGCCCGTCGTCGTTCGACAGTGCCGCAATGCCGAAGGGCGTGCCGCTCGGATTGGCGGGGTAGGTGCCGGCCACGGTGCGATCGTGGTTCACATAGCGCAGGCCCACCAGACCGCTCCTCATGCAGGTCTCGGCAGCGACCGCTGACTCGAACTCGGCGCGCCCCTCGCCGTGCGCCACCGCGATGGGCAGAACCGAGCCGGTCATGCCCCTGAACAGCACGGACGGAGAATCGAGCACCTCGACCAGCGAGAAGCGCGCCTCGTACTGCTCGCTGCGGTTCTTCACGAACCGCGGCCAGTGGCTGGTCCCCGGGATGATGCTCTTCAGCGCCGCGAACATCTGGCAGCCGTTGCAGATGCCGAATGCGAAGGCATCGCGGCGGGCGAAGAAGCCCTCGAACTCCGCGCGCACGGCGGGATGGAACAGGATCGACTTCGCCCAGCCCTCGCCGGCGCCGAGTACGTCTCCGTAGGAGAAGCCGCCGCAGGCGACGACGCCTTTGAACTGTGCCAGCGAGATGCGCCCGCTCAGAAGGTCGGTCATGTGCACGTCGTGGGCGGTGAAGCCGGCACGGTCGAACACCGCCGCGGTCTCGACGTGGCTGTTGACGCCCTGTTCCCGCAGGATCGCAACCGCCGGCCGCGCTCCACGGGCGATGTAGGGAGCCGCGACGTCCTCCTCGGGGTCGAAGCTGAGGGCGACGCTCAGGCCCGGGTCATCCGCCGAGGTGGCCGCGGCAAACTCCTCGTCCGCGCATTGCGGGTCATCGCGCAGGCGGCGCATGCGCCAGGAAGTCTCCGACCAGGCGCGCTTCAGTTCCACCCAGGACTCATCGAACACCACCGCGCCGATGCGCATCTGCACGCGCAGGTCCGCGCTCGGCGCCCCGAGGTAGAGGCCTGCCTCGCCCAGGCCGTGGCGCTCGAGGATCTGCGCCAGCAGCGGCTCGTAGCCGGCCATGACCTGCAGGACCACGCCCGGCTCCTCGCTGAAAAGCTGGGCCAGCGCCGGTCCGCGCGCGGCCGGCAGCGCGATATCCAGGCCGCAGTGTCCGGCAAAGGCCATCTCGAGCAGCGTCGCAAACAGTCCGCCATCCGAGCGGTCGTGGTAGGCGAGCAGCATGCCCTCCGCGCGCAGATCCCGGAGGGCGGCCGCAAGCTGCGTGAGCCGGGACGGCACGTCCAGGTCCGCCGGCTCGTCGCCGAGCTCGCCATACACCTGCGCCAGCGCCGAGCCGCCGAGCCGGTTCTTGCCGGCGCTCAGGTCGATCAGCCACAAGGAGGTCGGCCGCTCATCGAGCACCAGGGCGGGCGTGACCGTGCGGCGCACGTCGCGCACCGGTGCGAACGCCGAGATCACCAGCGAGACCGGCGCGACCACGCTCTTCTCCACGCCGCCGTCCCGCCACGCGGTCTTCATGGACAGCGAGTCCTTGCCGACCGGTATGGCGATGCCCAGCTGCGGGCACAGCTCCTTGCCGACCGCGTGCACGGTCTCGTAGAGCGCCGCATCCTCGCCGGGCTCGCCGCAGGCGGCCATCCAGTTGGCCGACAGGCGCACCTGCGACAGCGACTCTATGTCCGCGGCGAGAATGTTGGTGATCGCCTCGGCGACCGCCAGGCGCCCCGAGGCCGGCGCGTTGAGCACGGCCACAGGGCTGCGCTCGCCCATCGCCATCGCCTCGCCGCCATTGCCGTAATGATCCACGAGCGTGACGGCGACATCGCTCACCGGCACCTGCCAGGGACCGACCAGCTGGTCGCGGCTGATGAGGCCGCCGACCGTCCGGTCGCCGATGGTGATGAGGAATCCCTTGTCGGCGACGGCCGGGAAGCGCAGCACGCGGTAGGCGGCCTCGTCCAGGCGGATCGCGGACAGGTCCAGTGCGTGACCGGAGGGCACGACGCTCGCCGCCTCGCGCCGGAGGCGCGGCGGCTTGCCGAGCAGGATCTCGAGCGGCATGTCGACCGGTTCGTTGTTGAACATCGGGTCGAGAACGGTGAGCTGGCCCGAGGCGTCGATCTCGCCGATCACCGCGACCGGGCAGCGCTCGCGCCGCGCCACCTCCGTGAACCGAGCCAGCGCCTCCGGCCGCAGTGCAAGCACGTAGCGCTCCTGTGCCTCGTTGCACCACAGCTCAAGTGGTGACATGCCGCTCTCGGCACTGGGAATGCTGCGCATGTCGATGCGCGCACCGCGGGCGCTGTGCGCCACCGCTTCGGGCACAGCGTTGGACAGGCCGCCGGCACCGACGTCGTGGATCAGCGCGATGGGATTGTCAGCCCCGAGCGACCAGCAGTAATCGATCACCTCCTGCGCGCGCCGCTGCATCTCCGGGTTGCCACGCTGCACCGAAGCGAAGTCCAGGTCCTCGCTGGAGCCACCGCTGCCGACCGAGGAGGCCGCGCCGCCTCCCAGGCCGATCAGCATCGCCGGGCCGCCCAGCACCACGATCTTCGCGCCCAGTGGCACCTCGGCCTTCTCGATGTGTGCACGGCGCACGTTGCCCATGCCGCCGGCGATCATGATCGGCTTGTGGTAGCCGCGCAGGCGCTGCGGAAGGTCACCGGCAACGTGCTGCTCGAAGGTGCGGAAGTAGCCGCAGATGGCCGGGCGCCCGAACTCGTTGTTGAAAGAGGCAGCGCCGATCGGGCCGTCGAGCATGATCTCCAGTGCCGAAGCGATGCGCCCCGGCCGCCCGAATTCCTGCTCCCACGGGCGCAGGTACCCGGGGATGCGCAGGTTCGAGACCGAAAACCCGGTCAGGCCCGCCTTGGGCTTCGCGCCGCGCCCGGTCGCACCCTCGTCGCGGATTTCGCCGCCCGAGCCGGTGGCGGCTCCCGGGAAAGGCGAGATGGCGGTCGGGTGATTGTGGGTCTCGACCTTGATGAGAATGTCGATCGGCTCCGCACTCGCCACGTAGATGCCCGAAGCCGGATCCGGGAAATAGCGCCTGCCGGCGGAGCCTTCGATGACGGCCGCGTTGTCGCGGTAGGCGGAGAGCACTCCGCCGGGGCTTCGCGCGTGCGTGTTGCGGATCATGGCAAACAGCGACTCGGAGCGAGGCTTGCCGTCGATGACCCACTCGGCATTGAAGATCTTGTGTCGGCAGTGTTCGGAGTTGGCCTGCGCAAACATCATGAGCTCGACGTCCGTCGGGTCGCGGCCGAGCTTGGCGAAGCTCTCGAGCAGGTAATCCATCTCGTCCGCCGACAGCGCAAGACCCAGGCGCGCATCGGCCGCCTGCAGGGCCGCGCGGCCGCCGGCCAGCGAGATCGCCGCGAGTGGCCGGGGTGCCGCGTGCGCGAACAGCTGCGCGATGCCGGCCGCCTCGGGCAGCGCGCTCTCGGTCATGCGGTCACAAAGTACGGCTGACAGGCGCGCGAGGGCGGCGGCGTCCAGCGCGCGGCCTGCGCGCAGCCGGTACTCGATGCCGCGCTCCAGGCGGCGCACGTCCGCGAGGCCGCACACCTGGGCGATGTCGGTGGCCTTGCTCGACCAGGGCGAGATGGTGCCGAGCCGCGGCACGACCAGGATACTCTGCCCGTCGCACTTGCCTCCCGGAAGGTGCGGTCCGTAGGTGAGCAGCTGCCGCAGTACGCCTTCCTGTGCGGCGCTCAGAGGCTGCGCGACGTCGGCGAAGTGCATGAAGCGCGCGTCCACGGACTCGACCGCGGGATCCAGCGCCTGCAGGCGCTCGAGCAGCTTGGCAAGACGGAAAGGGGAAAGAGCCGGCGCGCCCGGGATCTGCAGCATGCTACCGGCGCTCACTTCTTCTCGCTGGGCGGAGCCGAGAACATGGGCATGGGGAACTGGGTGACGTTGGCCGCACCCTCCAGCGCGGTGATCTTGCTGACGCCCTGCTTCTTGACCTCGTCGATGCGCAGCACCGAGTGCATGGGCAGGAACGTGCGCTTGACGCCGGCAAATTCGCCCTTGATGCGCTCCTCGCTGGGGTCGAGAACGACCGAGGAGCGTTCCCCGAACACCAGTTCTTCCACCTCGATGAACCCGAACAGCTCCCCGTGATTGACCTTGCGGGCGTAGACCTCGTAAACCTTGCCCTGATTCACGAACATAATCCGGAAAATGTGACTCGTTGCCATGGTTCGGGCCGGGCTCGCTGCTAGCTTGGATCCCCACATTATATGTCCGGGCGCGCCGGGGAGCCTGTCGCGCCTGATTGGGCTCGCAACCGCTGGCGGACGGACGGATTGGCCTTGAGTCGGGGAACCATGCTCAGACTGCGTGTCGTCAGCGATCAGCGCCGTGCGCTTGCCGATCGCAGCAGCGCCGTTTTCTCAGTCGAGGGCGGCACCATCGGCCGCTCTGCCGACAATGACTGGGTCCTGCCCGACCCCCTGCGCTACCTCTCTGCCCACCACGCCCGGGTGCACTTCCGCGAGGGCAATTTCTACCTCCAGGATGTGAGCACCAATGGCGTCTATGTCAACGATGACATGGAGCCCCTGGCCAAGCGTGGCTCGAGCGGCTACCTCCTCGGCAACGGGGACGTCCTGCGCATGGGCGAGTACCACATCGTCGCCGCACTCGAGGCGGCCAAGGACGCCGAGGAGCCGCTGCCGGCGGTACCGACCAGCATCCACGCCCTGCGCCCCCTGCGCCGTGCCGGCGACCGCGACATCGGCGCACAGCTGAACCTGGCCGAGCTGCTGGTCCCGGTGATCGACATGGATCCGGTGCTGCCGGTCGGGGCCTACGGCCAGGAGGTGAATTCCGGCTCCGTCAGGGCCCTGGCGCGTGCATCGGAGGCCCCGGCCGCCTCCCTGCCGCCGCTCTTGGACAACGGCGCCGAGCCGCAGAGCCCGGAATCGATCTCGCAGCGCATGGCACGCCTGGCCGAGGCGGTCGCGCGCGACCCGCGCTCGGCAACGGGCGCGATGGCACTCGAGGACGTGCGCACCGGGCTGGAGGCCTTCTGCCGGGGGGCCGGGATTTCCCCCGATGCCCTGCCGGCCGATGCGCAGGGCCGGCTGCTCAATCTTGCCGGGCGCCTATTCCGCGAGGCCCTGGTGGGTCTCAAGGACATGGAGCGCACGCGCAGCGACACCCGCAACCGCTACCGCATCGAGCTGCCGCCGCAGGATGCGGACGATCCGCGTCCTTCTCTCCCGAACACCATGGTGGAGGAGCTCATGGTCGCCTTGTTCGTGCAGCACGAGGGACGACGGCTGGACTCGGTACAGTGGCTGCGCGAGAGCGTCGGCGAAGCCAAGGTGCATGAGCAGGCGACTGCGCAGGCCACGCGTGCTGCTTTCGTCGAATTCCTCGACCGCCTCGATCCTGCCGAGCTCGAGGCTCGCTTCGAACGCGCCGCGCGGCGCGGCAAGGCGCGCGCCGCTGACAAGGCGCAGTACTGGGATCTGTTTACGACCTTCTACCGCAATCTCATCGAGATGCCGGCGGACCATCTGCCCCACACCTTCGTGGAAGCCTTTGCCGCGGCGTACCGCGAAGCCGTAAAGAAGCCGCTACCCTAAGGCGGCCGCACGTCATTCATGGCGGAGAGGGTGGGATTCGAACCCACGTGCCGGAATTACCCGACCATCCGATTTCGAGTCGGCGCCGTTATGACCACTTCGGTACCTCTCCGGCTCCGCTGTGAATTTCGCGGGGCTGGTATTCTAGCGGAAGGCCGTGCGGCGGGGGGAGGTTCGTGCGCTCATTGACTCTCGCCGCTGGCGCACTGCTGTTGGCCTGCCTCGGTGGCTGCGGCCAGTTCGATCCGGCGGCCCTGTTCCAGCCCAATGCCGTGGAGCAGATCCGCACCCGCGGCGAACTGCGCGTTGCCACCCTCAATCTGCCCACCTGCTACTACCTGGGAGCGCAGGGTCCCGAGGGGCTGGAGTACGAACTGGCGAGGGCCTATGCGACCTCCCTGGGCGTCAAGCTGAATATCTATCCGCTGCCCAATGAGCGCGCCCTGCAGTCCGAGCTGGCCGCCGGCCGGGCCGACATCGCCGCGGCTTCGCTCACCCGCACGCCAGAGTGGTCGCGCGTTGCCGATGCGGCCGACTCATACACCCTGATCCCGCAGCTCGTGGTGTACCAACGCAACGGCGTCAAGCCGCGCGACACGCTGCAACTTGAATCCGCGCGGGTCGCGGTACGCGCCGGCAGCGCGCAGGAGCTGATCCTGCAGCGCCTCAAGCGTACCGTTGCACCGAGCCTGCAGTGGGTGGAGACCGCGCCCAGCTCGGCCGACCCGGTGGACGACGTTGACTCGGGGGTCGCCCAGTACGCGATCACCGATGATCGTGAGTTCTCCTTCGCACACCACCTGTACCCGAACGTACTGGTCGGGTTTGCGCTGCCGGAGCGACGCCCGGTGCAGTGGATGGTGCGCCGGCGCGCACCAGGCCTGCTCGCAAGCGTAAACAGGTTCTTCCGCGACCTCGCCGCTTCCGGGAAGCTGCCCCAGATGGTGCAGGAATCCTCCGGCGACACCCGACGTTTCCAGTACGAGGAGTCGCGTGAGTTCCAGGCGCACGTCGCCGAGCGCCTGCCGCGCTACCGGGCCCTGTTCGAAGAGGCCGCCGCCCAGTCGGGTCTTGACTGGCGGCTGCTGGCCGCCGTCGGCTATCAGGAGTCCAAGTGGGATCCGAAGGCAGCCTCGACCGACGGCGCGGTGGGCGTGATGATGCTGACCGCGGACACCGCCCAGGCCATGGGCATCAAGGACCGCACCGATGCCCGGCAGAGCATCTCCGCGGGTGCCCGCTATCTGGCCCAGGTGCGCGCGATGATCCCCGAGCGCATTGCGGAACCGGATCGCACCTGGCTCACGGTCGCCGCTTACAACGTGGGCTTCGGCCACCTGGAGGATGCTCGCGTCATCGCCCAGGCCCGCGGCAAGAACCCGGACTCCTGGGCCGATGTACGCGATGCGCTGCCGCTGTTGGCCCAGGAGCGCTGGGCCGACAACGCCAAGCGCGGCTACGCCCGCGGCTGGGAGCCGGTGCAGTTCGTAGACCGCATCCAGCGTCACCTTACCCTGCTCGAGTGGCAGCCCGGGGAGGGCGTGCCGTCGCCGCCAGCCGGGGTGGCTGTGGCGGGGACCGCGCCCTCGCCTGGCGCCGACCCGCCCGCGGCAGCCCCCGCAGCGCCGGCGCGAGGCGCGACCGCGAACTGAAGGAGCCTGCTAGCGGCGCTCCGCGAAGAACTCCTGCAGCAGTGCGCCGCAGGGCTGCATCAGCACGCCGCCGAAGACGTCGACGCGGTGGTTAAGGCCCGGCAATGTGAAGATATTGGCAATGCTGCCGGCGCCTCCGGCCCGCGGATCCCACGCGCCGAAGACCACACGGCGCACCCGCGCATGCACGAGCGCCGCGGCACACATCACGCAGGGCTCGAGAGTCACGTACAGCGTGGTGTCCGTCAGTCGGTAGCTAGAGAGCGCCTGGCCGCCTGCACGCAACGCACGAATTTCCGCGTGTCCGGTCGGGTCGTGACTGGCGACGGGGTTGTTGCCGGCCGCAGCGATGATCTGTTCGCCGAGGACCAACACCGCTCCGACCGGCACCTCGCCTGCAAGCGCGGCCGCCCTTGCCTGTTCCAGGGCAGCGCGCATGAAGGTGGCGTCGCGTCCCTCAGCCAGGTCCGCCATGGGGCTCCACGGGCTCATCGGGAAGAAACAGCGCCGGGTCGACGAAGTTGCCGTTCAAAGCAACGCCGAAGTGCAGGTGCGGACCGGTAGCACGGCCGGTGGCACCCACCTTGCCAATCACGGTGCCTGCCTGGATCCGCTGGCCATCGTGGACATCGATGGCACTGAGGTGGCAGTACATCGTGACGAGCCCCTCGCCGTGGTCAAGGATGACGGTCTTGCCGTTGAAAAAGTAATTGCCGGTGTTCACCACGCGGCCGCTCGCCGCTGCGTGGACCGGGGTGCCGGCATCGGCCGCGATATCCATGCCGCTGTGCGGACTGCGCGGCTGGTGGTTGAACACACGCCGCGATCCGTACGAGCTGGAGCGCACTCCCGGTACCGGCGGCTGCAGGCGCAGGCTTTGCGGCGCACCCTCGGAAAACCCGTCCACGGCCGCGTGGATGAGCGGCTGCTCGCGGTTCACCCGCGCCAAGTCCGCCTTGGACAGATCGACCTGTTTGGGCGCAACCGTGAGGCTCTGCGTCACGTACTTCTTGTCCAACACTTCGAAACCCAGGGCCATTCCCTGAGAGGTGCCATCGTGGAGCCGCGCCACGGCGTGGCCCGGCTCCTGCGCCAGCGGGATGCCGACCACGGCGACCCACTGGTCCTGATCGCGCAGCACCAGCACGCGATGATCGTTGAAGGTGACGTGCGGGGGCTTGCCGGCCGGAGCCGCGAAATCGAGGATCGCGACGCCTCCCGGGACCTGCTCAGCCTGCGGCAACACGTCCCGGACCGACGCGGCCGCCGCAGCGGGACCGGCGACGAAGGGCGAAGCGCCCAGTAGCGCCAGAAATGCCCCTCGCCCGGGCCTGAGCACCTCAGGCATCGTTCTTCCGTGCCGTGACCTGCGCCACCAGCGCGCCGCTTGCCAGGCGCGCGTGGATCGTCTGGCCGGGAACGACGGCCGCGGCATCCGTCACCAGGCTGCCCTGCGCCGTGGTCACGATGGCAAATCCGCGCTCGAGCGTTGCCAGCGGGCTCACGCTGCCGAGCGCCCGCTGCGCCAGGGCCAGACGATGTGCCGCCGCACCCAGGCGTTGCCCGACCGCGGTCCGCAGGCGCGCCTGCAATGCGTCGCAGCGCCCCCGGCAGTCACCGAGCAGCTGCCGCGGCGAATTCCGCTCGAGCCACCCGCGCGCGCCCGCGAAGCGGATGCGATCGCGATCGATGCAGGCCCGCATGGCGCTGCCCAGCCGCTGAGCCAGCTCATCCAGGCGCTGCACCTGCTGCGTCAGCCGCACACCCGGGTGGGCCAGGGTCAGGCGCCGCTGGGTAGCCTCGAGGCGCGCAGCGCAGACACGCAGCTCGCGCCGCATCCCGGCAGCCAGGCGCTGCTCGCTGCGCCCGATCGCCTCCAGACAGGCCAGCCGGTCGGGCACCACGAGCTCGGCGGCGCCGGAGGGGGTGGGGGCCCGCACGTCGGCGACGAGGTCCGCGATGGTGAAATCGATCTCGTGACCCACGCCGCTGATGACCGGCAGCGCACAGGCGTGGATCGCTCGCGCCAGACGCTCGTCGTTGAAGGCCCACAGATCCTCGAGCGACCCGCCGCCGCGGGCCAGGATCAGCACCTCGCATTCGGCACGCGCGGAGGCGAACTGCAGGGCGGCCACGAGCGCCGGCACGGCCGCCGCCCCCTGAACCGGTGCCGGGTAGATCAGGACTGCGGCCGGCGGGAAGCGCCGTGCCAGGATGTTGAGGACGTCGCGCAAGGCCGCGCCGCTGGGCGAGGTGATGACGCCGATGCGCTTGGGAAAGCGCGGCAGCGCGCGCTTGCGCTCGAGCGCGAACAGACCCTCGGCGGCCAGCTTCGCCTTCAGCCGCTCGAATTCGCGCTTGAGCGCGCCGATACCCGCTTCCTCGAGATGTTCGACGATGAGCTGGTATTCGCCGCGCGCCTCGTAGACGCTGATGCGCCCGCGCGCAATGACGTGCGCGCCGGCCCGCGGCACGAAGCCCACTGCGCTGTTGCGCATACGGAACATGGCGCAGCGCAGCTGCGCGTCCCGGTCCTTGAGCGAGAAATACCAGTGGCCGGAGGCGGGCTGCGAGAAGTTGGACAACTCGCCCTCCACCCACACCACGCCCAGGCCCCGGTCGAGCAACAGGCGCACCTCACGGGTCAGGCGCGACACGCTGTACAGGTCGCGTGCCGGTACGGCCGGCCCGGGAAGCTCAGAAATTGCAGCCATGGTCCACGATAGCACGAGGTTTACCGCGGCGGCCGGGACGCCTATAATTGCGCATGCGCATTCTCGAAGAAGCTCTCACCTTCGACGACGTCCTCCTGGTTCCGGCTTACTCGGAAATTCTCCCACGCGAGGCCGATCTTTCCACCCACATCACGCGGCGCATTCGCCTGAATGTCCCGCTGATCTCGGCGGCCATGGACACGGTGACCGAAGCGCGCCTGGCGATCACGATCGCGCAGGAAGGCGGCATGGGCATCATCCACAAGAGCATGACCATCGAGGCCCAGGCCCGCGAGGTCGGCCGCGTCAAGAAATTCGAGAGCGGGGTCATCAAGGACCCGATCACCGTTTCGCCGACGATGAGCATCCGCGAGGTGCTCGAACTGACGCGCTCGCGCGGCATCTCGGGTGTCCCAGTCGTGGTCGGCAAGAAACCGGTCGGCATCGTCACGCACCGCGACCTGCGCTTCGAGGACCGCTTCGAGGCGCCGGTGTCCTCGGTCATGACACCGCAGGAGCGCCTCGTCACGGTGCGCGAGGATGCCCCCAAGGATGAAGTGCTGGCGCTGCTGCACAGGCACCGCATCGAGAAGCTGCTGGTGGTCAACACCGCCCAGGAACTGGTCGGCATGATCACCGTCAAGGACTTCCAGAAGGCCACGGAATTCCCGCGCGCCTGCAAGGATGACGGCGGCCGCCTGCGCGTGGGCGCCGCGGTCGGCACCACGCCGGACACCATAGACCGCGTGGCTGCCCTGCGTGAGGCCGGCGTCGATCTCGTCGTCGTCGACACCGCGCACGGTCACTCCAAGGGCGTGATCGACACGGTCCGGCGCATCAAGGCGCGCTGGGAGGACTGCCAGGTCGTCGCCGGCAACATCGCCACCGTGGAGGCCGCACGCGCCTTGGTGGACGCGGGTGCCGACGCCGTCAAAGTGGGCATCGGGCCCGGCTCGATCTGCACGACGCGCATCGTCGCCGGCGTCGGGGTGCCGCAGATCTCGGCGGTCGCCAACGTGGCCGAGTCGCTGCGCGATACGGACGTCACCGTGATCTCCGACGGCGGCATCCGCTTCTCCGGGGATATCGCCAAGGCCCTGGCCGCCGGCGCGCACGCGGTGATGATCGGCGGACTGTTCGCCGGCACCGAGGAGTCACCGGGCGAGGTCGAGCTCTACCAGGGCGCCTCGTACAAGTCCTACCGCGGCATGGGCTCGCTCGGCGCCATGGGGGAACGGCACGGCTCGGCCGATCGCTACTTCCAGGACGCCGCCTCGGAGCTGCAGAAGCTCGTGCCGGAAGGTGTCGAAGGGCGCGTGCCCTACAAGGGCAGTATCGTCACCATACTGCACCAGTTGTCAGGCGGCCTGCGCGCGGCCATGGGCTATACCGGCAGCCGCAACATCACCGAGATGCGCACGCGACCGGTCTTCGTGCGCATCACCACGGCCGGCGTGCGTGAGAGCCACGTACACGACGTCTCGATCACGAAGGAGGCACCCAACTACCGGGTGTCCTAGTCCCAGCGACATGGCAAGCGTTCCCAAGTCTGCCGGTGCCCCTGCTACTGCGGCCGCCCCGCATCCCGATATCCATGCGCACCGCATCCTGATCCTGGATTTCGGTGCGCAGTACACGCAGCTGATCGCGCGCCGCGTGCGCGAGATGGGCGTCTACTGCGAGATCTACCCCTGGGATGTCACGGACGCCGAGGTGCGCGCCTTCGCCCCGCGCGGGATCATCCTCTCCGGCGGCCCCGAGTCGGTCACGGACAAGGACCCGCCGCGCGCTCCCGGTGTCGTGTTCGATCTCGGCGTGCCGGTGCTCGGCATCTGCTACGGCATGCAGACGATGGCCCAGCAGCTCGGCGGCCGCGTCGCCCCATCGACCGAGCGTGAATTCGGCTACGCCGAGGTGACGATCACCGGCACGTCCAGGCTGCTGGACGATCTGGCCGACCGGCGCGATGCCGCAGGCAACGCGGTGCTGGACGTGTGGATGAGCCACGGCGATCGCGTCGATCAGCTGCCCGGCGGCTTCGTCGCCACCGCCTCGACCGGCTCGATCCCCTACGCGGCGATGACCGATGAACGGCGCCGCTTCTACGGGGTGCAGTTCCACCCCGAGGTCACGCACACCGCGCAGGGCGCGCGTCTGCTGGAGCGCTTTGTGCGCGAGATCAGCAGCTGTGACGCGCTGTGGAGCGTCGGCAACATCATCGAGGACGCCACGGCACGGGTACGCGCGCAGGTCGGCAGCGGCAAGGTCCTGCTCGGGCTCTCTGGCGGGGTAGACTCCTCGGTGGTCGCGGCCCTGCTGCACCGCGCAATCGGTCCCAAGCTGGTCTGCGTCTTCGTCGATCACGGCCTGCTGCGCCTCGGTGAGGGCGAGCAGGTGATGGCGACTTTTGCCCAGCACCTCGGCGTGCGCGTCATCCGGGTCGATGCTGAAGCGCGCTTCCTTGCGGCGCTCTCGGGCGTTACCGACCCGGAAGCCAAGCGCAAGATCATCGGCCGCCTGTTCGTCGAGGTGTTCGACGAAGAGGCGCGCAAGCTCACTGGCGTGCAATTCCTCGCCCAGGGCACGATCTATCCGGACGTCATCGAGTCGGCCGGTTCGCGCACCGGCAAGGCGCACGTCATCAAGTCCCACCACAATGTCGGCGGCCTGCCAGAGAAGATGAATCTGACGCTGGTCGAGCCGTTGCGCGAGCTGTTCAAGGACGAAGTGCGCCGCCTGGGCGTGGAACTCGGGCTGCCGCGCGAGATGGTGTACCGTCATCCGTTCCCCGGTCCGGGCCTGGGAGTACGCATCCTCGGCGAGGTGCGCAAGGAGTACGCCGACCTGCTGCGCAAGGCCGACGCCATCTACATCGACGAGCTGCGCAAGCACGACCTGTACGATAGGACCAGCCAGGCCTTCGCCGTGTTCCTGCCCGTGCGCTCGGTCGGGGTCATGGGGGACGGCCGGCGCTACGACTATGTCGTCGCACTGCGCGCCGTGGAGACCGTCGACTTCATGACAGCCCACTGGGCACGCCTGCCCTACGACTTTCTCGACCACGTCTCGCGCCGCATCGTCAACGAGATCAGCGGGATCTCGCGCGTCGTCTACGACATCTCGGGCAAGCCGCCCGCCACGATCGAGTGGGAGTGAATAGGGCTCTATCGGAGCACCCGCAGCTAAATCATTTGAAGGACGAGTTCTGGGGCAGAACTGGCAATTACTCCTTTCGGCCGGCTGGCACCGCTCTGATGGCCGGCTTCGCGGGTCGCAACAGCGAATTCGCTTTCAAGTCGTCGTCTCGCCGACTAGGGATAATCCCTAATGGATAGGCAACTGCGCGCCGTGCAGCCTTTAATTATTATCTCCGGCGGCCATTGTCGACGCGACGCGAACTTCTAACCGGGGCTGGGATTGCCGGTGCCCTTCCGCTTCGCTTTCATCATCAGCTGGTAGCGGCTCCTGCGGTTCGGCATGAATTCACCCCCTGGCTCGGAATCGGGGACGCAGGTCCCGATATGGTCGTTCAGTGCGGGCTCTCGCTTGCCGCGGTCTGTGCGCCGGCCGGTCAGCTCCGCAATCGACACCTGGTGGATAGCCCATGTTGAAAATGGCTCTCTGGATCCTCGCGGGACTGGCCATCGTGCTAGTGATCTTGTCGGCGTTCGGAGAGATTCGCTGGCACGACAAGTCACGCGAGCTTCTTGCCAAACTCGAAGCGACGCGAACGGTGTCGGCATCAAAGCAATTCAATGCCGGCGAGTTGGAGACATTGCCGCCTCCCGTTCAGCGCTACCTGCGCTTAGCCCTGACCGAGGGGCAGCCGCTGGTTGCAGCCGTCAACCTTGCGCATGCGGGCACATTCAACCCCAGCGAAGCTACAGAGATGTGGAAGCCATTCGAATCGACCCAGCGTGTCATCCCGCACGGGCCTGGTTTCGTGTGGAACGCATCGATGTCGATGCTCCCAGGAATACATGTTCGAGTCCATGATGCCTACGTGGCCGGGGAAGGCGATCTGCGACCGTCGATATTGGGCCTCTGGGACCTCACTCACCTGCGTGGCAATGGAGACATCGCGCAGGGAGAGCTGCTGCGGTTCTTGGCCGAGGCCGTGTGGTATCCCACCGCCCTGCTGCCGAGTCAAGGCGTGCGGTGGAACGAAGTGGACGCATATTCGGCGCGCGCAACTTTGGATGACGCGGGGGTTTCCGTCTCGCTCACGTTCCGCTTCGGCGATGACGGGTTGGTCTCGTCGATTCGGGCCGCGGCGCGCGGCCGCATCGTCGGCGGCAAAGTAGTTCCCACACAGTGGGAGGGGCGGTGGTGGAACTACCGGTCTGTTGATGGCATGCGCATTCCCATGAATGGCGAGGTCGCGTGGATGCTACCCGAGGGCCCGAAACCTTATTGGCGCGGCCAGGTTGCTAGGGTCGACTACGAATTCACGCACTGACCCCCGGATGGAGCAGCGCGCCCGAGCAAGCCGGGATGATTCCGTACGCGCGCACCAGTGTGTTTGGCGGGTTCATGGTGGACGGGCGATGGCTTTGCCGAGGTGCGTGAGGAGTTCATTCGTGACTTGCTTCTGGTGACCTACAAGCAGATGACCACCCGACGGATAACCAACGAATCGTGCGCCTGGGATTTCACCGGCGGTATACCGAGCCCGCTCGTATGTCCCGTAGAGATCGTCTTGAGCGCTGATGACCAGGGTGGGCGCGCGAACTTGTTCGAGTGCAAAGCGCGACAGATTTGTGGTGACGATGCCATCATTCACTAACCCCACCCTGCGCTCACTAACTGGCATGACAAAGTCCAGGAAATTCTCGACGCGTTGCCGTTCGTCGGCGTCGACCGCATCGAGTAGTTCCGGAGGCGTAGCCAGGACGTGTCGAACCAAGATCTTGCGCATCACCTTGGTCGCCACCCAAAACGGGTAGTCCCACCGCATGACGGTCACTAGAATCGTCGCCAGGCCGGGAGGCGCACTCGCTCCCGCGCCCTCAGCGTTCGGCATGAACGTCGCCGGAACCAGTAAAACGAGCGCGCTCACTCGTTCCGGGTGTCTGATGGCCATTTGCATCGACGACGGTGCGCCGGCGGACGCGCCGATTACGGCGACTCGGTCGATTTTCAAGTGGTCAAGCAGGCATGCAAACGCATCGGCCTGAGCCTGCGAGGATGCATCCTCGTTTGGCAACGGTGTGCCGAGGTATCCAAATCGGGACGGCGCAATCACCCGATAACCATGCCGAACTAGATCGGCGGCCATCAGCAGACTCTGATCAATACCGCCGCCGGACCCATGTACCACCAATATGGGTAAGCCATAACCGACGACGGCATACTCGGTGGAACACATCGGCGCGTATTGATGTTCCCGGGCGATTCGCATCCGCGCCGCGATCAAATCATGTCGATACGGGACGAGACTCATCGCCAGCGCAATAACAGCCGCTGACGCCACCACGAGGACGCTATAACGTATACACCGACGCACGACAGCCCCATATGTATTCGTGTAGGTCGCGACCGGGCAATACGTGGAGTTCCCTAGTCATGCCGAGCGACCCGGCCGCGCGAGCGCCTGACCACGCGCCCCGCTTAGCTGTGGTTCGATGGAGTATTGCCCTGCATGGGCGGCAGGGATCTTCCCGACCGATGTACGCCGGCGCACGCCCGCCGTGAACCTTGCCCACGGCGAGTAGGTCGCATCTGTCAGCATCGACTGACATGACATGACTGCATCTGAGGACGTCCTGCCCACGCGGCCGCAACAGACGTAGTCGAACGGCGGCGAGCTGCCTATTCTGTGCGCATGTGCACCCTCCGCCACAGACCGCAGGCATGCCGCGCGCCGCCGCGCAGTTCCCACAGCGTCGGCGGACGCACCCGATGAGGACTCGTGCTACCGCAAGACGGTGTCTTGCCAGCTGCGCATCACTGCTCGCGCTCTGCGGCGGCGTCGCCGGCGCCCAGGAGATATACCTGCTGGGGGGTGCCGAGCAGACACGGAGCCAGGGGGAACACACCTATGCCTACGGGTTCGAGTACACGCACAACCTGAGCGAGCACTTCTTTGCCTCCTACGGATACTTGAACGAAGGCCACGTCACGGACCACCATCGGGACGGCGTCAGCGGCCAGATCTGGCTGCGGCTACTGAGCCGCGACCGTCGTTGGGACCTCGCGCTCGGCGCCGGACCCTACCGTTACTACGACACCACGACTGATCAGAGCGACGGCACAACAATTGACGCGCACGGCTGGGGCGGGCTCTTCAGCGCCGCGGTGCACTGGTATATCCGTGCGCCATGGATCGCTCAGCTGCGCTACAACCACGTGCAGGTGGGCTCGAGCATCAGCACGGACTCGCTGCTGCTTGGGATTGGCTGGCAGCTGGACGAGGCACAACGCCCAGGGCCTGTGGTCCCGCCTGCGCGTTATGGCTTTGACTCCCCGTTCCGTAACGAAATCAGCGGGTTCGTCGGCAACAGCATCGTCAACAATTTCAATTCACCGACGGGTGCAGCCTGGATGCTGGAATACCGGCGCAACTGGACGCCGTATATCGACCTGACGGGCTCCTTCATCGATGAAGGTGACGCAAAGGCCATCAAGCGTCAGGGAGTTGCCGCACAGGTCTGGCTGACCCGCTCCTTTTGGAACCAGCGCGCCAGCGTCGGCATCGGGGCGGGGCCCTACTTCGCGCGCGACAAGGACCAGAACGACACCCACGTGCGTGTGCTCGGCCTGGGCACGACCACGCTCAACATCCTTGTGACCGACCGGCTGAACGTCAGGATTTCGTGGCATCGGACCCTCACCTCCTACAGTCGCGACACCGACGTCCTGCTCGCAGGCCTGGGTGTGCGCTTCTGAGTGTGCGGTTCCGCGGGCTGCCGCCCCTGGAGGCGCCGACGGGTTCAGCCGGCGCTTGCGACCGGCATGTGGACGCTCTCCAGGAACGCCGCGAAGCGGGGATCGGCGCCGAGCGAGTCGAACAAGGGATCATGCCGTGTCCAGATGATCCCCGGATCGTGGCGCTCGCGCGCGTTGTCCAGCCACTCGAAGGCTTTGTCCTTCTGACCGAAGAAGGCGTACGCCTCGGCGACCTGAAATTCGCCGCCGGCTGAATTGGCCACCAGATCGTCCAGCGCGGCCTGCGCCTCCTTCTGGCGGTGTGCCGCGAAGTAACCGAGCGCGAGGCCGTTGCGGCGCCAGGTCAGGTCAGGCTCGGCTTCGAAGGCTGCGATCGCGGCGTCGGGCTGATTCAGCTGCAGCAGCGCGCGGCCGAGCTCGTAGTGCAGCCCCGGGAACTGCGGGTTGAGCTCGATCGCCCGCTTGAGCACGACCACAGCTTCGGCGGACTGCCGGTCGTAATAGAGGCCGCGGCCCAGATACTTGCGCGGCAGCATGTTGAGCGGGTCTGTGTCCACGGCCTGGTGAAAGAAGCGGATCGCTGCGGCCGGCGTCCGGATGGCCGCGCTCAGATGACCCTGGATCTGCATGACCAGCGGGTCATTCCGGTCGAGCGCCGACGCCTTGTCGAGGAGGCGTTCAGCGACCGACCAGTCGTGCTCGAACTGCATGTTCGTGGTCGCGAAAGCTGCGTACCCCACCGTGTACGACGGGTCGAGCGCGATCGCACGCTGCGCTGCCTGCATCGCCTGTTGATGCATCTCGGGCATGTCGATCTCACCGCCCTGCGCGATCTGACGATTGTGGGCATAGGCAAGCCACGCCCAGGCCTGCGCGTAGTTCGGATCCAGGTGCGTGGCCTGCTGAAACAGGTCCACTGCCTGCCCGAGGCCCTCCACCGAGTCGCTCCCCATCACATAGCGTCCCTTGAGGTACAGGTTGTGCGCCTCGGTGCTGGCGGTCTGCTTGCCGGTGTCCACCGGCGCCAGCAGAGCCGTCTTCAGCTGCTCGGCCACGGCGCTGGCGATGTCGTCCTGCACGGCGAACACGTCCCGGACTTCACGGTCGTAGGATTGCGACCAGAGGTGGAAGCCGTTGTCGGTCCGCACCAGCTGCGCGGTGATGCGCACGTGGTCGCCGGACTTGCGGACGCTGCCCTCGAGAACGTGGGTAACCCCGAGTGCGTGTCCGATCTCCCCAACGGTCGCCGACTTACCCTTGAACGAGAAGGACGAGGTCCGCGCCGGGACCCGCAGGTTCGGAATCCTGCTGAGCACGTCGATGAGTTCCTCCGACAGTCCGTCGGAGAAGTACTCCTGGTCGTGCTTCTCGCTCATGTCGGTGAAAGGCAGGACGGCCACCGATTTCTCCGTCGCGACCGGGGGCTCGACGGCAACGGAGGCCGCGGGCGGCCGGCCCTGCAGCTGCTGCCACGGCCTGAAGACGGCCAGGGCGGCGCCGAGAACCAGGATGGCCGCCAGGGCACCGTAAAGGCCCTTGCGCTGCACGCGCCCCGGCACCCGGGCAGCCGGCGCGGGCGCGCCTGGGCTTACGGGGCCCTCGGCGCGTGGGGCCGGCGAAGGCGAGACCAGGAGTGCCCGGACACGCTGGCTGAATGCTGCCGGCACCTCGCCGGCGTGCGTGCGCGTCCATTGCACCCGCAGGAACGAATCCGGGACGTCGGCCTGTGATTCCGGGGTGGAATCGATGCACACCGGCAGGATGAAGGTCTTGTTGCGGGACATCATCTGGGTGCGCTGCTCGGCGAGCGCCCATTCGAGGCGGAAGTACCCTTCGGGCCTGGATGCCGTGTTTTCGGAGATGATGGGAATGAACAGCGCGCAGTCGCGGATCTGGCGGCGGATGGTCTGGTCCCAGGCATCGCCGCCGCGCAGCTCGCTCTGGTCAAACCAGACCTCCACGCCCGCGGCGCGCAGCGACTCGCACAGGCTCCGGGCCGCCACGGCGTCCTGCGAGGCGTAGCTGAGAAAGACCGCCTGGGTGGTCGCCCCGCTCATGGCCGGCCCGCTCGTGCCGCCGGTGCGGTTGTCCTGCTCGTCATCGGTCACTATCGTAGTGGAATGCGCTCCCGCTGTGCACGGCCGATGGGCGGGTGCGTTATGGCCATCATCGCCCGACGCAGAGCCTACTCAGACGTGCATCCATCCAGGGCATTGCAGGATCCCGCGGGCGGCGTCGCGCCCCGTGTGGGCATGCTCGTCCGCCTCGGACTGCTGTTGCTGCTCTCCCCCCTCGCCCGTGCCCAGGGCCCGCCGCCGAATGCTCAGGGCGCACAGCCGAACCTCGACACCGTCACGGTCGAGGCGCGCCGCCGCAAGGAACTCGAGCACGAGGTGGATCACTACGTCGATTCGCTCACCGGCCACCCGCGCGGCGAGGCGCTGGCGCGCTGGGACGAGCCGATCTGCCCGCTGGTGGCCGGCCTGCCCCGCCAGGAAGGGGAGTTCGTGCTGGCGCGGCTCTCGCAGATCGCATCGAAGGCCGGGGCGCCCCTGGCTGGCGAGAAATGCGATGCCAACCTGTTCGTGGTGCTGAGCAACGAACCGGAGGTGCTCCTGCGCAAATGGTGGGCGCGCGACCGGCGCCTGTTCGCCACGCACAACGGGGTCGGGGCGATCCGCACCTTCCTGGACACCCCGCGACCGGTGCGCGTCTGGTACAACGCCGGCGTGCTGTCCGCGGAGGGCCTGCCGGCCTCCTCCGGGGTGACCCTGGGGGGCTTGGTCAGCCCCACCCTGGGGACCTCCAACATCCCAACGACCACCGTGCACTCCGCGTCCCGGCTGCGCTACGGGGCGGTTCCGGGGCTCTCTTCGGTCATCGTCGTGGTGGACACCCGGCGGCTGGAGGGCCTCAACTTCGGGCAGCTCGCCGACTACGTCGGCCTGATCGGGCTGGCGCAGGTTCGGCTGGATGCGGACCCGGGTTCCGCACCAACGATCCTCAGACTTTTTCGCGCGGCGGCGGACCGGCCTGCGGCGCTCAGCCCCTGGGACGAGGCCTTCCTGGCCTCGCTTTACCGCTCCGAGCAAGGCAGCGTCATGCAGCTCTCGGGCATGGAGCACGCCATGCTCGACAGCATTGCCCGTTAGGCAGCCCCCGGACGCGTCGGCCGGGAGTTCACCCTTCGCAGGGACAGCGCATCCGCCGCCCCGCAACCGGCGCCGCGCGGGTCGGCGCGGCTAGCCGTGTCGCTTGAAGTACTGGACCTCCTTCTCGTGCTTTTCGGCTGCGGCGCGGCTGGCGAAGGTGCCGAGATTGCGGCGCTTCTGGGTGCGCGGATCGAGCTTGCGGGAATAAAGGCGGTACTCGCCTGACTTGAGCTTGCGGATCATGCGGCGCTCCTGGGGCTGAGGCAGCAATCAGGAGCCTAGCAGCCCCGCTGCGGCGCAGATGTAGGAAGTGGCCCGCGGGGGCTGCGGGAACAGGCCGCTACTTCTTGGGGTGGCGCTTCTTGCGCGTGCCGCCCGGGCCGCCGCGGCGCGACTTGTTGTCCGCGCGCGGCTTGACGCGGCTCTCCCGCAGGTACGGGTTCGAGTCCGTGCGGTACTCGATGAATACCGGCGTCGCGAACAGGTCGAACCGCTTGCGGAAGACGTTGGCGAGGTAGCGGGTGTAGGCGTCCGGGACGGCGTTCGTCTGGTTTCCGTGGATCACGATGCGTGGCGGGTTGCGACCACCCTGGTGCGCGTAGCGCAGCTTGATGCGGCGGCCGCGCACCATGGGTGGCTGGTGCACGGTCATGGCACGCTCGAGCGTGCGGGTCAGCTCACGCGTCGGCAGGGTCCGGAATGCTGCCTCATAGGCCCGGACGGTCGCCTGCATCAGCTCGCCCACGCCCGTGCCATGCCGGGCGGAGATGAAGAACAGCGGCGCGAACGGCACGAAGTCGAGCTTCAGCGCGAGCAGGCGCTGGATGGTCTCCCGCTCCTCCTGCGCGATCCCATCCCACTTGTTGACGGCAATGATCAGCGCGCGCCCGCGCTGCAGCGCCAGCCCCAGCACGCTCGCGTCCTGCTCGGCGATGGTGTCGTGGGCATCGACCACCAGGATCACCACGTGCGCCTCGTCGATCGCCTGCAGGGTCTTGGCGACGCTGGCGCGCTCGACCACGTCCTCGACCTTCGAGCGCCGCCGCACGCCGGCGGTGTCGATGAGCAGGAAGGCGCGCCCATCGCGCTCGAAGGGCACCAGGATGCTGTCGCGCGTCGTCCCTGGGGTGTCGCTGGCGATGACGCGCTCGTCGCCGATCAGCCGGTTTACCAGCGTGGACTTGCCCACGTTGGGCCGGCCGATGATGGCGATGCGGATCGTGCCGGGCTCCTCGGCCGCGGCTGGCTGTGCCTCGAGCCCCGCCAGCACGTGTTCCATCAGCTCGTCGCAGCCGGCGCCGTGGCTGGCGGAAATGGCGATCGGCGCGCCGAAGCCGAGGGCGTGGAAGTCCGCGGCCACGACGTCCTCGTCCAGCCCCTCGGCCTTGTTGATCACGAGGGTGACCGGCTTGCCTGAGCGGCGCAGCTCGCGCGTGACGAAGTGGTCTTGGGGGGATAGGCCGGCACGCGCGTCCGCGATGAACACCAGGCGGTCGGCCTCGGCCACCGCGCGCTCGGTCTGCGCGCGCATCTGCGCTTCGATGCCGACCGGGTTCTCGACCAGTCCGCCGGTGTCGATGACGACGTAGGGCACCGGACCGACGCGGCCAAAGCCGTACTGGCGGTCGCGCGTCAGGCCGGGCACGTCGGCGACGATCGCATCGCGCGTACCGGTGAGCACGTTGAACAGCGTCGACTTGCCGACGTTCGGCCGGCCGACGAGTGCGATCACGGGCAGCATGAGCGAGGGCTCCGGACCGGCCGGGCGACCCGGCTCAGGGGTCCTGGGCGGGTGGCGCGTCGGCGTTGGTGCCGCCGGTCGCAGCCTTCTTGCCGGACGATGCCAGCGCAGTCACGCGGTACACGCTGATCTGGCCGCGATCGTTGATGATCGCCACCAGGTTGCCGGAGACCACCGGCCGCGTGCTCACGCGCACCTTGCCGCTGTGGACGCGGCCGATGATGGCGCCGTTGGATTTGTCGAGCCAGTGCACGTAGCCGGCGAAGTCCGCGAGCACGACGCCCTCGTCCATGACGGCGGTGCCGGACAGGCGCCGGTACAGCAGTGCGTTCTGGCGCCACACCTCGGCGCCGTTACGGGTCTGCAGCGCGAGGATCTCGCCGTCGGAGGTGGACACGTACAGGGTATCGCCATCGAGACTCATGCCGCGGGCACTCGAGGCCTCGTGCGACCACCACACCTGGCCGGTATCCAGGGCGAGCATGGCGACCTTCCCCTGGAAGCCCACGGCATAGACGTTCTGCCCGGAGACGATCACGGCGGAGTCGATGTCGGCGAGGCGCTCCAGTTCGGTGCGCCCGTGCGGCGGGGTCACCGTGACCTCCCACTGCACCGAGCCATCGCTGGCATTCATGGCCATGACCTTGCCGTTGTCGAATCCGCACAGCACCACGTCCCCGGAAATGACGGGGCTCGCCGTGCCGCGCAGCGACAGCTTTGGTACCTGCTGCTCCTGCTGCCACAACTCGTGGCCGTCACCCGGATCCAGCGCGCGCAGCCTGCCATCGCCGGTGCGCACCGCGATGAGCTTCTCCGACATCGCCGCCGCTGACAGCACCTCGCCCTTCACCGACGCGGTCCAGCGCAGCTGCCCGTCGGCGGTACTGAGTGCGTACACGAAGCCTGAGCTGGATCCGACGACCATGAGGTCGCCGAGGGCAGCGGTGCCCCCCGACAGGGGTGCCTTCAGTTTCTTGTGCCAGATGACCTTGCCGTTCTGCAGGTTGTAGGCGACGACATCGCCGTGATGCCCGGCGGCAAAGAGCCGCCCGTCGGCGATCGACACTCCGAGCCCAAGCCGCAGGTCGGCCGAATGCTTGTCATCGACCGTGCCGTCCCAGACGCGCTTGATCTGCAGGGTGGGGGTGAACACGGTGAGCTTGGCCGGCTCATCGATGACCTTGTCCTTGGAGCAGGCCGCTACCAGCGCGATGCCGAGCAGCCAGGCCGCGAGCCGCAGGGGACGCACGGGGGTCACTTGACGGGCACTGCCGGCAGGGCTGCCGTGGGCGCCGCCGCGGCGGGGGCGCTCGCGGACAGGTCGGCAATCTTGAGGTCCAGCAGCGGGCTCGGAGCGCCATTCGCCGCCGCCTTCGCGGCCTGGTACTCGCTCAGCGCCTTCGCCGGGTCGCCCTTGGCGAAGTAGGCATCACCGCGCACCTCGTGCGCACGGCCGGCAAAGGCGGTGGCGCCATCGGTCCCCAGGGTGGCCAGGGCGGCATCGGCCTTGCCCTGGGCAACCTGCACCCGGGCCAGCCGCAGGCGCGCGACGCTGGCGAGGTTGCGGTCCTTGGCGTTGCTGCTCACCGCGCTGAGTTCGGTGGCGGCCTTGTCCAGCTCGCCGTTGTCGACGTACATGCGCGCGGCCAGCATCTTGGCCTGGTCGGTGTAGGAGGATCCGGCGTTGTCGCGTTCCAATTCGCCCAGCAGGACGAGCGCCTGGGCGCGGTCACCCTTGTCGAGCGCCTCGACCATATCCATGTAGCGGCCGCTGGCCGCCAGGCGGTCCGCGTCCTGTCGATCCTGCCACCAGCGCCAGCCGCCGAGGCTTGCCAGCACCACCACCACCGCCAGCAGGACGGCCGGCGCGTTCTCGCGAACCTGCGCGCGTACCCACTCCCAGCGTTCTTTTTCCGACAGATAATCTTCCACACGTCCTCCCCAGACTCATCCCGCCGGCGCGCTGCCCGGCCGGGCGAGCAGCGCCAGCGCGGCGTCCACGGCCGGGGCAAGTTCCCCGACCGGGCACTCGCTCTGACCCGACTGCTCGCGTAAAGGTTTCATCGCCACCACGCCCCGGGCGAGTTCGTCCTCGCCGACGATGAGGGCCAGGGGCGCACCGCTCTTGTCCGCCCGGCGGAACTGGGCCTTGAAGTTCCCGCCACCCAGGTTGAGCTCGATGCGCAGCCGCGGGCGCGCGCTCCTCAGGCCTTCGACCAATTCCAGGGCGCGACCGGCAACCTGCTCGCCGCTGACCACGACGAAGAGGTCCGGGTGGGCGGGCGCCGGCAACCGGCCCGCCGCGCTCAGCAGCGCCACCAGGCGCTCCACGCCCATGGCGAAGCCGATCGCGGGGGTGGCATCGCCGCCGAGCTGCGCGATCAGGCCATCGTAACGGCCGCCGGAGCATACGGCATTCTGCGCACCCGTGGACTGCGTGATCCATTCGAAGACGGTACGGTTGTAGTAGTCCAGGCCGCGCACCAGGCGCGGGTTGATGGTGAAGTCCACGCCGATCCCTCGCAGGGTCGCGCACAGGGTCTCAAAGTGCTGGCGTGACTCGGCATCCAGGTGCTCGGTGAGTTCGGGCGCACCGCGGATCAGCTCCTGCATCTGCGGGTTCTTGCTGTCGAGGATGCGCAACGGATTGGCGGTGAGGCGCCGCTGGCTGTCGGCATCCAGGATCGACTCGTGGCGGCGCAGGTACTCGGTCAGGCGCGCACGGTATTCGCGGCGGCTCTCCGGGGTTCCCAGGGAGTTGATCTCGAGCCGCAGCCCACTGATCCCCAGGCGCTGCCACAGGCGCGTGCCGAGAGCGATCAGCTCCGCATCGACGTCAGGTCCGGCGCAGCCCACCGCCTCCACGTCCACCTGCCAGAACTGGCGGTAGCGGCCCGCCTGCGGAGTCTCGTGACGGAACATAGGGCCGATGCACCACAGCTTGTGGCGCGCCCCGCGCAGCATGCCGTTGGAAATCAGTGCCCGGGCAATGCCGGCCGTCGCCTCGGGGCGCAGCGTCAGGCTGTCCCCGCCGCGATCGGTGAAGGTGTACATCTCCTTGCCGACCACGTCCGTATGCTCGCCGATCGCGCGCTTGAACAGCTCCGTGCGCTCCACGATGGGCACGCGGATCTCCTCGTAGCCGTAGCTCGTCAGCAGATCGCGTGTGCAGGTCTCGAAGTGCTGCCAGGCGCCGATCTCGGCCGGCAGCACGTCGTTCATCCCGCGTATGGCCTGGAGTTGCTCGCTCATCTCATTCCCCGGGCGTGGGCGGCGCAGTCAGCGACACCTGGCCGGCCTTGTCCACCCAGAGCCGCGCATCGCCGCGCTTGCGCGCCATGCTGTCCAGGTTCACCGGCTGCCCGTTGATGGCGAGGCCGACGCCGTGGGCATTGCCGACCTGCACTCGCAGCGGCGGCGTGCCATCGACCGCGCGTGCGGTGCCGCTCTGCATCGTGGTGTTCAGCAGTGGCTTGTCCTCGCCGTCCCAAATCTTGATCCAGCTGTCCTCGGCCGCGCGCAGCTCGACGTGCACCTGGGCGCCGGCCCCGGACGCGGTCGCGGTCGCGGCAGGCGCCGCCGCGACGGGCACCGCGGCGGCGGTCTCGGTGGACGCGGCGGCCACCGCCGGCGCGACAGGATCGGCGACGGTTCCGCTGGCTGCCGCCTCGCTGCTGAGCGGCCGCGACACGGTGGCCACCGCCGGCGCCTTGGTGCGCGGCAGGCTCACCAGCCACCAGATCACGCCCGCCAGGGCGAGTGCGACCACGCCGATCAGGGCAGGCAGCAGCAGCTGCGAGGACTCCGCGGTGCGCTCCGCACGCGGAATGCGCGTCAGGTCGGGGGCGCTGGCGGCAAGCGCGCCGGTGTACAGGGACTGCAGCTCCGCTGCCGATTCCCCGACCAGCTCTGCGTAGCGCCGCAGGTGCCCGCGCACGTAGACCGGTGCGCCGAGGGAGGCGAAGTCGCCGGCCTCGAGTGCCTCCAGCAGCCGCGCATCCATGTGCAGCTTTTCGGCGGACTGCAGGATGGTCAGTCCCTTCTTTTCGCGCGCAGCGCGCAGTCGCGCACCAATGTCGGCGCTGCCTTCTTCCTTTGCCATGCTGCTCAGCCGGGCGGGTGTTCGGGGGAACTCAGGGCACGCGCCTGGTCGGACCCGGCAAAATCAGTCTGCAGCTTGCGCGCGAACTTCTGGCTGGCTGCCTGGTCGCCCTGCGCACGTGCAACACGTACGCCGAGCAGCAGCAGGTCGGCGGTCTCGGGAAAGTTGGCGAGGTAGGCGTCGATCAGGCCGCGCGCCTGGGTCAATTCCTTGTGCTGGTACTGCAGGTTGGCGAGCTGATAAGCGGCTTCGGAGTAGCTCGGCTGCGCCTGCAGCGCCTTGACGAACAGGGGCCGCGCTTCCTCGTCGCGCTTGGCGGCCCGCAGGCACACACCTGCGTTGGTGTAGGCCGCCTCGGGCGTGCGGTAGAGGGCATTCGCCGCTGCCTCCTGGAATCTCTTCACGCCCTCGTCGGTGCGGCCGTGCTGGCACAGGTACACCGCGTAATTGTTGACCATGGTCGGATCGTTCGGCGCCAGGCGCAGCGCCGTGCGGAACTCCTCGTCCGCCACCTGCGCGTTGCCCAGCCGGTCGTACAGCATGGCGCGCGCGCTGTGCGCGGGGGCGTAGCTGGGGTCCTGCTTCACCGCACGATCGAGCTTGTCCTTGGAGACGGCCAGTTCGTTCTGGTGCAGGTAGCCAAGGCCCAGCTGCGTGTTGTACACGGCGGCGTCCTCGGCCTTGCCCTTCTTCGGGTTCGAGTCCACGCAGCCCGACAAACCCACCAGAAAAGTCGCCAGCGCCAGCGCGACGCGCAGCCGAGAGGTGTTCATGGTTGTACCGCCACGCCGATGACCTTGTTGCCCAGGCGCACGGTGGTGCGATCGATGACGCGTCCGGCCAGCTGGCCGCAGGCAGCATCGATGTCATCGCCGCGCGTGCGCCGAATCGTCGCCAGCACGCCGCGCTGCAGGAGTTCATCGCGGAAGCGCTGGATCGCCTGGGGGGAGGAACGGCGGTAGTGCGTGCCCGGGAAGGGGTTGAACGGGATGAGATTGACCTTGGCCGGATGCCCCTTGAGCAGCCGCGCCAGGGCGCGTGCCTGCGCCGGAGAATCGTTGACGTCCTCGAGCATGACGTACTCGAAGGTCACGCTGCGGCCGTTCTGCTCGTCCAGGTAATGCCAGCAGGCCTGCAGCAACTCCGCGATGGGGTGCTTGCGGTTGATCGGGACCAGCTCGCTGCGCAGGGCGTCATCCGGCGCATGCAGCGAGACCGCCAGCGCCACGTTGGTCTCCTCGGCAAGCTTGTAGATCTGCGGCACCAGGCCCGAGGTGGAGAGCGTCACGCGCCGGCGCGACAGGTCGAAGCCGAAGTCGTCGAGGAAGATAGCGAGGGCCGGCACGACGTTGCGGAAATTGGCAAGCGGTTCGCCCATGCCCATGAGCACGACGTTAGTGATCTGGCGTCCCTCGCGCAAGCCGTCCGGCGGCGATGCCACCGCCATCCGCTCCCGGGCACCGCGCTCGAGCTCGCGTGCCGCGAGCCAGACCTGCCCGACGATCTCGGCGGTCGTAAGGTTGCGGTTGAAGCCTTGCTGCGCGGTCGAACAGAACGAGCAGTCGAGCACGCAGCCTACCTGGGAGGAGATGCACAGCGTGCCGCGGTCGCTCTCCGGGATGAAGACCATCTCAAAGGCCTGCGAGGCATCGGCGCGCAGCAGCCACTTGATCGTGCCGTCCGCCGAGCGGTGCACCGAAACGATCTCCGGCGTGCGAACTTCCGCGCACTCGGCGAGGCGCGCACGGAAGTCCTTGGCCAGATCGCTCATCCCCTCAAACGAGCCGATGCCCCGCTTGTAGATCCAGGCCATCAGCTGGCGCGCGCGGAAGGGCTTGCTGCCGAGTTGCTCCACGAACGTCCCGAGCGCTGCGCGCGGCAGGCCGAGCAGGTTGGTGCGTTGTGGAGTGGTGCTCATGGTCGGCGTGCCTGCTTCAGCGGCGCGGGTGCAGTTCGGTCGCCGCGAAGAAGTAGGCGATCTCCTGGGCGGCGGTCTCGGGGCTGTCCGAGCCGTGCACCACGTTCTGCTCGATGCTCTTGGCAAGGTCGGCGCGAATGGTCCCGGGCGCAGCCTTCTTCGGATCGGTGGCGCCCATGATCTCGCGGTTGCGGGCAATGGCGTTCTCGCCTTCCAGTACCTGCACGACCACCGGGCCGGAAGTCATGTAGGCGACCAGGTCCTTGAAGAACGGGCGCTCGCGATGCACGGCGTAGAAGCCTTCGGCCTCCAGCTGCGACAGCCGGCGCATGCGGGCTGCGATGACCGACAGGCCGGCCTTCTCGAAGCGGCGATAGACCTCGCCGATGAGATTGCCGCGTACGCCGTCGGGTTTGACGATGGACAGGGTGCGCTCGAGCGCCATTCGGGTACCTTTCTGAAAAACGCGGGAAAAAGGCCGGCAGCGGGCTGTTCCCGGCCGCGGGCTGACCGCGAAGTGTACCTTGGCCACGGTCGCCACGGCAATCGAAGGCGCACCGGAAGTGCCCGTTTGGTAAGGGTTTTTTGGGCGGCTTCCGCGGCATGCGGCCGCCGCTGGGTCAGACCGAGAAGCTCTCGCCGCAGCCGCACTCGCCCTTGACGTTGGGGTTGCGGAAGCGAAACGCCTCGTTGAGTCCCTGCTTCACGAAGTCCACGACGGTTCCGTCCAGGAGCGCGAGGCTGGCGGAATCGACGAACACCCGCACGCCGTGGTCCTGGAATTCCGCGTCGCCGGGCTCGGGAGCGTCGGCGTAATTGATGACGTAGGCAAAGCCGGAGCAGCCGGTCTTGCGCACCCCAAGGCGCAATCCGATGCCGTGCCCGCGTGCCAGAAGGAAGCTTTTGACCCGCTCAGCGGCAGAATCGGTCAGCGATATGGCCATGTGTCCTCGTATTGTACCGCCTCAGGCCCAGCGCGCGCGGCACGCCCGTAACGCATCTTCGACAACGAGCAGCCGCCCTAGTTTCTCGACCGGCACCGCCCGGGCTTCCGCCCAGTCGGCCGGCGATCCGGGCACCAGCGCCTCGCGGCTGCGGCCGGGCAGCTGGGCGCAGAGCCAGGCCACCGTGTCCATAGTATGGGGGCAGCCCAGCACTAAAAAACGGGCGTCCTTCACCTTCCCGGCACCCACCCTCAGCTGGAAGCGCACCCAGGTGCCCTCCGCGGGGCTTCCCGCCTCGCCGGCGACGAGTTCACCGGCGATTTCCTCCTCGGGTGGCCAGGCGGCGCCCACGACCCCCGGGACCGAAGCGATCGGGGCCGCCGGGGACATCGACCGCAGTCGCAGCACCTGCCGGCGCACTGCGCGCACGGCAAAGTCCACGTCCGACTCGCGGGTGAAGCGTCCGAAGCTGAAGCGCAATGAGCTTTCGGCGAGGCGGCTGTCGCGGCCGAGCGCCCGCAGCACGTAGGACGGCTCGCCGGTCTCGGAATTGCACGCCGCGCCGGCGGACACGGCCAGCCCTTCCAGCCCGGAAATCAGACTCTCGCCATCGACCCCCCCGAAGGAGACGTTGAGGATGCCCGGGGCGTGCGGCGCGCCGGCGCCGTTGAGGTGCGCGTCCGGCAGCGTGGCAAGTCCCTCCCACAGGCGCACGCGCAGCGCCTCCAGGCGAGCTGGCTCGGTGGACAGCTCCCTGTGCGCCAGCTCGCAGGCCAGGCCGAACCCTGCGATCTGGTGGGTGGGCAGCGTCCCCGGGCGCAGGCCCTGTTCCTGGCCTCCCCCGAAGCTCACCGGCCACAGCCTTGGGCGGGCGCTGCGTGCCACGTACAAGGCGCCGACGCCCTTGGGGCCGCACAGTTTGTGCGCGGTGAAGGAGACGAGGTCCACCGGCAGTGCGTGCACGTCCAGCGCCAGCTTGCCCGCCGCCTGGGCGCAGTCGGAGTGAAATACGATGCCGCGCTCGCGGCACAGCGCGCCCAGGGCCCGGATGTCCTGCAGCACGCCGGTCTCGTTGTTGGCGTACATGATCGACACCAGCACCGTGTCCGGCCGCAATGCGGCCGCGAGTACGGCCGGCTCGAGCACGCCGTTGCGGGCCGGGGTGAGGTAGGTCGCGGTGAAACCGGATTTCTCCAGGTGACGGTACGGATCGAGCACGGCCTTGTGCTCGGTGCGCAGCGTGAGGAGGTGGCGGCCGCGGTGCGCGTTGGCGTGCGCGGCTCCCAGGATCGCAAGGTTGTTCGACTCGGTTGCGCCGGAGGTGAAGGTGATCTCCTGCGCATCCGCCCCCACCAGCGCGGCGACCTGGGCCCGCGCCCTCCCGATGCGCGCCGCCGCGGCGGCGCCGTAGGCGTGCGCCGAACTTGCGTTGCCGAAGTCACCCTCCGCGGTCAGGCACTGCTGCATCTCCCGCGCCACCCGCGGATCCACCGGCGTGGTGGCCGCGTAGTCCAGATACACCGGCGCTGCGTCGTTCACGAGCGCGGCCCGGCCGCGCGGCGCTTGCTCTGTACCGCGGTCAGGATGCCGCGCAGGATGTTGACCTCGTTCTCGTCCAGCTCGGCGCGCTGCAGAAAGCGGCGGATACGCGACATCAGGTGCGTGCCCTTCTGCGTCCGGTCGCGGAAGTCGATTTCCTCGAGCACCGTGGCCAGGTGCTCGTAGAGCCGCTGCATCGCCTGCGCGGAAGCCAGCGGGGCCGCACCGGGCACCGCCGGCGGCACCGCCGCGCCGCGCGCGCGGAAGATCTCGTAGGCGACCAGCTGTACCGCCATGGCCAGATTCAGCGACGGATACAGTTCGCTCGCCGGGATGCGGATGAGGGCATGCGCGGTTTCCAGCTCCTCGTTGGTCAGCCCGGTGCGCTCGGCCCCGAACACGACCGCGGCGGGCGCGCGCTGCGCCTCGAGGACCACGCGCGCTGCCGCGTCGCGCACGTCGACGATGCGGAAGTACTGGTCCCGGTCCCGCGAGGTCGTGGCGGCGATGAAGCCGCAGCCCTCCAGCGCCTCGGCAAGGCTCGAGGCGCTGCGCGCCGCCGCGAGCACATCATCCGCTCCGGAGGCGCGCGCGGTGGCCTCCGGGTCCGGAAACTGGCGGGGGCGCACCAGCACCAGCTGCGTGAGCCCCATGTTCTTCATGGCGCGGGCGACCGCACCGATGTTGCCCGGATGCGAGGGCGCGACCAGCACGATGCGAATGTCGGGGGAGTCCATCTGTTAGGCTAGCGTACGAACTGTGTGACCGGACCTGCATGGGGCAGCCGGCCACGGAATTTACACGAGCTTAGTTACCGTGCAGCCGCTTCTCAACATTGCCGTACGCGCCGCCCGCAGCGCCGGCGAAGTCATCGTCCGCAGCCTCAACCGGGTGGAATCGCTCACGATTACCGCCAAGGGTCGCAACGACTTCGTGACCGAGGTCGACCAGGCGGCCGAAGCCGAAATCATCGGCCAGATCCGCCGCCACTACCCGCAGCACGCCTTCCTCGCCGAGGAAAGCGGCGCAAGCGGGGACAGCGACACGGTCTGGATCATCGATCCGCTCGATGGCACCACCAATTACCTGCACGGCTTCCCGGTGTTCGCCGTGTCCATTGCCTGCCAGGTCAAGGGCCGCCTGGAACACGCGGTCATCTATGACCCGATGCGCGGCGAGATCTTCAGCGCCAGCCGCGGCAGCGGCGCCCACCTGGACAACCGCCGCATTCGCGTCAGCAAGATGCGCGGCGTGGAGGGCGCGCTGATCTCCACGGGATTCCCGTACCGGGAGAACGTGCGCTACCTCGATCCGTACCTGGCGATGCTCCGCGCGGTGTCCGCGAAGGCCGCCGGCGTGCGCCGTCCGGGCTCGGCGGCACTGGATCTTGCCTACGTCGCCGCCGGGCGCGTCGATGGCTTCTGGGAGATCGGGCTGTCCCCCTGGGACACCGCCGCCGGCACCCTCATCATCCAGGAAGCCGGCGGCATGATCGGCACGCTCACCGGCGGCGAATACCAGCAGGGCGGACACATCATCGCCGGCAACCCCAAGGTGTACGCGGCGCTGGTGGAACTGCTCGGTCCGCACGTGCCCGCGGAGCTGCGCACACCATAACGCGACGCGCGCGTTTGCCGCTTCCGCCGTGCCGGTAGCTCGCTTTCGCGGGAGTGCTTGTGTAGAGTCCCGACGAAATTCCCGGGGGTTTCATGGGCTCACAACTGCTCGCGACCAAGTCCATCGATGAACTGCACGCTCAGGAGGCCTCCAGCAACGAGTTGCGCCGCGCGCTCAGCGCCACGCAGCTGACCCTGCTGGGCATCGGCGGTGTCATCGGCACCGGCATCTTCGTGCTCACAGGGGTGGCCGCGGCACAAAACGCCGGCCCGGCCCTGGCGCTGTCGTTCATCTTCGCCGCCATCGGCTGTACGTTCGCCGGGCTGTGCTACGCGGAGTTCGCCGCAATGATCCCGGTCTCGGGCAGCGCCTACTCCTACTCCTACGCCACGCTCGGCGAGGGCGTCGCCTGGTTCATCGGCTGGAACCTCGTGCTGGAATACCTGTTCGCGGTCGCGACCGTGTCAGTGGGCTGGTCGGGCTACGCGGTAAGCCTGCTGGAACAGTTGCACGTCCACGTCCCGGCGGCGCTGTCACAGGCCCCGTTCGATCAGGACAAGCTCACGCATCACATGATACGAACCGGGGCGATCATCAATATCCCGGCCATGCTGATCGTGTCTGGCATCGCGACCATCTGCTACATCGGCATCAAGCAGTCGGCGGTCTTCAATTCAGTGATCGTGACCATCAAGGTGACGGTGATCATACTGTTCATCCTGTTCGGCATGAGCTTTATCAACACGGCCAACTGGCACCCGTTCGTGCCGCCGAACGAGGGACACTTCGGCCTTTACGGCTGGAGCGGCGTCCTCGCGGCCTCGGGGGTGATCTTCTTCGCCTATATCGGCTTCGATGCGATCTCGACCGCCTCGCAGGAGGCGCAGAACCCGCAACGTGACATGCCCGTGGGCATCCTCGCCAGCCTGGTCATCTGCACCATACTCTACGTCGCCGTCGCGCTGGTGCTCACCGGCATGGTCCACTACAGCGAACTCAACGTTCCCGCCCCGGTGGCGCTCGCACTGGACAAGTACGTGCCGCTGCACTGGCTGGGCATCTGGGTCAAGCTCGGGGCCGTTGCCGGCATGACCTCGGTGATGCTCGTGATGACGATCGCACAGGCGCGCATCTTCTTTGCGATGTCACGGGATGGGCTGCTGCCGAAGTTCTTCGGCCGGGTGCACCCAAGGTTCCGTACGCCGTCGGTCGGCACGGTCATCACCGGCGTCACCGCCGCGATCATCGGCGGGCTCTTTCCGGTCGGGGTGCTGGGGCACCTGGTCTCGATCGGCACGCTCGCTGCGTTCGTCACCGTGTGCATCGGCGTGCTGATCCTGCGCCGCACGCGCCCCGAGCTGCCGCGGCCGTTCCGCACGCCGCTGCCATGGTTCACCTGCCTCGCCGGCGCTGCCGTGTGCGGCTTGATGATGATCTCGCTCGGCGGCGCCACCTGGTGGCGCCTGGCGATCTGGACGGCAGTGGGAATTGCGGTGTACGCCCTCTACGGCTACCGCCACAGCCGGCTGCACCGCTCCGGCGGCTGAGCAGCTACGGCTCCCCCGGGTTGCGGCGCCGGTCTAGGCGCTTGCGCAGCTGTACGTTGATCAGCTCGACGCCGATCGAGAAGGCCATCGCGAAGTACAGGTAACCCTTCGGGATCGTGAAGTGGACGCCCTCGGCGATCAGCGCGAAACCGATCAGGATCAGAAAAGCGAGCGCCAGCATCTTGATGGTCGGATGCCGCGAGATGAAGGCGCCGATGGAGCGTGACACCGCCATCATGACCACGATCGCCACGATGATCGCCCCGGCCATGATCATGATGTTGTTGGCCAGGCCCACGGCGGTGAACACCGAGTCGAACGAAAAGACGATGTCGATCAGCGCGATCTGAATGATCACGCCGAGGAACGTGCCGCCGCCGGCCGTCTGGGACTCATGGCCGGAGGCACCCTCGAGCGTCCCATGGATCTCGAGCACGCTCTTCACCAGCAGGAACAGGCCGCCGCCAAGCAGCACCAGGTCGCGCGCGGATATGTCCTGGCCGGCGATGCTGAACAGGGTCGTGGTGAGGTGCGTGAGCCACACCAGGGAGAACAGCAGCGCGATGCGCGTCACCATCGCCAGCGCCAGGCCGCTGATGCGCGCCTTGTTCTGCAGGGCGGACGGCAGGCGTCCGACCAGGATCGAGATGAAGATCAGGTTGTCGATGCCGAGCACGATCTCCAGCAGGGCAAGCGTTAAAAACGCCACCCAGGCGTGAGGATCGCTGAGCAGTGCCGTCATGTCAGGGCAGGTGATCCAGCGCGGCCTTCCGGGTGCTCGGGAACACGTGCTCGGCGGTCAGGCCGCAGTCCAGGGCGATGGAACTGGAGATGTAGATCGAGGAGTAGGTGCCGGCGATGATGCCGATCAGCAGTGCCGCCGAGAATCCCTTGAGCACCGGTCCGCCCAGGAACAGCAGCGCGACCACGACGATGGCGGTGACCACCTTGGTCATGATGGTGCGCGAGAGTGTCTGGTTGATCGACTGGTCAAGCACCACGGCCGGCGGTGAGCGGCGATTGGTCTCGAAGCGTTCGCGGATGCGGTCGAATACCACCACGGTGTCATTCAGCGAGTAGCCGATCACCGCGAGCATGGCGGCAACTACGGCCAGATCGAAGGGCATTTGGGTCAGGGCAAAGAACCCGAGCACCAGGATCGGGTCATGCAGCACCGCGAGGATGGCGCCCAGCGACAGTCGCCAGGTGTGAAAGCGGAAGGCGATATAGGCGAAGATCAGCAGCAGCGTGAAGAACAGTGCCCAGGCGGCGCTGGTCTTCAGCTCGTTGCCGACCTGCGGGCCCACCACGTCCAGCTGCAGCACCTGGGCACCCGGATCGACCCCCTTCAGCGCCGCCTCCAGCCGCGCCCGTGTCTCGGGGCCGGTCAGCTTGGCATCCGGCGGCAGCCGGATCGAAATGTCGCGCGACGAGCCGAAGATGGCGACCTGCGGGTCGTGGAAGCCCGCCCCGGCCAGCTGCGTGCGCACAGCATCAACGTCCACCGCTCTTGGAAAGTTGACCTCGGCACTCACGCCACCGGTGAAGTCGATGGCAAGGTTCAGGCCGCGCGTGAAGAAGGCGGCGAGCGACACCACCATGAGGACGGCCGAGAGCGTGTACCACACCTTGCGGGTGGCCATGAACGGGTAGTTGGTCTGGTGCGAAAAGAATTCCACTGAAGATCCTCTGGCAGGCTGCGCGGTGTCAGATGTTCAGCCGGGCGATCTTGCGCCGGCCGCCGTACATGAGCGTCAGCAGCGCGCGGCTGCCCATGAGCGAGGTGAACATCGAGGTGGCGATACCAAGCGTTAGCACGATGGCGAAGCCGCGGATCGGCCCGGTGCCGAAGACCCACAGCACCACCCCGGCGATGAGCGTGGTGATGTTCGAGTCGGCGATCGCCGAGAAGGCCTTCTCAAAGCCGGCGCGTATGGCTGCCTGCGGCGAGACTCCCTTGCGGATCTCCTCGCGGATGCGCTCATAGATCAGCACGTTCGCGTCCACCGCCATGCCAACGGTTAGGATGATGCCGGCAATGCCCGGCAGCGACAGCGAGGCGCGCATGAGCGACAGCAGCGCGGTCAGCAACACCACGTTGGCCAGCAGCACCAGGTCCGCGACCAGGCCGAAGGTGCGGTAGTAGATCGCCATGAAGAGGAACACGCCGGCCATGCCGACGATCAGCGCGGTGACGCCCTGATCGATGTTCTTGGCCCCGAGCGTCGGGCCCACCGCGCGCTCCTCGATCGGGTAGATGCTGGTGGCGAGCGAGCCGGAGCGCAGCAGCAGCGCCAGCTCATGCGCTTCGCCCGCCCCCAGGCCGGTGATCTGGAAGCTGTTGCTGAAGGTGCCGCGGATGGTCGCATCGTTGATGACCTGCTCGTCGGTCACGTCCCGCGTCACCTTCTTGCCGTCGACCTCCGTGGTCTCGCGCCGCTTCTCGATCAGCACCACCGCCATGCGCTTGTTGAGGTTGGCGCGGGTGGTCTTCAGCATGTTCTCACCGGCGCGCGCGTCCAGGCGGATGTTCACCGCCGGGCCCTCCTGCGAGTTGCCGGTGGTGGCATTGGTGAGCTGGTCGCCGGTGGCGATGATCTCGCGCTTCAGCAGTATCGGGCGGCCCATGCGGGTATGCGTGTAGAGCTTTGACCCCAGCGGCGCGCGCCCGAGCTGCGCGGCCTCCAGGGCATTGTTCTGCATGTCCTCGAGCCGGAACTCCAGGGTCGCGACCCGGCCGAGAATGTCCTTGACCTCGGCGGAATTCTGCACGCCCGGCAGCTGCACGTTGATGCGGTCGACACCCTGGCGCTGCACGATGGGCTCGGACACCCCAAGCTCGTTCACGCGGTTGCGCAGGGTGGTGATGTTCTGCTGGATCGCGTAGTCCTGGCGCTCGCGGACCTGCATTGGCGTCATCGAGCCGATGATCGCCGGGCTGCCGGAGGTATTGTCGGTTGTGATCGTGAGGCCCTGGAACGGCTGGTTGAGCGCGGTGCGTGCGGCAGCGGCATCAGCGCCCGGGGCCAGCTGGACGCGCACCGCATTGAGCCGGTCGCTCGCCAGCGCGAAGCTGGTCACGTCCTTCAGCGGGATGTTCGCCGCGACCAGAGCGCGCCGCGCATCCTGCGCGTAGCCCTCCAGGGCCTGGGCCACCGCGGAATTCACGTCCACCTGGTACAGCAGGTACAGGCCGCCACGCAGGTCAAGGCCGAGAGGCATCGGCCGCAACCCGATCGCCCGCAGCCACTCCGGCGTGCGCGGCGCAGTGGACAGCGCGGTGATATAGATGCCGTTAAAGTCCTTGTTGTCGTTGATCGCGTCGCGGGCCGCCAGCTGGTTCGGGACGTTGGCGAAGCTCACCATCAGGCGCCCGCTGTCGACGTAGCTCCTGCCGAAGGGCACGCCGCGTTGCTTGAGGAACCCCTCAACGGCCTGGGTGCCCTCCGCGACGATCGCCGAGTGGTCCTTGCGGGCCACCTGCAGGGCCGGGTCTTCGCCAAAGAAGTTGGGAAGCGCGAACAGCAGCGCGAGCAGCAGGACCGCGGCGACGAGGATGTATTTCCAGCGGGCGTACTCGAGCATCTCAGGCGCTCTTCAGCGTGCCCTTGGGCATCAGCGAGGTGATCTGCACCTTCTGCACCTTGATGCGCACGCCCTCGGCGATCTCGAGCGTGACGAACGGGTCGCCCACTTCTATGACCTTGCCGAGTACGCCACCGGCGGTGACCACCTCGTCCCCCGCTGCGAGCTTCGAGAGTAGGTTCTGGTGCTCCTTGGCACGCTTCTGCTGGGGGCGGAACAGCAGGAAATAAAACACCACAAAGAACGCCACCACCATCAGCAGCGGTGTCAGCTGACCGGGCGCGCCGGCAGCGGGGGCGCCCTGCGCCCAAGCATCGGAAATAAGGCCATTCATGGTTCTGGTCCGGGCAGCGAAAAGGGCGGCATTATGCCATAGCACCGGCACCGCGCCGGGCTGCCAGATAGGCCCCGGCAAAGGCCGCCAGCCGGCCCTGCACGATCGCCCCACGCAGCTCGCGCATCAGGGACAGGTAGAAGTGCAGGTTGTGGATGGTATTCAGGCGCGAGCCGAGTATCTCGTTGCACCGGTCCAGGTGCCGCAGGTACGCGCGGCTGTAGTTGCGGCAGGTATAGCACTGGCAGGTTGGGTCCACCGGTCCCAGGTCCTCCTGGTGGGCCGCATTGCGGATGTTGATGACTCCGGTGGCGGTAAACAGGTGGCCGTTGCGTGCGTGCCGGGTGGGCATTACGCAGTCGAACATGTCGATACCGCGCAGCACCGCGGCCACGATGTCCTCGGGGCGGCCCACGCCCATGAGGTACCGCGGGCGGTCCGCGGGCATGTGGGGCACGACCGATTCCAGAATTCCCAGGCGCTCGTCCTCCGATTCGCCCACCGCCAGGCCGCCGAGGGCCAGACCGGGGAAGTCCAGGCTCAGCAACGCCTCCAGTGAGGCGAGCCGCAGCGCAGCGTGCATGCCGCCCTGCACGATGCCGAACAGGCCGCCGGGGGCGCTCCCCGAGGCATAGTAGTGCGCATGGCTGCGCGCCGCCCAGCGCATGGAGCGCTGCATCGAGGCGCGCGCCTGCGCCTCGGTGGCCGGGTGCTCGGTGCAATCATCGAGCGCCATGGCGATGTCCGAGCGCAGCGCGAGCTGCATGTCCATGGAATCCTCCGGTCGCAGCTGGACCTCGCGGCCGTCGACGGGCGAGCGGAAGGTCACGCCCTCCTCGGTGATGCGCCGCAGGCTCTTCAGGCTGTACACCTGAAAGCCGCCGGAGTCGGTGAGGATGGGGCCACGCCAGTGCATGAAGCCATGCAGACCGCCGTGCGCCTGGATGATCCGGGGTCCCGGTCGCAGCAACAGGTGCAGGGTATTCCCGAGGATGATCTGGGCACCCAGGCCCTCGAGTTCCTCGGGGGTCATCGCCTTCACGGTTCCGTAGGTGCCCACGGGCATGAAAGCCGGGGTCTCCACGACGCCATGCGCGGTCGTGAGCTGACCGGCGCGCGCCGCGCCGTCCACCGCCTGGGTGAGGAAAACCGGATTCATGGATTCGAGCGCGTCAGCAGCATGGCGTCCCCGTAGCTGAAGAACCGGTAGCGTGCCTGTACCGCGTGTCGGTAGGCAGCCATCACCGGCTGCTGACCGGCAAAGGCACACACCAGCATGAGCAGCGTCGACTCGGGCAGGTGGAAGTTCGTCAGCAGCATGTCACTGACACGGAATCGGAATCCCGGGGTGATGAAGAGTCGGGTATCCCCGGACCAGGGGGCAAGTCCACCATCGCCCCCGGCGAGAGCCGCGGACTCAAGAGCGCGCACCACGGTCGTGCCCACCGCCACGACGCGCCCGCCGGCGGCGCGCGTGCGCGCGATCGCCGCGCATGTCGCGGCACCGACCAGGACGGACTCTGCATGCATGGTGTGCTGCGCCAATTCCTCCACCCGCACCGGCTGGAAGGTCCCAGCCCCAACGTGCAGGGTGACGAACGCGCGCTCCACGCCGCGCGCAGCGAGGGCGGCGCTGAGCTGGGTATCGAAGTGCAGGCTGGCGGTGGGGGCGGCCACCGCGCCGGGCCGGCGCGCGAAGATGCTCTGGTAGCGCTCGCGGTCGGACGCGTCCGCCGCGCGGTGGATATAGGGCGGCAAGGGCACCGCACCCCATCGCTCGAAGAACTCCAGCGCCGGCTGCGGCAGGGCGATGCGCCACATAGCCTCCTCCCGCGCGATGACGACGACGGCTCCGCCGGCGGTGTCGATCCGCAGCCCCTCGCGTATCGGCTTGCTGGCGCTGACCTGGGCCAGCGCCTCGTTTGCCTCCAGCGCCCGCTCGAGCAGGATCTCGACCCGTCCTCCCGATGGCTTGGTACCCAGCAGCCGCGCCGGCACCACCCGCGTATCGTTCAGCACCAGCAGGTCTCCCGGGCGCAGGAAGCCGGGCAGGTCGCGGATGCTGCGGTCGGCCGCATCGCCCGAGGCGGAGTCCAGCACCAGCATCCGGCTCGCGGAGCGCTCGCTCGGCGGGCGCTGGGCTATCAACTCGGGTGGCAGTTCGTAGGCGAAGTCCTGGCGGCGCACGGGCGCATGTTACACGCGGCTCCCCGCCGCCCCCGCCGCTCCGCTTGTCATAAGAGCGCCAGGCTGCGGGTTAACCCTCAGCGCCGCGTACGCCGCCCGGCGTGCGCCGGGGCGCGCATCCGGCACGACCTCATCTATACTTCGCGCCCCGCGCCCCAATGGCGGAACTGGTAGACGCGCCGGACTCAAAATCCGGTTCTGGCAACAGAGTGTGGGTTCGATTCCCTCTTGGGGCACCAGGCACCAAAAGAATTTGGGTGTCGCAGCGCGCAGACGATTTGCCGTCGGCGACCGCGCATGCGAGTTTGGCGAAAACAGGAACCTCCACGATGACTCTGGCGCGCGCCGGCTCAGCGGTGCTTCTCTTGCTTGTGTGTGTTGCTGGCCTGTCCGCCTGCGGACAGGTCGCCACCGTGCACGGCGCGGATGCCGCGCAGGCGCCGGTCATCACCACTCAGCCCCAGGACCAGGTCGTCAACAGCGGCGAACAGGCTTCGTTTGCGGTCGTGGCGCAGGGGTCGGGTCCGCTGACGTACCAGTGGCGGCGCAACGGGGCGCGCATCGAGGGCGCCGCTGCGCCCACCTACACCACGCCCGCCACCAACTCTGATGACGGCGCGGTTTTCTCCGTACTGGTCGGTAACACGGCCGGCATGGTCGAAAGCGAGAGTGCCACGCTCACCGTCAACCCGGCGACTGTGGCGCCGACCATCACCGCCCAGCCCCAGGACCAGACGATCACCTCTGGCCAGACCGCAAGCTTCAGCGTGCAGGTGAGCGGTACGTCCCCGTTCTCATTCCAGTGGCAACGCGACGGCATTGCCATTACCGGCGCCACCAGCGCGACGTACACCACCAGCGCGCAGACCACCGCCGACAGCGCGGCGAGCTTCACGGTCGTAGTCAGCAATGCCGGCGGCTCGGTCACCAGCCGCAGCGCCATCCTGACGGTGAACGGCGGCGGCGGCGGCGCGGTGGCCCCGACCATCACCACTCAGCCGGCAGACCAGTCCGTCAAGAGCGGCCAGACCGCCACCTTCTCGGTTGCCGCCAGCGGCACTGCGCCCCTGACGTACCAGTGGGCCCGCAATGGCGCGGCGCTGCCGGGTGCGACGAGCGCTGCGTACACGACCGGGAGCCTGGCGACGAGCGATAGCGGAGCCTCCTTCTCGGTGACGGTGCGTAATTCCGCGGGCAGCGTCAGCAGCCGCGCGGCCCGGCTCACCGTGAGCGCCAGCGCGCCCAGCATCACGAGCCAGCCGGCTGACCAGACCGTCACGGCGGGACAGCCCGCCAGCTTCTCGGTCTCGGCCACGGGCACAGCTCCACTGAGCTACCAGTGGCGCAGGAACGGGACCGCCATCGCCGGCGCGACCGGCGCCACGTACACCATCGCGGCGGCCCAGACCTCCGACAGCGGCGCGACCTTCAGTGTCGCGGTGAGTAACTCCGCGGGCAGCGTTACCAGCCGCACGGCGACGCTCACCGTGACCGGCGGCGCGCCCGCAATTACCGTGCAGCCTGCCGACCAGACCGTACATGCCGGGCAGACGGCGAGCTTCAGTGTCGCGGCCAGCGGCAGCGCCCCGCTAAGCTACCAGTGGCGCAGGAACGGCGCGGCCATCGCCGGGGCATCGGGTTCGAGTTACACCACGGCGATCACGACGGCCGCCGACAGCGGCGCCCAGTTCTCGGTGCTGGTGAGCAACGCCTTCGGCAGCATCACGAGCCGCAGCGCGCTCCTGACCGTCACCAGCGCGATCACGCAGGGGAGCGACGTCGTCACCTACAAGTACGACCTGGCGCGCAGCGGCGCCAACCTGGCCGAGAAGACGCTCACCACTGCCAACGTGCACTCGGCCACCTTCGGCAAGCTGCACTTCCTGGGCACCGACGGCAAGGTCGACGCGCAGCCGCTGTACCTTTCCGCGCTGAACGTGAACGGCGTGGCGCGCAACGTCGTCTTCGTCGCCACCGAGAATGACTCGGTCTATGCCTTCGATGCCGACAGCGGCGCGCAGCTGTGGAAGGTCTCGCTCGTGCCGGCCGGCGAGACGGTGAACGACCAGCCGCAGCAAAGCTGCGACCAGATCCAGCCGACCATCGGCATCACCTCCACTCCGGTGATCGACCGATCCGCAGGCGCGCATGGCACCATGTACGTCGTTGCCATGAGCAAATCCACGGCCTCTGCGGCCTGGCACCAGCGGTTGCATGCGCTCGACGTTGCCACCGGTGCGGAGTTGCTGGGCGGTCCCCGGGAGATCACGGCCAGCTATCCGTCCGCGAATGGCACGATTACTTTCGATCCGCAGCAGTACGAGGACCGCGCCGCGCTGCTGCTCGTCAACCACACCATCTACACGAGCTGGTCCTCACACTGCGACAACAAGTTCTACACTGGCTGGATCATCGCCTACAGCCAGTCGACCCTGCAGCAGACCGCGGTGCTCAACGTGGCACCCAACAGTGGTGGCGTGGGGCCGGCCATCTGGATGGCGGGTGGCGGCCCGGCTGCGGATTCCGCGGGGAACATCTACCTGCTGACCGCCAACGGCGCCTTTGAAGAGGCACTCGATGCCAGCGGCTTCCCGAACCAGCGCGACTTCGCGAATTCGTTCCTGAAGCTGTCCACCGGCGGCGGCTCACTGGCGGTGGCCGACTATTTCACCATTTCCAATACCTCGCTCGAGTCCGGGGCTGACCTGGATCTCGGCTCCGGCGGTGCCATGCTGCTGCCGGACATGACCGATTCCGGCGGCACGGTGCGCCACCTGGTGCTCGGTGCCGGCAAGGATGGCAATGTCTATCTGGTGAACCGGGACTCGATGGGGCACTTCAGCCCGAGCGCCAACAACATCTGGCAGCAGCTCACCCAGGTGCTCGGCGGCCGCCTGACCGGCAATCAGAACGGCGGCCTCTGGTCGACCCCGGCCTACTTCAACGGGCACGTCTACTTCGGTCCGGTTGCCCGTCCGCTGGCCTCTTTCTCCATCAACAACGCCAGGCTGGCCGGCAGCGCCAGCTCCTCGAGCACGCCCGTGTTCCCGTACCCCGGGACCTCCCCGGTCGTTTCCGCGAACGGCAGTGCCAACGGCATCGTCTGGGCGCACCAGAACACCAACCCGGCGGTGCTGTACGCCTTCGACGCAGCCAACGTCGGGCGCGAGCTGTACGACAGCTCGCAGGCTGCGGGGGGGCGCGACCAGTTCGGGGCTGGCAACAAGTTCATCACCCCGGTGGTCATCGACGGCAAGGTCTTCGTGGGCACGACGAACGGCGTTGCCGTCTTCGGGCTGCTGAACTGAGCGGCTCGGAAGCCTCCCCGTTGCCACGTCGACAAGGCGCCGGGTCGCCCGTATCCTCGCCCGCACGCATGAACTTCTGTAGCCACTGCGGGGCGAAGGTCCAGCTGCGCATACCGCCAGGGGATCAGCTGCCGCGCTACGTCTGCGACGCCTGCGGCACGGTCCACTACCACAACCCGCGCCTGGTGCTGGGCTGCATCCCGGATCACGGGGGCCAGATCCTGCTGTGCCGGCGGGCGATCGAGCCGCGGCGGGGTTATTGGACGGTTCCGGCGGGGTTCATGGAGAACGGCGAGACACTCCAGCAGGCTGCGGCGCGGGAGTGCTACGAGGAGGCTTTGGCGCGCGTCGAGATCGGCTCGCTTGCGAGCATCGTGCACGTACTGCACGCCGAGCAGGTGCACGTGTTCTTCCGGGCGAACCTGCCGCGCGCAGAATTCGGCGCGGGCGTGGAGAGCCTGGAGGTCGCGCTATTCAGTCCCGAAGACATCCCCTGGGCCGACATTGCCTTCCGCAGCAACGAGTTTGCGCTGCGCTGCTACTTCAAGGACAAGGCGGCCGGCCGGGAAATGCTCCACTTCGAGACCCTGGACCGGAAACCAGCGCGGCCCAAAGCCGAGTGATTCACCGCGGCCGCGGCACCGTGGCACAATGCACGGGCTGGTCCCGCCCGCCGTTGCCACGGGGCGCGGGCGCACCCCGCTGAGGAAACTGCATGACCTTTGTCGTCACCGAAAACTGCATCAAGTGCAAGTACATGGATTGCGTGGAAGTCTGCCCCGTCGACTGTTTCCACGAGGGTCCCAATTTCCTGACCATCGATCCGGATGAGTGCATCGACTGCACCCTGTGCGAGCCGGAATGCCCGGTGGAGGCCATCTTCTCCGAGGAGGAGCTGCCCTCGGGCCAGGAGCACTTCAAGCAGCTGAATGCCGAACTGGCCAAGCAGTGGCCGGTGATCACGGAAAAGAAGGATGCGCCGGCGGATGCCAAGGAGTGGGAAGGCAAGCCGGACAAACTCAAGCTGCTGGAGCGCTGATCCCGCTCAGTGCGGCTGCTTGCTTTCCTTGAGGCGCTGCAGGAGCGCGTCGGGCGGCTCGTACCCGTCCAGCATCTCCCCGTTGGCGAGCACGATCGACGGGGTTCCCTGCAACTCGAAATCCCTGCCCACCGCGTAGGTCCTGGCCACGGGGTTGTTCGGGCAGGCCTTGGTCTTGAGCTCCTGCCCGAGCTTGGCCCGCGTCAGTGCGTCGTTGCGGTCCGGCGAACACCACACCTGCTCGGCCTTGGTCCAAGACTCGGTGGCCGGGCCGGTGCGCGGGTATAGCAGGTAGCGCACGCGCACCCCGAGGCGGTTGTACTCGGCGATCTGGCTGTGCAGCTTGCGGCAGTAGGCGCAGTCGACGTCCGTGAATACCGTGACTGTGTACTTCGCATCCGGCGAACCGAAGATCAGCATCTGGTCTTCCGGGATTCCGGCCAGCTCCCTGACCCTCAGGTCCCGGCGGCGCGCCTCCGTGAGGTTCGCGCTCGACCCCAGGTCGAACAGGTCCCCGGAGATCGCGTACTTGCCGTCGGCGGTGACGTAGGCGATCTGGGTACCATGGGTGTACTCCCAGATTCCGGCGATCGGCGTGGCGCGCAGATCCTCCGGCTTCGCCCCCTTGATGTGCTTGGCGACCTCGACACGCGCATCCGGCGCGGACGCCGGGTCGGCGCACGCCGGGCCGGCGAGGGCAGACAAGGCCAGCAGTCCAAGCAACCACTTCAGCGTCATGGAAGGTCCGTTTGCGGGTCGTCCGGGGGTTCGAGGCTTCCCGGGGAGAAAAGTTCGCCCCGGTGCGCAGCGCACCCCGGCACGGAACAAGTCTAGCAGAGGGCCGGGACGGCCATCCCCGCGGCGGGAACCGCCGGTCTCAGCCGCGCGGATGGTGCTGGCCGTGCAGTTCCTTGAGACGTTCCCGGGCTACGTGGGTGTAGATCTGGGTCGTCGACAGGTCGCTGTGGCCGAGGAGCATCTGCACCACGCGCAGGTCGGCCCCGTGGTTGAGCAGGTGCGTGGCAAAGGCATGCCGCAGCGTGTGGGGCGAGAGCCCCTTGGTAATACCGGCCTTGCGCGCGTAGCGCTTGATGATGTGCCAGAAGGCCTGGCGGGTCATGCGGTCGCCGCGTCGGGTCGGGAACAAGTAATCGGTCTGGCGCTCGAGCAGAATCTCCCCGCGCGAGGCACGCGAAAACTCCTTGAGCGCTCGCATGGCCTCTTCTCCCAGCGGGATGAGGCGTTCGCGGTCCCCCTTGCCCAGGATGCGGATAACGCCCTGGTTCAGGTTGATCTGGTTCTGGCGCAGGTTCACCAGCTCCGAGACGCGCAGTCCCGTGGCGTAGAGCACCTCGAGCATGGTGCGATCGCGGTTGCCCAGAGGATCGGTCAGCACCGGAGCCGAGAGCAGCGCCTCGACCTCCTCTTCGGTGAGCGAGCGCGGCAGGGACCGGCCGATCTTCGGCATGGCGATCTGGGCGGTGGGGTCCTCGCGCAGCACCCCCTCGCGCATGAAATAGCGGAAGAAGCGCCGGAAGCTGGACAGCTGCCTCGCCGTGCTGCGCGGCCGCGCGCCGGCCTTTACGCGCCAGGCGATGAAGTCGAGCAGGTCCGCGCGCGTGGTCCGCATGATCTGGACATCGCGCTCGGCCAGCCAGCGGGCCAGCGCCGTGAGGTCGGCGCGATAGGCTGCGAGCGTATTGGGCGACAATCCCCGCTCCATCCAGACCGCATCCAGGAAGCGGGTAACCGCCGGATCGGCCGAGTCGGCGCTGGAGGACATGGCGATGGCAGTATTGGACAAGCCTGGTCTCGCTGGGGGCGGCTGAGGACCACACGCTGTGTGCAGGCCCCGGCTTCCCGGTAATGTAGTGACCCCAGTATGGTGAGGCGGGCACCTGCATCGACGTGATGATCTTCACATGATCAGGCCGGCGTTAACATAAAGAGAACTGGGTCACACCCGCGCGACGTTCCAGGCATGATCGTTAGGACACCGTGAAGACGCAGCCATCCCTGCACAGGCCCCTTCTGGCAGCGTTGCGCCTGCTCTACGCCGCCTGGGCGATCGGGACCTTCCTGGTCGTAGGGCTGGCCGCCCTGCTGCTGCTCCTGATCCTCCCCCGCCAGCTGCAGCGCCGCCGCGCCGCGCGCGCTGCTGCCCGTGTGTACCTTACCGTCGCCGGAATGCCCCTGACCGTGACCGCGGCAGAATGGCTGCCCGCCGGCCAATGCGTCGTGGTCTGCAATCACGCGAGCTACCTGGACGGCATCGTGCTCACCGCGGCGCTTCCGCCGCACTTTGCCTTCGTGATCAAGCGCGAAATGGCCGACTTCCCGATGGCCGGGGCGCTGCTGAAGCGGCTGGGGTCGCAGTTCGTCGAGCGCACGGATCGGCAGAAGAGCGCCGTCGATGCACGCCGTGTGCTGCGCCACGCCACCCAGGGCCAATCGGTGGTGTTCTTCCCGGAGGGAACGTTCACCGCGCAGGCCGGGCTGAACAAATTCCACGCCGGCGCCTTCGTGACCGCCGCCCGTGTCGGCTGTCCGCTCGTTCCCGCCGTGGTCCGCGGCACCCGCCGGGCACTACCCCCGGAGTTCCCTATGCCCCGCCCCGCCCGCATCGAACTGGAGGTCCTTCCGGCGCTACACCCGGGGGAGGAGGGCATCGAACTCAGCGTCAGCGGCCTGCGCGATCGCGCGCGCAGCTGCATGCTCGCGGCGCTCGGGGAGCCTGACCTCACATGTTGCGACGATACTGACCGCCCACCTGATACAGAGCGTGCGAGATCTGTCCCAGTGAGCAGACTTTGACGCACTCCATGAGCTCAGCGAACACGTTGCCGCCCGATGCTGCGACCTGCTGCAGTCGCGCCAGCGCCGCAGGCGCACGCTCCGCGTTGCGCGCCTGGAAGGCGCGCACGGCCGCGACCTGCGCCTGCTTCTCCTCTTCGGTCGAGCGGATCAGCTGCGCCGACGCCAGTTCCGACTCGGCGCCGTCGGCGGCGAGGTAGGTGTTGACCCCGACGATGGGCAGCGAGCCATCGTGCTTCTTGGTCTCGTAGTACATCGACTCTTCCTGGATCTTGCCGCGCTGGTACATCGTCTCCATCGAGCCGAGCACCCCACCGCGTTCCGAAAGAGCCTCGAATTCCTTGTACACGGCTTCCTCGACCATGTCGGTGAGGTAGTCGATGGCGAAAGAACCCTGCCAGGGATTCTGGATCTTGTTGAGGCCGAGCTCGCGGTTGATGACCAACTGAATGGCCACTGCGCGGCGTACGCTCTCCTCGGTTGGCGTGGTCAGCGCCTCGTCATAGGCATTGGTATGCAAGCTGTTGCAGTTGTCGAACAGCGCGTACATCGCCTGCAGCGTCGTGCGGATGTCGTTGAAGGAGATCTCGCGGGCATGCAGGCTGCGTCCCGAGGTCTGCACGTGGTACTTGAGCATCTGGCTGCGGGGACCTGCCCGATAGCGATCCCGCATTGCGCGGGCCCAGATGCGCCGGGCCACGCGGCCAATGACGACATACTCCGCGTCCATGCCGTTGGAGAAGAAGAACGACAGGTTGGGAGCGAAGTCGTCAATCTTCATGCCGCGCGCCAGGTAGTACTCGATGATCGTAAAGCCGTTGGCGAGCGTGAAGGCGAGCTGCGAGATAGGGTTCGCACCGGCTTCGGCGATGTGGTAACCGGATATGGAGACCGAGTAGAAGTTGCGCACCTTGTTATCGGTGAAGAACTGCTGGACGTCTCCCATCATGCGCAGTGCGAATTCCGTCGAGAAGATGCAGGTGTTCTGCGCCTGGTCCTCCTTGAGGATGTCCGCCTGCACGGTCCCGCGCACAGCCTGCAGGGCCTCGGCGCGGATGCGCGCGTAGGTCTGCGGGTCGAGCAGCTCATCGCCCGTCACCCCGAGCAGGGCCAGCCCCGTGCCGTCATGGTGCGGGGGTAACTCTCCCTGGTAGCTCGGCGGCGGAACCCCGTGCGCCGCGCTCTGTGCATGTAGCTCGGCGATCCGACGCTGCGCTGCCTCCCAGCGGCCCTCCGCCTTCAGATAGCGCTCCACCCGCTGGTCGATGGCGGTGTTCATGAACATCGCAAGAATCATCGGCGCCGGGCCGTTGATGGTCATCGACACCGAGGTCGACGGCAGGCACAGATCGAAGCCCGAGTAGAGCTTCTTCATGTCATCGAGCGTGGCTATGGACACGCCGGAGTTGCCGGTGCGGCCGTACACGTCAGGCCGCGTGTCGGGGTCTTCGCCGTACAGCGTCGTCGAATCGAAGGCGGTCGAGAGGCGCACGGCCCCGTGATTGCCGGCCAGATAATGGAAGCGGTGATTGGTGCGCTCCGGGCCGCCTTCACCGGCAAACATGCGCGTCGGGTCTTCCTCCTCGCGGCGGTACGGATAGACCCCGCCGGTGTAGGGATAGTACCCGGGCAGGTTTTCGGACAGGATGAAGTGCAGCAGCTCGCCCCAGTCTTTGAGGTGTGGGATTGCGAGCTTGGGGATGGCGGAACGTGCCAGGCTCTCGGTGTAGTTCTCACCCGTCACCGCCCGGTCGCGTACCTTGTAGGTGTAGGTCTTCTCGGTGGCCGAACGGGCGCGCGCTGGCCAGGCCTTCAGCTCGGCCAGGGCCTCCGCTCCCATCTCATCGAGGAGGCGGTTGTAGTTTGCGCGCAGGGTCCTGCGGGTGGCATCGGCGGCATGTTCGGTGAGTGCCTCATCCGGGTACCTCTCCAGGGGACCGGGCAGCGCGGGATCGTGCAGCGACCGCAATGACTCGTACAGGCCGTAGGCGCGCCGCGCCGCCTCGACCTGGCCCTCGATCCTAGCTCGCGCCTCGCGGCCGGCCTGCGCAATTTCGGCCAGGTACCGCGTGCGCGAACCCGGCACGAGCGGTACCCGGGCGGCGAGTTCGGTGGGGCCGGGATCGGCGACCGTCCATGCGTGCCTGCCGATCTTCTTGGCCGCGAGCGCAGCGCACACCGCCGCAAACAGACGGTTGACGCCCGGGTCGTTGAAGCGGCTGGCGATGGTGGGAAACACCGGCACCTCGGCGTCCGGTATCTGGGCGGCCCGCGGATGGTTGCGACGCCACTGCTTGCGCACGTCGCGCAGGCTGTCTTCGGCACCGCGCTTCTCGCTCTTGTTCAGCACGATGAAATCGGCGAAGTCGAGCATGTCGATCTTCTCGAGCTGGCTGGCCGCCCCGTACTCGCTGGTCATGACGTACAGCGACAGGTCCACGAGGTCGACGATCTCGGTGTCCGACTGGCCGATGCCGGCGGTCTCGACGATCACCAGATCGAAGCCGGCCGCCTGGTACAGCTCCACCACCTCCTTGAGGACCGCGGAGGTCGCCAGGTTCGCGCGGCGGGTGGCCAGGGACCGCATGAAGACGTTCTCGGCGGACAGGCTGTTCATCCGGATGCGGTCGCCGAGCAGCGCACCCCCGCTGCGGCGTCGCGTCGGATCCATGGCGAGCACGGCGATCTGTGCATCGGGAAACTGGCGCACGAGCCTGCCCAGCAGCTCGTCGGTCAGGCTCGACTTGCCGGCGCCGCCCGTACCGGTCACGCCGATGACCGGGGCCTTGTGGCGCGAGCGGGACAGGGCCCGGCGGATCTGCTCGACCTGTGCCTCGCCGCCGGGCTCGCCCTCGAGCACGGATATGGTGCGCGCAATCAGGCCGTGGTCACGGGGGTTCAGGGGACGGAACTCATAGGCGGGCTTTTGCACCCGCGACAGGCGCTGGAAGACATCGTCGATCATCCCGGCCAGCCCGAGCCGGCGGCCGTCCTCCGGGGTATAGATCTTCTCGACCCCGTGTCGCTCGAGCGCCTCGATCTCAAAGGGCGCAATGGTGCCGCCGCCGCCGACCACGACGCGGATGTGCCCGTAGCCGCGCTCGCGCAGCATGTCGACCATGTAGGTGAAGTATTCGTTGTGGCCCCCCTGGTAGGAGCTCACGGCGATGGCATCGGCGTCCTCATCGATGGCTGCCCGCACGATGTCGGCAACGCTGCGGTTGTGGCCAAGGTGCACCACCTCCGCGCCACGCGCCTGCAGCAATCGGCGGATCATGTTGATCGCAGCGTCGTGGCCGTCGAAGAGCGAGGCGGCCGAGACGAAGCGCAAAGGAGACGGAGCGGCCGACTCGTCGCTGCGCGCGACGGCGCCACCCTTCAGACCGGCGTTCATGTGCTGGTTCTCGCTGACAGTACCTGGCCCGAAAGACCGGTGGACACGTATGTTTACTCACCGGTAGGATCGCTACCCGTGAGTATGATCGAGACGCCCACGGCCGGTCAACGCCGGGCGGAGGAGTGCCGCGGGTGCACTCCCCGTCCGCCGATGGACGGCTTGGCACCGCTATAATACGCCCTAAAACCATGACCAACCGACGATCCAGCACGTCCGCCGCCGGCAAGACTGCCGTGCCGGCATCCCCCTGGCGCGCAAGCCACGAACGCCGCCGCGATCGCGAGCTGAAACGCGACGCGGTAATTCGCGCCGCGGCGCTCGAATTCAATCGCAAGGGCTACCACAACACCTCGCTCGATGACATAGCGGCACGGCTCGAAGTGACCAAGCCCACCGTTTATTACTACGTGACGAGCAAGGAACAGCTGCTGTTCGAGTGTTTCGTGGCCGGGGTCGAGCGCATCCGCAGCGCCTGTCGCGAGGTGCGGCGCCTCGAGCTGCCCGGCCGCGAGCGCCTCAACGCGGTCCTGCGCCAATACGGGGAGGCAGTCGCTTCCGAGTTCGGCTGGTGCATGGTGCGCGCCGAGCAGGACGACCTGTCGCCGGCGATGAGCCGGCACGTGAAAGCGCTGAAGTCGGAGATCGACCAGAGCATCCGCCGGCTGATCCGCGAGGGCATCGCGGACGGGTCGATCCATCCGTGCGATCCGAAAATGACCGCTTTTGCCCTGGCCGGTGCGCTGAACTGGATTGCCCACTGGTATCGCGAAGACCAGTCGATGTCGGGCGCACAGATAGCCGAAGCATTCGTGGCGGTCTTCGAGGCCGGGCTGCGCCCGCGCGCCGACGGCGCGGTCGAGGCCACGCCCCGGCGCCGCTCGCGCCGTACCGCCCCTGCCCTCGCCCGCTAGCTACCCAATCAACACCCAAGGGTCCTGCAACATGTCCTCCACTAACGATGTCTTCATTGTGTCCGCCAAGCGCACCCCGATCGGAGCCTTCCTGGGCGCCCTCTCCCCACTGAGCGCGGTGCAACTGGGTGGCGCAGCCATCAAGGCGGCCATCGAGAGCGCGGGCATCAAGGCCGCCGACCTCGACGAGGTCATCATGGGCTGCGTGCTCCCTGCAGGGCTCGGCCAGGCACCGGCCCGCCAGGCGGCCCTCCTGGCCGGCGCGCCGAGCAGCGTGCCGTGCACGACCATCAACAAGATGTGCGGCTCGGCGCTCAAGTCGGTCATGCTCGGAGCGGACCAGATCCGAGCGGGCTCGGCAGGGCTCGTGCTCGCCGGCGGCCTCGAGTCGATGTCCAACGCCCCCTACCTGCTGCCCAAGGCACGCAGCGGTTACCGCATGGGACATGGCGAGGTCCTGGACCACATGTTCTTCGACGGCCTGCAAAGCCCCTTTGACGGCAAGCTGATGGGCTGCTTCGGGGACGCCACGGCGGCCAAATACAACTTCAGCCGGGCGGCCCAGGATGCTTTTGCCACCGAGTCGGTGCGCCGCGCCTTGCGTGCACTCGAGGCCGGCGAATTCGACGCCGAGGTCACGCCGGTCACGGTCAAGGGACGCAAGGGCGAAACGGTGGTCAAGCGCGACGAGACACCGGGGACCTGTGACATCGGGAAGATCCCGACCCTGAAGCCTGCCTTTGCCAAGGATGGCACGGTGACCGCGGCCAGCTCGTCCTCGATATCCGACGGCGCGGCGGCACTGCTGCTTGCCAGCGGCGCAGAGGTGCAGAAACGCGGCCTGAAGCCAATGGCCCGCGTCCTCGCCTACGCAACGCACGCCCATGAGCCGGAGTGGTTCACCACCGCACCGGGCGGCGCCATCAAGAAGGTGCTTGCACAGCTGGGCTGGAATGCCAAGGACGTTGACCTCTACGAGGTGAATGAAGCCTTTGCCGCAGTTACGATGGCGGCAATGCACGACGTCGGCATTGACCACGAGCGCATCAACGTCAACGGCGGCGCCTGTGCTCTCGGACACCCGGTCGGGGCAACCGGTGCCCGCATCCTCACCACCCTGCTCTATGCGCTGCGCAAGCGGGGACTGAAGCGCGGGATCGCGGCCTTGTGCCTCGGGGGCGGCGAAGCCGTTGCCGCCGCCGTAGAATTGGTTTAACCGCCAGCTGAAAGAAGAAAGACATGAAGATTAGGGATGCACTGGCCGTCGTCACTGGCGGCGCTTCGGGACTGGGCAACGCGGTTGCCCGTTATATCGCGGCGCAGGGTGGCCGGGTCGCGCTGCTGGATGTGCAGGAGGGTCCCGGCCGTGAGGCGGCCGCGGCGATCGGCGGGCACGCAACCTTCGTGCGTTGCGATGTCACCTCCGAGGCCGAGGTGAACGCCGCCATGGATACCGCCCATGGATTCCTCGGCGGGCTGAATCTGCTCGTCAACTGCGCGGGCGTGGTCGGCGCCGGGCGCATGCTCGGCAAGAACGGCCCCATGGCGGGTGAGTTCTTCACCAAGGTGATCCACATCAACCTGATCGGCACGTTCCTGTGCGACAAGGCGGCCGCCGCGCTCATGCAGAACAACGCGCCGGGCGCCGACGGCGAACGCGGGGTCCTGATCCACACCTCCTCGGTGGCCGCGTACGAGGGGCAGATCGGCCAGGCCGCCTACTCTGCGACCAAGGCCGCGGTGGCGGGCATGACGCTGCCCATCGCCCGCGAATTGGCGCGCGTCGGCATCCGCTGCATGTCCATCGCTCCCGGAATCTTCCACACGCCGATGATGGACGGCATGCCCGCCGACGTGCAGGCCTCGTTGGCAGCCCAGGTTCCCTTCCCGCCCAGACTCGGCAAGCCCGAGGAGTTCGCCCAGCTGGTGGCGACGATTTTCGAGATTCCGATGCTGAACGGAGAGACCATCCGCCTGGATGGGGCCATCCGCATGCAGCCGAAGTAACGAAGCGCCGCAGAGCGCATGTCCGCCGCAGTGTGCATGAGGGGAAGCCAGTGAGTGAAACGCAGGCCATCGAGCGCGACGTCATGCAGTACGACGTCGTCATTGTGGGCGCAGGTCCTGCGGGCCTGGCATGCGCCATCAGGCTGAAGCAGCAGAAGCCGGACCTCGGCGTGTGCGTGCTGGAGAAGGCTTCCGCGGTCGGCGCGCAAGCACTCTCCGGCGCCGTGCTGGAACCGGGACCGCTGCTCGAGCTGCTGCCGGAGTGGGCCGGCGAGTACCCGGGGATGAAGGTGCCCGCGGCAGAGGACGACTTCCGCATACTGACGCAGACGGGCTCGTACAAGCCGGTGCCCGACTTCGCGGTGAAGCTGTTGCCGCACTCGATGACCTACAGCACCCCCTTCAACAATCACGGCAACTTCATCATCTCCCTGGGACAGCTCACGCCGTGGCTTGCGCAGAAAGCCGAGGCTCTCGGCGTCGAGATCTTCCCCGGCTTCGCCGCAGCTGCGGCCGTGTTTGACGAGCACGGCGCGGTGAAGGGCGTGCAGATCGGCGACATGGGGCTGGACAAGGAAGGCAAGCCCGGCCCGAACTACGCCCCCGGCATTGAAATCCACGCAGGTGTCACCGTACTCGCCGAGGGCTGCCGCGGCTCGGTATCCAAGCAGCTGATCGCGCGATTCAAGCTCGCCGACGGGCACTGTCCCCAAACGTTCGCGCTGGGCTACAAGGAACTGTGGCAACTGCCGCCCGGGCGGGTGAAGCCGGGCCGCATCGAGCACGGCCTGGGCTGGCCCGCCGACCCGCACACCTATGCGGGAAGCTTTCTCTATCATCTCGATAAGGACCGCGTGTACGTCGGCTATATCGTGGGCCTCGATTACCAGGACCCCCGCCTGGCGCCATTCGAAGCCTTCCAGCAGTACAAGAACCACCCCAGCGTCAAGGCGCTGCTCGAAGGTGGGGAAATCATCTCCGCCGGAGCTCGCACCATCGCGGCCGGTGGCTGGCAGTCCACCCCGACGCTGGAGATGCCGGGCGCCATTCTCATCGGCGACGCCGGTGGCACCCTCAACTTCGCCAAGATCAAGGGCGTCCACCAGGCGATCCGCAGTGGCGCCCTGGCCGCGGAGCACATCGCGCAGACCGGCACCGGCACGGGGTTCGACGCCAAGTGGCGTGCTTCTCCCGGGGGGCAGGAGCTCAAGCGAGTTCGCAACTTCAAGCCTGCCTTCAAGAAGGGGATGTGGCGTGGCCTGATCAACTCCGCCTGGGAGACCCTGACCTGCGGGAAATCCCCGTGGACGCTGAAGAACACCGCGGACTGGTCACGCCTGATCAAGCTGGAGGAGTTCACCTCACCCGACCGGAACTGGGTGGCGCGCACCCTGCCCCCCCGCGACCGCGTCTCCTTCGTGTTTTTCGCCGGCAATGTCCACGATGAGAATCAGCCTGTTCACCTGAAGGTGGCCGACACCGGCATCTGCGCGGATCGCTGCACCCGTGAGTTCGGCAACCCGTGCGAGCGCTTCTGCCCCGCTGGGGTCTACGAGATGGTCGATGACGGCGCGGGTGGCCGCCGCCTGCAGATCAATGCCGCGAACTGCGTGCATTGCAAGGCCTGCGACATCAAAGACCCGTATGAGATCATCACCTGGACCACGCCCGAAGGCGGCTCGGGACCCAACTACCAGTCCCTCTAGGACAATGAGCGAACTGTGGCGCCCATCCGAGGCGCGCGTCGCGGATGCGAATCTGACGCGCTTCATCAAGTGCCTGAATGCGCGACGCGACTTGCGCCTTCTCGACTATACGCAGCTGTATGCGTGGTCGCTGGCGCACCCGGAGGATTTCTGGAGCGAGCTTGCACGGTTTGCGGACGTCCGCGCGGACTGGGGCAGCGGTCCCGTCCTGGAAAACCCAACTGCGATGCCCGGCGCACGCTTCTTCCCGAATGCACGCCTGAACTTCGCCGCCAACCTCCTCAAGTTCGCGGACGACCAGCCGGCACTGTTGTTCCGCAACGAGCGCGGCGGGCGCAGCAGCCTCTCCTACCGCCAGCTCCGCGCCGAAGTCGGCCGCATCGCCGATGGACTGCGCGCCGCGGGCATCGTTGCCGGCGATCGCGTTGCAGGGTTCCTGCCTAACATCCCGGAAGCCGTGATCGCCATGCTGGCGACGACGAGCCTGGGCGCGATCTGGTCCTCCTGCTCTCCCGACTTCGGCGTCCATGGGGTGCTGGACCGCTTCGGTCAAATCGCCCCCAAGGCGCTGTTCACCGCAGACGGCTACTTCTATGCGGGCAAGAAGCTGGACTCACTTGCCCAGATCGGTGAAGTGCTCGCGCAGCTGCCCTCGGTCCGGCAGGTCGTGCTCATCCCGTACGTCGACGCCGACACGGACCCGCAGCGGCTTGGCGCTGCCGCCGCGCGGACGCGGCTGTGGCATGCATTCGGCACCGCCGGCAAGGCGCCGGTGTTCGTGGACGTCCCCTTCAACCATCCCGTCTACATCCTCTACTCCTCCGGCACGACCGGCGCGCCCAAGTGCATCGTGCACGGCGCGGGCGGGACGCTGCTGCAGCACCAGAAGGAGCACTCGCTGCACGTTGATTTGCGTCGCACCGACCGACTGTTCTACTTCACCACCTGTGGCTGGATGATGTGGAACTGGCTGGTGAGCGGTCTGGCCACAGGCGCCACCCTGGTGCTCTATGACGGCAGTCCGTTCCATCCCAAGCCGACCGCGCTATGGACGCTGGCGGCCGAGGAGCGCATAACGATCTTCGGCACCAGCGCCAAGTACCTGTCGGCGCTGGAGAAGCACGAATTCGAGACCGGCGACCACCTCGACCTCAACGGCCTGCGCACCCTGTTGTCCACCGGCTCGCCGCTGCTGCCCGAGGGCTTCGATTTCGTGTATCGCTCAATAAAGCACGACATCCAGCTCGCATCGATCTCCGGAGGCACCGACATCGTGTCCTGCTTCGCTCTGGGCTGCCCCACGCGCCCGGTGTACCGGGGCGAGATCCAGTGTCGCGGCCTGGGAATGGCGGTCGACGTCCTCGATGAGCAGGGCAAACCGGTGCGCGGCGAGCGCGGCGAACTGGTCTGCACCGCGCCATTTCCATCCATGCCGGTCGGATTCTGGAACGACCCAGGGGATGCGAAGTACCGTGCCGCCTACTTCGAGCGCTTTCCGGGAATCTGGCACCACGGCGACTACGCCGCCATCACCGAGCATGATGGCGTGGTGATCTACGGCCGCTCTGATGCGGTACTCAATCCCGGCGGGGTGCGCATCGGCACCGCAGAGATCTATTCGGCGGTGGAGGGCATGCCGCAGGTGGCCGAGGCGCTGGCCATAGGCCAGGAATGGGAAGGAGATGTGCGCGTCGTGCTTTTCGTGCGCCTGCAGCCGGGGTGCGCACTCGACGAAGCGCTGCGCCGGGACATCCGCGCCACGATCCGCGCACAGACCACTGCCCGGCATGTACCGGCGAAGGTCATCGCCGTGCCGGACATCCCGCGCACGCTTTCGGGCAAGATCACGGAGCTGGCGGTGCGCAACGTCGTACACGGCCAACCGGTCAAGAATCTCGACGCCCTGGCCAATCCTGCCTCCCTGGAGTTCTTCCGCGACCTGCCTGAATTACAGGCCTGAATTCACGTGAGCCAGGAAAAAGCGTCCGCCCTGCGGCGCGCCTACGAGCGACAGCTGCGCGAGCGGCACCTAGACGAGGATCCTGCGCAACAGTACGTTCTGGGCCGCCTGGAAGACCTGCACGCCAGGCTCGAGGCCAAGCGCGCGTCTCGCTCGCTGCTGCGGCACTGGCTGAACCGCGTGCGCGCGGCACGCGCGGCGGAACCTGTCACGGGGCTGTACTTGTGGGGTGAGGTGGGCCGGGGCAAGACCTGGCTCATGGACCTGTTCTACGCAAGCCTCCCTTCGGGCGAGGCGCGCCGCCTGCATTTCCACCGCTTCATGCGCGAGGTGCACGCACAACTTGCGCTGCTCGGGGAGCGGGAATCCCCGCTGGAGGAGGTCGCGGCGCGCATCGCCGCCGACATCCAGGTCTTGTGCTTCGATGAGCTGTACGTGGCGGACATCGCCGATGCGATGATTCTCGGCGGCTTGTTCGCCGCGCTGTTCAGCCGCGGCGTGACGCTGGTGGCCACCTCCAACGTGCGTCCCTCCGAGCTTTACAAGGATGGCTTGCAGCGCGCGCGGTTCCTGCCGGCCATTCGCCTGCTGGAGGAAAACATGGAGGTTCTGGAAGTGGCGAGTGGCACCGACTATCGGCTTCGCCAGCTTGCCCAGGCCCGTATCTATCTCGATTCGCATGCGCCAGACACGGCGGCGCGGCTCGAAGCTCTGTTTGCAGAGCTCGCAGGCCAGGCCACGCAGATCGGCGGGACGATCCTAGTCGAGGGACGTCCGATCCAGGTGGTGCGCGTCGGCAACGACGCTGCGTGGTTTGACTTCGAGGCCCTGTGCGCGGGACCGCGCAGCCAGAATGACTACATTGAGATCGCCAGCGAGTTCCAGTCGGTCATTGTCTCGGGCGTCCCGGTGCTGGATTCGCTGCGCGAAGACCCGGCGCGTCGCTTCGTTGCGCTGGTCGACGAGTTCTATGACCGGAACGTGAAGCTGATAGTCTCAGCCGCGGCCCCGCCGCTGGAACTGTACCGCGGCGCGCGCCTCACCCAGATCTTCGAACGGACCGCCAGCCGGCTGGCGGAGATGCAGAGCGTGGCTTACCTGACGCGCGAGCACCATCAGTAGCTCCTCAAATGACCCCGCGCCGCACTTGGTCCTGTTCGATCGACTCGAACAACGCCCGGAAGTTGCCCTCCCCGAACCCCTCGTTGCCCTTGCGCTGGATGATCTCGAAGAAAATCGGCCCGATCACGTTCTGCGTGAAGATCTGCAGCAGCACTCCCTCGCCCTTCTCCGGGTTGCCGTCGATGAGGATGTCGCGCCGCGCGAGTTCGGCCAGCGCTTCGCGATGTCCGCGCACGCGTCCGGCCACGCCCTCGTAATAGGTGGCCGGGGTACTCTGGAAGGCGACGCCCTGCGCACGCAGCACATCGACCGTGCGATAGATGTCGTCGGTCGACAGGGCAATGTGCTGGATGCCCTCTCCGTGGTACTCGCGCAGGTACTCCTCGATCTGGCTCTTGTCGTCCTGCGACTCGTTGATGGGGATGCGGATCTTCCCGCACGGACTGGTCATCGCCCGCGAGAACAGACCGGTGTGCTTGCCCTCGATGTCGAAGTAGCGGATTTCACGGAAGTTGAAGAGTCGCTCGTAGAAGCCGGCCCAGAGGTCCATGCGTCCCCGGCCGACGTTGTGCGTGAGATGGTCGATGAGCTGCAACCCGGCCGTCTCGGGGGGTGGGGCCGCCCGGACCGGACGGAAATCCACGTCGTAGATGGAGCGATCGCCGTACAGGTCGACCAGGTAGATGAGTGAGCCGCCTATCCCCTCGATGCAGGGGATGTTGAGCTCCATGGGACCTGCGCTCTGCGGGCCGGGCTTCGCCCCGAGCGACAGGGCGCGGTTGTAGGCGGCTGCGGCATCGCGCACCCGAAAAGCCATCGCGCAAGCCGAGGGGCCGTGGGCGCGCGCGAAGCCCTGCGCAAACGATTCCGGCTCCGCGTTGATGATGAAGTTGATTTCACCCTGGCGGTGCAGGGTCACGTTCTTGGATCGGTGCCGGGCGACGACCGGGAATCCGAGACGCTCGAACAGAGTACGCAGCAGCTGCGGGTCGGGGGCCGTGTACTCGACGAACTCGAACCCATCAGTCCCCATGGGATTTTCAAACAGGTCGGTCATAGGCACACCTGCCGCTCCGCGGGAGCGCGCATTTGGTAATTGTTCACATTATAGCCTCCCGGTCGCGGGGCGGCCCGCGCCGGTGGTCCCGGGCCGCTTTCGGCGCATGTATAATCGCGCGCCGCAACATCGTGGGGATCGAAGCTGCACCTGCCCTCGCGCACCGCCGCGAGCGGTACCGCTATTCCCGCTGATCAGGATGATGGCGTATGGCCGCAGTTGCTGTTGAGGATAGTCGGCTGCTGCGCAGCATTCCTGCCGCGCGCATAGCCTTAATCGAACGGATCACGCAGGCCGGCGGACGTGCCGGCGTGGCCAAGGGCCTGGCGCAGCGCTACCTGCGCAGTTACTTCCACGGGGTCGCGGAAGAGGATCTCGCCGCTCGCGATGCGCGCGAGCTCGCCAAGGCGGCGCTGGTGCACCTGCAGTTCGCCAAGCGGCGCTCCACTGGCAAGCCCCTCGTGCGCGTATTCAATCCCACCCTGGAGAAGGATGGCTTCGAGTGCGCGCATACCCTGGTGCTCACGGTAACCGACGACATGCCGTTCCTGGTCGATTCGCTCGGCATGGCTTTCAGCCGCGCGGACCTCGCCGTGCACTTGATCGTGCACCCGGTGCTGCAGGTACGGCGTGACCGCGGTGGCCGCCTCCTGGACATCGGCGCCAACGGTGCGCGCGCAGCGCACGCCGAGTCCTGGCAGCTGTACGAGATCGACCGGGTCAACGATCCGGAGCAGCTGCGCACGCTGCAGCTGAGCCTTGAGACCACGCTGGCGGATGTAAGGGCTGTGGTGCGCGATTGGCTACCGATGCGCAAGCGCGTTCGCGAGATCATCGGCCAGCTGGAGAGCGACCCGCCGCCGCTGCCCGCCGGTGAAGTCGCAGAGGCCAGCCACCTGCTCGACTGGATGGAGGCAGGTCACTTCGTGCTGCTGGGGTACCGACACTATCGCCTGGAGCGCGGCCGCAGCGAAGACCGACTCGCTCCCGACCGGCTTTCCGGACTCGGCATCCTCAGTACCGCGCGTCGGGACGGCCAGAGGCGCGCCACCACCGTACTGCGCGGAGCGGTCCGCGACAAGGCGCGCGAGCGGGAACTGCTGATCATCACCAAGGCCAACTCCACTGCGACCGTGCACCGTGGCGAGTACCTGGACTACGTCGGGGTGAAGACCTTCGACTCGCGCGGCCGAGTCGACGGGGAGCACCGCTTCCTCGGCCTGTGGACCTCCACCGCCTACAACGGCAGCCCGCGCGACATCCCGGTGCTGCGGCGCAAGGTCGATGACGTCATCGGGCATTTCGGCCTCGATCCCGCCAGCCACGACGGCAAGGCGGTGCTCAACGCACTGGAAACTTATCCGCGCGACGAGCTGTTCCAGGCGGGGGTGCCGGAGCTCATCCGCATCGTGCGCGGGGTCGTCAACCTGTATGAACGCCGCACGGTGCGCCTGCTCGTGCGTCGTGACCCCTACCACCGCTTTTACTCCTGTCTCGTATACGTGCCGCGCGACCGCTACAACACCGAGGTGCGCGAGCGCATCGAGCAGATCGTGCGTGAAGGGTTCGGCGGCACCAAGGTGGAAAGCCAGGCGCTCATTTCCGGGTCCAACCATGCCCGCGTGCACGTGCTGGTACGCACTGACCCGACCAGGCACCTGAAGCCCAACTTCGCCCAGATCGAGCAGCGCATCGCCACGGCGGCCCTCACCTGGACCGACCGGCTGCGGGCGGAACTGACCGAACAGCGCGGCGAAGCCTCGGGCCTCGCGCTGGCCAGCCGCTACCTGCACGTCTTCCCGCTCGCCTACCAGGAGGAGGTGGCGCCGCAGGACGTCTTGGAGGACATGGACGATCTGGAGCTGCTGCGCGCCTATCCGCGTGCCCTGCGCCTGAACCTGTACCGGCCGCCGGCGCAGAGTCAGGCACGCGTGCACCTGAAGATCGTCAAGCTCGGCGACCCGGTACCGATCTCAGACGTCCTGCCGATGCTGGAGAACTTCGGGCTGCGCGTGATATCCGAGCGCCCGTACGAATTGAGCTGGCCCGAGGGCGGTGCCGCGTGGATACAGGACTTTGAACTCGAGCAGCGGGAGGGGCTGATCGTCGACATCCCGCGCATCGAGGCGATCTTCCGCGACGCGTTCGCCGAGGCCTGGGCTGGCACGATCGAGAACGACGGCTTCAATCGACTGCTGCTGGCGGCGGAACTCAACGCGCGTCAGATCGTCATCCTGCGCGCTTACTGCCGCTACCTGCTGCAGACCGGCGTACCCTTCAGCCAGGCCTACATGGAACGCACCCTGGCGGCCAACGCCGCACTGGCGCGCGACATCGTGCGGCTCTTCGAGACACGCTTCGACCCGGAGCTGCAGAAGCAGCGCGGTGCCGACCGCGCCGCGGTGGGCATCGTCACGCAGATCCGCTCGGGGCTGGATGCGGTAACCAGCATCGACGACGACCGTATCCTGAGGTCCTATTTGACCGTGGTACAGGCGACCCTGCGCACCAACTTCTACCAGGAGACCGAGGACTGCCTGGCGAAGCCCTACGTCTCCTTCAAGTTCGACCCGTCGAAGATTCCGGACCTGCCGTTGCCGAAGCCGAGGTTCGAGATCTTCGTATACAGCCCGCGCGTCGAGGGGGTTCACCTGCGCATGGGCGACGTCGCGCGCGGCGGTATCCGCTGGTCGGATCGGCGCGAGGACTTCCGCACCGAGATCCTCGGCCTGATGAAGGCGCAGAACGTCAAAAACACCCTCATCGTGCCGGTCGGTGCCAAGGGCGGATTCGTCGCCAAGCGCCTGGCGGCGGCAGGCACCCGCGAGGAAGTCCAGGCCGAGGTCATCGTCTGCTACCAGACCTTCATCCGTGCCCTGCTCGATCTGACCGACAACATCGTCTCGGGCAAGATAGTGCCACCCCCGCAGGTGGTGCGGGCCGATGGCGACGATCCGTATCTGGTGGTCGCCGCGGACAAGGGCACCGCCACGTTCTCCGACATCGCCAACGCCATATCGGCCGATTACCACTACTGGCTCGGTGATGCCTTCGCATCCGGCGGCTCGGCCGGCTACGACCACAAGAAGATGGCGATAACGGCACGCGGCGCGTGGGAATGCGTCAAGCGCCACTTCCGCGAGATCGGCATCGACATCCAGAAGACCGACTTCACGGTCGCCGGGATCGGCGACATGTCGGGTGACGTCTTCGGCAACGGCATGCTGCTCTCGCCGCACATTCGCCTGCAGGCGGCGTTCGACCATCGCCACATCTTCCTGGACCCCAACCCAGACGCGGCCCAGAGCCTCGTCGAGCGCACCCGCATGTTCCAGCTGCCACGCTCCAGCTGGGACGACTACGACCGCAAGCTGCTCTCCCGCGGTGGCGGCATCTTCTCGCGCAGCGCCAAGTCGATCGCCCTGCCGGTCGAGGCTCGCGCCATGCTGGGACTCGAAGGCAGCATTGCCACGACGCCCAACGACATCATCCGCGCCATCCTACGCATGCCGGTCGACCTGCTGTGGAACGGCGGTATCGGCACCTACGTAAAGGCCAGCGATGAGCGCAATATAGAGGTTGGCGACCGCACCAATGACTCCCTGCGCGTCGACGGGCGCGAGCTGCGCGCGCGCGTGGTCGGCGAAGGCGGGAATCTCGGGCTCACCCAGCGCGGCAGGGTGGAATATGCGCTCGCCGGTGGCCGCCTGAACACCGACTTCATCGACAACTCGGCGGGAGTGAATACCTCCGACGTCGAGGTCAACATCAAGATCCTGCTGAACCCGCTCGTGAACGATGGGCACCTCAAGCGTGGCGACCGCAATCGCCTGCTGGCGCGCATGACCAACGAGGTCGCGGGCCTGGTGCTGCGCAACAACTACCTGCAGAGCCAGGCGATCAGCACCATGGAGCTGCAATCCGCCGCGCGGCTGCCCGAGTACCAGCACCTGATACGCTCGCTGGAACGCTCGGGCGAGCTCAACCGCGCGCTCGAGTTCCTGCCCATCGATGACGAGCTCACCGACCGGCGCAAGCGCGGCTCCGGCCTCACGCGCCCCGAACTGGCCATCCTGCTCGCTTACAGCAAGATCTGGCTCAACACGCACCTGCTGGCCTCGGACGTGCCCGAGGACCCGTACCTGTCGAGCGAGCTGGCGCGCTATTTCCCACGACCGGTGCGCGAGCGCTTCCCGCGGGCGATCGCCCATCATCGCCTGCGGCGCGAGATCATCGCCACGGCCACCACCAACAGCGTCGTCAACCGCATGGGCCCCACCTTCGTCAGCCGCGTGCAGGATGACACCGGTGCGGAGCCTGCGCAGATTGCGCGCGCCTACACCGCGGCACGCGAGATATTCGCTATGCGCGAGGTCTGGGAGAACATCGAAGCGCTGGACAACAAGGTGACCGCGACCCTGCAGTACGAGGCGGCCTTCCAGACCAGCCGCCTGCTGCGCCACGTCACCTACTGGCTGCTCACCTCGCGCACGCACCTGCAGGTCGCTGCCGCGGTGGCCGAGTTTCGCACCCCCGTGGCCAAGCTCGAGGGCGAGATTCACGCGGTACTCACCGGCACCGAGCTGGCGCGCTTCGAGGAGAGCCGCAAGCGCTTCAGCGACGGCGGCCTGCCCGGCGCCCTGGCCACCCGGATCGCCAGCCTCGAGGCACTGAACGCCGCACTCGATATCGTGGAGGTCGCACACACGCATCGCGCCAGCGTCGTGGAGACCGCCCGGGTCTACTTCGAGGTCGGCACGCGTATCGGCTTCGACTGGCTGCGCGCGCGTATCGAGAAGCTCGCAGTCGAGGGCCCGTGGCAGGCGATAGCGCGCACGGGTCTGCGCGACGCAGCCCTGCGCGTGCAGCGGCGCCTCACAGAGCGCGTCATGGCACGCAAGGACCGCGGCAGCGCACAGGCACGCGTGAACGCCTGGGTGGAGTCAGCCGGCAAGGACCTGGCGCACTGGCAGCGAACCCTTGCCGACATGCGCGCCGCGGGCGCGGGCGATTTTGCTACCCTGAACGTCGGGGTCGAAGCCGTACGCAAGCTCGCCACCTGAAGCTGCTGCCGGTGATAAAAAAGGAACGCACGTGCCCGGAAAGCTGATCCTAGTACGACACGGCCAGAGTACCTGGAACGTGGAGAACCTGTTCACCGGCTGGACCGACGTCGATCTTTCGGCGCTCGGCCGCGAGGAGGCGGCGCGCGCGGGGCGCGAGCTGCTTGCGGAGAAGCTGTCCGTCGACATCGCGTTCACCTCGGTGCTGAAGCGCGCCATCCGTACGCTGTGGATCATGCTGGACGGCATGGATCGCATGTGGCTGCCGGTTGAGCGCTCCTGGCGACTGAACGAGCGGCACTATGGCGCGTTGCAGGGCCTCGACAAGGCGCAGACCACGGCCTTGCACGGTGAGGCCCAGGTGAAGATATGGCGCCGCAGCTACGACATTCCGCCGCCGCCGCTGGCAGCCGACGACGAGCGCCACCCGCGCTTCGACGTGCGCTATGCGGGATTGAATCCCGCCGACCTGCCGGCCACCGAGTCACTCAAGGACACCCTGGCACGGGTTCTGCCTTGCTGGGACGCGCGCATCGCCCCGGAGTTGCGCAGCGGACGCAACGTTCTGGTAGTGGCGCACGGCAACAGCCTGCGCGCGATGGTGAGGATGTTGGACAACGTGAGCGAGGCGGAGATCACCGAGCTCAACATCCCCACCGGGGTGCCGCTCCTGTATGAGCTCGATGCGTCCCTGAAGCCCACGGGTAGCCGCTACCTCGGCGACCCCGCCGCGATCGCGGCTGCCGCCGAGGCAGTGCGACGCCAGTCCGAGAAAAAGAGCTGAGTCAGGCGGCCCAGCCGTCGTAGCGCCCGCCGAGCTCCTCACCAAGCGCCGTCAATCGGCGGCTGACGGCCTGCATCTCCGGGACGATGAGCCGCATGTTCTTCGAGGCATGCAGACTGAACCCGTCGCCTTCCTTCATCGGCTGCACGTCCACGCTGAACTCGGGCTCCAGGCGCACGCGGGCGCGCTCACAAGCGGCGGTGTCCGGCAGTGACAGGAAGAAATCGACGCGATAGTCGTTGAACGGGGCGTAGCCCTGGGCGCGCAGGGTACCGATCATCTGTTCATCCCAGGTCTCGGCACGCGTGTTCCGGACGGTGCGGAGCTTGAAGTACACGCGCACCACGATGAGTCCGAGTGCAATGACCAGCGCGAAGAAGAACCAGCTCTTCAACGTCCCCTTCCTCGCAGCCTCAGGAAGACTTTCCCGGGAACTGCGGCTTGCGCTTGGCCAGGAACGCACCGATGCCCTCGGCGCCCTCGGCGCCCACGGCGTGGCGCGCTATGGCCTCGCTTTCCAGGACCATCTGCGACTCGAAAGCTCCCAGGGAGCTGGCAAGCAAGCGCTTGGTGGCTCCGAAGGCCCGACTTGCGCCCTTCGCGAGCTGATCGGCGATTTCCAGGGCGCGGCCCAGCAGCTGCTCTTCGGCAACCACCTCGTTGACCAGTCCCCACGACAGCGCATCTGCGGCGAGCAGCGTCCGGTTCATGACCAGCAGCTCCATGGCACGCCGTGCGCCGACGATGCGGGGCAGCAGGAACGAGGTCCCGGCGTCAGGGGTGAGGCCCGCGGCCGTGTAGGCCAGGTTGAACTTGGAGTTGCTGGCGCACAGTGCCAGGTCGGCCATGGCCATCAGGCCCACGCCTGCGCCTGCGGCAGTGCCGTTCACCGCGGCGATCACCGGGGCATCCATGCGCGCGAAATGTGCGATGGCCGAATGCAGGTAGGTGGTCAGCTCGCGGATGTAGTCATCTATGCCCCGCTCGCGCGAGGCCATCGCGCGCAGGTCGCCGCCGAAGCAGAAATTGCGGCCGGCCCCGGTGAGCACCACGGCCCGCACCGCAGAGTCGCGCGCGCAGGCCAAGGCGGCGGCGAGCAGGTCCATCGCCATCTCGAGGTTGAGCGTATTCGCGCTGTCGGGACGGTTGAGGGTCACCAGGGCGATCGCCCCGCGAGTCTCGACCTGCACACTGGGTGTGGACACCGTGTCGCTCCTATTCGTCCGGCGCGATGGTGACGCGCAGGCCGGCCAGCTCGGGCGTGAATTCGATCTGGCAGGACAGGCGCGAGCCGTCCTGGAAGTGCGAGAGCTCCGAAAGCAGCTCGCGCTCGTCCGACATCATCTCGGGCAGGCGCGATTGCCACTCAGGATCCACATATACATGGCAGGTGGCGCAGGAACACATGCCGCCACAGATGGCCGCTACGCCGTAGTCGAGCTCGCGCAGGTTTTCCATCACCTTCAGACCGGTCTTGGCATCGACCTCGTGCTCGATTCCGTCCCGGTCCACGACTCGCAGCAGCGCCATGCAGTACCTCTTTAAAACCAATGCGTTGGAGGGGGCGGACAGCCCCGGGCCGGTTAGTTTGCCGGTTCGCCCTGCAGGCCGCCAGCCCGTTCGGCGGTCTCAGGCGGGCTCGAGAGGCCCGAGCACCTTCATGACGAAGACGGCCTTGCCGGCGCGGTCGCCGACAGCCTGGAACGTGGCGCCCAGCTCGGACCTCAGCACGTCCATGACCGTGTCGTAGGGCCCGAATACCTGCGTGCTCATGCTGTTAGTCACGATGCGCAGCGTGTGATGCAGCTGCAGACGGCGGATGAAGTCCTTGATCTCCGGCGCGTAGTCCTGTTGCAGGGGATAGAGGCTGATTTCGACTCCGATGTCCATGGCCGCACCCGGGTGAACGCTGGCGGCGCAGTATTGCACGGTGCCGGGTCGCGGCTGCAGCTATGATCCCGCCCGGACTAGACTGCTGCGTCGGCAGGGTGGAGAGGAACGATGAAGCGAAAGATCCAGGTGCACCAGGTCGATGCCTTCACCCACGAACCGTTCACCGGCAACCCCGCCGGCGTCGTCCTGAACGCCGACGTGCTCGCCGAGGCGCAGATGCTGGCCATCGCGCGCGAACTCAACAATTCCGAAACCGCGTTCATCTTGGCCGCCGACGGCGACGACCACACCGTGCGCGCCCGGTTCTTCACCCCGCGCAGCGAGGTCGGATTCGTCGGCCACGCCACGGTCGCCGCGCAGTATGTCCTTTCGCGTCGTCAGGACGCCCCGCGGTGGCAGCGCCAGAAGTCCAAAGCCGGCATCGTCGACATCGAGGTCCGCGGCACGGGCCCGGAGAGGTCGATTGCCGTGCGTCGCGAGCCACCGCAGCTCGGGCGCGAACTGAACGACCGGGAGCGGCTGGCGGTACTTGACGCGCTCGCCCTGGCCTCCGAGGGGCTGGATACCCGCATCCCGCTGCGGATCGTCGGCGCGAGCGGAACGCGCCTGATGATAGGCGTGCGCGGCCCGGAACACCTCAAGCACCTCAAGCCGGACATGCAGCGGCTCACGACTCTGTCGGCGCAGATCGGCGCCGCCGGTTATTTCGTGTTCGCGCTCACGCCGCAGGCGACCGATCACCTAAGCGAGTCGCGCATGTTCTGCCCGGCGCTCGGCATCAATGAAGACCCGGTGAGCGGCAACGCGCACGGCCTCCTCGGCGCTTACCTGGCGGACCTCGGCCTGCTGCAGCGCGACGGCGACCGGGCGCGCTTTACCGGCATCCAGGGCCACTCGCTGCACCGGCCCGGCCGCGTCGAAGTCGAGCTCGAATTCGCGGACAAGAAGCTGTCCGGTGTCTGGATCAGCGGCCAGGCAGTGTCGATCTTCGAGACCGAGATCGTGCTCTAGGACCGCTGCGCCGTTGCGAGAACGGCGGCACCGGCGCGATGGACCAGCCACGCCGCCGGCAGCGTCACGCAGGCACCGACCAGGAACGGCGCACCGCTGCCCAGCAGCACGTAAATCAAGCCGGACGTGAATGGACCGATGACGCGTGCCAGGCTGCTGCTGGCGATGTAGGCGCCCATCACCGCCCCGCGCTCGTGCGGCGCGGACTGCCGCGAGGCAAGCGCCGAGGCGCTGGGGGTGTAGGCACCCAAGCCAAAGCCACACAGCACCAGCCCCGCGACCGTCCCGGCGATGGCCGGGGAGAGCCCGAGCAACAACAGGCCGGCCACGTACAGCAGCACGCCGCACATGGCCAGGCGCGCCTCGCCGAGCCGCGGCGCGAGGATGCGCACCACCCCGCCCTGCATCAGCAACGCCGGGATCGCACCCACCAGGAGCAGCAGGCCGACCGTGCGCGGCCCAAATCCATAGCGATGCAAGGCCCAGATTGCGAAGATCGACTCGAGGGTCGCCTGAGAGTAGATCACCGCGAGCGTGGCGCCCGACAACAGCGCCAGCGTCGGACGTTCGCGCAGGAGCCGTGACGCGCCACGCCGCGGGGCCTCGGCCGGGGCGCTCCCGGCCCCGCGGCTTTCGGGCAGTACGAACCGCACCAGCAGGATGGCCAGGAGACTCGTGCCGGCGGACACCAGCGCCGGCAGCAGGAAGTTGGCGCTGGCCGCGTCCCTGCCGGCGAGCAAGCCACCCACCGGCTGGCCCAGGGTGAACCCGATGCCGATGGCGGCCCCGATCAGCCCCAGTGCCCCCGCACGCTTCTCCGGTGGGCTCACGTCCGAGGCATAGGCGAAAGCCGCGGCAATGTTGCCGGCCATGAGGCCGGCCAGCATGCGCGATGCCAGCAGCGACCAGATGTTCTGCGAGAGGCCCAGCAGCACGTAGGAGAGAAATGCCCCGCCGAGGCTGCTCATCAGTATCGGCCGCCGCCCGAACCGGTCGCTCAACCGGCCCCACAGCGGCGCCGCGATGAGCTGGCAGAGCGAATAACTGCCCAGTACCGGGGTGATGTACTGCGGGGCGACGCCGAAGCGGTGCGCCATGTAGGGAATCAGCGGGATCAGGATCCCGAACCCGAGCGTGTCGATGACGCAGAACGTGAAGAGTGCGGCGAGTTGTCGGCGCAACTGGCTGGCCTTGCCGCTAGTGCCCTGGAACGATCGAGGACAGGTCCGACCCGGGCAGGGCCGCCGGGGGCAGATAGTCGCGCGCGCCGCGCACCACGAGATTGGGGATGCGTGCATCGTCCCAGTCCGGTTCGTCCGCCGTGGCCCGGCCGGTGCGCAGGATCACGATACCCATCGAGGGAACCACCCACAGCAGGTTGCCATCGTCGCCCCCGGCGACGAACAGGTCGCGCGTCGCGTAACTCTCGCGGCCGGGAATCCGCGCGGGCGCCAGGCGGACGAACATGCCGAAGTCCGGGTCGCTCCGGGAGGGCGAGCGCATCTGGGCCACCCAGCCGGGCCGCATGAGCTCGTCGCCCCGGTAGTTGCCATCGCGCAGCAGCAGTTCACCGACACGGATCCAGTCTCCCTGGCGACTGATCATGCAGCAGTCGGCGTGTGCGCTGCCCCCGGGGCGGTCCAGCCACAGCCAGGCGTCCGCGGCACCGATCGGCCGCCAGATGCTTTGCGAGACATAGTCCGCGTAGCGCTCGCGCGTGGCGCGCTCCAGCACCAGGGCCATGAGCTGCGGGTCGGTTGGCTGCGACACCCGGTGCATCCCAGGGGGTGCAACCAGCGGGCGCGCGAGCAGCGCCGCGGCGAGGTCGAAGCGCTCGTCCTGCGGTCCGGCGGGGGCGAGGCCGCTCGAGGACTGCAGCAGGTTGCGCACCGTGATGGCGCCGCGCGGGTCGTCGGCCCACTGGTGCAGGACGACGCCGATGGGCTCCTCCAGCCAGCCGATCTGCCGGTGCGAGATTGCGTGCCCGGTGGCGAGGGCCACCAGCAAGGGGGTGAACGAACCGGCATCGATCAGCGTGGCGAAGGAGGTGCCGCGCCAGTAGCGCTCGAAGACGATGTGGTCGTGCCGGCTGACGATCAATGCCTGCGCGCCGTGCGCGCCGGCATACGCGGCCGCTTCCTCCAGGGCATGCAGATCAAGGAGCTCGGTGCCGGGGAGTACGCGCGGGGCGGCCGGCTGGTTGCCGCCCGTAACCCTGCTGCGAGGCTGGTAGAGCACGCCACTGCGGTGGGAGAGCGCCGCCAGGTACCGCGTCCACAGGGGCGGACCTAGCACAGACAGCAGGAGCAGCACCAGCAGCACGCCCACCACGGCGGCGGCCAACTTCGGAACGGAACGCGGCATCGGCGGCATTGGACCACAGTTGTCCGGCCGGAATCGGTTATTCTCGCGCGCGAAGGCTCGCGGGCCTTTGGGGGATTCCATGCGACTGCGTCTGTTCGCGCCTCGATACTGGCCCACCTGGATCGGCCTCGGGCTGCTGCGGCTGCTGGTGCTGCTGCCCTTCCCGGCGCTGTGCGTCGTGGGCCGTGGCATCGGGGCGCTCATGCTGCGCCTGCCCCTGCGGTTTGCCGCCATCGCCCGTCGCAACATCGAGATCTGCCTGCCCGAACTGGACGGCCCTGCCCGCGAGCGCCTCCTAGTCGAGCACTTTGCGAGCCTGGGGATGTCGTTCGTCGAGATCCCGCTGGCCTGGTGGTGCCCGCCGCGGCGCATGGCGAAGCTGATCCGCACAGTGGGGGCCGAGCACGTGCATGCGGCCCTGGCGCGCGGCCGCGGCGCGCTGCTGCTCACCGGCCACTTCACGGTGCTGGAACTTGCCGGCCGTGCCGTAGCCACCATCACGCGCACCGGCTTCCTGTACCGGCCGCCGAAGAACGAGGTGCTCGCCTACGTGCTGGGCAAGCTGCGCAGCCGGCACGGCGGCCATGCTATTCCGCGCGATGACATCCGCGCCTTCATCGGCGCACTGAAGAACAATGAGGCGGTCTGGTACGCCCCGGATCAGAGCTTCCGCAAGAAGGGGGCGCAGATGGTGCCCATGTTCGGCATCCCGGCAGCGACCAACACCTTCACCTCGCGCCTCGCGCAACTGACCGGCGCGCCGGTGCTGCCTTATTTCCTGCAGCGGCTGCCGGGCAGCCAGGGCTACCTCACGACGATCTACCCGCCACTGGAGAACTTCCCAACCGACGACCCCGTCGCCGATGCGGAGCGCTTCAACCACATGATCGAGGCGCAGGTGCGGCGCGCGCCCGAGCAGTACCTCTGGATCCACCGGCGCTTCAAGGGCCTCACCCCCGATTACCCGGACTACTACGCACGGGAGGCTCCGCGTCAGGTGTGAGCGCGAGCGCTGCGGACAACTGCGACCTGCTGGTCATCGGCGGCGGCGTCAATGGCTCGGGCATCGCCCGGGACGCAGCCGGCCGCGGGCTGCGCGTCATCCTGTGCGAGCAGGATGACCTGGCCGCCCACACTTCCTCGGCCAGCACCAAGCTGATCCACGGCGGCCTGCGTTACCTCGAGGAGTTCCACTTCTCGCTGGTGCGCAAGGCGCTGCGCGAGCGCGAGGTCCTGCTCGCGGCCGCCCCGCACATCATGCGTCCCCTGCACTTCGTGATGCCGCACGACGCGCACCTGCGGCCCGCCTGGATGATCCGCGCCGGCCTTTTCCTGTATGACCACCTCGCTTCGCGCGCGCACCTGGCCGCCTCCTCGGCGATCGACCTGCGCACGCACGTCGCCGGCGGCCCGCTGCAGGCGGGCTACGCGCGCGGCTTCGTCTACTCCGACGGCTGGGTGGACGATGCGCGCCTGGTGGTGCTGAACGCGCTCGACGCGCAGGCGCGCGGCGCGACGATCCTGACGCGCGTGCGCTGCCAGCAGCTGACACCGACGGCCGGCGGCTGGCGCGCCGTGCTGCGCGGGCGCGACGGCGAGCGCCAGGTGCAGGCGCGCGCCGCGGTGAATACCACCGGTCCATGGGTGAGCGAGTTCGTCGCACGCGCGACGCCGGTGCGCGCGGCGCACGAGGTGCGCCTCGTCAAGGGCAGCCACATCGTGGTGCCGCGCCTGTTCGACCACCGTTACGCGTACATCTTCCAGAACGAGGACCGGCGCATCGTCTTCGCCATCCCCTACGAGCACGAGTTCACGCTGCTGGGGACCACCGACGTCGACTACCACCGCGACCCGGCTGACGTGCACATCGACGCGGCGGAGATCGACTACCTGTGCGCGCTGTCGAACCGGTACTTCAGGCAGCAGATCAGCGCCCGGGACGTTGCATGGAGCTACTCGGGTGTCCGGCCGCTGCTCAAGGACGAGTCCAACGACCCGATGAGCGTCACGCGGGACTACGCCCTCGAGCTTGATCGCGACCCGGCACCGCTGCTGTCGGTGTTCGGTGGCAAGATCACCACTTACCGCAAGCTTTCCGAGGACGCGGTGACCCTCCTGACGGAGGTACTCGGCGTGCGCAGCCGCCCCTGGACCGCCAGTGCCGTGTTGCCGGGCGGGGACCTGCCCGAGGGCAGTTTCGCGGTCTTCCTGCGCGCTTGCGAGCGCGCCTACCCCTGGCTGCCGCCGTCCGTGCGGCGCCGTTATGCGCACGCCTATGGCACGCGCATCGAATGTGTCCTGGGCAATGCCAGCTCCTTGGCGGACCTCGGCGAGGAAGTGCTGCCGCAGCTGTATGAACGTGAGCTTGAATACCTGTGCCGCGAGGAATTTGCTGTCACGGCCGAGGACGTTCTCTGGCGGCGCTCCAAGCTCGGGCTGCACCTGCTGAAGTCTGACCTGAGCCCACTCACGCGGTGGCTGGACGCGCACGGCGGCGCGGCTACCGCCATGCCACGCTCCCCGGGAGCCGTCTGAGTGCAAAGCAAGGGCAGTGCGGCCGGCCGCGTTGCCGTACTCGTGCTCCTCGCCCTGGCGCCGCTGTGGCTCACCGGGATGTTCGGGCGCGCCCTGTGGACGCCCGACGAGCCGCGCGAGGCGGACATCGCCTGGCGCATGAGTACCCAGACGGACCGGACGCTGCCGCAGCTCGCCGGCACACCCTTCCTCGAGAAACCCCCGCTGACCTACTGGATGTCGGCCGCGGCCATCGCCGCGTTCGGTGATTCGCCGGCCGCCGCTCGCGTCCCGAACCTCGTGTACGTCGCGGTCACCGCGCTCGGCGTCGCCGCCCTGGCCCTTGCCATGGGTCTGGGGGCGATGCCGGCCACACTCAGCGCGCTCGTGGCCGGCAGCGCATTGCTCGCCTTCCGCGTCGGCATCTGGCTGGCGCCCGATGCCGGTCTGGTCGCCGGCAATGCGCTCGCCCTGCTCGGGCTGTGGCACGGCTACACCGCGCCCCCAGGGGCGGCGAAGCTGCGCGGTTACCTGCTCATGCACGCCGGGGCGGCGATCGGGTTCATGGCCAAGAGCGCGCCGGGATGGCTCGTACCGGCGCTGGCGCTTGCCGTCATGGTCGTCTGGGAGCGGCGCTGGTCGGAGCTGCGCCGTCCGGAGCTGTACGCGGGCCTGCTGCTGCAGGCCGCAATCATCGGGCCGTGGATCGCCAGCGTCAGTGCGAGCGCCCAGGGCGCTGCGGCGCTGCGCACGCTCTTCTGGAACAACGTCGTCGGACGCTTCACGCAGGTGCAGGCACCGGCGGCCCTCGACTACACCACCGGTCATCACAACCGCCCCGGCAAGTACCTGCTGGAGCTGCCGTACTACCTGCTGCCCTGGACGCTGGTGGCGGCCGCGGCACTGCGCCGTGCGTGGCGGCGCGCCCGCAACCCGGGCGGCCAGGCATGGCGATTCGCGGTGTCCGCCTCACTGCCGTTTCTGGCCCTGCTGTCGCTGGCAGCCACCGCGCGCGATGTCTATGCAGCACCGGCTCTTCTTGGACTGGCCGTGCTGGCAGGCCTGTGGTTGCAGGAGCTGCACGCGCCGCTGGAGGCGTTCGACCGCGCCTGCATCAGCGGCACGCGCGTGCTGGTCGCGGTCTTCACGGCGCTGTTCGTCGCCGCGCTGGCGGTGCTCGCGCTCAGCGGCACGGTGACCACGCCGGCCTGCATCACCCTGGGAACCGCGGTGACGGGCGTCGGGCTGCTCGCCTGGCTGCGCTCATCACGCGAACAGCTCCGCGGACATCCGGGCAGAAGCCTCGCATGGTGCTACACCGGCTATGCGGCGGCCGTCAGCCTCACCGCCCTGGTCTTGCTGCCCACGATCGACCGGTGGCAGGACCTCGGCAGCCTGGCGCGCCGCATCCGCCACGACACGGCGGCGCTGCAGCTGGCCGTGCTCGATCCGGACGAAACGACGCTCGCGGTCCTGGACCACGGCTTCGATGCACCGGCGATGGCCCTCGGCAGCAGCGGCCAGGACAAGCAGCAGGCGGTCGCCGGGTATTTCGCGGCGCACCCGGCAGATGGTCGCGTGCTGGTGCTGCTGCCGGGTCACGCCTCCGGCAGGCTGCGCCGCTGGCTCGCCCAGTTCCACGCCGATACCCGCCCCGACGACGGTCCGCTGACGGGCCTGGTGGCTTCCGGAACCGCGCGCCTGGTGCAGCGCTACGAACTGCCGCAGGGTCGACGTTACGCACTCCTCGGCCCTGGTACCGATACGACCCATAAGGAACTCAGCGATGAACCACCCTGATGCCGGGCTTGCGCGCAGGCTTGCGAACCGCCACATCCAGCTCATTGCCATTGGCGGCACGATCGGCGTCGGACTGTTCCTGGGATCGGCGAAGGCAATCCACAACGCCGGCCCCGGGCTGCTGCTCGCCTACGCCGTCGGTGGCCTGGCGATCTTCTTCATCATGCGCGCACTCGGAGAACTGCTGACCTACCGACCGGTGGCCGGCTCCTTCGCCTCGTATGCCGAGGAGTTCTGCGGGCCGTTCGCGGGGTTTGTCACCGGCTGGTCCTACTGGTTCATGTGGGTGGTAATGGCGATGGCGGAGCTGACCGCGATCGGCATCTACGTGCGCTACTGGTTTCCCGATGTCCCCCAGTGGCTGCCGGCATTGGTCGCGCTGGTCCTGCTGTACGGCTCGAATCTGCTCGCGGTGCGCGTATTCGGCGAGCTGGAATTCTGGTTCGCGCTGGTGAAAGTCATCACCATCGTCGCGCTCATCCTGGCCGGCCTGACGGTGATCCTCTTCCACGTCGGCAACTTCGGTGCCGGGGCCGGCTTCGGCAACCTCACCGCACACGGCGGCTTTCTGCCCTTTGGCATCGGCGGAGTGCTGCTCACGATGCAGATCGTGATGTTCGCCTACTCGGGGGTGGAACTGATCGGGGTGACCGCAGGCGAGGCGGAAAACCCCGCGGTCGTACTGCCGCGCGCCACCAACGGCATCATCCTGCGCATCCTCATCTTCTACCTCGGCGCGCTGGTCATCATCATGTCCGTGGTGCCCTGGAACGAGCTCAGTCCGGAGGTGAGCCCCTTCGTGTACGTGTTCGAGCGGCTCGGCATCCCGGGCGCCGCTGGCATCATCACGCTGGTGGTGATTACCGCCGCAGCGTCATCCTGCAACAGCGGGCTCTTCAGCACCGGCCGCATGCTATGGGCACTCGCCCACCGGAGCCAGGCCCCCCGGCGCTTCGGCCGGCTCAATGCCCAGCAGGTCCCGTCAGCCGGCATCCACCTCTCGGCAGCGGTGATGCTGATTGCGGTGGTCTTGAACTACCTCGTACCCAAGGAGGTGTTCACCTGGGTCACGAGCATCACGCTCATCGGCACGCTGTGGACCTGGGGCGTGATCCTGGTCGCGCACCGCAACTACCGGCGCGCCATCCAGTCGCGCGGCGTGCCGGCAGCGACGTTCCGCATGCCGCTGTCGCCACTGGCCAACTACCTGGTGCTGGCCTTCCTCTTCGGCGTCACCGCTCTGCTCTGGAACGACAAGGACACACGCGTCGCCCTGTACGTCGCCCCGTTCTGGTTTGGCCTGCTGGGCATCGGGTACAAGCTGCGGCGCGGTGCCTGACTTAGGATCGCCTACACGGAAGACTCGCCGCTGATCGTGCCGCCGCCGTCCACGACGATGGTGTGCCCGGTGATGAAGTTGCCGGCGCGCGATCCGAGCAGTACCGCGACGCCGGCGACATCCTCCGGCTCTCCCAGGCGCCGCAGCGGATAGGACCGAGCTACCGCTTCCGCGCGTGCCGGGTCCGCCCACAGGGCGCGCGAGAAGTGGGTGCGTATCACCCCGGGGGCGATGCAATTGACGCGGACGTTGTGCGGCCCCCATTCCACCGCGAGGTTGCGGGCCAGCTGCATGTCGGCAGCCTTGGAGATGCAGTACGCGCCCAGCAGGCTGCTGCCGATCAGCCCACCCACCGACGACACGATGATGACCGCGCCGTCCTTGCGCTGCGCCATCGCCGGCAGCGTCATCTTGCACAGCCAGACATTGCTGTAGAGATTGGTCTGCATGACCTTCTCAAACGCCTCGTCAGGGGTGTTGATGGAGGGCCCGAAGGTCGGATTGGTTGCGGCATTGCACACCAGGATGTCGATCTTCCCCCATCTGGCGATCGTTGCATCGACCAGTCCTTGCAGCTCCTCCTTGCGGCCCACGTTGCAGGCGTGCGCGAAGGCGCTGCCGCCGGCCGTCGTGATCTCCGCCGCAGTCGCGGCACAGCTGTCTGCCTTGCGGCTAGAGATGACGACGTGCGCGCCATGGCGCGCCATCTGCTCGGCGATCGACTTTCCGATGCCCCGGCTGGAGCCGGTAATGAGGGCCACCTTGCCCGACAGGTCGAACAGGGACATGCAGGTCTCCGCTGGCTTATGGGCGGGCATTGTGCGGCGAGGCCCGCCGGAACGGTAGGCTCAGTGCCGCCGCGGCATGTTCAGAAGGCGAGGCGCGTTGTCAGCAGCCAGGTGTCATTGAAGGTCTTGAACGAGCTCACCACCCACTGATAGCCGCCGCCGATGATGAATCGCAGGCGCTTGTTGAGGTCGTAGCGACCGAAGACGATTCCGGCGGTGAGCGCGGTCTGTGACTTGCCGTCGTTGGGTCCATCGACGTAGTGCGCGTAGTTGACTTCGAGCTCGGGCCAGAACTTGCCGGTATGCGCCTGCAGGGCGGTGTTCCAGGTAAGCGGACTGCCGAGCCTGCCCTTGTCCTTGGTGGGGATGGCGATGCCCAGCGTCGACTGTATGTCGTAGCCGCGCTCGCGCGTACCCCAGCCTTTTCCCGCCGCCAGCGTCGGCGTGATGATCGTCGCATCGTTGGTCAAACCCTCACTGCCCGTGGGCAGGCTGACGCCGAGGAACCCGGTCACGATGTAGTTGCCGTGCTCCTCGTTCGCGGCCGCGAACCGGTATTTCAGCAGCAGCGTCTCGTCGGCCCAGCCCGTGGTCCGCACGCCCTCGGCATTCGTCCGCGCCACGTAGGCGGGCACACCGACGATCACTTCCGTGTTGAAGGAGGGGATCAGCTCGAGCCCCTTGCCGTTGCCATAGTTGTCGAGCGTCACGTCCTTGGGACGGTCCTGCCAGCTCTGGTCGTAGCGGAACTCCTGTTCGAGCCGCGGCGTAACCGTGAGCACCGGCGTCATCCAGTGCGGTTGCGCCTCCTTGGAAGCGTCGGAGGTCGCGAACCAGTCCTCGACGAAGCTGCCGGCGTCGGCCCGGGCCGTGCCAGGCAGTGCCGCTGATGCGATGAACAGGATGCCGGCGACAGCGGCGCGCGCGTGCCCGCGCAGGATCGGACCAAGGGGCAATGGGCTCATGGACGCACTCGTTATATCCGTTTGAACATATCGAATGGTAGAGGCATCACGCGCGGCAAGCAATGAACCCGCGCAACACATTCGCAGACCCGAGGTATGACACGGTCCAGCGGCGCGCCGGAACAGCCGGGAAGCATCACTCGGCAAGTCCCATCCAGTGAGATGACTGCCGTCCCCGCACGCGGTGGCACCCGGTCCCCGACCCGGCTTTTCTTCGCCAGCCACCGGGTGCGGTTGCTCGCCGTTGCGGTGGCCGGGTATCTGGCCTCCTCTCGCCGAGGATTCCTAATCCTGCACGGCGCGCGATCGCTGGCCTTCGCACTGCGTGCGCACGGCGCGCTTGCTATGATGAGAGCGGAACGTGCGGCCTGGCTTCACCTTGGGTCTTTGTACCTGCGGTTACCTGACGGGCGGGTGAGCGGTCGCACGAGGGCTTAATTTCTGTGCGCCCGTAGCTCAGCTGGATAGAGCATCAGGCTTCGAACCTGAGGGTCGGGAGTTCGAATCTCTCCGGGCGCGCGACTCACATTCAGTGGCAGAAAGCATGAGCGAAATCATCCTCCTGGTCGACTTCGAGAACATCGGCAAGATCGATCTCACCGCCGTGCCCCAAGGGGTGAAGGTCGCCCTCTTCTTCGGCGCGGCCCAGAAGACGGTCCCGCGCGAGTTCATGGAGGCGGCACTGAAGCTTCGCGAGCGCTTCGAGCACGTCAACGCGGGCGGCCAGGGCAAGAACGCGCTCGACTTCCACATCGCGTACTACCTGGGCGAATACCTAACGAAGTCGCCTCGTACGGAGTGCATCATCCTGTCGCGGGACAAGGACTTCGCGCCGCTGGTCAAGCACCTGGTCGTCCGCGGCTTCTCGGTTCGCACCGCCAATACGCTGCGCGATGCGTTCCCGCCCCGCCCGGCGCAGGAGGCGCGCCGTTCGGCCCCGGCCCGCGAGCCGGGCGCTGCGCAGGAGGATGCGCTGGAGTGGCTGGCCGGAAGCGCCAAGAACCGGCGGCCACGCACGCGCAAGGCGCTCGCCGCCCACCTGTATTCGCACTTCTCGAAGAAGCGCTCCGAGGCGGACATCCAGGCGACGATCGACCGCCTGCTTGCATCCGGGCAGCTCACCGAGGCCAATGGCAGGATCACCTACCATTTCTGAGCAGGAAGACTCCATGAGAACCACGACGGCCCAGGGTGCGGTGCGTGGCCCCCGGCCGCGCGGCACCCGCGCGGCCGGCACCCGCTCGCGCTGTCGCTGGGTCGCACAGGCCGATGCTGACTACGTGGCGTATCACGACCGCGAGTGGGGCCGCCCCGTGCACGATGACCGCCTGCTGTTCGAGATGCTGACGCTGGAAGGCGCACAGGCGGGGCTGTCCTGGCTGACGGTGCTGCGCAAGCGCGAGGGTTACCGCCGCGCTTTCGCTCTTTTCGACCCTGCCCGGGTGGCGCGGATGGATGCGCGCCGCCGGGCGGCCCTGCGGAAGGACCCGGGCATCGTGCGCAATCGCCTGAAGATCGACTCCACCGTGAGCAATGCCCGGGCGTTTCTGGCGGTGCAGCGCGAATTCGGCTCCTTCGACCGTTACCTGTGGGGCTTCGTGGGCGGCACGCCCGTCGTGAATCGCCCCGCTCCCGGCACCGTGCGGCCGCGCTCGGCCCTCAGCGACCGGATCTCGAAGGACCTGCTTAAGCGTGGCTTCCGGTTCGTGGGCTCGACCATCATCTACGCCTACCTGCAGGCGGTCGGCGTGGTCAATGATCACGCCCGCGGCTGCTTCCTGTGCCCGCCGGCCCCGCGGCGCACGTTGAAGTAGCCTCGCCGCCACGCCCCTCTTAAGATAGCCGTCCGTTTCATTTGCCCAGGATCCACCGTATGAAGGCAACCCTTGCACTGGTATTTTCCGCTGCGGTGTTCGCGGCGCCGGCCTTTGCCGACTGTCCCTACCCGGCCGCCCCGACCAACATCCCCGACGGCCGCACCGCGACGCTAGAGGAGATGGTCGCCGGCCAGAAGGCCGTCAAGGCGTACGACCTGGCCGTGAAGGACTACGTTGCCTGCATCGACAAGGAGCTGGACGACGCCATCGCCAAGGCCGGCGACACGCTCAAGCCGCAGCAGAAGAAGGACATGCAGAACGTCGAGGCGCAGAAGCACAACGCGGCCATCGACCAGGAGCAGGCGATTGCGGACCGCTTCAACGAGCAGGTCAAGGTCTACAAGGCGCGCACCTCCGAGCCGAAGAGCTGATTGATCACGCCCGCCGAGGCGGACCTGCTGATCGGGCAGACTCTGCAGTGCCTGCCGATCGAATCGCTGCCGCTGGCGCAGTGCGCGGGTCTGGTGCTGCGCGAGAACATCTACGCCGAACGTGACCAGCCCCCGTTCGACCGCGTCGCCATGGACGGCATCGCGCTCGCAAGCCAGGCCGTGCAGGCCGGCGCCCGCACGTTCCGGGTTCAGGCGATCCAGGCCGCCGGCGATCCGCCGCTGACGCTGGCCGCGGCCACCGACTGCATCGAGGTCATGACCGGCGGGGTGCTGCCGCACGGGTGCGACAGCGTGGTGCCGGTCGAGCAGGTGAGCCTGAGCCCGGGTCGGGCGGCACTCACCGAGGGCTTGCGGGTGGAGCCCTGGCAGAACGTGCACCGGCGTGGCACCGATACGCGCCAGGGCGCCCTGCTGGTGGATGCCGGCCTGCGGCTGCGGGCGCCGGAGATCGCCATTGCCGCATCGGCGGGAATGCCACGTATCCGCGTCAGCGCCCAGCCGATGCTGGCGGTCATCTCCACCGGCAACGAGCTGATCGAGCCGGGCGAGCCGGTGCTGGCGCACCAGATCCGCCGCTCGAACGCCTACGCCATCGTCAGCGCCCTGCGGGAGAACGGCTTCCAGCGCGTCGCCGACGACCACCTCCACGACGATGCCGGCGAGCTGCGCGAGCGGCTGGCCTTTCACCTGAAGACCCACGACGTGCTGGTGCTCTCCGGCGGGGTCTCGATGGGCAAGTTCGACCTGGTGCCGGGCGTGCTGGAGGAGCTGGGCGTGCGGCCGGTTTTCCATAAAATCGCGCAGCGCCCCGGCAAACCGCTGTGGTTCGGGGTCGGCCCGCGCGGCACCGCGGTCTTCGGCCTGCCGGGCAACCCGGTCTCGACCCTCGTCTGTTTCACCCGCTACGTGCTGCCGGCCCTGCTGGGCAGCCTTGGCCACACCCCCCGGCCCCCCGAGCGCATCGCGCTGGCCGCCCCGGTGACCTTCAACGCCCCGTTGAGCTACTTTCTGCCCGTACGGCTCGAGCAGGACGACTGGGGGCGCCAATGGGCCCAGCCGGTGCCCCCCAACGGCTCCGGGGACTACACGGCGCTGGCAGGCACCGACGGGTTTGTAGAACTGCCTCCGGGCCCCAATACCTACCCCAAGGGGTTCGTGACCCGGCTGTTTCGTTGGTCCTAGAACCCCCGCGGGCGCCGCAGGCAGGCCCGCCATTCGGGTAATAGCCCACTGCAGCCCCGGCTGACCATACTCTCAGGACCCATGCCCCAGAGCGAAGTCATCGTCCCGCTCCATGCCCGCCCGCAGCCGCGCGACAGGTTCGCGCGGCCGATGCGGGACCTGCGCATCTCGGTCATGGACCGCTGCAACTTCCGCTGCCCGTACTGCATGCCGCGGGAGACCTTCCACGAGGAGTACCGCTTTCTCGGCACGCAGGAGCGGCTGTCGTTCGCCGAGATCGTGCGCCTCGCCCGGCTGTTCGTGCAGCTGGGCGTGCGCAAGCTGCGCCTCACCGGCGGTGAGCCGCTGCTGCGCGCCAATCTGCCCGACCTCATCGGCGACCTCACCGCGATTGCCGGCGTGGAGGACGTGGCGCTCACCACCAACGGGATCCTGCTCGGGCGCTACGCGACCGAGCTGAAGGCGGCCGGCCTGCACCGTGTCACGGTGAGCCTGGACAGTCTCGATCCGCAGGTGTTCGCCCGCATGAGCGGCGGCTTCGGCGGCGTCGAGCAGGTCCTGGAAGGGATCGAGCAGGCGCGGCGCATGGAGCTCATGCCCATCAAGGTGAATGCGGTCGTGCAGCGCGGCGTGAACGACCATACGGTGCTGGACCTGCTGGAGCGCTTCCGCGGCACCGGGGTGATCGTGCGCCTGATCGAGTACATGGACGTCGGCAACCGCAACCACTGGCGCTCGGACCTGGTCGTGCCCTCTTCGGAGCTGGCCGCGCGCATCGCGGCGCGCTGGCCGCTCGCCGCGCTGGCCCCGACCTACCGCGGCGAGGTAGCCGAGCGCTATGTCTACCAGGACGGCGCGGGCGAGGTCGGCTTCATCTCCTCGGTGTCCCAGCCCTTCTGTGGCGACTGTTCGCGTGCGCGGCTGTCCTCGGACGGGGTGCTGTACACCTGCCTGTTCGCGACGCACGGCACGAGCCTGCGCGATGCGCTGCGCGGCGGCGCGGACGATGACACGTTGCTCGAGCACATCCGCGGCACCTGGATGGAGCGTATCGACCGCTACAGCGAGCAGCGCGCGCAGCTCAGTGACGCCGCGCACGAGCAGCGCAAGGTCGAGATGTTCTACATCGGAGGCTAGATGGGCTCCCGCAAGCTCACGCACCTGGACGAGCGCAACCGCCCCACCATGGTGGACGTGGGTGCCAAGGCGGTCACGCACCGCAGCGCGGTGGCGGAGGCGCGCCTGCGCATGCCGCGCGCGGTCGGCACCGCGCTGCGCCGCGCGGGCCAGCGCACCAAGAAGGGCCCCGTCTTCGACACGGCGGTGGTGGCCGGGGTGATGGCCGCCAAGCGCACGCACGAGCTCATCCCGTTCTGCCATCCGCTCGGTCTCGAGAACTGCCTCATCGAGATCGAGCAGCGCAGCAGCGTCGAGATCGTCGTGCGCTGCCAGGTATCGGTGCACCACCGTACGGGGGTGGAGATGGAGGCGCTCACCGGTGCCAGCGTCGCGGCGCTGACCATCTACGACATGTGCAAGGCGCTCTCGCACGAGATCTGCATCGAGAAGGTGCGGCTGCTGGGCAAGACCGGCGGGCGGCGGCCCTTCGTCCGCCACAAGGGCTAGTCCCATGGCGGCCCCGCTCTACGGTCTGGTGCTCGCGGGCGGCCGCAGCAGCCGCATGCGAAGTGACAAGGCAGCACTCACCTACCAAGGCGAGGCCCAGCTGGAGCGGGCCGTGAGGCTGCTCGGCGGCCTGCTGCCACGGGTGTTCGTCTCGGTGCGGGCCGATCAGGCCGAGGAGCCCCTGCGGGCGCGCTTCGAGCGCATCGTGGACCGCCACGAGGACCTCGGGCCGATCGCCGGCGTCTTGGCGGCGCAGGCGGCCCATCCGGCCGCCGCCTGGCTGGTGCTGGCCTGTGACCTGCCGCTGCTGGATAGCGCAACGCTGGACACGCTGCTGCGTGAGCGCGAGCCCGGCCGGTTGGCGACCGCCTACCGCTCGAGCCACGATGGCCTGCCGGAGCCCTTGTGCGCGATCTACGAACCGGCCAGCGCCGCGGCACTCCGGGCGCACGTGGCCGCCGGCAAGCGCTGCCCGCGAAAGTTCCTGGCGTCCGCGGATGCCAAGCTCATCGAGGAGCCCAACCCGCGGGCGCTCGACAACATCAATACCCCCGAGGAATATGCCCGGGCGATGACGACACTCACCAGGCCTGCAACCCGGGTCAGCGTGCAGTACTACGCCCTGCTGCGTGAGCAGGCCGGGCGACGCGAGGAAACCCTCGTGACGGATGCCGGTACGGCGCAGGAACTGTACGCACAGCTCGCGCAGCGCTACCCGTTCACCCTGCCCGCGCAGATGCTGCGGGTGGCCGTCAACGCTGAGTTCGTCGAGTGGGACCGCGTTCTCAAGGACGGCGATGCGGTGGTGTTCATACCACCGGTCGCCGGCGGCTGAGGCGCGTGCGCCCGTTCCTGTTCACCGGCGCGCCGATCGAAGGGGCCGCGCTGCGCGCGGCGCTCGCGGATCCGGGTTGCGGAGGCTTCGCCAGCTTCGAGGGCTGGGTGCGCGACCACAACGAGGGCGCGCGCGTGCAGCGGCTGGAGTACGAGGCCTACGAGCCGCTCGCCGTCCGCGAAGGCGAGAGGATCGTCGCCGAGGCCATCGCCCGCTTCGGGGTCGCGCGGGCTGCCTGCGTGCACCGGCTCGGCACACTGCAGATCGGCGAGGTGGCGGTGTGGGTCGGTGTCAGTTCGGCGCACCGCGACGAGGCCTTCCGCGCCTGCCGCTACATCATCGACGAGGTGAAGCACCGCCTGCCGATCTGGAAGAAAGAGCACTACCTGAACGGTGATTCCGGCTGGGTCAACTGCGAGCGCTGCGCCGCCCCTGCGCACCCGGAGCACGCGCACCCGCGCGACTGATCAGCCGCGCACCTGTCCGGTGCCGCGCACCACGTACTTGTAGCTGGTGAGCTGCTCGAGCCCGACCGGGCCGCGCGCGTGGAAGCGGTCGGTCGAGATCCCGATCTCGGCGCCCATGCCGAATTCGCCGCCGTCGGCAAACTGGGTCGAGGCGTTGTGCAGGACGATGGCGCTGTCGACCCGCGCGAGGAAGCGCGCCGCGGCCGCCGCGTCGTCGGTCACGATGGCCTCGGTGTGCGCCGAGCCGTAGCGGCCGATGTGGGCGATGGCACCGTCCACCCCGTCCACCACGCGCGCGGCGATGACCGCATCGAGATACTCGGTGTACCAGTCCTGCTCGGTCGCCGCGCGCACGCGCGCATCGCTGGCCTGCACCGTCTCGTCGCCGCGCACCTCGCAACCGGCCCCCAGCAGGTCAGCGACGATCGGCCCGAGGTGCGTCGTGACGCACGCTGCGTCGATCAGCAGCGTCTCGGCGGCCCCGCAGATGCCGGTGCGGCGCATCTTGGCGTCCAGGACGATGCGGCGCGCCATGGCAAGGTCCGCCGACCGGTCGACATAGACGTGGCAGTTGCCCTCGAGGTGGCCGATGACCGGCACGCGCGCCTCGCGCTGCACGCGCTGCACCAGGGTCTTGCCGCCGCGCGGCACGACCACGTCGAGGTAATCGCCCATGCTGGCGAGCATGTAACCGACGGCGGCGCGCTCCGTGGTCGGCACCAGCTGGATGCAGGCTGCCGGCAACCCTGCCGAGGTCAGCCCCGCGAGCAGGCACTCGTGCAACGCCCGGCTCGAGTGCAGGCTCTCCGAGCCGCCCCGCAGGATCACCGCGTTGCCGGACTTCAGGCACAGCGCGCCCGCATCCGTGGTCACGTTGGGGCGGCTCTCGTAGATGATGCCGACGACCCCGAGCGGCACGCGCACGCGGCGGATCACAAGACCGTTGGGGCGCTGCCACTCGGCGATCGTCGTGCCGACCGGGTCCGGCAGCGCGACGACCGCCTCGATGGCAGCTGCGACTGCCTCCAGGCGCGCGTCATCGAGCCGCAGCCGGTCCAGGCGTGCCCCGCCGGACTCGCGCTCGCGGGCCGCCGCCACGTCGCGGGCGTTGGCGGCCAGGATCGCCTCGCGACGCGTCCGCACCGTGGCCGCGGTGGCGCTGAGGGCGGCATCCTTCTGCGCCGTCGGTGCCAGGGCGAGCACCCCGGCGGCCGCGACCGCCGCGCGCCCCAGGTCATCCATCAGCCGAGCGAGCGTCGCTTCGTCCATGTCCGGCTAGGCGTTCGGCTGCGCGCTGGCCGGCAGCCCTGCCCGCGGCGGCTGCATCAGCACCAGATCGTCGCGGTGGATCATCTCGTCGCGGCCGCGGAAGCCGAGCAGTTCGGCGATCTCCGAGGAGCGGCGTCCCATGATGCGCGCAGCGTCCGCATCCGAGTAGGCGACGATGCCGCGGGCGATCTCGGCACCCTCGGCCGTGAAGACGCTGACCGTGTCGCCGCGGTCGAAGCGGCCCCGCGCGGCCGTCACGCCCGCGGGCAGCAGGCTGCGGCCGTCCAGCAGGGCGCGCAGCGCGCCACCGTCTATGACCAGCGCGCCGGCGGGACGCAGCGTGCCCGCGATCCACTGCTTGCGCGCCGCGGCGGGCGTGGCGCTGGGCAGGAACCAGGTGCAGTCCGCGCCCTCCTCCAGGCGTCGCAAGGGGTGGGCGTGGGCACCCGCGGCGATGCACATGTGGCAACCGGCGGCGACGGCGATGCGTGCGGCCTGGATCTTGGCGCGCATCCCGCCGGAGCCGACCCCGGAGGTGGAACGTCCGCCCATGGCCTCGATCTGCGGGGTGATCTGGCGCACTTCGCGGATCAGCTGCGCGGCGGGATCCTCGTTCGGGTCGGCACTGTACAGCCCGGCCACGTCCGAGAGCAGCACCAGGCAGTCAGCGCTGCTCATCTGCGCGACGCGCGCCGCCAGGCGGTCATTGTCCCCGTAGCGGATCTCGGCGGTCGCCACGGTGTCGTTCTCGTTGATCACCGGGAGGGCCCCCAGCTCCAGCAGCGACTCGAGGGTCGCGCGCGCATTGAGGTAGCGCCGCCGCCGCTCGCTGTCCTCCAGCGTGAGCAGCACCTGCGCCACCGTCACGTCCTGCGCCTCGAGCAGCTCCTTGTAGGCATGCGCGAGGCGGATCTGTCCCACCGCCGCGGCCGCCTGGCTGTCCTCGAGGCGCAGCGGGCCCGGCTTCAGGCCGAGCCGCCGCCGCCCGAGGGCAATGGCGCCGGAGGACACCAGGATGACCTTCTGCCCGCGCGAGCGCAGCCGCAGCAAGTCGGCCACGAGGGTCTCCAGCCAGCTGCGGTTCACGCGGCCACTGTCCCCGTCGACCAGCAGCGCCGAGCCAACCTTGACCACGATGCGCCGCGCCTGCCTCAGGGGCATTGCGGGGTCTGGGGCTCGGGAGTTCATAAAAGGGAAACCTACACGCAATCCGGCTGCGTTGCCCAACCCGATCGCAGCCCCTACACTTATCGGCGTCGAATAATACTCAGGGTGGCTGTCGCGGTGAGCAGAGACTACGAACCGGTTCGGGGCCAGTGGTACCAGAACGTCGAGGAAGACGAGCAGTTTCGCGTCCTTACGGTCGATGAGGACTCCGAGCTCGTCGAGATCGAGTACCTGGATGGGGACATCGAGGAGCTCGACATCGAGGCCTGGCATGAGATGGACCTGGACCGCATCGAGCAGCCCGAGGGCTGGTCCGAATCCGAGGACGACGAGGATGAGGACGAGGACGAGGAGGACGACTGGGACGACGATGAGGATGACGACGAGGACGACGACGACCTCGACGAGGATGACGAGGACGATGAAGAGCGGGATGACTATTGACCTCGCCCGGGGTTGACAGCTGGTACCACGAGAAGGAATCCGCGTGGCTCTACCGCCAGGTCGCGGCCGCCGAGCCGGACCCCGCCAAGCGTGACCTGTTTCTGAAGCTGGCGGCCGCTGCCGAGGCGCAGGCCGAGCGCTGGCAACTGCTGGCGCAACGGGCCGGCACCGCGATACCAAGCTTCGTTCCCTCGCTGCGCGCGCGCATCGTCGCGCGCCTGCTCAAACGCTTCGGGGTGCGTGCGCTGCGCGGGGTGCTCGCGGCCATGAAGTTGCGCGGCCTGTCGGTCTACAGCGCCCCCCCGCCCGTACCCGGGCATGCCATGCCCACCTCGCTCGAGCAGGTGGGCGCCCGGCACCGCAGCGCGGTCGGCGGCAGCCTGCGCGCGGGCGTGTTCGGCGTGAACGACGGCCTGCTGTCCAACGCGAGCCTGGTGCTCGGGGTGGCCGGCGCCGGCGTCGGCAGCGCGACCGTCCTCACCACCGGCGCCGCCGGGCTGCTGGCGGGGGCGCTGTCCATGGCCGCGGGCGAGTACATCTCGGTGCGCTCGCAGCGCGAGATGTACGAGTACCAGATCGCACTGGAGCGTGCCGAGCTGGAGGAGTACCCGGAAGAGGAGGCCGAGGAGCTGGCGCTCATCTACAACGCGCGCGGGGTGGAACTCGGCCAGGCGCGCGAGGTCAGCCGAGCGCTGCTCGCCAACCCGCAGCAGGCCCTCGACGTGCTGTCGCGGGAGGAGCTCGGTCTGAACCCGGATGACCTCGGCTCGCCGCTGCGCGCGGCCAGCGTCTCGTTCCTGACCTTCGCCCTGGGGGCGATCCTGCCGCTGATCCCCTTCCTGGCCGGTGTGGGCGGCAGCCGTGCCGTCATCGCCTCCGCGCTCCTGACGCTGCTGGCGCTGGCCGGCGTCGGGCTGGGCCTGTCGCTGTTCACCGGCCGCGACGCGCTGCGCGGAGCGCTGCGCATGGTGCTGATCGGCGGGGGTTCCGGTGTGGTCAGCTTCCTGGTCGGTAAGGTTCTGGGCGTGGCGATCGGCTGAAGGCCGCGCCGCGCCGGGCCTTGAAAAGCGGGCGCCGGCCCCCACGCTGGCTAGCGTGACCCGCCATTGGGTAAAGTCCCCTTCACGCGGCCTGCTGCTCTAGGCTCGCCGCAACACCATACGGGCTATCGCCATGAAACGCATTCTCCTGTTCGTCCTCACCAACCTCGCCGTGATCGCGGTGCTCACGATCGTGGCGCACCTCACCGGCCTCGACCGCTGGCTGGCCCTGCACGGGCAGAGCATGGGCGGGCTGCTGGTGCTCGCGGCGTTCTTCGGCTTCGGCGGTGCCTTCATCTCGCTGGCCCTGTCGAAGTGGAACGCCAAGCGCTTCATGGGCGTCCAGGTGATCAACCCCCAGTCCGCCGATGCCGAGGCGCAGTGGCTGCTGACGGTGGTCGCACGCCACGCGCGCACCGTCGGCGTCGACATGCCCGAGGTCGGGGTGTTCGACTCCCCGGCGCCGAATGCCTTCGCCACCGGTGCGAGCCGCAACAAGTCCCTGGTGGCGGTCAGCACCGGCCTGCTGCGCTCGATGGACCGCACCCACGTCGAGGCGGTGATCGGTCACGAGATGACCCACGTCGCCAACGGCGACATGGTCACCCTCACCCTGCTGCAGGGCGTGGTGAACACGTTCGTGATCTTCCTGTCGCGCCTGATCGCGGGAGTGCTGGAGCGCAACTCGGACAACCGCGGCGGTGGCATCTACTTCATGTCGGTGTTCGTGCTGCAGATCGTGTTCGGGGTGCTCGCCAACCTGATCGTCATGTGGTTCTCGCGGCGGCGCGAGTTCCGCGCCGACAAGGGCGGGGCGAAGCTGGCGGGCACTGACAACATGATCGGCGCGCTCGAGGACCTCAAGCGCGGCAGCGAGCCGCTGCCGGCGCAGCAGTTCGCGGCCTTCGGCATCACCGACAAACCGGTGGTGAGCGGCATCGCGCGCCTGTTCATGAGCCATCCGCCGCTCGAGGAGCGCATCGCCGCCCTGCGGACCCTCGGCCCCCGTTGAGTCTCGAGCCCGGGGAGCTGCGCAGCCGGCTGCGCGCTCTGCTGGGCGCGGACGGGCTGCTGACCGAGCCCGCCGACCTTGCTCCCTACCTGACGGACCACCGCCGCCTCTACCAGGGTGCGGCACTCGCCGTGGCGCGTCCCGGGAGCGTGGAGGAAGTCGCGCGCGTGCTGGCACTGTGCAACACCCATCGCGTGGGTGTGGTGCCGCATGGCGGCAACACCGGCTACTGCGGGGGCGCGACCCCGGATGAGAGCGGAAGGCAGCTGGTGCTGGCACTGTCACGGCTGAACCGCATCCGCAGCGTGGATGCCGACAACGACTCACTCATCGCGGAGGCCGGCTGCACGCTGGCACGGGTGCAGGCCGCCGCCGCGGCCGCCGAGCGCTTCTTCCCCCTCAGCCTGGGATCTGAGGGCACCTGCCAGCTGGGGGGCAACCTGTCCACCAACGCGGGCGGCACCAACGTGCTGCGCTACGGCATGGCGCGCAATCTGACCCTGGGCCTTGAGGTGGTGCTCGCCGATGGCCGCATCCTCGAGGGGCTCTCGGTGCTGCGCAAGGACAACACCGGCTACGACGTGAAGTCGCTGTTCCTCGGCGCCGAGGGCACGCTCGGGGTGATCACGGCTGCCAGCGTGAAGCTGTTCCCCATGATCCGCTCGCGCGCGAGCGCGTTCATCGCCGTCGCCGGCGTGCGCGCGGCGTCTGCACTGCTCACGCGCATGCGCAGCGCCAGCAGCGACCGGGTCAGTTCCTTCGAGTTGATCCCCCGCAGCGCACTGGAGCTGGTGCTGCGCCACATCCCCGGCAGCACCGACCCGCTCGATCGCGCCTACCCCTGGTACGTGCTGTGCGAGCTCACCGGCTCGGGCGAGGCCGACGGCCTGGACGCACTGCTCGAGCAGTCGCTGGCCGCCGCGCTCACCGACGGGGCGATCCTGGATGCGGCGCTCGCGCGCAGCGGCCCGCAGCAGGATGCGTTCTGGGGCATCCGCGACTCGATACCGGAGGCGCAGCGGCGCGAGGGCGCGGGCATCAAGCACGACATCGCCCTGCCGGTGGGCAAGCTCGCGGACTTCATGGACCTGGCGGTCGCCTGGGTGGCGACGCACGTCCCGGAAGGCCGCCTGGTGGCCTATGGCCATGCCGGGGACGGCAACCTCCATTTCAACATCAGCGCGGTCACGCCCGCCGCGGGGGCAGCGCTGCTGGCGCGCACCGAGGCCGTGCGCCGCGCGATCCACGACCTCGTGCGGCAGTTCGGCGGCAGCTTCAGCGCCGAGCATGGGATCGGCCGGCTCAAGGTGGGCGAGCTGGAGCGCTACACTTCTCCGGTGGAGCTGTCCCTCATGCAGGCCATGAAGCGCGTCCTCGACCCGAACCACATCATGAACCCGGGCAAGGTACTGCGGCAGCCCTGAAGGAAACCGGATGAGGACGGCGCGAACGATCCTGTGGATGCTTCTCCTGGTAGGGCTGGCGGCCTGCACCCGCCAGGCCCCGCCTCCCCCGGCGCCCGCTGCGCCGCCGCCCAGCGTCCCGGCCGCCGGCGCCGTGCAGCCTGACGGCCCCCGCCTGGTCATGTCGCCCGACAACGTGCACATCGAGTACCGGGTCTTCGGCCAGGGCGACACCACCGTGATCCTGATCCACGGCTGGGCCTGCGATGCCAACTACTGGAACATGCAGCTGGACGCGCTGAAGGGCCACTACACGGTGGTGGCGATGAATCTCGCCGGCCACGGCGGCTCGGGCGCCAACCGCAGCGACTGGTCGATCGCCAACTATGCCGCCGACGTCGCCGCGGTCGCCCGGGACGTACCCGGGGGCCACGTCGTGCTGGTCGGGCACTCCATGGGGGCGACGGTCGCCCTCGCCGCCGCGCCGCTCCTCGGCGCGCGCCTGAGCGGCATCGTCGCCGTGGACGCGCTGCGCTCGGTGGGGCTGCCGCCGCTGCCGGCCAGGGAGATCGACAAGCGCCTGGCGCCCTTCCGGGCCGACTTCGTCGGCGAGACGCGCAAGCTCGTGACCGATGCCCTGTTTCCGCGCAATGCCGACCGGGCGCTGGTGCAGAAGATCGCCTACGACATGTCGCTCGAACCGCCCGCGGTGGCGATCGCGAGCCTGCAGTCATTGCTGGCGGTGGACCTGACCCCGCTGGTCGCGGCGATCCACGTCCCGGTCTTCGCCATCAACTCGGACCTCGCGCCGACGGATGCCGCGCGCATCCGCAGGTCGCTGCCTGGGTTCAGGCTGGATCTCATCGAGCATACCGGCGACTTCCCGATGCTCGAGGCGCCGGCGAAGTTCAATGCGCTGCTGCTCAAGGACCTGGCGGCGCTGTCGGCACCGCCCTGAGATCGCCTCAGCGCTCCTTGACGACGCGTACCAGCCCTTCCTGGGCGGCGCTTGCCAGCAGGCGCCCGTCGCGCGAGAAGATGCTGGCGGTCGTGAAGCCGCGCGCCCCCGAGGCGCTCGGGCTCTGGATGGCGTAGAGCAGCCAGTCATCGACCCGCAGCGGCCGGTGGAACCACATGGCATGGTCGATGCTCGCCAGCACCACCGTCGGCTGGGTGAACGAGGTGCCGTGCGGCAGCGTTGCCGTGTCCAGCAGGAAGAAGTCCGACACGTAGGCGAGCAGGCGCCGGTGCAGCATCTCCCCTTCGGGCAGCGCCCCGACCGCACGGAACCAGATCTGGCGCACCGGCGGTTCGGGCCGCGGGTGGCGAAAGTCCGGCGGCTGCACCATTCGGAATATGAAGGGGCGCGGCTGCTCGAAGAAGCGCTTGAGACGATCGGGCATGCGCTCCAGCAGGTCCGGCGGTGGCCCCACGTAGTCGGGCAGCGCCTCGGGCGCCGGCACCTGCGGCATGTCGATCTGGTGGTCGAACCCGGCCTCGGCCACCTGGAACGAGGCGGTCATGTTGAAGATCTGCTGGCCGTGCTGGATGGCCACGACCCGGCGGTTGGAGAAGCTGTGGCCGTCCAGGCTGCGGTCGACCTGGTAAACGATGGGCGCATTGCAGTCGCCACGCCTCAGGAAGTAGGCGTGCAGCGAGTGCACGGTGCGCTCGCCGTGCACGGTCGAGCCCGCCGCGCTCAGTGCCTGACCGAGCACCTGCCCGCCGAAGACCTGTGGGCTGCCGATGTCCCGGCTCTCCCCGCGGAACAGGTTGATTTCCAGCTGTTCCAGTTCGAGGAGTTCCAGGAGATCGGCCAGCCTTTGGTCCATCGCCGCTGTGGTTCCGGCCTGGCCTCAGCCGAACTTGAACGTGCCTTTCATCAGCGCGCTGTGCCCCGGGAAGGTGCACAGGTATGAGTAGTTGCCCCCGGCCTTCAGGAGCGAGGCGGGAAAGGTCACGCTGGTGGTCTCGCCGCCGCCGATGATCTTGGTGTGCGCCAGAACGCGCTTGTCATTCGGCTCGATGTAGTTGTTGGCGATGCCGGCGCTGATGCCCGCGTTGGCGACCGCGCTCAGGTCCGGCGTGGCCACCAGCACCCAGTCGTGCCCCATCACGTCCTTGCCCAGCTTGCCGGCGTGGTGCAGCGTCACGGTGATCTCCTTGCAGGTGGCCGGCACGGCCAGGCTCTGCTTGTCGTACTGCATCATGTCGTTGCCGCTGATCTCCACCTTGCAGGCGTCGGCGGCGTGCGCGCGGGGTGCGAGCGCAAGCCCGCCGAGCAGGGCGGCGATGGTGCACAGGTAAATGGGTTTCATGGTGGGGGCTCCTTGCGTTTGCGATGAAATCAGTCCGGCACGCCCAGGCGCTGGTGCATGACGGGGCTCGTGGTGGTGTACTGCAGAAACTGCTTTTTCTGCGGAAACAGATGATGCTGGATCGCGAAGGCCGCGAGGGCCGCCTCGTGGAACCCGGACAGGATCAGCTTCTTCTTCCCCGGGTAGGTGTTGATGTCGCCCACGGCAAAGACCCCGGGCAGGCTGGTCTGGAACTTCTCGGTGTCCACCTTGAGCGCGCGCTTCTCAAGCTCCAGGCCCCACTCGGCGATGGGGCCAAGCTTCGGATGCAGCCCGAAGAACACCAGCAGCTGGTCGGCATCCAGCGCCTGCAGAGCCCCGCCCGGGAGCTTGACGTTGACCCCGCGCAGCTGGCCGCCGTCGAGCAGCAGCGAGTGCGGCAGCGCTTCAAACACGCGCATGCGGCCGGCCGCCACGTGCGCCTGCATCTTGGCGACCGAGGCCGGGGCGGCGCGGAACTCGCGCCGCCGGTGCACCAGGTCGAGCGAAGCGGCCCTGGGCAGCAGCTCGAGCACCCAGTCGAGAGCTGAGTCGCCGCCGCCGAAGATCACGAGGCGCTTGCCGGCAAAATCCGCGGCCGTCTTTACGCGGTAATGAATGGCGCTGCCCTCGTGTGCCTCGCTGCCCTCGATGCCGATGCGGCGCGGCTGGAACGAGCCGACGCCGGCGGCGATCACCACCGCCCCCGCATCGAAGGTGCGATCGCCGCTGGTGCGCAGGTGGAAGCGGCCGTTGTCCAGGCGCGCGAACTCCACGACCTCGTGGCCGAGGTGGAAGGTCGGCTTGAAGGGCTTGATCTGCTCCATGAGCCGGTCGACCAGTTCCTGGGCCCCGCACACCGGCAGGGCCGGGATGTCGTAGATCGGCTTCTCCGGATACAGCTCCGCGCACTGCCCGCCCGGGTGGGCCAGCGAGTCGATGACGTGGGCGCTGATGCCGAGCAGGCCCAGCTCGAAGACCTGGAACAAGCCACAAGGCCCGGCACCAATGATGACGACTTCGGCGGAGATGGCAGGGGCGGCACTGCCGCTGGGGGTCGTCTGGGTCAAGAGCGTCGCTTTCCGCAGGCAAATCAGGGGGGCACATTGTAGTGGGTCCGCCCGCTAACCGCATGAAAGCTCACCCGAAAGGGGTGGAAGATGCGCTCCCACGAGGCCGGCCCGTATAGTACGCCCCTGTGCACCGCCGCCCCGTCCAAGGTGGCCAAAGGAACCGCCGTGACGACCAACGCCGAACTCGATGCCCGCCGCCACAAAGCCGTGCCGCGCGGGGTTGCCAACTCGCTGGCCGTGTACGCCGAACGCGCCAGCAACGCGGAGATCTGGGACGTGGAGGGACGCCGCTACATCGACTTCGCCAGCGGCATCTCGGTGCTCAACACCGGTCACGTTCATCCCAAGGTCCAGGCGGCGATCGCCCAGCAGCTGCAGAAGCTGAGCCACACCTGCTTCCAGGTCACCCCCTACGAAAGCTACATCGCCCTGGCGGAGGAGCTGAACAAGCTCGCCCCGGGCAGCGGCCCGAAGAAGACCATCTTCCTCACCACCGGGGCCGAGGCGGTGGAGAACGCAGTCAAGATCGCGCGCTACCACACCAAGCGCTCGGCCGTCATCGCTTTCAGCGGCGGCTTCCACGGCCGCACGCTCGCCTGCATCGGACTCACCGGCAAGGTCGCGCCCTACAAGGCCGGCTTCGGGCCGATGCTGCCGGAGATCTATCACCTGCCGTATCCCATGGCGTACCACGGGGTGAGCACCGAGGATTCGATCGCCGCGCTCGAGCAGCTGTTCAAGGCCGACGTCGATCCGGCGCGCGTGGCCGCGATAATCATCGAGCCGGTCCAGGGCGAGGGTGGGTTCTACGCCGCGCCCCCGGAACTGCTGCGCAAGCTGCGCGCGGTGTGCGACACGCACGGCATCGTGCTGATCGCCGACGAGATCCAGTCAGGATTCGGCCGCACCGGCCGGATGTTCGCCGTGGAGCACTCGGGCGTGGAGCCGGACCTGATCACGATCGCCAAGAGCGTCGCGGGCGGCGTGCCGCTCTCGGCCGTCATCGGCAAGTCTGAGATCATGGACTCGCCCATCCCGGGTGCGCTGGGTGGCACCTTCGCCGGCTCACCGCTCGGCTGCGCCGCAGGCCTTGCGGTGCTGGAGGTCATGCGGGAGGAGCAGCTGCTCAAGCGCTCTGTGGAGATCGGCCGCTTCATGAACTCGCGACTGAAGGGGCTGCAGGCGCGCTTCCCGGCCATCGGCGAGGTGCGCAACCTCGGCGCCATGGTGGCGATGGAGCTGGTCAAGAACGGCCGCGCGGACTCACCGGACCCCGAACTGACCAAGGCACTCGTGCAGGCCGCCGGTCGCCTGGGCCTGGTGATCCTCTCCTGCGGGGTCTACTCCAACGTGATCCGCTTCCTGGCGCCGCTGACCATCACCGATGCCCTGATGAAGGAAGGCTTCAACCTGCTCGAGCGCGCGCTCGAGGAAGTCACCGGCTCCGGAGTCACTGCCCGGGCCGCCGCCGGCTGAGACGCTGGCGCGCCTCAGGCGCGTCCGGCGTTGGCGTCGGTGGGCGTGTGGAAATACTCGCTCTCGGAGGCGAGCTGCTCGATCAGGCGCTTGAGCTCCGCCATGCGGCCCTGCGCGGTGCTGATCGGCATGCAGTCCTGGCAGCGCGGGTCGCCACAGGGCTGGCGCGAGTACAGCCAGTACTGGATCGCCCCTGCCAACAGCCCGTCAGCGATGTCCCACAGGTCGGCATCCTTGTCCTTGTCCGCGATACGGTTACCCAGATCGACGGCTTTGGAGAAGGCGGCATCAAACGTATCGGCAAGTTCAGTCATTGCTCTTGGCGCCCTTCATCGGTGCCTCCCAGTATAAGGCATCGACGGCGAGCAGCCGTTTCCGCCCGCAGGTCCCCGAACGCCGCCGTCCCCGTGCGGTCCGTTGCGACCGCCGCGCCCCAGCCCAGGCGCGCCCGCCGGCCGAGTGCGGCGTGCTCTTTATGCGATGCCGGCCACGGAAGGCAACGGGCCGCCCGCCGCATCATGCGGGCAGGCCTCGGATTTACCACGGGGTACTGCCACCCTTTGGCCGCGACTTATGTCGCATGCAGACAAATGGATACCGCCCCGATACAGCCCTCACCGCCCTCGCCTGTCCCCGCCCGCCCGGCCCACCCCAGGCGCGCGGGTCCCCGGCTGAGCATCGGTGGGCGCCTGGCCTTCGGCCTGGCGGTCGTGGCGGCGGTGCTGGTGCTCGGGCAGTTGCTGGCCACCCGCACCACCCGCGAGGCACTGGAGGCGGTCAAGGTGATGCAGCACCAGCACGAGCCGCTGGCCAGCGCCGCCAACGCCGTGCTCGAGAAGCTGGTCGCCTACGACGGCATCGTCAGCGAATCCATGCGGGCCGGGAACACGGCGGACTTCGCCGCCATCACCGCCGCGGGCGATGCCCTCGAGCACGCCGTCACCGCCTACTTCGGCGCAATTTCCGCACCGGCTGGCGGCGCGCCGCCCAGCCTGCGCGAGCAGCTCTCCGCGCACATCGCCAAGGCGCGCGAGCTGGCCGCCCGTGCTGCCCAGCGGGCGCAGTGGGCCGCACAGCGCCAAGCGGACCTGAACCAGATCCGCGACCTGGTCGCCTCGGCCGGCGGCTCCGGGGTGCCCATCAACGGCACCCAGGTGTACGCGCGCCGGTCGCTCGCCGAACTCGAGTCCGCCATCGAGTCGGTGCGCGATGCGGACAAGACCGTCCAGCGCGCGGAGGCGAACTTCCGGGCGCTGCTGGAGATGAACGCGGCCGAGCTGCAGGTCTCCCCGGGCAAGGCCTGGCTGTCGCTGGTGCGCTCGGACTTTGCCGACGCGGTGCGCCTGCGGGCCGACATCGCCCGCTACGACGCCGGCAGCGGACCGGACTGGCATGCCTTGCTGGAGGAAAGCGTCTCCCTCACCGCAGGGGTGCAGCAGGAGCTGCAGAAGCCGGCACGGCGCGGGTTGATCAAGGCGGCCACCTACGCGGCCCGCTCGGCCGAGGCCGCCGAGCAGACGCTGCGCACCAGCGCGATGGCCGTGTTCCTGCTGCTGATCGTGGTGTCGGTCCTGCTCACGGCGAGCATCAGCGTGCCGGTGCGGCGCCTGACCGCCGCCACACGCCGCATCGCTGCGGGCGACCGTACCGCGCGCGCCCCGCGCGGCGGCTCGGCGGAGATCGACCAGCTGGCCGAGTCCTTCAACGCCATGGCCGACCGCATCGAGAACGCCGAGGCCGAGCTGCGCGCGCACCAGGCCGAGCTCGAGCGCAACGTCGCCCAGCGCACGCGCCAGCTGCACCACCTGGCCTACCACGACCCGCTCACCCAGCTGCCCAACCGCCGCAAGCTCTCGGCCCACCTGGCCAGTGCGCTCGCGCGCGCCGGCCAGCAGCAGCGGATCGCGCTCATGTTCGTCGACGTCGACAACTTCAAGTCCATCAACGACACCCTGGGGCACAGCTTCGGCGACCGCGTGCTGCAGCACATCGCCGCGCGATTGCGCGCGGCCACCGGCGGCGGTGCGATGCTGGCCCGCCTGGGCGGCGACGAATTCACGGTACTGCTGGAGCATGTCAGCTCCCACGCGCAGGTCGAGGCGCAGGCCGCGCAGATCGTCACGGCTCTGCAGCAGCCGCTCAGCGTGGACGGGCGCGTGCTCACCACCAGCGCCAGCGTCGGTGCGAGCCTCTATCCCGACCATGCCAAGGATGCCGAAGGCCTGCTGCGCGCGGCCGACGTGGCGCTGTTCCGTGCCAAGGAACTCGGGCGCAACCGCATGGCGCTTTACAGCCCGGCCCTCTACGATGCGGCGGCACAGCGCTTCCGGCTCGAGCAGTCGCTGCGGCGCGCGGTCGAGAAGGGCGAGCTGCTCTTGATGTACCAGCCGCAGGTCTGCCTGCACACCTTCGAAGCCAACGCGGTCGAAGCACTGCTGCGCTGGCGCAAGCCCGACGGACGGGTCGCGACCGCCTCGGAGTTCATCCACATCGCCGAGAAGACGGGCATCATCCACGACCTCACCGGCTGGATCCTGCACTCGGCGGCCACCACCGCCGCCTCCTGGCGCCTGCAGGGCTGGCACCACGCCAGCGTCGCCATCAACGTCTCCGCACCGCAGTTCTTCGAGAGCGATTTCGTCGAGCACGTGGCGCGCACGCTGGAAGTCACCCGGCTGCCGGCCAGCGCGCTGGAACTGGAGATCACCGAGACCGTGTTCCAGACCGGCCCGGCGACCATCGAGTCGCTGCGCCGCCTGCGCGCGCTCGGCGTGGCGATCGCGCTGGACGATTTCGGCATCGGCTACTCCTCGCTCACCTCCCTGGAGCAGTTGCCCATCACGCGCGTGAAGCTCGACCGCCTGCTGGTCGCCGCAGTCGACACCAACCCACGCTCGGCGGCGATCGTGCGCTCGATCGTGGCCCTGTGCCATGGGCTCGGTCTGCAGGTGGTTGCCGAGGGCGTGGAGCGGGCCGAGCAGCTGGAGTTCCTCAGGGCCTGCGGCCCGATCAGCGTGCAGGGCTACCTACTGGCGCACCCGGTCGACCCCGCGTCCGCGCCGGGCGAGGCGCAGGCGGCCGCTGCGCGCGCCCGCAGCGCGCTGGCCGTGCCGCCCGAGCGCCTCGAGGCCACCGACTCGGTGGTGTTCCTGGGCGGCACCGGGCGGTGGCGCCAGCCCTAGGCGGCGCGGCGGCGCTAGCCGCGCAGCTCCTGCATGAACGCCGCCCGCGCGGCCACGCCCAGGTCCGCCTGGTCGGTGAAGAATCCATCGATGCCGCAGCGCAGGAAGGTGACGATCTCGCCGACCAGGTCGCCGCGATCGGCCGGCGCGCTGCCGGTGCGGAACTCCGCCGGCAGAAACTCGTTCTCCGCGCGGAACGTCCACGGGTGCACGGCGAGACCGTGCGCGTGCGCCTCGGCGACCAGCTGCGTGGGCATCCCCAGCGAACCGTCCGCCTGGCGCGGGATGATCTGCGCCTTGCTGGGGCCGATGGCCTGCGCGTAGCGCGCGATCTCGGCAAGTCCTGCCCCCGTGCGCATGTCCGCGAAGGTGCGCGGGACCTTCTGCGCCGTGAAGTCGAAGGGAGCGCCCTCATCCTCCAGCAGCTGCACGCGCGGCAGCTGGGTGAGGCGGCCCAGGGCGATGAGGCTGCCGGGCTCGAAGGATTGCAGCCACACCGGGGCGTCGCGCCCGCGCAGGCCGTGGCGGTCGAGCACCTGCACCAGCGCGCCCTCCAGCGGCAGGCCGCGGCCGGCGAAATGGCTCGGATGCTTGGTCTCCGGATAGATGCCGATGCGTGGCGGGCGCGGCAGTCCCAGCTGGCGGGCGCGCGCCGCGCGCATCTCATCCGCAGCACGCACCAGGGCTAGGATTTCCTCGAAGGTCGGGATCTCGAGCAGCCGGTCGAAGCGCTGGTTGCCCGGCCGTATCCAGGGGATGCGCTCGCGCGCGCGCAGGGTCTTCAGTTCCGCCAGGCTGAAGTCCTCGGTGAACCAGCCCTCGACATCCTCGCCGTCGACGCTGCGCTGCGTGCGCCGGCTGGCGAACTCCGGATGCTCGGCGACGTCGGTGGTGCCGCCGATCTCGTTCTCGTGACGCGCCACGAGAACTGCGTCGCGCGTCATGACCAGGTCAGGCTCGACGAAGTCGGCGCCGTACTGGATGGCGAGGAAGTAAGAGGCGAGCGTGTGCTCGGGCACGTACCCACAGGCGCCGCGGTGGCCGATGACGATCGGGACGCTGCTCACCGGCCCATCCAAGCACACGCGAGCCCGTCTTGCTAGACTTTCCGGCGTGCCCTTCACGGAACAAGACATCTATCACTTCCGCGAAGGCACCTACGTACGCGCCTATGAAAACCTCGGCGCGCACGCGGCAGCCGACGGCACGCGCTTCGCCGTCTGGGCACCCAACGCCGCCGCCGTCGCCGTCATCGGTGACTTCAACCACTGGGGCGGCAGCAGCCACGCGCTGCACCCGCGCGCAGATGCCTCGGGGATCTGGGAGGGGACGTTCGCAAACCTGGGCCCCGGCACGCTCTACAAGTACCGTGTCACCGCCCGCGACGGCAGCCATGCGGACAAGTGCGACCCCTTCGCCTTCCGCACCGAGGTGCCGCCGCGCACCGCCTCGGTCGTCTGGCAGCTGGACTACGCATGGAACGATGCGGACTGGATGCAGCGGCGCGCCCGGATCAACGCGCTGGATGCCCCCTGGTCGATCTACGAGCTGCACGTCGGCTCGTGGCGGCGCGTGCCGGAGGATGGCAACCGCCCACTGGACTTCCGCGAGCTGGCGCACGCGGTGGCCAACTATGTCACGGAGCTCGGCTTCACCCACGTGGAGCTGCTGCCGGTCATGGAGCATCCCTTCTACGGCTCCTGGGGCTATCAGATCACCGGTTACTTCGCGCCAAGCGCCCGCTACGGCACGCCGCAGGACTTCATGTACTTCGTGGACCACCTGCACGCGCGCGGCATCGGGGTGATCCTCGACTGGGTGCCATCCCACTTTCCGACCGATGCCCACGGGCTGGCGCGCTTCGACGGCACGTACCTGTACGAGCACGAGGACCCGCGCCAGGGCTTCCACCCCGAGTGGAGCAGCTCGATCTTCAACTACGGGCGCGCCGAGGTACGCAACTTCCTCATCAGCAACGCCTTGTTCTGGCTCGAGCGCTACCACGTCGACGCACTGCGCGTGGATGCGGTGGCCTCGATGCTGTACCTGGACTACGGACGCCTCACCGGGCAGTGGATACCCAACCGCTTCGGCGGCCGCGAGAACCTGGAGGCCGTCGAGTTCCTCAAGCAGCTCAACCTCGCCGCCTACCGCGACTTTCCCGACACGCAGACGATCGCCGAGGAGTCCACCGCCTGGCCGCTGGTCTCGCGGCCGGTGCACCTCGGCGGACTGGGCTTCGGCCTGAAGTGGAACATGGGCTGGATGCACGACACCCTGCGCTACTTCCAGCAGGACCCCGTGCACCGCAAGTTCCACCACAACCGCATCACCTTCAGCCTCTGGTACGCCTTCACCGAGAACTTCGTTCTGCCGCTCTCGCACGACGAGGTCGTGCACGGCAAGGGCGCCCTCATCGGCAAGATGCCCGGGGACGAGTGGCAGCAGTTCGCCAACCTGCGGCTCCTGCTCGGCTACATGTGGGCCCACCCGGGCAAGAAGCTGCTCTTCATGGGCGGGGAATTCGGCCAGCGGCGCGAGTGGCAGCACGAGGAGAGCCTGGAGTGGCACGTGCTGCAGTACCCGCTGCACCAGGGCGTGCAGCGCTGGATCCGCGACCTGAACCGCCTGTACCGCGCCACCCCCGCACTGCATGCACGGGACTTCGACCACGCGGGCTTCACCTGGATCGACTGCGAGGACGCCGACAGGAGCGTCGTCGCCTTCCTGCGGCGCGATGCAGCGGGCGCCACGGCCCTGGTGGTCTGCAATTTCACGCCGGTGCCGCGGCCGGCCTACCGCATCGGCGTGCCGCAGGCAGGGCGCTGGCAGGAGCGGCTCAACAGCGACGCCGCAGACTACGGCGGCAGCGGCCTGGGGAACCTCGGCGCGCTGCAGAGCCAGGCGGTGCCTGCCCATGGGTACGATCAGTCCCTGGAAGTGGGCCTGCCGCCGCTCGCGCTGCTGATACTCACCCCGGGCTGAGGCGGATGGCGCCGCCCTGCCGGACGGCGCAAGATCGCCGCGTGGCCAACCGAAGGATCCTCATGCGCCTGCCATCGCCGCTCGCCGCGCTCTGCGCCCTTGCCGTGCTCGCCGCCTGCGCCAGCACCGCGCCGCGCCAGGACCCTGAAAGCGTGCGGGCGCGCTACGCCTCCTATGCCGGCGAACCGCTCGATCGCATCACCTGGCTCGGGCGCTTCGACAGCTGGGAGTCACTCGGCAACAATCAGCTGCTGATCTTCACCACGCCACGCGATGCCTACCTGCTGTCGATCACGCCGCCGTGCACCGACCTGCCCTTCGCACAGGTCATCGGGGTCACGGCCACCGCCAGCACCATCACCGCGCGCCTGGACTCGATCATCGTCAAGGGCTGGCGCTGCCAGATCGCCGAGATCCGCAAGGTCGACTACGCGCGCATGCGCGCGGACATGCGCCAGGAGGCCGAGGCCGCCAAGGCCGCCGGCAAGCCCCCGCACTGATTCAGCGGTAGCCGCGAGCCTGCAGCGTGAACAGGTGCGCGTAGCGGCCGTTCAGCTGCATCAGCTGCTCGTGGCTGCCGCGCTCGGCGATGTGCCCGTTGTTCAGCACCACGATCTGGTCGGCCATGCGCACGGTGGAGAAGCGGTGCGAGATCAGGATCGTGATGCGCTCGCGCGCCAGCTGGCGGAAGTGCTCGAAGACCTCCGCCTCCGCCTGCGCGTCCATGGCGGCGGTCGGCTCGTCCAGCACCAGCACGTCGGCACGGATGCGCATGAAGGCCCGTGACAGGGCGATCTTCTGCCACTGGCCCCCGGAGAGTTCGCGGCCGTCCTTGAACCACTTGCCGAGCTGGGTCTGGTAACCGGCCGGCAGCGTCTCGATGAACTCGCTGGCGCGGCCCTTGGCCGCCGCCGTGCGCCAGCGCGCCTCGTCCTCGAAGTGCTGCTCGTCGCCGGCGCCGACGTTCTCGCCGACCAGCATCTGGTAGCGCGCGAAGTCCTGGAAGATGACGCCGATGCGCTCGCGCAGCGCGCGCTCGTCCCAGTCCCTGAGGTCCCGTCCGTCCAGGAGGATGCGCCCGCTGCTCGGTGCGTACAGCCGTGTCAGCAGCTTGATCAGCGTGGTCTTGCCCGAGCCGTTCTCCCCCACCAGCGCCAGGCTGGTGCCCGGCACCAGGTGCAGCGTGATGTGCTCGAGAGCCGGGGTGTCCGAGCCGGGGTAGGTGAAGCTGACATCCTCGAAGCGCACCCCGTCCTCGGGGTGCGGACCGCGCACCTCGCTGCCGCTCGGCAGCGAGACATCCGTCTCCAGGTACTCGTACAGCGTCGACAGGTACAGGTTGTCCTCGTACATGCCGCCCACCGCGGTCAGCATGGCCGACACCGTCGCCTGGCCCTGGCGGAACAGGGCGACGTACATCGTCATCTGGCCGAGGCTGATCAGGCGGCGCACCGTGGTCAGGGCGATCCAGGCGTAGGCGCCGTAGAGTGCGCCGGTCCCGATCAGCCCCAGGGAGAAGCCCCAGGCATCGCGCCGGACGGTGAGTGCGCGGTCCTCGGCGTAGAGGCGGCGGAAGATGTCGCGGTAGCGCTCCAGCAGGCGCGGCCCCAGGCCGTAGAGCTTGACCTCCTTGGCGTAGTCTTCGCGCGCGATGACCGTCTCCAGGTAGATCTGCATGCGCGTCTCGGGCGAGCGCCAGCGGAAGAGGCGGAAGGCATCGCCGGAGAACTTCGCCTCGGCGATGAAGGCCGGGAGCCCGGCCAGCAGCAGCACCAGCACGGCCCAGGGCGAGAAGTGCGCCAGCAGGGTGCCGTAGCTCACCAGCGAGATGCCGTTCTGGAGCAGGAAGAAGGTGCGCATGACCAGGCTCAGCGGCCGGGTCGAGGCCTCGCGCCGGGCGCGCGTGAGCTTGTCGTAGAACTCCGAGTCCTCGAAGTGCTCCAGCTCGAGCGTGAGCGCCTTCTCGAGGATCATCACGTTCACGCGCTGGCCGAGCTGAGCGCGCAGCAGCGACTGGCACAGCGTGATGCCGCGCTGCACGCCCGAGATGCCGATGACGAGCACCCCCTCCAGCATCACGAGGTCCAGCACCGGGCCGGCCCCCTGCGCGCCGCGCATGGCCGCGACCACCGCATCGACGATGAGCGAACCGACGTAGGCGACACCGGCCGGCAGGATGCCGGCGAGGACGGTCAGCACCGCGAGCGCGAGGCTGAGCCTGCGGTTGGTGCTCCAGACCAGCTCCAGTGCCCGGCGGCTGTAGCGGAATACGCCGAAGAAGCCGCGCACGGTCGTCAGGTCCTCGGCTCTGGCAAAGAGCGGCCGCGGTCGCGGCGGATGGGTGGGATCGGCCATCAGGGCTGCCGGGTCGGCTCGGCGGGGTGTCCTGCGCGGTATTCGATCAATCCATGCCTCCGAAAAGCACGCGGAACAGGCAGATGTGGGGATGCCTGGGCGGCTATTCCAGTGTCGCCGGGCGGCGCAGCAGGTTGTCCACCCAGGCCTCGCACAGGGCGATCGCCTCGGCCGGGCGGAAACTGGCCGGCTCCAGGCACCATTCGAGCCACAGGCCGTCCAGGAGCGCGGTCAGGCCGATGGCCGCCAGACGCAGGTCCACCGCGGGGGCGCGCGGCCCGGCGGCCTTCAGCAGCTGGGCAAGCATGTCCTTCAGCAGCTGCACGTACCCCTGGTAGGACTCACGGTGCACGCCCTGGATCAGCGGCGAGTGCCGGTACATGCCCCAGAACACCACCCACACCGCGAGGGTCTCGGGATCCAGGTTCGGCCGGGAGAAGGAGGCCCTGAGGAAGGCCTGCAGGCGGGCACGCGGGGAGGCCGGCGCCTTGGGCACGGCCGCCTTCAGGCCCTCCACCAGCACGCTGTTGAAATGGCGGTAGGCGGCGGCGATCAGCTCGTCCTTGTTCGGGAAGTGATGGTTGATGAGGCCGAGGGAGACGCCGGCCTGCGCGGCGATGGCGCGCATCGACAGGCCTTCGTGGCCGTGGCGTTTCAGGCACTCGATGGTGGCATCGATGAGTTCCTGGCGGCGCTGCTCGGGCAGCTGCCGCTCGTAGCGCGGCCGCGCGGCCGGGCGCGCGGCCGGGCGCGCGGCATTCACCGCCATGGGTCGCGTCGCGGCCGCATCACGCGACCCGCCGCAGGTGCCCGCGCCGGAAGTCCGCCATGACTTCGCGCGCGGCGTTGTGGCCGGCCGCCCCGTTCACGCCGCCGCCCGGATGCGTCCCCGCGCTGCACATGTACAGGCCCTGCAGCGGGCCGCGATAGTTGCCGTAGCCGAGCATGGGGCGCGCCGAGAACAGCTGGTCGAGGCTGAGCTGGCCGTGGCAGATGTCCCCGCCGACCAGCCCGAAGGTCCGCTCGAGGTCCAGCGGGCTCATGATCTGCCGGCCGAGCACGGCGGCCTTGAAGTTCGGCGCGTACTGGTCGACCGTGTCGATCATCAGGTCCGCGACCGCCTCGCGGTGCGTGTCCCAGCTCGCCCCGTCGGGCAGGGTCGGGGCCACGTGCTGGCAGAACAGGCTGGCGACGTGCTGGCCCGCGGGGGCGAGCGAGTCATCCAGGGTCGAGGGGATGCACACCTCCACGATCGGCTTCCTCGACCAGCCGTAGGTGCGCGCATCGAAGTAGGCCTGCTCCATGTAGGACAGCGTCGGGGCGATGATGATGCCGGCGGTGTGGTGGTCAGCGGCGGCCTTGCCCGGCAGGCAGGTGAAGTCCGGGAGTTCCTTGAGCGCCACGTTCATGCGGAACGTGCCTGAGCCGCAGCGCCAGTGGCTCATGTGCTCGCGGAACGGTTCCGGCAGCGTCCCGGGACCGAACATGTTCAGGTACAGCAGCTTCGGGTTGAGGTTCGAGATCACCGCCGAGGCGCGCAGGGTTTCGCCCGACTCAGTGATCACACCGACCGCGCGCTCGCCCTCGACGATCACCTCGCGCACCGCCGTGTCCAGGCGGATCGTCACGCCGCGCGCGGCCGCCGCCCGGGCCATGGCCTGGGTGATCGCCCCCATCCCGCCGATCGCATGGCCCCAGGCGCCGCGCTTGCCGTTGACCTCGCCGAAGACGTGGTGCAGCAGCACGTAGGCGCTGCCGGGACTGTAGGGACTGGCGTAGTTGCCGACCACCCCGTCGAAGCCGTAGGTCGCCTTGATCGGGTCACTCTCGAACCAGTTGTCGAGGTAGTCCCCGCAGGACATCGAGAACAGCGACAGCAGCTCGCGCCGCAGGTCCATGTCGAGCCTGCGCAGCCGGCCGCCGACCTTCGCCGCGCTCACCAGCTCCGGCAGCACCTGGCGCCAGCTGCCCTGCAGGGCATTGGGCGGCGTGGTCAGCACCAGGTCGCGCATGACGTCCGCGATCGACTCCAGGCGCCGCCCGTAGTCGGCCAGCCGCGCGGCGTCGCGCGCGGAGAAGCGCGCCACCTCGTCGTGCGTGCGGTCGCCGCCGCTGAGGAGGTAGCGGCCGTCCGCGGTCGGCAGGAAGTTCGCCGCGCGCCGCTCGACGATGCGCAGCCCATGGCCGTGCAGGTCGAGGTCGTGGATGATCCTCGGGTTGAGCAGCGAGACGGTGTAGGCGGCGACGGAATTGCGGAATCCGGGATGGAACTCCTCGGTGACCGCGGCCCCGCCGACCACCCCGCGGCGCTCGAGCACGGTGACCTTCAGGCCCGCCCGTGCCAGGTAGAACGCACAGACCAGCCCGTTGTGACCGCCGCCGATGATCAGGGCATCGCAGCGGCCCCCGCCCCGCTCAGCCATGGCTCCAGCCCCGTGGCGGTGCTTGCGGCAGCTTGCTCTGCGGGATCAGCCTGCGCATGTGCTTGCCGAAACTGCGCAGGCAGACCTCGCCATCGCTCAACGGCCCGGAGGAATAGCTGCTCGAGCCCATGCCCTGCTGCACGCGCGCGATCAGCTCCTTGTCCTCGACGCTGACCCGGCGGTTGATGCGCCAGTTGAGGTAACGCACCGCCTTCATCTCGCGGCGGCTGTCCGGGTGCACGTAGGCGATCTCGCGGATCATGGTCTCGGTCGGCGACAGCGGGATCATCTGCATGAAGTCGATCTGGTCGGGGTAGATGTCGAAGGCGACGTTCGGCCAGAGCTTGAAGTAGGTCCACAGGCGCTGCCGCTCCGCCGGCAGGTGCGCCACCTGCGGCAGGAAGGTCTGGTAGGCGCGCTCGGACCAGTTGCTGGAGGGCGTGTCGCGCAGCGCCCCCCACATCTTGTCGACCCAGGGCTTCGCCTCGATGCCGTAGCCGCGGCCGAACAGGCGGGTGAGCCCGGGGTGCGCGACGTTGATGTGCAGGCCGTCGGAGAAGTTGTCGGTGACGTTCTTCCAGTTCACCGCGCGCGGGCGCATCGACACGCGCCCCATCGGCACCAGGTCCTCGAAGCGGTACGGGGCGATCTCGTGCTCGTAGGGGGCCAGCATCTCGCGCACGCTCGGCAGCCCCGGCGCGAAGCGCACGAACACGAAGCCGTGGTAGATCTCGTGCTCGCAGGCGGCCAGGCCGTGCCTGGAGGTGTCGAGGTTCTTGAACGTCTCGCGGCTCAGGGCGACCAGGCGCCCGTCCAGGCCGTAGGTCCAGGCATGGTAGGGACAGGTGATGCGCTTGCCGCAGTTGCCCTTGGGCCCGTCGACCAGGCGCGCGGCGCGATGGCGGCACACGTTGTGAAAGGCGCGCACGCCCTCCTCGGCCCGCACCACGACCACCGACTCGCCGAAGAACTCGAAGGTGTGGAAGTCACCGACCCGGGGGATGTCGTTGACGTGGCAGACCACCTGCCAGCTGTTGCGGAAGATCGCCTGCTTTTCCACCTCGAAGAACTCCGGATCGTGATAGATCCAGCCCGGCAGGCTCTGGTTGTCCAGCTCGTCCTGGGGTGCGGCGGAAACGCTCTTCAGGTGCATGGCTTTCATGACGTCGGGCCCGGGTGATTCGTTGTTGAACGATCGTACAACAAGCCTGCCCTGCCGGGCAAGGCCGGCGGCATCCCGGCGCGGGCGGCCGGTGTGATACAAGAAGTCCACCATGAACGAGCCCACGGGCATCGCCCACGTGATCCAGGCGGCCATCGCGCCGGTGTTCCTGCTCACGGGCGTGTCCTCCATGCTCGGTGTCCTCACCAACCGTCTGGCGCGCATCGTCGACCGGGCGCGCGTCTTCGAGGCCCAGCTCGCCAACCAGCCGGAAACGCCGCCCAAGCTGGTCGGCAGCCTGAAGGTCCTGGCGCGCCGCGCCGGCTACATCAACGTGGCGATCTCGCTGTGCACGATCGCAGCGCTGCTGGTGGCCCTGGTGGTGGTCAGCCTCTTCGCCGACGCCTTCCTGCAGGTCACGCTCACCAAGGAAATCGCCCTGCTGTTCGTGGGGGCGATGGTGTGCCTGAGCGCCGCCTTCATCGTGTTCTTCGTGGAAGTGCGGCTGGCGACGAGGTCGCTGCGCATCGGGCACCCCCATATTTAGGGGCCTGAGGTCGCGAGAGCCGCCGAAAAGCGGTGTTTGACGGGCGGATCTGGTACCCTGCGCACCCTTTTTTGGACCCGGTCCCAGGGCCATCCCGCGGGTCGCCCGGACGATGGCCATACCGTCACGCATGAATCGCCCGATCCGTAACATCGCCATCATCGCGCACGTCGACCACGGCAAGACGACCCTGGTCGATTGCCTGCTCAAGCAGTCCGGCACCTTCGCCGCGCACGAGCGCCTGGGCGAGCGCATCATGGACTCGAACGACATCGAGCGTGAGCGCGGCATCACGATCCTCGCCAAGAACTGCGCCATCGAGTACGGCGGCACGCGCATCAACATCGTCGACACCCCCGGGCATGCTGACTTCGGCGGCGAGGTGGAGCGCGTGCTGTCCATGGTGGACGGGGTGCTGCTGCTGGTGGACGCCGTCGAGGGGCCGATGCCGCAGACGCGCTTCGTGACCCGCAAGGCGCTTGCCCTCGGGCTCAAGGCGATCGTCGTGGTCAACAAGATCGACCGTCCCGGCAGCCGGCCGGGCTGGGTGATCGACCAGACCTTCGACCTGTTCGACAAGCTCGGCGCCACCGATGCCCAGCTGGACTTCCCGGTCATCTATGCCTCGGCCCTGCAGGGCTGGGCGAGCACCGACTACACCGAGCGCCGCCCGGACATGTCCGCGCTGTTCGAAGCGGTGCTCGCGCACGTGCCGCCGCCGGCGACGCAGGTCGACCTGCCATTGCAGCTGCAGATCTCGACCCTGGACTACAACTCCTACGTCGGCCGCATCGGCATCGGCCGCATCCGCCGCGGCGTGGTGCGCGCCGGGCAGACCGTGGCGCTGCGGTACGGCGACGAGGATCGCGGCACCGCCAAGATCCAGCAGGTGCTCACCTTCACCGGTCTGCAGCGCAGCGCGGTCGAGGAAGCCGCCGCGGGTGACATCGTGGCCATCACCGGCATCGATGACGTGAACATCGGCCTCACGGTCTGCGACCAGGAGCATGCCGAGGGGCTGCCGCCGATCAGCGTGGACGAGCCGACGCTCGCCATGAACTTCCAGGTCAACACCTCCCCGCTGTGCGGGCGCGAGGGCAAGTACGTCACCTCGCGGCAGATCCGTGAGCGACTCTACCGCGAGCTGCAGAGCAACGTGGCGCTGCGCGTCGAGGACACCGACGAGCCGGACGTCATGCGCGTTTCCGGCCGCGGCGAGCTGCACCTGACGATCCTCATCGAGAACATGCGGCGGGAGGGCTACGAGCTGGCGGTCTCGCGGCCGCAGGTGCTGACGAAGCTCGTCGATGGCGTGGTGCACGAGCCCTTCGAGGCCCTGACCGTGGACATCGACGAGGGCAACCAGGGCGCCGTGATGGAGGCGCTCGGCAGCCGCCGTGCCAGGCTCACGGACATGGCCATCGGCAACGGCCGCGCCCGTCTCGAGTACCGCGTGCCGGCCCGCGGCCTGATCGGCTTCCAGGGCGAATTCATGACCCTGACCCGCGGCACCGGGCTGATCAGCCACATCTTCGATGGCTTCGGTCCGGTCGAGGGCGAGATCCCCGAGCGTCACAACGGGGTGCTGATCAGCAACGAGCAGGGCGAGGCGGTCGCCTACTCCCTGTTCAACCTGCAGGAGCGCGGCCGCATGTTCGTCAACCCGGGCGACAAGCTCTACGAGGGCATGATCATCGGCATCCACAGCCGCGAGAACGACCTGGTCGTGAATCCCATCAAGACCAAGAAGCTCACCAACATCCGCGCCGCCGGCAAGGACGATGCGATCCTGCTGGTGCCGCCGATCCAGCTGACGCTCGAGTACGCGGTGGAGTTCATCGCCGACGACGAGCTGGTCGAGGTCACGCCGCTGTCGATCCGCATCCGCAAGCGCTTCCTCAAGGAGCAGGACCGCAAGCGCTCCGCGCGCAGCGACTCCGCGCTGATCGCCTGACGGCGCGGGACAGTCCGCTCGTTGACGCAGCCGTGTGAACGACCTCGAGACATACCAGGCTGCCGCCCACGCGTACAACGCGGGTGACTGGACCCGGGCCGCAAGGCTGTGCGCGGACATCCTCGCGAGGCAGGCGGACCACTTCGAGGCGCTGCACCTGCTGGGGATCATCAGGGCGCAACGCCAGCAGCCGCGCGAGGCCGCCGAGCTGCTGGAGCGCGCCGTCCTCGCCCGGCCCGGCGATGCGGCCGCGCACAACAGCCATGGCAACGTCCTGCGCGACCTGGGGCGTCATGCGGAGGCCCTGGCCGCCTATGAACGCGCGCTGGCGCTCCGGCCCGCCTACGCCGAGGCCTGTTCCAACCGCGGCGGCACGCTCCTGTCACTGGGCCGCGCCGCGGAGGCGCTGCAAAGCTACGACCGCGCGCTGCAGTTCCGTCCCGACTACGGGGAGGCCCACTACAACCGCGGCGTGGTACTGCACCAGCTCGGCCGACTCGAGGAGGCCATCGATGCGTATGCAGGCGCCCTGAAGCTGCGGCCCGGCTTTGCCCATGCGCACTACAACCTCGGCAACGCCCTCTTCGAGCTGCGCCGCTTCGAGCAAGCGCTGGGCTGCTTCGAGCGCGCCCTGCAGATCCGGGAGGACTTCGCCGACGCGCACAACAATCGGGGCAACGCACTCGCCCAGCTGGGCCGTGGGGAGGAGGCACAGCGCAGCTACCAGCGCGCCGTGCAACTCGCGCCCCTGCTCGCGAACGCCTACAACAACCTCGGCAACGCGCAAAGCGCCGCCCGGCAGCCGCAGCTGGCACGCGCCAGCTTCGAGCGTGCCCTGCAGCTGGATCCCGAGCTCGCCTGGGCCGCCGGCATGCGCCTGCACTCGAAGCTGCTGCTGTGCGACTGGGACGGCCTGTCGGCCGAGGTCGATGAGCTGGTGCGCAAGGCCTGGCAGGGCAAGCGCATCACGCGCCCCTTCACGGCGATGGCGGTGAGCGACGACCCCGCGCTGCAGCGCCAGGTCGCGTGCATCTCGGCGGCTGCCTGCGCTCCGGCCCTGGCCGCGCTGCCGCCGCTCGGGCAGCGGGACTGCGGTCCGCGCATCCGGGTCGGCTACTACTCGGCCGACTTCCACAACCATGCCACCGCGCAGCTCATGGCGGAGTGCTTCGAGCTGCACGACCGGCAGCGGTTCGAGACCTTCGCCTTTTCCTTCGGTGCGCAGACGCGCGATGCCATGCGCGCGCGCCTCGAGAAAGCCTTCGACCACTTCATCGACGTTCGCGGCAAGTCCGACGCCGAGATCGCCCGGGTGTCCCGGGACTTCCAGGTCGATATCGCGGTGGACCTGAAGGGCTTCACGCAGGACTCACGCCCGGGCATCTTCGCGCAGCGCGCCGCCCCCCTGCAGGTCAACTACCTGGGCCATCCCGGCACCCTCGGCGGCGACTTCTGGGACTACCTCTTCGCCGACCACGTCCTGATCCCGCCGGCGTGCCGCGCGCACTACGCGGAGCACGTGGTGTACTTGCCAGGCAGCTATCAGGTCAACAACCGGCACCGTCCGGTCCTCGCCCGGGAAACGACGCGTAGCGAGCTGGGACTGCCCGAGCGCGGCGTGGTGTTCTGCAGCTTCAATAGCCTGTACAAGGTCACGCCCACGGTGTTCGACAGCTGGATGCGCATCCTCCAGCGCGTAACGGGCAGCGTCTTGTGGCTGCTCGCCGAGGACCCGGTCGCCATCGACAACCTGCGCAGGGAGGCGCAGCGTCGCGGTGTCGATGCGGCCCGCCTCGTGTTCGCCCCACCCATCGGCCTGGAGCAGCACCTGGCACGACTGCGCGCCGCGGACCTGTGCCTCGACACCTTTCCGTGCGGCGCCCATACCACGGCCAGCGACGCGCTGTGGAGCGGGGTGCCGGTCATCACGCGACCCGGCGTCTCATTTGCCTCGCGCGTTGCGGCCAGTCTCCTGCATGCCGTTGGCATGCCGGATCTGGTGATGGCCAGCGAAGCTGCCTACGAGGCACTCGCGGTGGAGATCGGGTGCGACCCTGCGCGGCTGGCGCAGCTGAAGGCGCGCCTGCGGGCGGCCCGGCCGACGGCGCCGCTGTTCGATACTGCCCGCAGCACGCGGCATCTTGAGCGGGCCTATTCGATGATCCACGACCGCTACCGGCGCGGCCTCGCCCCGGCGGACATGGACGTTCCCGAACTACCCTCCGCCGCCGCGCAGTGAGGGCGTGGGGGCTCAGGGCTCCTTGGTCCCGGACATGTCGATGAAACGCAGGAACTCCGCGCGCGTGCGCGCATCGCTGCGGAACACCCCGGTCATGCGGCTGGTCACCATGGAGACATCGCGCTTGTGCACCCCGCGCGTCGTCATGCACTGGTGGACGGCCGACACGACCACCCCGACACCGCGCGGCTTGAGCACATCGGTGATGCAGTTGGCGATCTGCGCGGTGAGCTTTTCCTGGACCTGGAAACGTCGCGCGTAGCCGTCCACCACGCGCGCAAGCTTGCTGATGCCGACCACCTTGCTGTCGGGCAGGTAGCCGACGTGCACCCGGCCGATGATCGGGGCCATGTGATGCTCGCAGTGCGACTCGAACGAGATGTCGCGCAGGACGATCAGTTCGTCGTAGCCGCCCACTTCCTCGAAGGTGCGGCGCAGGTAGGCCGCCGGATCGATCTGGTACCCGGAGAACCAGTCGCGATAGGCGTCGACGACCCGTTGCGGGGTGTCCTGCAGCCCCTCGCGGCGCGGATCCTCCCCGGCCCAGCGCAGCAGCGTGCGGACCGCATTCTCGGCGGCACGGCGGGAGACCTTGGGTCGCGGGTTGGGCATGGCGGCTCCTGTGCGGTTGTCCGGCGTCGCCGAATCGGCCAGCGCAGCGCCTGCCGCTCAGTGTAGCGTGCGAGCGCGCGGCGCGCTCTCGCGGCGACTCAGAGCCAGCGCACCATGCCGAGGTTCAGGAGCAGGCTGCAGCTGCCCACCAGGGTCGCCACCACGAAGCCTGCCGCCAGGGGACGCCAACCGATGCGCCACATGTCGGTAAAGGACACCGACAGGCCGACCGCCGTCATGCCACAGGTCAGAAAGAGGTCCGAGGCGGTATAGCCGGTGTTGATGACCGCCTGCCAGCCCCCCGCGGGCGGGAACAGTGCGTCTCCGATCGTGCGCAGCAGGATGAAGCCGACGAAGGCGATGACGAAGAACGGCACCAGCGGTGTGCGGCCCGCCGATGCGGCGGCGGCGGGGTCCAGGTTCGCGCCGCCATCGCGCTCCTGCGCGCGCTGGGTGAGCCAGGCCGCCACGGGAATGAGCACGGCGATCGACAGGTTGCGCAGCAGCTTCGCCACGCTGGCCGCGGCCAGCGCCGCCGGCGCGGCGTTCTGCTGCGAGTAGATCAGCGAGGCGCCGATCACCTGGGAGGTATCGTGGATCGCGGTACCGAGGAAGATGCCCGCATGCACCGGCGAGGCGGCAAAGAAGTGCGCGGCCACCCACGGGTAGAGCAGCATGGCAATGCAGCCGAACAGCACCACGCAGGTGACGGCGAATGCAGTCTCGGCGTGCCTGGCGCGGATCACCGGCGACATCGCCACGACCGCAGTGCAGCCGCACACCGCGGTGCCGATGGCCAGCAGCAGCCCCAGCCGGCGCGGCACGGTCAGCAGGCGCGCGATGGCGATGCCCGCCACCAGCGCCACGCTCAGGCAGATCAGCGCCACGGGCAGCGCGGTCAGGGCAATCGCGCCGGCACCGCCCAAGGTCAGGCGCAGCCCCACGAGTGCGATCCCGACCCGCAGCAGGCGGTGCATGGTCCAGTTGAGTCCGCTGGTGGCCCAGACGGGCACGCCGATGCTGTTGCGCCAGAGCATGCCCAGCAGCACCGCGCACATTACCGGGCTCAGGGGAATCTTCGGCAGCCCGATCGCACCCTGCGCGATCTGCTGTGCCATGCCGCGCGCCAGCGCCGCGAGTGCAATGGCGATCAGCACGCCAGGCAGGGCCTGACGCACCGCACCCCATCCGGGGACGAACGCCCGGAAGCGCGCCCGCATGGCTAGTGCGGAAGCCGTGCGTTGCTCGCGAGCGCGGGGGGCGGACAGCGGCGGCGGTTGGTGACCATCCGGTCGTTGAGCTCGGCGATGGCACGACTGCCGGTACGCACGAACAGGAAAGGCAGCAGGCCGTGCACGAGGCAGGCGAGGCCTGCGAACACCATGCGCAACCCAAACGACGTGGCCCTGCCCAAGTGCTCCGTGTAGGTCTCGCCGACGGACTGGGGGTGGGCCGTGAAATGGCTGGTCAGATCCATCGACCTATCCTAGGTCCGCAGGCGCGCTACGGGGTTGCGAACATACCGCTACCGGGCGCATAGTACGCAACAAAGTTGCGTACTTAAGCGCTTTTTTGAAACGGTGTTTCATGGATAAGCTGGATGCCAAAATCCTGGACCTCCTGCAGGTGGACGGTAACCTGAGTGCCGCCGAGATCGCCGACCGCGTGGGCCTGTCCAAGGCGCCCTGCTGGCGGCGCATCCAGAAGCTCCAGGCAGAGGGGATCATCCGCGGTACGGTCGCTCTGCTGGACGCGCGCGCGCTGAACGTCGGCACGACGGTGTTCGTCACCATCAAGACCGGCAACCACAGCGAGGCCTGGTTCGAGCGCTTCGCGCGCACGGTGCGCGACATCCCCGAGGTGACGGAGATTCACCGCATGAGCGGTGATGTCGATTATTTGATCCGCATCGTGGTGCCCGACATCGATGCTTACGACGTGGTGTACAAGCGGCTGATCTCGGCGGTCGACTTCCAGGATGTCAGCGCCAGCTTCGCGCTGGAGACCATCAAGTCCACGACCGCCCTGCCGCTGTGTTATCTCAAGTACGAGTAGCGCAGACCCGTGGGCCCTAGTCGGTCGCGGTACCCTCGGTGGAATTGTCGCGGATGATCTGGGCGATGCGCGCCAGCACCTCGGCATGGTCCAGGTCGTATGCGGCGGTGCTCAGCACCGGCTGCTGCGGTGGACTCTGCGCCAGCTGCGGGCCGGAGTCATCGTGCACGTTGACCTTCACCCGGGTCGACAGCCCGATCCGCAGCGGATGCGCCTTGAGCTCCTCGGGCTTGAGCGAAATGCGCACAGGCACGCGTTGCACCACCTTGATCCAGTTGCCGGTGGCGTTCTGCGCCGGCAGCAGCGCAAACGCCGCGCCGGTACCCATGCCCAGGCCCACCACCGTGCCCTGGTACTCGACGCGGCTGCCGTACAGGTCGGAGACGACCTTCACCGCCTGACCAATGCGCATGCGATCGAGCTGAACCTCCTTGAAGTTCGCCTCCACGCGCAACCGGTCCAGCGGCACGATGGTCATCAGCGGCGCGCCGGGCGCGATGTGGTCACCGAGCTGCACGTTGCGCTTGGCAACGTAGCCGCTCACCGGTGCCTTGACGCTCAGGCGCTGCTGGGCGACCCAGGCCTTTTCCACCTGCGTGGCTGCGGCGCGCACGTCGGGGTTGTCGGCGACGTTGGTATGGCCGACCAGCGCGATGCCCGCGGCGAGGTTCCGCTCCGCGGCCGTCAGTGCATCGCGGGCGGCATTGAGCGCATCCTGCGCGTGCCCGACCTCCTCGCTCGACACCGCGCCGGTCTTGGCCAGGTTCTTGCGGCGGTCGAAGTCCGACTGGGCGCGGGCCAGGTCGGACCGGCGCTGCCCCACCACGGCGCGCAGCTGGTCGCGGTTGGCAAACACCGTGCGGGTCTGACGCACGGCGCGGGCCAGCTGCTGCTCGGCATCCTGCAGGGCGATGCGGGCGTCGGTACCGTCCAGGCGGATCAACTCCTGGCCGGCCTGCACCAGGTCGGTCTCGTCCGCGCCGATGCTGATGACCGTGCCGCTGACCTGCGGCATCACGTTGGCGACGTCGCCGGCCACGTAGGCATCGTCCGTGCTCTCGTAGCCGCGCGCGAAGATCATCCACCACAGTGCCGCCAGCACTGCCAGGACGATCAGGCTGACCGTCAGGATGACGAGCCACTTTCGCCGTTGCGCACGCTGCGTCTCGGCTTGGGGAGCGGGTTGTACGGCGGCATCCATGGCGGTACTCGTTGTTCGCTGGGAGAGCGTCAGCCGGCGGGCGGCGGCGGCGCGCCGTAGCCGCCACCGAGGGCCCGCGCCAGGTCGACGCTGTAGGTCAGGCGTCGTGCCTGCAGTTCGGCGCGCAGGGTCTGCGCGAGCAACACCTGGTTCTGCGCCGATAGCACGCTCAGGTAGTTGTCCAGGCCCGCCTGGTAGCGCTGCGTGGTCAGGTCGTAGGAACTCTGCGCCGCATCCAGCGCGGCGATCTGCTCTGCGGTCTCCCGCTCCAGCGCGCGCCAGTTGATGACGACGTCCGAGACTTCGCGGACGGCATCCAGCAGCGTCTGGTTGTACTGGCCCACCGAGGCATCGAACTCCGCCTGCTGGGCGTACAGGCTGCCGCGCAGCTGGCCGCGGTTGAACACCGGCAGGTGCAGCGCCGGGCCGGCGCCGGCGATGCGGTCCGAGGCATCGAACAGCTTGGACAGGTCGATGGTCTGGAACCCTGCGAAAGCCACCAGATTGATGGTCGGGTAGAACTGGGCCTCGGCGGCCTTGATGCCGTGGCCGGCCGCTTCCACGTGTGCGCGCGCCGCGGCGACGTCGGGCCGGCGGCTGAGCAGGTCCGACGGCAGCACCGAGGGCAGCGCCATGTCCGTCGGCGCCTGCAGCTGCGGGCGGGTGATCGCGCGGCCGCGGTCCGGGCCGGCGCCGACAAGATCGGCCAGCTGGTTGCGCGCCAGCTCGATGTTCGCCTGCACGAAGACCACGCCGGCGCGCGTCAGTGCGAGCGTACCCTCGGACTGCCTGACGCGCGCATTGTTCTCAAGGCCCGCGCTGACGCGCTGCTGCGTCAGCTCGAGGATCGAGCCCTGCTGCTTGAGGTTGTCGTTGGTGACGTCCAGGAGCGCGTACTGCAGGTCAAGCTGCACGTACGTGCGCACCACCGCCGTGGCCAGGGCGAGGCGTGCGGCCTGGCGGTCCGCTTCGGCGGCGGTCACGCCCGAGCGCGCCTGCGCCAGGAGCGCGCGGTTCTTGCCCCAGAAGTCCAGCTCCCAGCTGAAGTCCAGCGCCAATCGCGCATCCGTCGACCAGCTGCCCGCGTAGGGGGGCGGGTAGAGGCCATGTTCGGGGTAGCGCTGGCGGGTGACCTCGCCGTTGACCACAGCCGAGGGCCACCGGGCCGCGCCGGCGGCCTCCGCCTGGGCCTGCGCAGCACGCAGGCGCGCCTGCGCGATCTCCAGCGAAGGGCTGCCGGCGAGGGCCTCATCGATCAGCGCGTTCAGCTGAGGATCGCCGTAGCTGCGCCACCACTGGTCGCCCGGCCATGCCGCAGAGTCCAGGCGGGTGTCCTGCAGCGAATGCCCTGCAGCGAGGGTGTTGGGTTCAAGCTTCGGAGCGGGCTTCCAGCCGCCGCGATCGACGCAGCCGGCCATGGCGAGCGCCGCGGCGGCAGTCAGCAATACGCTACGGGTATTCATGTGTTGTTACCTGCAGGGGAGACTTCATTGTCCCCTTCGACTTGTCCGTTTTCGATCATCCTTCCGAGATATCCCTTCAGTGCAGTGACCTCGGCAGCGCTGAAGCCGGTCAGATGCGCCTCGAGCACCCGGCTCGCGACCGCGGCGAGCCGCGGCAACTGCGTGCGGCCGGCCGGCGCTATGCGCAGCACCACGGTGCGGCGGTCCTCACGGCTGCGCTCCCGGCGCACCATGCCCCGCTCCTCCAGACGGTCGAGGATGCGCGTCATGGCGCCGGTGTCGTACTGCATGAAGCGGCACAGCTCCGCGGCGGTGCGCGCACTGCCGTCGGCGACGTGCTTGAGAACCGCGAACTGCATGCCGGTGAGCTCGAAGCGCTCGAGCCGCGCATCCAGCGCAGACAGCAGCGAGGCGCGGGCGCGCCCGAGCAGGTAGCCGACGCTCAGCCCCTCCTCGGGAGCCTGGGGCACCACCACTCGTTCCGCGCGGATTGCGCTCCTGCGACTCATTCGCCGACGGTCCAACCGATTGCTGCCGGAGATATCACTGCCTGTGATAATATTGCCTCGGCAAGTAATTGTCCAGTGAGGCACCACGGTCCAGGTGGGGGCTGAGCTCCCCCCTGCGCTGAGCTATCGGGACGAACGTGGAGCGGTGTCGTTGAACACGTCCCGCCCGATCAGCCTGAGGTCTGGTTCTGCCGCGTATCCCAGGGGCGGCAGCCCGAAGATCGACTCGACGGTACCCAGCAGGGAGTAGTGGTTGTAGCGCTCCCGGGAAACGGTCCCGGGCCGCACGAACGGCGAGAGCAGCACCGCGCCGACGCGGCCGCCTCCGGGTCCAGAGATGCCGGGTGGGTACTTCGCCCCGGGCAGCGGCCGTTCGCCGCAGCAGGCCGCCACCCCTTCGCTCCCGCCATGGTCCGATTCGTCGAAGGTGATGACCAGCAGGCCGTCGGCACGGAACGCCGGAGACTGCGTGATCAGCGGCACCCAGCGCCGCAGAAAGGCATCGATCTCCCGCAAGCCGCCGGGCCTGCCATCCACGCAGGGGGCATCGTGCCCGTCATTGCACAGGTTGGGCGTGATGAAGACGTAGTTGGGCGTCGTCGCGGCACTCTTCAGGTCCTGCGGCAGCAGGGCGAGGTTGACGACATGGTGGTCGCAGCGCTTCTGGTCATCGATGATGGAATGGAAATACACGAAGGGATTGTGGCGCGCGGCGTACTGGTCCCCGATCTGCGCCTCCTCGGTGTTGTCCGCGGTGCCGACCGCCACGTGCGCGCACGTCGCTGGCTCGCGTGCCCGGTTGTTGCCCATGTCCTCCATGTAGGCACGCCAGGAGAAGCCGGCCTCCTCGAGCTGGTCGGGCAGGGTACGCACCACGGCGGGGTATACGCAGCCGAGGCCGGCCAGCTGCCCGTGCGCGTCGACCGAGGCGGCAGTCGGCCTGAATTCGCTGAAGACCGCGCAGTCGAGCTGCGTCTCATGGTTGGGCGCCTGACCGCTGATGAGTGCGACGTAGTTGCCCAGGCTGGCGTGGCCGATGCCGTAGTACTGGGGCAGCCGGGCACCCTGCGCTGGCAACGTCCGGGCCAGATATGGCGCGCGGGAAGAGTGCCCGAAGGTTTCGGCCTCGGACTGGTTCTCCAGCAGCAGCACGAACACGTGGCGGATCGGCGGCCACGGTGGCGGGCTGGCAGCCTGTGCGCATGGCCACGCGGCCGCGAGGAGCAGCAGACAGGCGCGAAGGGTCGAACGTGCGGGTGACATCTATGACCCGCTCGTGACAGTGGCCGCCCGGGGTGCTGGCGCGATCCGCAGCGCACCCGCGAATAATGCCGCGCAGCCCACGGTTAGCGCCGCGGCGAGCACGAACGGCGCGCCCGGAAAGTAGACCGGCGCCCACGGGCTGCTGAAACGGCCGAACACCTCGGTCATCAGCGGCGGGCCGATGATCGCACTCAGGCTGTACAGCATCGCGACCGCGCCCTGCAGCTCCCCCTGCGCATTCGCAGGTGCCTGGTGCGAGGCCATTGCGTTCATCGACGGGTAGGCGAGCGCGAAGATGAAGGTCAGCAGCGAAACCGGGTACATCATCCAGCCCTGCGGAACGAGTGCGTACCCGAGGTAAGCGAGAATCGCCGCGGCCATCCCCGCCAGCGCGGCCGGGCGCTCGCCACCGAACCATGGCACGAGCTTTCCGGTGAACACGCCCTGGGCGAGCGCCATCATCGCGCCCACCCAGGTCAATGAGTACCCGACCTGGTCACTCGACCAGTGGAATTTGAGGATGGTGTAGAAGGACCAGACGTTCGGCAGCACCTGGTGCCCGAGCTGCCACAGGAACAGCGCCGCCAGCATCCACGGCACCCCCGGGTACTTGCTGACCTGCCTGATCGTCCCGAGCGGGTTGGCCCGCATCCAGTGGAATGCCCGCCGCGACGCCACCGGGAGCGACTCGGGCAGGGCGAAGTAACCGAACGAAGTGTTCAGCAGGGCGATGACGCCGGCGGTGAAGAACGGCGCGCGCGGACCGAACTGAGCGAGCAGGCCGCCAATGGCAGGCCCCACGATGAAGCCGATGCCGAATGCCGCGCCCATCAACCCGAAGCTCTGCGCCCTCTTCTCCGGCGGCGTGATGTCGGCCACGTAGGCATAGGCCGGAGTGAAGGATGCCCCGGCCATGCCGGCAATCAGGCGGCCGACGAACAGCCAGCCGATGCTCGGCGCCAACCCCTGGATGAAGTAATCGCAGCCCAGGGCGAACAGGGCGAACAGCAGCACAGGCCGGCGGCCGAAATGGTCGCTCAGGTTGCCCAGCACCGGGGCGCAGAAGAACTGCATCAGCGCATAGATGCTGGCCAGCAGGCCCCCGTAGGTTGCCGCGCGGTCCACGGTGACACCGGTGAGGTGCATGATGAGGCCCGGCAGGACGGGCAGGATGATGCCGAAGCCGACCGAGTCTACGAGCAGGGTAACGAAGATGAACGCCAAGGCGCGCTTGGCAGGAGCGGACGAACTCATGGAAGCCTTCCCGAACGATGCGGCATCTTATCCGAAGGCACGCAGCCGGTCCGGCTGCCGCTGCCGGTTCAGTGGCTCCGCCTCAGTCGCACCCACCCGAAGTACACAGGCAACCCCGCGAGGATGATCAGCAGCGTGATGCCAGTGTCGCGCGGGTCGGTCACCAGCGCGTTGACGACCATGAAAACCGAGGCCAGCAGGAAGACGGCCGGCACCCAGGGATAGCCCCAGACGCGATAGGGCCGTGCCAGTTCCGGGCGCTTGCGCCTTAGCACGAAGACGGCCGCCACGGTCAGGGCGTAGAAGGGCCAGATGCCCAGGATGAACTTGTCCGCCAGTTGCGCGAAGTCATTCTCCAGCACGTAGACCACGCCCAGGACCGAGGCGAGCCCGATCGCCGCAGACGGACTGTGGAAGCGCGTCGATACCCGCGCCACCGACCGGAAGAAAAGTCCGCGGTCTGCCATGGCAAAGAACACGCGCGATCCGGTCATCATCGATGCATTCAGGCCGCTGAAGGCGGCCAGGACCACGGCCGCAGCGATCGCCCCGGTGCCCGCCGCACCGAGCAGCGGCACGTGGGCAGCCACGGTCGCGGCGATCAGCCGCGAGCCGGCCATCTCCTTCGGCGGCAAGGCGTACAGGAAGCCCACGTTCACGATCAGGTAGACGAGCGTGACGCACAGGGCGCCGGCAATCAGCGCCCGCGGCAGGTTGCGCTGCGGATCGGCGATCTCCCCGGCCATGGTCGCCGGGTCCGCCCAGCCATCGTAGGTCCACAGCACGGGAATGAGGGCCGTGGCGAGCAGTGACAACGATATCCCTTGCGACCAGGCCGGCGCGAAATGCCCGGTGCTGCCGCCGGTCGCGGTGAAGGCGAGCAATCCAAGCGCCAGCAGCGCGGCGTACTTAAGCACCGTCGTGACGCTCTGCAGCCGCGCGGCACGCTGGACCCCCAGATAGTTGATGATGCCGATCACGATGATGGCGGCGGCGGCCACGTAGCGTACTTGCAGCGCACTCATGGGCAGGAAGTAGCCCAGATACTCCGCGAATATGGTCGCAATGGCCCCGAGCGCGGCGGCGCGCACCACCACCAGTTCCGTCCAGCCGAACAGGAACGCCGGCAACGGCCCGTACGCTTCCAGCAGGTACGCGAAAATGCCCCCTGAGCGCGGCAAGGCACCGGCGAGCTCGGCGACGGTTAGTGCCCCGCAAAGGGCGATGATGCCCCCGAGGACCCAGCACAGAAGGATCGGCCCCGGGGTACCGAGCTGTCCGGCGACCGTCGCCGGCACGCGGAAGATGCCGCTGCCGATGGTCACGCCAACCGACACCGCCACCGTCTGCAGCAACCCCACCGAGCGCGGCATGCGCTCGCCCCACTGGTCAGTCAAGGGCGAGCCTTTCATCGAGCAGCTCGACCCAGTGACGCACCGGAATGCTGGTGCCACTGCGCATGTGGTGCAGACAGCCGACGTTGGCGGTCGCGATGACGTCCGGATCGCCGGCGGCGAGCGCCTCCACCTTGGCACGCAGCAGCTGCTGCGAGAGCTGCGGTTGCAGGATCGAATAGGTACCCGCCGAGCCGCAGCAGCGCTGCTTGTCGGTAACCGGTGTCAGCGCAAAGCCTGCTGCCAGCAGCAGCGGCTCGATCACACCGTTGAGCGACAGTGCATGCTGCAGCGTGCAGGGCGCCTGGAATGCCACTCGCTGCGGAGTGCGCGGCACCTGCGACCGCGCCGACTCGCGCAGCACTCCGCGCAGCGCGACCGACTCGGCGGCAATGAGCTGACTGACGTCCCGGGCCGCGGCACTGACGCGCGCCGCGCGCTCCGCGTACAGCGCATCATGAGCGAGCAGCCGTCCATAGTCGGCGAGCATCGCACTGCAGGCACTCGCGGTGAACACGAGCGCCTCCGCCCCGGCCTCCAGTTGCCGGGACAGCGCATCCACGTTGCGGCGAACCTGCGCAAGGGCATCCGCGTGGGCCGACAGGTGCTGGCTCACGGCCCCACAACACCCGGTGCCCGTGGAGGCGACCGCGGAGATACCGACCCGGTCCAGTACCCGCGCCGCCGCAGGATCGATGCCGGGACCGAGCGTGGGCTGCACGCAACCGGACACGATCACCACCCGGCGTGCATGTCGCGGCGCCGGCCAGGCGAGCGTGCGCTCCCCCGGCGGCGGCGGGGTCTCGGGGACCTGCGATCGTAACGCCCCCGGCATTGCCGGACGCAGCCAGCGCGCGGCCCGCAGCAGCTTACGGGCGCGGCCGGTGTGCGGGACGATCTTGCCCAGCAGCCGGCGCTTGGCCGCCACGACCGCAGGCCGACCCACCCGCTCCTCGGTGAGGGCGCGACCGAACTCCAGCAGACGACCGTACTGGACACCGCTCGGACAGGCGCTCTCGCAGGCGCGGCAGCCCAGACACCTGTCCAGATGCAGCTGCGTGCTCGCACTGACCCCCCTGCCCTCGAGCAGCTGCTTCATGAGGTAGATGCGGCCGCGCGGGCTGTCGAGCTCGTCGCCGAGCAACTGGTAGGTCGGACAGGCCGGCAGGCAGAAGCCGCAATGCACGCAGCTGCGCAGGATCGCGTCGGCGGCGATCCCTTCGGGCGTGTCCTTGATGGCGGGGTCCAGCGCGGTCTTCATGATCCCGGTCACACGTGCGCAACCGGGTGGATTCTACGCGCAATCGCGCTCTGGGCGCGCCGCAGCTGATCAGCCGATGATGACCCGCAGGCGTGCCGTGCGCGATTCGTCGCTGGCGTCGTTGGCGCGCTTCAGCAACTCGCTGGCCGCATCGGCTGGCAGGGGCCGGCTCAGCAGGAAGCCTTGCGCATCCTGACACTCCTGTTCCTGCAGGAAGGCCAGCTGCGGAAAGTTCTCGACGCCTTCGGCCGTCACGTTGATGCGTAGCGAACGCGACATCGCAATGATTGCGGCGGCAATGGCACGGTCGTCATTGCACTCGGTGACGCTGCTGACAAACGAGCGGTCGATCTTCAGGCGGTCGACCGAGAAGTGCCGCAGGCGGCCGAAGCTCGAATAGCCGGTGCCGAAGTCATCGATAGCCAGGGAGATACCGAGCTGCTTGAGCTCATTAATGGCCTTCTGCGCCCACACCTCGTCGGCCATAACCACCGATTCGGTGATCTCGAGCTCGAGGGCCGAGGGCTCCAGCCCGGTCTCCTCCAGTATCTGGGCGACCTCGCTCGGGTACTCCGCCAGGGCGAACTGGCGGCCCGAGACGTTGACCGCGATCCGCTGGAACGGCAGGCCCTGGTCGCGCCATTTGCGCGCCTGCCGGCACGCATTGAGCAGGACCCACTTGCCGATGGCATGGATGAGACCGGTTTCCTCGGCCACGGGGATGAACTCCGCGGGGCTGATCGCACCGAGTTCCGCGTTGGTCCATCGCAGCAGCGCCTCCATGCCCGAAACGGTGCCGGTGCGGACGTCGAACTGTGGCTGGTACTGCAGCGCGAACTCGTCCCGGTCCAGGGCGCCGCGCAACTGCTCCTCGACGGTGAAGCGGTGCAGCGCGTTGGCATTCATGGCCGCGTCAAAGTAGGCATGGGTTCCCGGACTGCGGCGCTTGGCGAAATACATCGCCAGGTCCGCATTTCGCATCAGTGTCTCGGCATCCTCGCCATCCTGCGGATACACGGCGATGCCGACACTCGGCGTGACCACCAGCGAGTTCATGGCGAGCTGCACCGGCTCGCGCAGGGAGCTGATGAGGCGCTCGGCCACGCTGCCCGCGTCGGCAGCGGAGCGCAGGTTCGGCAATAGCACCAGGAACTCATCTCCACCGAGGCGCGCGATGTCGCCGGGCCGGGCGCTGTCGGCAGTTCCTGCGGGCGAGGACTCGCCCCCATAGCGCAGCGAGCTGCGCAGGCGTTCGGCCACGACGCACAGCAGCTCGTCGCCCACGGCATGGCCGAGCGTGTCGTTCACGCGCTTGAAGTTGTCCAGATCCAGGTACAGGACCGCCAGCGTGCGCTTGTTGTCCTTGGCCGCCTGCAGCGCGCCGACGAGCCGGTTGCGCGACTGCTCGCGGTTCGGCAGCCCGGTCAGCGTGTCGAAATAGGCCAGGCGCACGATGCGCCGCTCGGCGCGCCATTTGCTGCTCAGCGCGATGGTCATCTGGCGGATTTCGTGCGGATGGAACGGTTTCTGCAGGTAGGACAGCTTGTCCTCCGGGGGGACCAGGCCGCCGATCTCGCCGGGATCGGCATCCGAGTAGGCGGTGCAGATGACGATCTCCACGGCTGGGTCCACCTCGCGGATGTGCTGGGCGGCCCAGACCCCGTCAGGTCCGGGCGGCATGCGCATGTCGAGGAACACCACCGCGAAGGGCTCATTGCGGGTAATGCCCTCCTTGACCAGCCGCACCGCCGCCTCGGCGCCATCGCAGAATACCGGCTCGATGGTGCCGGCACGTGCGGCCGAGCGCTCGCGCGCCACGTCCCCGGGGTTCTTCTTGAACAAGCGGCTGCGCAGTTCGCGGAAGCCGACCATCTCTTGGGTGACCTCATTCTCCAGCAGGATCTGCCGGTAGGCGTCGCGAACCTCGGGCTCGTCGTCCACGACGAGAACGCGGGTGGGGGTGTTCCGTTCAGACATAAATAGACCTCGATGCGTCCTGTCGTCAGTTGGCGGCCAGCGGCACGATCACGTGCATGGACGCGCCCCGTCCCGGGCCCTCGCTGGCGGCCCAGATGCGGCCGCCCAATGCATTGATGGCGTTCGCGCACCAGTGAAGCCCAATACCGTGGTTGGTCTCCGGCGATTTCGTCGAAAAGCCCTTCTCGAAGACCCGCTGCAGATTCTGCGGCGGGATCCCAACGCCATCGTCCTTGCACTGCAGGTGCAGCTGCTGGCCAGTGGCGTCGATCTCGATCTGCGCGCTCAGGCGCAGCCGGCCCTTGTCCTTGCCGGCATCGCGCACGGCATCGGCGGCATTGATGATCAGGTTCTGCAGGATCAGGCGCATCACCGTGCGGGCGATGCGCACCACGCCAAGGCCCCGCAACGTCTCGTCGGTGTCGATGGTGAGCCGCTGGCGGCAGGAATCCGGAACGCTATCGAGCGATTGCGCCACGAGTTCAGTGAGGCGGACCGGCTCGATGACGTGCTCGTTGCGGGCCGAGCGTAATTGCTCGGAAAGCACCGTCTGAATGCCCGTGGTCTGCCGGCTCATGACCGTCACGTCCTCGCGCGCATTGCGCACCGCAACGCTCAGTTCCTTGCAGGCGAGGCGCAAAAACTCCTGCAGGTCGGCGCGCCTTTCTGCATCAACGTCCTTCTGCGCCAGCTCAGCGACCGCCAGCTCGGCATCCTCGGCCGGTGCATCGCGCAGCCGCTCGCCCAGATTGGCCAGACGCACCCCGATCGGAGTCATGGCATTGCCCAGGTTGTGCAGCACGCCCTTGGCGAGCTCCGCGAAACCGGCCTGGAACGACTGATCGACAAGCTGCGTCCGCGACTCGGCCACGCGCTCCACCATGTTGTCGAATTCGCGTGCCAGCACCCCCATCTCGTCGGAGCGGCGCAGGTCCAGTCGCGTCGTGAGGTCCGTGCCCTGGCCCATCTCCACGGCATGTCGCGTCATGAGCGCCAGAGGGTTCAGGATGACTCGATTCAGCACCACCGCAAGCAGGATCAGCACCAGCACGGCCGCGGCGATCAGGCAGGCCAGGGCCACCTTCACCGCCGCCTTGCCACGCATCGACACCTCGCGGGGAACATCGACACTCAGGGCGAGCAGCGGCCTGCCATAGATGTCGTCGAGCGTGCGCACCACCCGCGTGTTCTCGTCCCCGACGGTGATGCTTTCTTCCTGTGAGCTCGGCCCCGGCGGCAGGATCGCGACGGGCAGTTGTACCTGGGCCGCGATGGATTCCATCGGCGCCCCGGACAAGAGCCGACCTAGGATCACCATGCCGTGCACGGGGCCCCGTGCGTCGCCGTTCAGGATCGGCGCGGCGACAAGCATCATCAGGCCGCGGTCGGTGCGCACCAGGCCGCGGGCGGCGTGGCTGAGCAGCTGCTCGGGCTTCCAGGGGAATGTGGCTGGCAGGCTCTTCAGCGCCGCGAAATCGACACCCAGCGGCTGGTCGGTGACCAGGTCGCGGTCCTGGGACAGCACCACGTTCCCCGACACGTCTACCATCATGAGGACGTTGGCGTTCAGCTGCTTCAGGGTGACGTCGGTGATGTTCGCGGCGACGAAGCCGGGATTGTGGTCGCTCGCAAACCGATAGGTATCCGCCCAGTTGCCCCAATCTATGGCCGAGAGCGCCATGCGGTCGAGCGTGAGCTCCAGTGCATAGCTGACCCGGCGCATGGCCGTGTGGGCATCGGCGCGCTCGAGCTCCGCAAAGCTCGGCATGATCACGAACTTGCCCACGAGAATGGCGGCGACGCCAAGGATCACGAAGATCCCGGCGATCAGGGCCGTGACTTTGGAGCGAATTTTCACGCCCGTAAGGTACGGCTACCGCGCGCTCACGGTATGTGGACGCCTCTCAGATTCGTCGCCGGTCCCGCCCTGTTCGACCGGGGGAAGTGACCGCCGTCACACAATTTCCGGCTTGCGGCATCCTTTGCGGCCTCCCCGCCGGTGCGGTCCCCGTTAAGTGGAACGCCGTACGGGTGTCCGATATCCTCAAGCGGCACACCATAAGAACACTCCATTCCGACGCAGGGGATGCCATGACCAGACTCTCCAGACGCACTTTCTTTCGCTTGTCCGCGACCGCACTCACCGTGCTGGGTGCGCGGGGTGCCCAGGCGGCGACCACGGCCGCGGGCCTCGGTTCGCTGACCAGTGGCGCAGTGCCGATCAGCGCGCAGGAGCGCGCGGCGCGGATCGCAAAGGTGCAGGGCCTGATGCAGAAGCAGGGCATCGCCGCACTGCTCGTCGAAGCCGGGGCTTCGCTCGAGTACTTCACGGGCATCCGCTGGTGGCGCTCGGAGCGCACCACGGCCGCCCTGATACCCGCGAGCGGCCGGGTGGTCGTAGTGACTCCATACTTCGAGGAGCCCTCGATCCGCGAGACGCTGCAGGTCCCGGGGGACGTGCAGCCATGGAAGGAGGATGAGAGCCCGTTTGAATTGCTGGCGGGCGCCCTGCGCAAGCAACCGGCGGGTCCCCTCGCCGTCGAGGCCACGACCCGCTTCTTCATCAGCGACCGGGTCATCAAGCTGGCTGGCGGCGGACGCACGCTTTTGCCCGGCGACGACCTCGTCCGTACATGCCGGATTCACAAGTCTCCCGCCGAGCTTGCGCTCATGCAGGCCGCCAACAACGTCACGATCGCCGCCATCCGTCACGTGCACGGTCAGCTCGCCGAGGGAATGAGCGCCACCGACATCGTGAAGATGGTCGTCGAGGCCACCGAGCAGCTCGGTGGCGAGGTCGGCTTCTCCCCGCTGGTGCTGCTGAACGAGGCCAGTGCGTTCCCGCACGGCTCGATCACGCCGCAGAAGGTGCGCAAGGGCTCGGTCGTGCTCATCGACACCGGCTGCAGTGTCTTGGGCTACGAGTCCGACATCTCGCGCACGTGGGTGTTCGGCGAGCCCTCGGCCCGGCAGCGCGAAGTCTGGAACATGGTGAAACGCGGCCAGGAGCTGGCGCTCGAAACGGCCAAGCTCGGCACGCCGGTCGGCCAGATCGACAAGGCGGTGCGCGGCTTTTACGAGAGCAAGGGATGGAGCAAGGACTACGGGCTGCCCGGGTTGTCGCACCGCACCGGGCACGGCATCGGCATGGACGGGCACGAGCCGCCATACTTGGTGCGCAACGATACGACGCCCTTGGAGGCCGGCATGTGCTTCTCGGATGAACCGGGTCTGTACATCCCTGGCGAATTCGGCATCCGCCTGGAGGACTGCTGGTACATGACCGACAGTGGACCGAAGCTCTTCACACCCCTCGCCAAGTCACTCGATGACCCGGTCTGAGGCGCCCTGGTTCCTTCTTTCCCAATTGGCCTGGAGTTCTCGATGACACGCTGTGCCGCGCTGCTGATGTTCGGACTTGCGCTCACGCAACCAGCCGTTTCGGATCCTTCCCAGCCCGTCATGACGGCCGCCGACCTGCAGCAGATCTGTGTCGCCCAGGACACGACGAGTAAGAACGTCTGCCGTGTCTACATCCTAGGCATCACGCAGGGCATCGCGATCGGAATGGACATCGCGGACGGCAAATCCGCCACAGCGCGGGCGTGCATTCCGCAGAAGCTCTCGGGAGAGGAACTGGCGGACTCGATCAAGACCAAGCTGGCGCAGTCGCTGGCCGCCTCACCCAAGGATCAGGAGATGGATGCGGCGAAGTTCGTCGCGGGCGTCATGGCAAAGACCTTTCCCTGCCGAAAGCCGTAGCCGGCATCCGGCAAGCGACGGTCAGCCTCGCAGAGCGCTCGAGATTCCGGCCAGTCCCGACTCCAGCGCCGACCGGGTCGGCCACCCGTACCCCAGCCGGAAATACGTGTCCGGCATCTCGAACCAGTGGCCGGGCCCGACATAGGCGCCATGCGTGTCGCGGAGCCTTTCGTAGAAGGCCGCGGTTCCACCGGGCGGCTCGGATTTCATGCGCGGCAGGCAGACCACACCCCCTTCCGGGCGCACCCACTCCAGCCGGTCCTCTTGCCGGAGCCATGCCGCCACGAGGTCCCGGCGTGTGCGCATTTCAGGCAGCGTGTCGCGCAATAACTCGTCGCGACGCATCAGGAGCTGCTCAGCGATCCACTCATCGACGACACTGCCGCAGATGCTGATCTGCTCCTTTGCAGCCAGGAAGCGCTCTCGCAGCGCCCTATCCTGTGTGGCGATCCACCCTATGCGGATGCCCGGCACTCCATATGCCTTGGATAGCGAGGAAATGCTGATCACGTGATTGCCAAGGGAGGCTGCCATGGGCAGTACGCCGTCGAAGGCGAGTTCGCGGTAGGTTTCATCCACTAGCAATCGACACCCCCTGCTGGCTGCCAGCAGAGCCAAATCGCGCAGCTCTGCCGGACTCAGCGTGGTGCCGGTGGGGTTGTGCGGGCAGGTGATGCTGATCAGTCGCGTCCGCGATGTGATCGCCTCGGCCACACGTTCGGCTTGCAGCCGAAATCCCTCTTCGAATTGCAGATCGACAAAGGCGATGTCGCAGCCGATGGCCCGCGGTGTCTCGAGGTTGGTTGCGTAGTTGGGGCGCACGACGACCAGGTGGGAGTCTGAATTCAGCAGTGTCGTTGCGACGATGAACAACGCCCCGGCCGCCCCGGCGGTAATCAGGACGTCCTCCGCGCCAAGACCGGTTCCGGCAGCGACCAGCGCTCGCAGGGAGCCATTGCCGCGGTGCTCGCCGTAAAGAAGCGTGAGGTCAGGCACCGTCAGTCCGAGTGCCCCGAGGGACTGGTCGGCAACCGAGCTCTCCGCAAGGTTGTAGCGGATGGTGCTGTAGCCGAGCTCTTCGGGTGACTCGACCTCGATCGGCATGCGCTGATATCGCAAGTGGCATCCCTCGCCGTTGGAAAGGCTGTTGCGCACAGTGCCAGATTGGCATGGCCGGCAGAAGAACCTTCGCGGGCGTGGCAATATGAGTGGCCAGTTCCTGTTGAGAGCCGAGGTATGTCGTTGCCGACCATGCGAAGAGCAGAACTCCCGGACGCCAAGCAACTGGCGCTGCTCGCGGAAGCGACTTTCAGGGACACATTTGCGGTGATGAACACGCCTGAAGACATGGCGCTTCACTGCCGCACAAGTTACGGCGAAGTGATCCAGGCAAGGGAGATCGCCGACCCGCGGATGCTCACTCTCATCTGCGAGGACGGAGGGAAATCCATCGGCTTCGCCCAGCTGCGCTGGGGCGAAGCCCCGAGCTGCGTAGTCGCGCGTGCCCCAGGGGAGATCCTGCGCCTGTACGTCGCCCGCGATTATCACGGCAGAGGGGTTGCGCACCAGCTCATGCGGGCCTGCGTGCACCACATGACCGAGCACTCCTCCGACGTAGTTTGGCTGGGGGTGTGGGAGCGCAACCCGAGGGCGATTTCTTTCTACAAGAAATCTGGCTTCACCGAGGTGGGTGAGCACATCTTCAGGGTGGGAAGCGATCCGCAGCGGGATATCGTGATGGCGCGCGCGCTAGTCTGAGGCGGCAGGTCCGGTGAGTACCGCCTGAACTATGGTGACCGGCGCGCCCGGAAAGATTCGAACTCCCCGACCTCCTGGTTCTTAGGCGGATCAGGACCTGTGCTGGCATCTACAGATCAGTCACTTACGGTGCTCACGCACTCGATCGACGACGAGTGAGCGCACCGGCACGGCCCAGCTTCTTCAGATGATGGTGCGATCGCGCCGCAGCGGCCGCCCGGCATCTGCCTCATCCAGTTCGCGCGCGGCTTGGTAACCGGCGTAGACCGCGTGCGCGATGAGCGCGGGCTGTCGGCAGTCACCGATGCGCTGCACCTTGAGCCCGGGCACATGCCCTTCGGGGCCGACGAGCTCGCGGTAGAGCGTATCCTCCGGCTCGCGCGAGGTCACCAACACAAGCGTCGACGCCGCATGGCTGCGGCGCGCGGGAGAGTAGGTGCTGCCGAGCGTCACGGCCTCCCCGTCGAAGCCTTCCACCGTGGTGCTGACGAGGATCTCGACGCCGAGCTCCAGGAGCTGGCGCTGCGTGCACTCCTGTTCGCCAGTGAAATGACTCCACTCGCCCGCATGCCCCGCCGTGGTGACGAGGGTCACCTGCGCCCCACCCGCGGCGAGCAGGTTCGCGCTCACCGCGGCCATGTAATAGTGGTCATCGTCGAAGATCGTCACGCGCCCTGAAGGGCGCGCGCCGCGCATGAGGTCATCGGGCGTGAGCACCCGCGCGGCCGCGAGGTCCGCGATTGGGCGGGAATGCCAGCGGCCGAGACCGTTGCGGCGCCAGTACGCGCCGGTGGCGATGAAAATGTGGTCCGCACCGAACTCGTAGACGTCGGCGGCGGTCAGGCGGTTGCCGAGGTACATCGACACCTTGGCCATCGAGCGGATCTGGGTCAGACGGTAGTCGCGCACCCGCGCCCACTCGGCAAGACCCGGCAGGCGGCTCTCAAGAGACACCCGCCCCCCCGGTTCGTCCGCCGCATCTGCGAGCGCCACTTGGTAGCCGCGCTTGCCCAGGATGTGCGCGGCCTCAAGGCCCGCAGGACCGGCGCCGACCACGAGCACTGAGCCCCCCTTGCCCGGGGGCACGCGCTCCGGATGCCAGCCGCGCCGCCACTCCTCACCCATGGTCGGATTCTGAGTGCAGCGCAACGCGGCGCCGCGGTAGTTGTAGGCGTAGCACACATTGCAGCCGATGCACTCGCGGATTTCTTCCAGTCGCCCCTCGCGGATCTTGGTCGGCAGAAACGGATCGGCAATCGAGGGGCGCGCTGCGCCGATGAGATCGAGCACCCCTGAGCGCACCTGGCGCACCATCGTGTCGGGGGAGGTAAAGCGACCCACGCTGACGACGGGCTTGGTGGTGAGGCGCTTGACCGCCGCCACCCGCTCTTCGAGGGAGGCCTCGCGCACAAAGCGCGAAGTCGCCATTTCCTCGCCGTAGTAGTCCCCGACCACCAGGTCCCAGAGGTCCGGCAGCTCCCCGAGCAGACCCACGACGTCGTGCGCCTCCGCGACGCTCAGGTGCTCCTCGCCATGACCGTCGGCGGAGAAGCGCACCGCGATCGCGCAGCGATCCCCTACCGCCTCACGCGTCTGCTCGAGGATCTCGCGCGCCAGCCGTACGCGATTCACGAGCGAACCGCCATATTCGTCGGTGCGGTCGTTCAGGCTCCGCGACAGGAACTCTGCCAGCAGGTATCCATGGGTGGGGTAGACGTAGACAATGTCGAAGCCGGCCTGGCGCGCGCGCCGTGCGGCCGCCAGGTGCATCTCGCGGAATTCGCGGATGTCGCGGCGATCCATGCGCTGCGACTGCACCGGCTCGCGGCTTCCGAGCATCGAGCGCACGCCGAGGGTCGGCTGCCGGCTAGCCAGGTTCGAGACATAGCTGCCGCCGTGCCAGAGTTCCACGCCGGCGAGCGCGCCGTGCGCGTGCACCGCATCGGCCATTGCGCCGAGGTTGGCGACATCGCCGTCATCCCACAGAGCGGCGAACGGATGCGGCTGGTCATCCGAGCTCGGGTGGATGGAACAGTACTCGGTGCAGACCACACCCCAGCCTCCCTCGGCCTTCATACCGCGCATCGCGGCGAGCGTACGCGGCAGCGCATGGCCCATGCCGGTGCAGTGCGGCACTTGGTAGAAGCGGTTCTTCGCGGTGACCGGACCGAGCTTTACCGCATCGAACAGAATTTCGTAGCGAGATTCGATAGTCATTCTCAATTCCATTCGTACACGGTCGGCCGCATCAGCGGGAGCTGGTATGCTGCGCATGCAGCCTTGTTTGTGCAACCGTGTGACCCTTCGAAGGGAAACTCATCATGCAGCGCGCACTGCGCACGGGTCGGCGTCCCCGCTCACCGGTGGCCGAGAATCAGACACCTCTGGATGCGGGCCTGCATCACGGCGCGACGGCGCCGTACGAACCGCTATCGGCCGAGCATGTCGAGCAGCTGATCGATTCGGCGCTGATGCTGATGCGCGATTCCGGAGTCGCCTTCGAGCTGGGCTCGGAAGGGCTTGCAATCCTGCGTGCGGCCGGCTGCCCGGCGAGCGAGGATGGCGTGGTGCGCTTCGAGTCCGACCAGGTGCGCGATGCGCTCCATAGTGTCGCCAAGAGCACCAAGCTCTGGAACCGCGCCGGCACGCACGCGATCGACCTCGACTGCCGCCACACCTGGTTCCTCCCCGGCATGACCTGCATCAAGGTCTACGACCTGGACACCGGCCAGCCGCGCGACAGCAACGCTGAGGATCTCGCCACCGTGATACGCGTGGCGGATGCGCTCGCGAACATCGACGGCTGCTGCATCCCGTGCAAGAACGTCGCGCGCTCGGACATCCATGGCGAGATCGAGGAGTTCTCGATCATGGCGGCCAACACCACCAAGCCGCTCGAGTACCTGTGCGAGAACGCACGATCGCTCGGGGTGGTGATCGACATGGCGGCGGCGATCCGCGGCGGCCACCAAGAGCTCTTCGACAAACCCTACTTCCTGCAGATCATCACGCCGCTCCCGCTTAATTACCACGCCATGCACACCGACCAGCTCATCCAGGCGGTACGCGCCGGCGTGCCAGTGAGTGTCGGCACGCTGCCGATCGGCGGGGCCTCCACCCCCATCACTACCGCTGGCAGCATCGTCAACAGCCTCGCGACCGATTTTGCGGCGATGGTGCTAGCACAGCTGGTGCGCCCCGGCTCTTTTGTGATCGGCAGCTCCGACGTGTGCTTTATGGAGCCCGCCACCGGGAGTATCGGCAACTTTGCCCAGACCTCTCTCGCGGATCTCATCATGTGCCAAGTGCGTCGGCGGCTCGAACTCCCCTCCTTTACTGCTGCTGCAGGCTACTCGGGTGCAGCCCACTTCAACCAAGACGCGGTCGCGGAACTCACGGCCGGGATGCTGCAGACCTTCTTCAGCCGCCCAGCGACACTTGATTACTGTGGATCACTCGACCAGGGACTGACCTACTCGCTGCACGCACTTCTGCTGTGCAACGACCTGGCCGGGCTGCTGCGGACCATGTGGCAGGGGGTACAGATCGATGCCAGCACGCTCGCGCTCGACCTCGCGTGCAAGGTCGGGCCCCGCGGCAACTACCTAGCACAGCAGCACACCGTCGATCACTGCCGCGAGCACCTGTGGAACAGCCGCTACTTCGGACCGAACATGCCCCTGAGCAGCGCGGGCGCTGCCGCCACCGACCTCTATGCGCGCATCGACAAAGATCTGCGGCAGCTGCTGCAGAGCCATCACCCGGAGCCGCTCGATGAGCCCACGGCGGTGCGATTGAGGGAGATCCGCGAGCAGTTCGCGGCTTCCCACCGTGCCTGAGTATTGTTCCAGGGGATTATTGGCAGGGAATTAAGAAGGCCAAGCCGCGGTCACGGGGGAATATCGACCATTCACGGGAACTGACCCCGTGTAAGTTGGCGCGCCCGGAGAGATTCGAACTCCCGACCTCCTGGTTCGTAGCCAGGCGCTCTATCCAACTGAGCTACGGGCGCGTATCCAACTGGCGGCAAAGTACCAATATATTCAGTGAGTTACTGAAATGGCCTCTGCTTCTCCAGCCCCGGTTGGTCACTTCCGCGGCGGCCAGTCAGCCGGCCGGGTTCGCTGGGGGGCGCGCATCCTACCACATCACTAATCCAGCACTCCAAGCGGCCTAAATTCAGGCTGGGTAGGCTTTGCCTTGTCCTTCCGCCGCCTCCAGAATGATTCGGTCATCGGGAGAAAAACACATGTCGAGCATGCCCACCCGCGTCTACGTGCTGTTCTTTGTATCCGTTGGCTTCCAGCTGGCGGCGATGTTCATGCTGCCGCGGACCCGCGGCTTCACAGCGCCGCTGCCCACGCTTGCGTGTGCTCTCCTCTTCGTCTGTGGCATCGGTGCGGTCGCGCGGATGTACACCAGCGGTGCGAAGCTGGGAATCATGAGCCCGTTGCTCGCCGCCGTCATACCCCTCGGCGTCATCGCCATTGGCGTGATTGCCTACAACGAAAGCGCCTCGCCGCTGCGCATCGCCCTGCTGCTGGGCGCCTGCGGCCTCATCGGTGCCGCAGCAATGGTTGGCTGAATCGGGCTGCGCCGCGATAGCGCCATGCGCATGCGTGGCGCGGCTGCAAAACCATCCTTGCATGGATGATGCGACTCACTCTTGCACGGCATTTCGAAGCCACGTTTAATTGCGCGATCGTCAGGGGAGGAAGCGATGAAAAATCTAATCACTTGTGCGGCGACGGCGGCATTGCTGGGCCTGTCGCTGCCATCGTCCGCTGCTTCGCAGGACGAAGCGCAGTTCCGCGACTTGTACAAAGAGCTGGTCGAGACGAATACGACGTTGTCAGCCGGAAATTGCACCCTTGCCGCGGAACGTATGGCCGCGCGCCTCAAGGCTGCGGGATTCTCGGACTCGGAGCTGCACATCTTCACCGCCCCCGACCACCCGAAAGAAGGCGGTCTGGTCGCGATCTATCCCGGGCGCGACCCGAAGCTCAAGGCGATCCTGCTGCTGGCGCACATCGATGTCGTCGAGGCCAAGCGCGAGGATTGGACTCGCGATCCGTTCACTCTCGTCGAGGAGAATGGCAACTTTTATGCGCGCGGGGCCGCGGACGACAAGGCCGAAGCCGCGATCTGGGTCGACACGCTGGTGCGCTACCGCAGCGAGAAGTTCCGGCCGCTGCGTACCCTGAAGCTTGCGCTTACTTGCGGCGAGGAGACGGCCGGCGCCTTCAACGGCGCCGAGTGGCTCACCCAAAACAAGCGCGACCTGATCGACGCCGAATTCGCACTCAACGAGGGAGCCTCCGGGGAGCTCGACGCCAGCGGCAACAAGATCGCCATGCAGATCCAGGCCGGCGAGAAGTTCCCGCAGAACTATCGTCTCGAGGTGACCAATCCCGGCGGCCACAGTTCGCGCCCCGTGAAGGACAACGCGATCTACCACCTGGCAGCAGCGCTCACCCGCATCCAGGGATACGACTTTCCGCCGCAGTTCACCGACGGCAACCGCAGCTATTTCAAGGGAATGGCCAAGCTGCAGGCGGCCAAGGGTGATACCGCAACCGCGGATGCGATGAATGCGTTCCTCAAGGATCCGAACGATGACAAGGCCATCGCCGCAGTCGCCGCCAAGGATCCGAGCTGGAATGCGACCCTGCGCACGACTTGTGTGGCCACGATGCTCGATGCCGGCCATGCCACGAACGCGCTTCCCCAGCGCGCGCGGGCCAACGTCAACTGCCGCATCTTTCCTGGAGTCTCCGCCGAGACGGTCCGTGCCAAGCTCGAGGAGCTCATTGCCGATCCGGCTGTGAAGGTCACGACGCTCGAGACGCGGGGGCCCACCTCCCCTCCACCGCCGCTCACCCCTCGCGTGATGAGCCCGGTGGAAACGCTCACCAAGGAGTTCTATCCCGGCGTACCGGTCCTGCCGATCCTGCAGGCCGGCGCAACCGACGGCGAATTCCTTAACGCCGCAGGCATCCCGACCTACGGCTTCGAGCCGGTATTCTTCGGCAAGGACCTGGGGAACATCCACGGACTCAACGAGTACGTCAACGTCAAGTCGTTGATGCAGGGTCGGGAGTTTCTCTACCGGCTCGTCAAGATCTACGCCGACCAGAAATAACCCGATCTGCGGGACCCGCGCATCTGCCGCGCGGTTCCCGCAGGGTCGGTCTCAACCGGTCAGCCGGGACTGCCACCGCCAGCCGCGGCGATTGGCAATGAGCAGGAACCACACCACCTGGTGAAGCGGAACAGCCTCGCCCCAGCGGCGGTCACGCCCTCCAAGGTCGGCAAGCATGATGAGTCGCTCGCGCTGAGCGCTGCGCTTGCGGACCATGCACCGCGGCGCCGCTCGGAACTCGAAGGCACGCCGACAAACATGCCGGCACCACCGGGCTGATCCGCCGGCCGGTGTCGGGCGGCTATACTCAGCCTGCCAATTGAATCGTCGGCGGAGTCCTATGAATGCAACGGAGAATGGCTGGGCGAAAGCTGATCCGGCGCACGCGGCCCGGGTGGACCTCGCCGCATGTCATCGCCTCGCGGCGCATTTCGGGCTCAACGAGGGTATCGACAACCATCTCACGTGCCTCGTGCCAGGACGGCCCGGGCGTTTCTTACTGGCCCCCTTCGGACTGATGTGGGCGGAGGTGCGGGCCAGTGACTTCATGGAGCTCGACTTCGCCGGTCGCGTGATCTCCGGTACGGGGCTGGTCGAGCCGACCGCGCTGTACATTCACCTTGCCGCCCACCAGCAGGTCCCGCATGCGACGTGCGTCCTGCACACGCACATGCCATATGCCACCGCGCTGAGCATGCGCGAAGACCCCCGTCTGCGCATGGCCGGGCAAAATGCACTCGCCTTCCACGATGACATCGCCTACGTCGATTACAACGGTCTGGCGCTGGATGCCACTGAAGGCAAGCGCCTGTCCGCAGCCCTGGGGAACAAGTCGGTCCTGATGCTGCGCAATCACGGCGTGCTCGTCACCGGCCAGTCAGTCGCGCAGGCCTTCGAGCGGCTCTACTTCCTGGAACGCGCCTGCCAGGCCCAGGTGCTCGCCCTCACCGGTGGCAGCCGCCTGGCGGACATTCCCGAGCCGGTGATACGGGCGACCGCGGCGCAATTCCGCGCAGAGTCCACCATCGACGGCCACCACCGCGCGGACCTTCACTTCGCGGCACTCAAACGCATGCTCGACCGGCTCGACGCGGACTACGCCAGTTGACCGGCGCTCGGCAAGCCGGCGGCGCGGCCATGCGCTGGGGATTGGTCCTGCTGCTGGCGGGCGCGGTCTTCATCAACTATGTGGACAGGGGCGCGGTGCCCACCGCCGCGCATCTCATGCAGGACGAGCTGTCACTGACGGCAAGCCAGCTCGGGTTGCTTTTCAGCGCATTCTTCTGGTCATACGCGCTGCTGCAGATCCCGGCCGGCTATCTGGCGGAGCGTCTTGGCGCACTTCCCGTGCTCGCCGCCGGCCTTGTCGTCTGGGCGAGCGCGACGGTGCTGGTGGGACTGGCCCATTCCTTTGCGGTCCTGTTCGCGCTGCGCCTGCTGCTGGGCGTGGGCGAGAGCGTCAGCTTTCCGTGCGTATCCAAGCTGCTCGCAGCCGAAATACCCCTCGCCAGCCTGGGGCGGGCCAATGGCGTCATCGCATTCGGATACCTGTTTGGACCTGCGGTCGGGACTTACTTTGGTGGCCAGATCCTGATCAGCCACGGCTGGCGGGCGATGTTCTTCGTCTTCGGGGCCCTGTCACTCCTGTGGCTGGTCCCCTGGACGGGGGTGCGCAGCCGCTCACCGATGGCCGCGCGCGATATCCGCTCATCCCCGGCATTCGTCGCTCTGCTGCGCCAGCGCTCTTTGTGGGGCGCGAGCCTCGCGCACTTCTCGGCCAATTACACCTACTACTTCATACTGACGTGGCTGCCGCTGTATCTGGTTAAGCAGCGCGGGTTCTCGACCGAGTCGATGGCGGCCATCACCGGCAGCGCCTATCTGGTCAACGCGTTCAGCGCGCTGATCGGCGGCTGGGTACTCGATCGTGCCGGCAAGCGCTCGGGCCGGACGAGTGCGGTCTACAAGTCCCTGGCCGCGACATCCCATTTCGGCTCCGTCCTGTGCATGCTGTGCATGGCGGCGGCTTCGCCCGCCGCGGCACTGGCCGCCATCTTCGCCTACCAGGTCCTGTGCGGCGCATCTTCACCCTGCACCTTCGCCGCCTCGCAGATCCTCGCCGGACCAAGGGCCTGCGGGCGTTGGGTCGGAATCCAGAACGCGGTCGCCAACACCTCCGGGGCACTCATGGCCCTGGCAACCGGCTTCCTCATACCCGATACCGGCCACTTTGCCGGAGCGTTCGTGCTCGCCGCGACGGTCAGCCTGATGGGCTGCGTCGCCTGGCTGTGGATAATCCCCAAGGTGGCGCCCATCTCATGGCCCGAGGCACCGTCCTCAGTCTCACTGGTGCAGAGGGCTGCGTGAACCGACGAGAGGCGTGCCCGGGGGACCTGTCGAACTGGAAGATCAGAATCCTCGGGCTGGTACTGGCGACAGGTCCTGCGTGGGCTGCCGATCTTTCGCTGGCCGACCGCCAGGCGGACTTCGGCGAGTTTGTGCGCGATGTGACTGAGAATTACGCATGGCCGGACCGGCAGGAGAAACCCTGGCTCAGCTGGCAGGCCCGTTACGCGGGCGCGGTAGTTGCAGCGGACAGCAAGGAGTCACTGGCGAATGTCATTGCCACGGCGCTGGACGAGCTGCACGACTTTCATGCCGAAGTGCGCTCGCGCCATCCCAACCGGTGGCTGCCCGTCCCGACCTTCGCCGACGTCTGGGCCACGCCTGAGAAGGATGCCGCGCGCGTCATCGCCGTGCGGGAAGGCAGCGATGCACAACGCGCCGGGATCGCGCCGGGGGATGTCGTGCTGCGGATCGGCCAGACGCCGGTGCCCGCGGCGATCGATGGCCGCCTTACGGCTGCAGTGGACACCCGCGAGGCCCAGGCCCGAGCATGGGCGCTGCTCTCTCTGCTCGCCGGGCGGGCAGACGAGGAACGCCATTTCACGATCCGGGATGCGCGGGGTCGCGTGCGGGACGTGACGTTGCCGCTGGAGCGGCGCTTCGACCGGGATCAGAAGCCGGTAAGCGTCCGGCGACTTGCCGATGACATCGGCCTCATTCGGTTCAACAATTCGATCGGCCAGCAGGCGACCGTCGCGGCCTTCGATGCGGCACTCGAAGAGCTGCGCGCAACGCGCGGGCTCATCCTGGATTTGCGCGACGTGCCCAGCGGCGGTGACAGCTCAGTGGCATTGGGGATCATGGGGCGGTTCGTGTCAGGCAGCATGCTGCCGTACCAGCGACACCGGATCCCAGACTACGGCCAGCCGGACGTCGAGCGTAACTGGCTGGAGCTGGTAGCGCCCCGCGGTCCTTTCACCTATGCAGCACCCGTGGTGGCCCTGGTGGATCACTGGACCGGCAGCATGGGAGAAGGCATGGCCATCGGCTTGGACGCGATGCACCGCGCAACGGTCGTCGGCACACCCATGGCCCATCTGGCGGGTGCGGTAGGCGAGTTTCATCTGGCACACTCGGGCATCGACGTTGCGTTCGCCACGGAGCAGCTCTACCACGTGGATGGCACGCTGCGTCAGGACTGGCTGCCGCCCATCCGGGTCCCGGAGCCGACAACCAGCGCGGCGGTACTGGTGCGCGGCCGGGAACAGCTGGAGCAGATCCTCGGCTCGACCGGATCGGGGCACTGACCTGGAGACCACCGGCACGCCGGCGGCTATCCCGAAACGACAGGTGTTGGCCGTCGTCATCGGCAACGGGCTGGAGTTCTACGACTTCGTCACCTACGCGTTCTTCGCAGCGCAGATCGGCCGGACGTTCTTCCCCTCCGAGACACCCGGCGCAAGCCTGCTCGCCTCGCTCGCCACCTTCGGCGCCGGGTTCCTGACACGCCCCCTCGGCGCATTCGTCATCGGGCGCTACGCGGACCGCGCCGGTCGCAAACCCGCCATGCTGCTGTCATTTGTATTGATCGGTGTGGGTGTGGTGGGCCTGCCGCTCACGCCTTCCTATGCCGCCATCGGCGCCGCCGCGCCGGTGATCGCGATCGCTTTTCGCCTGCTGCAGGGATTTGCACTCGGAGGCGAAGTCGGACCGAGCACCGCGTTCCTGATGGAGGCGGCTCCCCCCCTCCGGCGTGGCCTGTATGTCTCACTTCAGGCAATGAGTGCAGACGTCGCAGTCCTGGTTGCCGGACTGGTCGGCATCGGCCTTGCAAACGCCTTGGATGCCCGTGCCCTCGATGCCTGGGGCTGGCGCGTCGCGCTTCTGCTCGGTGCGGTCATCCTCCCGGTGGGCCTGGTCTTGCGGCGCACGCTGCTGGAGACGCTGCCTTCGTCGCAGGAACGGCGGTCAGACCCGGTACGGGAAGGCTACGTGCGCTTTCTGTGGCTGGGCTTGATCCTGCTGGGCACGGCCACGACCACCAACTACCTGCTCGAGTACATGACCACCTACGCCAGCGTGACGCTGCGCATGCCCGCTCATATCGCGTTTGGAGCGACCGCGGTCATCGGCCTGAGCGGCGTGATCTGTGACCCGCTGGGAGGCTGGCTCTCGGACCGCTTCGGTCGCAAGCCGATCATGATCGTTCCCTGGCTGTTCCTCGCGCTGGCCGTGTTCCCGGCATTCTGGATGCTGGACCGGGTGCGCAGCGCGCCAACGCTGTACGTCGCGTGCGCGGTGCTGGCGTGCATGTCGACGCTGTCATCCGGCACGATCATCGTCGCGGTCACCGAGGCACTGCCGCAGCGCGTGCGCGCCGGCGGGATCGCCCTCATCTACGCGCTGGCCATCTCCGTTTTCGGGGGCTCCACGCAGTTCCTGGTCGCATGGCTGATTCGCGCGACCGGCAGCGTCCTGGCGCCTGCGTGGTACATGTTCTGCGGAGTGGTCATTGGCCTGTTCGTACTATTCCGGCTGCCCGAGACCGCACCGGTGAAGCAAGCTTGTACTCTGGACGACCCGGCCGATCGAAGCCTAAGTGCGCGGTAGTGAATTTCCACCCTCGCTTGCGGCACGGCTAGCTTTGCACCCGGATACCCGCCGCCCATCGCAATCTCGGCTGAAGCGGGGGTGAACGAAGCACGCCGCCCTTGCTTCGCTCCGGGTCCCCTGCGGTCCGCACCAGCGCCTGTATCGAAGGACCCGTCCGATTGCTCGCCAACGTGAGCGAGCAATGCCGTGAAGGCGGAAGGTACAGCCTGGCCTGAACTTGACGACCCTTTAGATGTTATATAGCCGCGCCCACGCACGAGCTTACGTGCCACATGGCTTCTGGATTACACGCAAGAAACGCAGGCCTAGAGGAGCAATTCCTCAAGCCGCGATGCAAGCGAAGGCACGACTGAGCTACAGTCCAATCCCGGGGGAGCAGGATGAGTGCAATGCTTGCGCTTCCGCCCGACCTTGCGCTCCGCGCACTAGACTCGGCGCCTGACGCCCTCATCATCATCGACGGCTCGGGACTCATTGCCGCGGCCAACCGCCAGGTGACCGCGCTATTCGGCTATTCACACGACGAAGTCATCGCGAAGCCTGTCGAGCATCTGATCCCAGAACGGTTTCGTGCCGAGCATCGCACGGACCGGCAGGGCTACATGCGCGACCCGCACTCTCGGCCGATGGGCGCAGGTCTCGAACTGTTCGGCATCCGCAAAGACGGTACCGAATTCCCGGTCGAAATCAGCTTGAGCCCGATCGAGGACGAGTCGGGCACCCTGGTCGCAGCAGCAATCCGCGATGTCACCGAACGCAAGCGCATTGAAACTGAGCTAGCCGTGCAGCTGGAAGACATGCGCCGCTTCCATGAGCTGAGCAGTCGTCTGATCGAGGCTGCTGATCTCCCGAACGTACTCGAGGAAGTCCTCGATGCGGTTATTGGTGTACAGGACGCGGATTTCGGCAACATCCAGCTAAGGAATACGGAAAGTGGCACGCTGAGCATCGTCGCGCAACGCGGATTCTCCCCCGCGTTTCTCGAATACTTTCACAGTGTCGATGCCAGTCACGAGACGGCCTGTGGCCGAGCACTGCGAGCCGGTGCACGGGTCATCATCGATGATATCGAGCAAGACGACGCCTATCTGCCGTACCGGGGCATCGCCGCGCAGGAAGGGTATCGTGCGGTTCAAAGCGCACCGATTCGTGGCCATGACGGCATCACGACCGGCATGCTTTCCACTTATTTTCGCGCGCCTCATCGTCCTTCCGCTAGGAAGCTGCAGTTAACCGATGTCTACACGCGCCTCCTCGCGGAGTTGATCAGGCGCATCGGCGATGAGGACACGGTGCGGCGCGCCCGTGATGAGGCCAACCGTGCGAACCAGGCGAAGAGCCGTTTTCTGGCCACCGCCAGCCACGACCTGCGTCAGCCGCTGCAAACGATTTCCCTCCTCAACGGTACGCTGCGACGCAGGTCACTTGACGATTGCACAAGAATTGAAGCGCTCGCACATCAGGATGAGGCAATCGGTGCGATGTCGCGCCTGCTCAATGCGCTGCTGGACATCAGCAAGCTCGAGTCCGGCGCCGTTAAGCCGGACCCGAGCGATTTCGCGGTCACTGCACTTTTCGAGGAGCTGCGACATGAGTTTGCTGGTCTCGCCGACGAGAAGGGACTGAGCTTCAGGGTCACTCCCAGCGAGGATTCGATTCACAGCGATCCCTCGCTGGTGGGCCAAGTCCTGCGGAACCTCGTCTCCAATGCGATCAAGTACACCCAAGCCGGTTGGGTGGCCTTGCGCTGCCTGCACGACGGTCCTGCGGTTGTGCGCATCGAGGTTCTCGACACCGGTATCGGCATACCCGACGAGAAGTTGCGCTACATCTATGACGAGTTCTACCAGATCGGCGTGCCACCCAATGCAACCCGCGATGGCTACGGTCTTGGTTTGAGCATCGTGCAACGAATCGTGAACCTGCTCGATGCGAAGCTCGATGTGCAATCGGAGGTTGGCAAGGGGTCGCTGTTCGCTCTCAGCTTGCCGGCTGCCCCGGCCGCGGCGCGCCCCGCCTGCGCCGAAGCGGACGCCCGGTCACAGCTGCGGCCGGTTCACGCGCGCATCCTCTTGGTCGAAGATGACCCGGCAGTATTGAACGCCACCCGCATGCTGCTGAGGATTGAGGGATATCAGGTCAGCACCGCCCTGTCGATGGCCGAGGCACTGGAGCAGGCCGCTATCGATTCCCGCATCGACCTGCTGGTGACTGACTACCACCTGCAGGCGGAGGAAACGGGCACGCAGGTCATTGCCGCCTTGCGCACTGCTCTTGGCCGGCCTCTCAAGGCCATCCTCATGACCGGCGATACTTCCTCCGACGTGGGAAAACTGCGGGCTGACCCGCTCCTGCGCATCGCCAGCAAGCCCGTGCACGCCGAGGAGTTGCTCACCCTGCTACAGGCGTTACTTGCCTCGAACTAACCCTCCCTGGGGGCGCACACCCGGAACGGTGACTTGCACCGTACAAAATCGCCGCTTTACGAAGATAGCGCGCTGGGCCAGGGATGGCACGGTCATGGTTGGCGGTTGGAGCGGAGACAGCAAAGAGGCGTTGCCGGCCGTGTGGCAGGTTTCCCGCACTTGATCGCGCTCACGCGGTGGGTCGGCCCTAGGATCGGGCCCGCGCTCACGGTCTGGTCGTTCCGATGAGTTGAGACTACCCTCTCTGGCGATGCCACCCGAAGCCGATCAGAAGGCGAAAAGCCATTGGGATGGCGTGTACGAGCGACGCGCCAGCGACAGCGTGAGCTGGTACGAGCCGGTTCCGGCGCACTCGTTGGAGTTCATTGCCGAGGCGCGAATCCCGACGACCGCCCCGCTGATTGACATCGGCGCCGGCGCCTCGCGCCTGGTCGATCACCTGCTCGATCTGGGCTATCTCGACCTGACGGTGATGGACGTCTCGGAAAAAGCGCTGGAAGTTGTTCGACGCCGCCTGGGCGACCGGCACGGAAGCGTCTCCTTCCTGCGCCAGGATGTGACGAGCTTCCGTCCCGCTCGACAGTACGCTCTCTGGCATGATCGCGCGGTTTTTCATTTCCTCACCCACCCAGCCGCGCGCAATCGATACGTCGATGCGCTAACGGAAGCCACCGCCCCGGGGGGCTCGGTGGTCATGGCGACATTCGGGCCCGACGGGCCACCCCGATGCAGCAACCTCGCGGTGAGCCGCTACGACGCTGCTTCACTGGCCGCAGAGCTCGGAGATGCGTTCCAGGTAGTTCGCTCCATCATCACCACCCACGTCACGCCCGGCGGGGCCAACCAGCAGTTTCTATATGCCCTCTTCACACGCCGTTGAATCGGGCGCGCCCGAGTCCGTGGCCAGCAGACCCGCGCCGATTTGGTCGGCTTTCTGCGGACGTCCGCACGGTCTATTTGTTACTTCCGCAGCAACCGGCGTCGGATTGTTTCGGGGGACACGGAACGGTCCCGTACGAGCAGAACACGCAACAGTCGCCCGGCTTGGGCCGCAATACGACCCCGCAGCCGGTGCACTCGTAGAAGTACTGGCAAGCATCGGTCGGCATGGTTTCGCCCCGCCTCTTTCCGCAGTGCGGGCAGGTGAGAACAGACTCCAGCTTCAGACCGGCCGCGCTCATTGAACCTCCCCATGGAGCTGGATACAGGCCCTCAGACCCGGGGCGCGTGGGGTCGCGCTCGATGGCCGAGAGGCCGGCATGCGGCACGCGCGTCGTCCCGGCAGGCATCGCCGGCTAGGACGATGCGCTGGCTCCCTGCCCGGGATCCGCCAGCCTGAAGCTGCAGTTGAATGCAATGGTGATGCGGGTGCCTTCGCCTTCGAATGGCTTGACGTCGTGCAATACCCACGAGGGGAACAACACCAACTGACCCGGCTCGAGCGCGAAGGTCGCACCGGCAAGTCCGAAGGGCGGCTGCAGGCGGGCTACGCCAGCGTCCATGTACATAGCACTGCCCACTGCGGGATTGACGAACGCCAACAGCCCGCTCTCCTTCCTACCTGCGTCGCTCTTTCCGGGATCCACGCAGTAAACGCCGCTCCAGGAGGCATTCGGGTGGTTGTGCAGTCCGAAAAATCCGCCGCGCCGCATGATGTGGAACCAGGATTCGTTGAATATCCGCAAGCGCTGCAGCGTCGCCGGATCGTAGCCATTCAAATGGCCGACCAGGGCAAGCAACTGTTCCCAGCAGAAGGTCCGCAATTCCCGAATGGCCGGGTTGTCTTCGCTGAAGAGGTTAAAGGCGCTTTCAAACAGCTTGTCGTTGCGCAGCGTGTGAGGCCTGGGATTGGCCGCCGTACCACTCGCCTCACGCATCAGGACGTATTGCGTAAGTGCCGCGTTCAGCCGCACGGCGTCCGGGTGTCGGCTGATGCTGAACGGCACAGGGAACAGCGGCAGGAGTTCCGGCGGCGACAGAGAGAACTCCCTCGGCGTATCGGGGGGTGGGCGTAGCTTACGCCTGCCGGTCTGGCGCCGCCATCCGGATGCGGTCGCGCGCGGGTGGAGGCGCACACTCGAAGCGTGCTGGCCGGAAGGTGTAGCGAGCGAGCGCGCCGCGATGTGCGGCAAGCTCGCAGCGGTGGTGCATGCGGGGCCCGGCAGCCTGAGGGCGCGGTTGCGGCGGCTTGCCAATGAGCCTGCTTCCCGGTTAACTTGATTAACATGCAGGAGCTGCGCATTCAGGGCGACCGCCTCTGGGCGAGTCTCATGTCTATGGCCGCGATCGGCGCCACCGCGAAGGGCGGTTGCAACCGCCAGGCGCTCACAGACGACGACCGGTTGGGCCGCGACCGCTTCAGCGCGTGGGCGCGTGAGGCCGGCTGCACCGTGACCGTGGACGAGATCGGCAACCTGTTCGCCGCACGGGCGGGCACCGATCGGCACGCCGATCCGGTTCTCATCGGCAGCCACCTCGACACCCAGCCCACGGGGGGTCGCTTCGACGGGGTCTATGGGGTCATGGCGGGCCTCGAAGTGTTTCGCACCCTGAACGATCGGCGGGTCGCCACGCGCCGCCCGATCGAGCTGGTCAGCTGGACCAACGAGGAGGGCTGCCGCTTCACGCCCGCGATGCTCGGATCGGGGGTGGTGGCCGGTGCCTACGATCTCGAGTACGCCTACGCGCGGCAAGATCGCGACGGTGTTCGCCTCGACGCGGAGCTCGCCCGCATCGGCTACCGCGGCCGCAGCGCCGCGCGACCGCGGCAATTCCATGCCGCCTTTGAAGCGCACATCGAGCAGGGTCCGATCCTCGAGGCTGAATCCACCACCATCGGGGCGGTGACTGGCATCCAGGGTGCGTACTGGCTGGATGTGATCCTCGAAGGCACCGCGGCACACGCTGGCCCCACACCCATGGAGATGCGCCGCGATCCGTGGCGCGCGGCGACTCCCATCATCGAGGCGGCCTTCGCGCTCGCCACCCGCCAGGCGCCCTGGGGCCGCGCCACCGTTGGCGATCTGCGGGTGTCTCCTGGCGCTCGCAACACCGTTCCAGAGCGGCTGGTGGTGAGCGTGGACCTGCGCCATCCGTCGGCTGAGGCGCTCGAGGCCATGGTGGCCGCTTTCAAGGCGCAGGTGAGCGAGATTGCCGCGCGGACCGGGATCGCGGGGCGCGTGCAGAACGTCTGGCACATGCCGCCGACGCAGTTCGACCCACGCCTGGTCGATGTGGTGGCGGAATGCGCCGCCGCACTGGGCTATTCGTGGCGCCGCATGGTGAGCGGCGCAGGCCACGACTCGCTGCACGTGGCGCGCTTCGCCCCCACCGCCATGATCTTTGTGCCCTGCAAAGAAGGTCTCAGCCACAACGAGACGGAATCGGCCACGCCCGAGGATCTCGCGGCCGGCGCCAACGTGCTGCTGCAGGCGGTGTTGGCGACGGCGGACTAGCAGTCATCGTATGAGGAAAGCCGCCATGGAGCTCACATGCAACTGAGAACCCGTCGGGAGGGCGGCGGCACGCCCCGCCCGGCTGCCTGGGGAGTCGACAGCGAATACGGGCGGCTGCGCGACGTGCTCATCGGTCCGATCGACCATTATGCGTGGCAAGCGGGGAGCAACGCTGTCTCGGCGCGCGCGCACCGCACCGGCGCGCACTTCGATCCGGGCGTGGCGCGCGCCCAGTACGCCGAGATGATCCACGCCTACGAGCAGGCCGGCGTGCGCGTCCATCGGCTTGCTGCCGAGGCGGGCCTGCCGTATCAGCTATTCGCCCGGGACTCGAGCATCATGACACCCTGGGGCGCCATCATCATGCAGCTCGCCAAGCCTTTCCGGCGCGGCGAGTACGCCACCTGTCTGCGCTTCTACCTCGAAGCGGGCATCCCGATCTACGAGCTGATCACCGCCGGCAACGTCGAGGGTGGCGACTTCATGGTGCTCAAGCCGGGCGTGGCAATCTGCGGCTGCTCGGGAGACCGCTCGATTGCACCGGCCGTGCAGCAGCTGCGCGAGTGGTTCGAGGCGGAGGGCTGGGAGTTCCACACCTACGCCTTCGATCCGCACTTCCTGCACCTCGATGTGCAACTCGGCATGATCGCCGAGGGACTCGCCGCGGTCTGTGCGGAGGCGGTCGAGCCGGAGCTGCTCACCTGGTTGAAATCCCACCGCATCCGCATCATCGAAATCTCCTACCGCGAGGCGATGGAGATGGGCTGTAACCTGGTGTCGCTCGGTGCGGGCCGCGTCCTCATTCCGGCCAGCAACAGCCGGCTGATTGGGCATTGCCGTGCCGAGGGACTCACCGTGTACGACCCGGACGTCGCCATGATCGCCCGGGGCGGCGGCTCGATTCATTGCATGTGCCAGGCGCTGCGGCGCGACCCGGCGTAGCAGCCATGTCGCCGGCGAGCCATGCCGGCTACTGTAGGGCGATGCCCGACACTCCTCCGACCTTGGCTGGGCACTGGGCGCGAAGCCGCGAATCGGCACTCGCCGCCCTCAGGCGCGGCGACCTGGCGGCCGCAGCGCAAGCGCTCGCCCAACTCGAGTCGCTGCTCGCGGCGGCTGAAGGCCCGGCCGCAGCGCGCGCCCGCGCGCATGCCGAGATCGGCGACTTGGCCGTGCTGCTCGAGGACTACTCGGGCGCGCGCCGCCATTACGGAGCGGCACTCGCGCTCGATCCGCGACAGGCGCGGTTCTGGTTCAACCGCGCTACCGTTCAGCGCTTTCTGGGCGACCTCGCAGCCGCCGAACGCGACTACGATGCGTGTCTGGAGCTCGATCCCGCGGACGCGCAGGCCTGGCTGAACCGCTCGGAGCTGCGGCAGCAGACTGCCGAGCGTAATCATCTGCCGCAGCTCGAGCAGGCGCTCCAGGCCGCCCTAGGCCAGTGGCAGCGCGAGGTGCCGCTGCGCTATGCCCTCGCCAAGGAGTACGAGGACCTGGGCGAGTGGCCGCGTGCGTGGGCTCAGCTGTCCGCCGGAGCGGCGCTGCGCCGGCGGCACCTGGAGTACGATGTGCGCGCGGACTTAGCGGCGCTCGCGAGCATCCGCGACGCTTTTCCGGACCCGCCGTCCGCGGGCGTGGGCGCTGCGAGCCCCGGGCCAATCTTTATCCTCGGACTGCCCCGCACGGGCTCAACGCTGGTGGAGCGAATTCTCGGCCGCCATTCCCAGGTTCAGGCCGCAGGCGAGCTGCCGCACTTCGGCGCCGCGGTGGTCGACGCCGTGCAGCGACGTCACGCCGGCCGCAAGCTGCCGCGCAGCCAGCTCATCGCCGAGTCGGCGCGGCTGGACTTCACCGCGCTCGGCGCGGATTACTTGCGGCGCACGCGGCCCCGGGCCGGGCAACGGCCGTTCTTTACCGATAAACTGCCGCTCAACTTCCTATACTGTGGGCTCATCGCCCGCGCGCTGCCGCACGCGCGCCTGGTACACGTGATCCGGGGGCCGATGGCCACCTGCTACAGCATCTACAAGGTGCTGTTCGACCGTGGATACCCGTTCTCCTACGATCTGAACGAGCTGGCCGACTACTACGTGGGCTATCGCGCGCTGATGGCTCACTGGGAGCGGACGCTTCCGGGACGGCTCGTCACTATCCGCTACGAGACACTCCTCGATCAGCCACAGGGCACGGTGGAGCGTCTCCTCGGCGAGCTGGGCCTGCCCTGGGAGCCGCACTGCCTGGCCTTCGAGGACAACCCGGCGCCGGTCGCCACCGCCAGCGCCGCACAGGTGCGCCGCCCGCTGTACCGCGAATCGCGTTCGCTGTGGCGCCGCTACGTGCGCGAGCTCGCCCCGCTCGCCGCGCGGCTCGAGGCCGCCGGCATCGCCATCGAACCCTGAGCCGCGCCTTCAGTGCGCGCGGAAAGAGTAGGAGAGGACGATGCCGATCGTGCGCGGCCGCGACACCAGCGCCTGGTAGTACTTCCCCCACTGCACCGGATCGGTGTAGGAGTTGACGCCCAGCGTGTTGGTCAGGTTGTCGCCGTAGAGTGTCGCCAGCCAGTGCGCGCGTTCGTAGCTGATGCGCGCGCCCAGCATCGTGTAACCGCCGACGGTGGGAATCGTCGCCGACAGCGCCGGCAGTTGCGGACCTCGATAGTAGGCGCTGCCGGTGAAGCGCATGGTGGCCGCAGCCAGGGGCAGCGTGTATTCGAGCGTCGCGGCGGCGGTATTTTTTGGCGTCCCCGGAAGAGCGGAGCCGGCCGGAGGCGGCGGCACCGTCAGGCCCTGCAGCGCCAGGTCCGAGTACTGCGTGAGCTTGGTCGGGTTGTAGGTGTAGTCGAGCTGCACCGTGAAGTGATCGGTCAGCAGCGCGTGCAGCTCGCTCTCGAAGCCGCGGCTATAGGCTTCGCCGATATTGACCGCGCCCGGCAGCGCCAGCGGAGTGAGGAAGGCAAACTGCTGCACGTTGTGCCACTGCATGTCGAAGATCGCCGCCGAGTAGCGCACGCGGCCGCCGATCGTGCCCTTGATCCCGAGCTCGTAGTTGTCGACGGTATCGGGCGTCACGGTAAACAGTCCCGGCGGCGTCTCGTAGCCGACGGCGGGCTCCGCCGGGGGTAAGGCGTTCACCGCGCCGCGTCGAAAGCCCTGCGACCAGGTAGCGTAGGCCAGATTGGCAGCGTTCAGGTGATAGGCGATGTTCACCTTCCACAACGCCTTCTCCCAGGCGTTGCTGCGGGTCTCGTTGGCAATGTACTGCGGGCCATCGAACAGCAGTCCGGTCTGCTGTGACTGCGAGACGGTCTGGCGGAACAGGCGCGTGCCGCCGGTGACGCTCCACGACGGTGCGAAGTGCCAGGTGAATTCGCCGAACCCTGCGAGATCGGTGTACTTGGTCTGGAAGTCGCCGATGTATGCCTGGTCCTTGACGATCGGGATGCCGTCGATGGGCGGGCTGGGGTAGGTCTGGCCGATGCCGCACTGCGAGGGATTGATGCCGTCGCCGGGACCGTACGTCAGAATGCACTGGTTGTAGTAATCGTAGTAGCCAGGATAGAAGTCGTGCTCCTGGATGTCGGTGGTCTCGTACTTGTAGAAGAGGCCCGCCACCCACTCGGTGGGTCCGCCGGTGCGCGAAGCCAAGCGCAGCTCCTGCGCGAACGGCTTGTCCTCAAACCCCTGATGCCCCGTGATCAGCACGCGCGGGTTCATGCCGTACAGGGCGGGGTAGAAGGGGAAGTTGACGTATAGCTGCGTCACGTCCCCGACGGTGGTGTTGTCGTGCTTGGCGAACGAGGTGTTCGAGGTGAGCGTGGCAAAGCCCATCTCGTACTCAATGTTGAGCGCCGCGAGGTTGACCTTATCATCGGTGCTCGCGCGCGTGTAGTCCGATGAGGCGAGCGCGTCGAGCCCGTAGGCGGGAGCCGCGTACGGATAGCCGGCGGCGCTCGAGCCCTGAAAATAGTACGACAGCTCCAGGCGCAGCGCCTCGCTCGGGCGCCACAGCGCCGCGATGCGCGCGCCGCGGTAGATGTTCGAGTTGGTCCCCTGCTGTGCGTAGGTGACGGGTGGGCTCAGCAGGTTGCCGGGCTCTGCCGCGATCGGCTCGCCCGCGGCGTTGAGCTGGTAGAGGCTCGGCTGATCGACGAAACCCGCCTCGCCGGAGTAGCTGGCGTTGAGGCGCAACGCGAAGGTCTCGGAGAGCGGCACGTTGAGCATGCCGAACAGGTCTTCGTTGAGATCGTGCGTGTGCGCCGTATCGCTGACCCCGGCTTCCACCTTGGCATCGAAGGCATTCGGATCCGGCGCGTTCTGCACGTAGCGGATCGTGCCGCCGAGGGATCCGGAGCCGTACAGCGTGCCCTGCGGACCGCGCAGGATCTCGACGCGCTCCAGGTCCTGCAGCCGCAGGTTGAAGAACAACGGCGTGTCGTCCAGGTAGGTGGCGACCGGCTGCACGATCGGCACCGACTGGATGAATTCTCCCGAGGTCGAGTCGCTGTTCAGGCCGCGGATGATGAGCGTCGAACCATTCACGCCGCCGAAGGCGCCCTTGTCGGTGACGTTAATACCAGCCACGAAATGCCCGAGGTCGACGTTGTCGGAGATCCCGGCCCCTTCGAGCGTGGAACCGGAGATCGCCGTAATGCTGATGGGCACGTCCTGCGCGGATTGCGCGTGCCGCGTGGCGGTGACCACGATTTCCTCCAGCGACGCGGTGTTCTGCTCCGCGGCTGGCGCGTGCGCGGGAATGCTTCCGTAGATCGCAGTCAATACCGCGCTGGCGATCGGCGCGCGCTGCAGTTGGCGTTGTCGGCCGGGTCTCGGCGCCCGCTGCCTCATCGGTGACCCCGCTCTCATCGCAGCTCCTGGTTAATTGATTTAACTTTGGAACGATTTAACAACGCTGTTTTTGCCCTGTCAACGCACCGCACGCCGTGCGTCGGGCGCCAGGTAGCGCGAGGCGATGTCCCACAGCCAGCGCTGCGCGGCGCGAACCTCCGCGGCGGAGGGGCGCCGCGCGAGCGGTGCATCGTCCGGAAAGACCAGCCGGATGAGCAGCGCGGCCTTGACCAGCCGGTAGAGGTCCGTGGCCGCCACGCGCCGGAAGGCACCGGCGCGGATGCCGTCAGCCAGCAGCGCCTGCAGCCGCCGGTGCATTGCCGCCAGCGGACCACCCATGAAGTTATCCTGGAAGGAGCCGCCGGCGGCGAGCTTCACATACTCCATGCCGCCACCGGGCGTGGCGAAGTCGACCAGTGCCAGTCGCGCGTACGCAGGGTTCAGCATCATGAGGTCGACGAAGTCCTTCAGGGCGCTGCGCAGCGCCGCCGCCGGCGCCAGCCCGGGCCGGGGGGCAAACTGCGTGGCGAGCTGCCCAATGTAGCGGCGCGACACCTCGATGAGCACGTCGTCGCGGCTCTTGTAGTGCTTGTAGATGGCCGGCACCTGCACGCCGAGCGGCGCCGCGATGTCCCTGAGGGTGAAGCCGTAAACGCCTTTGGCGGCGATTAGCCGCTCGGCCTGAGTGACGATCCGCTCGCGCGTGGGCGCGGCCGTCGCGCGGTGACGGGCTGCCGGCATCTACTTTATTGACTCCCAGAAGCAGCAGGTTCGGCCAGCGCCACTGTGGCAGAGTCGCTACGGGCCCACAATGGGCGTCAGGGACTTGCCAGTGCCGCGCCGGTAGTTTAGCGTGCCGCGGTTAACGAGGTTAACCATGGTCGCAACCACCACTTCGGCGTCTTCCGGTGCGCACCACCGCGCGAGCGGCGCGCTGCGGGGGCTCCGAGGCTCGTGACCAGCAGCCGCACACCGCAGCAGCCCGCCGGACTCGGGCTCGGGCCGCGCAACAAGGCCGACTGGGACCAGCCGGAGACGCGGCGCCGCGGGCTGCGCGATTTGCACCGGCTGCATCGGTACGGGCTATCGTTCCGCGCACCACGGGTGCTGCCGCTGGAGACATGCTGGCGTTACGAACTGCACGACCTGGAACTCCTGCGCTGGTACCTCGCCCACCCGTTCTTCACGGGCATGCTGGTCCTCCAGGGGGAGCAGATCCTCCTCGAGCAGTATGCCGCAGACTTTGCGCCCGCCCAGGTGCACTCGGTTCAATCCATCACCAAGACCAGCGTGCACCTGTTCGCCGGCGCACTGATCGAGGCAGGCAAACTCGACCCGGGGCAGCCGGTCACGCGCTACCTGCCGGAAGTCGAGGCCGGTTACGGCGGCGCCACGGTTCAGGATGCCTTGGACATGGCGGTGGTGAATGATTACACGGAGGACTTCTACGATCCCACCGCGAGCGTCGGCCAGCTCGAGGACGCGCACGGCTGGCGCCTGTCAGGCGGCGCCGGGCACGTCGACATCCGGACCTTTCTGGGCCGCATCGGCGGTGCAGCACCTCGGGCCCCGGACGGCAGACTCCACTACAAGAGCGCCAACACCGACGTGGTGGCGTGGGTCTGCGAGCGCGTGGCACGGCGCAATCTGCGGGACATGTACCTGCAGCTGATCGAGGCGAGCGGGGCAGCGGACACGGTGTACCTCTCGACCGATCGCGGCGGCACGCCATTCGCCGGTGGCGGGCTGCACATGACGCTGCGCGATCTCGGCCGCTATGGTTTGCTGCTGGCGCGTGCCGGCGCCGGTCCGCTCGGCGCTGAGGTCGGCAGTCGCAGCTTCCGCGATGCAACACGAAGCGAGCGCGCCCAGGGGAGCGCCAGCCTCCTCGGGCGCGGGTTCTACCGCAATTTTCTCGAGACCGATGGCGTTTGGCTCGCTCACAATGGTTATGGCGGCCAGTGGCTGATGGTGTGGCCGGAGGCGGAGATCGTGGTGGCGTGCCTTTCGGGCATTGCCGACGAAGGTGGGCTCGACTGGACCTATATCGGGAGGCTCGCCGCCCTCGGGGAGCAGGTGGCGGGCCTGCTGCTGCGAAACTGATGGCGCGCGCTGAGCGCAAGTCGATCGACCACGTCGGCGAGGGTGAGCGCCATGGCCGCGTCGTCGACCAGATGCCGTTCTGGTTCCTAGGCAACTTTCATTTCTTCACCATTGCGATCGGCTTCGTCGGTCCGAGCATGGGGCTGAGCTTCGGCTACACCTCGCTGGCCGGGGCCCTCGGCATTCTGTTCGGCACGCTGTTCGTCGCCTTTCATGCCTCGCAGGGCCCGGAGCTCGGGCTGCCGCAGATGATCCAGTCGCGCGCGCAGTTCGGTTTCCGCGGCGTCACCGTGGTGCTGATCGGCACGCTGTTCACCTTCATCGGCTTCAACGTTGCGGACTCGGTCCTGGCGGCGCACGGCCTGCGCGGCATCCTCGGCTGGAGCGAGAGCGCGGTTATCCTGGGCGCGGCAGTGGCTGCCACCGCGATCGCTTTCTACGGTCACGACTGGCTGCACCGCATATTCCGCGGCTGCTTCTGGCTGTGCCTGCCGCTCTACACCGTGCTCACCCTCGCGGTCGCGATGGGCAAAGTGCCGGCCACGCACCCGGCGCCGGGGGGCTTCACGTGGGTCGCCTTCGTCGCGCAGTTCGCCGCCAGTGCGGCCTATAACATCACCTATGCGCCATCGGTCTCGGACTACTCCCGCTACCTCGCGCGCGACACGTCCCCGGCGCAGATCATCGCGGCGGTGTTTGTGGGAGCGACCTCCGCGGCCATCTGGCTGATCTCGCTGGGTGCATGGCTGGCCACACACCTCGGCGCCACCGACGGGCTGGTGGCGCTGTACGCCGCGGGCAACGCCCTGCTGCCCGGTTTCGGGGTCGTGGTGGCGCTCGCCTCGGTCGTGGCGCTCGTGGCGACCATGGGTCTCAACGCCTACAGCGGCATGCTCACCATCGTCACCGCGCTGAATTCGCTGTTCGAGATACCGCCGACGCCTCGGCTGCGCAATGTCGCGATCCTGGCCCTAGCCGCCACCTGGACCGCGCTGTGCTTCGTCATCACGGCCGATGCCATCGCGCTGTTGTTCGCAACGCTGACGATCATGCTCTACCTGCTGGTCCCCTGGACGGCGGTGAACCTGGTCGATTACTTTTTCGTGCGCCGCGGCCGCTATGCCATCACGCACCTGTTTTTGCCGCACGGCATCTACGGGGCGTGGGGCTGGCGCGGGCTGGCCGCTTACGGGGCCGGCTTTGTCGCGACGCTGCCGTTCTTCGTGTTGCCGGACGTGTATACGGGACCGGCGGCGCGCGCCCTCGGCGGTGTCGATGTGGGGTGGCTGGTTGGGTTACTCGTGTCCGGTGCGACTTACTGGATCCTGGCCCGTTCGCTGCGGATCGAGTCCGAAGCGAACGCGGTGCGCGAGAGCGATGCCACGCTGGGGCTGACAGTGCGCGACGCGCCCGCACCGGACCTGAGCTGACGGCGCGCCTCGGTGCGCGCGGCGGCGTCGCGCCGCTGGGCCTGACAGGTACCGGAGCAAGTCAAAAGATCTTGGCGGAGAGAGAGGGATACTGACTCATTCGTTCTGAATGTGCCTTGTGCAGTCCAGTCGGGCCACCTTTGAGTCGCGTCAGAACACTTGCACGACCGAAGATCGCGCGGAGCCGGGCCAAGTACTTCCGGCACGGCGCCGGATAGGTCGGCACTCGGCGACATCGGCCGCAGCGAAGGGAAGACGCCGTCGGTCCGCTCTCTGCATGCCGATGACCACATCATCACGATGTCTGAGCGTCGACGGCACACGTGTCGAGTAGCGTCGTCTTCGGTCGGCATAGGCGACATCGCGGTCCGAAGCGATCTGTGCGTGTCCTGTGCGTCCTTCGTCCTGGCGAGCTGCACGGCCAGGGCTGACGAAGTGTCAGAAATCCAGTCGGCGGCGCGGGACCGGCGGACCGAGCCGGGGTGACCGTAACCGTTGGATCCCCAAGCGATTTCGATAGGCTGCGGTCCGCGCGGGCCGCACCGAGTGAGAAGGCGCGAGCGCCCTGCCTCAAGTCGATCCCGCGGCTCCGGCAACACCGGCCGGTCGCCGGCGCCCCACCGGACACTGCTGAGTGGTAGCTCGGCAGCCATCCGCCCGTGCAATTCCAGCGCGCCTGGCCCGGTCGTTCACTGCGCTGGCCGGCGAGAGAAATCTCTTTCGCGTGCAATGCCATCGTGCGATTCTTCGTCCGCGCACCGGTTCGCCTCCGGCGTGGCGCCGTCCGCGAGAGATGACGAGAGTTGTCCGGCACTCGACCATTGCATGCTGAACTCAAGACATTCATGCTGAAACCCGCCGCATACCTCAGACTCGCGCTCCTCACCGCGGCCAGCCTGGCGGCAATGGATCCGGGCGCGGTTTCCGCACAGACACCTTCTTCTCCCGCCGACGGTGCGGCTGCCACTTCCAAGCTCACCGAGCTGGAAAAGGAAGTAGCGGACATGAAGGCCGAGAACGCCGCCGCTCACGACCAGCTGCGCAAGATGGAGGAGCAGCAGAAGACGCTGATGGAAAAGCTCGACAGCTTGCAGCGCCAGCTCCAGACCCAGGCCGCGGCGAACGCGCCCTCACCGGGCACGCCCGCGGCAGCAGCAGCGGCTGCGGCGGGCACCCAGGCGGGTTCCGCGGGTGCCGCGGCGAACGCGCCGCTGACGGCGGTGAATACGGGCAACGCATCGGCCCAGGCGGCCGCACCCGGCCCGAAGGGATTGGACGAGCGTTACCAGGACGGGATCGTCGTCTGGCAGACGCCTAACGATGCGAGCGTCCCCTTCCTGCTGAAGTTCAACCTCAACACCCAGCTGCGCTACCTCAACACGACCTCGGCCAACGACACGTATACCGACCACCTGGGCGTGGTGCGCGATGTCAACAAGCGCAACGACATCACGGTCAACCGCACGATGTTCATCCTCGGCGGCTACATCTTCGACCCGAGGCTGCGCTACAGCTCGACCGTCTGGACGTCCGCCGGGGCCGCCTCGATCGTCGTGGCCGGAAACATCGGCTGGGTGTTCAACAAGGCCTTCACGCTCACCGGGGGTTACACGGGGGTTCCGGGCAGCCGGTCACTGGTCAATACCTTCCCGTTCTTCCAGGCGATCGACCGGACCATGGCGGACAACTTCTTCCGTCCGGGCTTCACCCAGGGCATGTGGGCCAATGGTGAGCTGAGCAAGGGGCTCTACTACCTGGCGTTCGTTGGCAATGGCCTCAACACCCTGAACATCTCGGCGAACAAGATCGACACCGACCTGCTCTATTCCGGCAGCCTCTGGTGGGAGCCGCTGGGCGATTACGGCCCGCCCGGCAAGTCGCGCAACATGTACGACGACTATTTCGCCTCCGACAACGTCCGCGTGAGACTCGGCGGCGCGTTTACCCAGTCCCGGGAGGACCGTTTCTCGAACCTCGACCAGTCCGCTCCCGAGAACACCTCGATGTACAACTCCGACGGAGTTCTCACGTTCTCCACCGGTGCGTTCGCCCCGGGTGTCACCGTGGACAAGGCCACGTACCGCATGCTGGCGCTCGACTGGGGCGTCAAGTGGAACGGCTGGGCCGTGAACGGCCAGTACTACTTCCGCTGGCTGGATAACTTCCTCGCCGACGGCCCGATACCGGTGTCATCGACATTCGACCATGGCTTTGAGCTGGTGGCCGGCGGGTTCGTCATCCCCAAGACGCTAATGGTCTATGGCCGCGGCTCGGCTGTGTTCGGCCAGTTCGGCAACTCCTGGGAAGCCGGTGCCGGCGCCAAGTGGTATTTCCTGCCGACCGAACGGATGTGGCTCACCGGCGAGCTCCTGCGGACGGTCAAGGTGCCCTACAGCGGCACCTTCACCCCATACACCGCCGGCATGACCGCCTGGGTGCCGATGATCCAGGCCGTCCTCGCTTTCTGACCGTTCCGCCTCTCCACCCTCCCGTTACCCGGATCTTTCAGCCGCTTAGCGGGCGGCGAAGTCCGCTGCCGGCGCTCCCGCCGGAACGGGGCCGGACCTTCCCAAAGAGGCAGTAGACCTTCACCGAGACAAGCTAGACATTACTGGACGGAAAGGACCTCATTCCATGATGAGCGTGAGCTAGGCTTGCCGATGGAGTCGAGATCGGGGGATCGCAGATCCAACATTCCGGGGTGGCAGGCAGTCGAAGCTACCGCCCTGTTTGAGCACAAACCATAAGCCGTGGAGGCCTGCCATGTCCGACAACACTAAGGATGGGCGCAACGCACCAGCGCCTGGGGATCTTTCGAAGCAGCACGAGGTGCCCGAGGGTTGGGACCGGCGCGCCTTCCTGATGCGCACTGCGCTGGCGACCTCGGTCGCGGCGCTGACGGGGAATCCGATCCCGGCCGGCGCGCAGACCCCGCCGGCTGCCCCGGCGGGAAAGCCCAACGGCACGAAGCTCTCGCCTGACCTTGCGCTGAACAAGACCTCCAAGGGTCCGGTGCTCACCGTCGTCGACGAGATGTACAAGGTGGGGCCAGGTCCGTCGTCCTCTCACACGATCGGGCCGATGCGAATCACCTACGACTTCTACCAGCGCTGCACCAAGCTTCCGGCAGCGCAGCTCGACCAGGCGACGGCCTTGAAGGTTCACCTGTTCGGCAGCCTGTCGGCCACCGGCAAGGGCCACGGGACCGAGCGGGCCGCGCTCGCCGGCATCGTCGGCAAGGAACCGGCGACCGTCGATCCGGCCTTCCTGGATGAACTTGCCGCGAAGCCCGACCAGGTCTTCCCGGTGAAGCTCGGCAAGGGCTTCAACGTCTCCCTGAAGGACATCATCTACGATGCGCCGAAGGGCGACTTCCCGCATCCCAACACGATGACCTGCGCGCTGATGGCCGGCGACAAGACCCTGCTCGAGCAGGAGTACTACTCCGTCGGTGGCGGCTTCATCGAGTGGAAGGGATACACGCCGCCCAAGAAGGGCACGCCGAAATATCCCTATGCGACCATGAAGGAGTTCGTCGACCACGCGAACAAGAACAAGCTCACCTTCGCACAGGTTGCGATGGCCAACGAGGTCTCTGTCTCCGGAAAGAGCGAGGCTGATATCAATGCCTTCCTCGACAAGATCGCCCTGGCCATGACGAACATCGTCAAGTCGGGACTCGCCGCGCCGACCATCACGCTGCCCGGTCCCATCAAGCTCAAGACCAAGGCCGGCGAAGTGCTCAAACGCGCCTCCGATGATCCCGGTGAGGCGCAGCGGGCGATCGGCAAGGTGTCGGCATATGCGCTCGCCGGCTCCGAGGAGAACGCCCGCGGTCGCCTCGTGGTCACCGCCCCGACCGGCGGCTCGGCGGGCGTGATACCGGCGGTGCTGTATTCGTTGAGTGAGGGTGGCAAGAAGCTGTCGCAGCAGAAGATACGCGACGGCCTGCTGTCGGCGGCGGTGGTCGGGTATCTCGGCAAGCACAATGCGACGCTGGCCGGCGCGGAGGGCGGCTGCCAGGCTGAGATCGGCATCGCCTCGGGCATGGGTGCCGCCTTCATTGCCTCGGCGATGGATGCGCCGCCCCAGGTCGTCGCCAACGCAGCCGAGAGCTCGATCGAGCATCACCTCGGCATGACCTGCGATCCGGTCGCCGGCTTCGTGCAGGTGCCGTGCATCGAACGCTGTGCGTTCGGTGCCGTGAAGTCCTGGATCGGCTACGAGATTGCCAGCAACGAGGTCCCGTTCAACCGGCGCGTCGACTTCGATACGACCATCAGCGCGCTCGCGCTGACCGCGAAGGAGATGAACTCGAAGTACAAGGAGACATCGGAAGGCGGTCTCGCCGTCTCCGTCGTACTGTGCTGACCGCCGGCTGACGAGGCCGCCGCAAGTGACAGGGACACCATCGGGTGTCCCTGTCTCTTTTCATCACCCTCTTCCGAGCCGGAGCCGCCGCTGTCGGCATGGGGGGCGCGCGGATAGCGCGCAGCCATCCCGATCCGCCGTGGTGACGGCCCGATGCACTTACGGCGACGGCTCCACGCAGCTGGTGGTTCCTCAATTTCCTGAGGTCTTACCAAAATGGGCTTGTACGGTCGATGGACCTCTACCTTAGGTCTGTTGCTTGCCGTCTTACACAGACTTCGGTGACCTCGATGCACAAATTGCCAAGCTCGAGCAGGATCCAAAGCTCCGGTCCGTCACACTCACTCTTCGCTACACGGACGATGGCTTTTCGATAAGCCGCGATGATCACGGCAGCTTTGAGGCTTCCTTTTTCCCGCCCGCAGGAAGCGAGGAAGAAACGGTGATCCGCGAGCTCTTCAGCTCACTAGGCATTTCGGCCCGAGAGGACTACACGGCAAACACCGGGAGAACCCGAGTTCTCAACTTCCCGCTGCCATCCGGCGTGTGAGACGCCTTGGAACGGCCTGAGACGAGTAATTGGCGGAGAGAGAGGGATTCGAACCCTCGAAGGGCTTTTGACCCTTACACCCTTAGCAGGGGTGCGCCTTCGACCACTCGGCCATCTCTCCGCTTGTCGTAAACTCTTGTGATTCAGAGAGTTACGGGAGCCGCTGAGAGCGGCCACCGAATGCGGGCGGCCATGATACTCAAGCGCCGCACGAGCGGCAAAACAAAGCGGCCGCCGATTACACGCTCAGGCGGGTGCGCACGAACTCCTCGACCGAGTTCAGCGCGGCATCGAGTGCTTCGGGCTTGCTGCCGCCGGCCTGGGCAAAGTCCGCACGGCCACCGCCACGTCCGCCGATCAAGGCCGCGACGGCGCCGACCAGCTCGCCGGCCTTGATGCGCGCCGTCTCACCTGCCGTCACCCCGGCGACCAGCACCACCTTGGTCGGGCCCTCGACGCTGGCCAGCACGATCACCGCGGCCTTCAGCCGCTCCTTGAGCTCGTCCACGGCCGCGCGCAGCGAACCGGCGTCGGCCCCGTCGACCTTGGTCGCGACGACCTTGACGCCATTGACCTCGACGGCATTGGCCGCAAGGTCCAGCCCCTTGCCCGAGGCGAGGCGGTCCTTGAGCGCGCGGACTTCACGTTCCAGCTGCCGTGTGCGCTCGAACTGCTCACGCACCTTCTCGGCGAGCTCATCGCGTGAGCCACGCACCAGGCCCGCCAGGTCCTTCACCAGGTCGTCGTTCCGCTCGACGTAGTTCAGTGCCTCGCTGCCGGTGAGCGCCTCGATGCGGCGCACGCCGGAGGCGACCCCGCTCTCGCTGACGATCTTGAACAGGCCGATGTCGCCGGCCCGTGCGACGTGCGTGCCGCCGCACAGCTCCATGGAGAAATCCCCCATGCGCAGCACACGCACGTCCTTGTCGTACTTCTCGCCGAACAGGGCGATCGCCCCGCCGGCCACCGCCGCCTCGTACTCCATCAGCCGCGTCTCGGTCGGTGCGTTTGCGCGCACCTGGGCGTTCACCAGCCGCTCGATCTCGCGCAGCTCCAGGGGCGTCAGCGGCTGGAAGTGTCCGAAGTCGAAGCGCAGGCGGTCAGGGGCCACCAGCGAGCCCTTCTGCTGCACGTGGGTCCCCAGCACCCTGCGCAGCGCCGCGTGCAGGAGGTGCGTGGCGCTGTGGTTGAGCGCGGTCGCCTGGCGACGCGGCCCGTCGACCTCGGCCAGAAGCTCGTCGCCTAGCTTGATCGCGCCTTCCGCCAGCTTGCCGTGGTGCGCATGCGCCGCTCCGCGCTTCTGGGTATCGGCCACCACGAAGCGCGCAGCCGCGGAAGTCAGTTCCCCGGCATCGCCCACCTGGCCGCCGGACTCGGCGTAGAAAGGCGTGCGGTCCAGCACCACCTCGCCCTCCTCGCCCGTCGCCAGCGCCTCCACGGGCGCGCCGTTGCGCAGCAGCGCCACGACGCGGCCACTGGCACTGAGGCGCTCGTAGCCCTGGAAGCTGGTGCGCGCATCGATCGCGGCGCCGCCGCGCAGGTCGACGCCGAACTTGCTGGCCTGCTGCGAGCGCCGGCGCTGCTCCTCCATGGCCGCCTCGAAGCCCGCCTCATCGATCGACAGCCCGCGCTCGCGCGCGATGTCCGCGGTCAGGTCCATCGGGAAGCCGAAGGTGTCGTACAGCTTGAAGACCGTGTCGCCGTCGATCACCTTCTCGCCGCGCAGGGCGCGGATCGCGCCCTCCAGCAGCACCATGCCGTTGGCCAGGGTCTCGGCGAAGCGCTCCTCCTCCTGCTTGAGGACGCGTTCGGCGTGCGCCCGGCCGCGCACCAGCTCAGGGTAGGCCTCGCCCATCTCCTGCACGAGCACGGGCACCAGCTTGTAGAAGAACGGCTCCTGGATGCCGAGCTTGTAGCCATGGCGGATGGCACGGCGGATGATCCGGCGCAGCACGTAGCCGCGGCCCTCGTTGGAGGGCAGCACGCCGTCGACCACGAGGAAGGCGCAGGCACGGATGTGGTCGGCGATGACGCGCAGCGAGTTCGACGTCAGCACCGTCGTGCCCGCGAGCTTGCCGGCCGCCGCTATCAGCGCCTTGAACAGGTCGATGTCGTAGTTGGAGTGCACGCCCTGCATGACCGCGGTGATCCGCTCCAGCCCCATGCCGGTATCGACCGAGGGCTTGGGCAGCGGCGTCAGCGTGCCGTTGCCCGAGCGCTCGAACTGCATGAACACCAGGTTCCAGATCTCGACGAAGCGGTCCCCGTCCTCGTCCGGCGAGCCGGGCGGGCCGCCGGCAATCTCCGGCCCGTGGTCGTAGAAGATCTCGCTGCACGGGCCGCAGGGGCCGGTGTCGCCCATGGCCCAGAAGTTCGATGACTCGCCCAGCCGCGAGAAGCGCTGCGGGCTGATGCCGATATCCTTCAGCCAGATGTCCGCGGCCTCGTCATCGTCGCGGTACACCGTGCACCACAGCCGCTTCGGATCCAGGCGCAGGTTGTAGATGAGGAAGTCCCAGGCGAAGTGGATCGCCTCGCGCTTGAAGTAGTCGCCGAAGGAGAAGTTTCCCAGCATCTCGAAGAAGGTGTGGTGCCGGGAGGTGTAGCCGACGTTCTCCAGGTCGTTGTGCTTGCCGCCGGCGCGCACGCAGCGCTGGCTGGAGGCCGCGCGCAGATAGTCGCGCTGCTCCTTGCCCAGGAACACGTCCTTGAACTGCACCATGCCGGCGTTGGTGAAGAGCAGCGTCGGGTCGTTCCCCGGCACCAGGGGACTGGAGGGGACGATGATGTGGTTGTGCGCGCGGAAGAACTGCAGGAAGGCGCTGCGCACGTCCGCAGCGCTCATGTAGGTGGGCTTGCTCAAGATACCTTCAATCCAGGTCGGGGTCGGCGCCGGTGGCCGAGCGGATATGATCCGCTGAAAAGCCCCGGTACTGCAAAAAACGGGCTTGCCGTGCCTTTTCGGTCCAATCCTGCGGCGATCGGGCGCCAAACTTGGCCCTGCGGACCTTGCGCGCCAGCTCCAGCCAGTCGACCGGGTCCAGGGCCGCCTCGATCAGGGTGTCCGGAACGCCGTTTCGGCGCAGATCCGCCCTGATGCGCGCCGGTCCGTGGCCGCGCCCGACATGCGCCCGCACATAACTCTCCACGTACCGTGCCTCATCCAGCAGCCCCGCGCCGGAGAGCTCTCCCAGCACCGCCCGTACCGCCCCCTCCGCGAACCCCCGGTCCAGCAACTTGCGCCGCAGTTCCTCGGCCGAGAAGTCCCGGCGCGCCAGGAGGGCAACGGCCGCCAGGCGGATGGCCACCGGGTCATCGGTCTGGATGGGGCGCTGGGACGGGCTGCGGGGCGGCATCGCAGTCAGTATAGTGGGGCCGGCGCACCGTCATGGTGCGACGCCGGATCACTGCAGGAGGGGTATCGCATGCGTGTCATATCCATCGTACTGGGGTGTATGGCCCTCGGGGCGCTCGCCACCGCCGGGGCACAGACTCCGCCTGTCGCCACGCCCTCTGCGGCCCCTGCCACCCCGGCCAGTGCTCCGCCGGCCGCAGCGGCACCGGCGGCGGCGCCGGCCAGCAATGCCAGTGCGGCCTCAGCGGCGGCCGCAACGGCGGCCATCGATAGAAAAATGATCTCCCGGGGCTACAAGCCCGAGATGGCCGGCAATGACCGGGTGTATTGCCGCAAGGAGGACCAGATCGGCACCCGCCTGGCGCCGAAGAAGGTCTGCCTCACGGCCGAGCAGGCGGATCTGGCCGAGCACGACGCCAAGGAATACGCCGAGCGCCTGCAGCGCAGCGGCAAGCCTATCGGCGGCGGCTGACCGCGCGGTCGCCGCCCGGCGCGCTCAGGCGGTCTTGACCGCCGCCTCGGGGCGCCGCTCGCGGACCGGCAGCAGCTTGGCCCGCACCTGGTCCTCGATCTCCCGCGCCAGCTCCTTGTTGGCCTGGAGGAAGGCGCGCGCATTGTCCTTGCCCTGGCCGATGCGGTTGCCCTTGTAGGAGTACCAGGCGCCGGACTTCTCCATGATGCCCTGGGCGCTGGCGAGCTCGATGATCTCGCCCTCGCGCGAGATGCCCGCGCCGTACATGATCTCGAACTCCGCCTCGCGGAACGGCGGGGCGACCTTGTTCTTCACCACCTTGACGCGGGTCATGTTGCCGGTGACTTCCTCGCCGCTCTTGATCGCGCCGATGCGGCGGATGTCCAGGCGCACCGAGGAGTAGAACTTCAGCGCGTTGCCGCCGGTGGTGGTCTCGGGGTTCCCGTACATGACCCCGATCTTCATGCGGATCTGGTTGATGAACACGACGATGGTGTTCGAGCGGCTGATGTTGCCGGTGAGCTTGCGCAGGGCCTGCGACATCAGGCGCGCCTGCAGCCCGACCTGCATCTCCCCCATCTCGCCCTCGATCTCGGCCTTGGGCGTCAGGGCGGCCACCGAGTCGACCACGACGATGTCGATGGCGCTGGAGCGCACCAGCATGTCGGTGATCTCCAGGGCCTGCTCGCCGGTGTCCGGCTGGGAGACCAGGAGCTCGTTGATGTTCACGCCGAGCTTCTCGGCGTAGGCGGGGTCGAGCGCGTGCTCGGCGTCCACGAAGGCGGCCGTGCCGCCGAGCCGCTGCACCTCGGCGATCACCTGCAACGTGAGCGTGGTCTTGCCGGAGGATTCCGGGCCGAAGATCTCGATCACGCGACCGCGTGGCAGCCCGCCGATGCCGAGCGCGATGTCCAGGCCGAGCGAGCCGGTGGAAACCGCCTCGACGTCGTAGCTGGCACTGGCATCCCCTAAGCGCATCACCGAGCCCTTGCCGAACTGCTTTTCGATCTGGCCGAGTGCGGCTGCGAGCGCCTTCTTGCGGTTGTCTTCCATCTGCGGTGTTCCCTTGCGGCGGGGAGGAGGATTTTGTGCGCGCAATTATCACATAAAGAATTGTCCGCCGGTGCACGCAGCGGCGGCTGTTTCGCGCTTATTTGTGCGCATTATCCGGTCCATCCAGTGGGTAGGTTTCGAGGACACTGTATACGGAGCCGCTTTCTGCGCCGGTCGTGCTCACCACCAGTGCGAAGGCGCTGCAGTTCCAGCTCACCGGCGGCATCGGCTGCTCTTCCGGCGCCTGCGCCACCTGGCGCGCCACGGTGACATGCGCCTGGAAGGGCTTGAGATCCGGGGAGAATCCCGCGGCACGCGCCGACTCGCGGATGCGCACCGCCAGTGCGGCGGCACCGGATGCCTGCACGGCGGTCGCGCACAGGATCTGCGGCCGGTGCCAGTGCTGCAGCGTCTCGAAGCGCAGTCGAAGGGGCGGCGCTGATGCGGGCGGGACCCATGTGCGGGCCAGCGCGCGCAGCGAGCCCAGGCGCGCGCGCTCGACGTTGCCGAGAAACGCCAGGGTCAGGTGCAGGTTGCCCTCGGGGATGGGCCGCGCGCCGCTGGCGGCCACTGCGGCGGCGGCCGCCTGTGTCAGAGCACGCCGCTCCTCGGCGGCGGGCCAGAGGGCGAAGAACAGCCGCAGCCCGCCGGACGGTCGGCGTTTCGGCCCGGATTCGCTCAAGGGCGCGCGGCGGTCACCGCCTCGGGCCGCACCGGCAGGTCCAGGCGCAGGATCAGCCGCAGCGCGTGCCGGACCGCCAGGCTGCGCACCGCCTGGCGGTCGCCGCCGAAGTGCTTTTCCTCGGCAATGATGTCGATCGCCTGGCCGGCCCGTGCCGCCGCGCAGAACCAGACCGTGCCCACCGGCTTGGCGGCGCTGCCACCGTCGGGGCCGGCGATGCCGCTCACCGATAAGGCGACGTTCGCCCCGGAGATTCGCAGCGCGCCCTCGGCCATCTCGCGCACCGTCTGCTCGCTGACCGCGCCGAAGGTGGCCAGCGTGCGCTCGGCCACCCCCAGATCGCGCCGCTTGGCCGCGTCCGAGTACGTCACGTAGCCACACTCGAACCACTGCGAGCTGCCCGGGACGTCGGTGAGTACCTTGGCCACCCAGCCGGCGGTGCAGGACTCGGCGGTCACCACGCGCCGCTCGGCGGCGCGCAGCTTCTGGCCCACCCGTGCACTGAGTTCGTAGAGCTCGGGGTCATGGACCATGCGCGCAAATCCTTGCCTGGAACTGCTCGAGGCAGCGGACACGCCCGATCGTGGCGAAGTGCTCGCCGGCCGGGTCGCACTTTCATAAAAGCGTAGTGATTCTCATCCCTAATGTCGACTGCCTCGCAGCAGCGGCACAGGGACCGCCATGCAGACCGCGCCCTATACGATGTCCGACCCGACGGTGACGCGCGCGCAGCGGGTCCTGATCCGCCTCCTCGAGCAATTCTCAGGACAGCGGCACCTGCAGAAGCGCTACGAGCAGTATCGCGGCCAGCCGCGCCGTCCGGAGGAGTTCTGGAACGATGCGGTGCGCTTGTTCGGCATCAGGGCGGAGCTGGACCCTGCGCAGATCCGCCATATCCCGCGCACCGGCGCGCTGCTGGTGGTCTCGAACCACCCCTTCGGCATCGTCGACGGCCTGCTGCTGGGGTGGCTGGTCAGCCAGGTGCGCCCGGATTTCAAGATCATGCTGAGCGATGGCCGCTGTGTGCCCGAGATGGCCCACCAGGCGATCGAGGTGGACTTTGCCGGCACCCGGGCGGCGCAGAGGAACAACCTCGCTGCCCGCGCCGAGGCCCGGCGCATGCTCGAGGACGGCGGGGTGGTGATCATCCTGCCCGCCGGGGGCATCTCGACCTCCTTCGACCCGCTCGGGCGCACGCAGGCGATGGATGTCTTCTGGCACCCCTTCGCCGCGCAGCTGCTCACGCGCACCCGCTCGCCGGTGCTGCCCGTCTGGTTCGAAGGGCAGAACAGCCGCCTCTTCCAGATGGTGAGCCACGTGAGCGTGGCGCTGCGCTGGGGCATGCTGATCGGGGAGAACGTGCGCCGGCGGAAGCAGCCCGTGCGCATGGTCGTCGGACGCCCGATCCCGTACGAGGAGCTGCCGCACTGCGCCGACCGGGCGGTGCTGGCGCAGGAGCTGTGCAACCGCACCTACGCGCTCGGCGGCATCGATGCCTCGCAGCCCGGCCTCATCCAGGACTACCCGCCCGCACTGCGCCGGAAATTCCGCGCCCCACCGGCACCGGTTCCCGGCACGCCGGCCAGGGAGGACGCGCCCCGCGCCATGCCCGCCAGCCCCCGCTGAGGAGCAGGCCCGCGGTCGTGGGGGCGGGGCGCGCCCGAGCCCCAGTGCGCGCAGGGGCGACTGAGGCACCCTGCCCCGGTTATTCTTCCGCCGTCCGCCGCGAGGCGGTCCCGCCGGCCGCCCGCCGGCCGCGGCCCGCATCGCGGACGCGGGGGACCGTCGCCGGGCGAGCGCCACGGGAAGCACAGACGCTTGAACCTGACAGACCCCGCCGTGTCGGCCCATACGCCGATGATGCAGCAGTACCTGCGCATCAAGGGCCAGTACCCCGACACGCTCCTCTTCTATCGCATGGGCGATTTCTACGAGCTGTTCTACGAGGACGCACGCCGCGCCGCCGCGCTGCTGGACATCACGCTCACCGCCCGCGGGCAGTCTGCGGGGGCCCCCATTCCGATGGCAGGCGTGCCCTTCCACGCCGCGGACAATTACCTGGCGCGCCTGGTCCGCAAGGGCGAGAGCGTGGCGATCTGCGAGCAGCTGGGCGACACGAAGTCCAAGGGACCGCTCGAGCGGCAGGTCGTGCGCGTGGTCACCCCCGGGACCGTCACCGACGCGGCCCTCCTGGATGAGCGCACCGACACGCTGGTGGCCGCGGTGGCGCGCGACGGGGCGCGCTTCGGCCTCGCCTGGCTGGACCTGGCCGCCGGGCGCTTCAGCGTGCTGGAAGGCGAAGGCGCCGGCACGCTCGCCGGCGAGATCGAGCGGCTGAGGCCCGCGGAACTGCTCACCGCCGAGGGCGGTGAACAGCCCGACCTCGAGCGACTGCGCCTGGCGCTGCGCCCCCGGCCGCCCTGGCAGTTCGAGCACGCGAGCGCGCAGCGCCTGCTGGCCGAGCAGCTCGGCACGCGCGACCTGAAGGGCTTCGGCGCGGAGGAGCTGCCGCTGGCGACCTGTGCCGCCGGGGCGCTGCTGCAGTACGTGCGCGATACCCAGAAATCCGCCGTGCCGCACATCCGCGCGCTGCGCGTCGAGGCCCGCGGCGAGGCGCTGCTGCTGGATGCGGCGAGCCGCCGCAACCTGGAGCTGGATGCCAGCCTGAGCGGCAACGAGGAGCGCACGCTGCTGGCGGTGCTGGACGTGTGCGCCACCGCCATGGGCGCACGGCAGCTGCGGCGCTGGCTCACCCGCCCGCTCGCGGTCCATGGGCTGCTGCGCGAACGCTACGATGCACTCGGGGCGCTCATCGAGGGGCGGCGCTTCGAGGAGGTGCGCGCGCAGCTGCAGGGCGTCGGCGACGTGGAGCGCATCCTGGCGCGCGTCGCGCTGCGCTCGGTGCGCCCGCGCGAACTCACCGCGCTGCGCGCCTCGCTCAGGGTGCTGCCGCGGCTGCATGCGGCGATGGCGGCACTGGAAGCGCCGCTGCTGCAGGGCCTGCGCGCCCGCACCGGCACCCACGAGGCGGCCGTCGCGCTGCTCGAGGGCGCCATCGCCGCGGAACCCAGCGTGCTACTGCGCGACGGGGACGTGATCGCCGGCGGCTACGACGCGGAGCTCGACGAGCTGCGGCGCATCGCCACGCACACCGACGAGTTCCTGCTCGACCTGGAGAAGCGCGAGCGCGAGCGCTCCGGGCTGGCCGCCCTCAAGCTCGGCTACAACCGCGTGCAGGGCTTCTTCATCGAGGTCTCGCGGCGCGACGCCGAGCGGGTGCCGAAGGACTACATCCGCCGCCAGACGGTGAAGTCCGCCGAGCGCTTCATCACCGCGGAGCTGAAGGGCTTCGAGGACAAGGTGCTCGGGGCGCGCGAGAAGGCCCTGGCGCGCGAGCGGCAGATCTACGACGAGGTGCTGACCCGCCTCATCGGGGAGCTCGGCCCGCTGCAGAGCACGGCGGCCGCCCTGGCGGAGCTGGATGCGCTCGCCGCCCTGGCCGAGCGCGCCGTCAGCCTCGACTGGGCGCGCCCCGAGCTGTCCACGGAAGCGGTGCTGCACATCGAGGCGGGCCGGCACCCGGTGGTCGAGCGCTTCACCGACGCTGCCTTCGTGCCCAACGACCTGCGGCTCGATGCCGGGCGGCGCATGCTCATCATCACCGGCCCCAACATGGGCGGTAAGTCCACCTACATGCGCCAGGCCGCGCTCATTGCGCTCCTCGCCCACGTCGGCAGCTACGTGCCGGCCAGGCGGGCGGTGCTCGGGCCGCTCGACCGCATCTTCACCCGCATCGGCGCCGGCGACGACCTCGCCGGGGGCCGCTCGACCTTCATGGTGGAGATGACCGAGGCGGCCAACATCCTTAACAACGCCACCGAGCGCAGCCTCATCCTGCTGGACGAGATCGGCCGCGGCACCAGCACCTTCGACGGGCTCTCGCTCGCCTGGGCCATGGCGCGCGATATCGCCACGCGCATCCGCGCGCCCACCCTCTTCGCCACCCACTACTTCGAGCTCACCGCGCTCGCCGGCGAGGTCGAGGGCTGCGCCAACGTGCACCTGGATGCCACCGAGCACGGCGACGGCATCGTGTTCCTGCACGCGGTCAAGGACGGGCCCGCCAACCGCAGCTACGGGCTGCAGGTCGCCCAGCTGGCCGGGGTGCCGCGCAGCGTCATTGCCCAGGCACGCGCCTATCTGGAGGGACTGGAGGCCGAGCGCGACCGCTCGCGCCTGGACGGCGCCGGCAGCCAAGGACAGCTGCCGCTGTACCCGCCGGACGACCGCGCCCGCGATGCGCAGCTGCGGGCCGCACTCGAGGCCGTGCAGCCGGATGAGCTCACCCCGAAGGCGGCGCTCGAGGCGCTGTACCGCCTGAAGGACCTGCTGTCGCAGGGCTAGCGCAGGGAGAAGTGGCCTTGCGTCAGGAACAGTCCCGTCTCGCGTGCCACGCGCACCGACATGAGCATGCCGAGGTGGCTGACCGGCAGCTCGATATGGTCGGTGGCCCCGGGCATGCGCGTCTCCGACACCGCGATGGTGCCATCGTTGGCCTCGGCGAAGTCCGCCAGCAGCTGCCCCATGCCGATCGACTGCGTGCCGGCGATGATGCCGAGCGCGCGCGGCTGTGCCCAGTGGCGCGCACGGTGCCGCAGCAGCTCCTCGGCCACGGAGCGGCCCATCAGGTGCGCCACCGGGCCGAAGCGCGCCGCACGCTCGGCGGCGAGGCTGCCCACGCAGGGCGTGCCGAGGAAGACCGCGTTGCCCGGCGGCTGCCCGGGGTACTGCTCGAGGAAGCGGTGGATGACCAGCCCCCCGAGGCTGTGGCCCACGAAGTGCACCGCCGGCAGGTCCAGCTCGCGCACGAATCCCTCCAGCCGCGCGGTGATGGTGCTCATCGTGGCGGTGGCGAGGTAGCGGAAGGGGTGCAGGGTCAGTCCGAAGTCCGCCGCCAGGCGGCGGCGCAGCATCAGCGACTCATCACCGGGCATCCACAGGCCGTGCACATAGACGACGTGCGCCATGGCCCGTGCCGCCCCTTCAGGATGCGAGGCCGCGCATGAGCGTCAGGCCTGCGGCACGCGTACCCGCACGTGCAGTTCGCGCAGCTGCGCCTCGCTGACCTCGGTGGGCGCATCCGTGAGCGGGTCGGCCGCGGTCTGGGTCTTCGGGAAGGCGATCACCTCGCGGATGCTGTCCGCGCCGGCCATGAGCATCGCCAGGCGGTCGAGCCCGAAGGCGATGCCCCCGTGCGGCGGGGCGCCGTACCTGAGGGCATCGAGCAGGAAGCCGAACTTCTTCTGCGCCTCCTCGCTGGCGATGCCGAGCAGGTCGAACACGGTCGACTGCATCTCCTGGCGGTGGATGCGCACCGAGCCGCCGCCGATCTCCGAGCCGTTCAGCACCATGTCGTAGGCCTTGGCGAGCGCCGCCTGCGGGGCGGCGCGCAGCGCGGCGGCATCGTCGCTGACCGGCGCGGTGAAGGGGTGGTGCATCGCCACCCAGCGCTTGGCGTCCGCGTCCCACTCGAACATCGGGAAGTCGGTCACCCACAGGGGACGCCAGGCATTCTCGGTGAGCTTCAGGTCCGCGCCGACCTTCAGGCGCAGGGCGCCCAGGGCGTCGCTGACCACCTTGGCGGTGTCGGCGCCGAAGAAGATGAGGTCCCCGTCCGCGGCCAGCGTGCGCTGCAGGATACCGTTCAGGGCCTCGTCGCTCAGGAACTTGGTGATCGGGGACTGCAGGCCATCGCGCCCCTTGGCGCGCTCGTTCACCTTGATGTAAGCCAGCCCCTTGGCGCCGTAGCGCGCCACGAAGGCGGTGCACTCATCGATCTGCGAGCGCGGCATGGCCGCCCCGCCCGGGACGCGCAGCGCGGCCACGCGGCCGTGCGGATCGCGTGCCGGGCCCGCGAACACCTTGAAGTCGCACGCGGCGACCAGGTCGGCCACGTCGGTGAGCTCCAGCGCCAGGCGCAGGTCCGGCTTGTCCGAGCCGAAGCGGCGCATGGCCTCCGCGTAGCTCAGGCGCGGGAAGGGATCGGGCAGCTCGACCTCGAGCACCTCCCGAAAGAGCTCGCGCATCAGGCCCTCCATGAGCGCCATGATGTCCGCCTGCGCGAGGAACGAGGTCTCGATGTCCAGCTGCGTGAACTCCGGCTGCCGGTCGGCGCGCAGGTCCTCGTCGCGGAAGCAGCGCACGATCTGATAGTAGCGGTCGAAGCCGGCGATCATCAGCAGCTGCTTGAAGATCTGCGGGGACTGCGGCAGGGCAAAGAACTTGCCGGCGTGCGTGCGGCTCGGCACCAGGTAGTCGCGCGCCCCTTCCGGGGTCGCCTTGGTGAGCATCGGCGTCTCGATGTCCACGAAGCCATGCCCGTCGAGGTAGCTGCGCATCGCCCGCGTGATGCGGTGGCGCAGGCGCAGGCGCTGGTTCATCTCCGCGCGCCGCAGGTCCAGGTAGCGGTAACGCAGGCGCACTTCCTCGCCGACGTGCTCGTCGAGCTGGAACGGCAGCGGCTCGGAGCGGTTCAGCACCTCCAGCTCGCGCACGAACAGCTCCACCCGCCCGGAGGCGAGCTGGGTGTTGACCGTGCCGGCCGGGCGCTCGCGCACCTCCCCGTTCAGGCGCACCACGAACTCGTTGCGCAGCTTCTCCGCTTCCCTGAACAGGGCCGCCGCATCGGGGTGGAACACCGCCTGCAGCAGGCCGTCGCGGTCGCGCACGTCGACGAAGATCACCCCGCCGTGGTCGCGCCGCCGATGGACCCAGCCGGCGACGGTGACCGTCTGGCCGAGCAGCTTCTCGTTAACCTGTCCGCAGTAATGTGAGCGCATGAGGCGCGCGATGTTACGGAGGCCCCCGCCCCCCCGCAAGGCTTAAAAAAGCCTCAGGCAGCGGGCTTTTCGGTGGCGGGGTGGAGGCTGGCGTGACCCGGGTGCGGCACCACGACGCCGCAGGTGATGACCATCTTCATGGCCTCGTCCACCGACATGTCCAGCACCACGACCGCCCGGCGCGGCACGATGGCGAGGTAGCCGGCGGTGGCATTCAGGGCGGCCGAGATGTAGACCGCCACGTGCGGCTCGCCCAGGCGCGCACTGACCTCCGGGACGTCCTCGGCGGTGAGAAAGCCGATGCTCCACACCCCGGTGCGCGGGTATTCCAGCATCACCACGGTGCGGAAGGAGTTGGACTGGGACAGGACGCTCTCGGCGAAGCTCTTCACCCCGCCGTACACGGTGCGCACCACGGGGATGCGGTTCAGCAGGTCCTCGCCCCAGACCACCAGGCGCCGGCCGATCAGGTTGGTGACCAGGAGCCCGGTGAGCAGCACCACGATGAAAGCCAGCACCAGCCCGGCGCCCGGCAGCGCGAAACCCACCAGGGCCTGCGGCCGCAGGGAGGGCGGCAGCCACAGCAGCGTGCGGTCCATGATGTGCAGCATGAAGCTCACCACCCAGATGGTGGCGAGGATGGGCAGCCAGACCAGGATGCCGGCGACCAGGTAGCGCCGCAGCGACACGCGCCTGGGCGTGGCGGCCATCAGCGGCGCGCCCTGCCCGCGGTCTTCTTCGCCTTGCCGCGCCCCGCCTTCGCGGGCGTGCGCTTGGCGGGCTTGTGCGGCGCGGCCTTGGCTTGGGTCGCCGCCGGCTTGGCCTCCTTGGCATCGGCCTTGGCATCGGCCTTGGCGTCGGCCTTGGGCTCGGGCTTGCTGTCGGCCTTGCCCTCCTCCTTGGCCCCGCCCTTGGGCTCGTCCTTGTCGGCGCCGAGCAGGTTGCGCTTTTTCTCGCCCTCGCCCTTGAAGTCGGTCTCGTACCAGCCGCCGCCCTTGAGGCGGAACACCGGGGCCGACACCAGCTTCTTCAGCCGGCGCTTGCCGCAGGAGGGGCACTTGGTCAGCGGGGCCTCACCGATCTTCTGCATGACCTCGGTGTAGAACTTGCAGGCCTGGCACTCGTATTCGTAGAACGGCATGGGAATCCGTGTCGTGGTGTTGTACCGGGATTATAGCCAAGCCGCGGCCGCAACCGGCCGCGGCCGCGCCTCATTTCGCCTTGCGGAAGCCGAGCTCCCCGTCCTGCGAGCTGACCTGGATGCGGTCCCCGGGCACGAACTCGCCCTGCAGGATGCGCTGCGCCAGCGGGTTCTCGATCTGCTGCTGGATGGCGCGCTTGAGCGGGCGCGCCCCGTACACCGGGTCGAAGCCGGCCTCGCCGAGCAGGTCGCGGGCGCTGTCATCGAGCGCCAGGTCCATGTTGCGCTCCTGCAGGCGCTTGCGCAGGTAGTGCAGCTGGATGTCGACGATGGCGCGGATCTGCCGCGTGCCCAGCGGGTGGAAGACCACGATGTCGTCGATGCGGTTGATGAACTCGGGGCGGAAGCTCTGCTGCACCACCTCCATCACCGCGCTCTTCATCTTGGCGTAGTTCTTCTCGCCGGCGAACTCCTGGATGACCTGCGAACCGAGGTTCGAGGTCATGATGATGACGGTGTTGCGGAAGTCCACCGTGCGGCCCTGGCCATCGGTGAGGCGCCCGTCGTCGAGCACCTGCAGCAGCACGTTGAACACGTCGGGGTGCGCCTTCTCGACCTCATCGAGGAGGATCACCGCGTAGGGGCGTCGCCGCACCGCCTCGGTGAGGTAGCCCCCCTCCTCGTAGCCGACGTAGCCGGGCGGGGCGCCGATCAGGCGCGCCACCGAGTGCTTCTCCATGAACTCCGACATGTCGATGCGCACCATCGCATCCTCGGTGTCGAACAGGAACTCGGCGAGCGCCTTGCACAGCTCGGTCTTGCCCACGCCGGTCGGGCCGAGGAAGAGGAACGAGCCATTCGGCCGGCGCGCATCGGACAGGCCGGCGCGCGAGCGGCGGATGGCGTTGGAGACGATGCGCAGGGCCTCGTCCTGGCCGACCACGCGCTTGGCCAGGGCGTCCTCCATGTGCAGGAGCTTCTCGCGCTCGCCCTGCAGCATGCGGGTGACCGGGATGCCGGTCCACTTGGAGACCACCTCGGCGATCTCCTCCTCGGTGACCTTGTTGCGCACCAGCGTGGGCGCGGTCTCCTCGGCGGCCGCGGCCGCGGCCAGGCGCTTCTCCAGCTCCGGCATCTTGCCGTACTGCAGCTCGGCCATCCGCCCGAGGTTGCCGGCGCGGCGCGCCGCGTCGAGCTCCAGGCGGGCGCGGTCGAGCTCCTCGCGGATGTGGGCGGTGCCCTGCAGGGAGGCCTTCTCGGCCTTCCACACCTCCTCGAGGTCGGCGTACTCCTTCTCCAGGGTCGCCAGCGAGCCTTCCAGGGTGGCGAGGCGCTTGCGCGAGGCCTCGTCCTTCTCCTTCTTGAGCGCCTCCTGCTCGATCTTCAGCTGGATGATGCGCCGCTCGAGCCGGTCCAGCGACTCGGGCTTGGAGTCGATCTCCATGCGGATGCGCGAGGCGGCCTCGTCGACGAGGTCGATGGCCTTGTCGGGCAGCTGCCGGTCGGTGATGTAGCGGTGCGAGAGGGTCGCGGCGGCGACGATCGCAGGATCGGTGATCTCGACCTTGTGGTGCACCTCGTAGCGCTCCTTCAGGCCGCGCAGGATCGCGATCGTGTCCTCGACCGAGGGCTCGTCGACCAGCACCTTCTGGAAGCGGCGCTCGAGGGCGGCGTCCTTCTCGATGTACTGGCGGTACTCGTCCAGCGTGGTCGCACCGACGCAGTGCAGCTCGCCGCGCGCCAAGGCCGGCTTGAGCATGTTGCCCGCATCCATCGCCCCTTCGGCCTTGCCGGCCCCGACCATGGTGTGCAGCTCGTCGACAAACAGGATGATCTGGCCCTCCTGCTTGGCGAGGTCATTGAGAACGCCCTTGAGGCGCTCCTCGAACTCGCCGCGGAACTTGGCGCCGGCGATGAGCGCGCCCATGTCGAGGGCGAGGATGCGCTTGTTCTTCAGTCCCTCGGGTACCTCACCGTTGATGATGCGCTGCGCGAGACCTTCGACGATGGCGGTCTTGCCGACGCCCGGCTCGCCGATCAGCACCGGGTTGTTCTTGGTGCGCCGCTGCAGCACCTGGATGGTGCGGCGGATCTCGTCGTCGCGGCCGATCACCGGATCGAGCTTGCCCGAGGAGGCGCGTGCGGTCAGATCGACGGTGTACTTCTCCAGCGCCTGGCGGCCCTCTTCCGCGTTCGGATCGGAGACCTTCTCGCCGCCGCGGATCTCCTCGATGGCCTTCTCGATCGCCCCGCGCACCGCGCCGGCGTCCTTCAGCAGCTTGCCGAGGCTGCGGTCCTCGAAGCAGGCCAGCACGAACAGCTCGCTGGAGATGAACTGGTCGCCGCGCTGCTGGGCGAGCTTGTCGGTGACGTTGAGCAGGCGGTTGAGGTCGTTGGAGACGTGCACCTCCCCCGGGGTGCCCTCCACCTTGGGCAGCGCGTCGAGGTTGCTCAGCAGCGCCGCGCGCAGCTTGTTGACCTCGACCCCCGCCTTCATCAGGAGCGGCCGCACCGACCCCCCCGAGCCATCCAGGAGCGACAGCAGCACGTGGGCGGGCTCCATGAACTGGTGGTCACGGCCGACGGCCAGTGACTGGGCATCACTCAGAGCCTGCTGGAAGCGACTGGTCAGTTTGTCCATGCGCATGATGGGAAGCCTTGTGGCCCGGGGTGAACGGGATGCTCGGTTTGTTGGGACAACCGCAGTGCATTCAAGGGGCTGCGGGCGCCCGCGGGGCTCTTTTTGTCGGTCCCCGCCGCAGCGCCAGGGAGCAGCCTCCCTCCGCGGCTAGGGATGCGTCAACCGCTCGGCCAGGGCAATGGCGGCAATCCCTGAGCTGATCAGCAGCACCTGGATGGCGCTGGTCCGCGGGTCTGCCCGGCGCTGCAGGCCGGGGATGAGCCCCGCGACGGCGATGTAGAGGAACCCGGCGGCCGCGAAGGCGAGCGCGTAGGGGAGCGCACCCAGGGCGCGACCCAGGGCGAGATAGGCCGCGAGCGCCCCGATCACGGAGGCCAGCCCCGTGGCGAGGTTCAGAAACAGCGCCCGCCGCCGCGAGAACCCGGCGTGCACCAGGAGCGCGAAGTCCCCGACCCGGTGCGGGATCTCGTGGGCGGCCACGGCACAGGTGGTGAGGAGCCCGAGGGTGGGATCCTTGAGGAAGGCGGCGGCGATCAGGACGCCGTCGAGGGCGTTGTGGATGCTGTCCCCGACGAGCACGAGGATCCCGGACGGGTGCCCGCCCGGCCCGTGGGCGTGGTCGTGCCCGTGGCCATGTCCATGGCCGGCGTGGCCGTGCCCCGGGCCCGGATCCTCCGCCTCCTCGTGCGAGTGCCACCACAGCACGAGCTTCTCGATCACGAAGAAGACCCCGAGCCCGATGAGGATCGCCGCGCCCACCCCACGCGCCCCCGCGGGCCCGGCACTCTCCATGGCCTCGGGCAGCAGCGCCAGCAGCGCCGCGCCGAGCAACGCGCCGGTCGCGAAGCTCACGAAGTGCGGCAGCATGCGCACGCTGCGCTCGGCGGGGATCCAGAGCAGCGCGAGCGCGAACGCCGCGCTGGCGATGCCGCCCACGGCGGCACACAGCAGTATCAGGGGGAGAAGCGGCACGGCGTCAGTCTTCTGGGCGATGACTCGCGTTCATCCTAACACGCACCCTCCCCGGCCCGGTCGGTCAGTCCCGCCAGATCAGCGCCGCCATGCGACCGCACTGCCCGTCGCGCCGGAACGAGAAGAACTGCCCGGCGCCGGCATACGTGCACCACGTGCCGCCGTACACCGCGTCGATGCCGGCCGCGGCCAGCCGCTGCCGCGCCAGCAGCGCGAGATCGCACTGCCAGCGCCCGCGCGCGTTGGCCACGAACGCCGTCGCGGCGCGCGCGTCGCGGGCGAGGAAGGCCGCATGCACCTCCGCACCGACTTCGAAGTGGGCCGCACTGATCGCAGGCCCGAGCCAGGCCACGAGTTCGCGCGGCGGCACGCCCATCTGCGCCACGGTCGCCTCGAGCACCCCCGCCGCGAGGCCGCGCCAGCCGGCATGGGCGGCGGCCACGGTGCCGTCGCGCGCCGCCAGGAGCACCGGCAGGCAGTCGGCCACCTGCACCACCGCGACCACGCCCGGCGCCCGGCTGACGCTCGCATCGGCCGTCGGCGCCTCCCGGCCGGGCGTGTGGCTGGCCTCCACCACGTGCGTGCCGTGGACCTGCTGCAGCCAGCACGGCTCGTGCGCAAGGCCCAGCGCCGCCCGCACGCGCGCGCGGTTCTGCGCCACCGCGGCGGGCTCATCGCCGACGTGCGCACCGAGGTTCAGCGATGCAAACGCCCCGCGGCTCACCCCCCCGCCGCGCAGCGTGAAGGCGGCGTGCACGCCGGCCGGCACCGGCCACTGGGGCTCAAGGTACTGCACCTCCTCGGCGGCACTCACGCCAGGTCGGCCTCGAGCGCGTCGAGCAGCTGCTGCATGTCCTGCGGGACCGGGGCGTCGAAGGTGAGCCTGCGGCCGCTGACAGGGTGGCTGAGCTCCAGGTGCGCCGCGTGCAATGCCTGTCGCGCGAAGCCGCGCAGCGCCTGCTCCAGGCGCGGGGTGCTCCCGGCCACCAGGCGGCGGCGCCCGCCGTACACCGGGTCGCCGACCACCGGGAAGCCCGCGTGCGCGAGATGCACGCGGATCTGGTGGGTGCGGCCGGTCTCGAGCGCGACGCGCAGCAGCGTGTGGCCGCGGAAGCGCCTGACCACGCGGTAGTGGGTGACGGATGGGCGGCCGTCGGCGCGCACGGCCATGCGCGTGCGCTGCGTGCGGTGCCGGCCGATCGGCTCGTCGATGGTGGCCCCCGCGGTGACCACGCCGACACACACGGCCAGGTATTCGCGCGCGATCTCGCGCTGCGCCATGGCGGCCACCAGTGCAGTGTGCGCCTCCGGGGTGCGTGCGATGACCAGCAGGCCGCTGGTGTCCTTGTCCAGGCGGTGGATCAGGCCGGCCCGCGGCACCAGGGCGAGTTTCGGGTCCAGGGCCAGCAGCGCGTTCTGCAGGGTATGGCTGGCATTGCCCGCCCCGGGATGCACGACCAGCCCCGGCGGCTTGTTGATCACCAGCAGCGCGCGGTCGCGGTGGACCACGTCCAGGGGCATCGGCTGCGCGAGCACGCCGGGGTTCTGCTGCGGCAGCGCCGCCTCGACCCGCACCTGCTCCCCGCCCAGCACCCGGTCCTTGGCGCGCAGCGGCCGGCCATCGACCTGGACCCGCCCGGCATCGATCCAGTCCCGGACGCGGGCCCGCGAATACTGGGGCAGCGCGCGCGCGAGGGCCTGGTCGAAGCGCAGGCCGGCGCTGTCGGCGGGCAGCGCCAGGCGGTGCGTGCGGAACTCCGTGGCGCCTGCCGCGGTCGGAAGGGCAGCCGGGGGATTCGCTATACTGGCTGGATTCTCACGGCGCGACGCCAAAGAAAGGCCCCTTCCTGATGTTTCTGTCCCGTCCGGCGCGCGGTGCCGTACCTGCCTTGTGCCTGGCCCTGCTCGCCCTGGCCGGCTGCGCGCACCACAAGACCGCCCCGAACCTGAGTCCCGGGGAGATCTACAAGCGGGCGCACAAGTCCCTGGAAGCCTACGACTTCAACTCGGCCATCAAGCAGTACGAGGCGCTGACGGCGCGCTACCCCTTCACCGACGAAGCCCGCCAGGCGCGCCTGGACCTGATCTACGCATACTACCGCGCCGGCGAGGGCGAGTCCGCGACCGATGCCGCCGAGACCTTCATCCGCGAGAACCCGACGCACCCGCGCGTGGACTACGCCTGGTACATCAAGGGGCTGGTGGATTTCGACAAGCCGCCGAACGCCATCGAGTCGCTGTTCCGCGCCGACCTGTCGCAGCGCCCGCCGGTGAATGCCCGCAAGTCCTTCGCGGCCTTCAAGACCGTGGTCGAGCAGTACCCGAAGAGCGAGTACGCGCACGATGCGCTGCAGCGCATGGTCTACCTGCGCAACCGCCTGGCGAACTACGAGGTGCACGTCGCCCGCTACTACTACAAGCGCGGTGCCTACGTGGCCGCGGCGCAGCGGGCGAGGTCGGCGCTCGACCAGTTCGACGGCGCGCCGGCCACGCAGGAGGCGCTGCAGATCCTCATCCACTGCTACGACCAGCTGCACCTGACGGAGCTCGCCGCGCAGAGCCGCGAGGTGTACGCCGCCAACTACACGGCCGGCGAGCCCGCGCCGCCGAAGAAGTCGTGGTGGAAGTTCTGGTAGCCGGCGCTGCTCAGCGCCGGTAGCCACTGGTGATCGGATAGCGCCAGTCGCGCCCGAAGGCGCGGCGGCTGACGCGCACCCCCGGCGGCGCCTGGCGGCGCTTGTACTCGTTGCGCTTCACCAGGTCCAGCACCCGGCCGACCGTGGCGCGGTCGAAGCCGCGCGCCTGGATCTCATCGACCGAGAGGTCCTCCTCGATGAAGGCCTCCAGGATCGGGTCGAGCACCTCGTAGGGCGGCAGTGAATCGGAGTCCTTCTGGTCGGCGCGCAGCTCGGCCGAGGGCGCGCGGTCGATCACGCGCTGCGGGATGACGCGGCCGAGCGAGTTGCGGTAGCGGGCCAGGCGGTACACCAGCAGCTTGCTGCAGTCCTTGATGGGGGCGAAACCGCCGGCCATGTCGCCGTACAGCGTGGCGTAGCCGACCGCCATCTCGCTCTTGTTGCCGGTGGTCAGCAGCATGCGGCCGGTCTTGTTGGACAGGCCCATCAGCAGCAGCATGCGGCAGCGCGACTGCATGTTCTCCTCGGTCGCATCGACCGGCCGGCCGGCGAATTCCTCCTTGAGGGTCGCGAGCGTCGCCTCGAACATGCTCTCGATGGACAGGACGCTGCAGGTCACGCCCATCGACTGCGCCTGCTGCCGGGCATCCTCGATGCTCATCTGCGAGGTATAGCGCGAGGGCATCATGACCGCGTGCACGCTGTCCTTTCCCAGGGCATCCACGGCGATCGCCAGGGTCAGCGCCGAGTCCACCCCGCCGGAGAGCCCGAGCACCACGCCCGGAAAGCCATGCTTGCGCACGTAGTCGCGCACCCCGAGCACGAGTGCACCGTAGACGCTGGCCTCGTCGGAGAGCTCCGGGGTGATGGCGGCCGGCACCGGCGTGAGCACCCCGCCGCCCGCACCGCGCGAGAACTCGACCACGTAGGTGCCCTCCTCGAAGGCGGGCGCACGCATGATGACCTCGCCGCGCGCGTCCATGACGAAGGAGTTGCCATCGAAGACCAGCTCGTCCTGGCCGCCCACGAGGTTCACGTACACCAGCGGCAGGCCGACATCGCACGCCCGCGCCCGCGCCACCTGCTCGCGCTCGCGCTGCTTGTGGATCTCGTACGGGGAGGCGTTGATGACCAGCAGCATCTGCGCGCCGCCGGCCTTGGAGAGCTGCGCCGCCTGCGGTTCCCAGATGTCCTCGCACACCAGCAGCCCCATGCGCACGCCGGCACACTCGGTCACGCTCGGCTGCGAGCCGGCCTCGAAATAGCGCTTCTCGTCGAAGACCTTGTAGTTGGGCAGCTCGGCCTTGCGGTGGATGGCGGCGACCTTGCCGCCGCTGACGTAGGCGGCCGAGTTGTAGATGCCGGCCTGCGTGTACTCGGGGAAGCCGAGCATGACATCGATACCGGCCACTTCGGCGCACACGCGCGCGAGCCCGGCCTCGACCTGGCGCCTGAAGCCACGGTGGAAGAGCAGGTCCTCCGGCGGGTAGCCCGACAGGGTGAGCTCCGGGAACAGCACCAAGTCGGCGCGCTGCCGCGCGCTTGCCTCCCGTGCGCACTCGATGACGCGCGCTGCGTTGCCCTGCACGTCACCGACCAGGAGGTTGCGCTGCGCCAGCGCGATCCGCAGGGACTCACTCATGGTGGCATCATCGGGCGGCCAAAGCGCGCGGCGGGCGCCGCCTCAGGCGTTCATCGCCGCGCGCGCTTGCGCGCGGCACGGCGCACCGCCTTCACCTTGACCCGGGCGGCGGTCTTGCGGCGCGCCGGCGACTTCGCCGGCCGCTTTCTCTTCGCGGCCGGCCGGGCGGTCGTCTGGCGGGCCGGGGGCGCTGCGAGGCTGCGTGAGGTCGGTCGGCTGGCCCTGCGCTTGCGCAGCAGCTCGTTCATGGCCGAACCGAGCTCGGCGGGGGACTTCACGGTGCGCACGCCGGCGGCGGCGAAGGCCGCGTATTTGTCCGCCGCAGTGCCCTTGCCGCCGGCCACGATCGCCCCGGCATGCCCCATGCGCTTGCCCGGCGGGGCCGTGACGCCGGCGATGTAGGCCACGACGGGCTTGCTGACGAAGCGGCGGATGTAGGCCGCGGCGGCCTCCTCGTCGCTGCCGCCGATCTCGCCGACCAGGATGATGCCTTCGGTGCGCGGGTCGCGCTCGAACAGCTCCAGGACGTCGATGAAGTTCATGCCGCGCACCGGATCGCCGCCGATGCCGACGCAGGTGCTCTGGCCGAGGCCGATGCGGGTGGTCTGGTACACCGCCTCGTAGGTGAGCGTGCCCGAGCGCGAGACGATGCCGACGCTGCCCTTCTTGTGGATGAAGCCGGGCATGATGCCGATCTTGCACTCCTCCGGCGTGATGACGCCCGGGCAGTTCGGCCCGACGAGGCGCGAGGCTGAGCCGGCGAGCACCGCCTTGACGCGCACCATGTCGTTCACCGGCACGCCCTCGGTGATGCAGACGATGAGCTCGATACCGGCATCGATCGCCTCGAGGATCGAGTCCGCCGCGCCGGCCGGCGGGACGTAGATCATGCTCGCGGTCGCGCCGGTCTTCTTGACCGCGTCGCGCACGGTGTCGAACACCGGCAGGCCGAGGTGCTGCTGGCCGCCGCGCCCCGGGGTCACGCCGCCGACGAGCTTGGTGCCGTAGGCGAGCGCCTGCTCGGAATGGAAGCTGCCCTGCTTGCCGGTGAAGCCCTGGCAGATGACCTGCGTGTTCTTGTTGACCAGAATGCTCATGCCTTGCCCTTCTTCGCCAGCGCCACGACCTTGCGCGCCGCATCCGTCAGATCCTCGGCCGGGGTGATGGTCAGCCCGCTCTTGGCGAGCATGTCGCGCGCGGCGTCCGCGTTCGTGCCTTCCAGGCGCACCACCACCGGGACCTTCACGCCGACCTTGGTCACCGCGGTGATCACGCCCTCGGCGATGATGTCGCAGCGCACGATGCCACCGAAGATGTTCACCAGCACCGCGCGCACGCGCTCGTTGGAGAGGATCAGCTCGAAGGCTGCGGTCACGCGCTCCGGGGTCGCCCCGCCGCCGACGTCGAGGAAGTTCGCGGGCGCCCCGCCGTGCAGCTTGATCAGGTCCATGGTGGCCATGGCGAGGCCCGCGCCGTTCACCATGCAGGCGATGTCGCCGTCCAGGGAGACGTAGTTCAGGTCATGCTCGCTGGCGCGGCGCTCCATCGGGTCTTCCTGGGAGGCATCGCGCAGCCGCATGAGCTCCGGGTGCCGGAAGCCGGCATTGGCGTCTACGTTGATCTTGGCATCCAGCGCCATCAGGTCACCGGCCTTCGTGACGATGAGCGGGTTCACCTCCAGCAGGCTCAGGTCCTTCTCGATGTACAGCCGGTAGAGGGCGGCGGCGAGGGCCTGGAACTGCGCGACCTGCGCGCCCTCGAGCTTAAGCCCGAAGGCCAGTTCGCGCGCCTGGTAGGCCTGCAAGCCGGCAGCCGGGTGGATCGTGGCCGACAGGATCTTCTCCGGGGTCTTGTGGGCGACCTCCTCGATGTCCATGCCGCCGGCGGCCGAGGCGATCATGGCGATACGACCGCGCTCGCGGTTGAGGGTCAGTGACAGGTAGATCTCGCGCGCGATCTGCGAACCGGACTCGACGTACACCTGGCTGACCGGCAAGCCCTCCGCCCCGGTCTGCGGCGTCACCAGGCGCGTTCCCAGGAGCGCCGCCGCCGCGGCACGCACGGCCTCGAGGTCCCGGGCGAGCTTCACCCCGCCGGCCTTGCCGCGGCCGCCGGCGTGCACCTGCGCCTTGACCACCCAGATCGCGCCCCCCAGGCCCTGCGCGGCGGCGACGGCCTCCTCGGCCGAGGATGCGACCTTGCCGGTCGGCACCGGGATCCCGTAGCTGCGAAAGACCTCCTTCGCCTGGTACTCGTGCAGATTCATCGCCACCGCCTTGCTGTCAGCGTAAGGCGCGCATTCTCCTCGAAAACGCTGCCTTCTGGCCAGCTAATGGCCGCAAGCTCCCAAACGGTGCCGGCTGCGATCCGGATCGCGTTCTGCGTGCGACGAAGGTGCTACAGTCGGCCCCGAGTTCCACCGCGACACTTATTAAAGATTGTCTGCAACGCCGGCCGACGCCGCCCCCTCCTCCGGGACGCCCAGCGATCTCGCCTGGCGCGTGATCGGACTCCTCAGCCTCTATCGCCTGCTGGTACCGCTCGTGCTGCTGGCAATGCAGGCCTTCGCCGGGCCCGCCTGGGGGCTGGTCACGGCCCGCTCCTCGCTGTTCGTCGGCGCCTGCCTCGCGTATTTCACGGCAGCAGTCCTCCTGATCATCGCCCGGCGACTGCGCTGGTCGAGCCTGCGGATCGTGGCGCTGGTGAATGCCAGCGTCGATGCGGTGGCCATCGGCCTCATTACCTATGCCAGTGGCGGGGTGGGGAGCGGCTTGCCGATCCTGCTGGTCCTTCCGACCCTGGCTTTGACCGTGCTGGCGTCGCGCCGCGATGCACTGCTGATCGCCGCCGTGGCGGCACTCGCGGTGCTGGTGCAGCAGGGCTTCGCCAATTTCGTAGCCGAGGCACCTGCCACTGACTACACGACCGCAGGCTTTTTCGGGGTGGTGCTGTTTCTCGTCGCGCTACTCACCTGGCCGATTGCCAATCGCCTGCGCGAGAGCGAAGCGCTCGTGCGGCGGCGTGAACTGGACCTCGCCGACCTCGCCCAGCTGTCGCAGTACATCGTGCAACACCTGCGTGAGAGCATCCTGGTGGTGGATGCGCACGACCGCATCCGCCTCATCAACGAGTCGGCTGCGCAGATCCTGGGTGATCGCGCCGCATACCCCGACGCCCTGGTTGGGGAGGCTTCGCCCCGGCTCCTGTACCTGCTCGAGTCCTGGCGCAACGCCGAGAGCACGGGCGCTTCCCCGCCGGCAGTCGACCAGAGTTTTACCTCCGCCGACGGCTCCCGGGTCGTGCGCGCGAACTTCGCCCCGCTGGGCACCGCGGATCCGGCCCCGGTCCTGATCTTTCTCGAGGACACGAGCCTGATGGATGAGCGGGTCCAGCAGTCCAAGCTGGCGGCCCTGGGTCGATTGAGCGCGAGCATCGCGCACGAGATCCGCAATCCCGTCGGCGCGATGAGCCACGCCGCGCAGCTGCTGGCCGAATCGCCAAGTCTGGGCGACGAGGATCGAAGACTCACGCAGATCATGCGTGCCAACGCGGACCGGGTCAGTGGAATCATCGACAACGTGCAGCGGCTGGCGCGACGTGAACAGGCGCGCATCGAACGGCTGTCGCTTCCCGCTTGGGCCGAGGAGTTCCACGAGGAATTCTGCGAGACTATGCAATGGCCGCGCGAGCGGCTGGCATTGAGCGGCGCGGTCGCGGATCTTGAGGTGCGTGCGGACCCTAACCAGCTGCGCCAGATCGTGTGGAACCTGTGTGAGAACGCCATCAAGTACGGGGTCGGCGAGGACACTGCGCAGCTGGTCGAGATACGATACGGCCGCATGAATGCCAGCTCACGCCCGTTCCTGGAAGTCTGCGACCGTGGCAGCGGGGTGGCACCCGAGCAGGTGGAGCGCATCTTCGAGCCATTCTTCAGCGGGGGCCGCGGCACGGGCCTGGGGCTTTTCCTGGCACGTGAACTGGCGCAGTCCAACGGCGGCACCCTCCTTTATGAACCGCGCCAGGGCGGCGGCAGCCTCTTCAGGCTCGTCTTCGCTGATCCGCGCCGGTGGGAGCGCTGATGGCGACTCAGCCGGTGGTGCTGGTCGTGGACGACGAGCCGGACTTACTGGAGCTTGTGACCCTCACGCTCAGTCGCATGAACCTGCGGACACGTACCGCGCCCGACCTGGCGACGGCGCGCAAGCTGCTCAAGTCCGAACCCTTCGACCTGTGCCTCACGGACATGCGCCTGCCGGACGGGGATGGGCTCGACCTGGTGGCCTGGATCCAGGAAAACCGGACCTCGGTGCCCGTCGCGGTGATTACCGCACACGGCAACGTGGAGTCGGCCGTGCGGGCTCTGAAGCTCGGGGCGTTCGACTTCGTCTCCAAGCCCCTTGACCTGGGCGTGCTGCGCAAGCTGGTCGGCAGCGCCATCAAGCTTGGCGTGGACATCAACGAGGAGACCGCCGCCACGCTGCGCGGACCGCGCCTCCTGGGTACCTCGGCGGTCATGGAGCAGCTGCGCGACATGATCAGTCGCGTCGCACGCAGCCAGGCGCCGGTGCACATCTGCGGGGAATCCGGTACCGGGAAGGAACTGGTCGCGCGCCTGATCCATGACAGCGGCGGCCGCCGTGGCGGTCCGTTCGTCGCCGTCAACTGCGGCGCCATCCCCACGGAGCTCATGGAAAGCGAACTGTTCGGTCACAAGCGTGGGTCCTTCACGGGCGCGGTGGCCGACAAGAAGGGCATGGTGCAGAGCGCCGAGGGCGGCACGCTGTTCCTGGACGAGGTGGCCGACCTTCCCCTGCACATGCAGGTAAAGCTGCTGCGCCTGGTGCAGGAGAAGGTCGTGCGTCCGGTCGGTGAGGCGCGCGAAGAGCCCGTCGACGTGCGCATCCTCTCTGCCACCCACAAGAGCCTTCCGGACCTGGTTGCGCAGGGACAGTTCCGCGAGGACCTTTTTTACCGCATCAATGTCATCGAGTTGCGGGTCCCGGCACTGCGCGAACGCAGTGGCGACATCGGCGAGATCGCCGAGGCCATCCTGCATCGGCTGGGGCGACGCTCGAACACGGCTCCTGCAGAAATTTCGCCCGATGCCGTGCGTGTGCTCGAGACCTACGCCTTTCCCGGAAACGTCCGTGAGCTCGAGAATGTGCTCGAGCGGGCACTGACCCTGAGCACCGGCGGCGTCATCCAGCCGGAACATGTCCGGCTGCGCTCTTCGGGCCGACCGGCAGGAGAGATGTCGCGTGCAGTGGGTCCGACTCCCGTCGCTGTCGACAACGCAGGCCTTGGCACGCAGCTCGAGGGCATCGAGCGGGATGCCATCATCAAGGCACTTGAGAAGACCCGCTACAACAAAACTGCCGCGGCCAAACTGCTTGGCATGAGCTTCAGGGCGCTGCGCTACCGCATCAAGAAGCTCGGAATTGAATGAAAGTGACGCGCCGGGTCACTTTGTGACACTTAACTGCGCCCCTTGCCTTCACCCGGCGACAAAAGTAAGTCAAACGCTTGCGCACCCGACCCGGTTTTTCCCGATGCAGATCAGGACGCTACATGTCGAAACACTCGCTGGCATGAGCTTTGCTTGGTCCATGGCGAGAAGGCAGTTTGTGCCCCACGTATCGGTTTCCCCCAAAATTTTGAGGAGTGTTTCACCATGAAGTCTGTGCAGAAGGGTTTCACCCTGATCGAGCTGATGATCGTGGTTGCGATCATCGGCATTCTGGCCGCGATCGCGATCCCGGCCTACCAGGACTACATCGTGCGTTCGAAGGTGACTGAGGGTCTGAACCTGGCCTCGGCCGCCAAGACGACGGTGTCGGAAGGCTTCCAGTCGAACGACCTCGCGGGCGTGAGCGCCGCGGCGAACGCCTGGAACCTCGCCTTCGTCCCGACCAAGTATGTCCAGAACATCCAGATCGACCCGACCGCGGGCTTCATCACGGTCACCTACAACAACACGGCCGCCGGCATCCCGCAGCTGGCTGCTGGCAACACGATCCTGCTGACGCCCAACGTCAACAAGGCCCCGCTGGCCAATGGCGTCCCGGGCTCGATCGACTGGGCGTGCGCCTCGGCGACCAACCTGACGGCCACGGCCGAGGGCCTGACCGGCATTCAGGCCGGCACCGTGCTCGCGAAGTACGTCCCGACGCAGTGCAAGTAATCTAGGCTTGACCGACTGCAGGGCCCCGGCTTCAAGCCGGGGCCTTTTCTTTTGGCGTGCCGCTCGGTCTTCCGTTCACCCGCAGCGCCAACAGTCTGTGTCACTTTGTGACGTTCTCTTCCGGAGCGTGACGTCACTCAGCGACAGGACTAAGTGAACTCCGTCACAAGTTCTCTGATGTAATATTTATATAATTCAATGGCTTACATGAATATGCCAGCTTGGCATGGCAATTGCTTCGGTCCTGCTTGAGGCGGCATGTTGCGCCCAAGTTGTGAATCCAAAATTTTAGGAGTTTTCGTTATGAAGTCTGTGCAAAAGGGTTTTACCCTGATCGAGCTGATGATCGTGGTTGCGATCATCGGCATTCTGGCCGCGATCGCGATCCCGGCCTACCAGGACTACATCGTGCGTTCGAAGGTGACTGAGGGTCTGAACCTGGCCTCGGCTGCCAAGACCACCGTGTCGGAAGGCTTCCAGTCGAATGACCTGGCTGGCGTCAGCGCCGCGGCCACCGCCTGGAACCTGGCCTTCGTCCCGACCAAGTATGTCCAGAACATCCAGATCGCTACGGCGACGGGCGTCATCACGGTCACCTACAACAACACGGCCGCCGGCATCCCGCAGCTGGCTGCTGGCAACACGATCAGGCTGACCCCGAACGTCAATCAGGCCCCGCTGGCCAACGGCGTCCCGGGCTCGATCGACTGGGCGTGTGCCTCGGCGACCAACCTGACGGCCACGGCCGAGGGCCTGACCGGCATTCAGGCCGGCACCGTGCTCGCGAAGTACGTCCCGACGCAGTGCAAGTAATCTAGGCTTGACCGACTGCAGGCCCCGGCTTCAAGCCGGGGCCTTTTCTTGTGGGGTACCGGAACCGGTTCCCAGGGAAGTGATAGGTTCCAGCGCCGCACCATTAATCCATTGATCTGCGCGTGATTTAAGTGTGACGCGCACCCCGCCGCCCATCGGCCGCGTCATTCAGAATTCGTGAGGATTTGACAATTGCGCGGGTCACCCCATTGGGTACACTGAGCCTTGCATCGAGTTCTGTTTGACGTAAGTCCATGAACGAAAACGCTTCTTTATCGACGGCTGGCTCGCGCTCGGGGCTTGGAGGGCTGCCGCAGCGGCTCGTGCAGGATGCCGTGGTGAACGAAGCGGCGATGCTGGACGCGGTCAATAACGCCCGCGAGCGCAGGACCAGCGTCGTCACCGAGCTCGTCGCCAGCGGCGCCGCCAAGGCACGTGACATTGCGGTCGCTGCCTCGCACGAATTTGGCGCGCCGCTGTTCGACCTGGATGCGGCCAATGTCGATCTGGAAGTGGTACGCCTGGTCAGCGACAAGCTGCTCGCCAAGCATCGTGTACTGCCGCTGTTCCGGCGCGGTAAACGTCTGTTCTTGGCGGTCGCCGACCCTACCAACCTCCATGCGATCGACGAGGTCAAGTTCGCCACCAGCCTTGGCGTCGAGGCGATCGTCGTTGAGGACGACAAGCTCCAGAAGGCCATCGACAAGGCGCTAGAGCAGGTCGACAACCAGATGTCCGCCCTCACCGACGAGGGGGACGTCGACCTTGACTCCCTCGAAACGGTGGGTGGCGAGGACGAACTTGATGACAAGATCGGCCGCGACGATGTCGAAGACGCGCCCATCGTGCGCTTCGTCAACAAGGTCATGCTGGATGCCATTCGCCGCGGCGCCTCGGACATTCACTTTGAACCCTTCGAAAAGATCTACCGCGTCCGGCTGCGCATGGACGGCGTGCTGAAGGAAATTGCCCAGCCGCCGGTGCAACTGGCGCAGAAGCTCGCGGCTCGCCTGAAGGTCATGTCGCGCCTCGACATCGCCGAGCGGCGCGTCCCCCAGGACGGTCGCATCAAGATGAAGCTGTCCAAGAACCGCGCGATCGACTTCCGCGTGAGCAGCTGTCCAACGCTGTTTGGCGAGAAGATCGTGCTGCGTATCCTGGACCCCGCGCAGGCGAGTCTCGGTATTGATTCGCTCGGTTACGAGCCCTTCCAGAAGGCGCTGTACGAGAAGTATCTGGCCAAGCCGCAGGGCATGATCCTGGTCACGGGTCCGACCGGTAGCGGCAAAACGGTTTCGCTCTACACCGGCCTGCACATCCTCAACAAGGAAGACACCAATATCTCGACGGCCGAGGACCCGGCGGAAATCAACCTCCCCGGGGTGAACCAGGTCAACGTCAACGCAAAGGTCGGGCTCACCTTTGCCGCAGCGATGCGCGCCTTCCTGCGCCAGGACCCCGACGTCATCATGGTCGGCGAAATCCGCGACCTGGAAACGGCCGAGATCGCCATCAAGGCCTCCCAGACCGGACACCTCGTGCTCTCCACGCTGCATACCAACGATGCGCCACAGACTCTGACACGCTTGATCGACATGGGCGTCAAGCCCTACGCGATCGCCACGTCAGTGAGTCTTATCATCGCGCAGCGCCTGGCGCGGCGGCTTTGCAGCAACTGCAAGGTCCCGATTGATGTCCCGAAGGAAGCCCTGCGCAAGGAAGGCTTCACCGATGCGGACATCGCGGCCGGCATCAAGATCTTCGGCCCGAAGGGCTGCCAGAACTGCACGGACGGCTACAAGGGTCGCGTAGGCATCTACCAGGTCCTTCCGGTGACGGAAAACATCGCTCGAATCATTCTGGCACTCGGTAGCGCCATCGAGATCGGCGACCAGGCCGCAAAGGACGGTGTCTGGGATCTACGGCGCTCCGGGCTGGAAAAGGTCAAGAACGGACTAACGAGTCTCGAGGAAGTCAACACCATCACGGTCGAGTGACGCAGGGAATAACGCATGGCTACGGCAGCAGCAGTCAAGACGATCAAACGCGACTTCCCATTCGCCTGGGAGGGTCGCGACAAACGGGGCATGAAGGTCAAGGGCAAGAGCGTCGCCCCGGACGAAAAAACACTGCGTGCAGAGCTTCGCCGGCAGGGCATCGCCCCTTCCAAGGTCAAGAAGCAGCGGGCCGTCAGCTCCGGCGGCAAGCCCACGCCCGGCGACATCGCCATTTTCGCGCGTCAGCTCGCAACGATGCTGACCGCCGGCATCCCGCTGGTGCAGGCGTTCGAGATCGTGGGCGCCGGCAACGAGAAGGCGGCGATGCAGAAGCTGATCCTGGACATCAAGGCCGATGTCGAGGGCGGCACCTCATTGCACGAAGCGCTTGCCAAGCACCCGTTGTACTTTGACGATCTGTTCGTGAACCTGGTCGAGGCCGGTGAGCAGGCAGGTGCCCTCGAGACGCTGCTCGACAAGGTCGCCACCTACAAGGAAAAGACCGAGGCGCTGAAGAAGAAGATCAAGAAGGCCTTGTTCTATCCGGCGGCCGTCCTGGTCGTAGCCGCAATCGTCACGGTGGTATTGCTGGTCTTCGTCATTCCGCAGTTCGAGGCTCTCTACAAGGGGTTTGGTGCCGACCTGCCGGCCTTTACGCAGTTCGTCATCGCCCTCTCCAAGTTCGTGCAGCACAACGGCATGTTCCTGGCATTGGTAGTCGGTGGTGCGTTCTTCGCCTTCTTCTACTTCAAGAAGCGCTCCAAGGCGATGCGTGAGTTTCTGGACAGGGCGATCCTCAAGGTACCGGTGATCGGCCCCATCATGACCAAGGCGGCCATCGCGCGGTATGCCCGCACGCTCTCCACGATGTTCTCAGCCGGCGTGCCGCTGGTCGAGGCGCTCGAATCAGTCGCCGGCGCCACGGGCAATATCATCTACGAGAAGGCAGTTCTCAGGATGCGCGACGAGGTAGCCACCGGGCAGCGCCTGCAGCGCGCCATGGAGGCGACCGGACTGTTCCCGAACATGGTCAACCAGATGATCGCGGTCGGCGAGGAGTCCGGCGCGCTCGATGAAATGTCCGGTAAGGTCGCCACGTTCTACGAGGCCGAAGTCGACAACGCCGTAGATGCCATGTCCAGCCTTCTTGAGCCGATGATCATGGTGATCCTGGGCGTCCTGGTCGGCGGCCTGGTCATCGCGATGTACCTGCCAATCTTCAAACTTGGCTCGGTCATCTGACGCACGAGCACATACGAGACGAAGCTGAAACGCCGCGCATCGAGCGCGGCGTTTTCTTTGCAAGCAAGGCGAAACCATGTCCTTGACTGAGCTGCTGGCTTCCTCGCCGCGCCTCTTCATTGGGACGTGCTTTGTCCTCGGTCTCGCCATCGGCAGCTTCCTGAACGTTGTCATTCATCGGTTGCCGTTGATGCTGGAGCGGCAGTGGCGCGAGCAGTGCCTGGAGCTGGCCAGCAACCCGGGCCAGGCCACGCACGCGCCGGACACCGAGCCCATACGCTTCAACCTGATGGTGCCACGCTCGGCATGCCCGTTTTGCAAGGCTCCCATCAAGGCCTGGCAGAACGTCCCCGTGGTCTCCTGGCTGGCGCTGAAAGGCCGCTGCGCACAATGTCGGCATCCGATCGCCGCGCGCTACCCCCTGGTAGAGCTGCTGACGGGCGTGCTGTCGGCCTCGGTGGCGTGGCGGTTCGGGTTTGGCCAGGCCGCCCTGGCCGGCCTCCTCGTGACCTGGTTCTTGGTCGCTCTGACGTTCATCGACATCGATCATCAGCTCTTGCCAGATGACCTGACGCTACCGCTCCTGTGGCTGGGGCTGGCGGCTGCGCTCTGGAATGACTCCAGTAGCCTCGGCGTCCCCACCGACCTGCGTTCGGGCGTCATCGGAGCCATAGCCGGTTACGTGAGCCTGTGGAGCGTCTATCATCTGTTCCGCCTCATCACCGGGAAGGAAGGCATGGGACACGGGGACTTCAAGCTGTTTTCGGCGCTCGGGGCCTGGCTGGGATGGCAGATGCTGATTCCCATCATCCTGATTGCCGCGGTCAGCGGGGCAATTGTCGGGATCGTCGTGCTGAGCGCCCGTGGGCAGCAGCGATCCACGCCCATCGCCTTTGGCCCCTTCCTGGCCGTGGCCGGCTGGCTGGTCATGATGTTCGGTCCGGCTCTGGTAAGTTCCTATCTCGGGCTGTTCAAGTAGCGGCTGTGGCATCACGAGCTTTCCGCGTCGGACTGACCGGTGGCATCGCCAGCGGTAAGTCGACTGCAGCGAAGTTCTTCGGGGCTTTGGGTGTCCCGATCCTGGACAGTGATCAGATCGCAAGGGATGTGGTCGAGCCGGGACAGCCCCCGCTGGAACGACTGGTGGAGCGGTTTGGTCGCGGCATCCTCACCGCGGACGGCCATCTGGACAGACCCGCGCTTCGCAACATCGTATTCTCGGATCCCAAGGCGAGGGCGGACCTGGAATCACTGACGCACCCGGCAATCGGTGCCGCGCTGGAGGCACGGTCGGCCAGTGCCGGGGGGCCTTATCAGATCCTCGTCATTCCCCTCCTGGTGGAGAAGGGGCTGAGTTCGCACGTCGACAGGGTCCTGGTGGTCGATTGCGACGAAGCCCTGCAGATCCGGCGGCTGACCCAGCGCGACGGTTCTACACCTGAGCAGGCGCAGGCGATCTTGAACGCGCAGGCCGGACGCGCGACGCGACTGAAAGTCGCCGATGACATCATCGTCAATGACGCGGATATGAGCGCGGTTCAGAAGCAGGTGGCGGCGCTGCATGCGCGGTATCTTGAGCTCGCCCATCAGCCCGGTACCTGAACGATCGAGCTCCACGCCGTCGGCCGCGGGCACGGCGTACCGTTTACGCACGCGGCTCGCCTCAAGCACAATAAGGGGATGACCGAGACCGCAGAACCATCCCTGCCCCGCGCCGCCGCTGAAACGGCCGTGGACACGCTCGTGTTCGAGCAACCACTGAATGAGCGCATGCGCACGTTCCTGCGTCTCGACTTCCTCTATAACCAGGCGGTACACCATAACGACCGCGCCAGTCCTTGGGGCAGTCGCTCCGCAATGGCGAGTCTCATCGATATTCTGGCCATTACCACGCGCGGTGATGTGCGATCCGATGTGCTCAAGGAGCTGGAGAGCCAGCTGACGACTCTTCATGAATTTGAGTCAAAGGCGGGCGTGGACAACCAGCGCCTGAAGGTGCTGACGGCCAACCTGATCCGGCTGCGCAATGACCTGATGAACGCCGGGTCTGCATTCCTGCAGCCACTGCGGGATTCGGAGTTTCTGAATGCGATCAAGCACCGCAGCGCGATACCTGGGGGGACCTGCGAATTCGATCTGCCCGACTATTACTACTGGCTCTCGCAACCAGCAGATGTGCGCGTACGCACGTTCAGCCAGTGGCTTGGGCTGCTGCGCCCATTGTGCGACGCGATTGCCGAACTCCTTTGGCTCACGCGCCAGAACGGCCGCAGCCGCCGGGAGGTTGCCAAGGGCGGCTCCTTCACGATTACCTTCGACAGGGACAACCCCTTGCAACTGCTGCGCATCGAGCTGCCCGCCTCAGCAGGCATCTATCCTGAAATCAGCGGCAGCCACCACCGGTGTAGCGTGCGGTTCCTGACCTGGAACGGGCTCGCGACACGACCGTCGCAATCGGATCAGGATGTGTCTTTCACCCTGAGCTGCTGTTCCTAGATTGCAGCATTAGCACGCCAATGCGCATCAAGTGCCCTACCTGCAAGCGCGAACTGGAGTGGGAAGACGCCGCGTACCGGCCCTTCTGCAGCGACCGTTGCCGCTTAGTGGATCTGGGCGCATGGCTCACCGAGCAGCGGGGCATCCCCACGGAATCGCAACCGGACGCGGACAGCCGCCCGCGCCAGTCCCGGGCGGACGATGCTGACTGAGACTGCGGGCAACGCGACAATCTGCTGCCCTCGTCACACCCGATCCCCGGCCATAAGCGCAATGATACGCGCCAGTGGACCGTTGGCGGACGGCGCCTGATGCTCACCGATAAACAGCGCACGATCGCGCTCGCCGCGCTCGCCGCAGCACCGTTCATCGCAATGCTCACCTGGGCGGCGATCAGCCACCGGGCCGCGGGCAGCATCGTCACGCTCTTAGTCACTTCGGTCCTGTGCTGGTTGCTCCTCGCCGGCTGCACCCGCACCTGGCGCTATCTTCTCCTGGCCTACTTTCCATTCCTTCTCGCAAGCGTCGCCTATGCCGGCTACACCGTGGGCTTTGGCATCGTGCCGGGCCACACGCTTGCCGTTCTGACCGTGAGCGCCTCGTGGGAAGAGCTGCGGGGATTGTGGACAGTGTGGCAAGGCAAGTGGCTGCTGTTGCCGCTGCTCGCCCTGCTGGGGACCTACCTCTGGCTCGCCTGGCAAACACCGGTCACCCCGATCTTTGCGGGCCGCACGTATCTTGTGACTCGCGTGCTGCTGGGTCTTTCAGTTCCCGCGGTAGCATTTGCCGCGCACAACACGCAACAGCTGATCGACGGCGTGGCCCTCAACCCGATCGTCGGCACCGTCATGTTCACCGCGGGGCAGGTGCCGCGGGCGCGCGCCGAAATCCGCGGCGAGGCAATCCAGAGGCTCCCCTACCACGCCACGCGTGCGGGAACGGCCGAGGAAGTTCACGTGCTGGTCATCGGCGAATCGGCACGACGCGGCTCGTGGTCCGTCTACGGCTATGCCAGGCAGACAACCCCTTATCTTGAGAGAATCAAGGACGAGTCGATCTTCTTCACCCATGCGGTCGCCGACGCGAACCTGACAAGCCTCGCGGTGCCCATGTTGCTCACGGGCATGACACCCGAAGAGGTGCTCAGTGCCAAACCGCACGGGACCCTGCTCGACCTGGCGCGCGAAGGCGGTTACTTCACGACCTGGCTGGTCAACCAGGATCTCGGCATCTCCACTGCCATCGGCGTCGTAGCCGATGAACTGGTCTATCCGCCGGACCCGCAGATGACCTTCTTCGGCCGCCGGGTCTCCGACAGCGCCCTGCTACCGGCCTACGAGCGCGCGCTCGGACGCGGCGGACATTCACGCTTCATCGGCATGCACATCATGGAGTCGCACTGGGAATACTTTCACCGCTATCCGCCGGCCTTTCAGCGGTTCGGTGACCCGTCACACCTGGATTCGATGTCCCTTTTGCTAAAAGGCGGAAGCATCTTCCCCGATCTCACGGACGCTTACGACAACAGTACCCTGTATGCGGACTGGTTCCTGCAGCAGGTCATCGAACAGGCCCGCAAGCTAACCGTGCCGGTCACGGTCACCTTCGTGCCGGACCATGGCGAGTCACTGCCGCAGCTGGATGACGGTGCGGCAGGGCACGGCCAAGCGGTTTACAGTGCCGCGCAGTTCGACATTCCCGCTTTCATCTGGGCGAATGCCTCCTACCGAGCTGCCCATGAAGCGGAGTTTGCAGCGCTCAAAGCCAATGCGGGACGGCGGGTACGCAGCCACGACTTCTTCTACACGGAAGCTCAACTGATGGGGATCACCTGGCCGGGCGCAGCCCCGGGCCGCTCGATCGCCGCGAGCGACTTCAGGCCGGATGGGACCAGCGCCTACCTGATCGGCGGCGTGCCCAACACGATCCCGGACGGTGCCGACTAGGTTGCGCCCAGCTCAGGTCGCACTGCACAGAGCGAGCTCAACATGCGATTTCGGCTCAAAGCCTTCGGCATGCACCTCGGAGCAAGCGCGGGCACGCTCACGCTGATCTTGGGGGGCCTGTTTTTGGGATGGTACCGCTGGCCCGGGTGGTACCTGACGGAGGTCGTGCACGTCCTCGTCTTGGTCCTGATGGCCGACCTCATCCTAGGCCCGGCTCTCACCCTCGTGGTGGCACACCCGGCCAAGCCGCGGCCGGTGCTGAAGCGCGACATCACGATCATCGCTGCGGTGCAAATCGTTGCACTGGGCTATGGCGCCTGGACGCTCTGGAGCGGTCGTCCGCTCTACTACACCTACTCGGAAGACCGCCTGGAAATGGTGCAGGCATCGGATCTGAGCACGGACGAGATCGCCCGCGCGCGGCGGGAAAATCCAGCGCTGGCCCCCAGCTGGCGCAGCCTCCCACGCTGGATCTGGGCGCCGCTGCCCGAAGATCCCGCTGAGGCGGCGAGGATCGCCGAGGGCGTCGTACTCGGCGGCGGTGCGGATGTCATCGACATGCCGCGCTACTTCAAGCCGTGGGCGGACGGGTTACCGGCACTGCGAAAGGTCCTGCAACCGGCCCCGCACTTGAAGAACCTGGCGCCCGGTCAGATGCGGCGCCTGCTTGAGCGGCTCAGGCGCGATGGCGTGGCGACCAACGAAAACAACGCCATCTTCATGTGGGGACACGGACTGCGGCTGGTGGCCGTGTTCGATTCCAGGACCCAGCTGCCGCGGTTGTACCGGCTCGACTGAGGCCTAGGGCGCCTGCGGGGCCGTCACATTCAGCCAGCGGGCCAGAAACGCCCACTGGTCGGCGAAGTCATCGACCTGCATCCACACCGGCTTGCCCGCGCCATGGCCGGCCCGGGTCTCAACGCGGATCAGGATGGGGTTGCCACACACCTGCGCCGCCTGCAGCGCCGCCGCGAACTTGTAGCTGTGCCAGGGCACCACGCGATCGTCATGGTCGGCGGTGGTGATGAGCGTCGGCGGGTAGCAGACGCCCTTCTTGACGTTCTGCACCGGTGAGTACGCATACAGCGCCCTGAACTGCTCCGGATCCTCGGACAGGCCGTAGTCGGACGACCACTGGCGGGCGTTGGCGCTGGCCGTGTGGTAGCGCAGCATGTCGAGCACCCCCACGGCCGGCAGCGCCGCCCCGAACAGATCGGGTCGCTGCGTCAGCGCCGCACCGACCAGGAGGCCACCGTTGCTGCGGCCGTGGATGCCTAGGCGCGCGCTGCGCGTGTAGTGCTCGCCGATCAGGAACTCGGCCGCGGCGATGAAGTCATCGAATACGTGCTGCTTGTTGGTGAGTGCCCCGGCCTTGTGCCAGGCCTCGCCATACTCCCCGCCGCCGCGCAGGTTGGCCTCCGCATACGCGCCGCCCATCTCCAGCCACGCCTGCACGGCCGGCCGGTAGGTCGGGGTGAGCGACACATCGAACCCGCCATAGCCGTAGAGCAGCACTGCAGCGCTGCCATCGCGCGGCATGTCGCGCCGGTGCGTGATGTACATGGGGACGCGCGTGCCATCCTTGCTGGCGTAGAAGACCTGCTCGGTGACGTAGTCCCCCGTGCTCGCAGGCACCGCGGGTGCGCGCCAGAGCGTGCTGTGCGCGGAAGCGACCTGCAGGCGGTAGATGCGACGGGGTGTCAGGTAATCGGTGTAGGAGAAGAAGGTTTCATCCTGCGCTCCCTCCCCTTCAAAGCCGTCGAGGCCGCCCAGTCCCGGCAGGGGCACGGTGCTCTCGAGCGTCCCGCTCAATGCGAAGATGCGCGCCACGCCGTGGGCGTCCTCGACGTAGTTGGCGATGATCCGGCCGCCCACGTAGCTCGCCTCGCGGATCGCTGCGGCGCTCTCCGCCACCACGGTGCGCGGGATGCCCGGCTGCGCGGCGTCGATGCCGATCACCCGCCCGAGCGGCGCGCCCAGGGTCGTGCGGAAAAACAGCTCGCTGCCGCGCGCGCCGATGTAGTCGTACCGTGCGTCCCAGTCGGTGAACAGCCGCTGCGGCGCGCTGCCCGGCTTGCGCAGGTCAAGCAGCTCCACGGCGTTGCTCATCGAGCCCTCGTGGAGGGTCACGACCAGGTAATGCCCGTCCTCACTGACCTGCGCCGAGGGGACATGGGTCGGATGGTCGGTCACCTCGTAGACCAGGACATCGCGCTCCTGCGCGGTACCCAGTCGGTGGAAGTACACCGCCGGCCGGCCGGCATCATCGCCCTTGCCCGAGGGCAAGGCCGGATAGCGGCTGTAATAGACGCCCGAGCCATCGCGTGCCCAGGAGACACCCCAGAACTTGGTATCGCGCAGGGTATCGGGCAGGTCGGTGCCGTCCCTGACCCGCCGGAAGTGCCAGACCTGCCAGTCGGAGCCGCCGTCAGCGAGGGCGTAGGCGACCAGGTCGCCCTGCTCGGACGGGGTGAAGGCCGCGAGGGCCACCGTGGCATCGCTGCTCGCGCCGTTCGGATCGAAGAGCACGCGGCCCGGCGAGTCGGCATGCTCGGCTACGAACAGCACGCTCTGGTTCTGGGTGCCGTCGTTGTGCAGGTAGAAATAGCGCCCGCCACGCCTGACCGGGATGTCGTAGCGCTCGTAATTCCACAGCTCCGTGAGGCGCCTCTTGAGCCACGGGCGCGCAGGCAGCGCGGCGAGCGCGGGCTCCGAGAGCGCGTTCTGCTTCTTCACCCAGTCCTGCACCTGCGGCGAGTCCAGGCTCTCGAGCCAGCGGTAAGGATCGGCGACCCGGGTGCCGAAGTAGTTGTCGGTGGTCTCGCCGCGGGCAGTGACCGGATAGATCTGCAGGTTCGCCGCGGGCGGTCGCCCGACGGCGGTGTCCGTGGCGGTGGCCATCGGGCGCCCGCCCGGACCGGCGCCGGGGAAAGGCTGCGGCACGCCGACCTGCGTGTTGGCGCAGCCGATGAGGCAGGCCGTCGTGGTCAGCACCGCGAGCGCAGTTGCGATGCGCACACGCTTCAGGGGAACTTGATCTTGCCGCCGCCCGGGGGACCGCCACCGCCATCCGGAACCACGATGCGGGAGGCGGCCTCGCGGCGCATCTCGCGGGCCTCGTCGATCGCCTGCTCGAGCGCCAGTTTCACGCCGGCCGGGAACTTCTCCAGCGCTTCCTTCAGCGAGCCGGCCTCGATCTCGAACCCGAGGGGAAGCACGCCGCCGGGCGTGAGCAGCTGCGTCTGCCCGGAGTACAGCACGTGGCGCGTCGGGTCGTCCGCGCCGTCACTGGTCACCGGGGTCAGGCGCCGGACGCTGCCGGCGCGGCGGTCGGTGAAGACGTCCTCGCGGTACAGCCCGTTCGCGTCGAGTTGGATTTCGGGGAGTTCGTCCTGCGCTGCCATGGGATTCCTGCCTCAAGGGTGAGATGTATTGTACACGCCGGTCTGCTCATCCCGTGGGCACGCACGCCCGGGCCTGCAGAGCTTCGACGAACGGGCGGTCCGCCTCCAGGATGTCCTCCTGCGTGAGCTGCTCCGGTGCGACCCACTTCAGGCGCTGCGCCTCGAGCGGGTGCGGCACGCCGCGATAGCTGCCGACGAGCCACAGCGACAACTCCACCTCGCGGTCGGCATAGGCGTGCGTCAGGCGCATGATGGGCTGCGCGGACTCGAGCTCGACACCCAGTTCCTCGCGCAGCTCGCGCTCAAGGGCGGCCCGCTCGCTTTCCGCCGCATCGACCTTGCCCCCCGGAAACTCCCAGCGCCCCGCCATGTGCTTGCCGGCCGGCCGCTCGGCGATCAGCACGCGTCCCCGGGCGTCGTAGAGCGCCGCGGCCACCACGAGGATGCGGGGAGGGCTGATGAGGCGCCCCGTGGCGGTTCTAGTCGACGCTCGAGAGCACGCCGTGGCAGTGCTTGAACTTCTTGCCCGAGCCGCACGGGCAGGGCTCGTTGCGCCCGACCTTGCGCTCGCTGCGCACGAAGGTGCCCGGCGGCTCCGCAGCCGCCGGCGGCGCCGGCGCACCGGCGGCGGCTGGCTCTGCGCCCGGGCTCAGCAGCGAGCCGGCCTCCGCGTGCTGCGTCTGCAAGGCGCGCATGAGGCGCTGGCGGCGCTCCTCCTCCTCGCGCTCGATCTCCTCCTGCGTGCGCACCTCGAGGGTCGCCATGAGCGAGGCGGTCTCGAACTTGATGCGGTCGAGCATGGCGGAGAAGAGCTCGAAAGCCTCGCGCTTGAACTCGAACTTGGGATCCTTCTGGGCGTAGCCGCGCAGGTGGATGCCCTGGCGCAGGTAGTCCATGGCCGAGAGGTGCTCGCGCCAGTGGTGGTCGAGCTTCTGCAGCATCACCTGCTTTTCGATCTGCCGCATGATCGGGGCGCCAGTGCGCGCCACCTTGGCGTCGTAGGCCTCGCGCACCTCCTTCTGGATGCGCTCGCGCAGCGCGGCTTCCTCGAGTTCGGGGTCCGCCGCCAGCCAGGCCTTCGGCCAGGCGCGCACCGCGAAGTCGCGCTGCAGCGCATCCGCCAGGCCGTCGAGGTCCCAGTCCGCCGGCACGGCCTGCTTGGGCAGGTACTGGTCCATGAGCGTCACGGTCGCGTCGTCCAGCAGGCCGTGGATGGCGTCCGACAGGTCCTCGGTGCCCATGATCTCGGTGCGCTGCTGGTAGACCACCTTGCGCTGGTCGTTGGCGACGTCGTCGAAGGACAGCAGGTTCTTGCGGATGTCGAAGTTGTGCGACTCCACCTTGCGCTGCGCCTTCTCGATCTGGCGGGTGAGCATGCCGCTCTCGATGACCTCGCCCTCCTTCATGCCGGCCAGCTTCAGCAGTCGCTGCGTGCGCAGCGGATCGCCGAAGATGCGCATGAGGTTGTCTTCCATCGACAGGTAGAAGCGGCTCGAGCCCGGGTCGCCCTGGCGGCCGGAGCGGCCGCGCAGCTGGTTGTCGATGCGGCGCGACTCGTGCCGTTCCGTGCCGACGATGTGCAGGCCGCCGGCAGCGACCACCTTGTCGTGCAGCGCCTGCCAGCTGTTCTTGACCCCGGCGCGGGTCACCTCGTCGATCTCGCCCAAGGATGCGATCTCGGCCTCGAGGTTGCCGCCGAGCACGATGTCCGTGCCGCGGCCGGCCATGTTGGTGGCGATGGTCACGGTGCCCGGGCGACCGGCCTGCGCGATGATGTGGGCCTCGCGCTCGTGCTGCTTGGCATTCAGGACCTGGTGCGGGACCTTCTCCTCGGTGAGCAGCTTGGAGAGGAACTCGGAGGTCTCGATCGAGGTGGTGCCCACCAGCACCGGCTGCTCGCGCGCCACGCAGTCGCGGATGTCCTCGACGATCGCCTTGAACTTGTCCGCCTGCGTCAGGTAGACGAAGTCCGGGGCGTCCTTGCGCACCATCGGCCGGTGCGTCGGGATAACCACGACCTCCAGGCCGTAGATCTGCATGAACTCGGGCGCCTCGGTGTCGGCGGTGCCGGTCATGCCCGAGAGCTTCTTGTACAGGCGGAAGTAGTTCTGGAACGTGATGGAGGCGACCGTCTGGTTCTCCTCGCGCACGCGCACGTTTTCCTTGGCCTCCACCGCCTGGTGCAGGCCGTCGGACCAGCGCCGGCCGGGCATGGTGCGCCCGGTGAACTCGTCGACGATGATGACCTCGCCGCCGCGCACGATGTACTCAACGTCGCGCTTGTACAGCGCATGCGCGCGCAGCGCGGCCGTGAGGTGGTGCATCAGGCGGATGTTGGCGGGGTCGTAGAGGCTTTCGCCCTCCTTGAGCAGGCCGGCCTCGAGCATCAGCTGCTCGACGTGCTCGTGCCCGGCCTCGGTGAGGTGCACCTGCTTGGTCTTCTCCTCGACCGAGTAGTCCCCGGGACCGTCCTCTTCCTTCTGGCGCGCCAGCTTCGGCACCAGCTGGTTGATGCGCAGGTACAGCTCGGTGCTCTCCTCGGCCGGTCCCGAAATGATCAGCGGCGTGCGCGCCTCGTCGATCAGGATCGAGTCGACCTCGTCGACCACCGCGAACGACAGCGCTCGCTGCACGCGTTCCTCGAGCCGGTAGGCCAGGTTGTCGCGCAGGTAGTCGAAGCCGAACTCGTTGTTGGTGCCGTAGGTGATATCGCAGGCATAGGCGGCGCGCTTTTCGGGCGGGCTCTGCGAGTTCTTGATCACCCCGACGGTGAGCCCGAGGAAACGGTACACCGGGCCCATCCAGTCCGAGTCGCGCTGCGCCAGGTACTCGTTGACCGTGACGATGTGCACGCCCTCCCCGGTCAGCGCGTTCAGGTAGGCGGGCAGGGTCGCCATGAGGGTCTTGCCCTCGCCCGTGCGCATCTCCGCGATCATGCCCTTGTGCAGGGCGATGCCGCCGATCAGCTGCACGTCGAAGTGGCGCATCTTCAGCGTGCGCAGCGCCGCCTCGCGCACCACCGCGAAGGCCTCGGGCAAGAGCTCGTCCAAGCTCGTGCCCGACTTCAGCCGGGCGCGAAACTCCTCGGTCTTGGCACCCAGCTGCTCGTCGGTCAGCGGCTTGATCGAGGCTTCGAGCTGGTTGGCCGCGCGGACGTAGCCTCGGTAGCCGCGCACGATGCGCTCGTTGCGGCTGCCGAAGACGCTGGTCAGGAATTGGCGCAAGACTGGTGACTCACGATAGGGAAAAGATCTTTCCCGACAAGCACTTAGCTAGGCCCGCGGGCACGGAAAGCGGCGTATTGTACGCAATAGACGTCTGCCACGCCCAATTGGTTCTCCGCCCCGGGAATTCAACCGTCAGGCGGCCGTTTCGGGCCTGGACCCCTCGGCGTAAACCAAGCGATGCGGGGGGAGGCGGGGGATGCGGTGGCGCGGACGGTGCCGCGCGGAACGTCAGCGGCCGATGAAGGACAGCGGGTCGACCTGGCGGCCGTTGCGCAGCACCTCGAAATGCACGTGCGGGCCGGTGGAGCGGCCGGTCGAGCCCATCAGCGCCACGGGCTGGCCGCGGGTGACCGTCTGGCCGACCGTGACCAGCGTGCGTTCGGCGTGGCCATAGCGGGTCACATAGCCGTCGCCGTGGCTGATTTCGACCAGCTTGCCGAAGCCTGAGCGCTCGCCCGCCCAGGTCACCACGCCCGCGGCGACCGCCACGACCGAGGAGCCCTTGTCGCCGGCGAAATCGACGCCCTTGTGGAAGGCCTCGCGGCCGTCGAAGGGATCCTCGCGCTCACCGAAGTAGGAGGAGATGAAACCGCTGGAGACCGGGCGGCCTTCCGGGTGGATCTCTGCCTTGAGCTCGCGCGCGAGGATGACGTTTTCCAGCGCGGCCAGCTGCGACTCGCGCAGGCTGACCTTCTGCTCGAGCTGCCCGAGCATGTGGGACAGGTCGGGGATCTGGGCGCTGACGCCCTCGCCCTCCGGACCGCCCGTTGGCGGGTCGCGGTCGAAGTTGAACTCGCGGCTGTCGATGTCGGCCATCTCGGTCAGGCGCTTGCCCAGGGCATCCAGCCGCGTGACGTGGGCATTCATCTCGCCCAGGCGCATGGCCATCGCATCCACCTTGAGCTGCAGTTGCTGCTTCAGGTCGCTGATCTGCTGCTTCTGCTGGGCGAGCACCTTGCCGAAGCCGGCCGGGTCGGCGAGGGTCAGATTGCCGTGGGCGCCGCGGCCCAGCTGCACGCCCAGCACGAAGGCACTCCCCAGGATGACCAGCGCAAAGCCTGCGATGAGACTTAACGTGAGCGGATGGGCGAGGTTCAGCTGCCTCGCGCTGCCTTTGCGCTTGGAGAGGAAAATTACGTTCATGCCGCCCTTGCGCGGATAGCCGATACAAAAGTCGAAACGCCGACCCAGGCTGGCGCATGGACCGTGCAGGGGCCTGAAAGACCCTGTTTTCCTTCAGAAAACATGTACGATGCTGGCAACCCCGCCGTCATGGCTCCTCGCTTTAGACCGGTGGCTTTGCGTCCCCGCCTTTCGGCGGGTTTGCTCGGGCAGCCAAGGCAATATGCCGAATAAGACCCCCCGAGACAAGCGCGGGAAATCCCCAATGAGGACTCGCGCAGGTCTTAAGTCAAACCCGGTGCCCCCGGTCCACTCGGTCAAGGACCTGCTGAAGGAGCGCGGTCATATTCTGGAACAGGTCTCGCGGCAGGTCGGCCGGCAGCAGTTCTGGGAGGCCTGGCTGCGCGAGCGCCTGGAGGCCGGGCTGTACGGGAGGATTTCCGGCATCGCCGAGCAGGCGGGCCGGCTCACCGTCTACGCCGAATCCGCGGCCTGGTCCGCGCGGCTGCGCTTCGCCATGGCCGAGCTCGATGCCGAGATGCGTGCCGCCTCGGCCACACTCAGCGCGGTGAGCGTGCGGGTGTTGCCGAGAACGTAGTCAGCCGCCAGGCCGGCGGCGTGCGCCGGACCGGCGGCGGAGCCGGAGGGCTCAGCTGGAGGAGTGGGCGGGCGCCTCGATGTAGGAGATCGGCGCATCCGCGTGGCGCTCGAACACGACCTCTTCCCAGGTCGACTTGTCCGCCAGCAGCGTGCGCAGCAGCTTGTTGTTGAGCGCGTGCCCGGACTTGTGGCCGCTGAACTCGCCGATCAGGCTGTGGCCCAGCAAATACAGGTCGCCGATCGCATCGAGGATCTTGTGCTTCACGAACTCGTCCTCGTAGCGCAGCCCGTCCTCGTTCAGCACACGGAAGTCGTCCAGCACGATCGCGTTGTCCAGGCTGCCGCCCAGGGCGAGGTTGCGCGCCCGCATGGTCTCCAGGTCGCGCATGAAGCCGAAGGTACGCGCGCGGCTGACTTCCTTCAGGTACGAGGTCGTCGAGAAGTCCATGGAGGCGCGCTGGCCGCGGCGCTTGAAGATCGGGTGGTTGAACTCGATCTCGAAATTGACCTTGAAGCCATCGAAGGGATCGAACTGCGCCCACTTGTCGCCGTCCTCGACCCGCACCCGCTTGGTGACCCGGATGAAGCGCTTGGGGCGTCGCTGCTCCTCGATGCCGGCGGACTGCAGCAGGAACACGAACGGACCGGCGCTGCCGTCCATGATCGGCACCTCGGGTGCCGAGACCTCGACGATGGCATTGTCGATCCCGAGGCCCGCGAACGCGGACAGCAGGTGCTCGACGGTGGAGACCCGCGCCTCAGCCCGCCCGAGCGAGGTACCCAGTTGCGTATCGGACACATTCTCCGCGGTGGCCCGGATGTCCACCGGGGTCGGCAGGTCGGTGCGGCGGAAGATGATGCCGGCGTCCGGATCCGCCGGGCGCAGGGTCATCAGGACCTTCTTGCCCGAATGCAGACCCACGCCCGTGGCGCGAATGGTGTTTTTTAACGTCCGTTGACCGACCATGCTGACTGCTTAATACAGTAACGCCCTCAGCGTACCGCGGATGACCAGCGCACCTTAACCACCAGAAGGGGGAGGCCGTCCACACCGGACGGCCCCTCCCCGAGGGGTGCTGTGTAAGGCGCGTTACCGTATCACATCAGTCAGCCTGCCGCCGCAGGAACGCCGGGATGTCCAGCATCTCCTCCTGGCTCAGATCCGGCTGGATATCGCTGTTTACGGCCTGTTTCTGCCGCTGCAGCGTGGGCCGGTCATAGCCGGCGTACTCGCTCGCCGTCCGCGGCACCACGCGCATGCCGCTGTCGCGAGCCGAGCCGCGGGCCTCGCGGCCATCGCGGACCGGAGCGGCCCGCTCGACCGGCGGCCGCACTGCAGCAGCCGGGCGACCCAGCCCCGTGGCCACCACGGTGACGCGGACCTGGTTGCTCAGTTCCGGGTCGATGACTGTCCCGACCACCACGGTGGCGTCCTCGGAGGCAAACTGCTTCACGATCTGCCCGACCTCCTGGAACTCCCCGATGGAGAGGTCCATGCCGGCGGTGACGTTCACCAGGATGCCGTGGGCACCGGCCAGGTTGATGTCTTCGAGCAACGGCGAGGACACGGCCGCCTCCGCCGCGGCGCGGGCGCGGCCTTCACCGCTGGCGACCCCCGAACCCATCATCGCCATGCCGGTCTCGCCCATGACGGTGCGCACGTCGGCGAAGTCGACGTTGATCAGGCCCGGGCGGGTGATCAGCTCGGCGATGCCCTGCACGGCGCCCTGCAGCACCTGATTGGCCGCCTTGAAGGCGTCCAGCAGGGTGGTCTGCGGCCCGAGCACGGTCAGCAGCTTCTGGTTGGGAATGGTAATGAGCGAGTCGCAGTACTTGGACAGCTCGGTGATGCCGTGGTCGGCGATGAAGCTGCGCTTGCCGCCCTCCATCTCGAAGGGCTTGGTCACCACCGCCACGGTGAGGATGCCGAGCTCCTTGGCCACCTGCGCCACGACCGGGGCGGCGCCCGTGCCCGTGCCACCGCCCATGCCGGCGGTTATGAACAGCATGTCGCAGCCCTCGATCAGCTCGACGATGCGGTCACGGTCCTCCATCGCCGCCTGGCGGCCCACGTCCGGGTCGGCGCCGGCGCCGAGGCCCTTGGTGATGTTGCTGCCGATCTGCAGCGCGGTCTTCACCTTGGCGTGCTTCAGGGCCTGCGAGTCGGTGTTGATGCACATGAATTCCACGCCATCGATGCCCTCGGAGACCATGTGAGCCACGGCATTGCCGCCACCCCCGCCGACCCCGATCACCTTGATGACGGCGCTCTGGCTGTACGCGTCCATCAGTTCGAACATTGTTGTCGCTCCTTACACAAATACAAACGGTTGGTTGAATCGTCTTTCTTATTGGCTGTCAGCTTCAAAAATTGCCCTGGAACCAGCTGCGCATGCGGTCGAACATCGACTTGGCGTTGCCGCCCAGGCTGCGCCCGCGACCCGCGGGCAAAGTGTTGTCACGGGCGTAGAGCAGCAGCCCCACGCCGGTGGAGAAGATCGGGTTGCGCACCACGTCGGTCAGCCCGCGCACGGTCTGCGGGACCCCGAGGCGCACCGGCACGTGGAACACCTCCTCGGCCAGCTCGATGGCACCCTCCATCTTGGCGCTGCCGCCGGTGAGCACGATGCCCGCGGCGATGACTTCCTCGAAGCCGCTGCGGCGCAGCTCCTCGCGCACCAGGCCGAAGAGTTCCTCGTAGCGCGGCTCGACGATCTCGGCGAGCGTCTGGCGGGCGAGGCGGCGCGCCGGGCGCTCACCCACGCTCGGCACCTCGATGCTCTCGTCGGGGTTGGCGAGCTGGGACAGCGCGCAGGCGTAGCGGATCTTGATGTCCTCGGCGTACTGGGTGGGCGTGCGCATCGACACCGCGATGTCGTTGGTCACCTGGTCGCCGGCGATCGGGATCACCGCGGTGTGGCGGATCGCCCCATGCGAGAACACGGCCAGGTCCGTGGTGCCGCCGCCGATGTCGACCAGGCACACGCCCAGCTCCTTCTCGTCCTCGGTGAGCACCGCGAAGCTCGAGGCGAGCTGCTCGAGCACCACGTCCTCGACGGCGAGCCCGCAGCGCTGGATGCACTTCTCGATGTTCTGCGCCGCGGACTCCGCGCCGGTGACGATGTGCACCTTGGCCTCCAGGCGCACGCCGGACATGCCGATCGGGTCGCGGATGCCCTCCTGGCCGTCGACGATGAATTCCTGCGGCAGCACGTGCAGGATCTTCTGGTCGGCGGGGATCGCCACCGCCTTGGCGGCATCGATGACGTGCTCGACGTCGCCGTGGCTGACCTCCTTGTCGCGCACCCCCACCACGCCGTGCGAGTTGAGGCTGCGCACGTGGCTGCCGGCGATGCCGGCGTAGACCGAGTGGATCTGGCAGCCGGCCATGAGCTCGGCTTCCTCCACGGCGCGCTGGATCGACTGCACCGTGGACTCGATGTTGACCACCACGCCCTTCTTCAGGCCCCGCGAGGGCTGCGAGCCCAGGCCGAGCAGCTCGATCACCCCGTCGGCGCCGATCTCCCCGACCAGCGCCACGACCTTGGAGGTGCCGATGTCCAGACCGACGATGAGGTTGCGGTCAGAGCGCTTAGGCATCGTGGCCACCCTCGTGTGCTGAACCGCGCGTGCCGCGCCAGCCGATGGCGAATCCGTTTGTGTACCGCATGTCCACGTAGGCAATGTCCTCGCCGCGCTGCGAGACGAGCTTCAGCGCGGTGCTCATGAATTTCTCGAACCGATCATCCACCTGGCGCCGGCCGAGCCGGACCGTCACCCCGTTCGACAGGTCGAATTCCCACGCGCCGCGCGCATCCAGCCGCAGCGCCGTCAGGCGCAGCCCCGCCTGCGCCAGGCGTCCCTCGGCGGCGAGGTAGCGCTGCGCGACGACCCCCTCCTTGCCCTCCGGGCCCTGCAGTTGCGCCAGCTCGGGCGGTACGTGGCGCTCGTCGGTATCGAACAGCTCCCCGCGCGTGTTCAGCAGGCCCCGCTCGCCCCAGCGCGCCGCGGCGGTCTGCTCCACCACCAGCACGGTGAGCCCGCGCGGCCAGGCGCGCTGCACGCTCACCGCATCGACCCAGGGCAGGGTGTGGATGGCGGTGCGCACCGCCTTCAGGTCCACCGACAGCAGACCCACCCCGTGCAGCTGGGCCTTCACCACGCGCTCGACATCCACCGGCGCGACGCGCTGGAAGCGGCCCTCGACCGCGACCGTCTCGATCGGCTGGTTGAAGGCCCACATGACCGCGGCGCCCGCGCAGCCGGCGGCGGCCAGCAGGCCGCAGCCGATGGCGAGGCGGCGCCAGTTGACCGCCGGCAGGGTGAAGCGGCGGCCCTCGGCTTTCTTGCGGCGGTTCTTGGGACGACCCAGCATGGCTTTCAGCCCGCTCCCTTCTCGGCAGGTGCCACGGCGCGGGTGAAGCTGGTCTCCAGCACCCGCCAGACCAGTTCCTCGAAGTCGATGCCGACGGCGCGCGCGGCCATCGGCACCAGGCTGTGGCTGGTCATGCCCGGGACGGTGTTGATCTCCAGCAGCAGCGGCTTGGACTGCCCGTCCATCATGAAATCCGCGCGCCCCCAGCCGGAGGCCCCGGTCGCCTCGAACGCGGCGAGCGCCAGCGCCGCCAGGTGCGCCTCGGCGGCCGCGGACAGGCCCGAGGGGCAGAAGTAGCGCGTGTCGTCGCGGAAGTACTTGGCCTCGTAGTCGTAGAAGGTCTTCGGCGTCTCGATGCGGATCGAGGGCAGCGCCTGGTCCTGCAGGACCGCCACCGTGTACTCTTTGCCCGGGATCCAGGGCTCGGCGAACACGCGCCGCTCGAGCGCCGCGGCAGCGGCGAAGGCGGCCGGCAGGTCGGCGGCACGCTCCACCTTGCTCATGCCCACGCTCGAGCCCTGCGTGGCGGGCTTGACGATGAGGGGCAGCCCGAGCCGCTCGAGCGCGACGGCGAAGTCCTGCGGCCCGTTCAGCACCACGAAGTCCGCGGTGGCCACGCCGGCGGCGAGCGCCAGGCGCTTGGTGCGCACCTTGTCCATGCCGATCGCCGAGCCCATGACGCCACTGCCGGTGTAGGGGACACCCAGGTACTCGAGCGCGCCCTGCAGCGTGCCGTCCTCGCCGCCCGGCCCGTGCAGCGCGATCCAGACACGCTCGAAGCGCTGCGTGACCAGCTCGCCCAGAGGCTCTTCGCGCGGGTCGAAGGCGTGGGCGTCCACGCCGCGGCGCCGCAGCGCCTCGAGCACCGCGTTGCCGGACATCAGCGAGATCTCCCGCTCGCTCGAATCGCCGCCGAACAGCACGGCCACGCGGCCGAAGCCGGCAGGATCGCTGATGCGGCGCAGATTCTGGGGTTGGAAACTCAGGCGCACGCTCTTACGGCTCCCCCACGATGCGCACTTCCGGGCGCAGTTCCACCCCGTGCACCTGGCGGACGGTGTCGCGCACGTGCGTGATCAGGGACTCGAGGTCACGCGCACTGGCCTGACCGTGGTTGATGATGAAGTTGGCGTGCTTGTCCGAGACCGAGGCGTCTCCCAGGCGGAAACCCTTCAGTCCGGCCGCCTCGATCAGCCGCGCGGCGTGGTCGCCGGGCGGATTGGTGAACACCGAGCCACAGCTCCACTCACCGATCGGCTGGCTCGCCTTGCGCCGCTCGAGCAGCACGCGCACCTCGCCCGCGTGGGCGCCCGGCCGGCGCTCGAAGGACAGTTCCGCGGCGATGAACCACTCCTCGGGCACCGGCGCGGTGACGTGGCGGTAGCTCACCTGGTACTCGGCACTCGCCCGCAGGTGCATATCGCCCGCGCGGTCGATGGTCTCGACGCTGCGCACGTGGCTCCAGGTCTCCCCGCCGAACGCGCCGGCGTTCATGGCGAGCGCACCGCCGAGGGTCCCGGGGATGCCGGCGAAGAACTCCGCCGGCCCCAGCCCCCACTTGATGCACTGCCGGGCGATGCGGGCGCAGGCGACGCCCGCCTCGGCACGCACGATGGTCTCGCTCAGCCGCTGCAGGCCATCGAGCGTGCCGTGCATGCTGATGACGATGCCCCGGAGCCCGCCGTCGCGCACCAGCAGGTTGCTGCCCAGGCCCACCCAGGTGATCGGCACGCCGGGCGGCAGGCTGCGCAGGAAGGACGCAAGGTCGGCGCGGTCGCGCGGGTTGAACCACACTTCCGCAGGGCCGCCGGCGTGCCAGGAGGTGTGGCGGCTCATGGGTTCCTCGCGCCGCACGCGCGGGGCGAACTCCGGGGCGAGTGCCATCACGCCCCCCTTCCCGGCGGCAGGAGCGCCGCCAGCGCCTCGGGCAGCGCATGCGCCACGGCCGAGATGTTGCCCGCGCCCATGGCGAGGATGACGTCGCCGTCCTGGATGATGTCCTTGAGGGCGCTCGCCAGCTCCTCGACCTTTTCCACGAACAGCGGCTCGATCAGGCCCCGGCTGCGGACGGCGCGGCAGATGGCCCGGCCGTCGGCGCCGGCGATGGCCGCCTCGCCGGCGGCGTACACCTCGGTGACGCACAGCAGGTCGGCGGCCGAGAGCGCCTTGCCGAAGTCGTCGATCAGGTCGCGCGTGCGCGTGAACCGGTGCGGCTGGAAGGCCAGCAGCACGCGCCGCCCGGCATAGGCCTGCCGCACGGCTTCCAGCGTCGCGTCGATCTCGGTCGGGTGGTGGCCGTAGTCATCGACGATGGTCACCGTGCCGACCGCGGTCACCACGTCGGCGATGTGCTGCAGGCGGCGGTCGACGCCCTGGAACCCCGCGAGCGCGTTCTGGATGGCCACATCTTCAATGCCGAGTTCCATCGCCACGGCGATCGCGGCCAGGGAGTTGCGCACGTTGTGCAGCCCGGGCAGGTTGACGGTGACCTTCAGCGGTGCCGCCCCCCGCCGCTCGACGTCGAAGTGCGTGCGCAGGCCGTCCTGGCGGATGCGCGTGGCGCGCACGTCCGCACCCTCCCCCAGGCCGTAGGAGACGATCGGCCGCCCGACCTGCTGGACGATGGCGGCGACGTTCTCGTCATCCAGGCACAGCACGGCCAGGCCGTAGAACGGCAGGTTGTGCAGGAAGTCCACGAAGCTCTGCTTCAGGAGCCCGAAGTCGCCGCCGTGCGTGCTCAGGTGGTCGTTGTCGATGTTGGTGACGATGGCGATCATCGGCTGCAGATGCGTGAACGAGGCATCGCTCTCGTCCGCCTCGGCGACCAGGTAGCGACCCGCGCCCAGGCGTGCGTTGCTGGCCGCGCTCTTCAGGCGGCCGCCGATCACGTAGGTCGGGTCCTCGCCCCCCTCGCCGAGGATGCTGGCGATGAGGCTCGTGGTGGTGGTCTTGCCGTGCGTACCGGCGACGGCGATGGAATAGCGGAAGCGCATCAGCTCGCCGAGCATCTCCGCCCGCGGCACGACCGGGATGCGCGCCTGCAGCGCGGCCTGCACCTCCGGGTTGTCCGGTGCGACCGCCCCGGAGGCGACCACGACGTCGGCGCCGGCGATGTTGCTGGCGGCGTGGCCGATGCTGATGCGCGCGCCCAGGCCGGCCAGCCACTGGGTGACCGCGCTCACGCGCACGTCCGAGCCCTGCACGGCGTAGCCCAGGTTCAGCAGCACCTCCGCGATGCCGGACATGCCACTGCCGCCGATGCCGACGAAGTGGATGGTGTTGATGCGCCGCATGCGGTCGCGGCGCTCCGGCTGGGCGCGGCGCTCGAACGCGACGCCGGCGGGCAGCTGGCGCGGGTCGCGGCTCATGCGGCGCTCCGCGCGACTTCGAGGCAGGAGGCGGCCAGCTCGTCCACGGCACGCGGCTTGGCGAGCAGTCGCGCGCGCTCGGCCATGGCCAGCAGCTTGCCGCGCCCGGCACAGAGCCGCTGCAGCTCGCCGGCGAGGCGCTCGGCGGTCAGTTCGCGGTCCGCGATCACCACCGCGGCGCCTTCGCGCACCAGGTACTGGGCGTTGTAAGTCTGGTGATCGTCCACCGCGTTCGGGAAGGGCACGAGGATCGCACCGATGCCGACGGCCGCCAGTTCCGAGACCGTGAGCGCGCCGGAGCGGCAGATCACCAGGTCCGCCCAGCCGTACGCCTCGCTCATGTCCTCTATGAAGGGGCGCACGTCCGCCCGCACCCCCGCCTGCGCGTAGCTGGCGCGGCCCGCCTCGAGCCAGCGCTCACCGGCCTGGTGCCGGACGTCGCACACCAGGCTGCCGGCGAGGCGCTTCAGGGCGAAGGGCACGATGGCGTTCAGTCGCGCAGCCCCCTGGCTGCCACCGATCACCAGGATGCGGATCGGACCGCTGCGTCCTTTGAAGCGCTCGGCCGGGGGCGCCACGGCACTGATGTCGGCGCGCACCGGGTTGCCGATGGCGCGCGCGTGCACCTCGCGGCCGAAGCTGCCCGGGAAGGCCTCGAGCACGCGGCGCGCCAGGGGCGCAAGGCAGCGGTTGGTGAAACCGGCCACCGCGTTCTGCTCGTGGATCACCAGCGGATGGCGCGTCAGCCACGCCGCCACGGCGCCCGGGCCGGTGACGAAGCCGCCCAGCCCGACGACGATCAGCGGCTGGTGCCGGCGCATGATCTTGAGCGCCTGCAGCAGGGCGAACCCCAGGCGGAACGGCGCGGCCAGCCAGGTCAGGGCTCCCTTGCCGCGCAGGCCGCCGATCGAGAGCCGCTCGAGCGAGATGCCCTCGGCCGGCACGATGCGTGCCTCGAGGCCGCGCTCGGTGCCCAGCCAGATGACCTCCATCGACCGCTCGCGCAGCAGGCGCGCCAGCGCCAGCGCGGGGAACACGTGCCCGCCGGTGCCGCCGGCCATGATGAGGATGGGGCGGCTCATGCGCTGCCCCGCACCGTCGCGGATCCGCGCTGCTCGCGCATCGCCTCGTGGTACACGCGCAGCAGGATGCCGACCCAGGCCAGCGCGACGATCAGGCTCGAGCGACCGTAGCTCATGAGCGGCAGCGTCAGGCCCTTGGTCGGCAGCACGCCCATGTTCACGCCGATGTTGATGAAGGCCTGGATGCCGATCCAGAGGCCGAAGCCCGCGGCGAGGTAGGCGGCGAACTTGAGCCCCGCGTTGGCGGCCAGCCGCGCGATGTAGAAGCTGCGCCAGACGAGGGCCATGAACAGCCCCAGCGTCAGCACCACGCCCATGAGGCCGAGCTCTTCGGCCAGCACCGCGAACAGGAAGTCGGTGTGCGCCTCGGGCAGGTAGAACAGCTTCTGCACGCTGTCGCCCAGGCCGACGCCGAACCACTGCCCGCGGCCGATGGCGATCAGGGACTGGGTCAGCTGGAAGCCGGTGTTGAACGGATCGGCCCAGGGATCCAGGAACCCGATGATGCGCCGCCACCGGTAGGGGGAGAGCACAGCGAGCGCCCCGAAGCCGGCCACCGCGCAGGCGGTCATGGCAAGCACGTGGCGCAGGCGCGCGCCGGCCAGGAACAGCACCCCGAAGCCGGTGGCGAAGAGCACCGTGGCGGCGCCGAAGTCCGGCTCCGCCAGCAGCAGCGCCGCGACGAACACCAGGAGGCCGAGCGGCTTGACCAGGCCGCCGAGGCTTTCGCGCAGCGGTTCCTCGCGACGCACCGCATAGCTGGCCACCCAGATCAGCACCAGGACGCGGGCCAGCTCGGACACCTGGAAGTTCGCGCCGGCGAGGCGCAGCCAGCGGCGGCTGCCGTTGACCGAGTGGCCGAGGCCCGGTACCAGCACCACGATCAGCAGGGCGATCGCGAGCGCCAGCAGTGGCAGCGAGGCGCGCTCGAGCACCTCGGTCGGTACGCTGAACAACACCGCCGCGCAGCTCGCCCCGAGCAGCGTGAGCAGCAGCTGGCGCTCGAGGTAGAAGAACGGCTGGCCGCTTTCCTGGCCGGCGATCGAGACCGAGGCCGAGGTCACCATGATCAGGCCGAGCAGCACGATGGCGGAGACCAGTGCGATCGTCACCGGGTCCAGGTGCACAGGGCCGCTCTTGCTGGAGGAGCGCGCGAAGCCCATCAGTGAGGCGGTGCCGGTGCTCATGCGGCCAGCTCCCGCACGCTCTCGGCGAAGACCGCGCCGCGGTGGGCGTAGTCGCGGAACATGTCGAGGCTGGCGCAGGCCGGCGAAAGCAGCACGGTGTCCCCCGGGCGCGCGGCGCGCGCTGCCGCACGCACCGCCTCGGGCAGCGATGCGGCCGTCTCCAGGGAGCACACGCCGCTCAGGCAGCGCGCCAGCTGTGGCCCGTCGCGGCCGATGAGCACCGCGTGGCGCACCTTGCCGCGGAAGGCGGCGGCCAGCGGGGCGAAGTCCTGGCTCTTGCCATCCCCGCCGACGATCATCACCAGCGGTCCGTCCATGCCGGCCACCGCCGCGAGCGTGGCACCGACGTTGGTGCCCTTGGAGTCATCGATGTAGCTCACCCCGGCCACATCGGCGACCCACTGCGAGCGATGCGCCAGGCCGGGGAAGCTCTCCAGTTCCGCCAGCATGGCCGGCTTGGGCAGCCCCAGCGCCTCGCCCAGGGCGAGCGCCGCCAGCGCGTTGGCCGCATTGTGCAGTCCCTTGATCTTCATCCGCGACAGCGGCATCAGGCGCTCGTGGCCGCGCACGAGCCACCACTGCCCGCCCTCCTCGGCCACCGCGTAGTCCGCACCGATGCTGGCACGCAGCGAGAAGCTCAGCGTGCGCCGCGCGGTGCGCGGCATCGCCACCACCAGGGGGTCGTCGAGGTTGATCACCGCGGTGTCGCAGCGCGCGAAGATGCGCGCCTTCGCCGCCGCGTAGCTGGCGAGCGTCGCATAGCGATCCAGGTGGTCCGGGCTGACATTGAGCACCGTGGCGGCACGGCAGCTGAGCGAGGCGGTGGTCTCAAGCTGGTAGCTGGACAGCTCGAGCACGTAGAGTTCGGTGCCCTCGCGCAGCAGGTCGAGTGCCGGCTCGCCGAGGTTCCCTCCCACCCGCACCTTCAGGCCGGCGCGGCCGGCCATGTTGGCGATGAGCGTCGTGACGGTGCTCTTGCCATTGGTGCCGGTGATGCCGACCACGGGGGCCGCCGCCGCGCGGGCGAACAGCTCGATATCGCCGACGATCTCCAGGCCGAGGCGCCGCGCCTCCTCGAAGAACGGTTCGTGCAGCGAGAGGCCCGGGGATGCCACGACGCAGTCCGCCCCGGCGAGCAGGCGCAGGTCCAGCCCACCCAGGCGCACCGGGATGGCCGCGTCGAGCTCGGCCAGCTGCCGCAGCTGTGGCGGCGCTGCGCGCGTGTCCGTGACCGCCAGGCGCCACCCGCGCCCATGCAGGTAGCGCGCGCAGGAGAACCCGCTGCGGCCCAGGCCGGCGATCACGCCGTAGGGAGCCTTTGTGCCGGCGATGCTCATCGCAGCTTCAGCGTCGCCAGGCCGGCCAGCACCAGCAGCAGCGAGATGATCCAGAAACGCACGATCACCTTGGGCTCCGCCCAGCCCTTGAGCTCGAAGTGATGGTGGATGGGCGCCATGCGGAAGATGCGCCGGCCGGTGAGCTTGAAGGAGGCCACCTGCAGGATGACGGAGGCGGTCTCGAGCACGAAGATGCCGCCCATGAACAGCGCGACGAGTTCCTGGCGCACGATCACGGACAGCACGCCGATGGCAGCGCCGATGGCGAGCGCGCCGACGTCCCCCATGAACACCTGGGCGGGGTAGGAGTTGAACCACAGGAACCCGAGCCCCGCCCCGGAGAGCGAGGCACAGAAGATGAGCAGTTCGCCCGCACCGCGGATCTCGGGGATCTGCAGGTAGTGCGCGAACACCGCATTACCGCTGGCATAGGCGAAGATGCCGAGCGCCGAGGTCACCAGCGCGGCCGGCATGATCGCCAGCCCGTCGAGCCCGTCGGTCAGGTTCACCGCGTTGCTCATGCCCACGATCATGAGATACGCGAAGGCGATGAAGCCGAAGGCCGACAGCGGCACGGCGAAGTTCTTCACGAACGGCAGGTACAGCGCGGTCTCCGCCGGCTCCTGCGCGGTGTAGTAGAGGGTGGCGGCGGTGGCCAGTCCCGCCACCGACTGCCAGAAGTACTTCCAGCGCGGGACCAGCCCGCGCGGATTGCGCACGACCAGCTTCAGGTAGTCGTCATAGAAGCCGATGAGTCCGAAGGCGAAGGTCACCCCCAGCACCGTCCATACCAGGCGGCTCGCAGGCTCGGCCCACAGCAGCGTGGTGACCAGCGTGACTACCAGGATCAGCGCGCCACCCATGGTGGGCGTGCCGCCCTTCACCAGGTGCGTCTGCGGCCCATCGGTGCGCACGACCTGGCCGATCTGGCCGCGCGTCAGGCGCTCGATCACGAGCGGCCCGAGCAGCAGCGACAGCCCGAGCGCGGTGGCCATCGCCAGGATGGCGCGGAAGGTGAGGTAGGAAAAGACGTGCAGCCCACTGATGTGGCCGGCGAACTGCTGTGTGAGCCAGTACAGCACTAGTGGGCGCTCGCTGCGGTGGACTCACCCGTGAGGGCGCTGACGAGCCGCTCCAGGCGGTTGAAGCGCGAACCCTTGACCAGCAGGCGCACCTCGGCACCGGCGGTGCCGAGGGCCTGCTGCAGCGCCGCGGTGAGCGTTGCAACGTCGGGATACCAGTGCGCCCCGGCTCCGAAGCTCTGCGCGGCCCCCGCCATCAGCGGCCCGGTGGCGTAGAGTCGCTCCACCCCTCGCTCGCGCGCGAACTCTCCGATGGCGGCATGGGCCTCGGCCGCGTGCTCGCCCAGCTCACCCATGTCCGCGAGCACCAGCCAGCGCCGGCCGCTCAGGCTCACCAGCACCTCGATGGCGGCATGCACGGAGCTCGGGTTGGCGTTGTAGGAGTCGTCGATCAGCCAGGCTCCATTGGGGGTCTGCTTGAACTGCAACCGCCCTGGAACCGCGCGCACCGCAGCGAGGCCCTTGGCGATCTGTGTGAGGCTTGCGCCGGCGCTGCCGGCCGCGGCCGCCGCAGCCAGCGCGTTGGCGACGTTGTGCGTACCGCCCAGGCGCAACTCGATTTGCGTGCTGCCGTGCGGCGTGGTCAGGCGGAAGCGGGTCCGGAACCCGTCCGCGGCCACGCCGGCATGCAGGTTACTGGCGTTGTAGTCCGCCGGCGCCCGCACGCCGAAGGTGACCACGCGGGCGGCGGTGGAGGTGCGCCACAGCGGGGCGAACGCATCGTCGGCGTTGATCACGGCCACGGCATCCGCGGCGAGGCCTGCGACCATCTCGCCCTCGGCGCGGGCGACGCCTTCGAGCGAGCCGAAGCCCTCGAGGTGCTCCGCACCCGCATTGGTGATCATGCCGATGGTGGGACGCGCGTTCGCCACCAGCGCGGCCACCTCGCCGGGGTGGTTGGCGCCCATCTCGATGACCGCGTAGCGGTGCGCATCGGTGAGTCGCAGCAGCGTGAGGGGCACGCCGATGTGGTTGTTCAGGTTGCCGCGCGTGGCCAGGCATTCACCGGCCTGGGAGAGGATCGCGGCCGTCATCTCCTTGGCGGTGGTCTTGCCGTTGCTGCCGGCGACCCCCACGAGGGGCCCTGCAAAGTGCTCGCGCCAGGTGCGCGCCGCGCGCTCCAGGGCCGCCTGGGTGTCGGGCACCACGATCTGTGGCAGCGCGACCGGTTGCAGCGTGGAGACCACGGCTCCGGCGGCGCCGGCCTTGGCGGCCGCGCCCACGAAGCTGCTGCCGTCGAAGTTGGGACCGCTCAGGGCGATGAAGAGCTGCCCGGTGGTGAGTATGCGCGAGTCGCTGACCACGTCCGTGAAGGGGCCGTCGGGCCCGTTCAGGCGCCCGCCGCAGGCGCGCGCGAACTCTGCCAGGGTGCGCTTCATGCCGGCATCCCCGCGAGCGCCTCGCTGACGACCGCCTGGTCTCTGAACGGACGGCGTTCGCTGCCGACGATCTGGTAGTCCTCGTGACCCTTGCCCGCGACCAGCACGACGTCGTCCTGGACGGAGCGCTCCAGCGCCATGCGGATCGCCAGCGCGCGGTCGTGCTCGACGACGTGCGGGGACGCGCCGACGCCATCCAGGATGTCGGCCACGATGCGCGCGGGGTCCTCGCTGCGCGGGTTGTCGTCGGTAATGATCAGATCGTCAGCGAGTTCCGCGGCAATGCGTCCCATCATCGGCCGCTTGCCGGCATCGCGGTCCCCGCCGCAGCCGAACACGACACGCAGCACGCCACGGCAGTGCAGGCGCGCCGCCCGCAGCGCGTTGGCGAGCGCATCCGGCGTGTGGGCGTAGTCGACGATGGCAAGCGGGGTGCGGCCGCGGCCGCCGAACATTTCCATACGACCACTGGCGGCGCGGCACTTGCCAAGCGCACGCACCGCCTCCCCGAGCGGCACTCCCCAGGCGAGCAGCACGGCGAGCACGGCGAGGGTGTTATCGACGTTGAACTCCCCGATCAGCCGCGCCGCCAACTCCGCCGTGCCCCAGCTCGAGTGCACCTCGATCAGGAGTCCGCTCGGGTCGGGCCTCACCCGCGATGCGCGCACGAACTGTGCCACGGCCGGAATGTCCTGGCCGAGCCGGGTGGTGACGATCAGCGAGGCCGCATCGCCCGAGCGCGCCAGCTGCGCGCCGAACGGATCGTCGATGTTGATGACGCGGTGCGACAGATCCGGCCAGGCGAACAGGCGCGCCTTGGCCTCGCCATAGGCCTCCATCGTGCCGTGGTAGTCCAGGTGATCGCGCGTGAGGTTGGTGAACACCGCGGTGTTGAAGCGCACGCCGTTCACACGCGCCTGGTCCAGGGCGTGCGATGAGACCTCCATGCAGACGCACTCCGCGCCCAGGGCCTTCAGCTGCGCCAGCTGGCGCTGGACGGTGACGGCGTCCGAGGTCGTGTGCACGGTCGGTGTCACGTGCGCCGGCCGCCCGTAGCCGAGCGTGCCGATGTAGGCTGCCGGGCGGTGACAGTGCTCCAGAGCCTGCGCCAGCAGCCATGCACACGTGGTCTTGCCGTTCGTGCCGGTGATTCCGGCGATCGTCAGCTGCTGCGAGGGCGCGGCAAAGAAGCGATCGGCGATGTAGCCGATGCGCTCGCTCAGATCCCGGACCCCTGCGACGAAGATGCCGGCCGGCAAGCGGGGCGCCTCCGTCACGCCCTCCTGCTCGTAGAGAATGGCACGTGCGCCGCGCGTCACCGCCTCGGCGGCGAATCGCAGGCCGTGGTGCGTGCGGCCATTGCAGGCCAGGAACAGCGCGCCGGGGGTCACGGCACGACTGTCCAGGGTGAGATCGCTCACCATGAGGTCCGCGGGCACCTCGGCCATGCCGGCGGTAATCTCCCCGAGCAGGCGCGGAATGGTCACGGCTGCCGGGCTCATGGCAGCGCCGCCGTGCGCATGGTGCCCAGGGCAGGACTCTCGGGCATCTCGTCCGGGACGTTCACCGGGGCATCCGGGGCCACCGCCAGCAGGCGCAGCGCCCCGCCCACCACTTTGGAGAAAACCGGAGCGGCCACCTCACCGCCATGGTGCTTGCCGGCGCTGGGCTCATCGATGACGACCACGGCGGCAAGGCGCGGTGCGGTCGTCGGCGCGACCCCGCCGAACACGGCCATGTAGCGGTCGCTGGAGTAGCCACCCGCTTCGGCCTTGAATGCGGTGCCGGTCTTGCCCGAGACGCGGTAGCCGGGGATGGCCGCGAGCTTGCCCGTGCCCTCGGCGGCGACCACCGACTCGAGCATCCCGACCAGCATGCGACCGACACGCTCATCCAGTACGCGCTCCCCCGGGGGTACCCCGTCCACTCGCATGAACGACACCGGGCGCGCGACGCCGAAACCGCCGACGGTGGCGTAGCCGTGCGCGAGCTGCAGCGGGGTAACCGAGAGACCGTAGCCGTGCGACATCGTTGCAATGCCGATCGGACGCCACTGGGAATAGTTGGGCAGCAGGCCCGCGGACTCACCCGGGTAGCCGCTGGTGGTGACCTGGCCGAAGCCCAGGTGGTTGAGCGTCTCCCAGATCTCCTGCGGCGGCAGCGACAGGGCCAGGTGCGCCATGCCGACGTTGGAGCTCTTGGCGAGCACCGTGGCGAGGTTGATGGCGCCGAAGTTGTGCTCGTCGTCGAAGACCCGCGCGCCGACTTTGATGAATCCCGGCGAGGTGTCGATGATGCTGCGGTTGTCGTATTTGCCGGTGGCCAGCCCCGCGGCCACGAAGAAGGGCTTGATCGAGGAGCCCGGCTCGAAGATGTCGGTCGCCGCCCGGTTGCGGTAGGTCGAGGCCTGGATCTGGTCGCGGTCGTTCGGGTTGTAGGCCGGCTGGTTCACCATGGCGAGCACTTCGCCGGTTTCCACGTCGATGACGACGATGGAACCGGCGCGGGCGCGCTCGTCGCGAATCGCCGCCTTGAGCTCCCGGTAGGCCAGGTACTGGATGCGCAGGTCGATCGACAGGACCAGGTCGCGCCCGGGACGGGTGGGCCGGATGCTCTCGACGTTCTGCACGATCCTTCCGTAGCGGTCCTGGATGACGCGCTTGGCGCCGTCCTCGCCGGCCAGCCAGTGGTCGAAGGCCAGCTCCAGGCCCTCCTGGCCGGCATCGTCGACGTTGGTGAAGCCGAGCAGGTGGCCGGTCACCTCACCCGCCGGGTAATAGCGGCGGTACTCGCGCGCGGTGTACACCCCCGGAATGCCGAGGGCCTTGATCTGCTCGGCCTCGGCCGGCTGGCGGTGGCGGGCGACGTAGAGGAACTCGCGGTCGAGGTTGCTGGTGATGCGCCGCATCAGCTCCTGGCGGTCGAGCTTCAGGGCCGCCGCCAGGCGCGGGATCTGGTCGGTGGCGAGGGCCAGTTCGCTCGGGTTTACCCAGATCGAGTCCACCGGGGTGCTCACGGCCAGCGGCTCGCCGTAGCGGTCGGTCACCGTACCGCGGTGCGCGGCGATTTCCACCACGCGGGAGAAGCGTGCACGACCCTCCTTGGCCAGGAAACCGTGCTCGACCAGCTGCAGGTTGACGGCCCGGTACACCAAGCCGAGCGCACAGGCGGCCAGCAGGGACAGCAGCAGGTAGGCGCGCCAGCGGAAGCTGCCGGACGCGTCCGGGCGTGGAGCGCGGGATCTCATGGCGCGACGATCTCGATCTCCTTCGGAGGCGGCATCGCCATGTGCAGCTTCGCGTTCGCGACGCGCTCAACGAAGGCATGGGTCGACCAGGCGCTCTGCTCGAGCTGCAGCTGACCCCACTCGATCTCCAGGTTGTCGCGCCTGCCGTTGAGAGCCTCGAGCTCGATGAACAGCGTCCGGGCGCGGTGCTTGCACCAGATCGCCCCCGCGGCAGACCCCAGCGCCGCGAGCCACAGCACTGGCACGGCGATCATGAGCGTGCGCCGGCTGATCATGGCAGCCGGGCTGCGACGCGCAGCAATGCGCTGCGCGCACGCGGGTTGCGCTCGATCTCCGCCGCGCCCGGTCGCACCTTGCGGCCGACCGGGGCCAGGCGCGGCCGGGCCTGGGCCGGAACCACGGCCAGACGCCGCAGCGCCGGGTCGACCTGCGACTCACGCTGTATGAAGTTCTTCACCGCCCGGTCCTCGAGCGAGTGGAAGCTGATGACGGCCAGGCGGCCGCCGGGACTGAGGACCTTGACCGCGGCCGCGAGGCCCTGCTCGATCTGGCCCAGCTCGTCGTTGATGAACATGCGCAGGGCCTGGAAGGTGCGCGTGGCGGGATGCTTGCCCGGCTCGCGCGTGCGGACTGCGCCGGCGACCACGTCCGCAAGCTCCGCGGTACGGGTCAGGGGCGCCTTCGCGCGCGCATTCACGATCGCCTGCGCCACGCGGCGGGCGAAGCGTTCCTCCCCGAAACTCGAAATCACCTGGCGAATCTCGTCGAGGCTCGCCCGAGCGAGCCAGGCTGAGACGGGAGCACCACGCGTCGGGTCCATGCGCATATCGAGCGGGCCGTCGGCGCGGAAGCTGAAGCCGCGCTGCGGGTCGTCGAGCTGCGGCGAGGACACCCCGAGATCGAAGAGCACGCCCCGGCAAGGACGATCGTGCGCGTGTGCTGGCACGAGTGCGCCGAGCTCGGCAAACGGCGCATGGACGAGCGTAATCCGCATTTCGTCGGCAAAGCGCTCGCGGCCGGCCGCGATGGCCTGCGGATCCCGGTCGATCGCGAGCAGGCGGCCTTCTCGACCCAGGGCCTGGAGGATGAGTGCCGAATGGCCACCGCGCCCGAACGTCGCATCGACATAATAACCGCCCGCTTCCAGGGCTAGCCCTTCAAGAGCCTCCGCGGCAAGCACCGGTATGTGCTCATCCACGTGCGAAGCGGCCTCCCGCCTCCCTGAGTGCTTCAAAGGACTTCCGCCCAGCCAACCTCGTCCAAGACCCCTAGATCGACAGTTGTTCGAGCTCGGAGGGCAGATCGGTTCCGGATTCTTCGTTCTTCAGCCACAGGTCGCGCCGCTCGTTCCAGCGCACCTCGTCCCACAGCTCAAAGCGATTCCCCTGGCCGATCAGCATTCCGTGCCGTCCGAGCCGGGCGAACTCGCGCAGCTCAGGCGGCAGCAGGACCCTGCCATGCCCGTCCAGGGGCAGATCCGTCGCATGGCCGACCATCAGCCGCTGCAGCCTGCGCGCGGTCGCGTTCAGGCTGGGCAGCGCCATCAGCTTGCGTTCGATCTGCTCCCATTCGGGCAGGGGATAGATGAGGAGGCACTGGTCACGATCGACGGTGACGACCAAGTTTCCCTGGGCGAGCTCATTGATCTGCCCCCGATACCGGGTCGGCATGACCATTCGCCCCTTGTCGTCCAGGGTGATTTTTGTTGCACCGCGAAACATGGCCCGTGGGGCGTCTTATCGCCCATCTCCCCCCACTTTCTCCCACTGGGTGCCACTATAGAAATCAGCGGCAAACTATGTCAATTGAAATAGTGAGAAATTCGTCGCAGTCACAACGACTTATGGAAAAAAACACAGTATCCCGCGATGCAATCGCACCATTGGTTCATAGCAATCAGCAGGTTGCCAGCCGAACCTTATACAGTTCATCAGCATTGCCGTTCCTGTATCGAGCGACGGCCCACCTGCCGCTCGGGGCCGAAGCCCCGAGATGTGACATAACGCGCAGGAATCACGGTCCCGCCTCCCTAAGATGCGGCGCGTGAACGCCGGGATCGATCGCCAAGCTGCCACCCCGTCTGCCAGGAACGGTTACCTGGCGGCGCTGTTCTTCCTCTCGGGCATGGCGGCGCTCATCTACCAGGTGTGTTGGCAACGTCTGCTGTTCGAGGCCTTCGGCGTCGACATGGAGTCCGTGACGATCATCGTTTCAACATTCATGTTGGGGTTGGGGATAGGCGCACTGTTAGGAGGGGAAGTCGCCGACAGGTTGCCCGGTCAGACGCTGACGCTGTTCGCGGCGATCGAGCTGTGCATTGCCGCATTCGGTATATGCAGCCCCTGGCTGATCCATGCGACGGGCGCGGTCGCCGCCCGCAATTCTCTCGTCACCATTGCCGCGGTGAATTTCCTTTTGTTGCTTTTCCCTACCACGCTGATGGGAGCAACGCTGCCGATCCTCGTGACGCATGTCGTGCGCCACTATCGTAACGTCGGTGTGTCGATCGGCCTGCTCTACTTTGCCAACACGCTCGGGGCGGCACTGGGGGCTGCGCTCACCGGCATGCTGGTGCTCTATTACTTCGGCCTGAGCACGACCATCTATTTTGCCGCCTTCCTCAATGTCCTCGTGAGCGTCACGGTGTGGACTGGATTGAGAAACCGGCGTGTTTAGCTTCCCGTGGTGGCTGTCGCTGTCGATCGGCTTCCTCAGTCTGAGCGAGGAGATCCTGTGGGTGCGCGCCGCGGGCTTCGCCTTCGAGACGCTACCCTTCGCCTTCGCATTCGTTCTGGCGTGTTATCTGATCGGCATTGCGCTCGGGGCCGCCTACGGCAAGCGCCTGTGCGCCCGCGTCAGCAACCTGTACGGCGCGGCGGCGCTGGTACTTGCCGCGGCGAGCGTCGCGGATGCCTCGGTGCCCGTACTGATCGGCGGCCTGCTGCACGAAAACTTTCAGTACAAGTTCCTGCTATTCGCGCTGCAGATCACCGTAACAGCCGGACTCAAGAGCATTCTCTTCCCGATCGCGCACCACTTGGGCTCGGTTGCGCAGGGCACGCGCGTGGGGCGTTCCGTTTCGCGCATCTACTTCGGCAATATCATCGGAGCAACGCTCGGCCCGCTGGTCACGGGCTTCGTTGCGCTGGATCATCTCAGCGTCGATGAATGCTTCGCCCTATCCGCGGCTGCCTGCCTGCTGCTGTCGATGCTTTGCGTGCTGCACAGCCGCAACTGGAGGCTGATCGCGGCACCTGCCGTAGCCGCAGCGCTGCTCAGCACTTTCTCGGCCCGGATCGTGCAGCCAGGGCCGGGAGCACTTCGCGTCGTGGCCGTGGGCAACAAGTACATGACCCATTGGGCCTCGAACCGACACGGTATCGTGCACACGGTGAAGGTCAACGTGGGCGACTACGTGTTCGGCGGCAACGTTTACGACGGCATCGCAGCGATCGACGTGAACGTCAACGCCAATCGCCTCGACCGCCTGTATCTACTGGCATTGCTTCATCATCAGCCGAAGCGCGTACTGTCCATCGGCATGTCGACTGGCGCCTGGATACGTGCCGTGCAGGGGTTTGCGGGTGTCGAGACGATCGACGTGGTCGAGATCAACCCTGCCTACGTCGATCTCACCCGTCAGTACCCAGACTTGGCGCCGTTACTCGGTGACCCACGAGTGCACATCCATATTGACGACGGGCGTCGCTGGCTCAGGCGGAATCCTGACTTGCGGTACGACTTGGTTATCCAGAACACCACTTACCATTGGCGCGCCAACGCCGACAACCTGCTCTCGCAGGAGTATCTGCAGAACGTGAAGGCGCACATGGCTCCCGGTGCGGTCCTGACCACGAACGCCACGGGCTCATTCGACGTGCTGGCGACGATGGCTGCGGTGTTTCCGTATGCATATCGCTATGCCAACTTCGGCTATGCCTCTGATCATGCGCTGGTGCCGAACTTGTCGCTGCTTCTGACTTTACGGCGTCCCGACGGGGAACCCTTTTCGCTCACGAACGTGCCGATGACCAGCGTCGTTGGATTGCTCAGTGTCGCTAAGCTGCAGGAAGCCGGCCCGTTCATCGCCAGTCGCAATGTGGATGCGCGCATCATCACCGACGACAACCTCGTCACCGAGTACCGGCACGGCAGGCGCATCGGACCGCGATGGCTGCAGGCCTTGCAGCCCGCAACGGCACCGGAGTTCGGACTCGACGATTAGGCGCGCACGGGTTACGGGGCGGACGCGGGCAGCAGCCGCAGCTCGCCGTTGTGCAGCTGCGCCCAGGCGAGCTCGCGGTGCACGCGACGCTCATCGTCCAGCGTCAGCTGTCCCGTGAGCCCATCGACGTTGATGTTTCCGGTGACGCCGCGGTGGAGTACCTGCGACAGGCGAAACGCATCGAAGCCGAACGCAAACAGGCGGCCGCGATTCGGGCCACCGCTCGGCCAGGCTTCGTGGGTGGCAGCGCGCACCGCATCTGCCTGATCCCCGCCGAGCATCCACGGCATATCCGGAAACATGAGGCCATCGAGGTCCTCGTTGGCCTTCATGTCGGGCTCGAAGGCATCGGAGGTCGCGTACGCGGGGATGTCGCCCGCATAGTGGAAGCGCAGCTGAGGACGCAGCTGCCGCTCCAGCGCCGCCTGCGCCGGCGAGAAGATGAACTCGATGTCGCCGCGACGCCGCGGCTCGAACTGCAGCTTCGTGCCGAGGATCGATTCGAGACGCTTGTGGCGTGCGTTGCTGTCGCTGATGCGCAGCACCTCGGTGATCGTCGCCGAAAAATCGGTGCGCGCCGTGTCGATCTGTCCGACCGCGATGAGGTCGCCGCCACCGGCGATGAGCTCCTGCCTGAAGGCCGCGAGCACGCGCGCCCCCCACTCCCCGGAGGGCACGAACGCCACCCCGCGCTTGTGGTGATCCTCGAGGATGCGACGGGCCGCGAGCCGCGCCTCGTTCTCCGGGGAGATGGCGAACTGGTAGAACTCGGGCGGCGCACTGCGCTCGGCCGGCAGGTAGTTCAGCGCGAGGCGCGGGATCCGCATGCCGGGGAAATCCACCGCGGCCACGACTTCCTCGCGCGTCAGCGGGCCGACGACGAACGCCGCGCCCTCGGTCGTCGCCTGCCGGAGCGCTTCGGCCACGCTCTGCGTGCCGGTGTCGTAGACGTGGACCTCGGGGCGCTCGCCCGCGGGCAACTGGTAGAGCGCAGTCATGAAGCCGTCACGCACGCTGACGGCGGCGGCGCCCGCGCGGCCGGTGACCGGCAGCAGCAGGGCGATATTTCCCGGGTGTCCGCCGGCTCCCGGGTGTGCGGCACCGCCGGGCACGGGTCGCGCCGCATTGGGGGCAATGCGCGCCTGCAGCTCGTGGTACTGGGCGGCCAGCGCCGGATCGGACGGGACGGGGATCTGCGCGAACTGCTGCGAAGCCTGCAGCGCCTCGCCGCGCTCGAGGCTGAGGGAGACCTCGAGCATCGACTTCTCGCTCGCCTGAACCGCGGACAAGGGCGGCTGCGCGAGCGCGAGCACCCTGGCAGCCTCCTCGGGCTGATGCGCCGCGAGATAGTCGTGGGCGGCATGCAGCAGGAAGGTGTTGCGGTCGGTGCCGCTGCTCTGACCGGCCAGGTCTTCGAGGACGCGTGCCGCCCCGGCCGCGTCCCCGGAGTGCTCCAGTGCATGCACGCGCTCGAGCGAAGGCGCCCCCGGCTCGGCACGCTGCGCCGGACCCGGACAGCCGCTCAGCGCCAGGGCGGTCAGGAGCAGGATCACTCGGGCGGTCCAGCGTGCAGGCATGGGTTGAAGGGCCTCTCGTTGGCGGGCAGGATGAAGGGCCGCAAAGCCTGCGGCATGAGACTTCGGGGATTATAGTGGGCAAGGCACATGGCCGGCTGCAAGTCATTGCCACCCCGATCGGCAACCTTGCCGACTTGAGTCCACGCGCGCGGGAGGCCCTGAGCGCCGCGGATGTCATCGCCGCCGAGGACACGCGCCACACCGCCGCGCTCCTGCAGAACCTCGGCATCGCGCGCCCGCTGGTATCGCTGCACGACCACAACGAGTCCGCGCGCGTGCCGGAGCTGCTGGCACGCCTCGCGGCCGGCGCGACGGTCGCACTGGTGAGCGATGCCGGCACGCCGCTGGTGTCGGACCCGGGTTTCGAGCTGGTGCGCCAGGCCGCCGCGGCCGGTGTCGCGGTGGAGCCGATCCCAGGTCCCTCGGCGATCACCACGGCACTTGCCGCGGCAGGATTGCCGGCGCGGCGCTTTTGCTTCGAGGGCTTCCTGCCGGCAAAGGAACGCGAGCGACGCGCGCGGCTCGCCGCGCTTGCGCAGGAGGAGCGGACCCTCGTTTTCTTCGAGGCCCCGCATCGCATCCTCGCCACGCTCACCGACATGGCGCAGGAACTCGGTGCGCAGCGTCCGGCGGTCGTGGCGCGCGAGCTGACCAAGCTGCACGAGACCTTCTACCGCGGCACGCTCGGCGAGCTCGTGCGGCGGGCACAGGCCGAGGAGAACTTCGCGCGCGGCGAGATCACGGTGCTCGTGCACGGAGCGGAGGGCGCCGCGGCGGACGTCGATCCGGCGCAACTGCGCCGCACGCTCGAGGTGCTGCTCAAGGAGCTCCCGCCGGGCCGCGCGGCGTCGGTGGCGGCCCAGCTCACGGGCGTCCCGCGCGCGACGGCCTACGCGCTGGCCATGCAGCGCAGCAGCGCCCCGCAGGAGCCGGATCCGCCGCCCTGATGGGGTACCGCAGGTCTTGCGGTTGACTTGCGGCGGGGGCGCAGTATCGTGCTCGCCCAGAGTCGGCCGGGCAGTCGCTGCCTCCCGGAAGCGGGAGGTGGAGGAAAGTCCGGGCTCCGGCGGATCAGGTGCCAGGTAACGCCTGGGGGGCGTGAGCCCACGGAAAGTGCAACAGAGAGCAGACCGCCTAAGTCCTTCGCGGGACCGGCAAGGGTGAAACGGTGCGGTAAGAGCGCACCGCATCGGTGGCAACACGCGATGGCACGGCAAACCCCACCTGGAGCAAGGCCAAATAGGGAAGCAGTCCGACCCTCACGGGTGCAGGGCAGCGTCGATCCGCGCGCGCTTCCGGGTAGGCCGCTAGAGGTCCGTGGCGACACGGATCCCAGAGGAATGATTGCCCTCGACAGAACCCGGCTTACAGGCCGACTCGTTCTCTTCCGGCGACGCGGCGCCGCCGCGCGCGTTACTTGACGACCTTCAGCTGCGGACGGCGCGGGGCGCCCTCGTCCGCCGGCGAGGGGCGGGTCGGCGGTTCGGGACCGAGGTCCTGCTCGGAGAACACCATGCCCTCCCCGGTCTCGCGCGCATAGATGCCGAGCACCGCACTCACCGGGAAGCGGACGTGGTGGATGACGCCCGCAAAGCGCGCGTCGAACTTCACCTCGTCCACGCCCATGTTCAGGTGCTGCGTCGCGCTCACGCTCAGGTTGAGCACGATCTTGCCGTCCTTGATGTAGGCGCGCGGGACCTCGATGCCTTCGGCCTCGGCGTCCACGATCACGTGCGGGGTATTGCCGCAGTCCGAGATCCACTCGTGCATGGCACGCAGCAGGTACGGGCGCTTGGGGAGTGCCTTGCTCACGCCGCTAGCATACGGCTACAGCAGCCGCATCTCCTGCTCGCGCTCGGAGAGTGCCTCGCGGAACGCGGGCCGGGCGAACACCAGCTGCATGTACTTCTCGATGGCCTGCGCCTGCGGCGCCAGGTCGATCTCGTAGTGCGGCAGGCGCCACAGGATCGGCGCGATGGTCGCGTCCACCAGCGAGAACTCGTCCGAGAGGAAGTACGGCTTGACCTTGAAGAGGTCGGTGCTCTGCAGGATGGTGTCGCGCAGGATCTTCTTCAGCTTCACGGTCTGCTTCTTGTCCGGCTCGGCGTCGATCTGCCGTGCCATGCCGTACCAGTCGCGCTCGATGCGGTAGAGCGCCAGGCGGAACTGCGCCCGCGACACCGGGTCCACCGGCATCAGCGGCGGGTGCGGGAAGCGCTCGTCGAGGTACTCGATGATGACGCGCGAGTCGTACAGCACCAGGTCCCGGTCCACCAGCGTCGGCACGCTGTGGTAGGGGTTCAGGTCGAGCAGGTCCTCGGGGAAGCGCCCCGCCTCGACGCTGACGATGTCGATGCCGATGCCCTTCTCGGCCAGCACGATCCGGGTGCGGTGGCTCCACGGATCGGCCGGAGCGGAGAACAGCGTCATGATGGATCGTCTGCTCGACAAATTGCGCTCCTGCGACCCGTTCCGCGGAAAGCGCCGGCGCGCTTCCTGCGCCCCGGCCGACGCCTAGTGGACGTCTTTCCAGTACTCGTTCTTCACGAGGTATGCGAGCCAGGTGAACACGATCAGGAACAGCACCACCCACACGCCCAGGTCACGCCGCGCCGCCTGGGTCGGCTCGCTGGCGTAGTCCAGGAAATTGACCGTGTCGCGCACGAAGTCGTCGTACTGCGCGGCCGTGAGGCGCCCGGGTGCGATCGTCTCGAAGTGGTCGAACACCTGCTCGTGCGTGCGTTCGCCGCCCTCGCCCTTCTTCACCTCGTCCCTGAACACCGCGCGCTTGAGCCCCTCGAGCTCGGAGAGCACGTGCGGCATGGCCGTGGTCGGCAGGCGCAGGTTGTTGGCCCCGGTCTGTCGGGTCGGGTCGACGTAGAAGGTCTTGAGGAACTGGTAGATGTAGTCCTTGCCGCGCGACCGCGCCATGAGCGACAGGTCCGGCGGGGTCTTGCCGAACCAGTTGGCGGCATCCTCCGCGGGCATGGTCGTCAGGATGTACTGGGTGTCCTTGTCCCCGGGCGGGATGAGGTCCCTCTGCAAGAGTGCCGGCGGGATCGACAGATCCGTGCCGAGGCGCGACCAGCGCTCGTATTTGAGCGAATGGCAGCCGAGGCAGTAGCTGGTGAAGTTGCGCGCCCCGCGCTGCACGGACGCCATGTCGGTGACGTTGTTGTCGGCGCGCCAGCTCTTCCAGTCCGCGCCTGCCTTCGCGCCCGCCTCACCCTCGGTCGCCGGCTCGGCGGCCCAGGCCAGGTTGCCGACCAGTAGGGCCACCACGGCGAGACTGCGCCACGAGCGCATGCCGGTCCACATCTCAGTGCGCATGGTAGGTCACTCTCTCGGGCACGGGTCGCACCTTGTCGATACTGGTGTAGATCGGCATGAGCCAGAAGAAGGCGAAGTAGACCGCCGCGAAGATGCGCGCCAGCATCACGTACAGCCCCTCGGCGGGCTGCAGCCCGAGGTAACCCAGCGCGATGAAGGACACGACGAAGAGCGCCAGCATGGTGCGCGACAGCCAGCCGCGGTAGCGCATCGACTTGACCGGAGAGCGGTCGAGCCAGGGCACGAACAGGAAGGAGATCACGGCCAGGCCCATGAGCAGCGCGCCCAGGCGCTGGTCGGGCACCGCGCGCAGGATGGCGTAGTACGGGGTGAAGTACCACACCGGGGCGATGTGCTCCGGGGTCGACATCGGGTTGGCCGGATCGAAGTTCGGCGCCTCGAGGAACAGGCCACCGAGGGTCGGCACGAAGAAGACCACGATCGCCAGCAGGATGAAGAACACCCCGATCCCGAAGATGTCCTTCACCGTGTAGTACGGATGGAACGGGATGCCGTCGAGGGGCTTGCCATCCGCCCCGAGCTTTTCCTTGATCTCGATGCCGTCCGGGTTGTTCGACCCGGTGCGCCGCAGCGCCACCAGGTGCAGCGCCACCACCAGCAGCAGGCCGAGCGGCAGCGCCACGACGTGCAGGGCGAAGAAGCGGCTCAGGGTCGCGTCCGCGATGCCGTAGTCGCCGCGGATCCACTCGACCAGGCCCGGGCCGATGGCGGGGATGGTGCCGAACAGGTTCACGATCACCTGCGCGCCCCAGAAGGACATGTTGCCCCAGGGCAGCACGTAGCCCATGAAGGCCTCGGCCATGAGGACCAGGTACACCAGCATGCCCAACAGCCAGAGCAGCTCGCGCGGCTTCTTGTAAGAGCCGTACAGGAAGGCGCGGAACATGTGCAGGTAGACGACGATGAAGAACGCCGAGGCGCCGGTGGAGTGCAGGTAGCGGATCAGCCACCCGAAATTGACCTCGCGCATGATGTATTCGACGGAGTCGAACGAGGTCAGCTCGCCGGGCTTGTAGAACATCGTCAGGAAGATGCCCGTCAGCAGCTGCAGCACCAGCACGACCCCGGCGAGGGAGCCGAAGAAGTACCAGATGTTGAAGTTCTTCGGCGCGTAGTAGCCGGTCAGCTGCTCGGCGACGAACTCATCGACCGGCAGGCGCTTGTTCACCCAGGCCCACAAGCCCTTCTTGGCGGGTGCGGCCGTGGCTGCGGCGCTCTCGGTGGCCATCAGGCAGCTCCCTTCTCGTCACCGCCGACCAGCAGGGTGCGCTCGTTCGGGTAGGAGTACGGCGGCACGCGCAGGTTGATGGAGGCGGGCGAGCCCTGGAAGACGCGGCCTGCCAGGTCGAAGCGCGAGCCGTGGCAGGGGCAGAAGAAACCGCCCGGCCAGCTCGGGTAGAGCTCCCCTTCGGCGAAGCGCTGCTTGGGCAGGCAGCCCAGGTGCGTGCAGGTGCCCACCAGCACCAGGTACTCCGCGCTGCGCGCGCGCACCGGGTTCTTGGCGTACGCGGGCTGCTCGGACTTGTCCGAGTTCGGGTCCTTGAGGTCGGCGTCGTGCCCGGCGATGCGCTTGACCATGTCCGGGGTGCGGCGCACGACATAAATCGGCGACCGTCGCCACACGGTGGTGGTCATCTGGCCGGGCTCGAGCTTGGAGAGATCCAGTTCGGTCGGGGCCCCCTGCGCGCGGGCGCGCTCCGAGGGGGCCCAGGACTCGATGAACGGGACGAGGGCAAATGCGGCCCCGACGGCCCCGGTGGCGGCCGTCGCCCGGGTCAGAAACTTGCGTCGGCCCATGTCGACTGGTTCGCCGGCGACGACTGCGTGATCCGCCATTCCAACCCTCTCTGCGTTTAACTGCGCGCCCACCACTGCGCGTTCGTCCGCGGTTCGGCGCCACTGTGGCCGCGGGGCCGGCATGCGCGCGATTTCGTACCTTGCGGGGGGCGGCGCATTATACACATACGAATAGCCCGATCTGAGGCGCCCGGCCCCACGGACGCACCGGGCGTTTACCGCAATTCAGAGAGCTCACCAATGCTGAACCGTCTGGGGCGCGGCCTCGTCTTCATCGCCGGCTCGGTGGTCGGGGGACTGGCGCTGGCCTTCCTGATCGTGGTACTGCGCCCGGAGCTGATCCGCGGCACGCCCGCGCCGGCGCTCCCCGCGCCGGCCGCGCCGGCCGCCCCGCCCGCTGCGCCGCCGACCGCGGCGCCGCCCATCCACGTCAGCTACGCGGCCGCGGTGCAGAAGGCGGCGCCGGCGGTGGTCAACGTCTACACCGCGCGGCTGGTCACCGAGCGCGTCGCCCCCTCCCTCGGGGAGCTCTTCGGGGACTACATCCCGCGCTACCGGCAGCGCATCGAGCGCAGCCTCGGCTCCGGGGTGATCGTCGATGCGGCCGGACACATCGTCACCAATCACCACGTCATCGCCAACGCCGACTCGGTGCGGGTGCAGCTGGCCGACGGACGCATCGCCGATGCACGCATCGTCGGGCGCGACCCGGATACCGACCTGGCGGTCCTCAAGATCGACCTGGCCGCGCTGCCGGTCGCCAAGTTCGGGCGCTCGGACCTATTAAAGGTGGGCGACGTCGTCCTGGCCATCGGCAACCCGGTCGGCCTGTCGCAGACGGTCACGCACGGCATCGTCAGTGCCACCAGCCGCCAGCAGCTGGGCATCGCCCCGCTCGAGGACTTCATCCAGACCGATGCGCCGATCAACTTCGGCAACTCAGGGGGCGCGCTGATCGATTCGGGGGGCCTGCTGATCGGCATCAACACCGCCATCGTCGCCAAGAACATCGGGGTGGAAGGCATCGGCTTCGCCATCCCCGTGAACATGGTCCGCGGGGTGATGGACCAGATCCTCGCCCACGGCCGCGTCATCCGTGGCTGGATCGGCATCATCCCCGAGGACCTCTCGCCGGAGCAGGCCGAGCAGCTGCACCTGGCGCAGTCCGGGGTAGTGATCGGCAATCTCTACGTCGGCAGCCCGGCGCAGAAGGCGGGCCTGCTCCCCGGTGACGTGCTGCTGGCGATCGACGGGGTGACCCCGCACAGTGCGCAGGATGCGCTCGGCCACATCGCCGGGCACAAGCCCGGCAGCACGACCCGCATCCGCGCGCTGCGCGGCGGGCGCACCTTCGAGGTGGAGGCGCGGGTCGGTGAAAGGCCCCGCGCGCCATGACGCAACTGTCCCCGCGGCACTTCCGCTCCCGCGCCGAGCTCGACCAGGCGCTGGCTGCGCGGCTGGACCGCGCCCTGGCCGCCCACGGGCCCTCGGCGATCATGCTCTCCGGCGGCAGCACGCCGATGCCCGCCTACCGCGCCGCTGCGGGCAGGCTCCGGGGTCACGATGACCGGCTGCACGTGCTGTTCACGGACGATCGCTACGTGCCCCCCGACTCACCCGAGAGCAACTCCTTCCAGTCGCGCGAGCTGCTGGATGCGCTGGCCCTGCCGGCCGAGTCGCTGCTGCGCATCGACACGGGGCTGCCGCTGGCGGACGCGGCAGCCGACTACCAGTCCCGGCTCAGCGCACTGCTGAGCTCTGGCGTGCGCATCGGTCTCGGACTCCTGGGACTGGGCGCGGACGGACACACCTGCTCACTCTTTAACAGCGAGCAGCTGGCGCAGGCACGCGGTCGCTACGCGATCGCCGTGCAGCGGCCCGACGGGCTGAGCGCGGTCAGCGTCACCCCGGAGCTCATCGCCACGGTCGCCGAACCGGTTTTCGTCGTCGCCGGCCCCGACAAAGCGCCGGCGCTCGCGCGGCTGCAGGCCCGGGACGAGACCCTCGTCGCCTGGCGCGCGGTGCAGGGGTGCTCGAACGTGGAGCTGTGGGTCGCTCCCTGACCCTCCCCCGCCTGACGGGGTCGGTCCCGTCACGTATGCTTCGCGCCGCGCGCCTCTTCACGGCCGCATTCTGACGCCCAGCGCCCATGAGCAGCCCTCTTGACCCCCAGATCCAGCAGGCCCAGGCCCTGCAGCGCGACGGCCGACTGGTCGATGCCGAGCGGGCCTACCGGGACATCCTCGCCGGCTCGCCCGCGCTGCCGAACTGCTGGTACAACCTGGGCGTCGTGCAGCGACTGCAGGGCAAGGCGGTCGAGGCGCTCGAGTCCTACGCACAGGCGCTGCGCCACGGCGTCAGCCAGCCCGAGGAGGTGCACCTCAACCGCGCGGTCATCCTCGCGGATGCCTTGCACCGCGACCAGGAAGCGGAAGCCGAGCTGCGCACGGCACTGCGCCTGAACCCGAACTACCAGCCGGCGATGCTGAACCTTGCGAACCTGCACGAGGACCGGGGGCAGCGTGAGGAAGCGCGCGCGCTTTACGGGCAGATCCTCAGCCTCAACCCGATGAGTTTCATGGCGTTCGCGCGCCTGGCCAACCTGTTGCCGCGCGGCACGCACAGCCCCCAGATGATCGAGCGGATGCGCGCGGCGCTCGCGCGGCCGGAGGCTTCGGCCTCGGACCGTGCCCTGCTCGGCTTTGCACTGGGACATGCGCTGGATGGCCGGGGCGACTACGCGGCCGCGTTCGCCGCGTACGAGGCCGCCAATCGCGACAGCCGCGCAAGTTCGGCACCACCGGCGATCTACGACCGTGCCGCCCACGAGAAGATCGTCGATGAGCTCATCGCGACCCCCATGCCAGCGCCCATCCGGGTCGACCCGGCCGCACGACCGCGGCCGGCGTTCATTTGCGGCATGTACCGCTCCGGCTCAACGCTCACCGAGCAGCTGCTGGCCGGCCATCCGGACGTCGGTGCCGGCGGCGAGCTCCCGCTGCTGCAGCGCATCATCAGCGGTCACCTGCTGCCGTTCCCGGCGGGGGCGGCACGCGCCTCCGCCGCCCAGCTGGGACGCCTGGCCGCGATGTACCGATCGAGCGTGGCGACGCTTTTCCCCGCCACCGCCTGGGTCACCGACAAGCGCCCGGACAACTTCTTTTGCATCGGCCTGATCAAAACCCTGTTCCCCGATGCGCCGATCGTGCACACCGTGCGCGACCCGCTCGACACCTGCCTGTCGGTCTACTTCCTGCACCTGGACCATCGGCTGAGCTATGCCCTGGACCTTGCCGACATCGGGCACTTCTATAGGCAGTACCGGCGCCTGATGGCGCATTGGAAGAGCCTCTACGGCGCCTCGATCATCGACTTCGACTACGACGCGTTCGTGAAATCCCCGGAGCCTGCGGCACGCCGGCTCTTCGAAGCCCTCGGCCTGAAGTGGGATCCAGGCTACCTCGATTTTCCCGGCCGCGCCCGCAGCGTGCGCACCGCCAGTGTCTGGCAGGTGCGCGAGCCGCTGTACCAGCACGCCTCCGGGCGAGCCCGGCATTACGAACGCGAGCTCGCTCCCCTGCGCGCGGAACTCGGCTTGGAACGCTCCGGGTGACGGCTCCGGCCGAAGTCCTGCCGATCTTCGCCACGCCCTTCGGCGTGGTCACCCTCGCGGGCGCGGCGGCGATGAACCCCGAGCTGGAGGCCCTGTTCAGGGCACGTGCCCTGCCGGCCTGGGGTGCCACGGACCTGGCAACGCCCGCCCATGCCTTCCACAGCCGGGAAGACCTGGCCGACTGGCCCGAGGCCCCGGTCGTACGGCTCGTCGAGGACATGCTGTCGGGCGTCACGGCGGTGGCGACCGCGGTCAGCGAACTCACGCCCGAGCAGCTGGCGGGGCTGCGCCGGGAGGCGCGCTGCCGGTTCAGTGTGATCGGCGGTGACGGCTACGTCGCCCCGCACAGCCATGCCAATACGGCATGGACGGCGGTCTACTGCGTCGCGAGTCCTCCGGCCTCACCCACGCGGCAGGACAGCGGGGTGCTGCGGCTGCACGAGTTCCGCCCCGGGGGGATGTTCATGGATGCCGCCCAGGCGTCCCGGATGCCGTACCGGCCGGGTCACTGCGTATGGCGACCTGTTCCCGGCCAGATGGCAGTTTTTCCCGCCTCGATCACGCATGAAATCGCCCTGTTACGCGCAGATTCACCGCTGATCCTGGTCACGGCACGCGTGCGCTACGTGGGGCTGGACCAGCCCTGGATGCCGCCGTGGTGAATCCCTCCCCCCGGTTGCATCCCTGCTTCGGCGTTCCCATCGCGGAACTCCATCTGACCGATTGTGAAACAGTGAACGCGGAGCTGGCGGCGCTCTTCGTCGCCCGGGAGACCGATGAGTACCGCAATCCCATGCCGAGCCATCGGCCGCAGGCGGAGCTCTTCGAAAGCCGGTTCAACCTCTTCCGCTGGCCCGAACCCTGCGTCCAGCGGCTGCGGGCCTTCATGCTCGAGGGCATCGCCCAGACGGTGACGCAGGTGACGGACCTGACCCTTCAGGATCTCGGACGCCTCAAGTTCCACAATCACACGTGGTTCCACATCACGCGGGCCGCCGGCTCGTTCGTGACCCATAACCATCCCATGGCCTCCTGGTCGGCGGTGTATTGCGTGCGGGCCGGGCAGGCGGTGCCCGGACAACCGGACAGCGGGGTCCTGCGCCTCGCCGACCCGCGATGCGGGGCGAATGCCTACCTGGATCCGGCCAACCAGCGCCTGAAGCCCGCCTACGCCCTGCGGCCGCTGGAGCTGCGCCTGGTGGCCGGGCAGATGGTGGTCTTCCCGTCTTACCTATTCCACGAGGTCTCGCCGTTCTTCGGGGCGGACACCCGCATCACGGTGGCCACGAACTGCTGGTTTGCTCGGTAGCCGTTTTTGCCCAAGAGGCGACGTCTACCCCGCGCAACTCGACGTGTTGCGCAAAAAGCACAGTCGGAAATGCCGTGTTGTAGGGGAGTTCTGCCCGGTATTGTGTTTTGCGCACAAGTATTGCGCCGTGTAGTATTTCCGCAATAGCGGCTCGGGGGCGCAACACTCCAGCATCTGCGCCGCTGTGGCACGTGCATTTTTTTCCGAGAACTTCTGGGGAGATAAACTCAATGACGAAGTCCAATCGCGCCTTGCGACAGGCGGTGCGACTTGCGCTGGCGACTGCCGCCGGCGCAACCGCGGCACCGCTTGCCTTCGCGCAAACGGCACCCGAATCGGCCGCGCCGGTTCAAGAGGTGGTCGTCACTGGTTCGCGCCTCATGCAGGCACCGAACGAAGTGTCGATCAGTCCCATCACGAGCGTAAGCCAGGAAGACATCAAGGCGACGGGCTTGGTCCGCACCGAGGACGTCCTCCAGAACCTGCCGCAGGTTGCTGTTGAGCAGACCTCCGGCAACTCCATCAGCTCGGTCGGTGTTGCCACCGTCAGCCTCCGTGGCTTGGGTTCGCAGCGCACCCTCGCGCTGGTGAACGGCAAGCGCTTGAACCCGGGCGGCGCCGGCGGCGTTCCTGGCGGCAATGCCAGTGCGGCCGACATCAATCAGATCCCGGCGGACCTGATCGAGCGCGTCGACGTGCTCACCGGCGGTGCCTCGGCCGTGTACGGCGCGGACGCGGTGGCCGGCGTCGTGAACTTCGTCATGAACACCCACTACGAGGGTGTCGAGGTCAACGTCGGTTACAGCTTCAACAACCACAAGAACGACGACCAGACCTACCTGGGCTACCTCGAGCAGTCGAACAACGCGATCCCGCCGAGCACGGTGAACACCGGCCAGAACCGCACCGCCTCGGTGATCATGGGTGCGAACTTCGCGGACGGGAAGGGCAACGCCACGGCCTACGTGACGTACCTGAACAGCTCACCCGCGGTCGGCAACCAGTTCGACCATGCCGGGTGTACGCTGAACGGCAGCTCGTCCTCGCTCTCCGCCCCGCCGTTCTGCGGCGGCTCCTCGACCAGCGCCGGCGGCCGCTTCAAGCTGTTCGGCCTGGCAGGCAGCGGCAGCACTGCCCACCTCGTCACGCTGTTGAACAACACGGTTGACCGCACCACGGGTGACTTCCGGAACTACAACTTCGGCACGGACCCGTACAACTACGGCGCGCTCAGCTACTTCCAGCGCAAGGCCGAGCGCTGGACCGCCGGTGCGTTCCTGCACTACGACGTGAACGATCACGTGCAGGCGTACTCGGAGACCATGTACGCGCGCAATACCAACCAGGCGCAATACGGACCGTCGGGCGCGTTCGCCTACACTCCGATCCCGACCAGCTGCGACAACCCGCTGCTGACCGCGCAGGAAGTGGCGACGATCTGCACCCCGGCGAACCTCGCCGCCAACCAGGCTGCATTTGGGGGCACGGGCAACCAGTTCACCGAGTACGTCGGCCGTCGTAACGTCGAAGGCGGCGGACGCCAGGACAACTACACCTCGAACTCGATCCGCCAGGTGCTCGGACTCAAGGGCAACATCAACGATGCCTGGGCCTACGATGTCTACGGGCAGTTCGGCAACACGGACTTCTCGGACTTCGAGGGCAACTTCCTCGGCACCCAGCAGATCGCCTATGCCCTGGACGTGATCGCGAACCCGGCCGTCGGTGGTATCCCGGGGGTCGCGCCGGGCACGCCGGTGTGCCGTTCGGCGCTGCCGGGTGGCAACCAGCCGACCTGCGTGCCGTGGAACATCTGGCAGAAGGACGGCGTGACGCAGGCCGCCCTCAACTACCTGACCGTCCCGGCGAGCTACTACTCGCAGGCCAAGGAATACATCGCTGATGCATCCGTCACCGGTGACCTGGGCAAGTACGGCGTGCAGTCCCCGGCGGCCAAGAGCGGCCTGAACGTCAACGTCGGTGCCGAGTGGCGCCAGGAGACGTTCGCCTTCAAGCCCGACTACATCTTCGAGAATGGCTACCAGGCCGGCGGCGCTCCGGCCGGTCCGATCAACGGTGGCTTCCACGTGTGGGAAGGCTTCGTCGAGGGTCGCATGCCGCTGATCGAGGACAAGCCGGGTGCGTACCTGCTGTCCCTCGAGGGTGGCTATCGCTACTCGAGCTACTCGGAAGGGTTCAACACCAACACCTACAAACTCGGTCTCGAGTACGCCCCGATCCGCTCGCTGCGCCTGCGTGGCGGCTACAACCGCGCCGTGCGCGCCCCGAACATCGGCGAGCTGTACGAGCCGCCGGCAGTCGGTGCCGGTGGCACGGCCGACCCGTGCTGGGGCTCCACACCGGTCTACACGCTCGCGCAGTGCGAGCGCACCGGCGTGACCCCGCAGGAGTACGGCAACATCGACGTGAACGGGGCTGCGCAGATCAACACGCAGGTACGGGGCGTCTCCACGCTCAAGCCTGAGACGGCCGACACGTATACCCTGGGTGGCGTGTGGCAGCCGGAGTTCGTCAACGGCCTGTCGGTGTCAGTCGACTGGTTCGACATCAAGATCAAGGACACGATCACTTCGCTGTCCTCGAATTCGATGATCGCCAACTGCGCCTTGAACAACGACCCAACCTCGTGCTCGTACATCCATCGTGGCGCGGGCGGCTCGCTGTGGTTCAACACGGCTGAGTTCGTCGACGTGCCGTACCAGAACATCGGTACGGTGGAGACCAGCGGCGTGGACCTCGTGGGGGATTACCACTTCACGATGGGTGGGGCCGGCAAGCTGGCGTTGAACCTGACGGGCACCTACACCGACAAGTTCACGGTGAACCCCATCCCGGGGGTGAACTATGACTGCGCCGGCTACTGGGGCTCGACCTGCGGTGCGCCGCTGCCCAAGTGGCGCCATGTCCTGAACGCGACCTGGGGCACCCCCTGGGCCGGGCTGGACCTGACGCTGCGCTGGCGCTACATCGGCACCTCGTCCACGGATCGTTCCAGCTCCAACCCCTCGCTGGCGAGCCCGTACTACCCGTACACGGCGCACATCCCGGCGTACAACTACATCGATCTTTCGGCAGCGATGCCGCTCGGCCACAACTTCACGGCCCGGGTGGGTATCAACAACATCGCCGACAAGAACCCGCCGTTGATCCTGAACGGCACGTACTCGGACTGCCCGAATACGAGCTGCAACGACAACACGTGGGTGGGTACGTACGACTCGCTGGGACGCTACATCTACGCGAACCTGACCGCGAAGTTCTAAGCGAAGCTTCCAGCTTCTTGACGATATTGACGGCGGGCTTCGGCCCGCCGTTTTTTTTGCCCGCGCGATGCGCAAGGGAGGTGCCAGACACGGTTCTGGCATGATGCGCCGATGGCACGTGACCTCAAGGCCGACCAGGAACTGCTGCGCCAGGTGCTCTCGCTGGCGCAGAACCGCGACCACCAGCGCGCCGCGGCGCTCGCCGAACAGGCGCTCGCCGAAGGGTTCGAGCACCCGCTGCTGCTCAACGTGGCCGCCACGCGCCGGGAGGAGCAAGGCAGGCTCGAGGAGGCCCTGACCCTGCTCGAGCGCGGCGTGGCACTGGCGCCGGCGGACGTCCCGGTGCGCAACGCGCTGGCGCTGGTGCTGCAGCGCCTCGAGCGGCCCCAGGAGGCGCTCGAGCACCTCGAGGTCATCCTGGCGCAGCACCCGCAGCTGCCCTTCGTGCATGCCAGCAAGGGCAACGCGCTCATCGCCCTGGGTTCCCTGGGACTTGCCCAGGCGAGCCACCAGCGCGCCCTGGAGCTCGACCCGGACAACCTCGCAGCGATGGGCTCGCTGGCCTCGATTGCCACCCACCGTGGCGAGCACCTCGTGGCACGGCGCTGGGCCGAGCGACTGCTGGCGCGCGTGCCCGGCTTTCCGGATGCCGTCCTCAGCCTGGCCGCCGCGGACCTGGCGGGCGGCGCTGCGAGCCAGGCGGAGTCCGCCCTGCGTGCATTGCTCGCGGATGCGCGGGCCGGCGCCACCGACCGCGCGCGTGCCCACGGCCTGCTCGGCGATGTGCTGGATGCGTTGGGGCGCTACCGGGAAGCCTTCGAGGCCTATCGCGCCGGCAACGAGCTGACACGCCAGCTGTACGCGCGCTTTGCCGAGCCGAGCCTGCTGACCTACGCCACGCGCCTGGTGGGCGCCTTCGCGGCGGTCGCGCCGCGCTGGCCGACGACGGTTGCCCCGGCGAGGACCGGCGATGCGCCGGCCCAGCACGTGTTGTTGATCGGCTTCCCGCGCTCCGGGACCACGCTCCTCGAGGTCATCCTCGACGGACACCCCGGGGTGGTCAGCCTGGAAGAGCACGATTTGTTCGCCGAGGGGGTGCGGCAGTACCTGCACAACGCGACCGACCTGCGGGCTCTGGCGGATGCCAGCGAAGCCGAGCTGCAGGCGCTGCGGGCGGACTACTGGCGCCGCGTGCGCGCCGGGGGCGCGGAAGTCGGCGGCAAGGTCTTCCTCGACAAGCACCCCCTCAACACGCTGAAGCTGCCCCTGATCGCACGGCTCTTCCCGCAGGCGAAGATCCTGTTCGCACGGCGCGACCCGCGGGATGTCGTCCTGAGCTGCTTCCGCAGGCGCTTCCGGATGAATCCCGCCATGTACCAGATGCTCACCCTGGCCAGCGCCGCGCAGCTCTACGATGCGACCATGGACCTGGCGCAGCGCGCACAGGGGGTGCTCGGGCTTGCCTGGCAGGACGTGCGCTACGAGCGGCTGATGGCCGACTTTGCCGGCGAGAGCCGGCGCATCTGCGAGTTCATCGGCATCCAGTGGACTCCCGGCATGAGTGAGTTCGCCGGCCGCGTGCAGTCACGCGAGAACGCCACCCCGAGCACGGCCCAGCTGGCGCGCGGCCTGGACCGCTCAGGCGTGGGCCACTGGCGTCACTACCGGGAGCACATCGCCCCGCTGGAGCCGGTCCTGGCGCGCTGGATTGCGCTCTACGGGGTGGCCTCGTGAGCCACTGCCGGAGGCGCGCTTACTTGGTCCGCTGCGCCCGGAAGGTGTGGTGGTTGGCCGTGAGCAGGTAGGAGCCCAGCGAGGCGCGCCGGATCTGCACTTCGCTGCCGTTGGCCGGCGGGCCATCCCGGTCGATGTAACTCCAGCTCTGGCCGTTGTCCAGCGCGACATACACCGTTCCCTGGCGATCGACGCTACCATTCACCACGCGCGCGGTGATCTCCTTGACGCTTTCCTCCACCGGGGAGACGTGCGTGCTCATGCCGAAGCCGCCGGCGGCCGCCGGGGCCGCGCCCGTACCACCGGCGGCCGTGGCGGCAGGCGCCATCTTGGACGCGGCCAGGGTGTCGTAGCAGGCAAGCCGCTGGTCGATCGCCGGGATCTGCGCACAGTGCGTGAGCTCGCTCAGGCTCACCGTGGGGGACGCGGCAGCGGCCGCGCCGAGTGCGCCAAGCAGCGGGCAGAGGGTGAGCCAGGCAACCCGCCTCACGACGCCTTCTCCGCGGGGAGTCCGTAGTGCTGCACGTAGGCCTCCGTCGCGGCCGTGATCATCTCGCGTTCAACAGCGGTCAGGAAGGGATTCCAGATATCGAACAGGAGGATGGCGCGCGGGGTGTCGGAGTCATTCCAGGCCTCGTGTTCGATGGTGTCATCGAACACCCATGCCTTGCCAGGAACCCACTCGCGGGTGGTGCCGCCCACGCGGAATCCACAGCCTGGCGGCACGACCAGCGGCAGATGCACCGTGAGGCGAGTGTTGGTAACGCCGGTGTGCGGCGGGATTCGAGTCTTGGGCTCCAGCAATGAAAAGAAAGCCGTCGGTGCGCGCGAGGCGATGCGCGGCCGCGGTGCGTTCTCCTCCAGCACGCGCGCGGTCACCGGGCAGCGCGCGATGTGCGCCGCATCCGCGGCGCCCTGATTCCAGAGAAAGTAGGCGCTCCACTTGCGCGAGCGGTTCAGCTCGCGGAACTGATCGAGCGGCATGTCCGGCGGAAAGTCGAGGTAGGGCTGCATGCCCTCGCGGTCGGAAATCATCGCCCGCAGGAGCTCGCCGCGTATCTGATCACTGGCGGCCTCGATGGCGTCCAGCCAGGGGAAGTCGCTGCGCTCGAAGTACTCGATCGCCGGCAGCTCCGGGAAATACATCCAGGTGGGCTGCGAGTGGTAGACGCTGCGCCGCCCCATGAGCGCCTCGAGGCAGGCATCGACGCGCCGCTGCGGGAGGTTCCCGTGGCGCGCGCGCACGGCCGCCAGCGGCCCCTCCAGCGCACTCGTGAGCGTCGCGAGATCCTTCTCGACCACGCCCCTGGCCCGGTTCACGGCCTCGCGCAGGTGCGCGGGCGGCTCGCTGCCGGGCTGGATGCACGCCAGCGCGCTCTGGTAAGTGCGCGCCGCGGCGTTCATCTCACCGGCATCCTCCTGGTGTGCTCCCTTCTGCAACAGCGCGGAAAGGTGGCGTGGCGCCAGCTCCAGCGCCTTCTGGATCGCGTCCATTTCCTCGGCGGTGCGGCCGAGAGCCTTGAGGCTGCTGGCCAGGTTCGCCCACAGGGAGGGATGGTTCGGATCGATCTGCGTCGCGCGCTCGAAGAGTGCACGCGCCTGGGCCGCATCGCGGCGATCCATCATGCGGATGCCCAGCTCGTTCAGGACGGCGGGATGGTTGGGCACGCGCTGAGCGAGCGCCACGAGGATCTGGTCGGATTCCCCGGCACGCCCGGCCGCGGCGGCCGCCTTGGCGGACTGCAGTGTGCGAATTACCGCGGCATCGTCCAGGACGGCGGGGGCGGGGGTGTTCAATCGTCATCCTCGAAAGGCTGGATTTGGCGCGGGATTATACGCGTGCGGCAGCCTCTCCAGCAGGGCGGCGGCAATGCGGGCGCTGCATTGACTCCCCCGGCGGAGTCGGCTTATATACCGCCGCCATCGCGGGCACCCGGCACCATCGCTTACGCGCCGGACAGGACTCCGGCCCGCCCGCGTGCCCCGTCGCCACAGCCTTCTCGAAAGCTCCTTCATTGATCAGCAGCGCCACCGCGGACCTCGAACTCATACGTGCCTCGCAGCTGCTCGAGTCCGACCCGGCGGCGGCGGCGCGCGCGGCGAGCGAGATCCTCGCGCTCCTGCCCGGCCACCTCGAGGCCAACCTGCTGCTGGCCACCGCGTGCCGCAATCTCGGCGAGGCGGGGACCGCAGTCAGCGTACTCGAGCAGGTGACGGCGACGGGCACCGAGGTGCCGGCCATCCTGCTGGAGCTCGGACGCGCCTACGTCGCGGCCGGCCGGGCCGCCGAGGCGCTGCGCGCGCTGGAGAAGGCCGTCGCGCTCGATCCTGGTTTCGCCGATGCCTGGCGCGAGCTCGCCGCACAGAGGTTCCTCGCCGGTGACACCCGGGGCGGTGACGAGGCCTACGACCGCTACACCCGCCTGTGGCACCAGCCGCAGGAGTTGACCGATGCGGTCAAGGCCCTCGCCGACAACCGCGTCGACGCCGCCGAGCAGATCCTGCACCGGCGCCTGCAGCACTCGCCACACGACGTCGCGGCACTGCGCCTGCTGACCGAGGTGGCCTTGCAGCGGGAAGACGAGATCAGGGCGGAGCGGTACCTGCGGCAGTGCCTGGCGCTGGCGCCCGGCTTCGCCGCCGCGCGCCACAACCTGGCGCAGCTGCTGTACTACAAGCAGCAGATCGCGGAGATGATGGGCCATCTCGAGCGCCTGCTTGCCACGCAGCCACAGAACATCAACTACCTCGGGCTCAAGGCGCACGGGTTCCGCCAGCTGGGGCGCAACGAGGAGGCACTGGCGCTGGTGGAGGAGCTCGTGGCCGAGCATCCCTCCGAGGAGCAGGTGTGGATCCTGTACGGCACCGTACTCCGCGAGATCGGCCAGCAGGCCCGCGCCGTCGAGGCGTTCCGGCGCGGCATCGCCGTGCGCGCCGGCTCTCCCGGCGCCTATGCGAGCCTTGCCAACCTCAAGACCTATCGCTTCGAGGACCGGGACCTGCAGGCCATGCAGGAGCAGCTTGCGCTGCCGGGCATCCGTGGACTGGAGCGCGTGCAGCTCGAATTTGCCCTCGGCACGGCCTGGGAGGATCGGCGCGAGTTCGCAAAATCCTTCGAGCACTATGTGCGCGGCAACAGCCTGCAGCGCGCCACGGTCTACTACGACCCGGGGTTCGTGACCGAGAGGGTGCAGCGCACGCGCGCCCTCTTTGATGCGAAGTTCTTCGCAGAACGGGACGGCTGGGGCAGCGAACGCACCGATCCCATCTTCATCGTCGGCCTGCCGCGCTCCGGCTCCACGCTCCTGGAACAGATGCTGGCCTGCCACTCGCAGGTGGAGGGCACGCGCGAGCTGGCCGACCTGCCGAGCCTCGCTCTCGAGCTAGTGGCGGACCTCGAGACCCCGACGCAGGCGGCGCTCTTTGAGAAGTTCGCCGCGCTGAGCCGCACCGAGGTGGCGACGCTGGCCGAGCGTTACCTCCGAAGCACGAGCGCCAACCGACGGCTCGGCAAGGCGCGCTTCATCGACAAGCTCCCGGGGAACTGGTCGATCCTCGGCTTCGCGCTGCTGCTGTTCCCGCGTGCCTCGATCATCGACGCGCGCCGCCACCCCATGGCAAGTGGTTTCTCCTGCTACAAGCAGCTGTTCGCCCGCGGCCAGCAATTTGCCTACGACCTGCGCGAGATCGGCCTGTTCTCGCGCGACTACGCGACGCTCATGCGGCACTTCGACGAGATCCTGCCGGGCCGGGTGCAGCGCGCACACTACGAGAAGGTCGTCCAGGACCCCGAGGGGCAGCTGCGGCAGATCCTGGCGTACTGCGACCTGCCCTTCGAAGGGGAGTGCCTGCGCTTTCACGAGAACCGGCGCCCGGTCTCGACCTTGAGTTCCGAGCAGGTGCGCCAGCCGCTCTATACGGAGAGCCTGGACCACTGGCGCAACTACGATCAGTGGCTGGGCCCGCTGCGAGACGCACTCGGCGAATCGGTCGGCGAATACCCGGACTGAAGTGCCCACATGACCGACACCCAGGGCACCCTCGAGCGCGCCCGCACCCTGCACAGCCAGGGACGCGTCGCCGACGCGGTGCCGCTGTACCGCGAGGTGCTCGCGCGCGATCCGCACAACCTCGAGGCCCTGCAGCTCCTCGGCGTGGCCCTGGCGCGCTCCGGGGATGTCGAGCGCGCCGTGGTGCTGCTGGGTGAAGCTGCCCGGCTGCAGCCGCAAAACGCCGCCGTGCAGGCCAACCTTGCCGCCGCCCTGAGCGGCGCCGGGCGCCTGCCCGAGGCACTGGCGGCGTACGAGCAGGCGCTGCGCAGCGAACCGCGGCTGCCGGCGGCGTTGCGGGGCCATGCCGCCACCCTGCTGCAGCTCGGGCAGGTGGAGGCGGCCATATCCGCCTTCCGCAAGGCCGTGCGCGCGTTGCCGCAGGACGACCACGCCTGCAATGGACTCGGCGTCGCGCTGGAGCGCAGTGGCCAGGCGGCCGAGGCACGCCAGCTCTTCCTGCGTGCGACGCATCTGAATGCGGCCAACGCCGAGGCGCACCACAACCTGGGCCTCCTGGAGGCGGCCGCGGGGCGGTCGGCCGAGGCGCTGGCGAGCTTTACGCATGCACTCACCCTGCAGCCGAACAACCCCATCCTGCACGTCAACCAGGGAACGCAGCTGCTCAGCCTGCGCCGGGCCGAGGAGGCACTCGCCAGTTTCGAGCGAGCACTCGCGCTGCAGCCCGGCGACGCAGCCACCCACTACAACCGTGGCCTGGCCTTGTTCGCGCTGCGGCGCTTCGCCGAGTCGCTGGCCAGCTTCGACCGCGCGCTCGAGTCCGCGGCGGACAGCACGGCCGCGCAGCTGTGGCGCGGCAAGAGCCTGCTGGCGCTGGGGCGCCCCGCCGAGGCCCTCACGGCGTTCGAGCGCGCCCGGGCGCTCGCCCCGCAGGAGTTCGAGGTGCACATGCAGTGTGGCGGCGCACTCACCGAACTGCTGCGCCATGAGGAGGCGCTCGACAGCTTCGACCGTGCGCTGGCACTGAACCCCGCCTCCGCCGAGGCGGCCAACAACCGCGGCGCGGTGCTGGTGCGCCTGTTCCGGCCCGCCGAAGCGCTGCAGGCCTTCGACCAGGCGCTGGGGCGTCAGCCTGATCACCCCGAGGCCCTGCTCAACAAGGGCAACGTGCTGCGCGGCACCGGCAGACTCGCTGAGGCGGAGACCGTCCTCGAGCGGGCGCGGGCGCTGCGACCCATGGATGCCACGACGCGCTGGAGTCAGGCGCTGCTGAAACTCTCGCAGGGCGACTTCCGCGCCGGGCTGCCCCTCTACGAGGCGCGCCTCGAGCTGCCCGCGGGCAGCCGGGTGCGCCACCCGGCGCTGCCGCGCTGGTCGGGCGCCGAGCCGCTCGGCGGACGCACGCTGCTGGTGTATGCCGACCAGGGGCTCGGCGACACGCTGCAGTTCGCCCGCTACCTGCCGGTGCTCGAAGGCCTGGGTGCACGCGTGATCTTCGAGGTACAGCCGCCGCTGGCGCAGCTGCTGCGCAGCCTCCCCATGAAGGGCACCCTGCTCGTCCGCGGCGAGCCGCAGCCGCCGGCCGACCTGGCGATCCCGCTGGGGAGCGTGCCGCTCGCGCTCGGGACCGAGTGGCAGACCATTCCCGGGGGCGTGCCGTATCTGCACGCACCGCCGGCGGCGGTGGCCGCCTGGGCGGGGCGACTGGCCGCCCTCCCCGGATTCAAGGTGGGGCTGAACTGGCATGGCAATCCGGAAGCGGAGAAGTACGCGGCCCTGCAGGCCCGCTCCTTCCCGCTGGCGAGCGCGGCGCCCCTGGCGCAGCTGTCCGGGGTCACGCTCGTGTCGCTGCAGAAGGGCACCGGCGCCGAGCAACGCGCCACGGTGGGCTTCCACGAGCGGATCGTCCAGCTGACCGACCCGGCCTACATGGGGGCCGCGGAGATGGCCGAGGAGACCGCGGCGATCCTGTCCGGCCTGGACCTGGTCATCACGGCCGATACCGCGCTGGCCCACCTGGCCGGCGCGCTGGGTGTACCGGTGTGGGTGATGCTGCAGCAGTTCCCGGACTGGCGCTGGCAGAACGCGCGGCCCGACAGCCCGTGGTACCCGAGCATGCGCCTGTTCCGGCAACCCGGCGCCGGTGACTGGGACGGGTTGTTCGTGCAGGTGGCCGCCGAGCTCGCCGCCATGGTGCGCGCCCGGGCCTAGCTGGGTGCGGCGCTAGGGACCCGGCGACGTGCGCCCGCAGGAGCGCGTCCAGTCCTGCGGCCGCGGACCGGGGTTGTGCCAGCTACACGATCCCTTGATCAGGTCCTCCGCGCGCGCCGGACCCCAGGTGCCCGCGACATACTCCACCGGAGCCGATTTCTGGTTCAGTACCGGGTCGACGATCGCCCAGGCCGCCTCGACCTCGTCCTCGCGCGCGAAGTGCACGGTATCGCCGATGAGGGCTGCGTTGATGAGCACCTCGTAGGCATCCATCTCGTCCTTCTGCTGCTGCGCGACGAACAGCTCCACGTCGGTCCCCGTCATGACCGGACCCGGCTTCTTGGTGTGCGCGCCCACGGCGATCGCCACGTCGGGGCCGAGCCGGAAGCGCAGGTGGTTGGGCTGGTCCGGACCCAGCGCGCCGAACACGTTGGCCGGCGGCGCCTTCAGCTCCACCACGACCTCGGTGGCCGCCACCGGCAGGCGCTTGCCGGCGCGCAGGTAAAAGGGCACCCCGCTCCAGCGCCAGGAGTCGACATGCAGGACCAGCGCTGCGTAGGTCTCGGTGACCGACTCGGCCGCAACGCCCGGTTCCTGGCGGTAGCCTGAGTACTGGCCGCGCAGCATCTCCGGGGCGATGATCGGGCGCACCGCCCTGAGGAACTTCACCTTCTCATCGCGCAGGGATTCCCCGCCGACGTTCACCGGCGGCTCCATTCCCAGCAGCGCCACGACCTGCATCAGGTGGTTCTGGATCACGTCGCGGATCGTGCCGGTCTCATCGTAGAACTTGCCGCGACCCTCCATGCCGAGCGTCTCGGCCATGGTGACCTGCACGCTGGCGACGAAGTTGCGGTTCCACACCGGCTCCAGGAAGGAGTTGGCGAAGCGGAAGTACAGGAGGTTCTGCACCGCCTCCTTGCCCAGGTAGTGGTCCATGCGAAAGATGTTGCTCTCGGGAAAGTGCCTGTGCAGGGTCTGGTTGAGGGCACGGGCGGAGGCCAGGTCGCGGCCGAAGGGCTTCTCGATCACGATGCGCGTGTTCTGGGGATCCTGCGTCGCGCTCAGGTGGCCGATGACCACCGGGAACATGCTCGGCGGGATGGCGAGGTAGTGCAGCGGCCGCCGGCACCCCCCCAGCGCCTGGGCGAGCGACTCGAAGGTCTTGCGGTCGTTGTAGTCGCCGTCGACGTAGCGCAGCAACCCGATCAGGCGGCCGATCACCTCCTCCTCGGCGCCCGGCTCGAAGGCCTTCAGGCTCTCGCGGACCCGCTCGCCCAGCTGCTGCAGGTTCCAGCCCTGGCGCGCCACGCCGACGACCGGCACGGTGAGCAGCTTGCGCCGCACCAGCTGGTACAGGGCGGGAAAGATCTTGCGGTAGCACAGGTCCCCGGTTGCCCCGAAGAGCACCATCGCATCGCAGTCACGCCGTTCCATGAGGAGGATTCCTTGCCGTGCTCAGGAAGACTTCTTTTCGAGGTGGCCTCCAAAACCCAGGCGCATGGCCGAGAGCACCTTGTTGGCAAACTCCGCGTTGCCGCGGGATTCGAAGCGCGAGTACAGCGCGGCGCTGAGCACCGGCGCCGGTACGCCGACATCGATGGCGGCCTGCACCGTCCAGCGCCCCTCGCCCGAATCGGACACCCGCCCGGCGAAAGCTGCCAGCTTGCCATCCCTGGCGAGCGCGGCCGCGGTCAGGTCCAGCAGCCGCGAGGAGATGATGCTGCCGTGGCGCCAGACCTCCGTGATGGCAGCAACGTCCAGCGGGTACTGGTAGTGACGCGGATCGCGCAGCGGCGCGGTCTCCGCGTCGGCCGTGGCCTGCTGCGCCCCGGCGTTGGCATGCGCGAGCAGGTTCAGGCCCTCCGCGTAGGCGGCCATCACCCCGTACTCGATGCCGTTGTGGACCATCTTGACGAAGTGGCCCGCACCGGCGGGGCCGCAATGCAGGTAGCCCATCGAGGCGGCCGCGGAGGTGCCGGCCGCGCCCGCGCCCCGCGCCGGCAGCTTGCCGCCCGGGGCCAGGCTCGCCAGGACCGGCTCGACCAGGTCCACCGCCGCCTTGTCGCCGCCGATCATCAGGCAGTAGCCGTCCTCGAAGCCGAGCACGCCACCGCTGGTGCCGATGTCCAGGTAATGGATGCCCGCGCCCTTGAGCTCGTCCGCCCGGCGGATGTCATCCTGGTAGTTCGAGTTGCCTCCATCGATCAGCACGTCCCCGCCGGCGAGGTGCGGGCGCAGCTGCTGGATGACCGAGTCGACGATCGCCGCCGGCACCATGACCCACACCGCGCGCGGGGGCTTGAGCGCCCGCGCCAGGTCCGCGAGCGAGTTCACGCCGAGGGCACCGTAGCCGGCGACGGCCTGCACCGCGTCCGCCTTGGGGTCGTAGGCCACGCACTCGTGCCCTGCCTTGATCAGGCGCCGCACCATGTTCGCGCCCATGCGCCCCAAACCGATCATCCCGATCCGCATGTGTGACTCCTGGGCGCAGCCGCGCCCGCATCGCCCGGCGCCCCTAGTTCGGCACGCGCCGGATCTGCGCACCCAGCTGCGCGAGCTTCTCCTCGATCGCCTCGTAGCCACGGTCGATGTGGTAGATGCGCTCCACGTCGGTGCGCCCCTCGGCGACCAGCCCGGCGATGACCAGGCTGGCCGAGGCTCGCAGGTCGGTGGCCATCACCGGCGCGGCGGTGAGCTTGCGCACGCCGTGGATGATCGCCGTGTTGCCCTCCAGGCGGATCTCCGCCCCGAGGCGGCGCATCTCCAGCATGTGCATGAAGCGGTTCTCGAAGATCGTTTCGGTGATCGTGCCGACCCCGTCCGCCACGGTGTTCAGCGCGGCGAACTGGGCCTGCATGTCGGTCGGGAATGCCGGGTATGGCGCGGTGCGCACGTCCACCGACCGCAGCTTGCGGCCGCGCATGTCGACCTCGATCCAGCTGTCGCCGATGCCAATCTTGGCGCCCGCCTCCTCCAGCTTGGCGGTCACGGCATCGAGGTGGTCCGGGCGCACACTCTTGACGCGCACGTGGCCGCCGGTGATCGCGCCGGCCACCAGGTAGGTGCCGCCCTCGATGCGGTCCGGGAGTACTTCGTAGGTTGTGCCACGCAGGCGTTGCACGCCGGTGACGACGATCTTGTCCGTGCCGGCACCCCGGATCTTGGCCCCCATGGCGATCAGGAAATTCGCCAGATCGACCACCTCCGGCTCGCGCGCGGCGTTCTCGATGACGGTTTCCCCGTCGGCCAGGGTCGCCGCCATCATCAGGTTCTCGGTGCCGGTAACGGTGACGGTATCCAGCACCAGGCGCGCCCCGTGCAGCCGGCTGGCGCGCGCGCGGATGTAGCCCCCCTCGATGGTGATGTCGGCACCCATCGCCTGCAGGCCGGCGACATGGATGTTGACCGGGCGGGCGCCGATGGCGCAGCCGCCGGGCAGGGAGACGTCGGCGCGCCCGTAGCGGGCCACCAGGGGTCCCAGCACCAGGATCGAGGCGCGCATGGTCTTGACCAGGTCGTAGGGCGCGAAGCACTCGGTGAGCGTCGTGCCGTCGACCTCGATGCGCATGCGCTCGTCGATGGTGACCGTGGCGCCCATGCGCCCGAGCAACTCCACCGTCGTGGTGACATCCTTCAGGTGCGGGACATTGGCGACCATCACCGGTCCGTCGGCGAGCAGCGCGCCGGCAAGGATGGGCAGGGTCGCGTTCTTCGCGCCGCTGATGCGCACCTCTCCCTCCAGAGGCACGCCGCCCTGAATCTGCAGCTTGTCCATGCGCATCAGCCCTGCTCGGACTCGGCCGGCGTCAGCGCCTCGATCGACAGCGCGTGGATCTCGCGCCCCATCAGCTCGCCGAGCGTGCGGTAGACCAGCTGGTGCCGGGCCAGGGGGCGCTTGCCGTCGAACTCGCTCGCGACCACGCGCGCGGCGAAGTGGGTGTTGTCCTCGGACTGCACTTGCACGATGGCCCCGGGGAGCCCGGCGCGGATCAGCCGCGCGACATCTTCTGGGTTCATGGGCGCGATATTACATGGGCGGCTCGCAGCCGCGCCTATAATGAGGGTCATGGATTCGCCCGCCGCCACCGCCGTCCCTGTTGCCCCGGCCCAGGACGAGCAGCTCATGGCCTCCGGGCGGCGTGCCCTGGAGATCGAGCGGCGCGCCATCGAGGCGTTGACACCGCGCATCGGCCCCGCTTTTGCCCGCGCCTGCCACATCTGCCTGGAGTGCGCGGGAAGGGTCGTGGTCACCGGCATGGGCAAGTCCGGCCACATTGCCGGGAAGATCGCCGCCACCCTCGCCAGCACCGGCACGCCCTCGTTCTTCATGCACCCCGCGGAGGCCAGCCACGGGGACCTGGGCATGATCGTCCGCAGCGATGCGCTGCTGGCGCTTTCCAACTCGGGCGAGACGCCCGAGCTCGTGCTGCTGCTGCCGCACCTGAAGCGCCTCGCCGTTCCGCTCATGGTCCTGACCGGCCGGGCGGACTCCACGCTCGGTCGCGCGGCGGATGTCGTGCTCGATGTCAGCGTGCCCGAGGAAGCCTGTCCGCTGAACCTGGCGCCGACGGCGAGCACCACGGCCACACTCGCCATGGGCGATGCGCTCGCCGTCTCGGTGCTGGAGGCGCGCGGTTTCACCCGCCAGGACTTCGCCCGTTCGCACCCGGGAGGTGCGCTCGGTCGCAAGCTGCTGCTGCACGTCGAGGACCTGATGCGCACCGGCGATGCCATCCCGCGCGTCGCCCCGGACGCGCCGCTGCGCGATGGCCTGCTGGAGATGTCGCGCAAGGGTCTGGGCATGACGACGGTGGTGGATCCGGCCCAGCACCTGCTCGGGGTGTTCACCGATGGGGACCTGCGCCGCGCCCTGGACCGGCAGATCGACGTGCACGGCACGCGGATGAAGTCGGTCATGACCGCCAGCGGCAAGAGCATCGGGCCGCGCGAACTTGCCGCCGAGGCGGTCCACCTCATGGAGGTGCACGGCATCACCGCCCTGCCCGTGGTCGATGCCCAGGGACGCCTGGTAGGCGCCCTGAACGTGCACGACCTGCTGCGCGCGGGCGTGGTGTGAGTACTGCCCCGCATGACTCCCGCCATCCGCCTCCTGCTGCTTGACGTCGATGGTGTGCTGACCGACGGTCGCCTGTACTTTGGCGCCCGCGGCGAAGCGCTCAAGGTCTTCCACGTACGCGACGGCCAGGGGATCGTGCAGCTGCGCCACGCCGGGATCGCGGTGGCCGTCATCTCGGGCCGGCGCTCGCCGATGGTCGCCGTGCGCTGCCGCGAGCTCGGCATCGAGCACGTGCACCAGGGCATCGCCGACAAGCTCGCCGTGTTCCGGCGCCTGTGCGCGCGACTGAAGCTCGCGCCGGCCGCCTGCGCCTGCATCGGCGATGACCTCCCGGACCTGCCGCTGCTCGAGGCGGTGGGGAGAAGCTTCGCGGTCGCCGACGCCCACCCGGACGTGCGGCGGGCCGCCGGTCACGTCACGACGCTGCCCGGCGGATCCGGGGCGGTGCGCGAGGTCTGCGACCTGCTGCTCGCCGCGGGGACGCGGAAGTCCGCGCGGGGGCGGCCAGCGTGACCTTCAGGGTACTGGGCATCCTCGCCTTCGTCGCGCTGCTGGTCGGTGCCGTGGTGCTCAGCGGCGGCCAGCGCGAGAGCCTGGCGCCGGTCACGGTCGAGGAGTCGATGCCGGACCCGGGCTACTCGGCGCGCAAGGCCCACATGGTGCAGACCGCACCCGACGGACACCCGCTCTACACACTGGATGCGGCGCAGGTACAGCAACAGCCCGGTGCGGACGTCGTCACCCTGCAGCAGGTGCAGTTCGCATTCCGCGACGAGAGCGGCAACCAGTGGAACGCGCGTGCCGACGCAGGCGAGCTTTCCCAGAACACCGGGGTCGTCGAGCTCTCCGGCGCGGTGCATGCCAGCGGGCTCCTGCCCGGCTCGGATGAGCCCGCTGACCTTACGACCGAGCACATGGCCTTCGACACCAATGCGCAGCTGCTCTCGACTTCCGACCCGGTGACCCTGCTGATGTCGGGACGCGAGCTGAAGGGCACCGGGATGACCGCGAACTTGAAGGAAGGTCGGGTGCAGCTAAAATCGGCCATTCATGGCACGTACCTACCGTAAGCCCGCCCTGGCGGCGGGCCTGGCGCTCACCGCCGCCGCGCTGGCGCAGGCGCCCGCGCCACCTACGGACCCGGCGGCACCTGCCACGCACTCGGTGGAGCTTCTGAACAAGGACCAGCCGGTGCAGCTGGATGCCGGGCACCTGGACGTCGACTACAAGACCAAGCAGATGATCTACCACGACGTGGTCATCTCACAGGGCAGCACACGCGTGCAGTCCGACACCGCCCAGGCCACCGGCCTGAACTTCGCCAACAGCAAGTGGACCTTCAGCGGCAACGTGCGCATCAATGCCGAGCCGCGCGGCAACCTGCAATCGGACAGCGCCGTCGTCGAGTTCAAGGACAACCTCATCACGCGTGCCACCGTCACCGGCAAGCCCGCGCAGTTCGAGCAGAAACGCGAGGGGACCGACCAGGTCGCGCGCGGTCATGCCGACAAGATCGTCTACGACGTCACCGAGGGGACGGTGCGGCTCAACGATGACGCCTGGCTGTCGGACGGGCAGAACGAGATTTCCGGACCGGAGCTGGTCTACAACATCCGCACGCAGCGGGTGCAGGCCAACGGCGGGTTGCACGGCGAGGTGCAGACCAGCGCGCCGGGTACGCCCGATGACCGCATCCACATCACCATCGCCCCGAAAACTGCCAGGCCGGATGCCGGCAAGAGCGGCGCGCCCACCGACCCGAAGACACCGCCGCAGCCGCAACAATGACCATCCTCAAGGCGACGGGCCTGGCCAAGAGCTACAAGAAGCGCCAGGTGGTGCATGAGCTGTCCCTGGAGGTGGCCACGGGCGAGGTGGTCGGCCTGCTCGGCCCCAACGGCGCTGGCAAGACCACCGCCTTCTACATGATCGTGGGCCTGGTGCCCTGCGATGCCGGGCGCGTCCTGCTCGGCGACGAGGACCTCACCCTCCTGCCCATTCACCGGCGGGCGCAGATGGGACTGGGCTACCTGCCGCAGGAAGCCTCGATCTTCCGCAAGCTGTCCGTCGAGGACAACATCATGGCGATTCTCGAGACGCGCGAGGACCTGGAGCGCGCGGCGCGCGAGAATCGCCTGGAACAGCTGCTCGAGGAGCTGCGCATCGGCCACGTGCGCAAGAGCCTGGGCATCGCCCTCTCCGGGGGTGAGCGGCGCCGCGTCGAGATCGCGCGTGCCCTAGCGGCCGAGCCGCGCTTCATGCTGCTCGACGAGCCGTTCGCCGGCGTCGATCCCCTCTCGGTGCTGGACATCCAGCGCATCATCCGCGAGCTGACGCAACGCGGCATCGGCGTGCTCATCACTGACCATAACGTGCGCGAAACCTTGGGGGTTTGCGCCCGGGCCTACATCGTCAATCAGGGTACTGTAATCGCTGCCGGTACTGCGGAGGAAGTCCTTGCCAACCCCCAAGTCCGTGAGGTGTACTTGGGTGAGGCCTTCAAGCTTTGAGTGGCCCACGGGTAGAAACCATTGTTTTTCAGTTGATTACGGAATGAAACTGGAAAGGCTGCCATTAGTCTTCCGCAACTCGCCATGCTGAAACCGTCGCTGCAGCTGAAGCTGGGTCAGACCCTGACCATGACCCCGCAGCTGCAGCAGGCCATCCGGCTTCTGCAGATGCCGGCCCTCGAGTTGCAGGCCCATATCCGCGAGCTGCTCGAGTCAAACGTCATGCTCGAGCCGATGGAGGAGTCCGAGCAGACGGGCACCTTCGAGACCCTGGTCACCGCGGCCGAGCAACCCAAGGGCAACGAGCGCAACTCCGAGAGCACCGTCGAGGTGCTGGACGAGAGCTGGGATGCCCACAGCGCAGGTCCGGCTGAGACGCCCTGGAACGCCGACGAGGACGAACGCCAGCAGGAGTACGCCGATGACAGCGGCCAGTCGCTGCAGGACCACCTGCTGTGGCAGCTGGAGATGGCCAGCCTGGCACCGCGCGACCTGGCCATTGCCCGCGCCATCGTCGACGCCATCAGCGACGATGGCTACGTCACGGAGTCGCTCGAGGAGATCGCGCTCACCCTGCGGCCCGAAGTGGAGAGCACCGCGGAGGAAGTCGCCGGCGTGCTCTCGCTGGTGCAGGCGCTGGACCCCCCCGGGGTGGGCGCCCGCTCGGTCGGGGAATGCATCGAGTTGCAGCTGCGCCAGCTGGACCCGGCGACGCCCGGGTTTGCGACCGCGATCCAGATCGCGCGCCATCATCTTGAGCTGGTCGCGGACCGTGAGTTGTCCCTGCTGCGTCGCGAGCTGCGTGCCAGCGAGGAGGAGCTCGCCGCCGCAATCGCGCTGGTACGTTCCTGCCAGCCGCGCCCCGGCTCGACGGTCAGCAGCAACAGTGCCCAGTACGTGGTCCCGGACGTGTTCGTGCGGCGCACCGAGCATGGCTGGGGCGTCGAGCTCAATCCGGCCACCCTGCCGCGCGTGCGCCTGAACCAGGGTTACGCGAACCTGATCGGCCGCAACGCGAGCCACGCCAGCATGCGCACCCAGCTGCAGGAGGCGCGCTGGCTGCTCAAGAGCCTGGAGATCCGCCACGAGACGCTGATGAAGGTGGCGCGCTCGATCATCGAACGTCAGACCGCCTTCCTCGATCATGGCGACGAGCACATGCGGCCCATGATCCTCAAGGACATCGCCGAGGCGGTGACCATGCACGAATCGACCATCTCGCGTGTCACCTCCGGCAAGTACATGCACACGCCGCGCGGGGTGTTTGAACTGCGTTACTTCTTCTCCAGCCAGGTCGAGGGCGCGGACGGCTCGGGCACCTCCTCGACCGCGATCCGCGCCAAGATCCGCAAGCTGGTCAAGGACGAGGACCCCGAAGCGCCGCTGAGCGATGGCCGCATCGCGGAACTGCTCTCCGCGGAGGGCATTCCCGTGGCGCGCCGCACCGTCGCCAAGTACCGCGAGGCGCTCGGAATCGCCGCATCCAACGAACGCCGCCGCACGGGAACGAAGCCGATGTAGCGCGCTCTAAAGAATCAGGAACGACGGAACACAACGAACAGGAGACGGAACATGCAGCTCAACGTCACCGGCCACCACGTGGAAGTCACCGAGTCCATGAGAGACTACGTGGAGAAGAAGTTCGAACGCATCGGCAGGCACTTCGATCAGGTGATCGACATGCACTGCGTGCTGACGGTAGAAAAGCTGCGACAGAAGGCCGAGGCGACGCTGCACGTGAGCGGGAGCGCCATCCATGCGGACGCCACCGAAGAGAATATGTACACCGCCATCGACCGCCTGGCGGACAAACTCGACCGCCGCATCAAGAAGCACAAGGAAAAGCGCGCCGACCACCGCGCCGCCGAGGCGCGCGCCCTCAAGGTCTGAGGCGCCAGCGGCGCCGTAACCCCCCAGGCGGGGCTTGCAACAGCCCCGCCTGCGGCTACCATGGGGCGGTGCGCATCATCGTCCTCAGTGGGCTGTCCGGCTCGGGCAAGAGCGTGGCCTTGCACATGCTCGAGGATTTCGGCTTCTACTGCATCGACAACATCCCGGCCGCGCTGCTCAAGTCGTTCATCTCTTACACCGTGCGCAGCCCGCAGCCCAGCTACGAGCGCACGGCCATCGGGCTCGACGCGCGCAACACCGCCGCGGAGATCGAGAGCGTCCCCAAGCTGATCGACGAGCTCAAGCGCAGCGGCCTGCAGTGCGAGGTCATCTTCCTCAGCGCGGCCGACGACGAGCTGCTGCGGCGCTTCGCGGAAACCCGCCGCAAGCACCCGATGGCGCGCAGCGACGTGGGGCTGCGCGAGGCGATGGCGCTGGAGCGCGAGCTGCTCGAGCCGATCGCATCCATCGCCGACCTGGTCATCGACACCTCGCGCCTGTCCGTGCATGCCCTGCGCGACATCATTCACCAGCGGGTCGAGCAGCGCGCGGTGGGGCGCCTGTCCGTCGCCTTCGAGTCCTTCGGCTTCAAGCGCGGCATCCCCGGGGACGCCGACTTCGTGTTCGACGCGCGCGCCCTGCCCAACCCGTACTGGGAGCCGGGGCTGCGCAACCTCAACGGGCGCGATCCGGAGGTGATCCGCTTCCTCGAAAACCACACGCGCGTGAAGACGCTGATCAGCGATATCGCCACCTTCGTGCGCCGGCGCATCCCCGAGTACCAGGCGAGCAACCGCGGCTACCTCACCGTCGCGGTGGGATGCACCGGCGGCCAGCACCGCTCGGTGTACATCGTCGACCGGCTCGCCGATCTGTTCGCCGCGGAGTACGACGAGGTGGTGGCCCGCCACAGCGGGCTCGCGGGCGCCAAGCTGTTTTCACCTCGGGCACGCGCGGCGCGCGCGCTCGAGCAGGTGCCCTAGCGGCGCATCAGGTGGCCTGGGCGACCCCGGGCGAGGTCATCACCTGCGGCAGCTTCTCCCCGCTCATGAAGGCGATCAGCGCCGTGCGCGCCTGCATGGCGTCGTGGTAGCCGAGCTCGATGAGCGCGCGCGTGTAGCCGGCTTCGAACATGAGGTAGCTCGCCAGCTGCACGCCCGACTCGTCGCGCCCGCCGATCACGCGCAGCAGCGCGCGCAGGCCGCCGGGCATCTGCATGATGTGGCGCGCGGCGATTTCCCGCGGGTCGATACTCGGGGCCAACATCAGCGTCTCGATGGTGCGTTCGCCGTGCGTGCTCTGCGGCGCCAGGCGCACCAGGTCATTCATGCGCTCCAGCTGCTCGAGGTCGGCATAGATCTGGTCGGTGAACAGCGTGTCGAGCATGTAGCCGAACACTTCCCCGGGAGTCGGCAACAGCGTGGGCGCGCGGTGGACGTTGACGCCGGCATCGCGGCGCGCGCGGACCCCGATCACCAGCAGGCGGTCGGCACCCAGGTGCACCGCCGGACTCAGCGGGTGCTGCTGGCGCATGGCGCCGTCGCCGAAGAAGTCGTTGCCGACCTTCATGGGCGGGAACAGCAGCGGGATCGCGGCGCTGGCCATGAGGTGATCGAGGCTGAGTTCGCTGCGCACGCCGACGCGCTGCACGCGCGCCCAGTCGCGGATCGAATCGACGCCGTCGTAGAAGGACACCGAGTAGCCGCTGGTGTAGCTGGTCGCGCACAGCGCGAAGGCCCGCAGGTGCCCGCGGGCGATGCTGCGGCGGATCCCGGCGCAGTCGACGTGCACGCTCAGCAGCTCGCGCAGCGGGGTGTTGTCGAGGATGGACTTGGGGGGCGACAGCACCAGGCCGCCCGACAGCAGCGAGAGGATCCAGTGGGCGCCGGCACGCAGCATGTGGCCGGTGTCGACGTGGAAGACCTGGCTGGAGCGGAAGTTCGCCCAGACCTGCTCGAGGCCGGCGATCGCGCGGCGCCAGTGGTGAGCCTCGGCCGCCAGCACGCTCGCGGCGACCGCGCCGGCCGAGGTGCCGACGATCACCTGAAAGGGGTTGCGGGCCCGCGGCAGGAACTCGGCCAGTGCCAGCAGCACCCCGACCTGGTACGCCGAGCGCGCACCGCCGCCGGTGAGGACCAGTCCAACGGTCGGCCGCGGCATCGGCCGCAGCAGCGTGTCGGTCAGGCCATCCTTCAGGGGGTGCATCCGGAGCCTATTATGAAGCTCCGGGTGGCCCGGGCTGCGTGACCGGTGTCGCGCCCGGAGGCGGCGGCGCCGGAACGGCGCCCAGCAGGGGCTTGCGCAGCTCGCGGATCGCCTGGTCGAGCCCGGCGACGCTCAACGGGAACATGCGCCCCTGGACCAGCTCGCGCGCGATCCGCACCGACGGGGTGTACTCCCAGCGCGTGGGGTCTTCGGGGTTGAGCCACACGAGCCGCGGGAAGCGCGCCACGATCCGCTGCATCCACAGCGCGCCCGCCTCCTTGTTCCAGTGCTCGATGCTGCCGCCCGGCTGGGTGATCTCGTAGGGGCTCATGGTGGCGTCGCCGACGAAGATCACGCGGTAGTCGTTGCCAAAGGTGCGCAGTACGCGCTCGGTCGGCGTCAGCGCCGCGAAGCGCCGGCGGTTGTCCTGCCACAGGTTCTCGTAGACGAAGTTGTGGAAGTAGAAGTGCTCGAGGTGCTTGAACTCGCTGCGTGCGGCCGAGAACAGCTCCTCGCAGACGCGCACGTGATCGTCCATCGAACCGCCGACGTCCAGGAACAGCAGCACCTTCACGGCGTTGTGCCGCTCGGGGACCAGCTTCAGCTCGAGCAGCCCGGCATTGCGGGCGGTGGCGTCGATCGTCCCGTCCAGGTCGAGCTGGTCGGCCGCGCCCTCGCGCGCGAACTTGCGCAGGCGGCGCAGCGCCAGCTTCAGGTTGCGCGTCCCCAGCTCGACCCGGTCGTCGAAGTTGGCGAAGTCGCGCCGCTCCCAGACCTTGACCGCGCGGCGGTGGCCGGAGCGGTCCTGGCCGATGCGCACCCCTTCCGGGTTGTAGCCGTTGGCGCCGAAGGGCGAGGTGCCGCCGGTGCCGATCCACTTGTTGCCGCCCTGGTGACGCTCCTGCTGTTCCCGCAGGCGCTCGCGAAGGGTTTGCAGCAGCTTGTCCCAGCCGCCCAGCGCCTGGATGCGGCGCTTCTCCTCCTCGGAGAACATCCGCGCCCCCAGGCCCTGCAGCCACTCGGCGGGCACGCTGGCGAGCAGCTGCGCGAAGGCGCGCTCGGCGCCGGCGAAGACTTCCGCGAAGGTGCGGTCGAAGCGGTCGTAGTGGCGTTCGTCCTTCACCAGGCAGGCGCGGGCCAGGTAGTAGAAGTCCTGCGCCGAGACCTGCGCCACGCGCGCCTGCAGCCCCTCGAGCAGCATCAGGAACTCGGTGATCGAGACCGGGACGCCGGCGGCACGCAGCTCGAAGAAGAATTGCACGAGCACGTGCCGTCCCCGTCAGCGCGCGCGGCGGTGCATGAACACGAGCTGCTCGAACAGCTGCACGTCCTGCTCGTTCTTGAGCAGCGCGCCGTGCATGATCGGGATGAGCTTCTTCGGATCGTCGCCGCGCAGCGCCTCCGGCGGCAGATCCTCGGCGACCAGGAGCTTGATCCAGTCGAGCAGCTCGGAGGTGGAGGGCTTCTTCTTCAGGCCGGGCATCGCGCGCAGCTCGAAGAACGTGCTCAGCGCCTCGGCCAGCAGCTCCTTCTTCAGCCCGGGGAAATGCACGCCGACGATGGCGCGCATGGTCTCCTCGTCGGGGAAGCGGATGTAGTGAAAGAAGCAGCGGCGCAGGAAGGCGTCCGGCAGTTCCTTCTCGTTGTTGCTGGTGATGAGGATGATCGGCCGGTGGCGGGCCTGCACCAGCTCGCGCGTCTCGTACACGTAGAACTCCATGCGGTCGAGTTCGCGCAGCAGGTCGTTGGGGAACTCGATGTCCGCCTTGTCGATCTCGTCGATGAGCAGGACCGGCTGCACCGCGGACTCGAACGCCTCCCACACCCGCCCCTTCATGATGTAGTTGCGGATGTCCTGCACCTTGGCATCGCCGAGCTGCGAGTCGCGCAGCCGCGAGACCGCGTCGTACTCGTACAGCCCCTGCTGCGCCTTGCTGGTGGACTTGATGTGCCACTCGTAGAGCGGGCGGTCGAGCGCGCGGGCGATCTCCTGGGCGAGCTGGGTCTTGCCGGTGCCCGGCTCGCCCTTGATCAGCAGCGGCCGCGCCAGGGTGATGGCGGCGTTCACCGCCATCATCAGTTCGTCCGTGGCGATGTAGCGGTCGGTTCCCGTAAAGCGTTGATTCATAGTGCCGGCCAGTCTAACCGCGAACCCGGGAGGCGCGGGAATACCCCTTACAGGAGGGAAGGCGCTGCCGCGCTGCCCTCAGCGTGGTACGAGCGTCAGGGTGTGCTGCGCGGGCCCGGGCACGAGCGGCAACGTCTCGCCGTGGGCCCAGGCCAGGAATCCCGCGCGGTAGTAAGGCGACAGCGGGTGGCCGCTCTGCCCGCCGGGCAGCGTCAGGTACGCCTGGTCCTCGTGACCTGGCGAGACGGCGAGTCGCTCGGAGGCCCCGAGGTTGCCCACCTGCACGCGCGGCATGTCCTGGTCCCCGGGAAGCTCGACGGTGGGCATGTCGAGGAAGCCGGCAAGCCCGGGCAGCGCGCCGGACAGAGGGTGACGGATCCGCACCCGATCGTGCGCGCCCCAGGTGCACTGCTCGAGCTGCGGGCAGGATCCCCCCAGTTCCTCGAGCGTGGCATCCAGCTGTGCACGCAGGAAATCGCTCCAGCTCGCGTACCGGCTCGACAACAGGTGCAGCGGCTGCTTGGTCACGAGCTGCCACAGCGGACCTTCGAACTGCGACGGGGGGTAACTCCCCTCGTCCGGCGTGATCGCGAGGCCCGCCAGCAGCATGTCCCACACCGCCTGCTGGGTGCGGTCGTGGAATGCGCGGACCAGGCGGTAGCCCACCGAATCGACGCTCGCGTGCGCGTTCCAGCCGGCGACCAGGCGGTGAAACTGCGCGTGCCGGGGATCGGCGCCGGCGGCCTCCGACACCGACAGTGCCAGCGCCTGCCAGCGGGCGAGGAACACGGCGCGGTCATCCAGCTGGATGCGCAGCATGTCGGCGGGCGCAAAGGGCCCCTGCCGTGCGAGCAGGTCGTCGCGGATCTGGCCGGCGCGCGCGCCGAGGTCGTACTCGGCCCCCAGCGCCGCGAGGTCGCCGCCGATCAGCTGCAGCTGCCGCGGGTCGGAGGCGACCCGGGCGTTCGCCGACCACAGTCGTCCGAGGGGCGGGTCGACGATGCGCGGGTGCTCGGCAAAGGTGGTCCAGGGTCCGGCGGCGAGCGCACGCCCGCTCGAGGTGTCCTCGGGGATGCGTCCGAAGATCGTCCAGGCGATGTGGCCGTCGCGGTCGGCGAGCATGGCGTTCTGGTGCGGGATGCCGATCTGCGGTGCCAGCTGCAGCGCCTCCTGCACGCTGCCGGCGTGCTCGAGCTGCATCAGGTTCATGTTGGTGGCCTCCGGGCGCTGCGCCAGCCAGGAGCCGAACCAGCATTCGTGCGCGCGCTCATCGACGCGCACCAGGGTGCCGCGCGGTCCGGATTGCACGTCGAGGACGGCGGTCGGCGCGCCCTTGACCTTGATTTCCTCGGAGATGACGCTCAGGGGCACCACCCCGCCAGGCGTGGTCATCCTGCCGGCCTGGACCGCGGAACAGTCCACGCGCTCCACGTCCAGCCAGTTCCCGTAGCTGTTGGTGAAACCCCAGGCCAGGCGGCCGTTGGAGCCTGCCACCAGCAGGGGCCCGCCCGGCAGCGTCACGCCATCCAGGACGAGGTTGTCGCCGGCGCCAGCGCTCACCTTGAGGCGCGCGTGGTACCAGATCGTCGGCACGCGCTGCGTCAGGTGCATGTCATTGGCCAGCAGCGCAGCACCGGTGGCCGTCAGCTGACCGCCCACCGCCCAGTTGTTGCTGCCCACGGCGGGCGCGCGGGAGGGATGCGTCGGGCCGGCCACCCCGGGCGCGGCGCGCACGTTGATGGCCTCGGGGCCGGGGATGGCAGGCTCGGAAGCGGCGCCCTCCGGCACCCTCCCCGCCGGGGCATCCCAGTTCGTGCCGGGCGGGTAGAAGAAGGCCAGCGCGCACTTCCAGCCGTCGGCGCACTCGGCGCCTCCCAGCCGGGCATTCACCTGGCGGCGCACGATGCCACGCCGGAAGCCCTCCGCCTGCAGGTCCCACCACATTGCGTAGACGACCAGGATCCCGTCCTCGGTGGCCCACGGGCGCGGCTTCTGGCCCAGCAGCCAGTACTCCCAGGGGCGCGCCCCCAGCGCGGCGAGGCCGGCGTTGACGCCGCGTGCGTAAGCCTCCATCGCCGCCCGCTGCCCGGGCGCGGCCTGCGCCAGCACCGCCTGCGCGACGCTCCGGAACCGGAACAGGCGCGCCCTGCGGTCCTGGGCGAGCGCGACGGTGCCGAACAGCTCGGACAGCTCCCCGCCGGCCAGGCGGCGCGACAGGTCCATCTCGAAGAAGCGGTCCTGGGCGTGCAGGAACCCGGTGGCAAAGGCCAGGTCCGCCCGGTTCGCCGCCTCGATGGTCGGTACGCCGCGCGCGTCGCGCTCGATGTGAACGGGCGCGCCGAGACCTGCCAGCGCCAGCTGGCCGTCCAGTCGCGGCAGCGAGCCGCGCAGGGCGAGGTAGCCGAGCAGCAGCAGGCTCACCAGGAGGAGCACCAGCACGACGCCCAGGATCTTCAGCTTGCGCATGCGCGGGCGGGGACTCTCAGTCGAGCGCGACCTTGAGGATCTGCATGGAGTTGGTGCCACCGGCCACGCCGAAGGCCTCGCCCTTAGTGAGGATCACCAGGTCGTGCATGTCCACGAGCTTCAGTTCCAGCAGGCGCGTGAACAGGGCGCGGTACAGCTCGGCGGTGCTGCTGCCGACCTTGGCCTGGTCGAAGACCACCGGGTAGACCCCGCGGTAGAGCGTCACGCGCCGGCGCGTGCTCTCGTGCTGCGTGAAGGCGTACACGGGGATGTCGGAGCGCATGCGCGACATCCACAGCGGCGTTGCGCCTGACTCGGTCAGCGCGACCACCGCGCGCAGCTTCATGTGGTTGGCGATGTAGGTCACCGCCATCGCGATGGCTTCCTCGGTGCCCCGGAACTGCAGGCCCTCGGCGGCGCGCTGGCGCCAGCGCGGGTGCATGAGCTGGTACTTCTCGGCGCCCTCGATCACCTGCGCCATGGCCGCCACGGCCTTGACCGGGTAATGGCCGGTGGCGGTTTCGGCCGACAGCATGACCGCATCGGTGCCATCCATGACCGCGTTGGCGACGTCGCTGACCTCGGCGCGCGTCGGCACCGGGTTGTGGATCATCGACTCCATCATCTGCGTCGCGGTGATCACGACGCGGTTGCGCGTGCGGCTTTCCTGGATGATGGTCTTCTGCAGGCCGGTGAGTTCGGCGTACCCCATCTCCACGCCGAGGTCGCCGCGCGCCACCATGACGACGTCGGAGGCGTCGATGATCTCGCCGAGGTTGTCGATGGCCTCGTGGCGCTCGATCTTGGCGATGATGCGCGCCACGCCACCGGCGCTGGTGAGGGCGGCGCGTGCCTGGCGGATGTCGGCGGCCGACCGGGCGAAGGACACGGCGAGAAAGTCGATGTCGTGCGCGGCAGCGAAGCGGATGTCCTCGAAGTCACGCTCCGACAGCGCCGGTGCCGAGATGCCGCCGCCCTGGCGGTTCACGCCCTTGCGGTCGGACAGCTCGCCGCCGACCCGCACGCGGGTGTCGATGGTGGTGGCGGTGACGCGCTCCACGTCGAGCACGATGTGCCCGTCGTTCAGCAGCAGCGTGTCGCCGACGGCGACATCACGCGGCAGATCCTTGTAGGCAACGCCCACCACCCGGGAGGTACCGGCGTGCGGGTCCAGGTGCGTGTCGAGCCGGAAGTGGGCGCCCTCGGTGAGCTTCACCGGGCCGTCCTTGAAGCCCTCGATGCGGATCTTCGGGCCGCCCAGGTCGAGCAGCACGCCGACCGTGCGGTCGGTCTCGCGCGCCGCGGCGCGTACCATCTCCAAGCGCCGCAGCCGGTCCTCGAGGGTGCCGTGCGAGGCGTTCAGGCGCACGACGTCCGCGCCGGCGCGCATCACCTCCTTGAGCACTTCCGGGTCGTCGGTCGCCGGTCCCACCGTGACGACGATCTTGGTGCGGCGCAGCTGCGGGACCGTCTGCTCCTCAGCCACGGGCACGCTGCTCGAGCATCGCCACCGCGGGCAGCGTCTTGCCCTCGACGAACTCCAGGAAGGCCCCGCCGCCGGTGGATACGTACGAGATGCTGTCCTCGACCCCGTACTTCTCGATCGCCGCCAGCGTGTCGCCGCCGCCGGCGAGCGAGAAGGCCTTGCCGCGGGCGATGGCCTGGGCGATCGCGCGGGTGCCCTCACCGAACTGCTCGAACTCGAACACCCCCACCGGGCCGTTCCAGATGACGGTGCCAGCGGACTGCAGCAGCGCGGCGCAGTGGTCGGCGGAGTCCGGGCCGATGTCCAGGATCATCTCATCCGGGCGCACCTCGCCCACCGGCCGCACGTCGGCGTGCGCGGTCGAGGCAAACTCCTTGGCGACCACGACATCCGTGGGCAGCGGGATCTCCGTGCCGCGGGCGCGCGCTTTTTCCATCAGGCGCCGTGCCACGTCCAGCATCTCGGTCTCGCACAGCGACTTGCCGACATCGATGCCGGTGGCGGCGAGGAAGGTGTTGGCGATGCCGCCGCCCACGATCAGCTGGTCGACGCGTTCGAGCAGGGACTCGAGCACCATCAGCTTGGTGGACACCTTGGAACCGCCGACGACGGCCACCAGCGGACGCGCCGGGTTCTGCAGGGCCCGCTCCAGCGCCTCCAGCTCGCCGACCAGCAACGGGCCGGCGCAGGCGACCGGCGCGTACTGCGCCACGCGGTGGGTGCTGGCCTCGGCGCGGTGCGCGGTGCCGAAGGCGTCCATGACGAAGACGTCGCACAGGCTGGCCATGCGCCGCGCCAGCTGCTCGTCGTCGCTCTTCTCGCCCTTGTTGAAGCGTACGTTCTCGCACAGCACCGCTGTGCCCGGCGGGCATTCCACCCCGTCCAGCCAGTCCTTGCGCAGCGGCACCGGCTTGCCGAGCAGCTCCGAGAGCCGCGCGGCCACCGGCGCCAGTGACAGCTGCGGATCGGCGACGCCTTCCTTGGGGCGCCCCAGGTGGGAGAGCACGAAGACGCGCGCGTGCTGGTCGATGGCGTAGCGGATGGTGGCCAGTGCCGCACGGATGCGCGCATCGCTGCTGACGACGCCGTCGTGCACCGGGACGTTCAGATCCTCGCGGATCAGGACCCGCTTGTTGCGCAGGTCCGTGTCCGTCATCCGCAGTACCTTCATGATGCCTTGGACCACGCGAGCGTGGTGTCGAGCATCCGGTTCGAGAAGCCCCACTCGTTGTCGTACCAGGAGCACACCTTCACCAGCGTCCCCTCGACGACCTTGGTGAGCGTGGCATCGAAGACCGAGGAGCGCGCGTCGTGGTTGAAGTCGACCGAGACCAGCGGCCCATCGCTGTAGCCGAGGATGCCGCTGAGCGGACCGCCCGCGGCGGCTTGCTTGAGGGTCTTGTTAATCTCCTCGACCGTGGTCGCGCGCTTGGCCGTGAAGGTGAGATCGACAAGCGACACGTTGATGGTCGGCACGCGCACCGCGAAGCCGTCCAGCTTGCCCTTCAGCTCCGGCAGCACCAGGCCGACCGCGGCGGCGGCCCCGGTCTTGGTGGGGATCATCGACATGGTCGCCGAGCGTGCCCGCCGCAGGTCCGCGTGGTAGACGTCCGTGAGCACCTGGTCGTTGGTGTAGGAATGGATGGTCGTCATGATGCCGGCACCGATGCCGACCGTGTCGTGCAGCACCTTGGCCACGGGGGCCAGGCAGTTGGTGGTGCACGAGGCGTTGGAGATGACCGTGAAGCTGCTCTTGAGCACCTTGTCGTTCACGCCGTAGACGATGGTCGCGTCGACGTCGTCGCCGCCGGGCGCCGAGATGACCACGCGCTTCGCCCCGCCCTTGAGGTGGGCGCTGGCCTTGGCCTTGCTGGTGAACAGGCCGGTGCACTCGAGCACGTATTCCGCACCGACCTCGCCCCAGGGCAGCTTGGCGGGGTCGCGCTCGGCAAACACCCGGATGCGGTCGCCGTTGACCACCATGCCATTGCCGTCGACGTGGACCTCGCCATCGAACTTCCCGTGTGCGGTGTCGTAACGGGTCAGGTGCGCGTTGGCCTGCGGGTCGCACAGATCGTTGATCGCCACGATCTGGATCTCCCCGGTCCGCTTACCCTCGTAGAGCGCGCGCAGCACGTTGCGGCCGATGCGCCCATAGCCATTGATGCCGACCTTGATTGCCATGCCTCGTTATCCCTTCAACAGTTCGCTGATTTGCTTGCCGACATTATCGGCCGTGAACCCGAAATGAGCTAACACCTCAGGGCCTTTACCGGAGGCCCCGAACTGCTCGATGCCCAGCACCCGTCCGGCCGGGCCGACATAGCGCCACCAGCTCTGCGCCACGCCGGCCTCGACCGCGAGGCGCCGCGTCACCGCCGGCGGCAGGACGCTATCGCGGTAGGCTCCATCCTGGGCATCGAAGGTCTCGGTCGAGGGCATCGACACCAGCCGCACCCGCCGGCCCGCGCCATTGGCGGCCGTCACGGCCTGGGCGGCGATGCCCACTTCGGAGCCGGAGGCGATCACCAGGCATTCCGGGGCGCCGGCGCAGTCGATGAGGACGTAGCCGCCGCGACTGACGTCGGTCAGCTGGGCCGGCGTGCGCGGCTGCTGGGTCACGGCCTGGCGGGTCAGAGCCAGGGCAGTCGGCCCCTCGTGCTCGATCGCCACCTTCCAGGCCACGGCCGTCTCGGCCGCGTCACAGGGTCGCCACAGGCTCATGCCGGGGATCGCGCGCAGGCTGGCCAGCTGCTCGATCGGCTGGTGCGTGGGCCCGTCCTCGCCCAGGCCGACCGAATCGTGCGTGTACACGAGCACGACGCGGGTACGCATGAGGCAGGCGAGCCGGATCGCGTTGCGCGCATAGTCCGAGAACACCAGGAAGGTGCCCCCGTAGGGAAAGTAGCCGCCATGCAGCGCCAGGCCGTTCATGACCGCGGTCATGCCGAACTCGCGCACGCCATAGTGGATGTAGCTGCCGTGCTCGTCCCCCGGCGTGATGGCCACCGCACCCTTGTAGAGAGTGTTGTTGGACGGGGTGAGGTCGGCGGAGCCGCCGAACAGCTCGGGGATCGCCGGCCCAAACACGTTCAGCACCGCCTGCGAGGCGGCGCGCGTGGCCTGCGGCGCGCTCTGCTTGAGCAGCGCCTCCATCATCTGCTTGACGGTGTCCTGCCAGTTCTGCGGGAGCCTGCCCGCGCAGCGCCGCTGCAGCTCGGTGTGCAGGTCGGGGTGGGCCTTCGCGTAGCGGTCCATCCGCTGCTGCCACTGCGCTTCGGCGGCGGCCCCGGCCGCGCGGTGGTCCCAGGCGGCGCGGATGTCGTCCGGCACCTCGAAGGGCGGGAAGTTCCAGCCGAGCGTCTTGCGCGCGGCGGCGACCTCTTCGACGCCCAGCGCCTCGCCATGCGCTTCCTTGGTGCCCTGCTTGTCCGGAGCTCCGTAGCCGATGACGGTCTTGCAGCAGATGAGCGAGGGGCGCTTGTGCTCCGCGCGCGCCGCGCGCAGCGCCTGGTCAACCGCGGCGGCATCCAGACCATCCACGTCGGGCACCACATGCCACCCGTAGGCCGCGAAGCGCTGCGGTGTGTCATCCCGAAACCACCCGGCGACCTTGCCGTCGATGGAGATGCCGTTGTCGTCGTAGAGCATGATCAGCTTGCCAAGCCCGAGCGTGCCGGCCAGCGAAGCGGCCTCGTGGGAGATCCCCTCCATGAGGCAGCCGTCGCCGCAGAATATGTAGGTGTAGTGGTCGACGACCTCGTGACCCGGGCGGTTGAACTCCTTGGCGAGCAGCTGCTCGGCGAGCGCCATCCCCACCCCCATCGCGATGCCCTGCCCGAGTGGCCCCGTGGTGCACTCAACGCCCAGCGCCAGATCGTGCTCCGGGTGCCCGGGGGTCTTGCTGCCCAGCTGCCGGAAGGCCTTCAGGTCATCGATGCTGAGCGGGTAGCCGGTCAGGTAGAGCACCGAGTACAGCAGCGCCGACCCGTGACCGTTGGACAGTACGAACCGGTCGCGGTCGATCCAGCGCGGGTTGGCGGGGTTGTGCTTCAGGTACCCCCGCCACAGCACCTGGGCGATGTCGGCCATGCCCATGGGCATGCCGGGATGACCGGAATTCGCCTTCTGCACAGCGTCCATGGACAGTGCGCGGATGGCGTTGGCAAGTTCGCGGGGGGTGCTCATGCGGACTCTTTGTGAGCGGCCACGCCGGGCCGCGTTAAGTACACCGGGTACGTCTGCCACGGCCCGCCCGCAGGGCGGGCTCGCAGTCAGGGGCGCGCATTCTCCCGCAGTCGCGCCCGATGCTCAATGACAGCGCCTGTGCGCACTGGCCAGGCTGGCGCCCGCCGCGCCGGCGCCGGGCTCTTGCGCCTACAGCCGGCCTCGGCGCCCTCTTACACGCGCGGCCGGAGTTCCCGCGGAACGCGCCCTATTCGCGGGCATGTTTCACATTATTGGCGGCACGCACCGGAACGGGGTCAAACCGAGCGCGGGACAGCCTCCCTGCGAGGGACCTGGTTCACTGCAGCAGCCGAAAATCCTCTGCTAACCTTTTGCCTATGAGCGTGGTACGCCTGACACATTTCACCGATCCGCACCTGTACGGTGACGAGCGCGAAGCCCTGCGCGGCGTGCCGACGCTGCCGGCGCTCAAGGCCGCGCTGGCACAGGCGACCAAGACGAGCTGGCCCCCCGACGCGGTGCTGGTGACGGGCGATCTGGTGCAGGACGACCCGGGCGGATATGCCCATTTCCGCGAGGTGTTCGGTGCGCTCGGCGCGCCCGTGCTGTGCCTGCCCGGCAACCACGACGAGCCGCGCGCGATGAAGCAGGCCCTGGCCGAGAAGCCCTTCGTGGTCGGCGGCCATGTCGATCTGGGGCGCTGGCGGATCGTGCTGCTCGACAGCTGCATTCCGGGGGCGGCCAGCGGTGCGTTGAGCGCCGCCGAACTCGAGCGACTGGAGGCCGCGCTGGCCGGCGCGGACGGTCGTCACTGCCTGGTGTGCCTGCACCACCATCCGGTCGTCATGTCGAGCCGCTGGCTCGACCGCGTCGGACTGACCAATGCCGCCGAGTTCCTGCACACCCTGGACGGGCATCGCAACGTGCGCGCCGTGGTGTGGGGTCACGTGCATCAGGCTTACGATGGCCTGCGCAGGAACGTGCGCTTCCTGGCCACACCCTCGACTTGCGCGCAGTTCCTGCCCAAGGCCGATGATTTCGCCATTGACCAGCGCCCGCCGGCGTTCCGTACCCTGGAGTTGCGCGCTGACGGATCGCTGCTGACGGAGGTCGTGTGGGTCGAACAAAATCGCGGTGGCTCCTCGCACTCAGCCTATTCGGCTGCCTAAGCGCGCACGCCGCCGGGCCGGTCTGGGCCCTCCACGGAGCACACAGCACGGTCTACCTGGCAGGCTCCGTGCATGTCCTGCCGGCGGATGAAAAATTGCCGGCCGCCTTCGACAAGGCCTACGCAGACTCGGACAAGCTGGTCATGGAAATAGACCTGGCCAATCTCGATGAGATGCAGGCCGCCGGCTGGATGGCCGAGCATGGCACGCTGGCACCGGGCGAGCGCCTGCAGACCCTGGTGGGCGCGCAGACCTATGCGCGGGTGACGACGGTCGCCGCGCAGCTGCAGCTGCCCATGGCGATGCTCGACCACCAGGCTCCCTGGATGGTGGGCATCGAGATCTCCGACAAGGCGTATGAGCAGGCCGGATACCGTCCCGAGCAGGGCGTCGAGGAGCAGCTGCTCGCGCGGGTGCGGGCCGACCACAAGGCCACCGCCGGACTGGAGACGCTGCAACAGCAGCTCGGCGGCCTCATCGCACTGTCGCCGCAGGACCAGGCGCACCTGCTCGAGCAGTGCATGGACGACCTGCAGACGCTCGAGGCGGACATGAAGGATGTCCTGACCGCCTGGCGCGGGGGCGATGCCGCCCGCCTCGGGAGCCTGCTTTCCGCCGAATACGACTCCTTTCCGGCCCTGTACCGGCCCCTGGTGACAGACCGCAACCAGCGCTGGCTGCCGCAGATCGAGCAACTGCTGAAGGGTAACGAGAACGCCATGGTCGTGGTCGGTTCGCTGCACCTGGTCGGCAAGGGCGGCCTGCTGGAGTTGCTGCGCAAGGACGGCTATCCGAGCAGCCAGCTGAACTGAGGGCCGCTAGTTCGCGCGGCCGGCACGCGCGCGGTAGAAGAGCCACAGCGGCAGCGCCAGCACGAACGTCCAGGCGAACACCAGCCAGCCGACGAACCCGTCGAAGCGGCTGAGGAGGAACCCCAGGCTGGAATCCGCGCGCGGCATCGCCAGCTCGTGCACCACGAGAATGACCCAGACCCAGCCGGCATGCAGCCCCACGCAGGCGGCGATGTTGCCGGTGCCGGCGCGCACCATACCGAGCAGCACCCCTACCGCGAACAGCGCGAGGAAGGCGTCCGCGTTCGCCAGGGGCGAAGCGAAGGCCTGCAGCGTGCCGGCGACCAGCACCAGGCCGCTGCGGGGAGTCACCTGGTCGGGCGCGATGTGGTAACTGGCGAAGAAATGCGTCGCCATGAAGACCAGCGCCGTCAGCACGATGGCCGTGCGCGTGCCGGACTCGCGCTGCACGCCGGCGAACATGGCACCCCGCAGGCAGCTTTCCTCGATGAAGGCGATGGCAAAGGCGCTCGCCAGACGCTTCGCGCCCATGGGCAGCAAACCGGCCCGCAGCGTGGCAGCGGCGCGGCTCCAGTCGAGCAGGCCGAGCCACTGCATCACGCTGACCGCGGCGAGCATCAGGAGGACCGCCAGGACGAAGGCCAGTGCCATCTCGCGCAGGAACTCGGCGCGACCGACGCCGTAGCCCAGGCTGGCGAGGTTGGCGAGGCCGAGCCGCCGGAAGCCGAGGATGAAGGCGACCAGGACGGCGAGCATGCCCACCCGCTCGCCGATGCGGTGGAAGGGGAAGTCGAAGTGCGGGTGCAGGAGCAGCCACGCCGGGTAGCTCAGGAGGGCGATGGCCGCCAGCGCCAGTGCCATCAGGAACACGAACCACAGGAAGGTCCGCACGGCCGCTACCCTGCCTTGCTCATGGTTCCAGCAGCGCGCGCCAGTGCGCAGCCACGGTGGCGAGGCGGAAGCGCGGGTCGGGCCCGACGTGCGGCCGCGCCCCCGCGCGCCACTGCGTGATCCGGGCCACGAACTGGTCGAACAACCCGGCGCTCGCGGCAAGGCGCGCGGGGCCGCGGCGCAGGCCGGCCGGCAGCGCACCGACCACCGACTCGTACGCCCGATAGGCGGGCCTCAGGGGCAAGACCTCCACCGGGTTGCCGAGGACCTCCAGGGCAGCGCCGCAGTCGACGGTGAGCACGGGCGTGCCGAGCGCGTGCGACTCGGCGAACACCAGGCCGAAGGTCTCCGGGATCGCGAAGTTGGGGAAGAACGTGCACAGGGCGCCGCGAACCTCGGCGTGCACCCGCCCCTGCGGCAGTGCGCCCAGAAATTCCACTCCCGCCCGGCGCGATGCCCGGTCGGCCTTGTAGCCGGGATTGGCGACGACCAGGCGCAACTGCGGCACGGCGCGGCGCAGTGCGCCGAAGGCGTCCAGAGAAAACATCAGCCCCTTGTTCGGCGAGGAGAAGAAAACCAGCTTGTCCGCGTCCACGGGCGTGGCGTCCGGGGCGAGCGCATCATCGACCGGGTTGTAGATGGTCAGCGCCCGCACCTGGCCGGACAGGCCCAGTCCGGCGAGCACCGCCTCGACGCCGCGGCGCTGCGAGTCCGACACGCAGACCGCCGTCACGCCCATCTCCCGCAGCAGTGCGCTGGTCGCGGCCAGGCGCCGGGCGCGCTTGGAGCCCGGCCTGAGCTGGTCGTGCAGCCACAGATAGACGCGCGCGTCGGGGAACAGCTCGCGTACCACGGGCAAGGCGCGCGAGTCGCGGTTCAGCACCACGCTGCGGACCCCTTGCAGGCGACCGGGAGCGCGGTAGCGGCCCTCGTTCACGGTGCGGTTGTGCTGCATGACGTAGGCGCCGAGCGCATCTGCCACGCGCGTGAGACTGGACTCCGTGCCGCCGCTGGCGCGCTCGGCGAGCGTGCGCGTGTCGTACGGCTGCTGACAGACGGGGTCAAAGAACAGCACCGAACTCATTCGCGCTATTCTAAGCGTGATCCTGACTGGATGGACGGTGCGGCGTGGCGAGCCCGGGCAAGCTGTCGGCGTGCATTATCACCTTCAACGAGGCGGACCGCATCGAGGCGTGCCTGCGCTCGCTCGCCTTCTGCGACGAGCTGCTCGTGGTCGACTCCCACTCCACCGATGCCACGCGCGCGCTGGCGGCCGCCATGGGCGCACGGGTCATCGAGCGCGACTGGCCGGGCTATCGCTCGCAGAAGCAGTTCGCGATAGAAGCGGCCGGCAACGACTGGGTGTTGTGTCTGGATGCGGACGAGCGGGTGACCGCCGCGCTGCGCGGGGAAATCGAGGCATTGCGCGCGGCCGGCTTCCCCGCGGCCGCCGGCTGGTCGGTGCCGCGCATCACCGACTACTTCGGCAGGTTTCTGCGGCACGGCAACGCCTACCCGGACCGTCTGGTGCGCCTGTTCGACCGCCGCCGCGGCGGCTGGCACGGTTACGAGATCCACGAGAACACGCGCATCGACGGGCCGGTGGCACGGCTGTCGGGCCACCTCGAGCACTATTCATACCGCAGCCTCACCGACCACTTGAGCCGGATGCAGCGCTACGCGGACCTCATGGCACAGGCCTTGTACGCGCGGGGCCGGCGCTGCGGGCTGGCGCCGGTGCTGCTCAATCCCCTGTGGCGCTTTCTCAGAGGCTACCTGCTGCGCCTCGGCTTCCTCGACGGCTGGCGCGGCCTGGTGTTCGCGCTGATCGAGGCGAACTACGTACGTCGCAAGTATCTGGGACTATTCATCCGCAGCCGGGGGTTCCCGGCCTGACCACGCGGCAACCTGGGCCAGGCGCGTGAGCGGATCGTCCAGGGTGAGCAGCTGCAGTTTCTCGCCAGGCTCGAGCGGCAGGACCTCGGCCCAGCGGTCGGCCACCCAGCCGGCGCTGTCGTAGCCGGAGTCCACGTGCGCGTAGCCGCGCCCGATCTTCGGCAATACCTCGCGCAGCAGCTCCGCGAGATGTTCGAGCTCGGGCGGCAGCGGGCGAACCTCGTCCGCGGGCAGGAACTCGACCTCGCCCACGTTCAGACCGTCCGGCAGCCGGGTGCGACGGTGCAGCCTGAAGCGGCGCACCCCGACGCAGGTGATGCCGAGCAGGCCGTCCGGCAAAGGGTCGAAATCCACCAGCCGCGCACTCGTGCCGATGGTGGCGATGCTTGCGGCAGAACCCGCCTCCTCCCCCTCGATGATCAGCACGACGCCGAACTCGCCCTGCTCCCGCAGGCAGCGCCGCACCATGTCCAGATAACGCGGCTCGAAGAGGCGCAGCGCCAGCGGCCCGCCCGGAAAGAGCACGGTATGCAGCGGGAAGAGCGGCAGAGTGCTGAGGGGCATGGCGTCAGGCTGTCGCGCCGAGTGCGCTGAGCAGCTTGCCGTGCAGGCCGCCGAAGCCGCCGTTACTCATGACCAGGACGTGATCGCCGGCCCGGGCCGCTGCGGCCAGCTCGCGAGCCAGGGCCTCGATGTCACCACGGACATGGCCGCGGGACCCGAGCGCGCCGGCGACCGAGCTGATGTCCCAGCCCAGATCCGGCGGGGCGTACAGCCAGACCTGGTCGGCGCCGGCGAGCGATGGCGCCAGGGTCTGCTGGTGCACGCCCATGCGCATGGTGTGCGAGCGCGGCTCGAGCACCGCGATCAGCCGGGCGGCGCCGATGCGCTTGCGCAGCCCGTCGATGGTGGTGGTGATGGCGGTCGGGTGGTGGGCAAAATCGTCGTAGACCTTCACGCCACGCACCTCGCCGCGCAGCTGCATGCGGCGCGCAATGCCCTTGAACCCGGCGAGCGCCTCGATGGAGCGTGCCACCTCCACGCCGGCATGTCGCGCCGCCCCAATGGCCGCCAGTGCATTTTCCATGTTGTGCGCGCCGATCAGTGACCACTCGACCGTGCCGCGCGCTTTCCCACCCTCGAAGACCTCGAACCGGGAGTAATCGGCGTTGCCCTGGCCGGTCCAGAGCGCCTGCGGATGCGGGCTGCGCGCAAAGCCCTCGAGCGGCGTCCAGCAGCCCATCTGCAGGGTCTGCGCGAGCAGCGGGTCCGCGGCGTTCCAGATGATGCGCCCGCTCCCGGGGATGGTGCGTACCAGGTGGTGGAACTGGCGCTGGATCGAGGCGACGTCCGGATAGATGTCGGCGTGGTCGAACTCGAGGTTATTGAGGATCGCGGTGCGCGGCCGGTAGTGAACAAACTTGGCGCGCTTGTCGAAAAAGGCCGTGTCGTACTCGTCCGCCTCGATGACGAAGAAAGGCGCCGTGCCCAGGCGCGCGCTCAAGCCGAAGTTGGCCGGCACCCCGCCGATGAGGAACCCCGGGTTCAGCCCGGCATGCTCGAGGATCCAGGCGAGCAGCGAGGCGGTCGTGGTCTTGCCGTGGGTGCCGGCGACCGCGAGCACCCAGCGGTCCTTGAGCACGTCACGTGCCAGCCATTCCGGCCCGGAAAGGTACGGGATGCGCTTCTCCAGGAGCGCCTCCACCACCGGCTGGCCGCGCGTCATCACGTTGCCGACCACCACCACATCCGGGGCCGGATCCAGCTGCACGGCCTCGAAACCCTCGGTCACCTGGATGCCGAGCGCTTCCAGCTGCGTGCTCATCGGCGGATAGACGTTGCGGTCCGAACCGGTGACGCGAAAGCCGGCGGCCCTGGCAATGGCGGCGACGCCGCCCATGAAGGTGCCGCAGATTCCGAGAATGTGTACGTGCATCTTGTTCGACCAGCCCTAGGCGGGGACGGTTATCGCCACTTGCAGCAGCTGTTCGGCGATGGTCTGCAGGACCACCAGGGCGACGCTCGCCGTCATCGACCACTCCAGCGCGGCGCGGACGATGCGGCTGTTGATCGCGACCTGCCAGATGAGCAGGCCGTATCCGACGACCATGAGCGGCGCCTGCCAGCCCGGATCCCCGTGGGATCGCTGCCAGAGCCAGGCCCATGCTACCAGCAGCGGCGCAAGGAGCGTCTGGAAGCCGAACACCGCGGTGGTGGTCTGCAGGAACCTCTCGGGCCGGCGGGCGAGCTTCAGCAGTGCCCCGTTCCACAGCAGCAGGAAGCCCACGTCGACCAGTAACAGCACCGGCCAGTTGCCGGCAGGCGGGTACATGCTGCACGCCACGCAATTGACGACGACGTAGGCGGCCACGGTCAGTAGCAGCAGCAGCCCGGAGGCGGGCAGATACTGGGGTGCGCGCCGCAGCAGCAGGAGCTGCGCGAAGAGTTCAAGAACCTCCCCCATCTCTATCGGTCCTGCCGTCTGCCTCGCATAATGCCGGCCAGATTCTACAGAGCATCCTCCTTGCAGTTGCAGCCGATCACCACCACGCCCGCGGAACTGGCCGACCTCGCCGCACGACTCGCCACGCAGCCGCGCATGGGCCTGGACACCGAATTCCTCCGCGAACGCACCTACCGCGCGCAGCTGTGCCTGGTGCAGGTCTCGGCCACGGGTCTGGCCGGCTGCGTGGATCCGCTCACGCTCCCCGACCTGGACGCCCTGGCACCGGTGCTGCGTGCACCGTCCGTCGTGAAGGTCATGCATGCATCGCGACAGGATCTGGAGGTTCTGCTCCCGGCGGCGGGCCTGACGCGGCCGGTGTTCGATACGCAGATCGCCGCCTCCCTCACGGGGCTGCCCACCCAGGTCGGCTACGCGGAGCTGGTCCGGCGGCTGCTCGGACGGGAGCTGCCCAAGGCGCACACGCGCACCGACTGGTCACGCCGCCCCCTGTCTCCCGAGCAGATCACCTACGCGCTCGATGACGTCCACTACCTGCTGCCGCTCGCCGACCTGCTGCAGGAGCAGGTCCATGCCCTGGGGCGCAGCGAATGGCTGGAGGAAGAGCTGCGCAGTCTCGATGATGCTGCCAGCCTGACCATCGACCCCGCCGATGCGTGGAAGCGCCTCAAGGGACTCGGCAATCTCGACCCTGCGCGACTGCGCCTCGCCCGGCTGCTGACCGAATGGCGCGAGCGCAACGCGATCGAGCACAACCGCCCGCGCGGCTGGATCATGGAGGAAGCGGTGCTGCGCGAGATCGTCACGCAGGTGCCGCGCACCCAGGAGGCGCTGGAGACCATCCCGGGCATGCCCCCGGGGCTTGCCCGGCGCCGCGGCGCGGAACTGCTCGCCCTGGTGGTCGCCGCCGAGGTCCCGCAACCGACCCCGCCCCTGCCGCCACGGCAGAAGCCGGACCCCGCGAAGACGGCGCTCGTGAAGCGCCTCGCGGAGATCGTTCAGTCCGTGGCCGGTGACTTGCGCCTCGCGCCGGAGCTTCTGGCGACCCGGCGCGATCTTGAACAGCTGGCGGACGGCGTGCAGGACGCAGCCGTGCTCGCGGGCTGGCGCCGCGGCGTCCTCGGCGAGCGACTGCTGGCGGTGCTGTAGGGTCGCAGGCGCTCAGCGCTTGCCGCGCCGCGCGGCTGCGGCACGTCGGGCGGTGTGCCGCACCTTCGCCGCGGCGCGCGCCTTGCGGACACTCGCAGCGGCGGTGCGTTTTGCGGCGGGCTTCCTGCGGCCTGCCTTGGCGGCGGTCTTGCGTGCCTCGGGCTTCTTCTTGGCGACGGCCTTCTTCTTCGCCGCGGCCTTTTTCTTGGGTGACTTGGCCAGCGCCGGCTCCCCGAGAGCCTTGGCGAGCCGGCGCGTGACCGCATCGACGTCGCCCTCGGCATCGATGACCTGCAGCAGGCCCCGGGCGCGGTAGAAGTCGATCAGCGGCCGCGTCTTCTCGTCATAGACGCGCAGGCGCTCGGCGACCGTGGCCTCGTTGTCATCGGGGCGCTGCACCAGGCGGTGCGGATGGCCCGTCTTCGGGCACAGCGTGCTGTCCGGTCCCGGCGGTGAGGTCAGCAGGTTGAACACGCGGCCGCAGTCCGCGCAGCTGCGCCGGCCGGCGAGGCGCCGCACCAGTTCCTTATAGTCCACCTCCAGCTGCACCACCGCATCCAGCGGTCGCCTGAGCGACTCGAGCAGATGATCCAGGGCGTGCGCCTGGGCAAGGTTGCGCGGGAAGCCATCCAGGATGAACCCGCGACGGGTGTCCGGCTCGCCGACACGCTCGCGGATCATGCCGAGCACGAGCGAGTCATCGACCAGCCGGCCACCCTCCATCGCCTCGCGGGCCAGCCGGCCCAGTTCGGTACCGCGCGCCACGGCTGAGCGCAGCAGGTCGCCCGTGGAGATCTGCGGGATGTGCACCCGCTCCACGAGGCGCTGCGACTGAGTACCCTTGCCCGAACCGGGCGCCCCCAAAAGGACAATGCGCATGTTTGTGCACTACGAAGTCGCTGCCGCGGGCAGCACAAAGGTGCGCCACGTTACCGGCCGTTCCCAAGGAGGTCAAACGGCCACCGGTGCGAGCCGGGCGGCGGTGCGCAAGCCATCCACCCTGCTGTATTCTTCCCGGCCCCGCCCAAGCCCCGACACGCGAGCGCCCATGAAGAAAAATGCCTCGAAAAGCGCCTTTTACGCCCAGTCGGGCGGTGTTTCCGCGGTGATCAACGCCTCGGCTTGCGGGGTCATCGAGACGGCCCTGCGCTCCAGGCACATCGACAAGGTGTACGCCGGGCGGCACGGCATCATCGGGGCGCTCACCGAGGACCTGATCGACTGCGGGCGCGAGAGCGCCGCGACCATCCGCGGCCTGCGCCACACCCCCGCCGGGGCCTTCGGCTCCGCCCGCTTCAAACTCAAGGGCATCGATCAGAACCGCGCCGAGTACGAACGGCTGATCGAGGTATTCCGCGCGCACAACATCGGCTACTTCTTCTACAACGGCGGCAATGACTCGATGGACACCGCTCAGAAGGTGTCGCAGATCGGTGAGTCGCTGGGCTATCCGATCACCTGCGTCGGGGTGCCGAAGACGGTGGACAACGATCTGCCGCACACCGACTGCTGCCCCGGCTTCGGGTCGGTGGCCAAGTATGTCGCCGTCTCCACGCGCGAAGCCTCCATGGATGTCGCCTCCATGGCCAAGACTTCCACCAAGGTATTCGTGCTGGAGGTCATGGGCCGCCACGCCGGCTGGATCGCCGCAGCGGCCGGGCTTGCGGGGCGCGGCGTCGACGAGACGCCGCACGTCATCCTGTTTCCCGAGGTGCCGTTCGAGAGGCAGAAATTCCTCGAGCGCGTGCGCCAGTGCGTGGTCGACTTCGGCTACTGCGTCATCGTCGTTTCCGAGGGCGCCGCATACGCGGACGGCAAATTCCTCGCCGATGCCGGCACCCGCGACGCCTTCGGGCACACCCAGCTGGGCGGCGTCGGACCGGTGGTCGCCAACATGGTGCGCGAAGCGCACGGCTACAAGTTTCACTGGGCCGTGGCCGACTACCTGCAGCGCTCCGCGCGGCACATCGCCTCCAAGGTCGACGTGGAGCAGGCCTACGCGGTCGGCAAGGCCGCGGTGGAGCTGGCGGTCCGGGGCGTCAACGCCGTGATGCCGACCATCGTGCGCAAGTCCGCCAAGCCCTATCGCTGGAGCATCGGCCACGTCCCGCTGATCGAGGTCGCCAACAAGGAAAAGAAGCTGCCGCCGCACTACATCCGCGACGACGGGTTCGGCATCACCCCCGCCTGCCGGCGCTACCTCGAGCCGCTGGTCGCCGGGGAGTCCTACCCCCCCTACCGCAACGGCCTGCCGGACTACGTGCACCTCAAGGGTGTCTCGGTGCGACGCAAGCTCAAGACCGAATTCAAGGTCTAGGCGGAATTAACAGAAGACGCCAGTACCCCCGGCCTTACCGCAGGGCAGCAAAGCCGTCCCGCCCGCCCGGGCACCGCCCCCAACCACTACCCCTGGCGGACGGGGTCGGGACTGGGTCGGCGTGCTATAGTTCGCGGCCTTTTTTGGGGGAGATTTCCGGATGGAATTGAGCAGTTGGCTGTGGGTCGCGATTGCGGCCGGCGTCCTCGCCGTCATCTACGGCGTCTTTTCAATGAGCGCCATTTTGCGCCTGCCGGCGGGCAACCCCCGCATGCAGGAAATCGCGGCGGCCATCCAGGCCGGCGCCAAGGCCTACCTCAACCGCCAGTACACGACCATCCTGATCGTGGGCATCGTGCTCTTCCTGGTGATCGGCTTTACCTCGCTCGGCTGGCCGACGGCCGGCGGCTTCCTCGTCGGCGCGGTGCTCTCCGGGCTCACCGGTTACATCGGCATGAACATCTCGGTGCGCGCCAACGTGCGCACCGCGCAGGCGGCCACTAACGGCCTCAATGCCGCCCTCGGCGTCGCCTTCCGCGGCGGTGCCATCACTGGCATGCTGGTGGTCGGGCTCGGCCTGATTGGCGTGGCCGGCTACTACGCGGTGCTGCGCCAGTACACGAGCATCGGTGCCGAGCAATCGCTGCACGCGCTCGTCGGTCTGGCCTTCGGCGGCTCCCTGATCTCGATCTTCGCGCGCCTCGGCGGCGGCATCTTCACCAAGGGCGCGGACGTCGGCGCCGACCTGGTGGGCAAGGTCGAGGCCGGCATCCCGGAGGACGACCCGCGCAACCCGGCGGTCATCGCCGACAACGTCGGAGACAACGTCGGCGATTGCGCCGGCATGGCGGCCGACCTGTTCGAGACCTACGCGGTGACGCTGGTGGCAACCATGCTGCTCGGCGGGCTGCTGTTCGCGAAGGAAAGCGCCGCCGCCTCCTTCGCCGCGGTCATCTACCCCCTCGCCCTCGGTGCGGCCTCGATCGTCTCCTCGATCATCGGCACGTTCTTCGTCTCGGCGCGCGAGGGCGGCAAGATCATGAATGCGCTCTACAAGGGCGTGATCGTCTCGGCCATCGTCTCGGCGGTGGCCTTCTACTTCATCACCCAGAAGATCATGCCGGGCAACTCGGCGCTGTACTACTGCACGCTCATCGGCCTGGGCCTCACGGCTGCGATGATCATGATCACCGAGTACTACACCGCCACCGAGTACAGCCCGGTACGCAAGGTGGCCTCCGCCTCGCAGACCGGTCACGCCACCAACATCATCGCCGGCCTGGGCGTGTCGATGAAATCGACCGCGCTGCCGGTGATCGCGGTGTGCCTTGCCATCTGGGGTTCCTACACGCTCGATGGCCTGTACGGCATCGCGATCGCCGCGACCGCGATGTTGTCGATGACCGGCATGATCGTCGCGCTGGATGCCTATGGCCCGATCACCGACAACGCCGGCGGTATCGCCGAAATGTCGGGACTGCCGAAGTCGGTGCGTGACATCACCGACCCGCTGGATGCCGTGGGCAACACCACCAAGGCTGTCACCAAGGGCTACGCGATCGGCTCGGCGGGCCTCGCCGCGCTGGTGCTGTTCGCCGACTACACCCACAACCTGGAAGCGGCCGGGAAGCTCGCCGCGTTCTCGCTGTCCGACCCGGCCGTGATCATCGGCCTGTTCGTCGGCGGTCTCGTGCCCTATCTCTTCGGCGCGATGGCCATGGAGGCCGTGGGCCGTGCCGCCGGGGCGGTGGTGACCGAAGTGCGGCGCCAGTTCCGCGAGATCAAGGGGATCATGGCCGGCACCGACAAGCCGGACTACTCGCGAGCGGTGGACCTGCTCACCCGCTCGGCGATCCGCGAGATGGTGGTGCCTTCGCTGCTGCCGATCCTGGTGCCGATCGTGCTGGTCGTGGTGCTCAACATGCTGATGGGCCCGGGCGCCGGCATTCGTGCACTCGGCGGCCTGCTCATCGGTACGATCGTGACCGGGCTGTTCGTCGCGATATCGATGACGACGGGCGGCGGCGCCTGGGACAACGCCAAGAAGTACATCGAGGAAGGTAACTTCGGCGGCAAGGGGTCTGATGCCCACAAGGCGGCCGTCACGGGCGACACCGTCGGCGATCCGTACAAGGACACCGCGGGCCCCGCCATCAACCCGCTCATCAAGATCATCAACATCGTCGCCCTGCTGCTGGTGCCGCTGCTGTAGCAGCGGCCGGCCGCGCTGCGGCCCAGGATCGGGAAGACGCACACGGAAGAGCGCTTCCCGGTCGCGAAGCCCGATGAGGAGTGCCCGCCCGAGCGGTCACGCGAGGCCCCGCCGGTGCGGCGCGCGCATGGAACCGGGCGCGCCGGCACCAGGCCTCTGCACCATGGGCACCGGCCTGGCGCATTGCGCTGCGCCGCCCGCGGCCCGCCGCTGTACCCCCCGTGCCGTCCTCCTCTTGCGGAGTCCGTGCGCGGCCGCAAAGCCGACCGCCGGGATCCTGGGCATGGCACGTCGCCCCCGCATCGCGCCGCCGCGCGACCGGCCGTAGGTGCCTAAAACCGGGATCGGGCACTCCTTGTTTGTATGCAACCCGAAACCCGCCCAGTCGCCTTGGCCGACCGGACTTCCGTACTGAGGGACCGCGCCGCCTGCGGGGCGATGGCGCGGGCCTGGAGGTGGGCCGCCGAGGATCTCGGGGTGCGCCTGATCAGCCCGCATGCCGTGGAACACGAGGGCCGCTGTTACTGGAGCGCGGGGGTGCTGCCCGATTTCGGCTCAGCAGCCGGCGCCGTCGTTGCTGACCGGCACTGCAATGATGACGTGCTGAGGATCTATGCCCAGGCCGGCTACTTTGCCCCGAAGTTAAGCCCCTTCTACTACGAGGACTACCATCGAGAGTACTTCATGAAGGCGCTCAATGACTGGGGATGGTTCGGGGCGGAGTCGCACGTGCCCAGCTGGTTTCGGGGCGCCCTGCGCAAGCACGGCGGCGCATGAGCCGCGGGCCCGCGCTGGGCCGTGGCGCGAGCTCAGGCCGCGAGAGACAGCGGTGCGGGGCGAGCGATTGCGTAGCCCTGCAGGAAGTCGACGCCGATCTTGCGGGCCGCCTCGACCGCAGCGGTGTCCTCGACCTGCTCGGCGATCACGCGGAAGTTGAGGGTGCGCGCAAGCTTGATCATCGCCGCCACCATCGCCTGGTTGACGGTGTCGCGGGAGAGATTGCGCATGAACGAGCCGTCGATCTTCAGGTAGTCGAGGGGCAGGGTCTTCAGGTTGGAGAAGGATCCGACGCCCGAGCCGAAGTCATCCAGCGCGAACTGGCAGCCCATGCCGTGCAGGACGCCGACGAAGCGGCGGGCGTGCTCCAGATTGGAGATCACCGCGCTCTCGGTGATCTCGAAGCACACCTGCGCCGGCACCGCCCCGGTGCTGTCAAAGCACTCGACGACGAACTCCAGGAACTGGGTGTCCCCCAGAGTCTGGCCGGAGATGTTGATGGCGACGCTGCGGTTCTCGGGCAGGGGAATGGCGCCGCGCCCGAGCGCGGCCAGCGTGGTCTGCACCACCCAGCGATCGACCAGCCCCATCAGCCGGTAGCGCTCCGCGGCACGCATGAAGTCCGCCGGGGGGAGCTCGTTGCCGGCCTCATCCTGCAGGCGCACCAGCACCTCCATGGCCGGGCCGCCCTCCTCCTCGTGCGCCGGGACGATGACCTGGTGGAAGAGGTGGAAGCGGTTGTCCTTGAGCGCACCCTGCAGCCGCTGCAGCCACTGGATTTCGCCGGTGTGGCGCGCATGCGCCTCGTCGCGCGCCGAGTACACCACCACGCGCCCGGAGCCCTGCTTCTTGGCGACATAGCAGGCCGTGTCGGCCGCAGCGAGCAGTTCCTCGATCGTGCCGCTTTCCCGCGAGATCTCGACCAGTCCGACCGACACGCCGATGTTGAAGATCTTGTCCTTCCACACAAAGCGGTAGTCGTTCACCGCGCGGCACAGGTCATCGGCGATCTGCCGTGCCTTGTCCAGCGGACAGCCGATCAGCAGGGTACCGAACTCATCCCCGCCGAGCCGCCCGACGGTGTCGCTGTCACGTACCGCATCGCGCAGCAGCTTGGCCACCTCGCGCAGCATGCTGTCGCCGGCCAGGTGGCCGCTGGTGTCGTTCACCAGCTTGAAGCGGTCCAGGTCGAGGTAGCACAGCACGTGCTGGCCGTCCCCGCGGTGGCCGCTGGCGATGGCCTCCTCCAGGCGGCGCTCGAACTCGCGCCGGTTCACCAGGCCGGTGAGCGCATCGTGCGTGGCCTGGTATGACATCTGCCGCGCCAGCCCGCGCAGCTCGCTGATGTCGTGCAGCATCACCACCGCGCCGATGACATCCTTGTCGCCATTACGGATCGGTGCAGCCGAGAGCTCGATCGAGCGTTCGCTGCCGTTGGCGCGCGACAGCAGCATGGCGCGGCGGCTGAGGTTCACAGGCGTGCCGCTGCTCAGGGCCTGGCGCACCGGGTCGCCGAGCAGGCGGCGCTCCGTCTCATCGACCAAGCTGACGATGTCCTCGAGCGCCTTGCCCATCGCCGCACTCGCATCGGTGCCGGTCAGCTGCTCGGCCGCGGAGTTCATGAAGGTGATGCGCCCTTCCTTGTCCGTGGCGATGATCGCCTCGGCCAGCGACTGCAGCGCCAGCAACTGCGGTTCAAGGGCGGACGTGTCGGCGGGCAGGCGCAACGCCTGCATGGTCTGCGTCGGGATGATCTCGACGCCTGTGATCAGCAGGGCCGGTTCCTGGTCGTACTCGACCGGGGTCGAGGCAATCTCCAGGCGCGAGACCTGGCCCTGCAGCCCCACCATGTCGATCTCGTAGCGTTCGGCGGCCGGCTCGCCGGCCAGGCGGCGCGCGATATTCTCGCCGACCAGCTCGGCATACTCGGGGGGTACCAGGTCCGCGAGGCGGCGACCGATCAGCTCCAGCCGGTCGACGCCGACGAAGCTGGCGAACTGCCGGTTGGCGTAGAGGATGACCTCGCGGTGCACCAGCACGGCCTCGTGGATGCGATCGCCCAGATCGGCGAACAGCTTGGGGGTCTCGGTCACCTCGCGCTCGGCGGCGGAACTGGCGCGCGTCAGCAGGTGGTTCACCGCCGTCACCAGCGCGGCCACCTCCGGCTTGTCGCTATCGACCTCGACGCGTCTGCCGGCGAGACGGCCCCCAATGGCAATGCGCTGCAGCTGCTGGGAGAGCTCCCCGATGCTGCGAATGTCGCGACGCTGCAACGCATAGAGCAACAGAACCAGCGCGGCGATGAGGGCGAACAGGAGGCACAGCAGCCCGATGAACGACATCTACCTTCTTCTTAGCCTTGCACGTAGGTTCCGCGCGCTCCCGAGGCACTCTACTTAAACTTTTCGTGCCTTCGGGATACGGTCGCCAGAAGCATAACGCAGGGCAGGACACGCCCCGTCGGTATTTCACCATATCTCGTCGCATGACCGCTTGGCACAGGCGCGGAAAAGCCTTAACTTCTGCGGCCTTTCTGAAACACCGCAATAAGTCCAATCGGAGCCATCGGATGGAAACCGTGACCGCCAGTGAGCAGATGATCGAGCAGCAGGTGCGCGCCTGGGACGTGCTCGACGGGCGGGTTCTGGATGCGATGCGCACGGTGCCGCGCGAGCTGTTCGTGCCGGAAAGCCAGCGCTACCGGGCCTTTGCCGACGCCGAAGTGCCGCTGGCACACGGGCAGCACATGTTGCGGCCGAGCGTGGCCGGCCGCGTACTGCAGGCACTGCTGCCCGAGCCGACCGAGCAGGTGCTGGAGATCGGCACCGGTTCGGGCTTCCTGTCCGCCTGCCTCGCCCGCCTCGCGGCGCGCGTGCACACGGTGGAGCTGTACCCGGACCTGGCCGAGGCCGCACGCGGCAACCTGGCCACCGCCGGAGTGCGCTCGGTGGACGTGCTCGAGGCCGATGCGCTGCGCATGAACGGCGGGGCTGACTACGATGCGATCGCGGTGACCGCCTCACTGCCGATCTACGTTCCGCACTTCGAGCGCATGCTCGCCGTCGGCGGGCGGCTGTTCGTCGTGGTCGGCGAGGCGCCGGCCATGGAGGCACGCCTGGTGACCCGCACCGGTTCGGACACCTGGCAGGTGCAGAGCCTGTTCGAGACGGTCATCGATCCGCTGGTCAACTCGATCCGCCCGCCGGAATTCTCCTTCTGAGCACGCGGGCGACACCGAAGCGTGCTAAACAAGGAACGTCCATGAAACGCCTCGCGACCCTCCTGGGACTGCTGGCACTGGCAGGCGCGGCCACGGCCAAGGACCTGGCCGGCGTCTACGAGGACGCCCTGCACAACGACCCGACGATCCGCCAGGCCGATGCCAACCGCCTCGCGGCGCGCGAGGCGCGCCCGCAGGCCTGGTCGGCCGTGCTGCCACAGATCGGCGCGAACGCCAGCGTCCTGCGCGACCACAGTTCCGGATACCAGGACTTCGTGTCGGCGATCCCGAGCCAGGACCCGAACCAGCCTCCTAGCCTGCAGGTGCTGCCCGAGTCGTCGACGATCGACACCACCACGCACGGCTGGTCGGTCAACCTGCGCTCGAACCTGTTCTCCTGGGCCAACTGGATGCAGATTAAGGCGGCCAGCGCCGAGGTCGCGCAGGCGGAGGCCAACTACAAGGCCGCCGAGCAGGACCTGATCCTGCGCGTCGCCACGGCCTACTTCCTGGTGCTGTCCGCAGAAGCGGGCGTCGAGGCCAACACGGCTTCCCTGGAGGCCATCACCCGTCAGCTCGACCAGGCCAACAAGCGCTTCGAGGTCGGCCTGATCGCCATCACCGACGTGCAGGATGCCAAGGCCGGTCACGACAACGCGGCCGCGGCGGTCATCCAGGCCAAGCGGCTTCTCGCCACCGCTCAGTACCGCCTGCAGGAAATCACCGGGCAGCAGTACGACCATCTCGCACGGCCGGGCAGCGACCTGCCGCTGAAGGGCCCGGAGCCCCAGGACGAGACCGCGTGGGTGAACGTCTCCCTGGAGCAGAACCTCGCGCTGATCTCCAGCCGCCTGGCCGCGGACATCGCGCGCGACAACGTCCGCGCCGCATTCGGCGGCCACCTGCCGACGCTCGATCTGGTCGCCGGCCGCTCGTATACGAAGGGCTCCTCGGACCAGATCATCTACGGCTACCCCTTCAACGACGTCAACAACAAGTTCAACGACCGCCAGATCGGGCTGCAATTCACCCTGCCGATCTTCAGCGGCGGTTATACCCAGTCGAAGGTGCGCGAGAACGAGTACCGCTGGATCGCCGCCAAGGAGGCGCTGGTGGCCACCTCGCGCGCCACCGAGCGCCAGTCGCGCGACGCCTACCTGGGCGTGATCAGCGGCGTCGCGCGCGTGCAGGCGCTGCACCAGGCGCGCGAATCGACGCAGACGGCGCTCAAGGCGACAGAGGCCGGCTATGACGTCGGCACGCGCACTTCGGTCGACGTGCTCAACGCACGCCGCGTGCTGGTGCAGGCCGAGACCGACTATGCCAACAGCAAGTACGACTACATCATCAGCGTGCTGCAGCTGCGCCAGGCCGCCGGCACGCTCGACCGTGCCCAGCTGCTGGAAGTGAACGCGTGGCTCACGGTCGATGCATCGACCGCACCGGCAAGCCCGACCCCGCAGAGCGTGCTCCCCGACGTGCCGCCCGCGCAGGGTGCGCCGCCGCAGCCGCCCCCGGGCGGTTCGCGCTAGGCCGCGCCGCCGAGCAGCGGCTCGATCAGGGCGAGGAGCTTCCCGAGCGCACCGCGGTTGGCCTCGACGCAGGCCCGGCCCCGGGCACCGATGCGCGCGCACTCCTCGGGGCGGGCGAGCAGCGCCCCGACCCGCTCCCCGAGCTGCGCCCCGCTGGCGACCACCTCCGCAGCACCGGCTCCGAGCAGCAAGCGCGCACTGTCGATGCTGTTGAAGTTGTGCGGCCCGGTGAGGACCGGACGCCCGAGCGCTGCAGGTTCGAGCAGGTTGTGGCCACCGATGCCCACGAGGCTGCCGCCGACGAAGGCCACGTCGCCCGCGGCGTAGAATTCCACCAGCTCGCCCAGCGTATCCAGCAGCAGCACTTGGCACTGCTGTGCGCCGACGGCCTGCGGCTGCGAGCGGCGCACGAAGCTCAGGCCGGAGCCCGCGAGACGCTGCGCGACCTCGGCAAACCGCGGCGGGTGGCGCGGGGCGATCACCAGCAGCGCGCGCGGGTGCAGCCGCAGCACCGCGCGGTGCGCCTCGAGGACGGCATCCTCCTCCCCGGCGTGCGTGGAACCGGCCACCCACACGGGGCGGTCTGGTGCGTACGCGGCGCGCAGTGCCGCACCGCGCGCCTGGATGTCGCCCGGCAGCTCGAAGTCGAACTTGAGATTCCCGGTGACCTGCAGCGCATCGGGATCCGCGCCCAGCGCACGGAAGCGCTCCGCATCCTCCGGTCCCTGCGCCGCCACCACCGCGGCTCGCGCCAGCGTGCCGGAGAACAGGTTGCCGAGTTTGCGGTAACGCCCCACCGAGCGGCTGGAGATGCGTGCGCTGGCAATGACCAGGGGCACGCGCTGGCGCGCGCACTCGCGGTACAGGTTCGGCCACAGCTCGGTCTCGAAGATCACCGCCAGGCAGGGCTGCACGCGCCTGAAGAAGCGGCGTACCGCCCCGGGCAGGTCGTAGGGGAGGTAGCGCACCTCGGCGATGTCGCCGAACAGCGCGCGTGCGCGCGCGACCCCGGTGGGCGTGAAGCTCGTGACCGTGAGCGGCAGCTGGGGGTGGCGCCGGTGCAGCGCGTTCACCAGCGCCGCGCACGCCTGCACCTCGCCGACCGAGACCGCGTGCAGCCACACCCCGCGCGGCATCGCCTGGGGGCCGAAGCCGTAGCGTTCGCGGAAGTTGGCCCGGTAGCTGCGGTCCCAGAGGCCCCGCCACAGGTAGACCAGCGAGTGAAGGGGGGCGGCGAGATAGACGGCGAGAAGGTAGAGGGGGCGCAAGTGCAACGGCGCCTAGGTCGCCAGATCGCGCCGGCCGGATGACTGGCGGTAGCCATCCAGCAGGCCGTGCCAGTCGGACTCGCCGAAGCGCTCGGGCGGCATTCCCCAGGTGACCTTCTCGAGCGAGCGGCGCAGGCGCACGAGATTGCCATCGCTCCAGATGCCCGGCGTGCGCAGCCGGGCGCGGTCAAAGTCGATCAGGTAGACCGCGCCGTCCTCGTTCAGCAGGATGTTGTGGGCATTCAGGTCCGCATGGCACAGCCCGACGTCGTGGAAGCGGCGGATGCAGCGGCCGATCTCGATCCAGGTGACGATCGACAGAGCGCCGGTGCGCAGGCACTCGGTGAGCGAGCCGACGGTCGGCAGCCGCTCGGTGATGATGTCACCGGTGTAGGTGCTGCCGGCCTGACGGTAGCGGGCGCCCACCGGCGCCGGCACCGGCAGCCCGGCGCGGTGCAGCCGGTATGTCAGCTGCCACTCGGCGAAGGGGCGCGTGCTCTCCGCGTTGCGCCAGCGATAGCGGTCGGCGCTCAGGCGCGCCATCAGCCCGCCGCGCCGGTAGTGGCGCAGCACCCAGCGATTGCCATCCGCCTTGATGAAGTAGGTCGTGCCGCGGCCCTGCGCACTGCCATCGATGTCCCCGCGTGCCTGCCAGTAGGAGGGCTCGAACCAGTCGGCGCTCAAATTGCCGGCCCGCGAGGCGTCATATAGCATGGCGCCGCCGGCAGCCGCGCCACGCTTCACTTCCGGGCCGAGCGCGAAACGACCACTCACGATCCTGACTCCATAATGCTGTCTTTCGCTGAACCGCCGCGCAGCGTCTGCATCCTCCGGCTGTCGGCGATCGGGGATGCCTGCCATGTCGTGCCGATCGTGCGCACCTTACAGCAAGCATGGCCCGGCACGCAGCTGACCTGGATCATCGGCAAGGCCGAAGCGCGCCTGATGAGCCTCATCGAGGGCGTGGAGTTTATCATCGTCGACAAGCGCGCCGATGCGGCGGCACGACGTGCACGGCATGCGCTGCTCAGGGGGCGCAGCTTCGATGTACTGCTGCACATGCAGCTGGCCCTGCGCGCCAGCCTGCTCGCGCACCGCGTGCGGGCGGGCATCAAGCTGGGCTTCGACCGCGCCCGGGCGCGCGAGATGCAGTGGCTGTTCACCAATGCGCGCATCGCCGCCCGCACGCGCCAACACGTGCTCGACAGCTTTTTCGGCTTCACCGAGTCCCTGGGCATCTCCCAGCGGGTATTGCGCTGGGACCTGCCGCTTCCCCCCGCGGCACAGGATTACGCCGCCCGCCTGATCCCGGACGGGCAGCCCACGCTCATCGTCAGCCCGTGCTCCAGCCACCCGCTGCGCAACTGGCTGCCGGAGCGCTATGCCGCGGTGGCGGAACACGCCGCCGGCGCGCTCGGCATGCGGGTCATCCTGGCCGGTGGCCCGAGCACCCTGGAGCGTGAGGTGGGGGCCCGGATCGAGAAACTGTGCCGGCTGCCGGTCGTCAACCAGATCGGCAAGGACACCCTGCCGGAACTGCTGGCGCTGCTCGGGCGCGCCCGCGCGCTGCTCACCCCCGACTCGGGCCCCGCCCACATGGGCACCATGGCCGGCACGCCCGTCATCGGCCTGTACGCGGCCACCAACCCGGCGCGCAGCGGCCCCTACCTGTCGGGTCGCTGGTGCGTGGACGCCTACCCGCAGGCGGCGCGGACCTTCCGCGGCGTGGAGCCGGACGAACTGCCCTGGACGCACAAGATCGAGGAGCCCGGTGTCATGGCGTTGATCGGCGTGGATCAGGTCACCGCGCGCCTCGACGAGTTGCTAGGATCTGCTCCATGAACGACATCATGGTCCCGATCTCACCCGGCGAACTGCTCGACAAGATCACCATCCTCAGGATCAAGGTCGCGCGCATCCAGGACGCCGGCAAGCTTGCCAACGTGAAGCTGGAACTGTCCCTGCTCGAGAAGACCTGGACGGACAGCGGCTGCGCGACCGCGGCGGTGAGCGCCGACGAACACGCGCTGCAGGCGGTGAACGAGCGGCTCTGGGACATCGAGGACCGCATCCGCGAGAAGGAAGCGCACCATACCTTCGATCGCGACTTCATCGAGCTCGCCCGCTCGGTCTATATCTGCAACGACGAGCGCGCGGCCGTGAAGAAGCGCATCAACCAGGCGCTGGGCTCGCGCCTGGTCGAAGAGAAGTCCTACAAGCAGTACCGCTGAGGACGGCCGCTCAGCGCAGCGTGAACTCCGCGCTGCAGTACGGGCACTTCGCCGCACCGGTGTCCTCGATGGGCAAATACACGCGTGGGTGCGAGTTCCACAGGTACATCTGCGGCATCGGGCAGCACAGCGGCAGGTCGTCCGCGGTGACCTCGTACTGGTTCTGCGCGTTGGGTTCTATGAGCGGCTTGGCCGTTGCGACCATGGGACGTGTGCCTTGGATCTGCTGCCGGACTGGCGCCGATTATACCTGCGTCACCGCCGTGCCATCGGTCATCGTGGCCTCCCACACGGCGGTGACCCCGGCGCGCATCTCGCGGAACTCCGCGGCCGCGACCAGCGGCTGCTTGCCGGCCAGCGACAGGTGGTGGGTGGCGCTGCGATAGGCGCGGTAGGCCCCGGTCAGCACATCCACGGTCGCCTGCGGCACGAGGTCCGCCGAGGCGACCGATTCCAGCTGGCGGATGGTGTCGGAGAACTGGGCCACCGGCGGGTACTCCTGGGCCCATCGAAGCGCCCAGTACTGCGCCAGGAACTCGATGTCGGCGATGCCGCCGGCGTCCTGCTTGATATCGAAGCGCTCGGCCCCGCCCTTGGCCAGCTCGCGGCGCATGCGCTCGCGCATGCTGCGCACCTCCTCGCGCAACGCCGCGCGCCGCACGTGGTGGCTGAGCACGTCCAGGCGCACGGCCTCGAAGCGCTCACGCAGCTGGGGTGCGCCGGCCACGGCGCGCGCATGCAGCAGGGCCTGGTGCTCCCAGGTCCAGGCTTCCCGGCGCTGGTACTCGGCGAAGGCGTCGATGTTGGTGATCAGCATGCCCCCCTTGCCGCTGGGGCGCAGGCGCTGGTCGACCTCGTACAGCCGACCGGCCGCGGAATGCATGGTGAGGAGGTGCACGATGCGCTGCGCCAGGCGCACGAAGAACAGCTGGTTGTCGATCGGCCGAGGGGCGTCGGTCTCCTGCTGTTCCCCGCTGGAGTCGTGCAGAAACACCAGGTCCAGGTCCGAGGCGTAGCCAAGCTCCATGCCGCCGAGCTTGCCGTAGCCGACGGCGCAGATGTTCACCGCCCGCCGGTCGGTCCCGATCCCGCAGCGCGGCACGCCGAACTGCGCGGTGATCTGCCGCCAGCCCAGCTGCATCGCCTGCTCGACGATGAGTTCGGCGACATCGGTCAGGCGGTCGCTGACCTGCATGACCGGCAGCACCCCGGTGAGGTCGGCGACGCCGATGCGAAACAGCGCGGCCCGCTGGAACTGGCGCAGCGCCTCGACCTGCAGCTCGGGGTCGTCCTCGGCCACCTGCGCCATGCGCGAGTCGAGGTCGGCGGCGAAGGCAGCGCGCCCGGGCGGCTGCGACAGCAGCCGCTCGTCGATCAGCTCATCCAGCAACAGCGGGTGGGCCGCGATCTGCGCGGCCAGGAAGTCGCCGTGGCGGCACAGCTCCACCAGTCGCGCACGCGCCGGCCCGTTCTCCTGCAGCAGCGCGAAGTAGGCCGAGCGCTGACCGATGGCCTCGATGATGGTGATGACGCGGCGCAGCACCGGCAGCTGCGCGCGGCTGCCGGCCACGTCGGCGAGCAACACGGGCACCAGCGCCTGCAGCCGGCGTCGGCCGGGCTCGTCCAGGCGGCGCACCAACGAGGAATCGCGCAGCTCCAGCAGCAGGCGCGCCGCTTCGGCGGCCTCGTGAAACCCGGCGCCGGCCAGCGCCTCGCCGATGGCGGCCGTTTCCGCATCGCTTCCCCAGAAGCGTCCGAGGTCGATGCGCACGGCGGCGCGCTCCGGCTCGCTGCCCGCGAAGATCACCTGGTGGAAATGCGCACTGACGCGCTCGCGGTGCACCGCCAGCGCGCGCTCGAAGGCAGCCCAGTCCGGCAGCTCCATCGCGAGCGCCAGCCGCTCGCGTGCGAGTGCCGTCGCCGGCAGCTGGTGAGTCTGCGCATCGGCGAGCATCTGCAGCCGGTTCTCCACGCGGCGCAGGAATACGTAGGCCTCGTGCAGCTCGCCGACGGCCGGTCCTGGCAGCAGCCGCGCCTCCCCCAGGTACCGCAGGGCCTCGAACAGCGAAGCGGTCTGCAAGCGCCGCTCGCGGCCGCCGCGGGTCAGCTGCAGGGCCTGCACGATGAACTCGATCTCGCGGATCCCGCCCGGGCCGAGCTTCACATTGTCGGCCAGCTCGCGCCGCTCGATCTCGCGGGCGATCAGGGCCTTCATCTCGCGCAGGCTCTCGAACACCCCGTAGTCCAGGTAGCGCCGGTAGACGAAGGGCCGCACCGCAGCGGCCTGCACCTCCGCGTAGCGCTCGACGGCGGTGATCGGCCGTGCCTTCACGTAGGCGTAGCGCTCCCAGTCGCGGCCGTGGCGCAGCAGGTAGTCCTCGAACGAGGCGAAGCTCGCCACCAGCGGCCCGGAATCGCCGAAGGGACGCAGGCGCAGGTCGACGCGCAGCACGAAGCCGTCGGCGGTGCGCGCCGACAGCAGCCGCGACATCCCCTGCCCCAGGCGCGTGAAGAACTCCTCGTTCGCAATGGCGCGCGCCCCATCGGTCTCGCCGTGCTCCGGGAACAGCAGCACCAGGTCCACGTCCGAGGAGAAATTGAGCTCGCCGCCCCCGAGCTTGCCCATGCCGAGCACCAGGAGCGGCTGCACGGTACCGGCCGGGCCGCGGGGCTCCCCGTAACGGGCAACGAGCGCGGCCCGGGCCTGCGCCAGGGCGGCACCGATGGCGGCGTCGGCGAAGGCCGTGAGCTCTCTGAGCGTGCTGGCAAGGTCGGCCCAGCCGGCCAGGTCGCGCCAGGCGATGCGCACCTGTTCGCGGCGTCGCCAGTGGCGCAGCGCCGCCTGCACCTGCGACTCCGGTGCATCCACCGCCTGCACCGGCGCCCGCGCGATGAAGTCGTCCTTGCTGAGGGTGCGCTCGAGGTCCCCGGCGGCGACCAGCTCCGCGAGCAGTCGCGGCGTGCGTGAGCAGGATTCGGCGACGTAGTCGCTGGCGGCAAAGACCCTGGTGAGGGATTCGCGCACCGCCGCGGGGGCGCCGAGGACGGCAGCGGCGGCGGCCTCGTTGGCGCGCAGCGCCTCGAGGGAACGCTCCAGGTGTTCGTGCAGCCCGGGACTGATCCCCCGCCCGGGAATCAGTTCCAGATGTTGCCCCCGAGGTCGTGCACGGAGGCGGTGTCCATGCGACGGCTGAGGCCGCGGAAGTGCGAGGACGCCGCATACGCCTGCGCCCCGTCGGACAGGTCGAGCGAGCCGCCGTCACCCTCGATGAGGCTGTTGTCGATGTGCACGTTCGCCGCGCGCGCCTGCACGCCGACGCCCGTGGCGGTGATGTGACTGTTGGTGATGTGGATCTCGCAGCCATCCTGGGCACTGACCGCATCGCCGTCGAACTGCAGGTTGCGATTGTCGATGTGCAGCATGCGATCGCCCTGGCAGACGATCGGCTCGTGGCGGCGCTCGAGCGCCGCGCTGGTGACCGTGGCGTCACGGGTGCGCGCGGCCACCGGTGGCGATGCCGCGCCGCCGCGGATGCTGTAGCCCGGTCCTGACTGGATGACCTGGTTCTCCGCCGCCCTCGGGGCGGCCGGCGCCGCGCCCGCCGCCTGGATGCTATAGCCGGGCCCGGACTTGAGCACCTTGCCGCCGCCGGCGTCCGGGTGGACCTCGGCCGCCGGGGACGGGCGCGCGGCTTCTCCATACTGCGCAGGCTCCGTCTCTGCCTCCGCGGGCGCGGGCGCCGCCGCGGCCATCGGGGTCGCCGCGGGTTCGGCCGCCGCCGCGGGCTGCGTCGCCGGGGCGAGCGTGCCGCCCGGCAGGCCGGCAACCAGCTGGTCCGCGCGCACGACGCGCACCTCGCCGCTGTCCTTCACGCGGACGGTGAAGCTGTGGCTCTGCGGGTCCGTGGCGACGACTTCGACCTGCGCGTTGCGCTCGAGCGCGGCGCGCGCCCAGCCCATTGAGTCCTGGCCCTCGTGCGTGCAGCCGCCCGCGGCCGTCAGCACGACGCAGGCAGCGAGATTCAGGGCAGAGGACCGAAGGGTGATTGTCATGGCAAGTCTCCGCGCAGGGGAGGGACGATAGCGCTGCGCGCACGCCCGGGGAAGTAGGCGTGGACCGTAGTTCTGCGCCGCAGGAACGACGGCCGAAAAAAAAACAGGCCCCGGTGAAGGGGCCTGCGAGTAGTGCGCGGAATAGGGGGTCTTGTTCCGCGTCTTTGGGGGTGGCGGCCGGCGGTGAGCCGGCCGCGAACCCTTAACAGTTATGTAAAGCGTAACGAGTGTTGTGGGGGGAATCGATACCTCTTTAGAGAGGTTCTTACATGTCCATCCCGCCCATGCCACCCATGCCGCCCATGCCACCCGGGGCGCCACCGTGGCTGTGCTCCTCGTCCTTCGGAGCCTCGGCCACCATGACCTCCGTGGTCAGCAGCAGCCCCGCCACCGAGGCGGCGTTCTGCAGCGCCAGGCGCGTCACCTTGGTCGGATCCAGGATGCCCGCCTCCAGCATGTCGCCGAACTCGCCGTTCGCGGCGTTGTAGCCGAAGGAGCCCTTGCCTTCCTTGATGCGGTTCAGGATCACCGCGGCGTCCTCGCCGGCGTTGTCGACGATCTGGCGCAGCGGCTCCTCGATCGAGCGGGCGAGGATGCGAATGCCGACCGTCTGGTCCTCATTCTTGCCCTCGAGCTTGTCGAGCGCCTTCTGCGCGCGGATCAGGGCGACACCGCCGCCCGGGACCACGCCCTCTTCCACGGCCGCACGGGTCGCGTGCAGTGCGTCCTCGACGCGCGCCTTCTTCTCCTTCATCTCGACTTCGGTGGCGGCACCGACCTTGATGACGGCGACACCGCCGGAGAGCTTGGCGACACGCTCCTGCAGCTTCTCCTTGTCGTAGTCCGAGGTGGCTTCCTCGGCCTGCTGACGGATCGACTCGATGCGCGCCTTGATGTCGGCACCCTTGCCGGCGCCGTCGATGATCGTGCTGTTTTCCTTCTCGATGACGACCTTCTTGGCCTCGCCGAGGTCGTTGATCGTCGCCTTCTCCAGCGACAGTCCGACCTCATCCGAGATCACCGTGCCGCCGGTCAGCGTCGCGATGTCCTGCAGCATGGCCTTGCGGCGGTCACCGAAGCCCGGGGCCTTCACGGCCGCGACCTTGAGGATGCCACGGATGTTGTTGACCACCAGGGTCGCCAGCGCCTCGCCCTCGACGTCCTCGGCGATGACCAGCAGCGGACGGCCGGACTTCGCCACGCCCTCGAGCAGCGGCAGCAGCTCGCGGATGTTGGAGATCTTCTTGTCGACCAGGAGGATCACCGGCTTCTCGAGCTCGACGGTCTGGTTGGCCTGGTTGTTGATGAAGTACGCGGACAGGTAGCCGCGGTCGAACTGCATGCCCTCGACGACTTCCAGCTCGTTCTCAAGACCCGAGCCTTCCTCGACGGTGATCACGCCTTCCTTGCCGACCTTGTCCATCGCCTCGGCGATGGTCTTGCCGATCGACTCGTCGGAGTTGGCCGAGATCGTGCCGACCTGGGCGATCGCCTTGGAATCCTTGCAGGGCTTGGAGAGCTTCTTCAGCTCTTCCACGGCGGCGACGACCGCACGGTCGATGCCGCGCTTGACGTCCATCGGGTTGCGGCCCGAGGAGACCGCCTTCAGGCCCTCGCGGATGATCGCCTGGGCGAGCACGGTGGCGGTGGTGGTGCCGTCGCCGGCCTCATCGGAGGTGTTGGAAGCGACTTCCTTCACCATCTGCGCGCCCATGTTCTCGAACTTGTCCTTCAGTTCGATTTCCTTGGCGACGGAGACGCCGTCCTTGGTGATCGTGGGGGCGCCGAAGCTCTTGTCGAGCACGGCGTTGCGGCCCTTGGGGCCGAGGGTTGCCTTGACGGCATTGGCGAGGACGTTCACGCCGCGGAACATGCGGGCGCGGGCGTCGTCGCTGAAACGGACTTCTTTAGCAGCCATTATCGTGATCCTCGCTTACTTGCTTTCAATCACGGCCATGACGTCTTCTTCGCGCATGACCACGAGCTCGTCGCCGTCGAGCTTGACCTCAGTCCCGCTGTACTTGCCGAACAGGATCTTGTCGCCAACCTTGACGTCGAGGGGACGGACGGTGCCGTCGTCCAGAATTTTTCCCTTGCCGACCGCAACGATCTTTCCCTGCACCGGCTTCTCAGCTGCGGTGTCCGGGATGATGATCCCGCCCGGAGAGGTGCGATCCTCCTCGAGACGCTTGACGATGACGCGGTCATGAAGAGGACGGATCTTCATGGGGTACGCTCCTTAAACTTTGATTGATATGGATTTCTGCGCGAGGAAAGCTGTTAGCACTCCCCCCTCGCGGCTGCTAATGATAGTGGCGTAAGCTCCGAATTCAAGTCGGGCGGAGGGTTTTTTAGGCCTGCCCGACCGGGAGGGTGCCCAGCCGCAGTGGAACGCCTATCTTTTCCGGAAGTTGAACGCTGGTTCCTGCCGGCCCTCCAAGAGCTGGGCTATAAGGCCCGAGCTGACCTGGTGCAGGTCCCACGTTAAGGTATGGCCGTGACAGTCATGAGACATATCGCAGGCATCGCGCTGCTCGCCCTGCTGAGCCTGCGGGCCGTGGCCGCGGATCCCCCGGCCCCCGCCCCCGGCGCCGCCCCGTCCGGCCTGGCTGCCGCCCTGGCCCGATCCGGCGAAGACGATTTCCTGCAGCCCGACCAGGCCTTCCGGCTGGACGTCGTCCCCGAGGGCAGCGACCGGGTGGGGCTGAACTTCGAGATCGCCGACGGCTACTACCTGTACCGGGCCCGCATCAAGGTCGCCAGCGCCAGCACCGCCGCCCAGCTCGGCGCGCTGCAGATGCCCGACGGCCAGGTGAAGAACGACGAGTACTTCGGTCGCCAGGAGGTCTACCACCACGAGCTGCGCGCCACGCTGCCCGTCGCGCGCGCCAACGCCAAGGCGCTGGAGCTGCCCCTGGAGGTGACCTACCAGGGGTGCGCCGACAAGGGCCTGTGCTACCCGCCCATCACCAAGTCCTTCACCGTGAAGCTCGCCGGCGGGGCAGCCGGCGCCGCCCCCACGCCGGGCAGTGCCACGGGCGGTGCGGCCGGCGGCAGCGAGCAGGACCACTTCGCCGCCCTGTTGCGCAATGCCAGCCTGCTGGCCGTGCTCGGCAGCTTCTACCTGGCCGGCCTGCTGCTCTCCTTCACCCCCTGCGTGCTGCCGATGGTCCCGATCCTCTCGGGAATCATCTTCGGGGGCGGCAGGAGCGTCTCCACCGCCCGCGGCTTCTCGCTGTCGCTGAGCTACGTGCTCGGCATGGCGCTCACCTATACCCTCGCCGGGCTGGCCGCGGCGGCGGCCGGCAAGCAGGTCCAGGCCCTGTTCCAGCAGTGGTGGGTGCTGGCGCTGTTTGCCGCGCTGTTCGTGGCGCTGGCGTTATCCATGTTCGGGCTCTTCACCGTGCAGATGCCGGCGGCCATCCAGACGCGCCTCGCCAACGTGAGCAACCGCCAGAGCGGCGGTTCGCTGGGCGGTGTGGCGGTCATGGGGGCGCTGTCGGCGCTCATCGTGACCACCTGCGTCGGCCCGGCCCTGGTCGGCGCGCTGATCGTCATCAGCGAGACCGGCCAGATGGCCCGCGGCGGGGCGGCCCTGTTTGCCATGAGCATCGGCATGGGCACGCCGCTGTTGGCGGTGGGGGCCTCGGCCGGCAGGTTCCTGCCCAAGGCCGGCCCGTGGATGGAGCTGGTCAAGAAGCTCTTCGGGGTGATGATGCTCGCGGTGGCCGCCTGGATGCTGGCGCGCATCACCCCGGACCGGCTGACGCTGGTGCTGTGGTCGGTGCCGGCGCTGGCTCTGGCCTGGCTGCTGTGGAGGCAGCGCGCCACCCGCACAAGGCCGGCCGGCGTGATGCTGCGCACCGCCGGCACGCTTGCCGGGGCGTACGGTCTGGCGCTCCTGGCCGGCGCGGCGCTGGGCCACGGCGATCCTCTGGCGCCGCTCGCCCTGAGCGCCCAGGCACACGCTCAGGCGCTCCCGTTCCGCCCCATCCGCTCGCTGGCGGAGCTCGACCGCGAGGTCGCCCAGGCCCGGGCGCGGGGCAAGACCGTGCTGGTGGATTTTTCGGCCGAGTGGTGCACCTCCTGCAAGGAGATGGAGCGCTACACCTTCACCGACAAGGGCGTGCAGACCGCCCTCGCGCAAACCGTCCTGCTGCGGGCCGACGTCACCGCGAACAACGCGGACGACCAGGCGCTGCTGAGGCACTTCGGCATCTTCGGACCGCCGACCATCGCCTTCTATGGCAGCGATGGCCAGGAGCGCGCCCCCTACCGGGTCGTCGGATTCATGAAGGCCGATGCCTTTGCCGCGCGCGTGCACGCGGCACTCAACCCCTCGACGTGACCGCGGGCGGCCCTTCGCGCCGCGGGAGCCTGCCCGTCCTCGTCGCCGTCGTCGGGGTGGCGGCGGCCATCGGCTTCCTCGCACACCGCCTCCTGCCGGCCCGGGGAGGCCTGCAGGCGGCGGCGCCGGCGGCCACGCAGGGTCCGCACGCGCCGACCACTCCCCTGGCCCCCGCCGCGGGTCGCAAGGTACCGGATGAGGTCCCCGACATCGTCCTGCCCGACCTCGACGGCCGCCCGCACCATCTGGCCGAGTACCGCGGCAAGCTCCTGGTCATCAACTTCTGGGCCACCTGGTGCGATCCGTGCCGGCGGGAGATCCCCCTCCTGAAAAGCCTGAGGGTCGAATTTGCGAAAGATGGCCTCGAAATTGTCGGTATCGCCGTCGATTCTGGCGTTGAAGTGGCCAAGTACGCCCAGGTGCACGGGATGACCTACCCCTTGCTGGTCGGCGAGCAGGGCGGCCTGGAGGCGGCGACGGCCTTCGGCATGGATCTGGTGCTGCCCTTCAGCGTGTTCGCCGACCGTGCCGGCCATGTCGTGGCGCTCAAGGTCGGAGAGCTGCGGCCCGAGGAAGCGCATGCGATCCTGTCAGGCCTTCGGGACCTCGATCAGGGCCACCTCACCCTCGCGGCCGCCCAGGCCCGCATCGCAGGCCAGGTGGCGGCACTCAACGGCCGCCGCGCCGCCCCCTCCCCGGAACACTAGATCCGGTCTGACCGGATGCCGGCAATTACCGGCATCCGGGTGCCCAATCCCGGCGAATTGGGGTACATTCGCGGCGCGTCGCTTCCCGAACGACTGTATAAAGAAGATCCCCGACGACCATGGCCCGCGTGCTGTTACTCAACGGCCCCAACCTCAATTTGCTCGGTACCCGGGAGCCGGAGGTCTACGGCACGCAGACGCTCGCCTCGATCGAGGCCCGTGCCGCCGCTGTCGCGGGCGAGGCGGGTCACGAGCTGGAGGCCTTCCAGAGCAATGCCGAACACGAACTCATCGAGCGCATCCACCGTGCCAAGGCCGACGGGGTCGAGTTCGTGATCATCAATCCCGGCGCCTTCACCCACACCAGCATCGCGCTGCGCGACGCGCTGTTGGGAACGGCGCTGCCGTTCATCGAGGTGCACCTGTCCAACACACTGGCGCGGGAGCCGTTCCGCAGACACTCCTATTTTTCTGACGTCGCGACCGGGGTCATCCTCGGCCTGGGTGCCTATGGCTACGAGGCGGCGCTGCGCGCCGCCGCGCTGCAACTGGCCCGCGCCCGCTGACAATCCAACTCACGAACTCAAGATCCTGGGGGGCACGCCCGCAATGGACATACGTAAGATCAAGAAGCTGATCGAGCTGCTGGAGGAGTCCGGCATCGCCGAGATCGAGATCAAGGAGGGCGAGGAAGCGGTCCGCATCAGCCGCATGCCCGCCGCAGGCACGGTCGTGCACGCCGTGCAGCCGCAGTACGCGCCTGCTCCGGCCGCCCCGGCGCCCGTCTCGCCCGCACAGGCGGCGAGCGCCGCGCAGGCGGGCAGCGAGGCCCCGGCGGCAAAGCCAAAGACCAACGAGCACGTGATCACCGCGCCGATGGTCGGCACCTTCTACGCCTCCCCCTCCCCGGGCGCCAAGGCCTTCGTGGAGATCGGTGACGAGATCAAGGTCGGCCAGGTGCTGTGCATCATCGAGGCGATGAAGATGATGAACCAGATCGAGGCGGACAAGGCGGGCCGCCTGGCCTCGATCATGGCGCGCAGCGGCGATCCGGTCGAGTTCGGCCAGCCCCTCTTCGTGGTCGAATGACCCAATGGTGATCGAGAAACTGGTGATCGCCAACCGCGGCGAGATCGCGCTGCGGATCGTCAGGGCCTGCCGCGAACTGGGCATCAAGACCGTCGCGGTGCACTCCACCGCCGATTACAGCCTCAAGCACGTGCTGCTGGCGGACGAGTCGGTGTGCATCGGCCCCCCGCCCTCCTCGCTCAGCTACCTGAACATGCCGGCGATCATCTCGGCCGCCGAGGTCACCGACTCGGTCGCCATCCACCCCGGCTACGGGTTCCTGTCCGAGAACGCCGACTTCGCCGAGCGCGTGGAGAAGAGCGGCTTCATCTTCGTCGGCCCCAAGGCCGAGACCATCCGCACCATGGGCGACAAGGTCTCGGCCATCAAGGTCATGAAGCAGCACGGCGTGCCGTGCGTGCCCGGCTCCGACGGCCCCCTCGGCGAGGACGCCGACGAGAACCTGCGCATCGCGCGCGCCATCGGCTACCCGGTGATCATCAAGGCCTCCGGCGGCGGCGGCGGCCGCGGCATGCGCGTGGTGCACGCCGAGGCTTCCCTGCTCAACGCCATCGGCATCACCCGCGCAGAAGCGCGGGCCGCCTTCGGCAACGACCAGGTCTACATGGAGAAATTCCTGGAGAAGCCGCGCCACATCGAGTTCCAGGTGCTGGCGGACAGCCACGGCAACGTCATCCACCTGGGCGAACGCGACTGTTCCATGCAGCGCCGCCACCAGAAGGTCATGGAGGAGGCCCCCGCCCCGGGCATCACCGCCCGGCAGCGCAAGATCATGGGCGACCGCTGCGTCGAGGCGTGCCGGGCCGTCGGCTACCGCAGCGCCGGCACGATGGAGTTCCTCTACCAGGACGGCGAGTTCTACTTCATCGAGATGAACACCCGCATCCAGGTGGAGCACCCGGTGACCGAGGCGATCACCGGCATCGACCTGGTCAAGGCGCAGCTGCTCATCGCCCAGGGCGAGCGCCTGGCCTACACCCAGAGCGACGTGCAGATCCGCGGCCATGCCATCGAGTGCCGCATCAACGCGGAAGACCCCAAGACGTTCATGCCCTCCCCCGGGCCGGTGCGCCTGTGGCACGCGCCCGGAGGCCCCGGGATCCGCGTCGACAGCCACGTGTACTCCGGCTACAACGTGCCGCCCAACTACGACTCGCTGATCGGCAAGCTGATCGCCCACGGCGACACGCGCGAGACGGCCATCGCCCGCATGAAGAACGCGCTGGCCGAGATGGTCATCGAGGGCATCAAGACCAACGTCGCCCTGCACCAGGAGATCTGCAACCATGCCGCCTTCCAGAAGGGCGGCACGGACATCCACTACCTCGAGCGGCGACTCGGCCTGCGCTAGGCGCATGGCCGGCCACCTCGAGCTGACCTTCGACCTCGGCGCGCTGGATGCCGCGGCGGCCGAAGAGGCCAGCTTCGGCGCCGGGGCGCTCGCGGTCACCCTGGTCGACGCCGAGGACGACCCGGTCCTGGAGCCCAAGCCCGGCGAAGTGCGCCTGTGGCCGCGCACGCGCGTGCGCAGCCTGTTTGCGCACGAGCCGGATGCGGCCGCGACCGTCGGCCGACTCGCCAGCGCCCTGAACATTCCCCCCGCCCGCATCGACTGGGTGTTCGTGCCGGACCGCGCCTGGGAGCGCGAGTGGCTCAAGGACTTCCATGCCATGTGCTTCGGGCGGCGGCTGTGGGTGTGTCCTTTCCACGAGCAGGTCACCGACCCGGCGGCCGTGGTGGTGAACCTCGATCCGGGGCTGGCCTTCGGCACCGGCACGCACGCCAGCACCGCGCTGTGCCTGGAGTGGCTGGATGCAAACCTGCGCCCGGGCGCATCCGTCATCGATTACGGCTGCGGCTCGGGGGTGCTGGCGCTGGCAGCCGCCAAGCTCGGCGCCGGCGCCGTGCATGCCTTCGACATCGACCCGCAGGCGCTCATTGCGACCACCGGCAATGCCGCCCGCAACAACGTCGGTGAGCGGATCTGCGTGCACGCCGCGGCGGACACGCTGCCCGCCCGCACCGACGTGCTGCTGGCGAACATCCTCTCCGGTGCCCTGTGCGAGCTCGCGCCGCGCTTCGCGGCGCTCACGGGGCCGGGCGGGCAGGTGGTGCTGGCCGGCATCATGGAATCGCAGGCCGCGGAGGTGACAGCCGCTTACGCCTCATGCTTTGATGTGGCCCGCTTTGGCGGGCGCGATGGCTGGGCCTGCCTGGCCGGACGCCGCCACGGATAAAGCTGCGCGCTGCGATGTTTACAGTCTGTCCAAAATGCGCCCTCTCGCTGGTAGTCACGGCGGCCGACCTGCGCGTCGCGCAGGGCTACGTGCGCTGCGGCCGCTGCTCGAGCGTGTTCAATGCCCTCGCGCGGCTTTCGGAACGGCAGGCGGGGGCGCCCGCGGCAGAACCCGAAGCCCCCGCGGGCGCCGCAGCCCCTGCGCCCGCCGGCCTGCCGCTCCACGCAAGCGATGAAGCGATGCCCCCCGCGGCGCCTGCCGACGAGCCGGTGCCCGAGAGCGCGCTGGAATTCAACGCCGCGACCACGGACGTGAACGCGGTGTTCGTCGTGCCGCCGCCCGACCCGCAGTGGACCGCCGCGACGGGGACCTTCCGCGCGCTGGTGGCGGCGAACCAGGATGCAGCGGCCCGCACCTCCGAGCCGGAGGTGGAGGTCGAGATCGATGCCGCCTTCCTCGCCTCGATGCTGAGCGACCAGGAAGAGCGCCCCGCCGCGGCGGCCCGCTCCTCGGCGCCGACCGTGCCGACGCCGGCCGAGGGTGCGGCAGGCCCGGCACCGCCGGCCATGCCGGTTCCCCCCGACGCCGCACGCCGCGCACGCATCCTGGCCGATGCCAATGCGGCGGCCGAGGCGGTCGCCGCAGGACGCGCCTCGAGCCTGGCCAGCGCGCGCGAGCTCACCGAGCAGGAGGCGATCGAGGAGGCCGAGGCACTGGGCGAGGAGGCGGATGCCGACGGGGCGGCCGCACCGACCGCACGCGTACGGGCCTGGCTGCGCCCGTATGCCTGGCCGGCAGCCACGGTGCTGGCCGCCCTGCTGCTGCTTGCCCAGGTGGTCAACCACTACCGCGACCAGCTCGCCGCCAGCGCCCGCTTCAATCATGTCCTGACGAGCGTCTACGGCTCGCTCGGCATCCGCCTGTACCCGCGCTGGGACCTGCGCGCCTACGACGTGCGGCAGCTCGGCGCATCGGGCGACCCGGGCGGTGCCGGGCTGATCACGGTGCGCGCGAGCATCAAGAACGGCGCGGCCCAGGCGCAGCCGCTGCCGCTGCTGCGCGTCACCCTGCAGGACCGCTACGGCAACCGCATCGCCGCGCGCGACGTGGCACCCAATGCCTACCTGCCGAGCGCCATGCCGCCATCCTCCTTCCTGTCGCCCGGGCAGCGCATCGACGCGCAGATGGGCTTTGCCGATCCGGGACCGAACGCCGTCGGCTTCGAGGTCGATGCCTGCCTGCCGGCCAGTGGCGGGGCCATCGCCTGCGCCAACGACAGCGCGCTGCGTTGAGGCCGGTCATGGCGCTGCGGATCGGGCCTTACGCCCTGCCTTCGAACGTCGTGCTGGCGCCGATGGCCGGGGTGACCGACCGTCCGTTCCGAGTCCTATGCCGCAGCTTCGGAGCCGGACTTGCCGCTTCGGAGATGATCACCTCCGATACACGGCTGTGGAATACGTCCAAGTCGCGCACCCGCATGAATCACGAGGGCGAACCCGAGCCGCGCGTCGTGCAGCTCGCCGGCGCCGATCCACAGGCGCTCGCCGAGGCCGCGCGGGCCAACGTCGCCCTCGGCGCGCAGATCATTGATCTGAATATGGGCTGCCCGGCGAAGAAGGTGTGCGGGCGGCTGTGCGGCTCGGCGCTGCTCACCGATGAATCACTGGTGGCGCGCATCCTCGGGGCGGTGGTCGGCGCCGTCGACGTGCCCGTAACGCTCAAGATCCGCACCGGCTGGGATCGCGAGCACCGCAACGGCGTGAAGATTGCATGCATCGCGCAGGACAGCGGCATCGCCGCACTCGCCGTGCATGGGCGCACGCGCGCGGACTTCTACGAAGGAGTCGCCGAGTACGCGACGATCCGCGCCATCAAGCAGAGTGTGCGCATTCCGGTATTCGCGAACGGCGACATCACCTCGCCGGAAAAAGCGCGCGAGGTACTTGATTTCACCGGCGCCGACGGAGTAATGATCGGCCGCGCAACCCACGGCGCACCATGGATATTCCGGGCTGTCAACGCCCGCCTGCGCGAAGGAATTGCGGCACCGGCACTTCTGCGCGCCGATGTGCGTGATATTATTCTCGCGCATCTCGACTCGCTTTATTCGTTCTACGGCGAGGAGAGCGGAGTCCGGATCGCGCGAAAACATCTCGGCTGGTATTGCGAACAGCTACTCGAGTTCCCGGCGCCGATCCGCCGGGCACTGATGGCCGCCGCGAGCACCAGCAGTCAGTTCGCCGATGCGGCCAAGCATTTCGAAGACTGGGTCGAGGAGGCCGCAGCGGCGGCCTGAAGAAAGAATTGTCTCCGGGGGGTCTGCATGACGGCAAAAAAGAAAACGAGAGCTCGTGAAGCTTCCGCCGCCAGAGTCCATGGACGGGATCTGCCGCTGCGCAACCACGCCGAGCGTGCGTTGAGCGACTACTTCACCAGCCTGAACGGCCACCGGCCGGCGCACCTGTACGACCTGGTGCTGCGCGAGGTCGAGGAGCCGCTGTTCCGCGTGGTGCTCGACTACGCGGAAGGCAACCAGAGCCGCGCGGCCGTGATCCTCGGCATCAACCGGGGCACCCTGCGCAAGAAGCTCAAGCAGTTTGGACTTGGCGGCGCCTAGCGTCGCCGGCAGCGGCGCCGGACGCCGCCATCACTGAAAGGCCCCCCTTCCATGTCGCAGCCCGTGCGGCGCGCGCTCCTTTCCGTCTCCGACAAGAGCGGCATCCTGGAACTGGCGCGTGCCCTGGCCGCGCGTGGCATCGAAATCCTGTCCACCGGCGGCACCGCGCGCCTGCTGGGCGAGAACGGCGTGCCGGTGCGCGAGGTCGCCAGCCACACCGGCTTCCCGGAAATCATGGATGGCCGCGTCAAGACGCTGCACCCGAAGATCCACGGCGGCCTGCTCGGGCGCCGCGGCACGGACGAGGCGGTCATGGCCGAGCACGGCATCGCCCCGATCGACCTGCTGGTGGTCAACCTGTACCCCTTCGCCGCCACGGTGGCCCGCCCGGGCTGCAGCTACGAGGATGCGGTCGAGAACATCGACATCGGCGGACCGGCGATGCTGCGCGCGGCCGCCAAGAACCACGCCGCGGTGCTGGTGGTGGTCGACCCGGCGGACTACGCGGCCGTCCTCGAGGAGCTGGCCAGCCACGGCGGCGGCAGCGAGTTTGCGACGCGCGCGCGCCTGGCCGCCAAGGCGTATGCGCACACGGCCGCCTACGACACCATGGTGGCGAGCTATCTGGCGGCGCAGCACGGGCTGGCCGCCGAGACCTTCCCCGCGAGGCTGCCGCTCGTGTTCGAGAAGGTGCAGGACCTGCGCTACGGGGAGAACCCCCACCAGTCGGCCGCCTTCTACCGCAACCCGGCGGCGCGCGGCGCGGGGGTCGCCAGCGCGCGCGTCCTGCAGGGCAAGGACCTGTCCTTCAACAACATCGCCGACGCCGACACGGCCATCGAGTGCGTCCGCCAGTTCGCCGAGCCCGCCTGCGTCATCGTCAAGCACGCCAACCCCTGCGGCGTCGCGCTCGGCGCGGACGTGCGCGAGGCCTACGAGGGTGCCTACCGCACCGATCCCACGTCCGCCTTCGGCGGCATCATCGCCTTCAACCGCGAGCTGGATGCCGCCACGGCCGCGGCGATCACCGAGCGCCAGTTCGTCGAGGTGCTGGCCGCCCCCGCCGTCAGCGCCGCGGCCGCGCAGATCCTCGCCGGCAAGCCCAACGTGCGAGTGCTGGTGCTCGGCGAGCTGGGCCCCGCGGCCGCCGAGATCGAGATCCGCAGCGTGACCGGCGGGCTGCTCGGGCAGTCGCGCGACCTGGCCGACCTTGACGAGTCGCAGCTCACGGTCCCGACCCGGCGCCGGCCCACGCCCGAGCAGATGGCGGACCTGCGCTTCGCCTGGCGCGTGTGCAAGTTCGTGAAGTCCAACGCCATCGTGTTCGCGCGCGCCCGCGCCACCGTCGGGGTCGGGGCGGGCCAGATGAGCCGCGTCTACTCGACGCGGGTCGCCGCCATGAAGGCGGCGGACGAGAAGCTCTCCACGCACGAGGCGGTCATGGCCTCGGACGCGTTCTTCCCGTTCCGCGACAACCTCGACGTGGCCGCCGGTTACGGCATCCGCGCCATCATCCAGCCCGGCGGCAGCAAGCGCGACGACGAGGTCATCGCCGCGGCCGACGAGCACGACATGGCCATGGTCTTCACCGGCATGCGCCACTTCCGGCACTGATGCGCGTCCTGGTGGTCGGCGGCGGCGGCCGCGAACATGCCCTGGCCTGGAAGTGCGCCGCCTCGCCACGCGTGCGCGAGGTGCTGGTCGCGCCGGGCAATGCCGGCACGGCGACCGAGCCGAAGGTGCGCAACGTCGCCATCGCCGCCGAGGACACCGCGGCCCTGGTGCAGCTGGCACGCACCGAGCGCGTCGACCTCACCATCGTCGGTCCCGAGGGACCGCTGGTCGCCGGCATCGTCGATGCCTTCACGGCCGCAGGACTTGCCTGCTTCGGCCCGAACCGCGCCGCGGCGCGCCTCGAGGGCTCCAAGGCGCACATGAAGGACTTCCTGCGCCGCCACGGCATCCCGACGGCGCGCTCGGCCACCTTCACGCAGGCGACCTTCGACCCTGACTGGGTGCGGGCGCAGCGCGCGCCGCTGGTGGTCAAGGCGAGCGGCCTGGCCGCCGGCAAGGGCGTCATCATCGCCGAGTCGACGGACGAGGCGCTGGCGAGCGCCCGGGCGATGTTCGCCGGCCAGTTCGGCCAGGCCGGCGAGGAGGTGGTGGTCGAGGAATTCCTGCCCGGCGAGGAGGCCAGCTTCATCGTCATCGCCGACGGTCGGCACGTGCTGCCGCTGGCCAGCTCGCAGGACCACAAGCGCCGCGACGATGGCGACCGCGGCCCGAACACCGGCGGCATGGGCGCCTACTCGCCCGCGCCGGTGGTCACCGCCGCGATGCATGCGCGCATCATGCGCGAGGTCATCGAGCCCACCGTGCAGGGACTGGCCGCCGACGGCAGCCCCTTCACCGGCTTCCTGTACGCCGGGATCATGATCGCCCCGGACGGCACGCCCAACGTGCTCGAGTTCAACTGCCGCCTGGGGGACCCCGAAACGCAGCCGATCCTGACGCGCCTCGCCTCCGACCTCACGGAGCTGTGCGAGGCGGCCCTCGCCGGGCGCCTGGACCAGGTCCAGGCGAGCTGGGACCCGCGTGCCGCGCTCGGGGTCGTCATCGCCGCGGGCGGCTACCCCGACGGGGTGCGCAAGGGGGATGTCGTCGAGGGCCTGCAGGCCGCCGCGCAGCTGCCCGGCAAGATCTTCCACGGCGGCACGCGGCTCGAGGACGGGCGCGTGCTCACCAGTGGCGGCCGCGTGCTGTGCGCGGTCGGGCTCGGTGCCAGCGTCGCCGATGCGCAGCGCCAGGCGTACCGGCTGGCCGGGGCCGTGCACTGGCCCGGCATGCACTACCGCCGCGACATCGGCTACCGCGCGGTCGCGCGCGGCGCCTAGCGGCATGTCCGCTGCGATGACGACACACTGGGACTTCCCCAACGTGCACGTCGTCGAGGTCGGCGTGCAGCCGGGCGACATCGACGCCTACGAGCACGTCAACAACTCCGTCTACCTCACCTGGCTCGACCGCGCCGCCTGGTCGCACTCGGCCGCCCTCGGCATCCCGCTCGAGCAGTGCATCGCCACCCGGCGCGGCATGGCCGCGCTGCGCACCGAGATCGACTACCTGCGGGCGGCGCTCGCCGGCGATGCGGTGCAGGTGGGCACGTGGATCGAGAGCAGCGATGCGCGCCTGCGCGTCGTGCGCCGCTTCCAGCTGTGGCGCGCGGCGGACCGGCAGACCCTGGCCCGCGCCAGGATCGACTACGTGTGCATCAACCTCGACAGCGGACGGGCCACGCGCATGCCGGCCGAATTCATCCGCGCCTATGCGGCGACGCCGCCGGCCGGCTAGAAGCTGAAGCGCAGGAACATCTCCGGGCCGCCCATGCTCACGTTCACGACGCCCGGGAAGGAGCCGCCGACCCGGCTGATGGAGGTGCGGATGTTGGTGTAGCCCAGGCCCAGCACGAAGTTCGAGTTCCAGCGGTACTGCGTGTCGAGGTGGTAGTCCGCGTACCAGCCCCCCAGGTCGTGGTGGTTCACCTTCAGGTAGGCGCCGTGGCCATTGAGCGACCAGCGCCGCGAGATCACCCAGGTGGCATCGACCGGCAGCGCCGGAAACGGCGTGGCCGCACTGACCTGCTCGCGCGTGCCGGTGGTCTGGTTCAGCATGTCGACCTGCAGGAAGTAGCACGCCAGGCCCGTGCCGAGCTCGAAGTGCTCCCGGTGGAAGATCGAGTAGGTGTAGGTGATGGCGAACTGGCGCCAGTTGAGCTCGGTGTGCGTGAGCTGGCCGGCCGGGAAGGTCTCGTCGCCGATGACGAAGTCCTGCGTGAGCACCTTGTCGCCGCTGCGGTTGGCCTCGAAGGTGTCGACGCGCACCTTGTGGCGCTCGCGCATGCGGAACATGAACTCGACACGCCCCATGTTCTTCTTGTCCGGCAGGCCGAGGTCGTTCTCGGCGCTGAGCGGCGTGCCGCTCACCCCGGGCGTGGCGGTCGAGGGATCCACGCGCATGCTGGTCTTGAAGCTCGGCCGGTAGTAGGCGCCGATGATGTAGAAGTGGTCGGTGATCGGGTTGTCGACCTTGTGCCGCCTGGCCGGCGGCAGCGGCGCCCCGGACTGCGGGTCGCGCTCGGCCAGCGCCGGTGCGGCATACATCGCCAGAAGCATCCAGGCGGCCGTGAGACTGATGCGCATGACCCAACTCCCCCGCGCGGTGGGCGCGAGTTGGTTCCGATCTTACTGACCTGCGATGCGGGTGTGCCAGCGTCGCAGACTGCCGACGTGACGCGAAGCACAGCGTGCCGGCGCATGCGGCCGGCCGGTGCCGTACGGGGGCTGAAGAGGCGGGGAAACACCGGGGTGCGGCGGCACGTTGCCGCCGCACCCGGCACAGTTCAGCCTAGCGTTTCATGGCCTCGAAGAACTCGCTGTTCGACTTGGTGTCCTTCATCTTGTCGAGCAGGAACTCGATGGCCGCGAGCTCGTCCATCGGGTGCAGCAGCTTGCGCAGGATCCAGATCTTGGCGAGCTCGCCCGGGTCGGTGATCAGCTCTTCCTTGCGCGTGCCGGAGCGGTTGATGTTGATCGCCGGGAACACTCGCTTCTCGGAGACGCGGCGGTCGAGGTGGATCTCGCTGTTGCCGGTGCCCTTGAACTCCTCGTAGATGACGTCGTCCATCTTCGAGCCGGTGTCGATGAGCGCGGTGGCGAGGATCGTGAGGCTGCCGCCCTCCTCGATGTTGCGCGCCGCGCCGAAGAAGCGCTTGGGGCGCTGCAGGGCGTTGGCGTCCACGCCGCCGGTGAGCACCTTGCCCGAGGAGGGCACCACGGTGTTGTAGGCGCGCGCCAGGCGCGTGATCGAGTCGAGCAGGATGACCACGTCCTTCTTGTGCTCGACCAGGCGCTTGGCCTTCTCGATGACCATCTCGGCCACCTGCACGTGGCGGGCAGCCGGCTCGTCGAAGGTGCTCGAGACGACCTCGCCCTTGACGGTGCGCTGCATCTCGGTGACCTCTTCGGGCCGCTCGTCGATGAGCAGCACGATCAGGTACACCTCGGGATGGTTGGAGGTGATGGCGGTGGCGATGTTCTGCAGCAGCATCGTCTTGCCGGCCTTCGGCGGGGAGACTATCAGGCCGCGCTGGCCCTTGCCGAGCGGCGCCACCAGGTCGATCGCGCGCGCCGTCAGGTCCTCGGTGGAGCCATTGCCGCGCTCGAGCTTGAGGCGCTTGGTCGGGTGGAACGGGGTCAGGTTCTCGAACAGCACCTTGTTGCGCGAGCTGTCCGGGGAGTCGAAGTTGATCTCGCCGACCTTGAGCAGCGCGAAGTAGCGCTCGCCGTCCTTCGGCGGGCGGATCAGGCCGGAGATCGTGTCGCCGGTGCGCAGGTTGAAGCGGCGGATCTGGCTCGGGCTGACGTAGATGTCGTCGGGGCCTGCCAGGTAGGAGCCGTCGGCCGAGCGCAGGAAGCCGAAGCCGTCCTGCAGGATCTCGAGCACGCCGTCGCCGTAGATGTTCTCGCCGTTGCGGGCATGCGCCTTCAGGATCGAGAAGATGATGTCCTGCTTGCGCGAGCGGGCCACGTTCTCGAGGCCCATCGAGTCGGCGAGCTTGACCAGTTCGTGGATCGGCTTGGACTTCAGCTCGGTGAGGTTCATCGAGCTGCGGGAGAGGGTCAGTTCGGCGGGGCTGATGATCTCGGAATCATCCGGATCAAACGGCTCGTCGTGCATCATCTCATCGGCGCGGCCCCCGTTGACGTTGGCGCGGTTGCCGTCGCGGTTCCCGTCCCGGTTGCCGTCGCGGTTGCCGTGGCGGGGACCCTTGTTGGGCCGGTTGCGGCCCTGATTACCGAGGTAGCCTCTCATTTCTTTGCCAATGCGCCTGCGGCGTCCAGATTGCTGTCGAGGAAAGCCGCGAGCTGCGACTTGGAGACCGCGCCGACCTTCTGCGCCTCGACGACGCCGTTCTTGAAGAGGATCAGCGTCGGGATGCCGCGGATGCCGAACTTGGGCGGCGTCTGCGGGTTCTCGTCGATGTTGATCTTCGCGATCTTGATGCGGTCCTGATATTCCCCGGCGATCTCGTCGAGGATGGGGGCGATCATCTTGCACGGGCCGCACCACTCCGCCCAGAAGTCCAGGAGGACGGGCTTGTCGGCCTTGAGGACGTCCTGTGCGAAAGTGGCGTCCGTGGTATGCACAATGTGCGAGCTACTCACGCGGTAAAACCTCCGTCAGTGCAGAAGCGTGGAATTGCGGTTGGAAAATGCTGGGGGATCCGAAGCAGTGGGCTGCGGGTAAGCGAAAAGCGATGCCTGAGACACCCGCTAAACGGTTACACTAATAACTCGTGATTGAGTATGAAACCTAAAGGAATTAAGGAGACTTTGGCTGGCAGCTACAGACCGGCTGGCCCGCTGACTTAAGATACTTTGTAGCGCTTCCGGGCTGTTTTTGCAAGCTCGGACGAGTCTCTTCCCCTCACATCCTAGAACGAATTGATGACTGAAGCACACTCCGAATCGGTGACCTTCGCGTCCCTCGGCCTCATAGATGAGGTCATGGCGGGCATAAAACAAGCCGGCTTCGTCAACTGCACTCCGATCCAGGCGCAGACGCTGCCGATCGCACTGTCAGGGCGCGACGTGGCCGGCCAGGCGCAGACCGGCACCGGCAAGACGGCGGCCTTCCTGCTGGCGGTGTACCAGGCGCTGCTGACCCGGCCGCCCGGCCCGGGACGCCAGAAGACCTCGGTGCGCGCGCTCATCGTGGCGCCCACGCGCGAGCTGGCCGTGCAGATCCACCACGACGCGCTGGTGCTCGGGGCACACACCGGCCTCAAGCAGTCCGTGGTGTTCGGCGGCGTGGACTACGAGAAGCAGCGGCTGGACCTGGAGGCCGGCTGCGACGTGCTCATCGCCACCCCCGGCCGGCTCATCGACTACTTCAAGCAACACGTGTTCGACTTGCGCTACGCCCAGGTGATGGTGCTGGACGAGGCCGACCGCATGTTCGACCTCGGCTTCATCGCCGACATCCGCTACATCATGCGCCGCCTGCCGCCGCCGGATAAGCGCCAGTCCATGCTGTTCTCCGCCACCTTGTCGCAGCGGGTGCTGGAGCTGGCCTACGAGCACATGAACGAGCCGGAGCTGGTGCGCATCGAGCCGGACAAGATGACGGTCGATCGGGTGCGGCAGATGATGTACTACCCCTCGATGGAGGAGAAGGCGCCACTGCTGATCGGCCTGCTGCACCAGAGCGAGGCGGTACGCACCATGGTGTTCGTGAACACCAAGCGCACGGCCGAGCGGCTCGAGGCCACACTCAAGGCGAACGGCTTCCATGCCCAGGCGCTCACCGGGGACGTGCCGCAGAACAAGCGCCTGCGCTTCCTGCGCGACTTCCACGACGGCAAGCTCGCGGTCCTGATCGCCACCGACGTCGCCTCCCGCGGCCTGCACATCCCCGACGTCAGCCACGTCTTCAACTACGACCTGCCGCAGGATCCGGCCGACTACGTGCACCGCATCGGGCGCACGGCCCGCGCCGGCGCGGAAGGCGACGCCATCAGCTTCGCCTGCGAGGAATACGCGGTCTCGCTGCCGGAGATCGAGGAATACATCGGCCACAAGGTGCCCTTCTCGCCGGTCGCCCCGGACCTCCTGGCCAAGGGCGTGGTCGCCGGCGCGCCGGTGCACCGCTCGCACCCGGGCGGCCCGCGGCGCGGCGTGGGCGGCGGACGCGGAGGTGGCGGCCGTGGCGGCGGCGACCGCCGCCGCGGCGGGGGCGGCGGACGCCCGCGCGGACGCGGACGCTGACGTGCACTCGAGGGGCCGCTCAGCTAAGCTTGGGGCGGTTGGGCGGCCGCCGCCAGCGGCCTGACCGTCGAGACCCAACGATTCCGATCCAGGGCCTGCTGCATGGCCGATAGCGAAGATAACGTCGACCGCGCGCTGTTCCGCAACGTGGAGAAGGTGCGGCAGCTGCGCATAGAGCACCGTGACCTCGACGAGGTCATCTGCCGCCTCTCCCTGGACCTGCACGTGGATGAGTTGCAGCTGAAGCGCCTGAAAAAGCGCAAGCTCATGCTCAAGGACCAGATCGCCCGTGTTGAAAGTCAGCTGATTCCGGACCTTAATGCCTGATGGATAGTCCAGACAGCCCCGCCCGGGGTGTCCTCCAGCAGCTGACCTCGCCCCCGTTACTTGCCGCGGTGTTCGTGGTTCTCCTCGCCGCGGTCGTGGCGCTGCTCGTTGCGCGCCTGCTGCACCGGCGTCCGCGGCGGGCCGCCCCGCCGGCGCTGCCGGCCCGGGCGCTGCACTGGGCGGACCACGGCCTGGAGGGGGCGCTGCGCATCGCCCCGATCCTGGCGGCGCTGGTCACCCTGGGGGCCGGCCACTACGTCCTGGGTGCCGCGGGCATCGCCAGCGTCGTCGTGGACGCGGCGATACGCCTGCTGGTGGCCCTGGTGCTGGTGCGCCTCGGGGTCTACCTGCTCGGCCTGCTGCTCGGGCCGGCCTCCTGGGCGCACACGCGCGAGCGCACGGTCACGCTGGTCGTGTGGGTGGTGGTCGGCGTGGTGCTCACCGGCTGGATGGACGCCATCGAGGCCAGCCTCAACCGCGTCAACATCCTGCCGGGCCGCTCGCAGCTGAGCCTGTGGGCGCTGCTCAAGGGCCTGGTGGTCGTCAGTGCCTTCGTCGTGGTGGCGAGCCTGGTCGCCCGGGCGATCGAACGCCACGTCATGCGCGTGGACACGCTCGCGGTATCCACCCGGGTCGGGGTCTCCAAATTCGCCTACTTCCTGCTGGTCGGGCTCGGCATCCTGCTGGGCGTCAACGCCGCCGGCGTCGACGTCACGACGCTGAACGTGCTCACCGGCGCCATCGGCATCGGCCTGGGCTTCGGCCTGCAGTCCGTGGCCAGCAATTTCGTCAGCGGCTTCGTGCTCTTGATCGACAAGTCGATCAAGCCCGGCGATGTCATCAGCTTCCTGGACCATTCAGGTGGCACCGGCACAGGCAACTTCGGCTGGGTGCAGGAACTGCGCGGCCGCTACGTCGTGGTGCGCGATCGCGACGGCGTGGATACCCTGATCCCCAACCAGAATCTCATCACCAGTCCCTTCATCAACTGGAGCTACTCGGACCAGCGGGTGCGGCTGAAGCTGCCCGTGACAATCAGCTACAGGGATGACCCGGAGCTCGCCCTGAAACTGCTGGTCGAGGCAACCGGGAACCACCCGCGCATCCTGCGCGACCCGCCGGCGGTCTCGCGCCTCATCAGCTTCGACGACAACGGCATTCGCCTGGAGATCCGCTTCTGGATCGCCGATCCGGTGAACGGCGTGAACAACGTGCGCTCGGACGTCAATCGGGCCATCTGGCGCATCTTCCGCGCCAACGGCGTGACGATGCCCTCGCCCCAGCGCGAGGTGCGCATCGTCCGGCAGGCACGCAGCCCGCCGCCAGCGGCTCCCGGCGCCGTGGCGGATGTCGGGCTGGACCAGTCCGCGGACTAGCGGCACGCGTGCCACTGCAGATCGCACCGGGGCTGCAGATACCGGACAGCGAATTGTCCATCACCTTCGTGCGCGCCTCCGGTCCGGGCGGCCAGAACGTCAACAAGGTGGCCACCGCGGCGCAACTGCGCTTCGACCTCGCCGCCAGTGCCTCGCTCGCCCCCGCGGTGAAGGCGCGCATGCGGCCCCTGAGCGGCCGCCGCCTGAGCGAGGACGGCGCACTCCTCATCATCGCGCGCAACCACCGCACCCAGGAGGCCAATCGCCGCGAGGCGCTCGAGCGCCTGGCGCAGCTCATCCGTGCGGCGCTGGTCCCGCCCAAGCCGCGCAAGGCCACCCGGCCCACGCGGGCATCGAAGGAGCGCCGCCTCGAGGCGAAGGCGCGGCGCCAGCGCACCAAGCGCAACCGCTCGGGTTCCTGGGAGGGCTAGCCGCCGCCGGCCGCCGAACTCCGCGCATGAGCACCGCCCTGATGGCCTTCCTGCACCACGTGGCCGCCTTCGCGCTGGTCGCCGCGCTGGGGGTCGAGCTCGTCCTGTTCAAGCTGCCGCTCGATCGGGTACGCGCACGCGGGCTGCAGGTCATGGACCGGCACTTCGGCCTCGCCGCCGCGGCGGTCCTCGTGATCGGGCTGCTGCGCGTCCTCTATTTCGAGAAGGGCCCGCACTACTACCTGCACGACGCCTATTTCCTGGTGAAGTTCGGCGCCTTCATCGTGGCGGGCCTGATCTCGGTGTACCCGACCACGGTCTTCCTTTCCTGGGGAAGCGCGATCCGCGCGGGTCAGGTGCCGGCGGTGGACCCCGCGGTCTACCGCCGCCTGCGGCTGTGCCTGTGGCTGGAACTGGCCGCAATCGGGGTCATCCTGCTGTGCGCGCCGCTGATGGCGCGTGGCTTCGGCGCTTTCTAGGCGGCGTCGCGCGGGCGCACGTTCAGCCCGTCGGGGTGCATGAACCAGGCGCCGAGCGCCGGCAGCAGGATGATCGCCGCGAGCATGTTCACCAGGAACATGAAGGTGAGCATGATGCCGATGTCGGCCTGGAACTTCAGCGGCGAGAACACCCAGGTGGCCACGCCGATGGCGAGGGTCACCCCGGTAAAGATGATGCTCGCGCCCGTGACCCGCAGCGTGCGCTCGTAGGAATCGCGCACCGAGTGGTTCTGGTGCAGGAACTCCTGCATGCGGCTGAACAGATATATCCCGTAGTCGACGCCGATGCCGGCCCCGAGGGCCACCATGGGCAGCGTGGAGACCTTCAGCCCGATCCCCACGATGGCCATCACCGCGTAGACGAGCACCGATACCAGCGCCAGGGGCAGCACCACCAGCAGCGTGCCGACGATGGAGCGGAAGGTCAGCAGGCACATCAGGATCACCGCGGCGAAGACCCCGGCGAGGATCCAGACCTCCTTGGACTGGACGGTCTCGTTGGTGGCGGCCATGACGCCGATGTTGCCGGTGGCCAGGCGGATGCGCGCCCCCTGCTCGGGGTGGGCGCTGCGCCACTGCTGCACGGCCGCCACGACGCGCCGGATGGTCGCGGCGCGATGGTCGGTGAGGAACATCATCACCGGCACGATGTCGCAGTTCTCGTTGAGGAGGCCGGTGCTGGTCTCGATGTAGCGCGTCGACTGGGTCAGCTGCGCCTGCTCGCGCGGGATGCTGCGCCACTTCAGGCTGCCCTCGTTCCAGCCGGCGATGGCGACCTTGGCGACGAACGGCAGGGTGATGACGTCCTGCACACCGGGCACGTTGCGCATGTGCCAGGCGAAGCGGTCCGTGGCCATCATGAGATCGTGGCTGACGCACACCGGCTCCCTGGACTGCACGATGGCGGTGAGCACGTCCACGCCGATGCTGAAGCGCGCGGTGATGACGTCGTTGTCGCGGTTGTAGCGCGAGTCGGCCCGCAGCTCCGGCACGCCGGACTGGGTGTCCCCGATCGGTGTCTCGCGGCCCTTCCACCAGCCCAGGACCCCGAGCAGCACGGCCAGCGCGATGGCGACGGTCGCCGGGCCGCGCGCGGTGATCCGGGACAGCCGGTGCCAGACCCTCGCCAGCTGGTGCTGCCGCCGGTTGACCCGGCGGTGGTAGCCGCGGTCGAAGCGGACGTAGCTGACGAGCACCGGCAGCAGCACCAGGTCCGTCAGGATCACCACCGTGACGCCGATGCAGGCGGTGATCGCCATCTCGCGGATCACCGGCACGGGAATCATGAGGATGGTGACGAAGCCGACCAGGTCGGCGAGCAGCGCCACGATCGCCGGGGCGAGCAGCTGGCGGAAGGTGCGCCGGGCGGCATGGATGCTGTCCAGACCGGCAAAGGCCAGATCGCCCACGGCGCTGATCTTCTGCACGCCGTGGCTGACGCCGATGGCGAAGATCAGGAAGGGCACCAGCAGGCCGATGGGGTCGATGCCGTAGTGCAGCAGCACCAGCGCGCCCAGCTGCCAGATCACCGCGATGGCCGAGCACACCACCGGCACCAGCGCGATGCGCCAGGACTGGCAGTACACGCGCACCGCCAGGAGCGTGAGCAGCAGCGTGATCACCGCGAAAGTGAGCACCGCGGTGGCGCCGTCGGCGATGTCGCCCATCACCTGCGCAAAGCCGATGATGCGCACGTCGATGCCGTGCGGATCGCCCGGCGGGCTCTGCAGCGACTGGCGCAGTTGCCCGAGCCGGTGCGCGACCGCAATCGGGTCGACGGGCCTGCCCTGCGCGTCCTGGTCCAGGACGATGGCGCTGACCAGCGCGCCCGAGAAGTCGTTGGCGACCAGGCGGCCGATGATGCCGGCCTTGCGGATGTTGTCGCGCACCCGCGCCATGTTCTGCGGCGTGGGCGTGAAGTCCGCGGGGATGACGTTGCCGGCCTCGATCCCGTCCTCGACCACCTCGAGGTAGCGCACGTTCGGGGTGAAGATCGACTGCACGCGCGTGCGGTCGATGCCGTCCATCACCGTGACCTCGTCGGTGGCTTTGCGCATCGCGGCGAAGAAGGCCGGCGTGAACATGTTGCCGTCGCGGGCCACCAGCGCCACCAGCACGCGGTTGGCGCCGCGGAACGGTGCCACCTTCGGGTCGAGGTAGGTGCGCATGTACTCGTGCTCGAGCGGCAGCGTCTTGGTGAAGGAGGTGTCGATGCGCAGACCGCGCAGGGCGATCGCACCGAGCAGCAGCGTGCCCAGCAGGAACACTGCGAGGATCAGCGCGCGGTGCCCGAAGATGGTGTGCTCGAGCCAGGACTCCGCGCGGTTAGCGAGGGTATGCGCTCGGTGGTGCGGGACGTCGCTCACGGCTGGGCCTTCACCACGGGGTGCCCGTTGGCGAGCTGCACGGCGCGGGTGCCCGCGACACCGACGATCACCAGACGCCCCTCCCCGGCCGGGAGCACGGCGGACAGGTCCGCATGGTCGGCCTGCTGGTCCAGCACGAAGCGGTGGCCACCGTCGGTGCTGCTCAGGATCACCCCGCCCAGGCCGACGATGAACACCCCCGCCGCGCCGCTGCGGGTGGCGCCATCCAGCATCGCGACCGTGCCGCTGTCGAGCTTCTGCCAGGCCGCGCCCGCATTGTCCGAGCGGTACAGGCTGCCGCGCAGGCCGAAGGCGAGCACCGCCTCTCCCTGCAGCGGCAGCACGCCGAAGAACGACCCGCCGTAGGGCGAGGGCAGCTCCTGCCAGCTGACCCCCGCGTCGTCGGAGCGGTACAGGTGCCCTGCCTCGGCCGCGATGTACAGCCGCGAGGCGCTCGCGGCCACGATGCGGTTGAGGTGAAAGCCGTTGCCCGCATCCAGCTCCTGCTCTCCCGGCAGGGGCGCGGTCCGCGCCGCCGCGGCGGGCGGGGGCTTCGGCTCGAACTTGCGCTCGCTCCAGTGGGCCCCGGAGTCCTCGCTGACCAGTTGGCCGGCATACGCACCGACGGCGATCGCGCGGCCGCCGCCGCCGCACCACACGTCCAGCAGCGGGCGCTGGGCCTCCGGATCGAAGTGGGCAAGCCGCCAGGTGTCGCCGGCGTCGGCCGTGGTCAGCACGGTCAGGTCATGCCCGACGGCCACGCCGTGCTGGGAGTCGAAGAAGCACACGCCGGTGAGCAGGACCTGCACGGGCACGCGGCGCGCCTGCGCCCAGTGCTCGCCGCGGTCGTCGGAGAGCACGATGACGCCGCGGTCACCGACCGCGACGAGGCGCTTGCCCGCCTCGGCCAGCGCGATCAGCAGCGAATGATCCGCCAGCGGGGCCGCCTCGGCGGGCAGCGGCGTCTCGGCCGCGGGCGCGCCGCCGGCGACCAGCATCGCCGCCAGCCCCGCCAGCGCGCCGCGGGTGCGCCGCTTCACGCGGGGCCTAGCGGATGCCGCGCCGCTCCAGCACGCTCGGCTGGTAGTCAGCAGCGGTGCGCTTGATGCTGAAGTCGTACGACCCCCGCTCCTCGTTCTGCAGGCCGAGCGCCAGGTAACGCCCGTTGGTGAGGTCCATCACCAGCTCCAGGTCCGTCCACAGCGTCGGCAGGTCGTAGTAGTTGATGGCGTGGCCTTCCTGGACGCGCCACAGCTTGCCGCGGCTGTCGTAGCAGTCGACCGCCAGGATCTGCCAGGAGTCCTCGTCGACGTAGAGCGTGCGGCGCGAGTAGATGTGGCTGACGCCGGGCTTCAAGGTGGCGTCCACGACCCAGACGCGGTGCAGCTCGTAGCGGGCGTAGTCCTGCTTGATGTGGTTCTTCTGCAGCAGCTCGCTGTACTTGATCTTCGGGCTCTGCAGCTGGTAGGCGTTGTAGGGGACGTAGATTTCCTTCTTGCCGACCAGCTTCCAGTCGTAGCGCTGCGGGCTGCCGTTGTACATGTCGAACTGGTCATCGGTGCGCTGGTTGTCCGAGTTCGTGCCGGGGTTGTCGAAGGCGACGTTGGGCGCGCGGCGCACGCGACGCTGCCCGGGGTTGTAGATCCAGGCGCGGCGCGAGTCCTTGGACTGGTTCATGGTCTCCTGCACCAGCAGCACTTCGCCCGCCAGGCGTGCCGGCGCGGTGGTCTCCTGGATGAAGTAGACGATGATGTTGTCGAGGCCGGCCTCGGTCATGCCCGGCACGTAATACGGGAAGAAGAACTCCTCCTTCAGGTTCACCACGGTGTAGTTGCCGCCGGGCTCGACCGGTACCTGACCGATCTGGCGCGCGGCCGCCAGCCCGCGGTAGCGGGTGACGTGGTTCCAGTAGACCTCCAGCCCGGACTTCGGGATCGGGAACGGCGTGCCGCCGACGGCGCCGGTGATGCCATTGCCGTCGGGCACCAGCGCGGCGGTGGTGGCGATGCGCTTGGTGGCCTCGTAGACGCTCTCGGGCGCGGCGGCGCTGCGGTGCGTCGGGTAGACCACCATCTTGTAGTCGGGGTAGGCCTTGAGCAGCGCCTTGTGGCCCTCGGTGAGCTTGGCGGCATATTGGGCCGCATTCGCCTCGGTGATCGTGAACAGCGGCTTGTCGGCCGCGTAGGGATCCGGGTGGTGCTCGCCGGACTTGTAGTTCGGGAAGCCGGCCTCGGCGGCGGACTTGATGCCGCCGCTCCAGGCCGGGATGCTGCCGTCGGCATTGCCGGCCTTCTCCCCGCCCAGCGGGGTGAGGTCCTGGCCCAGATGTGCCGCTTCCTGTGGGCTGACCGCGGCCCACGCCACGGGTGCGAACAGCGTGGCTGCGGCGGCGAACCGGATGAGAGTCTTCATTGCAGCTCCTTCAGACCTTGCGGGCATCGCCGGCGTCAGGCCGCGTCAGAACGAGTACTTGACGCTGGCCGTGACGAAGTCGCGGTCGTTGAGCAGGTTGTACTGGCCCGCCCCTCCGTACTGCGTATAGGACACGTCGAAGTCCCACTTGGACCGCAAGGAGGCGCCGACTCCGAGTGTCAGCGCATGCCGGCCCTCGATGAAATTCCCGCCGGGACCGGGCGAGACGCCGCTCACGTCATGACTCCAGGTCAGGTGCGGCAGGACGTTCCAAGAGGCGATCAGGTTGGCGTACTCCAGGCGCGCGGCCACGACGTAGCCCCACGAGGTGCTGGTCGGATAGGCCGAGCCCGGCTCGTACAGCGTCGGGTACTGCGGATAGCTGCCCAGTTGCGGGCTGCCACCGAGGTTGGTGCCGGGGGCCTCGTAGCGCAGGCCGAGTCCAAAAGGTCCGCCGCTGTACTTGTTCTCGAGCCCGGGGACGTAGTCGACGGCGGCCTCGAGCAGCACGACCGCCTGGGAGGCCTTGAGCACGTTCGAGAAGACCTGCGTGGCGGTGAACTGGCCCTGCCAGGTGTCCTTGAGCACGTAGCCGCGGACGGTCTGCGTCGGCCCGTAGGCACCGAGCTGCGCGCAGCCGGTCACCGGCGTCGGCGACTGCGGCTGGCAGTTGCCCGGCGTGCTCACCGGCTCGTGCTGCAGGGTGGCCACCGCCCCCTCGAACGGGGTGAGCGCGGCATTGAGCAGCTCGACGTCATCGACCTGCAGCGGCACGTCGTGCCGGTAGGCGACCTCGCCCTGCAGCGCGGTCCCGGTCTTCTGGATCTGCGTGTTGAAGGAGACACCCAGCAGCTTGATGTTCTGCGGGAACTCGTCGTAATAGTTGGCCGTCTTGCCGTACTCGTTGACGCCGAAGGCCTGTGCCTGTGCGGCGACGTTACCGCCGGACAGCAGCGTGTTGGCCCCGATGGTGGCGTACTGCGTGGCGGTCGCCAAGCTCAGGTTGCCGTGGTTGCCGGCCGCGGCCTGCACGCCCGCCTGGGCGCCGGCCGCGACGGCGGCCTGGAAGGGCAGCCCGGCGGCCAGGGCCTGGGCCGCACCGGCCACCGCGGTGGCCGCCCCGTAACCGTTGCCGATGCCGGCCGGCGTGCCGGTGGTGGAGGAGACGATCGGCAGGCGGCTGGTGTAGTTGAGGAAGTAGAAGCCCAGCTGCGTGCCCTGGCTGAAGTTGGGCAGGTAGAGCTTGAAATTGATGCCGTACTGGCCGGAGTCCGGCGGCTTGTGGTCCGGGATGCGGTCGATCTGCTGGAAATCCTTGATGAAGGGGCCGCCGAGGGGGCCGAAGTCCACGCCCAGGTCCGAGATCGTGCCGAAGCCGAGCACGACATGCCGCCCGCCCGGGGTGGCGAAGTCGTTGGTGCTGAAGTAGGACCCGGACGGCTCGGGCAGGGTCTCGTGCCAGGCCAGCAGGTACAGCAGCTGGGTACTCAGGTTCTGCGTGAGCTGCGAGTTGAACACGACCATGGGGTCGGGCAGCAGCGCCTCCTTGAGCTCGGCGCCCGGCACGCGCAGGGCCGAGACGTCGAAGTGGTTCACCTGGTTGAGGCCGCCCTGGATGAAGGTGCTCTCGCCCCAGCTGACCACCTGCTGCCCGGCGCGGAGCTCGGAGGGCATGCCGGCCAGGCTGAAGCGCCAGAACCCGAAGGCGTCGAGCAGCCGGGTATAGCTGCCGACGAGGTTCTTGGCATCGTGCGACAGCGGCGTGCGGTCGGTATCGCCGTTCTCGACCGCGAAGTCGTATAGCCCGTCGCCGCGCAGGAAGATGCCCCCCTTGTCCTTGTAGTTCAGGGACAGCTCGGTGACGCCCTTGAGGACCTTGCTGTACACGGCGCGCCCAAGGTAGTTCAGGTCGCCGTCGTCGATGTTCGGCGAGTAGCCGCAGCCGCCGTCGGCGCTGCCGATGAGGCGGCAGTCGGGTTTGCCGACGCGCCAGCCCTGACCGTAGCTGATGGTGGTGTCCCAGCTGCCACTCCAGTCGCCGCTGCCCTGGAAGCTGACGGCGTGGGCGCCGGACCAGGCGCCCAGTGCGGTTCCGGCGGCGACTGCAGCAACGGCGAATGGCGCATGGCGCCGCGTCGTTATCTTCCTCACGTGTCCCCCTCTCCGACCGAGGCACCGCGGGCACTTTTGGCCCGCTGCCTGGAAACCGTTGCCGGCACCACCGTGGCGGCGGTGCGACAGAAAACCGCAGCGCCTTATTGTTCGTTCGCCCGGGGCACAAAAACCCTGAGTCCGATCAGTCTATTACCCACCCGTGCGGGGCGGCAAGCCGTTTCAGGCGTGCATGACTTGGAGGATACTGTGGCGCAGCTGCTCGCTGAGCACCAACTGCGCGTCCTGCGCCACGCGCAGCAGCACCTCGTCGAACTCGAGCTCGCCGGCCGCACTGGCGCGGATGACCCCGCGCCGGCGCAGCAGTCCGATGAAGTTGCCGAACAGCGCCGGATCGAAGAACTCCGGCGAGTTCAGGCCGTACAGCTGCGTCATGCGCTGCGCGGTGAGCTGGCAGCGCTTCTCGAGCGTGGCCTGACTGATCGCGCCGCTGCCGGCGCTGACCAGCTGCGCCACCGCCATGTAGTAGCGCTCGATGGTCTGCAGCGTCGGTTGCGCGAGGAGCGACAGCTGCATGGCCTGTGCGGAGGCCGGCGGGGCGCGCCGCCAGCCCTGTACCGCCGGGTCGGCCTCGAGCAGTCCCAGGTCGCCCATGGCCGCCAGGGCCCGGTCCACCGCCTGGGCCACCTCGCTCTCCGGCCAGCGCAGGAACAGCTCGGCCGCCACGTACGGGTAGATGCGCCCCGCCAGGCGCTGCAGGTCGGCACGCGGGATGGCGGCGTTGCTGCCGAAGGCGCAGGCGAGCAGCGAGGGCAGCGCGAACAGGTGCAGGATGTTGTTGCGGAAGTAGGTCGCCAGCACCGCGCTCGCCTCGCTCATGCGCACGATATCGCCGAGCGGCTGCACCTCGCGGCTGATCATCTTCAGTTCGATGCCATAGTCGATCATCTGCGCGCCGCTGAGCGCCGTGACCGACACCCGGTCGCTGTAGGGGAACTGCCCGAGCAGCGTCCGGTACAGCTCCAGCTGGCGCACCAGGTCGGCCTCGGGCAGCGCCTGGCGCGGCATGGCCAGCAGCGCCAGCGCCAGCAGGTTGACCGGCGTGACGACCGCGGCGGCGTTGATGTTGCGCATGATGGTGCCCGCCAGCTCCTCCACCGCGCCCCCCACCCAGGGGGCGGGGGTCGACTCCCCGAAGCGCTGCGTGCGCCACTGGCCGTTGTGACGGTCCAGCACCTGGGCGAGCGCGATCGGTTCGCCGAGGTTCACGTACACCTTGCCGAAGCGCTCCCGCAGCACCCGCCAGGACCTGAGCAGCCCCAGCACGCTTTCCTTCTCCTTCGGCCGCCCGGACAGCTCGCCGACGTAGGTGCCGCCCTCGACCAGGCGCTCGTAGCCGAAATACACCGGCACGAACACCACCGGGCGCACCGGCTCCTGCAGGAAGCTGCGCACGGTCATGCTGAGCATGCCGGTCTTGGGCTGCAGCAGCCGCCCGGTACGGCTGCGGCCGCCCTCGATGAAGTACTCGATGGGGTGGCCGCGGGCCATGATCGCCGCCAGGTAATTGGTGAGCACCGCCCCGTACAGCGCATTGCCGCGGAAGGAGCGGCGGATGAAGAAGGCGCCGCCCTTGCGCAGCAGGCGCCCGATGACCGGCAGGTCGAGGTTGACCCCGGCGGCGATGTGCGCGACGGCAAAGCCGTGCACGTACACCGCGTAGCTCAGCAGCAGGTAGTCCATGTGGCTGCGGTGGCAGGGCACGTAGATGATCTCGTTGCCCTCGGCCACCTGCTCGAGGGTCGCGGCATTGCCGAATTCCACCCCGTCGTACAGGCGGTTCCACAGCCGCGCGAAGACGCTGGCGAGGAAGCGCACGAACACGTGCGAGTAGTTCGCGGCGATCTCCAGCGCGTAGCCACGGGCCCGCAGCAGCGCCTTGCGCCGTGGCAGCTGCGCGTTGCGCATCTCCTGTGCCACGGCGCGCCGCACCGCGCGCGTGTTCAGGACGCCGTTGACCAGGGTGCGGCGGTGCGAGAGGTCCGGACCGATGCGCGCGGCGCGCCGCCGCCGGTAGAGCTCGCGCAGGCTGCGTACCACGCGCCGCCCGCGGGTGGCGACCGCGAGGCTCGCGCCGAGCAGCTCGCGCAGCGACACCGGTTCGTCGAGCTCGAGCAGCGTGTTGCGCCCGTTGAAGATCACCTGCAGGAACTTGCGCAGGCGGCTGGTGATCGCCCAGTCATCATCCAGCAGCAGGCGCAGCCACGAGGACTCGCGCTGCGGTGCCCGGCCCCAGTACACCGCCGCCGGCACCAGGTCGAAATCGGCGGCGGGGTCCTCGCGCAGCACCCGGATCATCTGCGCGAGGTGCGGCGGCGGGCGGCGCACCCCGCCCGGGCCGCGCTGGCGCACCAGGAAGGCGTAGGACCGCAGGCCGCTCGTGCCGCCACCGAGCGGGGCGGCCGGTCGCGGCAGCTGCAGCTCCTGGCAGGCCTGCTGCAGAACGGCCAGGTCGATGCCGCTGCGCTGCTCGAGGACGTAACACACCGGGTGCCGCCGTCCCCGCAGCAGCGCCGCGGCGTTGTCCGGGCGCACCCTGAAGCGCACCCACCAGACCACTACGCGACGCAGGAACCAGTTCATGGCCGTTATCATGGACCCGTCGCCGCGCCGCGGCGCGTCAACGGGGCATGGTTACAAATGGCTGCATTCACCGGCAAGGTCGTCCTCATCACGGGGGCCTCCGAGGGCATCGGCCGCGAACTGGCGCTGGTGCTGGCCGCGCAGGGCGCCAGGCTGGTGCTGGCGGCGCGCGATGCCGCGCGCCTGGCGGAACTGGCGCGTGCCTGTGCAGCGCTCGGTGCCGAGGCCGAGGCCGTCACCACCGACGTCGCCCAGCCGCAGCAGTGCGCGGCCTGCGTCGCCCACGCCGTGGCGCGCTTCGGGGGTCTCGATGCCCTGGTCAACAACGCCGGCATCACCATGTGGGCACGCTTCGATGCGGTCACCGACTTCAGCGTCTACGAGCGGCTGCTGCAGGTGAACCTGCTCGGTGCCGTGCACATGACCGCCGCCGCGCTCCCGCACCTGAAGGCGGCGCGCGGCCTGCTGGTCGCCGTGGCCAGCGTCGCCGGCCTCACCGGCGTGCCCGAGCGCACCGGTTACGCGGCCAGCAAGCACGCCATGGTGGGGTTCTTCGAGTCCCTGCGCATCGAGCTGCGCGGCAGCGGGGTGGACGTGACCATCGTCGCCCCGGATTTCGTGGTCAGCCAGATCCACCGCCGCGCCACCGGGCCGGACGGGCGGCCGCTCGGGCAGACGCCGATGGACGAGGGCCGGATCATGAGCGCCGAGCGCTGCGCGGCGCTGATCGCCGGGGCGATGCAGCGCCGGCAGCGACTGCTGGTCACCTCGGCGCGCGGGCGGCTGGCGCGCTGGGCGCGCCTGCTGGCGCCGGCGCTGGTCGACAGGCTGGCGGCCCGCGCGATCCGCGAGCACCGCTGAATCACTCGAAGGCGATCGCCGGCAGGTCCAGGGCTATGAGGAAGTACTCGAACAGGTACTGGATGACGCGCAATTGATTGTGCAGGCGATGATCACTCTCCAGCAGGTGCAGGGCGGCCTTGTAGGTCTGCGCGAAGCGCACGCTGTGCTCGAAGGGGACGACGTCGTCGCGCCAGCCGTGCACGATGCTCGTCGAGCAGTCGACGATGCCGGCGCGCAGCTCCGGCAGCCCCTCCACGTACAGCGCCGGCGCCATGAGGAACAGGCCGCGCGCATGCAGCAGCGATGCGGATGCCACGGCGATGTACCCGCCCAGGCTGGAGCCGACCAGCACCAGGTCGCCGCTGAGCTCCTTGCAGAACTCGACCAGGCGCGCCACGCGCGCCCGCGGCTCCTCGATGCCGCGGTAGTCGACCGAGTGCGACTCGTAGCCTTCCGAGCGCGCCACCTCGGCCAGCGCCGAGATCTTGCGACCCCAGGGGCCGCTTTCCTTGCCGTGCGAGAAAACGACGTGTCGGGAAGTCAGGGCTTCGTGCATGGGGGCATCGCGGTCGCTGGGCCTGCGGACTGCATGCGCGAATAATGCAGGCAATGGATTCGTTAAGCCAATCAGGCCGCGGCTGGCAGTTCTGGATCGACCGCGGCGGCACCTTCACGGACGTGCTCGGCCTGTCCCCCCGGGGGCAGCTGCACGTGCGCAAGGTGCCCTCGACGGGCGCAGGCGGCGCCGATCCCGGCCTCGAGGCCGCCCGCGCCATGCGCGCCGCCGCCGGCGACGGCGCCGCCGTCGAGCTCGTCAAGGTCGGCACCACGGTGGCCACCAACGCGCTCCTGACCCGCAGCGGCGAGCCGGTCGTGCTGGTGACCACGGCCGGCTTCGGCGACGGCCTGCGCATCGGCTATCAGGAGCGCCCCGACATCTTCGCGCGCCACGTGATGCCGGCCGAGCAGCTGTACGGCGAGGTGATCGAGGCGGACGAGCGCATCGACGTGCGCGGCGCGGTCCTCACCGCCCTCGACCTCGAGAAGCTGCGTGCCGAGCTCATGCGCGCGCGGCGCGCCGGGCGCCGCGCCGTGGCGATCGTGTTCCTGCACGGCTGGGCGCACCCCGAACACGAGCGGCTCGCAGCCCGCTGCGCCCGCGAGCTGGGCTTCGCGGAAGTCTCGGTCAGCCACGAGCTGTCGCCGCTGGCGCGCTACGTCACGCGTGCCGGCACGACGGTGCTGAACGCCTACCTCGCCCTGCCGCTGCGCGCCTACGTGCAGGACCTCGCCGCGCAGCTGCATTTGCTCGACCCCGGGGCGCAGCTCGCCCTCATGCAAAGCAACGGTGGCCTCGCCGATGCCGCCAGCTTCCACGCCATGGCGAGCGTGCTGTCAGGACCTGCCGGCGGGGTGATCGGCATGCAGTGGGTGGGGCGGCGCCTCGGGATGCCGCGCCTCATCGGCTTCGACATGGGTGGCACCTCCACCGACGTGTCGCTGGTCGATGCCGAGCTGCCGCAACGCTTCGAGCACCTCATCGCGGGGGTGCGCCTGACCCAGCCGATGCTCGACGTGCACACCATCGCCGCCGGGGGCGGCTCGGTGCTCGCCTTCCGCGACGGCCGCCTTGCCGTGGGCCCGGGGTCCGCGGGCGCGCAGCCGGGGCCGGCCTGCTATGGCCGCGGCGGCCCGCTCACCCTCACGGACGTGCAGGTGCTGCTCGGTCACCTGCGCGCCGACACCATGCCGCGCGTGTTCGGGCCCGGCGGGGATGCGCCCATCGACGAGGCCGCGGTCGCCACCGCGTTCGAAGCGCTCGCCGCCGCGGTCGGCGGCGGGCCGCGCGAGCGCCTCGCCGAGGCGTTCCTCGAGGTGGCAGTGGAGGCGATGGCCAATGCGATACGGCACGTCGCCACGCGCCAGGGGCTGGATACGCAGGACTTCACGCTGTTCTGCTTCGGCGGCGCCGCCGGGCAGCATGCCTGCCAGGTGGCGCGTGCCGCCGGCACGCGTCGGATCCTGGTGCACCCGCTGGCCAGCGTGCTGTCGGCCTTTGGTGTCGGCGTCGCCGACCGCCTGGCGGTGCGACGCGCCAGCCTGCGGCGCGAGCTGGACGCAGAGGGCCTCGCAGCCGCCGAGGCCGCGCTGGCGGGCCTGGAGTCACAGGCGCGCGCCGAACTCAGCGCCCGCGGCGGCACCGCGACGGTGCGCTGCGAGCAGCTGCTGGAGCTGCGCGCCGGCGACAGCGACATCTCGCTGTCGCTGCCATGGGCACCGCTGGCCGCGCTGCGCGAGCGCTTTCACGCCGAACACCTGCGGCGCTTCGGCTTTGCCGCCCGCTCGCTCAGCGTGCGCATCGAGGCCTTGCGGGTGGAGGCGCGCTGCGCCTCGGTGGACGATGCGACGCTGCGCATGCCTGCCGCGGGCACCCCTGCAGCAGCGGGTGGCATGGCGCGCGCCTGGTTCGACGGCTGGCGCGAGGTGCCGATGCTGCCGATGAGCTCGCTCGGCGGCGCGGTGGCAGGCCCCGCCCTGATCGTCGAACCCCTGAGCACGCTCGTACTCGAGCCGGGCTGGGTGGCCCGGGTGCTGCCCGATGGCTCGGTGCTGCTCGAGGATGCCGGTGCCGCGCCGCAGGGGGCGAGCGACGGCATCGACCCGGCGCGGCTCGAGATCTTCAACAACCTGTTCATGCACATCGCCGAGCAGATGGGCGAGGTCCTCAAGGCCACCGCCCAGTCGGTGAACATCCGCGAGCGCCTGGACTACTCCTGTGCCCTGTTCGACAGCGACGGCGGCCTGGTGGCCAATGCCCCGCACATGCCCGTGCACCTTGGCTCCATGGGGGCGAGCGTGCGCGCAGTGCTGGCCGCACAGCCGTGCCTGCGGCGCGGCGACGCCTGGCTGATCAACAGCCCCTACCACGGCGGCACGCACCTGCCGGACATGACCGTGGTGACGCCGGTGTTCATGGGCGGGGGTGCGCGAGCGGACTTCTTCGTCGCCTCGCGCGCGCACCATGCCGACATCGGCGGCATGACCCCGGGCTCCATGCCGCCCTTCAGCCGCGACATCGGCGAGGAAGGTATCCTGTTCGAGTGCTTCGCGCTGGTCAGTGCCGGCACCTTCAACGAGCCGGCACTGCGTGCCGCGCTCGCCGCCGGACCCTGGCCGGCGCGCCGGCCGGACCAGAACGTCGCGGACCTGCGCGCGCAGCTTGCGGCCAATGCGCGCGGCGTCGCCGAGATCGAGCGCGCGGTGCAGCGCCACGGGCTGGACACGGTGCACCGCTACATGCGCGCGGTGCAGGCCAACGCCGAGGAGTGCGTGCGCACGGCCATCGCGGCGCTCAGCGGTGGCAGTTTCCGCTACGAGATGGACAACGGCGACGCCATCGCCGTGGCCATCGCGGTGGATGCGGTGCTCCGCTGCGCGCGCATCGACTTCACCGGGACCTCCGTGCAGGGCGCGCACAACTTCAACGCCCCGCGGGCGGTGTGCATGGCGGCGGTGCTGTACGTGTTCCGCACCCTGATCGATGCCCCCATTCCGCTCAACGAGGGCTGCCTCGCACCGCTGCAGATCATCATCCCGCCGGGCTCGCTGCTGGATCCGAAGGCCCCCGCGGCGGTCGCGGCCGGCAACGTCGAGACCTCGCAGTGCATCGTCGACACCCTGTACGGCGCCCTCGGGCTGCTGGCGGCCTCGCAGGGCACCATGAACAACCTCACCTTCGGCGATGCCCGCCTGCAGTACTACGAGACCATCTGCGGCGGTGCCGGGGCCGGGCCGGGCTTTGCCGGCTGCGACGCGGTGCAGACGCACATGACCAACTCGCGGCTCACGGACCCGGAGATCCTCGAGGCCGAGTTCCCGCTGCTGCTGCGCGAGTTCTCGATCCGGCGCGGCTCGGGCGGCCGCGGCCGCTGGAGCGGCGGCGCCGGGACGGTGCGGCGCATGCAGTTCCGCGCGCCGCTGAGCGGTGCCTTGCTGGCCAACCACCGCCGCATCGCCCCCTTCGGCCTCGCGGGCGGGCACAGCGCCACGCCGGGGGCGGCGCAGCTGCAAAGGTGCGACGGCAGGGTCGAGGTGCTGGGGGCTACGGCACGGTTCGAGGTGGCCGCGGGCGATGAGCTCACCGTGTTCACCCCCGGCGGCGGAGGCTTCGGAGAGCCCTGAACCGGCCGCTAGTGCCGCAGGATCGCGGTCTCGATCTCCCACTCCACCCGGTTGCGGGAGGTGGCGGAGCGGTTGACCGACACCGGACGCACGCGGCTGTGGCCGGCGCGGTGGGTGACCAGCCAGGTGTCGAAGGCACCCGGCTTGCTGGTCGCAAAGCCGAACAGCAGGTTGAACTTGCCCTCGGCGAGGCTCGCCGGGGTGTTGACGCGCTCGTCCGCGATCACGAAATGCGTCTCGTCGGCGATCGTCCCCGCGAAGGCGCCCTGCTCGGCCAGGCCGTCGAGGAAGGCCTCGACCTGCGCCTGGGCACGCACCCACAGGGCCGGACCGTTGTGCTCGAGCAGGGTCCAGCGCGTGCCCTGCTCGATGCTCGCGGCCACGAACAGCGCCAGGCGCCGGGCCGACAGGTAGCGCCAGTCGGACGTGCCGCTGCCTGAGAGCGTGCGCGGGCTGACGCCGCTGCGCGCCCCGCTGCGCACGGAAACGAAGGTATTGATACCGGCCTGGGCCAGGCGTGCCCGGTCGGCCTCGCTGACGGCCACCGCGGGGCGCAGGCCCGGGCGCAGGATGGCCTCCTCGCTTTCGGCGGCCGCCCACACCGGCCAGGTCTCGTCGGAGCGGGCGATCATCCCGGCGGCCGCGCCGCAGGAGCTGAAGACCTCCACACGGCCGCGCAGCCGGTCGAAGGCGTGCACGCGCGGGTAGTACATGACCGCGCTGTCGCTGCGGAACGGCCACAGGCGCAGGGCATCCAGGGCGGCGCGCGGCGTGGTCCAGTCCGCGGGCGGGTCGACGACCAGCAGCGCGTGCCGCTCGCGGCAGATGCGCGCGGCGACCAGCAGCGTCGACAGCCCCACGTCGCGGTCGCGGGTGAGCGGGGGGATGCACAGCATGTTGAAGCTCTGCAGTCCGGCCAGTGCGAACAGGCCGGAGTTGCGGGCCGCCGCGCCGATGATGTCGTAGTCGGTGAGCGGCGCCCCGTCGTCGCCGTCGGGGTTGGACAGGGTGTAGCCGGCGGCGACACCGCCCGGGCCGCCGGCACTGCGCTCGGGGCGCACCGCGGGGAGCGTGCCGAGCGTGCGCACCAGGTGCGACTCGAGCAGCACTTCGCGCACGCAGCGCGCCGCGCCCGGCGTGATGCTGATGCGCCGGTAGATCTCCTGGTCCTCGACCAGCTCGGAGCCTGCGGTACGCACCCGCTGCACCACCAGGTTGAAGTACTCCTGCTCGCCGGGCTGCAGGCCGTCGTAGTCGACCGAGGCGCGCAGATACTCGCGCGAACCGGGATTGATGGCGGTGAGGCGCAGCACCCCGTCGCCCGCGGGCAGGTTGAGCGTCGGGGGACGCGCGCCGTTGACGACGCGCACGATGCGCGCCTCGCGGCCGCCGTTCTCGAAGAACTGCTCGATCGCGTACGAGAGGGTGGAGGGCTGCCAGAGCCCGCCGAAGCGCTGCTGGAACTCCACGAAGCTGCGCACGGCGACGGCGTGATTGACCGGGCCCTTGAGCGTGCGCCCGACGAAGGCGACCACGCCTGTCGGCACGCGCTCGATCGCGGGTTCCGTGCGGCTTTGTTGTGCGAGTTGTACGCCGGACGCGGGGCTGTCGGCCACTCAAGCGCCTCTTGGGATTGCCGGCGCGACTCTAACACAGCGTCCCGTCAGCCGGTGGCCTTCCGGCCGGCGCGACGGTCATAACTCAGCCGCGTCGGGCGTGTTGCTCGGCGGGCGCGCGTGGTGGGGGCGGCTGCTCGGCAATGCGGCGCTGCGCCTCGCGCCGCGCGCCGTCGAGGTCTTCCTGCTTGCGGGCGATCTCCGCGAGCATCAGCTGCAGCCAGGGTGACAGAATACTCATCCGCCGACGGGCGCTCAGCCGCCGCTCTTGGGCGCGTTGTTCGGCTTGGCCGGCTTGGTGGAGACGGGCGTGGGCGCGGCGGCCGGCACGTCCGGCTTCGGCTCGGCATCCGACATCATCTGCTTGAAGGTGGTCTCGTCCATCGGCAGGTCCGACCTGCCGTCCCAGCTGGAGTGCGGCGGCAGCACGTTCTGCACGCGCGTAGCCGAGGCCAGCACCTGCTCGAGGCTGGCATCGGTGCCGCTGACCGGCACCGGCACGCCGAGCGGGTCCCGGCTGAGGGAGGCGACCAGCTTCCAGTCGATCTCCTGCTTGTGCTCCTTCAGGTCCTGCTGCAGCCGCGGCGCGAGGGACTTGCTCAGCAGCTTCTGCTGGCCTTTCTTCCAGTCGCGCGTGTCGTCCTCGAGCACATCGTAGGGCTGCAGGTAGAGCTGCCCCTCGTGCCAGCCGAGCACGAACGGCTGGTTCACGACGCGCACCTGCGTGCCGACCGGGATCATGTTGAAGAACTGCTCGATGTCCTCGGGGTAGAGGCGCATGCAGCCGTGGCTGGAACGCAGGCCCACGCCGGAGGGCTTGTTGGTGCCGTGGATGAGGTAGCTCGGCCACTCCAGGTAGAAGGCGTACCGGCCGAGGGGATTGTCGGGCCCGGGCCCGATGACCGGCTCGAGGTCCTCGCCGTTGTCGTGGTGCTCCTTGCGCACCGATACCGGCACGTGCCAGGTCGGGTCCTTTTGCCGGCGGGTGATCTTGGTCACCCCTTCCGGCGTGCGCCAGCCCATCTTGCCGATGCCGATCGGGTGGGTGAACACGACCTGCTTCTCGCCCTTCTTGGCCGGCGGGAAATAGAAGATGCGCATCGAGGGGATGTTGATGACCAGCCCGGTGCGCGGGGCCTCGGGCAGCACGAACTGGGAGGGCACGATCACCTCGGTCCCCTCCCCCGGCAGCCAGGCGTCCACCTTGGGGTTGGCGCGCACGATCTCCTCGTAGCCGACGTTGAAGCGCCGGGCGACATCCGCCAGCGTGTCCTCCTTGGAGGTGTGCACGACCTGCACCACCCCGACCACGTCGTCGCCGGGGCTGAGCTCGAAGCGCTGGTTGGCCACCGGCATGGGCAGTTCCGGGGGCGGGGGCGGCGGCGGGGGTGGCGGCGGCGGCGCCTTCTTGTGCAGGTCGCCGAACAGGGAGCAGCCAGCCAGGGCGGCGCACAGCAGCAGCGCGCCCAGGGCGCGGGAGTGACGGGTCTTCATGGGCGCGAATTATGGCCCATCCGGGGCCCCATCGATTGTCGGTGATGCACTACAGCAGGACCGGCTGGTTCGGCAGCTCGTTGTCGCTGCGGCGCGTGCCGGGAAAGTGGCGTCCGAGCAGGCCGCCGACCCCGACGATCCCCATGATCGAGCCCTCCTCGAAGCGCCCGGCGCGAAAGTGCTGCTCCATCTGCCGGCAGACCGCCTGCCACTCCGCCTGCGGCACCTGCGAGGCGATGCCGCGGTCGGCGACGATCTCCACGTCGTGGTCGGCCATGAGCACGTAGATGAGGACGCCGTTGTTGTGCGCGGTGTCCCAGACACCGAACTGGCCGAACAGCTGCAGCGCCCGCTGCCGCGGCGACAGGCCGCGCCACACCTCCGGCACGTCGAACGCGGTCTCGATGACGAAGCGGATCTCGCCGCCGTGGCGGCCTTCGCACTCCGCGATGGCCTTCTCGATGGAGTCGCGCACGCGCCGCGGGAAGTGCCGGCGCGTGCTGTAGCGCGTGGTGAAGACGTGGCGCAGGATGCGGAAGATCATCGGCTCGCCCCCCTACCAGCTGCCCGAGGCGCCGCCGCCACTGAACCCGCCGCCGCCGCCGCCGAAGCCACCGCCCCCGCCGCCGAAGCCGCCCCCGCCAAAGCCGCCACTGAACCCGCCGCCCAGTCCGCCGCCGCGGGTGGTCCAGCCGCTGCCGCCGCCGGCAAAGCCCATCAGCAGCGTGAACAGGAAGCCGGCGACCGCGGCCAGGCCGGCGAGCGCCAGGGCGTAGCCGCCCAGGTACACCAGGCCTCCGGCACCGACGCCGGTCAGGGCCGCCCCGAGCGTGCGCCCGAAGATCCGCCGCAGCAGCACCGAGCCGATCAGGACCGCGAACAGCAGCTGCGGGAAGAGGTCCGCGCCGCCGTGGCGGCCCTGCTGCCAGGCCGGCTCCGGCGGGGGCAGCGGCTCCCCGTCGATGAGCTTGATCATCTGGTCCAGGCCCGAATCGATGCCGGCGTAGTAATTGCCCTCCTTGAAGGCCGGGCGGATCGTCTCGGAGATGATGCGGTTGGACATCGCATCGGTGAGGACGCCCTCCAGGCCCCGGCCCACCTCGATACGCACGCGCCGGTCGTTCTTGGCGATGAGCAGCAGCGCCCCATCATCGACCTTCTGGCGGCCGAGCTTCCACTGGTCGACGACCCGGATCGAGTACTGCTCGATCTCCTCCGGCTGGGTGCTGGGAACGATCAGGACCGCCAGCTGAGTGCCCTTGGCGGCCTCGAACGCCGTCAGCTTCTGCTCGAGCGCGCCCTGCTGCTCGGCGGTGAGCGTGCCGGTGAGGTCGGTGACGCGCGCGGTGAGCTTGGGGATCGGCTGCAGGCCCTGGGCGGCGGCCGGGAAGGCCGCGCCCAGGAGCCACAGCAGCGCGAATCCGGCGAGCAGCGTCGCGCGCGGGAGGCTGCGGATCATTGCGTGGCGGGCTGGCCCGAGGGTGCCGGCGCCGGGGTGCCCGGCGTCGAGGTGTCGAAGCTCACCGTGGGGGCGGTGGAGATCTGCGACTCGTTGGCAACGGTGAAGTTCGGCTTCACCTGGAAGCCGAACATCTTGGCGGTCAGGTTCACCGGGAACTGGCGCACGGTCACGTTGTAGCTCTGCACTGCCTGGATGTAGCGGTTGCGCGCCACGGTGACCCGGTTCTCCGTCCCCTCGATCTGCGACTGCAGGTCGCGGAAGTTCTGGTCGGACTTCAGCTGCGGGTAGTTCTCGGTGACCGCGAACAGGCTCTTCAGGGCGCTGGTGAGCTGGTTCTGCGCGGCCTGGTACTTGGCGAACAGCTCCGGGTTGTTGAGCACCTCGGGCGTCACCTGGATCGAGCCCACCTTGGCGCGCGCCTCGGTGACGCCGATGAGCACCTTCTGCTCCTGGGCGGCATAGCCCTTCACGGTATTCACGAGGTTCGGGATCAGGTCAGCCCGGCGCTGATACTGGTTCACCACTTCCGACCAGGCGGCTTTGACGCTCTCGTCCTGCTGCTGAAGGTTGTTGTAGCCGCAGCCGGAGAGGAACAGCACCGCGAAGGCCAACAGGCCCACTGACCATGCACGCATCGAGCTTCTCCTTATGATGCCCCCGCCCCATGCCGGGGGGAGGCGGATTGTCCCACGGTCGAGGAAAGCGCGTCGATTCGCGCCCCTCCCGGGGCGCAAACGGGCGGTTCCGGGCGCCGCAGTGCAGCAGCAGGCCGCGTTTCAGGGGATGGCGGGCGGTAGCGGACGTAAAAAAACCCCAGGCCATGGGCCTGGGGTCGGTAAGGGCGGACCTTCGATGAAGGGAAGGAAGTCCGCCAGGGGATGTGTCAGTGCAGTCGTGCCCAGTGCAGGATGCGGATGTCGTCCGAATCCAGGTCAAAACTCTGTGCCAGCAAGGAGCGCAGCTCGCGGTTCGCGCGCGTTTGCGTCAGCGGCTCGCGCAGCTCCACCACACCACTCCATTCGTTGCCCGGGCCGGGGCTCGGCGCCTTGCCCTTGTGTGTCACGAAGTGCGTGTAGTACTTGGTAGCCACGGTCACAGGTTAAGACCGCGTGCCCGGCACAGTCCGTGAGACGCTCCACAGAAAGCTCAGGATTGCGGTACAAGGGAATGCGACATAAATCACAGGATGCGTGCGCATGGGCCGCTTTCGCCCGCCTGAGAAGGCCGGCTCGAAGTACATCACCCCGGAGGGGGCGCAGCGCCTGCGCGCGGAGCTGGACCAGCTGTGGCGCGAGGAGCGCCCGCGCGTGACCCAGGCCGTGGCCGCGGCGGCCGCGCAGGGGGACCGCTCCGAGAACGCCGAGTACACCTACGGCAAGCGGCGCCTGCGCGAGATCGACCGCCGCGTGCGCTTTCTGCGCGCGCGCCTGGACGGCATGGTCGTGGTGGACCAGCCTCCCGCGGACCCGCGCCGGGTGTTCTTCGGCGCCTGGGTGGAGCTGGAGGACGAGGGCGGCCTGCGGGTGCGCCACCGCCTGGTGGGCCCGGACGAGTTCGACCTCGCGCCCGGTTACCTGAGCATGGACTCGCCCCTGGGGCGGGCGCTGATGCGCAGGCGTCTCGACGAGGAATTCAGCGTCGAGACGCCCGCGGGCCTGCGTACCCTGGTGGTGGTGGGGATCGAGTACCCGCCCCGGCGCTCAGACGGGCGTGGCTAGAAGATCACGCGCACGTTCTTGAACTGCCAGGGGTCGCTCTTGTCGATGTCCTCGGGAAAGAGGCGCTCGCGCTCGTGCAGCGGGGTCCACTCCGTGTACTCGCCGATCACCGGACCCAGGTAGGGCATGCACACCTCCAGGCAGCGCCGGAAATCCATCTCGTCCGGCTCGACCACACCCATGTTCGGGTTCTCCATCGCCCAGACCATCCCGGCGAGCACCGCCACGCAAACCTGCAGGCTGGTGGCGTTGTTGTAGGGGGCGAGCTTGCGCGCCTCCTCGATCGACAGCTGCGAGCCGTACCAGTAGGCATTCTTCTTGTGGCCGGCGAGCAGCACGCCGAGCTCGTCGATGCCGCCGGTGATCTCGTCCATGAGGATGCGCTGCCGCGGCTGCTGCACGTAGTTGTTGCCGGCCAGCTCGTGCACCGACATCACCGCCGAGTCGCACGGGTGGTAGGCATAGTGCACCGTCGGCCGGTACGCCACCTGCGAGCCCTCGCGCACCGAGTAGTAGTCGGCGATCGAGATCGCCTCGCCGTGCGTGATGCAGAAGCCGTGGAAGTGCCCGGCCTTGGGCGTCCAGGTACGCACCCGCGTGCCGGCGCCCGGCTGCATCAGGTAGATCGCCGCCAGGCAGCCGGACTCGTGGCGCTTGCCGTCGCGCGGGAAGTTGCGCTCGTGCGTACCCCAGCCCATCTCGGAGGGTTGCGCGCCCTCGCTGACGAAACCGTCCACCGACCAGGTGTTGACGAACTCGCCGGGCAGCTTCGGCTTGTTCGAGACCTGCGTGTCGCGTTCGGCGATGTGCACCACCTTCATGCCGACCTTGCGCGCCAAGGCACCCCACTCGCCGCGCGTCGCCGGCTTGCCCACCTCCACGCCGACGTCCTTGGCGATGTTCAGAAGCGCCTGCTTGACGAAGTGCGAGACCAGACCGGGGTTGGCACCGTGCGTGAGCACGGCGGTCGGGAAACGCTGCTCGCCCGAGCGCAGCGCCAGGGCCTCCTCGCGCAGCATGTAGTTGGTGCGCTTGCCGGGCGGCACGGTCGGATCGGTGTAGCCGCCGGGCCAGGGCTCGATGCAGGTGTCGAGGTACATCGCGCCCTTTTCCCAGCACAGCTTGATGAGGGCGATGCTCGAGACCTCGACCGAGACGTTCAGCAGGAAGTCGCCCCGTCCCATGAGCGGGCTCAGTACGCGCCGGAAGTTCTCGCGCGTCAGGCGTTCGGTCACGAACTTGATGCCGTACTTTGCAGCCTCGTCGCTGCCCTTGTCCTCGGCGCTCACGATGGTGATGCGCTCCGGCGCAATACCTATGTGCCGCAAGATCAGGGGCAACACTCCCTGACCGATGCTGCCGAAACCCACGATCAGGATGCGGCCGGGGAACTCTACGTGCACTTTGTGTTCGTGATTGTTACTCATGATGCTCGTCTTTGTACTCCAGTTGCGCGTCAGCTCGCGCGCTGGCCGGAAGGGTATCAATTCGCGCCGCTGGCGGCGCGCTTTTCCGCGACCCGCTGGCGCAGAAATGCGACGTGCGCGGCGGTCAGCTCTCGCGCCAGTGCGGCGGGTAGGTGCGCTCGTAGCCCGGCTGCGCTGCAACACGCGCCAGCCAACGGCCGAGTGCGGGGTAGTTCACCTCCATCGGCATGAAGCGCGAGGAGAGTTGCTGCGCCCGCGGCTTCTCCAACGCGCGCTTGAGCAGCTGTACGCCCGGGAAGAGCACCATGTCGGCGGCGGAGTAGGCATCGCCGACGATCCAGTCGGTCTTCGACAGCCTGCCCTCGATGGTGCGCGCCTCGCGACCGAGGATGTGCATGGCCTCGGTGATCTCGTCGGCCGCAAGATCCGCCTTCTCGGAGAACACCGCGCGCGCGATCCGGGTCACGTGCGGCTCGATGTACGCCTGGTACTCGCAGATGACCCGCATGATGGTGCCGGCCTCCTCGGGCGTGCCGCCGAACATGCGCGGCCGCGGGTACTTGAGGTCGAGGTAGTAGAGGATGGCGAGCGACTCGAAGCACACGTAGTCGCCATCCTTGAGCACCGGCACGCGGCCGCGCGGGTTGAGCGCGAGCATCTGCGGGGACTTGTGCTCCTGCTTGGAGAACTGCAGCAGGTGCGACACGTAGGGCAGCTTCTTGAACTCCAGCGCGAGCAGCACCCGCCAGGCAAACGGACTGCCGCTGCCCCAGAAGACCTCGATTGCCATCCTGCCCCCGCCGCGTTCGTGCTCGACTTGATTGTATCGGGAACCGTGCAGGGCAGAAAATGCGGGCCAGACCCCGGCCCGGAGAGCAGCGCATGTTCACGACACTGATCGACGCCCAGGCACTGCGCGCCGAACTCGAGAATCCGCAGTGGGCGGTGATCGACTGCCGCTTCGAGCTGCAGCGGCCGGCCTGGGGCGCGGCGGCCTGGGCGGAAGGCCACATCCCGCACGCGCAGTACGCAGACCTCGAGCGCGACCTCTCAGCCGCGCGCGCACCCGGCAGCGGGCGTCATCCCCTGCCGCAGCCCCAGGCGCTGGCGCAGACCTTCGGGCGCTGGGGGATCGACGCGGGCGTGCAGGTCGTGGCCTACGACCAGGGGCCGGGGATGTATGCGGCTCGCCTGTGGTGGCTGCTGCGCTGGCTGGGTCATACGCGCGTCGCGGTGCTCGACGGCGGGCTCGCCGCCTGGGTGCGCGCCGGGTTGCCGCTGACCGGCGAGGTGACGGTGCGCCCGCCCCGCCACTTCCTCGGGCGCGCGCAGCCGGGCATGGCCGTCACCGGCAGCGAGCTCGCCGCGGCGCTCGGGCGCGGGGAGCTGGAGCGCGGCGAGACCGTGCTGGTGGATGCGCGCGGGGCCGACCGCTTCGCCGGCGAGAATGAAACGCTCGACCCGGTCGCCGGGCACGTGCCCGGCGCGCGCAACCACCCGTTCACGGGCAACCAGGGGGCCGACGGGCGCTTCCTGGACGCCGCGGAACTGCGCCGGCGCTGGCAGCAAACGCTGGCGGGGGCGAGCGCCGCCGACCTCGTCGCCATGTGCGGCTCGGGCGTCACCGCCTGCCACAACCTGCTCGCGCTGGAAGTCGCAGGCCTGCCGGGCGCGCGACTGTACGGCGGGTCGTGGAGCGAGTGGATCGGCGACCCGGGACACCCGGTCGCGCGCGGCCGATGAACACTCGTAAAAATCGCGCGCAATTTTGATATAACGCGCGCGTGGCAGAGGAAAGCAAGCTCCAGAACGGCAGCAGCCGCAAGGCGAACCCCGCACAACCCTGGCGGATCGAGGACTCGCTCGATCTCTACAACGTGCCCGCCTGGGGCAAGGGCTACTTCAACGTCAATGCGTCCGGCCAGGTGGTGGTGCGTCCGGACACCAGCACGCAGCACGAGATCAACCTCTACGAGGTGGTCGAGGGACTGAAGGCGCGCGATCTGACCACCCCGGTGGTGGTGCGCTTCTCCGACATCCTCGCGCACCGCCTGCGCCGGCTGCACGACGTCTTCGCGCAAGCCATCACCGAGAACGACTACAAGAACCGCTACGCGGCGGTGTTCCCGATCAAGGTCAACCAGCAGCGCCTGGTCGTCGAGGAGGTGTACCGCTACGGCAAGGAGTTCGGCTTTGGCCTGGAGGCAGGCTCCAAGCCCGAGCTGCTCGCGGTCATGGCCATGACCGAGAACGCCCCGGAGCGCCTGATCGTCTGCAACGGCTTCAAGGACGACAGCTACATCGAGGCGGTGACGCTGGCGACCAAGCTCGGCCGGACGATCATCCCGGTGGTCGAGAACTTCGAGGAGCTCGCCCTGATCCTCAAGCACGCCAAGAACTACGGCGTGCGCCCGCGCATCGGGGTGCGCGTGAAGCTCAACAGCGAAGGATCGGGGCGCTGGAGCGCCTCGGCCGGCGAGAAATCCAAGTTCGGGCTGTTCATCACCGAGATCCTCGAGCTGTTCAACGTGCTCAAGAGCCACGACATGCTCGACTGCCTGCAGCTGGTGCACTGCCACCCCGGCAGCCAGCTGCAGGACATCCGCCGCGTGAAGGAGGCGATCAACGAGCTCGCCCACGTCTATGCCGAGCTGAAGCTGATGGGTGCCGGCCTGCAGTACATCGACGTCGGCGGCGGCCTCGGGGTCGACTACGACGGCAGCGGCACCAACTTCTCAAGCTCGATGAACTACACGCTCGCCGAGTACGCGAACGACGTGGTCTACCGCATCGCCAGCGTCTGCAACGCGCGCGACATCCCGCACCCGATGATCGTCAGCGAGTCCGGGCGCGCGGTGGCCGCCTACCACAGCGTGCTGATCTTCGACGTGCTGGGCTCCTCGGCGCTCGACAAGTTCCAGGTCACCGGCGACCGCGCGCTCGACTACACCGGCAGCGAGGAGGTGCCGCAGCCGGTCCTCGACCTGTTCGATGCCTATCGCACGGTGAGCGAGCGCCGCGTGGTCGAGTGCTACCACGATGCCCTGACCGCACGCGAGCAGGTGCTGCAGATGTTCAACCTGGGGCTGCTGTCGCTCGAGTTCCGCGGCCTGGCGGAGCGGCTCTACTGGGCGACCTGCGCGAAGATCCGCGACCTGTGCCGCAAGCTCGGTCGGCTGCCCGAGGAACTCGAGGACCTCGAATCGATCCTCTCGGACACCTACTTCTGCAACTTCTCGGTGTTCCAGTCGCTGCCGGACAGCTGGGCGATCGAGCAGCTCTTCCCGATCATGCCGATCCACCGCCTGGACGAGCGCCCGACGCGCGCCGCGGTGCTCGCGGACATCACCTGCGACTCCGACGGCAAGATCGACCACTTCGTCTCGCTGCGCGACGTGAAGAGGACGCTCGAGCTGCACGAACTGAAGCCCGACCAGCCCTACTACCTGGCCGTCTTCCTGGTGGGCGCCTACCAGGAGACCCTCGGCGATCTGCACAACCTGTTCGGGGACACGCACGTGGTGCACGTGCGCCTGCACGACGAGGGCGGCTGGTGGATCGAGGAGATCGTCAAGGGCGATACGGCCAATAAGGTGCTCGAGTACATGGAGTACGACGTGGCCGAGCTGTACCCGGCCCTGGCGCGTGACTGCGAGCGCGCCATCCGCGACGGCCGCATGACGATCGCCGAGAGCCAGGCGCTCAAGCGCTTCTACGAGGGCGAGCTCAACGGCTACGCCTACCTGGAGCCGGCCGCCGTCTGAAGGCCGGTGTGGCCCAGCAGCGCGAGCACGCCGAGCACCACGAAGGCGAGCGCCGCGACGCGATGGACGAGCCGGAGCGGAATGCGGCTGGCGGCCGCGCCGCCCAGGAACACCACCGGCACGTTGGCCAGCAGCATGCCGAGCGTGGTGCCCGCCACCACCGGAATAAGCGCCTGGTACCTGGCCGCCAAGGCCACGGTCGCCAGCTGCGTCTTGTCGCCGATCTCGGCGAGGAAGAAGGCGATCACGGTGGTGCCGTAGGCCCCGAATCGCGCGGTCTCGAGGCCTCCTTCCGGGGCCTTGTCGGGGATCAGCATCCAGGCGGCGGTCGCGAAGAACGACAGCGCCAGCCCCCAGCGGATCACCGCCGGACTGACGTGGGCGGCCAGGAGCGTGCCGACCGCCCCGGCCGCGAAGTGGTTGGCGAGCGTGGCCGTGAGGATGCCCAGCACCACCGGGACCGGGGCCCGGAAGCGCGCCGCCAGCACCAGCGCCAGCAGCTGTGTCTTGTCGCCGATCTCCGCCAAGGCGACGACACCGGTGGATACGAGCAGTGCCTCCATGAAATCCCGTGGTTTGCGTACCGGAAAGCCCGGGAGTAGCATGACACGGGCGTTCGTATCCGTCGTGGATGTCCGCGCCTTGTTGAATGTTGACTTCATTTGCCGCCCGCGCCCTTCCGCGTGCGCGAACGCAGGTGCAGGCCCTAGGGCCCCGCACCGTCCCTTGGACGATCGTGTTTCCTGAAGCCCCAACCTGTGTGACTCACGCGGTACATGCGACCGACACGTGCGGTGCGCCGCTGTCCGCCTTTCCAAGAGAGAGTTCCGGATGACGACGATTTATGTTGGCAACCTTCCCTTCAACGCCACCGAGCAGGACGTCAAGGCCCTCTTCGAACGCCACGGCACAGTGGAATCGGTGAAGCTCATCAACGATCGCGAGACCGGCAAGCCGCGCGGCTTCGGCTTCGTGGAGATGTCGCAGGCGGATGCGCAGGGTGCGATCCAGGCGCTCAACGGCTTCCAGATGAACAGCCGTCCGCTGCGCGTCAACGAGGCGCAGGAGCGCCCGCAGCGCCCGCGCCAGGGCGGCGGCCCCTTCCGCCGCTGACCACCGGCGCGATCCCATGCCCATGACCGAAAACCCCGCCCTGCGCGGGGTTTTTTAGCACGCCTGCGTGCCGCACACCGGCACCAGGCCGCCAAGGACCACGACCATGTTCGCCAGACCCAAGATGCTCTCGGCGCTGCTGCTCAGCCTGGCACTGCTCGGGGCGTGCGCGACCAGCAGTTCCCGCCAGAGCACCGCCCAGGAGCTGACCAACATCCTCGCCGGGGACCAGCGCGCGGAGGCCCACCGCGCCCGCGACGTCTACCGCCACCCGAAGGAGACGCTGCTGTTCTTCGGCATCCGCCCGGAGATGACGGTGCTCGAGGTGTGGCCGGAGCCGGGCTGGTACACCGAGATCATCGCGCCGCTGCTGCGCGAGAAGGGCAAGTACTACGCCGCGCTGCCGCCGGCGAACCCGGCGAGCGAGTACAACACCAGGACGCTGGCGGACTTCAAGGCGAAGCTGGCCTCGCGGCCGGACATGTACTCGAAGGTGAACGTCGTGACCCTGCCCGCCGATGGCAGCGACGTCCTGCCGCCGGGCACGCTCGACATGGCGGTGACCTTCCGCAACATCCACAACTTCATGGCCGACGGCACCGCCTCGCAGACCTTCGCCACGCTGTATCGCGCGCTCAAGCCCGGCGGCCTGCTCGGCGTGGTCGAGCACCGCGGCAACCCGGCCGTGCCGCAGGACCCCACGGCCAAGAGCGGCTACGTGAACGAGGACTACGCGATCAAGCTGATCGAGGCGCAGGGCTTCCGCCTGGTGGCGAAGTCACAGGTGAATGACAACCCCAAGGACACCAAGGACTACCCGGAAGGGGTGTGGACGCTGCCGCCCACCTTCGAGCTGAAAGACACGGATCGCGCCAAGTACGCCGCCATCGGCGAGAGCGACCGTTTCACGATCCTGTTCGCCAAGAAGGCGAAGTAGGCTTACCACATGTCGCGCAGGCGGGCGCCGACGTCCACGGTGACCGGCGCGGCGCCCTTCTGCAGCGTGTCCGCGCCGGCGAGCGATGAGCCGTGGAAGGTCACCGGCTCCAGGGTCTTCTGCACCTTTTCCGTCATGAAGCGGCTGCGGCCGCCGTAGACGTGCGCATCCCCCTGGCGCGACTGGTGCGTCAGGTGAAACTTCAGCGGCACCATCAGCAGCAGGTCGTTCTGCGCGCGCGTCAGCGCCACGTAGAGGAGGCGCCGCTCCTCCTCGATGAGCTCCGGCTTGCCCGTGGCGAACTCGTTCGGGAAGCTGCCGTCGACCACGTTCAGCACGAACACCGTGTCCCACTCCATGCCCTTGGCGGAGTGGATCGTCGAGAGCACGAGGAAGTCCTCGTCCAGGTTCGGCCGGCCCGACAGGTCACTGGTCGCATTCGGCGGATCGAGCGTCAGCTCGGTGAGGAAGCGCTCGCGCGAGGGGTACTGGCCGGAGAGCAGCTCGAGCTGCTCGAGGTCCCCCAGCCGGGTATGGAACTGCTCGTACAGGCGCTCGAAGTGCGGCCGGTACCACTCGCGCACCTGGTTCACCTGCCCCGCCCAGGGCCGCTCCGGGTCGACGAGCGCGAGCAGCAGGTCCACCAGGCGCTTCCAGTCCACCTCCCCGGTCTGCGGCGGCTTGAAGCTGCGCAGTGACTCGAAGGAATGCCCCGCGGCCTCCAGGTGGTCGATGGCCGCGCGCGCGTTCACCGGCCCCATGCCGGGCAGCAGCTGCAGCGCGCGGAACGCCGCCAGGGGGTTGCGCGGGTTGTCGGCCCAGCGCAGCACCGCCAGCAGGTCCTTGACGTGCGCGGCTTCGAGGAACTTCAGGCCGCCGTACTTCACGAACGGGATCTTGCGCTTGGTCAGTTCCACCTCGAGCATGTCGCTGTGGCTGGCGGTGCGGAAGAGCACCGCCTGGCGCTTGAGGGGCACGCCCGCCTCGCGGCGCTTGAGCACCTCGTTGCAGACGTACTCCGCCTGGCTGAGCAGCTCGTCGACCGTGACCGCGCGCGGCCGCGGGCCGTCCCCGCGAACCGAGAGCAGGTACTTGCGGTGCTGGCGCGGCGCCTCGGCCATGACCATGTTGGCCACGTCCAGGACCGGCTGCGTCGAGCGGTAGTTCTGCGCGAGCGTCACCACTTCGGCCGGCGGCGAAAAGCGCTCCGGAAAGCCGAGGATGTTGTCGACGGCGGCGGCGCGGAACGAGTAGATCGCCTGGGCATCGTCGCCGACCACCGCCAGGCCCGCGCCGTCGGGCTTCAGGGCGTGCAGGATCTCGGCCTGCAGGCGGTTGGTGTCCTGGTACTCGTCCACGAGCACGTGGTCGAAGTGCGCGCCGATGTGCTGTGCCAGGCGCGGCTCGCCCATCATGCCGTGCCAGTAGAGCAGCAGGTCATCGTAGTCGAGCAGTGCCGAGTGCTGCTTCTGCTCCACGTAGGCGCGGAACAGGCCGCTGAGCTCGGCCTCCCACTGCAGCGCCCAGGGGTAGTAATTCTCCAGGGTCTCCTTCAGCGAGCCGCGCGTGTTGACGCGGTTCGAGTAGATCTGCAGGCAGGTGTCCTTGCGCGGGAAGCGCTGCTCCTTGCTCGCCAGCCCGAGCTCCTCGCGCAGGCTGTCCATGAGGTCGGTGGCATCGCCGCGGTCGATGACGCTGAAGTGCGGGTCGAGCTGCACGTGCGGGGCGTAGTGGCGCAGCAGGCGGTTGCCGATGGAGTGGAAGGTGCCCGCCCAGCTCAGCCGCTGCGCGATCGACTGGCTGACGCCGCCGAGCGGCTCGTCCAGCGCCTTGCGCGTGATCTCGTGGGCGCGGCGCCGCATCTCGTTGGCCGCCCGCCGCGTGAAGGTCAGCATCAGGATGCGCGCCGGGTCGACGCCGTTGATCACCAGGTGCGCCACGCGGTGCGCCAGCGTGTCGGTCTTGCCGGTGCCGGCGCCCGCCACGATGAGCATCGGGCCGGCGCGCACGCCTTTCTCGGCCAGCGTCTCGCCGTGGGTCACGGCCTTGCGCTGCGCGGCGTTGAGTCGGTCGAGGTGCGCCGTGGTTGTCATAAGCTGGCAACCCCGGACTATACCTGCGGGCAAAACGCCATGCCGGGCTAAGCTTGCAGCGCGTGACGCAGCGCGCACCGGGTGCGCGCCGCACGACAGCCAGGGGAGTGGATGGCCCATGAAGCCGGAAAAGCAGACCCTTCAGTACCGCGGGCGCGTCATCAGCGTCACCACCGACGAAGTCCGCCTGCCCAACGGCCACGAGGCGCTGCTGGAAGTCGTCCACCATCCCGGCGGCGCGGCGGCGGTGGCCCTGGATGCCCAGGGCCGGGTCTGCCTGCTGCGCCAGTACCGCTACGTCGCCGACGGCTGGCTATGGGAACTGCCGGCCGGCAAGCTGGAGCCGGAGGAACCACCGCTCAGGACCGCGCAGCGCGAGCTCGTCGAGGAGGCCGGCGTGAGCGCCGCGGACTGGGACAGCCTGGGCGTGTGCCTCAGCTCCCCGGGCGTGTTCAGCGAGCGGCTGCACCTGTTCCTGGCGACCGGCCTTGCCCCGGCCGCTGCGGCCCACGAGCGCGCCGAGGTCATCGAGGTGCACTGGGTGCCCTTCGCGCAGGCGTGCGCCTGGGCGCTCGATGGCACGATCTCGGACTGCAAGACCGCCATCGGCCTGTTGCGGGCCCGCAATATGTCGCCGACCAGCGGCTGAAAATGTGCGGCAATTCCGTGACGGGGCTCTCGGAACTGCGACGGGCGTCACGGATAGGCTTGCGTCGGGGAATGGAGACGCCGGTGGGCGGACATATTCGATGGAAGACTTCAGGAAGAAGCGGCTAGCGCCGGCACCCGTGCCGGAGGCCAATCGCCGCCGCCTGGGCGTGGTGCAGCACGATGAGCGGGGGAACGCCTACGTGACCTGGCACGATGCGCCGAGCGACGAGAAGCGCGAGGTGCTGGAGATCCTCGGCGAGCCGGCGCTGCAGGTGAAGAGCGAGCCCGTCAGCTACGACCCGTACGCGCGCCACGTGCCACAGGCGGCCGCTGCCCGCGGCAAGCCCTCCAAGCCCAAGGACCTGCGCAAGCTCGGGCAGTGGCTCAAGATGATGAAGGAGCTGGAAGAGCGCCGCCGCGCCGGCGAGGCCGACTAGCAGCGGCCGCTCAGACCATCTGTTCGATGTGCGCCCGCTTGGCCGCGTTGGTGAAGCGGTAGAAGCGCCGCAGTTCCGCCAGCACCGAGCCCCCCTCCCCCTGCATCACGTCGCGCCGCCCGCGCTCGAGTGCGCGCTCCAGGCGGCGGCAGAAGCGCCCGGCGTAGCCGCTCGCCTCGCGGTACAGCCCGGCGCGGGTGCCCAGCCGCGGATCCAGCCCGGCGCGCTCGAACAGCAGCCGCCGCAGCTCGCGCGGAAAGTGACCCGGCGCCTGGCGGCGCAGCAGCCAGTGGCTGACCACGAACTTGTCCACCTCGGCCTGCATCTCCAGCTCCAGCAGCGACACCGGCCGGTCGTGGCTCGCATTCCAGACCAGGTAGAGGAAATGGCTCACGCCCTCCAGCGCGGTCATGCAGTCCTGCACGTTGCCGCCGTGCAGCCGCTCGAGCGGGTCGGCCCGTGCCAGGCGCTTGAGCAGCGCCGGGTCGAGGTACAGCGACAGCGCCACTTCGTCCCCCTCGACGGGGGCCACCAGGAGCTCCTCCTCGGCATGCCCGAGGCGCGCACAGGCGGGCAGCTGCGCGCGGTCGGTGACCAGGAAGTCGTAGACGTCGTGCGCGATGCGCACGTCGTAGATGCCCCCCAGCATCTCCTGCAGGCGCCTGAGCAGCATGTCAGTGCGCGAAGGCCGTACCGCCGGCGTGGCTCGGGTCGACTCCGAGGCGCTTGAGCAGCCCGAAGCAGCGCGCGCTGCCGGTCTTGAGCCAGATCTCGTAGAGCCGCAGGATGTCGCGGTCCGAGTGACGGTACGCACTCTCGCTGATCTCGTTGAGCGCATCGACCAGCGGCTGGAACTTGCCGGCGAGCTCGGCGAAGACCCCGGCCAGCGCGCGCTGGCTGCCGCGCGCGGTGCTCTGGGCCAGCGTCCCGTAGGCACGCCCACCCATGGCGATGTGGTAGTCGATGTCGATCAGCTTCGCGGCGAAGCCCTGCGCGAAGAAGCCGGCGATGAAGAGCGATACGTCGCCCAGGCGCTGCAGCGCATGGTTGCGGGCCGGGGCGGACTCCGCCTCGAGCGCCTCGCACAGCATGACCGCGAGCGGCCGCAGGCGCGGGCCGGCGGGGGTGTCCTCGTACAGGCTCTCGGCGCGCGCGAACAGGGTGAGCAGGTTGACGACGTACTGCTCGGTCTGCTCGGCCACGCTCACGTGCTGCTTGAGCAGCACCCCGTGCAGGCAGTCCCTGAAGAACTCCCGCAGGCTCGCCACCGCGAGCACCGACTTACCGCTGTCGTCCATCCTCAACCTCCTCACCCGGGCGGAACGGTTCAGGCGTCCCCAGCTTCCTCCCCGGCTGCGGGCAAAACAGTGATGCATTGCGCTGATCCGGATGGTAGGCACGCGCCTCTGGCAGCGCGTGCCAGACAGTGCTAACAGTCGCACGTCGGAAATCCCTGACGGTGTCGGCCGTGCGCGGGAGGCGCGCCGGCCGTCTACAGCAGCGCATCCGCCAGCTCGGTGCAGCTGCCGACGGTGAGGTCCGCGGGCGCCAGGTGCGCCGGCCAGGTGTGCTCGCGGCGATTCATCCACACCGTTCCCCAGCCGGCGGCGCGCGCCGCCGCCACGTCGAGCTCCGGGTCGTCCCCCACGTAGAGCACTTCGGCGGGCGGCAGTGCCAGCTCCTGCGCCAGCCGCTCGAAGCAGCGCCGGTCGGGTTTCGCCGCCCCGATCTGCCCGGCGTTCAGCGAGACGGCGAACAGGTGGGCGATGCCGATGCGGTCGAGCTGCGCATTGCCGTTGCTGAGCGAGGCCAGCCGGTAGCGCGCCCGCAGGCGCTCGAGTCCGGGCAGCACGTCGGCGAGGATCGTCACCTCGCAGCGCGCCGCGAGAAAGACCTCGAAGGCCCGCTCGGCCACCTCTTCCGCGTAGCCGTGCGCGCGCGCGTGACCGGCGAGGGCCGCGGTGCGCAGGTACGTGAAATCGTGGGCGTTGTGCGGTTCGCGCCGGGCGAGCTCCAGGCGTGCCTCGCGCATCTGCTCGGCGCTCAGGTGCCGCGTGATGCGCGGGCAGTGCTCCTGGAGCCAGGAATACAGCCGAGCTTCGGCGCGCAGCAGCACCGGCTCCACATCCCACAGTGTATTATCCAGATCGAAAGCAATGGCGCGGACCTTGCTCATCACACCCGGAGGTTAACACTCCATGGCGTCGCTAACGCTCGTCATCGGCAACAAGAACTACTCCTCCTGGTCGCTGCGCCCCTGGATCCTCATGAAGCACCAGGGCGTGGCCTTCGACGAGATCCTGATCCCGCTCGACACGCCCACCACGCGCGAGACGATCGACAGCTACGGCCCGAGCGGGCGCGTCCCGGTGCTGCGCAAGGGCGCGCTCGCCATCTGGGACTCGCTCGCGATCTGCGAGTACATCGCCGAGCTGACCGGCAAGGCCTGGCCGGCGGATGCGACCGCGCGGGCGATAGCGCGCTCGGTGAGCGCCGAGATGCACTCCGGTTTCGCCACCCTGCGCTCGCTGTGGCCGATGAATGCACGCGCCCGCAACCGCCACACCGCGGTGACCGCGGCCCTGGAGGCCGACGTGGAGCGGATCGACGAGATCTGGAACGACTGCCGCGCCCGCTTCGGCGCCGGCGGCCCGTGGCTGTTCGGCGCCGAGTACTGCATCGCCGATGCGATGTATGCGCCGGTGGTGCTGCGCTTCAACACCTACGGGGCGAGCGTCTCGCAGACCGCGCGCTGGTACATGGCCGCGGTGCTGGAGGACCCGCTGCTGCAGGAGTGGCTGCAGGCGGCGAAGCTGGAGACCTGGAGCTACCCGAGCAGCGAAGTGGGCTGAACGGCAGCGGGTTCCACAAGGGCGACCGGTTCGACTACAGTCGCTGATCGCTCCCTGCAGAGAGTCCCCATGCACCCCCCGTGCCGCATCCTCTGGGCGCTGCTCGCCAGCGTTCCGTGCGTACTGGCCACGGCGGCCCAGGCCGCCGATGCCCCCCTGACCGTCGAGGACCTGGTGCGGCTCAAGCGCCTCAGCGATCCGCAGGTCTCCCCGGACGGGCAGCTGCTGGCCTTCGTGCAGCGCGAGACCGACATGGAGGCCAACAAGGGTCACACCAGTGTCTGGCTACTGAGCCTGGCGGATCCGGCGGCGCCCGCACAGCGCATCACCGCCTCGGCCGCGAACGACTCCTCGCCGCGCTGGGCCCCCGACAGTCGCACCCTGTACTTCCTGTCGGGCCGCTCGGGCACCAGCCAGGTCTGGCGCCTGGCGCTGCCGTCCACCGAGGCCCACCAGGTCAGCCAGCTGCCCCTCGACGTGGGATCCCTGCGGGTTTCGCCGCGCGGCGACCGCCTGGCGTTCTCGATGGAGGTGTTCCCGGACTGCGCGACGCTCGAGTGCACCAAGGAACGGCTCGCACAGCCGCAGAAGGAGAAGGCCACCGGGCGCACTTACGACAGGCTGTTCGCGCGGCACTGGGACCTGTGGGCCGACGGCACGCGCGCGCACGTGTTCAGCGCGCCGCTGGCCGGCGCGGGCCTCGGCGCCCCGGTGGACCTCGGGCGCGGCTTCGATGCCGACACCCCGGGCAAGCCCTTCGGCGGCGACGATGACTACTGCTTCAGCCCGGACGGCAAGCGCGTGGTGTTCTCCGCGCGCATCGCCGGGCGCACCGAGCCCTGGTCCACCAACTTCGACCTGTTCGAGGTGCCCGCCGACGGCAGCGCCGCTGCCATCAACATCACCGCCGGCAACCCGGCATGGGATGCGCACCCGCTCTTTCTCGCCAACGGCGACCTCGCCTGGCTTGCGCAGGACCGGCCGGGCTTCGAGGCGGACCGCTTCCACATCGTCGTGCGCGACGGCCGCAGCGGCGTGGTCCGCTCGCTCACCGGCGCCTGGGACCGCTCGGCGGTGCACCTGGGTGCGACGCCCGACGGCCACACGCTCGTGGTGAACGCCGACGACAACGGGCAGCGCGCACTGTTCGCGGTCGACCCGCGCAGCGGCACGCCGCGCAAGCTGACCGGCGATGGCGAGGTGGAGGAGTTCAGCGTCAGCCGCGAGCGCGTGCTGTATTCGCGCGCCAGCCTCGCCGGTCCGGCCGACCTGTACGCGGTGGGCCTGCACGGTGGCGGCGAGCGCCGCCTGACCCAAGCCAACGCCGACGTGCTCGGCGCGCGGCACCTGAGCGAGTTCGAGCAGTTCAGCTTCCCCGGCTGGCACGACGAGACCGTGCACGGCTACGTGATGAAGCCCTACGGCTTCGCGCCCGGGCGCCGCTACCCGATCGCCTTCCTGGTGCACGGCGGCCCGCAGGGCAGCATGCAGAACCTCTGGACCTACCGCTGGAACGCGCAGGCCTTCGCCGGCGCCGGCTACGCGGTCGTCATGATCGACTTCCACGGCTCGCCCGGCTACGGGCAGGCCTTCACGGACTCGATCAGCCGCGACTGGGGCGGCAAGCCGCTCGAGGACCTGCAGAAGGGACTGGCCGCCGCGCTGGCGCGCTACCCGTGGCTGGACGGCGAGCGCGCCTGCGCGCTCGGCGCCTCCTACGGCGGTTTCATGATGAACTGGATCGAGGGCAACTGGCCGGACCGCTTCCGCTGCATCGTCAACCACGACGGGCTCTTCGACCAGCGCATGATGTACTACGCGACCGAGGAGCTGTGGTTCCCCGAGTGGGAGTTCGGCGGCCCGCAGTACGAGAACCCGCAGGGCTACGAGGCGGTCAACCCGGTGGACTTCGTCGGCAAGTGGCACACCCCGATGCTCGTCATCCACGGCCAGCGCGACTACCGCATCCCGTACACGCAGGGACTCGCAGCCTTCACGGCCCTGCAGCGCCGTGGCATCGAGAGCCAGCTGCTGCTGTTCCCGGACGAGAACCACTGGGTGCTCAAGCCCGCCAACAGCGTGCAGTGGTACCACGCCGTCATCGGCTGGCTCGACCAGCACCTGAAGCAGTAGTCGCCGCGGGAACGCGCGCCCGGCGGCGCGCTTCAGCGCCGGGAGCGCAGGAACTTGTAGTCGCCGAAGCTGACGCTGTTGGGCGTGAGTTCGGCCACGGTCGCACCCGGGGTATGGTCCAGGCTGTGGCAGCGCTTCGGATCGTGGGTGGCGGTGAACAGCTCATCGCCCTTCTTCTTCCACAGGAACTCGCAACCCACGCTGGAGGTGTCCTCGGCGACCAGGCTGTCGAAGAACTCCGCGTGGTGCGCCGCCTCGCGCCAGCGGACCGGATCGTTGAACTCGTAGGTGAGCCCGACGATGCCGTTCTTGGCGTCCACGTCGAAGCTGAACATGCGGCTGCTCATGATGCGCTGCGCATCGTTGGCCGCACTCTCCTGGATGTAGAACACGTGGTGACCGAGCCGCGGGGCATGCACCGGCATGATCACCAGTGCGATGGCTTCGTGCGGCGGGTGCCCGCTCTGCTGTGCATCCTGCGCCACCTGCGCGCCGTTGTCGTACTTGCCCGGCAGCCAGGCGAGCAGCTCGCTCATGTCCTCCTCGCGCTGCTTCTGCTGGTCGGCGCAGCCGGCCAGCAGCAGCGCCGCGAGAAGTGCGGTCACCAGGGTTCGCATGCCGTGTTCAACCATAAGAAGCCCGCCACTGTGCGCGATACTTGAGGCCGAGGTCCATCAGCCGCTCGAGCAGTTGCGCGTACGGCATGCCGCTGGCGCGCGCGGACTCGGCGAAGTCCTCCGCGGCCTCCAGGTTGGGATTGGCATTGGCCTCGAGCACGTACACCTGACCCTGCGCGGTCACGCGGAAGTCCATGCGAGCATAGCCGGACATGCCGAGTGCGCGATAGATGCGCCGCGACAGGCGGTCGAGCGAGGTGAGCACCGCCGGCGGCAGATCCTGCGCGGCGTGCGTGGTGATGCCGTACTTGGCCTGGTAGCGCTTGTCCCACTTCACCTTGCGCGTGGCGATGCCGGCGAGCGAGTCCGGCATCGAGCCGAAGACCATCTCCCACACGGGCAGCCTCGTGAGGCGCTCGTTGCCGAGCACGCCGACGTAGAGCTCGCGGCCCTCGATGTACTCCTCCACCAGCGCATCGGACTTGACCTGCTCGTGCACGAAGCCGATGCGCTCCTTGAGGTGCGCGGCATCCTCGACCACCGAGGCCTGCGCGATGCCGAGCGAGGCATCCTCGCTGGTGGACTTCACGAACAGGGGGAAGCGCAGCTTCTTCGGCACGTGCACGCGCGCGCCGCGGCGGAACACGGCGAACTGCGGGGTGGCGATGCGGTGGAACTGCAGCAGCTGCTTGGACAGGGACTTATCGCGCGACAGCAGCAGGCCGCGCGGGTTGCAGCCGGTGTAGGGCTGGCGCATCAGCTCGAGGAAGGCGACCACGTGCTGGTCGTAGCTGCCGATGCCGTCGAACTCCTCGAGCAGGTTGAAGACGATGTCCGGTTCCCAGTCGGCGATGGCGCTGCGCATCTCCGTCAGACTGTCGAGCACGCCCAGGCAGCGCACCTCGTGGCCGCTCTTGCGCAGCGTGGTGATGACGTCGTACTCGGTGCGCCACTCCTCGATCTCCTTCTCGGAGTGGCCCTGCAGCGACTCGGGGGGCACCAGGCTTGCGTGCATCACGACGAGCGTGCGCAGTGACCTCATAGGGACAAATGCGGAGTCTCGCCCTGGGAGTAAAGCCCGGTGAGCCGCTCGAGCATCCAGCGCGAGTAGCGGCGCGCGTCGCGCTGGTTGCCGCGCACGTACAGGTGCAGCTCCTCGCTGCGCTCGATGAGCATGCGCAGCACCTGCGCGACGCTGTACGGGTCGATGCGCAGCGTGCGCGCCGCCGCGGCCGTGAGCGGCCGCGCCTGGGCGCGCAGCAGCGTCGCCGCCTTCATGCTCTGGCGGCGCGGGCGCTCCTGCGTGAAGGCGCGCCGCAGCAGCTCGTCGGCGAGGCCGCGGCGGATCTGGCGGTTGTGGGCGAGCTTGCGGCGGTAGTGCTGGGCCAGCGTGCGCGTGTCCTCATCGAGCGGTTCGATGCGCGTGCGGTTGCGCACCGGTGCCGGGCGATCGCGGACGTCGGCGACCAGCTCGTCGACCGCGCGCAGCTTGTGCAGCGCCGGCCAGCCCTCGTAGTCCTTGCGCCAGCCGGACTTGGGGGTGAGCCAGACGGCGAAGGTTTCCGCGAAGTCCTCGGTCGGGTGCGCCTGCGCGTACCACTCGCCCAGGTGCTGCACGTAGCGGCGGCTGCCGGCGCGGGCGCGGTAGCGCGCCGGGTACGGCCGCGAGGCCGGGCCGAAGACCTCGCGCCAGCGCTTGCGCCGGCGCAGCCGGTAGGCGTTGTCGATGGCATGGCCGGCCTCGTGGCGCAGGATGCGCATCAGGCCGCGCGAGTTGCCGCCCTCGGCCTCGTGCATGATGCGCCGCTCGAGCCGCTCCAGGCGCGGGTGCGCCAGGTAGAACGGCACGGCGATGCCGGGCACGCCGTCGGGCGAGAACCATTCCTCGGACAGCCACACGTGCGGGCGCGTGCGGATGCCGCGGCGCTCGAGGTCGCCGTACAGGCGGCGCACGTGGCGGGCCAGCGGCGAGCGTTCGATCGAGAGCTTCAGGTCGCAGAAGCGCTTCTGCAGCAGTTCCTCGTCCGGCAGCCGCGCCCAGGCGCGCACCGCGGCCGCACGCCGCAGCGGACGGCGTTTCGCAGGTGTACGGCGGGCGGTAGCGCGTGTCTGGGACATCCGTGCAGTGCCAACGTCGGCGGGGAAAGTGAGGGCGCCAGCTTACGACAGCTGCGGCCGCGATGTCTGCTGCCGATGCCTGCCGCAAGGGCCGGCGTGCGCACCGGTCAGGCGGCGAGTTCGACCAGCGCGTGCGCGAGCAGCTGGTCGGCGAAGCCTTCGATGAGGGGCAGCCTCATCAGGCTGTTGCGCCACATTGCTGGGATCGAACTGTAGGTGTAGTGCGCCCCGGCGAGTGCACCGCACACCGCGGCGGCGACGTCGCTGGTACCGCCCAGGTTGGCCGCCGCCAGCACGGCCTCGCGAAAATTCGTCGTCTGCTCAAAGACCTTGAGGGCCGCGCCGAGCACCTGGGGCGCGCTGCCCTCGCCGCCGGGCGCGGCGCCGGCGGCGCCGGCGGCCAGGATGGCCGGCCGGGCCGCCCCGCTCACGGCCAGATGCAGGGCGCGGGCGAGTGCGCGGCAGGCGCCGATCACCGGGGGCGACTGGCAGGTGGTGCGGGCGGCCTCGCCGGCCTGCGTGACCGCCTGTTCGGCGTCGGCGAAGAAGAAGAGCACCACCGGGGCGACGCGCGACAGCGTCTCCGGGTCGAGCGCTCCCGGGTCATGGGAACCGGAGAAGGGCTGGCGGCGCCACTGCGCCCGCGCCAGTGCCCGGGCGGTGCCGGCCGTGATGCCGACGCACTGCTGCGTGGCCGACAGGTGGCCGTCCTGCTGCCAGCGGCGGTAGCGCTCGACCTGGTCGCGCGCGTCGAACCCGCCGCGCGCCAGCAGGCTCTCGGCCAGGCACAGGGCCATCGCCGTGTCATCGCTCCAGGCTCCGCGCGGCAGCTCGAAGGGACCGCCGCCGAGCATGTCCCCGACGGGCGTGAACTTGCCCGGCCGGCGGTATTGGGTGGCCGCCGCGACCGCATCACCGACGGCCGCGCCGACCAGGGCGCCCAGGTAGCGCTCGCGCAGGGCGCGGGCCGCCGCGAGCGTCTCCGGGGACAAGAGCGGGTCGGACTCGTCCGCGACCGCCTGCCAGCGGCGCACGAACTCGGTCTGCGCGTCGGTCTCGGGGATCGATTCCCAGCTGGCCGCGCGGGCGCTGCCCTGCCAGCGGTGGTTCAGCTCCTCGATCGCCGCCACGCCGCCGCAGCTCTCCGCCAGCAGGCAGCCGGCCGTCATGCCGGTGCGGCCGATGCCGGCGCGGCAGTGCAGATACACCCGGCCGCCGGCGGACAGCGCCTGGCGCAGCCGCCCGAGGATGGCGCGCATGAGCGCCGCGTCGGCCGGCACGTCGTGGTCGGGAATGGGATGGCGGTAGTACTCGGTGCCCGGGGGCAGCAGTGCCTGGTAGGAGGGGCACTCCCCCTCCTGGGTCAGGTCGATGAAGCAGCCGATCCCGGCGGCCAGCAGGCTGGACAGGCGGACCCGGGTGGTCGCTTCGTTGCGGCCGGCCGGATGTTCGCCGGCCAGCAGCTGCCCCGGCAGCACCCAGTAGTAGTTGGCCAGCGGCAGTGCCGGTGGGGCATCGGGCGGGGGGCGCGCCATGCCGTCAGGAGGCCAGTGCGGGCAACCGGTCGAGGCGTTCGCCCAGGTCCAGCTCCTCGGCTTCGCTCATGGCCACGGCGCGCTGCCGCTCCAGGGAGGCAAAGTCGAACAGCGCAGGGTCGGCCAGGTGCGCCGGCTCGACGTTGCGCAGGGCCGAGAAGATCGACTCGGTGCGGCCCGGGAACTCGCGCTCCCAGTCGGCCAGCATCTTCTTCACCGCGCGCCGCTGCATGTTGTCCTGCGAGCCGCACAGCTTGCAGGGGATGAGCGGGAAGCTGCGGCCGCGCGCATAGCGGGCGATGTCGGCCTCGGCGACGTAGGCGAGCGGTCGGATGACCACGTGGTGGGCGTCGTCGGAGAGCAGCTTCGGGGCCATCGCCTTCAGGCGGCCGCCGAAGAACAGGTTCAGGAACAAGGTCTCGACGATGTCCTCGCGGTGGTGGCCCAGGGCGATCTTGCTGATGCCGTGCTCGGCCGCGAAGCGGTACAGCGCCCCGCGGCGCAGGCGCGAGCACAGGCCGCACATGGTGCGCCCCGCCGGGATCACCCGCTTCACCACGCTGTAGGTGTCCTGCTCGATGACCTGGAACGGCACGCCGCGGCTGGCCAGGTACTCGGGCAGGACGTGGGCGGGAAAGTCCGGCTGCTTCTGGTCGAGGTTGACGGCGAGCAGCTCGAAACGCACCGGCGCGCTGCGCTGGAGCGACAGCAGCATGTCCAGCAGCGTGTAGGAGTCCTTGCCCCCGGACAGGCACACCATGACCTTGTCGCCGTCGCTGATCATGTTGAAGTCGGCGATGCACTTGCCGACCGCGCCGCGCAGCCGGGCCGCCAGGCGCTCGAGGGTGCGGGAGGGCTGGGCGGCGGGGATCGTCACGTGGCGCACTGACAGCTGGGGCCCGGCGGGGCCGGGCGGGACGCGGATTTTAGCGAAACCTTCAGGCCGCGGCGCTGCTGGCCGTGTTCTCGAGGTACTTCGCTTCCGCGTAGCGCAGGAACGGGGCCGCCGAGAGCGGCTTGCCGGTCGCGCCCTTGATCAGGTCCTGGACCGGCACCTTGGCGCCGAGGCCATGGACGTTGGTGCGCAGCCAGCCGAACAGGCCGCCGAACTCGCCCCGGGCGAGCTGCTCGTCGAGCGCCGGCAGCTCGGCCCGCATGCTCTCGTAGAGCTGCGCGGCCATGACCGCGCCGAGCGCGTAGGAGGGGAAGTAGCCGAAGGAACCGATCGCCCAGTGGATGTCCTGGAGGCAACCTTCCACGTCGTTGGCCGGACGGATGCCCAGGCGCTGCTCCATGCCGCTGTTCCAGGCCTCGGGCAGGTCGCGGACCGCCAGCTCCCCGGTGAGCAGCTGCTTCTCCAGCTCGTAGCGCAGCATGATGTGCAGCGGATAGGTCAGCTCGTCGGCGTCCACCCGGATCAGCCCGCGCTGCACGCGGGTGAGGTGCTCGTAGACGTTCTCCACCTCCCATTCGGGGCCGGTGGTGCCGAAGTGCCTGGCGAGCAGCGGCTGCAGGTAGCGCACGAACGGGCGGCTGCGGCAGATGTACATCTCCAGCAGCAGGGACTGGCTCTCCTCGAGCGCCATGCCGCGGTCACGCCCGACCGGCTGGTCGCGCCAGTCCTGGGGCAGTCCGAGGTCGTACATCGCATGGCCGGTCTCGTGCAGCGCGCCCAGCAGCCCGGAGAACACGTCCGCGGGGTCGAACCGCGTCGTGATGCGGATGTCGCCGGGGCTGCCCTCGGTCGAGGGGTGCTCGCTTTCGTCCAGGCGGCCGCGATCGAACTGGAAGCCGACCGCCTTCATGACCTCCACGGTCAGCGCGCGCTGCTTGTGCGGGGGGAACTTGCCGGTCAGCGGCAGCCGCGCCCTGCCCTCCTGCGCGACGATCGCCTCCCGGATCAGCGAGGGCAGGCGCCGCGAGAGCGCCTTGAACATGGCGTCGATGTCGGCAGTGGTCAGTCCCGGGCTGAACTCATCGACCAGGGCATCGTAGGGAGCGAGGTTGAGCGCCTGGCCGAGCAGGCTCGCCTTGTCGCGCACCAGGTGCACGACCTCCTCCAGGTACGGGGCGAAGCTTGCGAACTTGCCCTCGGTCCGGGCGGTGAGCCACTGGGACTCGGCCCGGGCCGCAGCCTTGGTGAGCCGCGAGACCAGCGTTGCCGGCGTGGCAATGGCGTGGTCGCGCTGGCGGCGCATCTCGCGCAGGTTGGCCACCTGCCAGTCCTCCAGGCCCTGGGTGTTCGCCTGCGCCCGGTCCAGCAGGCGCGTGATGCGCGGCGCGGTGAGCAGCGCGTGGTGCTCGGTCTCCAGCGCCGCGAGCTGATCCCCCCGGACATCGGCGCTGCCCCGCGGCATCATCACCGCCGCATCCCAGCGCAACAGGGCGAGCGCGCCACGGAACGCGTGGAGGCGCTTGAACTCTTGCTCGAGCTGAACGTATGGCGAGGCGGACATGGGTCTTCGGGAGCGCCGGGAGCGGGCTCCAGTTTACCAGCTTCCGGACCCTGTCGTTCGTCCGACAAGATTTTTTACTGTTTTAAATCAAATACTTAGTGAATGTTGCGGGCGTTTTACAGGCGCAGCCCCCTTGACGGCGACCGTGCAGGCGAGGCGGCCGAAGGGCCAGATTATGTCGCCTGGCGGGACCGTGGCGCGGAGGCGACGCGGACCTGCGGCCGGCGAAGCGACTGCCAGCTGAGCATCGCGCGCTTGCGCGCGGCCCCCCAGTGGTAGCCGCCGAGTTCGCCGCTCGCCCGCAGCACGTTGTGGCAGGGAATGAGCCAGGCGACCGGATTGGCCCCCACCGCTGCGCCCACCGCGCGGGCCGCCGCCGGCCGGCCGGTCACGCGGGCGAGCTCCCCGTAGGTCGTGGGCTCGTGCGTGGCGGTCTGCAGGAGGGCCCGCCAGACCTTGAGCTGGAAGTTCGTGCCCTTCACCGCCAGCCGCACCGGTGCCCCCGCTGCCTCACGGCTCCAGATGGAGTCGGCGAGCTGCTGTGCCGCGCCGTCGTCGAACCTCAGCCGTGCGCCGGGCCACTGCCGCGACAGCTCGCGGAGCGCGCCCTGGTCGCCGCCGGGCTCGACGAAGCTCAGGTGCGACAGCCCGCGCGCGGTGGAGGCGAGCAGCGCGCGGCCGAAGGGCGTGTGCGCGAAGCCCGTGGTCAGCGTCAGCCCGCCGCCGAGTGACTTCAGCTCCCCGGGCGTGACCGCCTCCAGGGTCACCATGAGGTCGTGCAGGCGACCGGGGCCGGAGAGTCCCACCGCATAGGCGGCATCGAGCACCGACCGCGAGCCGAGCAGCGCGCCCCGCGCGGCGCGCGCGGTCACGAAGGCCAGGTACTGGCGCGGGGTCACGCCGGCCCAGCGGCGGAACAGCCGGTTGAAGTGGAACTCGGAGAGGTGCGCGGCCGCGGCGATGCTCGCCAGGCGCGGCTGGGCGCGGAAATTGGCGTCGATGTAGGCGATGGCAGCGGCGATGCGCGCGAAGTCGCGGCTGTCGAGGTTCGCGGTGGGCGTGTTCATGGAACCCATGATATGCAGGGCTGCAGCCGGTGCGACCCGAATCTTGCGCTCAGGCGGCGGGGCGCGCTTGGGCTACACTCGCGCAGCCTCAGGAGCCCAGGTGCGGCCAGCGCGCCACGACGACGCCGATTCCGATCGACACCGCCAGGAGCAGCACCACCATGAGCACGATCATCACCCGTCGCATGGCCGCATTCTAACCTTGGGATGGGCAGGCAACTCATGAGCCCTCCGGCGCGGCACCCGGTGTGCCTGCTGGCCTCGGAGGTGGCGCCGCTGTCCAAGACCGGCGGCCTCGCCGACGTCGCCGGCGCGCTCGGCAAGGCGCTGCACGCGGCCGGGCACGACGTGCGCGTGTTCACGCCGGGCTACTCGAGCATCGACCGGGATGCCTGCAAGGCCCGGCCCGTGCCCGGCCTGCAACAGCTGCACCTCGAGGTGGGCCCGCAGCCGATCGTGTTCTCGGTCCTGCGGGGCGAGCTGCCCGGCGGCGCGCCGGTGTACCTCATCGACTGCCCCGCCCTGTTCGCGCGCGCGGCCCTCTATACCAACGATGCGGACGAGCACGTGCGCTTCATCGCCTTCACGCGTGCCGCGCTCCTGGCGTGCGTCGCCATGGGCTGGGCGCCGCGGATCGTGCACTGCAATGACTGGCACACCGCCTTCGCCCCGCTGTTCTTGCGCACCACCCTGCGGGACGAGGCGCTCTTTGCCACCACCCGCACGCTGCTCACGATCCACAACATCGGCTACCAGGGCATCTTCGGCGCCGACCGGGTCCGGGACCTGGGGCTGGCAGCCAGCGACCTCCCGCGCCTGTATGCGCCTGACTTCGCAGCCGGCCGCATCAACGCCCTGCGCCACGGCATCCTCTACGCGGATGCGATCAACACCGTCAGCCCCACCTACGCGCGCGAGATCTGCACCGCCGAGTACGGCATGGGCCTGGAGGACAGCCTGCGCGCGCGCAGCCAGGACCTGAGCGGCATCCTCAACGGCGTCGACTACGAGGTGTGGGATCCGCGCATCGATCCCTATCTGCCCGCGCACTTCGACGCTCAGCGCCTGGAGGTCAAGGCGCAGCTCAAGGGCTTGCTGCTCACGCGCCTGGGACTGGAGGCGGACGCCGCGGTGCCCCTGGCGGGCGTGGTGAGCCGGATGGCCGCGCAGAAGGGTTTCGAGCTCATGTACCAGGCGCTGCCGCGCATCCTCGGCAGCCGCCCGCTCAACTTCGTGGTGCTGGGCAGCGGCGAGCCGCAGTACGAGGAGTTCTTCACCGCCCTGGCCCGGGACTTCCCGCGCCGGGTGTACTTCCGGCGCGGCTACGACGATGAGCTCGCCCACTGGATCGAGGCGGCCAGCGACCTGTTCCTCATGCCCTCGCGCTACGAACCCTGCGGGCTGAACCAGATGTACAGCCTGCGCTACGGCACGGTGCCGGTGGTGCGGCGTACCGGCGGCCTGGCCGACTCGGTGCAGCACTTCGACCCGGGCACGGGCAGCGGCACCGGCATCGTCTTCAACGACTTCGATACCCCGGCGCTCGAGTGGGCGCTGAACACGGCGCTGGACCTGTATGCGCAGCCGCAGCACTGGGCCCGGCTGGTGCAGAACGGCATGGCGTGCGATTTCTCCTGGCGGCGCGCCGCGGCCGAGTACCTGCGCCTGTACGAGCGGCTCTAGCGCGGCCCGGCAGACGCGCCGCCGGGCGAAGGGCACGGTGCCCGGGAACCGGGGGGCAGCAGCGCGAGGAGCGGGAGGTCGCTGCGATGCCGCTCAGGAACGGCCGAAAATGGCATTCAGCCGCGCGCTGTGGGCGGCAAGTTCCGCCGTCAGCGCACCCTGGGGGACCTGCCAGTGCCAGTTGCCGGTGACGGTCCCCGGCGTGTTGAAGCGCGCGGCGGAGCCGAGGCCCAGCAGGTCCTGCAGCGGCAGGACGGCCAGCTGCGCCACCGAGCCCAGCACCGCGCGCAGCGCCGGTTCCGGCATCGCCCCGCGCGCATCGAGAAACAGATCCACGCGCGCGCGCGTGCCGGCATCGAGCGACCGGTACCAGCCGAGGGCGGTGTCGTTGTCGTGCGTGCCGGTGTAGGCCACGCACTCGCGCGGATACTGGTACGGCAGGTGCGGGTTGGACGGGTTGCCGTCGAAGCCGAACTGCAGCACGCGCATGCCCGGCAGCCCGAAGGAGCGCATGAGGGCGCTGACATCCTCGGTGATCACGCCCAGGTCCTCGGCCACCAGCGGCAGCTCGCTGCACTCGCCCCGCAGCCCTGCCAGCAGGGCCTCGCCCGGGGAGGGCATCCAGGCACCGGATCGTGCGTCGGGGGCGTCGGCCGGCACCGCCCAGTGCGCGGCCAGGGCCCGGAAGTGGTCCAGGCGCAGCAGGTCCAGGCGTGCCAGCTGCGCGGCGAGGCGTGCGCGCCACCAGGCGAAGTCCTGCGCGGCCATCGCGCCCCAGTCGTACAGCGGGTTGCCCCACGACTGCCCGGTGGGCGAGAAGTAGTCCGGCGGCACGCCGCCGATGGCGGCCGGCTCGCCGTCCGCCCGCAGCTGGAAGAGCCCGCGGTGGCGCCAGGTCTCGGCGCTGGAGGGAGCGACATAGAACGGCAGGTCGCCGAAGAGCCGCACGTTGCGCTCGTGGGCATACCGGCGCAGCGCCTGCCACTGCACCTGGAAGGCGTACTGCTCGTGACGGATGCGCTCGATCTGCGGGGCGAGTTCCTGCTGTGCACGAGCCAGGGCCTGCGGCTCGCGGTCGCGCAGCGGCGCCGGCCAGCGCCAGAACGCGGCGCCGCCGTGGGCGCGCTCGAGCGCCTCGAACAGGGCGTAGTCGGTGAGCCATGCAGAGGACCCGGCCAGGAACTGTGCCGCCTGCGCATCCTGCGGCGACGGCAGCTCCAGCGGATCCAGCAGCGCAGGATTGCCGGCGTGGTCCGAGCGCACCCAGTACGGGGAGCCGTCCGCGCCGGTGGGCCCGACCGGCAGCACCTGCCAGACCGTGAAGCCCGCGGACTGCAGCCAGTCGATGAAGGCGCGCCCGCCGCGGCCGAGCGCGGCGGGCAGCGCGGACAGGGGCAGCAGCACCCCGGCGCGGCGACGGTCGAACACCGCCAGTCGTGCGCCGCTGCCCACGTCAGCCGGCGCTGGCGCGGCGCATGACCCCGCCGTGCTCGGCGGTGCTGACCGCGGCACCGCTGCAGATCGGCAGGTCCAGCGCTGCCGGGACCTGCAGGCCGAGCATGTGGTACAGGCTCGCCAGCTGCCGCCGGTAGAGCTGGTCGAACTGGCTCACGGCCTCGGCGGGGTTGTAGTCGCCGAACCACCAGAACCAGTCGGAGGACTCGCACAGCCCGAGCTGCCGCTCGGCGGCCGCGCGCTGCGCCGCGGACAGCCCGCCCGCGGCGCCATCAAACGCCTGCTTGGCCTCGCACAACAGGTCCCAGGCACGGTTCTTGGCCGGATCGCCGATCCAGGTCGAGAGCGAGCCATACACCCAGCTGCCCGCCATCACGCGGTCGAGCGGGCGGGCCGCAGGGCCGCGCGCCAGCACCTGCGACATCGTCAGCAGTTCGAACAGGGGGTTGGAGGAGAGTGCCGCGTACAGCGACTGCAGGAAGTAGTAGCCGTTGAAGGGGTAGTGCTCCCAGGCGTTCTCGCCATCGAGCGCGATCAGCACGGCGTGGTCCCCGGCCGGATAGCGCTGCGCCAGCTGGGCCAACTCACCGGCGAGGTTGGCGGCCGCATCGTCGCCGCGCCAGGTCGCGTAGGTGAAGCCGATCAGGTCCGAGAGCCGGTCGTCGCGGAAGAAGCAATCCAGCGCGGCGCCCGGCGGCCGATAGGCCCGGTTGTAGGCGAGCGGATCATCCGCCGCCTGTGCATCCCCGAGCAGCAGGCTGCCGCGCAGTACCCCGGTGCTGCTGGCCGCCCAGCGGAAGCCGCCCGCCGTGGCCAGCAGCTGCAGCGTGGACTCGCTCACCGCGCCCTCGGCCGGCCAGCAACCGGCGGGGGCTGCGCCGAAGGCACGCGTGAAGGTGCGCACGGCGGCCTCGATGTGCCAGCGCGCGCGGTCCTCGCCGCCGGGATAGGCGGGGTGCGCCGGCAGCTCGATGAGCGGCACGGCATCGCGCGCGCACCTGAAGTCGAGCAGCAGCGGCATGAGCGGGTGCGCGTACGGGGTGACGGACAGCTCGCAGCGCCCGCTCTCGGCCAGCGCGCGATAACGGGGGATCACCTGCGCGACCAGCTCGCCGACCAGCTCCAGCAGTGCGCGCGCCTCCGCGACCGTGAAGTCGCGTGCCCGCGCGCTCAGGCGCGCCACCAGCGGATGGGCGCGACGCACCGTCTCGCCGAGCCAGGCGAGGTGGTACCACACGGCCAGGTCGCGCAGGTACTGCTCGGAGGCGTAGCCGACGTGCTCGGGGGTCCCCAGGGTCTCGGCGAGGGTCACCAGCTCGAGGTACGAGCCGAAGCGCTCGATCATGTGTACGCGCTGCGCGCGCAGGCAGGCGCGCAGCAGCGCCAGGCGCTGCTGCGGATCGGCCGGCGGGGGTCCGGCACCGAGCAGCGCCAGCACCGGATCCGCCAGCGGCGCGCCGTGCGCGAGGTGCGCGGCGATGCCGGCGGCCAGCTCCTCGAGCTGCTCGATCAGCACGGGCGTGAAGTTCACCACCGCGCGCGCCGCCGGATTGGCCTCCAGGTGCGCCGCCATGTCGGTGTAGTCCTTGATGGCGTGCAGGTAGGTCCACGGCAGCGTGTACTCGCCGGTGATGGCGTCGCGGTACTGCGGCTGGTGCATGTGCCACAGCAGCACCACCGGCAGGCGCGCGGCGCTGCTCACGTATCGCCGCGCAGCCGCCGCAGCATGTCCGGGGTCACCAGCACCACGCCGTTCTCGGTGACGTGGAAGCGGCGCACGTCGGCGTCGCGGTCGGTGCCGATGTGCGTGCCGTCGGGGACCTCGCAGCCCTCGTCGAGGATGGCCCCGTGCACCCGGCAGTCGCGGCCGATCTCGACGTTGTTGAGGACCACCGCGCGGGAGATGCTGCTGCGCTCCTCGACGCGCACGTTGGAGAACAGCAGCGACTCGCGCACGATCGCGCCGGAGATGATGCAGCCGCCGGAGACCATGGAATTCACGGCGGTGCCGCGACGCCCGTCCTCGTCGAGGATGAACTTGGCGGGCGGCTGCTGCACCTGATACGTCCAGATCGGCCAGTCCTGGTCGTAGATGTTCAGTTCCGGGCGCACGTGCACCAGCTCGAGGTTCGCATCGTAGTAGGCATCGATGGTGCCGACGTCGCGCCAGTAGCTCTGTGCGCGGGTCTTCACGTCCTGGAAGGGGTACGCGAACACCTGGCGGTCGCCGGCGATGGCCGCGGGCAGGATGTTCTTGCCGAAGTCGTGGCTCGAGGAGGGCTGCGCGGCGTCCTCCTTGAGCATGGTCTCGAGCAGCTGGGCGTTGAAGACGTAGATGCCCATCGAGGCGAGGATGGTGTCCGGGCGTCCCGGCAGGGTGTCGGGGACGGCCGGCTTCTCCGAGAAGCGGGTGACGCGGTTCCACTCGGTCGCCGTGAGCACGCCGAAGTGGCGCGAGTCGCGCGCGGGCACCTCGACCACGCCCACGGTGATGTCGGCGCCCTTCTCGACGTGGTAGGCGATCATCGGGCCGTAGTCCATCTTGTAGATGTGGTCGCCGGCGAGCACCAGCACGTGTTTCGGGCGATGCGAGACGATCAGTTCGAGGTTCTGGTGGACCGCATCGGCGGTGCCCCGGTACCAGGCGGCCCCGAGCTGCTGCTGCGCCGGCACCACCTCGACGAACTCGCCGAACTCGCCGCGCAGGTAGCTCCAGCCGTGCTGCACGTGCTGGATCAGCGACTGCGCCTTGTACTGCGTGAGGATCGAGATCTGGCGGATGCCGGAGTTGACGCAGTTGGAGAGCACGAAATCGATGATGCGGAACTTGCCGCCGAAGGGCGTCGCCGGCTTGCAGCGGTGCACGGTCAGGTCGTGCAGCCGCTCGCCGCGGCCGCCGGCCATGATGATGGCCAGGGTGCCGCCGGTCAGGCGGCTGACGTAGCGACCGGAGGAGGCGCGGGCGGGCTGGCGCGGCATGCGGCTACTTCACTCCAGTCGGGCCGGCCGGCGCAACCGCGGGCGGCAGGATCAGAGCCATTTCATCCGCCCCAGCTCGTAGGGATGCGACAGCAGCTCGTGCCAGGGGTAGATGCGCACCTCGGTGCTGAACTGGCCACACTCGGGCGGCTCGATGTCGAGGGCGAACACCGTCGAACCGTCGGCATCCTGCTCGCCGGTGGCGCTGAGGGCCGCCTGCCACAGCCCCGGGCGCGGCCCCTGGGCGTAGGAGGTCAGCGCCGGGGCGGACAGGTCCGCCTCCGGCAACAGCCGGTGCGCCGCGAACTCCACGCGCACGTCGGCGGGGGCAAGGCCCCCGAGATGGGCGGCCACGCGCAGCCGCAGGCGCTCCCCCCGCGGCAGGTCGCGCGCGGCATCGCTCAGCAGGCGCAGGCTCACCTGCGGCCACGCCTGGTACACGCGCTGCTTCCAGCCGGCGAGCGTGCGTGCCCCGGTAAAGGCACTGGCGGACAGCCGCGCGTACTGCGCCGCGGCCGGCTGGTACAGGCCCTGCGTGTAGTCGAACAGCACACGCCGCATGTTGAAGCGCGGGATCACGGTCATCATGGCGCGCTTGCTCGAGCGCACCCAGGCGCGCGGCACGTCGGCCTCGTCGCGGGCGTAGTACTGGGGCAGGACCTCCTCCTCGAGCGCAGCCAGGATCAGCTGCGCCTCGATGCTGTCGCGGCGCTCCGGGTCCTGCACGTCCGCCGGCGGGATGCCCCAGCCGTTGTCCTGCATCCACCCTTCCGCCCACCAGCCATCCAGGATGCTCAGGTTCAGGCGGCCGTTGATCGCCGCCTTGATCCCCGAGGTGCCGCTGGCCTCGAGCGGCGCGATCGGGTTGTTGAGCCAGACGTCGACGCCGGAGACCAGGCTGCGGGCCAGCTGCAGGTCGTAGTCCTCTAGGAAGATGATCCGGCCGGCGAACTCCTCGCTCATCATGAGCTGCCGGATCTCGCGCAGCACGTATTTGCCCGGCTCGTCCGCCGGGTGCGCCTTGCCGGCGAACAAGAGCACCGCCGGGCGGTCGGGGTTGTTGAGCAGGCGGGACAGGCGCGCGCGGTCGCGCACCACCAGCGTCGCGCGCTTGTAGGTTGCGAAGCGCCGCGCAAAGCCGATGGTAAGGACATCGGGGCGCTGCGGGTCCAGGAAGCGCGTGACGTGGCGCAGCTGCGCGGGACTGAGGCCCTTGCGGCGGTACTCGCGCTGCAGCCGCTCGCGCACGCTCGCCAGCATGCGCGCCTTGACGTCCTGCGAAGTGACCCAGTACCGCTCGTCCGGCACCCTCTCGAGCGCGCTCCAGAACTCCGGGTCGCGCAGCCGTTCGCGCCATTCCACGCCGAGCTCGCGGTCGAAGAACTCCATCCAGCGCTGGTGCAGGAAGGTGGGCACGTGCACGCCATTGGTCACCCAGCCGACCGGGTTGTGCGCCGGGCGCACCTCGGGCCACTGGTCCGCGCACAGCTTGGCCGAAACCGCGCCGTGGATGCGGCTGACGCCGTTGACGTGCCGCGTGCCGTTCAGCGCCAGGCGCGTCATGTTGAACATGCCCGGCACCCCCGGTGCGCGCGCCAGCTCGAGGAAGCGCTCCACCGGGATGCCGAGCTCGCGAATGTAGTCGCCGAAGTACTGCACGATCAGCTCCGGGCTGAAGGCGTCGTGTCCGGCAGCCACGGGGGTGTGCGTGGTGAACACGCAGGCGCAAGCCACCGCCTCCAGCGCCTCCTCGAAGGACAGCCCCTGGCCGAGGTGCTCGCGCAGCAGCTCCAGGATCAGGAATGCCGCGTGGCCCTCGTTCAGGTGCCACACCGCCGGCTGCACGCCGAGCGCGCGCAGTGCACGCACCCCGCCGATGCCGAGGACCATCTCCTGGCGCACGCGCGTGGACTCATCGCCGCCATAGAGCCGGTGGGTCGTGTTGCAGTCGGTGGGGTCGTTCTCGCGGCAGTTCGTGTCGAGCAGGTACACCGCGACCCGCCCGACCTGCGCCTTCCACAGGCGTGCGACCACGTCGCGCGCCGCGATGCGGACGCGCACCGTGAGCCATTCGCCCGCGGCGGTGCGCACCGGCTCGACCGGCAGGTCGCGCGGGTCGCGCTCGCGGTACTCGGCGTGCTGGACGCCGTCATTGTCGACGGTCTGCGTGAAGTAGCCCTGCTCGTACAGCAGTCCCACCGCCACGAACTGGGCGCGCTCGTCGCTCGCCGCCTTGCAGTAGTCGCCGGCGAGCACGCCCAGGCCGCCGGAGTAGATCGGCACGCTCTCGTGAAAGCCGTACTCCGCGCAGAAGTAGGCCACCAGCGGCTGCTCGGAGGTCGCGGGCGCCGCGCGCATGTACGACTCGAGGGTGTCCAGGGCCTGGCGGTAGCGGGCCAGGTAGGTCTCGTCCCGGGCGCAGCGCTCCAGGGCCTGCTGGCTCACACAGCGCAGCATCAGGCGGGGGTTGCCGTGGGTCTGCTTCCACAACTCCGGGTCCAGGTCCTCGAACAGCGCGCGCGTCGGGCGGTGCCAGCTGAAGAAAAGGTTCAGGGCCAGATCGGTCAGACGCGAAAGGCTCCCCGGGATGACGGGCGTGACTTCGAGGAGCGAATTTCTCATCGGCGGCTTTCGAGGAGGGGGCGAGGGAAAGTCTAGCAGCCCGATGCTGACAGTCCGGATCGCGTGTCCTCCGCGCTCCGGCCCCCGGCGCCGGGAACCCGGCGCTCGTCGCGCCAGATCAACGGCTCATCTAATACTGGTAGACAGCTAATACTGTAGAGTAAATAATACTACTCAATGGATGATAGCCACGCCCGGAAGTTCCAGAAGGACCTGAATGCGGGACTGGTGTCCTTGGTGCTCCTGGGGGTGCTCGAGCGCAGCACGGAAGACCTGTACGGGTATGAGATCGCCAAGCGGCTGCAGAAGGCCAACGAGGGTGAAGCCCTCTTCAAGGAGGGCACGGTCTACCCGGTCCTGCGCGCGCTCGCCGCGGCGGGTCTGCTCACGAGCCGCGTGGTGCCCTCCTACTCCGGGCCTCCGCGTCGCTATTACCGCATCACCGACGAAGGACGCGCGGTCCTGCGTGAGTGGAGCGCCATCTGGCGGCAGACGCGCTCGTTCGTCGACCTATTCATAGAAGGTACCTGAGGCATGAACGCTCCCCGCTCGATCGAGGACTACCTGAAGCAGCTGCGCGCCGCGCTGCAGGGCGAAGATCCCGCGCTGGTGCAGGACGCGCTCTACGACGCCGAGGAATACCTGCGCGCGGAGGTGGCGGCCAATCCCGGCAAGTCCGAGGCCGACGTGCTCGAGCTGATCGCCAGCACCTACGGCGCCCCCGACGAGGTCGCCGCCGCCTACCGCGAGACGGAGGTCAAGGTGAAGGCGGCGCTGCGCAGCCCGGCCGTCCGGCCGCGGCCCGGCGCCTCCCTGCGCGCGAGGTTCTTCGGCATCTATCTCGACCCGCGCGCCTACACCTCACTCTTCTACATGCTGCTCACGCTGGTCACCGGGGTCGTTTACTTCACCTTCGTGGTCACCGGCCTGTCCCTGTCGGCGGGTCTTGCCGTCCTGATCATCGGCGTGCCGTTCTTCCTGGCGTTCATCGGCATCGCCCGCGCGATCGCCCTGGGCGAGGGCCGGCTGCTCGAGGCGGTCACCGGCGAGCGGATGCCGCGACGGCCGGTGCACCCGGGACCGCCGGCGCGCTGGTGGGATCGCATCCTCGGCATGCTCAAGGACGTGCGGACCTGGACGACACTCGCGTACCTCGCGCTCATGCTGCCGCTCGGCATCGTGTACTTCACCATTGCCGTGGTCGGCATCGCCGTCGGTATCAGCTTCCTCGGCGCCCCGCTGTACCTGCTCGCCGAATGGTTCGGCTGGGTCCACGAGCCCTACCACCTGACGCTCGGGGCGGATGGCGCGTTCTGGGCAGCCCACCAGGGCGTGGCCGCAGTGCTGCTGTTCATCCTGGGAATACTCCTGACGACGCTGCTGCTGCACCTGGTGCGCTTTACCATTCGCGGGCACGCGCGGCTCGCCAAGTCGCTCCTGGCCGTACCCACCGCCTGAAGGCGGCAGCGCGCGGTACACTGCGCGCCATGCTGCGAATCATCCTGATCCTGGGCGTTGCCGCGCTCGGCGGCGCAGCCATTGCCGCGCGCTCGGCCGCGGCCGCCAGCACCACGCCGGCGCGCGGCTGCCTGGCCGGCGGCAACGGCTACCTGCGCGCCACCATCCGCGGCGCCGCCAGCCTGGACGTCAACTGGAACAACGCGGAGATGGAGTGCGAGGGCGGACCGCGGCCCGATGGCACCGGCGTGCGCGTCGCCTTCGCCGGGCCGCGTCACCCCGATGGCCGGCGGCTGCGGCTGGTATTCGGCGTCGAGTCACTGCAGGAAGGGCGCCCGGCCCGGGACCTGCCCACCAACCTCACCGTCATCTTCGAGGGGGAGGAGCGCCTGTTCGCCACGCGCGGGGATGACCACTGCACCGTCGACGAGCTGCACCAGGAGCGCGTCGGCAACCTCGGGGGCGCCGCGCGCACCTGGCGCATCGTGGCGCGCGGCTTCTGCGTGGCCCCGGCCAGCAGCCTGACCGGGGATGCGCGCATCCTGGTCAGCAGTTTCGACTTTGCCGGTGTCGCAGCGTTCGAGGACGCGGGCACGGCGCCACCACCGGAGCAGACCCTCTGATATGCCGCGAGCACCGTCCATTTTCGCTTCCCTCCTCGCTACGGCGACCCTGGCAGCACTGCTGCTGTGCCTGCCGCCCGCCCGCGCACAGTCCGCCGGGCAGGCCCAGCCGCTGTCGAGCTTCCCGCGCACGCAGCTGCAGGTCACGACGCACGGCCGCGCGAGCCACCGGTTCGATGTCTGGGTGGCCGATACCCCGGAGCGCGCCGCGCAGGGACTGATGTTCGTGAGCGACCTGCCGGACAACAAGGGCATGGTGTTCCCGCTCGACCCCCCGCGCGTCGAGAGCATGTGGATGAAGAACACCTACATCGAGCTCGACATGCTGTTCGTGCGCAGCGACGGCCGCATCAGCAAGATCATCGAGCGCGCGCACCCGCTGTCGCTGGAGACCCTCAGTTCCGAGGCACCGGTGGCCGCCGTGGTCGAGCTGCGGGGTGGACTGGTGGCCAAGCTCGGGCTGAAAATCGGTGATGTGGTGCGCTGGGACAAGCCCGCGTCCAACTGAGCAGGAGATCGCAGCCACGTCGCGCCGCGTGTTGATCGTCGATAACAACGCCGACCTGGCGCAGGCGCTGGGCATGATCGTGGACATGGAGGGCGGGCTGGACTATGCGGGCTACGCCCTCAGCGGCACGGAAGCGCTCGCGCGCGCCGGCGAAGTCGACGTGATGGTGCTGGATCTGGGCCTGGGGGATCTGAGCGGCTTCGAGGTGCTCGAGCGGCTGCGCGCGCAGTCATCCGCGGTCAAGGTGATCGTGCACACCGGTCACGCCTTGCCGCAGATTGAGGAAGAGGCGCGCCGCCGCGGTGCCGCGGGCTTCGCGGTCAAGGACGGTGATTTCCGCTCGCTGCTGCAGTTGATCCGCAGCGTCTGATCCTAGGAACGGGGGCGGACTGCGCGATCGGTGACCCGCCGTGCCATGGCCGCGCCGAAGCCCGTCCGCTCATATTCCGCGCGCCGGCGTTGCCAGTCCCGCAGGGTCATCTGGTTGCGGAACTGCACATAGCTCAGGACCTGCGGCTCCAGCTCGTCGATGTCGTCGTCTGCCTCTTCTGAGGGACCTGGGGGGTGCATGTGGGGACCTCGCGTGCGATGCCGACGGCTGCGAACCTTGCCCGACAGCTCATACGCACCGGGCGCGCCGGTCTTTCGGCGCACCGCGTGAGCTTCGGTAGGATCCTTCTGACGGGCATTGCGCCGTCGCACGTGCGCTGGCCGCATGCGGCGTTGCGGTAGACTTCCGCTGAGGTTTTCACACGCCGGGACGCCGCGCGGTGCTTCGGGCGGACGACATCAGCTGGCGGCGGCTCCCCGGATGGAGGCAGCGGCCGGTGCAGTCACCGATTGGGCATTCACACCATGGCCGATCCCACACCCCTGAAAGTGCCCGCCGCGACACCTCCCGCACCGGAGGTCACGGCGCTCTCGGCCGATCAGGCGGCCATGGTACAGGCACGCCTCGCGGCCATCGTCGAGTCCTGCGACGACGCCATCGTCGGCAAGACCCTCGAAGGCATCGTCACCTCCTGGAACCGCGGGGCCGAGCGCCTGTTCGGCTACAGCGCCAGCGAGGTCATCGGCTCCTCCATCCTGCTGATCATTCCGCCGGAGCGACGCGACGAAGAGGCCATGATCCTGGCGCGCTTGTGCCGCGGCGAGCGCATCGAGCACTTCGAGACCGAGCGCGTCGCCAAGAGCGGCGAGCGTATCGCGGTGTCCCTGACCGTCTCGCCGATCCACAACTCGCGCGGTGAGATCGTCGGCGCCTCGAAGGTCGCACGCGACATCCGCGAGCGCCGCCGCATCGAGGAGGCGCAGGTGCGCCTGATGGCGACCGAGCGCACCGCCCGCGAGCAGGCGCAGCGCGCCAACCTGATCAAGGACGAGTTCCTCTCGGTGCTGTCGCACGAGCTGCGCACGCCGCTGTCGGCCATCCAGGCGTGGGGACACCTGCTCGCCGCCGGCCGGGCGGCCCCGGAGGAGATGCGCCAGGCCGGCGAGGTCATCGTGCGCAATACCCTCGTGCAGCGCCGCGTCATCGACGACCTGCTCGACATCGGCCGCATCGTCTCGGGGCGGCTGCGGGTCGAGATGGAGATGGTCGACCCGGCGCAGATCGCGCAGGCGGCACTGGACACCATCCGGCCCGCGGCGCTGGCGCACCGGATCCGCATCGATGCCGCACTCGAGTTCACCAGCACCCTCGTGCGCGCCGATCCCGCGCGCCTGCAGCAGGTGCTGTGGAACCTGCTCTCCAATGCGGTGAAGTTCACGCCCGAGGGCGGCCTGGTGCGCGTGTGCATGCGGCGCGCCGGCGGCCAGCTGCTCTTCAGCGTCAGCGACGATGGCAAGGGCATCGAGGCGGACTTCCTGCCGCGCATCTTCGAGCGTTTCACGCAGGAAGACGCGCGGCCCAGCCGCCAGCAGGGTGGGCTGGGCCTGGGGCTGGCGATCGCCAAGCAGCTGATGGAGCTGCAGGGCGGGACGATCCAGGCCGCCAGCCCCGGGCCCGGGCGGGGTGCGACCTTCACCGTGGCATTGCCCCTGCCGGAGAACGCAGCCGCGCGCGGCCCGCGCGCGCCCGACCCGGCCTGGGCGGCCGACGGCCTGGGCGGAGAGCGCCCGGACCTGTCCGGTATCACCGTGCTGCTGGTGGACGATGAGCCCGACGCGCTCGAGTCCCTTGGCCGCGTGCTCACCGACGCCGGGGCCAAGGTGCTCACCGCGCACTCGGCGGCGGCGGCACTGGAGCTGCTCGGCAGCAAGGCGCCGCACGTCCTGGTGAGTGACATCGGCATGCCGGATACGGACGGCTACGAACTGCTGCGCAAGGTACGGGCGCTGGACGGGGTCGCCGCCGACCTGCCGGCCATCGCGCTCACCGCCTTCGCCCGGCCGAGCGAGCTGATGCAGTCGCTGCGCGCCGGCTACATCGCGCACATGATCAAGCCCGCCGACCCCTGCAGCTGCTCGCGACGATCTCTGCCGCCGCAGGCCGCGTCGGAAAGCAGTGACGCGCGCCACCCGCCGGCGCGCGGATCGCCGCCTACACCCGCCTGCGGGTGAGCGCGTGGTAGATGACCAGCACCACGACCGCGCCGACGATCGCCACCAGCATGCTGTAGATGTTGAAGCCGTTGACCCCTGACATGCCGAAGGCGGTGAACAGCCATCCGCCGACGACGGCGCCGATGATGCCGAGGATGATGTCGAGGACGACACCCTCACCGGTCTTGTTGACCAGCTTGCTGGCGATGAAGCCGGCGATCAGACCCAGAATGATCCAGCCGATGATGGACATGACTACGCCCCGTTGTTCTCGCGGGACCCCGCGCGGCCAGATCATTGGCGTGGACACGGCCCACGCAGCATCGGTGTCGCGCGCCTGCGACCGTCAGACGGCGCTGACCGGGGGTTCAACCCCCCGGCAGGGGACTCGAATGCAGCTGGGGCTGCGCCTTGGGCTTCTGGTGCGGCGCGTGCCGGGCGAGGATGGGCTTGGCGATGGGCGCGCCGTATTGGTTCTTGTAGGCGCGCTCGTGCGGGGCCAGTGAGCTCGCCTTGACGTACTTGCCGTTCATGCCGGCATTGGGAGGATCGCAGGGGAGCGGCTGACTTCGCCCGCTGCCCGCGCCCGCCAGCGCAAGTACCACCAGGCCCGCCAGGGCGGTCATTTGCAGTCTCATGAGACTCCCTCCTTAAGCGAAGTCTACGCAGGCGTGCAGCGCGTGCGCCGGCACCCCTCCCACCGGTACGTTATTCCGCGAATCCCGTCTCATTTTCCGGCTCAGCCGGGCGCCCGGCGCGCAGGTCCGGCCGCGGGTGCCGAGTGCCGCACCGGCGTATGCTGCAGGTATCCGGGTCAGGCACCTGCGCGGCCGCGGTCCGCAGGCAGGAGATACCATGAACGAACCCACCAGCCCCGAGGAACGCGAGCGCCGCCGTCGGCGCAGGGAAGTGCAGCGGCAGCTGGACGATGCGCTTGCGGACAGCTTCCCGGCGAGCGACCCGGTGTCGATCGTGACCTCGCAGGGCGAGGAATGGGACGAGGAGACTCCCCCGCCGGAGGACCAGAAGTCCCCGCCCAAGCCCTAGCGCCCGCAGCGCCGCTGCCTCCCTGATCTCCCTGGGGGGCCGCGCTCGGCCGCCGACGCAGACTTTGGTGATCCGCGTCACGAAGCCCGTCCCCAGCCTGTCGGTATTGTGAACTGACGCACTGCGCTGCTGCGGAGGCTACATATCCTGCTATGGCGTAGCGCGCGAACTGGGCGGTCTGTGAGATGCCACGTGTGAGCGATTGCGCGCACTGAGAGTCGCTAACGCTCTAGCTGGAGAATTCCACGTGGCCAGTGCACCGTCTTCCGCGTCCCGCAGCTCCGAGTCTGCCAGCGCCTCCGCTCGCGGGAGTGGCAGCGCGCAGCCCACCGCAGACGTCACCGCCGTCACCACGCGCGACGACTTTCTCCTCGAGATTGGACAGACACTCGATGGCCAGGCCGCGGTGCGCCCGGTCGAGACGGTCGATGCCGCGCTGGAACTGGTCAGCAGCGGCAAGCGGGCGCAGGTGCTGGTCATCGACTCGCGCGGCCTCGCCGACGTGCGCGCCGCGGTGGACGCGGCTGCGATGCGCGCGCCCCGGGCAGTGATCGTGGTGTTTGCGGAAGACGCGGCCGAGAAGCAGCTCGCCGCCACCCTCAAGGACAGCAAGGTCTTCGCGGTGCTGGCCACCCCGATCGACCTGCGCAAGACCCAGGCCGTGCTGGAAGGGGCCATCGCGGAATCGGCGGCGCACAAGGCGGCCACGCCACGCGCCGCCGCTCCCGCTCCCGCGGAACTGAGCATCGGCTCCTTCCGCGGCAATGCCGCCCCGGCAAGACCGGACTCCGCCGGCGCCGGCACTCCGCGCGGGGCCAACAAGACGCTGCTGGTTGCCGCGGCGATCGCGGCGCTGGCCGTGCTCGCCGGCGGTACCTGGTATTTCATGCATGGCGGGGCTTCCCGACCCGCCGCGGCCGCGGCGAACGTCGCTGCGCCGGCACACGCCACCACGGCCCAGCCGGTCGAGGAGGCCGCACCCGAGCAGGCCGTGGCAGACACCTCCATCGTGCAGGGCAGGATCGACGACCTGCTCGAGAAGGCGCGCCTCGCCATGCACGAGCGCCGCTACACCGAGCCCAACGGCGACAATGCGCTGCTCTACTATCGCTCGGCCGCCGCTGCCGACGCCAACAACGGCGAGGCGAAGGACGGCCTGCTGCGGGTCGCCAGCGTCCTCGCGGGCCGCTTCGAGGACGCCCTCAATGCCGGCCGCTACGAGGAGGCCGGGCAGACCCTGGCCAACTTCAAGTCCGCAGCGCCCGGTGACTCCCGAGTGGCGAGTTTCGAGCAGCGCCTGTTCGCGGCCGAGATCTCCAAGTCACTCGCGGACGGAAATCTCGACCGCGCCGCCGCGTACGTGCGCCAGGCCCAGCAGTCCGGCAGCGCCCCGCCCGAACAGCTCGCCAAGTGGCGCGCGGAAATCGCCCACCGCACCGATGACACCAAGGTCACCCGCCTGGCAGGCCTGGTGAGCGATCGCATCCGCGACGGCCGGCTCCTGGACGGCGAGGACAGCGCCAAGGCCTACCTGCAGCAGCTGCAGGCGACGGCTCCGGCGAATGCCACCACCCAGCGCGCCGCGCACGATCTCGGCGTGGCCTTCCTGCACAAGGCACGCGATGCCGGCCTGGCCAGGAACAACGCCGAGCAGGAACGCTGGATCGGGGAAGCGCGCGCGGTGGGCCTCAAGCCCGCCGAGATCGCCGCCTTCCAGCGCGACCTGAGCAACACCCGCCAGAAGGCCGCGCAGGCGGAGACCGACCGGCTGCTGCAGCTGGCGCGCGATCGCATGCACGACGGCCGCCTGAGCGACCCGGCCCAGGACAGCGCGGTCTTCTACCTGGCGCAGGTGGAGAGCAGCGATCCGACCAATGCCGCGCTCATGGATGCGAGCCATGAGCTGGCGCAGAAGTTCGAGGAACGTGCGCGCAGCTCGGCTACTGCCGGGAAGAGCGCCGATGCCGACCTGGCCCAGGCCAAGCGCTGGGGCGCGGATCCGAAGGAACTGGCCGCGATCCAGCAGCTGCAGAGTGCACCCAAGAGCAGCGCGATCGACACCGCTGCGCTGGCCGCGAGCCTCAGGCGCACGCGCTCGCCGGCACCGGACTACCCGGAAAGCGCGCTCGCCCAGCACATCGCCGGCAGCGTGCTGGTTCAGTACACCGTCGACGTCAACGGCGAAACCCGCGACATCAAGGTGCTCGAGTCCAGTCCGCCGGGCGTGTTCGACCGCGCCGCCACCAACGCCATCCGGCGCTGGCGCTATGCGCCGATGCTCGTGAACGGCACCGCCGTCCAGGTGCCGACGAAGACGCTGCTGCGCTTCGAGCTGCCGAAGTAGATCAGGAGAGACTACCCATGAGCCTTGCAGGCACAGTGCGCCGCCGTCAGCTGGTGACCGCCGGTATCGGCACCGCCCTCACCCTCGTCATGGGCGCCGTGCTCATCATGGGCTTCCGCCTGGCGACCACCATGCGCGCAAACATCACCGCGCTGCAGAGCGCCAGCTCACTGCAGAACTACCCCGAGGAGATCTCGCACCAGCTCAACACGCTGCGCGACCGCCTGGAGGTGCGCGCCTACTCCGGCCAGGCCCTGGCCGACCTGCAGAACAGCGTGAAGCACTTCGACCAGGAGCTGCGCCAGATCAACGCGGCGGGCGACATGGACTCCCCGCAGCTGCAGCGCGCCCTGCTGCTGTGGCACCAGTATGCGCCGGTGATCGACCCGGTCATCGCCTTCAGCGGCCAGCCGTACGTGGACTCAGACAGCTCCGGCAGCTCGCTCTCGCGCGAGGGACGGCAGCACTACGCCGAGGTCAAGCGCGCCCAGCTGTTCGCCGCCGACAACGCCCGACCGCTGCAGACGCAGCTGGCGAGCCTGGCCGGCTCGCTGCAGCGAGCCTCCTCGGATGCCGCCGCGCAGCTGCGCACGCTGCTGCTCGCCGGCGTGCTCGCCGCCCTGGTGCTGGCGGCCGCGGCGGTGTACTTCCAGGTTACGCGCGCGCGCCATGAGCGCGCCGCACGCGATGCGCAGGAACAGACGCGCGACATCCTCAAGACGGTGCGCGAGGGCTTCTTCCTGCTCGACGCCAATTACCGCATCGGCTCGGTGTGGTCCGAAGCGCTGACCCGCATGTTCAGCCGCAGCGACTTTGCCGGCCTGTCCTTCGAGGATCTGCTGCAGGGCCTGGTGCCGGCGGCGACGCTCACCACGGCGATGAAGTACATCAAGCTGCTCTGGGGCGACCGCGCCCACGAGAACCTGATGAAGAGCATCAACCCGCTGGGCCAGCTCGAGATCACCATGGACAACGGCCATGGCGGCAAGGAAACGCGCTTCCTGCAGTTCGACTTCCACCGCGTCATGGGGCCCGAAGGCGTCAGGCACGTGCTGTGCTCGGTCGGTGACATCACCTCGAGCGTGCTGCTGGCCCGCGAGCTGCACGACTCGCAGGAGAACGCCAACCAGCAGCTGGACATGATGCTCGGCATGATGCACGTCGACCCGCTGCAGCTGGTGTCCTTCCTCGACACCGCCGAGACCGGCCTGAAGCTGGTCAACACCATCCTGCGCGAGCCGGCGCGCACCGACGCCGAGTTCCGCAAGAAGCTCACCGGGCTGTTCCGCGAGCTGCACAGCATCAAGGGGGAGGCCTCGGCGCTCAACCTCAAGAGCATCGCCAGCCGCGTGCACGCGCTCGAGGACATGGTCAGCGAGTGCAAGAAGCGCGCCGAGCTGAGCGGCAACGATTTCCTGCCGCTGGTGCTCAAGCTCGACGAGCTGCTGGCCCACCTGCGCAACGTGCGCGAGATGGCCGCGCGCCTCACGGCGATCAAGGACACTCCGGCCGCGCACCCCGACACCCTCTCCACCTCCACGACCATGCCCGCGGCGAAGCTTGCGGTTGCGGCAGCGCCGGCGCCCGAGCGCCCGGCGGTGCGCTCGGTCGAGGACCTGACGCCGGCCCTGCAGTCGATGGCCGAGCGGCTCGCGCAGGACCACGCCAAGCGCTTCCGCCTGAGCATGAGCGGGCTGGCCGAGGTGCCCGCACCCTACAGCGCCACGATCAAGGATTGCCTGATCCAGATGCTGCGCAATGCGGCCGTGCACGGCATCGAGGCCCCGGACGTGCGCCGGGCCAACACCAAGGACACGCTCGGGGTGGTGCGCGTGGATTTCCGCAAGACCAGCGAGGGCTACGAACTCGTGTTCGAGGATGACGGCGCCGGTATCGCCCCGGAGGCGCTGCGCAGCGCCGCGGTGCGCAAGCAGCTGATCACGGAGGACGAGGCGGCCGCGATGGACACGCGTGCAACCATGGCCCTCATCTTCCGGCCCGGCTTCAGCACCCAGGAGGGGGTGTCCATGGACGCCGGCCGCGGGGTCGGCATGGACGTGGTGGCTCGCAGCGTCTACGCCCTGGGCGGCAAGATCGGGGTCAGCACACACCCCGGTCGCTTCACGCGCTTCAAGATCGCGCTGCCACCCGCCGACGTCAGCAGCACGGCGGTCGCTTGAGCACCCCCGCCGCGGCGCTGGACGGCAAGCGCACCCTGAAGCTGATGATCGTCGACGACTCGAACATCATGCGTCGACGCATCGAGCGCTCCAACCAGTTCGAGGATCTGCAGCTGGTCGGTACGGCCGGCAATGGCGAGGAAGCGCTGGAGCTGTTCAGCAGGACCGATCCGGACGTCGTCACCATGGACCTGACCATGCCGCGCATGGACGGCATCGAGTGCATCGGACGCCTCGTGGCACTCAAGCCCTCGATCCGCATCCTGGTCGTCTCGGCGCTGGCCGACAAGGCCACCGCCGTGGAGGCGATGGAAAAAGGGGCCAACGGCTTTCTCAACAAGCCCTTTACGGATCGCCAGCTCAACGAGGCGATTGCGGAACTGATGCGCTAGGCCGCAAGGAAACAACGAAATGTTGTACGAACAGGAGCTCAAGACATTCGTCGAGGGGACGACGAACTTCTTCGAGGTCGCCGCCCAGCAACCCGCCTCGATCGGCTCGCCGTACCTCATGGAAGGCTCGCCCTCGGTGCACGAGTACACGGGGATCATCAACATCTCCGGCAAGCGCGAGGGCGTGGTCTACTTCACCGCGCCGAAGGCCATGCTCACCGTGCTCTTGATGAAGATGCAGGAGAATGACTTCAGCCACGAGACCATGCGCGACCTGGTCGGCGAGGTGGCCAATACCATCTCCGGCAACGCGCGCCGGGACTTCGGGCGCGACTTCGTGATCTCGGTCCCGAGCGTGGTCTCCGGCGAGAAGCCGAGTGTCCCCAATCGCCCGGGCATGCGCTCCTTCATCATCCCCATCAACTGGCGCAGCCACTCGGCCAAGCTCGTCGTCGCCCTCGCCTGATGCGATCTGTGATCGGTGCACTGTTGCGGACGGGGACGTTCGGGGGATAACGCGCCTCATGCAGTCCAGTGCACTCGCCATCATCACCATGCGCCGCGAGGTTGCGGAGCGCTACGAGCGCATCAACCGCCTGTGGCTCGGTGCACGCACGACCTACCGCCGCCTGCACGAGGCGCCGGTCGCGAACCTCGCCGCCATGCGCGATGCCGCGCTGCGCCTCGACCAGCTCACCAGCGGCCGTGCAGCCCTGCTGCGCGACCTGAAGGCGCTCTCGGACTAGCGCTCGCCCAACAGGCGGGCAGGCAGGAACAGCAGGGCGCGCAGCACGGCGAGCGCCCCGCCGACGGCGATCCCGACCAGCCTGAAGGGCAACAGCAGCAGCCAGACGAGGGGCAGCAGCACGAGCGCCAGCAGTGCCAGCGGCCAGCACACGGCAAGCAGCAGCAGCCACAGGATAAAGCCAACCATGACACCTCCTGGCGCATGGGCCGCGCGTTGCACGCGTACCCTGCCCCCGGATGTTACGCCCCCCACCCCACCGGGCTGGCCGCCGCTACGTCAAACTGAGCGAACCAAGCGATAATCCGCAAACGCCCTTGAACAAGAGCCAGAGGCTTCACGCGTGACCAGCGACCCGTTCCGACCCGCCGCCGCCGTGCGCCCCGGCGACCGCGTGGCCATCATCGCCCCGGCGAGCTGCTTCGACCGGCCCTCCTTCGAGGCCGGGCTCAAGGTGCTGGCGGGGCGCTATCGTCCGGCCTTCTCCGAGGGGATCTTCAGCCGCCACCGCTACCTGGCCGGCGAGGACAGCCGGCGCCTGGAGGAACTGCTGGGCGCCCTGGCCGACCCGGACACACGCGCCGTGTTCTGCGCGCGCGGCGGCTACGGGGCGACCCGACTGTTGCTGCAGCTCACGCAGTTGTCCCCGCCGGGCGCAGGCAAGCTTCTGATCGGCTTCTCCGACATCACCGCGCTGCACCTGTGGCTGCAGGCGCACGGCCGGGTCAGCATCCACGGCCCGGTGCTCACCCAGCTCGGGCGCCTGGGGACGCCGACGCACGAGCGCCTGTTCGGGCTGCTGGAGTCCGCCGCGGTCCCCGCGGCGCTGCACGGCACGGCGAGCTATGTCGGCGGCCGGGCCGAGGGCCGGCTCATCGGCGGCAATCTTTCCATGCTGTCGCGCGTCATCGGCACGCCCTTCATGCCGGTCCTGCGCGACTGCATCCTGCTGCTGGAGGACCAGGGCGAGCGGCCCTACCGCATCGACCGCATGTGGACGCACCTGGCCCTGGCAGGCGTCTTTGCACAGGTGCGCGGCATCGCGCTCGGCAGCTTCACCAACTGCGAGGAGAAGGACGCGCCGTACTCGAGTGCCGACCTGCTGCGCGAGCTGGCGGCGGCCACCGGCCTGCCCTGTGCGGCCGGATTCCCCGTCGGCCACGGCGAGCAGAACGAGCCGGTGCCGCTCGGCGTGCGCGTGCGCCTGGACGCCGATGCCTGCCGCCTGGAGTTCCTCGAGCCGGCGGTGGGCGGCTAGAGCAGCGCGCCGACCTCGCCCAGCATCGCCCTGCGCACCAGCGGGATGGGCGGGCCGCCGTAGGAGAGGAACTGGTTGTGGAACTGGTACCACAGCCTGCGCGGGTCGGGGTCGGCGACACCCCCCGGCTGCCGCGCGATCCAGTCGGCGCGCAGCTTGCGGATCATGAGTTTGCCGAGGGTGTACTTGAGGTATTCCGGGTCGTAACTGCCGCGCGCAGCCTGCTGGCGCGCATTGCCGGCATCGTAGAAGGCGCGGTCGCGGAACATCCGCTCCGACTCGGCGATGCTCATTCCGCGGGTGTGCATGCCGATGGCAGACAGGTAGCGCACGTCGCGTAGCAGCGCCTCGGCGATCTGGCCGACGTGCTGTTGCGGGTCGCCGGCGCCCAGTCCCTCGTCCCACATCATCTCCTCGGCGTAGTGCGCCCAGCCTTCCGCGTAGGCATAGCCGACCCAGAGGGCGGCGATCCTGGAGGGGTTGCGGTTGGAGTGCAGGAACTGCAGGAAATGCCCCGGCCAGACCTCGTGAACGCTCGTGTACAACAGGCTGGCGCTGCCCGGAATGTAGGCGGCGCGCTCGCGCGCACTCCATGACGGGTCGGGCGGGGCAATATAGAAGGTGTAGGCGACGCCCCGGTCGTAGGGTCCCGGCGTGTTGATGTAGGCGCCATTGGCGCGGTTGTAGGGCGGCGCCTCGGCGACCTGGCACACCTCATCGCTGGGGACGTCGGCGACATGGTGGTCGATGACGAACTGGCGCAGCTGCGCAAGCTGCGCGCGCGCACCCGCGACCGCACCGCCCTGCGGCTTGTGGGCGGACATGCGGGCCACGCACGCCGCCAGGGTGCCCCGCGGCAGATAACGGGCGCAGGCAGCCTGCAGCGCCTGCGTATTGCGTTCGAGGTCGGCCCGACCGGCCGCCAGCAGCTGCGCCACGGGGATCTCCACGTCCTCGGTGGATCGGAGCATCGCCAGGAACAGGGGCTCGCCCATCGCGAAGTTCTGCGTGGCACGGCCGCGCTCGCCTTGCAGCCAGCTCCTCAGGCCGTCCATGGCACGGGCCGCCGCCTCGTCAGCCTGCGCCAGCTCGGCCTGGGCGCGCGCATCGGGCACGTCCGCAAAGACAGCGCCGACCTCGTTGCGGAAGAAGTTCGCGTAGCCGCCGAAGCCGCTGATGCCGCGTTCTAGGAAGGACTGCGGCAAAGGGGTGCGCAAGTTGGCGCGCACGTCGGCGGCGATCGCGGGAATGGCCCGCGCGTAGGCGATGAAGGCGCGCATGCGCGTGGCCGGCGGCGCGTAGGCACGGTTGAGGTAGACGTCCGGATCGAGCTGGTCGATGTACCAGGCGGGGTTGGTGAACGGAGCGCGTGCGCGGTCGAGCCAGAAAAGCTCGGTGCCGATGATGCTGAGGACGTAGTCGCGCTCGAAGCGCTCGGCGGCGGTGAGACGCTCGTCCGGGATGGATTCGGCCTGGTAGCGCACCGCCTTGACGCGGGCGACCTCGCGCGCGATGCCCGCGGCACTCAGATCCGGCATCTGTCCGTCGAACTCGTGCCGTCCGGCCTGCACGGCGAAGAAGGGGTTGGCCTCGAGGTAGTCCTCGATGAAGCGCGCGGCGAAGGCCGGCCAGGGATCCGCAATGGCGGCCGGCGCGGGCACCTCGGGCGCCCTGCTGCATGCGGCCAGCCCCGCCAGCAGGCCGCACAGGAAGACGGACATGACTCGCAGCAAGTGGTGTGCCCCCGGAAGATGCCCGCAGTCAATCGATGCGCTGGACCCGCAGAGCCACGAGCGCTCCGCCGGCATCGCGCTCGACATTGAACTCGATGGGCCGGCAGCAGACCTCGCAGTCTTCCATGTAGGAAGGCTCATCCGCGGTCAGGTCGACGCGGGTCTCCAGCCGCTCGCCGCAATACGGGCAGCGCACGCCGACGAATTCCTCGGGCGCCAGTCCACCGGCGCCGGGCTCCCACACCGGTTCGAGGCCGTACAGCCGGTCGATGCTGGCGCTGTCGAGCTGCGTGATGCGCTGGCGCAGGCGGGCCAGCTCCGGGGTGGTGCGGCGTCTGATCATTGCATCAGGGTGCGGCGAACTGCGATGCTGCGTGCTGTGTAGAGCTGCGAGGATACTCCATGGCGATGGTCCGGACAGGCGTGGTGGGGGCCTGGGCCGCTTTTCTGGCGTGCGCCTGCGCGACGCACTTCTCGAGCCAAACGCCGGCAGCAGTCTCGTTCGCGGGAAACTGGAAGCTGAACCACGCCGCCAGCGATGATCCGCAGAAGGTTCTGGCGAAAATGCGCGAGGAGGCGATCAAGCTGATCAAGCGCCAGATGGCGGAGGTCACGGCGCGCACCGGGATCACCCCGCAGGATCCGGACGCACCGCCACCTGCCGCGGGCCCGCCGTCGCCCGACGGCGCCGGAGCGGGCGCGGCGCGGCGCAGCGACCCGCTGCGCCGCTCGCCCATGGCGGCCATCATTCACGCCCTGATGGAGCGCGGAGATTTCCTGACGATCCGCCAGTCCGCTGACGAGGTCGTGTTCGACTATGGCACCGTGCGCCGCAGCTTCACCCCGGGCGCGCACAGCGTCGTCTCCGCGGAGGGCGGCGTGGGCGACCAGATGTCCGGCTGGCACGACAAGTCGTACGTCATCCAGATCAGACCGCAGAATGGGCCGGAGGTGACCGAGACGTACGCGCTGTCCCCCGACGGCAAACAGCTGCTCGACACGGTCGCGATCGCCGCCGCCGAGCTGCCCGCGGTGCGGATCCGGCGCGTCTACGAACCGACCACCGAAACTGCGCCGCACAACCTGCCTGCAACCGACTGAGGACATGGCGGCGATGTACTGGGTGCGGGGCCTGCTGGTGCTTGGTCTGCTCCTCCTCGGCGGAGTGCTCCAGGCGCAGCCCGCCGAACAACCGGCCGCGGAGCCCGAGGCGGCGCCGCTCCAGGAGGTGGTGGTCGAGGGCGAACACGAGGGGCCGCGCATGTGGAAGGTCCACAAGGGCGACCACACGCTGTGGATCCTCGGCACCATCGCGCCGCTGCCGAAGAAGATGGTGTGGCAGCCGGATGCGGTGCGCGAGGTGCTGCACCAGACGCAGGAAGTCATCCCCGCATGGCCCAGCTACGGCATCGGCGCCAACCCCATCACCGCGCTGCGCGTGTACATCGAGTGGCGGCGGCTGCAGAAGCCCCCCGACCACGAGCCGCTGCAGAAGGCGCTGCCGGCACCGCTGTACGCGCGGGTGAACGCGCTGAAGATGCGCTATGCCCCCAGGGACGACAAGATCGAGCAGATGCGGCCGATGATGGCCGCGCGCGAGCTGTTGACCAGGGTCTTCGATGCCTCGGGGCTCGCCTTGCACAACGAGGTGCAGCAGTCGGTGCTGGACCTGGCGCGCGCCCAGGGCGTGCGCGTGCACCAGGACAAGATCAAGATCGAGGATCCTGTGGACGTCCTGAAGGACGTCGGTGCCACGCCGCTGGATCGCGAAGTGGCATGTCTGGAGGCGGTGGTCACGCTGCTGGAGACCGACGTCGGCACCATGCAGGCACGTGCCCGCGCCTGGGCACTGGGGGATGTCGATGCCCTGCGCAAGCTGCCGCCTACCGAGGACCGCACGGCATGCATCGCCGCGGTCTCCAGTTCCGAGCGCGTGCGCGCACTGATCGCCCGCGCCCAGGACAACTGGCTGATCGCCACCGAGGACAGCCTGAACCGCAACCGCGGCACCCTCGCCGTGCAGTCCATGGACCGCCTGCTGGGCGAACACGGCGCGCTCGCCACGCTGCGCGCCCGCGGCTATGCCGTCGAGGGTCCCTAGCTGCGCAGGGCACAGCACCAGGCGAGCAGGACCGAAGCGAGCGCCACCGCGCCGCTGAGCCACTGCGGAACCCGTGCCATGCGCGCGCGCACCGCCGGCAGCGCCAGGGTCGCACCGAGGATCGCGCCGACCGCAAAGCCGGCCACGTGCGCCACCAGGTCGGTCTGGCCGCCCTCCTCGCCCGAGCCGGTCCAGCCGAGCAGTATCACGCCGGCCACCAGCGGTCCCCAGCGTCGCGCCCAGCGCTGCGGGAGCTGATAGCGCTCGCGCCAGGAGTAGGCCGACATGGCCCCCAGGGCTGCAAACACCGCGGTCGAGGCACCCACGGACAGGTGATCCGGGGGCCCGAGCAGGCCTTCCAGCAGGTTCGCCAGTGCCGCGCCCATGACGGTGACCAGCCAGGCGGTACCCGCGCCCATCTGCCGACCCGCCAGATAGCCGAACCAGACCCCCGCGCCGAGGTTGGCGACCAGGTGCGGTCCGTCCATGTGCAGGGTGAGCGCGGTCCAGGCGCGCCACAGCTGCCCCGCCTGCACTTGCCGCGCATCGAGCGCGCCGAGCTCGAAGGCATCCAGACGCACCAGTCCCTGCGAGAGCGTGGCGGCGACCCCGACCAAGACGATGACGTAAGCCACGCAACCGACCCAGGCCCAGGGCCACAGCGGCGGCGCAGCCGGAGGCGGCGGCAGGGGCCGGTTCTCGTGCTCGTAGGCGAGCAGGTGGCGCATCGCATAGGCGGCGGACTCGGCCGGCACGCGCAGCAGGAACTCCCCGGTGCCGAGGACGATGTCCCCGCTGATGCCGACGGCGGTGAGCACCAGCAGCCGCTCGTTACAGTCGCGCTGGCGCGGCGAGCGGTAGACGGTACTGAAGCCGTCGTCGTCCACGGGACCTCAGCCGGCACCGTGTCGGCGCAGGTGCAGCACCAGGAGCGTGCGCCGCACCGTGTCGCCGATCAGCTCGTAGAGGGCCTCGGTCGATTCCATGAGCGCACCGGCACTGGGCAGGAAGCTCGCCACGGTGTAGCGCGGCTGGCTCCAGACACGCACCGGCGCCGGCTCCACGTCGATCCCGGCTGCAGTGAACTCTGCGGCCGCACGCCATTCGTGCACCGCGCTGGTCACCAGCAGGATGCGGTGGATACCGGCCTCACGCAGGATCGGTGCCGAGAACTGCGCGTTCTCGAAGGTGTCGCGCGAGCGCGTTTCGACCCAGCGCACCTGCACGCCGAAATCGCGGGCCAACGAGACGCGCATGGCATCGGCCTCGATGGCCGTACCAGTGACCAGCACCGGCAGCGAGGTGCGCCGCGCCAGGTACGCCCCGTAGGTGAGGCGTTCGAGCAGGTCGCGTCCGGCGGCGGGCTGCATGCCGTACTCGGCCGCGCTCTCGCGGGCGCTGCCGCCGCCGAGGATCACGATCGCCTGCGCGCGCGGTGGCAGCGCGAGGACCAGCATGGGCGTGCGCTGCGCCGCCCTGGACAGGGAGCTGGCCACGTAGGGCATGGCCAGCACCCACAGGCCGGCGAGCGCGCCCAGCAACAGTGTCCATCCGGCCCTGCGCGTGCGTGGTGAGACCGCGCGCGCCAGAAGCCATGCACCCATGAAGGCCACGAGCAGCAGCGCGCCCGGTGGCAGCACCAGATTACGCAGCAGGATCTTCAGGTCGACCAGCATGCTGCCAGTGCCTAGAGCCGGATCTGCTGCCAGGCACGCGAGCGCCAGCGCAGGAACAGGGTGCACCCGAGCACCATCATGTACACCAGCACCGCCACCCAGCCGCCGACCGCTCCGTAGCCGAACTGCGGCAGGAAGTGCACCCAGCCCTGTCCCGGTGCGAAGGTGAGTGCGTGCGCCAGCGGCACGAACAGCAGCAGCGAGACAGGCAGCACCAGTAAGGCCGGCACCCGCACGTCGCCGGCGCCCCGCAGGCACATGCCGCTGCCCAGGTTCAGCCCGTCGAAGAACTGGTAGCACGCAGCGAGCCACAGCAGCTTGCTGCCGAGTGCGACCGCTGCGCCCGCATCCGCATCATGGGCGGCGGTGAAGAAGGGCAGCAACCAGCCGCCGCTGAGCGCGACGAAGAAGCCGATGCCGCCCATGTACAGCGCCGCAAGGAGGATGGTGCGGTTGCCCACCCGCAGCGCCCAGCCGCGAGCGCCCGCGCCGATGGACTGGCCAACCAGCGTGGTTCCGGCCTGGGCGATACCGTAGCCGGGCATGTAGGCGAGCGAGGTCAGAATCACCACCATCTGCGTCGCCGCCCCGTCCGCGGTGCCGAGCCGCGTCTGCATCATCTGGAAGATGGCGAAGCCGAGCAGGTCGGCGGCCGGCGTGAGTCCCATGGGAATCCCGAGCCGCAACTGCTGCATCAGGCGCCCGGCGTGCGGTCGCCAGGTCAGGTGCGACCTGTAGACGCGGCGGTAGTGCGGACGCAGGAAGATCGCCAGTGCGAACAGGACGCCGAGCAGCTGCGCAACGTTGGTTGCCCAAGCCGAGCCGGCAATGCCCCAGCCCATCCGGAAGATGAAGAGCTGGTTGAGCAGCGCATTGGCGACGGTCGTCAGGATGCTGATGACGAGCGTGATGCGCGGGCGACCGATGCCATTGAAGAAGCCCAGCAATGCCCACACCGCCGCGCCCACGCAGGCACCGCCCACGCGCGGGTACCAGAAGGCCGAGGCCAGCTCCTCGACTGCCGGATCAAAGCCGAACGGGGCGAGGATCAGGTGGCTGGCGGAGCCTGCCAGGATGAACAGCGGCGCAGCGCAGGCCATGGCCCACAGGGCGGTCCACACCGCCTGGCCGGCGCGCGAGTAGCGCCGCGCACCAAAGGACTGTGCCACCAGGGTCTGGACGGCCGTTCCGGCCCCGCCCAGCACCAGCACGATGACCATGACCAGCCACTGCACCGCGCCGACCGCCGCGAGCGCCTTCGTGGAAATGCGCCCCATGAACCACATGTCGGTGAGGCTGAGGACGATCTGCACCGCGCTGTTGGCCATGAGCGGCAGCGCAAGCGCAAGCACCCGGCGCTGGTCGACGTGCGAATGGCCGGCGGCATCAATGCGCTGCGCCGGCAGGAGCGCGCTCGCGCGCACCGCCGAATCGCTGGCAGGTAATGAGGTGACCACGGCCATGGCAACATCCTGAACAATCGGTCATTCTCGCACACTGCTTCTAACGGGAGATGTCATGGCCGCACGCAAGAAGAAGGCCGCCGCCGGCAAGCGCGGCTCGGCACGCTCGGGCGCACGCGGGCAGCTGGCGCCGGGCAAGGGCAGTCGCGGACTGGACGCCTCGCAGGTGGCCGTGGCGCTGGATGACCCGTCCGTGGCCGACCTCGCGGCGGTGGTGCGCGCCGCCGGCGGCGCCCCGATCGGCGCGTACCGCGAGCCGCTGGGCGGACGTGCGCTGCTGCTCGCCAGCCTGCCGTTCGCCGCCGTGCAGCCGACCCCGTTCCAACGCGACCTTTCCCCCACGCACGCCAAGCGCCTCGCGAAGGCCATCGAGCAGACCGCGGCCTTCCTCGACCCGCTGATCGTGGTGCGCGGCGAGGACGGCCGCCTGTGGACGCCCAACGGGCGCCACCGGCTGGCCGCGGCCAAGGTGCTCGGCCTGAAACAGATCACCGCGCTCATCTCCCCGGATGACGCGCTCGCCTACCGCATCCTGGCCCTCAACACCGAGAAGGCCCACAACCTGAAGGACCGCAGCCTCGAGGTCATCCGCATGGCGCGCAACCTCGCCAAGCAGCGGGGCCGCGAGCCGGAGCAGACGTTCGTGGCCGAGTTCGAGGCGCCGGAATTGCTCACCCTCGGGGTGGTGTACGAGAAGAACCCGCGCTTCGCCGGGGGCGCCTACAGCTCCTTCCTGAAGAAGGTCGACCGGTTCAGCGACCGCACCCTCGCCGCCAGCCTGCGGCAGCGCGAGGACTACGCCGCGCGCCTCCTCGAGATCGACACCCGGGTCAAGTCGGTGATCGCGGCCCTGACCGCGCGCGGCTTCAAGTCTCCCTACCTGCGCAACTATGTGGTGGCACGCATCAACCCGGTGCGCTTCCACAAGGCCAAAAAGGGCGACACCCGGCCGCCCATGCCCATCGGCGAGGCGCTCACCCGCATGTCCGCGGCGGTCCGCAAGTTCAACCTGGGTTCGGTATCCAACTCCGACCTCGCCTGGGTGGCGGTCGGCGCATCCGGCGACTAGTTCCTGCCCCTGCTGCGCTTGCGGGCCGGCGCCGGCGGCAGGGCCGGCGGCACGTCGACTTCCGGGAGGCGCTTGAGGTACCCGTCGTCCGCGTAGGTCAGCCCGTAACCGACGCCGAAGAGCGGCTCCTCGCCGGGCAGCTCGTCCACGGCCGGCGGCCGGGGGCTTGACGGCCAGGAAAAGGGCAGCGTACCGCGAAAGTCGTACTGCACCGTACCGTCGTGCGCGCGGAACAGCACGTCCGCCACCCCGCCGCCCTCCGGTCCCGGCAGCCACGCTGCCACGAAACTGTCGGCGGCATTGAGCTCGGCATTCACCCAGAGCGGGCGGCCGGACAGGAACACGGCCACCACCGGTATGTCCAGCGCATGCAGACGGCGCAGCAGCGCCAGGTCACGCTTGTCGCCGGGGCTGTATTCCAGGGTGTGCACGTCGCCTGCGTATTCCGCGTACGGACTCTCCCCGAACACGACGATGGCCACGTCCGGTCGCGTGCTGAACTCGCCGGCCGGGCTCAGGTTCGGGGTGCCGCCCGCAGCGCTCACGCACCGGGCGATGCCGGCATAGATCGATTCGCCGTGCGGGAAGTCCTGGTTCGGCTCGGTGCCCTGCCAGTCGATGGTCCAGCCGCCGCTTTGCTTGGCGATGCTGTCCGCGCCGTCCCCGGCGACCAGCACATGCGCCGCAGGCGACAGCGGCAGCAGATGGTTGGCATTCTTCAGCAGCACCAGCGACTCGCGCACGGCCTGGCGCGCCACGGCGCGGTGCTCCGCGGAGCCCAGCAGCTCGTAGCGCCCGGCATAGGGGCGCGACGACGGCCGTCCCTCGGTGTCCAGGTGCGCGCGTAGCTTGACGCGCAGCACGCGGCGCACCGCATCGTCGAGCCGTGCCGCGCCGATCTCCCCGGCGTTCACCTGGTCGAGGGTGTTCTTCAGCAGCTCCCGCCAGCCGTCGGGGGCCATGAACATGTCGATGCCCGCATTCAGCGCCGCCGCGCAGCGGGTTGCGCTGCAGCCGGGTAACTGCGCGTGTCCGTTCCAGTCCCCGATCACCAGCCCCTCGAATCCGAAGCGTCCCTTCAGCACGTCGGTGAGCAGGGCGTGGTTGCCATGCATCTTCTGTCCGCGCCAGCTCGAGTACGAAGCCATGACCGTCTGGGCGCCGGCGAGAATCGCCGCCTGGTAGCCGAGGCTGTCGAGCTCAAGCAGCTGCTTCTCCGTGTAGAGATTGTCGCCCTGGTCCTTGCCGCCGGTGCCGCCGTCGCCGAGGAAGTGCTTGGGCGTGGCCAGCACGTGCGCGGCGTCCAGGAACTGCGGCGTGCCGGGGGCTCCCTGCAGGCCGGTCACCATCGCCACCGCATACTGGCGCACGACGTCCGGGTTCTCGGAGTAGCTCTCGTAGGTTCGTCCCCAGCGCGCATCGCGCGCGACCGCCACGGTGGGGGAAAAGGCCCAGTCGAGGCCCGTCACCCGTACCTCGAGCGCCGTGATCTCGCCGATGCGACGGATCAGCTCCGGGTCCCGGGCCGCCCCCAGACCGATGTTGTGCGGGAAGATCGTGGCGCCGGGAATGTTGTTGTGGCCGTGCACGGCGTCGGTGCCCCACAGCGCCGGGATGACCGTGGCGCCAGCCCCCCCGATCGAGGCCTCGTAGAACCGATCCGCCAGCGCCAGCCACTCACTCGGTGCAGTGAGTTTGTCATCGCCCGGGGCGGAATTGCCGCCGTTGAGGATCGACCCGAGGGGATAGTGGCGCAGATCGTTCGGAGTGATGCTGCCGATGTCGGCCTGGATGAGCTGGCCAACCTTCTGCTCGGGCGACATGCGCGCGAGCAGCTCCTCGACGTGCGCCTCGAGCGCCTCGTCCCGGGGCAGTGCCGGTGGCAGTTCCGGCCAGCGCTGCGGATGAATCACCGGTTGCGGTGCTTCGGCCGCGACCGCCCCGAAGGCCATCCACAGACTCATGCAATACCCGGCGAACTTGGCCGGTCTACTGTTCATGGTGGCTAGGATACACACCAGAGGTTCTTGCACATGCTCGATCCCGCTTCCCAGTCCGGCAGTCTGGACACCCCCGGCCTCCCACGGCGCCACTCCCTGAACCCGAGCGAGCAGCCGGACCTGCTCCTGATCGAGCGGGCCCGCGGCGGCAGCGAGCCGGCCGTCGAGGCGCTCATGCGGCGCTATGCCCGCCGGCTGTTTCGTGTCGCGCGCTCCGTGGTCAATGACGACGAGGGCGCGGAAGGTGCGGTCCGCGACGCCTGCGTGGCCGCCTTCGGCGACCTCAGCCGCTACGAGCCAACCGGCAAGTTCGCGGCCTGGCTGACGCGCCTGGTCTATCAGCAGGCGCGCAGTGCACGCCCGTCCGCCCGCGGCCGGGCCGCCGGCCCGGCGTCCGCGCACGGCGTGCTCGTGGCAGCCATCGAGCAATTGCCGGAGCTGTTCCGCACCGTGTTCGTGCTGCGCGTCATCGAGGGCATCAGCGGCATCGAGAGCGCCGCGTGCCTGGGCATCCACGAGACCACCGTCCGTACCCGGCTGTATCGCGCGCATCGCCGCCTCGATGCCGAGCTGGTGCGCGGCATGCGCCTGCAGTCGGACCTGCTCGACCTGCCGCCGGGTGCGGCCCAGCGGCTCGTGGATGCGGTGCTCGCCCGGTTCCCGCGCGAGGCGGGTGCGCCGGCTGCGGTGGCGCCGGCGCGCTAGGACCCGACGACCGGCCAGCACCGCGCGTGCCCCGCGCGGCGACCGGTTCCTCGGGGTGACGGGACGGGATGCGCCGTTCATACTTCTTGCGCTGCCGCGTGGTTGCGGCCGGAAGTATCACCCTGAACGACATCGCGGGCGCGTTTCTGCTCACCTTCGCCGGACTGTTCCCGATCGTCAACCCGATCGAGGCCGCGCCCTTCTTCTTTGGCCTGACCTCGGGATTGTCCGCCGCCGAGCGCAACGCGCTGGCGCGCAAGGTCGCCATCAACGGCTTCGCTCTGCTGCTCGGATCGATGGTGCTCGGCCCCTATCTGCTCGAGTTCTTCGGCATCCGCCTGCCCGTGGTGCGGATTGCCGGCGGGGTGGTGGTGACCGCGCTCGGCTGGAAGCTGCTGACGCAGGAGGACTGGTCCGATCACGCGGGCATGCCCGCCGGCGGCCGCCGCAAGGTGGGCAGCTTCTACCCGCTGACCATGCCGCTGACCGTCGGTCCGGGCTCGATGTCGGTGGCGATCACCATCGGGTCACGCAAGACCCCGGGCATTCCGCCGCTGACGGAGATCGCGCAGAAGATGACCGGGGCCCTGCTCGGCATCATCGCCATCGCCCTCACGATCTACCTGGCCTACCGCTTCGCCTCGACGATGGCGCGTGTGCTCGGGGAGAGTGGCGTCGAAGTGCTGGTCCGGCTGTCGGCATTCATCCTCATGTGCATCGGCATCGAGATCATCTGGAACGGCTACAGCGCGCTCATTGCGCTACCGCATTGATCGCCGCGGCCCGCGGCGGCTCATCACCATGCGCCCCCTTCAGCGACTGCCCCAGGTGGGAACTGATCCCCGCTCACTGGCGACGCGGTCCAGCCTGCCGTATCTCGGCATGGCCGCACCGGCGCTGCCACGCTGCACGCGCTGGTCTATCCTAGCGGGCATGGTCTAGCCGTGCTGCGGGGAGCCCCCGCCGGCGGGCGTGACCGCCAGCGACCCAGACAACCGGAAAGACACACGTGAAGCGGATAGCCAGGACCTGCACTCTTGTCGCGTTGCTCCTCGCCTTCAGCGCGCCGGGCCGCCCGGCCACGCCGCCGCAACCAGGCTACCTCAGCCCCGGGGAGACGCTGCACATCGAAGCGTGGCTGCCGCCCGCGCCAGCCCCCGATTCACTGTCCCAGGCCGCCGACATCGAGGCGTTCTTCGCCACGCGCACGCTGATCGGCACGCCGCGCGGCGAGGAGGCCCATGCGGACGATGTCGTGGGGCCGGCCGAGGCGGTAGCCCTGCGCTTCACTTACCTCATGGGCGTCACGCTGGACCGCAAGAACGCCCCCACCCTCATGCACATGATGGACAGGCTGCGCGCCGACGAGCAGGCGCTGATGGCGCCGGTCAAGAAGGACGTGACCAAGGGGGGGCGGCACCGCCCCTTCGTCGAGTACCCGGGCCGGCCGACGTGCCCGCTCGAGTTCGCGGCCCTGGGCGAGACCGGCTCGTACCCTTCCGGCCACTCCGGTCTCGGCTGGCTGTGGGGCGCGACCCTGGCGGAACTGGCCCCGCAGTACGCCGACGCGCTGCTCGCGCGCGGCATCGCCTTCGGCGAGAGCCGCGTGGTATGCGGCTTCCACTACCCCTCGGACATCATGGCGGGTCGGCTCGCCACCGCAGCGCTGCTGCAGCGCGTGCACGGGGACCCGCAGTTTCTGAAGGACCTGGTGCAGGCCCGCAAGGAAGTCGCCGCGGCGCTCGCCGCCGCCCGCAAATAGCCGGCCGCCTCAGGCGGACAGCCGCTGCACCAGCTCCGCGCGCACGGCGGGCGAATGCACCGTCAGCGCCAGCACGTCGCCCGGCCGGCCCCACTCCAGTGCGTACTCGACCGCCTCCCGCTCGCTCATGCGCACGGGCAGCGCCTCCTCGGGCAGGCCCGCCCTGCGCAGCGTCGCATGGATGATCTTCGGCACCTCTCCCGGCTGGCGGCCACGCAGGTAGCCATCGCTCTCCTTCACCACCACCAGCTCGGGACGGAACTCGGCCGTGGCCAGCGCCAGCGCCTCGATCTCGCTGTCCAGGCGGTTGCCGGCGTGGCCGAGGATCGTGCCCAGTCGGCCGTGCGGGTCGCGCAGGTGCGCGGCGACGCGCAGCAGGCCGCGCATGCCCTCCGGGTTGTGCGCGTAGTCGACCAGGATGTGCACGCCGTTGCGCTCGAAGCGCATCAGGCGGCCGGAGTTGTCCGCGGGGCTCGAACCGAAGCGCGCGAACACCGCGGCGATCGTGGCCGCGCCGATGCCGAGCGCGCAGGCGCCGAGAGCGGCGGCGGCGAGGTTGGCGACGTTGTAGCCGGCGCTGCCATCGACGGTCAGGGGCATGGCCGCCACCGCGCCCAGGTCATGGTCCGCACCGCCGCGGTGCAGGATCAGCCGCCCGGACCGGACCGCGCAGGTGCTGCCGCCGGCGCGGCGGTGCGCGGCGAGCAGCGTCTGCCCGTCCTCCAGGGAGAACCAGCCGATCTGCAGCGGCCTCCCGAAGCGCCGCGCCAGGCCCGCGGAACGGCCGACCAGCTGGGCATCGTCGGCGTTGAGCACCAGGAGCCCGTCGGCGACGAGCACGCCGGCGATGGTGAGCTTCACGTCGGCAAGGCCGGCGAGGTCGTCGATGCCGTACTCGCCGAAATGATCGGCGCTGATGTTCGTGACGATCGCGGCCTTGGCACGCGAGACCGCGAGCCCGCGGCGCAGGATGCCGCCGCGCGCGGTCTCGATGATCGCCGCGTGCGCGCGGCGCTCGCGCAGGACGCGGCGCGCACCCTCGGGGCCTGAGTAGTCGCCGCTCGCGAGCGGCTCGCTCTCGAAGAAGACCCCGTCGGTGCAGCAGAACGCATTGGGCCAGCCGTGCGCACGGGCGCACGCGGCCAGCAGCCGCACCGTGGTCGTCTTGCCATTCGAGCCGGTGACGAGCGCGGTGGGGACGTCGTGCAGCTGCGACCAGGGCAGCTGCGCGGCCGCAGGCAGCGCATCGAGCGCGAAGTCGCGCCCACCGTCTCCGGCGCCCAGTGTCAGCAGGTGGTCGTCAAGAAGGTGCGGCAGGCCACGCTCGCCCGCGGCGCGCAGCAGTGCAGCCAGGCCAGGGCGGCCCTCGCGCGCCGCAAGCTTCTCGAAGCGCGCCAGGGCCGCGGACTCCTCGAGTACCGGTGGGATGACGGCCGCAGGATCCGCCGCGTCCTCGAGCAGCTCGGCCAGCAACCCGGCTTCGAACTCGCGCACCAGCGCCGGCTGGCCCGCGGCGAAGGTCGCGCACAGCGCCCACTCGTTGACCTCGGTGGCCAGGAACAGCAGGTCGGCCGGTGCGGCGATGGCGAGCGAGGTGCCGGTGGCATGCGGGCGTGCGACGCACGCCTGCTCGGTCCAGCCCAGGTGGCGGCGTGCGCGCTGCACGCGGCTGCGCCAGCCATCCAGCAGCGCATCATCGACCGGGATCGATGCGGTCTCGAGCTGGGCGCCCGTGCCGCAGAAAAACAGGTTCGGCCCCGTCAGCCGCCGCGAGGCATCGAAGGGGAGCCCGGTCTCGGCGTTCAGTCCTCGGCCTCCGGCGCATAGCGCACACCCCGCTCATCGCGGATCAGGCCCTCGAGGCTGAAAGGCGGCGCGACCGGCTCACCGCCCTTCACCGCCTCCGGCGCGGCCGCGCCATTGCCCGTGAACACCGGCGCCGGGGCTGCTGTCACGGCGGCCGTACCGAGGCCCGCCGGCTTGAACTTGGTGATCTGCTTCCAAGAGCGGACCAGCGCGTCCGCGAACACCAGCAGCAGGTCGCCCGGCTGGCCCATGGCCAGGGCCGCGGCGATGGCCTCCTGCTCATCGGGGATGACCGAGATCGCGCTCTCCGCCACCCCTGCCGCGCGCAGGGCCTTGGCCTGGATGCGCGGCACCTCGTCCGGGCCGCGGTCGCGCAGGTTATCGTCGCGCCGGCAGATGTAATGGTCGAAGCGGCCGGCGACCGCGCGCGCGATCGCCACCAGGTCCTCGTCACGCCGGTCGCCGGGACCGGCGAGGACCACGATGCGGCGCCCGGTCACATCCAGGCGCTGTGCCAGGTCGGCCAATGCCGCCACCGCGTGGGCGTTGTGCCCGTAGTCGAACAGCACCTTGAACGGGTGCTCGTTGAAGATGTTCATGCGCCCCGGCGCCTGGAAGAACGTCGAGTCGAAGGTGCGCAGGCCCTGGCGGATCGCATCGAGCTTGATGCCGAGCGAGAAGGCCATGGCGGCGGCGAACATCGCATTCTGCACGTTGTGGGTGGCGCGGCCCTCCAGGGTCGCCGGAATCAGGTGCGTCCACAGGAGCGGGATGTGGCCGCTGCGGTCGTACAGGGTGATCATCTGGCCGTTGACGCCCGCCTCGAGCGCACAGGCGCGCCCGCCCGCGCGGATGTGCTCGCGCACCAGCGTGTGCTGCGGGTTCATCGTCACGTAGCAGATGCTCTTGGCCTCGGTGTGCGCCGACATGCGCAGCACCAGCGGGTCATCCGCGTTCAGCACCGCGCAGTCGGTGGCCACTTCGACCACGATGCGCTTGACCTCGGCCAGCTGCTCGAGCGTGTCGATGCCCTTGAGGCCGAGGTGGTCCGGCTGCACGTTGAGCACCGCGCCGACGTTCACTTCGTTGACGCCCATGCCGGCGCGCAGCAGCCCGCCGCGCGCGGTCTCGAGCACGGCCATGTCGATCTGCGGGTCGGCGAGGACCATGCGCGCCGAGACCGGTCCGGTCATGTCGCCCTGCACCGTGCGCTGCCCGTCGATGTATACCCCGTCGGTCGTGGTGAGCCCCGGGGTGAAGCCGGCCATCTTGGTGATGTGCGCCAGCATGCGCGCCGTGGTGGTCTTGCCATTGGTGCCGGTGATCGCCGCGATCGGCACGCGCGAGGGCGCGGCGCTCGGGAACAGCATGTCGATCACGGGTGCCGCCACGTCGCGCGCGAGGCCTTCGCTCGGCGCCACGTGCATGCGGAAGCCGGGGGCCGCGTTCACCTCGCAGATGCCGCCGCCGATGGTGCGGTAGCTCTCGGCGATGTTCTTGGAAAGAAAGTCCACGCCGCCGACGTCGAGGCCGATGGCGCGCACCGCGCGCTCGGCCATCTCGCGGTTGTCCGGGTGGATGATGTCGGTGACGTCGGTCGCGGTCCCGCCGGTGGACAGGTTGGCGGTGGAGCGCAGGTAGACGACCTGGTCCTTGGCCGGCACCGACTCGGCGGTCAGCCCGACCCGGTCGAGCATCTTCTGTGCCTGCGCGTCGAGCTCCAGGCGTGTCAGCACCTTCTCGTGACCCACGCCGCGGCGGGGATCCAGGTTCACGCGATCGATGAGCTGCGTCACCGTGTGCACGCCGTCGCCGACCACGTGGCCGGGCGTGCGCCGGGTGGCGGCGACCAGCTCGCCGTTGACGACCAGCAGGCGGTGGTCGTCACCCTCCAGGAAGGTCTCCACGATGACCGAGCGGGAGTGCTCGCGCGCCACGAGGAAGCCTTGCGCCACCTCCTCGTCGGTGGTGAGGCGGATCGAGATGCCGCGCCCGTGGTTGCCGTTGTACGGCTTGGTCACGACCGGGTAGCCGATGCGGCGGGCGGCGCGCACCGCCTCCCGCTCACTGTGCACCAGCTCCTGCTGCGGCACCGGCAGGCCGAGTCCCGCGAGGATCTTGTTGGTCTCCTCCTTGTCGCTCGCCAGCTCGACCGAGATGTGCGGGGTGCGCCCGGTGACCGTGGCCTGGATGCGCTGCTGGTACTTGCCATGCCCGAGCTGCACCAGCGACTGGTCATTCAGGCGCAGCCAGGGGATTCCGCGGTGCTCGGCCGCGCGCACCAGGGCGGCGGTCGAGGGACCCAGGGCGCGCCGCTGGGCGAAGCGGATGAAGCGGTCGCGCTCCTCGGGCCAGCTCCAGCCCTCCGGGACGCTGCCTGCCGGGCGCAGCGACTCGGGCAGCAGCGAGCACAGCAGCCGCAGGCCGAGCTCCCCGGCGGCGATGCCCTCGTCGCGCTGCGCATACTCGTAGACGACGGTGTAGACCCCGGGCGCGCCGGTGCTGCGCGTCTTGCCGAAGGTCACCTCCTCGCCGGCGATGTTCTGCAGCTCGATCGCCACGTGCTCGAGCACATGGCCGAGCCAGGTGCCATCCCCCTCGCGCATGCGGCGGAAGAAGCCCCCCGGCTCACGGTACGAACAGCCATGCTCGGCAAGACCGGGCAGCGCCGCCGCCAGTGCATCCACGAAGTGCGAGCCCAGCTTGCCGGTCGGCCAGGCCTCCAGGGCAGCGAGGTCCAGTTCCAGGCGGATGACCGGGAAGCGCGCGTAGAGCGAGGGACCGACGTAGACGGAGCGATCGAGGATGCGCATGGCGTGTTGCTCAGCTAATAGTTGTTCGAGTGCAACGAGTCGCGCGGGTTGGGTGCGGGGCTATTCCTTCGGTTGCACCAGGGTGCCGGGCGAGGCCGCGCGCGTGTGGAGGTTGAAGGTGGCGCCGGCGACGAGCAGGTGTATCTGCAGGCCGAGCATGCACACCGGCTGACCCTCGGGGATCTGCCCGACCGAGGAGAAGCTCACCTGGGAGCCGTCCACGATGGTCACGCCACCGCTGCCCTCGACCTCGACGGTCTCGTCCGGGCCGATGAAGGCCGCGGTGTCCTCATCGAGCCCGATGCCGACGGCGAAGGGATTGTAGGAGAGCGCGGTCAGCAGCCGGCCGAGACGGTCGCGCTGGCGGAAGTGCTGGTCGATGATGAACCGATTGGTAAGCCCGAGCCCCGGGGCGAGTCGCACGCTGCCGGCGATCATGGCGGAGCCTTCGTCGCCCGAGGCGATCATGTGCTCGCTGAGGATGCTGGCCCCGGCGCTGGTGCCGCCGACGGTGACCCCGCACGCGTTCTGGGTGCGGATCACCTTGGCAACCGGCGTGCCGCCGAGCAGCGTCGTCAGGCGCAGCTGGTTGCCGCCGGTAAAGAAGATGCCGCTCGCCTCCTTCAGGCGTTGCAGGCGGCCGGCCTCCTGGCAGTCACGCCGGGTGTCGAAGTCCATGACGGTCACGCGGGCCGCGCCGATGTCGGTGAACAGCTTCTCGTAGCGCGGACCCGTCTCGTGCATTCGGCTGGCGGTCGGGATGACCACGATGTCGGCTTCGTCGCCACCGGAAACCCGCACGAAGCGTTCCAGGATGCGGCGGTCATTTTCCTTATTCTCGGCGCCACCGATCGGGATGATCCAGCCGCGCGTCTGACCGTCCGGGACTCTGCTGGGCATTCTGGGCCGACTCCTTCAGGAGGGTGCTGTGGTCAAAATACCATGACGGCAGGGCTGCGGCCCATCCACGTGGCCGCCGCGCAGACGACGCCTCAGCCCCTCCCGAGGAGCTTTTGCGCAACGGCTTTTTCCAGATGCGCCGCCTGCGCGTCCGGGAAGCCGCTGATCCGCACCTGGAAGCAATTCTCGCCCTTGCGCACGCTGAGGGCCGTGCCGAACGGCGGGGTGGTGATGTAGTAGGCATCGTCCCCCACCCCGCTCGCCAGGTGCTTGCTCGCCCCCCTGACGGGGGTCTTGGCGCTCTCGAACGCGCGCCCGCTCATCAGGGTGAGTACCAGACGCCTGCTGCCGAGACTGGGGTCGCCTGCGGCCGCCCAGCCGCACGAGCTCCGGGCATCCGGAACCACGTGCTGCCCGGCCTGGACTCGCACCCCCAGCACCGAGCTCACCTGAGCGGACGTCAGTAGCGTGCAAGCATCATCGCCGTGGCCACCGGCCGAGGCCGATGCGCCTGCCCAGGCGGGCGCCAGAAGCGCCACCGTGGCGACCAGGGCAGTGAGTCCGGGTGAGTCCATTCGACGAATCTCTTGCGGGGCTGCGATTTTAACCACTTCGCGCACCCGCGGACGCCTGCCCGTGCGGACCTTGTTCACACCTGCCCGATCTGCCCGGTCCTTGCCCGCCAAACATGACGGCGCTCACAGAGCTGAGTGGCACGCCGGCCGAGTATGCCGGCGGTGAACCTGCGCGCCATCCTGATGACTGCTCTGATCGCCGCCTGCCTGTGGAACGGCTGGCATCGCCTCGAGGGCCGTCCCGTGCACCCCAGCGACGGACAGATCGCGCCGGAGGAGCCCGTGCAGTCCCCGGCTGCGCAGCCCGGGCCGCTGCGCATGGGACGCTGGATGCTGACCCCGCGTGCCGCGTACGACATCACCGCGCGCATCCTCTCGCGCGAGGACTATCGCTTCGATCCCCTCAGCGAACTGGTGCCCGAGGACCTGGCGCTGGGCTGGGGGCCCATGTCCGACAACGCGGTGCTCGCGCACTTCGAGGTGACGCAGGGGGCACGCTTCTACACCTGGCAGCCACGCGGACCGCTGCCCATCGCCCGCGACACCGTGATCAGCCACAGCGCGAACACCCACGTCATTCCCGCGGATGCCGGCACCCGCTCACAACTGGCCCGCCTGCGCGTCGGCCAGGTCGTCCACCTGCGCGGCCTGCTGGTCGACGGGAAGCGTGATGACGGCGCCTACTTTTCCACCTCACTGACGCGCGAGGACTCCGGTGCGGGTGCGTGCGAGGTGCTCCTGGTGGAGCACGTCGACGTGCGCTGAGGCGCCTCAGGCCAGGGCGCGCACGCCCTCGATGAGCCGCTCGATCTCGCTGGCCGTCGTGTAGGCGGCACAGCCGGCGCGGATGAAACCGTCCTTCTCGCGCCCGTAGACGCGCGCCACGGTGGTGGCATAGAAGTCCCCGTGCGAGACAAAGACGCCCTGCGACGCCAGCGAGGTGGCGACCTGCTCCGGCTCCCGTCCCGCCAGCGTGAAGGACAGGGTCGAGGTGCGCGCCGTACCCGGCGGCGGCCCGTACAGCTTCACCCCGGGAATGCGCGCCAGTCCCTCCCACAGCATCCGGATCTGCTGGCCGCCGCGCTCGTCCAGCGCGTGCGAAACCCGCGCCAGGCGCTGGCGGCGCGCACCGGCGCCACCGGCCAGGGAGGCCAGAAAGTCGATTGCCGCGCCCGCCCCCACGATGCCCTCATGGTTCAGGGTGCCGGTCTCCAGCAGGTCCGGGGCGTGGTTGGCGGCGGGAACGAGCTTGGGCGCGTCGAGCTTTTCAAGCAGCGCCTTCTTGCCCCACAGCACACCGACGTGCGGGCCGTAGAACTTGTAGGCCGAGCAGGCGAAAAAGTCCGCGTTCCAGGCACGCACGTCCGGCATGGAATGCGCCGCATAGTGCACGCCATCGATATAGGCGAGCGCACCCACGGCATGCGCCCTCTGCACCAGCGCGCCGACGTCGTTGATGGTTCCCAGTGCATTGGAGGCGGCGCCGACGGCCAGCAGCTTCACTCCCGGCGTCAGCTTGCGCGCCACGTCCGCCTCGTCGAGCCTGCCGTCCTCGGGTCGCATGCGGATGGTCCGCAGTTCCAGGCCGCGCTCCCGCGCCAGCACACGCCAGGGGTCGGAGTTCGCGTGATGATCCAGCTCGGTCACCACGAGCACGTCCCCCGGCTTCCAGTCATGCCCCAGGGCGCGGCCCACGTGGAAGGTGAGCGTGGTCATGTTCGCCCCGAAGACGATCTCCTCGGGCGCTCCGCCGACCCAGTCGGCCAGGGCCGCGCGTGCGGCCAGCAGCGCGGCATCGGTCTCGAGGCTGCTCGGGTACGCCCAGTGGGTATTGGCATTGTGGTTCAGCAGGTAGTCCGTCACCGCATCCGCGACCACGCGGGGTATCTGCGTCCCGCCGGGTCCATCGAAGTAGGCCACCGGATGTCCGTTGTGGCGGCGGTCCAGGGCCGGGAATTGGGCCCGAATGTGCTCAACCGGTGCGATGTCTGACATGGATCTCTCGTCGGCGGACCCGGGTGTCCGGCGGCCCTGATACTAGCCGCAAAGGGACCGGGACGGCAGCCGCCTGCCGACGCGTGGCAGTGGCATACTCGGGGCCCCTCCCACAGCTGGAAGCAACCTCCCGATGAGACCCCGACGGCGCGAGACACCCCGAAGCGGAGCGGCGGCGACCGAGGCACGCTCCACCCGCTACCGGAACCTGGTCAATCCGTTCGAGCCGGTCAGGATCTTCACCGAGGAGGAGGTCGAGAACATCCATCTGGCCGCGATCGGCATCCTGGAGCGCCAGGGCATGCGCGTGCTGTCTCCGCGCGGGCGTGCCGTCCTCAAGGCCGGCGGCGCCAGGGTCGATGAGGCCACCCACATGGTGCGCATGGACCGGTCGATGATCGACGCGGCCATCGCGATGATTCCCGCCGAAGCGAACCTGATTGCCCGCAACCCGGCACGCAACTGCCGCGTCGGCGGCCGGCACGTGGTGTTCGCGCCCGTCTCGGGTCCGCCGGCGGTGAGCGAGCAGTCCCGCAAGCACGCGGGCACCATGGAGGACTATCGCGACTGGGTGCGCCTGTCGCAGCACTTCGATGTCGTGCACGTGCTCGGCCAGATGGTCGAGCCGCAGGACGCACCGACCGAATTCCGGCATCTGGAGACCACGTTTGCGCAGCTGACCCTGGGGGACAAGGTCCCGTACTTTTACTGCCGCGGCGATGGCCAGCTGGAGGACAATTTCGCCATGCTGCGCATCGCCTACGGCATCGACGAGGCGAGGTTTCGCAGCGAGCCGCACTGCTACACCATCTGCAACACCAACTCGCCGCTGCAGCTGGACCTGCCCATGACGGACGGGATCCTCAAGTTCGCCGAAAACGGCCAGCTCGTGATCATCACACCGTTCACCCTGGCCGGCGCCATGGCGCCGATCACCATTGCCGGGGCGCTCACGCTTGCGCACGCGGAGGCGCTGTTTGGCATCACGCTCGCGCAGCTGGTGCGACCGGGCACGCCGGTGATGTACGGCAGCTTCACCTCCAACGTGGACATGAAGTCAGGCTCGCCGGCCTTCGGTACGCCCGAATACACCAAGGCCGCGTTCGGGGCGGGCCAGCTGGCCCGCCGCATCGGCGCGCCCTGGCGCTGCTCGAGCGCCACCGCGGCGAATGCCCCCGATGCGCAGGCGACCTACGAGTCGCAGATGAGCCTGTGGGGCGCGTTGCTCGGTGGTTGCCACTTCGTGCTGCACGCTGCCGGCTGGCTCGAGGGCGGCCTCACCGCCTCCGTCGAGAAGTTCATCCTCGACGTGGAGATGCTGCAGATGTTCGCCGAGCTGTTCCAGCCGGTGTCCGCTTCGGCCGAGGAAATCGGCATCGAGGCGGTGAACGAGGTGGGACCCGGGGGGCACTTCTTTGCCGCCGCCCACACCATGCAGCGCTACCGCGACGCCTTCTACACGCCGCTGGTTTCGGACTGGCGCAACTTTGGTGCCTGGACGGATGGCGGCGCCAAGACCGCCACGCAACGCGCCGGCGAGGTGTGGCGCGAGACACTCGCCGCGTTTCAGCCTCCGCCCATGGAGCCGGCGGTGCTGGAACAACTGACCGCGTTCGTCGAGCGGCGCCGCCGCGAAGGTGGCGCACCCCCGGTTTCCTAGCGCTAGTAAGGCTTCACGGGCGAACCGGAGATCCTGGCGTCCTCGTAGCCCGGATAGCCGACCAGCGTGCCGCAGTCGACGATGCAGAAGCGCACCGAGATGGCGAAGGGCGTGGGGTCCCGCGGATCGTAGGCCGGATCGGTCACGTCGAAAGTTGCGTCACCGACAAAGTCCAGCGCAGCGTTGCGCAGCGTGCGCGGCGCTTCCGCTTTCAGGACCTTCAGGGAAACCGCCTTGCCATGGGCGTCGATCTTGAATCCCACCAGCACGCGGCCGGTGACCAGTTGCTGCTTGGCCTTGGAGGGATACCAGTCCACGTTCGAGGCAAAGCGCATGGGAGGCAGCTTGCGCGGCGCGGCCGCAACCGGCGCGGACGTGGCTGCGGATGCCGAGCCCGCTCGGGTGGCATCGTGCGAGGCGGGACTGGCGCAGCCGGACAACAGGAACATCAGCGCGATCGCCATGCCCGAAGTGCCACGCTCCCCTGCTGCCATTGGTCCTGCCGCGCCCTCGCTTGTAGGAGGCAGATTCTAGCCCCAACACGACGCGGGCGGCAGCGTCGTGGCCTCCCTTCTTGCTTAACCGGGCGTTGTCAGCGCCTGGAACTCTTGGACCGCGACTTGGGACTGTTGGACCGGGAGCCGGCACTCTGTGATCCGGAGCGGGATGACTTCGACCTCGACCGGCTCGGTACCTTGGCCCCTGCGCGACGTGCCTCGGAGAGGCCAATGGCAATGGCCTGCTGGCGGCTGGTGACCTTCTTTCCGGAACCGCCGCTGCGAAGCGTCCCCGCGTTGCGCTCCTTCATGGTCTTTTCGACCTTGGCGGAGGCGGCCTTTCCATATCTGGCCATGATCGTGTCCTCATCCAGCATCGGTCCCCCGGAATCTGCCCGTGCCACACGCCGGATGTTTATCGGCGAAAGCACGCAAGCCCTGTAGGAAGGCATCGCATCAGGACACGAGCGGTCAGGCGGCTGCGGTCAGCACGGCGGCCTTTCCGTGATCGGATCCGGGCTGTCCACGCCGGGCCGTCTCAAGCCGCTCATTCTTACTGGAGTAGCGCTTACCCGCGCCTCATGGCAGGAGGGAACTCTCGGGTGGATGTAGCGTAGCGCCGGAAAAGCCATCCGTGCTTCCCAGGCAACGTAGGGGCACGCCTACGGCCCCGGCCGCCTTGCTCGCCGCGCTGAACCCACGGCAGCGTGCGTACTACACTCACCTGCTCGCCGCCGGGGGGGGGGACCTGCATGACTGCGCTCGCCGAACTGGTCGCCACGTCCCGTCGCGTCGGGGCTTCGAGAAGCCGGCTTGCGAAGGTTGCCGAGCTGGCGGGGTTGCTCAAGTCTCTCCAGGCGGGCGAGATCGGGATCGCCGCGCATTATCTCTCGGGAACGCTGCCGCAAGGGCGCATCGGCGTCGGCTTCGCGCAGCTGCAGTCGGCCATGCCCGCCACAGCGCCGGCCAGCGCACAACTGAGCATCGCTGATGTGGACGCTGCGCTGACACAACTGCAGGCGCTTACCGGCAGGGGCGCCGCGGCACGGCGCCTCGACCTGCTCCACGCGCTGTTCACGCGGGCCACTGCGGACGAGCGTGACTTCCTGGTGCCGCTGCTGGGGGGCGAGCTGCGCCAGGGCGCACTCGGCGGACTGATGATCGAGGCGACCGCGCAGGCCGCCGGCCTGCCGATTGCGCAGCTGCGCCGCGCGGCCATGTACGCCGGCGACCTTGGGACACTGGCCCGCTGCGCCCTCACCGAGGGCGCCGGCGGGCTCGAAAAGCTGTCCCTGCAGCTCTTCTCGCCGGTCGTGCCGATGCTCGCCCAGACGGCCAGCGATGTCACGGAAGCGCTGGCGCTGCTCTCCGGCGAGGTCGCCTTCGAGTGGAAGATGGACGGCGCGCGCATCCAGGTGCACAAGCGCGGTACCGAGGTGCGCATCTACACGCGCAGCCTGAAGGATGTCACCGAGGCGATCCCGGAAGTGGTGGAGTCGGTCCGATCCTTCTCCCTGCATACGCTGGTGCTCGACGGCGAGGCGATCGCCATCGACGAGAACGGGCGGCCGCACCCCTTTCAGGTGACCATGCGCCGTTTCGGCCGCAAGCTCGAGGTGGAGCGCGCGCGGGCCACGCTTCCCGTGCAGGCCTACTTCTTCGACTGCCTGTTCGCGGACGACCGCCCGGTGGTCGCCCTGCCCGCCGGGGAGCGCCAGCAACTGCTGGCTGCCGCGGTGCCTGCCCCGCAGCTGATGCCGCGGCTGGTAACGCCAGTCGCCACCGAGGCCCAGGCGTTCTACCGGGCCGCGCTGGCTGCGGGGCATGAGGGCGTGATGGCCAAGTCGATGGGCTCTGCGTACGAAGCGGGCAATCGCGGCGCGAGCTGGCTGAAGATCAAGCGCGCCCATACCCTGGACCTGGTGGTACTGGCGGCCGAGTGGGGCCACGGCCGACGCACCGGCAGGCTGTCGAACCTGCACCTGGGTGCCCTGGACGCGACGACGGGTACCTACGTCATGCTGGGTAAGACCTTCAAGGGACTCACCGATGAGCTGCTGGAGTGGCAGACCCGGGAGTTGCTCGCGCGTGAAGTGAGTCGCGACGCCTTGACCGTCCGGGTCCGCCCGGAACTGGTCGTGGAGACTGCCTTCAGCGATCTGCAGGCCAGCACGCGCTACCCTGGCGGCATGGCCTTGCGGCTGGCACGCGTGAAACGCTACCGGACCGACAAGGAGGCCGGGCAGGCGGACACCCTGCAGGCGGTTCGGCATTTGTTCGCCTCGCAGGCCAGCGCGCCGCCTGGGCAGGAGAGCGGCTGAGGTCCTCCTTCTCGAAGCAGACCCGGGGATATGGAATCATGCGGGCCCCCTTGCCATGAGACACACCATGAAGTCCTCCCCGTTGGCCCGTGCGCTCAGCGCAGGGGCGCTGAGCGTGTATGCCCTGCTGGCTGCGTGCCAGACGAATCCCCCGGATGTTGCCGGTTACGAGGACAAGCTCGCGGCCGCGGGCTTCGTCAAGCGCATCGCGAACACCCCCGAGCGCCAGTCGATGCTCAGGCGCCTGCCGATTGGCCAGTTTGTGATCCGGCAGTCCGGCAGCACGCTGCACTACGTTTATGCGGATCCTCTGGTGTGTGGCTGTCTGTACCTCGGTACCGAGCAGGCTTTCCAGCAATATCTCCAGAACCAGCGCAGCGCCAACCTCGCCAGCGAGGAGCAACTGGTTGCGCAGATGTACGAGGATGCGGGCTGGTCATGGGCCGCTTGGGGACCTTGGGGCTCGGAGATGGGATTCGTGTACGGCCCGATGGGGTGGTGATCGCGGCGCGGCTTTACCCTCGAGGCGGACTCGCTCGGAGACGTCTTCTCGTTTCCGTGGGGCTCTGGACAGCGTTTGGCCAATCGCGCATATTGAAATGAATCTGCGCCGGCCCATGCGCAAGTATCATTGTGTCCTCAGAAAAAGCGTACAGCGCGACCGATGCTCGACCTGCGGCTGCCTCGGGGCGGCGGCAGCCCATAAGAAGGAAGACAATGCCACGCGTTTTGGATGCATCTATGCCTGACTGGCGATCGGCCGCGACTCCAGACACCCGGGCAGGCCGCGCGTGAGTCGTCCCCAGCCATTCGTCCAGGCTGCGTTTGACGACGACGCCTGGGATGACCTGCTCAACTACATCGAAGAACATCGGGTCATCCCGATCGTCGGACCGGAATTGCTCAAGGTCGAGACCGACGGCGGTCCGCGGCTGCTCTATGACTGGCTCGCGGACAAGCTGGCAGCGAAGCTGAACGTCGATACCTCAGAGCTGCCGCGACCGTACAACCTCAATGACGTCGTGTGCTGGTTTCTGAGCGCGCGGGGGCGGCGCGAGGAAGCCTACACCCGGCTGCGCAGCATCCTGCGCGAGGCCAGTTTCGAGCCGCCGCCGATGCTGCGGCGGCTGGCGCAGATCACCGACTTCAACCTGTTCGTCACCACCACCTTCGACTCGCTGCTCGAGACGGCGATCAACCAGGAGCGCTTTGGCGGGCAGGCGGGCACCGATGTTTACGCCTACGCGCCGAACCGCGTGGCGGACCTCCCGGAGGAACGTGACCGGCTGCAGCGCCCGGCCGTCTATCACCTGCTGGGACGGCTGTCGGCGTCGCCGACGTACGTGATCTCCGACGAGGACATGCTGGAGTTCATCTGCGCGCTGCAGAGCGAGCACCTCACGCCGGAAAAGCTGTTCTACGAACTCGAGCACAGCCACCTTCTGCTGATCGGCAGTGCCTTCAACAACTGGCTCGCGCGCCTGTTCCTGCGCATGACCAAGCGCCACCGGCTCTCGGACCCCCGTGACGTGGGCGAAGTGCTGGCCGACGACCACACGGGCGAGGATGCGCGCCTCATGACCTTCCTCCAGCAAGTCAGCGTGCGCACCCGGGTGTACGCCGGCGCCGAACGCTTCGTGGACGAGTTGCACCGACGTTGGTCGGCGCGGCAGAAGCCCGCGGCGCCCAGCGCGGCCGCCATCCAGCCGCAGCGCTTCCTCGCGCCCGCCCGCGAGATGCCGGACAACGCCATCTTCATCAGCTACGCGCGCGAAGACCTGGCGGCGGTCCAGCTGCTGCGCAAGGGCCTGGAAGCCACCGGCGCGAACGTGTGGTTCGACATGGAGCGCCTCGAGGCCGGCGATGACTACGACCGCAAGATCCGCAACAACATCGGGCGCTGCTCGTTCTTCCTGCCGGTCGTCTCGGCAACGACCGAACGCAGGCTGGAGGCGTACTTCAGGCGCGAATGGAGCTATGCCATCGACCGCAGCCGCAACATGGCAGACGGGGCGGTGTTCATCCTGCCGGTATGCGTGGATGACACCGACTGTGCCAACGGGCACGTCCCGGAGAAGTTCAAGACGCTGCACTTCACGCGTCTCCCCAGCGGCGAAGTCACGCCGGAGTTCGTCGCCCGCCTGCGCGCGTTCCTGAACCGCCCCCGCTAGCCTCAGCTCACGACCATGAACGACCAGACCCAGCAACCCCCTGCGGATGCCTCCCCCAGCGTGGACGCTGCGCACCCCTGGGTCGGACTCGATTTCTTCACCGAAGAGACGCGCGCGTACTTCTACGGCCGCGAGGACGAGGTGGCGGAACTCGCGCGGCGCGTGCACCGCAAGCCGCTGACCATCCTCTTTGGGCAATCGGGGCTCGGCAAGACCTCGATCCTGCGTGCGGGCATCGTGCCGCGCCTGCGGCCGGAAGGGTTCTGCCCGGTCTACGTGCGCATCGATTACGCGCGCGACGCCCCCTCGCCGTCCGAGCAGATCAAGCAGGCCATCTTCCGCGCCACCCAGGCCTCGGGCGAGTGGACGCAAAGTGGCGTCGCCACCGCCGGCGAGACGCTCTGGGAGTTCCTGCACCATCGCGATGACACGTTGCGCGATGCCTCCGGGCGCACGCTGATCCCTCTGCTGATCTTCGACCAGTTCGAGGAGATCTTCACGCTGGCGCAGACCGATGACTTCGGCCGGCAGCGCGCCGCGGAGTTCATCGAGGACCTCGCCGATCTGGTGGAGAACCGCGCGCCCAAGGCGGTCGAGGCGCGCATCGAGCACGAAGAGGCGTCCTCGGACCGCTTCGACTTCGCCCGCTGCGACTACCGCGTGCTCATCGCTCTGCGCGAGGACTACCTGGCGCACCTGGAGGCCTTCAAGGGCGCGATGCCCTCGATCACCCAGAACCGCATGCGGCTCGCACGCATGACCGGGACGCAGGCGTTGAGCGCCGTGACCAAGCCGGGCGGCAAGCTGGTGTCCGAAGAGGTCGCGGAGGCGATCGTGCGCTTCGTGGCCGGGGGCTCCGAGCTCGCCAACGCGGAGGTCGAACCGTCGCTGCTCAGCCTCATCTGCCGCGAGCTGAACAATGCCCGCATTGCCCAGGGGCGCACCGAGATCTCCACCGACCTGCTGGCCGGCTCGCACGCCAGCATCCTCAGCGAGTTCTACTCGCGCGCACTCGCCGATCAGCCTCCGGGGGTGCATCGTTTCATCGAGGACGAACTGCTCACCGAATCGGGCTTCCGCGAGAACGTCGCCGAGGAGCGGGTGCTGAAGCAATTTGCGGCCGCGGGCGCCAAGGCGGATGCCCTGTCCACGCTGGTGAACCGCCGCCTGCTGCGCATCGAGGAAAGACTGGACGTTCGCCGCGTCGAGCTCACCCACGACGTCCTGTGCAGCGTCGTCGGCGCCGCGCGCGCGGCGCGGCACGAGCGCGAGCAGCGCGAGCAGGCCGAGCGCGAGCTGCTCGCCCAGCGGGCCCGCGAGGAGGCCACCCGGGCGGCGCTGCGGCGCGCCCGGGCAGTCGCCTCGGCCTGTGCGGTGCTGGCGCTGGTGGCGATCGCCGGCGCCGTCTTCGGTTACCTGAGCATGCAGCGCGCCCGCCGGGCCGAGGCGCGCGCCGACGAGGTGCGCAACCTCAGCGAGACCGCCCGCGCGCAGTCCGAGAAGCTGGTCGTCTACCTCCTGGACGACTTCTACATGGAGCTCGAGCCGGTGGGGCGCGCGGACGTCATCTCGCAGCTCGCGCAGCGCACTCTTGCCTACTACGACGCGCTCCCGCCGGCGCTGCGCACTGCCGACAGCGCGCGCAACCAGGCGCTGGCCTCGGTGCGCTATGCCCAGGTCCTCAGAAACACCGGGCGGAGCAAGGAGGCGTTTCCTGTCGTGGAGCAGGCCGTCCAGTCGCTCGATCGCCTGGTGAAGCAGGGCGACCATTCGGAGTCGACCCTCATCGGGCTGGCCCTGGGCTTGTCCATCCGCGGCCGCTGCCACGAAGATGCGCGCGAGGTCGAGGCGGCGCGGGCGGACGCCGCCCGGGCGGTACAGACGCTCGCCCCGTCGGCGACGGCTCAGGGGGCCACCGTGGCGCTGCGCCGCGCCTACAACACGGTCACGGTCTACGATGGTTACCTCGCGCTGCGCGATAACCGCTTCGACGATGCGATCGGTCTTCTGGATCAGGCACGCACCGCGGCGCGCAGCATCGCCAACCTGGACATGAGCGATCTGCCGGCCGCGGCCGCCTACGCGGAAGCCTCCGCCTGGGACGTGGAGTCTCTGGCATCTCTCGGGCGCGCGGCAGAGGCCACCCGCGTCGGCGAAGAGGCCCTGCAGGTCTCGCGGCAGGTGCTGGACAAGCGCCCCGGGCATGCGCAGGCGCTGCGAACGGCTGGCAACATCTCGGATAACCTCGGGACGATTGCCGCCGAGAACGGGCAGCTCGCCCGCGGCGTAGCACTGCATCGGGACAGCGAACAGTACTGGACCACCCTGCTGCGTATCGATCCGACCAACGTGATCGTGCGCAACAACCTGCAGGCGACCCGGCTCGGGCTGGCGAACGCGCTGCAGTCTCTCGGGCAGCCGCGCCAGGCGCGGGATGTATACAAGCTGATCTACACCCAGACGGAGCCCTTCGTGGGGAGTTCCGAGATGCTGGCCAGCGGCGCTCGCTTTCCGGCCGCCTTCATGTTCCAGCTGGATGCCGACCTCGGCGACACCGCGGCGCTCGATTCCAGCAGGGCGGTCTTCAAACGTGCGTTCGAGCGGTTCGGGGCGATGCTGCCCAAAGGGACATTCGAGCGCGAACTGAACGACGTCTACGCCGGCTACTCCCTTCTGCAGGCGAGCCAGCTGCGGGGCGACCACCGCGCCGTGCTGGCCGGCACGCCGGCCCTACAGGCTCGCGCGGCCGCCATGAAACCGGCCGGCGAAGGCCAGGAGGCCCTCTGTCACCAGCTGCAGCGCGACATTGCCGATCTCGACGCGGAATCCGCGTACGCGACGGGCAATTTCTCGCGCGCGGCGGCCGACGGGCAGATTTCGACGTCCCACATGCTGGCCATGCAGCCACACCGCATCCCGGACCTGCGCCAGCTGGACGACGAGCGCACGCGTCTCGCGCTCGCCCTCGGCCGCCAGGCTCAGTACGAGGAGGCCTTGAAGCTGCTGGGGCCGGTGAGCGAGCACCAGAAGGCCTGGCGTGCGAAGTTGCACGAGGATGAGCAGCTGAAGCTCGAGATGGCTCGCACCCTGCTGGCATCTGCGGTCGCCCACCCAGGCTCCGGGCGTGCGGAGCTCGAGGAAGCCCGGCAGCTGGTGGCCTCGGTGCCCGCGGCCATGAAGAGCCTGTCGTCGGTCGCAGTGTGGAAAGTCCGCATCGACGACGAGCTGAAGAGGCACCATTAGCAGCCCCGCCGGCGTCTGCGTGAAGTCCGTCCTCCCGGCACTCATCCTCGCCTGCTGCCTCAGCAGCGCATGCAGCAGGAAGCCCGCGCCGTCGCCGCAGCCGGCTCCCGCGCCGCTGCCGACCGCGGCGAGCCTCAACCGCACCCCTCCCCCAGCCGCGGCGCCGGCACCGGCACCGGACATCATCGCCGGCTCGTCGGCGTTGCCCATCGTGCTGACACGGCGCACCGGGGACCTGGACGTGATGATGCGCGAGCGGCACATCCGGGCGCTGGTGGTCATCAACCGCATGGAGTTCTTCTACGACAAAGGCCATCCACGCGGCATCGCCTACGAGGCACTGGAAGAGTTCCAGCGCCTGCTCAACCAAAGGTTCAAGACCGGTGCCCTCAAGACCACCGTCACCTTCGTACCCGTCCGCAACGATCAGCTCGAGGCCGCCCTGCTCCAGGGCCTCGGCGATATCGTGGCGACCGGCGTCTTCGTGACACCCGAGCGCGCCCAGAGATTGTCTTTCACGGTCCCTTGGGCCACAAACGTCAATGAAGTGATCATCAGCGGTCCTTCCGCCCCCGCACTCGCCGGCATCGATGACCTGTCGGGGGTCGAGGTGTTCGCCAACCCCATCTCCGTCGCCTACGCCTCCCTGCAGCAGCTGAATGACTCCCGGCAGAAATCCGGGAGGGCGCCGATCAGGGTGCGCGCCGCCGACAAGAACCTCTCACCGGAGGACCTGCTGGAGATGGTCGACGCCGGACTGATACCCGCCACCGTGACCGGCAGCCGCAAAGCGCAGCTGTGGAGCCAGGTGCTGCCGCACATCACGGTGCATCAGGACATCGTCGTGCACCAGGATGGCGAGCTGGCTTGGGCGGTCCGCAAGGACAGTCCGCAGCTCAAGCAGGCCCTGGATGACTTCCTGAAGGACCACGGGGTGGGGAGCTCGTTCGGCAACACGCTGCTGCGCCGTTACCTGCAGAACACCAAGTACGTGAAGGACTCCACGAGCAAGGCGGAACTCGCCAAGTTCCGCACCATGGTGGACCTGTTCAGGAAATACGGTGAGGAGTATGACTTCGACTATCTGATGCTGGCCGCACAGGGCTACCAGGAGTCGCTGCTGGACCAGAGACGCCGCAGCAAGAGCGGCGCGGTGGGCATCATGCAGGTCATTCCGAAGTACGCGGCCGCCAAGCCGATCAGCGTCAGGGATGTCAGCACGGCCGACGGCAACATCCGGGCAGGCACCAAGATGCTGCGCCACATCCGGGACACCTACTTCGAGGACGGTGCCATCGACCCGCTGAACAAGACGCTGCTCTCCTTCGCTTCCTACAACGCCGGACCCAGCCGCATCGCCCGGCTGCGCAAGCTCGCCAAGGACCGGGGACTCGATCCCAACGTCTGGTTTGGCAACGTCGACCTCGTGGTGGCGAAGGACATCGGCCAGGAAACGGTGGTCTACGTCAGCAACATCTACAAGTACTACGTTGCCTACAAGCTGGCGCTGGAAGCCTCGCAACCGGCGACGTCACCGGACGGACCGGCTGCCCCGAATTAGGGAACCCGGCGCGGCTCGCCACATCTTCGGTAGACTGACGGCCCCATGAGCGGGGTGGTCAAATTGGGGAGCTGCGGTCTTTGAGTGCACTCGCCGGTCATGCGGTGTTCCTGAGCTACGCCTCCCAGGACGCGGATGCCGCACGCCGCATCTGCGACGCACTGCGCGCCGCCGGCATCGAAGTCTGGTTCGACCAGAGCGAGCTGCGCGGCGGGGATGCCTGGGACCAGAAGATCCGCAACCAGATCCGCGACTGTGCCCTGTTTGTCCCGATCATCTCGGAACACACCGCCTCGCGGCCTGAGGGCTATTTCCGCCTGGAGTGGGCCATTGCCGATCACCGCACGCAGATGATCGCGCGCAACAAGGCCTTCATCGTTCCAGTGTGCGTGGACAATACGCGGGAGAACATTGCCGACCTGCCGGACTCCTTCCACCGCGCGCAGTGGACGCGCCTGCCCGCGGGGGAGACCCCGCCCTCGTTCTGCCGGCACATCGCAACGCTCCTGGGCGGCAGCGAGAAGACGGGGGCTGCACCCGCCGCGACGGAGGTGCCCGTAGCCCCCGTACCGCACCCCCAGGCGCCGGGACGGAGCCGATGGCTGCTGTTGGCCGCTGCGACCGTCCTCATAGCCGCTGCCGTGATCCTGCGGCCCTGGCGGGTATCTGCGCCTGTCCTCAGCCAGACCGATGCGCCGGTCGCGGCTGCACAACCCGGCGCGGCGCCCGAACGCTCCATCGCCGTCCTGCCCTTCACGGACATGAGCGAGAAGAAAGACCAGGAATATTTCTCCGACGGACTGTCGGAGGAACTGATCGACATGTTGACCAAGGTGCCGGACCTGCGCGTACCGGCCCGCACTTCGTCCTTCTACTTCAAGGGGCAACACGCCACCATCGCGGAGATCGCCAGGGCACTGGGCGTGAGCCACGTGCTGGAAGGCAGCGTGCGCAAGTCCGGCAACACGCTCCGGGTCACCGCGCAGCTGATCCGCGCGGACAACGGCTACCACGTGTGGTCCGAAACCTACGACCGTGCGGCCCAGGACATCTTCAAGGTGCAGGACGAGATCGCCGCGCGCGTCGTGGATGCACTGAAGGTATCGCTGCCTGCGGCCGCCGCCGCGGGCACGGGGCGCCCGGAGAACGCCCAGGCCTACAACGAGTACCTGCTGGGCGTGCATTTCATGGACCGCGGCTCGCCTGCAGGTTATGCCAGTGCGGAACAGGCGCTCCGGCGCGCCATCAAGCTGGACCCCAACTACGCCGCCGCCTACGCACGCCTCGCGCTGGCGGAGGCCTATTGGAGCGACCAGACCGGGGATGACAGCGGCCTCAAGCGCGCTACCGCCGACGTGGAGCACGCCATCACCCTCGCCCCGAACCAGCCCGACGGCTACTTTGCGCGCGGCTACCTGCGCGTGCTGTGGCTCTGGAACTTCGAGGGCGCCGGGGCCGATCTGGAGAGAGCCGTGGCGCTGGAGCCCAACAACGCGGCCATCCTGGAGGGTTACTCCCTGCTGCTTGAGTCCCGGGGCGACCTGCCCGGGGCAATCGCCGCGGTCGACAAGGCCGTACGACTGGACCCGCTGCGGGTGGCCTGGTGGCAGGCACGCGGGCTGCTGCTGATCGCCTCGCATGACCTGCCGGGGGCGCGTCTGGCGTACCAGCGCTGCCTGGAACTCGACCCGGAAAATATACGCGCCGTCGCGGAGCTGGCCATCATCGACATGCTGGCCGGGCAGCCGCGTCAGGGGCTGACGCGCCTGCGGAATGCACCGACACCTCCTGGCGACCCTGGCGGCTGGAGCGAAATTGCCGCCGCCATGATCCAGCACAGCCTGGGCAACGAGGCCGAGTCCCGTCGCGCGCTCGACGTGATGGTCAGCACCGCCTCCCGCTTCGCCGCTTTCCAGATCGCCGAGATCCATGCCTGGCGAGGGGAAAAAGACCAGGCATTCGCGTGGCTCGACCGGGCCTTCGCGCAGCGCGATGGCGGCCTGACGCGCATCAGGACAGACCCACTGCTCGATTCATTGCGGTCCGACCCGCGCTTCGCGGCTTTCCTCGCCAAGTTGCATCTTCCTCGCTAGCCGCGGATTGCATAGCGACGCCCTGTAAGTCATTCTCCGCGCAGCAATCCTTCCGCTCGAAAAGAACACTCGATGACCGAACCGGGAGCCGCCGCCCAGGCCGCCGCCAAGAGCAGCACGCGGGCCGTTTTCCTCAGCTACGCCTCCGAGGATGCCCCTGCCGCCCACCGGATCTGCACGGCGCTGCGGGCAGCGGGCATCGAGGTCTGGTTCGATCAGAGCGAGCTGCGTGGCGGGGACGCCTGGGACGCCCTGATCCGCAGGCAGATCAAGACATGCGCGCTTTTCATCCCGATCATCTCCTCCAATTCCCACTCGCGTGCCGAGGGCTACTTCCGGCTGGAATGGAAGCTCGCGGTTGACCGGTCGCACCTGATCGCCAGTGACCACGCCTTCCTGCTGCCCGTGGTGATCGATGCGACTCCCGAGGACGATGACCGCATTCCCGATCGCTTTCGGGACGTGCAATGGACGCGCCTGCCGGCGGGGGAAACCCCGGCGGCATTCACCGAGTGGGTGGCCCGCCTGCTGGCCGTCGCCGAGCCGGCGCGGGCCTCGGCGGCCGGGCGGCGACACGGCGGCGCGCCACCCGAGCCGCCGAGCACGGTCGCCGCCGGATCCACGGGGACGCCGCCGCCGGAACCGGCAAGGGGCGCCTGGTGGGCGCGCCCACCCCTGCTCGCGGCTGCCATCCTGGCCGCCGTGCTGATCGCAGGACTGGGTTGGCTGGTGGGGAAGCAGCTCGCGCGACCCGCAGCCGTCGTCCCGTATTCTGCGGAGGACCGGCGCATGACCCTCGCGGTGCTGCCCTTCACCGCGCCGGCCGACGATACACAGGGACAGCAGGTCGCCAAGTCGATGACGGAAGCAGTCACGGCCGATCTGGAGGCGCGCCACCTGTGGGTACAGGTCGCCCCGACCCGATCCGTCGAGGAGGCAGTGGCCCGCCATAGCGCCCCGAAGGATCTCGCGAAGGCGCTCGACGTGCATTTCCTGGTCCGTGGCACGGTCACGGCGGAGGCAGGACACTCGGTGAACCTGCTCCTGGTGGACGGGGCGACCGAGCGCGTGCTGACCAACAGCGCGGTCAAACTGCCGGGCGGCGCCCTCCTGCCCAAGTACCGTGATGATCTCGGGTCGCCAGTGCGCCACCTCCTGATGGCCGCGCTCGAGGAGGAGGTGAAGCGCGAGAGTGACAAGCCCGATGACCAGCTGGACGTCCGTGGCCTGTCCTTCCGCGCTCTTTCGAGCTGGCGGGCGCACCGCGGCAAGGAGGCCAAGCAGGGGTATAGCTCGGCCACCGCATTACTGACCCGGGCGCTGGCGCTCGCACCGGATGACCCGCTGGCCACCTGGCTGACCGCCGAGATCAACCTGTGCGACTGCGTCATGGCCTGGTCGCACAACGTCGAGGAGCAGAAATCGATCGGCACGGCCGCCCTGGAAAAGTACCTGGGCACCGTCGACGCCAAGGACGACGAGATGCTCGTCGACAAGGCCGAACTCTTCCAGCTGCGGGGCCGATACGAGGAATCGCTGGTCATCCTGGACGACGTCCTGGCGCGCGACCCGAACTACGCGGACGCGCTCGGGACCAAGGCGCAGAGCCTCCTCAAACTCGGCAGGACGAAGGAGGCCCTGGCGATGGTCCAGGGACTGCTGGAACGCTACCCCAACCAGTGGTGGAGCCTGCAGGAAATGCACGCCGACCTCAGCTACATGCTCGGCGACTACGCAACGGCCGTGCAGATGGCCCACCAGGCCCTGCCGAGGATGAGCGCGGAAGACCTGCGCAGTCCGGTCGATGGGCCCGTGCAACTGACGCTCGCGGCCGCCGAAGCCCAGCTCGGACATGCGGATGCCGCCAAGACCGCCCTGGCCGACTTCAACGCCGCGGTGCCCGGTGCCACGACCATCGGGCAGATCAAGAAGTGGATGCACCCGACCGCAGACCTGTCCGGCTTCGAGCCGCTGTTCCAGGGCCTGCGGCTGGCGGGAGTCCGGGACTAGACCCCGAGTGCCGCAAGGGCGGGGGCGGCTAACGCCAGTAGCGTGTCATCAGCTCGGACATCCACGCCGGCTGGCGCACCGTCCCGCGCGGCCCGAACTCGACTACCCAGGGCTTGATGTCCAGCACCGGCGTGCCGTCGATGGCATCGAGCCCCTCCACGTGCAGGCGTCCCCCTTCGACCCTCAGCACCCGGCATACGCACACTCCGATCCGGTTGGGCCGGCCGCCGGCGCGCTGCGCGAAGATCCCCACAGACGGCCAGTCGGGGTTGCCGCGCGGATGTCGGCGGCGCGTCTCCACCGTGTGCGGATCCAGCTGGTCCATGAGGAAGACGATTTCGACGTGTGAGAAGTCCGCGATACCACTGAGCGCCTCGGCGCTGTACCGGGACTCGTCGAGGACAACCGCCGCCTGTTCCTGATCCCAGAAGTCGTCGAAGGCCGTCGTGCGCGAGGAGCTGACGACGCCGATAGGCTCCATCGTTATGGGCTTCATCGTGGCTCCGGCGAGACCGAGTGTGCGGATGCTAGCCCGTGAGCTGCAGCACTCGCTGGTAGCGCGGCAGCGCACGGAGCGGTTCGAGGTCCGAATCGACCTTCACCCATGCCTTGGTCTCGTGGTTGGCGTGCGGCAGCAGCCTTTCGAGCAGATCGAAAGCCTCCTCGTGATCGCCCAGGCCGGCGTGCACGCACGCCGCGTTGTACTGGGTCAAAAGGTCGTCCGGGTCGATCGCCAGCGCGCGCGCCAGCCATTCCCGCGCCCGGTCAGGCTCGCGCAGGGCGACCAGGACGATCGCACCCAGATAGGCCGGTCGCGGGTTCTCCGGGTGCAGGACCAGCTCCGCCTGCGCTCGCTCCAGCGCGGCGCGGGCCACCCGCCCCACGTCGGCCCGTCGCCCGATCGAGGGATAGATCATGACCAGCATGGCAAGGGACTGGTAGTCGTCGGGCTTCAGCTCCGATGCACGTTCGCACAGCTCGGCGGCCCGCGCGAGCTTGCCCTGTGCGAAGGCCACGCGGCCGTAAAAGTAGTGGGCCTCGAAGGAGTTCGGATCCAGCCCGATGGCGCGCTCGAACTCCGCTTCGGCCTCGACCGGCCGCTCGGCGAGCGAAAGGGCCACTCCATGCGAGGCATGCGCCTCGGCCAGGCCGGCCTCGAGCTCGATGGCGCGCGCGCTGGTGGCGAGAATTGCATCGACCGGCACGTCGACGTGGTAATGCAGGAAAAGGAAAGAGTCGCAGTCGGCGATGCCGGCATAGGCACGGGCATACTTCGGGTCCAGCTCCACCGCCTTGCTGAACATGCGGCGGGCGAGCTGGTAGTAGGCTTTCGAGTGCCGGTGCAGGAACTGCCGCCCGCGCAGGTAGTACGTGTAGGCCTCCATGTTGTCGGTGGGAGCCTGTGCGATCGAGGTCTTCTCCTGCGGCAGCAGCTTGACCTTCAACTGCTCGACGATGGCGTGCGTGATTTCGTCCTGGATCGCGAAGATATCCGTGAGGTCGCGATCGAAGCGGTCTGCCCAGAAGTGGCCCCCGTCTTCGCCGTTGATCAGCTGCGCGGTGACGCGCACCCGCGCACCGGCCTTGCGCACGCTGCCTTCCAGCACGAAGCGCACGCCCAGCTCGGTGCACAGCTCCTTGATCTTCACCGCCTTGCCCTTGTAGGTGAAGGCCGTGTTGCGGGCCACCACGAAGAGGCCCGAGATCTTGGAAAGGTCGGTGATGATGTCCTCGGTGATGCCGTCGCTGAAGTACTCCTGCTCCGGATCCCCGCTCATGTTGTTGAACGGCAGGACCACCACCGACGGCCGGTCGGTGATCGGCTTCTGCGCCCCCTGGGCGGCTGCGCCCGCGGCCGCTCCCGCTGCCGTACCGAGCAGTCGCCGCACGGTCACCGCCAGTTCGGTCGCGTGAGCCGCCAGCGGGCCGGAGAAGGCGTCCAGCCAGTGCGTGCTGCCGAGGGCGTATTCCATGGCGCCGGTCGGCGCCAGGTCTTCGATCCGGAACGGCACCAGCTGCTTGCCGGCCGACACCGCGCGCTCGACCTCGCGCCGCACATGCGGCGAGGCGTTGGCGCTGGCGGAGAATATGACCACGCAGACCCGGCAGGACTTCACCGCCTCGATGATTTCCTGACCGTACTCGGCGCCTGCGGGTATGTCGCGCGGGGCGATCCAGCAGCGCACTCCCTGGGCTTCGAGTTCGGCGACGACGGCGTTCGCGGTTGTGCGGTCGGCCGAGGAGTAGCTCAGAAAGAGATCATGGGCCATCGGGCAGGTCTGTACTTCTTTGAATCCGCACGGGAACGCGGATGGTACGGTATCGTCCGGTAGGTTTGTAAAGAACAGTACGTTCGCCGGGCTGCTATCCCGTCATCGGTTTTGGCGAATGAGTTCACCACCCCCGGCAAGCCCACACCTGCTTACAACCGGCCTACTCCAAGTAGGGTAAGGCGCTCGCGTGGTGGTCTCCATGCGGGGTAAAGTCCGCAACCGCTACGTCACTCAACATTCTCCGGGCTCTGCGTGCAGAAGCGGGCCGGTGCGGAAGGATCAGTACATGCAAGCTGAAGCGACTCTGCGGCGAAGCCTCTGCGCCACCATCGCCGCCCTGTTCGTCACTTGCGCTTCGCAGCCGATCCGGGCCGACGTGGACAATGCAGTGCTCAGTAACGAAGCGGACGGCACCGATTGGCCTGCCTACGGCCGCACGTTCAGCGAACAGCGCTTCAGCCCCCTCGATCAGATCAATCGCCAGAACGTGGCGAAGCTGGGACTCGCCTGGACCATGGAGCTACCCGAGTGGAATGTGTCCAGCGCGCCGGTGGAAGCGGACGGCGTCATCTACATCGCCGTGGGCTTCAGTGTGATCTACGCGGTGGACGCCGCCAGCGGCAAGCTCCTCTGGAGCTACGACCCGAAGATCGAGCCTTCGAAGATGCGCTACGCATGGGGAATCCGCGGGCTGGCCTTCTGGAAGGGCAAGGTCATCGCAGGAGTCCAGGACGGCCGGCTGTTCGCGCTGGATGCCAAGGACGGGAGGCTGCTCTGGGAGACACTGACCACCGAGCCGGGCGACAACCGCTACATCACCGGCGCACCGCGCGTGTTCAACGGCAAGGTCATCATCGGCCAGGGGGGCGCAGACTTCGGGCACGTGCGCGGCTACGTCAGCACCTATGACATCGACACGGGCAAGCTGCTGTGGCGCTGGTACATCGTGCCCGGAGACCCGTCCAAGGGCTTCGAGAACAAGGCCATGGAGATGGCCGCCAAGACCTGGACTGGTGACTGGTGGAAGTTCGGCGGCGGCGGGACGGCCTGGAATGCCATGACCTACGATCCGGAGCTAAACCGCGTCTACATCGGCACCGGCAACGGCGGCCCCTGGAACAGGAAACTGCGCAGCCCGGGCGGCGGCGACAATCTCTTCCTGTGCTCGGTGGTGGCCCTGGACGCCGATACCGGCGAGTACGTCTGGCACTACCAGACCGCCCCGGGGGAGAGCTGGGATTTCAACTCGACGATGGACATCGTGATGGCGACGATCCCCGTCGACGGCAAGCCGCGCAAAGTGCTGCTGCATGCTCCGAAGAACGGGTTTTTCTATGTCCTCGATCGCCAGACCGGAAAGCTGATCTCGGCGGAGAAGCTCGGCAAGGTCACGTGGGCCAAGGGCATCGACATGGCCACCGGGCGCCCGATCGAGAATCGCGGTGTGCGGTACGAGGACGGCGAGGCGCTGATGTGGCCGGGCTCTGGCGGCGTGCACAACTGGCAGCCGATGTCCTTCAGCCCGGACACCGGCCTCACCTATGTGCCGGTGCATGAACTGCCCGGTTACTACAACGACAAGGGCTTCGACCCGAAGACCTACGACATGGATCGCGACGGGCCCATGGGCCTGAACGCCTTCAACGCCGACATCCCCAAGAGTGCCGGCAGCAGCTCGCTGCTCGCCTGGAACCCGGCGACGCAGAAAAAGGCGTGGGAGTTCCCGCTGGCCGGCGCAACCAACGGCGGCGTGATGAGTACCCACGGCGGCCTGGTGTTCCAGGGACAGGCGGACGGCAAGTTCGTGGCGCGCGATGACCGCACCGGAACGGTGCTCTGGAGCAGTTTCATGGGGGTCGGCACCCAGGCCCCGCCGATCACCTACATGGTCGGCGGCAAGCAGTACGTCAGCATCCTCGCGGGCTGGGCGGGCGGGCACATGCTGCTCGGGTCCCTGAGCGCCCAGCACGGCTGGGTCGGGCGTGAACACCCGCGACGCCTGCTGACCTACGTGCTCGATGGCAACGCTGCGCTGCCCCCCTCCCCCCCACCCTCCCTGCCGGTCGTGGTCGACGATCCGTCCTTCAAGGTGGATCCGGCGCTGGCCGCGAAGGGCTCGGCGCTGTATCAGAAATGCCTGATCTGCCACGGCGCCGGTGCGGTCGCCGGTGGCTATGCACCGGATCTGCGCGCTTCCGGCGTGCCGCTGAGCGCGGACGCGTTTGCGGGCGTTCTGGCCGGCGGCCTGATGAGCCGCGGGATGCCGCCCTTCCCTGAACTGACCGCGCAGGACCAGCTGGAACTGCGGAATTACATTCGCCAGCAGGCCCGCTACAAGCCGAGCTTCATGGAGCAGGTCAGTGCCGCCTGGCACTTCTTCGTTCTGATGATCAAGATGAAGCTCAAGGCATGGGGCTGGCTCTAGCCGCAGGCACCGCGACTCAATAGTGCGGCGGGCGCTCCTCTTCCGGTGAGCGCTCCTCGCCACCCTGGGCGCCAGAGGCCGCCATGCGTTCAGCCAGCTCCCGCAGCCGGTTGCTCAGCACCCGGATCTCCTGCTGCTGGCGGAAGACCACATCGCTCAGCTCGGTGTTCGCACGCTCCAGGAATGCCAGCTTCAGGTGGATCTGCTCGAGTGCTTCGTCGTTCATCGTTTTCCGGACTCGCCTGGGTCTTCGCTAGGGTACAACACGCTAGAAGACGCGGCTCAGTACACTTCGGGGACCAGCCGAAGGACCTGAGGTGCTGCTCCTCATCGGTGATCGAGAACCAGTGTCCTCGATCTCCGTTGCCCGCTCTTCGTCATCGCCGTCGGCGAGCGCAGCAGTGATACGACGGATGATCTCTTCGTGATCGAGAGAGGACAGCTCGACCATGCGGAGCGCATCCTGTGTGTCAATCGCTCGATCCTCCTCCGGCTGTGTGACGAATCCGTCGCGGCGGGCGGAGCGCCCTCCTTATATATGGCGCGTCGCCAGGGCGGACGTCACCGGCCCGGGCATGGCGAGAGGTTGTTCCTAGTGTCAAGCTTGCGACGCAGCTGAAGGCCGGCTGGACAGGGCGATGGGCGTCGAGCCTAAACTGCGCCGGACGGGCCGCCTGGCGGACCTCAGAGAATAAGGAGAACGTCGCATGTACTCGGATTTGACTCATCGGCTTCCGTGCGCCCTCGCCTGGGCCATCGCAGCCGTTGTCCTCGCCAGCGGATCCGCTCGCGCCGACGTAACCGTGCAGGAACAAAGTACATTCGACCTGAGCCTGGTGAAGGCACGCGGTACCAGTACGGAATACACTACCAGCGACAAGCAGCGCCGCGACAGCAACCTGCACTGCGAGGGCATGATGTCGCTGCTGTGCGGCAACCTGGGTGCCAGCGAGATCACGCGCCTGGACAAGGATCTGGTCTGGACCCTGGTTTCCAAGAAAAAGGAGTACACCGAAGCGCACTTCCCCACGCCGGCCGAACGCCAGGCGATGGAAGACAAGATGAAGGCGGCGCTGGAGAAGATGAAGCAGTGCCCGGCGCACCAGGCATCCGACGCGCCGGACCCCTCCAAGTGCCAGATGTCGCCCCCGAAGATCGATGCGCGGCAGACCGACAAGCACGCGACCATCGCCGGCCACGATACACAGATGAGCGAACTCACGCTGTCCGAGAGCTGCCACGACGCCAGCACGAACGACACGTGCGAGTTCAGGATCATCCTGGAATCCTGGCTGACGCAGGACGAGATCGCGGGAATCGCCGATCGCAAGGCTTTCATGCAGGCCCACATGCAGAAGCTCGGCCTGACCGACCCGGATTCTTCCACCCAGAAGATGCTGCAACAGTTCCTGGCCCCATACCAGGACAGCCTGAAGACACTTAAAGCGAAGGCATCGGACTTCAAGGGCTATCCACTTAAGACCTCCATCCGAATCCTTTTCGGCGGCGAGCAGTGCGCCAAGGCCAAGAATGCCGGTTCAGCCGCCGGCACCGGGACGGTGTCCGACGCAAGTGCTGCGGCGGGGCAGGCGGCGGCGACTTCTTCGGCGGCGGCTGCGGGAGCTGCTGCCACCCAGGCTGCGTCGGGCGCCGCGGGCAACAGTGTTGCCGGTAGCATATTCGGCTCGGCGGCAGGCGCCTTCACCAACAAGCTGGCGAGCGGTCTTTTCTCCAAGAAGAGTTCCACCGCAGCGCCGGCAGCACCCCCAGCGGAGGTGCCGGCCAACATGGTTCAATTCGCCAGCATCACTCTGGAGACAACCGCGATCACTTCCGGTCCGGTCGCCGCCGATCAATTCGAGGTCCCGGCGGGCTACAAGCTCGTGACGCCGAAGAAGGCCGAAGAAAAGGAATTCAACTGCCCCACCGGCTGAGCTGCGGGCTTGCGCCTCTCACATCGCCTGGCGTACCTCGAGAGCGTCCGCGTCCTCGCCGAGGAATCCGCCACTCTGGTGAGCCCACAGCCTGGCGTATAACCCCTGCGCGGCGAGCAGAGACTGATGCGTGCCTTGCTCGACGATCGCACCGGCATCGAGCACGACCAGGCGGTCCATGGCCGCGATCGTGGACAGCCGGTGCGCGATGGCCACCACGGTCTTGCCCCGCATCAGCGCCGCGAGTGTCTCCTGGATCGCCGCCTCGACTTCCGAATCCAGGGCACTGGTGGCCTCGTCCAGCAGCAGTATCGGGGCATCCTTGAGCATGACGCGTGCGAGCGCCACGCGCTGCCGCTGGCCGCCAGAAAGCTTCACGCCTCGCTCGCCGACCATCGCGTCGTAGCCGCGGTTACCACGCGAGTCGCTCAGTAACTCGATGAACTCGGCGGCTCGCGCGCGCTCGGCCGCCGAACGCATGTCGGCATCCGTGGCCTGCGGGCGGCCGTAGAGGATGTTGTCGCGCACGGTGCGATGCAGGAGCGATGTGTCTTGCGTCACCATGCCGATCTGCTCCCGCACGCTCTCCTGCGTGGCCAGCGCAATGTCCTGCCCGTCGATCAGGATGCGGCCCGATTCGACCGCGTAGAAGCGCAGCAACAGATTGACCAGCGTGGACTTGCCGGCTCCCGAACGGCCGACCAACCCAATCTTCTCTCCCGGACGAATGGTGAGCGAGAGGTCGTTGATCACGCGGGTCCCGGCGCCGTAGTGGAAGCCGACATGCTCGAAGCGGATCTCGCCGCGTGTCACGCGCAACGGCACCGCGTTCGGAGCATCGACGACGCTGATCGGCCGGGTCACGGTGCTGATGCCATCCTGCACGGTGCCGATGTTCTCGAACAGGCCAGCCAGTTCCCACATGATCCAATGGGAGATGCCGTTCAGGCGCAATGCCATCGCCGAGGCCGCGGCCACGGCGCCAAGACCTACGCTGCCACGCAGCCACAGGCCGATGGCAATCGCCGCCGTAGCGCCGATCAGGAGTATGTTGAGGCAGTGGTTCAGGATCTCGAAGGCGCTGACGTAGCGTGTCTGGCGGCGCGCGGTCACCAGAAAGTCATCCATCGCCGACCGCGCGTAGCTCGCCTCGCGACTGGCATGCGCGAACAGCTTGATCGTGGAGATATTGGTATAGGCGTCCGTGATGCGCCCGGTCATCAGGGAGCGCGCATCCGCCTGTGCGGCGGCGACCCGGCCGAGGCGCGGCACGAAGAAGACGAGCGCCACGCCGTAAGCGAGTAACCAGCCGACGAACGGCACCAGCAGCCACAGGTCGAAGCCCGCCACGACCGCGACCACGGTCAGCAGGTACACCACCACGTACACGAGGATGTCCGCGATCGTGACCCACGTGTCGCGTACGGCCAATGCCGTCTGCATCAGCTTCGCCGCGATACGTCCGGCGAACTCATCGTGAAAGAAAGCCATGCTCTGGTTGAGCATCTGGCGATGAAAGATCCAGCGCAGCCGCATCGGAAAGACCGGCTGAATCGACTGGTACTTGATCCAGGCTGCCAGGGCAATGAGCAGCGGACTGGCCAGCAGGATTGCCCCGAGGATCGACAGATGAGTGCGCTGATCGCTGAGGAAGTGCTGCGGGGCCGACTGGCCCATCCAGTCAATGAGCTTGCCCAGCATCGAGAAGAGGAGTGCCTCGAATGCGCCGATCATGCCGGTGAGTATCGTCATGGCCAGGATGTGACCCCGCAGACCCTCGCCGGCCTGCCAGAGAAAGCGCAGCAACCGACGCGAGAAGGCGGGAGGGATGACGGCCGGATAGGGATCAATCCGATTCTCGAACCAGCTCAGCACGCACGCGCTCCACTTCACCTGCGAGAGCGATGATAGCGCGCCGGGGGCGCGGCGGCCGCCCCGCCGCCTCGATGACGACATATGCCCGCACCTGCGGGCTGGACACCGCCGGCGAGACGACCGTGGTAATCTCGGCCCCACAAGTACAGCACCCTGCCACTAGCCGCCGTGACGCAATCATCGCCTGAGGTTTTCGTAAGCTATTCACGAGAGGACTCCGCCCGTGTGCTCGATCTGGCGGGAAAGCTGCGCTCAGCGGGGGTGTCTCTGTGGATCGACCAGGGTGGTATCGACGGCGCCTCGCTCTGGAGCGAGCAGATCGTCACGGCACTCGAGCGCTCCAAGGTTCTGTTACTGATCGTCACTGAGGCTGCGGTGCATTCGCACAATGTCGCCAAGGAAGTGATGCTGGTCAGCGAGCGCAACGGGAACATCCTGCCGGTGCACCTCGAGCCGACGGTGATTCCGCCCTCCCTCAAGTATCCCCTCGCCGGCATCCAACACATCGAACACTTCGGAGACGCGGACGCCGCCCTGAAGGCAATTCTGCGCTCGCTGATGCGCATCGGGATCACGTTGGACACGGCACCGGCCGCCCCAGTCGCAACCCAGCGCGAGGCAGTCCAGAGTACCGAGCTCGCACACGGTGGCACCCGTGGCGCGCTCGCCGTCATGCCATTCGACAACATCAATTCCGATCCGGAAACGGACTACTTCAGCGATGGCCTGACCGAAGAGCTGACGACGCGGCTGTCACTCGTCAGCGAAATCGAACTGGTCTCCCGCTGGGCCTCCAAGCAGCTGAAAGAGCGCAAGCACGACACCCGCGCCATCAGCACGGAGCTTGGGGCACGCTACATCGTCGGTGGCAGCGTGCGGCGTTTCCAGGACTCATTCCGCATCAACGTCCAGCTGGTAGATGTCACGACTAACCGCCAGATCTGGGCGAATACCTACAAGGGCAAGCTCGACGATATCTTCGACATTCAGGAGCAGGTCGCACAGCAGATCGTCGAAGCGCTCAAGCTGAAGCTCTCCTTCTCGGAGAAGGTGTCACTGACGAAACGGCAGACCATCGATGCGCATGCCTATGACCTGTACCTAAAGGGGCAGGACTATCTTTACCGGTTGACCAAGCGAAGCGTTGAGTACGCTATCCAGCTGTTTGAGAAGGCGGTGGAACTCGATGCGCGCTACGCGGCGGCATATGCGGCCGCCTCCATCGCTTACGGCCAGCTTTACCAGTATTTCGCACGTGACGAGGCAAACCGCGCCCGCGCCCAGGAACTCAGCTTCAAAGCGCTGATGTACGACAACAACCTTCCGGATGCCTATACGGCGATGGCGTTGTCCTACTTCATCTGGGGCAAGCTCGAGGAGGCGGGCGAGTCGGCCCGCAAGGCGATCGAGATGGACCCAGACGGCTTCGTCGCGCACTGGACGCTGGGTCGTATTCACTTCACAAACGGTCAGTTCGAGCAGGCCTATTCCCTGTTCCGCCGCGTCACGGAGCTCAAACCCTCGTTCTTTTCCGGTTACGTTGACCTGGCCCAGAGCTGCGACGGTCTGGGTCGAACCGAGGAAGCGCGCGCCGCGCGCAAGGCCGTATCTGAACTGATGCCGAACTACCTGCTGCAGAACCCGGATGATGCCCGCGCGCGCATGTACTACGCCGTCGTCCTTGCCGAGATGGGACGCAAGGACGACGCCTTGCGCGAAGGGACGAAAGCGCTGGAGGTGAGCCCCGACGATGGCATGATGCTTTACAACTGCGCATGCCTGTACGCTCGCCTCGGCGAGGCTGAGCGGGCGGTCGAGACGCTGCGCGGTGCAGTTGCCCAGGGCTACGCAGACGATGGCTGGCTAAAGCACGACCCGGATCTGGATGGCTTGCGATCGCATCCCGGGTTCATCAGCCTGATGCAAAGTCGGCAAGCGCCCCCCGGTTGAGACAAGTCACAGCAGGATGACCGTCCTGCCCACGGTCTGGCTCGCGGCAAGCGCCTCGCAGGCCGCGGGGATCTCGGTGAAGGGCATGGTTCGGCCGACGACCGGCCGGATTTTCCTGGCCTGGATCAGCTCCACGATCTTCTGATTGATCCGCGTTCCCAGAGCATGGGATGGGAAATTCCAGCCCATGCCCTGCTTGAGCATGGCCGCCATCGCATCGCCCGCGTACGCCAGCAGCACACCGCACATTTTGAAATTTCCCAGGCACAGCTGCCTCGGCACGATGAATTTTTCGTCCGCCACCTTCTTGTTCGACGCAAAGCCCATCATCAGGAAGCGACCGTTATAGGCGATGCAGCGTATCGATTTTTCCATCAACGCCTCGCCGACATTGTCGAACACGACGTCGACGCCCCTGCGGTCAGTCTTCTCCAGAACGGTCTGGACGATGTCCGCGGTGCGGTAGTTGATCGCGACTTCCGCGCCCAGCTCGCGGCACAGTGCGAGCTTGTCATCCGATCCGGCGGTTGCAATGACCCGAGCACCGGCGTTGACCGCCAACTGAATGGCCGCCGATCCTGAGCCGCCAGCAGCGGCGTGGATCAGCACCGTCTCCCCGGCCTTGAGCTCCGCGCGGTCGAACAAGCCGAGCCACGCCAAATGAAACGGGAACAGGATGGCCGCCGCATCAGGCAGCGGAATCGAGTCCGGAAGGTCAAAGGTCGACGTAGCCGGGCAGATGACGAATTCGGCAAAGCCACCATGTGCATGCCGTGTAATCGCCACGACGCGCCGTCCCTGCCATGCTTCCGCCCCCTCCCCGCAGGCATCCACCACGCCCATCGTCTCCATTCCCGGGCTGTATGGCAGGGTGGGCTCGGCCATCATGTTGCCGCCCCTGATCCGTTCCAGGTCATTGAGGTTCAGCGGAATGGCCTGGACGCGTACCCGGATCTCCCCTGGGAGTGGCTCCGGAACCGCCACCGTGTCCAGGCGCAAGGCGGTCCGCGGCTCGCCGTAGGCGTGGGTCCGCCAGGCTCTCATGGTCTTGGAGTCACTCATGTGTCGCTACTTTGTTACTCAGGCGGCAGGTCAAATCGCTCGATGTACGGGCGGAATTCGCGCCGCACCACCTGTGGATCGATGCCGTACTCCTCCGGCGAATAACGGTGGATGCCGTGCTTGCCCTGTGGATTGTCGGCAATGAACCACTTCATCCGAGCGGCAGCTTCAGCGCTCATAGGCAGGTCGAAGGCGTCATATATCTTACGAACGACCGCAAACTGGTCGCGGATGAAGTCGGAGAACCTCATGTCATAGAAGACCGCCTCGGGGTAGGACTTTGCGCTTCTCACAGCTATCGCGTGTTCGAGGGCACGTTTGAGGCGTGGATTCCAGTCGGCCGCGACCTCGAAAGGATCCACGCTGTCGCTGCCCATGGAGCGCACCAGTGCGGTGAGGCTGGCGTAGGAGGTCAGCGACTTCACCGGATCGCGATGGGTAAAGACGATGCGGGCATCCGGGTAAGTCCGCAGCAGATGCTCAAGCCCCCACATGTGGGCGCCGGTCTTCAGCACCCAACGCTCGCCGGCGTGCCCCGACTGCAGGTGCTGAAGCTGGCGGTAGTGGAAGTCGTAAACGTCCGCCCAGGCATCGGTGCGGTCGACCCAGTTTTGGTAAGTCGTCACCCGGAACTGGTTGTGGAACAGCGGCGTACACATCGCATCGCCCATCATGACCACGCATTCCTGCGACAACTGGGCACCCATCGGATGCATGGCCTTGAATTTCTCACGGCGCTCATCCATCGGCGGGAAGCCCGCCTCGCATTGCGCAATTCGGGGATCGGTAAGGAAGGTGGCCGTCCGCGGGGGCGGCGACGGGTAGGTAACCTCCCAGGTCAGCGGAGCGCGGTTGGCCGGATCCTGAGCAAGGATGTCGTGAAGTATGGTCGACCCGGTGCGTCCGAGACCTATGATGAAGATAGGCTTGACGATCTTTTGCCGGGCAATCTCCGGATAGACAGTGCGGTCATTGACGTAGTTGAGCCGGTTGGTCATATGGCCAAGCGCGCGCTGACCGGCGATGAACTGTCCGATGGGATTGAGCCGTGCATCGCTCTCCAGCGAACTCACGAACAGTTTCAGGGGCTCGAGAAATGGCCCAGGTCCGTAGTCTTCGAGTCCCCCGGCACGCTTGCTGGCTTCCTCCAGAAGTGACTCGACGGAGAACATCAGCTTTGAATCAGTCACGGCATCCTCTGGCGTCGCGGGTCACCCGCATCATCCTGCCAGCCTCGTGCGACGCAACGCAACGGATGTCGAATCACCAAGCGTCCTGCGCGCTGCCGTCCGGCCGCCACGGCTCCTCGGCATGTCAGCGGAAGCTGAGCTACCATCGCGAGCCACGATCCTGGGAGGCGCTCGATGTTGACCCTTGACGAGGTACGCGGCGTCCCCTTGTTCTCCCAGCTTCCGGTCCACGACGTGGAACGGCTGGTGCAGTCGGCTGCCGACCTGCATCTCGCGGCGGGTGAGTTTGCCGTGCATGAAGGCGGCGAGCCCGCATTGTTTGCCGTCCTGTCCGGCAAGATCGAGGTGATCAAGGCGATAAACGGTGTGGAACGCACCCTTGGCTGGCGACTGCCGGGGACCATCTTCGGCGAGGTGCCCCTGGCTTTCGGGACGCCATTTCCGGGTGCGTATCGGGCATGGGAAACCTCCCGTGTCATGCGTATCGAAGCGCGGTTGTACTACGCGATTGCGGCCAACACCCCCGATGTCGCCGTGCGCGTGGGCGCCCTGGCGAAGGAACGCATCGGGGGACTCCAGGGGATCGTCGCTGCCGCGCCCCCGAAGGCACGCGTGGTGCTCTTCGCACCGCGCTGGGAAGCATCATGCGGAGAGCTGCGCCGCTTCCTCGCTCGGAACCAGATCGCCTATGACTGGGTGACGCCGGAGACGGTAGATCTTGCCAGAGCCTGGCCCGGTGACGTTCCCCGGGATGCCGAGTGTCCCGTCCTGCGTCTGGAGGACGGCACGGTCGTCAGCCGACCCCAGACGCGCGACCTCGCGCGCCTGCTTGGCCTGCAGACCAGCCCCAGGCTCCCGGAGTACGACACGGTGATAGTGGGCGGAGGACCCGCCGGACTCGCCGCTGCCGTCTACGGAGCGTCGGAAGGCCTGCGCACCCTCGTCATCGAGCGCGAGGCGCCCGGGGGACAGGCCGGCACCTCCTCGCGGATCGAGAACTACCTGGGGTTCCCGAACGGGGTCTCGGGTGACGAGCTTGCAACCCGCGCACTCCAACAGGCCAGAAGACTGGGGGCGGAGATTCTCGTCACGCGGTCCGTCGCCCGCATCGACCCAGCCACGCGCGAAATCCTGCTCGACGGTAACGACGGGTTGCGTGCACACACGGTAATTCTGGCGACCGGCGTCACTTGGCGCCGCCTGAACATAGACGGCTTCGACCGCCTGATCGGCAAGGGCATTTACTACGGTGCCGCACGCAGCGAGGCGGATGCCACACATGGACTCGATGTCCACCTGATCGGGGCCGGCAACTCCGCCGGCCAGGCGGCGCTGTTCTTTGCCAACCATGCCCGCACCGTGACGCTGATCGTACGCGGCGATTCACTCGATAAGAGCATGTCGAGCTACCTGATCGAGCAGCTGCGCGGCCAGGACAACATCATCGTGAAACTCAGGTCCGAGGTGCGTGCGGTCTATGGGGACGGCAATTTGAGTGCGATTGACGTCCAGGATGCCGCCACTGGAGCAATCACGCACTACGACTGCGGCGGCCTGTTCGTGTTCATCGGAGCCGATGCCGACACGGGCTGGTTGCCCCCGCAGATCGCACGCGACGCACGCGGCTACGTGCTGACGGGGGAGGATGTCGTCAAGGCCGGTCGCTGGTCCGCGAATCGCGATCCCTACCTGCTGGAGGCAAGCGTCCCCGGCATCTTCGCTTGCGGCGACGTGCGCCTAAGTCCAGTCAAGCGAGTGGCCTCGGCCGTCGGCGAGGGAAGCATGGCGATCGCCCTGGTGCATCAGTTCCTGCGCCACGCATCAGCCGGGGCGAGATCTGGTAGCTGAACGGACGCGCGTGCCCCTCGGCTTGTCGGGCCTCGCTACGCGCCGTCCTCGACTGCCTTGCGGATGGCGCGCTCGAAGACTTCCACCGGCTGGCCTCCCTGGACCAGATAGCGTTCGTTGAGGATTACCGCCGGAACGGCATGAATCCCACTGCGCAGGTACAGCTGCTCTCGCGCGCGCACCTCGTCCGCGTACTCGCCGGATGCCAGGATCTGCCGCGCGCGCTCCGCATCAAGCCCCACCTTTCCGGCCACTTCCGCCAGCACTTCGCGACTGCTCGGATCACGCCCCTCGGTAAAGTAGGCCGCGAACAGCGCTTCCTTCAGTGCCTTCTGACGCCCGCTGCCTTCGGCCCAGTGCAAGAGCCGATGTGCATCGAAGGTGTTATAGATACGGCCGCGCTTGGCAAAGCGGAAGTCGAAGCCAAGATCGGCTCCCCGGGTTCGAATCATTTCCTGGTTTTGCGTGACCTGCGCTGCGCTCGACCCGTACTTGCGCGCAATATGTTCGCCCACGTCCTCCCCCTCCGGCGCCATGTCAGGGTTCAGTTCGAAAGGCTGGAAATGGATGTCGGCCGCCACCGCATCACCAATCTTGGAGAGCGCTGCCTCGAGTGAGCGCAAGCCAATGACGCACCAAGGGCAGGAAACGTCGGAAACGAAGTCGATCTTAAGAGGCACTGCCATGGAATTCCCCAGTTGCGCAACCCCGCAATGATCGCGGAGATTTCCACGAGTTGGCAATTCGAGGCGGATGGCGCCGCCAGGTTCGTCTTCGCATGCGCAGCTCGTCCTCCGGTGCCACGGGCCTATGCCTGTGCACGGTAAAGCCGGACAATAGGCGTCCATGACCCTGCTGACGGTTCTCGACGGACACCTGGCATTTGGCGACCGCCCACTGCTTGATGGAGCACAGCTGACCATCCTCGCCGGTGAACGGCTGGGCCTGATCGGTCGCAACGGCAGTGGCAAGTCGACGCTCTTGAACGTCCTGGCTGGGAGAGCATCCCTGGACGGCGGCGTGCTGCAGCAGCGCGATGGCCTTCGCCCCATCATGGTCGAACAGGAACCTACCCTCCCCGAGGCCCCCACCCTGCTCGAGAGTCTGTCCCTGCGCGCCGATAGATACGGAGGGCATTCTCCCGCAGACGAGCGCGATCATTGGCGCCTCCAGTCGCGACTCGAAGAATTCCTGCATCGCTTCGCGCTGAGCGGCGCCACCTCGCCGGCTACCTGTTCCGGCGGTGAACGCAAGCGCGCGACGCTGGCGCTGGCGCTGGCGCAGCAGCCGGAACTGCTCTTGCTCGATGAGCCCACGAACCACCTTGACATCGACGCAATCGAAAGACTCGAGGAGCTGCTGCTGAAGGTACCCGCCGTGGTTGTTATCACTCATGACCGCGCGTTCCTGGACAGGGTCACTACGCGCATCGTGGAGCTGGACCGCGGCGTGCTGCGCTCGTATCCGGGGAACTTCGCCGCCTACGAGCAACGCAAGGAGGATGAGCTCGCCGCAGAGGACATCGCGAGGCGCCGCTTCGACAAGTTCTGGAAGCAGGAGGAGGTCTGGATCCGCAAGGGAGTCGAGGCACGTCGTACGCGCAACGAGGGACGCGTGCGCCGGCTCGAGCAGTTGCGTCTCGAACGAGCGGAACGCCGGGACCGGATCGGCAGCATACGCCTGTCCCTGGATGCGGGCGGGCGCTCCGGAGATCTGGTCGCCGAGTTCGACCAGGTATGCAAGCGCTTCTCAGGCGCACCGCTGATCGAGAACCTTTCGATGCGCATCATGCGCGGAGACCGGATCGGACTTGTCGGCCCGAACGGCGCGGGCAAGTCGACCATGATCCGCCTGATCCTGGGCGAACTTGCACCCGATTCAGGCACCGTCCGGTTAGGGACGCGACTAACCGTCGCGTATTTCGACCAGTTGCGGGCTCAGCTCAACACGGCGTGGACGTTGGCCGAGGCGATCAGCCCTGGCTCTGACTGGGTGCAACTGGGTGCCGAGCGCAGGCATGTCAACAGCTACCTGGAAGACTTTTTGTTCCCCGCGCATCGGGCAAAGTCGCTCGTCAGCATGCTGTCGGGCGGCGAACGCAACCGCCTCCTGCTCGCCCGGCTGTTTTCGCTACCGGCCAATCTGATCGTCCTGGACGAACCTACCAATGATCTCGATATCCAGTCGCTGGAACTGCTCGAGGAGCGGCTCCAGGGTTATACCGGTACATTGCTGCTTGTCAGTCACGATCGCCGCTTTCTCGACAACGTCGTGACGCAAACGCTGGCGGCCGAGGGGCGCGGGAAGTGGCGCGAATACCCAGGTGGATACAGTGACTACGTGCTGCAGCGGTCAGCAAGTGTCGTTCGCACGGATGAAACGGCGCGACCGGAGCGTGCACAGCAGCGCACGGCGGCGTCCCGGGTACGATTGAGTTACAAGGAAGAACGCGAGCTCGCAGCGCTCCCGGGCGAAATTGAATCCTTGGAACGGGAGCAGGCGGAGCTCACGGCGCAGATGAGCGCGCCGGACTACCACCGCCTCGGGGGCGAACGATTGCGGAACGATCGCAGACGTCTCGCCGAACTCGAGGAAATACTGCTTGAGCGGTTCGCGCGCTGGGAGGCTCTCGAGGGGCGACGTTCACGAATGCTACAGGCCTGAAACCGCAGGGACTTTTTTGCCGGCTATGATGTCCGCCGCATTTCCATATATCCAGGGCTCGGTCTGACCGTGAACCCAATCGTCGCAACATGGCCGCTTCTGCTCGGCATGGGCATCCTGATGCTTGGGGCCGGCCTGCAGAGCACGCTGCTCGGCGTCCGAGCCACGACCGAAGCGTTTCCCACGGCGGTGACCGGCATCATCATGTCCTGCTACTACGTCGGGTACCTGGTCGGCACTCGGCTCGCGCCCAAGATGCTGCGCAGGGTGGGACCGGTGCGCGTTTTTGCCACTCTCGCAGCGCTCGCGTCGGTGGCTCCCCTGCTGCACGCCTCCTGGGTGCACCCCGCCCCCTGGGCTGTCGTACGACTGATCTCCGGCGTGTGCTTTGCAGGCATCTATGTGGTCGCGGAAAGCTGGCTCAACCACCGCGCCTCGCGTACCAACCGCGGCCAGCTGCTCTCGCTCTACATGCTCGTCCTGTACGTAGGACTGGGCGGCGCCCAATTCCTGCTCGTGCTTTCGAGCCCGCAGAGCGCGGAACCGTTCATGCTGGTCTCGGCTCTGATCTCCGCGGCCATGGTGCCGATTGTCGCCTCCGCCCAGGAAGTGAGCGGTCCGGCAACCCCGCAACGGGTGCGCTTCCGCGACCTGTACCGGAACTCGCCGCTTGGCGTCGTGGCAGTCGCTTTTTCCGGCATGATCTCATCCATCATCTTCTCGATGGGGCCTGTATACGCCCGGCTTTCTGGCTTCGGCACTCGCGGTGTCGCCGCATTCATGGCGGTGAGTATTCTGGCAGCGGTCCTCACGCAGTACCCGGTGGGTCGTCTTTCGGATCGCCTCGATCGGCGCACAGTGATCGCCACGATGTGCCTGATCGCGACGATCGTTGCCGGGGTGATTGAGACCTTTGGGCGTCTGCCCCCGGCACTCTTCCTGCTGCTCGCCGCCTTGTTCTCGGGCGCGGCACTGACGCTCTACTCACTGTCGGTCTCGCACGTCAACGATAAGCTCGAGCCCGCACAGATGATCGCCGCAAGCAGCGCCCTACTCCTGATCAATGGCACGGCTGCCGCACTGGGTCCCGTCCTCACCGGAAGCCTGATGGGTGCCTTCGGTGCCCCTGCGTACTTCGGGGTTCTTGGCACTCTGACAGGAACGCTGACGCTCTTTGATCTGTGGAGAAAGCTGCGGCAGCGGCCAGTGCCGCGCAGCCAGAAGGGCCCCTTCGTCAACACCCGTGAACTCGTGACTTCCACGGAGCTCAGCAAGTCGCGCGACCGTCCTGCGGCACGCCCGGAGCCTTGAAGGTCTCGATCTGACGCTTCGCATGATGACGACGCGGTTTGCACGGGCCGGACCTTACGAACTCCCCTATCCCAAGTTGCGCAGCATCAGCTACCGTGTTATCGACGTATCGACCGCACAGGCCCGCTCGGCGCCGGAACCCTCCGTTGTCGTTGAGACTGAGGACTTGCTGAGCGAATTGCCTGCAGGGCAATGAACGAAGTGAGCAAGGCGCATAGCCACGGAAAGACATCGCCGATGCGCGTGTAAAGGGTCGGTCCTGGTCCGAGCGGGACTGCCGCCTTCAGTGTGACCATCCCTGCGCCGGTCGTGGAGGCGCGGGCCAGCACCCGGCCGTGCGCATCCGAAATGGTCGCGAGACCGTCGAAAGCGGCTCTGAGGACCGCAAAACCGTTTTCGACACCGCGCATGATCGCAATTCGACCGTGAATCCACCCGTCGCGGACGAAGTCGTCCGCGGGCACGATCATGAGACGCACGCCGTACGCGGCCGTCTCGCGCACGGTGCCGGCAAAGTCCATGTCCTTGCAGATTTGGGTGGCATAGCCTTCGCTTACCAGACCCGGATCGTGACCTGGCACCGTCTGTTCAAAGGGCAGCAGCGGGTGTCGTTTTGTATAAATGCGCATCGTCCCGTCAGGCAGCAGCGCGAAGGCCCTGTTACGTTCGGGCGCCGGCATGAACGTTCCGGCCAACACCAGCACTCCATGCGACTTTGCCTGGTTTACCAGGGGCTGAAGCACTTGGCCCTGGTCAGCGTCTTGCATTCGCAAGGCTCCCTCCGGAATCACGACGACACGTGCGTCGCCGAGAGTCCCGATATGCGCCGCATACGCCGCAGCGGTAGCTTCTGCCGACTTCGCAGTAGGGGGACCGGCGCGGTGGGCGTCGATATCCACGAGCGCGGCAACTTCAACCGGCGGGCCTCCCGGTTGCGCGAGACGAATGAAGCCGAAGATCAGTGCGGCAGCGCAAAGTATTGCACCCAGGCACGCGGCGGACCGCCGCTGCCTCGCCATAAGCGCTATGGAGTTGGCTGAAAGACAAAGAAGAAAGGTGACCGCAGAGGATCCGAGTAGTGACGCCAGCTGGATCCCGGCAGGAAACGACACCGTCGCATACGCCATCGCTCCGTAGCTGCCGTGCGGAGAGACGCGGCTGATGAGATATTCCAGCGCCGCCCATAGGGCTGGGAAAACAAAGAGCGTCTCCCATGAGGTCCCCCGGCGAAAGATCAGTCCGGCAAACAGCACCGCTGCGGCGAAGGCGGCCGTCATGGCAATCACAAGGGGCGCAAGGATCAGCGGCGGCAGTCGTCCCCAGTAGCACTGTACGAGGTAGGCCTGTCCTGCGACGAAGGCCACGGCGCTTGCGGTCAGGACCTGCGAGCGGGGCAGGTTGCCGTAGGCAAGCCACAAGAGTGGGGCTGGCGCGAACCAGGCCAGTGCCCACGCATCAGCCAGCCCCTGCGACAGATTGAACAGCACTGCGCCCAGGGCGCCTGCAAGGATCACTCTCATCTCGGCCGGCCCGTGGAGTGCTGCGCAAACCCATCCAGGCAATGACGTACCTGCGTGCGATACAGCATCCGGAACTGCCGTTCGCTGGAGAACCGGTTGGCGCGGTACATGGAGACAAGTCCCTGGACGAGCGCGGAGAAAGCAAGCGCTACATCGAGTGCCGGTGCTGCGCCCAGTTCGCCCCGAGCCCGGGCCTCATCGACGCGGACCAGGGCCATCGCCATCACCGGCGATCGACCCGCCACAAAATCGTCCGGGTATTGCCGGGCCTGCGGCGCCGGAAGGAAGAATGCGGCATCGAAACGGTGCGGCTCTTTTAGCGCGAAATCCAGATAGGCCTCGCTGAGCGCGATCAGCCACTCGATTGGCTGACTGGCACGTATTGCGCGGGCCAGCCCTTCCCAGGCCGCCAGTCCGTCGTCCATCAGCGCGTCGAGGAGTGCACCCTTGTCCGCGAAGTGCCGGTACATCGCCATCGGTGACAGCCCGGCCTCATCGGTCACCTTACGCACTGTGAGTCCCAGCAAACCGTCGCGATCCAAGACGGCCTTGGCCGCTGCGAGAATGCGCTCTTTGCTCATGTGTACATTGTATACGTATAGGTGTACGACGTAAACGTCGTACGCGATCAGACTTGGCAACTGCCGACAAAGGGCGAGCGTCGCCTTCTGCGCTCGATGAAATGGTTGCGCAGCTGCAGGGCGTCACCGCGCTTAGCCGGTCGCGAGCGCCCTCTTCCAACCACTGGACGTCACCTCGGGAGGCGTGGTCATCCTGAAGTACACGGCGTAGCGCTCATCGAAAATGCGATTCAGCGGGACGAACGTAAGGCTCTTCTCCTGCCCCACGCTGCGGAACTCAAGCGGGCGCGTGTCCACGCGTTCCAGCCAGTTGGAAGGATCAGCCGAAGTAGCGGAAATCGCCGCGACTGTCAGCGGCTCGCCGGCGTATTCAGGAACCTTTCGTGGCTGCGTGGGCACGGCACGCAAGTTTCCCGAGTCGAGACCGGCGGTTCCCAGTCGCGCTGCCAAGACCAGCGGTCCGTACATCACCGCCTGGAGCGATGAGTCGTCAGGCATCGGCGCAGCGTGCAGGTGCATCGGCACGCGGACCATAAGTACATCCCCCGGCGCCCAGCGCCGACGGACGGTCAGGTAACCGCCCGCATCCGCCGCTACAGGGAGCGCGTCGCCGTTCAACAAGGCCGAGCACCCACGTGTCCAGTAGGGAATACGCACGTGGACGGCGATAGGAGTCGGTGGCGCGCCCCGCACGGTCAATGTCACCGTGTCCCCGTCCGGGAAGCGCGTATCCAGCCGCAGGCGCATCCCTCGCTCGGCCCAGTCCAGTTCCGACGGGACGAACAAATTGACGTACACGCCGAGATCGTCGTGAAAGTAGATGCTGTCGCCCAGCTTGGCAAAGGCCTCGGCCATGCTGCCGGTACAGCACCAGAAATCGTGCAGCGGCGTGCCGAACAGCTTCCAGTAGCCACTGGCCAGCGGCAGGTAGTACAGCTTGTCTCCGTCGGCCGGATGCTGAACGCCGAGAATGCCGTTATAGAACGCACGTTCGTAGTAGTCAGCTACCTGCGGATCTTTCGTCCAGCAGAACACGTGCCGGGCGAGCTTCTGCATGTTGTACGTAACGCACGATTCCTGGGTATATCCAGAGAGCTCTTGTGCCAGCACGCCGGGCGGGGTATTCCACAGTTCTTCGTTGCTGGTACCACCCGTGCAATAGCAGCGCCGTTCCACAACCGTATGCCAGAAGAACTCGGCCGCCTTGCGCTTGCGCATGCTGCCAGTTGCCTCGAATCCGCGCGCCGCGCCAATGACCTGGGGGATGGTTGTGTTGACGTGCAGCCCCTGCAGCTCATCGCGTTGTGCGGCCAGGGATGCAAAGAGCCATTCTCGTTCGAAACGCTGCGCCAGCTGCACCCAGCGCGGGTCGGCGGTGACTGCCCCCAGGTTGTACAGCAGCTCGTTCATGCCGCCGTACTCGCGCTCAAGGACCAGCGCCATCTCAGTCGCACTGAGCGGCTGCGTCCAGTGCTCTACCCAAGCAGCCATACCCAGTAGTGTGTCGAGTGCGCGCTGATCACCGCTCAGGGTGGCCGTATCCAGCAGGCCGGCCATGATTTTGTGCAAGGTATAGAAGGGCGCCCATGCCGGCTGGCCCGCGCGTAAGCGGTCGAAAAGCTCCTCGGGGAAGGCGCTCACGTATCCACTGCCGATCGCTGCCTGGCACTGGGCCAGTCCGGCGGTGACCAGCACGCCGCGGTCGCGCACTGCGCGGTCGCCGGTCTGCGCCCACATCAGCGCGCAAGCGGAAAGGTAGTGACCGGTGAAGTGCCCGCGCAGCTCGTTGTCCGGAGCTTCCCACCCGCCCAGAGGCTGTGCGTTGCTCGACAGGCGCGCGGTAACCCGGAACATGTGCAGCAGTCGGTCGGGATCAAGGTCAAGAAGAAATGCCCGATTGATCGCGAGGGCATCGAGGACTGGCCCCGGCAGCAGCCGCACGGCCTGGAGGTCGAACGGCCTTACATGAAGATGGGGTCGGCCATCCGCTGCGGACGCACCCCTGGCGTGACCGCCGGCGGGCAGCAACGAGCTGGCGGCGGCGGCGGCCGACAGCGTCAGGAAGGAGCGACGCGGGAGTTTCCCGGGCATGGGCTCATATTACCGCGCGGACTCCCTCGTAACCGCAGCCGGCACAACATTTGGGGCGTCGCCTGTATGATTCGATGCAAGCATGCAGCACAGGCAGCTGCATGCTGCACACCCCTGCTCCGTTTACCGGGAGTACGCGAGGGGCCAAAAGGAAAAGCAAGCATGACTCGCGCCGACTACACGCTCTACGCACGGCACAACGCGGGGTCCCTCGCCCCCCAGATCGTTCTCGAAGAGATTGGAGCCCCGTATCAGCTGGCATGGATCGGGAGCAGTCCAGCGGAGGTTGAAAGCTACCGGCGCATCAATCCGAATGCGAAGATCCCCGCATTGATGCTGCCGGACGGCACCACGGTGTACGAATCGGCCGCTATCCTCATTCATCTGACCGATGCACATCCCGCAGCCGGCTTAGCACCCGCCGCCGGCAGCGCGCGCCATGCACTGTTCTTGCAGTGGATGGTCTCCTTGTCCGCAAACGTCTACGAGGCGTTGCTGCGCTACTACTATGCCGACCGATATTCGACCGGCGCTGCATCGGCGGCAGACGGTATCCAGGCGCAAGCGCTCAAGGACTACGACCGCCATCTTGAGTTGGTCCATGACTCACTGCGACCGTACGTCTTGGGTGCGGACTTCACGGCCGCGGACCCGTACTTGTACATGCTCGCCTCATGGTATCCGGGAGGGATGGCGGCGTTCCAGACTCGGCTGCCCCGGCTGGCGCGACATGCCGAGCTGGTGCGCGCAAGGCCCGCGACGCGCAAGGCGGAAGAGGATCACACCGAACGTTAGGCGCCGATTCTTCAGGGCGCAACGAGCGCCCTCTCCTGGATTCCCGCGCGCGAGGATCCGCAGTATCAGGCGTCATGCAGCGGTCTCGGGTTTCTCGGACTTGTTCCAGACGCGGCATATCCGCAGCCGCGCGCAAAGCCTAAGGCCCGTTTCGTTTGCTCATGAACGACATCTTTCCGATCCCCGCCGGTTCGCATCATTTGACAGATTCTTGTAGCCAAACGCGTACGTCGCCCCCCTGAGACATTTGCACCCTGCAGCCAATGCAGGTCTTATGGCCCCGAAATCTCTAGAACGATAAGTGCAACCAGCGGCACTTGACGTTCGTGAGCAAGAGCAAACCCGTCGCAAGGCGGGGACGCAAAGCCTCCGGTCTCAGTCGCACTGAGACAGCGGGGCTGCCGGTTCGCCGCACTAGTGCGGCGCGTCGTGACGGAGATTCGCCATGGATCTCCTTGCGCCTCCCCCGCGTGTGACCTGTTGTCGGGGAGGTCTGATGTACGGATACAGTCTCATGCATGTCCAGCGGCTTCGACTGCGGGCATGTGCCCTCTTGATCGTCGCGTGCGCACTGGCAGCGCCCAGCACATACGCCGGTCAGCGCAACTTCCGCAATCTGTCGATCTCTGGCACGCCACCGACCAGCGTCACCGCCGGCCAAAGCTACACATTCACGCCCAGCGTGAATGCCCCTCGATCTCGTACCCTGGTCTATGCCATTGCAAACCAGCCGGCATGGGCGTCCTTCTCGACGGCCACCGGGCAGCTTTCTGGCACGCCGGGCGCGACGAGCGTCGGGACCTACTCGAATATCGTGATCGCAGTCAGTGACGGAACAAACACTGCGACGCTGAACCCCTTCAGCGTGCAGGTGGTCGCTGCCTCTACAACACTGTCGGCGCCCGCACCCGCCCCGATACTCTCCGGTACCCCACCGACCAGCGTGGTTGCAGGCAGCGCGTACTCCTTCCAGCCCACGGCCAGTGACCCCAGCGGCCTAACGCTCTCTTTTTCGGTGCAGAATTTGCCCGCGTGGGCGGCGTTCAGCATCGCCAGCGGCCAGATTTACGGCACGCCGACCAGCACTCAGACTGGCACCTACGCGAACATCGTGATTAGCGCCAGTGACGGCACGACGGCGTCCTCCATGCCGGCATTCAGTGTCACGGTGACCAGTCCACCGGCGGTTACCGGCACAGCGGTGCTATCGCTCACGCCCCCTACCCAGAATACCGACGGGAGCGCGCTTACCAATCTGGCGGGCATGCACATCTACTATGGAAACTCGGCGTCAAGCATGACGCAGATGATTGACGTGCCCGGTACGGCTCCGACGAGCTACACGCTCAGCAATCTGGCCTCCGGCAGTTGGTACTTCGCGGCTACCGCCTACACGACCGATGGGCTGGAGAGCAGTCCCTCCCCCACGCAGAGCAAGACCATCTCGTAGGGCACGTTCGCTGCAAGAAAGGGCGCCCCCGGGGCCGTAACGACGCCGGCGCCAGGGGTGCGGCTGCCCGTGCGGCTTGAATGCCCGACTTCGCCTGTAGCGTGTGACACCTCATGCCCTCATGGCGGCGACCTCGCCCTCGCCGGCACTTTCCGCTCGCCATTCCCCAATGGATTCTGGCCGTGATGTAATCCTCAGGACAGCCATGACGGCGCAATTCGGATTAAGCTCCCGTGCCTCCACGCAGACACCAGCTTCGAATAAGCATGCTTCGAGCACTGATAACCACACTCGCGCTCAGTGCAGTCGCTGCCTGCGCGGGCGGGAAGGCACCTATGGACGACTCGCATCTCAGTCCGTTCGCGGTCCGCTACACCGCCGCCTGGTGTAGCCACAAAGCTGCAAGCGTCGCCGCGTTCTACGCAGAAGCCGGGTCGCTGACAATCAATGACGGCGCGCCAGCCGTGGGCCGCCGCGCTGTGGAGGCGGCCGTGCAAAGCTTCATGACCTCTTACCCGGACTTGGTAGTGAAATTCGACCGCCTGGAACCACGAGGCGACCGGGTGCTGTATCACTGGACTTTCATCGGGACCAATTCCGGGCCGGGCGGAACGGGGAACGCGGTGCGGATTGCAGGATTCGAAGACTGGAGGATCGGTCCTGACGGCCTGATTGAGGATTCCCAAGGGCACTATGACGCCCAGGACTGGGACCGCCAAGTACGGCGCCAGTGAGCCACCGGCAATCGAAGGGAAAGGGCCCATTCGCCGGCCTGGATTCCGGCCAGACAATGGACGATGCAATTGCCGGCTTCGACGTTGATGCGCAGGCCATCCAAACCGCCTATCGCGCCCTTCTGCGCGCAGGCAGAAAGCGGGAGACCGCAACTTCGCTCGAGGACTAGGCTGCGACGGCGTCAGCGCCGACTTCGGCCCGGGTGATCCTGGCGCGGCTGACTGCGGCTCACGTACAGGTTGGCGGCAGCCCGTAGTCCTTACGAACCTGCTGGACCTTCAGAACCCCTGACAGCGCAGCATTTCGCGCCTTGTCAGCGCTGCCTATCTGAGGATCGACTTCCACCAGCCGGGGATAGACCGCGGCGGCCGTTGCGCTGTCACCCTTCTCTTCGGCAGTTACCGCTTCAATCATGAGCGCGTAACCCCGACGCTCCTGGGTGTCCGCGGTTTTATACGCGTTGCGCGCCAATTCGATGGCGCTGCTGTGGCGGCACAGCGCAAGCATCCGGGCCGCGTCGAAGTTCGCCGCGCCTATTTTGTTCTCGAGTTCGTGTTGCCGTTCGAGCAGTTTGGGATCCTTGGTCCCGCCCCCCGCCTGCCCCTGGGCCGGCGCCGGTGCTGGCGCAGTGCCTGGTGGTGCCTTTGGCGTCATGCCCCCAATCGCCGCGCCGGCCGCAGCCGAGGCGGCGGCGCCTGCCAGCATGCTGCCACCGACGTTGCCGGTAAAAATTCCGAGCACCGCGCCGGCGACAGCACCACCTACGGCACCCGACTTGGCTCCCTCAGCGGCATACGTATCTGCACAACTGGAAGTTAACAGTGCAGCGGAGCAAACAAGCACGGCGATGCCGCTGCCTATCAAGGTGCCGCAACCCGACTGCGGATGATCTGCCTTCATGCGTGCATGATGAACGCGGCCCGCCGCGCTGTCATTGAAAATTGGCGGAGCGCGATCCACGCAAAAGAGCGTGCGTGATCTGCTCCGCCAAAGCTACAGCTTGGCAATTCGAGGGCTGAGAGGATCTCGTCGAGGCACCCCTTGGTGAGTCGGGCGCTGCGAGATGCCGGTACCGATCCGAGCTCCGGCAACGACCGTCCTATTGATGACCTTCACGGCAGGTCGACGCGGCCGTAACTGCCGTTGGCCTCATCGTTTGGCCCGGCTGCGAAGAAGAGTGTGTTGTGCGGCTGGTTGTCTGCGTCATTGCCAAAGGCGATGCCCCAAAGTCCCGGAGACGAAAAGACGCCATTGGCCGTTGATAGCGTTCCCATGAACTGTCCGCTGCTGGGGTCGTAACCGTTGATCGTCCCGTCCCCGAAATTGCCCACCAACAAAACGCTGCTCAACGTGCCGAAATCTGCAGGTGCCAATGCCATCCCCCAAGGCGCATTCAGGTGACCACCCTTGACGAGCGTCTTCAGCAGGACGCCATTGGTGTCGTAGACATCGACCAGACCCAAACCCGGGCCGTTGGCATTGTCGTGATTATCCGGTGCCTGTTGCTGGGCGTAGGTGACGTAAATCTGGACCGCCCCGCCCGCGCCTGTTTTCAGCGCCTGGATGCCAAACGGTGCGTACCCGGCTGGCAACGCGGGATCCTTGAAACCAAAGGTCGTGTCGGTGGATGGCTGCTTGGTGAAGTGCGTATCGAATACGTCGACCTTGTTGTTGTGGAAATCCGTGGCATACAGGAAATTGCCCGAACCGTTGTTGGCCAAGGCGACTCCCTTGTAGACCGCACCGCCGGCGTCGGCGTACATCACGATCGCATTGCTGGCGTCGACAGCATTCGACCATCCCGCGAGCATTCCGCCTTCACCGACATAGATAAAGAGAGCGGCTGCGGACTTGCCCGCTGCGCTCACCACGAAGTCCGCGGTGGAATTGAACACGATCCCGGTTGGATCGAATGTCACGCCCGCCGCACCCGCGGGTAAGTTGACGACCAGGGGGCCTCCGGCCGGCTGTGGCACGCCGGCGCCGTCGTACAGGGTAGATGTCTCGCTGTGGTTGTTGGCTACCCACGCCGGACCCGGGCCGAAGGCAATGCCCCACGGATTGACCAGATTGGCGTCCACCGTGACCGTCCCGCTGGCGGTGTCGGCCACCAGATCCTTGGCGACGAAGGCCGTGGCCGCATTCACGGTGAGGGTCACCGACTTCGCGGTGCTTCCGCCGCCACCTCCGCCGTATGCGGACATACCCGCAACGGTGCAAGTTAAGGTGAAGGTGTCACTTCCCACGGTCGTCGGGGTGACGACGCTATTGCCCGCGGTCGGCTCGGCGCCGTTCCACGCACCACTCGCACTGCAAGAGGTGGCATTGCCGCTCGTCCAGGTGAGAGTGGCGCTTTGCCCGACTGTGATGGTGGCAGGCTGCACGGCCAGGTCGACCGTGGGGGCCGCCGTCATCCCGCCCCCGCCGCCGTAACCGCCGCATGCGACGACCACGGTGAGAACACAACCGGCGGTTGCGACATTCAGTCCTATCCAAAACCCATTTCCTGCGCGACGCATGGCCTAACCCCCTTGTCCGTTCCCGGTAATAGACGCACTGGGGCGTTGCCTTGACGCTCCCTGGTTGTTGGGTGCGCAGATCTCGGGGGTGGGTTCTCGGCCGGCTCGCCGCGGAACGCCAACATTCTTCGGTACCCACTTCGCGTACGCGGCGGGAACGATGGGCCCAGCTTCCCTGGCGCAAGGCATGCCGGCAGCCCGGCGTTCGGAGGGCGTTGCGGAGCTGCCATTGTTCCCGGCAACCGGGTTCTGGGCTATAAGGCGGCAGATGGAACCCGTGCTGGCTCACTTCTCTGCGCCCTGGGGCCGGTCGTTACGTCTTGCGACCGGGCTGACTGTTGCACTCCTTTCCGTAGTGATGCTGGCCGGCCTTACCACAGGTCCACGGCATCTGCTGATCTGGAGGCTCGCCATGGTCGGGCTGCCGCTGGCGATCCTGCTGAGTGCACTCCCCTTCATGATTCGTGGGTATGAATTGACGCAGAAGCACATCGCAGTGGCACGCCTGGGCTGGAAGACGATCCTGCCTCTGGCTGGTCTTGCCACGGTGACCGGAGAGCCGGACGGCCTGCGCGGCTCCCTCCGTTTGCTCGGGAACGGGGGCTTGTTTGGGATCAGCGGCTGGTTCTGGAACCGCAGAATCGGGCGATTTCGCGCCTATGCGACGGATCCGGGGCGAGTCGTACTACTGCGCTATCGAGATGGCACCAAGGTCGTCGTGACGCCCCATGACGTGCAGCAATTCATTGTGCGGGTGAAGACACTCGGGGGGCTGGTCGCCCGTCAATAGCGCTTCGGCCGCCTCCGGACGCGCCGGCTTGCGATGCGACGGGACCATTCAGCCAGCGTGGCCGGTTACTTGCCGAACAAGCCCTTCAGCTGTTCCTGCAACTTCTGCTGCAATTCACCCTTGTGCTTGTCGAGTTCCTGTTGCACCCGGGCCTTGGCGAGTCCCTCCAGGTCAGGAGTGACCTTCGGGCTGCTCATCGTGCCGCTCACGACTACCGGAACCTGCGCCAAGACATTGCCCGGGACCACAGGTCCCGGTGCGGGCCTCTTCAGCACGGTCGCCTGAATCTGGTAATTCACCGCCCCGGTGGCGAGGTTGCTCGTGCCTTGACCGATTACGTGCAGATTTTGAGAGACGAGGCTGAGGTCCTTCGTGGTCGCGACGCCCCCAGCGATGTCGGCCGAGGCCTTGAACGAATCGAATCGGGTCCGTCCGCTGCCCTGCCCCGACGGCAGGCCCTGCTTCTGGAGGACCGTCATTGCACGGTTGATCTCAAACCACAGATCGACGCCCTCGACCGCGCCTCCGTCCACATTGGCTGCCACATGACCATTGAGGCTTCGCAGCATGGCATCCCCCGAGCCGCTGCCGCTGAACGTGCCGCTAACAGTCCCGCGTCCGGTCAGTCGCTGTGTCTTGGCAAAATCCTTGAGGAACGCGGCCATGTCGACATTGGTCAAGGTTTCGTCGATCTTGAAGGCGTTAGCCGGGGTGCGAGTATCGAGCGTGATGTCGCCGCTAAAGGCGCCGCCGTACAACTGCGCGTGCACGGGTGCCAGGTGCACGATGCCATCTTTGGCGGCGATCCTGGCGGTCAGCTGCGCCACCCTTAGGTTCGAGACGGTCGCCTGCCCGATGGTGACGTCACCATTCAAGCGCATCTTCAGGCTGTCATGTTGTTCCGCCGCACTCTTGGCGACCGGGCGGGCGCCGGCCTTTTCCTCGGGCGGACGATAGCGATCTAGATCTATGCGATCGAGTGCCAGCTGGAAGCTTATGGCCGTGCGATCGAGGTCATCGGTTATCTCTCCCTTTAGCGTGGAGTCGTCCAGCAGCAACACGAATTTCTGCAATTCGAGAGCGCTATCGGCGTAGCTGAAAGTGCCGCTGCCCGCGAGCTTCCGCAGGGCACCGGTGTCGCGAGTCTTCGGCGGCTCGATGCCCAGGGCGCTCATCAGCTCGCGCGGGGAGACCAGGGCGAGTTCGAAGCTGCCGTCAAAGTGAGGGGACGCGACGATCTTGCTGCCGCTGAGATCTCCCGCCAGTTTCGCCCCAGCGATTTGCGCACTGAAGTGCGGGGCGCTAAGGGTCTGCGCATTCAGATCGGCGCTCACCGATGGGCTGTCGAATAGCACCTGCATGGCCGGTGAGCCATGGCCGGCTGCTCCCGCGCCCTGCAGCGCGAGTTTTGAGATCTGATATTTCCTGTTCGCGAAATCGGGCACGAGATCGAGCTTGAGGGAGATGTCCAAAGGTCCCGCATCCTTGCCGCTCGTGAGCCGCATCTTCAGGGATACTGGCGTCGTCGCTCCCGCCGCGACGCGCCCGATGCTCAGGGTCACGCCGTCAGCGACCATGTCCTGGTAGCTGATGCGGCTGTCTTCGACGGTTACACCGGCGAGATCGCGCAGCGCAGGCATCGAGGACCCCGAGGCGGTAGTGACCGGCGCAGTCCTTTCCTTCCCGCCGAAGTCCTCCCAATTGCCCTGTCCCTGCGGGTTCTTGAGCAGCCGCAGGTCCAGGCCATCAATGTCGACACGGCCGACATTGAGCTCCTTATGCAACAGGGGCAGCAGGCGCACGTGCAGCTCGAGACGCCTAACCTGCACAAAGGGCTCGGCCGGGAAGCCGGCGGGGTTGCCAAGGCTCAGTGGTCCGAGTTCGAGCGTCACCCATGGGAACACCGACAGCCTGATGTCACCGGACAGATGCAACTCCCGCCCCGTCTGATCCTTGACGCTCTTCTCGATTCGACCCTTGAAGTCGTTTGGGTTGACGAACAAGCGCACGCCAATGAGCAGCAGCACGATCAGCGCAGCCAGTCCGCCAAGCGCGATCCCCGCCAATCTGAGTGCACGCACCGGGTTCTCTCCGTGAATTGCCCGCCTATTCTACAGGCAGTTTCAAGAGGACCCGCGTCGGTCGGTCGTGCGACACTGGGGCTTGGCGGTTCCCTGGGCTGCGGCCACGACTCTTAAACCGGCATGACGCAACGCCTCAGCATCAAGCACCTTCAGGTCCTGGTGGCCTATCGCAGCTCCGGGAGCCTCACGCGCATCGCGCAACTGCTCAAGCTCACCCCCTCGGCGGTGTCGCGCCGCATCGAAGAGGCGGAAGCCCGGCTCGGTATCGCCCTGTTTGCCAAGACCGGCAATCGTGTCCGCCTCACTCCGGCCGGGGAGTACGTCGTGCGCACCGCCGAGCGCATCCTGGCGGACCTGGAGCGCGCGGAGACCGTCGCCACGCGCCTCGGCAGCAACGTAAGGGAGGTCGTGCGCATTGGCATGGCGGCCTACCGGAACTTCTCCTGGATTCCTGAGTTTGCGACGCACCTGCGCAAGGTTGCACCGCACATCGCGATCGAGCTGGCAGTGGACGCAGACGGCGCGGGGATCGACGCGCTCAAGGCCCAGATCGTCGACGTATTCATCACCCCGCACGAGGCCGCTCCGCAAACCAGTCGCACCGAGCTGTTCTCCGACGAGCTGGTCGCGCTGGTAGCCCCAACCCACCGATTGGCGGAGCGCCGCGCACTCCTGCCGGCCGAAGTGGGGGCAGAAGTCTTCTACACGTACAGCCTCGCGGTGGCGCCGGGATTTGAGTATCAAAAGTTTCTGCAGCCGGCGCACGTCAATCCGGTTCGTTACGTGATGGTCGCGAGTCCGGAAACCGCGGCCGCCGCGGTCCGCGGCGGCCAGGGAATGACCATACTCAGCCGCTGGTGCGTGCGCTCCGACCTCGAGGACGGCCGCCTGGTGGCCCTGACGCTGGGGGAGCGCGGCGTCAAGATCCGCTGGGGGGCACTGGTGCGTGCCGGCGACGAGAAGCGTTCGGCCGCCAACGAGGTAGCCCAGCAGCTACGTGCCTTCTTTGCATCTGCCAAATCGGCCCGCACCTCGGGCTGACCTGGTTCGGCATTGCATTTTTTTCAAACAGCATTTGAGAATTTGGAGGTTGCCTCCGGCCTGACCGACCGCTAGGTTCCTTCGTGGGCAGTCGGGCGCATGACCTCGGGGAAGCCTGCCCTTCAACACAAGACACGATGGGGCACGACGATGACCGATGTTTTGCAGGCGCGGAGCCCCGGGTCCGATAGCCGCAGGCGCACCCGCGGCGCACCGCGGGAAGGCGAGATCCGCCGCCCCGACTACCGCAATCTCGTCAATCCATTCCTCCCGCAGGGCATCTTCAGCGACGCCCAGATCTCTGACATGCACCACACCTCGCTGCGCGTGCTCGAGGAGCTGGGGATTCTCGTGTTGCTGCCTGAAGCGCGCGAACTCTTCAGGAGAGGCGGCGCGCTGGTCGACGAAGGCACGCAGATGGTACGCCTGGGCCGGGACATCGTTGCGGAAGCGCTGGCAGCCTGTCCGCGCGAGATCCTGGCTCGGGGCGGCTCCACGGCGCGAGATGTGTCATTGCGCCTCGGTGCGCTTAACTTCACGCCCGGCGCAGGCGCGCCCAACGTGACCGACATAGAGCGCGGACGTCGACCCGGGACGCTCGCTGACCTGGAAGACCTCATACGACTTGCGCAGACTTTCGACGTCATCCACATGCAAGGTCCGCACGTCGAGCCGCAGGATATCGAGCATCGCTTCCGCCACTACGCGGTAAACCGGGCGCAGTTGACGCTGTCGGACAAGGTGCCGTTCATATACGCGCGCGGCACCCCGCAGGTGCTCGACGGGTTCGAGATGGTGCGCCTGGCGCGGGGACTGACGCAGGAGCAGTTCCGCGCCGGAGTGCACTGCTACACCGTCATCAACACCAATTCGCCGCGGCAGCTCGACATCCCGATGGCGCAGGGGATCATCGATTTTGCCAGATGGGGGCAGGTCTCCATCATCACTCCCTTCTGTCTTGCCGGGGCGATGGCGCCCATCACCGTGGCCGGCGCGCTGACTCTGCAGCACGCGGAGGCACTTGCCGGCATTACGCTGGCACAGCTGGCACAGCGCGGGGCGCCGGTCGTCTACGGCAGCTTCTCGTCCAACGTGGACATGAAGTCCGGGGCCCCGGCCTTCGGCACGCCCGAACACGTGAAGGCCACGCTCGGGGCCGGACAGCTCGCGCGCTTCCTGGGGCTGCCGTGGCGCGCGGGCGGCGGCAGTGCAGCCAATACCTCAGATGCGCAGGCTGCCAGCGAGACTCAGTTCGGCTTGTGGGCTGCCGTGCTGGCCGGCTCGACCGTGCTCATACATTCGGCCGGCTGGCTCGAGGGCGGCCTGTGCGACTCGTTCGAGAAGTTCGTCACCGATGTCGAAACCCTGCAGACCATCGCGGAGCTATGCGTCCAGACCCCGGGTGATGCCGATGCGATCGGCTTCGATGCCATTGCGGAGGTGCCGCCCGGCGGACACTTCTTTGCAGCGCAGCACACCATGGCCCGGTATCGCACCGCGTTCTACGCGCCGCTGGTGGCGGACTGGTCCAACTTCGGGGCTTGGAGTGACGCGGGCTCGCGGACCGCCACGCAGCGCGCACGCGACGTATGGAAGAAGAAGGTTGCCAGCTTCGAACCACCTTCCGGCTCGGCGGCAATCGGCGAGGTTCTCGATTCCTTCATTGCAGACCGCCGCGCCCACGGCGGCGCAGCACCGGAATCATGACGTGTCAGGTGCCGAAGTAAGCTCTCGGCGCATGAGCTTGCGGGAGGTCTATGACCTCAGCCTTGCGGCCCTCCGCGGCAGTGGCGCAAGCCTGCAGCAGGCGGGACCCGTCGCCGAGTCCATCCGTGACGCGGAAGCACAGGGCATACGCAATGTGGGACTTGGCTACCTGCCGGTCTACTGTGCGCACCTGCGCTGCGGCAAGGTAAACGGCCAGGCCGTGCCCCACGTAACGCAGAGCGCCCCCTCCTGGCTGCGCGTGGACGCGGGCCACGGCTTCTGCCATCCGGCGTTTGTGCAAGCGTTGCCGCTGCTCCTCGAGATGACCCGCCGGAACGGCGTGGCAGCCATGGCGATCGCAAATTCCTATTCTGCCGGTGTCGTCGGTTGGTTCGTCGAAAAGCTCGCTGCCGAGGGACTCGTCGCCCTCGCGTTCGCCAACACCTCTCCTTGCATCGCGCCGTGGGGCGGCAACAAGGCACTGTTCGGTACCAACCCCATCGCGTTCGCGGCGCCGCTCGACGACACGCCGGTCGTGGTCGACATGGCCGCGAGCGCCACGGCTCGGGTCAACATTGTGAGCGCAGCCTCAAAAGGAGAGCGGGTGCCTGCGACGTGGCTGGTGGATGCGCACGGCGTGCCCACCAGCGACCCCAACGCCCTCAAGGACGGGGCCACCATGAGCCCCCTCGGAGGCGCGAAAGGGTATGGGCTGGCGCTGATGGTCGAGATCATGGCGGCTGGACTGACGGGCGCAAACTGGTCGTACCAGGCCTCTTCCTTCAGTACAGACGAGGGCGGGCCTCCGGCAGTCGGTCAGATGTTCATCGCCCTCTCGCCAGCCCTGACTGGGGCTGCCGGATTCGGTGACCGGCTCGGCGCGCTGGCGGAAAAGGTCCACGAACAGTCGGGCGCCAGACTCCCGGGCGAGCGCCGCCACGCGCACCGGGTCGTCGCAGCATCGCAGGGCGTCAGCGTTCCTGAGGACCTGATTGAAGTCCTGATCGGCCTCTCCGCCTGAGTAGTCACCCCAGGACGCCGCCGCAGGGTTGACGCATCGACGCAGCCCAGGAAGTTCCTGTGCTTCTCGTACGAGCTTCGGAGGCATGTGGGCGTTCAACCGAGCGAAGTCAGCGGATCGTACCTGGCCGAGAGGCCGGCAGGCCGTCCGCGGCCGGCGTCATCGTTTGCCTGATCGCCCACCGGTGAAGTCAGGATCCACGCTATCGTCCCCGAGAACGCCAAACCGGACGCTATACTCATGGGCGTGATTCGCACCTAACTGCGGGATGGTACGACCGATGGAAGCGAGATCTGTGGCCGGGGTCGGAGCCTTGTTGCTCATCTTCGCGGGCTTCGCCGGAGCGGCGTTTGCCGAGGACTCGGCGATCGCCATCCGCGCCGGACACGTCATCGATACCAGTGCAGGAACAACGACCGGTGCCCAGGTGATCGTCGTGCGCGACGGCCTGATCGTGAACATCGGCCCTGATGTCCCCGTGCCCACCGGCGCGCGCGTGATCGATCTTGGCGCCTACACGGTGCTACCGGGCCTGATGGATGCTCATACCCACCTCACAATCGACCAGCGCAATCAGGATCCGCTCGCCGAACTCGAGCACACCGCTGCCGAGCGGGCCTTCGGCTCCATCCCCAACGCGCGCGCGGTGCTGCTCGCAGGCTTCACGACCGTGCGGGACCTGGGTTCCTACCGCGCGCTCGTCGATGTGGCCCTGCGCGATGCCATCGATCGCGGCGATGTGATTGGCCCGCGGATGTACGTTGCCGGTGCCTACGTGACCATGGCCGGGGGAGCCGGTGCGGTCACCGGTTTCGCTCCCGATGTTCTGCTGCCCTGGGACTTGCGCTACGGAGCGGCCAATTCACCGGAAGAGGTACGCGAGCGCGTCCGCATGCTTGCCAGTCAGCGTGTCGATGTCATCAAGATGTTCGCAACCGGCGCGGTGCTGACGCACAACAGTAATCCTGCGGGTCGCGAGGCTACTCCCGAGGAACTCGCGGCAGGCGCGGACGAGGCGCGCAATTTCGGGCTGAAGCTCGCCGTGCATGCCCATGGTGCGGCAGGCATCAAGGCCGCCATTCGCGCCGGCGCAGCCTCGATCGAGCACGGTACGCTCATGGACGACGAGGGGCGCGCACTCATGAAGCAGCACGGGACCTACCTCGTGCCCACGCTCGAGGTGCGCGAGTGCGTGGGTAAGAACTACCCGCAGGAGTTCGTCAGCAAGGCGCAGCAGACCATGAGCGCGCAGCTCGCGAACTTTCGCAAGGCGGTCCAGGCGGGCGTGAAGATCGCATTCGGAACGGATATTGGGGTCTGCCGTTTTGGCACGAATGCGCGCGAATTCAGTCTGATGGTCGAGAACGGCATGACCCCAATGCAAGCGATCCAGGCGGCCACCACGGTGGATGCGGATCTGCTGGGCGTGTCTCAGAAGCTAGGCTCAATAAGCAAGGGCAAGCTCGCCGACCTCATCGCCGTTCGTGGCGATCCGCTGCAAGACATTCGGCTTCTGGAGGACGTGCGCTTCGTGATGAAGGAAGGCCGGATCTACAGGGAAGATTGAAATTCGACTGCTTTGCGCGGGCGACCCCTGTCGCTCCGGCATTTCTGTCGCGCGAACGTGGTTTCCGGGCGGGATGCAGCGTGCGCGCCGTTGGCTCGGGACGTGCGCTCCCCGCGCCCACCTGGACAGCGCATTTCAGGAGCCCTTGAAACGCCAGTGCCGGAAAGAGCCGCGCTGCGTCGGATCGTTCATTCGGCGAGGCTTGAAGGATTGACGCGTCATGCAGCCATTTCTGGGGCGCGCTTCTCCATGCCTCTGGCGTTGTGAGGCCTTTTTTCCGCGTCGCCCTTTGAAGTTGGGACCGGCACCTCACCGCTCCATCCGCACCCCCGTTTCAAGTCGCCCTTGGCGGTGGACAGGTTCGTGAGTCCTGTGATAACTGCATACTCGATATGGATCTCTCTTCCCTGCCCCCGCCGTCTACGCACGCTTGCTTGTGGATCGCAGCCACAGGGTTGCTGCGCATTGAGGGCCGCAGACTGCCAGGCCGGAATGCTTCTCCACATCTGCGGCTCACTTTCACGCCACGGTCGCGGCCGGATCCCGGCGCCTGCGCCGTATGACCGCTCCGGTGATCCGGGTGCTTCTCATCGATGATGACCAGCGCCATTCAGAACTGCTGCGCGCCTACTGTCAGCGCCATGACATCGAAGTCGAGTGCGCTTACGATGGCGAACAGGGGCTGCGGCGCCTGGCGGCGTCCCGCCCTGACCTCGTCCTCGTTGATGTCATGCTCCCCGGTCGGGATGGATTTTCTCTGTGCCGCGAGATCAGACGGCGCAACAAGGTCCCCGTAATCATGCTTACTGCCCGCGGCGCGGTAACGGACCGGGTCCTGGGCCTGGAGATGGGCGCGGATGACTATGTTGCAAAGCCGTTCGATCCGCGCGAGCTTGTGGCTCGCATTCAGTCCGTTCTGAGGCGGGTGCAGCCGGCGCTGACCGAAGCGGCAGTGGAATTCGAAGGACTGCGGATCGATCCGGCTGCACGTACGGTGCTCGCCGGCGGTACATCGATCGAGCTCACCACGATGGAGTATGAGCTGCTGTTGCTGCTGGCCTCGAATCCAGGTCGCGATTTCTCGCGCGACGAGATCCTCGGCGCGCTGCGCGGCATCGACGCCGCCATCCTGACCCGCTCGGTCGACATCCTCGTCAGCCGCCTGCGGGCGAAGCTCGGTGATACCAAGCGGCCGTGGCGCTACATCCACACCGTCTGGGGACGGGGTTACCGCTTCCTCAGCCAGCCACCGCCGGGCGCATGATCCGGTTCTTCACATACTCACTGTCGCTGCGCCTGCTCGCTATTTTCCTGCTGGTCGCGGGCCTTGCGGTTTTCGGCGTCATCGAGGGCGTCCGCTGGGCCTACCGCACCGACGACTTGCGCGCTCTGGTAAGCGGGCATCTTGCTTTGCATGTCGACTACGTGCGCCAGGATATCGGCGCGCCGCCACGACTCGAGCGTGCCTTGGCTATCACGCGCCGCGTGCCGGTGGACATCCACATTGAAGGACCCGGGCTCCGCTGGTCGTCGGACCCCCGTTTTCCCGATCCGGCACGTCTGCAGTTCGGGCCGAGCGAATACTTCAGTGACCGGCCCAGCGCTCTCGTCGGCCCCCTTGAGGGGGTCGACTTCGCCACCTATGACAACCACAACTACCTGCGCTTCAATGAAGGCGCCTACCAGATCACGGTCGTCACCCCGAAGATTGCGACGCAGAACGCACGCCCTGCACTCTTGCCGATCCTGCTTGGATTCGCGCTGCTGCTCATAGTCGCGGCATATCTTGCCGTGAGATGGCTATTTCACCCGCTGGAGGAGATTCGCCAAGGAGCGGCTTATGTCGGTGCCGGACACTTCGAGCACAGGATTGCCGTGCGCCGCGAGGACGAGCTTGGCGCTCTGGCCGACGACATCAACGCAATGGCCAACAATGTGCAGCAGATGCTCGACGCAAAGCGTCAGTTGCTGCTGGGAGTGAGCCACGAGCTGCGCTCGCCGCTGTCGCGCATGCGACTCAGCCTCGAGCTCCTGGAGGACAGCGCTGCGGCCGGCTCCCTCCGCCAGGACGTCGGCGAAATGCGCGCCATCACGGAAACCCTGTTGCAGGCGGAACAGCTCGGCACGCGCCACGCGGCCTTGGAGCGGCGTGCGGTGTCCCTGACCGACCTGGTCGACGAGCTCCGTGCGGATTTCTTTGCAGACGAGCCACGCCTGCGCACCCAGGTCAGCGGCCTCGACAGCGCACAGCTCGATCGTGCGCGTATTCTGTTGATGCTGAAGAACCTCGTCGGCAACGCGCTGCGCTATTCTTCCGCGGTTCATGGCCCGGTGGAGCTGACGGTGGTCGGCAAAGGCGCGCTCGTGGAATTCAGCGTGCGCGACTACGGTCCGGGCATCCCGCGCGAGCAGCGCGCTCACGTCGGCGAGCCGTTCTTCCGCCCTGACGCGTCGCGCGCCCGCTCGACTGGAGGCGCAGGCCTCGGGTTGTATCTGGCGCGTCAGGTGGCCCGCGCGCATGGCGGGGACCTTAAGCTGCTCGACTGCGACGGTCCGGGCGCGCTGTTCGTGGCGACGGTGCCGACGGCTTAGCCGGCGATGTCACGGCGCCGGTAGGTGAGGCGCCGGCCAGACGCGAGGGTGCTCTGCAGCTGCAGCCAATCGCCATCGAGCGAGTACCACAAATCAATTGCACGGCCGTCGGTATGTATGCGGAATTGCTCGGCGGCGAGCGGACCATTGCGGCTGACGAGCTGCGTACGGCCGAGTGACTCGAGCCAGACGGCATCGGCGTCTCCCGTCTGCGGATTGAGCAGAACCTGCTGGCGCAAGAGCCTGTCGCGATCCCAGTAGGCGTAGGTGAGGGTGCAGGCCGGCAGCGCCGGCCCAACGCGCGGCTGATCAAGCTGAAAGCCAAGCTGGCCGAGGCGGCCGATGACCCGCAGTTCATGACCGTTGTCGAGGGTATTGGCATCGAGCGATGAGAGGCAGCCATGCTCCCATTGCTCGGTCGCCCTATGGTGGTAGCGGTAGACGGTGATTCCGAGTACCCGCACATCAAATTGGGCTTCGCTGTGTACGACGGCTGCCGAGCCGGGATCTCCATCCACGGAAAAAAGATGCGTACCGACCGGGCGATCATCCAGAAAGACGTCGAACTCGAAGCGCTGGGCGGACATCGCCGCGCCGGCCCAGCTGGTGAGCATTCCACCGAGCAAGCCTGCAACTATCGGTGACCTGCGACGTGGTAATTCGCCACGGTTGACGTTCACTTTCATGATGACGACGTTGGCACAGCCCGCGCGTGCGCCCGTAACGATTTGCAACAGCCCGCGCTGGCCGGAACCGCACACCGACGCGAAAGGGGCGCCCAGACCATCTGGGCGCCCCTTCGCACCATCCCGCGATCCTTGCGGGACCTAACCGGCCGCGTTTAATTGTCGGACAGGACCTTGAAGCTGAAGGGTGCGCCATTGGCACACGGCCCGGAGCTGATATTCAGGCATCCGACGGCGGCGATCGTGAGCACCTGCCCGCCCTGCAGCGTGACCGTCACACCGGCCGCAGTGGGCAGCACCGGACTCATCATCCCGGTGGGAACGACCGCCAGGGTGTAACTGCCCGGGGGCACCTGCAGATCGGATGAGGTGGCATTCGGGTACGACAGGTTGGAAACCAGCGTCTCGGCAATTGCGCCACCGGTTCCCAGCACCACCACGTCCACCGCAGGGGCGTCCGGTGCGAGATGGATCACGCGCACCTTGGCCATCCCCTGCATCGGCACGCGATCATCGGTGTAGGCCGCCAGCTGCAGCGCCTGCGCCCCAGTGCCGCCGAGCAACCCGATGGCGAAGACGCTGGTGCTGGAGCCCGAGGGGAGCGTCGCACCGTTCAGTGTCAGCACGGGCGTGCCCGGATTGGAAGCGAGTGCCACGGATGCATCGTATGAGCCCCCCGGTAGCACCGAGTAGCCGGACACCGTTGGGAAAGCCACATTGGGCAGCGTAAGCACGCTCGAAGCGGACTGGGCAACATTGACACTGACATCCACCGCCGGAACGTTGGGTGAGAGATGACCGATGCGGACGGCAGCGCGAGCGTCGGCGATGACCGCGGCCGACCCGCCAGCGGGCGCAACGAGCAGGTTGACTGGTGCGATGCCGGATGCCGGCACGGCGGTGACGAGCAGATCGCCGTTAGCCGGCAGCGGCACCGTGCCGGAGTCGAACACGACCGCCTTGGTCTGATCGCCCGCTACGGTGATGCGGATCTCGTACGATCCTCCGGGGACTTCCAGCGCCGACGTGCCCGAAGCCGGGGCCATCGCCGTATACGCAAGACCGGCAATGGTCGGCGCATCCGGCAGGGCTACGCCTGGGGCCGTCACGTAGACGTCGACGGCTGGCACCCCCGGCGCACCGTGCACCACGCGGACCTTCACGTTGCCGGTCGCGGGGGTGTTCCCCGGGTCGTCCACCAGAATCGCCTGCAGTTGCTGGTCGGAGGGTGCGGAAGCCGCGGCGGAGCCCACGACGATGGCTGAGTACTGATGGTTCGCCTGCAGGGACGCGGAGGTGTTGAGCACGCTCGTCGAGCTCCCAGTCGGGTTCACCGCGATGCTCGTGGTCCCAGAGGGGATGGACAGGAACGCGGAAGCGGTCTCATAGGGCACATTGGTGAGTACCGTAGAGCCGTTGACCACGATGTCGACGTTCGGTGCATCGGCGGATGCGTGGATGGCACGCAGCTCGGTGGTGCTGCTGTCGCTGGAGTGATGGCAGCCGACCAACAGCGGTACGACCGTCAACGCCAGTAACCATTGCCAGGGGAATGAGCGCCCGCTTGGCCTCACGCGGGCACGCTCTGTGTGCTTCACGACGTATCTCCTTTTCGATCGGTTGGTACTGCCGCGGCTGTCCCAGCAGCGGGCGTTACGGTGCCAAAGGCTCCGCCCCGGGGTGTAACGATTTGCAACAGCGGGAAAGATCTGGCGCGCAGCGGCAGCCGCTGCTCTTTACAAGGGCCTGAGGTCAGCGCGGAACAGGCCTTGTCAGTCTGAGGCTTCCTGCGGGAGCAGACACCTCCGCAGCTCTCCAGCTTCGAAGGCTACAGCGACGGCTTTCCCTCGGTGGCCTTGGACCCACGGACTGAACGCAGCAAAACAAGAAACTCGAAGATTCTGCGGCCAGGTGCGCGTGTCTTACCGGTCGCCGAGACCTGCGTGGGGCCGCTTAAGATCCACCACAAGCGAGGCCTTCGCAGTTCAGAAGGCCTGCGTAAAACAGGTCGAGGATAAGATCTGGCTGGTGAGCTTTATGCGCTACGACGTAGGCTTCTTCGATCACGAGACATGTCGCATCGAAAGCGCAGAGGATCCCTTTCGCTGCGAAAGTGTTTGCCGCCGCACCTACTTGAGGAATTGGACCAGCGCGACGCGGTACTCGGTCTTGCCGTCGTTGCGTACGCGGTGCGTCATCGGCTTCGCGGCATTGCCCGAGAACGACACGCTGCGTGGCTCGATTGTTTTGGGCTGCCCCCACGCCTGTCCTTCTACCTGTTCGGACACGATTCCCCCGGACACGTAGACCGCGACCTGATCGTATGCGTGCCGATGGAATGTTGTAATCGCTCCGGGCGGGATGCGCACCTCGTAGACCCGCACGTACTGATTCTCCAATACCCACTTGTGTAGCGGATCGCTCAGGTATTCCTCAGACGGATTCGCTGTCGGTTTGGCCAGCGGATTCCCGGGCTCGTCCGTGCGCTTCAACTCGACGACGACATTCTCGACTGGGCCACCGAGATTTAACACAGTGCGCGCGGCCGGTTCGCTCCAGGCAATGGTTCCCGCCTCGGTGCGCGTCACGCTCGTCTGTCCGTTGGCGCGAGTCAGCAGCACGTGGTTCGCCGTGAGCGAAACGACCACGCGCCGGGGGCGGTCGTGTGTCGGCAGGGACGCGTGTTCCGGAATGCGCAGCCGTACGACCCGCACGCGCGCATCCTCGTACTCGACCTTCGCGAGCTTCGGAGAGACTGCCACTAGATCCTGGCCGACAACCGCAGATATCTGCCCACACGCCGCGAGTGCAAGCAGCACCTTGAATCGCCGTCGTCCGAATTGGAGCATTGATCGTAACCTCCTGGTATCCCGCGGCGAATTAGGGCCGTTGCGAAAATACTGGACGCTTCCGCAGATATTGGACAACGACCCCTCGGGTCATGTTCTAACGGGATTCACGCGACCCTCAGGTGGCTGCGGCCGCGCCCACGCCCCGTGTCCGACCCCATGCTCGATCAGCGCATTAAGGACGACCGCTTGCGGCCCCGGAATGCCATCCAGCGCCATGGCTCAGCCCTTGAGTATCGCTACTGCGTGTCCCTGCCGAACCACCTCTCCTCGATCCGCTGATACGTTCCGTCCTCATGCATTGTCAGCAACGCATTGTTGACTCTTCTGCGCCAAGGACTGCCCTCCGGAAAGGCAATGCCTAGCTGTCCTTTTTTGAATTCGGGACCGACCACCTCGACCAGTCCCCTGCCGTCATGTGACTCGTAATAGCGCAGCGTCGCCGCATTCAGGAGCAACGCATCCACCTTCTTGGCGAGCAGCGCCTTGAACATGTCTTCCAGATGCCCGAACTCCACGACCTTGGCGTTCTGTTCGCGAAGATAGGCGACTGAAACCGTCTCCGCGAGCGTGCCGACCGGCTTTCCCGGCAGGTCCTCGGGTCCATTGATTGCGCCGTGGATCTGCTGCACGGTCAGGAAGGTCGTGAGTTGTGCGGTGTAGAGCGCGATGAACACGACGCTGGTGAACATCCAGAGGATCGCAATGATGCGCGCCAGCCATCGGCGCGGCATCTGCTGCGCTTGGCACAACAATGTTGAGACCGACCAATAGGCTGCGTGAAAGATACCGGGGAAGTAGCGGTCATTGGGAATGACGCCTTCCGCATCTCGCCGCTCGAGCAGCCAGATCACGTGCGCGGGTATGAACACCAACAAGACGGCGATGCCCAGCCATGCCATGGTCGTACTCGAGAACAGAAGTCGGAGCAGATCCTTCAGTGGGCTTCCAGTTACGGTATCCCGGCCGGCCCGTATCATCACCTGCTGCCCGGATTCCAGAATCGGCTGGGAAAAATCGAACTCGCGATCGCGTGCCGCGGTCATCAGAATCGCTGAGATTCCAAGATCGACCTTCTTGGATCGCAGCGCATCGAGGCCGGCGCCGGGCGTGAGCGCCTTCTCGTAGACCGTCTTCACGTTCAATCGTGCGGCAATTTCATCCCAGATATCGATGCTGAACCCGGTTAGCTTGTCACCGTGCTCGATGACGAAGGGCGGAGCAACAAAAGTGACAGCCCGAAGTTCTGTCTGCGTCGTCTCGGCGATGGCAATCTGGAAAATACCGATAAACGCGAGAAATGCGCACATTGCCGCAACCAGGACGAAGCCGTTAGACCGGCGATTCCTCCCGTGATCACGCGCTGGCCCGCGTTGCACCCAATGCCACATCCGTTGATGCTGCAACATAGTTATTTTTCCGACCAGGGCGCTGTACCGTGGAAATCCATCTCAGGTCGGCGCATCCGCACTTTGTCTTAAGACCACGGCGGCCTCCTGCAACCGAGTTCTCACCAAGCGTTTCATTTCCCGATGAAAAGGACTAGAGCCTCCAGTGCCCGCTGTGCCGCCGACGCGCAAGTTGGGCACTAAATGGGCACTAACCGCTAAGCGCGGCAGTAGCGGCCGTTATAACTCGATGATTTGAATGGTGGCCAGGGGTGGAATTGAACCACCGACACGCGGATTTTCAATCCGCTGCTCTACCAACTGAGCTACCTGGCCGCCGGGGTGCGAAGGGCGCGTATTAGACCGGCCCGCCGGATGGGCGTCAAGCAAGCGGATTTATAAGCTATTGATTAACCTGGATACCCAGGTGGCGCTGCGCTCCAACGACGAAGCGTACGCGCGGGCATCACCCCGGCGAGGGAGTCCGGCAGCTTCCGCAGGGTCGGGCCTCCCCACCCCGGCTTGCCGATGCCGCCGAAAGCGGTGGGGCGGATCATTGCGGCCCGCTGATTCTGCGGTTTTCGGCCCCATATCAAGTCCTATGCGCTCCCTGGCTCCCGCGGGCCCGAAAGGCCTGTCCCTTGCTTCCCAGTTACGGGAGAGCGCGGCATGCGCGGACGTAAATCGTTGATTCGCGTGCAGGCTCCGCCCGCGCTCGGGACCCGGCCCGCCCTCCCGGCGGCGGGGGCTGCGGTCCCCCATAAGATAGAGACTCGGCTTACGGCCGGGAGATCCAGCCCCCTGCGCGCTAGACTTCGTAGTCAGTCATCGCACCGGCTGCGAGCGCCCGACATGAACGCCAACCTGGCCCTGCTGGAACCCGAGGTCAAGCCTGCACCCCACGCGGAGGATCTCTCGCGCGCGAATGAGTCCCTCCAGGCTCGCGAGCGGCTGCTGACCGCCACTGCGCGCGCCAGCCGCCTGCTGCTGCAGGCCCAGGACGTGCGCGCCGCCATCCCGGACGTGCTGGGGATCATCGGCGAGGCTGCCCACGTCGACCGTGTCAGCCTCATGCGGACCCGGACCGGACCGGGGGGCGAACCGTGGCTGGTGGTCGCCAGCGAGTGGACGGCCGAGGGGGTGCCCCCGCACTCGCAGGACACCATCAAGTGCTCCTGCGACGAGCGGCACTTTGCAACGGTGTGCGCCGAGCTACGGGCCGGGCGCAGCGTGTGTTTCAGCAAGAGCGAGATGACCTCGGGGTCGAATGTCACCGGGATCGAGGGCGCCGGCACCCAGACCAAGGCGATCGTACCGATCTTCGTCGCCGGGGAATTCATCGGTGTCGTGGGGTTCGACAACACGCGGCAGCATCGCGCCATCGACGCGGCGGAGCTGGCGGCCCTCGAGACCGCGGCCGGGGTCATCGGCGCCGCGCTGCATCGCGAGCGCCTGGTCGATGATGTGCGCCGCGAGCGCGAGCATGCCGCAGAGGAGCGCGTCGCCGAGCTTGCCAAGACCAACGCCGTCATCCGCGGCAACCTCGAGCGGCTGGCCGGCGAGACCGAACTGCACAGCTTCATGGGACACGTGCTGCTGGAGGCCACCCGGCAGTTCGATGCCATTTCCGGGGCTGTCATCGTCCGCAAGGACTCTCTGCAGGAGTGGCGCATCGCCGCCCACGTGCGCGACGGCCAGGTTGCCCAGCCCAGTTACACCGTGTCGGTGCCGCTGGCGGGGTCTGGTTTCACGGCACGCTTCGGCAATCTCGCCGAATCGGTCTACCTGGACCTGGGAACGGAGACGACCGAGATCTGGCCGGGACTGCTCGCCTTCCATCGCAACGAGAACGCCCGCGGCGTGGTGATCTGCCCGCTCGTGTTCGGCGGCACGAGCGTGGGTTTCCTGGCCCTCACCTTCCCGCGCCCCGCCAGCGAAGTCCTGAACAGCGGCCTGCTCGTCGCGCTGGTGCACCAGGCGACGCTCGCGGTGCAACTCACGCGCCTTGCCTATTCCGCCAAGGAGACCGCGGTGCTCATGGAGCGCACGCGCATCGGTCAGGAGATCCACGACGGCCTGGCGCAGGCCTTCACCGGCATCCTGCTGCAACTCGGCGCGGTCGAGGAGTTTCCCTCCTGCCGCAAGCGCGGCTCGGAGCTGGCGCAGACGCTGACGCGCATCCGCGACCTGGCGCGCGACGGGCTGTCCGAGGCGCGTCGCTCGGTCATGGCGCTCAAGGTGGACCAGACGCGCCGCCCGGGGCTGGAGCTGGCGCTGCGGCAGCTGGCCGACCGCTCCACCGTTCCCGGCAGCATCACCTGCACCTTCGAGGGCAGCGGCATCGCCACCGGCCTGCGCCCGGAGCACGAACACGAGTTGCTGCGCATCGCGCAGGAAGCGGTGAGCAACGCGATGCGCCACGCACGCCCGCAGGCGGTGCGCATCAACATGATCGACGACGCCTCCCACTGGATCATGTCCGTGGCGGATGACGGCATCGGCATGCAGCAGCCCACCGAACTGTACGCGCGGGACGGCTTCGGGCTGACCAGCATGCGTCAGCGCGCCGGCGCCATCGGTGGCGAGTGGCACATCGACAGCCAGCCGGGCAAGGGCACGCGCATCAGCGTGCGCATGCTGAAACCGGCGGCCTAAGTGTCAGCCGTCGTGAAAACCAAGATCCGCGTCATCCTTGCCGACGATCACCCGGTGGTGCGCGACGGGCTGGCCGCCATGGTCAACCAGCAGGCCGACATGGAGGTGGTGGCCGAAGCCGGTGACGGCGAGGAGGCGATCGCGCTCTATGAGCAGTACCGGCCGGATGTCATGGTGCTCGACCTGCGCATGCCCAAGCGCGATGGCGTTGCGGTCGTGCAGCGCGTGCTCGAGCTGCACCCGAAGGCGTGCATTCTCATCATGACCACCTATGACGGCGATGAGGACATCTTCCAGTGCCTGTCGCAGGGTGCGAAGGGGTACCTGCTCAAGGATGCGCCGCGCCAGGAGATCCTCTCCGCCATCCGTGCCGTCAGCGAGGACCGTCCCTACACCTCCTCGCAGGTGGCCGCGAAGGCGCTGCAGCGCATGGGCAAGCCGAGCCTGACGCAGCGCGAGCTGGACGTGCTGCAGCTGGTCGCGGAAGGCCGCAGCAACAAGGACATCGCGCGCCGGCTCTCGATCACCGAGGGAACGGCCAAGACCCACGTCAAGGCGATCCTCACCAAGCTCGACGCCATCAGCCGCACCGAGGCGGTGGCCGTGGCCCACAAGCGCGGTCTGATTCACCTCTAGAGATCGCCGGCGGGGCGGCAAAGCCGCCGCCGACCGCCCTCAGCCCTTGGGTGGCTGGAAACCCTCGGGCGCGGCGGAGCCCGTGCCGAAGAAGAACTTCTCCATCTCCGTTTCCAGGAACTTGCGCGCCTTGGGCTCGATGGGGGTCAGGCGGTATTCGTTCATCAGCATCGTCTGGTGCCCGAGCCAGCGACCCCAGGCTTCCTTGGAGACGTTTTCGTAGATGCGCTTGCCGAGCTCGCCCGGGTACGGAACCCGGTCGAGGCCGGGTGCCTCGCGCTTGAGGATGACGCACTGGACCACGTGGGACACCTAGACCTCCTCGCCGCGGCGCCGCTCAGGCTGCAAGCTGGCTGAGCAGCGCACTGATGGGCGCGGGCAGCCCGATACGGACCGGGGTGCGGATGTTATACCAAAGTGCTGCACCGTCACCGACGTGCGACGACGCAGCGGCGTGCACCAGCAGCGGGCTGATCGCGAGGTCGAAGTGCGTGAAGGCGTGCGCAATGGTCGCCAGTGGCTGCGGTGCGCAGTGAGAATCCAGCGTGGTGCCGATGAATGAGACCGCCTCCGACTCGCTCGCGAACTGCGGCAGGCACCACAGGCCGCCCCAGATGCCGCGCTCGGGACGCCGCTCGAGCAGGACCTCGCCGCTGTCCCGGAGCGCAACCACCATGTAGACCTGGCGCTGGCGGCGCGCGCGCGCGCGCCGCGCGGCCGGCAGTTCCTGCTGCCGGCCGGCCGCACGCGCCCGGCATCCGGCGGCCAGCGGGCACGCCGCACACAGCGGCCGGGTGCGCACGCACACCGTCGCCCCCAGGTCCATGATCGCCTGCGTGTACGCGGCGACGCCGTCGGCCGGCGTACAGCGCTCCGCGAGCGCCCACAGGACCTTCTGCACCGCGGCATCGCCCACCGGGCCGTCGACGGCGAAGTAGCGGGCCAGCACGCGCCGGGCGTTGCCGTCCAGGATCGCGAATCGCTCGTCGCGCGACAGCGCGAGGATCGCGCCGGCCGTGGAGCGCCCGATGCCCGGGAGCGCGGCAACCGCGGCGAAATCGCGCGGAAACTCGCCGCCGTGCTCGTCCCGGAGCCTCTGCGCGGCGCGCTGCAGGTTGCGGGCACGAGCGTAGTACCCGAGCCCGGACCACAGGTGCAGCACTTCATCCAGGGGAGCGGCGGCCAGCGCCGCCACGTCCGGGAAGCGCGCCATGAAACGCTCGAAGTACGGAACGACGGTGGCCACCTGGGTCTGCTGCAGCATGACCTCGGAGATCCAGACGCGGTATGGCGTGCGCTGCCGCTGCCAGGGCAGATCGTGCCGGCCGCTGTGGGCGGCCCATGCGAGCAACGGTCGGGCGATGGGCGGGGGGCTTTCCTGCACGCGCGGGATTCTATCCCTGCAGGGACCACGCCCGCCGGCGCTTTACCTCCCGCTGCCTCCCCGGGGCCGAGGCTCCAGCTCCCAGCGAACCCCGGGGCCGGCGCGCGGCGCGCAGCGCCGCCGTCCGCCTCAGTTGCGATCGCACAGCTGGATGTCGCCGCTCATCGCCTTGATCCGCAGCCGGCCGTTGCCTGCGCCGCGCGTGCCGGAGATGGCATGCCCGACCGTGCTCTTCTCGGTGCGGGCCTCGAAGCAGTCGGTGATCTCCCCGCTGAAGGTGGTGGCCTCGTAGCCGTAGCCGGCCTCCGCCGGGGCCCGCACCTTCAGGTCGCCGCTCACGGTCGCGGCATCGAAGTTCGTGCCCGCCTTCAACTTGCCCTGGAACGCCACGTCGCCGGAGGTGGTGCGCAAGCGCACGTCACCCGCGGTGTCCAGCGACAGCCCCATATCGCCGCTGACCGTGCCCGCGTCGAGGTCGCCGGCGGCGTGCTCCATGTGAATGTCGCCGCTGACGGTGGTCACGTGCAGGCGGGCCGGCTGGCCATGTCCCTTCACCCGCACATCGCCACTGACGGTCTTGAGGTCCAGATCCGCACCACCGATCTCGGTGGTCACCTCGCCGCTGACGCTGTTGAGTCGCTGCAGCCCGCTCACCCCGCCGATGACCTGGTCGGCGCTCACCGTCGTCACGTGCAGTTCGCTGCCGCGCGGCACCTGCACGCGCAGGTTGGCCTCGCCGCGGTGTACCGAGCCGCCGGGCAGCACCACCTTGATGGTGACGCGCGCGTGACCCCCGTCCATGTCGACACGCTCGACGCCGTCATCGAGCTCCGCGCGCACGCTGACCTGGGGCTGGTCCCACCCCAGGATGCTGACCGTGCCGGCGGTATTGGAGATCTCCACCACCCCGGTCGGATCCAGCGGCAGCTGCTTCTCGAAGGTCCGGTCGGCGGTGGCGCCCACGGTGCTCAGGCACAGGGCCAGCACGGTCGCGGGAATGAGTGTGGTTCGCATATCAGATACCTCTGCCAGGGTCACTGGCCTCGTGGACGTCCGCGAGGGCGCGCATTTCGTCTTGATACGTATTGATCAGCAGTTCCTGCAGCAAGGCGTTGCTCGGGTCCTTGCCCAGCGCCCGCTCCAGGTCCTGCTTGGCCTTCTCGATGGTGGCAAGGCTCGCGGCCACCTTGTCGCGCGCCGCCGGCGGCATGGCATCCAGGCGCGCCTGCAGATTGGCGACCAGCTGGGCACGCTGGCGCTGGTAACGGGGGTCGGACACGTACGCGGCATCGACCGCGCTGCCGGCTTCCCCGGGAACGCTCGGGTGGGGGTTGGCGGCCGAGAGCGGCACGGACGTACCACCCCGCAGGGGCACGAGGTCCCGGCCGATCCACACCCCGACCGTGAGACACGCCACCATCGCCGCGAGGGCCATGTAGCGCAGCGGCACGCGGCGCGGTCGCGCCACCGGTTCCAGCTCCGGTGCGCCGGCCTCCTCTGCCGCCAGGCGCGCCTGGATCTGCGGCCACAGGTCACGCGGCGGCTCGATCGAGGTCGGCAGCTCGCGCAGCGATCCCACCTTGCGTTGCTCATGCGTGCCCATCAGTTCAGCTCCATGTTCAGTCTCTTGCGCAGCAACTTGCGCGCGCGGTGCAGCTGCGCCTTGCAGGTGCCCTCGGCGATGCCGAGCATTTGCGCGGCCTCCCCGTGGCTGTAGCCATACAGCGCGTTCAGCACCAGCACATCGCGTGCCCCGTCCGGCAGGGCATCGATGGCCGCCTCCAGCTCCGCGACCTCCACCGGGGTCTCCAGGGACCAGCCGCCCTGCGGGCCCTCCTCGTCCTCGTCCGCTTCCTCGACCGGCGTGGCCTTGCGACGCTTGCCCAGGCTCACGTTCACGGCGATGCGGTGCAGCCAGGTCGCCAGGGAGCTGCGGGTCTGGAACTGCGCCAGTGCCCGCCAGGCGTTGATGAAGGTCTCCTGCGTACAGTCCTCCGCCAGCTGGGCATCGCGGGTGATGCGCAGGCACAGCCCATAGACGCGCCCGGCGTGCTCGCGGTACAGCCGCTCGAAGGCGCGGGTGTCCCCCGCCCCGGCTCGCTGCACCAGCGCCCCCTCCCAGTCGACCCGGCGATCGTCGGCCTGTGCGTAGCTCATCTGTCCCTTGGAGTCCGGCTGCCCCCGGGGGGTTTAAACGCCCAGTCCGCGTGCGGCCGCCTTTTCAGGCCGGGCACCCGGCGGTCCTCACCCGGCCAGCCCCCGCGGCCAGCGGTCGATGAACGCCCGGTGCACGCCGAGCGCCGGGTCGGCCCGAGCGGGCGTGAGCTGGGCCGGCCGGTAGCCGGAGTCTACCGCCGTCACGTGCACCACCCGCCCCTCCACCCGGAAGCGCACGCGCCACTCCTTGACGGCCAGCTGCAGTCCCGCCGGTTCGCGGCGGATGCGCCGGTACGGGTGGGGCTGCGGTCCGAGCGTGAGCGTCGCGCGCACCCGCTCCCCCAGGGCAAGGCCGGCATGGGTCTCGATCCACTCGACCTGCTGCTGCGCCAGCGGCGCGAAGCGGATGTCGTAGGCCGGAACGGGGTCGGGGGGTGTTCCGGCCGGCGGCTGGTCGGCGAGCCAGCCGTCACCGGCCTGCGGGTGCGCATCGGTGTAGGCGACGTAGGGCTTCAGGTCGAGCACCGGGGTGCCCTCGAGCATGTCCGCATCGCGGACGTGCAGCACCAGGCCCTCGATGCGCTCGAGTCGCACCACCGACAGGCCGATCGGATTGGGACGGTGCGGGGAACGGGTGGAAAAGACGCCCTTGCGCCCGGTGGTGCTGCGCGGCGGCAGCACCTTCGGCCGCCACCCCGGGTTGCGGTGGAACCAGAACAGCACCCAGATGCGCTCCCAGCGTGCGAGGTCCGCCAGCGCGTGCTCGAAGTGGCGACCGGGCAGCAGTTCGATCCGCGCCGGCACACCCTGCGCGGCACGCGGCTGGCGCGCGGCCTGCACTCGCGTCGTGGCGGCGGCATGCACGTACCCGATCGGTTCCAGCACGAGGCGCTCCGGGAGCGCCGGATCGGCGGATTCGCCCATCAGCGACACTTTCCGCGGGAACCGCCGGGCGGGGCACGGGTCTGACTGTGACCGCACGGCCCACGACGCAACAGCAGGGAGGACCACATGGATCTAGCGTACACCGCTCGGCAGCGACTGCGCCCGGCGCACGCCGACATGCCGGAGACGATCGCACGGGTCCTCAAGCGCCACTGGCGCGCGGCGATCACCCGACAGCCCCGTCAGTTCTGGCAGCGCCCGGCGCGCTGGCTATCGGCGGCGATTGATGCCGGGGATCACCAGCGCACCAGCGGTGGCAGGCTCATCAGGTAGGCCTCGGGGTCCGCATCGGTGCTGAAGCCGAACTTGGTGCCCCGGTCGTACACCAGGTTGAACTCGACGTAGCGTCCGCGCTTCACCAGGAGCGCATCGCGTGCCGCGGCGTCGAAGGGCGTGTCCTTGCGACGCCGCACCAGCTGCGGATAGACGGTGAGGAAGGCCTCGCCGACCGCCTTCACGAAGGCGAAATCCGCCCGCACATCGCCGCTGGCGAGCTCGTCGAAGAAGATGCCGCCCACCCCGCGTGGCTCCTGGCGGTGCGGCAGGTAGAAGTAGCGGTCGCACCAGGCCTTGTACTCCGCATAGGCACCGGGCCGGTAGCTGTCGCACGCGCCCTGGAGCGCGGCATGGAACGCCGCGGTGTCCTCGGCGAACGGGAAGGTCGGTGTCAGGTCCGAGCCGCCCCCGAACCAGGTGCGGCTGGTCCGCAGGTAGCGCAGGTTCATGTGCACGGTCGGCACGTAGGGGTTGGCCATGTGCGACACCAGCGAGATGCCGCAGGCCATGAACCGGCCGTCCGACTCGGCCGCACCGGCCACCTGTCCCCACGCCTCCTTGGGAAACACGCCCCATACGTGGCTCACGTTCACGCCGACCTTCTCGAACACCTCGCCGCGCATCAGCCGCGAGTCGCCCCCGCCCTGCAGCCGGTGGCCCGCCGGCTTGCTCCAGGGGCGCGCCTCGAAGCGCTGGGTCGGCTCGAACGACTCGAACGCCGCGCAGATGCGTGCCTGCAGGTCGCGGAAGTAGGCGGTGGCCTCCTCCGCCAGGTCAGGTGTATTCATGGACGTAGTCGACCAGGCGGGCGACGGCCTCCGGCGGCGTGTCCTGCCAGATGCCGTGCCCGAGGTTGAAGATGTGGCCCGGCGCGGGCCCGGCCGCCGCGATCACCGCCGCGACCTGGCGCTTCAGCTCCTCGGCGGGCGCGAACAGCGCCGCCGGATCCAGGTTTCCCTGCACCGCCTTTCCCGGGCCGAGCCGGCGGCGCACCTCGGCCAGGTCCATGCGCCAGTCGACCCCGATGACATCGGCGTCCAGATCCGCCACCGCCTCCATGAGCGCTGCGCCCTGGTTCACGTAATAGATGAGCGGCACGCCCGCGCGGCGCGCGATGGCCAGCGCCCGCCGCACCGCCGGCAGTGCGAAGCGGGTGAACTCACGCGCGGCGAGCAGGCCTGCCCAGGACTCGAACAGCATGAGTGCCTGGGCGCCGGCGGTGGCCTGCGCCAGCAGGTACTCACCCATGGCATCGCCCAAGCGCTCCAGCAGGCGCTGCGCGGAGTCCGGCTGCGCGTACAGGAACGAGCGCGCCGCGCCGAATTCCTTGGACGGCCGGCCACCGACCAGGTAGCACATGAGCGTGAACGGTCCGCCCGCAAAGCCGATGAGCGGCGTGCCGCGCGGCGCGCCGGCGCGCACCAGGCGGACGGTCTCCAGCACGAAGGGCACGTCGCGCTCGGGCACGAGCGCAGGCAGCGCATCGATCTGCGCATCCGTGCGGATCGGCTGGCGCACCACGGGCCCCGGCTCGAAGGTGAGGTCGACCCCCATGCCCTGCAGCGGGGTCATGATGTCGCTGAACAGGATCGCCGCGTCCATCTCGTAGCGACGCAGCGGCTGCAGGGTCACCTCCGCGGCCAGATCCGGCGTGCGCGTGAGCGTGGCGAAGTCGACCTTGGCCCGCAACGCGCGATATTCCGGGAGGTAACGCCCGGCCTGCCGCATGACCCACAGGGGACGGTGCGAGGGCCGCTGCCGGCGGCAGGCCGCCAGGAAGGCGCTGGTCTCGCTCATGGCCGCAGCCACTGCACCACCTCGGGCGCGAAGTAACTGATGATGAGGTCCGCGCCGGCGCGGCGGATCCCCGTGAGCGTCTCGAGCACCGCGGCCCGCTCGTCGATCCAACCGTTGGCGGCGGCCGCCTTGATGAGGCTGTATTCCCCGGAGACCTGGTAGGCCACGACCGGCACATCCACGCGGTCGCGGACCTGGCGGATGACGTCCAGGTAGGGCCCGGCGGGCTTCACCATGACCAGGTCGGCGCCCTCCTCCACATCCAGCGCCACCTCGCGCAGTGCCTCGCGCGCATTGGCCGGGTCCATCTGGTAGGAACGGCGGTCACCGGAGCGCGGCGCCGACTCGGCCGCCTCGCGGAAGGGGCCGTAGAACGCCGAGGCATACTTGGCCGCGTAGGCCACGATCGGCGTGTTCTGCAGCTGGTTGGCATCGAGCAGCTCACGGATGGCCCTGACGCGCCCGTCCATCATGTCGCTGGGGGCGACCGCATCGGCCCCGGCGCGCGCATAGTTGAGGGCGACTTCCGCCAGCGTCTTCACGGAGGTGTCGTTCTCGATGACGCCGGTTTCGCTGACGTGACCGCAGTGTCCATGATCGGTCGCCCCGCACAGGCACACGTCCGCCCACACCAGCAGGCGCGGGCAGGCCGACTTGATCGCCGCAATCGCCTGCGCGGCCAGCCCCGCGGGGTTCCAGGCATCGCTGGCACGGGCGTCCTTGTGGGCGGGGGCTGCGAACACGAGGATGGCGGCAACGCCGGCATCGACCACCGACCGCGCGTGCTGCACGGCCTCGTCGACCGACAGCTGGAAGATGCCCGGCATGCTCTTGACGGCATTGCGCACGCCGCGGCCCGGCACGATGAACATCGGGTAGATGAAGGAGTCCGCGGTGAGGTGCGTCTCGCGCACCATGCGCCGCCAGACATCCGACTGGCGCGTGCGCCGCGGGCGCTGCTGTGGAAATCCCATGGCTATGATCCTGTCTGCAACAAGCGAAGGGTGGTCCGCGCCAGGCCCTGCAGGGTGGCGCTGGATGCGATGACGGCCGGGTGGCCGCGCGCGCTGATCTCGCGCGCCGTGGTGGTGCCGATGGCCACGGCCGGGGCCGCGGCCAGCAGGCGGTCGAAGTCTGCCTCGCCCAGCGCCTGCGCCAGCTCCGCCACGGCCGAAGGGCTGGCGAAGGTCACGGCGCCCACGCCGCCGCGTGCGATCCAGTCCTGGCACGCCGCCACGTCCAGCGCGGCACTCTCGGTGCGATAAGCCTCCACCTGCGTCACCTGCGCCCCGAGGCTGGCGAGGCCGGTGGCCAGCGTCGGCAGCGCGCGCGAGCTGGCCGGGTAGAGGATGCGCGTGCCGGCCACGCCTTTGCGCGCGGCCAGCGCCGCGACCAGCGAGGCCGCACTGGCCTCCTCCGGCACCACCTCCACCGGCCAGCCGCGCTGGCGCAGCACCTGCGCCGTGGCCCGCCCCACGGCGGCGACGTGCAGGCCGGCGGGCGCCTGCGGCACCTGCTCGAGCACGGCAGCGACGGCGTGCCGGCTGGCGAAGACGATCCACTGGAACGAGCGCAGCTGCGCGAGCGCCGCCGCGAGGGGCGCCGGATCGGCCGGGGCAACGCTGACCGCCGGCCAGAGCAACACCTCGAGCCCGAGGTCGCGCAGTTCACGGCTGAGCGGCCCGTCGAGGCCTTCCGCGCGCGTGACCACCACGGGCCGCGATGCCACGGGCGCGTTCACGGCGCTGCCGTGCCCGGGGCGCCGCGCGCATGCGCGATGAGCGTGTCCGCGCCGCGGGCGAGCAGTTCTTCGGCCACCCGCTGGCCGAGCGCCGCGGCCTCCTCGATCGATGCGGTCGCCGTGCCCTGCGCGGCGATCGACTCGCGGCCGTCGAGCGAACAGACGCTGGCCTCCAGGTGCAGCTGCCGGTCCGTGACCCGTGCCAGCGCGCCGAGCGGGACCTGGCAGCCGCCCTCGAGCCTGCGCAGCAACGCGCGCTCGGCGGTCGCCGCCAGCCGGGCCTCGCGCTCGTCCAGGGGGGCGAGCCAGCGCAGCGTCGCGGCATCCCCGGCGCGCGTGCACAGGCCGATGATCCCCTGCGACACCGCGGGCGGAAACTGTGCCGGCTCCAGCAGCTGGGTGACGTGCGCGCTGAGCTCCAGGCGCGCCAGGCCGGCGGCGGCAAGGATGATCGCGTCGTAGTCGCCCCGGCGCATGCGCTCCACGCGTGTCGGCACGTTGCCACGCAGCTCCAGGTGCACCAGGTCCGGCCGGTGGCGCGCGAGGAAGGCGCGGCGGCGCAGGCTGCTGGTTCCCACGCGCGCCCCGGGCGGCAACTCCTCGAGTCGCCGGCCGTCGCGGCTGAGGAAGGCATCGCGCGGATCGGCCCGCGTCAGGGTGGCGGCGAGGGTCAGCCCGGCGTCCATCTGGGTGGACAGGTCCTTCAGGCTGTGGACCGCGAGGTCCACCGTGCCCTCGAGCAGCGCGCGGTCGATCTCCTTGGTGAAGAAGGCGCGGCCGCCGGCCTGCCACAGCGGTATCTCGCTCTGGATGTCGCCCTCGGTCTTGATGTGCACCAGCTCGATGGGCGGCGCACCGGGCTGGGCGCGCAGCAGCGCCTCGACATGGTGTGCCTGCCACAGCGCCAGCGCCGAGGCCCGCGTGCCGATGCGCAGCGGCCGCGCGCTCATGGCTCGCCCGCCGCCAGGAACCGGTAGCCCACGCCCCAGACGGTGAGGAAGTGCCGGGGGTTGGCGGGGTCCTTCTCGAAGCGCTTGCGCAGGCGCAGGATGAAGTTGTCCACGGTGCGGGTGGAGGGGAACACGTCGTAGCCCCAGACCTTCTCCAGCAGGTCCTCGCGCGAGACGATCTCGCCGCCGTGTTCGGCAAGGACCTTGAGGATCATGGCCTCCTTCTCCGTCAGCTCGTGCGTCTCGCCGTTCCAGGCGCGGGCACGGAAGGCGCGGAAGTCGACCTCGTTGCCGCCGAAGCTGAGCACCGCGGTCGCGGCCGTCGCCGAGGCGCTGCGGTACCAGTCCCAGCGCCGCAGGATGGCGCGCACGCGCAGCAGCAGCTCCTGCAGGTGGAAGGGCTTGGCGAGGTAGTCATCCCCGCCCGACTGCAGGCCGCGCACCCGGTCGGCGGGATCGCCGCGCGCGGTCAGGAACAGCACCGGCGTGTTGTTGCCCTGCTCGCGCAGCGCGCGGCACACGCCGAAGCCGTCGATCCCGGGCAACATCACGTCCAGCAGGATCAGCTCACAGGGACGGTCGCGCAGCCAGGCGAGCGCCTGCTCACCGTCCGTGGCCGTGCTCACCGCGTAACCTTCCGCGCGCAGGTTCTCGGCCACGCCGGCCGCCAGGTGCGGGTCGTCCTCGACCACCAGCACCTGTGCGGGTTCCTGGGCCGCGTTCACGCCTGCACGCCCGGCGCGGCCGGCCAGCTGAGCACGAAGGTGGCGCCCTTGCCCGGCCCGTCGCTGTGCGCGCTGACACTGCCCCCGGCCAGGTCCATGAGCTTGCGCACGATGAACAGGCCGAGGCCCGTGCCGGAGTTGCCCGCACCCTGGTGGCGGCGGCTGAACTTCTCGAACAGGCGCGCACTGTCGGCGGCGGCAAAGCCCACTCCGCTGTCGCGCACGGCGAGCTCGACCTGCGTGCCGGCGCGGCGCGCCTCGAGGACGATGCTGCCCCCGCCACCGGGGGCGAGCGCGACCAGGGCGTTCTCGAGGAGGTTGCGCACGACCACGTCGAGTGCCAGCGGGTCGCTCAACACCTGCAGCGTGGCGTCGATCTGGCTGGTGATGGTGACGCCGGCCTGGCGTGCGCGCTCCTCCAGCTGGCTGACCACACGGCCCACGGCGCCGGCAAGCTGCAGCAGCTCCGGGCGGAAGTTGGCGCGGCCGCGCTCCAGGCGCGCGCTCTCCAGGATCTGCGTCACCATGAGCTCCATGCGCGCGATATCGGCCAGCATGCGGTCGGTCAGCACGCGCGCGCGCTCCGGCGGCGGGGCGCGCAGGGCGAGGGTCTCCAGCGACAGCTGCAGGCTGGCCAGCGGGGTCTTGAACTGGTGGGAGACCAGGGCGAGGAAGTTGTCCTGGTCCTCGAGCACGTGCGCCTCGGCGCGCAGGGCGCGGGCGATGACGAAGATGCAGGTGCCGAGCGCCAGCAGGAAGAAGGCGCCCTCCCACGCATACTGGCGGTTGCGGCGGCGTTCCTCGGTGAGCAGCATCTGCGCCACCGGCGCGGCCAGGGCCGCATGCCCCTCGGTCACCGTGATCTCGGGCAACAAGGAGCGCACGCGGTCGGCCGCGGTACCGCCATCCAGCAGCGCCTGTGCCGCGGCGGTCTGCTGGGCGTAGGCCTCGCGCGCGGACTGCACGCGCTCCACCGTGTAGGCGTGCTGGTCGAGGATCCACCAGCCCACCTGCACGGCGGCGACCAGCACCAGGGCCAGCGCGGTGAGCTGGAAGACGCGGCTCGCCTTCATGCGATGGCCGCCAGGGACTCATCGAGCGCGTGCACGAACACCTTCAGGTCCGGGCTGGTGTGCGCCAGTGACAGGAAGCACCCCTCGTAGGCCGAGGGCGGCAGGTAGATCCCGCGCGCGAGCATGGCGTGGAACAGCGCCCCGTAGCGCGCGGTGTCGTGCGCGGTGAGCGCGGCGGCAGTGCGCGGCGCGCCGGAGGCGTGGAAGGACATCCAGAAGAGCGACCCGGTGCGGACCAGGTGGATGGGGAATGGCGCGCGCGCCAGCACCGGCTTGAGCAGCGACTCGAGCTCGGCACCCAGCATCTCCAGCCGCTGCCAGCCGGCGGTGCGCTCGAGCAGGTCCAGGGTGGCGAGGCCGGCCGCCATGGCCACCGGATTGCCCGACAGCGTTCCGGCCTGGTAGGTGTCGCCATCGGGTGCCAGCCGCGCCATCATGGCGCGCGCGCCCCCGAAGGCCCCGACCGGCATGCCGCCGCCGATCACCTTGCCGAAGGTGGCCATGTCCGGGCGGATGCCGAGCACTTCCGCCGCACCGCCGCGCGCCAGCCGGAAGCCGCAGATCACCTCGTCGAAGATCAGCAATGCGCCATGCTGGCGGGTGAGTTCGCGCAGCGCCGCCAGGAACTCCGCGCGCTGCGGCAGCAGGCCGTGGTTGGCGGGCACCGGTTCGATGACGACGGCCGCGATGCTGGCGCCTTCGCGCGCGAACAGCGCCCGCAGGGCCGACTCGTCGTCCAGCGGCAGCACGCGCGTGCAGGCCGTGAAGGCCTCCGGCACACCCGCCGAGGACGGGCGGCCGAAGGTGGCCAGTCCCGATCCGGCCGCGACCAGCAGGTGATCGGCGTGGCCGTGATAGCAGCCGGCGAACTTCACGATCAGGTCGCGCCCCGTGAAGGCACGGGCCACGCGGATGGCACTCATGACCGCCTCGGTCCCGGAAGACACGAAGCGCACCTGCTCCACCGCCGGGTAGGCGGCGACCACGCGCTCGGCCAGCTCCACCTCTCCAGCACACGGGGCGCCGAAGGTCGTGCCGCGGGCGAGCGCCGCGCTCACCGCCGCGACCACCTCCGGATGCGCATGGCCCGCGATGAGCGGGCCCCAGGAGCAGACCAGGTCCAGGTAGCGCCGCCCGTCGGCGTCGAAGATGTAGGCGCCCGCGCCGCGCTCCATGAAGAGCGGCGTGCCGCCGACCGCGCGGAAGGCACGCACCGGCGAGCTCACCCCGCCGGGGATGACGCGACAGGCGCGCGCGTACAGCGCCTCGGACTGCGGACACGAGGAAGCTGCGCGGTCGCGCTCGTTCAACACATTGCTCATGATTCTCTCTTCGGCGCGGCCTCGGGCACCGGGGTGCCGCCGCGACTGCTCTTGGCTCCGTCAAAAAAGGCATCCACCGCGTCGGGGCTCGCGTGCAGCGCGGCGGCGCGCAGTCCGGCGAGCGGCAGGTGCGCCAGGCGGCGCGCCACCGTGCACGCCAGGCGCTGCAGCTGCTCGGCCTGCGCGGTGTCCAGTGTACGCAGCTCATGGCTCAGTGCGCGGGCAACTTCGGCCGCGGCGATCTGCTCGAAGGTTTCGCGCAGGTCGGCCATCCGGCTGCCGATGGCGCGGGTGGCGAGTTCGGCGCGCAAATGCGTGAGGCGATCGTCGATCGCCGCGCGCACGGGCGCCAGGCGCACCAGTTGCGCCAGACGGCGACCCTGCGCCGCCTCAATGAGATCGTTCATGCCGACGCGGGTGAGGCCGGCGGCGCGGGCCGCGGCCGGGTCCACGTTCGGAGGCACGCCGAAATCGATCAGCAGCGGCGCGGCGGCGCTGCTGGCGCCCAGGCGCGCCAGTGTCGGGGCGTCCAGCACCGGCGCGCCCCCGCCCGTGGCGAGCACCAGTGCACGCAACTGCGGCGGCCGTGCACGGAAGGCCTCGAGCGACATCGACTCGGCGAACACCATGGCCGCCAGATCCTGCGCGGTCTCGAGCGTCCGGTTGACGATGAGCAGCGGCACCTTCGCGGCCGCCAGGACGGTCGCGCAGCGGCGCGTCATCGGGGACACGCCCAGCAGGCCCACCGTGCCGGCGCCGCCGGCGAGGTGCTGTAGGGTGCGGTCGGCGGCCAGGTCCCCGAGCGAGGGGGTGCGCGCGCCGTTGGTCATGCGGCGTACCCGCCGCGCCATGCCCAGTGCCTCGCCCATCAGCCGGTCGAGGACCGGCCCGCTGGTGTGGGCCAGACGTGCCTCCTCCCAGGCATCCTTGAGCTGGGTGGCGATCTCCTGTTCGCCGGTCTGGGCCGAGTCCAGACCGCACGCCAGGAGGAACAGGTGCTCGACCGCGGCCTCGCCGGTCCAGGCACGCAGCGTCTTGGCGGCCTCGCCGGGAGCGGGCGCGCGGCCGGTCAGGCACCGGAAGATCTCGGCCCGCACATCGGCAGCGGGTGCGCCATCGGCGGTGGCATAGACGACCTCCACGCGGTTGCACGTCCCCAGGTAGAGAATCTCGGCACCGCCCAGGTGGGCGCGCAGTTGCGGCAGGCGCAGCGGGACATCGGCGCGCGGTACCGAAAACCGCGCCACTTCGTCCACGCCGACGTGGCGATAGGACAGGCCGACCACGCCGATCTGGTGCATTTGGCGAGCTTAGCCGGCCGGGTGGTGCGGGAATGTCACCGAACGGTCACGGCCGCGCGACGCCGCTCCCAGTTGACCGCCCCGCGGGCGGCCGGAACCCTTGAAGGGACACCCTCAGGAACCAGGCCGCGTGGGCTCGCCAGGGCGATACAATCGCCCCCCCCGGCCAGTGCGCCGCAGCACCAGAACGCCGGCCTCGATCAGGAGAATGCCTTGCCCGCCGCAAAGACACTCGCCAGCGCCACCGCCCTGCTCCTACTGACCCTGCAGGCGCACGCCGCGGAAGGCGCCCACAAGGTGCGGGCGCGTGATCTCGGCATCCCCTTCGAGGGCGTCCCGGGAAAGCTCAACGCCATCACCGATGTCGAGGGGGTCCTGGTCGGCCAGACCACGCTGATCTCCGGCAGCGGCAAGCTCGAGGTCGGCAAGGGACCGGTACGCACCGGCGTCACCGCCATCCTGCCGCGCGGACCCGATTCCATCCAGAAATTCTCCTTTGCCGGCTGGTTTGCGGAGAACGGCAACGGCGAGATGACCGGCACGACCTGGGTGGAGGAATCCGGGTTCCTCGAAGGACCGGTGATGATCACCAACACCCACAGCGTCGGTGTCGTGCGCGACGCGGTCATCGCCTGGCGAGTCGCCCATGGGCCGGCCGATGCGACCGGCGCCTGGTGGTCGCTGCCGGTGGTCGCCGAGACCTACGATGGCTGGCTGAACGACATCAACGGCTTTCACGTGAAGCCGGAGCATGTCTTCCAGGCCCTGGACGGCGCACGATCCGGGCCGGTGCAGGAAGGCAACGTCGGCGGCGGCACCGGCATGATCTGCAATGGCTACAAGGGCGGCATCGGCACCTCCTCGCGCAAGCTTGCCGCCAAGGACGGCGGCTACACGGTCGGCGTGCTCGTGCAGTGCAACTACGGCCGGCGCCAGAACCTGCGCATCGCCGGCATCCCCGTCGGTGCGGACATCTTCGGCGAGGACCCCTGGGCCTTCGTACCCTCCGACATCGCCGAGCGCGGTTCGATCATCGTGGTCGTGGCCACCGACGCGCCGTTGCTGCCCCACCAGCTCAAGCGCATCGCGCGCCGCGTCACGCTCGGCCTCGGCCGCAACGGCAGCACCGCCGGCAACGGCTCGGGCGACATCTTCATCGCCTTCTCGACGGCCAACCCCGAAGCCAGCGACGCCGAGCACCTCGTCAGCTTGAAGATGGTGCCCAACGACCTGCTCGACCCGCTCTTCATCGCCACCGTGGAGGCCACCGAGGAGGCGGTGGTGAACGCACTGATCGCCGCGGAGGACATGACCGGCATCGACGATCACCACGTGACCGCGCTCTCGCACACCAAGCTGCGCGAGGTACTGGCCAGGCATGGCCGGCTGTTGCCGGTGAAGCAGTAGAGGGCGGCGGCCGCCAGGACGGGGCACGCGCACCGAGGAAGTGGAGCGGGTGATGGGAATCGAACCCACGTTAGTAGCTTGGGAAGCTACAGTTCTACCATTGAACTACACCCGCAAGTAGCTGATTATAAAATGAATTGACCCCAATCTGCTCGGCGGATCGCGCCCTTGCGGCGACAAGGTTACCACTCTCCCCTTGTGTGTGTGCGCCGCCAGGGCTGCCATGAAAACGCTCGCGTCCACGAGACACGGCGTGCCTCCATCGCTCGGCCGTCAGCGCATTCAGCCTTGCCCACCGAGGTGATGCACAACGAGCCCCGTCAGCCCCCCGAAGCTGACCAGCTGCACGGTGAAGAGCGCAAAACGCACCGCCACGAAGGCATTGGTCTGCGCATGGCACACATGGACCAGCGATTGCAGTACGCGGGCGACCAGGACGGCTGAACACAGGACCTCCACCGCCAGGCCGCCGGTGCCGCTCGTCTGCAGTGCCAGCACGATCGCTGCGAACACGGGCAGGTTCTCGATGCAGTTCGCATGGGCTCGCATGGAGCGCCGATACCAGTCGGCGCCCTCCACCTGATCGGACCGGAACGCTGCGATCTGCGCCCGCGCGGTCAGGATCGCGCTCCAGCGGTAGACACCGATCGTGAAGACCAGCAGGAGAACGGTCCAGCTCGCGAACCCGAGCAGCATCCAGATTGGCACGGGCATCCTCGATCTCCCGGCGCGGGGTGGCCGCCGCGCGGCAGCCACCCCGCACGGATCAGGCCGGCAGGATCGGCGCCAGCGCCCCCCGGATGCGGGTCATCTGTGCGGGCGTCGTCATCTCGGTCAGCAGGCGCGCGAAGTGCGGGTGCTGCACCCCGGAGAGGATGTACTGCCACCGATAGCTGGCGAGCATCGCGGCGCCGAGCTGCGCCGCCTCCCGCTGCGAACAGCTGCGTCCGAGGTTGTGGATGAAGTAGGCCGTGTCCGCTTCCGACTGCGCCTGGAGGATGCCATCGACGGCCCCCACGAGTCCGATCAGGTCGCTGACCGCCGCATCGAGCTGTGGCGGCGAGAGTCGTGCATGTTCGGCGCGCCACTCGAGTTCATCGAGAAGGACGTGCTGGCACTCGTCCTTCCAGTGGTACTTGAACACGTCCCGGAACAACGGGCACAGCTCCTCGCGGGGCGCGATGCTCTCGGCATAGTGGGCCTGCACGAACAGCTCGATGTGGCAGGTCAGTGCCAGCACCGACCAGGTGCTCGAGGCCAGCACGACCTGCGCGACCTTGTTTGGATCGGCGACCTGGCGATAGCCGGCCGGCATCTTCCGTCCCATCATCGCTTCCATGCGCCGGAAGAGCTCCTGGTGCTTGACCTCCTCGCTGGAGAAGCGCAGCAGCCCTTCGACGGCCATCTGGTCGCCGAAGACGTGCGCCCGGCACTGCTCGAGCATCTTGGCGCTGATGAAGCGCTCGACCAGCCCGAAGATGTAGGCATAGGTGCGGCCCTGGACCTGGCTCAGCAGGCGCGCCTCGTCGGATGTCAGGAAATCAAGGCAATCTGCCCGCGACAGGCCGTCGGGCAGGAACTTGCGGGTGAAGTCGAAATCGCGGCCTCTGAGCAGGTCGCGGTCGATCTGCCACTCTGCCTTCTTGGATAGCGCGACGCAGCGCGCGTAGCGGCCGGACTGGCCGGGGGCGAGGATGGCGGGGGCAGCTGCAGCATTCATGGCGAGACACTCCGGGGTGATGTTGATTCCAACCGGTCGTCAGGCTACAAATGGCGGCTTCCCCGATGAATGACCGATACCCCGGACCTCTTGCTCGAGGCTCCGGCGACCGAGGACGGTGACCGGTGGATGTGCTCTCGGATGTCCTGCGCGTGATCCGGCTCTCCGGAGGCGTGTTCCTGGAGGCGGAGTTCACGGCGCCCTGGTGCGTCAGCGGGAAGGTTTCGCCGGAGGATTGCCGGCCCTTCCTCGCAGCGCCGCGTTACATCATCGCCTCGCACTTCGTCACCGCGGGTCACATGCAAGTGCGCACGGCAGACAGCGCGGCCATCGACGTGCGGGCGGGCGAGATCGTGCTCCTGCCGCACAATGACCGGCACCGCTTCGGCAGCACGGTCGAGCTCGAGCCCGTGCCCGCGGGCGAGCTGATCCAGCAGCCCCGCGACGGCGGGCTCGCGCGCATTGCCTACGGCGGCGGCGGTGCCGGCACGCAACTTCTCTGCGGCTTTCTCGGGTGCGACCTGCCCTTCGCGCCGCTGCTCTCGGCGTTGCCGCCGATCCTCAAGCTGGACGTGCGCTCCAGCGCCTCGGGCGCCTGGATCGAGAGCTCCTTCCGCTTCGCCGCCGGGGAGATCGCGGCCGGCCGCCTCGGCTCGGCGACGGTGATCGCCAAGCTCTCGGAGCTGCTGTTCATCGAGGCACTGACCCGCTATGTGGAGAGCCAGCCGGGGGAGAGCAGCCCCTGGCTTGCCGGGCTGCGCGATCCGCAGATCGGCCGCGCGCTGGCCCTGCTGCACGCCCGCCCCGCCGAGCCATGGACCGCGGAGTCCCTGGCAGGCGCGATCGGCATGTCGCGCTCGGTATTCGCCGAGCGCTTCGCCGCACGGGTGGGGCACCCACCGATGCAGTACCTGACGCTGTGGCGCATGCAGATGGCGGCGCAACAGCTGGGCGAGGGTCGCGGGAGCGTGGCGCAGGTCGGCTTTGCGGTGGGCTACGAGTCCGAAGCGGCATTCAGCCGCGCGTTCAAGCGTCACTTCGGCACATCGCCCGGGAGCTGGCGCAGGCGCGGCGACGATCCCACGCCGAGGGTCGTCGTCGGCCCGTGATGCACGGCGCGCGCGACGTACGGCCCCGGTGCGCTTGCTTGGACCACTCCGGTAGTGCGGTGTATAAAGTCAACAAGCTGTTGGCTTGCTCCTGCGGGCGCAGCGCTACTAAGAAAGCGATGAGGGGAGGCTCGATCGATGGCATCCGCGGCTGTCCTGGACCGCCATCTCGTCGTCTGGCGCGACCCCGCGGTGCTGCCGTTTGCGTGGCGCGGGCTCCTGCCGCTGATTGCGCTCGCCATCGCCACCCTCTTCGCACTGGTGCCCTTCGCGCGCAACGCCATCCAGGCGACCGTGCAGCACGAGATTCACCAGCAGCTCATCGTCGCAGGCTCCGGCTGGGCCAGCGTCGCCGTCCACGGGCAGGCCGTCACTCTGGGCGGCATCGCCCCCAGCGCCGCGGCGGGCGCCGCTGCACTCCAGCTGGCCCGCACCGCCGGCTGCCCCACCTGGCTCGGTGCGCGCACCTGCGCGACGAGCGTCACCGCCGCGTTCACGATCGAGGAGCCGGCGCCGCCGCCGGCGGCCGCGCCGGCCGCCGCTCCGGTGCACGGCGAAGCGCCGCCCGCGCACCTGACGCGGCAGGGCTGCGACCAGTCGCTCGCCGCGATCCTCGCCGGCGAGCAGATCGTCTTCGCCAGTGGCAGCGCCAAGATCGACCCCCGGAGCAGCACCGTGCTCGACCAGCTCGCGCACCAGGTGCGCGCCTGCCCGGGCGCGATCCGCATCGAGGGTTACACCGACACCGTCGGCCGCGGCCGGGTGAACCAGCACCTGAGCGAGGCGCGCGCGGCGGCAGTGCGCCAGGCGCTCATCAGCCGTGGCATCAGCCCGAAGCGCTTGAGCGCCAAGGGCTACGGTGCGCGCCGCGCGATCGCGGACAATGGCACCGAGGCGGGGCGCGCGCAGAACCGCCGCATCGAGTTGCACTCCATCCCAGCCAAGTGAGCGGCGAGAGGCTTCCATGGGCTTTCTACTGGCGAAGATCCTGTTCCTGATGGCGATCGCGGCCGCCAGCGGCGGCCTGCTCGCCTACTGGTGGTTCCGCCGTCACTACGAGGACGTCACGCTCGATTACACGCGTGGCCGTGAAGAGTGGGCGGCCTGGCGGCGCGGCTTCGAGGAACGGCTGGCGGCGCGGCCGCCGGTGGACCTGGAGCCGGTCACGGCGCAGATCGAGGCCGTGCACCGCGCGCTGTCGGAACTGCCGCCGCCGGAGCTTGCGCCGCTGCACGCGCGTGCCGACGATCTCGCCCGGCGCATCGCGGAGATCCGCATTCCGGCGGCAGCCGATCTGGCGCCGACCGAGCAGCGCCTCATGGCGATCGAGCACGCCCTGTTCCCGCTGCAGACCCGGCTGGATGAGCTGGAGAGCGCGGTGCGCGCGATCCGCGTGCCGGAGGCACACGCCGACCTCTCGCCGGTGCTGGCCCACCTGGCCGCGCTGCAGGCGCGCCTGGACAACCCGGCGGACGCACCCCGGCTCCCCGTGCGCGGCGGCAGCCGCAATCTGCTCACGCACCCGAGCCACGGCAAGCCCGATGACCTGACGCGGATCAAGGGCGTCGAGAAGGTCCTCGAACACAAGCTGCACAAGGCGGGCGTGTTCTATTTCTGGCAGATCGCCGAGTGGTCGCCGGAGGACGTGCGGCGCGTCGACGAGCAACTGGCGAATTACCAGGGAAGCATCGAGCGCGACCACTGGATCGACCAGGCGAGCGAGCTGGCCGCGGATGCCGGCGCCGCCCGCCCACCGGACACGGAGCACTGAAGCGCGCAACGCCGGAGCGCGCGGCCGCATGGCGGCCGTGCCGCCCTCTATATAATGGGGCCATGCCCGAAGAGCTCTCATGAACGCGACCGGCGAACGCGCGGTCTGCGTCTACTGCGCCTCCAGCAAGAGTTCACATCCTGAGTATCGCGCCGCCGCCCGCCGGCTCGGCGAGGTGCTGGCGGCCGAGGGGCTGACCGTGGTCTACGGTGGCGGCAGCGTGGGCTCGATGGGCGCGCTGGCCGATGGCGCACTCGCCGCCGGGGGCCGCGTCATCGGCGTCCTGCCGCGCTTCATGTCCGATCTCGAGTGGGGCCACAAGAACCTGACCGAGCTGCAGGTCGTCGAGGACATGCGCGCGCGCAAGCATCGCATGCTCACGCTCAGCCAGGCGGCCATCGCGCTGCCCGGCGGGTCGGGCACGCTCGAGGAACTGCTCGAGGCCATCACGCTCAAGCGCCTCGGGCTGTACCTGAACCCGATCGTGCTGGTGAACACCCGCGACTTCTTCGCCCCCCTGCTGCGCATGCTCGAGCATGCCGTGGACGAGCACTTCATGGATCCGCGTCACCGTCTGATGTGGCAGATCGTGCAGCGGGCCGAGGAAGTCCCCGCGGCGCTGCGCGATGCGCCCGCGTGGAGTGCCGAGTCGCGCAGCTTCGCAGCCGTCTAGCTGCGCCCCCGCCCTGCCGGGCCCTCCACCCGGAAGACGCCGATGCCGCGGGCGCGCAGCACGCGGTGCACTGGAATGAACAGCAGGTACGTGCCCAGGAACCACGCGGCCTGCGCGACGGTCACCGGCAGCCGGGACGCAAGCCCGAGCTGCCGTGCCAGCGCGGGTGCGGCAGCGCAGCCGAGCACGAGCAGCCCCAGCAGGGCCAGGAAATAGCGCAGGCCGGCACGGGTGAGGCGCAGCGCAGATCCCGGTGCGCGCGGATATTGCAGCCGCGTGCGCAGCCACGCCATGACCAGGATGAACCCCAGCACCAGGATACCCGGACCCTGCCCGGACATGACCACCGCCCTCGCCGCGCACTCGGTGCGCGCAGCTTATGACAGGTGCACGCGGGTGGTCTGCGGCGTTTCGCGCCCGCAGGGCGGCGCGTAGACTCACGCCGGTTCACGGCGACCGTGCTCGTTCAGACATGCCAACACGAACCGATGCTCCCCTGTGTGCTGGCGTCGAGCTGGGCGGCACCAAGTGCATCTGCGTGCTGGGCACCGGGCCCGAGGACATCCGCGCCGAGGTGCGCGTGGAGACGCGCGCACCCGCCGGCACGCTGGCGGCGCTCGCCCGGACGGTGTCGCAGTGGTGCGCCGGACACCCGGTTCGCGCCCTGGGGATCGCCAGCTTCGGTCCTGCGGATCTGGATCCGCGCTCCGCGCATTACGGCTCCCTCGTCGGCACACCCAAGCCGGGCTGGGATGCGATCCCCATCGTCGCGGCATTCCGGCCACTCGGCATCCCCATCGGCTTCGACACGGACGTCAATGCCGCCGCCCTGGCCGAGGGGCAATGGGGCGGTGCACGCGGCCTCGACGCCTTCGCGTACGTGACGGTGGGCACGGGTATCGGCGCCGGCAGCGTGGTCGGCGGTCACAGCCTGCGCGGACTCTCCCACGGCGAGGCCGGGCACATGCGCATCGCGCGGCTGGCGGGCGACACCTGGCCGGGCAGCTGCCCCTTCCACGGTGATTGCGCCGAGGGCCTGGCGAGCGGCCCTGCGATCCAGGCGCGCACCGGGATGCCCGCGGCGACCCTGCCCGCCGAACACCCGGCCTGGGATGCGGTGGCCCATGCGCTCGGCGGCCTCTTCCACAACCTCGTGCTGGCCACGGTGCCGGAGCGGATCCTGGTGGGCGGCGGCGTGGTCGCCCACCAGCCGCAACTGCTGCCACGCGTGCGCACGGCGCTCGTGCGGAGCCTGAACGGCTATGCGCACGGCGCCCGGATCGCGCGCGCCCCCGAGCAGTTCCTGTGCCCGCCGCAGCTGGGTGAGCGCGCCGGGTCGCTGGGGGCGATCGCACTCGCCCAGCGGACGCTGCGCTGAGAGCTCCCGCGGGCCTCTGCGGGCCCGCGGGAGTGCGTCCTAGTGGTGTGTCGCGTCCATGAACGTGTCGAGGTCGCGCTTCATCTTGGCGATGGCCACGGGGCTGACGTACATCATGTGGCCGGCCTCGTAGTACTGCATCGAGATGCGCGCCCCCAGCTCGGGCGGCAGACCCAGGTGCGTCATCACGTACTCGGTCGCCGAGAACGGCGTGGCGAGGTCGTAGTAGCCGTTCAGGACCAGCACCTTCAGGTTGGCGTCCTTGAACAGCGCCTCGGACAGGTCCACGCCCGTGTTCACGATCGGCTGGGTGCCCAGCGCGGTGGCGTGGGTGAACTTCCATTTCTCGCCGATGCTGAAGTTCGTCGTGCGGTAGGTGGCGCCCTGCCCGAACTTCAGGTCCCCGTGGTAGTAGTCGAGGAAGGTCGCGGCATAGGCCGCGCTGATCGCGGCCGACTGCGGGTCGTAGTCGGCCTGCTTCTGCAGCGGATCCCAGGTCGGGCCGACGAAGCGGCCATCCAGGCGGCCGACGGTCTTGCGCTGGCCGCGCAGCAGCTCGTGGGCATAGGCGTTTTCCGAGACGCGCAGGTTGGCGTCCTTGAAGTACTCGGCCGGGATGCCGGTGTAGTCGTGCAGCTTCTGCGCCACCGCGTCGCGCTCGGCATCGCTCAGCCGGTCGCCTTTGCGCAGTGCCTCCGCGAACGGCCCATCGGCGTAGGCGCGCACCTCGTTGAGGAAAGGCTCGAGCGCCGGCGGCTGCGAGGGCACCATCTTGTGGTACCAGGAAACGGCGGCATAGGCGGGCAGATAGACCGCGTACGGCCGGTCGTTGCCCGGCAGTTCGGCGAAGATGGCCTCCAGGTCGGTGGCCACCGAGATCAGCACCAGGCCGTTGAAGGACATCGCGCGACGCTCGCGCAGATAGTTGAGGATGCCAGGGGCACGCGTGCTGCCGTAGCTCTCGCCCAGAAGGTACTTCGGCGAGGTCCAGCGCTCGTTGTCGCTGACGTACTGCGCGATGAAGCGGGCGATGGAGTCGATGTCCGGGTCGACGCCCCAGAACTCCTCGTCGTGGTGGTCGCACACCGCATGGCTGATGCCGGTGCCCACCGGATCGATCATCACCAGGTCGCTCTTGTCGAGCACGCCGTACTCATTGTCGACGGTGCGGTAGGGACCGGCCGGCGTCGGCGTCGGATCCGACACCACGACCCGCTTCGGCCCGAGCACGCCCATGTGCAGCCAGAGCGAGGAGGAGCCGGGGCCGCCGTTGAAGGCGAAGGTGACGGGCCGGTTCGGGCCCGCGCCCTTGCGGGTGTAGGCGACGTAGCCGATGCTGGCGATCGGGCGGTCCTGGTCGTCGCGCACGATGAGGGTCCCGGCGGTGGCGGTATAGTCGAAGCCCTTGCCGCCGCCGAAGCGGTGCTGCGTGACCGAGCTTTCAGCCTTCGGCAGGCGCATCCACTCCTCTTTCTTGTCACCCCGGATGTCGATGCGGCACAGCTGCGAGAGCTGTGCCGGCGAGACGCCGCCCTTGTCATCCCCGCGCGCGGGCGCCTCGTCGGCAAGCGCGACACCCAGATATCCGGACAGGGCTGCGATGCCTGCCAGCAGAAACTTCGACATTCGGTCCACCTTTCCGCCCGGCCCGGGCGCACATGTTCGCGCGCCTGTATAGCAGATCCGCCCACCGCGCCCAACAGCCGCGCCGGGGAGTACGATCGCGCTCCACCCCGACTGCTCCGCCGCCCCGACATGTCCGCGACCGACCGTCCCCGCTCCATACGCTCCTTCGTCACGCGCGCCGGGCGCATCACCCCGGCCCAACAGCGCGCGCTCGATGAGCTGTCGGCGCGCTTTTGCGTGGCGTATGCGCCCGCGCCGCTCGATCTGCAGGCGCTGTTCGGGCGCAGTGCGCCCCGCACCCTCGAGATCGGCTTCGGCAATGGCGACAACCTCGTGAGCCTGGCCGCCGCACACCCGGAGCGGGATTTCCTCGGCATCGAGGTACACCGCTCCGGGGTCGGCCGCGTGATGCTGGCACTCGAGGCCCGGCAGCTGAGCAACGTGCGCCTCATCTGCCACGACGCCGTGGAGGTCCTCGAGCGGCAGATTCCGGAAGCCTCCGTGGACGAGATCCTGATCCTGTTCCCGGACCCGTGGCCGAAGAAGCGCCACCACAAGCGCCGCCTCATCCAGGCACCCTTTGCCAGCCTCGCCGCCAGCCGGCTCGCCCCGGGCGGCCTGCTGCGCCTGGCGACCGACTGGCAGCCCTACGCGCAACAGATGCTGGAAACGCTGCGCGCCGTCCCGCAGCTGGAGAACCTCGCCGCGCAGGGCGGCTTCGCGGTCCGGCCCGAAGAGCGGGCGCCGACCCGCTTCGAGCGCCGCGGCGAGCGGCTCGGGCACGAGGTGTGGGACCTGGCCTTCCGGCGTACCTGAGGCTTCAGCTCACCCCGAAGGCCGCGCGCAGCCCGTCGAGCACGAACTGCACCGCGAGCGCCCCCAGGATGACCCCGAGCAGTCGCCCGGCCACGTTCGCTCCGGTGACGCCGATCCCCCGCATGAGCGGTTCGGCCAGCAGCATCAGGACCAGGGAGATCGCCAGCACGAGCAGCACCGCCACCAGGTACGAGCCCACCAGCCAGGGCTGTGCGCTGACGTGCAGCGGCCCGAACCACAGCAGGATGGTCGCGAGCGCCCCCGGACCGGCGATGAACGGAAATGCCAGTGGAAAGACCGAGATATCCGCGCGCCGCTTGCTCTCGGCGACCTCGCTGGTGGAGGTGCGCGTGCCCGATTCGCGCGCGAACACCATCTCGAGGGACAGCAGGAACAGCAGCAGCCCGCCGAAGATGCGGAAGGCATCGAGGCTGATGCCCATCAGGTCGAGGAAGGCCGCCCCGCCGAGGGCGAACAGCACCAGGATCGCCGCCGCCAGCAGCACCGCCCGCAGCGCCATTCGGCGCTTGTACTGCGCGGTGGCCCCCTGCGTGAGCCCGCTGAACAGCGGGATCAGGGATACCGGCTCGACCACCACGAAGAACACGAAGAAAAATTTCAGGGGCTGCTCGAGCATTGGTGCTGTGCGGGAGAAAATTTAAGGTGAATAAGATCTTGAAAGCCGCAAATTCCGGGCGCAACATCGATTGTAGATCGTGCGTTCAGTTCTGCATCGAAATCGTGTCGAGGCGGGAGGAAGGCGAGCATGGCGACTCCGCAACCGAACATCGGCGACTGGTATCGCCTGGACGGCAGTGCACTGTTCGAGGTCGTCGCCTACGATGACGACGATGGCACGATCGAGATCCAGTACTTCGACGGCACCGTCGAGGAGATGGACATCGAGGACTGGCAGGCGCAGTGGGAAGACGGCGCACTCGAGGCCGCCGAAGCCCCGGAGGACTGGAGCGGCTCGGTCGACGTCGACGCGGAGGACAGCAACCGCGACACCGACGCGGGCGGCGACGAGCGCAATCTGCGCGCCAGCGGCTCGGTCGAGGGCGTCGACCTGTTCGAGTAACCTGCCCTAGGCTCCAGGCTCGGTCGCGCCTTCCAGCGCGACCCCCGCGCCGAGCATCACCAGTCCACTCACGACCTCGACCGGTACCCGCGTCAGCGAGCGGCCCGGACACGGTCCGGCCACGCACAGGCCGGTCGACTTCTCGAACAACGCGCCGTGCGATGAGCACAGGATCAGCAGCCCGTCGGCCGTCAGGAACCTGCCCGGCAGCAGGTCCAGCGGATGGCCGGCGTGCGGGCAGCGGTTGAGGTAGGCGTGCACGCCGTGGCCTGCGCGCACCACCAGCCCGCGCAGCGGCCAGTCGCCCCGGCCGATGGTGAAGGCCCGCGCGGCCTCGCCCTCCAGATCGCTCAGGCGACAGATCACCCGCTCCAGGTCGATGAACGCCGGGGCGTGCTCGCTCACGTGCCGGCCGGGGCCCGGCCCCGGTCGAGGGCTGCAATCAGGCGCCGGTTCCACCACACCATCGCCAAGCCGGGGATCGCGATCAGGAAGCTCGCGACGTAGTAGGCGTACCAGCCCTGGTGGTCGGCGATCCAGCCCGCCGGATAGCCGAGGCTGTAGCGTGGGAGCAGGGCCACTGCCGAGAGCAGCGCGTACTGGAAGGCGCTGTAGCGCGCATCGCACAGCGCCATGATGAGTGCGACCAGGGCGATGCCGCCCATGGCGCCGGCCACGTGCTCGACGACCACCGCAGTGGCCATGAGCGCGAAGTTCTTGCCGCTGAGCACGAGCAGGCAGTACAGCAGGTTACTGACCGCTGCCAGCACGCCGAAGATCAGCATGGAGCGCAGCAGCCCCAGGCGGACCATCAGCAGGCCCCCGAGCAGCGAGCCGCCGACGGCACTGGCGGTGAACAAGGGCTTCACGGCCACCGCGATCTCGGTCTTGCTGAAGCCGATGTCGAGCATGAAGGGGGTGAAGAGCTTGTTGGCGAAGGCATCGCCCGCCTTGAACACCAGCACGATGGTGATCAGCGTCAGGGCGCTGGGGCTGCCGAGCAGTTCGCGCAGCGGCTCGACGATGGACTCGCGCAGCGAGCGCGGCTGGTACAGGTTGTGTGAGCTGGGCGCGCAGTACGTGCCGATGCAGAACAGCAGCATGCTCGCGGCCAGCAGGAGAAACGCGATGCGGTAGCCGAAGTGGTCGGCGACCACGAGGGCGAGCGCGGCGGCGATCCACGCGGCCGGCCGGTAGCCGAGGTTGGTCAGTGCGGCGGCCATGCCGCGCTCGCTGGGCAGTGCCACGTCCGTGCGGTAGGCGTCGATGGCGATGTCCTGGGTCGCGGAGAAGAAGACGATCGCTACGGCCCAGAAGGCCACGGGACCGAGCGCGACGGCCGGGTTCTGCAGGGCGAAGGCCGCGATGCCCGCGGCCAGCGCCAGCTGCATCGCCAGGATCCAGCCGCGCCGGCGGCCGAGGAAGGGCATCGGGTAGCGGTCCACCAGCGGCGCCCACAGTGGCTTGAGCAGGTAGGGCCACGCCACGTAGGAAAGAATGCCGATCGTGGTGTTGGTGGCGCCGCTGTCCTTGAGCCACGCCTGCAGGGCACTCTCGGTGATCTGGTTCGGGAAGCCGGAGGCGGCACCCAGCACCAGGATCGCCAGCATCTTCGGGTTGGCCAGCACCTGGCGCAGCGGTGGCTTCGCGGCGATGAGGGCGGTGCTCAAAACTCGTAGTCCATGAGCAGCGGTGCGTGATCGGAGAAGCGCTTGCCCGTGTAGATGCTGGCCGCGCGTGCCTTGCCGGCGAGCGTCTTGCTCACGACCTGGTAATCGATGCGCCAGCCCACGTTCTTCGCGCGCGCCTGGCCGCGGTTGGACCACCACGTGTACAGGTCCGGCTCCGGGCGCACCTCGCGGAAGGCATCGATGTAGCCGGCGGGGCCGAACAGCCGGTCCATCCAGGCCCGCTCCTCGGGGAGGAAGCCGGAGTTCTTCTGGTTGGACTTCCAGTTGCGCAGATCGATCGGCCGATGGGCGATGTTCCAGTCGCCGCTCAGGATGTAGTGCCGTCGCTTGCGGCGCAGCCGCGCCAGGTGCTCATCGAAGGCCTCGAGGAAGCGGAACTTGGAGGCCTGGCGGTGCGGACCCGCCGAGCCGGAGGGCAGGTAGAGGGAGACTACCGACAGGTTCCCGACCTGGGCTTCCAGGTAGCGTCCCTCGCTGTCGAACTCGTGGGCGCCGAAGCCGCGCACGACCTTGTCCGGCTCGTGCCGGCTGTAGATGGCGACCCCGGCGTAGCCGGGCCGCTCGGCGTCGCAGAAGAAGCTGTGGTAGCCGGCCATCTTCACGTCGTGCTCGGCCAGCTGGTGCTCCTGGGACTTGGTCTCCTGCAGGCAGATGAAGTCGGCCTTCTGGCGACGCAGCCAGCGGAACAGGCCCTTCGCGGCGGCCGAGCGGATGCCGCAGACGTTGACGGTGATCACGCGCATCTGGCAATGATAGGACATGCAGCCATACCAGCTCACGTTCATCGATCTTGCCCTGCGGCGCGAGGCACTGCGCTTCGGGAAGTTCACGCTCAAGTCGGGGCGCGAAAGCCCGTACTTCTTCAACGCCGGCCTGTTCACCGATGGCGAGGCGGCGCACCTGCTCGGCCGCTGCTACGCGGGCGCGATCGTCCACTCCGGCATCGGCTTCGACATGATCTTCGGCCCTGCCTACAAGGGCATCCCGCTGGCCACGGCCACCGTCATCGCCCTCGCCGCCGAGCACGGGCGCAACGTTCCCTACGCCTTCAACCGCAAGGAAGCCAAGGACCATGGCGAGGGGGGCCGGATCGTCGGCACACCGCTCGCCGGCCGGGTGCTGATCGTCGACGACGTCATCACCGCCGGCACCGCCGTGCGCGAGTCGCTGGAGATCATCCGCGCCGCCGGCGCGCAGCCGGTCGGGGTCGCGCTCGCCCTCGACCGGCAGGAACGCGGCACGGGTGCCCTGACGGCCGTGCAGGAGGTCGAACAGAGCCATGGCCTGCGGTGTGTGAGCATCGTCACACTTGCCGACCTCATCGAGGCGCTGTCGGCGGGCTCCGGCGGCCCGGCGCGCATTTCTGCAGAACAGCTCACATCGCTGAAGGCCTACCGGGCGCGCTACGGGGCCGGCTGAGCTTGCCAGCGGGCCGCCCGCGGCACGACACTAGGGCGATGTTGCTCCGCCCCAGGCATCCGCTGTTCGTGCTGATGGCGCTCGCGTCCTGCCTCGCCGCGCAGGCCGCGCCGAGCCCTTCGAGCAGCAGCAAGCACGGTGGCGTTGCCTATCGCTGGGTGGATGAGCAGGGCGTGGTGCACTACGGCGACGCGGTGCCGCCGCAATATGCCTCGCAGGATCGCGCGGTCCTGAACGGCGACGGCATCGAGGTGAGCCACCTCGATGCGCAGAAGACTCCCGAGCAGGCCGCGGCCGCCGAGCACGCGCGCCTGAACGCGCTGAGGCAGCGTCAGCACGACAGTTTCCTCGTCTCGACCTACACCTCGGTGAAGGACATCGAGTCCCTGCGCGACCTGCGCCTGGAACAGCTACAGGGCCAGCGCGCGGCCTCCGCGCAGTACATCGACACCCTGCGCGCGCGCCTGGGCACCCTGCAGATGCGCACGCTCAACTGCGCCCCCTACGCCGCCAACGGCCGGCGCATGCCCGATGACCTGGCGGAGAACCTCATCCGCACGCTCAACGAGGTGCGCCAGCAGAGTGCGGCGCTGGTGCAGACGAACGTGCAGGAGAAGGAGCTGCGCCAGCAGTTCGACGCCGACATCGAGCGCTACAAGGAACTGCACACCATCCACTCGCAGTAGCGGCGGGCTAGAGTCGTCCGGAGTGGCCGAAGCCGCCGGCGCCGCGTTGCGAAGCGGTGAACTCCTCGACCACCTCGAGTTCCACCTGCACCACCGGCACCACCACCAGCTGCGCGATGCGCTCGCCCGGGGTGATCGTGAAATCCTGCGTGCCGCGGTTCCAGCACGACACCATCAGCTGGCCCTGATAATCGGAGTCGATCAGCCCGACGAGGTTGCCGAGCACGATGCCGCTCTTATGTCCGAGGCCCGAGCGCGGCAGGATCACCGCCGCGAGTGCCGGGTCGGACACGTGGATGGCGAGCCCGGTGGGGATCAGTTCCGCCCTGCCCGCGGCGAGCAGCAGGGGCGCGGGCAGGCAGGCCCGCAGGTCCAGGCCCGCAGAGCCCTCGGTCGCGTACGCAGGCAGGGGAAACTCCCGGCCCATGCGCGGATCGAGAATGCGCACCTGCAGCGCGCGCCGGCCGGCCGGCTGGCTCAAGCGAGCGCCGTACCGCGGGCGCGCGCGCCGTTGCGCGCCGCGAGCTCGCGGGCGATGAGCTCGATGAGCCCGCGTGCCAGCGTGAGCTTGTTGGCGCGCGGCAGCTCATGGCGCGCGCCGCGGCTCAAGACCAGCAGCTCGTTGTCCTCGCAGTCGAAGGCCTTGTCGTGGCCAACCTCGTTGGCCGCGATCATGTCGAGGTTCTTCTTCAGAAGCTTGCTGCGCGCATTGTTCTCGACCGACTCGGTCTCCGCGGCAAAGCCGACCACGAAGGGCCGCTCCGGCTGTGCGGCCACCGTGGCCAGCACGTCGGTGGTGCGCTCCATCGACAGGTCCAGCGTCTCGGTGGTCTTCTTGATCTTCTGCGGCGCGCAGCGCGCCGGCCGGTAGTCGGCGACCGCGGCGGTGGAGATGAAGACGTCGGTGCCCGGCAGTTCCCGCATGACGGCCGCCAGCATGTCCGCCGCGCTCTCAACGTCCACGCGCGCCACGCCCGGGGGGGAGGCTACGTTCACCGGTCCCGCCACGAGCACGACGGTCGCCCCGGCCTCCCGCGCCGCCTGCGCCACGGCGAAGCCCATCTTCCCGGAGCTGCGGTTGCTGACGAAGCGCACCGGATCGATCGGTTCGCGCGTGGGGCCTGCCGTGATGAGCACGCGGCGACCGGCCAGTGCGCCGCTGCCCGGCAGCAGCGCCGCGATGCGATCGGCCAGGTCCAGCGGCTCGAGCATGCGCCCGGGACCGCTCTCGCCGCAGGCCTGTTCACCCTCCGCCGGCCCGAGCACGGCGATGCCCCGGCCCGCGATGGTGGCGACGTTGGCGCGCGTTGCGGCGTTCGCCCACATGAGGTGATTCATGGCCGGCGCCACGGCGATCGGCGCCTGGGTGGCAAGGCACAGCGTCGTCAGCAGGTCGTTCGCCTGTCCGCCGGCCAGGCGGGCGATGAAGTCCGCGCTCGCCGGCGCCACGAGCACCGCATCCGCCCAGCGGGCGAGTTCGATGTGCCCCATCGCCGCCTCGGCGGCTGCATCCCAGAGGCTGCTGCGCACGGGGTGCCCGGACACGGCCTGGAAGGTGGTGGCGGTGACGAACTCGGCCGCCGCCTCGGACATGACGACCTGCACGTCGGCGCCACGCTCGCGCAGGCGCCGCACCAAGTCGGGGCCCTTGTAAGCGGCGATGCCCCCGGTCACCCCGAGAAGAATGCGTTTGCCTTGCATGGAATGTTTCCTTGCCCGCCATCAATTATCGCACCGCCGCCGCCCGCGGATGCAAACCGCCGCACGGAATCGCTCGCGAAACGGTCCAATCGGAGGCCTTTCTCCCCCTGCACGGCACTTCGGCAGCTCCTTAGACTCAGGTTCCCTCCTCCTTAGAACCAGCTGTCATGAGCATCCGCCAATGGCCCGTGCACGCGCGGCCGCGCGAGAAGCTGCTCGAGCACGGCGCGCGGGCGCTGACGGACGTCGAGCTGCTGGCGCTGCTGCTCGGTTCCGGCGACCGCGGCCATTCCGCGGTGGAGCTGGCCGGCACGCTGATCGGGCACTTCGGATCGCTGCGGGAGCTGCTCCTGGCCGACCGCGCGCGCTGCTTCGACCAGCGCGGTGTCGGGCCGGCGCGCTACGCCACGCTGCAGGCGGCCGTCGAGCTGTCACGCCGCCACTTCCACGAGTGCCTGCGGTCGGGGCCGGCGCTGGCCGCGCCCGAGGCGACACGCACGTTCCTGCTGGCCCAGCTGCGCGACCGCCCGTACGAGGTGTTCTGCTGCCTCTACCTTGACAACCGCCATCGCCTGATCAGCTTCGAGGAGCTGTTTCGCGGCACCATCGACCGCGCCGGCGTGCACCCGCGCGAGGTGCTGCGGCAGACGCTGGCCCACAATGCCGCGGCGGTGATATTCGCGCACAACCATCCCTCCGGGGTCCTCGAGCCCAGCCAGGCGGACGAGCTGATCACGCGCCGCCTCCAGGAGGCGCTCTCGCTGCTCGAGGTGCGCGTGCTCGATCATTTCATCGTCGGTGACGGGCGCTGCTTCTCCTTCTGCGAGCACGGGCTGCTGTAATGCCCACGGGCCGCGCCGGCCTGCGGAACGATTCGACCTGCCCTGAGTCCACCTGACATCGGGGCCCTCGCGGGGGAAAGGATCGGCGGTGGTGCGCAGGCTGTCCGGCCCGCGGGGCGTGGCGCTCGGTGGCGTGGTACTGCTGCACGCTGGCCTCGTGGTCGTCATCGGCGCCTCGCTGCGCCACTCGCGCCGGTCCGCGCCGGCGGCGGACGTCGTCACCACGGTGATCTACCTGCCCGTGCCCGCCGCGCACACCGCGCCCTCCGGGGATGCGGGTGCGAGCCTGCCTGCCCTGGTGGTGCCGCGCTCGACCGCCATCACGCTGCCGCTGCCCGCGGCGCCCGCCGCCCCGGCTCCGATCGACTGGGATGCCGCAGCGCGCCGCGCCGCGGCAGCGGCCGCCGTGACCGCCCGCCCGCTCGACCACAACCCGGCCGTCGCGGCGGCCCCGCGGCCGTCGGGCCCCGCAGTGGCCGTGCATCAGGCGGGAGAGCAGTACCGTGAGCCGGACGGGTCCACGCAGGTCTGGGTGAGCGACCGCTGCTACCTCATCACCCCCGCGCCCCTGCCCGGGACACCGGACGTGATCGCGCGCGCCGTGCCGACCCGTACGGTCTGCACCGGCGGGTCGCGCGGGGATCTGTTCAGGGACCTGCCCGCCTACCAGCGTTACCATCCGGCCGCGCCCGTGAAGCCCTAGGCGCCCAGCCCGGCGCTTTGCGGACCGTGCCTTGAGATCCCTGCCCCGGGCTGGTATAAAGCCCGGCCCGGGAGTCAGCTCAGAAACCCCAGGCCGCTCCCAAGTTGCTGAAACTCTTAAGGTTGTTCGTATGTCCCGCGTCTGCGAAGTCACCGGCAAGCGCCCCACGGTGGGCAATACGGTCTCCCACGCCAACAACAAGAAGCGCCGCCGCTTCCTGCCGAACCTGCACTCCCAGCGGTTCTGGGTGGAGACCGAGAAGCGCTGGGTCACCCTGCGCCTGACCACCAACGGCATGCGGACCGTGGAGAAGAAGGGGATCGACAAGGTCCTCGTGGAGCTGCGCGCCAAGGGCCTCAAGGCCTAGCGCCGAGCGATCAGGAGCAACCCCATGCGCGAGAAGATCAAGCTGCTGTCCAGCGCCGGTACCGGCCATTTCTACGTGACGACCAAGAACAAGCGCCTGCACGCCGACAAGGTGGAAGTGCGCAAGTACGATCCCAAGGCGCGCAAGCACGTCGCCTACAAAGAGACGAAGATCAAGTAGTCCCCGCGCGCAGCAGCAGCGCGCGTGCCTGAACTCCCGGAAGTCGAAACGACCCGCCGCGGCCTGGCGCCGCACGCGCGCCGGCGCCGCATCGTCGAGCTCGCCGTGTACGAGCCGCGCCTGCGCTGGCCGGTGGCGCGCGAGCTGCCCCGCAAGGTCGCGGGCAGGCGCATCGAGCGCGTCGGGCGGCGCGCCAAGTACCTGGTCCTCGGCCTGGACGATGGCAACAGCATGCTGGTGCACCTCGGCATGTCCGGCAACCTGCGCGTGGTGCCCGCGGACACCGCGCGCCTCAAGCACGACCACTTCGACCTGAAGCTCGACTCGGGCAAGGCCCTGCGCTTCAACGACCCGCGCCGCTTCGGCAGCCTGCTGTACGCGGACGGCGACCTGCGCCGTCACCCGCTGCTGAAGGACCTCGCCCCCGAGCCGCTGACGGCGGCCTTCGACGGGGAGTACCTGTGGCGCACCACCCGCGGCCGGCGCGTGGCCATCAAGGCCCTGCTGATGAACAGCCACCTGGTGGTCGGCGTCGGCAACATCTACGCGAGCGAAGCGCTGTTTCGCGCGCGCATCCGCCCGCAACGCCAGGCCCGCTCGCTGAGCCGCGCGGAAGCGGCGCGCCTCGCGCGCGCGGTGCGCGCGGTGCTGAGGATGGCCATCAAGGCCGGCGGCACGACGCTGCGGGACTACCGCGGCGCCGAGGGCGATCCGGGCTACTTCCGCCAGCGCCTGTATGTCTACGAGCGCAAGGGCCGGCCGTGCCGGCGCTGCCGCACGCCCGTGCGCGCCCTGACGCAGGGACAGCGCTCCACTTACTATTGCCCGACCTGCCAGGGCTGAACGAGGGTGAGCCGATGACCCGCCACATCACGCGGCATCTGTGCGCGGCCGACCCGGTGATGGCGGCGCTCATCAGCACCGTGGGCCCCTACCGGAACGAGCTGGACGAGGACCTGCACCCGTTCCAGGCGCTGGCGCAGGCCATCGCCCACCAGCAGCTCAATGGCACCGCGGCCCGGACCATCCTCGGGCGGCTGATCCTCAACTGCGGCTCGGGTGCCTTCCCGACGCCCCAGGAGATCATCCGTGCACCGCTGGCCGCACTGTGCGCCGCGGGCTTCTCCGGCTCCAAGGCTGCGGCGCTCAAGGACCTCGCGGAGAAGACCCTCGCCAACGTGGTGCCCGATGGGGCCACGCTGGCCGCACTCAGCGACGATGAGATCGTCGAGCGCCTCACGCAGGTGCGCGGCATCGGCCGCTGGACCGTGGAGATGTTGCTCATGTTCCGGCTCGGCCGCCCGGACGTGCTGCCCGTGGATGACTTCGGCGTGCGCGCCGGCTTCCAGGCAGCCTATGGCCTTGCCTCGCTGCCGCACCCGAAGGCGTTGCTGGCATTCGGGGAGCGCTGGCGGCCCCATCGCTCCGCGGCCGCCTGGTACCTGTGGCGCGCCCTGGACCTCAAGCGCGAGAAGAAGCTGCCCCCGCCGCCGCAGAAGATGCGACTGCCGCGCATCGCCCGGCGGCGCCGGAAGAAGGTGGTGGCGCAGAAGCGGGCCAAGGCGGCCCGGAAGACGAGCACCGGCAAGGCCGGCGCCGCTAGAGCGCGGGCAGCGCCGCGCGCGCGTAAGTGATGCGCAGCAGAGGCCGGTCCCTGGAGGGCTCGAGGCTCTCGGGCCGCGCCTGCCCCTCCAGGTCGTAGCTGACCATGAGCTCGTCCCCGCGCAGCGCGAACACGGCGAGCATCGAACGTCCGGCGCCCGGCCCGCGGTCGCCGATCATGTCCAGGGTCGCAGGCGTGCACGCCTCGTTCACGTGGTAGCGGCCGCCGTCGACCACCTGGTTGCTGCGGTCCACGATGCGGAAGGTGCCGGCCTCCAGCAGCAGGTAGCGCACGCGCAGATCCGCCACGTCCAGCACGCTCGCGCCCACGCTCGCAGCGACCGGCACCCACGCGCCCTCGAGTCCTACGCGAGCGCTGGCTTTCCCTGACGTGCCCGTGACGGGGTCCCTCCGCTAGTCGCGCCGCCGCTTCTTCAGCTCCGCCTCGACGATGGGATGCACGAACTCGTGGATATCCCCGCCCAGGGTCGCGATCTCGCGCACCAGCGTCGAGGAGATGAAGGTGAACTGTTCCTGCGGCGTGAGGAACACGGTCTCGAAATCACGGTCCAGGTGGCGCGACATGTTGGCCAGCTGGAACTCGAACTCGAAGTCCGACAACGCGCGCAGCCCGCGCACCACGACCGCGCCGCCGTGTGCGCGCGCGAAGTCCACCGTGAGGCCGGAGTAACCCTCCACGCTCACGTTGGGAATGTCGGCGAGCACGCGCCGCGCCAGGTTGACGCGCATCTCCAGCGAGAACATCGGCGTCTTGTTGGGGTTGGCGGCGATCGCGACGATCACCGCATCGAAGATGCCCGCCGCGCGCCGCACCAGGTCGATGTGTCCGTTGGTGATCGGGTCGAAGGTACCCGGGTAGACCGCGTTTCTTTTCATGCCGCTTTCGGAGAATCCGTGCCGGGGAGCGCGAACAGATGATACCCGACCTCGCCGGCCCGCTTCGTGCGAAGCGCCTGCCAGGTGCGCGGCAGCGGCGGCGCCTCGCCGGCTGCGCACTCCACGTACACCAGCGCCCCGGCTGCCAGCCAGGGCTGCTCCGTCAGGCGCGCGGCCGTCGCGGCCAGCAGCCCGGAGGCGAACGGCGGATCCAGGAACACGATGTCGAAGGGCTGGGGGCGGCCGGCGAGGAAGGCCAGCGCGTCGCTGCGCTCGACATGCGCATCGGCGGCCTGCCATTCGGCCAGCCGCAAGCGCAGCTCGCGCACGACACTCTCCGCGCTGTCCACGAAGCTCACGTGGGCGGCGCCGCGTGACAGGGCCTCGAGCCCGAGCGCGCCGCTGCCGGCGAACAGGTCCAGGCAGCGCGCGCCCTGGACGCGTCCGCCCAGCCAGTTGAACAGTGTCTCGCGCACCCGGTCGGGCGTGGGACGGATGTCGGGCAGATCGGGGAAGCGCCACTTCCTGCCGCGCCAGCGGCCGCCGATGATGCGCAGCACGCGCGCCTGGCTGCCACGTCGCGCCGGCATCCCCGGACGGCTGCCCGACTTGCCGGCTGCGCCCACGCGGAACACTCCCCGGTGCGCCGCGCGGCGCACCTTGCCACTGTTCTTCCCCTAAGCGTACCCTAGCTTCGAGTCTCGACAAGCGCTTCCAAAGGGCACCGGCACGAGGGGTCAGGCCGGCAAGCCACGGCAAAAGAATTCCAGCGGCTCGCGACGACCAGCGATCACAACATGCGACCGACACTGCGCCGGCGAGCGGGCGCGGTCGGTCCGCCCGGGGAGTTGTACGGATATGAAAAGAATCAGTGCTGCCTTGACCGCGGCCGTGGTCCTGCTGATCACCGCCTGCTCGGGCGGCGGCTATGGCACGGTCGGTCCCGGCGACACCACCAGTGGCAACGGCGCCGGCGGCGGCCACAATGTCGTGACCTCCAGCACCGCGTTGTTCCAGCCCGAGGCCGGCGTACTCCCCTATCCGACCGACCTGTACTTCGCCGGCTCCACCGACGGCACGCTCAACATCCAGCCACCGAACGCGGCCATGCCCAACCAGGCGGCCATCAACGGGCTGGATGGCTTCTCGACCACCGCCGTCATCCGCGAGACTTTCGGCGGCCCGATGGACCCGGCCACCTTCACGGCCAGCTCCGTGATCATCGTGCCGGTGATCACCGACAACCACACCAAGGCCACCATCGGGGTGGCCGGCGCGCCGCTCACGCCCGGCGTCGACTACACCGCGGCGCTCGCCCCCGACCAGGGCGTCGGTGCGGAGATCCTCGAGATCACCCCGCTGCACCCGCTGATGCCGAGCACCTGCCTCCAGAACGGCACCTTCCTGGGCGCCAACTGCACCACTGGCACCGGCTACCTGGTGTTCCTCACCAACGGCATCAAGGATGCGAGCGGCCACCCCGCCGTGCCCTCGACCGACTACGCCGCGATCCTCACCGCGCTCGCGGCCGGGGACCCGACCTGCCCGAGCATCACCGACCCGACGCTGAACGCGATCTGCCAGCTGACCGGTGCGCACCTGGCCATCGCCCCGCACGTGGGCGTGAACCCGGCCAACGTGGTGCTGTCCTTCAGCTTCACGACGCAGTCCACGCTCGACACGCTGGAGCTGGTCTCGGCCACCACGGCCCCGAAGCCGCTGACCGTGCACCCGATCGGGATCACCACGGCGCAGCTGGGCCTCGGGCTCCCTGGCCATGCGGACATCTATGTCGGCACGCTCACGATTCCCTACTACCTGAGCAAGAGCGCGCCGCTGACCGACTTCTGGCACGCGCCGCCCTTCCCGCTGGACGCGACCAGCACGGCGGTCACGCGCTACAACCCGCTGCCGGTGCCCTCGCAGACCCTGCAGATCCCGGTGCTGGTCACCGTGCCCAACGCGACTTCCGCGCTCGGGGCGAACCCGCCCCCCGGCGGCTGGCCGGTGCTGATCTTCCAGCACGGCATCACGCGCAACCGCGAGGATGCCTTCGCGGTTGCCGACTCCTTCGGTGACAGCGGCTTCGTGGTCGTGGCGATCGACCTGCCGCTGCACGGCATCACCAACCAGCAGGACCCCCTGTACGCCGCCGGCGCCAATCCGGCGTACGCCGGGCTGAACCTGCCGGCGACCGGCTCGATCGAGCGCACCTTCGACCTGGACGTCGAGAACAACGGCACCGGTGCACCCGGGGCGGACGGCGCCATCGACCCCTCCGGCGCGCACTTCATCAACCTCACGAGCGTGCTCACCACGCGCGACAACCTGCGCGAGGGGGTGGCCGACCTGATCGCCCTCATTCGCTCGCTGCCCGGCATGAGCCTGGGGGCGGCCGGCACCGTGAACGGCCAGGCGATCCATTACCTCGGCCATTCGCTGGGCGCCATCGAGGGTGGCACGCTCCTGGGCGTCGTGCCCTCCGCGGAGGTCGTCACCGGCACGCTGGCGATGCCGGGCGGCAAGCTCGCCAACCTGCTGCGCGAGTCGCCGACCTTCGGCCCGCAGATCGACGCCGGCCTCGCCGCCCAGGGCCTGACGCCCGGCACGACGCTCTACGAGCAGTTCTTCCGCGATGCGCAGACCGCGGTCGATTCCGGTGACCCGGTGAACTTCATCGCCCAGGCCACGGCGCTGCACCCGATACACCTCATCCAGGTGGTCGGCAGCGACACCTCGCTGCCGGACCAGGTCGTGCCGAACTCGGCCACGCAGCGACTCATCGTCGCCTCGGGCTACGGGCCGGCGGGACTGACGCGGATCCCCGCGCCGGCGGCCCCCGGACCGGTGCAGAACGCAGGCGGCTTCCGCGCCTACGTCAACTTCCTGGTCGGCGATCACGGCTCGATCATCAGCCCGGCCGCAAGCCCGGCGGCGACGCAGCAGATGCAGGCCGAGTCGATCACCTTCACGGGACAGCCGATCTTCGGGGTGTTCCCCCAGACCCCGCCCGGCACGACGATGCTCATCGCCAACCCGACGGTGATCCAGCCCTAGCGCCCCTGCGGCGCGCCGCGCGGACCGATAAAGGGCGGCCGGTCGGCCGCCCTTCTTCTTGGCCCGGTACAATCCCCTCCCCTATGTTCCGACGAGCCGAAACTGCCGCGCCCGGTGCCGACAAGCCGGGCTTCTTCAAGCGCCTGCGGACGCGGCTGAACCGTGGCGATTCCTGGCTGACCGCCGACCTTGCGGACCTCGTGCGGGGGCGCCAGATCGATGCCGCGATCCTCGAGGAGCTGGAGACGCGTCTGATCACCGCCGACGTCGGCGTGGAGGCCACGACGCGCATCCTGGATGACCTGCGCCGCCGCGTGGCCCGCAAGGAGCTCGCCGACGTGGACGCCCTGGTCGCGGCATTGCGCCGGAGCATCACCGAGATCCTCCAGCCCTGTGCCCAGCCCCTGGTCATCGACGACAGCCGCCGCCCGTTCGTGATCCTGGTGGTCGGCGTCAACGGCTCCGGCAAGACCACCACCATCGGCAAGCTCGCGCGGCGCTGCGCCGACGAGGGGCGCAGCGTGCTCCTGGCCGCGGGCGACACCTTCCGGGCCGCGGCCGTCGAGCAGCTGAAGGTCTGGGCCGAGCGCACCGGCGCGGCTTTCGCCGCCCAGGGCAACGGGGCCGACCCGGGTGCGGTGATGTTCGATGCGCTGCAGTCCGCGCGCGCCCGCGGCACGCAGGTGCTGCTGGCCGACACCGCCGGACGGCTGCACAGCCAGTCGCACCTGATGGAGGAGCTGAAGAAGGTCAAGCGCGTCATCCAGCGGGTGGACGCGGACGCCCCGCATGAGGTGCTGCTGGTGCTCGATGCGAACCAGGGCCAGAACGCGCTCGCGCAGGCGCGGCAGTTCCGCGAGGCGGTCGGCGTCACCGGCTTGGTGCTCACCAAGCTCGACGGCAGCGCGCGCGGCGGGATCGTCGTCGCCATCGCCCAGCAGCTGAAGATCCCGATCCGCTACATCGGCGTCGGCGAGGGCCCGGAGGACTTCGGCGAGTTCGACGCCGCCGCCTTCGCCGCCGCGCTCGTCGAGGGGGCCGGCGCGGCATGATCGTCTTCGACAAGGTATCCAAGCGCTACGCGAACGGGCGCGAGGCGCTGAGCGGCGTCAGCTTCAACATCAACAGCGGCGAGATGGTGTTCCTCACCGGCCGGTCCGGGGCCGGCAAGAGCACGGTGCTCAAGCTCATCGGCCTGCTGGAGCGCCCGACCCGGGGCGCGGTGCTGGTCGGTGGCCGCAACACGCAGACGCTCAAGGCACGGCACATCGCCGCCTTCCGCCGCCAGCTCGGCGTGGTGTTCCAGGACCACAAGCTGCTCACGGACCGCCCGGTGTTCGACAACGTGGCGCTGCCCCTGGCGGTGGCGCACACCCCGCTCAAGGAGATCGACAAGCGCGTGCGGGCCGCGCTCGATCAGGTGGGCCTGCTCGGCAAGGAGCGGCTGCTGCCGACCGAGCTGTCCGTGGGCGAGCAGCAGCGCGTGGGCATCGCGCGCGCCGTGGTGAGCAAGCCGCCGCTGCTGATCGCCGACGAGCCGACCGGCAACCTCGACCCGGACCTGTCGATGGAGGTGATGCGCCTGTTCCGGCGCTTCGCCGACGTCGGGGTCACCGTGCTCATCGCCACCCACGACATGCACGTGGTGAAGGAGTTCGGCGAGCGGGTGATCACCCTGGAGGACGGCAAGGTCCACGGCGACCTCGCCGACACCCTGCCGAGCGTGGTGGCCGAGCGATGAGCCGCCACGTGCAGGCCCTGCTGGGCTCGCTCGGCCGCCTGGTGCGCAGCCCGCTGGCCACGTTTCTCACCGTGTTCGTCATCGCCCTGGCGCTGGCGCTGCCGGCAGCGCTCCGGGTGTTCGTGAGCAACTCGCAGGCCGCCACCGGGAACTTCGCCAGCGCCGTGGACATCTCGGTGTACCTCAAGACCGACGTGCCGCTCGCCAAAGCGCAGCAGCTGGCGCAGAACGCGCGCCAGCGCACGGACGTGGCGCAGGTGACCCTCATCCCCGCGGACAAGGGCCTGGAGGATTTCCGCACCTACTCCGGCTTCGGCGATGCGCTCGAGGCGCTGAAGGAGAACCCGCTGCCGCACGTGCTGCACGTGCGGCCGAAGGCGCAGGAGGGTTCCGGCGCCAGCCTCGAGTCGCTGCGCCGCTACTTCGGGGCGTGGCCGGAAGTGGACGTGGTGCAGGTGGACGCCGAGTGGGTGAACCGCTTCAACGCGATGCTCGAGGTGCTGCGCCGCCTGCTGATGATCGCCGCAGCCCTGCTCGGCATCGGCGTGCTCGCGGTCGTCGGCAACACCATCCGCCTGGAGATCCAGAGCCGCCATGACGAGATCGAGGTGATCAAGCTCGTCGGCGGCTCGAACGCCTACGTGCGCCGGCCGTTCCTCTACACCGGGGTGCTCTATGGGGTGGGCGGCGCGCTGCTGGCCTGGGGCATCGTCGCCCTGGCGGTCGGTGTGCTGGCAGGCTCGGTGGCCCACCTCGCCCGCCTGTACGGCAGCCAGTTCAGCCTGCAGGGCCTGGCGCCCCAGGACGTAGGGATCCTGCTGGGCGCAGGACTGGTGCTCGGCTGGCTGGGCGCGTGGATCTCGGCGGCACGGCACCTGAGCCGCATCGAGCCGCGCGCCTGAGGAGGCGGGAGCGGCGGGTGCTAGGTGCTCGCCCGGGGCGCGTTGGCAAGCAGGGTCGCCTCGACCCACTTGCGCACGCGCGCGGCATCGGCGGTGCGGGTGCGCTTGCCGAACGAGTTCAGCAGCACGATGACCACCGAGCGCCCCTCGATGACGGTCTGCATCACCAGGCAGCGGCCGGCCTCGGCGATGTAACCGGTCTTCTGCACCACGATGTCCCAGTCGGCCTTGCTCACCAGCGAGTCGGTGTTGTGGAAGCGCATCGTGCGGCGTCCCACCTGCACGTCGTGCTCGCTGTCGGTGGAGTACTCGCGGATCGCCGGCACCTTGGCCGCCGCCATCACCAGCTTGGACAGGTCCTCGGGGCTGGCGACGTTCTCGTCCGAAAGGCCCGTCGGCTCGACGAAGTGGGTGGAGGTCATGCCCAGCTCGCGCGCCTTGGCATTCATGGCGCGCACGCACTCCCCGACCCCGCCGGGGTAGTTGCGACCCAGCGCATGGGCGGCGCGGTTCTCGGAGGACATGAGCGCCAGGTGCATCAGATCGCCGCGGGTCAGGCGGGTACCGGGCATCAGGCGCGAGTAGCTGATCTTGCCGACGCTGATGTCCTCGGCGGTGATCATCAGCTCCTCATCCAGCGGCTGCTCGGCCTCGCTGACCACCAGCGCGGTCATCAGCTTGGTGATCGAGGCAATCGGCGCGGCGGTGGCGGAGTTGCGCGAGTACAGCACGGTCGAGTGGGTGGTATCGAACACGAGCGCGGCGCTCGATCGCAGGGCCGGACCTGACAGCGCGGAACGCTCCTGGTACTTCAGGTGCGCCGGCACGAGGCCGGCCTCGCGCGGGGCGGCCGGGGCGATGGAGGTGATGGCCAGCAGAAGGCCGGCGAGCAGCGACATCCCTGTACCGCGGGCAAAAGTCATCGAATCCACGTGCGCCTCATCGCTCAAGTGCTTGATGATGCTATCAGAGCACGTCTTATGTCAGCCATACGTGACGCACTTTTAAGTTTTCGCGCTGTTGGATCGGGGGCGCGCGGTGCACGCGGGCATAACACGAGGCCCGTGTGAATCCGTCGAGCGCTGCTGCGAACCTGCCCGTGCGCGTGCGGCCAGGACCCCCCGAAGCTGCCCGCCGTGCGACCGGCTTCCCGCCGGGGAGCATTGCAACAGGCAGGCTCGCCACGCGGTGCGAACCTCGTCACGGCGCGCCAGCGCCGCAGATTCACCGCGGCGCCGGCGCGGCGCCCTGGAGACCCTCCGCGGCCGCGCGGCCCACGAACCCCGCCGACAGCAGGCTCGGCAGCCTTTGGCCCGTGAACGGCCGCATCGTGTGCCCCGGATCCGTTGCGGCGCGGGCCTGCGGCGATGCCCTTGAGCGGGACGGTGCCTCCGCCCCCCGGACCCGCGCGCCGTGTGAACTAATGCGTCCGGACTCAGTCCAAACAGGCATTCGCGATCCCGCTCGGTCGCAGTCGCTGGCGGCAAAGCTGGGGCTGCAGCTAGGCCGGGCGCGCCCAGACCGCTCTCCCAAAGGAGGCCCGCATGCCTTTCTTTTTGGGGATTCCCACGCCCGCCGCCGGGCGCGCAAGCTCTTGTTTGACAAGACCCTAGTGATGCCCGCCCCGGGGAACCCGCGCGGGGTTTAGCACTCTAAATAGGCGACTGCTAGAATGCCCACCCAAGCCAAGGGAGATTTCATGACCGCAGGTGCACTTGTTGCCCGCACGGGCGATCACTCGCTGGCCGGCCCGCTGGGGAGTCTCGACGCCTACCTCGAGCGGGTCAGCCGCATTCCCGTCCTCAGCCGCGATGAGGAGCGCGCGCTCGCCGAGCGCTTCCGCAACGAGCAGGACCTGGCCGCCGCGCGGCAGCTGGTGCTCTCGCACCTGCGCTTCGTGGTCCACATCGCCCGCGGCTACTCCGGCTACGGCCTCCCGGTCGGTGACCTGATCCAGGAGGGCAACGTCGGCCTCATGAAGGCCGTCAAGCGCTTCGACCCCAGCGTCAACGTGCGCCTGGTGTCCTTTGCCGTGCACTGGATCCGGGCCGAGATCCACGAGTACGTGCTGCGCAACTGGCGGCTGGTGAAGATCGCCACCACCAAGGCGCAGCGCAAGCTGTTCTTCAACCTGCGCCGCATGAAGAAGAACCTCACCTGGCTGACGGCGGACGAGACCGCCGCGGTGGCCCGCGACCTGGGGGTCAGCACCGCCGAGGTCACGGAGATGGAGAAGCGCCTGGCGGCACGCGACATGTCCTTCGACCCGACGCCGGAGGCGGACGAGGAGGAGGCCTACAGCCCGGCCGCCTACCTGCCGGCCCCCGATGCGGACCCCGCCGAGCAGGTCGAGGACGCCGAGAGCAGCGATGACGAGGCGGACCGGCTGCGCGGCGCCATGGACCGGCTGGACGAGCGGGCGCGGGACATCGTCCAGCGCCGCTGGATGACCGAGGACAAGGCGACGCTGCACGAGCTCGCCGACAAGTACGGCGTATCGGCCGAGCGCATCCGCCAGATCGAGTCCAGCGCACTCGGCAAGCTGCGCGGCCTGATGGCTGCCTGAGATGCGACGGTGGCAGGGGCAACCTCCCCGGTTGCCCCTGCCAGGTCGAATCGGTAGCGTGGCGGCCATGCGCACCGTCGAGGACTGGCTGGGCGAGTACGCCCTCAGCCACCAGCATCCCGCCAACAAGCTCCTGCACTGGATCTGCGTCCCCGCGATCGTGCTGGCGGTCATGGGGTTCTTCTGGGCGGTGCCGGTGCCGGCGTCCGTCGCGGCCGTCTCCCCCTGGCTGAACTGGGCCACCGGGGTGGCCGGCCTCACCATCCTCTACTACCTCGCCTTGTCGCCGCGGCTGGCGGTGGGCATCGCCCTGGCCTTCGCCGGCCTGCTGCTGATCGTGCACGGTCTCGCCGGCCTGCCCTGGCCGCTGTGGAAGACCTCGCTCACCGTCTTCGTGCTCGCCTGGATCGGCCAGTTCGTCGGTCACCTCCTCGAAGGCCGCCGGCCGTCCTTCTTCAAGGACGTGCAGTTCCTGCTGATCGGCCCGCTGTGGCTGCTGGCCGCGTTCTACCGCCGCATCGACCTGCGGTACTGAACCGCGCGGGCCGCCCACCGCGCCACCCATGCCGGATCCTGCGCAGATCGAGACCCTCGTCGGCGAGTTCTTCCGCGCCTTCGACAGTCGCGCCGGCGCCGTGCCCTCCATCGCCGCCCTGGTGGGACTCTTCACCGAGCGCGCCGTGATCTGCCAGCACCGCGCCGGCGGCTGCGAGTTCTTCTCGCCGGCGCAGTTCGCCCGGCCGCGCGTCGAGCTCCTCAGCAGCGGCCGCCTGCGCGAATTCCACGAGTGGGAGCTGCAGGCGACGACCACGATCCGCGGCCCGGTCGCGATGCGGGTGTCGCGCTACGCGAAGGCGGGGCTCATGGACGGCGCCGACTATGCGGGCCAGGGCACCAAGCTCTTCCAGCTCGCCCAAGTCAACGGCACCTGGCGCATCCTGTCCCTGTCCTGGTTCGACGATCCGGGCTGACTGTCAGTGCGCCGCCCGGCGCACCGCCGCGGCGATCTGTTCGTGGACCTGCTTGTCGAGCGGGTCGGGCACCAGCTCGTCCCCGTGCGCCAGTCCTGCGATCGCGCGTGCGGCGGCCATCAGCATGGCATCGGTGAAGGCGCGGGCGTTCGCCTCGAGCGCTCCCTTGAACAGCCCGGGAAAGGCCAACACGTTGTTGATGCCCTTGCCGTCGGCCGCAAAGGCGGCTCCCCGCTCGCGCGCCGCGAGGGGCTCGATCTCGGGGTCCGGGTTGGACAGCGCCAGGATCACCTGGCCCCGGCGGACCCACTCCGGGCGGATCAGGCCCTTCACGCCCGTGGTGGCGATCACCACGTCGCTGCGCTGCATGAGTGCCTCCAGGGTGACGCCCTCACCCCCCTGGGCCTCCAGGCGCGCGACGGCCTGTGCGTTGCGGTCGGTGCCGAGGATGCGCTTCACCCCGTAGGCGCGCAGCAGGCGCACGATGCCGGTGCCGGCCGCCCCCAGCCCCACCTGGCCGACGGTGTCGGCCGTGAGGTCCCGTCCTGCGAAGCGGGTGGCGTTGATCAGCGCGGCGAGCGCCACGACCGCAGTGCCATGCTGGTCATCGTGCAGCACCGGCTTGGCCAGCCGCGCCTGCAGCGTCTGCTCGATCGCGAAGCACTCCGGTGCGGCGAAGTCCTCGAGCTGGATGGCGCCGAAGGAGGACTCGATGGCCATGACGGCCGCGCACACGCGCTCCGGCTCGGTTTCGTTGAGCAGGATCGGCACGCCGTTGATGCCGACGGTCTCGGCGAACAGCGCGGCCTTGCCCTCCATCACCGGCAGCCCGGCGAGGGCACCGATGCTGCCCAGGCCGAGCACCGCCGTGCCGTTGGTGACGATCGCCACCGTGCGCGCGAGCGCGGTGAACTCGCGCGCCGCCTGCGGGTCCTTCTGGATCGCCAGGCACACGCGCGCCACCCCGGGGGTGTAGAGGTCGCGCAGGATCTGCTGCGTGTTGATGGGCATGCTGGCCACGGTGCGGATCTTCCCGCCGCGGTGGCGGTTGAAGACACGATCGGACTTGCCGATGAAGCGTGCCGTCGGCAGCGCGCCGATGCGCTCGTACAGCGAGCGATCGGCCTCCTCGTCCATCTCGAGCGTGATCTCCCAGAGGGTGCGTCCCTGGTCGCGCCGCAGCGCGTTCAGGTGCTCGATCGCAAGTCCGGCATCGGCGATCACCTGCAGCACGCTCGCCAGGCTGCCGGGCTGGTGGACGGTCTCGACGATGAGGATCTCGGGTATTTTCATGGAGCGAGGGTGCCCGAAGGCGCCCGCGCACGCCACCGCCGGGCCGGGCGGATATGCGCCCGTGGGCATTCCCGCTATCATGCGCGCCCCAGCCGGGGACCCCATTGCCCAGGAGAGTGCCGTGGCCCACGCCGCAGCCCACACCACGACCCAGGCGGCCGCCGCCATCGACCCCATGGACCTGTTCGACGTGCGCGGGGCGCTCACCGACGAGGAACGCCTGGTGCAGGACTCGGTCGCCCGCCTGGTCGATGCCGAGGTGCTCCCCATCATCCGGGAGGCCTTCGAGGAGCACCGCTTCCCGAAGCAGCTGGTGCCCAAGCTCGCCGAGCTGGGGCTGCTCGGCTCCTCGCTGCACGGCTACGACTGCGCCGGCCTCAACGCCATCTGCTACGGCCTGATCTGCCAGGAGCTCGAGCGCGGTGACTCCGGCATCCGCAGCTTCGTCTCCGTGCAGTCCTCGCTGTGCATGTACCCGATCTGGGCCTACGGCTCGGAGGAGCAGAAGCGCAAGTACCTGCCGCGCATGGCGCGCGGGGAGCTGATCGGCTGCTTCGGCCTGACCGAGCCCCACGGCGGCTCCGATCCGGCCAACATGAAGACGCACGCCAAGCAGCGCGGCAGCGACTGGGTGCTGAACGGGGCGAAGATGTGGATCACCAACGGCGCCATCGCCGACCTGGGGGTGATCTGGGCGATGACCCCGGAAGGCATCCGCGGCTTCATCGTCGAGAAAGGCACGCCGGGCTTCTCGGCACCGGAGATCGAGAACAAGTTCTCGCTGCGCGCCTCGGTGACCTCCGCCTTGTTCTTCGACAACGTCGTGGTGCCCAAGGAGCAGGTGCTGCCGGGCGTGGTCGGCCTGAAAGGCCCGCTGTCCTGTCTCACCCAGGCGCGCTACGGCATCGCCTGGGGCGTCATCGGCGCGGCGCAGGCGTGTCTGAAGAGCCTGCTCGACTACACCGCCACGCGCGTGCTGTTCGGTCGCCCGCTGGCGCAGAACCAGACCATCCAGGTGCGCCTGGCCGAGATGTCCCGCCGCATCACCACCGCGCAGCTGCTCGCCCTGCAGCTCGGCCGCATGAAGGATGCCGGCACGATGCAGCCGGCGCACGTCTCGCTCGCCAAGTGGAACAACTGCCGCATGGCGCTCGACATCGCGCGCGACTGCCGCGACATGCTCGGCGGTGCGGGCATCTCCGCCGAGTTCGCCCCGATCCGCCACATGCTCAACCTCGAGAGCGTCATCACCTACGAGGGCACCGAGACCATCCACCAGCTCACCATCGGCCGGCAGCTGACGGGACTGAACGCCTTCTGAGCCTCAGCGCCCGCCGGCGGCGGGGACCTGCGGGGCCGGGAGGTCGGCGGGGGCGAGCGCAACACCCGCCGGGCCGGTCACGATGCCCAGCCCCAGCAGCACCGCCAGTCCCAGCCAGTTGACGATCATCTGCCGGCGGCGAGCCGGCGCGCACTGCGTATCCATGGAGCGCTCCGTTGTCTTCCCAACCAGAGCATCCGGCGGGCGCCGGTCCAGCGAGCGCTGCAAACATGCCACGGCGGCGAACAATTGTGGCGCATTGTGGCGGCGTGCCCGCGGCGCTTTCACGGTGCGCAGGCAGCCTGTAGCCTAGTCACATGAAGCGACTGGTGGCGATCGTCGAGGACGAGCCGGCGATCCGCGACAACTACGCCGCAGCCTTCACGCGCGAGGGCTACACGGTGCGCACCTACGGCAACCGCAGCGAGGCGATGGCCGCCTTCGCCGCACGCCTGCCGGACCTGGCCGTCATCGACATCTCGCTGCAGGAGGAACCGGAGGGCGGTTTCGAGCTGTGCCGCCAGCTGCGGGCGATGTCGGCGGAATTGCCGATCATCTTCCTCACCGCGCGCGACAGCGAACTCGACGCCGTCTCCGGGCTGCGCCTGGGAGCGGACGACTTTCTCACCAAGGACCTGAGCCTGCCGCACCTGACGGCGCGCGTGAACGCGCTGTTCCGGCGCATCGATGCGCTGCGCCGCCCGCACGAGCCCAGCGACGTGCTGCGGCGCGGCCCGCTCACACTGGACACCGAGCGCATGCAGGCACTCTGGAACGGCCAGGTGGTGTTGCTGTCGCTCACGGAGTTCTGGATCGTGCATGCGCTCGCGCGGCACCCCGGCCATGTCAGGAACCGCCAGCAGCTGATGGATGCCGCCAGCGTGGTGCTCGATGACAACACGATCACCTCGCACGTGAAGCGCATCCGCCGCAAGTTCCAGGCGCTCGACCCGGGGTTCGACGCGCTGCAGACCGTGTATGGCATGGGTTACCGCTGGGTCGAATAGCCGCACGGCATGTCGCTGCGCCTGAAACTGCTGCTGCTCGGGCTCGTGACGCTGGTGCTGCCGTGGGCCGGCTGCCGCTACGCGGGCGAGATGGAGTCGGCGCTGCGTGCCGGGGAGCTCGAGGCGCTGCAGGGCGTCGCGCAGAGCATCGCCGCCTCGCTGCAGGGACGCACGGACCTCATGTACCGGCAGGCCCCGCCGCATCCCCCCGACGAGAGCGCCGCGAGCGGCGCGGACTCGGTGACCCCGCCGCCGGAACGGCCCACCGACCCGGATGATTTCCTGCGCGGACCGTATGACCTGGAGCCGCTGGCGCTGGCCTCGGCCCCGCCGCTGGACGGGTACGCCGCTGACTGGCCGCAGCAGCCCTCGGCCTGGCAGAGCTTCGCGCACGATGAGGCGCACCGCTTCTCCATCCTGACCGGCGTGCACGAACGCATGCTGTACGTGCTGCTGGACGTGCACGACCCGCACCCGGTGTTCGATGCCGGCGGCAACCGGACGCTCGAGCCCGCAACCTTCGGCGACCGCGTGTGGCTCGGCTTCGAGGACCCCCAGGGCGAGCAGCGGCGCGTGCTGCTGGCGGCCTCCGGGCCCGGGCCGTTCGTGGCGCGCCGCATCGTCAGCGGCGAGTACGGCCGGCAGAGCGTCGAACTCGAGCCGCGCATCCGCGGCGCCTGGCGCCCGACCGCCACGGGCTATTGCGTCGAGGTGCGCGTGCCGCTGTCGATGCTCGGCAGCGCCTTCGGCGTGCTCGTGGACGATCGCGACGTGCGCGGCGGCGCGGCGGTCAGCTACGGCACGCTGCGCAGCGATGACCTGCACACCATGGGGCACCTGATCCTCGCCGCACCGGAGCTGGGTGGTTACCTCACGCAGTTCTTGCAGCCGGGAGTGAGGATTGCGGTGATGACCCCGCAGGGGCGGGTCCTGGCCAGCGCCGATGCGCCGGCCGCGGTCACGGTCGCGGACGGCGGGCCGCCGCTGCTGGCGCGGCTCTACCGCCGCTTCGTGGACAGCCCCGGCAGGCGCCCGCTCCTGCAGGCGCGCGCACCGATCTACGACCGCGACCGCCAGGTGACGATCGGCGAGCTCGAGGTGACGCAGGCCGCCGATCGCTGGATCCGCCTGCGGGACCGTGCGCTGATGCGCATGCTCAACCTCACGCTCTTCACCAGCCTGCTGCTGGTCGGCGTGATGCTCGCCTTTGCCGCGTGGCTGGCGCTGCGCCTGTCACGGCTGCGGGGTGCGGCCGAGTCGGCCCTGACCCGCCACGGGCTGGTGACCGAGTTTCCGGAGACCCAGGCGCGCGACGAGCTCGGCGCCGTGGCGCGCAGCTTCGCCACCCTGCTGGCCCGCCTGGATGAGTACACGCAGTACCTGCGCACGCTCGCCGGGAAGCTGGCGCACGAGATTCGCACGCCGCTGACCATCGTGCGCTCCTCGCTCGACAATCTGGAGTCCGAGGCGCTGTCGCCCGCAGCGCATGCGTACCTGGAGCGCGCGCGCCACGGCAGCGAGCGGCTGGGCGCGATCGTGCTCGCCATGGGCGCGGCCACGCGCGTCGAGGAGAGCATCGGCAACGCCGAACGGCTGCCCTTCGATCTGGTGTCCGTCCTGTCCTCGGCCGTGGCCGCCTACCGGGCGGCGTTCCCGCATCGGCAGTTCCAGTTCGAGTGCGGCGCGCCGGCCGTGACGCTCACGGGGGCGCCGGATCTGCTCGTGCAGATGCTCGACAAGCTCATCGACAACGCGGTCGACTTCAGCGCCCCGGGCGCGCTGATCACCGTCCGCCTGGGTGCGACCGAGGCGGCGGTCCTCATCGAGGTCGAGAACCCCGGCCCGCCTCTTCCCCCGCAGCTGCAAGGCCGGCTGTTCGAGTCGCTGTGGCAGTCGCGCGTGGGCCGCGAGTCCGACGGCCACCTCGGGCTTGGGCTCTACATCGTCAGGCTGATCGCCGAATTCCACGGGGGGCAGGCCTCCGCGACGAACCTCCCGGACGGCCGCGGCGTGCGCCTCGCGGTCCGCCTGCCGCGCTGAGCGATATATCCACGCCGTCGCAACGGAAAGCGACAGGAGCCCTGTGTTTGGCGGCCGCTCGCGAATTATGTCGCATGCAGGTACGCAAGGGTCGCTTCTGCCCTGGATTGTCTCTAATGCACGACATCGCTTTTTCGGCTGGAACGAGTACAATCGGGTTCCAACGCACCGTCTTTAAAAGGTTTTCTGTTTCCGGCTTACTGTGCAGTTCGGCGGTGATGCGTAGAAGCCATAGAATTGAAGGGTTTACACAACAGAAAGTTCGGGGATCGAAGCGGGCACGGGTAAAGACAGCTGCGAAATTGTTGTGGTTGTCACGGAACGACAAGCGCGTGGATTAACACGCGGGTCTTCACGATAGAAGCCGGAGCAACGGCTCCAGACGTTTCAGCCGGGAAATGATTAGATGCTCGTGATGACGCGACGTGCCATTGGCGGGGAGGACGGGAAGTCCACACCGCCGGCGGGAAGGAGCTGACGGCGACCCACCGAGTCAGGCCGATGAAATTTGAAAGGCCCCGCGATGCGGGGCTTTTTTTTGGCGGCACCGTCAGGGGCCTGCAGGCTCGACTCCCCGTGTCCAGCGGCTGTGATGAACCTCAAGATAGGCGTCCACCGCCTCATCGAGCGTTGCAAACAGCTTGCCCTCGAAGCGCCCGAACAGGCCAAAGCGGTGCAACTTGTCCTTGACCGGGTCCTTCATCTCGGCAAAGCACATCTGCACGCCGGCCGTGCGCAGCTCATCATCAAGTTCAGCCAGCGTATCAGCGGCGGTGACATCGATGCTGGTGACCGGCTCGGCGGCCACCACCAGCCAATGCACCGGCGTATGAGCTCTGGCCAGCGCGTGATGCACCCGCTCGCGGAACCACTGCGCGTTGGCGAAGAACAGCGGCGCATCCCAGCGAAGCATCACCAGTCCCGGCAGCTGCTGCGCCCCCGGATAGCGCGTGATGTCGTGGAATCCCTTGACGTGGTCCACCCGGCCGAGCACCGCTGAATGCGGCCGCCACCCATCCCAGAGAAACTCGATCACCGCGATCACAATCGCAATCGTGATGCCGGGTATCGCGCCGAATATCGCGACGCCGGCGAAGCAGACCATGGACAGCCAGAACTCCCAGCGTTGCGCGCGATAGATGCGCAACAGGTCGGCGACTTCGAACAGACCGACGGCGGCCGCGATGACCACGGCCGCGAGCGCGGACTGGGGCAGGAACTGCAGCAGGTTCGGCGCGAACAGGAGCAGCAAGGCAATCGCGACAGCCCCGACCACCGAGGCAAGCTGAGTCTTTGCACCGCCGGCCTCGGCGACTGGGGTGCGCGAGGAGCTGCTGCTGATCGGAAACCCCTGAAAGAAACCCGCGGCCAGGTTGGCCGCTCCCAGCGCCATCATTTCCTGGTTCGGGTCCACCGGCCTGCGCAGCCGCGCGGCGTAGGTGCGCGAAAGCACGCTCGTGTCTGCAAAGGCCACGAGCGCCACCGCCAGGGCGCCGGTGAGCACGGCCGGCAGGTCCGCCCAGGGGATGAGCGGCAGGTTGGGCTTCGGTAAGCCCTGCGGCAGCTGCCCGAGGACCGCAACGCCCGCGCGCGCATCGAGATCGAAGGCCGCCACGATCAGCGTGGCGGCGAGCACCGCGGTCAGCAGCCCCGGCGTGCGGCGGTAACGCTTGAGTAGAAGGATCAGCAGCAGCGTGCCGACCCCGATCGCCGCGGCGGCCAGGTTGGCCCGGCCTGCCAGTAACTGCTGAACGATGGCAATCGCCTGGCGCAGCGGTCCCTTCGCCGTGACGGAGAAGCCCAACATCTTGGGGGTCTGGCTGAGCAGCACGGTCAGCGCGATGCCGTTCATATAGCCGTAGCGGATGGGCTTGGAGAGCAGCTCGGTCACGAATCCCAGCCGGGCAAAGCCCGCGGTCAGGCAAATGACCCCCGAGCCGATTGCCATCACCCCACCGAGAGCGATGGCGCGGTTGGGGTCGCCGGCGGCGAGCGGCAGCACCACCGCCAGGATCAGTGGCGCCAGGCCCGAGTCGGGCCCCAGTACGAGTATGCGGCTGGGGCCGAAGAACGCGTACGCCAGCAGCGGCAGGATCGTCGCGTACAGCCCGCACACCCCCGGCATCCCGGATGCGCTCGCGTACGCGATGCCGACCGGCACCAGCATCGTGGTCAGCACCAGCCCCGCGAAAATGTCCTGCCGCAGCCAGCCGGACTGGTACTCGCGCAGCGTCTCCAGCCCCGGCAGCCAGTGCAACCAGTCGCTGCGCCGCGGTGCGGCCGCCGGCACGGGGCGTCTGGGTTTAACGGACATGGCGCATCTGATTCAGCACCTGCACGGTCACCACGGCTGTCATGCGGTCAGGCGCGTTGATGCGGCGCGAGGGGCGAGCACGGCAGCTCAGTGCGTGAGGAGGCCGCGGGCGCGGAACATGCCGCAGGCCCGCTCGACTGCCTCGTTGCTCGGCGGCTCGGCATGTTCGAGCGGATAGCGGATGCCGAGGGCCTGCCACTTGAAGCGTCCCATCTGATGAAAGGGCAACACATCGACGCGCTCGACATTGCCCAGACCGGCGGCGAAGTCGGCGATCTGAGCGATCTCGTCCGCGTCATCGGTCAGCCCCGGCACCAGCACGAAGCGTACCCAGACAGGCAGCCGACGCGCCGCCAGGCGGCGCGCCAGCTCCAGGGTGGGCGCATTGTCGCGCCCGGTGAGCGCGCGATGGCGCTCGCCCCAGGCCTTGAGGCCCAGCAACACCAGATCAATGTTGTCCAGATCCGCATCACTCAGCTCGGCACCGAGGAAGCCGTTGGTCTCGATGGCGGTATGGATCCCCATGGCCTTCGCGCCGGTGAGCACCTTGATCGTGAAGCGCCGCTGCATGAGCGGCTCCCCGCCACTTATCGTCACGCCGCCGGACATGGTCTTCAGGCCGTGGCGGTACTTGCTCAGCTCCTGTATCGCCTGCGGGGCGCTCACCGGAATGCCGTTGCGCATGGTCCAGGTATCCGGGTTGTGGCAATACTGGCAGCGCCACATGCAGCCGCTGGTCCAGCCGACCACGCGCACGCCCGGGCCATCCACGGCCGATCCGGTGGTAAAGGAGTGCATGAAGCCCATGTCACCCTGCGCCAGTGCCGTGCGCACGTCGGTCTCCGGAACGTCGTTACCGAGATTGACGCGCAGTTCGAAGGGGCTTTTCGCCTCAAGCGAAGTCTGTTTACCCGTGCTGTCTGCCATGACACTCCTCACGCTCCATGGAAGGTGCGGTTGATGACGTCCGTCTGCTGCTCGCGCGTCAGGCGCACGAAGTTGACCGCGTAACCGGAGACGCGGATGGTGAGGTTCGGGTACTTCTCCGGATGGTCCATGGCGTCCAGGAGCGTCTCGCGATTAAGGACGTTGACGTTCATGTGGTAGCCGGTGACGCCAAAATAGGCGTCCAGGATACTGGTCAGGTTGGTCACCCGTTCCGCGTCGGCGCGTCCGAGGCCACTTGGCACCAGCGACACGGTCAGCGAAATACCGTCCTGTGCGTCCCTGTACGGGATCTTGGCGACCGAGGCTGCAGCTGCGTGTATGCCGTGCGAGTCGCGGCCGTGCATGGGGTTCGCGCCGGGCGCGAACGGCTCGCCCTTGCGACGACCGTCGGGCGTATTGCCGGTACCCTTGCCGTACACCACGTTCGAGGTGATGGTCAGGATGGACTGAGTGTGCAGCGCGTTGCGATACGTGGGGTACTTGCGCAGCTTGCCCATGAAGGTGCTGACCGTCCAGGAAGCGAGCTGGTCCACGCGGTTGTCGTTGTTGCCGAACTTGGGGAAGTCGCCCTCGATCTGGTAGTCGGTCACGAGGCCCGTGGCATCGCGCACCACCCGCACCCTGGCGTACTTGATCGCCGACAGGCTGTCCGCCACGACCGATAGCCCGGCCATGCCGAAGGCCATGGTGCGCAGCGGCGCATAATCGTGCAGCGCCATCTCCAGGCGCTCGTAGGCGTACTTGTCGTGCATGTAATGGATGACGTTCATGGCGCTGACATAGACGCCCGCCAGCCAATCCATCATGCGCTCGAACCGATCGAGCACGTCGTCAAAGTCGAGTATGTCGCCCTGCACGGGCGGGAAGGCCGGGGCGATCTGCTTGCCGCTCAGCTCGTCGCGGCCGCCGTTGATCGCGTACAGCAGGCACTTGGCGACGTTTGCCCGCGCGCCGAAGAACTGCATCTGCTTGCCCAGCATCATCGGTGAGACGCAGCAGGCAATCGCCCCGTCATCGCCCCAGGCGCGGCGCATGGTCTCGTCGCTCTCGAACTGTATGGAACTGGTGTCGATGGCGACCTTGGCGGTGAAGCGCCGGAAGGCGTCCGGCAGCCGCGGTGAGTACCAGATGGTGAGGTTGGGCTCCGGCGCCGGACCGAGGTTGTAGAGCGTCTGCAGAAAGCGGAAACTGGTCTTGGTCACCAGCGTGCGCCCGTCCTCCCCCATGCCGCCGATCGACTCGGTCACCCAAGTGGGGTCGCCCGCGAACAGTTCATCGTATTCCGGGGTGCGCAGGAAGCGCACGATGCGCAGCTTGATGACGAAGTCATCGATGATCTCCTGCGCCTGCTCCTCCGACAGCACGCCCGCGGCGATGTCGCGCTCGAGGTAGATGTCGAGGAAGGTGGAGGTGCGGCCGAGCGACATCGCCGCGCCGTTCTGCTCCTTGACGCCCGCCAGGTAGCCGAAGTACAGCCACTGCACCGCCTCGCGTCCACTGGCAGCCGGCTGCGAGAGGTCGAAGCCGTAGCTCTTGGCCATCTCGAGCAGCTCCCGCAGCGCGCGGATCTGTTCGGAAAGCTCTTCGCGGTCGCGGATGATGGCATCGGAAGAAGGCTGGGCATCGAGTGCGCCGTGCTCCTCCTCCTTGGCCTTGATGAGACGCGCCACCCCGTAGAGCGCCACGCGCCGGTAGTCGCCGATGATGCGCCCGCGGCCGTAGGCATCCGGAAGACCGGTGAGGATGTGGGAGCTGCGGCACAGACGCACGTCTGCGGGATAGGCATCGAACACCGCATCGTTGTGCGTCTTGCGGTACTTGGTGAAGATCTCGACCACCTTCGGGTCGGGCTCGTACTTGTAGGCTTTCAGGGCATTCACCACCAGGCGGAAGCCGCCGTTGGGCATGATGCCGCGCTTGAGCGGGGCGTCGGTCTGCAGACCGACGATGATCTCCTTCTCGCGGTCGATGTAGCCCGGTGCATAGGCGGTGATCGAAGCGGGAATCTGCGAAACATCGAGTATTCCCTTGCGCCGCTCCTCGACGAACAGAGCCTGCAGCTTGTCCCAGATGCCGCGGGTGCGCGCCGTCGCCGGCTGCAGGAATGACGCCTCGCCCTCGTATGGCGTGTAGTTTTGCTGGATGAAGTCGCGGACATCGATTTCCTTCTGCCAGATTCCGGAGCGAAAGCCACGCCAAGGTGATCGATCCGGGGCGGCGGGGCGTTCAGGTGCAGAGATTGCGGCCATAAGCAGTACTCCTCAGGGGGATCCGGTCCGCTGGCGGCGGGCGGCTCCGTCCGCTGCAAGCAATCGCCCGGTGTGCCGGGCGATCATCAGCTCCTCGTTCGTCGGGATCACCCACACCGAGGCGGCGCTGGCTGCGGTGCTGATGCGAGTCGCGCCGGCCTGGTTGGCGGCCTCGTCGAGCTCGATTCCGAGCCAGGCGCACGCCTGGCAGATACGACGCCGGACGTAGGGTGAGTTTTCACCGATGCCTGCAGTGAACACCAAACCATCGATGCCGCCGAGCACGGCGCACAGCGCCCCTATCTCCTGCGCGGCACGGTAAAGAAAATAGTCCACGGCCAGGCGAGCGCCGGCGGTCTCACTGCGCTCCAGCTCACGCATGTCGTTGCTGAGGCCGGAAATTCCCAGCAGCCCGGACTTCTTGTACAGCAGAGTCTCGACCTCCTTTGCCGACATGCCAAGCCCCTGGAACAGGTACAGGATCACGCCCGGGTCAACGCTGCCCGGACGCGTGCCCATGCACAGGCCGTCGAGCGCCGTGAACCCGAAGCTGTTCTCGACACTCACCCCGGCGCGCAAGGCGCACATGCTCGCACCGCTGCCCAGGTGCGCGACGATGACGCGTCCCGCGGCGATCTGCGGGGCCACCCGCGGCAGCACGGAGGCGATGTACTCGTAGGACAGGCCGTGGAAGCCGTAACGCTGCAGGCCCTTCTCGCCCAGGGCCGCTGGCAGGGGAACCAGCCTGGCAACCGCCGGCAGGCTGCGGTGGAAGCTCGTGTCGAAACAGGCGACCTGCGGCACACCGGGCCGCTGCTGCGCCGCGGCTTCGATGGCGGCGAGGTTATACGGCTGGTGCAGCGGCGCAAACGGCACCAACGCGCGCAGCTCGCTCAGCACCTCGGGTGTCACGAGCGCCGGACCGGCGTGCCGCGGGCCGCCGTGAACCACCCGGTGACCGACGGCGAACAGGTCAGCCGCGGCAAAGCGGCTGCGCAACCAACCCAGCACGTGGGTGAGCGCGCTCTGTGCGTCGCGCACCTGTGTGGCCGGCGGGATGCTCAGCGCGGCGCCGTCCTGATCGTGGGCCGACATCTGCGGTGCGGTGCCGATTCCCTGGATATTGCCGCGCACCAGCAGCGGCCAGTCATCACCCGCTACGGCGCGGAACACGGCGAACTTAAGGCTCGAGGAGCCCGAGTTCAGGACGAGCGCAAGTTCGCCCATGCAAGAGTTCCCGCGGCCACGTTGATGGAGTTGATGCTCATGATCCGGCGCTCTGCCGGGCGTGGGCCGCCCGCACGGCCACCGCGCAGCTGGCGATGCGGGCACGCACGCTGTCGGCGCGGCTGGTCAGAATGATCGGCACCCGCGCCCCGACGACCAGCCCGGCGCTATCGGCCCTGGCGAGGAAGCTGAGCAGCTTGGCGAGGATGTTGCCGGCTTCGAGATCCGGCGCCACCAGGATGTCGGGGTCGCCGGCCACCTCAGACTTGATGCCCTTGGTTTGGGCAGCTTCGCGGCTGATGGCGTTGTCGAAGGCCAGTGGCCCATCCAGCAACGCCCCACGGATCTGCCCGCGGTCGGCCATCTTGCACAAAGCGGCGGCATCGACGGTCGCCGTCATCTTGGAGTTCACCGTCTCCACCGCCGCGAGGATCGCGACCTTGGGCTGCTTGAGCCCGAGACTCATGGCCAGGTCTATGGCGTTCTGGCAGATGTCGGCCTTGTCCTCCAGGGTTGGAGCGATGTTGATCGCCGCGTCGGTCACCAGCAGGACCTTGTGGTAGGTGGGCACGTCCATGACGAAGACGTGGCTCAGGCGCCGTCCGGTGCGCAGACCCGTGTCGCGCGCCACAACCGCGGCGAGCAGTTCGTCCGTATGCAGGCTGCCCTTCATCAACAGCTGCGCGCGTCCCTCGCGCACCAGCGCCACCGCTTGCGCGGCGGCGGCATGGCTGTGCGGGGCATCGACAATCTGCGAGGCATCGATGGCAACGCCGCTCTGGCGTGCCACCTCCAGGATGCGCGTCTTCGGCCCCACGTAGATCGGGGTGATCAGTCCTGCGGCAGCGGCCTCGACCGCCCCCGCGAGCGCACTCTGCTCGCAAGGATGCGCGACGGCGGTGGCAACAGGCGGCAGGCCCTTGCACAGGGCAATGAGCTGTTCGTATCTTCCAGTGCCGGTTTCCTGTGCCATCGCCATCCTCTACGAGCTAGTCGCCGCCGCCACGCTGCGGCGGGTTGCGGTGCCGGTCTCACGCAGCAGCAGCGTGAGCACGATCGCGAGTGCCACGCCGCCCAACAGTGGCCAGAACGTGGTCTGATAGTGTTCGAGGGTACGGGCCGAGAGGCCTGAAGAGACCTGGCCGAGACGCCCGCTGAACAGCGGTCCGAGCAGGGCGCTCAGCGTGAAGTTCAGGAAGTTGATCACGCCGGTGGCGGTGCCGCTCATGTTCGCCGGGTTGGCTTCCTTGATGACCGTGTACGGGATCATCGCCGCACCCGATGAAACGCCGGCGACGAAGCCGACCGCATACGGCGGTAGCTGCTCGTGCGGGCCGAACAGAATCCACGCCAGGCATGCCAGCAGCACCAGGGCACTCACCAGGATCACCGGCTTGCGGCGCCCCAGCCGGTCCGAGATGAGGCCGAGCAGCGGGCAGCCGATGATCCAGCCCAGCGGCACCATCGAGGAGCGCATGACCGCCTCGCCATAGTCGAAGCCGTGCGCTTCCTGCAGGTAGCGCACGCCCCACACCATGTCGAAGATCGTCGTCGGAATGAATATCAGTCCCGCGATCAGCCCGCACATGATCGACTGTGGATTGCTGAACACGGTGGCCAACGCGTGGCCGGCCTGCTTGAGCCACCCCCCGCTGCGCTGCGGCGCCGCCGTGCGCGGCAGCGATGCGAGCAGCAGCACGCTCAGAGCCAGGCCCGCGAAGCCCATGTATACCCAGAAGCGGTTCCACGGCAGTCCGGCGGTGATCGCGGGCGCGACCATGAACTGGCCGGCGAATCCGCCGGCCATGCCGCACATCTGCGTCGCTCCGATCAACGTCGCGGCACGCGAGGGCGGAAAATACGTGGTCGCCAGGTACACCGCGCCGAGCAGTGCAAAGACCCCGCCGGCACCCTGTACCAAGCGCCCGACCCCGGCGAGCGAGCTGCTGCCACTGGCGAACAGCAGCGCCCCCACGCCGATTGCGGCCGCCCCGATGGGCACGACGGTGCGCGGGCCCCAGCGGTCCAGCGCCACGCCGGCCACGAGGCTGAAGGGCGAATAGCCGTAGTAAAAGAGGCCGGCGAGCGATGCGACGCCCATCGCCGTGAGACCGAAGGCCTGCGACAGTTCCGGCATCATGACCGCCGGCGCCGAACGCAGCACGTACTGGTAGAAGTAGTAGAGCGCCGTGACCAGCCACGCCAGCTTCACGCCCGTTGCGACGTGATTCATGTTCCTGGCCTCCGGAGTCTTCACCGCACGCCTCAGGCTGCCTCAGCAGAGCGTTCGATGCTATGCACAGGTCTTTGCACGGTGTTGTTCCGGCTCAATAGACCTGTGGCACGTGTTTGTAGGATCGATTGCGCGGCTCGACATAGCCCTTGGGCTTCTGCCGGTCGGGCAGCTTGACCTTGTCGCGCTTGACTTCCTTGTAGGGGATCAGGCTGAGCAGGTGCCTGATGCAGTTCAGGCGCGCCCGGCGCTTGTCGTCGCCGTCGACGATGTACCAGGGCGCCATCGATGAATCGGTCGCCAGCAGCATGTCGTCGCGGGCGCGCGAGAAGTCGTACCAGCGGCGATGCGACTCCAGATCCATCGGACTGAGCTTCCAGATCTTGCGGCCGTCGTTAATGCGTGACTTGAAGCGCCGCGTCTGCTCATCCTGGCTGACTTCGAACCAGTACTTGATGAGGATGATGCCGGAGCCGACCACCACGCTCTCCCAGATCGGACAGAGCTTGAGGAATTGCCGCACCTGCTTCTCGGTGGCGAAGCCCATGACACGCTCGACCCCGGCGCGGTTGTACCAGCTGCGATCGAAGATCTTAATTTCGCCCGCAGCCGGGAAGTGCGCCATGTAGCGTTGCAGGTAGAGCTGCGTCTTCTCGCGCTCGGTCGGCGCGGGCAGCGCCACCACCTGAAAGACCCTTGGGCTGACGCGTTCGGTGATGCGCTTGATCACACCGCCCTTCCCCGCCGCATCGCGCCCCTCGAAGACCACGACGATCCGCGCCCCCTCCTTCTGCGCCCATAGCTGCAGCTTGACGAGCTCGGCGTCGAGCTTCTCGAGCTCGCTCTCGAACTCCTTGCGCGGCATCTTCTCGCGCGCGCCGCTCTCCTGGTCGCGCCCCTTGCGGGGACCTTTTGGTTTGGATTTTGTAGCCACTTTCTGTCTCACGCTAAGGATTTAATCGAATGTCAGTGCGGTGCCGTCCACTCCGCGTCGGTCAGCTTCCAGCCGCCCCCGAGCGCTTTGTAGAGGCTGACCACGGCGACCAGCTGATCGCGCTGCGTCTGCGCCAAGGCATCTTCCGACGGGAACAGCTGCTGCTCAGCCTCCAGCACCTCCAGATACGTCGCCCGACCGCCGTCGTAGCGCTGCAGCGCCAGATCAACCGCCTCGCGCAACGCCGCCACCTGACGTTGCTGGGCCTCGCGCTGCGTGCCCAGCGTCTGTTGCGCGATCAGTGCGTCTGAGGTTTCCTGGAACGCGACCGTCACGGTCTTCCTGTAATTTGCGATGCTTTCATCCCAGAAGGCCTGCTGCGCGTGGTAGGCGGCCTGCAGGCGGCCGCCCTGGAAGATGGGACCCGCGAGGTTGGCGCCGATATTCCAGATGCTGAAGTCGTTCTTGAACAGGTTTCCGGACTTTGCCCCTTCATAGCCGAACAGCGCCGAGAGCCCGATGCGCGGGAAGTAGTTGGCCACGGCGACACCAACTTCGGCGTTGGCGCCGATCATCACCTGTTCGGCCTGCAGGATGTCCGGGCGCCGCTCGAGCAGATCGGTCGTCAACCCGACCGGAGTCGCCGGCGCGGTCTGTTCCGTCAACGCCTTGCCGCGGGCAATAGGCCGGGGGTAGGCGCCCAGCAGCACGCACAGCGCATTCTCCTGCTGCGTAATGAGGCGGTGCAGCGCCGCCACCGTGGCGGTGCTGGCCTCGTAGTTGGCCTGGGCCCGCACCACTCCGAGTTTGGCGTCCCGTCCGACCTGGAAGCGCTGATTGAACAGGTCGTAGGTCTTCTTGTAGGTGTCGGCACTCTCCTGCGCGACGGCCAACTCCCGATCGAGTTCGATGAGGAGGAAGTAGCCGGCGGCAATGTCGCTCACCAGCTTCAACATCACCGCGCGCCGCACGTCCTCCTGCGCATAGAGGTTGGCGCGCGCGGCCTCCGTCGAGCGGCGGACGCGCCCCCACACGTCCAGCTCCCACGCCGCGCTGGCGGCGATGCCGAACGTGTTGTAGGTGAGGTTCTGCCCGGGCACGAACGGCACGAACGATTTCTGGCGCACCGCCAGGGCACCGTAGCCGACCTGCGGGTAGAGATCGGCACGCACGATGCCCACCTGCGCACTCGCCTCGTCGATGCGCGCCAAGGTCGCCTTGAGGTCGTAGCTGTTGGCCAGCCCTTCGCGGATGAGTCCCTGCAGCGCCGGGTCATTGAACACCTGCCACCACGGCAAGTCAGCGAGCGAACCCGCTTCGGATGCACCGACCTGGGATCTGAATTCCTTCACCGGCGCTGTGTCCGGACGCGTGTAGTTAGGCCCTACCGCGCAGCCGACCAGGGCCAGCACCAACAGCGAGGCGCCGACTAAGCGCGTGGGTCCAGAAATCTTCACAGTGCGCACGTTCACTGGCAGCCCCTTTATTGAACCGCCGCAAGCATCTTGCGGAATCTTGAAAGCGTGTACACCGTGTACACGCAGCCGATAACGAACATCTTGGTCAGATCCGGCCACACCATGCTGAAGTCCGCATTACGGAACAGCACCGCCTGGGAGAAGCTCACGAAGTGCGTCGATGGCACCACCTGCATGATCTTCTGCAGCGCGAGCGGCATGCTCTCCAGGGGCGTCTGGCCACCGGACAGGAGGCTCATCACGATGAAGACCGGGAAGGCCAGCAGTCCGAACTGCGGCATGGAGCGGACCAGCGTCGCCAGCATGATGCCGAGCGCCGTTACCGAGAACAGATAGATGGTCAGTCCGAGCAGGAACAGCGGGATGGATCCGGCCACCGGCACGCCGAGGGCTCCCTTGACGACCAGAAACAGCGACAGCATGACCGCCGCGATGACCACGATGCCGTTGGCCCAGATTTTGGCGAACATCAGCTCCGCGGGCCGCAGCGGCATGACCAGAAGGTGCTCGAGGGTGCCATGCTCGCGCTCGCGAAGCACCGCGGCGCCGCAGAGAAAGATGGCCAGCACCGAGATGTTGTTGATGATCTGGTTGACGGCGACGAACCAGCTCTGCTGCATGTTGGGGTTGAAGCGCGCGCGGATGTTGAGCTTCACCAGGTCCTGATTGCGCGGGTCGCGGCTGCCGGCCCAGAACGGCCGCACCTCGTGGTCCATGATGTTGCGGATATACTCGGGCCCGCGGCCGGCCTGGCTCATCGCAGTGGCATCGGCGATGATTTCCACGGTGGTGGTGACGCCGCGCTGCAGGTCCTGCTGAAAGCGCGGCGGAATGTCGATGATGAAGGTGTACTGGCCGGCGTTCATCGCACGGTTGATGTCGCTGAAGGCTATGCGCGCCGCCGGCAGGAACAGGGGCGGCAGCAGCGCGGCGCGGATATTGCGCGAGACCTCGGAATCGTCTTCGTCGACGACCGCGACCGAGGCGTTGATCACGTCCATGACCGCGCTCTTGGCCGGCGTATACACCGAGAAACTGAAGCAGTAGGCGATGAGGAACAGCAACACCGGATCGCGGGCCAGGCTCAATAGCTCCTTCACGCCCAGTTGCCCGATGTGCTTGAGGGTTTTCATCGCTACGCCTCCTGCTTCTTGAGCAGGAGCACGGAGACCAGGAAGTAGACGATGGCAATGAGCGCCAGCGCGGCGACCTGCGGCCACAGCGACACCAGTCGCAGCGCCTTGGTGAAGGTGCCGACGCTGACGGCCTGGAAGTAGGTGCTGGGGAAGATCTTGGCGGCGAACCAGGCGCCCCCCGTGAGCGACGACACCGGCACGAACATGCCCGAGAACTGCACCGCCGGCAGGATGGCGATGATGGCGGCCGCGAAGATGGCGGCCGTCTGCGTGCTGGCGAACACCGACAAGAGCAGCCCGAAGCCCGTGCTGGCAAGCACGTACAGCACGCCGCCGACGATCAGGGTCAGCCAGCTGCCCTTGACGGGCACCTGGAACAGCACCACCGCCAGCGCCACCAGGGTCGCGAACTGGATCAGCGCCACCGTCACGTACGGCAACTGCTTGCCGAGCAGGAACTCGGTCCGCGTCGCCGGCGCGGCGTAGAAGTTGGCGATCGAGCCGAGCTCTTTTTCGCGCACCACGCTCAAGGCCGTCAGCATGCTCGGGATGAGCATCAGCAGCAGCATGATGTCGCCCGGCACCATCGCGTAGATGCTCTTGAAGTCCTGGTTGAAGAGCGCGCGTGTCTCGAGCTTCATCGGCGAGGCCGCCGGTGGCAGTCCCTTGGCCTCGCGCAGGCGGGCCTGGTACTGGCCGTGCACTGCCTGGACATAGCTGCGCGCGGTTTCGGCGCGGAATGGCATGGCGGCATCCAGCACCGCGCTCACTTCCGGCTGGCGCCCCCGGGCGAGGTCCTGCTGGAATCCCGCGGGGATGTCGAGGGCGATGCGCAACTCGCCGTTACGCAGGCGGCGGTTGAGCTCCGGGTAGCCCGACAGGGGCGACTTTTCCTCGAAGTAGTAGGAGCCACGGAAGTTGTCGGTGTACTGGCGGCTCAGGGAGGAGTCGTCGCCGTCGAGGGTCGCGAACGGCAGGTGATCCACGTCGAGGGAGATGCCCCAGCCGAACACCGCCATCAGCAGCAGCGGCCCGGCGACCGCGAATCCCAGGCGCACCCGGTCGTGCAGCAACTCCACCGCCTCGCGGCGCGCGAACGCCCAGACCCGCCCGAAGCTGAAGCGACTCTTCACTGCAGCGTGCGCGGTCTGCGGGACGTTCACTTCCGCGCCGGCGGGCGCGGCCGCCGCGGCGGCAGGTTCGCCGCGCGCGGCGGCCTGCTCCTTGGCGGCATCTTCCAGATAGCCAATGAAGGCCGCCTCGAGGTTTTTGGCCTTGCGCTCGGCGACCAGCTGCGCGGGCGGTCCCTGCGCCAGCACCTTGCCGCCGTGCATCATCGACATGCGGTCGCAGCGCTCCGCCTCGTTCATGAAGTGGGTCGAGAGGAAGATGGTCACGCCGTTCTCGCGGGACAGGCGGATGAGCAGCTCCCAAAAGCCGTCGCGGGCGACCGGGTCGACCCCGGAGGTCGGCTCGTCCAGGATCAGCATCTCGGGCTCGTGAATGACCGCGACGGCAAGCGATAGCCGCTGCCGGATCCCCAGCGGCAGGCTCTCGGTGAGCGTATCGGCGACTTGCTCCAGTCCGAATCCCGTCAGCAGTTCCGTCACCCGCGCGCTCGCCTTCTCGGGCGGCAGGTCGAACAGTCGTGCGTGCAATACCAGGTTCTGGCGCACCGTAAGCTCGGTGTAGAGCGAGAACGCCTGGGTCATGAAGCCCACGCGCCGGCGCGACTCGACGTCGCCGCCCTTCACCGGCTTGCCGAACAGCAGCGCCGTCCCCTCGGTCGGGGGCAGCAGGCCGGTCAGCATTTTCATGGTGGTCGTCTTGCCGCAGCCGTTGGAACCGAGGAAGCCGAAGATCTCGCCCCGCTCGATGCGGAAGTTGACGTGATCGACGGCGGTGAAGGTGCCGAAGCGCTGGGTGAGGCCTTTGGCCTCGATGGCCGGCGGACCGCCGCTGGACTTGTAGGGGGTGATCTGCGGTTCCTTGTGTCCCCGCGTCGCCTCCTCGGGCAATAACTTGATGAATGCCCGCTCCAGCGTGGTCTCGTTGGTGCTGCGTCGCAGCTCATCCGGGGTACCCGTCGCCAGGACCTTGCCGGCGTCCATGGCCACCAGCCAATCGAAGCCTTCCGCTTCATCCATGTAGGCCGTGGCCACCAGCACGCTCATGCTGGGCCTGCGGACACGGATGCGTGCGATCAGCTCCCAGAACTGGCGCCGCGCCAGCGGGTCGACGCCAGTGGTGGGCTCATCGAGGATCAGCAGCTCAGGGTCGTGAATCAGCGAGCAACACAGCCCCAGCTTCTGCTTCATGCCACCGGACAGCTTGCCGGCCGGCCGCTCGCGAAAGGGCGACAGGTCGGTGCTGGCGAACAAGTCGCTGATGCGCGCCTCGCGCTCCTCGCGCGACTGACCGAACAGGCGGCCGAAGAAATCGGCGTTCTCGAAGATCGACAGGGTCGGATAGAGGTTCTTGCCAAGACCCTGCGGCAGGTAGGCCACCTGCGAGGAGACCGCATTGCGGAAGCTCGCGTCGTCGATGTTGCCGCCGAGCACCTGCACCTTTCCGCCCTGCAGGCGACGCACGCCGGCCACGATGCCGAGCAGCGTCGACTTGCCGACGCCGTCCGGGCCGATCAGGCCGATCATCTTCCCGGCGGGGATTTCCAGGCTGATGTCATCCAGCGCGACGGCCTTGCCGTAGCGCTGGCTGACACCCTGCAGCCGGACCACGCAGTCGTGCACGCTGATGTCCATCTCGTGCCCGCTGGCGGCTACTTCGGCTCGTTCGAGCCGGTGGCGGCCCAGGGCTTCTCCGTGAGCGCCTGCACCTGCAACCATTGCGGCCAGGCGGCATTGCTGTCGAGGCGCACGTAGCCCATGCCCGGCAGCCCTGCCTTCACGTACTTCTCGTACTCGCGCAGCTTCTCCTTGTCCAGCTGCAGTTTCACCTTGAACGTGAGGTTGTGACGCTCCTCGGCCGTTTCCACGGTCTTCGGTGTGAACTGGGCATTCGGGGAGACGTAGGAGACGACGGCGCGGATCGGGTATTGGGGCATCGCATCAAGCAGGATGCGCGCCTCGGCCCCCAGCGCGACCTTGCCGGCATCCGCGGTCGGCAGGAAGACGTACATGTAGACGTCGCTCAGGTCGAGCAGCGAGAGGACCTTGCCGCCGGCGGCGACCACCTCGCCCGGCTCTGCCATGCGGGTCTGCACGCGCGCCCGCACCGGTGCCGTGAGCGTGTTGTCGTTGATCTCGGCCTGCAGCCGCTCCGATTCAGCCTTGGCGGCATCGATCGCCGATTGCGCACGTGTCACCTGCGCCTCGTAGCCCAGCCGATCCGCCTGTGCCACGTCCACCTTGGCCCGGTCCGCATCCAGCTCCTGCGTGCTGACCGCACCGGTCTTCACCAGCTCCTGAGCGCGCTTGAGCTGCTTGTTGGCCAGATTCAGCTGGGCTTGTGTCGATTGCACCTGCGCGCGCGCGGTACGCAGGTTGTTCTGCGCCTCGACGATCTTCGCCTGCGCGGCGCGCAGCTGCGCCTCGAGGGGCTGGGTGTCGATGGTGGCAACGATCTCGCCCGCTTCGACGGTATCTCCCTCGCGGGGCGTGACCGTCTTCAGCCGACCGGCGTACTTGGCCGCCACGTCGATCGGTTGCGCTTCCAACCTGCCGTTCCCGCCGGCGAATCCCGGTGGCAGTTTGGGCTTGGAGAGCATCCACCAACCCACTCCCACAGCGACGGCCGCCGCGAGAGCTACGCAGATGAGGATCAGTTTCTTCTTTGACATAGGCGAACCTCGTCAGAACAGTAATACGGGCCGCCTAGGTACACTAGCCCGCTGCAATGCGCGGTCTACTGCCCCAAGGGGCACAATCCCCTCAACCGAGTTGTGCTCGGCAGGCAACTGGGCCATCGACCGGCTCCCGCCGGGGGATCAAAATTGCCAGAACGGCTGAGCCGTTGGAGTTCGGTCTTCTGCCGAGCGCTGTAGGTGTTTTCCGTATGGAAGGACAGCCAGGACTCATGCGTAACCAGACTCCGTGGAGACTGCCCTTGCTGGCGGTGATGATTGCCGGTGCACTTTGCTTCTCAGCGTGCGCCGGCCTGTCGCGTCCGGATCCCCCACATGTCACGGTCGTGGGCATGGAGCCGGCTCAAGGCGAGGGCCTGGAGGCGCGCTTGCTGCTCAAGCTGCGCGTCCAGAACCCCAACGAGGCGCCGATCGCCTACAACGGCATTTACGTGGAGCTCAGGGTGCTCGACAAGAGCTTCGCCTCCGGGGTGAGCAGCGAGAGCGGCACGGTGCCGGCATTCGGCGAGACGGTCATCGGCGTGCCGGTGTCGGTCTCGGTGATGGGAATCCTCAGCCAGGCGATCGGCCTGATGGGCGGCAAGTCCGTCGATCGGCTCGACTACGCGCTGCACGGCAAGCTGAACACGACGACCGGCGGTGCCGTGCGCTTCAGCTCACAGGGTGAGCTGGCGCTGCCTGCTACCGCTCCATAGCCGCGTTGCGTTCGCCCGGGAGCTTCTCAGGGCCGGAACCAGGCGTTGCCGATCTGCAGGTAGACCGCGTTCGTCCCCGCGCTGTGCGCGAAATCCAGCCCCGCATGCAGGCCGAACTTGCGCGCGAGCTCGTAGCGGATGCCGAGGCCACCGCTGCCCACGCGCTGTCCGCTGGTGGGGGTCAGCGAGCGGTCGAGGCGCGTGGCCCCGACGCCCGCAAAGGGCACCAGGCTCCAGCGGCCCGAGCACTGCCAGCGCGCCTCCACTTCCAGGGAGGCGACCTGGTCGCCCTGGTAGCGCATCGCCGGCACGCCGCGCAGCTGGACGTAGGGCCGCAAGAAGAACGGCGCACCTGCGGAGGCCCATGCATAGTTGGCCCAGCCGCCGAGCGTGACGTCGTGCGGCAGGGGCAGCCAGCCGAGCAGGATCTGCTCGAAGCGCTCGAAGTCGACGCTCGAGCCCAGCCCGCGCCGCGAGACGAGGTAGGAGGTCTCCGCGTACACGCCGCGGGTCGGGGTGAAGATGTTGTTGCGCGAGTCGTATTCGAGGATCGCCGTGGGAGCGGAGACCGTCACGCCGCGTTGCACCGGCGGCACCGGAAACTCTGCCGGATCGCGCAGCTCGGGGGTGATCTCGGCGTAGACGTAGCGCAGACCGGCGGACCAGGGCGACCGGGGCATCAGCTGCCAGTCAGCCTGGGCCACCCCACCGCTGAATTTCAGCGAGTAGCGGTACGGCTGGTCCGGCTGTGGCAGTCCCAGACCTGCGCCGTAGAAATCCAGGTTGGCCTTGCCGGTGCCACCGGCCAGCAGGGTGCTCAGCCGCCCGCCGACCCAGCGGCTGGAGTCGGCGGCGAATGCCAGCCAGGTCCCGTTCTGGGTCCCGAGTCCGCCGAGGGCCGAAATGTTGGGGCGCGCCCAACCTTCGGCGCCCGCATCCCTGCGCGGGCGCAGGAACATCCCGGCCACACCGCCGCCGTAACCGACGGCAGGCTCGGTCACCACGAGCGGCACCGGCAGGAAGCCGTGGGGCTTCTCCAGCACCTGGCTCACGTCGAACTGGCCGTCGCCGGGATCCTTGAACTTCGAGCCTGCCGGGGCCGCAGGACCGGGCGAGTCTGACTGCAGGGTTGCCTCGGGCGCCCTCGCAGCCTCCTCCGGGGTCGCAGCTGCGGCCGCCCCGGCGTGCAGGCTCTGCGAGACTGCGAGAATCGCGCCCGCTATCTTGCGAGTCGCGCCACGGTCACCCGCACGCCAGCGAGTCGATTGCTGCCCCGGCGCGACGCAGCGCCCGCGCTGCGGTTGTTCCATGGAAGTGATCAAGCCCGCCGGCCCTCGGCGACCGGCCGAGCACTGCACCGCCTACCAGCGGTAACCGAGATTCACGAGGCCGTGCGTCCGGTCGCCAAATCCGGCCTCGACGATGAGTTCGTAGTGCTTGGCAACCATCGCGTGCATACCCGCGGTGTAGTTCCACGCAGGGGCCCGCAGGTCGACAGCGAAGGTCACGGGCGTGCCGTTCGGCCCCTCGACAGTGCCTTCGAAGTGATCGATCTTCTTGACCCAGCGCCCGCCGATATAGGGTTGCACGGCACCGGCGATGTAGCCGACGCGGAACGAGGCGGTGTCGGTGCGCAGCTCGTTCCCCTCGACCCCGGATGTCGAAGACTGCAGGTGGGTCCAGACGGCCGAGTAATCCACCGAGGTGAAGAAATTCTTGTATCCGTACATCAGCACGAAGCCACCGCCGCCGTAGTAGCCGGTGAAGTCGAGGTTGAAGTTGACGTCGCCGCGGATCACTTCCGGCGGCAAACCTCCGCCGATGCCGAGGGGCAGGTCGTAACCCACCACGCCGATGTTCATCTTCACGCCGCCCACCAGCGCAAACACGTTCAGGAACGGCAGCACCCAGACATCGCCACGTACCCCGTAGGTCAAGGGATGAACGTCGGCGCGACCATTGAGCGAGGCCAGCTCGTTGCCGTTGACGGCCGCGGAGAAGTCCTTGACGTCCCACTGCCCGGAGAGATCGAGCACGACCAGGTTGATGCCGTAGGGCGGCAGGAATTTCTTGTCGCCGAGCAGCGATTTCCACAGCGGAAAGATGGCGTCCGAATTCGCGGCACTGTCCTCGGCCACCACCACGACGGGTCCGGCCTGCTGCGCGAGGACCGGCGCTGCGCCGAGGAGGCACAGGATCCCCGCGCCGGCGAGACCACTTTTCCTGAAAACACGCATCACTGAGCTCCCGTGTCGAGGCCGAAATCAGAAGGTGACCGGCTGCTGAATCTCGGCCTCCCGTGGGTGTGCGGCCGAGCGTACTCCGCGCCGACCGCCAGCCACAAGCACGCGATCCGGCTGCACCGGTGCCCCTTAGGGCAAGGCCGGCCGGCCACTAGCGTGGCACACCCGGAACGTAGTCGTGGACCACGGGCGCGATTTCATCGTCGGGGCGCGGGATCGAGGAGTGGATCCCGGAGTTACGCCGCGTACGCCCGGCGGTGGCCTTGAAGACCGGCCCGGAACGATCCTCGTCACACTGCAGGCAACTGTTCAGGTGACCCCCCGATTGGGTCGACTCCTCGCCCTCGATCCAACTCCACGCGCACACGCTGAGGCACTGGCGGCGGGTGTTCTGAATGTTGTAGAGCCAGGTCCAGGCGCAGGCCGGGCTGAATCCCAGCTCCTTGAGGCAGGCGAGTACCTTCGCTTCCTCCAGCGCGACTCCGCAGCGGCGCACCGGCGCGGTGAGGTCGGGCTTTTCCAGGTACACGGCCAGGTCCTGGAGCGTCGAGCAGGTGCCGCAGCCGCCGTAGTGCGTGACGGCGTAGCCGGCGCTGGCGGCCGCCGCCTTGCTAGTGAACGTCCCCAGGTCGTAGTGCACCTGGTCGCCCGTGAACCGCACGCCGCACACCGTTCCGGCCGGCGGCAGGCGCGGCGCGCCGGCGCTGCGTGCGGCGTAAGGATCAGCCGTGAGGCCGATGGGATTGAGCGGGACCTTGGAGCGCAGGGCGGAGAGCATCTGCGCGCTCGCGGCCGCCCCGGTGGCCGCGAGCGCCGACCCCGCGACGGTGGCCTCCAGGGCGGAGAGGCACAGGGCGAGAAGCACCGCGCGCCGGAAAGTCGCCACGCCGCGCCTAGCCCCCCGGCCGCGCCACGATCTGCGCCCACTGCTCGCTCGAGACCTGTTCCTTCAGCTTGAAGCGCAGGTTGAGGAAGTCCCAGTCCATGATCACGAACCGCTTGTCCAGCTTCGCCATGAGCGGCTCGAGGTCGTCGCGCTGGGTGTCCTTGCGCCCGAGCAGCTTCAGCAACCGCTCGCGGTCATCGATCAATGCCTCCGCGTGGAGCTTCTGGACATACTCCCACGTGGCAATGGCCGACTCGAGCGAGTCCCGTTGGCTGCCCTTGGGAATGACGCGCTCGACCGACTGTTTCAGGTGCGAGACCGGCTGGTCGTAGACGATCAGCGCGCCGGAGGCGCCGCCGCCGAAGAACAGCCACATGCCCAGCAGGATGAGTAACTGGCCGCGCTGGCGGCGGGGGCTTGTCATCTGGGCTCGTCCGCCGCACGCGCGGTGCTGACTGCCTCGTACAGGTGGCTCTCTGCCCGGGCAATGGGGCGCCATTCCTCCTCGGTGGCGAGTGCGGCGAGCTGGAAGTGCAGGTCGAGCGCCTCGCCGCGCGCCCGGATGCGCGTGGCGTTGTAGTCGGCAAACAGCTGCTCGAATGCGGCGCGGCTCGCGCCGTAATCAGCGTCCAGCTTGCGGTAGCTGGCCACCAGGGCTTCGGTGTCCTGGGCGAAGCGCAGCTGCAGCGACTCGAGGCGGTCGACCAGCGCCAGCATCTGCACCCTGCGGCCCTCGTCGCGGACCTGGTCCGCCACGGCATCGTGCAGTTCCCGGCTGTACTGGGTGATCGCCTGCTCTTTCGTGGGCTTCTTGCCGCCGCACCCGCAAAGCAGGAGCGCGGCCGCGCAGAGGGCGAGCGGCAGGAGTCGGAAGGATGGCGGCGGAAGCTTCAGGTGCATGACTCGAGCGCCCTGCCTTGCAACGCCCGCGCGGGCCGGACCTGCCATCGCCCGGCCCGCGCTGCCGGTGCATCGGGCTCAGCCTCGCACGGTGCGCCGTGCGAGGCTGAGCATGGGAAGCAGCCTAGAAGCGCGCTCCGAACTGCAGGCGCAGCTGGGAGAAGCCGGGCGCGCTGCTCGCCTGCGGCAGGTCGATCCAGTCGTACTCGTAGCCCAGGCGCGTAAAGAAGCTGCGCCCTGCGTCCCAGCGAATGCCCGCCCCGAGACCGTACGTGAAGGAGTTGCTGCTGTGCGTGGACTGCCAGGTCGAGCAGATGTAGCCCCACCAGGGGTCCCACCAGCAACCCGACTGCGGCGGCCCGTTCGGAATGTTGCTGTCGACGTAGGACCAGCCAATCGCACCCAGGACGTACGGCGTCAGCGGCTGCGCCAGGAGGTTGTAGGTGATGCTGCCGCCCAGGCGGCTGATCTCGGCGGTGCCCGTGAGCTTGGAGCTGGCCTGCGGTGGCTTGTCCGCCGAGGCGATGGTGGCGCTGTAGCTCATCTGGTTGTAGCCGAACTCGAAGCTCGCCAGCCAGTGCTCGTCGATGTTGTATCCGAAGCCCATGCCGAAGCCGGCGTCGGTGTCGGTCGAGACCGAGGAGCCGTGCTCGAAGTTGATGTCCTTGGCGAAGATGAAGCGAGCCTCGCCGTACCACTCCCAGCTGCCCGTCCGGTTGGAACTGCCCTGGAACTGCGCGGCAGCCGTGCCACTGTAGGCGGCCCCCAGGGCGGCCAAGGCCAGCAGGGTCAGGAGATTTCGCATCGATCGCATCATGGGTCGGCTCCTCCGTGAGGCTCCGTGCGGCAGTGTGGCCGCGGAGACACACCTTTAAACGTTTCTGCGGCGGAGCTTAGCGAATCGATCAGCCCCGAACACTTCCCCTAGGGGAAGAACCGGAAAGCCGCACGACCAACAGCTCCGCCTACGGCCATGTTAATGGAAGTCAACCGCGCCCCGCAAAAGGGTCCGCCCGGCGGGCACCCGGCGGTTCTCGCCGCGGGACGGATTCGGGCGGTGGGGCCGCACCGGCGGGGACCGAGGCCGGCGGCCGCCGCGGGGCCTGCGCAGCGCCGAAAGGCTGCCCCGGGGTGCGCGATGCTCAGGAGATCTCGACGTTCAGATGGTCGCTCATGTTGCCCAGCAGGGTGACCTCGATGTGCTTGGACCGGAAGCGCCACCCGGACGGGCCCCGCTCGAACACATCGTCGTAGCGGCCACAGGCAATCGGCTGCAGCGGCACCTTGCCGGTGGCCTGCAACACGGTGAAGCACGACTTCACGTGGACCTCGTTCCCGCCCCCGGGGCAGTCGAACTCGAGGTTGGTGACCACGTGGTGGGTCCTGGGTGTGCCCTCCTCGAACCGCTTGTTGCTCATGCGCCAGTAATCACGCACCTGGGCGGCGCCGCGGAAGCGCTCGGTGGTCTTGTTGGCGGTGATGACGGCATCCGCAAACAGCGCGCCGAGGGCTTCGTACTGCGCGGTGTCGACGAAGCGGGCGTAGCGGAAGATGAGGTTTTCGATCGCGATGCGGTCTTCGGCGGTCATCGGTTCACTCTCTTCCGGGGCATCCGCCCCCGTCAATCACCGGATTGGGCTATCACGGCAGGCGGCCCGGGCGCGTCTGCTCATCCGGGTCGCGGCCGCCTGCCGCGGTGCTAATTCGTTCCGGTGATCCACGCGGGCCGCCCACTGGCGGATTATCTGCATCCGCGGGCGCCGTTTGCGCCTCGCAGCCACCCGGGAGATAGCCATGGAGTTCGCCGACTACCTGCAGATCCAGAACCTGCTGCACCGTTACGCGCACCTGATGGACCAGGCGGATTTCGATGGCGTCGGGCAGCTGTTCGCGCACGCCGACGTCTACATGCCCGGGGACGCCGGCGACTTCTTCAAGGACGCGGCGGGACTGGCGAACCTGTGGCGCAAGTGGAACCGCGTGTACGCGGACACCGGCACGCTGCGCACGCGTCACATCACCACCAACCTCATCCTCGAGGCCGACGGCCCCCACCGCGCGAAGGGGCAGTGCTACGTACTGGTGGTGCAGGCCACGCCGAGCTTCCCGCTGCAGCCGGTGATCGCCGGCACCTACCAGGACACCTTCGAGAAGGTCGACGGCACCTGGCGCTTCGCCGAGCGCCGCGAGACGTTCAAGAACTTCGAGCTGGTGGGGGACCTGAGCGCGCATCTCGCCCTGGAATACAAGGTGCCCGGTTAGCGCAGCCTACCGATGCCTCAACCGACCTCGAGGTAGTTGAGAATCCCGCGCGCCGCCTCGCGGCCCTCGAATACCGCGGTCACCACCAGGTCCGAGCCGCGCACCATGTCCCCGCCGGCGAATATCTTCGGGTTGGTGGTCTGGAACGGCCGTGCCTGGGCGGCAGAGACCCGGACCCGGCCATTCTCGTGCAGCCGCACCTCGTGCTCGGCGAGCCAGGGCGGCGGGCTCGGCAGGAAGCCGAAGGCGATGATGACCGCGTCGGCCGGAATCACCTCCTCGGAACCCGGCAGCGGCTGCGGGACGCGGCGGCCGCGGGCATCGGGCGCGCCCAGCTGCGTGGTCACCAGCTTCACCCCCTCCACCGCCTCGGTGCCGATGATCTCGATGGGCTGGCGGTTGAAGAGGAACTCCACGCCCTCCTCGCGGCTGTTGCGGTAGTCGCGCCGCGAGCCGGGCATGTTGGCCTCGTCGCGGCGATAGGTGCAGGTCACCGACTCGGCGCCCTGGCGGATGGCGGTGCGGTTCGCATCCATCGCCGTGTCGCCGCCGCCCAGCACCACCACGCGCTTGCCGCGCATGTCAGCGTGCACGGCCGCCCGCGGCAGCCCGAGCTCGTGGCGGATGTTGGAGATGAGGTACGGCAGCGCCTCGTGCACCCCTGGCAGGTCCTCGCCGGCGAAGCCGCCGCGCACCGCCCGATAGGTCCCCATGCCGAGGAACACCGCGTCGTAGCCCTCCAGCAGGTCCGTGAAGGCAAGATCGCTGCCGATGTCCACGCCGAGGCGGAAGCTGACGCCCATCTCCTCCATGAGCGCGCGGCGCGTCTCGAGGACCTCCTTCTCGAGCTTGAAGGGCGGGATGCCGAAGGTGAGCAGGCCGCCGATGCGCTCGTGCCGGTCGTACACCACCGGCGCCACGCCGTTGCGCACCAGGATGTCCGCGCAGGCAAGCCCCGCGGGTCCTGCGCCCACGATGGCCACGCGCCGCCCGGTCGGCTGCACGTGCGACATGTCCGGCTTCCAGCCGGCCTTGAGCGCCGCATCGGTGATGTACTTCTCGATCGAGCCGATGGTGACCGCGCCCAGGCCGTCGTTGAGCGTACACGCGCCCTCGCACAGGCGGTCCTGCGGGCAGATGCGGCCGCACACCTCCGGCAGCGAGTTGGTCTTGTGGGACAGCTCGGCGGCCTCGAACAGATTGCCCTCCTCGATGAGCTTCAGCCAGTTCGGGATGTAGTTGTGCACCGGGCACTTCCACTCGCAGAAAGGGTTGCCGCAGGCCAGGCAGCGCCCCGCCTGCTGCACGGCCGCCGCCGGCTCGAACGGCGCGTAGATCTCGCGGAAATCGCGGATGCGCTGCTCCACCGGGTGTTTGGCCGGGTCGGCACGCGGGACGTCGAGGAATTGCAGGTGCTTGTCGGCCATCGTGGGGCGCCCGTCAGGCCGCGCGGCGCAGGTTGTCGATGAGGGAGTCGATCGAGGCCGCCTTCGGCTTCACCACCCAGAACTTCGGCAGGAAGGTGCGCAGGTCGTTCAGGATCTCCTGCGTCCACTCGCTGCGGGTCTCGGCGAAGTGCCGCTGGAGCAGCCCCTCCAGGTGCTGCACGTGCGACTGCATGGCCTCCGGATGGATGCGGCTGATGTCGATGAGCTCGTGGTTGTAGCGGTCGACGAAGTTGCGCTCCAGGTCCAGCACGTAGGCGAAGCCACCGGTGAAGCCTGCACCGAAGTTGACGCCGGTGCGGCCCAGCACGCAGACCGCCCCGCCGGTCATGTACTCGCAGCAGTGGTCCCCGGCGCCCTCGATCACCGCGACGGCGCCGGAGTTGCGCACGGCGAAGCGCTCGCCGGCAACGCCCGCGGCATACAGCTCGCCCCCGGTGGCGCCGTACAGGCAGGTGTTACCCATCAGCACCGTCTCCTTGGCGGCGTAGGTCGCATTGCGCGGGTGCCGCAGGACGATGCGCCCGCCGGCCATGCCCTTGCCGACGTAGTCGTTGGCATCGCCCTCCAGGTACAGGTGCAGGCCGCCCGCGTTCCACACCCCGAAGCTCTGCCCGGCATTGCCGGTGCAGCGCACGGTGAGCGGCGCCTCGGCCATGCCGTAGTTGCCCCACCGCCGCGCGATCTCCCCGGAGACGCGGGCGCCGATCGAGCGGTTGAAGTTCCTGAGCGTGTAATGCCACTCCCCGCCGCTGCGGGCACGGATGGCGGGCAGCATCTCCGCGACCATGCGCTCGGCCAGCTCGCCCTGGTCGAAGGGCGCGTTGGAGGGGGTGCGGCAGTATTGCGGGGCATCCTCGGGGACCCCGGCGCTGGAGAGGATCGGCGACAGGTCGAGCTTGCGCTGCCGCGGCGTGGCGCCCTCCCGGACCTGCAGGTAGTGCGTGCGTCCGATGATCTCGGCCAGGCTGCGCACGCCGAGCGCGGCGAGGATCTCGCGCACCTCCTCGGCGACGAAGGTGAAGTAGTTCATCACCATCTCCGGAAGGCCGGTGAAGTAGCGCGAGCGCAGCACGTTGTGCTGCGTGGCGACCCCGGTCGCGCAGTTGTTGAGGTGGCAGATGCGCAGGTACTTGCAGCCCAGCGCCACCATGGGCGCGGTGCCGAAGCCGAAGCTCTCGGCGCCGATGATGGCCGCCTTCACCACGTCGAGCCCGGTCTTCAAGCCGCCGTCGGTCTGCAGGCGCACGCGGTGCCGCAGGTCATTCACCCGCAGCGACTGGTGGGTCTCGGCAAGACCGAGCTCCCAGGGCGTGCCGGCGTACTTGATGGAGGACAGGGGGCTCGCGCCGGTGCCGCCGTCGTGGCCGGAGATGGTGATGAGGTCGGCATAGGCCTTGGCGACGCCTGCGGCCACGGTGCCCACGCCCGGCTCTGCGACCAGCTTCACCGAGACCAGCGCCTGCGGGTTGACCTGCTTGAGATCGAAGATCAGCTGCGCGAGGTCCTCGATGGAATAGATGTCGTGGTGGGGCGGCGGGGAGATCAGCCCGACCCCCGGCCGCGCAAAGCGCAGCGAGGCGATCATCTCGTTGACCTTGTGCCCCGGGAGCTGGCCCCCCTCGCCGGGCTTGGCGCCCTGCGCGATCTTGATCTGCAGCACCTCGGCGTTGATCAGGTATTCGGGCGTGACGCCGAAGCGCCCCGAGGCCACCTGCTTGATCTTCGAGTTCTTCTCCGTGCCGTAGCGGGCCGGGTCCTCCCCGCCCTCCCCGGAGTTGGAGCGCGCGCCCAGCCGGTTCATGGCAATCGCCAGCGCCTCGTGCGCCTCCGGTGACAGCGCGCCCAGGGACATGCCGGCGCTGTCGAAGCGCGCCAGCACGGCGGCCACGGGCTCGACCTCCGCGAGCGGGATCGGGCTCGTGCCGGGCCGCAGGGCCAGCAGGTCGCGGAAGGTCGAGGCCGGGCGCTCGTTGACCAGCTGCGCGTACAGCCGGTACAGCGCGCGGTCGCCGGAGACGACCGCGGCCTGCAGCGCGGCGATCACGTCCGGGTTGTACATGTGGTACTCCCCGCCGTGCACGTACTTGAGCAGCCCCCCCTGGGCGACCGGCTCGCGCGGGTTCCAGGCGCGCTGCGCCAGCTGCAAGGCATCCGACTCCAGGTCCGCGAAGTCCGCGCCCTGCACGCGCGACTCGGTGCCGGTGAAGCAGCGCTCGACCACCTCGTCGGCCAGGCCCACGATCTCGAACAGCTGCGAGCTGCGGTAGCTGGAGATGGTGGAGATGCCCATCTTCGACATGATCTTGAACAGGCCCTTGCGGATGCCGGCGCGGTAGCTGCGGCCCAGCTCCAGGCGCGCCGCGAAGTCGAGCTTCACGCGCCCCTTGCGCATCATCTCGAACAGCACCTGGTAGGCCATGTAGGGGTAGACCGCCGTGGCGCCGTAGCCGATCAGGCACGCGAAGTGGTGCGGCTCGCGCGCCGTTCCGGTCTCGACCAGCAGGTTGCACTTGCAGCGCAGCCCGGTGGCGACCAGGTGCTGGTGCACGGCCCCCGTGGCGAGCAGCGCGTGCACCGGGATGCGGCCGGCGATGAGGTAGCGGTCCGAGAGCAGCAGCACGAGCTTGCCCTGCCGCACCGCGCTCTCTGCCTGCTGGCACAACCGCCCGAGGGCGGCCTTGAGGCCCTCCTTCGGGTCGTACTGCAGGTCGATGAACTCGTGCGTCACCTCCTCGATCGCCAGGATCTGGCGCAGCTTGCGCTGCGAGAGGATCGGCGAGCCGAGCACCACCTGGCGCGCATGCTCGGGCGCCGGCTCGAAGATGTTCGCCTCGGGGCCGATCTGGGTCTGCAGCGACATCACGATCGACTCGCGCAACGGGTCGATCGGCGGGTTGGTGACCTGCGCGAACTGCTGGCGGAAGTAGTCGTACAGCGAGCGCACGCGATGCGAGAGCACCGGCATCGGCGTGTCATCGCCCATGGACCCGACCGCCTCGTTCTCGTCCTGCGCGAGCACGCGGATGATGTCGTCGCGCTCCTCCTGGGAGACGTTGAACATCTTCTGGTAGAGGGCGAGCGTGCTGCGGTCCATCGGCTCGGCGGCCAGGCGCGGGTCCACCAGATCGCTCTCGAGGTAGCGCACGCCCTGCTTCAGCCAGGCCTTGTAGGGATGGCGGCCCTTGAGCAGCGCGTCGATGTCGGCCGAGTTCAGCAGGATGCCGGTCCTGGTGTCCAGGGCGAGCATGTCGCCCGGGCCGAGCTTGCCCTTGCGCACCACGTCCTCCGGCGCGTAGTCCCACACGCCGGTCTCGGAGGCGATGGTGAGGCAGCGGTTGCGCGTGATGCAGAAGCGCGCCGGCCGCAGGCCGTTGCGGTCGAGCGTGCACAGCGCGTAGCGGCCGTCGGTGAGCACGACCCCGGCCGGACCGTCCCAGGGCTCCATGTGCACCGAGTAGTACTCGTAGAAGGCGCGCAGGTCCGGGTCGAGGGAGTCCAGGCCATGCCAGGCCGGCGGCATGAGCAGCCGCATGGCGTGCAGCGGGTCGAGCCCGCCCAGCAGCAGCACCTCCAGCATGTTGTCGAGGCTCTGCGAGTCCGAGCCCTGGGTGCTCACCAGGGGCAGCGCCTCGGCCAGGTCCGGCAGCAGCGGCGAGCTGAGCAGCGGGCCGCGGGCGGTGGCCCAGTTGCGGTTGCCCTGCACGGTGTTGATCTCGCCGTTGTGCGCCAGGTAGCGATAGGGATGCGCCAGGCGCCACTGCGGCAGCGTGTTGGTGGAGAAGCGCTGGTGGAATACCGCCACCGAGGCCTCCAGGCGCGGGTCGGCGAGGTCCGGGTAGAACTGCACCAGGTGGCGCGGCATCACCATGCCCTTGTAGACGATGGTGCTGGCCGAGAGGCTCGGGACGTAGAACACCGCGTCCTCGCTCAGGGCCTTCTCGGCGAGCCGGCGCGCGATGAACAGCCGGCGGTTGAAGGCCGCCGGGTCCAGCTCCGCCACCTGGCAGTTCACGAACACCTGCTCGATCAGCGGCAGCGAGCGCAGCGCCTGCGCGCCGCAGGCCTCCGGCCCGATCGGCACGGTGCGCCAGCCGGCCACCGCCAGCCCCTGGCGCGTCAGCTGCGCGGCCAGCTCCGCGCGCGCCGCCGCAGCCTGCGCCGGTTCGGGCGACAGGAACACCAGTCCCGAGGCGAACAGCGGCGCCAGCTCGATCCCGGCCTCGGCCGCGACCGCCCGCAGGAATCCCGCGGGGGCCTTCAGCAGCAGGCCGCAGCCGTCGCCGGTCTTGCCGTCGGCGGCGACGGCGCCGCGGTGCGTCAGGCGGGCCAGCGATGCCATGGCGGTCTTCACCAGCCAGTGGCTCGGCACGTCATCGAGGCTGGCGATCAGGCCGAAGCCGCAGCTGTCGCGTTCGTAGGCATCTTTGTGGAGTCCGCGGTCTTGAGCGTGCATGCTTGGCCCCTCGGCGTGGTCTGGGTGCGGCAGGCAGGCCCGCCCCGCGGGCAGGCACGCACCGCAGGTCCCCGACAAACCGGCAATTCTTGCGCTCGGGAGATCCGCCGGACTCATGGAAAGTCCGCGAATGAGCAGTCGCGGCCCGGTGCGGGCAGGTCTGCCGCGCACGTTCAGGTCGACTGTCTTACACCGTCACTATGCGTTCGATAATACCGGGCCACGAGGCGCTTGCAAGCGCGAAACCAGCCGTTTTTCCACGCCCGTGATCACCAGGATGCATGAGCTCAGCACCGCGCGCCTGCAGCTGCGCGGCTGGCGCGCGCAGGACCTCGCGCCGTTTGCCGCGCTCAATGCCGACCCGGAGGTGATGCAGTTCATGCCCTCGCGCCTGTCGCGTGCGGACAGCGATGCCTTGGCGGCCGCCTGCCACCGCCAGCTGGTGCGCGAGGGCTTCGGGCTGTGGGCGGTCCAGGTCCGCGGCGCGCTGCCCTTCATCGGCTACGTCGGCATCAAGGCCCCGTCCTTCGTGGCGCCCTTCACCCCCTGCATCGAGATCGGCTGGCGGCTGTGCCGCGCCAGCTGGGGCTGCGGTTACGCGACCGAGGCGGCGCGCGCCTGCCTGGCGTTCGCCTTCGGCCGCCTGGCGCTGAGCGAGGTGGTGGCCTTCACGGTGCCGGCGAACCAGCGCTCGCGCGCGGTGATGCGGCGTCTGGGTATGCTCGAGGACGTGCCGGGTGCGTTCGAGCACCCGCGCCTGCCGGCCGGCCACCCGCTGCGCCACCACCTGCTCTATCGCATCCGCCGGGAGCACTGGGCGGGTGCGCCTTTCGCCGGCTGACCGGCCCGGTTCGCGGCGGCGGCTCAGCCGGGCGGCTCGCGTGCGGTCAGCCCCACCGTGAGCCGCTGCGTGCGCCGCACCAGCGCCAGCGCCAGCTCGGTGCCCGGCGGCACGCGCGCCAGCGCCCGGTGCAGCGCATCGATGCCATCCACGGGCTGATCGTTCACCCCGATGATCAGGTCGCCCGGCTGCAGGTCGGCGGCGGCGGCCGGTCCCTGGCTCTCGCGCGACAGCACCTCGACCGCCCGGGTGCAGTCCAGGCCGAGCGCGCGCACCAGGCGCAGGTCGAGAGGCCGGTCGCGCGCGGCGACGCCCAGCCAGGCGCGCCGCACGCGTCCCTGGGTGAGGATCTCGGTCAGCACCCACTGCGCGGTGCTGGCCGGCACGGCGAAGCCGATGCCCTGCGCCATGGCGATGATCGCGGTGTTGATGCCGCCGACACGGCCCTGCGCATCCACCAGGGGACCGCCGGAATTGCCGGGGTTGAGCGAGGCGGTGTGCTGGACCACCCCGTCGATCAGCCGCCCCTGGCGGCTGCGCAGCGAGCGGCCGAGTGCGCTGACGACGCCCGCGGAGACGGTGGATTCGTAGCCGTACGGGTTGCCGAGGGCGACCACCAGCTGCCCGGTGCGCAGGCGCTGCGTCGCGGAGAGCTCCGCGTAGGGCAGTGCGCCGGCCTGCGCGCGCAGCACCGCAAGATCAGTGGCCGCATCGCGCCCGGCCACCACCGCGGCGACGGTGCGCCCGTCCACGAAGCGCACGCGGGCCTGGGCGACGTTGCCGACCACGTGCTCGTTGGTGAGCAGGTAGCCGTCCGGGGTGACCACGACGCCGGAGCCGGCGCCGCCGCGGGCCTGTTCGGCCTCCGCCGCGCCGCCGACGTAGACGCTGACCACCGCCGGCCCCGCCCGCTCGACCGCGCCGACGACGGCGGCCGAGTAGGCATCGAGGGGGTCGGCCATCGCCGGGCCGGGCCCGATCGCTTCGCTGTCCTGCATGCGCGCAGGCATGGGGACCGGCGCCGCCGAACTCAAGGGCTGATGGGGTCAGGGCATTCCTGCCAGAATCCGCCCCCATGATCACGATCCGCGAGACTGCGATCCTGCTCACCGCCGCCGTCATCGCGGTGTCGCTGTTTCGCCTGATGCGGCTGTCCTCGATCCTGGGCTACGTGACCGCGGGCATCGCCATCGGCCCGTGGGGCCTGAACCTGATCAGTGACGTCGCCCGGCTTTCGCAGGTCTCCGAGTTCGGCATCGTGCTGCTGCTGTTCGTCATCGGGCTGGAGCTGCAGCCGACGCGCCTGTGGGTGATGCGCCGCAACGTCTTCGGGCTGGGCGCCGCGCAGGTCCTGCTGTGCGCCAGCGTCCTGGGAATCCTCGCCTGGGCCTGCGGGCAGCCGCCGGTGACCGCCGCGGTCATCGGCTTCGGCCTGTCGCTGTCCTCCACGCCGCTGGTGCTGCAGGTGCTGGCCGAGCGCAAGCAGCTGAAGAGCCCCCACGGCCGGGCGGCCTTCGGCATCCTGCTGTTCCAGGACCTGGCGGTGCTGCCGGTGCTGGCGATCCTGCCGCTGCTGGTGCCGCACGATGCCGGCAGCGCGCATGGCCCCTGGGGCACCCAGCTGCTGAAGCTGTTCCTGGTCATCGCTCTGGTGGTGATCGGCGGCGGCCGCATCGTCTTGCGGCCGCTGCTGCGCATCGTGGCGCGCATCCAGGTGACGGAGGTGTTCTCCGCGGCGGCCCTGCTGGTGGTCATCGCCACCTCGCTCTTGGCCAAGTTCGTCGGCCTGTCGGCCTCGCTCGGCGCCTTCCTCGCCGGCGTGCTGCTCGCCGACAGCGAGTTCCGCCACGAGCTCGAGGCCGACCTCGAGCCGTTCAAGGGACTGCTGCTCGGCCTGTTCTTCATCGCCGTGGGCATGGACGCCAACCTCGGCCTCCTGCGGCTCGAGCCGCTGACCGTGCTGGGGGTGACCGCCGGCTTCCTCGCCGTCAAGGTCCTCGCCATCACCCTGGTCGGCCGCCTGGGCGGCCTGCGCCCCGAGTCGGCGCGGCGCCTCGGGTTCTCGCTGCCCACCGGCGGCGAGTTCGCCTTCGTGCTCTTCACGCTGGCCGCCGGACAGCGGCTGTTCGAGCAGCGCACCGCCGACCTGCTCATCCTCGCGGTCACGCTGTCGATGATGCTGGGCCCGCTGCTGCTGCTCGCCTACGAGGCCGTGCAGAGAAACTGGCTGACGCCCGCCAAGCCCGCCTTCGACCCCATCGACGAGCCCGACAGCCCGGTCATCATCGCCGGCTTCGGCCGCTTCGGGCAGATCGTCGCCCGCGTGCTGCGGGTCAAGGGCATCGCCTTCACCGCCCTGGACAACAACCAGACCCACGTCGACTTCGTGCGCGGCTTCGGCAACCAGGTGTACTACGGGGACGCCTCGCGCCTGGACCTGCTGCGCGCGGCCGGCGCGGCCACTGCGCAGTTCCTGGTGCTGGCCATCGATGACACCGAGGCCTCCACGCGCACCGCGGTGGTGGTGCGCGAGCAGTTCCCGCACCTGACCATCTTCGCGCGCGCCCGCAACCGGCAGCACGCCTTCGCACTCATGGACGCCGGCGTGAAGGAGGCGAACGTGGTGCGCGAGACCTACGCCTCGAGCCTGGAGATGGCCGGCGCGGTCCTCGAGGCGCTAGGCGAGGAGCCGGCGCGGGTGAGCGAGGCGGTGCGGCGCTTCCGCCAGCACGATGAGCAGACGCTGCTCGCCCAGTACGCGGTCAAGGAGGACGAGGAGAAGTTCAAGGCGACGTCCCGCGAGGCGGCCGAGCAGCTGGAGAAGCTGTTCGAGTCGGACCGCAGCACCGAGGCGCGCTAGTGGACGAGGCGCGCAGCGTGCGGGATTTCTGGTTCGGCACGCTGCCCCTGACGCCGCCGCAGCTGCGGGAGCGCATGCGTTTCTGGTTCGGCAGCGAGCCGACGCCGCTGCGGCGCGAGCGTGACCAGGCGATCCGCAGCCGCTTTGCGCCCCTGCTCGAGCGCGCCGCCGCCGGCGAGCTCGCCAGCTGGGCGGACGGGCCGCGGCGCCGGCTGAGCCTGGTCATCCTCCTCGACCAGTTGCCGCGCAACATCTTCCGCGGCACGGCGCGCGCCTTCGCCTACGACAGCCAGGCCCTGGCCCTCACGCTCTCGGGAATGCAGTCCGCGGCGGATGCGACGCTCGATGTGGTGGAGCGCCTCTTCTTTTACATGCCGCTGCAGCATGCCGAGAGCCGCGAGGTGCAGGAGGAGTCCCTGGCCGCCTACCGGCGGCTGCTGGCCGAGGCCCCGGAGCCCTTGCGGGAGTTCTTCGCCAGCTCCCTGCGCTCGGCCGAGTATCACCGCAGCCTCATCGAGCAGTTCGGGCGCTTCCCCCACCGCAACAAGGTGCTCGGGCGCCCGGACACCCCGCCCGAGCAGGAGTGGCTGGCCCGGCACACGGGCGCCTTCGGTCAGTGACCGTTCGCGAGGCGTTCCAGGTCGGCGATGCGCCGCTCGAGGACGCGCTGCGTCTCGAGCAGCTCCAGTGCCAGCGCCGCGCCGCTGGCGTTCACGCCGAGGTCGCGCATGAGCGCCCCGACGATGCGCAGCCGCGGCAGGGTGCTGGCCGGCATCTGCCAGCCCGCGCCGCTGTCACGCACACCGACCACCACCCCGAGCTCCGCCAGCTCCTGCACGGCCGCGAGGTCGATGCGGCACAGCTGGCACACCTCGGTGGCGCTGATCCAGTCGCCCTCCCCGACCAGATGGGCCTCGTATACCTGCGTGATGCGTACCATCTCAAACCCCCAGGTCGGCGCGCGGGTTGAAGGCGAGCTTCGCGCGCATCTCTTCGTAGACGGCCTTCGCCTCGGCGCTGCTCGCCGGCGGCAGGACGATCTTCAGCTGCACGTACTCGTCCCCCGGCGGATTGCCGGGCAGCCCGCGCCCGCGCAGGCGCAGCTTCTGGCCCGTCTGCGAACCGGCCGGGATCTGCATGCTCACCGAACCTCCCAGCGTCGGCACGGTGACCGAGGCGCCCAGTGCGGCCTCCCAGGGCGCCAGCGGCAGTGTCAGCGTGACGTCGCGCCCATCGAGTGCGTAGCGCGGGTCGGGCAGGATGTGGGCCTCCAGGTACAGGTCCCCCGCCGGGCCGCCGCCGCCGGCCGCGGCGCCCTGGCCGGCCAGCCGGATCAGCTGGCCCTCGGTCACGCCGGCCGGGATCGTCACCCGCACCGTATGGTTGGTCAGTTCCACCCGTCCGTCGGCGCCCAGGGACGGACGCCGCAGCTCCAGGGTGCGGGTCGTCCCGTGGAAAGCCTCCTCGAGCTGGATGTCGACCCGCGCGTGGTGGTCGCGCGCGGCGCGGCCGCCGTCCTCCTCCGCGCCCGCCTCCGCGAAGGGCGAGCCCCCGCCGAACAGCGAAGAGAAGAAGTCACTGAACTGCTCCTGCGAGAACTGCGCCCCCCCGGAATTGCCCGCGCCCTGCGCGCGGGAGGTGCGGCCCCGGCGAGCCCCGGGCGGCGGGCCGCCGGAGAACTCGTAGCCGGCACCCCAGTCCGGCGGCGGCCGGAACTGTTCGCCGGACTTCCAGTTGGCGCCGAGCTGGTCGTAGGCGGCGCGCTTCTCGGGGTCCTTCAGGACCTCGTAGGCCTCCTGGACCTCCTTGAAGCGGGCCTCGGCATTGCTTTCCTTGCTGACATCGGGATGGTACTTGCGGGCCAGTCGCCGGTACGCGGTCTTGAGCGCATCGGCGGTGACCGAGCGCTCGACCCCCAGCACCTTGTAGTAGTCACGGTATTCCATCGCCCGGATCTTGGGGGCTCCCGCAGGCATATTCCAGCCGCACCGCGGCGGTGCAATCGCCACCCCGCGGCGCACCGGCGGCGGGCAGCCGCTCCCCGGGGCGGCGGCTGCCGCCGTGCCCCCTCCCCGCGCACGTCGCGAGGCACGGATATTGCTCGGCCAGCAGGTCGCACTACGGACCCCGTGGCTGATGCGCCTATCCCGACCACCGCCTCTGAAGAACCTGCGCGCGTTCTGCGCGGCGGCCCGCCATCGCAGTTTCAAGCTCGCGGCGCACGAGCTGTGCGTGACGCCCTCGGCCATCAGCCACCAGATGAAGGAACTCGAGGAGGCCCTGGCGGTACGGCTGTTCGAGCGCAGGACGCGCTCGCTCGAGCTGACCACGGCCGCGCACCGGCTGCTCGAGGAGGTGGAACCGCTGCTCGAGGCGCTCGAGCGCACCCTGGCGCAGTTCGCGCGCCGCAACGGGCGACTCAGCCTGCGCCTGCGGATGCCGGCGGTGTTCGCCAACGAACTCTTCATTCCGCGACTCGGCGGCTTCTGCGAGGCACACCCGCAGATCGACCTGCAGCTGGACACGCGCGACCCGCTGCCGGCAACGCACGCCCCCGCTGCGGACGTGTCCGTCCTGCTGGCGGCCGCACCGCCGCCGGGCCTGAGGAGCCTGCGCCTGTTTTCCTCGCCGCTGATCGCGGTGTGCGCGCGCGCACACGCCGCGCTCATCGCGCAGCGGGGCCGCGCGGTGTTCGGCTCGCTCGCCCTCATCGTCGATCGCACCCGGCCGTTCGCCTGGGACAGCTGGGCGGAGGAGGTCGGCCTTGAGGCCCCGGAACCCCGGCAGGTCATCGAGCTCGACACGATGAGCGCGGCGCTGCGCGCGGCCGAGCGCGGGCTCGGCATCGCGCTCGTACCCGCGGCCCTGTGCGAGTCGTTGCTGCGCGCCGGCGCCCTGGTGCGCGTGTTCGCCACCGAGCTGCCCACCCCGAATGCCTACTATCTGGTGACCCGCGCGAAGGATGCGGAGAAGCCGCAGGTGAAGGCGCTGCTGCGCTGGGCGCAGGCGCAGTACCCGCCCGGGTGAGCCCCCGTCACGCATCGGGCGAATTCGTTTCGTTTGTCGCCCCTGCCCCCGGTTCGTATCGTCTCCCCGCGGCGTGCAGCGCTGCACGGAAACCGAAGCGCACCGACAGGAGCACGCACCATGGTCATCCCCCGCAAGCGCGGCAGGAACGCCCCCGCGGCAGGTCTTCGACTTCTCGAATGAACGGAGCGGGAGACGGGGCCGCGCCTTCGATCCCCCTCGGGCGCAGGCCTCGTCTCCTCTCCGCTCGGCGCACGAGGCGGCCAGTCCACGGAAGGACTTCCGCGCCTGAATGACCGGGGTGGGAGACGGGGCATCGCTTTCGATCCCCCTCGAGCCTTTGGCCCGTCTCCCGCCCCGGCTCACCGCGACTGACGGTGGCGCGGCGGAGCCTTCGCGGGGCCCAAAAAAATGCGCCGCGAGGCGGGGGAAATCGCATCGCGGCGCGCAGGAGCGAACACGGGGAAGTTGTTCGCAACTGAGCTAGTACAAAGCAAGGCCTGTGCCAGCCGCAGAGGCTAATGAAAACAGCAAGTTAGATGGCCTCCCGGCCGCAGGGCACGTGACCGGAATTGTCACTTTGGGACCTTGGGCACACGAGGGTGCCGCTACGGGCCTGGGCGCAGGCGGCGCGGCCCGGTCAGCGCGGCAGGACCGGCACGCAGGCCTGCGCCTGCTCCTTCAGTGAATCGCACAGCGCACGCGCCTCGGCTTCGCCGGCGGTCGGTGTCTGCAGGCGGTACAGGGCGCCGGAGCTGGTGCTGGCGATGACGATGCGCGGGGACTTGCCCTGCAGCTGCGCGGCGAAGCGGCCCTGCAGGCGCTCCCACTCGCGGCCCGCGCTGGCCTGGCTGCCGAAGGCGCCGAGCTGGATCCCGTAGCCGCCGCCGACGCGGGTGGTGGCGATCGCGCGCGTCTCCTCGCTGGCCGGCGCCGGCTGCGCCTCATCTTCCCGCCGCGCGGCCAGGACTGCAGCTGCGGCAGGCACCGCCTCCTGCGCAGGGGCGGGCGTTGCGGCGGTGGCGGCCGGCGCGGCGGTGCCGGTGGCCAGCTGCAGCGCGCGCACGCCCACGCGGGCGGCCGACACCGGACCCTCGCGCGGCGCGTGCGGGGCGGAGCCGAGCGAAAATCCCTCGATGCGGATGCGCGCTTCCTCGGTCCATTTGCCGTGCGGATGCTCGGCGAGGAACCTGCGGTAGGCGTCCACCGTGCCGATGCCGTCGGCGCGCTGCCACTCGCGGTCCTCGTCCAGCTGCGCGATGCGGGCCTGGGCCTGCCGGGCCAGCTCGCTGTCGGCGTGCTGCTCGAGGAAGTGGCGGTACGCCTCGGCGGTGTCGGCGGACTCGGCGGAATGCCAGTCCTGCTGCTCGCGGCTGCACCCGGCGGCCAGGGCCGTCAGCAGCGCGATAAGCATCACCCGGGGTGCCCAGACTGTGATCATGGTCGGCCTTTTACGGCTCTTTGGACACGTATTATGACTGGGCAGTTCCCCTGGAGCACCGGATGAATGACAAGCGGCGGCTGATCGACCAGATCGGCGATTCACCGACCTTTGTCGCCGAGGGCGTCCGCCTGACGGGCGACCTGGAGACCCCCGGCCCGCTGGTGGTGTGCGGCACCCTGCGCGGGGATGGCCGTGTCGGGGGCACCCTGCACATGTCCGTCACGGCCCAGTGGGAGGGGGAGATCCACGCCGCGGCCGCCGTGATCGCCGGCCGGATCACCGGGCGGCTGGTCATCGAGGGCAAGCTGGAGGTGGCCGCCACCGCCGTGATCCGCGCCGACATCGACGCCCGCAACATCGCGGTCGCCAAGGGCGCCGTCATCGACGGCGTCGTCACCGTCACCAGCGGCCAGCCGGTCGTGCAGTTCGAGGAAAAGCGGCACGCGAAGTAACCCCGCGCTTCAGGTCGCGCTGGCGAGCCGCTCCTCGGCCACCGTGCCGGCCCCGAGCAGGCCGAGGATCCGCCGCTCGAGCCAGGTCGGCCCCGACAGGTGCTCGAAAAAACCGCAATGACCGCCGTGGCGCGTGATGGTCAGCGTCAGCGCCGGCGGCCGCGCCAGCTGCTCCAGCCCGTTCGGCGGGATGATCGGGTCATCCAGCGAGGTGATGATGTGCGAGGGCACCTCCAGGTCCGCCAGGCGCGTCCCGGTGATGGCATACCCGTTCAGGTAGTCCTCGAGCGAGGCGAAGTCGGTGTAGCGGCGCACCAGCTCGTCGGTCATGTGGGTGAGGTTGCGCTGGGCAAAGTCGCCGAAGTCGTAGTGCTCCGGCCACGCGGCCTGCTTCTTCACCAGCGAGCGCATCCACTTGCGCACGAAGTACGCCTCGTAGCCGGGGATGCTCTTCTGCAGCGCCCTGAGGGTGGCGACCGGGTCAAGCACCGGGGAGACGGCCACCACGCGCGCGATCTGCAGCTTGGCCGCGCGCGCCTGCGCGGCCACGCGCAGCCAGAAGTTGCCGCCGAGGGAGAATCCGGCCAGCTGCAGCGCGCGGTGCGGGAAGTGCTGCTGCAGCGATCGCACCGCCCCGATCACCTCCGGCAGCAGGCAGGAGTGGAACAGGCCGCGGTTCAGCTGGTGGGTCTCGCCGTGATCGCGCAGGTTCAGCCGCACCACGTCGAAGCCGCGGGCGAAGAAGCGCTGCGCGAGCGAGAGGATGTACAGCGAGTCGGCGCTTCCCTCCCAGCCGTGCATGAGCACGACCGGCAGCCCGCCGCTGCGGGCGGGGCGCGAGACGAAGCACTGCAGGCGCACCCCGTCGCCACAGTCGAGCAGCACCTCGCGCGCGGCCGCGAGCAGCGGCTGCGCGCGCGCCAGCACGCGGCCGCGGCGCCAGGAGGTGCTGGAGAGGATCGACTGGACGTGATGGTTGCGCAGCCACCAGGGTGGCCGGAAGTCATCATCGGCGGTCGGCGCGAGCAGGCTTGAGTTCAACGCAGGCGGATTTCTATGCGGTTGTTGGCGCTTGCCGCGCGGTTCCATTCGCCCGCCGTCAGGTAAGTCCCCGGTGGCGGATAGGGCGCGACCAGGTTGGCAGGATCGCCCACCGAGGCCTCAACATCCAGTGCCCCGTGGGTGGAGCTGCGGATGTCACCGATCAGGTTGACCAGCGGCAACGGCACGCGCTGCATGGCCGTGAGCGCCTCGTCGGCCGGGTTGCCGACCACGTCGCAGCGCGCGTACGGCATCTCCTCGGGCGCCACGGAATAGCCCTCGGCGGCGCTGCCCACCATGCAGAAGCGCCCCGCGTAGGACTTGATCTCGACGAGGCCGGTGGTGCCCTGGCGCGCCAGGCGGTAGAGCAGCTTGCTGATGACCTCCAGGCGCGGGCCGCCGAAGGCATCCGCTCCGTAGGGCACCAGTGCACTGAGCAGCCGGGTCTCGACCGCGTGCGCGGGCGCGGTCGCGGCGGCGACCGGGAGCGCCGGCTGCGGCGCGCTCGCCGCCGGCGCGCTGCGCAGCTGCGCGAGCTGCACCCCCAGGGATTCCAGCGCCCGCTCGCTGCGCCACCACAGCGCGGTGCTCGCCAGCGCCACGGCGAGGGCGAGGCCGGCGATCGCCCACGCCCAGGGGGTGGGCGGCGCCGGCGGCGGCAGCGGCTCGGCCGGCGGCGGCAGGGTCTCGCGCAGCGAGGCGCGCACCTCGGCGGTGATGCGGTCGGTCTGCGTGTCGACCACGGCGATGAGTGCGCGGCGCAGCTCCGCGAAGTGCTCGCGCAGGGTGCTGTCGGTGAGCGGGCGGGTGCCGGTGGGCGTGTGCTCGAAGGCCACGGCGGCGGGACCGACGGGCGTGAAGCTCGACTGCTCGGGGATGCGGCGGTCGGGCACCAGGTGCAGCTGGTAGAGCACCTTGGAGACGTCGGCGGGCTTGATCTGCTTGGGCAGCACGCCCAGGGCGCCCAGGGCGCGCGCCTGCCCCAGGTAAAGCTCACCCTCCTGGGAGGTGTACATCATGATGGGGATGGTGGCGGTGCGCGGGTCGTTCTTGATCGCCTGCACCGCCTGCAGGCCATCCATGCCCGGCATCTGGTGATCCATGAAGATCACGTCGGGCCGGTTGCTGCTGAGGTAGTCGATGGCCGCCTCGGCGGTCTCGGCAGAGTCGACGTCGATCTCGAAGTCCTGCAGCACCCGGGCGAGGAACAGGCGCGCGGACTTCGAATCGTCCACGATCAACGCCCGCTTTGCGCCCATGTCCTGCTCCAGCACCCGCGCGCCCGAGACGCGCCGAAAGTGTAGCTCAGAACCCGAAGGATGCAGCGCTGTCGCGGAGTTACGACGGGTGTTTCAGGCCGCCACGCGCTGCGGCGGTGACACCGCGCACAGTTCGCCGTAGAGCCGCGCCAGGCGGTGCGCCATCACCGCCGAGGACCAGGTGCGGGCGTGGGCGCGACCGCGCGCGGCCATGCCCTCGCGCAGGCCGGGATCGCTCAGCACCCGTACCACCGCGGCCGCGAAGGTGCCGGCCTCCTCGGGCACCACCAGCGCGCCGCTGCCTTCGACCAGGATCGAGCGCGTGCCCAGCTCCGCGGTGGAGACCACCGGCGCGCCCTGCGCCATCGCCTCGAGCAGCACCAGGCCCTGGGTCTCCGTGCGCGAGGCAAACACGAAGGCGTCGGCGGCGGCATAACAGTCGAGCAACTCGCGGTCGCGCGGCAGGTACCCGGCGAAGTGCACGCTGCCGGCGAGCCCGAGGGAGGACACCCGGGCGCGCAGGCCCTCGCGCGCCGGGCCCTCGCCGGCGATGACCAGCACCGCCTCGGGGAGCTCGCGCAGCACGCGGGCGAGCACCTGCACCAGGAAGCCGATGTTCTTCTCGTGCGCCACGCGGCCGATGTAGGTCATGAGCGGGCGGCGCGGCGCGATGCCCGCCCTGCGACGGAAGGCGGCACCGTCCCCGGCACGGAAGCGGTCGGCCGCCAGCCCGGTGGGCAACACGTGGATGGGGGTGCGCACCCCGTAGGCCTCGAGGACCACGCGCATCGGCTCCGACGGGGCGATGAGTGCCTGCACCTGCGCGCACTGCGCGCGCGTGAAATGCCGCGCGATGAAGCGCCCCGCGCTCCGGGGCAGCACCGGCAGGTAATGGTGCAGGTACTCCTCGAAGAAGGTGTGGTAGGTGGCGATGCAGGGGATGCCGGCGCGGCGCGCGAAGCGCACGCCCGCATAGTGGGCGATGAACGGGGTGTGGACGTGCACCAGGTCGAACGCGCCGCGCGGCAGCCCAGCGAGCTCCCGCTGCAGCCTGCCCCAGGCCATGCGCCGGTCCTCCGGATCCCCGGGGACACCGGCCGCGGGCACCCGCAGCACCGGCAGGGCATCGGGGCTGTCCGGGCCGGCATAGCGCGGCGCCACCAAGAGCGTCTGCACGCCCGCCTCCGCCAGGTCCTGGCGGAAGGTGCGGATGGAGGTGGAGACGCCGTTGACGCGCGGGAAGTAGACGTCGGAGACGAACAGGACGCGCACGCGCTAGGGGTGGCGCCGCCGCCCGGGAACCGGAGGGGTCTGCATGCTCAGCCCAGCGCCAGCCCGGCGGCGGCGAGCGCCGCGCCCAGGCCGGCGCCGGCGAGCACGTCCGAGGGGTAGTGCAGGCCGAGCACCACGCGCGAGGCGGCGATCATCGCCGCGAGCGGCAGCAGCACCCACAGCAACTCCGGGAAGTGCGCTCCGGCCTGCCAGGTGAAGGACACCGCGTGCAGGGTGTGGCCGGAGGGGAAGCTGTAGCGATCCAGGGGCGCGCCCGCCCGGTCGATCGCCCGGTGCGTGATGAACGGACGCTCGCGCACGAAGATGCGCTTGAGCAGGGAATAAAGCAGTACGCCCACCGAGCCGGTGAGCGCCATCACCAGGACCGGGCGCAGCGCCGCGGCGCCATACAGCAGCGGCAGCAGCGCGAGCAGCACGTACCAGATGATGCCGTCGCCCAGGCGGCTGGCCACCTGGAAGAGCCGCCGCGGCAGCGCCAGGGCGGCAGCGCGGTTGAGCGTGCGACACAGGCCGTACTCGGCCGCATCCACGCGCGCCATGAAGGCATTGAGTCCCGTCGCTTTCATGTGTCACCGCCTCCGGTGCGTGGACCGCTGTCCGTGACGCGCCCAGCCTGGGCTTGCCGCGCTGCAGCGCGATGACGGGCGTGTGAAACTTTCGTGGCGCCGGGGGTTTAGGCGGGACTGCGGCGGCTCCAGGTCACACCACGGCCGCGGCCGGCCTGGCCGGGGCCTCGCCGAGCCTTGCGAGCGTCGCGCGGGCGAGCTTCCGGGCCGAGTCGGCCCCGTGCTGGAAGTACAGCGACGGCTCGGCGAGCTCCAGCTCGAGCACGCAGGGTGCGTCCTGCGCCCCGCGGATGAGGTCGATGCGGGCGTACAGCAGGTCGCCGAAGGGAATGCCGGCGAGCACGCGCTCGCCCACGGCACGCTCGTCGGCAGCCGGTGTCCGCGCGGTGATCTCCTCGGTCGCGAACAGGCCGGCCGTGGCACCGGCGCCCAGGGGCAGGAGCGCACCCTTGCGGAACGCATGGCTGAAGCTGCCGCCGATGTACACCAGCGCCGTCTCCCCGTACCGGTCGACGCCCGGCAGGTACGGCTGCATGAGGACGCTGCGCCCGGCGGCCAGCAGCGGGCGGATGTGGCCGAGGATCTCGCCGCGCGCATCGCGGTGGTGGCGGCGCGCATCGCGCGAGCCTGCGCCGACGGCCGGCTTCACCACCAGTTCGTGGCAGCCATGGCGCGCCAGCAACTCGTCCAGCCGCGCCGCCGGGTCCTGCCCCGGCTCGACGAACTCGCTCGGGACGATCGGCAGGCCGGCGCGCTCGAGATCGAGCAGGTAGTGCTTGTCGCAGTTCCAGCGCACCACCGCGGGCGGATTGAGCAGGCGGGTCAGCGCCGCGGTGCGCTCCACCCAGGCGAGGAACTCGCCGATGCGCTCGGTGTAGTCCCAGGCCGAGCGCAGCAGCACTACGTCGAAACCTCCCCAGTCCACCTGCGGGTCGTCCCACACGGCCACCTCAGCGTGCGCGCCCTGGACAGCGAAGGCGGCCACCAGGGGCGGCAGGTCCTCGTCCAGGTCGCGCGCCCCGCGCGCCGTGACCAGCGCGATGCGTGCGCTCATTCGCGGATGCCGGCGCCGCGGCCCATGAGGAACACGCAGGCGCTGAACAGCACCACCGCCGCGAGCGCCATGAGCGCGAAGGCGCCGCCGACGTGCACGTCGGACACCCCCAGGAAGCCGTAGCGGAAGGCGTTCACCATGTAGAGCACCGGGTTCACGAAGGAGAGCTGGCGCGCCCACTGCGGCAAGAGCTCGATCGAGTAGAACACGCCGCCGAAGTAGGTGAGCGGGGTGAGCACGAAGGCCGGGATGAAGTTCACCTGGTCGAAGTTCTTGGCGAACAGCGCGTTCAGGAACCCGGCGAGGCCGAAGGTCACCGAGGTGAGCAGCAGCGCCACGATCACCAGCAGCGGGTGCTCGACGTGCAGGTGCGTGAAGACGAGCGAGACCGCCGTCACCGCCGCGCCCACCAGCAGGCCGCGCACGACGCCGCCCACGGCGTAGCCGGCGACGATCAGCCAGTTGGGCAGCGGCGAGACCAGCAGCTCCTCGATGTGCTTGCCGAACTTGGCGCCGAAGAAGGAGGCCACCACGTTGCCGTAGGAGTTGGTGATCACCGACATCATGATCAGCCCCGGGGCGATGAACTGCTTGTAGTCGAAGCCGCCCATGACCCCGACACGCCGCCCGATCAGGCTGCCGAAGATGGCGAAGTACAGCACGGCGGTGACCGCCGAGGGCACGATGGTCTGCCCCCAGATGCGGATGATGCGTCCATATTCGCGGATCACGATGGTGCGGAAACCGACCCAGCGCACCGCGTTCATGTCCGTGCGCGCAGCGAGGGGCGACTCGGCCACGGCGCTCACCGGGCCACCGCGGCGGGCACGCGCGTGGCGCCGTCGGCGGCCGGGCGGGCGGCGGCGCCGCCCTCGACCAGGCGCATGAAGATCTCCTCCAGGCGGTTGACCTTGTTGCGCATGCTCATGACCACGACGCCGAGCGCCGAGAGGCGCGCGAAGATTTCGTTGAGGCTCTCCTCCTTGGAAACCTCCACCTCCAGGGTGTGATCGTCCACCAGGCGCACGACGTAGCCCTCCAGCAGCGGCGCCTCGGCCAGCGCGTCACGCAGGTTGAAGACGAAGGTCTCCACGTGCAGGCGTCGCAGCAGGCTGCTCATGCGGTCGCGCTCGACGATCTGGCCACCGCTGATGATGGCGATGTTGCGGCACAGCGTCTCGGCCTCCTCCAGGTAGTGCGTGGTGAGGATGATGGTGGTGCCGCGCTGGTTGATCTCGCGCAGGAAGTCCCACATGGAGCGGCGGATCTCGATGTCCACCCCCGCGGTCGGCTCGTCCAGGATCAGCAGGCGCGGCTCGTGCATGAGCGCGCGCGCGATCATCAGGCGGCGCTTCATGCCGCCGGACAGGCCGCGCGAGATGCTGTTGCGCTTGTCCCAGAGCTGCAGCTGCTTGAGGTACTTCTCGGCGCGCTCGCGCGCCACCGCGCGCGGGATGCCGTAGAAGCCGGCCTGGTTCACGGTGATCGTGAACGGCGTCTCGAACATGTTGAAGTTGATTTCCTGCGGCACGATGCCGATGCAGGCCTTGGCAGCCTCCAGCTCGCGGTCGATGTCGTGATCGAAGACGCGGGCGGTGCCGGCGCTCTTGTTCACCAGGGAGGTGATGATGCCGATCAGCGTGGTCTTGCCGGCGCCGTTCGGCCCGAGCAGCGCGAAGAAATCGCCCTGCTCCACGTCCAGGTCGATGCCCTTGAGCGCCTGTACGCCGTTTCTGTAGGTCTTGGTGAGGCCGCGGACCGAGAGTGCATTCATGGAGCGAAGGATCAGGGGTGGCGCCCGGGAGCGCAAGTAAGGCGAGCCGCGGCAGCGGCGCGCGGCGTCGATGATTGTCCCGCCGCGCGGCCGGCGCGGCCCATGCCTCGGCCGGGGTATTGACGGGCCAGGCCCCGCGCTCAGCTGGCGGTCTTGAGGAACTGGGGCAGCAGGACCTCGGGGATCTCGTCGCTCTCGCCGTGGAAGGACCAGCCGTCGCGGCCGCGTGCCTTGCGCACGTACAGGGCGATGTCGGCGCGGCGCACGGCGCGGTCGTGCGAGTACTCCCCGCCCGGCTCGACGCTGGACACCCCGACGCTCACGGAGAGCTGCGGCCGGGTGGCGGAGCCGGCGTGCGCGATGCCGAGGTCCGCCACGGCCCGCAGCACCCGCTCGGCGGCCAGCACCGCCTGGTCGCGACCCCCGCCCACCAGGATGGCGATGATTTCCTCGCCGCCGTAGCGGGCGACGATATCGAGCGGGCGCCGCGGCGCGGCCTGGCTGATCGCGCCGGCGACCGCCTGCAGGCAGCGATCGCCGGCCTGGTGGCCATAGCAGTCGTTGAAGGCCTTGAAGTGGTCGATGTCGATCAGCAGCACCGCGACCGGCAGCCCGTCTTCCCGGGCGTGCTGCCAGAGGTGGCGGGCCTGCTCCTCCAGCGCGGCGCGGTTGAGCAGCCCGGTGAGCCCGTCGTGCATGGCCGCCTCGGCCAGGCGGCGCCGCTCGAGGAAGGCGAGGCGGCTGGCGTACTCGAGCGCGTAGCAGCCGGCGGCACCGATGACGTTGGCGGAGCCCAGCACCAGGAGCGAGTAGAGCACCATCGACTGCGGGATCAGTCCCAGCAGGGCCGCGCCCGCGTACACCGCCAGCAGCAGCAGGTTCGTGCGCAGGGCCGCCCCGAAGCTCAGTCCGATCATGAAGTAGATGTAGAAGGCGGTGAGCAGCAGTCGGGCGGCCACCACCGGCAGCTGCGCGGGGGCGGCCTCCGCTGCCATGAGCAGCGTGCCGATGCCGAACAGCGGCGCGACGACCTGCACGGCGCTGGGATACCAGCGCTGGTACAGGCGCCGGTCGGTGAGCGCCAGCATGAGCACCACCAGCGGCAGCTGCAGGGCGAAGCGCCACAGGTCGGGCTTGGTCAGGTGTGCACCGAGCAGCAGCAGGTGATCGATGATGGCGAAGCCGAGGACGCTGGAGAGTGCGACGACCAAGCTGACGCGCACCATGAGGCGCGCGGCGGCGCGGTGGCTCAACAGGAACTGCTGCTCGAGAGTCGCGTCGCGGAAGCGCAGGCGCAATCGCTCGAGGTGGAGACCTTCGGTCGCGGTGGCGTCAGCCTCCGAAGTGCGCAAGTGCCGCCCTCCGGGGCGACCGCCGCGACTCAGCGTCGCGGGTCGGCCTCGTGCTCGTTTCTCGACGCCGAGCCCTTCACGCGGGTCCGCCATACATCGTACGGATCCCAACCCGAGCGCGCCCCTGATGGCGGCTCGATGACCTCCCCGGCACCGGCGAAGTCGTCATTCGCGGCCCGTGACCGCGGCTCTGCACCGGGAAATCCCTCCACGGTCTTGCCCTGCATCATCGTGCGCTCCTGCTTGTTATCGACGTATCCGACGTTCGAGTTCTTGTCTATCCGTGTCCCCGGACGCCCTTCCATAGCGCGGCCTGGGGACGACAAGTCTAGGTGGTCTGCAGGTCAAAAGCGAATGTCAAACCAACTGATTATGTTACGTAAAGGTTACGTTGCGCGTTCCCAACACCGACGCCGCGTCAGTTAGAAAAATAGCGCTTGAGGTAGTCCTCGAAGCTGCCCCGGTCGCTCTCCTCGATCGCCTTCTGCGCGGACAGCGACTCCTGGGCCTGGCGGGCGAATTCGGACAGCCGCTCCTCGTTGGGCGGATACAGGTCCAGGAAATAGGCCTTGTGCTCCGTGGACATACGCAGCGCCAGCTTGAAGAAGGACTCCCCGGAGCTCAGCTCAGCCATGAGCCTCGCCGAGGGGGTCAGGGCGACATCGCCGACCTTCGCCGCCTGCAGCGCCAGGGCCTGGGCGTACGGGCGGGCCGGATCCCCCTGGTCGAGCAGCTCGCAGATCCCTGACATGGAGTCGAGCAGTTCCCGCGCCCACTCGAGCATCGGCACCTGCCGCCCGCCGCGTGTCAGGGTCAGCCCGGGCTCGCGGCCGCGGCGCGCGACGGTGATGTGGTTCTGATCGAGCGCGGCCTGCTCGGCATCCGCGATCGGCTCGCTCTCCTTCATCAGGCACAGGGCGAGGAAAGCCTCGAGGAAGCGCAGCTTGTTCTGGTTGACGCCGACCGGGTCGAAGGCACTGACGTCCAGCGCGCGCACTTCCACGTACTCGACCCCGGCGCGCCGCAGCGCCTTGGTCGGACGCTCGCCCGAGCGCGCCACGCGCTTGGGCCGGATGAAGCTGTAGTACTCGTTCTCGATCTGCAGGATGTTGGCGTTGAGCTGCCGGTAGTGCCCGTCGACCTTCACGCCGAGCGCCTCGTACGCTGGGTGCGGCGTGGAGATCGCCCGCGACAGGTCGCGGTTGTATTCCTCCAGGCTGTTCACCGAGACCGCCAGTCCCGCCTGGTTGCGGTTGCGGTAGCCGACGTCGCTCATGCGCAGGCTGGTCGCGTAGGGCTCGTAGGCGGTGCCCGGGCTGAAGTCCGGCAGCGCGACATCGTCGCGGCCGCGCAGGAAGGACTTGCAGACCACCGGGGAGACGCCGAAGAGGTACAACACCACCCAGCCGTAGCGGCGGTAGTTGCGCAGCAGCTCGAAGTAGCTGTCCGAGACGAACGCGGCGCCGCGCTCGCGCGACTCCCGCACGGCGGCATACGCCTCCCAGAAGGGCTGCGGGAACGAGTAGTTGAAGTGCACGCCGGAGATCGCCTGCATCATGCGCCCGTAGCGCAGTCCCAGGCCGTTGCGGTAGACGGTCTTCATCTGGCCGACGTGCGAGCTGCCGTACTGTGCCAGCGGTATGTCCGCATCGCGCTCGATCGCGCAGGGCATGCTGGTTGCCCAGAGCAGCTCGTCCCCGAGGTGGCGGTAGACGAACTGGTGCAGGTCGAGCAGGTACTGCAGCAGCTCCCAGGTCTGGGTGAACGCCGGCGTCACCAGCTCGATGAGGCTCTCGGAGAAGTCGGTGGTGATGTTCTCGTTGGTCAGCGCCGAACCCAGCGACCGTGGGTGCGGGGTGTGGGCAAGCTTGCCGCCGGCCGCCACGCGCAGCGACTCCTTCTCCACGCCCTTGCGGCCGCCCTGCAGGATGCGCGGGGCACCGCTGTTGACGAGCGCGGATAGGCGTCGTTCGAAGACGCGGTCGATGCCGGGTCTGCTCATGTGCTCGTGCGTGCGCTACCAGCGCATGCGTCCGCTCAGTATCTCGCCCAGCATGGTGAAGTCGCCGCGCAGGCTGTAGAGCGGGTGGCGGAAGGTGGCCGGGGTGTTGTGTTCGAAGAAGTAGTGCCCGACCCAGGCGGGCAGGTAGCCGGCCAGGAGCGCGGCCAGCAGCCAGGCGGGCTCGGCGCGCAGCAGCGCCAGCACGGCGATGAGCAGCGCCAGCAGCGTGCCGACCACGTGCAGCCGCCGCGAGGTGCGATGGGTGTGCTGCGCAAGGTAGTACGGGTAGAACTCGCGAAAGCTTGCATAGCCGGGCGTTGCTGCGGTGTTTGCCATGTTGGTCGTGCGGTCGGCGCACTGTCCTGGCACCGGTCCGAGGCATCTTGCCGCCTCCGCACTCGTTCGCGCAATTCCCCCTAAGGAGTGGGGCGCCGCATGCATGCCAGGCAACATCGGCGGAACGGGCGTCGGCGTGCTGCCGGGCCTCGGGTCGGTCCGAGCGCGGGAGGTGCCGCCGGCGCCCCGCGCGGGTCGGTGCGGCGGATGCGGCGGCGACGGACCGCGCTTTAGCGCTCGAGGATCGCCGTGACGCCCATGCCGCCGGCCGTGCACACCGAGATCAGCCCGCGCTTGGCATTGGCATCCCCGGCCAGGAGCTTCGCGAGCGTGCCGAGGATGCGCGTCCCGGTCGCGGCGAAAGGATGGCCGAGCGCGACGCTGCCGCCCTTGATGTTGAGCTTGCTGCGATCGATGCTGCCCAGCGCTCCGGGCAGGCCGAGCGCCTGGCGGCAGTAGTCGGCCGACTCCCACGCCTTCAGCGTGCACAGCACCTGCGCGGCAAAGGCTTCGTGGATCTCGTAGTAGTCGAAGTCCTGCAGCGCGATGCCGGCATCGCGCAGCATCGCCGGCACTGCGTAGGCGGGTGCCATGAGCAGGCCTTCCTTGCCGCTGGCGAAGTCCACGGCCCAGACCTTGCCGTAGCGCAGGTACGCCAGCACCGGCAGGTTGTGCCGCGCCGCCCACTCCGGCGTGGCGAGCAGCACGGCGCTGGCGCCGTCGGTGAGCGGCGTGCTGTTGCCCGCGGTGAGCGTGCCGTCGGGTGCGAAGCTCGGGTTGAGCTTGCCCAGCTTGTCGAGGCTGGTGTCGGGGCGCACGTTGTTGTCGGTCTTCAGACCCAGGTACTCCACGACCAGGTCATCGTAGAAGCCGGCGCGCCAGGCCGCCGCCGCCTTGAGGTGGCTGTCGTAGGCCAGCAGGTCCTGCTCGGTACGGCCGATCTGCCAGCGCCGCGCCATGATTTCGGTGCTCTGTCCCATCGACAGTCCGGTGCGCGGCTCGACCACCGCGGGCAGCACGGGCTTGAAGTGCTTGGGCCGCAGGTCGAACCAGGGCGCGAGGCGCTGCATGGCGGTGCGGCCGCGGTAGCTGCGCAGCAGCAGCTGCTGGTAGGCGTGCGGGTAGACGAGGGGCGCATCGCTCACCGAGTCCACGCCGCCGGCGATGCCCGCCTCGATCTGGCCGAGCGCGATCTTGTTGCCGATGTCGATCGCCGCCTCCAGGCCGGTCCCGCAGGCACGCTGCAGGTCAAGGCCGGGGGTCTGCGGGTCGAGCGCGGTCGAGAGCACGCTCTCGCGCACCAGGTTGTAGTCGCGCGGGTGCTTGATGACCGCGCCGGCGGCCACGTCACCGAGACGCTCGCCCTGCAGCTTGCAGCGCTCGACCAGCGCCCGGAGCACGGCCGTCAGCATGTCCTGGTTGCTGGCACTCGCATAGGCGGTATACGAGCGGGCGAAGGGGATGCGTACGCCACCGACGATAGCGACGCGCCTGATTGCGGGTCCGACCAGCATGAACTGCTCCTGCGTGCGTCGCGGGTTAGAATGCCACGAGGCATGCTGCGAAAGCCATGGAGTCAACACCGTGGGCAAGTTCAACACGATCATGGCCCGCGACGGCCACGAACTGCAGGCGTGGTTGGTCGCCCCGCCCGGGCGCCCGCGCGGGGCGGTGGTGTTGCTGCAGGAAATCTTCGGTGTAAATGGGCACATCCGCGCGGTGGCCGAGGATCTGGCTGCGCAGGGCTACACGGTCATCGCCCCCGCCCTGTTCGACCGGATCCGCCGCGGCATCGAGCTGGGCTATTCGCAGGCCGAGGTCCAGGAGGGCGCCGGCTACCGCGCCCAACTCAAGCCCGAGACTACGTTGAAGGACATCGCGGCCGCCGCCGCGGTGGTCCGGCACTCCGGGCGCACGGCCACGGTGGGGTACTGCTGGGGCGGCACGATGTCCTATCTTGCGGCCTGCCAGCTGCCGCTCAGCTGTGCCGTGGTGTATTACGGCAAGCTGGCCGGATACCTTGACCAGAAGCCGCGCTGTCCGGTGCTGTATCACTTCGGCGCGCACGACCAGAGCATCCCCATGGCGGACGTCGAGGCGGTGCGCGCGGCCGTCCAGCCGCCGTCGATGCTGCACGTCTACGCCGATGCCGGCCATGGCTTCAACTGCGACCAGCGCAGCAGCTACCACCCGCAGGCCGCCGCGCTGGCGCGGACCCGCACTCTCGAGTTCCTCGCCCACTACCTGGCCGGGGATCCCACCGCGAAGGAATGACAAGCTCATGAAACTGCGTGATCCGGATCTGCTGTGCAGCCGCGCCTTCATCGGTGGCGAATGGGTGGATGCCGACAACCAGGCGACCCACGGCGTCATCAACCCGGCGACGCGCCAGGTGCTCGGCACCGTGCCGGTGATGGGCGCGGGCGAGACGCGGCGTGCGATCGCCGCGGCCGCGGCCGCCCAACCCGCCTGGGCGGCGCGCACGGCCAAGGATCGCGCGCTGGTGCTGCGCCGCTGGTACGAGCTGCTCATGGCGAACCAGGACGACCTGGCGACGATCATGACCGCCGAGCAGGGCAAGCCGCTCGCCGAGTCCAAGGGCGAGATTGCCTACGGCGCCTCGTTCATCGAGTGGTTCGCCGAGGAAGGCAAGCGCCTGTACGGCGATACCATCCCCGGCCACGCCACCGACAAGCGCATCCTGGTGCTGCGCCAGCCGGTCGGTGTGGTGGCGGCGATCACCCCCTGGAACTTCCCGCTGGCGATGATCACGCGCAAGGCCGGACCGGCGCTGGCCGCCGGCTGCACCTTCGTGTGCAAGCCGGCGACGCAGACGCCCTACTCCGCGCTCGCCGCGGCGCTGCTGGCCCAGCGCGCCGGCGTACCGGCCGGGGTCCTCAACATCGTCACCGGCGAGGCGAGCGCGATCGGCGGGGAGATGACCTCGAACCCGAGCGTGCGCAAGGTCACCTTCACCGGCTCGACCGGGATCGGCAAGAAGCTCATGGCGCAGTGCGCCGGCACCATGAAGAAGATCTCGCTCGAACTCGGTGGCAACGCGCCGTTCATCGTTTTCGCCGACGCGGACCTGGATGCTGCCGTTGCCGGTGCCATCGCCAGCAAGTACCGCAACACCGGCCAGACCTGCGTGTGCGCCAACCGGCTGCTGGTGCAGGCGCCGGTATACGAGGCCTTCGCGACCAAGCTGGCGGCGGCGGTCGCCAAGCTGCGCGTCGGCGACGGCCTGGCCGGGGCGACCGACCAGGGCCCGCTGATCGATGACAAGGCGCTCGCCAAGGTGGAGGAACACCTGGCGGACGCCCTCGCCAAGGGCGCGCGCGTGGTGCAGGGCGGCAAGCGCCACGCACTCGGCGGCACCTTCTTCGAGCCGACCGTGGTCACCGGGGTCACCCCGCAGATGATGGTCGCGCGAGAGGAGACCTTCGGGCCGATCGCGCCGCTGTTCCGCTTCGAGACCGAGGCCGATGCGATCCGCATGGCGAACGACACCGAGTTCGGGCTCGCCGCGTACTTCTATACCCGTGACCTCGCCCGCTCCTGGCGCGTCGCCGAGGCGCTCGAGTACGGCATCGTCGGCCTGAACACCGGGCTCATCTCCACCGAGGTCGCCCCCTTCGGCGGCATCAAGGAGTCGGGCACCGGGCGCGAGGGCTCCAAGTACGGCATCCTCGACTACACCGAGCTCAAGTACCTGTGCGTCGGTCTTTCCTGAGGGCGGCGCCATCGGCATCCGCAGAGCTGCTGCGCTAGGATGACCGCCGTGCGCCATACCGGCCAGGACGCGCGCGGGGAGCCCAGCCCCGGGTGCATCGGCATCCTGCCGAACCACGCGGGAGCCCCGACCGCGCCGACGCCGGCCGCGGTGCGTGCCTCCCTGGGCCACTTCCTGGCTCGCTTCATGGCTTGCTTCCTGGCCGAATCGGCCGTGCTCGGACTGCCGTGGTTCATGGTCCGGGTGCTCGGGGCGCCCGAGCACCGGCGCGCCGGCGCCGCGGCATTGCCGCAAGGCGCCGTAGCCCGATGAGCGGCGCGCCGCTGCCCCTGCTGGGCACGTTCCATGAGCTCAGCATCGTCGTGCAGGACATGCGCGCCAGCGTCGAGTTCTACGAGCGCCTGGGCTTCTCTCAGGCGACGACCACGGACACCTTCACCCATCCGTACGGGGTGCTGACCGACGGCCGGCTGTTCGTCGGGCTGCACGAACGCCCGGGACCCTCGCCCGTGCTCTGCTTCGTGCGCGCCGGCATCGCCGCGGCGCTGCCGCAATTCGCCGCGGCCGGCATCGAGCTCAGCGTACGCCACACCGGCGATGAGGAATTCAACGAGGTGGGGTTCCTGGACCCCGCCGGCCATGCCGTGGCCGTGCTCGAGGCGCGCACCTACTCGCCCGTCGACCGTGCCGAGAGTGCGGTCAGCCTGTGCGGGGACTTCGCGGAAGTCAGCCTGCCGGCGAGCAACTTCGCCGCGGCCCGGGCATTCTGGGAGCCGCTCGGCTTCGTCGCCGCGGACGAGGCCGCTCCCTATCCGCACCTGGCTCTGACCAGCGACCACCTGGACTTGAGCTTTCACCGTCCGCGACTGCAGACGCAGCCGCTGCTGGTCTTCCGCGACGCGCAGATGGCCGAGCGGATCGCGCGGCTGCGCGAGCGCGGCTTCGAGCTGCTGGCGTGCCCGGGCGCGGGCAACGGGGCCGCCTTCCTGGAGAGTCCGGACGGCACCATGCTGCTGCTGGCGGGCGCGGATGCGTAGCGGGCCGCCTGAGGATGCGGTGAACCGCCACGGACGTGCGATGACCCGTGGAGCCACCGGACCGCCCGCCGGCGGAGAATCGGCGCGGCGCCGTGCCAACCCCATCGCGCATAATCGACAACCAGTGCCGCAGAGCACGCCTTCTCCAACCTGAAAGGGATTCCATGCGCCGCAGCCCACTGCTCGCCGCCTTGCTGGTGCTGTTCACTTCCTGCGCCTTTGCTGACGAGGGCATGTGGACCTTCGACAACGTCCCCCATGAGAAGATCAAGGCCGCGGTGGGGGTCGACCTCGACGCCGCCTGGCTCGACCGGGTGCGCATGTCGACCATCCGCCTGTCCAACTGCACCGCCTCGTTCGTCTCCCCGGATGGTCTGATCCTCACCAACCACCACTGCGCCGAGAGCTGCCTGGACGACAACTCCAGCGCCGGCCACAACCTGGTGGCCGATGGCTACCTCGCGCGCAGCCGCGAGCAGGAGCTCAAGTGCGGCCAGCAACTGGCGGACGTGCTCATGGAGATGGAGAACGTCACCGCCAAGGTCCAGGCGGCCACCGCGGGGCTGCCGGCCAAGGCGGCCAACGACAAGCGCAAGAGCACCATCACGGCGCTGGAACAGCAGTGCGAGCAGCAAAGCCGCACCGCCAAGGGCGGGCCGCGCAAGTGCGAGATGGTCAACCTGTACGAAGGCGGCCAGTTCTGGCTGTACAAGTACCAGCGCTACACCGACGTGCGCCTGGTGTTCGCCCCGGAGCGGGCCATCGCCGCCTTCGGCGGCGACCCGGACAACTTCCAGTTCCCGCGCTGGTGCCTGGACATGTCGGTGCTGCGCGCCTACGGGCCGGACGGCAAGCCGGCCGCGACCCCGAATTTCCTGCGCTTCCGGGCCGACGGGCCGCGGGCCGACGAGGCCGTGTTCGTCTCCGGCCACCCCGGCAGCACGCAGCGGCTGCTGACCGTGGCGGAGCTGGAGTACCTGCGCAACAGCTACCTGCCGCGCTGGCTGCAGCGCTACTCGGAGCTGCGCGGCCGCCTGATCCAGTACGGCAAGACCGGCCCCGAGGCCCACCGCATCGTCGAGGATCCCCTGAACGGGATCGAAAACTCGATCAAGGTCCGCCGGGGTCAGCTGGACGCGCTGCTCGATGAGCGGCTGATGAAGGCCAAGCGCGGCGAGGAGGCGGACCTGCGTGCCAAGGTCGCCGCCAACGCGCAGCTGGCCGCGCTCACCGGCGACCCCTGGGCGGACATCGCGCGCGCCCAGGCCCGTGGCGCGGAGCTGTACATGCCCTACCTCTATGTCGAGCAGGGCGCGGGCTTCAACAGCCGGCTGTTTGGCTATGCGCGCACGCTGGTGCGCGCGGCCGCCGAGCGCCCCAAGCCCAATACCAGCCGCCTGCCGGAGTACGCCGAGGCCGCGCTGCCGCGCGTGCTGCAGCGCCTCGAGGCGCCGGTTCCGGTGTATCCGGAGCTGGAGAAACTCACCCTGTCCTTCTCGCTCGAGCGCATGCGGGAATGGCTCGGCCCGGATGCCGCGATCGTCCGCCAGCTCATGTCGAACGAGTCCCCGGACAGCCTGGCCGCACAGCTGGTCGGCGGCACGCAGCTCGCCGACCCCGCGGTGCGCAAGCGCCTCTGGGACGACGGCGCGACCGCGGTGGATGCCTCGACCGACCCCATGATCGTGCTGGCGCGCAGCATCGATGCGCAGGCGCGCAGCCTGCGCAGCACCTACGAGGACGAGGTCGAGGCACCGACCGAGGCGGCGTCGGAAAAGATCGCGCACGCCCGCTTCGTGGCCTACGGCACGAGCCTGGCGCCGGATGCGACCTTCACCCTGCGGCTGAGCTACGGCACCGTGCGCGGCTGGACCGAGCAGGGCCAGCCGGTCGAGCCGTTCACCCACCTGTCGCGCCTGTTCGAGCGGGCCACCGGCCAGGAGCCGTTCCGCATCCCCGACAGCTGGATGAAGGTGCGCGACCAGCTGGACATGCAGACCCGGTTCGACCTGTCGACCACCAACGACATCACCGGCGGCAACTCGGGCAGCCCGCTCATCGATGCGCACGGGCAGCTGGTCGGGCTGATGTTCGACGGCAACTTCCACTCCATCGCCGGCGACTACTGGTACGACCCGGAGCTCAACCGCGCCGTGGCCGTGGACCCGACGATCATGTTCGAGGCGCTGGGCAAGGTGTACCAGGCGCAGGAGCTGCTCGCCGAGCTGCGCGGCCGGTAAGCGGGACCGGCGCGCGCCGGGCCCAGGCTTACCGGGCCGGCACCGCCACGAGGTTGAACTTCACCCGCAGCTCGTCCTGCACCTGCAGCGCGCCGAGCATCGCGCTGTAGGGCGTGAGGCCGAGCTGCGTCTGGGTGAGCGCCGCCTCGCCGTGCAGCACCAGCCGCGCACCCTCGTAGCCGTAGTGCACCGGCACCTCGATGAGGTGCGCACTGTCGCGCACGGTCACCTGCACCTGCGCGGAGACTGACTGCGCATCGCCTGCGACCGGTGCGAGCCTGACGGCGCGCAGGAGGATGAGCGGGCTGTGCACGGCATCGAGCTGGTCGGGGCCGAGCATGTGCTCGCGCGTTCCCTGGCGTGCCGAGTCGGGCACGCCCGGCGGGAACTCGCCGCTGTGCTGTGCGGCGCGCAGCGGTTCCTCGTCGATCGTGAAGCCGGCCACCGGGATGCGCACTTCGAAGCTGGACTTGAGCGGGTCATCGGCGACGTAGACGGTGCCTTCCACGGCATGGGAGGCGATCACGTGGTTGTGGCCGGCGCTGGCGAGGGCGCCGGCGCGGTATACCAGCACCACGAGCAGCGACTGGCCGGAGTCGAGCGTGTACGGCCTGCCCAGGTGCGGCGCCGGCTGCGGCGCCGTCGCCGCCGCGGCGGGAACGGGCGCGCGCACCGGGCACCCGGCGAGGGCGAAGGCCGGCAGCAGCGCCAGTGCGCGCCGCAGGTTTCCTTGCCGCCTCAGGCCGCTTAAGCTTGTGTGCATGTCCATTCGCAACACCACGCGCCGCTGGGGTGTGATCGCCCAGCTGCTCCACTGGGTCATCCTCGTGCTGATCATTGCACAGTTCGTGCTCGCCATCATGGCGGACGACCTGCCCAACAACATGAAGAAGCTGGTGCTTCTGTCGCGCCACAAGTCCATCGGCCTCACGGTGTTCGCCCTGGCGCTGGTGCGCCTGGGCTGGCGCTGGGGCAATGCCACGCCACCCCTGCCTTCCACGCTCAAGCCCTACGAACGCCTGCTGGCGCGCGGCACCCACGCGCTGCTGTACGTGCTGCTGCTCGTGGTTCCCTTCACCGGCTGGATCATGTCCTCGGCGCACGGCTTCCCCGTCAGCTGGTTCGGCGTATTCCAGCTGCCGGACCTGGTGGCCAAGAACCACGACCTGTCCGAGGTACTCGAGGAGACGCACGAGACGCTGGCGTGGACGCTGGCGGCCCTCGTGGCCCTGCACGCCGGTGCGGCGCTGAAGCATCACTTCATCCTCAAGGACGACGTGTTGCGCCGCATGCTGCCTTCCTCCAAGCCCGAAGGAACCGAGCCATGAGGATCACCGCGCGCCGCCTGGTGCCGGCCCTCGCCCTGCTCGCGCTGGGGTGGGGTCGCGCGCCGGCAGCCGATGCCCCCGGCGCGGCCTACGTCCTCGACCCGGCCAAGAGTTCCCTGGAATTCTCCTTCACCCAGGCGGGCGCCCGGAACAACGGCAGGTTCACGCGCTTCCCGGTGAGCTTCGTGTTCTCACCCGAGGCGGCGAGCGGGCGGCTGGAAGTGACCATCGAGGTCGGCTCGCTGGATACGGGCGACAAGGACCGCGACGATACCCTGCGCGGCGCCGACCTGTTCGCCGTCGCCAAGTACCCGAAGGCGCAGTTCCTGGCGACGCAGTTCACCAGGACCGCCGCCGGCTACGAAGCCATCGGCAAGCTCACCATCCGCGACGTCACGCGCGATGCGCGGGTGCCCTTCACGTTCCGTACCGCGAACGAGGGCGGCGCAAACGTCGCCTACATGGCCGGCAAGACCGGCCTCAAGCGCCTCGACTTCGGCGTCGGCCAGGGCGACTGGAAGGACACCGGCCAGGTCGGCAACGAGGTCGGCGTGTCATTCAACCTGCGCCTGGTTCCTGCCACGCACTGAGCTCACCACGGCGTGCCGTCGCGGCGCGTGAACCTGCGGCGCGCGTGCGGCGGGCTGTACACCAGGTCCACGTCCGCGTCGGAGTAGCTGCCCGTATCCTCGGCATCGCGGTTGCTCACCACCAGGTACACGACCGGCCGGGCGGAGCGGTTGATGAGCTGGTGGCCGTCGCTGCTGCCGGCGGGGAAGCCGGCGCACATGCCCGCGCGCAGCGGTTGTTCCCCCGCGTCGGTGCGCAGCACCGCCTCGCCCTCCAGCACGTACACGAATTCGTCCTCGTGGGTGTGCCAGTGGCGCATCGAGGACTCCTTGCCCGGCAACAGCGTGGTGAGATTCACGCCGATGCGCGTCAGCCCGAGCCGCTCGCCGAGGCGCCGCACCTCGCGCGGCAGCACGCGCGCGGCGTAGGGCGGCGGATAACCGCTGCGCGATTCGGGTTCGACGGTGCGCGGGTCGAGCGCCGGCTTTTCCGCTGACATGTCCACCTCCGCGAGCGCCGGCGCGCGATTGACGCGGCCCGCGTGCTTCGGGGAGCATGATACAACTGCATGCCTGAAATACTCGATGACGTCGGCAACTGCGTCGAAGCGGTGCTGCGGCGCGTGGGACCGCGCATCGTGCTGGCGCTGCCGCTGGGCATCGGCAAGCCGAGCCCGATCGCCAACGAGTTCTATCGCCGCGCGCAGCGCGATCCTGCCATCGACCTGACCATCATCACCGCGCTGTCGCTGCTGAAGCCGGTGGCGCGCTCGGCGCTCGAGCAGCGCCTGGTCGGCCCGCTCGTGGAACGCGTCTTCGGCAGCTACCTCGAGCCGGAATACGCGCGCGCGATGCGTGCGGGCACGGTCCCCGCCAACGTGAGGATCATCGAGTTCTACCTGGCGCCGGGCGCCTTCCTCGGCGCCGCCCACGCGCAACGCAACTACCTGAGCGCCAACTACACGCAGGTGGCACGCGAGCTGCTGCCGCGCGGGGTGAACGTCATCGCGCACCTGGTGGCGCGGCGCGGCGCCGGCGGCCAGATGCAGCTGAGCCTGGGCTCCAATCCGGACATCACCGCCGACCTGCTGCCACAGGTCGAGGCCGCGCGCCGCGCCGGCCGCGACATCGTCATGCTGGCGGAAACGCACGCGCAGATGCCGTTCATGGGCGGCCATGCCCTCGTGGACCCGCAGATGTTCGACTTCGTGCTCGACCATCCGCGCTACGACTATGACCTGTACGCGCCGCCGAACGCGGCGCTCGGCGACGTCGACCATGCGATCGGGTTGCACGCCAGCGCCCTGGTCCGGGACGGCGGCACGCTGCAGGTCGGCATCGGCGAGCTGGGCGATGCGCTGGTCTATGCGCTGCTGCTGCGTCACCAGCAGACCGCGGCCTGGCGCGGGGCCCTGGCCGCGCTCGGCGCCGGCGCGGCCTCAGGCGCAGTCGCAGCCGGCGGCGGTGACGGCGCCTTCGTGCGCGGCCTGTTCGCCTGCAGCGAGATGTTCGTCGACGGCCTGCTGGAGCTGTATCGCGCCGGCATCCTGCGCCGGCGGGCCTACGACTGCCTGGTGCTCGAGCGCGCGCTGCGGGCCGGGCAGACCGAGCGCTTCGGAGCTTCGATGCTGGACGCGCTGCTCGCCGCCGGCGCGGGGCCTGAGCTCGACGAGGACACCTTCACGCGGCTGCGCTGCCACGGCGTGTTCCGCGAGGGCACCGAGTTCCGCGGCGGCCGCGTGCGCATGCGGGGCGGCGAGTGGATCGCCGCCGATCTGGGCGATGCGCGCGCCCGCCGGCAGATGGCCGAGGAGTGCCTGGGACGCGAACTGCGCAACGGCCAGGTGCTGCACGCGGGCTTCTTCCTCGGCCCGCGCGGGTTCTACGCCGCGCTGCGCGAGCTGCCCGAGGACCAGCGCGCCCAGTTCGGCATGCGGGGCGTCGGCTACGTCAACCAGCTGTACGGGGAGGACCAGGAACTGCGCGTCCTGCAGCGGCGCGACATGCGCTGCATCAACACCGCGATGATGGTGACGCTGCTCGGCGCCGCCGTCTCCGATGCGCTGGAGAGCGGCCAGGTGGTCAGCGGCGTCGGCGGCCAGTACGACTTCGCCGCCATGGCGCATGCGCTGCCGGGCGCGCGCTTCATCCTGTGCGTGCGCGCGACGCGCACCCACCAGGGGCGCACCACCTCCAACATCCGCTGGAACTACGCGCACGCGACCCTTCCGCGGCACCTGCGCGACATCGTCGTCACCGAGTACGGCATCGCCGACCTGCGCGGGCGCACCGACGAGGAGGTGATCGTGGCGATGCTCAACGTCGCCGACTCGCGCTTCCAGGAGGAGCTGCTCGCCCGGGCACAGGCGGCGGGCAAGATCGGGGCTGACTACCGCATCCCGCCGCAGTTCCGCGACAACCTGCCGGGGCGGCTGGCACGCGGGCTGGGTGCGCTGCGCGCGCGGGGGTTCTTCAGCGAGTACCCCTTCGGCACCGACCTCACCGCCGAGGAGGTCGCGCTTGCGCGGGCACTGAGATTCCTCGAGGCCCACACGCACGGTGGCCCGGCACGGGCGCGCCTGCTGGCCGCCGCGCTGCTGCGCGGCACCCCCGGGAAGCCGCACGCGGCGGCATTGCAGCGCATGGGCCTCGCGCAGCCACGCGGGCTGGCGGAGCGCCTCCAGCAGCGCCTGGTGGTGCTGGGGCTTGAGGCGACGGCGCAGACCCGCGCCCCGGCCAGCGCCTAGCGGCGCGAGCGCTTCCGGGACTTCGGGCGCGCGGGCGCACGCTTCTTCGCTGCGCTCGGCTTTCTCCTGGCCGGAACCTTGGCCCGCGCGGCGGCCTTTTTCCGCGCAGGTGCCGGCTTCGCCGCCCGCTTGCGGCGCGCCCCCGCGGCGGCGGCGACCCGGACCTTCCGCGCCGCCTTCGCCTTGGCCTTCGTGCGGGCCCTGGCCGCGCGGCCCGCCGCCGTGGCACCGGCCGGGACGTCATGGCCGCGCAGTTGCTCGAGGATGGCCGGGTTTTCCAGCGTCGAGGTGTCCTGCGTGATCGCCTCGCCGCGGGCGACCGCCTTCAGCAACCGGCGCATGATCTTGCCCGAGCGCGTCTTCGGCAGGTTGTCGGCGAAGCGGATCTCGTCGGGCTTGGCGATGGCACCGACCTGCTCACCGACCCAGTCGCGCAGCTCCTTCACCAGCGCGCTGGTATCCCCGGTCGGGCGCGCGCCGCGCAGCACCACGTAGGCGAACACGGACTCGCCCTTGATCTCGTGCGGCTTGCCGACCACGGCCGCCTCGGCGACGCGCGGGTGTGCGACCAGGGCGGACTCCACTTCCATGGTGCCCAGGCGGTGGCCCGCCACGTTCAGCACGTCGTCGATGCGCCCCATGATCCAGAAGAACCCGTCCGCATCGCGGTGGGCGCTGTCGCCGGCGACGTAGAAGCGTCGGTCGAACTTCTCCCAGTAGGTCTCCAGGTAGCGCCTGTTGTCGCCCCAGATGGTGCGCAGCATCGACGGCCATGGCCTGCGGATGACGAGGTAGCCGCCGGCATCCGCCGCCTTCACGCTCGTGCCGTGGTCGTCCACGATGTCCGCCTCGATGCCCGGCAGCGGCTGGGTGCACGAGCCGGGCTTGGCGGCGGTCACGCCGGGCACCGGCGAGATCATGATGGCGCCCGTCTCGGTCTGCCACCAGGTATCGACGATCGGGCAGCGACCGCCACCGATGACGCGGTGGTACCAGATCCAGGCTTCCGGGTTGATCGGCTCGCCGACGCTGCCCAGGAGGCGCAGCCGCGACAGGTCGTAGCCGGCCGGGATCTCGTCGCCGAGTTTCATCAGCGCCCGGATCGCAGTCGGAGCGGTATAGAAGACCGTCACCCCATGGGTCTGGCAGTTCTTCCAGAAGCGACCGCCGTCGGGAAAGGTCGGTGCGCCTTCGTAGAGCAGCACGGTCGCCCCTGCCGCCAGGGGTCCGTAGACGACATAGCTGTGGCCGGTGACCCAGCCCACATCCGCGGTGCACCAGAAGACATCGTCGTCCCTGAGGTCGAACACCCACTGCGTGGTGAGCTTCGCCTGCAGGAGGTAGCCGCCGGTGGCGTGCTGGATCCCCTTGGGCTTGCCGGTGGACCCGGAGGTGTAGAGCAGGTACAGCGGGTGCTCCGCATCCACCCACTCCGGTTCGCACGTCGGGGCCTGGTCCTGGACGAGGTCGTGCCACCACAGGTCCCGCCCGGAAGCCATCGGCACCGTCTTGCCGGTCCGTCGCAGCACGATCACGTGCTCGACGCTTGCGCAGCCGCTGGCCAGGGCCTTGTCGGTCGCGGCCTTGAGTTCCACGGCATGGCCGCCGCGCCAGCCACCGTCGGCGGTGATGACCAGGCGGGCCCGGGTGTCCTCGATGCGGTCCCTGAGTGCCGGAGCCGAAAAGCCACCGAAGACGACCGAATGGATGGCCCCGATGCGGTTACAGGCGTGCATCGCCACGATCGCCTCGGGCACCAGCGGCAGGTAGATGATGACCCGGTCGCCCTTCTGAATTCCCTGCGCTTTCAGGGCGTTGGCAAAGCGGCACACCTCCGCATGCAGCTCGCGGTAGCTCAGGCGGCGCGCATCCCCGGGCTCACCCTCGAAGATGATCGCCGTCTTGTGGCCCCGCTCGGCCAGATGCACGTCGATGCAGTTGTACGAGGCGTTCAGCTGCCCGTCGGCGAACCAGCGGTAGTTGGGTGCGCGGGAGTCGTCCAGCCCGACGGTGAAAGGACGCTTCCAGCTGAGTTCCGTGGCGGCCATCTCGCTCCAGAAGCCCACGTAATCGTGACGGGCCCGGGTGCGCAGGGCGTCCAGATCCGCGCTCTTGAGGCGCGCCCGGGCGGCGAAGGCGGGCGCGGGTGGAAAGGTGCGCTCCTCGAGCAAGATCGACGTGATGTTCTTGTCGGACATGACTTTCTCTCGTTGTTTCGTGTCGGCGACGCACCCGCGCTTCGCGCCGAAGCATAGCCAATCGACCTCCCGTTGTGCCCGGGGGCCTCCCGGGTCCGGAAGGCCGCCGGACCCACGCCCCGGACGGCCACGCATACGCTGCCACGCGGGCATATTTCAGATGAAACACCGGGGGAACGCTGGACGCGTTGTTGCGCCGCAGACACATTTTGTATCCGTTCCCCGTTGCAGGTTGATGACGTGCCCTGCAACACGGCACAATGGCTTAAAAGTGCGGTGAAGCGTGGGTAACCGGCGGTGATCAGTGTCGCCGGACGCGAGGGAAATTCCACTTCGGAAACATCGCACGGCGCCATGTGGCGCAGTTCGTACACACCGGGAGAATAAGACTTGAACAAAACGCTTACACGGGTGCTCGCCAAGGGCGGCGCCGCCGCCATCGCCGTGCTGGGAATCATCGCGCTGCCGGCCCAGGCGCAGACTGCGTCTAAGAAAGACGCCACCGGCGAGCCGCTCCAGGAAGTGGTGGTCACCGGCTCACTGATCCCGCAGACGGAGAAGGAGACTTCACAGCCCCTCACCGTCATCACCACGGATGACATCCAGAAGAAGGGCTTCGCCTCGGTCGCCGAGGCGCTGCAGCACACCTCCTTCGCCACCGGCAGCGTGCAGGGGCCGCAGTTCTCGGTCGGCTTCACCCCCGGCGCGGAAGTGCTCAGCCTGTTCGGCTTGTCGCCTGCCTATACGAAGTACCTGATCGACGGTAAGCCGATCGCCGACTACCCGGCGCTGTACAACGGCACGGACACGATCACCAGCATCAGCGGCATCCCGAACGTGATGCTGGACCGCATCGACGTGCTGCCCGGCGGCCAGTCCTCGATCTACGGTTCCGACGCCATCGCCGGCGTGGTCAACATCATCCTGAAGAAGAAGATGGAGGGCCCGGAGGCGGACCTGCGCTACGGCTGGACCAAGGACGGCGGCGGCAACCAGCTGCGCCTCGGCCTGGCCGATGGCTTCTCCGCCGGCAACTTCAACCTGCTCGTGGGCGGGCAGTACGAGACGATCGACCCGATCTGGGGCTACCAGCGTCCCCCGACCAACGCGTACTTCAACGGCAACCCGAACTCACCGGCCGTCGGCGAGCGTGACTGGCTGGTCATCGGCAACCCCTACGACTTCAGCAACACCAACTACCAGTTCCTCGACCCGACCGGCAACTGCTCGAACCTCGCCGGGCAGTTCGGCGGCACCGTGGGCGTGCAGACACGCCCGGGACGCAGCCCCGCGGGTGACGGTGGCCCGGGCACCTTCTGCGGCACGAAGCGTGCCGGCTTCTACACCATCGACAACGGGCAGGAGAACACCCAGCTCTACCTGCACGCCACCTACGACTTCACGCCGAACGTGCAGGTGTTCGGTGACGTGCTGTACAGCCACGAAGTCATCCGCTACAGCCCGGGCACCTCGGCCCTGCTGACCGCCAGCGACGGCGGTCCCTACTACTACTTCGAGGACCCCTCGGTCCCGGGCCAGTACCTGAACCTGCAGCGCATCTTCTCCCCCGAGGAGGCGGGTGACCTGAGCAAGGAGATGAACAAGAACACGACCAACTCGACGCGTGCGACCCTCGGCCTGCAGGGCGGGTTTGGCGCGACGAACTGGAAGTACATCGCCGACTTCACGTTCACGGAGAACAAGCTGACCGAGGCGACGCACCTGGCCTTCACCCAGAAGATCTGGGACTTCTTCTCCACGATCATGGGCCCGCAGCTCGGCTTCGGCCCCGGTGGGCAGCCGCTGTACTCGCCGGACTGGAGTGCCTACTACACGCCGATCACCCCGGCTGATTACGCCAGCTTCACCGGCTATGCCTTCTCCTACTCGAACACGCAGGACAGCCTGGGGCGCATCCAGCTGACCAATTCCTCGCTGTTCGCGCTGCCCGGCGGCGATGCCGGCATCGCGGTCGTGGCCGAGGGCGGTCGCCAGGGCTGGCGCTACGACCCGGACCCGGCCTTCCTGAACGGGGATGCGTACCTGTACACCGCGGTCGCCGGCGACGGCCACCGCACGCGCTACGCCGGCACCACCGAGATCCGCCTGCCGGTGCTCAAGCAGGTGACCATCGACCTGTCGGGCCGCTACGACGACTACAAGCTCGACGACGGCAGCTTCAACAAGTTCACCTACAACATCGGCCTGGAGTACCGTCCGCTGCGCAGCCTGCTGGTGCGCGGCCGCTACGGCACCGCCTTCAAGGCACCGACGCTGTCGGATGAGTTCCAGGGCAACAGCGGCTTCTTCACCAGCAGCAGCAACGACTACTACTACTGCTACACGCACGGCTACAACAGCAGCAACATCGCCGGCTGTGCGCAGGCGGGCATCTCGGTCGCCGGCTCGACCCAGGGCAATCCCGGCCTGAAGCCGATCAACGCCACGGTGTGGGACGGCGGGCTGGTGTGGTCGCCGCTCGAGCGCAGCTCCTTCTCGATCGACTACATGCACTGGCACATCACCAACGAGGTGCAGACGCTCAGTGACGATCAGCTGCTGCGCACCGAGGCGGCCTGCCGCCTGGGGCAGATCGACATCAACTCGCCGACCTGCGTCCAGGCCTTGGCGGATGTCACGCGTGACCCGACCACCGGCTTCATCACCTCGATCTTCACGCCCAAGGAGAACCTGGCGGAGGAGAACCTCTCGGTGCTGGTCTTCCAGGGCAACTACCTGTGGAACATCGGCTCCTTCGGCACGATGGGCGCGCAGCTGTCGTACACGCACACGCTCAACCACAGCATCATCAACTTCCCGGGCGACCCGACGATCGACCTGCTCACGAACCCGTTCTACAGCACGGAGTTCCGCGACAAGGGGAACGCCTCGCTCACCTGGAACTACGACAAGTTCACGACCACGCTGTACGGGGAGTACTACGGCACGAGCCCCAACAACCAGGCCACGCTCGACAACAGCCTGACCACCCCGAACGCAGGCAAGCTGCATCCGTGGTGGATCGCCAACGCGAGCGTCAGCTACGAGCTGCTCAAGGGGCTGACGGTGACGGCGAACGTGAACAACCTCTTCAACAAGATGCCGCCGATGGACCCGACCTACAAGGGCATCGACAACCAGCCGTATAACTTCGAGAACTACAACCCGTACGGCACCAGCTACTTCATCGGGGCGTACTACAAGTTCAAGTAGTCTTCAGACGCCGCAGCAAAAGGAGGGGTCCCGCGCAAGCGGGACCCCTTTTTCTTTTCCGGCGCGTGTCGCGCTAGCCGACGGGCAGCTGCGCCAGGCGCTCGCCCTGGCGGCGCAGGAAGGGGCCGAAGCCCAGCGTGTCGTACAGCCCGGACAGCGCCGGCAGGTCCGGCGGCGCGCGTAGCAGCTCATCGATGCCGACGTTCAGCTTCATGTCGCAGACGACGTGGGTCAGGCGGCGGCTGAGGTAGAGCGCCTCGCGGTGCTCGGCGAGGCGCTGGGCGAGCGTGCCGGCCCCGCGGCACTTGAGCTTCGCCACGCTCTGAAGGTCGGCGAAGATCTCATCGAGCGAGCCGAAGGCCTTCATGAGCGAGGCCGCAGTGCGATGGCCGATCCCCGGCACGCCCGGGATGTTGTCGACCTCGTCGCCGGTGAGGGCGAGGTAGTCGGCGAAGCGCTCCGGCTGCACGCCGAAGTGGCGCTCGATGTCGTGGTAGCCGAACTGGTCGCGCGCCCCGTAGTCCCAGAAGAGGTCGCCCTTGCGCATCAGCTGCGCGAGGTCCTTGTCGCGCGTGATGTACGCCGAATGCACGCCCTCCTCGCGCATCAGGAGCGAGAGGCTGCCGATGATGTCGTCGGCCTCGTATTCCGGGTCGACGAACATGGCGACCCCGAGCGCCTGGCACAGCTCGCGGCAGCGCTCGAACTGCAGCACCAGGTCCGCCGGGGCCTTGTTGCGGTTGGCCTTGTACGGCGGGTAGATGCGCCCGCGGTAGGAGTTGGCGCTGCGCTGGTCGAAGGCGACGGCGATGTACTTCGGGCGCGCGCGCTCGATCAGGTCGCCCAGGAAGCGCGCGAAGCCGAATACCGCGTGCATCGGGTTGCCGTCCGGGTCGTGCATGGGCAGCGCCGAGTGGTAGGCGCGGAAGACGTACACCGAGGCGTCGATGAGGAAGATCAAGGCTTAAGTGCACTCCGGCTCACGCGGCGCACGATAGCAGCGGCGCGGCCGCCGGTCACGGGCGGCAAGGCTCGCCGCCTCAGGACAGCCAGCGCTGGATGCGGTCGTGCAGCGGGCTCGTGCGCGGGAAGTGCGCGATGAGGTATTCCATCTGGTCGGCGAGCACGCGGCGGCCCTTCAGAAAGATGTACTCGGCGTAGGTCGGGGTGAAGGGCACCGCGATCAGCTGCATCTTCGCCTGCTCGGGCGTGCGCGAGGCCTTCTGGTTGTTGCAGCGGCGGCAGGCGGTGACGACGTTGGTCCACACATCCACGCCGCCCTGGCTGAAGGGCCGCACGTGGTCGCGCGACAGCTCACGCGAGGAAAAGCGCTCGGCGCAGTACATGCACAGGTAGGCGTCGCGGCGGAACAGCGTCTGGTTGTTCAGCGGGGGCACGTAGTCGTGGCGGGTGTTCCCGGGGTTGCCGGTGTGCCCGATCGTGGCCACGATGGAGTTGACCTCGAGGATGGTGCGCCGGCCGGTGCGGGCGTTGGTGCCGCCGTACAGCTCGTACAGGGGCGAGCCGCACGTGTAAGCGACCTGTTCCTGATGGTACAGTCGCGCGGCCTCCTTGTAGTCGATCCACTCGAGCGGCATCCCGGCGATGTCCGTGCGCAGTACCAGCTGGGAGAGCCCGCGCGCGTGGTTAGCGACGATGCGCAGGTCCTGCAGCTGTCCGTGGTCGGCGCGTTCGAGGTCGATCCCTAGCATGACCGCTGTAAGATACGGCACTTTTGTGCAAGAATTCAACATCGCAAGATCTTCATTCGATTGGAAAATTTCAAAAGCGTGACAGACCAGCCACGCTTTTTCGGGGGGCCGTGAATGCCAGTTACGATCGGTGCGCTGCGCGAGAGCGCGCCACAAGAGATCCGCGTCAGTCTATCTCCGGAAATCGCCGACAAGCTCGCCAAGGAAGGTGCCCGCGTGCTGCTTGAGCGCGGAGCCGGCGAGCGCGCCAGCTTCCCCGACGCGCTGTACAAGAACGTCACCTGGGCGGACTCGGCCGCGCAGGTCCTGGCGGAGTCCGACATCCTGCTCACCGTGCAGCCGCTCAGCGTCGCGCAGGTCCAGCAGCTCAAGAGCGGCGCCGTGGTGGTGGGCTTCATGCAGGCGCACTCGCGCCTGGCCGAGGTGCGCGCGCTGCAGGCGCGCGGGGTGACGGCCTTCGCCATGGAGCTGGTGCCGCGCATCTCGCGTGCCCAGTCGATGGATGCCCTGTCCTCGCAGGCCGCCATCGCCGGCTACAAGGCGGTGCTCATTGCCGCCAGCCACGTGCAGAAGTTCTTCCCGATGCTGACCACGGCCGCCGGCACCATCCGTCCGGCCCAGGTGCTGGTCATCGGCGCGGGCGTCGCGGGCCTGCAGGCGATCGCCACCGCGCGCCGGCTCGGGGCCGTGGTCGAGGCCTACGACGTGCGCAGCGCCACGCGCGAGCAGGTCAAGTCCCTCGGCGCCAAGTTCGTCGATACCGGCGTCAGCGCCGAGGGCAGCGGCGGCTATGCACGCGAGCTCACCGCCGAGGAGAAGGCGAAGCAGCAGGAGGTGCTGGATGCGCGCATCGCCGCGGCGGACGCGGTCGTGACCACCGCCTCGGTGCCCGGGCGGCCGGCACCCAAGATCATCTCGCGCGGCGCGGTGGAGCGCATGCGCGCCGGCTCGGTGGTGGTGGACATCGCCGCCGAGCAGGGCGGCAACTGCGAGCTCACGCGCGCCGGCGAGCTCGTGCAGCACAACGGCGTGAAGATCGTCGGTGCGGTCAACCTCGCCTCCGACCTGGCCTACAACGCCAGCGAGATGTACGCCCGCAACCTCTTCAACTTCCTCAAGCCGGCGCTGGCCAAGGGCGAGCTCGCCATCGACTGGAACGACGAGGTGTTCGCCCAGTCGTGCCTTACGAGCGGCGGGCAGATCAAGCACGAACCGACCAAGAAGGCGCTGGAGGCGTGACATGACCGGGATAGTGGCCCTCTACATCTTCATGCTCGCCGCCTTCACCGGCTACGAGGTGATCGCCAAGGTGCCGGTGATCCTGCACACCCCGCTCATGTCCGGCTCGAACTTCGTGCACGGCATCGTGCTGGTCGGGGCAATGGTGGCCCTCGGCAGCGCGCACACCCCGCTCGAGAAGGGCATCGGCATCCTCGGGGTGGCGCTGGCCGCCGGGAACGCCGTGGGCGGCTACGTGGTCACCGAGCGCATGCTGGAGATGTTCAAGTCCAGCGGCAGCCGCGCGAAGAAGGGGACGCACTGATGCCGAGCTGGCTGTCCGCGGACCTGCTGATCCAGGCGAGCTACTTTCTGACCGCGGCGCTGTTCATCTTCGGGCTCAAGCGCATGAGCTCGCCGGTGTCGGCGCGCAGCGGCATCCTCTGGGCCGGCGCCGGCATGCTGGTGGCCACGCTGGTCACCTTCCTCTACCCCGGCATGTCCAACTACGAGCTCATCGTGCCGGCGATGTTCGCGGGCGCGGCCATCGCCTGGTGGAGCGGCAAGCGCGTCGCCATGACCGACATGCCGCAGATGATCGCGCTCTACAACGGCATGGGCGGCGGGGCGGCCGCGGCCATCGCCGCGGTCGAGCTGTACCGCGGCGAGGCGACCGGCTACGCGATCAGCACGCTGGCCGTGGCCGGCGGCATCATCGGCGCGGTCTCCTTCTCCGGCAGCCTGATCGCCTTCGGCAAGCTGCAGGGCCTGATCAACCGCAGCTTCCGCTTCGGCGGCCAGCAGCTGCTCAACCTGCTGCTGCTCCTGGCGGCGCTGGTGGCGGGCGCGCTCATCGCGGCGCACTACAACGCCTCCCCGGCGATGGTCAGCACGCTGTTCGCGCTCGCCCTGGTGCTGGGACTGGCCATGACGCTGCCGATCGGCGGCGCCGACATGCCGGTGGTCATCTCGCTGTACAACGCCTTCACCGGCCTTGCCGTCGCGTTCGAGGGCTTCGTGCTCAACAACGCCGCCATGATCATCGCCGGCACCGTGGTGGGCTCTGCCGGCACGCTGCTCACGCAGCTGATGGCCAAGGCGATGAACCGCTCGCTCGGCAACGTGCTGTTCTCGGGCTTCGGCGATACCGGCGGCGCGGCCACCGGCACGGTCACCGGCTCCATGAAGGCCATCGAGGCCGCCGACGTCGGCGTCATGATGGCCTTCGGGCAGAAGGTCATCATCGTGCCCGGCTACGGCATGGCCGTCGCCCAGGCGCAGCACAAGATCTGGGAGCTGTGCCAGCTGCTCATCGACCGCGGCGTGACGGTGAAGTTCGCGATCCACCCGGTGGCGGGGCGCATGCCCGGGCACATGAACGTGCTCCTGGCTGAGGCCGGCGTGCCCTACGACCTCATCGCCGACCTCGACGAGATCAACTCCGAGTTCGAGACCGCGGACGTGGCCCTGATCATCGGCGCGAACGACGTCGTGAACCCGGTGGCGCGCACCGACAAGTCCAGCCCGATCTACGGCATGCCGATCCTGAACGCCGACAAGGCCAAGAACGTCATCGTCATCAAGCGCGGCAAGGGCGCCGGCTTCTCGGGCATCGAGAACGCACTCTTTTATCTGGACAACACGCGCATGCTGTATGGCGATGCGCAGAAGGCGGCGGCGGAACTGATCCAGGCAGTCAAGGCGGTCTGACCGCGCCCGCGCGGCGGCGCGGCACATGCCAGGGAGGTACGGATGCGGCGCAGAGATCTACTGCGGGGCGCGGCAGCACTGCCGCTGGCGGTGCTGAGGCCGTGGCCTGCGCCCGGCAAGGCCAGGGCCGCGCCCGCCCGCAAGAAGGCCGCGCTCTTCAAGCGCGTGCGCCCCGCCGACAAGCTCTGGCCGAGCACCGCCCGCTGGCAGGAACTCGACGCCGCCACCGGTGGCAGCCTGCTGCACGTGAAGCCGCTGTTCGCCGCCTGCGCCGGCGCGCCGCAGACCGCGGCCTGCACGGAAGTGCTCGGCGGCATCCACAACCCCTTCTTCCTCGGCGACCAGGCCGCCGGCACGCAGGTCTCCGGCTGGCTCGGCGCCTGGACGCCGGGCGTCGGCCCGTACGCGGTGCGCGCCCGCAACGCCACCGACGTCGCCGCCACGATCAACTTCGCGCGCAGCAACAACCTGCGCCTGGTGGTCAAGGGCGGCGGACACAGCTACCTCGGCACGTCCAACGCCGCCGACTCGCTCCTGCTCTGGACGCGCGCGATGAACACGGTGACCCTGCACGAGGCCTTCGTGCCCACCGGCTGCGCCGGCAAGCAGCCGGCCGTGCCGGCGGTGAGCGCGGGCGCCGGGGCGATGTGGATCGACCTGTACAGCGCGGTGACCACGCTCGGCGGCCGCTACGTGCAGGGCGGCGGCTGCACCACGGTGGGGGTCGCAGGTCTCGTCCAGAGCGGCGGCTTCGGCAGCTTCTCGAAGGCCTTCGGCAGCGCCGCCGCCAGCCTGCTGGAGGCGGAGATCGTGACCGCCGACGGCAGCATCCGCATCGCCAATGCCTGCAGCAACCCGGACCTGTTCTGGGCCATCAGGGGCGGCGGCGGGGGCAGCTGGGGGGTCCTCACGCGACTCACGCTGCGCACGCACGAGCTGCCCGCCTTCTTCGGGCATGCCGAGGGCACGATCCGCGCGAGCACCGATGCCGCCTTCCGCCGCCTGCTGGCGCGCTTCGTCGACTTCTATGCCAGCGCGCTGTTCAACCCGCACTGGGGCGAGCAGGTCGCCATCAACCCGGACAACACGCTGCGCCTGTCGCTGGTGTGCCAGGGGCTCGGACAGGCCGAGGCCGCCGCCGTGTGGCAGCCCTTCTTCAGCTGGGTGCGCTCGCTGCCGGCGGACTATGCGGTGACCGACGAGTTCCACACCGGCGTGCGCGAGTCGCAGCACTGGTGGGACCTGCGCAGCCGCGGCGCGATGCAGGCGGACACCCGACCCGGCGCCTCCCCGGAGCACGGCTGGTGGAAGGGCGACCAGGAACAGGTGGGCGCCTACCTGCACGGCTACGAGTCGCTGTGGCTGCCGGCCACGCTGCTCCAGCCGGCGCAGCAGCCGCAGCTGGTCGATGCGCTGCTCGCGGCGAGCCGCATCAAGTCGGTCGAGCTGCACTTCAACAAGGGACTGGCCGGCGCGCCGGCCGCGGTGATCAATGCGGCCGCGACGACCGCCATGAATCCGGCGGTCACCGGCGCCTTTGCGCTCGCGATCATCGCCGACGGCGAGGGGCCGGCCTACCCGGGCATGCCGGGCGCCAAGGTCAAGAAGGACGCCGCGGCCAGGGATGCACGCGCCATCGATGCCGCGACCGCGCAGCTCGCACAGGTGGCCCCGCGGGGCGGCTCGTACGTCTCGGAGAGCAACTACTTCAATCGCAACTGGCAGCAGGCCTACTTCGGCGATCACTACGCCCGGCTGCGCCAGGTCAAGGGCCAGTACGACCCGGAGGGGCTGTTCTTCGTCCACCATGGCGTCGGCAGCGAGGACTGGAGCCCCGATGGCTTCACGCGGCTGGCCTGAGCGCGCACCCGATTCCCGCCAACGAGTACCCGCGATGAAACACCCCGACTTGCGATTCGTACCCGCCTGCGTGGCCCTGGCCGGCGCGCTGCTCGCCTGCAGCGCCGCCCCGGCCGCCACGCCGGTCGCCGCCGCGGCGGTGAAGAAGCCCGCCACCACCGCCGAGGTGCTGGCCGCCTCCAGCGCCGCCGACTGGCGCCCGCTCGATCCGAAGAACACGCTGTACATGGAGCTGCCGGCGGGCCGCGTCGTCATCGAACTCGCCCCGCAGTTCGCCCCGCGGGTGGTGGCCAACGTGCTGACGCTGGTGCACGGCAACTACTTCGACGGCATCCCCATCGAGCGCTCGCAGGACAACTACGTCGTGCAGTGGGGGGATCCTGAGGGCAAGAAGCCGATCGGGGCGGCGCTGCGCACGGTTCCGGCCGAGTTCGAGCGGCCGCTGCGCGGACTGACCATCACCAAGCTGGCCGACCCTGACAGCTACGCGCCCGTGGTCGGGTTCGTGGACGGCTTCCCGGTCGCGGCGGACCCGCAGCTCGGGCGCGCCTGGCCGGTGCACTGCTACGGCATGGTGGGTGCCGGGCGCGACAACGACGTCGACACCGGGCCGGGCACGGAGCTGTACGTCGTCATCGGCCAGGCCCCGCGCCACCTGGACCGCAACGTGACGCTGCTCGGCCGCGTCGTGCAGGGGATGGAGCTGCTGTCGGTGATGCCCCGCGGCGATGCCGGGAAGATGGGCTTCTACCAGAAGCCCGAGCAGCTGCTGCCGATCAAGTCGATCCGCGTGGCGGCGGACGTGCCGGCTGCGCAGCGCACCGAGCTCGCGGTGCTGCGCACCGATACGCCGACGTTCCTCGCCTACGTCAACGCCCGCGCCAACCGCGTCGAGGAGTGGTTCAAGGTGCCGGCCGGCCACGTCGATGTGTGCAACGTGCCGGTGCCGGTGCGCGCGAGGCACTGACCCCTCAGCGGCGCGGGCGCGGCTCCTTCGGCGGGTGCGGCTCGCGCAGCCGCTGGACCATCTGCTTGCGCTCCGCCGGGGTGGCGTTGCGCCAGCGCTCGCGCAGCGCCTGGCGCTGCGCCGGTGGCAGCTGCTGGAAGCGGTGGAAGTTCTGCCGGACCGTCTCGCGCTGCTCCGGCGGCAGTGCCTGGAACTGCTGCCAGCGGCTGCGCAGCTGCTGGCGCTGCTCGGGCGGCAGCGTGCGCCAGTGGGCGAAGCGCTGCTGTGCCTGCTCGCGCTGCTCCGGGGACATCCGCAGGTAGCGCTCGCTGCCGCGCGCCAGCGCCTGCTGGCGCTCCGGCGGCAGGCTGCTCCACTGGCCGCCGAACCGGGACAGGAGCTGTTGCTGCTGCGGGGACAGGCTTGACCAGTTCACCGGCGCGGCCGGTGCGGCCGGCGCCGCGGAGGCCGGGGGCGCACTCTCCTGGGCCGGCAGCGCGAGCGGTGCGCACAGCAGCACGGCGGCGGCCAGCGCGATGTGGCGCCCGCTACTCATCGCTCTTCACCTTCGGGACGCCCGCCGCCGGTGGCGGCGCGGGCGTTACCGGCGGCGAGGCCGGCGCTGAGGCCGGTGGCGTGCCCGGATGCGCCGCGCCCGCCTGCGCCAGGTAATCCGGGTTCACCTCCGCCAGCCCGTCCACCCCGCCCAGAAACTCCAGGAAGCCGGCATCCGGGTCCGGTGCCGGCCCCGGCTTGCGCGCATCGTCCGCGCACACGGCCCCGCTGGCCAGCGCCACCACCCACGCCGCCACTGCCACCGGCACGTTGGGCATCAGCCGTCGCTCTGGCCATTGGCGTCGGCCTGGGCAACGGCCCACTCGTAGAAGGAACCGGAGCCGTCGCCTTGCTCCACCAGGTCCAGTCCCTCGCTGTCGGCAAGCAGATCCATGTCCTCCACGGTCAGGTGCTGTCCATCGACGAGGCCCATGTTACCGGCCGGCGGGTGATGCCACAGCAGCACGGCCGCGAGCACCACCACGGCGGCCCCGGCGACGGGCATCAGCCCCAGTCCGCCCAGCCAGCGCCGCTGCGGTCGCGCGGCCGCGGCAAGCGCCGCGTGACGCGCCTGGTTCAGGCGCGAGCGCGTGCGTGCATCGATGCGCTGCACGCTTTCGGCGAGCACCGCGCGGGCATTGCGCTCGAACTCGCTCAGAGGTTCATCCGCCGGGCTCATGTGGAGAGCTCTCCCAGTTGCGCGCGCAGTGCCTGCACCGCGCGGAAGTAATGTGTCTTGACGCTGCCCTCCGAGCAACCCATCGCCCGCGCGGTCTCGGCGACGTCGAGTCCCTCCAGGGAACGCAGCAGGAAGGCCTGCTGCTGCCGCCGGGGCAGCGCGGCGAGGGCCTTCTCCAATGCGCCCATCGCCTCGTCGATCTCCAGGCGCCGCACTGGCTGCGGCTCGCTGCTGGGGGCCTGCTGGATCGGGTCCGGCTCGTCCTCGTCCTCCTCCCCGCCGCGCCCCGGCAGCCAGGCGATGATGCGGCCGCGCACGGTGCGCCGGCGCTGCATGTCGCGGATCCGATTCTCGAGGATGCGGTAGAAGAGGGGCTTCCACTCCTCCGCCGGCCGCGTCGCATACGCGCGCGCCAGCTGCAGCATGGCATCCTGGACCGCATCCAGGGCGTCCTCCTCGTTGCGCAGTCCCGCCTGGGCGATCCGGAATGCCTTCAGTTCGACGCTGGCCAGGAACTGGTTCAGCGCGCGGCTGCGGCTAGCGTCTGGGGAATCGGTACGGTCCACGTCGCCGTGTAGTGCGGCCGGCATGCTATAAGGCGACGCGAGGGTAGCAAACTCCGACATGGCCCGTATAACGCGCGGCGGCCCGTCGCGGTTGACCCACTCTCGCCCTCGCAAACCCTTGATTTAACTTAGACGTGAGCTCTGTGCCCCAGGTCCTGCGCGTGGCGCTCGATACGCCCCTGCGGCGGCTGTTCGACTACCTGCCGCCGCTGGCCGGACCGCCGCCGGCCGTGGGGGCGCGCGTGCGGGTGCCCTTCGGCCGGCAGCGCCTCGTCGGCCTGGTCATGGGGACGGCGGGGGGCTCGGACCTGCCGGCGGAGCGCCTGAAGCCGGTGCTCGAGGTGCTCGATGCGCAGCCGGTGCTGGATGGCGCCGCCGTCGCGCTCCTGGAGTGGGCCGCCGCCTACTACCACCACCCGGTCGGCGAAGTGGCCGCAGTGGCCCTGCCGCGCGCGCTGCGCGAAGGGGCGCCGAGCGTGGCCCGGGAGGAGGTCTGGTCCCTCACGGCTGCCGGCGCCGAGGCCCTGCGCACCGATGCGGCGCGGCGCGCGCCCCGGCAGCGCGCGCTCCTCGGCCTGCTCGCCGAGGGCTTCACCGCCACGGCCGGCGCACTGCAGGGGCGACTGGCGGACTGGCGCGCCCCGGCGCGGGCGCTGCGCGAGCGCGGCTGGGCGGTGCGCGGCGAGCTCACCGCGGCGCCGGCGCCCTCCGCCGCCGCGGTGCGCACGCCCGGACCGGCGCTGGTCGCGGAGCAGGCGCAGGCGGTCGCCGCGGTCGGCGCCGCCCTGGGACGCTTCGGCGCGTTCGTCCTGCACGGGATCACCGGCAGCGGCAAGACCGAGGTGTACCTGCGCCTGGTCGAGCAGGTGCTCGCGCGCGGCGGCCGCGCGCTGATCCTCGTGCCCGAGATCGGCCTGACCCCGCAGCTGGTGGGCCGCTTCCGCGAGCGCTTCGACACCCCGATCGCGGTCATGCACTCCGGTCTCACCGACCACGAACGGCTCCTCGCCTGGCGCGACGCCTTCAGCGGCCAGGCGCGCATCGTCATCGGCACGCGCTCGGCGGTGTTCGCACCCGTGCCGCAGCTGGCGCTGATCGTCGTGGACGAGGAACACGACGCCTCGTTCAAGCAGCACGAGGGCGCGCTGCGCTACTCGGCGCGCGATCTGGCCGTGGTGCGCGCCCACCACGCCGGCGTGCCCGTGGTGCTCGGATCGGCGACGCCCTCACTGGAGAGCCTGCACAACGTGGCCGCCGGACGCTACACGCGCCTGCGCCTGCAGCAGCGCGCCGCGCGCGCGCAGCCCCCGGTGCTGAAGCTCCTCGACCTGCGCAGTGCCGCGGTGCAGTCCGGGATAGCGACCCCGGCGGTGCTCGCCATCGAGCGCCACCTCAAGGAGGACGGCCAGGTGCTGGTGTTCATCAACCGGCGCGGCTATGCGCCGACGCTGCTGTGCACCGGCTGCGGCTGGGTGGCGCCCTGCCGCGAGTGCGACGCCCGCCTGACGGTGCACCAGGGCGCCGGCCGGCTGCGCTGCCACCACTGCGGCGCGGATGCGCCGCTGCCGGCGCGCTGCCCGGTGTGCGGCTTCGCGGTGAAGGCGGTGGGCCAGGGCACCGAGCGCATCGAGGAGGCCCTCGCCGCCACCTTCCCCGGCGTGAGCATCGCCCGCCTGGACCGCGACGTGGTGCGCTCGCGCGGCGACATGGAGGCGGTGGTCGGGCGCATGGCCTCGGGCGAGGCGCGCATCCTGGTCGGCACGCAGATGGTCACCAAGGGGCACGACTTCCCCAATCTCACCCTGGTGGTCGTCCTCAACGCCGACCAGGGCCTGTTCAGCACCGACTTCCGCGCCCCCGAGCGCCTGGCGCAGACCATCGTGCAGGTGGCCGGCCGCGCCGGGCGCGGCGCCCGCGCCGGGGAGGTGTTGATCCAGAGTTCCTTCCCCGAGCACCCGCTGCTCACGCGCCTGCTCGCGGAGGGCTACGACGGCTTCGCGCAGGCGGCGCTCGAGGAGCGCGCGCAGGCCGCCTGGCCGCCCTTTGCGCGGCTGGCGGCGCTGCGCGACTCGGCGCGCAGCGCCGAAGGCGCGCTCGCCTTCCTCGTCGAGGCGCGCCGCCTGGCCGCGGCGCCACGCGGGGTGCGGCTGCTCGGGCCGGTGCCGGCCGCCATGGCCCGGCGGGCGGGCCGCTACCACGCGCAGCTGCTGCTCGAGAGCCGCGAGCGCTCGCGCCTGCACGACTTCCTGGACGGCTGGCTGCCGGCGGTGGAGCAGCTCAAGTCCGCGCGCGCGGTGCGCTGGTCGCTGGACGTCGACCCGCTGGAGTTGTTCTAGCCATGGCCAATCCGCGCGCCGCTTTGGGGTAAACTCGCGCGCTGCCGGCCACGCGGAAACCCCCCTCCTTTGAAGCCAGAAATCGAGCGGCTGCTCAACGCCGCGCTCGCCCGACTGACCGGCCCGGTGCTCGCCGAGGCCCCCGCCCCGGCCAGCGTGGTCATCGAGCGCACCCGCGATCCGCAGCACGGTGAATTTGCCACCAACATCGCCCTGCGCCTGGCCAAGGCCGCCCGCAAGAACCCGCGCGAGCTCGCCGCCGCCATCGTCGCCGCGCTGCCGGCGAGCGAACTGATCGCGCGCACCGAGGTCGCCGGCGCCGGCTTCATCAACTTCCACCTCGCCCCCGGGGCCTATGCCGCCGAACTCGCCCGCATCCACGCCCAGGGGGAGGCCTATGGCCACAGCACCCGCGGCGGCGGCGAGCGCGTGCTGGTGGAGTTCGTCTCGGCCAACCCGACCGGGCCCCTGCACGTCGGCCACGGCCGCCAGGCGGCCTTCGGGGCGACGCTGGCGAACCTGCTGCGCGCGACGGGCCACGACGTGGCGCGCGAGTACTACATCAACGATGCCGGCCGGCAGATGGACATCCTCGCGGTGAGCGTGTGGGTGCGCTACCTCGAGGCCGGCGGCGAGGTGCTGGCGTTTCCGGAGAACGGCTACCGCGCCGCCTACGTCCTGCCGCTGGCGCAGGCCCTGCGCGAGCGGGTCGGCGCGCGGCTGCAGCACGGCGCCTCGGCCGTGCTCGCCGGGCTGCCCGCCGATGCCCCGGCCGGGGACAAGGAAGCCTACATCGACGCGCTGATCGAGCGCTGCCGCGCCCTCATCGGCGCGGCCGGATTCCGCGAGGTGCTGGACCTGTCGCTGGCGCTGATGCTCGCCGACATCCGCGGCGACCTGGCCGAGTTCGGCGTGGTCTTCGAGCAGTGGACCTCGGAGCGCGAGTTCGCCGAGAGCGGCGCGATCGACCATGCGCTGGAGGTACTGCGCCGGCAGGGGCGGCTGCTCGAGAAGGACGGCGCCACCTGGTTCCGGGCCACCGAGTTCGGCGACGAGAAGGACCGGGTGGTGGTGCGCGAGAACGGCGTCAAGACCTACTTCGCCTCCGACATCGCCTACCACCTGAGCAAGTACGAGCGCGGCTTCACGCGCCTGCTCGACGTGCTGGGCGCCGACCACCACGGCTACGTGGCGCGGGTACGCGCGGGCCTGATCGCCATGGGCTGCCCGGCCGACTGCCTCGAGGCGACGCTGATCCAGTTCGTCAGCCTGTTCCGCGGCACCGAGAAGATCCCGATGGGCAAGCGCGAGGGGCAGTTCGTCACCCTGCGGCAGCTGCGCGAGGAAGTCGGCAACGATGCCTGCCGCTTCTTCTACCTCATCCGCAGCCACGACCAGCCGCTCGACTTCGACCTGGAGCTGGCCAAGTCGCGCACCAACGAGAACCCGGTGTACTACATCCAGTACGCGCACGCGCGCGTGGCGAGCGTCATGAAGCAGCTGAGCGCGCGCGGGCTCAGCTTCGACCGCGCGCAGGGCCTGGCGCACGCCGGCGCGCTGGCGAGCCCGCACGAGCAGGCGGTGTTCAGCGCACTCACCCGCTACCCGGAGATCCTCGAGCAGGCCGCCATCGGCCGCGCGCCGCACGTGCTGGCGCACTACCTGCGCGAGCTCGCCAACACCCTGCACACCTACTACAACGCGGAAGTGTTCATCGTCGAGGATGCCGCGGTGCGCAACGCGCGCCTGGCGCTGGTGCTCGGCGTGCAGCAGGTGCTGCGCAACGGACTTGCGTTGCTGGGCGTCTCCGCACCGGAGAGCATGTGAGGGGCGCGCGCATCCTCCGCCACCGGGAGCACCGCCGTTAGCGCCGTGAGCCGCGACTACAAGGTCAGGCGCGCGGCGCCGCTGCAGATGCGCCGCCTGCGCGACTTCGGCGCCGGCGCGGCCGCAGGCACCGTGCTGACGGCGCTCGTCTTCGTCGCCCTGCACGGGGCCGCCCGGCGCGACGCCGCCGCCGGCCCCGCGCCGCCACCGCTGCCCCCGCCCGCCACCGCGCCGGCGGCGGGTTCCGTGCGATCGCCGTCCACGGACAACACCTTCTACAAGGACCTGGTTCACCCCGAGGCCGAGCAGGCGCGGCGCGAGCGGGAGCTGCAGCGCAATGCCGCCGCGGCTGCCCGGTGAGCGACCGCACCCCTCCCACCGCATGCCGAAGCTGACCAGCCGCGACTACAAGACCAGCCAGCGCAGCTCGCTGGAGGTGGGCCGCTACAAGGAGTTCGGCTGGGGCGTCGCCGTGGGCGCCTTCGCCGCGAGCGTCGCGTTCATGTACTTCAACGCCCGCGCCCACAAGCTGGCAGAGCTGGCCGACGCACCGCACCCCGACCCGCACCACGTGGCGCGCTCCGCCCCCGACAGCGGCGAGGCCGGCGCGGCCAAGCCGTCCGAGAAGTACGACTTCTACCAGATGCTGCCGAACTTCGAGGTGGTGGTCCCGGAGAAGGAGAAGGACGTCAAGCGCGACTTGCCCGCCACGTCCAAGGTGGAGCGCCCCGGCGTGTACGTGCTGCAGGTCGGTTCCTACCGCGCCGAGTCCGAGGCGGACGGCATGCGCGCGCGGCTGGGCAAGCTCGGCGTGGAGGCCAAGGTGCAGCGCGTCGCGGTGGATGCCGATGTCTGGCACCGCGTGCGCATCGGCCCGATCAGCAACCTCGACGAGCTCAACCGGGTGCGCAAGCAACTGCAGGGCGCCGACGTGGACGCCATCGTCATCCGCATCGGCGACTGACCGGCCACCCGCCGCGCCGCAGGATCGACGGGAGAGCCGGCGCCCTGCGAGAATGCGCACGGCGCCGCACGCCGGCAAGCCACCGGGAGCCGCGATGAAACTCATGCCACCGATGCTCGCCATCGCCACGGCGCTGCTGGCCGCAGCCCCGCTCGCCGCACAGGACAGCCGCCCGAGCGAGGCCTCGGTGCGCCGGGTGCTCGCCGCCTCGCATCGCGACACGGTGCTCGATGCCTACACCGCGCAGGTCGAGGACAACATGCGCAGCGCCATGCAGCACGAGCTCGCCGGCCAGCCGCTGAACGCGCAGCAGCGCGCCATCATGGACCACATGCAGGACCAGCTGGTGGCGCTCATGCGCGAGGAGATGGACTGGAAGCGGATGGAACCGCAGGTGATCGCGCTGTACCGCAACACCTTCACCCAGCAGGAAGTGAACGCCATGCTCGCCTGGTACACCTCGGCCGCCGGCAAGGCCGTGCTCGCCAAGGAGCACCTGCTGACGCAGCAGATGGCCGACTACGCGCAGGCGCGCGTGCAGGACCTGGTGCCCAAGCTCATGCACCTGCAGAAGGAGACGATCGTGCAGCTGCGGGCGGCCGCCTCGCCGCCGGAAGGGGCCGCCGCGCCCCCCGCGCCCCCCGGCCAGCCCTAACGGCGCTGCGGCGCCGGCCGCGAGCGCACCGCACGCAGCGCGCGCCGCGCCGGCTTGTGCCCGCTCGCGGTGCGGGCAGCGGCGATCGACTCGGCCGCCCATAGGGCCAGCTCGGCGCCGTCCTCGAGCACCTCGGCCGGCACCTCGTAGTAGTTCATCGAGAGCTCGGGGCGGTCGGCATACGGGCGGAAGCGCCCCATGCCGCGCGTGACGTAGCGGGCGCGGTTGGCATCGTCGACCCGCAGGTACAGCGTGTCGGCGGCGATCAGCCCGAAGAAGCATTCGTGGCTGTACAGCCCCGCCCCGCCGAACATGCGCCGCGAGCTCACCCCCTCGACGCGGCCGAGCTGGTCGAGGACGTAGGCGAGGTAGTCCGCGCTCACGGCCACGACGACCTCGTCCTCAGTCGTCGCTGATGTTGCGGAAGTCGACCCCGAGCGAGCGCAGCTTGCGGTACAGGTGGGTGCGCTCCATGCCGACCCGCTTGGCCAGCTGTCCCACCTTGCCGCTGCACAACAGCAGCTGCTGCTGCAGGTAGGCGCGCTCGAACTGCTCGCGCGCCTCGCGCAGCGGCAGGGCGAGCAGGTCCTGCTTCACCAGCGGCTCATCCGGCGGGGTCTGCACGGCAAGCTCGCGCTCGATCTCCTCCAGGCGGATCTCCTCCGGGCCGCCGTGGATCAGCAGGCGGTGCACCAGGTGGCGCAGCTCTCGCACGTTGTCCGGCCAGGGATAGTTGCGCAGCCGGTTCTGCGCCGCGACGCTGAAGCGGCGGAACTGCAGCCCGTCGGTGTCGACCATGCGGTCGACCTGGTGGCGCAGCAGGTCGGGCACGTCCTCGGCGTACTCGCGCAGTGGCGGCACGCGCACGATGAGCGCATTGAGGTGGGCGAGCAGGTCCTGGCGCAGCACCGTCCCGCCGGCGCGCTGCTCGACGCCGGGCTGCGCCGAGGACAGCACGCGCGCGCGCAGCGGCACCGGCTCGCTCCCGCCCAGGCGCGTGAACTGCCCGGACTCGAACACCCCGACCAGCAGGCGCTGCACTCCCGGGGGCAGGTCATCGAGCTCGTGGATGAAGAGCGTGCCGCCGGCGGCCTCCTCGAGCACGCCGGCGACTTTCGTGCCATCGGGCAGCTCGCGCCCGAACAGGCGCGCCTCGGCATCCTCCTCGCGCAGCCCGCTGGCGATGAGCGGCACGAACGGCGCGGCGGCACGCGGGCCCTGCTCGTGCAGGTAGCGCGCGAAGGCCTCGCGCCCGGAGCCGGGCTCACCGATGAGCAGCACCGGCGAGGGGTGCGCGGCGATCTGCTGCAGCTCGGTGCGCAGCTGCTGCATCAGGCGGCTCTTGCCCACTGGCACGGTGAGCGGCGAGCCCAGCAGGCGCCCCGACTGGCGGTGGCGCCGCCCGGCATCGAGCGCGCGCTCCACGGTGCGCAGCAGCTTGGCCAGCGACAGCGGCTTCTCGACGAAGTCGAAGGCGCCCAGGCGCGTCGCCTCCACCGCGGTTTCGACCGTGCTGTGGCCGGACATCATGACGACCGGGCAGCCGTCGCTGGCCCCGGCGGACCACTCTCGCAGGAGCGTGATGCCATCGACGTCCGGCATCCAGATGTCCAGCAGCACCAGGTCCGGCACCTGGCGCGCGCGCGAGGCGCGTGCCTGGGCGGCGTTGGCGGCCACGTCGACCTCGTAGCCCTCCTCGGACAGGATCTCCTTGAGCAGCCCGCGGATGTCTGCTTCGTCGTCGACTACGAGAATGTGTGAACTGCTCATGCCCGTTCTCTCCTTAACTGATCGCGCCGCTCGCGTACGCCGCCGGCCGCCGAGCGCGTGCTGTCTTTCACCGGCAGCACGACGCGCACGCGTGCCCCGCCCTCGGGCCGGTTGTCGGCATCGATCCGGCCGCCGTGTTCCTCGACGATCTTCTTCACGATGGCGAGGCCGAGGCCGGTCCCCTTCGGCTTGCTGGTGACGTAGGGGTCGAAGACCCGGCCCAGCAGCTCCCGCGGGAATCCCGGTCCATTGTCACACACGCTCACCACGACGTACTCGGCATCGCCGCTCGACTCGCTGCGCGTACTGACCTCCATCCGCGCAGAGCCAACCCCATCAAGCGCTTCCAGTGCGTTGGTCAGGAGGTTGTTGAGGATCTGGCGCACCCGGCCGCGGTCGGCCTCGATGCTGCCGACGTCCGCGCCAAGGTCCAGCTGGATCTGCGCGCGCGGGTCCTGCGCGCGGTACAGGTCGGCCACCTCGGTGACCAGGTGATTGACGTCGAAGCGGCTGATCTGCATCTCGGGGGCGCGCGCGTACTCGCTGAAGGCGTTCACCATCTGCTGCATGGTCTCCACCTGCTGCACGATGGTGCGCGTGCCGCGCTCGAGGATGTCGGCGTCCTTCTCGTTCATGCCCGTGGACAGGCGCCGGCGCATGCGCTCGGCCGAGAGCTGGATCGGGGTGAGCGGGTTCTTGATCTCGTGCGCCAGGCGCCGCGCCACCTCGCCCCAGGCGGCATCGCGCTGCGCCTGCAGCAGCGCGGTGATGTCGTCGAACACGATGACGAAGCCGACGTCGCTCCCCTCCCCCGGCAGCGCCGTGCAGGCGCACATGAGCGTGCGCCGCCCGCCGGAGCCATCCAGGTCCAGCTGCTCGCGCCACTCCTCGCGCCCGGCGGCAAAGCGCACGGCGAGCGCGGCCACGAACTGGCCGAGCCGCTCGTTGCCGGCGGCCAGCTCGGGGAGCGCGCGGCCGGTGGCCGCCGACAGGTCGGTGCCGAGGATGGCGCCGGCGGCCTCGTTGGCGGTGCGCACCGTGAGCGTGCGGTCGATGGCCAGCACCCCGGTGGACAGGCGCGCCAGGATGATGGCGAGGCGTTGCCGCTCGCGCTCCACCGCCTGCTGGCTCTGCGTGGTCTCGGCGCGGGCGCGCCGCAGGCGCTTGGTCATGTCGTTGAAGGAGTGCACCAGGAAGCCCATCTCGTCGCGCGATGGCAGCGGCAGGCGCGTGGCGAAGTCCCCCTTGCCGACCGCCCGCGTGCCCTCGATCAGGTCCTGCACCGGTCGCACCAGGCGCTGCGCGGAGTAGATGGCGCCGTAGATCGCCGCCAGCATCGCCAGCAGCACCACCAGGGTGAGCGTCACGCGGAAGGATGCCTTGAGCGGCTCGCGGATCGCGGCGAGGTTGCCGTACTGGTTGTAGGTGGCCTGCACCGCCTCGGACAGCGCCGCCAGCTGCGCCGGCACCGGATAGATGGCCACCACGAAGCGCGCCCCGCGGGCGCTCGGGCGCGGCAGCACCGCGGCGGTGCGGATGACGTAGCGCCCGCCGCTCTGGGGCTCGAGGCTGACGTACGGCAGGCGCTGCTCCATCTGCCGCAGCAGGTCCGGCGGGGGCTGCGAGGGCAGGTTCTCGAAGGCGTTCTCGAGGCTCGCGCCGAGGATGCGCCCGTGCACGCCGAACACGGAGATCTCCAGCGCCTGGCTGGCGCGGCGCTGCGTGTCGAGGCTCTCCTGCAGGTGCTCGGCATCGGCTTCGGCCAGCTCCTCGGCGAAGGCCACGGTGCGCGTGGAGTACTCGCGCATGCGCAGTTCGAGCGCCGAGCGCGACAGGTCCAGGGCGTCGTTGAGGCCCTGCTTCACCTCCACGGTGAACCAGCTGTCGATGCCGCGGTTGATGAACTCGAGCGAGGACATGTACACGATCAGGAGCGGCGCGATCACCAGCGCGCCGAAGATCACCACCGTGCGCGCGGTCAGGCGCGAGCCGGGCACGTGCGCGCGGTAGTCGCGCACCAGGCGCCACAGCTTGTGCGCCAGCAGCACGCTCAGGGCGAGCACCCCGCACAGGTCGATCGCCAGGATCCACAGCTGCAGGCGGCCGAACTCGGAGGAGTTCTGCACGCTCTTGGCGAGCAGCAGGAAGGCGCCGCCGCCGATCACCACCCACAGGAACGCCTGGCCGACCGCGATCCAGCGGAAGCCGCGGTTGGCCTGGCGCTCCTGCCTCATACCGGGAGCGTCCAGGTGTACCACTCCGAGACGCGCGCCCAGTCATCGGTCCAGAACAGGATCGCGCGCATGGCCGAGGGCAGGTTGCCGCGCCGCACCCCGGCGCGCACGCTGATGGTGTAGTTGCCGTTGTCGAGCTGCGGCTCGACGACGATCGGCCAGGCGTCCACCTTGCCCAGGAAGTCCAGGGCATCGTCGAGCGTGGCGAAGGTGGTCTGGTCGCCGTTCTTGGTGTCGCGCACCACGTAGCGGTCGCTGACGGCGTGGTAGGTGAGCTCGCGCCGCAGCGTCAGGTCGACGACGGCGGCGCTGAACCACAGGTGGCGATCGCGCTCCACGCGCGCATCCAGGTCGAAGGTGAGCGTGATGCCGTCGCGCAGTGCATCGCGGATGGCGGCGCTCTCCGGGTATTCCACGCGCGCGTGCAGCAGGAACACCCCCTTGTCGATGTTGACGTAGGCCGAGCGCACCTCCAGCACCCCGTCCAGGGCGGCCGCGCGGGCCAGGCCGCACGTCCCCAGGGCGAGCAGCCACAGCAGGATCAGCCGCAGGGGGCGGCGGGCGGTCAGGGCAGTTGTATCGGCGCGTGGCATGAATCCCTGCGACGGCAGGCGTTCAGCTTCCAGCCGTTGTCTTTTCGAGACAAGCATAATAGAAGCCGTCCGTCCCCGCCTGCCCGCCGGGCAGGAGCTGCACGCCGATGGCGCGCCCGACCGCCCCGGGCGCGAGCGCCGCCGCCGGCGGCATCGGCGCCACGGAAAGGCCCGGCTCACGCTCGAGCAGTCGCTCGATCACCGCCTCGTTTTCCGCCGGGAGGACCGAACAGGTGCAATAGACCAGCCGGCCGCCCGGTGCCAGCCGCGCCGCGGCGGTGCGCAGGATCTGCAGCTGCTCGGCGGCGAAGGCGGGGATGTCGCCCGGGCGGCGCAGCAGCTTGATGTCCGGGTGGCGGCGGATCACCCCGGTCGAGGAGCACGGTGCATCGACCAGGATCCGGTCGAAGGGCGGCTCGCCGGAGAAAGCCGCCGGGTCGCGCAGGTCCGTGGCCACGAGCGTGGCCGGGCGCTGCAGGCGGGCGAGGTTCTCGGCGATCAGCGCCACACGCTCGGCGCTGAGGTCTGCACAGGTCAGCTGGATCTGCGGGCACCGCTCCAGCAGCGCGCCGCTCTTGCCGCCGGGTGCGGCACAGCCATCCAGGACGCGCTGCCCGGGCGCCAGGTCCATCAGTCCCGCCGCGAGCTGCGCGCCCGCGTCCTGCACCGAGACCCGCCCTTCCGGGAATCCGGGCAGCTCGGATACGGCGACGGGACGGTCCAGGGTGAGCGCGGAGGCCATCCATTGGGCCTCCTGGGACGCAATCCCTCGTTCCGCGAGCGCCGCCCGGTACTCCGCCGCGCCGGTGCGGGAGAGGTCGAGCCGCAGCGTCATGGGCGGGTGGAGGTTGTTGGCCTCGAGCACCGCCACCGCCCGCTCTCCCCAGGCACGGGCGATCTCCTTCACCAGCCATCCGGGGTGCGCAGTGCGGCCCGGGAGGGTCGCATCGACCCGTCCCAGGCGGGTGGCGCGCTCGGCCACGAAGCGGCGCAGCACCGCGTTCACCAGGCCCGTCGAGCGCTCCGCGCCGAGCAGCCGCGCCGCATCCACCGCCAGGTGCGCGGTCAGCTCCGGCGCGTTGCGCGAGTACTCGATCTGGTGGGCAGCGGCGGCGAGCAGCGCCCGCACCGGGCTCGGCACCCCGCGCGGGCGCTCGAGGAGCGACTCGATCGCCGGGGCGAGGCGCAGGTACCAGCGCACGGTGCCCAGGGCGATCGCGCGCACCGCGGCGCGCTCGTCCATGTCCTCGGCGGTGGCCAGGGCGGCATCGACCGACTCGCCGCGAAAGGCGACCGCGTCCACCGCACGCGCGGCGGCCGCCAGGGCCGGCGCCCCGGGGGCCCAGGGCGTCTTAGCCAAGTCGCCGCCCCGCCAGCGCCTGGCCGTGGGCGAACTCCCCCACGCTCATCGCGCGACGCCCCGGTCGCTGCACCTGGGTGACCGACAGGGTGCCGGACCCGCACCGGACCCGCATGAAACCGTCCTGAACGTCTAGGATCGACCCCGGTTGCGTGTTTTTTGCGTCATTTGCCGGCATGATGTCGTCATTTTCATCGGCGTGGGCCGCGAACACCCGCAGCGTCTCGCCCTCCAGCTGCGTCTGGGCGACCGGCCAGGGGTTGAAGGCCCGCACCTGGCGCTCGATCGAGAGCGCGTCGCGCTGCCAGTCGATGACCGCTTCGGCCTTGCCGATCTTGGCCGCATAGCTCACCCCGTCGGCGCTCTGCGCGACCGGCTCCAGGGTGCCGCGTTCGAGGCCGGTGAGCGCCTCGATGAGCAGGCGCGCCCCGAGCACGGAGAGCTCGTCGTGCAGGGAGCCGCCGGTGTGGGCACGCGAGATCAGGGTGCGCTCGGTGAGCAGCACCGGGCCGGTGTCCAGGCCCTCGTCCATCTGCATGATCGTCACGCCGGTCTCGACATCGCCGGCGAGGATGGCGCGCTGGACGGGCGCCGCGCCGCGCCAGCGCGGCAGCAGCGAGGCGTGGATGTTCAGGCAGCCCCGGCGCGGCAGGCTCAGCACCTCGGGCGGCAGCAGCAGTCCGTAGGCGACCACCACCAGGACCTCCGGCGCCCAGGCGGCCAGCGCGGCCTGGGCCTGCGCACTGCGCAGCGTGGACGGCTGCGCCAGGGGCAGCGCGCGTGCGCGCGCGGCCTGCTTGACCGGGCTCTCCGTGAGGTGTCGGCCGCGGCCGGCGGGCCGGTCCGGCTGCGTGAGGACGCCCACCACCTCGTGCGCGGCGCACAGGGCCTCGAGTGCGGGGACGGCAAAGCCGGGGGTGCCGGCGAAGGCGACGCGCAACCTCAGTACGTGCGGCGTGCGCGGCCGGCGCCGGCCGGGGCCGCAGCCGCACGCTCCTTGCGTTCCTTGTCGAGCTTCTTGCGGATGCGCTCGCGCTTCATCTCCGACAGGTAGTCGACGAACAGCTTGCCCTCGAGGTGGTCCATCTCGTGCTGGATGCACACCGCCAGCAGATCGGCGTACTCCGCCTCGCTCACCTGGCCGTCGCGATCGTGCGAGCGCAGGCGGATGCGGGTGGCGCGCTTGACCTCGTCGAAGATCCCCGGGACCGACAGGCAGCCCTCCTCGGTCTTGGCTTCGCCCTCGCGCTCGAGGATCTCGGGGTTGATCAGCACCAGGGGCGCGTTGCGCTCGTCCGAGAGGTCGATGACCACCAGGCGCTTGTGCACGTCGACCTGGGTGGCGGCCAGGCCGATCCCCGGGGCCGCGTACATCGTTTCGAGCATGTCCCCGATCAGGGTGCCCAGCGAGGCGTCGAACACCGTCACCGGCTGTGCACGGGTTCGCAGCCTCGGGTCGGGGTATTCCAGGATAGTTCGTAGGGCCATGGTGCTGCCTGATATGGGGGCGGCCGGACCCGTGATCCAGCGCACAAAGTTGACATTAATTCGTATGCCGGCGGGCGCCGTGCCAGTATAACGATTCAGGATTCCGGCGCAGGTCGTTGGTCCGCCGTGCGCAACTGAGGAGTGGAGGATGGTCTCAAATCAAGTACTTGGATGGCGCCCGGTTTCGGGTCTGCTGATCCTGTCGCTCGCGCTGACCGGCTGCTCGCACTTCCGCCACCACGAGGAAGCGGCACCGGCGCCGGCCCAGGCCGCAGCCCCGGTCACGCAGTCCACGCCGGCGGCGCCCGAGATGACGGCCACCGAGGCGGCGATCGCCGCCGGCAATGCCGCCCCCGCCGCCCCGGCCGACACCGCCGCCGCGCCCGACACGCGCGGCATGGTCAACCCGGACGCGCCCGCGCACTACACCGTCAAGCGTGGCGATACCCTCTGGGGGATCGCCTCGATGTACCTGAAGGACCCATGGTTGTGGCCCGAAGTGTGGGTCATCAATCCGCAGGTCGTGAACCCGCACCTTATCTATCCGGGTGATCAGCTGGCGCTCACCTACGGCTCCGATGGCCGCCCGCAGGTTGTCCTGGAGCAGGGCAGCGCGGTGCGCCTGGACCCGCGCCTGCGCAGCAGCGAACTCGACGCGGCGATCCCCACGATCCCGTACAGCGCGATCGCCGCGTTCCTCGGCCGCCCGACGATCATGAGCAAGGACGAGATCCGCAACTCGCCCTACGTCGTGGCCTTCCGCGATGACCACCAGGTCGCGGGCACCAACAACGAGGCCTACATCCGCGACCTGCCGGCCACCCCGGCCAGCAGCTATGCCGTGGTGCACATCGCCGGCCCGCTGGTGGACCCGGACGACCACTCCACCATCGCCTACGAGGCGATCTACGTCTCCACCGCCCAGATCGCCCGCCCCGGCGATCCTGCCAAGGCGATCCTGTCGGACCCGGCGCGCGAGACGCTGCGCGGCGACCGCCTGGTCTCGGGTGACCTGTCGCAGACGCCGATGAACTTCACGCCGCGCGCCCCGGCGAGCCAGGTGCGTGGCCAGATCATCGACGTCGTCGGCGGCACCGACCTGGTCGGCCAGTACCAGATCGTCGCCATCAACCGCGGCCACGCACACGGCGTCGAGCCGGGCACGGTGCTCGCGATCGACGAGGCGGGCTACGAGGTGAGCGACGTCTACCGCAACTCGGGCACGGTCGGTGAAACCGAGTCGAAGGCCTATGCCCCGAAGGTGATGCTGCCCGAGGAACGCGTCGGCACGGTGCTGGTGTTCAAGACCTACGACCGCATGAGCTACGCGCTCGTGGTCAACGCCACCGACACCATCCATATCAACTACGTAGCCCGCAGCCCCTGAACGCCACGCCGCGATAGCGGCGTCGCGAGTCTCCACACGCACCGCCGCAGCGCCCCACCGCCTGCGGCGGTGTTCGTTTGCGGACCCGCCAACTCGGGACCTGCGCGAGCGGCACGTTGGCCGTCTGCCACGCGTCGCTCGGCGCGCACTCGGGAATTATTTTGTAAAAGAATCACTTATGGAACTCCGCCGGACCGCCGGCGCGCTCGTGTGATTGGACAAGGCCTAGGAAATGCTGTTAGATGCCCTCGGCTTTCGAACCGGCGACCGTTGATATTCCCGTCGCACGCACGCACTTTTCAGCCAGGTCCATCGCCTCGATATTGCCGAGACTCGGGCTTGCAGGGCGTGTTGCGGGTGTTCCGGCGACACGACCTTGAAATGATGACTGGCAGCGTTCTCGACATCCTGATCTACGTGTTCGACCGGTACATGCTCACCGAGTCGCCGGACGTGCCCGAGCGCGAGAACCTGGCGCGCGACCTGGAGCAGGCCGGCTTCGAGCACGGCAACGTGGAGCGCGCGCTCGACTGGCTGACGGACCTGGCCTTCGGCCAGGGCGAGGCGCAGGCGGCGGCGGTGCCCGGCGGCCTGCGGGTGTTCACCGACAGCGAGCTCGCGCGCCTGTCGACCGAGTGCCGCGGCCTGTTGCTGACGCTCGAGAATGCGCGCGTGCTCAGCCCGCGGCAGCGCGAGCTCGTCATCGAGCGCATGCTCGCCCTGGACGCCGACGAGCCGGACACCGAGCAGCTGAAGTGGGTGGTGCTGATGGTACTGTCCAGCCAGCCGGGGCAGGAGCTCGCGGTCGAGCGCCTCGGCAGTCTGATCACGGACGTGCGGGTCCTTGCACCGCACTGAGTCGGCGCCAGGCACCGCCGGCTGCATAGGTCCGCGGCTAGTCCGCGGTTTTTTGTTTTCGGCTCTCGCCTTTCGGTAAGTCATGGCAGACAACCTGGTCATCGTCGAATCCCCGGCCAAGGCCAAGACGATCAAAAAGTACCTCGGCAGGGACTTCGACGTCCTCGCCTCGTACGGGCACGTGCGCGACCTGGTGCCCAAGGAGGGCGCGGTCGATCCCGAGCACGACTACGCGATGAAGTACCAGGTGCTGGAGAAGAACGAGCGCCACGTCGATGCCATCGCCCGCGCGCTGAAGAAGGCGAAGGCCCTGTACCTGGCCACCGACCCGGACCGCGAGGGCGAGGCCATCTCCTGGCACCTGAAGGAGATCCTGGAGGAGCGCGGCGAGCTGAAGGGCAAGCAGGTGCACCGCGTGGTGTTCTACGAGATCACGCGCAACGCCATCCGCGCCGCGGTCGAGGAGCCGCGCGGCCTGTCGATGGACCTGGTGAACGCGCAGCAGGCGCGGCGCGCGCTCGACTTCCTGGTCGGCTTCAACCTCTCGCCGCTGCTGTGGAAGAAGGTGCGCCGCGGCCTGTCCGCCGGGCGCGTGCAGAGCCCGGCGCTGCGCATGATCTGCGAGCGCGAGGAGGAGATCCTCGCCTTCGTGCCGCAGGAGTACTGGACGCTCGAGGGCGAGGGCACGCACTCCGGCCAGGCCTTCCCGCTGAAGCTGCTCGAGTACCGCGGCCAGAAGGTCGAGCAGTTCAGCTTCACCAACGAGGCGCAGGCGCGCGAGGTCGAGCGGACCCTGCAGGCCGCCGCCGCCGGCGGCGAGCTGCGCGTGCACGCCATCGAGCGCAAGCAGCGCCGCCGCAACCCCGCGCCCCCCTTCACCACCTCGACGCTGCAGCAGGAGGCGGCGCGCAAGCTCGGCTTCAACGCGCGCCGCACCATGCGCCTGGCGCAGCAGCTGTACGAGGGGCAGGACATCGGCGAGGGCAGCGTCGGCCTCATCACCTACATGCGCACCGACTCGGTGTCGCTGGCGGCGGAGGCGGTGGCCGAGATCCGCGAGGTCGCCGCCCGGCTGTACGGCAAGGACGAGGTCGCCGAGGAGCCGCGCGTCTACAAGACCAAGTCGAAGAACGCCCAGGAGGCGCACGAGGCGATCCGCCCGACCTCCGCGGCCATCACCCCGGCGGACGTGGAGGGCAAGGTCGAGGACGACCTGTACCGCCTGTACGCGCTGATCTGGAAGCGCGCCGTCGCCTCGCAGATGAGCCATGCGGTGTTCGACACCGTCGCGGTCGACATGCTGGCGGGCGCCGACGGGCCGCAGCGCCACCTGCTGCGCGCCAACGGCTCGACGCTCGTCAAGCCCGGCTACATCTCGGTGTACCAGGAGGGCACGGACGACGCCAAGGTCGACGATTCCGACCACATCCTGCCGCCGATGCTCGAGGGCGATGCGGTGGCGCTGACCGCGCTGCGCGCCGAGCAGCACTTCACCGAGCCGCCGCCGCGCTACGGCGAGGCCTCGCTGGTCAAGGCGCTGGAGGAGCACGGGATCGGCCGGCCCTCCACCTACGCGACCATCATCTCCACGCTGCAGGACCGCGAGTACGTGGAGATGGACGCGCGGCGCTTCGTGCCGACCGACATCGGCAAGATCGTCTGCCGCTTCCTCACCGAGCACTTCCACCGCTACGTCGAGTACGGCTTCACGGCGGCGATGGAGGACGAGCTGGATGCGGTCTCCCGCGGCGAGGAAGGCTGGACCACCCCGCTGGAGAAGTTCTGGAAGCCCTTCATCGAGCGGGTCGAGTCGACGGAGAAGAACGTCTCGCGCGAGCAGGTCGCCCAGGCGCGCGAGCTCGGCCGCGAGGCCGGCACCGACAAGCCGATCACGGTGCGCATGGGCCGCTTCGGTCCGTTCGTGCAGATCGGCACCAAGGACGACGAGGAGAAGCCGCGCTTCGCCGGACTGCGCCCCGGGCAGAAGATGGACAAGATCACGCTCGCCGAGGCGATGGAGCTGTTCAAGCTGCCGCGCACGCTCGGGGAGACCGAGGACGGCGAGACCATCGTCGCCAACGTCGGCCGCTTCGGCCCGTACGTGAAGTACGGCAGCAAGTACGCCTCGCTGAAGGAGGACGACCCGTACGAGGTGACCCTCGAGCGCGCCCGCGAGGTGATCCGCCTGAAGAAGGAGGCCGACGCCAACCGCCTGATCGCCGACTTCCCCGACAACGGCATCCAGGTGCTCAACGGCCGCTACGGCCCGTACATCACCGACAAGAAGAAGAACGCCAAGATCCCCAAGGACCGCGATCCCAAGAGCATCACGCTGCAGGAGGCCATCGCCCTGCTGGCGGCGGCCCCGGAACGCGGCGGTCGCTTCGGGCGCTGGGGCCGCGGCAGGAAGGCCGCCGCGCCGGCCGCACCCGCCGCGGGCGCCAACGGTGAGCAGAAGCCCAGAGGCAAGGGCGCCAGGAAGCCGAGCGCGGTCGAGGAGGCGGTCGCGGCCGACCCCGAGCGCACCGCAAGAGCCGGCAAGGCCCCGCGCCGCGCCAAGGGCGCCGCCAGTGCCGCGCCGCCCGCGCACGCGAAACCGCGCAGCGCCGCGGCGGTGCGCAAGCCGCGCAGCGCCGCGAAGTCCAGGCCCGCCGGCGCCAAGGGCGCTGCCGGGAAGCCGCCGGCCGCGGCGGCCGGCAACGGCCGCGCGCGGCGCGTGAAGTAAGCGGGGCGGCTGCGGCCGCGCGTGCCGCAGGCCGATGAAGTACCGCCACAGCTTCCACGCCGGCAACTTCGCGGACGTGCACAAGCACGTCACGCTGCTCGCCCTGATCAGCGCCCTGCAGCGCAAGGACAAGGGCTTCCTGTACCTGGAGACCCACGCCGGGCGCGGCGCCTACGACATCTCCACGCCGAACGCCGATGCGGCCGGCGGGATCGGCCGCCTGGGCGGGGCACCCCCCGCCGCCGCGGAAATCGCCGCCTACCTCGCCCTGCTGGGGCGCCTGCGCGCGCAGCTGAAGCAGCGCCACCTCTATCCGGGCTCCCCGCTGCTGGCGCTCGCCAGCCTGCGCCCGCAGGACCGCGCCGTGCTGGTGGAACTGCAGGGCAGCGAGGTCAATGCGCTCAAGCATGCGCTGGCCGACTACGCGCAGGCGCACGCGCCCGCCCCGGCCACCCAGGTCGAGCGCGGCGACGGCTACGCGCGCCTGCGTGCCTGGCTGCCCCCGCCCGAGCGCCGCGGCCTCACGTTCATCGACCCGCCCTACGAGCAGACCGGTGAGGACTTTACGGCGGTGACGCAGGCACTCGCCGAGGGGCTGCGCCGCTTCCCGACCGGGATCATGGCCGCCTGGTACCCGATCAAGGACGAGCGCACGACGAACGCCTGGCTGCAGGCGTGCCGGCGCGCGCTCACCGTGCCGCTGCTGGTGAGCGAGCTGTGGCTGTTCCCGCGCGACTCGCGCGTGGCGCTGAACGGCTCCGGACTGCTCATCGCCAATCCGCCCCACCCGATCCTCGGGCACATGCAGTTGTGGCTGCCGCAGCTGCAGGCGGCGCTGTCGGGCGCACCCGCCGCGGGCAGCCGCGCCCTCATGCTGGCAGACTAGCGCGCCATGAACAGCCCGCCGGATGAGTACGGGGTCTTCGGCCACCCGGTCAGCCACAGCCTCTCGCCCTTCATCCACGGCCTGTTTGCGCGCACCACCGGGCAGTCGATGAACTACCGCCCCTACGATGTGGCGCCCGGGGAGTTCGCCGAACGCGTGCGGGCGTTCTTCGCCGGCGGCGGCCGCGGGCTGAACGTCACCCTCCCGCACAAGATCGCCGCGGTCGAGGTGGCCGACGAACTCACGGCGCGCGCCGCGCACGCGGCCGCCGTCAACACGCTCGCCCTCAAGGGCGACGGCATCCTGGGCGACAACACCGACGGCGCGGGCCTGGTGCGCGACTTGTGCGACAACCTCGGGCTCATCATCACCAACCGCCGCGTGCTGGTGCTGGGGGCCGGCGGTGCCACGCGCGGCGTGCTGGCGCCGCTGCTGGGGCTGGCACCGGCCACGGTGGTCATCGCCAACCGCACGCCGGCGCGCGCCGAGGCGCTGGCGGCGGCCTTCGCGGACCTGGGCGCCACGCAGGGCGTGGGCTTCGAATACCTCGAGCCCGAGCCCTTCGACCTGGTGATCAACGCCACCTCGGCGAGCCTGTCGGGGGAGATGCCGCCGGTCCCGCACGGGGTCATCGGCGCGCACACCGTGTGCTACGACCTCGCCTACGGCAAGTCCGCCACCGCCTTCGTGGACTGGGCGCGCGCCCAGGGTTGCGCCCGGGCCCTGCAGGGCCTGGGCATGCTGGTGGAGCAGGCGGCGGAGTCCTTCCGCCTGTGGCGGGGCGTGCGCCCGGCCACCGGCGCGGTGCTGGAGGTGCTGCGCGAGCGGGTCGGGGTGGACTGAGGCACCGCGCCTTCAGCGCATGGTCACCAGTTCCTCGGCGCTGGTCGGGTGGATCGCCACGGTGTCGTCGAAATCCTTCTTGGTGGCTCCCATGCGCAGGGCGACCGCGAAGCCCTGCAGCATCTCGTCCGCACCGGCGCCGACGATGTGGATGCCGACGATGCGCTGCTCGGGGCCGGCGGTCACGAGCTTCATGTCCACGCGCACCTTGGCGGTGGTGACCGCGTGGTACAGGGGCACGAAGCTGGAGCGGAAGACGCGCACGTTCTCGTTGCCGAAGCGCTCGCGCGCCGCGCGCTCGGTCAGCCCCACCGTGCCGATCGGCGGGTGCCCGAAGATGACGGTGGGCACGTTCTCGTAGTCGAGGAAGCGCCCCTCCTGGCCGCCGAACAGCCGGTCGCACAGCCGCCGGCCGGCGGCGATCGCCACCGGCGTGAGCTGCACGCGCCCGGTCACGTCGCCGATCGCGTAGATGCCCGGCACGCTGGTGGCCTGGTACTTGTCGGTGCCGATGTAGCCCTGGGCGTCGAGCTGCACGCCCGCCTTGTCGAGGCCGACGCCATCGACCACCGCCTCCCGGCCGATGGCGAACTGCACCGCATCGAAGGGCCCGAGGCGGCGGCCGCCGGCGACTTCCAGTTCCAGCGCGCCGGCGCCGTTGCGGGTGAGACCGGTGGGCGAGGAATGCATGGCGATCTCCACGCCCTCCTCCTGCAGGCTCTTGAGCGAGGCCTCGCCCAGCATCGGCTCGAAGGAGCGCAGCACCGACTCGTGGCGCAGCACCAGCGTCACCTTCGAACTCAGGCCCGCGAAGATCGCGGCGAGCTCGACCGCGATGTAGCTGCCGCCGACGACGGCAACGCGCTGCGGCCGCTCGGGAAGGCGGAAGAAGTCATCGGAGGTCAGGCCCAGCTGCGCGCCGGGGATCTGGGGCACCGTCGGGCGCCCGCCGGTGGCGATGATGATGTGCGGGGCCTCCAGCGTGCGGCCGCCGGCGGCCACGGTGTGCGGCCCGAGGAAACTGGCGTGCGCGCGCACCAGCTCGACGTTGCGCCGGGCGAGGTTGGCCGCGTAGATGCCGTTCAGGCGGTGCACGTAGTCATCGCGCACCTGCTTGAGGTGCTTCCAGTCATGGCCGTGGGCATCCAGCCGGAAGCCGTAGTCGGCGGCATCGATGAGGGCGCTGCCCAGGTCGGCGGCGTTCCACATGATCTTCTTGGGCACGCAGCCGACGTTGACGCAGGTGCCCCCCAGCGGGCCGGACTCCACCAGCGCGACGCGGGCGCCGTACTCGGCCGCTCGCTGGGAGGAGGCCAGGCCGCCACTGCCCCCGCCGATGACCACCAGGTCGAATGTGTCGCTCATAGGTCCCCTGCAGCGCTCCTCGGCGGCCATGTTATATGAGGGCGACCGCCGCCAGAGGCACGCCGTCACGCGGGATAGCCCGGGACCGCTACAATGGGGGATCCTCCGTGGACGGCAGGTACATGGACAACCCCCTACTCGGCCAGGAACCGCTGCCGCAGTTCCTGAAGATCCGCCCTGAGCACGTCGAGCCGGCCGTGCGCGAGCTGCTGCAGGCGAACCGCGCCCGGGTCGAGGCCCTGGCCACCGACCCGCAGCCGACCTTCGCCAGCGTCATCGAGCCGATGGAAGAGCTGCACCACCGCACCTCGCGCACCTGGTCCCCCGTGAGCCACCTGAACGCGGTGCTCAATTCCGAGGCGCTGCGCGCCGGCTACAACGCCTGCCTGCCGCTGCTGTCGGCCTACTACACCGACCTGGCGCAGAGCGAGCCGCTGTTCCGCGCCTACCGGCGCGTGAGCGAGGAACAGGCCGGGGACCTCGGCCCGGTGCAGCGCCAGCTGCTCGAGCACCGCGTGCGCGACTTCCGCCTGGCCGGCGTGGACCTCTCGCCCGAGCGCAAGGAGCGCTTCAAGACGGCGATGCTCGAGCTCACGCAGCTGCAGGCGAAGTTCGAGGAGAACGTCCTCGACGCCACCAACGCCTGGAGCCACCACGTGCGCGAGGGGGGCGAACTCGCCGGGCTGAACGAGATGCTCATCGAGCAGGCCCGGCAGCGCGCGCAGGAGAAGAACCTGCCGGGCTGGCTGCTCACCCTGGACCAACCGACCTACGTGGCGGTGGTCACGGACGCGGAGTCCGAGCCGCTGCGCCGCGCCTTCTACGAGGCCTGGACCACGCGCGCCTCGGACCAGGGGCCGAACGCCGGCCGCTGGGACAACGCGCCGGTGATGGAGGAGATCCTGAAGCGGCGCCACCAGGCCGCGCAGCTGCTGGACTTCGGCAACTTCGCCGAGTACGCGCTCGCCACGCGCATGGCCCACAGCGTGGAGGAGGTGCTGAAGTTCCTGCACGAGCTGGCCGCCGCCGCCCGCGCGGCCGCGCAGGCGGAGTTCGCGGAACTGGAGGCCTTCGCCGGGCGCCCCCTGGCCGCCTGGGACGTCGGCTTCTACTCCGAGCGGCTGCAGCGCGAGCGCTTCAGCGTCTCGCAGGAGGAGCTGCGCCCCTACTTCCCGCTGCCGCGCGTGCTGGCGGGCCTGTTCGAGGTCGCCGCGCGGCTGTTCGGCGTGAGCATCAGCGAGCGCCACGGCGCGGCCGTGTGGCACGAGGATGCGCGCCTGTTCGACATCCGGGATGCGCGCGGTGAGCCGGTCGGCAGCTTCTACCTGGACGCCTACGCCCGCCCGCACAAGCGCAGCGGCGCGTGGATGGACGAGTGCATCGGCCGCAAGCACCTGAGCAGCGGGGCGGCGCTGCCGGTGGCGTACCTGGTCTGCAACTTCCTGCCGCCCGGGGAGTCGCGCCCGGCGCTGCTCACCCACGACGACGTGCTCACCCTCTTCCACGAGTTCGGCCACGGCCTGCACCACCTGCTCACGCGCGTGGACTACCCGAGCATCGCCGGCATCAACGGGGTGGCCTGGGACGCGGTGGAGCTGCCCAGCCAGTTCCTGGAGAACTACGCCTGGCACCCCGACGTCCTCCAGCGCATCAGCGGCCACTACCAGACCGGCGCGCCGCTGCCGGTGCAGCAGCAGGAGCGGCTCATCGCCACGCGCAGCTTCCACTCCGGGTTGCAGACGATGCGCCAGGTGGAGTTCGCGCTGTTCGACTTCCGCATGCACACCGAGTACTCGCCCGAGCGCGGCGGGCGCGTCCTGGAGATCCTGCGCGAGGTGCGCGCCGAGGTCGCCGTGGTGCCGGTGCCGGACTGGAACCGCTTCCCGAACAGCTTCGGCCACATCTTCGCCGGCGGCTACGCGGCCGGCTACTACAGCTACAAGTGGGCAGAGGTGCTGGCGGCGGATGCCTTCGCGGCCTTCGAGGAGAGCGGGGTGTTCGACCGCTCCACCGCGCAGCGCTTCCTCGATGCCATCCTCAGCCGCGGCGGCAGCCGCGACGCGCTCGACGCCTTCATCGAGTTCCGCGGCCGCGGCCCGGACGTGCGCGCGCTGCTCAAGCAGCACGGCATCCTCGATGCCGCGCAGGCGCGGCGCGCGTGAGCACCCGGCGGCGGCGCGCACTGGCCCTGCTGGTGGCCGCGGCCGCCGCGGCAGGTGCCGCCGGCGGCGAGCCGCTCTACGTCGTCGAGCAGGTGGTGGTCAGCGTGAACGCCAATGCCGACGGCAGCGGCGAACGCGTCGCCTCGCTCAAGAGCGGCGAGCGCGTCGAGCTGATCGAGCGCGCCGGCGAAGCCGTCCACGTGCGGCTCGCCGACGGGAAGGAGGGCTGGCTGCGCGCGATCTACCTCTCCGGGGATGCGCCGCTGCGCCCGCGTCTCGCGCAGTCCGAGGCGGAGGTGACCCGCCTGCAGGCCCAGGTGGCCCGGCTCGAGGGGCAGCTCGCCGCGGCCGGCAACGCGCGCCGCGACCCGCAGCCGCCGGCGGCGGCGGCCGCGCCGGCGGATCCGCCGGCCCCGGGCGGGCTGTTCGCCCCGCCCCCCGAGGATGCCCCGCGCGCGGTGGTGTGGCCGTGGGTACTGCTCGCGCTGCTCGCCGGGCTCGCCGCGGGCTTCGTGCTTGGCTGGCGCATCCTCGACCGCAACATCCGCCGTAAATACGGTGGATTGCGCATCTACTGAGGCGGTTTAACTTCACCCGGGCAGACACTTCGCAAACGTGCGCCGCCGATTTCACAATGCCCACAGGGCCTGTCAGCCGATGCCGCACCCGGGCCAAAGTGTGCGCCGCGTCTCATCAGCGCCGGCGCGCCGGTGCCTAGACTGCGCCTCACGCGATGAGATGGATTCGACAGGGGCTGAATCCACGTCGCACAGGCCGGGCCCTCGCTAGAAAATGACACGCATCCGCCGCAGCGACTTCGACGTCACCAACACGGTGCAGGTGAGTTCCCCGACGGCGGTGCTGAGCGCGGTGGAGAAACTGCTGCGCAGCGTCTGGCCCGAGATCCCGGTCGAGGCCCTGCGCACCTCGTTCGCGCACTTCGAGCGGCTGTTCGCCGGGGAGGTGGAGGGCTTCTACGGCGTCGACACCGTCTACCACGACCGCCAGCACACCCTCGACATCACCCTCGCCCTGGCGCGCCTCATCGTCGGCTTCGAGCGCCAGGCCGACCCCGTGCAGCGCCTCGGCCCCGAGCGCGCCATCGTCGGCCTGGTCACCGGCCTGTTCCACGACGTCGGCTACCTGCGCCGCGCGGACGACCGCGACTCGCGCAACGGCGCGGAGTTCACGCGCACCCACGTCTCGCGCGGCGCACAGTTCCTCACCGACTACCTGCCCCAGCTCGGCCTTGGCCACTGGATCCCGGTGGTCACCCAGATCATCCACTTCACCGGCTACGAGGTGCCCTTCGCGCGCATCGAGGCCGAGGTCACCGATCCGCGTGACATAACGGTCGGGCACCTCCTGGGCACGGCCGACATGATCGCGCAGATGGCCGACCGCTGTTACCTGGAGAAGTGCCGCGACCGGCTGTACGCGGAGTTCGTGCTCGGCGGCGTAGCGTTGCCATTCAGCGACGGTAACCCCCAGGTGAAGTACGCCTCGGGCCTGGACCTGCTGCGCCAGACCCCGGATTTCGTGGCGGACGTGCGGACCAAGCGCCTGGACCGCGACTTCCGCCGCGCCTACCAGTACCTGGAGGGGCTCTACGGGGGGAGAAACCCGTACATCGAGTCCATCGACCGCAACGTCGAGTACCTGCGGCAGATCCTGCGCAGCGAGAACTGGCAGCTGCTGCGGCGCCGGCCGCCGATCTTCGCCGCCGTGGCGGACCCCATGAGCGCCATGCGCAACCTGATGCTCGGGCATATCAAGCGGGTCTGGTCCTCCGGCTGATCGCCTAGCCTCCCCGCCAAGCGGCGGTTAAGATGATTCTCTTATCACTAAGGGGATCCGCCGGCGGCCTGGGACGCATGAATCCGGGCGGTCGGCACGCACGTGACCGCCGCAAGCCTCAAGCTCAAGTACGCAGCCACCGCCTTCCTGGTGGTGCTGCTCGCGGCGTCCGGCGTGGTCGCGCTGTTCCTGGTGCGCCAGAACACCGACACGCGCACCCTCGGGGCGCTCGCCGAGAGCGCCGCGCTCGAGCGGGTGACCCCCGAGCTGCAGGCGCGCGCGGAGAGCCTGGCCGCGCATGCCGCCGACTCGATCGCCGGCGCGGTGCGTGCCGGGGACAACGCCGGCATCGTGCGGCGGCTGCAGCCCTTCATCGACAATGAGACCGTGAGCGCCATCAGCGTCACCAGCAGTCAGGGGAAGCTGCTGTACAGCTGGCGCCGCGACGAGCCGCCCGAGGCCGGTGCGCTGACCGTGCGCGCGAGCGAGCCGGTGCGCACCTTCGTCGAGAACATCCCCGGGGCGGCCACCCCGGCGACGCTCGCCACGCTCACGCTGGACCTGGAGCAGGCCGCGCCGGTCGCCTCGACCAGCGTCGGCGGCCGCCTGCAGGCGGCCAACGCGCGGCGCACGCGCCTGACCTGGCTGATGAGCCTGGGGCTCGCCGGGCTCGGTGCGCTGGCGGCGGCATGGCTCGCCTGGCGTGCCATGAGCCGGCTGCAGAGGCCGGTGGCCGCGCTGATCCGCAGCGTCGAGCGCATCGGCCAGGGCGACTACACCCGCCCGGTCGAGGTACGCCGCGGCGAGGCGCTGGGCGGCCTCGAGCAGGCGCTGGAACGCATGCGCGGCCGCCTGCGCGTCTCGACCATCAACAAGAGCTACCTGCACAGCGTGCTCAACAGCATGACCGATGCGGTGTTCGTCACCTCCCCCGACGGGGTCATCAAGATCGCCAACGCGGCCTCCTGCAAACTGCTCGGCTACGCCGAGGAGGAGCTGGTCAACAAGAGCATCCTCGCGGTGCTCGAGGAGCGCGAGCGCGCGGACTTCGACCTGCTGCAGGCGGCCCAGGAGACGCGCGAGACCGTCGTGCGCACGCGCAGCGGCCAGACCATCCCGGTCTCCTTCACCGGCTCGCGCATCGACAGCGACGACCCGCAGTTCCAGGGCAGCATCTTCGTCGCGCGCAACATCACCGACCGCAAGCGCGCCGAACGCCGCATCCGCTACCTCGCCCGCTACGACGCGCTCACCAAGATCCCCAACCGCATGCAGTTCCACCACGTGCTGCAGCAGACCATCGCGCGCAGCATGCGCAACGGCCAGGTCGTGGCGGCGCTGTACCTGGACATGGACCGCTTCAAGGAGGTCAACGACACCTTCGGCCACGGGGCCGGCGACCGCGTGCTGGAGGTGCTCGCCGAGCGGCTGACGCGCTCGGTGCCCAAGGACACCGTCGTCGGCCGCCTCGCCGGGGACGAGTTCGCGCTGTTCGTCGAGGGCCTGCCGGCCGATGCCGACAACCGCGGCCCGATCGCGCAGCTCGCCCGCTCGCTGCTCACCGAGGTGAGCAAGCCCTTCCAGCTCACCCAGCACGAGGTGTTCCTGACCGCCAGCGTCGGCATCGCCTTCTACCCGCGCGACGCCGAGAACGTGATCGACCTGCTGCGCAACGCCGACGCCGCCATGTACTACTCCAAGCAGAACGGCGGCAACACCTTCGCCTTCTACTCCCCGGAGATGAACGCCGCGGCGGTCGAGCGGCTGATGCTGAAGAGCAAGCTGCGCCGCGCGCTGGAGCGCGACGAGCTGGAGATCCGCTACCAGCCCAAGGTCGACCTGCGCAACGGCCGCATCATCGGCGCCGAGGCGCTGCTGCGCTGGCGCCTGCCCGGGCACGGCGACATCCCGCCCTCGCAGTTCATCCCGCTGGCCGAGGAGACCAACCTCATCGTCGACATCGGCGAGTGGGTGCTGAACCGGGTGTGCATGGACTATCGCCAGCTGCAGGGCCAGGGCGGCGACCCGGGGCGCATCTCGCTGAACCTGTCGCTCAAGCAGCTGCGCCAGGCGAGCTTCATCCTGCGCTGCCGCTCGGTGTTCCGCCGCCACCACGTCTCGCCGACCGCCTTCGAGCTGGAGATCACCGAGACCACCCTCATGGCCGACCCGCAGCGCACCGTGCGCCTGCTGGACGAGCTCTACGCGATGGGCCTGCACCTGTCGATCGACGACTTCGGCACCGGCTACTCCTCGCTCTCGGCGCTGCAGCAGTTCCCGATCGGCACGCTGAAGATCGACCAGTCCTTCGTGCGCGATGCCTGCGAGGACGCCAACGACGCCACCATCGTGCGCACCATCATCGAGATGGGCCGCAGCCTCGGCATCGGGGTGATCGCCGAGGGCGTCGAGTCGCAGGCGCAGCTGGAATTCCTGCGCGACAACAACTGCCACTTCGGCCAGGGGCGCCTGTTCGGCGAGCCGTGCACGGCCGAGGAGCTGCTCACACTGCTGGCGCAGCAGAACATCGGGCCGGCGCCCTTCGCGCACCTGCTGCGTCGCATCGACGAGGCAGCCTCACGCTCGGCCTGAGCCTTCCTTGCTTACCCTGTCCAACGCGCGCGTCCGGCGCGGCCCCCAGGTGCTGATCGATGAGGCCTCCGTCACCATCTTCCGCGGCGAGAAGGTCGGGGTGGTGGGCCGCAACGGCTGCGGCAAGTCGACGCTGCTGGCGCTGATCCGCGGCGAGCTCAGCACCGATGCCGGGGAGTACTCCGCCCCGCCCAAGCTCGCGATCGCCTCGGTGGCCCAGGACCTGCCCGACTCCCCGGCCGCGCTCATCGAGTACATCCTCGACGGCGACCTGGAGCTGCGCGCCGTCGAGGCCCAGCTCGCCGAGGCGCAGGCGCGCCACGAGGGCACGCGCGAGGCCACCCTGCACGCCCAGTACGAGGCGCTCGATGGCTACAGCGCGCGCAGCCGCGCCGCGCAGCTGGCCGCGGGCCTGGGGTTCGCGGTCACCGACCTGGAGCGCCCGGTGCGCGAGTTCTCCGGCGGCCTGCGCATGCGCGCGAACCTGGCGCGCACGCTCATGCGCCGCTCGGAGCTGCTGCTGCTGGACGAGCCGACCAACCACCTGGACCTGGACGCGCTGCTGTGGCTCGAGGACTGGCTGCGGGCGTACAAGGGCACGCTGCTGCTGGTCTCGCACGACCGCGAGTTCCTCGACCAGGTCGTGGGGCGCATCCTGCACTTCGAGAACGGCCGCCTCACCGCCTACACCGGCAGCTACTCGGACTTCGAGGTGCAGCACGCCGCGCACGCCGAGCGCACCGCGGCGCTTCTGGCCAAGCAGCGCCGCGAGGCGGCGCACATCGAGAGCTTCGTGGCGCGCTTCCGTGCCCAGGCCAGCAAGGCGCGCCAGGTGCAAAGCCGCATCAAGTGGCTGGCGCGCCTGGAGACCATCGCGACCGTGCAGCCCGAGTCCGACTTCGACTGGGAGTTCATGGAGCCGCCGAAGCTGCCGCGCCCGCTCGTGACGCTCGAGAAGCTCAGCGCCGGCTACGGGGAGCGCCGCGTTCTCGACACCGTCTCCCTCGGCCTGCACCCGGGCGAGCGGCTCGGCATCCTCGGCCGCAACGGCGCCGGCAAGTCCACGCTCATGAAGGTGCTGGCGAACGAGCTCGAGCCGCTCGCCGGCACGCGCACGCTGGCGCCGGACCTGCGCACCGGGTTCCTCGCGCAGCTGGAGCTCGAGCAGCTCGACGGCGGCGGCTCGGCGCTGTCGGAGTTCGCGCGGCGCGGCGGCGAGGAGATCGCCGCCTGGCCGCAGCAGAAGCAGCGCGACCACCTCGGGCGCTTCGGGTTCCGCGGCGACCGGGTGTTCGAGCCGACGCGCAACTTCTCCGGCGGCGAGCGCTCGCGGCTGGCGCTGTCGATCCTCGTGGCGCGCCGCCCGAACCTGCTGCTGCTGGACGAGCCGACCAACCACCTGGACCTGTCCATGCGCCATACGCTGCTCATGGCGCTGCAGGAGTTCCCCGGGGCCGTGGTCATCGTCTCCCACGACCGCTCGCTGCTGCGCGGCGCGTGCGACCGCTTCCTGCTGGTCGCCCAGGGGGCGCTCGCCCCCTTCGAGGGCGACCTCGAGGACTACGCCAGCTGGCTGAGCACGGACCGCGCCGGCGCCGCCGCCGACGTGGCGCCCGGCCTCTCGCGCCGCGAGCAGCGCCGGCGCGAGGCCGAGGCGCGCAGCGCCCGCACGCCGCTGCGCGCCGAGCAGGAAAACCTCGAGCGGCAGATCGCGCAGCTCGCCCGCGAGCGCGCGGACATCGAGGCGCAGCTGGCCGACCCGCAGAGCTTCGGCGGCGCCGCCGAGCAGCACCGGCTCGCCCAGCGGCACCGCAAGCTGAAGGTGCAGCTCGCGGGCCTGGAGGAGCGCTGGCTCACGGTGACCGGCGAGCTCGAGGAACGCGCCTCGTGAAGCGCCGGCTGCGCCGCCTGGTGCTGTTCGCACTGATCGCGGTGTGGCTGGGGACGGCGTACTGGCACGCGACCAAGCCCCTGCCGCAGGGCACGCACGTGGCCTCGGCGCTGTGCCCGGTGCCGGCCGCCCAGGTGGGCTTCATCGCCGACATCACCGCCGCGGATGCCTACGGGCGCACGGTCCTGAGCCAGGCGATCTTCGATGAGGTGCTGAAGCTGGTGCGCGGGGCGCGCCACGTCATCGTGCTCGACTATGCCCTGATCGGCGCGGCCGGGAGCGCGACGCCGCAGCGGCGCATCGCCGGGGAGCTCACCGATGCCCTGCTCGCCCAGCGCCGCGCCTTCCCGCAACTGAAGGTGCTCCTGATCAGCGACCCGGTGAACGAGCGCTACGGCGCCGTCCGCTCCGAGGAGCTGCAGCTGCTGCGCGCCGCCGGGGCGGACGTCGTGGCGGTGCGCCTGGACCGCCTGCGCGACCCGAACTTCCTCTACTCGAGCCTGTGGCGCCTGGCGCTGCGCTGGTGGGACGGGCCGCGCGGCCCGCTGGGCTTCCAGGTGCGCGAGCTGAACTTCAAGGCGGACCATCGCAAGGTGGCGATCGCCGATGACGGCGCCGATGCGCTGGTGGCGGTGGTCGGCTCGGCCAACCCGCAGGATGCGCAGAGCGGCTGGTCGAACATCGCGGTACGCGTCTCCGGGGACTCCGTCGGCGCGCTGCTGGCGAGCGAGCTGGCCATCGCCCGCTTCTCGGGCTGGTCCGGCGACAGCGAGCCGTTCCTGCGCGTGGCCGACCCGCACGCCCCGGAGCAATGCTCGCGCGGGCTGCCGACCTCGGCCGCGCCGGCACCGCTCACGGCCGACACCGTGCGCGTGCAGGTGCTCACCGAGGGCGCACTGCGCAGCGCGCTGCTCGAGCGTACCGCCGCCAGCGCCCGGGGCGACTCGATCGACATCGCCGGCTTCGGCCTCGCCGACCGGGGAGTGATCGAGGCCCTGCTGGATGCCTCGCGACGCGGGGTGGCGGTGCACCTGATCCTCGATCCGAGCGAGGATGCGACCACGCTGGTCCCCAGCGGACTGCCCAACCAGCCGGCGGCGAGCGAGCTCGTCGCCCGCAGCGGCGGCGCGGTGCGGGTGCGCTGGTACCGCACGCACGGCGAGCGCTTCCACCCCGCCTTCGCGCTGTTCTCGGGCAGGCAGAGCGTGTGGCTGACCGTCGGCTCGGCCAACTTCACGCGCCGCGGCCTGGACGACTACAACCTCGAGGCGACCGTGGCGCTGGAGGCGCTGCGCGATGCGCCGCTGGCCGTGCAGGCGCAGGGCTACTTCGACACGCTGTGGGGCAACCGCGCCGCGCTCGGCATCGAGTACACCGCCGACTTCGCAGCCTTCGCCGACTCGAAGCAGACGAACTTCTGGCTCTACCGGCTGCTGGAGGGGACCGGCTTCACCGCGTTCTGACCGGCCGCCGCCTGAGCGCGCACCGTGGCCGCGGTCTGCTGCGCCAGCGCCGCGAGCGCGGTGTTGGTGGCCTGCTCGAAGGCGGCGACGACCGCGCCCATGCGGTTCTCGCCGGCCGCCTGCACGCCGCTCACCTCGAAGCTCGCCACGACGTCGCTGGCGTCGCGCCGGCCCAGCACGGCATCGAGGACCACGTGCACCTCGGGGGCAGCGGCCCCGGAGGCATAGTCGGCCTCGAAGCGGCGCAGCGTCAGCTGCAGCAGGTAGTCGGACGGGAACAGACTGCCCGCGTCCTGCACGGAGGCCCAGTCACCCGAGGCGCGCAGGGTCTGCACCGCCATCGTCCCGAGCATCTGCGCCGTCCCGGAGGGCCAGCGGCTGCCGGCGTAGAACCCCATGCGGTGGTCGGACTGCACCAGCACGATGCGCGTGGTGTCCAGGCCGGGGCCGGCCTCCGGTGCGGCCACGCGCAGCGCCACCGGCAGCGCCTGCGCCGCAGCCGCGGGGGTCGCGGTGGCGCGCAGGTAGTAGACCTGTTCGGCCTTGGCAGTGGAATGGAACAGCCCGCTGCAGCCGGCGGCCAGCGCGCCGCCGAGCAGGGCCAGGGTGCACGCGCAGGCTCGCACGTAGTTCAACGCGGTATCTCCAGGCCGCGCGGCGGCGGTTCGTAGAGCAGCTGCGCGGGGTCCTCGCGCAGGCTGGTGGCCAGGGCGCGGATGTCCTCGGCCGCCGCCCGGCCCTCGCGCAGGAAGCGCTGCAGCTCGGGCAGGCCCTCGCGCGCGAAGGCGCGGATGTCGCCGCGGTTCTCGCGCAGCAGCCCGTCGATCTGGCCGGTGGCATCGGCGAGGTGGTCCGAGATCACGTGCAGGCGCTGCGCGGCCGCCTCGATGTCCGGGCTGGTGGCCCCGATCAGCTCGTGCGCGCCCTTGGCCGAGGCGGACAGCTCGGCGGTGGCCCCGCGCAGCTCGATCACGAGCGCGCTCAGCTCGCGCGTGGTCTGCGGCAGGCCGCGCGCGGCCGCCTCGACGCTCGCCAGGGCGCCGGAGACCGCGTTCAGGTTGGTGTCGCTGAGCAGCTGGTTGGCGCGGCGCACGACCTCGCCGGCATCGGCCACCAGCTGCGGCAGGCTGGAGAGGAAGACGTCGAACTGCGAGGGCGAGGAGCGGATCACCGGGTACTTGATGCCGGCGATGGCCGGCGCGGCGCGCTTGCCCGTGCGGTCGTCCATGAGGTCGATGTACAGCAGGCCGGTCACGCCCTGCAGCTGCAGCTGGGCCACGGTGTGCTCGGAGATGGGCGTGGAGGCGTCGATGTCGACGATCACCTCCACCCGCGCCGAGTCGCGCGGGTCGATGTGCAGCTCGACCACCCGCCCCACCCCGACGCCCAGGTAGCGCACGGCCCCGCCCCTGTCCAGGCCGCTGACGCTGCCGGTGAAGTAGATCTCGTAGCGGTTGTAGTTGCGGTGCTCGCGCGAGTCGGAGTACCAGTACACGAACGCCGCGGCCGCGAGCGTGACCAGCAGTACGAAGGCGCCCACCGTGGTGTAATGCGCCTCACGCTCCATGCATGGCCTCCAGGCGCGCGCGCCCGCGCGCGCCGTGGAAGTATTCCTGGATCCACGGGTGCGGGTTGTCGACGATGCGCGCCAGGGTGTCCGATAGCATGTGCCGGTCCACGATCACCCCGACACGATTGCAGGTACGGAAGATGCTGTCCAGATCGTGGGTGATCATGACGACGGTCAGCTTCAGCTGCTTCTGAAGATACAGCAGCAGCTCGTCGAAGGCGGCGGCGCTGATCGGGTCCAGACCCGACGTGGGCTCATCGAGGAACAGCAGCGCCGGGTCCAGCGCCAGCGCGCGCGCGAGCGCGGCGCGCTTGACCATCCCCCCCGAGAGCTGTGCGGGGTACTTCGCCCCGGCATCCGCGGGCAGGCCCACCAGGCGGATCTTCAGCATCGCCAGGTCGTCCCGCGCCGCCGCGTTCAGCGCCAGGTGCTCGAGCATCGGCAGCTGCACGTTCTGCAGCACCGTGAGGCCCGAGTACAGGGCGCCGGACTGGAAGCTCACGCCGTAGCGCTCCTTCACGCCGCGCAGCTGCTGCGGGCTCATCTGCGTGATGTCGTGCCCGAAGATGCGGATGCAGCCGGCCTGCGGCCGGTGCAGCCCGAGGATGCTGCGCAGCAGCACCGACTTGCCGGACCCGGAGCCGCCGACGATGCCGAACACCTCGTCGGCGTTGACCTGCATGTCGAGGTTCTCGTGCACCACCTGGGAGCCGAAGCGGTTGACGAGGCCGGTGACTTCGACGACCGGGTACATCAGATGTCCAGCCGCATGAACAGCACCGCGAACAGGGCATCGGCGAGGATGACCAGGAAGATGGCCTGCACGACCGCGACCGTGACCAGGCGGCCGAGCTCGCGCGCGGAGTCGCGCACCTGCATGCCGCGATAGCAGCCGGCCACGGCGATCAGCACCGCGAACACGGGGGCCTTGATGACACCCACCCAGAAGGTCGTGCTGCTGATGGCGTCGTTGGCGCGCGCGATGAACTGGTCGAAGGGCATCTGCAGCAGGAAGCGGCACAGCAGCGCCCCGCCGCCGATGCCGACGAGGTCGGCCACGATGCTGAGGAGCGGCAGGGCGATGACCAGGCCCAGCACGCGCGGCACCACCAGCACCTCGTAGGGGTTGACGCCGGTGGCGACGAGCGCATCGACCTCCTGGTTGAGTTTCATCGAGCCGAGCTCGGCGGCGAAGGCGCTGCCGGAGCGCCCCGCGACGATGATCGAGGTGAGGAGCACGCCGAGCTCGCGCAGCACCCCGATGGTCACCAGGTCCACCACGTAGATGTCCGCCCCCAGCCCGCGCAGCTGCGTCGCGCTCATGTAGGCGATGATGACGCTGATGAGGAATGCGATCAGCGCGACGATGGGCAGCGCGGTGACGCCGGTGTCGTAGATGTGGCGTGCGATCGAGATCGGCCGCAGGCGCTTCAGGCGCGCCATGCCGCCCAGCCCGGTGAGGGTCGTGTGCCCGAGGAAGGTGAGGCTCTGGCGCATTTGCTCGACGAACAGGTGGCTCTCGAGTCCGACCGCGGCGAGCGGGCGCGCGAACCACCCGGGCCGGTAGACCGCGGCGGGCTGCCGGGCCGGCGCCGGCGCGTCGCTCTCCTTGAGCGTGTCCTCCAGCAGCCGCAGCTGCTCCGGCGGCGGCCCCTGGAAACTCACCTCCACGCCGGCCTCGCGCGCGCGGCGCACGAACTCGCGCAGCGCCCAGGCGCCGGACAGATCGAACGAGCGGACGGCCGAGGCATCGATGAGCAGCGAGCGGGCGCCGCGCACGTCGACGGCCGCGAAGTCCCGCTCCAGCGCGCCGAACTCGCGCACGCCCCACTCGCCCGTCAGGGCCATCGTCAGCGCATCGGCCGTGCGTCGTACCTCGAGCGTCATGCGCGGCGCGTGGCTTCGCTGTGCGCCTGGGACATGGCCGATTCCTTATTCGTGTAGCGCATGGGGCCGACCGCTGCCGCGGGACTGCCGCGCACCGTGGCGCCGATCTCGGGTGGCTGCAGCGGCGCCGCGCGCTGCAAAAAGTCTACCTCACCGAATTATTCGATAGGGGATTTACTTTTTGCGCTGCCGGCGGGGAGGCGCTCGTGGTAGCGTCCCGCCAGCGCCGCTGCGCGGTGCGGCGCCGGATGCCTAAAGGCCAATGCAGCAGTACATCGAACAGCTCCACAGCGAAGGCTACGCGATCGTGCGCGGCTTCTTCGGCGCCGAGGACATGGCCCGCATCCGCGCGGAAACCGACCGCACCTACGCGCAGGGGCTCCGGCACCACGCCACCTACCGCGACCACAACCTGCTGTTCGAGGTCCTGAACGACCCCAAGGCGCAGCGGCGCGTGGTGCTGCAGGCGCACTGGATGTCCTGGATCAACCCGTACCTGGAGGCCATGCGCCGTGACCCGCGCTACCTCGCGCTGCTGCAGCCGCTGCTCGGCGCGGACATCAAGCAGATCACCCACCAGATCCACTGGAAGCCACCGGGCGCCAAGTACACCTACTACCGCTACCACCAGGACGCGCGCTTCCGCAACAGCGAGGCGGTGCACAACCTGCTGCACGGCACGGTCACCTGCGGGCTGGCCATCGACCCGCAGACGCAGGCGAACGGGGCGCTGCGCATCATCCCGCGCAGCCACCTGCGCGGTTACCTCGGGCTCTCGGACGACGGGGCGATCATGACCGGGCAGACCCCGGACGAGGACCTGGTGCGCGTCGGCCTGGACCCGGCCACCGCGGTCACCTGCGAGATGCAGCCGGGGGACCTGCTGCTGTGGACGCTGTACACGGTGCACGGCTCGCAGCCCAACACGAGCGCCATGGACCGGCGCTTCATGATCAACAGCTACGTGCGCGCCGCGGACAGCGCGCGCGGCGAATGGGCTTTCCGCGGCGGCGTCTCCACCCCGCTCGGTCCGGAGCCGCAGCTGTGCAAGTACGAAGCGCTGTACGAGCGCCCGGGCCCGTTCTACATCGAGGAGGACTGGACCGAGGAGAGCCGCGCGGCGGCGCAGCGCTAGCTAGCGCGCGCCGGCGCCGCGCCATGACCGCACCGACGGGCGTCACCGCCGCCTACCGGCGGCGCGTCGTGCTGCTGCTGATGGGGGCCTACGCCTTCAACGCCGCCGACCGCGGCGTCATCGGCATCGTCGGCCAGGCGATGAAGCAGGACCTGCGGCTCACCGACACGCAGCTGGGCCTGCTCGCCGGGACCGCCTTCGCCGCGCTCTATGCCCTGAGCGGCATCCCCACCGCGCGCCTGGCCGAGCGCTGCAGCCGCATCCGCATCCTCTCGCTCGCGCTCGCGGCGTGGTCGGCGCTGACGGCGGCCGGCGCGCTCACCGGCTCCTTCGTGCAGCTGCTGCTGGTGCGCGTCGGGGTCGGCGTCGCCGAGGCCGGCTGCTCGCCGGCCGCCCACTCGCTGATCTCCGACTACTACGACCGCGACCAGCGCACCGCCGCCCTGTCGGTCTACTCCTGCGGGCTGTCGCTGGGCTACCTGTGCGTCTCGCTGCTCGGCGGCTACGCCACCCTGCACTACGGCTGGCGCACCGCGCTGCTGGCGGTCGGCCTGCCCGGGGTGGCGTATGCCCTGCTGCTGCGCGCCACGGTGGCCGAGCCGCCGCGCCGCCACGGCGCGCCGCCCCCGCCCTTCGCCTGGCGCGCGGAACTGGCCGAGCTGGCGGGCGCCGGGCGCGCGCTGTTCCTGCGCTGGCCGGCCGCCAACGTCCTGGCCGGCTTCGTCCTGAGCTCCTTCGCCTCCTACGGCACGTACGCGTTCCTGCCCCCGTACTTCTACCGCGCCTTCGGCCTCGACTACGCCGCCATCGGCGTCGTGATCGGGGTGGTCGGCAGCATCCCGGTCGCGCTCGGCATCCTCGCCGGCGGGGTGCTCACCGCCCGGCTCGGCGGCGGCAACCCGCGCTGGTACGCGCTGCTGCCGGCGCTCGGGCTGCTCCTGACGACCCCGGTCTACCTCGCCGCGCTCCTGCAGCCGCGGTGGCAGGCCGCGGCCGTGCTGCTCGGCCTCGCCGGCCTGCTGCAGTACCTGGCGCTCGGGCCGAGCTTCGGCATCGTCCAGAACGTGGTCCCGGGCCGCCAGCGCGCCACGGCCGCCGCGCTGGTGTTCCTGGCGCTGAACGTGCTCGCCCTGGGCGGCGGCGCTCTCGTCACGGGGATGCTGATCGACCACGCCGCGCAGCTGCGGTTCGCCGCGCTGGGCGGCGGGCTCTTCGCCGGGGCCTGCCCCGGCGGCAGCCCCCCGGCGGGCGCCCCGGCGGCACTGGCAAGCGCCTGCCGCGGGGCCCTCGTGCAGGGCACGCGCGCCGGGCTCATGCTCAGCGTCGCCGTGCATGCCTGGGCGGCGCTGCACTACCTCGCCGGCTCGTTCGGGCTGGCCGCGCAGCTGCGTGCCGCGGCGGCCGCGGATCAGCCGGCGGTGTCGTCGCGGTAGCGGCGGATGCGCACCGTGGCGTACAGGAGTGCCACGGCCACCAGCACGCCCAGCCACAGGTCGATGTTGGCGAAGGCGCGGCCGAAGCTGATGTCCCCGAGCACCGCATCCAGCCGCACGCCGTGCTCGAGCCGCTCGCCATGCCCGGTCCCGAGCACGGCCCAGATGCCGAAGGTGCGGTAGTACAAGAGGCGCGCGAGGTAGTGCGTGCCGAACTTCCACTCCACCGCGATCGCCACGATCGGGGCGAGCGTCGCCCACGCGACCGGGTTCTTGCGCACCCACGCCGACACCAGCAGCAGCGCGGCGGCCATCGGCGCATACCACAGCATGCCCAGCACGAGGCTGCCGATCATCAGCCCCTCGACCCGGAACCACAGGCCGGTGTGCCAGGTCAGCACCGGCGGAAAGCCCGCGGTGGCGACGCCCACCTGCCAGGCCAGGAACAGCAGCAGGTGGCACACCGTGCCCAGCACCAGCACCCCGACCGGCACGACCACGAGGGCGACCAGGAACTTCGAGAGCACGGTGAGCCCGTCGGACACCGGCAGCGACTTCCAGAAGAGGATGCTGCGGTCGCGGCGCTCGGCATACAGGCTGTCGAGCAAGTAGAACGACAGCACCAGGGCCATGATCAGGTAGAGCGGCGCCAGCGGCGCGACCTGCGAGACCGCGAAGGCCTGCGCCCGGCGCTCCTCGCTCATGACGCCGTCCCAGTTGTCCATGTGGATGTCGACGTGGTGGCCGGCGGGGATGGCGCCGATCACGATCGTCCCGACCAGCAGCGCGGCGATGATCAGCGGTGCGCGCCACAGCCCCGGGTGCTCCCAGAACTCGCGGCGCACCAGCGTGGTGAGCGTGCTGCGCAGCGTCAGCGGCGGCTGCACGCCGGCAGCGGGGGCCGGGGCGGTGGCGGTGGTATTCATGACTTCATCGTCCCCTGCATCGTGGCCACGAACAGGTCGGCGATCGAGGGTGTGCGCAGGTCCCCGAGCGGGGCGAGCTGCGCGGCGCTGCGCCCCTCGAAGAACATGGCGATCCGCCCGAACACCTCGCGCTCGTAGAAGGGCTTGAGCGCCCGGGCAGGTCCTGCCTGCTCGGCCGCGACGGTGAGCTGCAGGTAGCGGCCGCCGAGCGCCTCGACCGCGCTGCTCAAGGTGATGTGGCCGCGGCTGATGAAGATCACGTCGGTGAAGAGGTTCTCCACCTCCTCCACCTGGTGGGTGGTGAGCAGGATGGTGCGGTCCTTGTCGAAGTAGTCGTTCAGCAGCGTGTCGTAGAAGGCGCGCCGGTACAGCAGGTCCAGGCCGAGCGTGGGCTCGTCCAGCACCAGCAGGCGCGCATCGATGGCGAGGATCAGCGCCAGGTGCAGCTGCGTGACCATGCCCTTGGAGAGCTCGCGCACCCGGCTGTCCATGCGGATGTCGGTCTTGCGCAGGAACTCCTCGGCGCGCGCGCGCACGAAGCGCGGGTGCACGCCGGTGCAGAAATCGAGCGCCTGGCGCACGCGCAGCCAGCGCGGCAGCACGGCGACGTCGGCCATGAAGCACACCTCGCGCATCAGCTCGTCGCGCTGGCTGCGCGGGTCGAGGCCGAGCACCTTCAGCTCGCCGCTGAAGGGGGTGAGCCCGAGGATCGACTTGATGGCGGTGGTCTTGCCGGCGCCGTTCGGGCCGATGAGCCCGACGATGCGCCCGGGCTCGACGCTGAAGCTCACGCCGTCGAGGGCGGTGGTCGCGCCGAAGCGCTTGGTGAGCCCGTGGGCTTCAATGATCGCTGTCATCGTCCTGGTCTTTCGTTGCCGGGGAGGCGCCCGCGCCCTGCGGCCAAGGGGTCGCGGGGGCTGCGGCGGCGGCGCGTTGCAGTTCTTCGGCGTTCAGCCCGAGACGCTGGATGGTCGCGTGGACCTTCGGCCACTCTTCTTCGAGGAAGCGCTGGCGCTCGTCCTTGAGCAGGGCCTGGCGGGCGCCGCTGCTGACGAACATCCCCAGGCCGCGGCGCTTCTCCACCAGCTGCTCGTCCACCAGCTGCTGGTACCCCTTGAGCACGGTCAGGGGGTTCAGCCGGAAGTCGGCGGCGACGCTGCGCACCGAGGGCAGCGCGTCGCCCTCCTTGAGTGCGCCCTCGAGGATCATGGCGACCACCCGGTCGCGCAGCTGCCGGTAGATCGGCACGCTGTCATCCCACTGCGGGTCCATGATCTTGGAGTTCATTGCCTGGTCTGGGGGGATAGCCGACTAATCTACCAAAACGGCCGGTTCGGGCTGCCCGAACCAGGCATGCAGGGGCTGCACGATGCTGGTGCTCACCCCCACGGCCTGGGTGCCCGGGAGCACGGCGGTCGAGGTCAGGAAGCTCAGCGAGGCCACCACCGAGATGAGGGCGGCGCCGGCGGCGCAGGCGAGGTCGCGGTACAGAGTAGCGAGGCTGTTCATGGTCTTTCTCCTTCGGTTCGGTGCGGTTGCGGATCGGTCTTGGGTGGCGGCGGTCCGGTCGCCCGGATCGCTTTCCCTTGGTGTTGTACTCTAGTAGTACACCACTCAAGTGTCAAGCCCATTCACCAAATATTTTTCGGGGTCGGCCTGGAGCTCTTACGGCCCTGCCTGGGGGGTCCACTGCCGGCCCCCCGTGCTACACCGCCAGAGCAGTACGGCCGGTTGGAGAGCGCCGGCGGCGCAATGGTTTGAGCGGCGCGGGCCTTTGCCGGGGTACGCACGCTAGAATTCCGGGCTGTTTTCGTTAAGGAAGAAGACCCACGACCATGAAAGCCCCCGTCAACGTTGCCATCACCGGTGCGGCCGGCCAGATCGGCTATGCCCTGGCCTTCCGCGCGGCCGCCGGCGCCCTGCTCGGGCGCGACACCCCGGTGAACCTGCACCTGCTCGAGATCACTCCGGCGCTGCCGGGACTGAACGGCGTGGTGATGGAGCTCAACGACTGCGCCTTCCCGACGCTCAACAAGGTGGTGGCGACGGACGATGCGCAGGTGGCCTTCCGGGACTGCCAGGTGGCGCTGCTCGTCGGTGCGCGCCCGCGCGGCCCGGGCATGGAACGCAAGGACCTGCTGCTGGCGAACGCGCAGATCTTCTCCGCCCAGGGCAAGGCGCTGAACGCGGTCGCGCACAGCGACGTGAAGGTGCTCGTGGTCGGCAACCCCGCCAACACCAACGCGCTCATCGCGCGCGCCAATGCGCCGCGCCTGAACCAGCGCAACTTCACCGCGATGACGCGCCTGGACCACAACCGCGCGCTCTCGCAGCTGGCCGAGAAGACCGCCAGCCACGTGAACGACATCCGCCGCATGAGCATCTGGGGGAACCACTCGGCCACGCAGTACCCGGACCTTTCGCACGCCGTGGTGAGGGGCAAGCCGGCGAAGAGCCTGGTCACGCAGGAGTGGATCGAGCAGTCCTTCATCCCGGTGGTGCAGCAGCGCGGCGCTGCCGTCATCAAGGCGCGCGGCTCCTCCTCGGCCGCCTCGGCCGCCTCCGCCGCGATCGATCACATCCACACCTGGGTGCACGGCACCGAGGAGGGCAACTGGGTCAGCATGGCCGTGCCCGCCGATGGCAGTTACGGCATCCCGGCCGGGGTCATCTACTCGTACCCGGTGACGGTGCGCAACGGCGACTACCAGATCGTGCAGGGCCTGAGCGTGGATGACTTCAGCCGCAAGCGCATGGACGCGACCCATGCCGAGCTGCTCGAGGAACGCGACGGGGTGAAAAGCCTGCTGGGCTGAGTGCGGCGCGGCGCCGGCGGCCGCGCGGCGCGAAAGGAAGGGCGATGTTGGCAATCATCTGGCTGGTGCTGCTCGCGGCGGCCGCGTTCGCGGTGACGCAGGTCGGCGGCCTCGTGACCCTGGCCTTCATCGCCGCGGTGCTGGTGCTGGCCTACCGGCGCCTGTCGCTCCTCACCTTCACGGTGACCTTCACCGTGCTGCTCGGCGTCTACACCTACTTCGGCGCCTCGGGCGCGCCGGCCGGCCTCTGGAAGGGCTTCCTGTGGCTGCTGCTCGCCGGGCTGTGGCTGCTGAACGTGCGGCCGCTGCGCGTGGCCGCGATCACGCGCCCGTTCATGAAGGCCTACCTGCGCCTCCTGCCGAGCATGTCGCAGACGGAGAAGGAGGCGCTCGAGGCCGGCACGGTGTGGTGGGACGGGGAGCTGTTCACCGGGGCGCCGCGCTGGCAGAAGCTGCTGGCGGCCCGGCCGCCGCAGCTCACCGCCGAGGAACAGGCCTTCCTCGACGGCCCGTGCATGCAGCTGTGCGCGATGCTCGATGACTGGCACATCACGCACGAGCGCGGCGACCTGCCCCCGCAGGTGTGGGACTTCCTCAAGAGCCGCGGCTTCTTCGCCATGATCATCCCGAAGAAGTACGGCGGGCTGGAGTTCTCCGCCTACGCGCACTCCTGCGTGCTGAGCATGCTCGCCAGCCGCAGCACCACCTGCTCCTCCACGGTCGCGGTCCCCAACTCGCTCGGGCCCGCCGAGCTGCTCAACCACTACGGCACGGAGGAGCAGAAGGAGTACTACCTGCCGCGGCTGGCGCGCGGCGAGGAAGTGCCGTGCTTCGCCCTCACCGGCCCGCGCGCCGGCTCGGACGCCGGCTCCATCCCGGACACCGGCATCGTCTGCCGCGGCAGCTGGCAGGGCCGCGAGGTCCTCGGGCTCAGGCTCAACTTCAACAAGCGCTACATCACGCTCGCGCCGGTCGCCACCGTGATCGGCCTCGCCTTCCGCATGTTCGACCCGGACAAGCTGCTGGGCGAGAAGACCGACATCGGCATCACGGTCGCGCTCATACCGCGCGGCACCCCGGGCATCAGCATCGGCCGGCGCCACTTCCCCATCAACGTGCCGTTCCAGAACGGCCCCATCCAGGGCAAGGACGTGTTCGTGCCGCTCGACTTCATCGTCGGCGGCCCGAAGCTCGCCGGTGCCGGCTGGCGCATGCTGGTCGAGCAGCTCTCGGTGGGGCGCTGCATCTCGCTGCCCTCGAGCGCCACCGGCGGCGCCAAGGCCGGGGTCTGGGCGACCGGGGCGTACGCGCGCATCCGCACGCAGTTCAACACGCCGGTGGGGCGCTTCGAGGGCGTGGAGGCGGTGCTGGCGCGCATGGTCGGGCTGACCTACACCATGGACGCGGCGCGCGCGGTCACCGCCGGAGCCATCGACGGCGGCGAGAAGCCCTCGGTGCCCTCGGCGATGCTCAAGTACCACGTCACCGAGATGGGCCGGCAGGTGGCCAACGACGCCATGGACATCCACGGCGGCAAGGGCATCTGCCTCGGACCGAGCAACTACCTGGCGCGCGGCTACGAGATCGTGCCCGTGGCGATCACGGTCGAGGGCGCCAACCTCCTCACCCGCAACCTCATCATCTTCGGCCAGGGGGCGATCCGCTGCCACCCGTTCGTGCTGCGCGAGATGACCGCCGCACGCAACCCCGACCGCCGCGCCGGCGTGCAGGAGTTCGACCGCGCACTGTTCGGGCACGTCGGCTTCACCATCTCCAACGCCGTGCGCTCCTTCGTCATGGCCCTCACGCACGCGCGCTTCACGCGCGCCCCGGTCCAGGGCGCGACGGCGCGCTACTACCAGCACGTGGTGCGCTTCAGCGCCTCCTTCGCCTTCGCGGTGGACGTGGCCATGCTCACCCTGGGCGGCTATCTCAAGAAGAAGGAGAACCTCTCGGCCCGCCTGGGCGACGTGCTCTCGTGCATGTACCTCGCCTCGATGGTGCTCAAGCACCACGAGAACCAGGGACGGCGCGAGGAAGACCTGCCGATGGTGGAGTGGGCCTGCCGCAACCTGCTCTACGATGCGCAGGAGCGCCTGCACGGGTTCCTGCGCAACTTCCCGAACCGCTTCCTCGCCGGGCTGATGCGCGTGCTCATCTTCCCGCGCGGCCGCATCTACTCCGCGCCGGGCGACCGCCTCGGCCGCGCCGTGGCCGCGCTGGTCACCTCGCCCACCGAGACGCGCGAGCGGCTGTGCGAGTACACCTACCGGCGCATCGAGCCGGGCAATGCGCTCGGCCTGCTGCAGGAGGCGCTGCTGCTCGCCGTGCAGCTCGAACCGCTCGAGAAGCGCATCCGCGTCGAGGGGGTGAAGAGCGGCCGGGTCACCGCCCTCGACCTGCCCGGCCGCATCCAGCAGGCCCTCGCCGCCGGGATCCTCTCGGAGACCGAGGCGGCGAGCCTGCGCGACTACGACCGCAAGGTCATGGACCTGATCCACGTCGACGACTTCGACCCGCTGGCGCTGGGCACCCAGGCGCAGCCGCCCGCGAGATCCAGCGCGCACGTGGCATGAACGCCCCCGCGCCGCTGCCACCCGCCGCCCCCGCCACGCCCGCCGCGCAGGCGGCGGCCGTGGCGGCGCCGCGCTGCCAGAACTGCGGCACCGCGGTCCCGCAGCGCTACTGCGGCCGCTGCGGACAGCGCCTGGAACCGCCCGTGCACTCCCTGGTGCACTTCGCCCAAGTCGCCGCCGAGGACCTCACGCACGCGGACTCGCGGCTGTGGCGCACGCTCGCCGCCCTCATGTTCCGCCCCGGGTACCTCACGGCGGAGTTCCTGGCGGGGCGGCGCGGGCGCTACCTGCCCCCGGTGCGGCTGTACCTGGTGCTGTCGGTGGCCTTCTTCGTGTTCGCCGCGGCGACGCAGCCGAAGCTGGCGCTGCTGCAGGTCGACACCCAGAACAGGACCGCCCAGCCGGTGAGCATCGAGGGGAGCGAGGCGGCCGCCCCCGCCGGGGAGAGCGTGCAGCAGCGGCAGGACCGGCTGTGCAAGGATGCCAACTACGACGGCCCGTGGGCACGGCAGCTGCAGCCGGCCTTCGCCCAGGCCTGCCGCAACACCGTCGCCGACGGCGGCCGCGAGCTGCAGGCCGCGTTCCTGCACAACCTGCCGCGCGCGATGTTCCTGTTCCTGCCGCTGCTGGCCGCGGTCATGATGCTGCTGTACTGGTGGCCGCGGCACTACTACGTCGAGCACCTGTTGCTGCTGGTCCACAACCACGCCAACATCTTCCTGGTGACGATGCTGGTGTGGGCACTGGCGAGGCTGCTGCCGCGCATCGGCGGGATGCTGGAGTTCGCCGCCTGCGTCTACTTCGCCTGGTACATTTTCCGCTCGATGCGCGTCGCCTACGGCCAGGGGCGTGCCCTGAGCTTCGCCAAGTGCGCGGCGCTCGGCTTTGCGTACCTGCTGTTCGGGGCGCTCATGCTCGCCCTGACCAGCGTCTACAGTGCCCTCATGCTCTGAAGGAGTGTTCATCCATGCGTAACCTCGTCATCGCAGCCCTGCTGCTGGCCGCGCCCCTGGCGCTGGCCGCCGACCGCACCCCCTCGCCGCCCGGCGCGGAGGTGTACATCATCTCCCCGCACAACGGGGCCAAGATCCACGGGCCCGTGCGGGTGCAGTTCGGCCTGAAGGGCATGGGCGTGGCCCCCGCCGGCGTGAAGTTCGACAACACCGGCCACCACCACCTGCTGGTCGACGCCGACGTGCCGGATGACCTGTCGCTCCCCCTGCCGAGCACGCAGAAGATCCTGCACTTCGGCAAGGGCGACACCGAGACCACGCTCAACCTGCCGCCGGGCACCCACACGCTGCAGCTGGTGTTCGCCGACCGCAACCACGTCCCGCACGACCCGGCGCTGATCTCGGCGAAGGTCACCATCACGGTCACCGAGTAGCCGGTAAAAAGCCCGACCATGCCCCGCGCGGTCCTGCACGTCGACATGGATGCCTTCTACGCATCCGTCGAGCAGCACGATGACCCGAGCCTGAAGGGCAAGCCGCTCATCGTCGGCTGGGACGGGGGCCGCGGCGTGGTCGCCGCGGCCAGCTACGAGGTGCGCCGCTTCGGGGTGCACTCGGCCATGCCGATGCACCAGGCGCTGCGGCTGTGCCCGCAGGCGGTGTGCGTGCGCCCGCGCATGGCCCGCTACCAGGAGGTTTCGCGCATCGTCTTCGGCACCTTCCACGAGGTCACCCCGCTGGTGCAGGGCCTGTCCCTCGACGAGGCCTTCCTGGACGTCACCGCCAGCCAGCAGCTGCACGGCGACGGCGTGCAGATCGCGCAGCGCATCAAGCGGCGCATCCTCGAGCTGACCGGGCTCACCGCCTCGGTCGGCGTGGCGCCCAACAAGCTGGTCGCCAAGATCGCCTCGGACCTGGCCAAGCCCGATGGCCTCACCGTGGTCACCTCCGAGCGCGTGCGCGAGGTGCTCGACCCGCTCTCCGTGCGACGCATGCCGGGGCTCGGCCGCAAGACCGGCGCCAAGGTCGAGGCCGCCGGCATCGCCACGCTCGGCCAGCTGCGCAGTGCCCCGGATGCGGTGCTGTGGCCGCTGTTCGGGCGCTACACGGCCTGGATGCGCGAGCGCGCCGCCGGGGTGGACGAGCGCCCCGTGCAGCCGGACATGGAGGACAAGTCGATCAGCGCCGAGGACACCTTCGCGCGCGATATCGGCGAGGCGCCGCTGCTGCAGCGCGAACTGGCGCGGCTCGCCGATCTGGCCACCACGCGCCTACGCGCCCGCGGCCTGGTGAGCGGGTGCGTCGGGGTGAAGATCCGCCGCGGGGACTTCACCACCTTCACCCGGCAGCGCGCGGTCGCCCCGCCGACCAGCGAGGGCCGCACGGTGAGCGCGGTGGCCGCCGAACTGCTCACCCGCTGGCTGATGGTCCACCGCGGCGCGAAACTTCGCCTGCTGGGCGTGGTCCTCACTGAACTGACCCCGGCCGCGCAGCTGGGCCTGTTCGAGGACCCGCGCCAGGCGGGGCGCCTGGATGCCACCCTGGACGAGGCACGCGCGCGCTTCGGCGCCAGGGCGCTGCGCCGCGGCAACACCATCGAGTAGCATCCCCCTTATGTACCTGAGCTTCTTCGGCCTCAACGAGAAACCGTTCGCGATCACGCCGGACCCGCGCTATCTCTACCTGAGCGAGCGCCACGCCGAGGCGCTCGCGCACCTGCTGTACGGCATCAACGAGGCCGGCGGGTTCGTGCAGCTCACCGGCGAGGTCGGCACCGGCAAGACCACGATCGTGCGCTCGCTGCTGGCGCAGACGCCGAAGAACGCCGAGATCGCCCTGATCCTCAACCCGAAGATGACGCCGACGGAGTTCATCCTCACCATCTGCGAGGAGATCGGGATCGGCGTACCCGACGATGCGCAGGGCAGCCTCAAGGACCTGGTCGACATCCTCAGCCGCTACCTGCTGCGTGCGCACGCGGGCGGCCGGCGCGTGGTGCTGGTGGTGGACGAGGCGCAGAACCTCTCGCCCGAGGTGCTCGAGCAGGTGCGCCTGCTGACCAACCTGGAAACCAACACGCAGAAGCTGCTGCAGATCATCCTCATCGGCCAGCCGGAGCTGCGCGAGCTGCTGGCGCGCAACGAGCTGCGCCAGCTGGCGCAGCGGGTCACCGGGCGCTACCACCTCAACCCGCTGTCGCGCGAGGAGACCGCCGCCTACGTGCGCCATCGCCTGCGCGTGGCCGGGGCGACCACCGACATCTTCGCCGGCGCGGCGCTCGGGGAGGTGTTCCGCCTCTCCGAGGGCGTGCCGCGCGTCATCAACGTCATCAGCGACCGGGCGCTGCTGGGCGCCTACACGCTCGACCGGCACCGCGTGACCGCGGGCCTGGTGCGCGATGCGGCCGCGGAGGTCTTCGGCAAGCGCTTCGCGCCGCAGTGGCTCCCCTGGGCCGTGACCTTCGGCGTCGCCGCCGCGCTCACCGCGGTGACGGTGGCGCTGTGGAACTTCCAGCCCTGGAGCGGCCACGCCCGGGAGGCGGCCGCGCCGCAGGCCCAGGCCGCGGATCCGAACCCCGTGCCGGCCGCCGCCGCGGCCACGCCCGCGGCGCCGGCCGCGCCCCACCTCGGGGACCTGCTCACGCAGTACACCGCCGAGACCGACACCGACACCGCCTTCGCGCGCCTGTTCGGCCTGTGGAGCGCGCAGTACCAGCGCAGCAGCACCGACCCGTGCACGCAGGCCGCGCAGCAGGGGCTGGAATGCGTCGCCGAACGCGGCTCCTTCGGGGAACTGCGCCTGTACAACCACCCGGCGATCCTGCTGCTGACCGACCCGTCCGGCGCCAGCCACCAGGTGGTGCTGACCGCGCTCGGCGACGACCAGGCCACGCTGCAGCTGGGCGGCACGCGCACGGTGCCCATCGGCGAGCTGACCCGCTACTGGCTCGGGGACTTCGTCATGCTGTGGCATCCTGCGAACTCGCCGGTGAAGTCGCTCTCGACCGGCATGCGCGGCGCGGACGTGCGCTGGCTGCGGCAGAGCCTGCAGAAGCTGCACGGCGCGGCGCCCGATGCACACGCGAGCGACCTGTTCGATGCACAGCTGGCCATGCAGGTGCGTGACTTCCAGCGCGCGCACCAGCTGTCCGTCGACGGCATCGCCGGCGTGCAGACGCAGATCGCGCTCGCCAGCGCGGTGGCCGGCGCGGGAGTGCCGGTGCTGGCCGCCATTGACACGCCACACGGTGGGTGAACGATGTCCTTCATCCTCGACGCACTGAAGAAATCCGAGACCGACCGCCAGCGCCAGAGCGGGCCGGCGCTGTTCGAAGTGAAGGTGGCGCCACGCCGCGTCGGGCTGCCCTCCTGGGCCATCGCGCTCGGGGTGCTGCTGGCGATCAACCTCGTCATCGTGATGTGGATGCTGCTGCGGCATCCGAGCGCGCCGGCCGAGTCGCCCGCCGCGACCGCCGTGCCCGCCGGCGCACCGGCACCGGCGCGTGCGGCGGTGCCCGCGGCGCCTGCACCGGCCGTGGCCGTGCAGGGCGCGCCCCCGGCCGGCGGTGCGCCGCAGGCCCTCGCGCCGCCGAGCGTGCCGACGCCGGTGGCGAATGCGGCGCAGGCCCAGGGCCTGGCGCCGGCCGCCGCAGCGGTGCCCGAGACCAGCCCGGAGGACCTCGCGCCGGCGGCCGAACCGGCGCCCTCGATGGGCAGCCACGTCCAGCGCGGCACGGCCGAGGGAGTGCCGCTGTATACCGACGCGGCGGTGGTGCCGGGCACGCACATCCCGGCGCTGCGCCTGGACCTGCACGTGTACGCGGCGCGTCCCGAGGACCGCTTCGTCATGATCAACATGAAGAAGCTGCGCGAGGGGGACTCGCTCCCGGAGGGCGTGCGGGTGGAGGCCATCACGCCCGAGGGGGCCGTGCTGTCGTATTCGGGCTCGCGGTTCCTGCTGCCCAACAACTGACCCGGCGGGCGCCGTTTCCCCGCTTTTTCCTGCGGTTGGGGCGCCCCCGGGACCGGGGCGCTCGCCTGCCAACCCCTACAAGATGACCAGTTTCACAGAATCCGGGGGCCATTAGCGACAGGCCCCCCGGGTTGCGTCATCGTGGCCGTTGCCGGCGGGCCCAGGGGTCCGACGGGCAGGTTTTCCAAGCGGGACGGTCGTGGCCACGAGCAATCCAGCGCATGCCTCCAGAGCAGCGGCGCCCCCGGGCGCCGCCCCGCTGCCGTTGGCGCCCGCCTCCCCGCCGCTGCTCGTCCTGAGCCAGGACGAGAAGTTCCTCGCCCTGCTGCGCAAGGTCTGCGAGCCGGCGCACGCGGTGCGCGCCACCGGCTCCGAGATCGACTTCTCCGCGGCCCTCATGGCGCACCACGCCGGGGTCGCGGTTCTGGATGCCGCGGCGCTCGCCAGCCCGGTGGTCGCGCTGGCCGCGCGCCTCAACGCGCAGTTTCCCGAGCTGGTGCTGATCGTCGCCGGCGGCGCTGCCGAACAGGCCGCACTCGCAGCCCAGATCACCGACGGCTCGGTGCACCGCTTCCTGCACAAGCCGCTCTCCGAGCAGCGCGTGCGGCTGTTCGTCCAATCCGCCTGGCGGCGGCAACACGAGGCCAGCACCGGCCGGCGGGGCGCGGCGCCCCCGGCAGCGCCGGCGCGCCGGCCCTGGTGGCTGGTGGCCGTGGCCGCACTGCTGGTGGCGGTCCCGCTCGCCTGGCTGCTGCGCTCCCCGGGCAACACCCTGCACGGCCACTCGGCCACCTCGGCCGCCGATGACGCCAAGCTCGAAGTCCTGCTGCAGCGCGCCGACCATGCCCTCGCCACCGGCGCCCTGGTCGCCCCGCCGGCGGAGAACGCCGCGGACCTCTACCGCGAGGCACTCGGCCTCAGCGCGCGCGACCCGCGCGCCGTGAGCGGGCTGGAGCAGGTGATCGACCGCCTGCTGACCGATGCCGATGCGCAGCTGCAGGCCCACCAGCTCGAGGCCGCGCAGCGGCTGGCCGATGCGGCCCGGTCCATCAGCCCCAACCACCCGCGCGTGGCCTTCCTCGCCGCGCAGATCGGCGCGCAGCGCGAGCGCCTGGTGCTCTCCCGCGCGCAGCGTGCGGCGGCCAGCGGCGATGTCAGCTCCGCGCTCGCGGTGCTCGATGATGCCGCGCGCGGCGGTGCGCACCGCTCGACCCTGGTCGATGAGGCACGGCAGCAGCTCGCCCAGAAGCAGATCGACGCACGCATCACCGACTACCTCGCCCGCGCGCGCGAGGCACTGGCCACCGGGGCGGTGCTGCAGCCCCCGGAGCAGAACGCCCGCTTCTACGTGGAGTCGGCGCGCGCGCTGGCGCCCAACAGCCCCGCCGTTCTGCAGGTGCGCGGCGAAGTCATCGCGCGCCTGCTCGCCGAGGCGCACCAGGCGGTGAGCACCGGCAGCGCCGAGGCCGCCGACGGCTGGATCTCAGCCGCCGCGGATGCCGGCGCGGACGCCGCGGAGGTGGAGTCCCTGCGCGCCGCTGCCGCGCAGCTGCGCGGCAGCGCGCGCGCGGACACGACCACCCGGCTGGAGGGTCTGTTCGGCCTGCGCATGTCGCAGGGCAAGGTGCTGGAGCCGGCCGGCGACAGCGCGCGCTTCTACCTGGAGCAGATGGCGCAACTGGAACCGGCGAGCAGCTCGACCCTGAGTGCGCGCAGCGCCTTCGAGACGCGCCTCACCGATGAGGCGCGCGCGGCCGTGCACGAGAAGGACTATGCCGGGGCACGCCGCTGGCTGGCTGCGGCGCACGCCAATGGCGCAAGCCCCACCACGGTTGCGGCCATCGAGGCGGAGCTCGCGGCTGCGACGGCCACCCCCGCGCGGGCGGAACCCGAGGCCGCGGCGGCGAGCGGCGCTCTGGCCGGCGCGGCCGCGACCCCGGCCGGCAACGCGGCCGCCACCCCTGCGCCGGCGCCCGCCGTGCCGACGCCGAAGGCCGCGGACAGCTACGTGAGCGCCAGCGAACTGACGCGCACCCGCTATACGCAGCCGGACTTCCCGCTGCTCGCGCGCGAGCGCGGCATCGATGGCTGGGTCGACCTGCAGTTCACCGTGCATCGCGACGGCACGCTCGGGGATGTCACGGTGATCGCCGCCGAGCCGGCCGGCGTCTTCGATCAGTCGGCCCTGGATGCGGTGCGGCGCTGGCGCTACCAGCCGGTCATGCGCGACGGGCAGGCCGTCGAACAGCGCGCGCGCATCCGCGTGCGCTTCGCGGTGAAGTCGTGACCAGCAACCGCAGCGCGCCCCCGGCGCGGGTGCTCGTCGTGGACGACGACGTGCGTTACAGCGAGTGGCTGCGCCACCACCTGGATGTCGTTTGCCCCCAGGCGAGCGTGAGCCTGCTCAACCTGGTCGAATTCGAGCGCTGGTGCACCTTGTTCTCGGGTCGCGACTGCGACCTGCTGATCCTCGGTGCCGCCTTCGGTGAAAGCCCCGAGGATCCGGCGGCCCTCGGGCTGTCGCTGCTGCGCAGGCTGCGCGACCAGCCGGCCACGCCCGCGGTGATCGCCCTGGCCGAGCAGGGGAACGAGCTGACCGCGGTCCGCGCCATGCAGCTGGGGGCGGTGGACTACCTGCCCAAGCGCCTGCTCACCCCCGATCGCCTGCGCACCGCGGTGCGCATCGCCCTGCGGCGCGTCGAGCGGCGCGTGGCGCGGCGGCTGGCCAGCCTTGCCAACCTCTCGCGCGAGCAGGCGCTGCAGGCGCAGGCCGAGGCGGCCGTGGCGGCCGCCTTCGGCGAGGCGCCGGGCGGCGCGAAGCCCGCCGACGTACCCGCCGGCGCCCCGGAAGTGCCGGTGCCGGCCGAGGCCGCCGAGGCCGGCGAGGCGTTGCAGCCGGCCGGCGTCGCCGCACTGCTGGCGGCCGCCAATGCCGAGGTGATCCCCGGCTACACGCTGCGGCTGAAGATCGGGGAGTCCGAGAAGGCGGTGGTCTACCTCGCCACCAGCAGCCACCGTGGCCACAACGTGGCGCTCAAGGTGAGCAAGACGCTGAGCGAGGCCTCCGGAAGGCACATCCTCGAGCGCGAGTACACGGCGATCATGGCCGTGCGCAGCCCGCTGGTGGTCGAGATCTACGACTACGGCCTGCACGCGGGCATGGAATACCTGGCGATGGAGTACCTGCCGCGCGGGGACCTGAAGGCGCGCATCCAGCGCGGCGTGAGCGAGCAGGACGCGCTGCACTACATCGTGCAGATCGCCTCCGCGCTGCAGGTCGTGCACGAGGCCGGACTCGTGCACCGCGACCTCAAGCCGCCCAACGTCATGCTGCGCGAGAACGACGGCGTCGCGCTGATCGACTTCGGTCTGGCGCGCTCCCTGCTGGGCAACACCGCCAGCACCCACACCGGCGTGCTGCTCGGCTCGCCCTACTACATGAGCCCGGAGCAGGCGCTGGGCGAGACCCTGGATGCCCGCTCGGACTTCTACAGCCTGGGCATCATCTGCTACGAGATGCTCGCCGGTAACAAGCCCTACACCGGCGAGACGGCCATGGAAGTGCTGCAGCAGCACGTCAGCGCGCCGCTGCCGACGCTGCCGCCGGAGCGCGCCCGCTACCAGCCCTTCCTGGAGCGCCTGCTCGCCAAGGCGCGCGGCGAGCGCTTCGCGACCGCCGCCGAGATCATCGTGGCCGCCGCGGCGCTCAGCCAAGGCGCGGCCGGCGAAGCCCAGACCAGCGCCGCCTAGCTCGGGCAGCGCGCGGGACTCGGCTCAGGCCTGCGCCCGCTCGGCGCGCCGCCGGAACCCGTTCCCCAGCGCGATCGCCAGCACCGCCCACGCCCCGGCGATCGCCGCGCCCAGCCAGCCGATGGCGGAGGGCCCGAAGCCCGCCACCTGGGTGAGCACCTTGTAGAGCGAGCCGCTGAGCGCATCGCCACCGCGATAGGCGAACGTGTCGATGAGGCTCTTGGCCTGGTATTTCTCCTCGCGGCTGACCACGGTGAAGAGCGAGTCGCGGCAGGGGCGGGTCAGCCCGTAGTCGGCGACGCGGCGCACCGCGTACACGCCCACCAACACCGCGAACGTCGGCACCAGCGCGAACAGCGCGTAGCCGGCCACCATCATGACCGGCACCGCCACCAGCAGCGCGCGCATCCCCAGCCAGCGGATCAGCCGGCCGAACAGCAGCGCCTGCAGCAGCAGCGAGGCCAGCTGCACCGCAAGGTCGATGCGTCCGAAGAAGCGCGTGCGCTCATCGGTGCTGTGGAACACCTTGGCGACGAAGGCCGCCTGCTCCAGGTACAGGAACGTCGACACCCAGGTCATGAAGAGCACGAACAGCGCGATGCCGAGCAGGTAGGGCGAGCGCACCACCTGCGAGAACGCGGCGAACACCCCGCCGCCCACGCCGCGCTCGGCGACAGCCTGCGCGGGTGCCCCGGCGGCGGGCAGCGACGCGGGTCCCCGGGCGCGCTGCCAGTGGATGACCTGCCTCATGAAGACCAGCGACAGCAGCAGGAGCCCGGCCGACAGCGGCAGCAGGTTGATCGCCCCCATGGGCACCGCCAGCGCCTGCGCCGTGAACGGGCCGATCAGCCCGCCGGTGCTGGCGCCGGCCCAGATGAAGCCGAACAGGCGCACCGCCTGCTCGCGGTTGAACACGTCGGCCATCAGGCTCCAGAAGGCGGCGACGATGAACAGGTTGAAGACGCTCACCCACACGAAGTAGGTGCGCGCGATCCAGGTGTGATCCTCCTGCAGGCGGAACCAGAACCAGAAGGCGATGAGGTTGGCGGCGAAGAAGCCGTAGACCCAGGGCAGGAACACCGAGCGCGGCAGCCGCGAGGTCATCCAGCCGTAGACCGGCTGCAGCAGCAGCATGGTCACGAACACGCCCCAAAAAAGGTAGGGGATCTTGTCCAGGCCACCGGTGATGCCGAGCGCATCGCGCACCGGTCGCAGCATGGTGTAGCTGGCGAAGGTGCACAGCAGGGTCGCGAACGAGGCCAGCAGCGCGGGCGCCTCACCGGGCTCGAGGACGACCAGGCGGCGCAGGAATGGGTTCATGGCAGTGCACTTCGATGTTGTGACCGAATCGGGGACCAGGGCCCGCCGGCATGATCATGCGGCCCCGCCGCGTGGCCGGCAGCGAGGCCGGCGCGCCCGCCCGGGGAGCGCTTGCCGTCGCCCGCGTCCGCGCCCGTGGGACCGGTCACTGCGAGCCGCCCGAGGTGAGGTAGTCCACCACCACGCGCGTCATGGCGCGCAGGCCCACGGCGATGCCGCTCTCGTCGATGTAGAAATAATCCGAGTGGTTGGCCGGGGCCGTGGCCGGATCCTGCGCCGCGGGGGTGATGCCGACGAAGAAGAAGAATCCCGGGACCTTCTTGGCGAAGAACGCGAAGTCCTCCGAGGCGGTGACCGGGGGCACCTGCCGCACGTTCGCCTCCCCGACCACCGCGGCCAGCGAGGGCACCACCCGCTGCGTGAGTGCCGGGTCGTTGTAGGTCACAGGATAGGGGGCGTCGCTGAAGATGAGCTCGGCGGTGGCGCCGTTGGCCGCGGCGGTGTGCTCCACGATGAGCTTCATGTGCTCGAGCACCAGGGCACGCTGCTCCGCGGTGAAGGTGCGCACCGTGCCCAGCAGGGTGACATCCGCCGGGATGATGTTGTTGCGGATGCCGCCCTTGATGGCGCCGATGGTGACGATCGCCGGGTTGGTGCTGATGTCCACGTTGCGGCTCACCACGGTCTGCAGGGCGCTGACCATCTGCGCGGAGGTGACGATGGGGTCGACGGCCTGCCACGGGCGGGCGCCGTGCGCCTGCTTGCCGTGGACGATCACCTTGAACATGTCGACCCCGGCCATCGTGGGCCCGGACCGGTAACCCACCTGCCCGGCACTGAGTGCCGCCCACACGTGCATGCCGAACACCGCCTGCGGCGGGTACTTCTCGAACACGCCTTCCTTGAGCATCAGCTGCGCGCCGCCCTCCTCGCCATCCGGCGGGCCCTCCTCGGCGGGCTGGAAGATGAACAGCACGTTGCCGGGAAGACTGGCGCGCGCGGCGCTCAGCGCCGCCGCCAGGCCGAGCAGCATGGCGGTGTGCGCGTCGTGGCCGCAGGCGTGCATGACGCCCACGCTCTCGCCATGGTAGGTGGTGGTCACGTGCGAGGCGAAGGGCACGTCGGTCTTCTCGGTGACCGGCAGCGCGTCCATGTCGGCACGCACCGCGACGGTCGGTCCGGGCCGTGCGCCCCGGAGCAGGGCGACGACGCCGGTGTGGGCGATGCCGGTGTGCACCTCCAGGCCGAGCTTGCGCAGTTCGTCGGCCACCAGCTGCGCGGTGCGCGTCTCGCGGTTGCCCAGTTCGGGGTGTGCATGGATGTCGCGCCGCCAGGCGATGACGCTCGGCAGCTCCTTGGCATCGAGTGCGTCCAGGGTCGCAGCGTCGAGTTCGGCGGCCGGGAGGGCGCGGGCCAGGCACAGGCACCCCGCGAGGATCGCGCCGGCGGCGGCTGGGGGGACTCTCACGCGGCGCACTCCCATGGGTTGTTGTTGGCAGAGTCGTTCGCCACGGCTCGGGCCGGGCGCGCTAGTGTGCCACAGGCCCACTCGAGGCAGGATCGCCGGACCTTGACGCCATGCGCGGAAGCGGCGCACGCTCGCCGGGCGCACTTTGGGGGGATCCATGAAAAGAAGAACGTTCTTCGCAGCCGGTGCGGCTGCCTTCACCGGCCTCGTCATCCCGTACCGTCGCAGCTTCGCCGCGGAGCCTGCCGCTGCGGTGCCCATCCTGGGGATGGATGGGCGGCAGCTGACCCTGAGCGCCGCCGACATCCAGGACCTGCGCGCCAGCCTGCGCGGCGAAGTGATCACCGCGCAGTCGCCGAACTACGATGCCGCGCGGCGCCTGTGGATCCCCAGCTTCGACCGCCACCCGGCCCTCATCGTGCGCTGCGCCGGTGCCGGCGATGTCAAACGCGCGGTCAGCTTCGCCGTGAGCCACGGCCTCTTGACCACCGTCCGCGGCGGCGGCCACAGCCTGTCCGGGCAGTCCTCCATCGACCATGCCATGGTCATCGACCTCACGCCCATGCGCATGGTGGAAGTGGACCCGGTGGCCAAGCGCGCCCGGGTGGCCGCCGGCTCGCTGCTCGGCCAGCTCGATCTCGAGACCGCGGAATTCGGCCTGGCCACCACGGCCGGCACGGTCGCCGACACTGGGGTTGCCGGGCTCACCCTCGGCGGGGGCGTCGGCCGCCTGGGGCGCAAGTTCGGCCTCACCTGCGACAACGTCACCGGCTTCGAGCTGGTGACGGCCGATGGGCGCTGGCAACGCGCCACCGCCAGCGAGAATCCCGACCTGTACTGGGCGCTGCGCGGCGGCGGCGGCAACTTCGGCGTCGTCACCTCCTTCGAGTACCAGCTGCATGAGCTGGCACCGGTCATCTACGGCGGCACGATCACCTACCCGTACGAGCACGTGCGCGAGAAGCTGCAGGCCTATGCCGACATCACCGCGGCGGCCCCGGACGAACTGAACGTCGACGTGGACCTCGAGGCGGCCCGCGGCGGTGGCCGCGACGTCACTTTCAGCGTCTGCTACTGCGGACCGCTCGCCGACGCCGAGAAGGTCGTTGCCCCGCTGCGCAAGCTCGGCAAGCCGACCGAGGACAAGCTCGGGCCGGCCAGCTACGTGAAGATCCAGGGCAGCGCGCAAATGCCCGGTTACAGCGACATGGGCCTGCACGTCAAGGGGGGCTTCCTGCCGGGGCTGACGCCGCAGCTGATGGACGCCATCGTCGACTACATCGAGCAGAACCCCTCGGACAGCTTCGACATCGGCATCGAGTCCATGGGCGGCGCCATCAGCCGCGTGGCGCCCGATGCCACCGCGTTCTTCCATCGCGGCGCGAAGTACAACATGCTGGCGGTGGGCGTCTGGAAGGTGCCCGGCGATGGCGCGGAGCGCAATGGCGCCTGGGTGCGCGGTGCCTGGCAGCGGCTCGAGCCCTTCACGCACGGTCACTACGTGAACCTTGCCAACAGCGATGACGGCGAGAGCCGCGCGCGCGCGGCCTACGGTGACAACTACGCGCGCCTGGCCGACATCAAGAAGCGTTACGACGCCAACAATTTGTTTCGGTTCAACGCCAACATCAAGCCGGCCTGACGCGCGCGTGACAGTTGCGTTGCGGCGGCCTGCCGCCACGCTTGACACACCTGCGTCATAAAGGTGCAATGCCTTCCGGCCTGGACGGTGGTCTTAAGGTCGCGAGCGCTCCACGCACATCCATGCACCTTGTCGACACGACCCTGTTCTACTCCCCCACCAGCGGCGGGGTGAAGCGCTACCTCACGGCCAAGCACGACTGGCTCAAGGCGCATACCTCGTGGGAGCACACGATCCTGGTGCCCGGCCGCGAGGACCACATCGAGCGCGGTGCGGTGGCGAGCATCCAGGGCCATCCGGTCCCGGGGACCTTCAACTACCGCCTGCCGCTGAACCCGCGCAAGTGGGTGCGCCTGCTCGATGCGCTGCAGCCGAGCCTGATCGAGGCCGGCGACGCCTTCCATCCGGCCTGGTGCGCATCGCGCGTCGCGCGCAAGCGCGACATCCCCATCGCGGCCTTCTACCACTCGGACCTGCCGCAGATCATCAGCAAGCGGGTCGGCGGCTCGCTGTCGGCCCCGGCGCTGCGGCGCTACATCCGCTGGACCTACGAGCGCTTCGACGTCGTCTTCGCGCCCAGCCGCATCATGTGCGGCTACCTGGACGAGCTGGGCGTCTCGCGGGCGGTGCACCAGCCCCTGGGCGTGGACCCGGAGATCTTCAGTCCCGAGCGCCGGCGCGCGGACCTGCGCGAGCGGCTCGCGCTGGCGCCCGAGGCGCGCGTGCTGGTCTATGCGGGGCGCTTCTCCGGGGAGAAGAACGTGCCGGTGCTGCTGCAGGCCTTCGCGCGCCTCGGCGCCCCGTACCACCTGCTGCTCATCGGCGGCGACCGCGAGGCGCGCCCGGACACCAACGTCACCATGATCCCGTACCGGCGCGACAGCGTCGAGCTGGCACAGTGGCTCGCCTCGGCCGATGCCCTGGTGCACGCGGGCACCAAGGAGACCTTCGGCCTGGTGATCCTCGAGGCGATGGCCTGCGGCCTGCCGGTCGTGGCCGCGCGCGCCGGTGCGTTCCCCGAGATCATCGACGAAAGCGTCGGCGCGCTGGCCGAGCCGTACAGCCCCGAGAGCATGGCCGCGGCCATCGCCGCACTCTACGAGCGCGACCTGGCCGCGGTCGGCGCCGCCGCGCGTGCCCGGGTCATCCGCCAGTTCACCTGGAGCCGCGCCTTCCACACGCAGATGGCGACCTACGCCTCGCTGGTCGGCGCGCAGCGCCACGAGCTGCCGGAGATCGAGGTCCTGTCGCCGAGCCCCTGAGCCGTCGCTGCGCCTAGCGCACGATCAGCAGCACCCCGCCGAACAACAGCACCGCCCCCAGCACGCGGCTGAGGCTGATGGGGTGCTGCGCGAAGCCCAGCAGTCCGTAGTGATCCAGCACCAGCGAGGCGAGCAGCTGCCCGAGCACGATGAGGGCCAGCAGCGCCGCCGCGCCCAGGCGCGGCCCGAGGACGATGCTGGAGGCGACGTACAGCGACCCGAGGACGCCGCCGAACCAGGCCCACGCCGGCACCGCGCCGAGCTGCGCACGCGAGGGCCACTGCGCGCCGCTGCCGAGCACGAACAGCAGCAGCGCCAGTGAACCCACGAGGAAGCTGATCAGTGCGGCGACCATCGGGCTCGCCAGCGCGCCGCGCAGGGTGATGTTCATCCCGACCTGAAACACCAGGCCGACGCCGACGCCCAGGGCGAGCAGGCAAAACAGGCCCTGCGACATCAGGAGCTCCCGCGCAGCGTGCGCAGCAGCGCCATGCCGCTGCGGCTGCCGGCCAGGCCCAGCACCGCGCGCCAGAACAGACGCTTGGCGAGCGGCACCGGGCGCGGCGGGATGGCCCGGTAGAAGGCCGCGCCGACATCGCGGTGCACGTGTGCCGGCGGCGCGGCGAACAGCCACTCACCGTCCGCGCCGCGGATGCGGTACGTGCCGGCGGCGGCGGGCGCGACGCAGGCATCGTGCAGCTGCGCGGGCAGAGCGGTGGGTGCGGGCGCGGCGAAGGCCACCGTGAGCGGCTGCCCGGCCGCATCGCGGCCGGCGAGCGTCAGGCCGAGCGCACCGGCACCGCGCGTGCACGCGACGGCGCCTGCAAAGCACAGCGGCTCGGTCATCTCGGTGCTTCCCGGGACGGCGGTCATTTATTTTGCTCCTGGCCGGCAGGGGGGATTGTACGATAGCGCGCGTGAAGCCCAGCCCGCTCGAACTGCGCCGCGACCTGACCCTCGCCCCCGCCACGTCCCTGGTCGTCGGGATCACCATCGGAACCGGCGTGTTCCTCAAGTCCGCGGCCATGGCGCAGGCGGTGGGCACGCCGGCACTGGTGCTGGGCGCCTGGGCCGTCGCCGGCTGCGTGGCCCTGCTCGGGGCGCTGTGCTTCTCCGAGCTCGGCGCGATGCTGCCCGATGCCGGCGGGGAGTACGTCTACCTGCGCGCCGCCTTCGGCGAAGTGCCCGGCTTCCTGTACGCCTGCAACAGCTTCGTGCTGGGCGGGGCGAGCATCGCCGCCTACGGCGCGGCGGTCGCGATCTTCATCTCCGACATCCACGCCTTCAGCCAGGACTGGTTCGTGCACACCTTCCAGCTGTTCGGCACCAGCTTCACCTGGCAGTTCGGCGCGCGGCAGCTCGTGGCCATCGGCGTGATCGCGGTGTTCGCGGCGATCAACTGCGCGGGCGTCATGTTCGGCGGGCGCGTGCAGACCGCGCTCACCGTCGCCAAGGTCATCGCCATCCTGGGCGTGGTGGGCGGCGTGTTCCTGTTCTCCGGCATCCACGATGCCGGCAATCTCGCCGGCGATGCACACGCGGCCAGCGGCGGCTTTGCCGGCTTCGGCGCCGCCATGTTCGCCGCGCTGTGGGCCTACAGCGGCTGGCAGTACCTGCCGATGGCCGCCAGCGAGGTCCATGACCCGCAGCGCACGCTGCCGCGCGCCATCATCGGCGGCACGCTGCTGGTGCTGGTGATCTACCTGGCGGTGAACTGCGCCTACCTGTACGCGCTGCCCTTCTGGCAGGTCGCCTCGTCCAACTCCACCGCCTATCCGGATGCGCCCTCGGTGGCGGCGCGTGCGGTGCAGACCTTCCTCGGCAGTCGCGCCGCCCCGGTCGCCTCGCTGATCTTCCTGATCTCCACCGTGGGCTCGCTCAACGGCACGATCCTGACGCGGGCGCGGGTCTCGTACGCTTCGGCGCGCGACGGCCTGTTCTTCGCCCCCTTCGCGCGCCTCAGCCCGCGCACCCGCGTCCCGGTGACCTCCCTGGTGCTGCTGTGCATCTGGGGCGCGGTGCTGGCCGCCTCGGGCACGTTCGACCAGCTCACCAACATGGCCGTGATGTCCTACGCGCTGTTCTGGATCCCGGTCACGCTGTCCGTGGTGGTGCTGCGCCGCCGGCACCCGGAGGCGGCCCGGCCGTTCCGCCTGCCCGGTTATCCCTGGGTCCCCATCGTGGTGGCGCTGATCATGGCCTGGATCGCGGTGAGCGCCGTGCTCACGACGCCCAAGGAATCCATCGCCACCATCGTCCTGATCCTGCTGGCGCTGCCGCTGTACCCGCTGTTCCGGCGGCGCGCCGCACTCACTCCGACTCCAGCTCCCAGAGCGTAAGCGGCGCGCCGCGGCGCAGCCAGAATCCCAGCCCCGCCTCGCGGAACTGGCGCCGCAGGCGCCGGCGGTACCACGCGCCGCTGCGCAGGTGCACGTCGGCGTCGGTGCGCTCCGGGTCGGCATTGTGCTTCAGGTCATGCGCGGTCAGTGCGCTGAAGTACAGCACGCCGCGGCACAGCCGCCCGAAGTTCGCCAGCGCGCGCACCGCGGCGGCATCGTCCAGGTACTGCAGCACGTCGTAGCAGATGACGAGGTCGAACGGCGCCCGTGCACGGAACTGCTCGATGCGCCCCTGCTCCCAGCCATAGCGCCGGCACAGGTAGTCGCTGGTCTCGAGCCCCGTGTACTGCGCGCGCGGCAGCAGCCGGCGCAGCGCGCTGCGCAGCAGCCCGGTGCCGCAGCCGGCCTCCAGGATGCGGCGCACGGGCAACCCGGCATGATCGACCATCGCGGCGATGAGCCGCGCGCGCGCCCGCATGTCGCGGGCGTTGGCGACCGCCGTGCGCGGGTCGTAGTAGTAGCGTCGATAGTAGTCCCGATCGAAAGACACTCGCTGGCTCCCGTGCGCCTACGCCCGCATGGCTCGGGGGTTCCTGGTACTGGGAGGGTGGAGGCTACCACTGGCACCCGGGGCGCTGGGAAGCGCAGCGCCCCGGCTATCGCTGGGAGCCGCACGCCTGGCACCCGCGGGGCAACGAGTGGCACATGTCCCCCGGCCACTGGGTGGACTCGCGGCATCACTGAGCAGGCATTTGCGCGCGCGCAGGCGCGGCGGCACACTGCCCCTCCGGCACGTGCCGGCCGTGTGCAGGTGTTCCCATGAGATGGATGGCAACAGTCGCGGGCGCAGCGCTCGCAGCGGCGATGGCGATGACTTCGGCAACATCCCCCACACAGGCGGCCACGCCGGGCGCTGACAAGAAATTCACCCTCAGCAGCCCGGTGCTGAAGGCCGGCGGCACCATCGGCGGTGCGCAGGTCTTCGATGGCTTCGGCTGCCAGGGCGGCAATGTCTCGCCGGCCCTCTCCTGGAGCAATCCCCCGGCCGGCACGCAGAGCTTCGCGCTCATGGTCCACGACCCGGATGCGCCCACCGGCAGTGGCTGGTGGCACTGGATCGTCTACAACATCCCCGCCACGACGAACTCGCTGCCTGCGGGTGCGGGCAGCGCGCAGGGCGCGAACCTGCCCGCCGGCGCGGTCCAGGGGCGCACGGATTTCGGCACCGTCGGCTACGGCGGTCCCTGCCCGCCGCCGGGCAAGCCGCACCACTACTATTTCCGGCTGTACGCGCTGAAGGTTGCCAAGCTCGACCTGCCCCAGGATGCCACCGCGGCCTTCATCGGCTTCAACGTGCGCGGGCAGGCGCTGGGGTCGGCGGAACTGCTGGGCCTGTATGGCCGCTAGCAGCCCGCGCGATCGCCGGCCGGCGATCTGGCCCTGGCTGGTGATGCCCCTGATCGTCGCCGCCGTGTTCTGGCTGCTCAAGGACCTGCACCGCCGGCCCGGTCCCCCGGTGGAGAACCCGACCCCGGCCGCGGCGACCCCGCCCGCCCCGGGACAATAGGGCGCGCGTCAGCCCGGGTGGCGCGGGGCAGCCCCCGCAGCTAGGATGGCCGCCCTTTCGCGCCACCCCGCCGCCATGACCCGCCCCTCCGCCAGGCCCCGACCCTCCCCGCCGTCCAAGCCCCGTGCGCGCCCGCGCCGGATCCCGAAGGTGGGCTTCGTCAGCCTGGGCTGCCCGAAGGCGCTGGTCGATTCGGAGCGCATCCTCACGCAGCTGCGCTCGGAAGGATACGAGGTGTCCCCCACCTACGAGGCGGCCGACGTGGTGGTGGTCAACACCTGCGGCTTCATCGACGCGGCCGTGGACGAGTCGCTCGATGCCATCGGCGAGGCGCTCGAGCAGAACGGGCGCGTGATCGTCACCGGCTGCCTCGGCGCCCGGCCCGAGCGCATCCTCGAGCGCCACCCGCGCGTGCTGAAGGTCACCGGCCCGCACGCCTACGAGGAGGTGGTCGGCGCGGTGCACGAACACCTGCCGCCCCGGCATGAACCCTTCATCGACCTGCTGCCGCCGCAGGGCGTGCGGCTGACGCCGCGGCACTACGCGTACCTGAAGATCTCGGAAGGCTGCAACAACCGCTGCAGCTTCTGCATCATCCCGGCGATGCGCGGCGACCTGGTGAGCCGGCCGATCACCGAGGTGATGCGCGAGGCCGAGCGCCTGGTCAGGGCGGGGGTGAAGGAGCTGCTGGTCATCTCGCAGGATACGAGCGCCTACGGCGCGGACCTGCGCTACGCGCCCGGCGAGTGGCGCGGCCAGCGCTACGAGAGCCGCTTCATCGACCTCGCGCGTGCGCTGGGGGAGCTCGGGGTGTGGGTGCGCCTGCACTACGTCTACCCCTACCCGCACGTCGACAAGGTGATCCCGCTGATGGCCGAGCGGCGCGTGCTGCCCTACCTGGACATCCCCTTCCAGCATGGCAGCCCGAGCGTGCTCAAGCGCATGCGGCGCCCGGCGCACTCGGTCGACACCCTGGCCCGCGTCCACGCCTGGCGCAAGGCCTGCCCGGACCTTACCCTGCGCAGCACCTTCATCGTCGGCTTCCCGGGCGAGACCGAGGCGGAGTTCGCCGAGCTGCTCGCCTGGCTGGACGAAGCGCAGCTGGACCGGGTGGGATGCTTCAAGTACTCGCCGGTGGAGGGTGCGGCAGCCAACACGCTCGCCGCCCACGTGCCTCCCGAGGTGCAGGAAGAGCGCTACGCGCGCTTCATGCAGCGGGCCGCCCAGATCAGCGCGCGGCGCCTGGCCGCGCGGGTCGGCCGGCAGCTGCAGGTGCTGGTGGACACGGTCGAGGGCGGCAGCGCCATCGGCCGCAGCGAGGCGGACGCTCCGCAGATCGATGGCGTGGTGAGGATCGAGGCGGCGGGCACGCTGCGCGAGGGGGATTGGGCGCAGGTCCAGGTCACCGGCGCGGACGCCTACGATCTCACCGGCCGCCTCGCGCCCGCAGACGGCACGCGACGGCCGGTGACGACCGCACGCTAGCTCAGCCGGAGCTCATGTGCAGCGACTGCATGATCGCGGTCGCCTGGTCCTTCACGGCCGTGGCCTTGGCCATGGCGCCGGTGAAGTCACCGGAACTGGCGGCGGTGGTGGCATCGTTCCAGGCCGACTTGATCGAGTCGAGGCCGGTCTTGGCGCTGGCGAGGGTGTCCTTGGTCACGCCACTCGGCAGGTGATGCGACTTCGTCAGCATGTCGACCCGGCTCTGCAGCGCCGCCACCATCTTCGGCACGTCCGTGCTCATCGAGGCCCAGGCATCCTTGGCCTTGGCCATGGCGGCCTCGGCCTCGGCGGCCTTGGCGGAGGCGGCTTCCTTGAGCGAGCCGATCGCGCTGGTCAGCGCCGGGGCGCCGGCCAGGACCGCCTTGTAGTCGCCCTTGGCGAATGCGTCCTTGAGGGAGGCGAGCTGCGCGTCCACGGCGGCCAGCTGGTCGGGCACGTACTTCTGCGCCATGTCGCGCATGCCGCTCAGGGTGGATTCAGCGCCCGCGATGGCCTGCTCGGCGGGCCCCTTCTGGTTCGCGCAGCCGACGATGAGCACGGCCATCATCGCTGCGATCAGCCACGTCAATTGCTTCTTCATGTCGAGGATCCTCTGTTGCGGTGAAAGGTGAGCAGCGGTCAGGGAATTCTTAGTTTCTGGCCCGGGAAGATCTTGTTCGGATCCTTCAGGACGTCGCGGTTGGCCTCGAATATCTGGGTGTACAGCGAGGCGTCACCGTAGTACTGCTTGGCAATCTTCCCCAACGTCTCGCCCGCGGCCACGACGTGCGTCTGCGTGTAGGGGTTCTGTTCCGTCGGGGTAGGTTCGTCCGCCATGGTTCCTCCGCATGTGTACGTGGGCGCGCGCGGCGCAGCGGCGGCCCACCTGTCCTGCACCGCGTGTTGTTGTTGGCACGGTGCCCGACAGCCGCGGCAACCGCGCCGCAGAAGCTGTGTTCGCAGCGGCAGATTAGCACGAAGCCCCGCGAAACCAACCCGACGGCCCGGCTGACAGGGTGTAAGCGACTGTTTGGACGGATGCCGGTGTTATGGCTGCGGGCGCACGTGCTGCCCGCGTACCGCATCGTCCACGCTTGAATAGTCGAGCGCGGATGCCTGCAGCTGCTCCACCTTGACCCGTAGCAGAGCCTCACGCGCGGCGTCCTTCAGCCGCGCCACGCGCAGCTCGCCGCCGCGGCCACTGAACCAGGCGCAGAACTCCGCCAACGTCTCCAGCGCCGTGCTGTCGAGGTCGGGCGATTCCTCCAGGCTCAGCACCAGCAAGCGGATCCCGGGTCGCTTGAGCACCTCCGCGCGCACCAGCGTCATGACCGGCTCCGCGTTGGCGAAGAACAGCGGCTCCTCGGGCCGCAGCACCAGCAGGCCTGGCGGGGTGAGTGCCTCGGGAAAGCGCTGCGTGCTGACGTAATCGTGCGCGCCGACGCGCCCGAGCACCGAGAGCCGCGGGCTGGCCAGCGAGCGGATGAGGATGGCGATGCTCACGGTGATCGCCGCGAGCAGCCCGTTCATGACGCCGAAGAGCATCACCGCCAGCGCCGCGACGAGGACGATGGTGCGGTCGCGCTGCCAGCGGAAGTAGTTGGCAAAGACCTCCGGCCGCAGCGACTTGCCCACCGCGCGGATGACAATCGCCGCCAGCACCGGCTGCGGGATGCGCCCGATCCAGGGCAGGAACAGGATCACCAGGAGGGCGACCACCGCCGCCGCGCACAGCCCGGCGATGCGGGTGCGCGCGCCCGCCGCCTCGTTGGCGGAGGTTCCGGAGTAACCGGCGCCCACCGGCGTGCCCTGCAGCAGCCCGGAGACCAGATTGGCGACGCCCAGTGCCAGCAGGTCCCGGTTCGGCTGCACCGGGTCCTCGTGCCTGAGCGCGTAGGTGCGTATCGAGCCGTAGGACTCGGCGAAGAGGATGAACATCAGCGCCACCGAGAACTCCACCATCGCCAGCCAGTGCGTGCCGGTGGGCAGGGTGAAGCTTGGCCAGGCCAGCGCCAGGCGGATCGGGCCGGTGAGTTCGACGCCGTGGGCGCCGAGGGCCCCGGAAGTCGCGATGCTGACGAGGATCACCACCAGCGCACCCGGCACCCGCGGGATGCGCTCGAGGGCCAGCAGGCCGGCGAGCGCGATCAGCCCGCAGGCGAGGCTGGCGAGGTGCCAGTCCCCAACGCTGCGCAGGACCTCGAGCAGCAGGGGAAAGAATTCCGATGCGTGCACGGGCAGCCGCACCAGCTGCGGCCACTGCTTCAGGGTGATCACGAGTGCCAGGCCGAAGGCATACCCGCGCAGCACCGGCCTGGCGATGAAGTTGGAGATCGCGCCCAGGCGCAGGCTTGCGGCCAGCACGAAGGCGAGGCCGGCACCGACGACCAGATAGAGCGCGAAGGCCGCGCGCGCCCCCGGATCGTGGCCGGCCAGGAACAGCGTCGCCGAGGCCAGCACCGCCGCCGACGAGGACGTCGCGGTGACGATGGCGAAGCGGCTGCTGCCGATCAGTCCGTAGCACACCAGTCCGGCGAACAGGGCGATGACGCCGGCCTGCGGCGGCAGCCCGGCAAGGCCGGAGTACGCGACCGCCTCGGGCAGCAGCAAGCCTGCGATGGACAGCCCGGCGAGCAGGTCGGCGGGCGCAGCCGTCGTCTTCATGTCGGGTCATCGTACCGCAAAGCGCCGGGCCGGCCGGCTGCGCGGCGGACCGGCGGTGTGCAAGACTCACCGCCTTGCCAGCGGAGAGCATCGCGATGGACAGTCTGCTGTCGGGGTGGGAGAGCTTCTACGTCATCGTCGGCTCATCGGCCGGCGGCCTGACGGGACTGACCTTCGTGGTCATCGCGCTGGCGGCCGATTCGCGCAAGGCCGGCGCGGCCGGGCTGCGCGCCTTCGTCACCCCGATCGTCCTGCACTTCGGCCAGGTGCTGGCGCTGGCGGCTTTCCTGAGCATGCCGCACCCCAGCACCCTGGCGCTCAGCATCGGCTTCACCGCCGCCGGCATCGTCGGCCTGGTGTGGAGCGGCGTCATCCTCGCCAACATCCCGCGGAACAGCACGGAGTACCAGCCGGTGTGGGAGGACTGGCTCTGGAACGTGATCCTGCCCGTGATCGCCTACCTGCTCATGATCGCGGCGGCCTATGCCCTGTGGCATCACACGGCCGCTGCCCTGTACATGGTGGGGGGTGCCACCCTCGGGCTGCTCTTCATCGGCATCCACAATGCCTGGGACATCGCGGTCTGGATGACGCTCGCACGGAACCAGGCCCGCAAGGGCGCGCCATGAGGCGCGCCGTTCCCCGCTCGCGCCGCCTTACTCGACCGTGACGCTCTTGGCGAGGTTGCGCGGCTGATCGACGTCGGTCCCCTTGAGGATAGCCGCGTGGTAGGCCAGCAGCTGCAAGGGAATGGTGTAGACCACGGGCGCCTGGAAGTAGGTCACGTGGCGGGGCATCTCGATGACGGTGACGCCATCGCTCGACTGGATCCCGGACTCCGGGTCCGCGAACACGATGAGTTCGCCACCGCGCGCGCGCACCTCCTGCAGGTTCGACTTCAGCTTCTCGAGCAGGTCGTTGTTGGGCGCGACCGTCACCACGGGCATGTCCCCGTCCACCAGCGCGAGCGGGCCGTGCTTGAGCTCCCCGGCCGGATAGGCCTCCGCGTGGATGTAGGAGATCTCCTTGAGCTTGAGCGCCCCCTCCATCGCGATCGGGAAGAGCGCGCCCCGCCCGAGGAACAGCGCGTGGTGCTTGTCGGCGAAGCGCTCGGCGAGGCGGTGGACCACCGGGTCCAGCTGCAGGGTCTTCTCGACCATGCCGGGCAGCTCGATGAGCCGCGTCACGAGGCCGCGCTCGCGCTCGGCGTCGGCGCCGTGGTGCTTGGCCAGCGCCACCACCAGCATGCCGAGGGCGGCCAGCTGCGTGGTGAAGGCCTTGGTGGAGGCCACGCCGATCTCGGGACCCGCGCGGGTGAGCATCACCAGCTCCGACTCGCGCACCAGCGAGCTTTCCGGCACGTTGCAGATCGAGAGTGAGGACAGGTAGCCGGACTGCTTGGCCAGGCGCAGGGCGGCCAGCGTGTCGGCGGTCTCGCCCGACTGCGAGATGGTCACGAACAGCGAGTTCGCCGGCACCAGCGGATTGCGGTAGCGGTACTCGCTGGCGATGTCGACCGCGCAGGGCACCTTGCAGATCTGCTCGATGAAGTAGCGGGCCACGCAGGCCGCGTGGTAGCTGGTGCCGCAGGCGACGATGTGCACGTTCTGGGTGCGGCGGAACACCTCGGTGGCTGCCGGGCCGAAGGCCGCCTCCAGCAAGCGGCCGTTGGCGACCCGCTCCTGCAGGGTGTCGGCAATGGCACGAGGCTGCTCGTGGATCTCCTTGAGCATGTAGTGCTGGTACTGGCCGCGCTCGGCGGATTCGGCCGAGAGCTCGCTCTCGCGCACCGGGCGCTCGGCGGTGTTGCCCTCGCGGTCGATCACCCGCACGCTCTGGCGCCGCACCTCGGCGACGTCGCCCTCCTCCAGGAAGATGAAGCGCCGCGTGACCGGCAGCAGCGCCGCCACGTCCGAGGCCACGAAGTTCTCGTCCACGCCCAGGCCGATGACCACCGGGCAGCCCTCGCGCGCCAGGATCAGGCGCTCCGGCTCGTGCTCGCTCACGACCACGAGCGCGTAGGCACCCTCGAGCTCGGCCACGGTGGCCCGCACGGCCTTGAACAGGTCCTGCACGGTCTGCAGGTGCAGGTGGATACGGTGCGCGATCACCTCGGTGTCGGTCTCGGAGGTGAAGGTGTAGCCGCGCTTCTCCAGATCGGCGCGCAGCTCCTCGTGGTTCTCGATGATGCCGTTGTGCACGATGGCCAGGCCGTCGCGCGAGATGTGCGGGTGGGCGTTGCGCTCGCTCGGCACCCCGTGGGTCGCCCAGCGGGTGTGCGCGATGCCGATCTGGCCGGTGGTCGGTGTGTGGGCGAGGGCCTCGTCCAGCATGCGCACCTTGCCCACGGTGCGCAGGCGGGTGAGGTGCCGGGAGCCGTTCAGGACGGCGATGCCGGCCGAATCGTAGCCGCGGTACTCCAGGCGCCGCAGGCCCTCCATCAGCACCGGTACGATGTTGCGCTCAGCGACTGCCCCGACGATCCCACACATGTTGCCTCTGCTTGGCGTGCGCCTGTCCCTGTGATCCGCAATTTTGCCTTATTTGCAGCAAAGGTGCTGATTTCAGGGCAAAAAGGTGTGACGGCGTCGGCGCAGACCGTGCGTTCCGGGCCCTTGAAGCGGGGCCTGTGCGGGGTCCAGGCAAGCCCGCCGCCGCCCCCGGCGAACCTCAGCTGCAAGGGACACGGGCGTGCGCCGCGCACCCGGCGCCGCGGCCGGCTATTTCTTCGGCTTCTGCGGACGCTGCCAGTTCTCGATCGTCGACTGCCGCGCGCGCGCCACGGTGAGCTTGCCGGCCGGGACGTTGCCGATGACCGTGGAGCCGGCGGCGATGGTGGCGCCCGCGCCGACGGTGATCGGCGCCACCAGCACGCTGTTGCTGCCGGTGTGCACGTCGTCGCCGATCGTGGTGCGGTGCTTGGTGGCGCCGTCGTAGTTGGCGATGATCGTGCCGGCGCCGATGTTGGCGCGGGCGCCGACGGCGGCATCGCCGAGGTAGGACAGATGGTTGGCCTTGGAGGCCGCGGCCATCTGCGAGTTCTTCACCTCGACGAAGTTGCCGATGTGCACGCCCGCGGCCAGCGTCGCCACGGGGCGGAAGCGCGCGAAGGGGCCGATGTTGCAGCCCGGGCCGATCTCGGCGCCCTCGATCACGCAGTGCGCGAACACCTCGGTGCCGGCACCGATGCGGGCATTGCGCACCACGCACCCCGGGCCGATGCGGACGTTGTCCCCGAGGGTGACTTCGCCTTCGAACACGACGTTCACGTCGATGAACACGTCGCGCCCGCACTCAAGGCTGCCGCGCACGTCCACGCGCGCCGGATCCGCGAGCGTCGCGCCAGCGAGCAGCAGCTCCTGGGCGCGCTGTCTGCGCAGCACCCCTTCCAGGTGCGCCAGCTGCGCGCGGTCGTTGACGCCGAGGACCTCGCTGGCCTCCCCGGCCACCAGCGGCACCACGGCGACCTTTTCCTTCACCGCCATGGCGATGATGTCGGTGAGGTAGTACTCGCCCTGCGCGTTGTGGGGCTTCACGCGACCCAGCCAGCGCTTGAGCAGTCGTGCCGGGCAGGCGAGCACGCCGGTGTTGCATTCCCGGATCGCAAGCTCGCGGCGGCCGGCATCCTTCTCCTCGACGATGCGCTGCACGCGGCCCTTGGCGCGCACGATGCGCCCGTAGCCGGAAGGATCATCCAGCCGGACGGTCAGGAGGGCGAGGGACTTCGGCCCGGCGAGCGACACCAGTTCCGCGAGGGTCTGCGCGCGGATCAGCGGGACGTCGCCGTACAGCACGAGCACCAGCTGTTCATCGTCGATCTGCGGCAGCGCCTGCAGGACCGCGTGCCCGGTGCCGAGCTGGCGGGCCTGCTCGGCCCAGCGCAGGTCCGCGCTCGCCAGCGCGCCGCGCACGGCCTCGCCGCCGTGCCCGTAGACCACGTGGATCGCGGCGGGGGCGAGCGTGCGCGCCGCGCCGAGCACGTGCGCCAGCAGCGGCCGGCCGGCCAGGGGCTGCAGCACCTTGGGCAGCGCGGACTTCATGCGCTTGCCCTCCCCGGCGGCGAGGACCACCACCGCGACCGGTGGCCTCGGCTTCGTCGCGGGAGAGCGTTTGCGCATGGCCACGATTGTACTTTAGCGCCGCACGGTCACGGCCGGCCGATCGGCCGCGCCCTTGTACGCTTCGATCTCGGCCAGCTTTGCCTTGATGCCCGGGCCCACGTACAGCTGCGGGTTCGAATGGGTCTCGTGCCCGGCCTCCTCGCGCTGGATGATCAGCTCGCGGGCCCGGGCGAAGGCGGCCTCCAGCGAGCTGCCGCCCGGCAGCGCGTCCTTGAGGAAGGCCTCGCCGAACCAGGTGAGTTCGCGGTCCTCCTCGCAGCCGAAGGAGCTGTGCTCGGCATCGGCCGCGGTCACGATCAAGCTGGTGTCGGTCTTCAGCTCATCGAGGAACACGCCGGCATAGCAGGCCGAGACGACGATCACCCGGTAGCGGATGCCGGCCGAATCGAGCGCCTCGCGCAGATCGCCCGGGGCCAGCGGGGCGAGCGGCAGCGAGCCGTTCTGCACCTCGAGCCCGTCGACCGAGCCGTGGGAGCTCAGGTACAGCACCAGCACGTCGTTCTCCGGGTCCATGCGCAGCGCCATGATGCTCAGCGCCTGCGCGAGTCCTGAGACACTGGCCAGCGGATAGGAGTCGCGGTCCTCGACATCGTTGATGAGGAGCGCCGAGCGCTCGAGGCTGCCCAGGCGCGCGCCGAAGGCCTCCTTGGCGAACTGCACCTCGCGCCGGAACACGTTCGGGTCGCCATCCCCGGCAAAGCCCAGGAAATACGCGCTGGTCCTGCCGTGCTGCGTGGGGCGCACACGGGCCATCGCCGCGGCGATGCGGGCCGGCTGATCGTAGAAGAGCGCCTCCGCCTGTCCCGGATCGTCCTCGCTCTGCGTCTCGGCGGTGTCATCGGCCACCCACAGCCGCGTGTCGAGGTTGAGGACCCCGAACACCCAGGGCGCGGCGAACACCAGCAGCAGCGCGGTGACGGCTGCGCCCCGGCGCACGATGCCGAAGGCGGCACCGAGGATGCGCACGGTGAGGACCGCGAGGTACACGACGGCGGCGGTGCCCGCCGCCAGCGGGTGTGCGCGCACGAAGCCCAGGTCGCCGAGCAGCCAGAACACCAGCAGCACGAAGGGAGCGGCGCTGAGCACCGCGACCAGGAGCGGGCGGGTGTTGGCGGCGCGGCTCGCCGCGCGCGCGACGAGCGCGCAGGCCGCCAGTCCCAGCAGCAGGTAACACGCCCAGCCGAACAGGCCGTCGAGCGCCAGGGGCGCATCGCGCTCGGCGTGCAGCGCATCGAGCAGCGCCCACAGGGAGAGGTTCACCACCAGGAGGGCGCACAGCGCATCGAAGCTCACGGCGAGCTGCGGTGGCCAGCGACGCTTCAGGGCCACGAGCGCCAGGCCGGTCCTCAGGTTGCGCGCGAGGCCTGCGAGCAGGCCCCGCGGCGGGGTGGCCGCGCTCGCGGCTGACGGAAGCACTGGTTCCGTCACGGGATCCGGGTCAGCCCCGCAGCTTGCGCAGCCGCTCGAGCATCTTCAGCTGCGCGGCCGCGCGGGCGAGCTCGGCCAGCGCCTCCGCCTGGGTGATCTTGCTGCCCCGGTCCCTGAGGGCCTCCTCGGCGCGCTGCTTGGCGGCCACCGCCGCGGCCTCGTCGAGGTCCCTGGCGCGCAGCGCCGTGTCGGCCAGCACCGTGATCTTGCGCGGCTGCACCTCGAGCGCCCCGCCGCCGACGAAGAAGAAGTGCTCCTCGCCGTCCGGGCTCTTCACGCGCACCTCCCCGGCCTTGAGCAGCGTGAGCAATGGGGCATGGCGCGGATGGATGCCCAGCTCGCCCTGGCTGGCCGGGGCGATCACCTCCAGCGCGGGGCCGGAGTAGATCTCGCCCTCGGCGCTGACGATGTCGACCTGAATGGTTGCCGCTTCTGCCATGGGGGACTCGCGTGCCTACTGCAGGGTCTTGGCCTTGGCGACCGCTTCCTCGATCGAGCCGACCATGTAGAAGGCCTGCTCGGGGAGGGAGTCGTATTCGCCGCTGATGATGCCCTTGAAGCCGCGGATGGTGTCCTTGAGCGGGACGATCTTGCCGTCCTGGCCGGTGAACACCTTGGCGACGTTGAAGGGCTGCGACAGGAAGCGCTGCACCTTGCGCGCGCGGAACACGGTGAGCTTGTCCTCTTCCGACAGCTCGTCCATGCCCAGGATCGCGATGATGTCCTGCAGCTCCTTGTAGCGCTGCAGCACCGCCTGCACGCCGCGGGCGACGTTGTAGTGCTCCTCGCCGACCACCAGCGGGTCGAGCTGGCGGCTGGTGGAGTCGAGCGGGTCGACCGCAGGATAGATGCCCAGCGAGGCGATCTGGCGCGACAGCACCACGGTCGCGTCCAGGTGCGCAAAGGTGGTGGCGGGCGAGGGATCGGTCAAATCGTCCGCCGGCACGTACACCGCCTGGATCGAGGTGATCGAGCCCTTCTTGGTGGAGGTGATGCGCTCCTGCAGGACGCCCATCTCCTCGGCGAGCGTCGGCTGGTAGCCGACCGCGCTCGGCATGCGCCCGAGCAGCGCCGACACTTCCGTGCCGGCGAGCGTGTAGCGGTAGATGTTGTCCACGAAGAACAGCACGTCGCGGCCCTTGCCGCCGGAGTCCGGGCGGACCTCGTCGCGGAAGTACTCGGCCATGGTGAGGCCGGTGAGCGCGACGCGCAGGCGGTTGCCCGGCGGCTCGTTCATCTGGCCGTACACCATCGCCACCTTGGAGTTGCCCAGGTTGTCCTTGTCGATGACGCCGGACTCGATCATCTCGTGGTAGAAGTCGTTGCCCTCGCGGGTGCGCTCGCCGACGCCGGCGAACACCGACAGGCCGCTGTACTGCTTGGCGATGTTGTTGATCAGCTCGAGCATGTTGACGGTCTTGCCCACGCCGGCGCCGCCGAACAGGCCGACCTTGCCGCCCTTGGCGAACGGCACCAGCAGATCGATCACCTTGATGCCCGTGACCAGCAGGTCCTGCCCGCCCGCCTGCTCGTCGAAGGCCGGCGGCGCGCGATGGATCGGCAGGCGCTCCTTGGCCTTCACGTCGCCGCGGTTGTCCTGCGGCGCCCCGAGCACGTCCATGATGCGCCCGAGCGTGGCCTGGCCGACCGGCACGGAGATGGGCGCGCCGGTGGCGGTCACGGCGAGCCCGCGGCGCAGGCCCTCCGAGGGCCCCATGGCGATGGTGCGCACCACGCCGTCGCCGAGCTGCTGCTGCACCTCGAGGGTCAGGTCCACGTCCTTGAGCTTGAGCGCCTCGTAGACGCCGGGAATCGCCTCCCGCGGGAATTCGACGTCGATGACGGCGCCGATGATCTGGGTAATGTGTCCCTCTGCGGGAGTTGCCATGGTCTTAGTTCCTCAAACCGCAGCCGCACCACCCACGATCTCCGAAAGTTCCTTCGTGATCGCGGCCTGGCGGGCCTTGTTGTAGATCAGTTGCAATTCGCCAATCAGCTTGCCGGCATTGTCCGAGGCCGCGCCCATCGCGATCATGCGCGCGGCCATCTCCGAGGCGACGTTCTCGACCGCGCCGCGGTAGACCTGCGACTCGATGTAGCGCATCAGCAGGCCATCGAGGATCGCCTCGGCCTCCGGCTCGTAGATGTAGTCCCAGTGCTCCTGCAGCCCCTCGGTGTCCATCGGCTCCACCGGGAGCAGCTGCTGCACGTCCGGCTTCTGCGTCATGGTGTTCACGAACTGCGCGTTCACCAGGAAGAGGCGATCGAGCTTGCCCTCGCGGTAGGCATCCAGCATCACCTTGACCGTACCGATCAGGTCGTTGATGTGCGGGCGATCACCCAGGCCGGTGACGTTCGCCATGATCGGCAAGTCGAGGCGCCGGAAGAAATTCAGCCCCTTGGTGCCGATCAGGCACAGACTCACCTGCGCGCCCTTGCCCTGCCACTCGCGCGTGAGCAGCAGCGTCTGCTTGAAGACGTTGGCGTTCAGCCCGCCGGCGAGTCCGCGGTCGGTGGAGATCATGATGATGCCGACCGCCTTCGGCTCGCGCGGCTCGAGGAACGGGTGGCGCACCTGCGCCTGGGTCAGGTGGCCGATGACGTTGCGCATCTTCAGCGCGTAGGGGCGCGCCAGGCGCATGCGCTCCTGGGCGCGGCGCATCTTGCTGGTCGCGACCATCTGCATGGCCTTGGTGATCTTCTGAGTGCTCTTCACACTCGCGATCTTGGTGCGGATTTCCTTGGTGCCTGGCATCGCTGTCTTCGGTTCGCGTGAGCGGAAGCGCCCCCTTAGTAAGTCCCGGTGGCCACGAAGTCCTCGATGCACTTCTTCAGCTGCGCCTCGTTCTCCTTGGAGAACTTGGGCTGGGCGTTGATGCCGTCGATCATCGACTTGTAGTTGGTGTGCGCGAAGGCCTGCAGTGCGGCCTCGAAGGCCGTGACCTTCTTCAGCTCCACCTTGTCCATGTAGCCGTTGTTGACCGCGTAGATCGACAGCGCCATCTCCGCGACCGACATGGGCGCGTACTGCTTCTGCTTCATCATCTCGGTGGTGCGCTGGCCGCGCTCGAGCTGCTTGCGGGTCGCCTCGTCGAGGTCCGAGGCGAACTGCGAGAACGCCGCCAGCTCGCGGTACTGGGCGAGCGCCAGGCGGATGCCGCCGCCGAGCTTCTTGATGATGTCGGTCTGCGCCGCGCCGCCGACGCGCGAGACCGAGATGCCGGCGTTCATGGCCGGGCGGATGCCGGCGTTGAACAGGTCGGTCTCGAGGAAGATCTGGCCGTCGGTGATGGAGATGACGTTGGTCGGCACGAACGCGGTCACGTCCCCCGCCTGGGTCTCGATGATCGGCAGGCCGGTGAGCGAGCCGGTCTTGCCCTTGACCGCGCCCTTGCTGGCCATCTCCACGTATTCCTCGTTGACGCGCGCGCTGCGCTCGAGCAGGCGGCTGTGCAGGTAGAACACGTCGCCGGGGAAGGCCTCGCGGCCCGGCGGGCGGCGCAGCAGGAGCGAGATCTGGCGGTAGGCGACGGCCTGCTTGGACAGGTCGTCGTAGATGATCAGCGCATCTTCGCCGTTGTCCATGAAGTACTCGCCCATGGTCACGCCGGAGTACGCCGAGATGTACTGCAGGGCGGCCGGGCTCGAGGCCGAGGCGGCGACGACGATGGTATGCGCCATGGCGCCGTGCTCCTCGAGCTTGCGCACCACGTTGGCGATGGTCGACTGCTTCTGGCCGATCGCCACGTACACGCACTTAATGCCCGAGGACTTCTGGTTGATGATGGTGTCGACGGCCAGCGCGGTCTTGCCGGTCTGGCGGTCGCCGATGATCAGCTCGCGCTGGCCGCGGCCGATCGGCACCATCGAGTCGACGGCCTTGTAGCCGGTCTGCACCGGCTGGCTCACCGACTTTCTGTAGATGACGCCCGGGGCCACGCGCTCGATGGGCGCGGTGCGCTTGGCATTGATGGCGCCCTTGCCGTCGATCGGGTTGCCGAGCGCATCGACCACGCGCCCGAGCAGCTCCGGTCCCACCGGCACCTCGAGGATGCGCCCGGTGGTCTTGACCGAGTCGCCTTCCTTCAGGTGCTTGTACTCGCCCAGCACGACCGCGCCGACCGAGTCCTGCTCGAGGTTCAGCGCCAGCCCGAAGGTATTGCCCGGGAACTCGAGCATCTCGCCGTAGCGGGCATCGGCCAGGCCGTGGATGCGGCAGATGCCGTCGGTGACCGACACGATCGTGCCGACGTTGCGGGCCTCGGTGACGGACTTGAAGTTCTCGATCCGCTGCTTGATCAGGTCGCTGATCTCGGTTGCCTTGATGGCCATGTGCGTTCTCTCTAGACGAATTCGGTTGTGCGTTTCAGGCGGTCAGTTCGTAAGCGATGCGCGCCAGGCGCGCGCTCAGCGAGCCGTCGATCACCAGGTCGCCGGCGCGCAGCACCGCCCCGCCGATCAGCGCGGGGTCGATCTGGCAGTGCAGGCGCACCTTGCGCTTGAGGCGCTTCTCCAGCGCGGCGGAAAGCTTGGCGCGCTGGGCCTCGTTGAGCTCGGTCGCGGAAGTCACGGTGACGTCCGCCACGCCCTGCGCCGCGTCCTTGAAGCTGTCGAAGAGCGTTGCGATCTCCGGCAGGTAGGCGAGGCGGCCGTTGCTGGCAAGCGTGCGCACGAAGTTGCTGCCGTGCTCGCCCAGACCGTTGGCGCTGATGCCGCTCACCAGCGTCGCGAGCTGCTCGGGGGTCACGTGCGGGTTGCCCATGAGGTTGGCCACGCGCTCGTCCTGGACCACCGCGGCGGCGGCCTGCAGCGACTGCGACCACTCCTCGAGCCGCGCGGCGGCCTGTGCCTCCTCGAAGGCGGCGCGCGCGTAGGGCCGGGCAACGGTGATCTTGTCAGCCATGCTGCCTCAGATCTGCGCGGCGAGCTTGTCGAGCAGGTCCGCGTGCGTGGCCGCGTTGACCTCGCGGCCGAGCAGCTTGGAGGCGGCGCCCACGGCGATGCCGGCGACCTCGCGGCGCAGGCTCTCGCGCGCCCGCGTCGCGTCCAGTGCGATCTGCTCGTGCGCGGCGGCGACCAGGCGCGCGCCCTCGGCGGTGGCCGTGCCCTTGGCTTCCTCGACCAGCTCGTTGGCGCGGTGCTGGGCGTGGTCGATGATCTGCGTGGCACGCTCGCGCGCCTCGCGGATGATCGTGTCGGCCTGCCCGCGCGCCTCGGTGAGGGCCTGCTCGCCCTTCTCGCCGGCGGCCAGCCCCTGCGCGATCTTGCGCTGGCGCTCGTCCATGGCGGCGAGGATCGGCGGCCAGATCCACTTCATCGTGCCCCAGATGAGCGTGGCGAACACGAACATCTGGATGATGAGCGTGAGGTTGATATTCACGGTCCTATCTCCTGCCTCGAGCCGTCAACCTGAAGCGACTCAGTGCGCCGCCTGCAGCGCAGCCAGGAACGGGTTCGCGAAGGTGAAGAACAGCGCGAAGCCGATGCCGATCATGGCCACCGCGTCGAGGAGGCCTGCGACCAGGAACATCTGCACGCGCAGGACGGGCAGCAGTTCCGGCTGGCGGGCCGAGCCTTCGATGAAGCGGCCGCCGAGAATGCCGAAGCCGATGGCAGTGCCCAGGGCGCCCATGCCGAAGATGATGCCGACGGCCAGCACGGTCATGGCCTGGATGTGTGCAACGCTTTCCATTCAATCTCTCCTGAAACGAAACTATGCGAAGAAGAAACCTAAAACCCGCCGAGCGCGCGCCTGTCAGTGATGCTCGTTGGCCATCGACAGATAGACGATCGTCAGCACCATGAATATGAAGGCCTGGAGCACGATCACAAGGATGTGGAAGATCGACCAGGCCAGGCCCAGGATCACCTGAGCAACGAGGCTGAGCGCGCCGCCGAAGCTGATGAGGAAGTCCAGGCCCTTGCCGAGGGTGAGCGCGGCGAGCAGCAGGAAGATCATCTCGCCGGCGTACAGGTTGCCGTATAGACGCAGCGCCAGCGACACCGGGCGCGCCAGGAAGGTCACCGACTCAAGGATGAAGTTCACCGGCACCAGCAGGGCCTGCACCGCCCAGTTCTTGGCCCTGAAGGGGTTCAGGGTGAGCTCGCCGATGAAGCCGCCGACGCCCTTCATCTTGATGCTGTAGAAGATGATGAGCGCGAACACCGACAGCGACATCGCAAACGTCGCGTTCAGGTCGGTGCTCGGCACGACCTTCAGGTGCTCGATGCCGCCGCCGCGCGCCAGCCAGGGCAGCAGGTCGACCGGCACCAGGTCCATGAAGTTGAACAGGAAGATCCAGCAGAAGATGGTGAGCGCCAGCGGGGCGATCAGCCGGCTGGTGCCGTGGAAGGTCTCGCGCACCTGGCCGTCGACGAAGCTCACCAGGGTCTCGATGAAGTTCTGCGTCTTGCTCGGCACCCCGGAGGTCACCGTGCGCGCCACCATCCAGAACAGGCCGAAGAACACCAGGGCGAGCACGACCGAGAAGAAGACGGTGTCGTAGTTGACGACCGAGAAGTCGACGATGCCGTGGGCGGCCTTGTTCGACAGGAAGGACTGGTGGTGCAGGATGTATTCGGTTGCGCCCGGCGCGTGTTCTTCGGCTGCCATTCTCTTTACGACCTGTCCCGATCTCAGGGGCTGCTGCGCGGCCCGCTCACGCGGGGCATGGCACGCAACAGCGCGATCCAATACACCAGAAACGTTGCAGCGAACGCTGCGAACATCGCCAGCGGCGCCACGGGCACCTTCACCAACACCACCGCGAACAGCACCATCATCAGCACGACCTTCACGGCCTCGCCGAGATAGAACCTGCCGAGCACCCGCTCCGGCGCGTTCGCCGCGACCGCCCCGAACACCAGGGAGGCCATCGCCAGGCTCCCCGCGGTGGCGATCCCGCCGCCGATCAGTGCCGACCAGCCGGCGCGTTGACCGGCCAGGGCCCAGGCACACAGAGCGGCGGTCACGCTCACGAGCGCCTGGCCGAGCACGACGCCGAAGGCCAGCCGCCGCGCTTGGGGCAGATCGATCGCCAACACCTTATATAGGTCCCGCCGAGGGGGCTCTAAACCGGCCCGTTCCCACGCCGTGAGCTTCGGCCTTGGGGGCTTAACATTACGCCGGCCGTTCAGTCACTTAGGTGACGCCCCGGCGAAAAGCCGCGGGATTATAGAGATCGGGGCTGCGTGCGTCCACCCGCCCGAACGCTGCGGGTTCGGTGCCGCGGGCGCCGCACGAAAACAGTGCACGGCGAGGCCCGCCGGCGTCGCGGTCCGCGACGCCGGACGGGCGGGGTGCTCCGGTTCAGGCTGCCCGGGCCAGCTCGGTCTGGCGCTCCCAGGTGGTGGCCCTGAGGCTGGGGCGCGCATTCACGCGTGCCAGCCATTCGACGAGATTGCTGCGCTGCACCGTGAGCGCCTGCCACTCGGGCGCCATGCTCAGGAAGTCCATCTGCGGGGCGACCAGGGCATCGGCCAGCGTGAACGCATCGCCGGCCAGGTAGGCCTGGCGTCCCAGGAGCGCCGACAGCTCCGCGAACACCGCGTGCGCCTTGGGCAGGACCGCCTCGATCGCCGCCTCGTCCGGGGCGATCCCCATCAGGCGCGGGCCGACGACGCGCTGGAAGCCGATGACCATGCCGGGTCCCTGGAACAGGTACCAGTCGTTGATGTTCATCAGCTGGTCCATGCGCGCGGCCTGGTGCGGATCGGGGGGAATCAGCGCCGGGGCGGGCAGGATCCGCTCCAGGTAGCGCAGGATCGCGCCGGTCTCGTACAGCCGGAACCCTCCGTGCTCGAGCACCGGCACGCGGCCGAAGGGGTGCAGCGAGAGATGCTCGGGCAGGCGCAGCGTTCCCGGGGCGACGGGCCGCAGCTGGTAACGGGCACCCTTCTCCTCGAGGGCGATGAGGACGGCGCGTCCGAAGGGGCTGCCGGGAATGCTGTGGACGATGAATTCGCTCATGATTTTGCTCCTGAGGCGAGATAGGTGGCGTAGAGGTTGAGGATGCCGGGCCAGCCGCCGTCGACGCCCGTGCGCATCTTTTCCCCCGGCTCGGCGCCCATGCGCTCGAAATTGCGGTGCTCCAGGTCGATGCGGGTCTTGCCGGCGCCGTCGACCTTGAAGAGGACTTCGACCTCCGAGGCGAACGCCTCGCGCGCATCCGGCTTCCAGTCGGCGCCGATCTCCCAGCTCACGACGAAGCGGGCGCCGGGCTCCCAGGCGCGCACGTGGCCGATGGTCACGTCCTTGCCGTCGGTGTGCGTGGTGTACCAGCGCCCGCCGACGAAGGGCTCGATGACCGAACGGACGATCGGGGTTGCGCCGATGCCGTGGGTCTTGGGCCACCACGCATCGACCTGGTCGGTGAAGACCTCGAAGGCGCGCTGGGGGCTGGCCTCCACCACGATGGACCTGCGGACCGGGGCGATCTGGATCGTGCGGTTCAAGGTGTCTTCCTTCCTTTGGGTTCAGGTTTCTCGACCTCGCGCTTGAGCGCCTGCAGCGCCGCGTCCCAGAACTGGTCGAACCACCGGCGCAGTTCCCCGAGGCCCTGCGGATCGATGTGGTAGATGCGGCGCGCGCCGTCGGGCTCGTCGTTCACCAGTCCCGCCTCCTTCAGCGCCTTGAGGTGCTGCGAGACGGCCGGTCGGCTGACCGGCAGTCCCCGCGCCAGCTCGCCGACCGACTTCGGTCCCGAGCGCAGACGCTCGAAGACTTCCCGCCGGGTCGGATCGCTGAGGCATTGCAGGGCACTTCCGTAAGCCATGACTTACTGTAAGTGAATGCTTACCAATCTGTCAAGCCGGCACGCCTCAGGGATTCCTGCGGGCGGATCCGGCGGTCGGGAAAGGCGCGCTACTGGATGTGCGCGAGGATGCCGTCGAGTTCGTCGAGGCTGTTGTAGCTGACGATGAGCTTGCCGCGGCCGCCGCGGCCCTGCTGGAGGGCCACGCGGGCCCCGAGCTTCTCGCTCAGCTCCTGCACCAGCTTCTCGACGTTCGGGTCGCTCGCGGGCTCCGCGCCGGGGTGCGCGCCCCCCGCGGCCGGTGCCTGCAGGCGGCGCACCAGGGCCTCGGTGTCGCGCACGGAGAGGCCCTTCTTGGTGACCAGCGTGGCCACCTCGATCTGCTGGCGGCGCTGGGTGAGGCCGAGCAGGGCGCGCGCGTGCCCCATCTCCAACGTGCGCTGCTCGAGCATCGCGCACACCTCGGGGGCCAGCTCGAGCAGGCGCAGCAGGTTGCTCACCCCGGCGCGCGAGCGTCCCACCGCATCGGCGGCCTGCTGGTGCGTGAGGCCGAACTCGGTGATCAGCCGCTCGAGCGCCCGGGCCTCCTCGACCGCGTTCAGGTTCTCGCGCTGGATGTTCTCGATGAGGGCGACCGCGATCGCCGCCTCGTCGGGGATGTGGCGGATGATCGCCGGGATCTCGGTGAGGTTCGCCAGCTGCGCGGCGCGCCAGCGCCGCTCGCCGGCGATGATCTCGTAGCGCTGCGCGCCGCCGGCGCTCAGCTCCTCGAGCGGGCGCACCACGATGGGCTGCACCACGCCCTGCACCTTGATCGAGGCGGCCAGCTCCTCGAGCGACTCGGTGCGCATGTCGGCGCGCGGCTGGTAGCGGCCGCGCTGCAGCAGGTCGAGCGGCAGCTTGGTGAGCTCGTCCCCCGGCGGCCGGGCCGGCGGCACCGGCGGGGGCATGTTCGCGACGATCGCCGGGCGCGCCTGGCCGAGCAGGTCGGCGAGCCCGCGCCCCAGGGTCGGCTTCTTCATCAATGTATTTCCTCGCCGGGGGGAGCGCCGGCGGGCCGGCTCGCCGCCGGTGCCGGGGTCGTCAGCTCCGCGGCGCCTTCGGCCTCGGCGCCCGGGGCCGGGCGGATCTGCCCGGTGCCCTCCTCGCGGCGGATCATCTCCCCGGCGAGGGCCAGGTAGGCCAGGGCGCCGCGCGACTCGCGGTCGTGGAACAGCGCCGGCTTGCCGAACGAGGGCGCCTCGGCCAGGCGGATGTTGCGCGGGATGACGGTGCGGAACACCGCATCGCCGAAGTGCGCGATGAGCTGGCTGCTCACCTCGCTGGAGAGGTTGTTCCGGGGGTCGAACATGGTGCGCAGGATGCCCTCGATGGACAGCTGCGGATTGACGGCGACGCGGATCTGCTCGACGGTGCTCAGCAGCGCCGACAGCCCCTCGAGCGCGTAGTACTCGCACTGCATCGGGATCAGCACACTGTCGGCAGCCACCAGCGCGTTCACGGTGAGCATGCTCAGCGCCGGCGGGCAGTCGATGAGGATGACGTCGAAGTGGTCGCGCACCGGCTGCAGTGCCTGGCGCAGCTTGGTCTCGCGCGCGATCGGCAGCGACAACAGGCGCACCTCGGCGGCGGTGAGGTCCTGGTTGGCCGGCAGCAGCTGGAAGCCGGACTGCTCGACGGGCACGAGGGAGGCCTGCAGCTCCGCCTCGCCGAGCATCACCTCGCAGGCGCTCGCCTTGAGCTGGGACTTGTCGACCCCGCAGCCCATGGTGGCGTTGCCCTGCGGGTCCAGGTCGATGAGCAGGACACGGCGGCGGGTCGCGGCGAGCGAGGCGGCCAGGTTGACCGAGGTGGTCGTCTTGCCGACGCCGCCCTTCTGGTTCGCCACTGCGATGACGCGCTTCATGGGGACAGTGTACTGCACTGTCGCGCGCGTCACGTCCCGGAAAACTCGCCCGCCGTCGCCCTCAGGCGACGAGCTGGTGCGCCCTTGCGCGCTCCGGGCGTCCCAGGCGCTCGCGCGCCATCTGGTCGGCGACCGCATTGGTGGTGCGGCCCTCGCGGCGGGCGCGCTCGAAGATCTCGGTGAGCCGCTGCGGGATGTGCTGGATGTCCTCCAGCACCTGCGCCTCGGTGGCGCCGCCGTAGTACTCGCGGGCCACGGAGATGATGCCGCCGGCATTGATGACATAGTCCGGCGCGTACAGGATGCCGGCCGTGGTCAGCGCGCTGCCGTCCTGGCCCTGCGCGAGCTGGTTGTTCGCAGCCCCGGCCACCACCTTGGCGCGCAGGCGCGGGAAGCTCGCCGCGTTGAGGACCGCCCCGAGCGCGCACGGGGCGAGCACGTCGACGTCGGCGGCGAGGATCTCCTCGACCGGCACGGCGGTGGCGCCGAACTCGTCGACGACGCGCTGCACGGCCGCCGGGCGCACGTCCGCGACCTGCAGCGTCGCGCCCTCGGCGGCGAGCATGCGGCACAGGTGATAGCCGACACCGCCCACGCCCTGCACGGCCACGCGCACGCCGGCCAGCTCGCTGCGCTCCAGGCGGAACTTCACGGCGGCCTTGAGCCCGAGGAACACCCCGAGCGCCGTCTTCGGGCCCGGGTCGCCGCCGGCCTCGCCCGGGGCGCGGCCGAGGCCGGCCACGTAGCGCGTGGCGCGCGCCACGGAGCCCATGTCGGCGGTGGTGGTGCCCACGTCCTCGGCGGTGACGTAGCGGCCGCCGAGGGAATCGACGAAGCGGCCGAAGGCCTCGAACAGCTCGGGCGTCTTGCCCTTGCGGCCGTCGGCGATGAGCACGGCCTTGCCGCCGCCGAACTTCAGGTCCGCCATCGCGTTCTTGTAGCTCATGCCGCGCGACAGGCGCAGCACGTCGGCGACCGCCTCGGCGGTGCTGGCGTAGGGCCACAGGCGACAGCCCCCGGCGGCCGGTCCCAGGGTGGTCGAGTGCAGGGCGATGATCGCCCGCATGCCGGTGGCGGCGTCGTAGCCGAACACCACCTGTTCATGGGCATCGAACTCGCGCAGGTCGAAGATTTCCATGGCGGCTCCGGGACGTGGGCTCGGGAAGGATTCGGGCAGGTTACTCCCGCCGCCCTGCACGAATCGTCACAAAAGTTGCGAATCCGGCGACTTTGGTGAAGCATTCATCGCATCATATGCGGTGTAAGTGCGATAAATGACGCAGCCCAGCCTGGACCGGACCGACCTGCGCATCCTGGAGCTCATGCAGGAGCACGGCGACCTCTCGGCCGGGCAGATCGCCGAGCGGCTGGACCTCACCTCCTCCACCGCCTGGCGGCGGATCACGCGCCTGCAGGAGCTCGGGGTGATCCGCCGGCGCGTGGCGCTGCTCGACCGCGAGAAGCTCGGCCTCTCGGTGCTGGTGTTCAGCCACGTGAAGGTCGCAGGCCACGGGCGCGATGCCCTGCTGCGCTTCGAGCAGGCCGTGCGGGCGCACCCGGAGATCCTCGAGTGCTACACCCTCATGGGCGAAACCGACTTCCTGCTGCGCATCGTGTGCCGGGACATCAAGGCCTACGAGGCCTTCTTCCTCGACCACCTGTCGCGCTTCCCGGGCGTGCAGTCGGTGAACTCATCGATCGCGCTGGCGATGATCAAGGAGACCACGGCACTGCCGCTGCGGCTGCCGGCGCCGTGAGCCCCGGCGCGTCGCGCGCCCCGGGGCGCAGCAGGTCAGCGCCGCAGCACCAGCACGCAGCGCGCGGCCTCGAGGCCGGGCACGGCGATCTCGCGCGAGCGCTCGAGCCGCCAGGGCGGGGGCAGGGCGGCAATCTCCTCCGCCGGCAGCCGGCCCTTCATCGCCAGCACGCGCGTGTCCGGTCCGCACAGCGGGGCGACCCATTGCACCAGCCGCGGCAGCGGTGCGAACGCGCGGGTCACCACCGTGTCGAAGGGCGTGGCCGGCTTCATCTGCTCGCTGCGCGCGTGCAGCGCCTCGACGTTGGTCAGCCCCATGCGCCGGGCGGTATTGGCGACGAAGCGCACCTTCTTCTCGCTCGAGTCGATCAGGGTAAAGTGCCGCTGCGGGTTCACCACCGCCAGCGGCAGCCCCGGGAAGCCGGCGCCGGTGCCGACGTCGGCGATGCGCTGCCCGTGCAGGTCGGGATGGATGCTCAGGCTGTCGAGCAGGTGGTGCGTGAGCATCGCCTCCGGCGCGGTGATGGCGGTGAGGTTGAAGCGCTGGTTCCAGTGCGCCAGCTCCTCCAGCAGCAGCAGCAGGCGGGCGGCCCCGTCCTCCTCCAGGGGCACCCCGAGCGTGGCGGCATCGCGGATCAGGCGGGCGGTCGGGTTCAGCGCAACGCTCCTTGCCCGCGGGGGCGGGCAATAAATCATACTTTGCACACCGTGAGACTGCTGCTGGTAGAAGACGATGCGATGATCGGCGAGGCCATCCGCGCGGGCCTGAAGCGCGAGGGCTTCACCGTCGACTGGGTGCACGATGCGCGCGCCGCGCAGGCCGTGCTGCGCAGCGAGCCGTTCGAGCTGCTGCTGCTGGACCTGGGGCTGCCCGGCGGCGACGGCCTGAGCCTGCTGCGCGCCGAGCGCGAGCGCGGCGCCACGCTGCCGGTGCTCATCATCACCGCCCGCGACGCGGTTTCCGACCGCGTGCAGGGCCTGGATGCCGGCGCCGACGACTACCTCATCAAGCCCTTCGAGCTCACCGAGCTGGCCGCCCGCATCCGCGCCCTGCTGCGCCGCCGCTCCGGCCGGCCGGCACCGAGCATCGAGCACCTGGGCGTCACCCTGGATCCGGCCGCGCACCGCGTCAGCCGCGCGGGCAGCGACATCGCCCTGTCGCCGCGGGAGTTCACGCTGCTGCAGCTGCTGCTGGAGCGCCCGGGGACGATCCTGTCACGCGCGCAGCTGGAGGAGCGCCTGTACGGCTGGGGCGAGGAGGTGGAGAGCAACGCCGTCGAGGTGCACATCCACGGCCTGCGCAAGAAGCTCGGCGCGGACTTCATCCTGAACGTGCGCGGCGTCGGCTACCGCGTGAGGCCGGGATGAGCTCGCTGCGCGCGCGCCTGCTGGCCTGGCTGCTCGCCGGCGTGGTGGTGGTCGGCGGGGTCGGCGGTCTCATCGTCTACCGCAACGCGCTGGCCGAGGCGGGCGACTTCTTCGACTACCACCTGCGCCAGACGGCGCTGATCCTGCGCGACGAGCCGGTCGAGTACCAGCTCGTGCCGCGCTTCCCGCCCCAGGACGCCGCCTACGACTTCGTCGTCCAGGTCTGGTCGCTCGACGGGGTGCGCGTCTACCTCTCGCGCCCGCACACGCTGCTGCCGCAGGTCACGACCCTCGGCTTCTCCACCGTCGACACGCGCGAGGGCCGCTGGCGGGTGTTCGGCGTGCAGGCGGAGACGCGCGTGATCCAGGTCGCCCAGCCGATGAGCGTGCGCGAGGGCCGCGCCGCCGCGCTCGCCCTGGACACGCTGCGGCCCTTCGCGCTGCTGCTGCCGGTGCTGGCGCTCTTCATCTGGTTCACGGTCGGCCACGCGCTCACCCCGCTCGAGCGGCTGACCGCGCTGGTGAAGGCGCGCCGCGTCGATGCCCTGGACGCGCTGCCGGATGCACGCCTGCCCACCGAGGTGCAGCCGCTGGTCACCGCCCTGAACGACCTGCTCGGCCGGCTGCGCGCCGCCCTCGAGCGCGAGCGCGCCTTCATGGCCGATGCGGCCCACGAGCTGCGCACGCCGCTCACCGCGCTGCACCTGCAGATGGAGATGCTCGGCCACGCGCGCGGCGAGGCCGAGCGCCAGGCGGCCATGGCGACGCTCTCCGCGGGGGTGCAGCGCGCCATCCGCCTGGTGGAGCAGATGCTGTCGATGGCGCGCGCCGAGCCGCGCGCCACCCCGACGCCCCGGCTGCCGGTGCGCCTGGACGCGCTGGCGCGCGAGGCGGTGACCGACCTGGTTGCGCTGGCGGATGCGCGCCAGATCGACCTGGGCGTGACCAGCGAGGCGCCGGTGACGGTGAGCGCCGATGCCGACGCGCTGCGCACCCTGCTGCGCAACCTCATCGACAACGCGGTGCACTACACCCCGCCCGGCGGGCGCGTCGACGTGGCGGTGGAGCCGGCGCAGCCGGGCCGCGGCGCGTGCCTGTCGGTGACCGACAGCGGGCCGGGCATCCCGGCGGCCGAGCGCGCGCGGGTCTTCGACCGCTTCTACCGGCGCGCCGGCAACGCCAGCCCCGGCAGCGGCCTCGGGCTCGCCATCGTCAAGACCATCGCCGATGCGCACCAGGCGCGCGTCGCGCTGGAGGACAACCCGCAGGGGCCTGGCCTGCGCGTCTCGGTCACATTTCCCGAAGGGGGCGCCTGATGCGAAACCCGAAGCGTGCTCTGCCGCTGGCCGCCGCCCTGCTGCTGGCGCTGCCGTGCGCCCGCGCCGCGGAGCCCGAGCCGTGGCAGTTCGCCCTCACCCCCTACCTGTGGCTGCCCAGCGTCGATGCCCAGCTCGGCTTCCCGGCCGACTCGGGCGGGTCGGACGTGGAGATGTCGGACCTGCTCAAGCACCTGAGCGGGGCATTGTTCCTGAACGCCGAGGCCCGCAAGGGCCGGTGGGGGCTGTCGGCGGACCTCGTGTACTGCGACTTCAACAAGGAGGGCAGCAGCGTCACCCACATCCAGGTGCCCGGGGGCGGCAGCGAGGTGCCGGTCAACACCGGGACCACGACCTCCCTCACCGGCTACCAGTTCTCCCTCGCCGGCCTGTATCGCCTGGAGCCCAGCGGGCCGGCGAGCGTCGACCTCCTGGCCGGCGCCCGCTACACCCACATCGGCGCCACCCTCGACTGGAGCTTCCTCGCCCCGCTCCCGGGCGCGCCGGCGCGCACCGGCACGGCCGAGACGGGCGCGGACCTGTGGAACGGGGTCGTGGGGGCGCGCGCCCGCCTCGCCCTGGGCGCCACCGGCTGGTACGTGCCGCTGTACCTGGATGCCGGCGCCGGCTCCTCGCGCTTCACCTGGCAGGCACTGGCCGGGGCGGGCTACCCGTTCAGCTGGGGCGACGTGCTCCTGGTGTACCGCTACCTGTCCTTCGAGCAGGGCGGCAACCCGGACGTGCAGCGCTTCTCGCTCGCCGGGTTCGCGCTCGGGGCGACGTTCCGCTTCTAGCGCGCCATCTTCTGCAGGAACATCGCCGCGGTCTCCAGGTACGCATCGCGGTTGGCCTTGCGGGCAAAGCCGTGGCCCTCATCCCGGGCGAGCAGGTACCACACCTCGTTGCCGCCGGTGCGCACGCGCCACACCAGCTGGTCGGACTCGGACACCGGCACCTTCGGATCGTTCTTGCCGGCCGCCACCAGCAGCGGCTTGCGGATGCGGGCGGCGTTGTCGAGCGGGGAGATGCGCTCCAGGAAGGCGCGCATGTGCGTGTCGCGCTCGTCGCCGTACTCGGCGCGGCGCAGGTTGCGGCGGTAGCCGGCGGTGTTGGAGAGGAAGTTGACGAAGTTGCTGATGCCGGCGAGGTCGATGCCGCCGCGCAGGCGCTCGCCGTAGGCGACCATCGCGGCGAGGGCCATGTAGCCGCCGTAGGAGGCCCCCATCACCACGACCTTGTCGCGGTCGAACTGCGGCTGCACCCCGATCCACACCAGCAGCGAGCCGATGTCGCGCACCGCATCCTCGCGCAGCGGGCCGTTGTCGAGCGCGAGGAAGCTCTTGCCGTAGCCGGAGGAGCCGCGCACGTTGGGCAGCACCACCGCGTAGCCGAGCTCGTTCACCAGGAACTGCACGAACGGGTCCCAGCCCGGGCGGGCCTGGCCCTCAGGACCCCCGTGGATGTCGATGAGCACCGGCGCCGGGCCGCCCTTGCGCGGCCGGTAGACCCAGGCGGACAGCGTTCGCTGCTTGCCGCCGGTGCGGTCCCAGGTCGGGAAGTGCACCAGCTCCGGGGCGAGCAGCGTCCCGGTGTCGAGCGGCCCGGGCTCGCTGTGGGTCCAGCGCTCGAGTCTCGCGTGCTCGATGTCGAGCACGTAGGCATCGCGCGGGGCGGTCGCGGTCTCGACCGACATCGCCAGGCGCGTGCCGCCCTTGTCGAAGCGCGGGTTGCCGAGCAGCCCCTCGGGCAGCCCCGGCAGCGCCACCTCGCTCCTGGCGACGGTGTCGAGCACCACCAGGCGGCTGCGGCCGTCCTCGTTGAAGATGCAGGCCACGTAGCGCCCATCGGCGCTCACGTCGAAGTCCTCGACCTCCCACGGGCTCGCCGGGCAGATGCGCTGGTCGTCGTGGGTGAGCGGGTCCTTCAGTTTCAGCTGCGCGACCTCGCCGTCCTCGTCGGTGAGCACGTAGACGCTGCGGCCGTTGGCGGCGAAGCGCGCCGTGCGGATGGTGCCGTGGTTCTTGCCCGCCTCGATCGGGCTGAGCGCCCCGGTGGTGGTGTCGGCGGCGAACAGCTCCCCGTCGCTGCCGGAGTTGTACTTCCACACCAGCAGCTTCGCGTCATCGAAGGACCAGTCGAGCGGGTACCAGGTGTCCTGGTGGCCGCCGACCAGCAGCTGCGGTGCGCCGCTGCCGGCGACGTCGGTGACGTAGACGTCGTAGCTCAGGGTGTCGCGGTCGTTGCCGTAGAAGGCGAGCCGCCTGCCATCGTGCGCCCACACGGCGCTGCCGTGGATGAAGGCGCCCTCGGTCAGCGCCCGGCTGGTGCCGCCCGGCGCGCCGTAGAACAGCTGGTAGTTCTCATCCCCGCCCTGGTCCTTGGAGAACACGAAGCCCGTGCCCTGCTTGGCGGCGCGCGCCCACGCGACCGGGTCGGGGAAGAAGGTGCGCTGCAAGCGCGCCCCGCCGGGGCCGTCCACCTGGTGCACCTGCTCGGTGTCGCCGAAGCGCGTCTTGATGAGGAGAGCGCCGCCGGCGGTCCAGTCCAGGAACGTCGCCGAGCGCGACTGCAGGTACTGCCCGAGGCGCTGCGCGAGCGCCGGGTCGGTGGGCGGGATGCCCTCGTAGACGAGCGCGCCGCTCTCGCGATGCGCGGTCGGCACCGGGTTCTGGGCGGAGGCGGTGCAGGGGACGGTGAGGCAGATGATGAGGGCAACAGCCGGGGCTGCGCAGGCCGGGACGGCACCGCGCCGGACGCTTCGGTGATTCATGTGACTAAGCTAGCGTACGGGTTACGATGTGTACATCCACCGCCCCGGCGATGCACACGGATCTTGCGATGTCCGTTACCGCAGTCACAGCACGCATCCTGCACCACCCGCACGGCATCACCGCGGTGGACACCGAGTACCTGCACCCCGGTCACGCCGCCGCGCACATCATCCTGGATGACGGCCGCGCCGCCTTCGTCGACGTCGGCACCAACCACTCCGTGCCCTACCTGCTCGCGGCGCTGCAAGCGCTGTCCATCCCGCGCAGCGCGGTCGACTACCTGCTGCTCACGCACGTGCACCTGGATCATGCCGGCGGCGCGGGCGCGCTGCTGCAGGCGCTGCCCAATGCCCGCGCCTTCATCCACCCGCGCGGCGCGGCCCACCTGATCGACCCGGGCAAGCTCATCGCCGGCTCCAAGGTGGTGTACGGCGAAGCGCGCTACGCGCGCCTCTACGGGGAGCTGGTGCCGCTGCCGGCCGCGCGCGTGCACGAGGTCGCCGACGGCGAAAAGGTCACCCTGGGGCAGCGCACCCTGGAGCTGATCCACACCCCGGGGCATGCGCTGCACCACTACGCGGTGGTCGACGCCGCGCACGCCAGCATCTTCCCCGGGGACACCTTCGGGGTGTCCTACCGTGCGCTAGACACCGCCCGGGGCGCCTTCGTGACGCCGGCAACGACGCCGACGCAGTTCGACCCCAAGCAGCTCATCGACTCCGTCGAGCGCATGCTCCGCTACCGCCCCGAGTCGATGTACCTGATGCACTACAGCCGCGTGACCGACGTGCCGCGCCTGGGCGAGTCGATGAAGAGCCAGGTCGCGGCGCTGGCGGACATCGCGCGCGCCCACGCGCAGGATGCCGATCCTGCGCCCGGCATCCGGGCCGACATGCTGAGGCTGTGGACCGAGCTGGCCCGCGCGCACGGCGTGCGGGACGCCGAGGCGCAGGTCCTCGACGTCCTCGGCGGGGACCTGGACCTCAACACCCAGGGACTGCTGGCGTGGCTGCAGCGACAGCGGCCGTGATGCAGCAGCCGTTCCGGGCGTTCCGCATCCACCTGGCGGAGGGCCGCATCGCCGCGCGCTTCGAGCAGATCACCCTCGCCGACCTGGCCGCGGGGGATGTAGTGGTGCGCGTCACGCACTCGGGCATCAACTACAAGGACGCCCTGGCCGCCACCGGCGCCGGCCGCATATTGCGCCGCTACCCGCTGGTGGGCGGCATCGACCTCGCCGGCATCGTCGAGTCCTCGGACGATCCGCGCTACGCCCAAGGGGATGCGGTGCTGGTCACCGGCTGCGCCCTGTCCGAGACCCACGACGGCGGCTACGCCGAGTACGCGCGCGTACAGGGCGACTGGGTGATCCCGCTGCCCGCGGGGCTCACGGCCTTCGATGCCATGGCGATCGGCACCGCCGGCTTCACGGCCGCCCTCGCCATCGACCGCATGGAGCAGAACGGGCAGGCCCCCAGCGGCGGCCCCATCCTCGTCACCGGCGCCTCCGGCGGCGTCGGCAGCCTCGCCATCGACATGCTCGCCGCGCGCGGCTACCGCGTCATCGCCCTCAGCGGCAAGCCCGGCGCGGTGCAGTACCTGCAGAGCCTGGGAGCGCAGGAGGTGCTGGCGCGCAAGGACCTGGATCTTGGCAGTCGCCCGCTGGAGACCGCACGCTTCGGCGGCGCGATCGACAACCTCGGCGGCGAGGTGCTCACCTGGCTCACGCGCACCGTGGACTTCTGGGGGAACATCGCCAGCATCGGGCTCGCCTCGGGCGCGGACCTGAAGACCACGGTCATGCCCTTCATCCTGCGCGGCGTGTCCCTGCTCGGCATCAACTCCTCGGCGACCCCGCGCGAGCGGCGTCTCAAGGTGTGGCAGCGCATCGCCACGGATCTTAGGCCGCCTCACCTGGCGCGTATCGCCGCGCGCACCATCGAGTTCGCCGAGCTGCCGGCCGCCTTCCCGGCCTACCTCGATGGCACGGTCACCGGGCGCACGGTGGTGCGCATAGGCTGAACGGACTAACACAATCCTACTCGCCGGTAGGATTGGGGTGCCGGGCCGTGCAGGGCCCGTCCGCCGCGGTGTAGAATGCGGCTTCCCTTGCGAGGTCGCTCTATGTCGGACACGTCAGTCTCTGCCGGCGCGCGCCTGCGGGCCGCGGTGGATGCGGAACGCCCGCTGCAGGTCGTCGGCACCACCAACGCCTATTCTGCCCTGCTGGCGCAGCGCGCCGGCTTCCGTGCCGTGTACCTCTCCGGCGCGGGCGTCGCCAATGCCTCCTTCGGCCTGCCCGACCTGGGGATGACCTCGCTCAACGATGTCTGCGAGGACGTGCGCCGCATCACCGCGGCCTGCCCGCTGCCGCTCCTGGTCGATGCCGACACCGGCTGGGGCGGGGCGTTCAACATCGCCAAGACCACGCGCGACCTCATCCGCGCCGGCGCCGGCGGTATGCACCTCGAGGACCAGGTCTCGGCCAAGCGCTGCGGCCACCGGCCGGGCAAGGCCCTGGTGCCCGTCGGGGAGATGGTCGACCGCATCAAGGCCGCCGTGGACGGGCGCAGCGATGCCGGCTTCGTCATCATGGCGCGCACCGATGCACACGCCGTGGAGGGCCAGGCCGCGGCCGTCGAGCGCGCGCAGGCCTACGTCGAGGCCGGCGCCGACATGATCTTCGCCGAGGCGCTGAAGACCCTGGAGGAGTACCGCGAGTTCGTCACCCGGGTGCAGGTGCCGGTGCTCGCCAACATCACCGAGTTCGGGCAGACCCCGCTGTTCACGGTCCAGGAGCTCGGCCAGGCGGGCGTGCGCCTGGTGCTGTATCCCTTGTCCGCGTTCCGCGCGGCCGCCAGGGCGAGCGAGCGGGTGTACGCGACGCTGCGGGCCCAGGGCACGCAGAAATCCGTCATCGACGCCATGCAGACGCGCGCCGAGCTCTACGACGTGCTCGGCTACCACGACTACGAGAGGAAGCTCGACGAGCTTTTCGGGAAGTAAGCCATGAATGAACCCACCGCAGGCTTCAAGCCGAAGAAGTCGGTCGCCCTCTCCGGGGTCACCGCCGGCAACACCGCACTGTGCACCGTCGGCCGCACCGGCAACGACCTGCACTATCGCGGCTACGACATCCTCGAGATCGCCAACACCTGCGAGTTCGAGGAGATTGCCTACCTGCTCGTCTACGGCCGCTTCCCGAACCGCGCCGAGCTGTCCGGCTACAAGGCCAAGCTCAGGGCGCTGCGCGGCATCCCGGGACCTGTGCGCGCGGTGCTCGAGTCGCTCCCGGCCGCCACGCACCCGATGGACGTGCTGCGCACGGCCACCTCGGCCCTGGGCTGCGTGCTGCCGGAGAAGGACGACCATGCCGCCCCGGGGGCGCGCGACATCGCCGACCGGCTCGTCGCATCCCTCGGCTCCATGCTGGTGTACTGGTACCACTTCAGCCACAGCGGCCTGCGCATCCAGGTGGAGACCGAGGATGACTCGGTCGGCGGGCACTTCCTGCACCTGCTGCACCGCCGCGCGCCGCCGGCCTCCTGGGTGCGCGCCATGCACACCTCGCTCATCCTCTACGCCGAGCACGAGTTCAACGCCTCGACCTTCACCGCGCGCGTCATCGCCGGCACCGGCTCGGACATGTACTCCTGCCTCACCGGCGGCATCGGCGCGCTGCGCGGCCCGAAGCACGGCGGCGCCAACGAGGTGGCCTTCGAGATCCAGAAGCGCTACGACACCCCGGCGGCGGCCGAGGCCGACATCCGCGCGCGCGTGGCGGCCAAGGAAGTGATCATCGGCTTCGGCCACCCGGTGTACACGGTCTCCGACCCGCGCAACGTCGTCATCAAGGAAGTCGCGCGCGGCCTGTCGCAGGAGGCCGGCGACATGAACATGTTCAACATCGCCGACCGCATCGAGGCGGTGATGATGGAGGTGAAGAGGATGTTCGCGAACCTCGACTGGTTCTCGGCCGTCTCCTACCACCTCATGGGGGTGCCGACGGCGATGTTCACCCCGCTGTTCGTGATCGCGCGCACCACCGGCTGGGCGGCGCACGTCATCGAGCAGCGCGCCGACGGCAAGATCATCCGCCCGGCGGCCAACTACGTCGGCCCCGAGAACCTGAAATTCGTCGCCCTAGACCAGAGAAAGTAACGCCCGACCATGTCCGCCCACGATATCAAGTCCGCGCAGCGCCCCGACCCGGATGCCGCGCTCACCGCGATCGCCACCTACGCGCGCAACTTCACCATCGCCAGCGAGCTCGCCTACGAGACCGCGCGCTACTGCCTCATGGACACCCTCGCCTGCGGCTTCCAGGCGCTGAAGTACCCGGCCTGCCGCAAGCTGCTCGGGCCGGTGGTCCCCGGCGCGGTCATGGCCGGCGGCGCGCGCGTCCCGGGCACCTCCTTCGAGCTCGACCCGGTGCAGGCGGCCTTCAACATCGGCGCCATGGTGCGCTGGCTGGACTTCAACGACACCTGGCTCGCCGCCGAGTGGGGCCACCCGTCCGACAACCTCGGCGGGATCCTCGCGGTCGCCGACTACCTGGCGCGCAACGCGGTGATGCAGGGCAAGGCGCCGCCCAGCGTGCGCGACGTCCTCACCGCCATGATCAAGGCGCACGAGATCCAGGGCGTGCTGGCGCTGGAGAACAGCTTCAACCGCGTCGGCCTCGACCACGTGCTGCTGGTGCGCGTCGCCTCGACCGCGGTCGTCACCGCCATGCTCGGCGGCACGCTCGAGCAGGTGACCAACGCGGTCTCTAACGCCTGGATCGACGGCGGCGCGCTGCGCACCTACCGCCACGCCCCCAACACCGGCTCGCGCAAGAGCTGGGCGGCCGGGGATGCCACCAGCCGGGCGGTGCGCCTCGCACTCATCGCCCTCACCGGGGAGATGGGCTACCCCTCGGCGCTCTCGGCCAGGACCTGGGGCTTCAGCGACGTGCTCTTCAAGGGCAAGCCGCTCGCGCTGCCGCAGCCCTTCGGCAGCTACGTCATGGAGAACGTGCTCTTCAAGATCTCCTTCCCGGCCGAGTTCCACGCGCAGACCGCGGTGGAGGCGGCCATGGCGCTGCACCCGAAGGTGAAGGACCGCATCGCCGACATCGAGCGCATCGTCATCGAGACCCAGGAGCCGGGCGTGCGCATCATCGACAAGACCGGCCCGCTGGCGAACCCCGCCGACCGCGACCACTGCATCCAGTACATGGTGGCCGTCCCGCTGATCTTCGGGCGCCTGACCGGCGAGGACTACGAGGACGCGGTCGCGCGCGACCCGCGCGTGGATGCGCTGCGCGGGAAGATGCAGGTGCGCGAGAACGCCACCTTCACCAGCGAGTACTACGCCGCCGACAAGCGCTACATCGGCAACGCCGTGCAGGTGTACTTCAAGGACGGCTCGCACACCGAGCGGGTGCAGGTGGACTTCCCCATCGGCCACCGCAAGCGCCGCACCGAGGGCATGCCGGTGCTGGTGCGCAAGTTCCACTCCTCGGTCGATGCGCACTTCGCCCCCAAGCAGGCCGAGCGCATCAAGGCCCTGTTCGAAAAGCCCGCGGCCGTGGACGCCCTGCCGGTGAACGAGTTCGTGGCGGCCTTCGTCACCAACAGCTAGCCTGGAAAGGAAAACGCGCCCCGGTGGGCGCGTTCCCTGTCGATCCGGGAAGGGGCGGCGCGCGCCGCCCCTTCTGCTTCGTGTCAGCCGACCTTCACCGGCACGAACAGCCGCGTGTCGCCGCGCTGGATGAGAAGTGCCACGTGTCCCTTGGACTTCTCCACCGCCGCGCGCAGCTCTTCCGCGCTGCCCACGCTGGCGCCGTTGGCCGCCAGCACCACATCGCCGGACTGGATGCCGGCATCGGCGGCGGGCCCCGCGGCGCGCTCGACCACCACGCCGCCGCGCGTGTTGCCCTGGCGCTGCTCCGCGGGGCTGAGCGGACGGACCGAGAGCCCGAGCTTGCCGCCGCCCTCGCGCGGGGCGGCATTCGCGGCGGTGCGCTTCTCCTCGAGCGATCCTAAGGTCACCTGGACGTTGCGGGCGGCGTGGTTGCGCCACACCTCGAGGTTCACCGCGGTGCCCGGGGCGATCTGCGCGATCTGCACCGACAGGTCCGAGGAGTCCTTCAGCACCTCGCCATTGAGCTTGAGGATGACGTCACCGGGCTCGATGCCGGCCCGCTCCGCCGGGCTGCCCTTCTCCACCGAGGAGACCAGCGCCCCTTCCGGCTGCGGCAGCCCGAAGGAGTCCGACAGCCCCTGGTTCACCCGCTGGATGGTCACGCCCATCTTGCCGCGGCTGACGTGGCCGGTGGCCTGCAGCTGCTGGCTCACGCCCATGGCGACATCGATCGGGATCGCGAACGAGACGCCCATGTAGCCGCCGCTGCGGCTGTAGATCTGCGAGTTGATGCCCACGACCTCGCCGCGCATGTTGAACAGCGGGCCGCCGGAGTTGCCGGGGTTGATCGGCACGTCGGTCTGGATGAAGGGCACCACGCCCGAGTCGAGCGTGCGGCCCTTGGCGCTGACGATGCCGGCGGTGGCGCTGTTCTCGAAGCCGAACGGGGCGCCGATGGCCAGCACCCACTCGCCCACCTTCAGCGTGCGCGAGTCGCCGAGCTTCACCGTCGGCAGGTCCTTGGCGTCGATCTTGATGACGGCGATGTCGGACTTGGTGTCCACGCCGATGACCCGGGCGGTGTACTCGCGCCGGTCGGTCATGCGCACCACCACCTCGGTCGCCCCGTTCACCACGTGCGCGTTGGTGAGGATCACCCCGTCGCTGCGCACGATGAAGCCCGAGCCCTCACCGCGCGAGGGCTGCGGCTGCGGGACCGGGATGCCGCGGAAGAACGGCGCGAACGGGCTGTTCGGGCCGAACGGGCTGGCGTTGCCGCCGCCGTTGTCGTCATCCTCGTCGTCGCCGCCATTGTTGATGGCCGGCGAGGCCTTGGTGACCACGGTGATGTTCACCACCGCGGTGCCGTAGCGCTGCACCATGGCGCTGAAGTCGGGCAGGCCGACGATGGCGGGGTTGGCGACCGCCGGGGCGGCCGCCGGGGCCGGGGCGGTGACGGCGGCCTGCGTCGTGGCCGAGGCGCGCGTCGCGTACAGCACGCTCACCGGGGCGGCGATGACGGCCGCGCCGAGCACGGCGGCCACCAGGGGTTTCTGGACCAGGTTCGGCAGGTTCATGGCGATAAGGCTCACTCGATGGGCCGGTCCGGGATGGCCGGCATGGGCGCACGATAGGAGCCGCGCCTTATGGGACGCTTAAGGCAGGCAAGTCCCTGAGCCGGAGGGGATTTCCGGCCGCCGACGGCGGGAGAGGGGACCTTACCGGGACAGCCGCGTGGCCGGGCGCGGCTCGACCTGCAGGCCGGGCTTGAGGGCGCTGTAGTAGCGCACGATGGCCTCGATGTCCGCCTCCTTCAGGCTGGAGGCGAAGCCCTTCATGATCGGGTTCTTGCGCCCGCCGCGGGCGTACTCGCCCAGGGCGCGACGCAGGTAGTCCTCGTGCTGGCCGGCGAGAGAGGGGTACATCGGGCTCACGCTGACGCCGTCCGCCCCGTGGCACGCGGTGCACAGCGAGGCGGCCTGCGGCACGTTGCCCGGGGGCTTGCCGGAGGACTGAAGCGGCGGGCCGGCGAAATAGGCGGCGATGTCGGTGATGTCCTGGTCCGACAGCGTCGAGGCCTCCGAGTGCATGGTCAGGTGCGCGCGGTCGCCGTCGCGGTAGCCGTGCAGGGCGGCGACGAGGTACTCGGCGTGCTGCCCCTTCAGCTTCGGCACGCTGTACTCGGGATAGGCGTTCTTGTAGCCGTCGATGCCGTGGCAGCCCAGGCAGGTGTAGGAGAGCTCCTTGCCGTGGGCGGCATCACCGGCGGGCGTCGCCTGCTGCGCCATGGCCATGCCGGCCAGCGCACACGCTGCGATCGCCGCAAACCCTACTGCCCGGCCGCGCTGCCTCATCATCGCTCCCCACTGCGTCAAAACGGCCCGAATCTTACGGACTCGCCCGCCCAAATGCCACACTACGGCCCCCATGATCGCCCTCCTCCAGCGCGTCACCGACGCCCAGGTGCACATCCACGGCGCGTGCGTCGCACGGATCGGCAAGGGCGTGCTCGCGCTCATCGGCGTGCGCCGCGCGGACACCGCGGCGGACGCGCAGCGCCTGCTCGAGCGGCTGCTCGGGTACCGCGTGTTCGCCGATGCGGCCGGGCGCATGAACCTGTCGGTGCGCGAGGTGCACGGCGGGCTGCTGCTGGTGCCGCAGTTCACCCTCGCCGCGGACACCGCCCAGGGCATGCGCGCAGGCTTCAGCACGGCGGCCGCGCCGGCGCACGCGCGCGCCCTGTTCACGCTGCTGCTGGAAGCGGCGCACGCGGCCTATCCTTCTGTTTCGGCAGGCGTATTTGGGGCGGACATGCAGGTGTCCCTGGTCAACGACGGCCCGGTCACCTTCTGGCTGGAGAGCTGAGGCGGCGCGTTCGTGACGCGCGTCCCGGAGCGGAAGGAACTTGTGGGGTTCCGGGGGTCTATTTGACCTATCATCCGTTTTTCGCGGGTCCCGCCGCCCGCGGCGCACCTGTTTGTGGAGGCTTTATGGGTATTGGAATGCGCGAGCTGGTGATCATCCTGCTCGTGGTGCTGGTGATCTTCGGCACCAAGAAACTTCGCTCCGTGGGCTCGGACCTGGGGCACGCCGTACGCGGCTTCAAGAAGGCCGTGAGCGAGGGCGAGGAGGAGCAGAGCAACCCGCCCAAGCAGATCCGCGCCGAGAGCAGCGACGCGGATTTCGCGGACAAGCAGCCCGAGAAGAAGCCCGAACGGAGCGCCTGACCTGTTCGAGGGCCGGTTCTTCGAGCTACTGATCATCTTCATCCTGGCACTGGTGGTGCTGGGACCGGAGAAGCTTCCCCGTGTGGTGTCGGAACTGGGTCGCTGGGTGGGGCGCGCGCGCGTGATGGCGCGCCAGTTCCGCGAGCAGCTGGAGGAGGAGGTGCAGCTCGAGGAGGCCCGCAAGAAGCCGATGCCGCCGCCGCCGGAGCCGCCCGCGCCCGCCGCGCCGCCGGTCGAGTCTGCCGAGCTGCCCCCGCAGGCCGAGACCTTCAGCCACGCACATCCGACGGATGCCACCGGCGCCGACACCTCGGTGAAGCCGGAGGGCGCACCGGCGGGCGCCGATGAACACCGGACCTGAAAAGCTCGCCGAAGGCACGCTGATCTCGCACCTGCTGGAGCTGCGCGACCGGCTGCTGCGCTCGATCATCGCCATCGGCATCGCCTTCGTGCCGTGCATGCTGTACTCGAACGAGCTGTTCGCCTTCGTCGAGCAGCCGCTGCTGTCCAAGCTGCCGCAGGGCGCGAACCTCATCGCCACCGGGGTGATGACCCCGTTCACGACCCCGTTCAAGCTGTCCTTCTTCGCCGGCGTGCTGCTGGCGATGCCGTACGTGATCTACCAGCTGTGGGCCTTCGTCGCCCCGGGCCTGTACCGCAACGAGCGCCGCTTCGCGGTGCCGCTGCTGATCTCCTCGATCCTGCTGTTCTACGTCGGCATCGGCTTTGCCTTCTTCTTCGTCTTCCCGGTGATGTTCCAGTTCTTCGTCAGCACCACCCCGCGCGGCGTGGCCATGATGACGGACATCAACCAGTACCTGGACTTCGTGCTCACCATGTTCTTCTGCTTCGGCATCGCCTTCGAGGTGCCGGTCGCGGTGGTGCTGCTGGTGATCATGGGCATGGTGAAGGTCGAGTCCCTCAAGAGGAACCGCGGCTACGTGCTGCTCGGCATCTTCATCCTCGCCGCCTTCCTCACCCCGCCGGATGCGATCTCGCAGTGCTCGCTCGCCATCCCGATGTACCTGCTGTACGAGGCGGGGATCCTCATGGCGGCGGTGCTCTCGCGCAGGAAGGCCGCGGATCAGGTGGCGCCCGGCGGCGAGTAGCGCGCGGGGCGCGGCAGCGCATCCGTCGCCTTGCGTTGCACGGCCCCCGCGGCGTGCCTCAGACTCGCCCGGTCACGGCAGGCCGCGGAAGGAGGGGTCTTAAGCGCATGAACCGGGCAGTCGGGGTGGCCGCCGCCACCGCCTCGGGCACGGACACCCTCCTCGGGCAGCCCCGCGGCCTGGCGACGCTGTTCCTCACCGAGATGTGGGAACGCTTCACCTACTACGGCATGCGCGCGATCCTGATCCTCTTCATGGCCGCGGCGGTGCAGAAGGGCGGCCTCGGCATCCCCGACGCCTCGGCGAGCGCGATCTACGGGCTGTACCTGGGCAGCACCTACCTGCTGGGCCTCGCCGGGGGCTGGATGGCCGACCGCCTGCTCGGCGCGCAGCGCGCGGTGCTGTGCGGCGGCTTCTTCATCATGGTGGGCAACGCGCTGCTCGCCCTCGGCAGCAGCGCGGTGTTCTTCGTCGGGCTGCTGGTGATCGCCATGGGCGTCGGGCTGCTCAAGCCCAACGTCAGCGGCCTGGTCGCCTCGCTCTACCCGGAGGGCGGCGCGCGCCGCGACGCCGGCTTCTCCATCTTCTACATGGGCATCAACCTCGGCGCCTTCATCGGCTCGCTGCTGGTGCCCTGGATCGCCGCGCTGTCCGGCTGGCACGTGGGCTTCGCCCTGCCGGCGGTCGGCATGGGCATCGGCATCGCGCAGTTCCACCTCACGCGCCGCTACCTGCACCACGCCGGCCTGCCGCCCACGCCCGCGCGGCGCGGCGCCTGGACCGCGGTGATCGTGCTGCTCGCCCTGCTCGCCGCCCTCGTGGCGCTGGCGCTCGCCGGGACCCTGAAGATCGACGCCGTCGCCCTGTCCGCCTCGGCCACCTGGGCGTACGCGGCGCTCGGCTTCGGCTACTTCGTGTACCTGCTGTACTTCGCGGGCCTCAGCCGCGAGGAGCGCGGCCGCGCCTGGGTGATGGTCGCGCTGTTCGTCGGCTCGGTGATGTTCTTCGCCGGCTACGAGCAGCAGGGCGCCTCGTTCAACCTCTTCGCCGACCGCTACACCGACCGCCACGTGCTCGGCTGGAACATGCCCGCCGGGGTCCTGCAGGCGGTCAACCCGCTGTGGGTCATCACCCTCGCCCCGGTGCTGGCGTTCGTGTGGGTCGGCCTCGACCGCCGCGGCATCGACCTGCCCGCGTCCATCAAGTTCGGGCTCGGGCTGCTGTGCCTGGGCCTGGGGTTCCTGGTCATGTACTTCGCCTCCCTGCACGTGCTCGCCGGCGAGCGCGTGCTGCCCACCTGGCTGGTGCTCACCTACTTCCTGCACTCGGTCGGGGAACTGTGCCTCTCGCCCGTCGGGCTCTCCTACATGAGCAAGCTCGCGCCGCCGCGCTTCGTCGGCCAGGTGATGGGCATGTGGTTCCTGTCGATGGCGCTGGGCAGCAACATCGCCGGCCAGCTCTCGGGCACCTACGACTCGACGCACCTGGAGTCCCTGCCGGCGCTGTTCATCCGCGTGTTCTGGTACTGCGCGATCGTCGGGGGGGTGATGATGCTGCTCACCCCGTGGATCCGCCGCCTCATGGTGGGCGTGAAGTAGGGGAGATCTGCCGATGCTGAAGACCGTTGCCGGCCTCGCCGGTCTCGCCGGCGCGCTCGCCCTGGCCGGTGCCGCGCCCGCCGCGCCCGCCGGGTCGCACCCGGAGAGCCCCGAGCAGTTCCTGGCGCGCACCACGCGCGATCTGGAGGTCCTGCAGATCGAGCAGGCCGCGGCCACCTGGACCGCGCTCACCTACATCACCCCGGACACGCAGCTGCTGAACGCGCGCGGCAACGACCGCTACCTGGCGCGGCTCACCCAGGCGGTCGAGGAGTCGCATCGCTTCGATGGCCGCACGCTCGCCCCCGCGACCGCGCGCGCCTTCCTGAAGATGCGCCTGAACGCTGCGGCGCCGGCGCCGCACGACCCGGCGCAACGCGCGCGCATGACCACGCTCGCCGCGGCGCTCGATGCCCGGTACGGGGAAGGCAAGTACTGCCCGCACGGCCCGCCGTCCTGCCAGAACCTGGACCAGCTGGAGGCGGTGCTCGCCCACAGCCGCGACTACGGGGAGCTGACCGAGGCCTGGAAGGGCTGGCACGACATCGGCGCCGGCATGCGCGGGGACTACACCGAGTTCGTGGCCCTGGCGAACCAGGGCGCGCGCGAGCAGGGCTTCCAGGACCTCGGCGCCATGTGGCGCTCCGGCTACGACATGCCGCCGGCGCAGTTCGAGGCCGACACCGAGCGGCTGTGGCAGCAGGTGAAGCCGCTCTACGACAGCCTGCACTGCTACGCGCGCGCGAAGCTCGCCGCGCACTACGGCGCCGACAAGGTGCCGCCGGCGGGGCCCATCCCGGCGCAGCTGCTCGGCAACATGTGGGCGCAGCAGTGGAACAACCTGTACGCCGACCTCCTCGTCCCCTACCCGGCCGCGCACGTGCAGACCGCCGATGCGGCCCTGAAGGCGCAGCAGTGGGACGCGCGGCGCATGACCGAGTCGGCGCAGGGCTTCTACACCTCGCTCGGCTTCCCGCCGCTGCCGCCGACCTTCTGGGAGCGCTCCATGCTCACCCGGCCGCGCGACCGCGAGGTCGTCTGCCACCCGAGCGCCTGGGACATGGCCCCCGGGGACGTGCGCGTGAAGGCCTGTCTCGAGCCCACCGCCGAGGACCTGGCGACCATCTACCACGAGCTCGGCCACGTGTATTACTTCCTCAGCTACGCCGGGCAGCCGCTGCTGTTCCGCGACGGCGCCAACGACGGCTTCCACGAGGCGGTCGGCGATGCGGTCAACCTGTCGGTGACCCCGGCGTACCTGGCCGCGCGCGGCCTCGTCCCGCCGGCGGCGGGCGGGCACGACGCCCTCATCGACCAGCAGATGTCGATGGCGCTCGAGAAGATCGCCTTCCTGCCGTTCGCGCGCTTCATCGACCTGTGGCGCTGGCAGGTGTTCTCCGGTCAGATCACGCCCGCTGACTACAACGCCCGCTGGTGGGCGCTCAGCCGCCAGTACCAGGGCATCGTGCCGCCGGTGCCGCGCACCGAGGCCGACTTCGACCCGGGCGCGAAGTTCCACATCGCCGACAACACCCCCTACATCCGCTACTTCCTGGCCTTCATCGTGCAGTTCCAGTTCCACAAGGCGATGTGCGCGGCGGCCGGGTTCGAAGGACCGCTGTACGCGTGCTCGGTGTACGGCAACCCGGCGGCCGGGGCGCGCCTGCACGCCATGCTGGCCGCCGGCGCCTCGCAGCCCTGGCAGGACACGCTGCAGAAGCTCACCGGCACGCGCGACTTCGATGCCGGGGCGATCCTCGAGTACTTCCAGCCGCTGCGCGAGTGGCTCGCGCAGGAGAACCAGGGGCGCCAGTGCGGCTGGTGAGCGCCGTCACTGCACCTGGGCGGGCGGCTCCACCGGCTGCGCGCTGGTGACGAAGTACTCGGTGTCCCCGAAGCAGGAGGTCGGCACCCACTTGTGCTGCTCGTAGTGCAGCGCCACGCGCTTGCCGATGGTGGTGTTGATGGTGCGGGCGACCGCATCGTCGCGCACGGTGAAGGGGAACTTCTCGGCGACCGTCCCCGGCTGGGTCACCATGGCCATCTCCCCCTCCCAGGTCTTGCACAGCCAGCCGCGGTGCGAGAACTTCTGCACGTAGCCGGCGCGCTCGCCCTCGGAGTAGGTGTAGGTGAGGCTGACCCAGCACAGCAGCGCGAACGCCGCCACGATCACGACGACGATGATGGTGAGTACCTTGGCCATGGCGTGCTCCCCTCGTTCTTGTTGGACCCAAGCATACCGCGCCGCATGGCGCGCGGCTAAGATGGCCCGATGCCAGCGCAGCCGCTCACCGGCCGGACGATCGCGGTGCCCGAGACCCGCGAGCTCGAGGTGTTCGCGGGCCTCCTCGAGCGGCGCGGCGCGCGCGTGCTGCGCTGCCCGCTGGTGGCGATCCGCGACGCCCCCGACCCCGCCCCGGTGCTGGCCTTCGCGCGCCTGCTCGCCGAGGGGGGGTGCGACGACTTCATCCTCACCACCGGGGAGGGCCTGCGCCGCCTCCTCGCCTGCATCGAGCGGCACGAGCCGGCGCTGCGGGCCGCCTTCCTCGCCGCGCTGGCGCGGGTGCGCAAGATCACCCGGGGACCCAAGCCCGCCCGCGCCCTGCGCGAGCTCGGCCTGCAGCCGGATCTCGCCGCCGCCGCGCCGACCACCGCGGGGGTCATCGCCACGCTCGGCGCCGAGGACTTCACGGGCCGGCGCGTCGGCGTGCAGCTCTACGGCCAGGAGCCGAACTGGCCGCTGCGCGAGTTCCTGACCGGCGCGGGCGCCACGGTGTTCACCGTCGCCCCCTACGTCTACGCCGATGCGGCGGACGCGGCCGCGGTGCGCGCGCTGCTCGGGCAGCTCGCGCGCGGCGCGGTGGATGCCATCGCCTTCACCAGCACCCCGCAGGTCGAGCGCCTGTTCGCCGCCGGGACGGCGGCGGAGGTGCGCGCTGCCCTCGGCACCACGCTCGTGGCCGCGATCGGGCCGGTGGTCGCGGCCACCCTCGAGCGCCACGGGGTGCGCGCGCGGCTGATGCCCGAGGACGCGTTCTTCCTCAAGCCGCTGACCCGCGCGCTGGAAGAGGCCCTGGGCGCGCCGGGGTGAAGAGCGTATCGGGCGGCCCGCGATTTGGGATAGCCTTCGGTTCGCGCCTGCGAATGCGCGCCCGGGCAGGGCGGCCACCGCACCTGGAGTAACAAGAACATGACGACTGAAGCGCGCGCCGAGCTGACCTTGCGGGGGTTGATCCTCGGGGTCCTGATCACGGTGCTGTTCACCGCGGCGAACGTGTACTTCGGCCTCAAGGCCGGCCTCACCTTCGCCACCTCGATCCCCGCGGCGGTGATCTCCATGGCGCTGCTGCGGGCGGTGCGCGGCTCGACGCTGCAGGAGAACAACATCGTGCAGACGGTGGCCTCGGCCGCCGGCACGCTCTCCTCGATCATCTTCGTGCTGCCGGGCCTGGTCATGATCGGCTGGTGGCAGGGCTTCCCCTACTGGACCTGCTTCGTCATCTGCGTGCTGGGCGGGGTGCTCGGGGTCATGTACTCCATCCCGCTGCGCCGGGCGCTGGTGTCGCAGTCCGACCTGCCCTACCCCGAAGGGGTCGCCTGCGCCGAGGTGCTGAAGGTGGGCAGCGGCGCGCACGGCACCGGGGTCGAGGAGACGCGGGCGGGACTGAAGGCACTGCTGTGGGGCTCGCTGGTCTCGGGCGCCTTCTCGGTGCTGACCGCGACCCGCGTGCTCGCCAGCGACGTGGTGCGCAGCTTCCGCCTCGGCGGCGGCGTGACGCTGTTCGACCTGTTCCTGTCCTTCGCGCTCTTCGGCGTCGGCCACCTGGTGGGGCTGTGGGTGGGCGTGGCCATGGGCGTCGGCGCCCTGATCGGCTGGCTCTGGGGCGTGCCGCATTTCTCGGCGCTGTCGGGCGATCTCGCCTCGGTCACCGACGCCAACATGGGCGCCTTCGCGCTCGCCACCTGGAGCCACAAGGTGCGCTACGTCGGCGCCGGCGCCATCGGCGTCTCGGCGATCTGGACGCTCGGCAAGCTGGTGCGGCCGGTGTGGGCCGGGCTGCGCTCGGCGGTGGTGGCCTCGCGCGCCCGCGCGGCCGGCAACGCGCAGCTGCTGCCGCGCACCGAGCAGGACATCCCCATCGGCATCGTGGGCCTGGTGTCGATCCTGTGCATCCTGCCGGCCGGGGTGCTGCTCGGGCGGTTCCTGTCCTCGAGCGTGCTGGCCGCGCACCTGGGCTGGCTGGTGGTGAGCGGGGTCCTCTACATCGCCGTCATGAGCTTCCTGCTCTCGGCGGTGTGCGGCTACATGGCCGGCCTCATCGGCTCCTCCAACAGCCCGCTCTCCGGCTTAGGCATCCTCGCGGTCATCGGCTACGGCCTGCTGGCGCTGCTCGGCCTGCAGGGCCTCGACATGGCGCAGGCCGGCCCGGCGCTGGTCGCCTACGCCCTCATCGTCACGGCGGTGGTGTTCGCCAACGCGGCGATCGCCAACAACAACCTGCAGGACTTGAAGACCGGGCAGCTGGTGGATGCCACGCCCTGGAAGCAGCAGGTGGCGCTCGTGGTCGGCGTCGTGGCGGGCGCGGCCATCATCCCGCCGATCCTGGACGTCCTCAACAAGGCCTACGGCTTCGTCGGCTCCCCGGGACCGGTGCGCGCGCAGCCGCTCGCCGCCCCGCAGGCCGGGCTGATCTCCGCGCTCGCGCAGGGGGTCATCACGCACAACGTGGACTGGAGCCTCATCCTGCAGGGCGCCGGCATCGGCGCGCTCATCATCGTCGCCGACATCGTGCTGCGGCGCCTGAAGCCCGGCGCGCACCTCTCGCCGCTCGCGGTGGGCTTAGGGATCTACCTGCCCACGCAGAGCACGCTCATGGTGGTGGTCGGCGCGGTCGCCGGCTTCCTCTACGACCGGCGCGCCGAGCGCAGCGCGCGGCCGGAGGCGACCAAGCAGCTCGGCGTGCTGCTCGCCTCGGGGCTGCTGGTCGGGGAGGGGTTGCTGGGCGTGCTGATCGCCGCGCTCGTGGCCTTCTCGGGCAAGGACTTCCCGCTGTCGCTGGTGTCGGATGAGTTCGCCGCCGGTCCTGCGGTGTGGCTGGGCGCGGGCGTGTTCGCGCTGGTCGTCTACCTGCTCTACCGGCGCACCGGGCGCGCCCTGCGCTAGGGGCGCGCGCGCCGCGGCGCGCGCCGGCATGTTCGACTCCCCCGACGCCTTCGACGGCTTCGTCGCCGAGTTCGCCGCCGGCCGCCTGGGAAAGGCGCGCTGGACGCACGCGGCGCACCTGGCCGTGGGACTGTGGTACCTGGAGCGGCTCGGGTTCGCGGGGGCCCTGGAGGCGATGCGCGCCGCGATCCGCCGCCACAACGAGGCGGTGGGCACGCCCAACACCGACGACGGCGGCTACCACGAGACGCTCACGCGCCTCTACCTGACCGCGATCGCCGCGCAGCGGCGCGCGCACCGCGCCGTGCCGCTGCCGCAGGCCCTGCGGCAGCTGTTGGCCTCGCCGCTCGCCGACAGCCGCTGGCCGCTGACCTACTACTCGCGCGCGCGCCTGTTCTCGGTCGACGCGCGGCACGCCTGGGTGGCGCCGGACCTGCGGGCGCTGTAGCGCCGGCTCAACCGCGCTGGTACTTCTCGAAGCCGCGCTTGCCGATGAACCCGGAGCCGAGCCAGCCGACGATCCAGACGATGATCGCCGTGAGGAGCGCGGCGCCGAAGCTCGCCAGGTGGAAGCCCGGCAGCATCCAGGCCACCAGCGCCACCATGGCCGCGTTCAGCACGAACAGGAAGAGGCCCAGCGTGATGAGCGTGATGGGCAGCGTGAGGATGAAGGCGATCGGGCGCACGATGGCGTTGACCACGCCGAGCAGCAGCCCGGCGATGAGCAGCGTCGTCGGGGTGTCCACGTGCACGCCCGGCACCCACTGCGTGGCGAGCCACAGGCCGGCGGCGGCGAGCACCGCGCGCAGTATGAATCCCATCATGAGGCGTCTCCTGGCTTGAGTTGTTTTTCGACGTAGACCTTGAGGCGGGTGAGCGCGGCCTGCCAGCTGGTGCGCAGGCGCCAGTACTGAGTATCCCACTGCCCGCCGGCCGGCACACCCGAGCCGAGCAGGCGCACGATGGTGCCCCCCGTGACCGGGTCGAGGATGAAGTCGTCGATCATCACCGACTCGGCCGGCGGCAGCTCGGCGGTGGGCAGGTACACCAGCCGCAGCCGGCGCAGCGGCTCGCACACGTCGATGTGCGCCTCGAACTCGGTGACGCGGTCGACGCTGGCGCGGAAACTGCCGCCCGGCCGGGCGCGGATGTGCGCCCCGGGCGAGCACCAGCGGGCGAGGTGGGTCGAGTCGGTGAGGGCGCTCCACACCAGGGGCGCCTCCGCCAGCACGTCGACGCGGTGGGCGTAGCCGCGCTCCTTGTCGCTCATGGCGGCATTGTGCCATTCTGGAAAAAAAGCGGAGGCTTCATGCACTGGGTCCACCTCGTCCTGGCTCTTTCCCTGCTGCAGTTCTTCTTCTTCTGCATGGCCGTGGGGAAGGCGCGCGGCACCTACAAGATCGCAGCGCCCGCCACCACCGGCCATGCGGTGTTCGAGCGCTACTTCCGCGTGCAGATGAACACCCTGGAGCTGATGGTGGTGTTCGTCCCCGCGCTCGTGCTGTTCGCGCACTACGTCAGTGCCGCCTGGGCCGCCGGCATCGGCGCGGTGTACCTGCTCGGGCGCATCCTCTACTTCCGCGCCTACGTGCGCGACCCGGGCTCGCGCAGCTGGGGCTACGGCCTGTCGGCGGCGCCGACCCTGGCGCTGCTGCTCGGCGGCCTCGTCGGGGTGGTCCTGGCGCTCGTGCACCCCGGCTGAGCCTGCGCGGCGGCCCCCGGACGGGGGCCGTCAGCGCTCGGGCGCGCCGCGCCGCCGCCACCAGGCGATGACCCCCGGCAGCAGCGAGGCGGCGATGATGCCGAGGGTGACGAGGCCGAAGTGGTTCTTCACCAGCGGGATGTTGCCGAAGAGGTAGCCGCCGCCGATGAGCAGCACCACCCACGCCGTGCCGCCCACCAGGTTGTAGCCGAGGAAGCGCCCGTAGGGCATGCGGCCGACGCCGGCGACGAAGGGCACGAGCGTGCGGAAGAACGGCATGAAGCGCGACACCAGCACCGCAGGTCCGCCGTAGCGCTCGAAGAAGGCCTCGGTGCGGCGCAGGTATTCCACCTTGAGCAGGCGGTAGCGGCCGCTGAAGGCCGGCGGCCCGATGGCGCGGCCGATGGCGTAGTTGGTCACGTTGCCGAGCACCGCCGCGGCGGCCAGCAGCACGATCAGCAGCGGCGCGCGCAGCGTGCCCGAGGTGTCGATCGCCGCCAGGGCGCCCAAGGCGAACAGCAGCGAGTCCCCGGGCAGGAACGGGGTCACTACGAGCCCCGTCTCGCAGAAGATCACCGCGAACAGCAGCGGGTAGATCCAGATGTCCACGCGCGCGATGAGCTCGACCAGGTGGTGGTCGAGGTGCAGGACGAGGTCGATGAGCCAGCTGAGCATGCCGGCGAGGATACAGAGGATGGCGCGCGCGGGCTGGCGCCCGTGCCGCTCAGGGCACCCCGGGGCGGGCGGCCGGGGACGCCGGGCGCGGCGCGGTGCGCTGCTGCAGGGTCTTAAGGGCCAGGCGCACGTCCGCATCGCGCGCGGCGAGCGGCGCCTCGCCCGCAGCGGGCAGCTCCGCCGGGGCGGCGCCCGCGCCTTCCTCGAGGATGTCCGGGGTCAGCCCCCGCCCGTGGATCGAGGCGCCCGAGGGGGTGAAGTAGCGCGAGGTGGTGAGCTTGACCGCACCGCCGTGGGCGAGCGGCATCACCGTCTGCACCGAGCCCTTGCCGTAGGTGCGCCGCCCGATGAGCAGCGCCCGGCCATGGTCCTTCAGCGCCCCGGCCACGATCTCGGAGGCCGAGGCGGAGCCGGCATTGACCAGCACCACCAGCGGGGCGCCGTCGATCAGGTCCCCCGGGGTGGCGTCCATCTCGAAGCGGGCGTCCTCGGTGCGCCCGTCGGCGGTGACGATGACGCCCGACTCGAGGAAGGCATCCGCCACGGCGACCCCCGCCTCGAGCACGCCGCCGGGATTGTTGCGCAGGTCGAGCATGAGCCCGGCAAGATCGCCGTGATTGTCTCTTTTGAGGCGCAATACCGCGTTGCGCAGGTCGCCCGGCGTGGTGCCACTGAAGGTGGAGATGCGCACGTACCCGTAGCCGGGCTCGAGCAGCTGCGCGGTGACGCTGTGCACCTCGACGCGCGTGCGGGTGAGCTCGAACTCCAGGGTCGCCGGGGAGGTGCTGCGGCGGATGCTCAGGTGCAGCGGGGTGCCGGCCGGCCCGCGCAGGCGGGCCAGCGCCCCGGCGAGGTCCGCGCCGACCTCGGTGCCGTCGATGGCCACCACCTGGTCGTTGGCCTGCAGGCCCGCCTGCTGCGCCGGCGAGCCCTCCATGATCTTCAGGATGCGCACCGCGGTGCCGGTGCCGCCGACCTCGATCCCCACCCCCGGGTAGGCGCCCATGGTGCTCAGGCGCACCTCCTCGAGCTGGCTGCTGTCGAGGTAGGCCGAGTGCGGGTCGAGCGCGGCCACCATGCCGCGGATGGCCTTCTCCATGAGCGCGTGGTCATCCACCTCGTCCACGTACTCGGTCTTGATGCGGGCATACACCTCCGCGAACGCCCGCCCCTCCCGGCCGGGCACGAGCCCGCCCTCGGGCGGCCGGGCCGGCAGGGCCTGGCGGTCGGCGAGCGCCCCGGCGGTGAGCGCCGCGCACACCCCGAGGATCACACCGCAGGTGAGGGCGAGCGTAGTCCTGCGACCGGCGGTGAACTGCACGGGTGCGGCCCCTTCAGCGGCTGCCGGCCGCGTACCAGGCATCCGCCTCGCCGAGCGCGCGGCGCTCGCTGGTGGCCTCGCTCGGCAGCGGCAGCTCGGTGAGCACGTCCGACAGCGGGATCGGGCGGCCGATGGCGAAGCCCTGGCCGTAGTCGACGCCCAGCTCGGCGATGCGCCGGCTGATCGCCTCGGTCTCGATGTACTCGGCGACCGTGGTGATGGACATGCTGCGGGCCAGCTGGGCGATGGCGCGGACCATGGACTCCGCGCGCGTGTCCTTGAGCACGTCGCGCACGAAGCTGCCGTCGATCTTGAGCATGGTGACCGGCAGCTGGCGCAGGCAGGAGAGCGAGGACAAGCCGGTGCCGAAGTCATCCAGCGCCACCCCGCAGCCCAGGTCGCGCAGGCGGCGCATGAGGCTTTCCGCGGGCGCGAGGTTGGCGACGGTGGCGTTCTCGGTGAGCTCGAAGCACAACAGCTCCGGGTCCAGGCCGCTCGCGGCCACCCGCTCGAGCAGCATGTCGCCGAAGGAGTCATCGTTGAGCGACTGGCCGGAGAAGTTCACGCAGAACCCGAGCGCCCGGCCCTCGAGCACGCCGGCGCGCGGCTGCAGGGCGTCGATGACGTGGTTGACCACCCAGCGGTCGATGACCGGCATCAGCTGGTAGCGGGTGGCGGCGGAGAGGAAGCTGTCGGGGCCCACGTTCTGGCCCTTCTCGTCCCGCATGCGCAGCAGCAGCTCGTAGTGCGGGCGGGCGGTCTCGGCCGAGGCGAACGGCAGGATCAGCTGCGCGTACAGGTGCAGCCGGCCGTGCTCGATGGCATCGCGCAGCTGCTCGGAGATGCCGATGTCGGCGAAGCGCCGCACGATGCTGACATCGCTCGGCTGGTAGATCTCGACGCGGTTGCGGCCGCGGTCCTTGGCCGCCTTGCAGGCGGTCTCGGCGGCGGCCAGCACGTGCGCCAGCTCCTGCGCGGTCGGCTCCATCGGCGCCACGCCGATGCTGATCGAGACGGGCATGCGGCTGTCGGCCTGCAGCATCGGCAGCTGCTCGGCGCCCTCGCGCAGCGCCTCGGCGAAGCGCTCCGCATCGGCGATGGCCGCGGACACCATGAGCACGAAGCGGTCCCCGGAGATGCGCGCGCCGAAGCCCCCGGGCGGCAGGCGCTTGCGCATCAGCTCGCCGAGCTGGCCGAGCAGGGCATCCCCGACGTGCATGCCGGACTTCTCGTTGATGGCGTGCAGCTGGTCGACGTCGATGTAGAGCACGCTCCAGGGCTGGCTCGACTTGCGCTCGGCGATCACCGCGCGCACGCGGCGCTCGAACTCGGGGCGGGTGTAGAGCCCGCTGAGCGGGTCGAAGCTGCTCTCGATGACGGCGATCGCCTTGCGGGCGAGGATCTGGGCGATGTGGGCGTCGCGCTGCGTGAAGGGTTCCGCGGTCGGCTCGCGCAGCAGCACCAGCATGCCGATGGCGCGGCCGGCGCGCGAGGACAGCGCGCAGCACAGCACGCGGTAGTTAAAGCCGTCCGGGTTCTCAGGCGACTGCGTGTCGTTGGCGAGCACCGGCTCCTTCTGCGACTGCGCCAGGCTCAGCAGGCGGCGGTGCGAGCGCATGAGGAAGGCGCTGTCCGGGGGCAGCAGGGCATCGCCCGAGCGCACCAGCGTCACGCTCTTCTCCGGCACCAGCAGCGCGCCGGTGCAGGCGCGCAGGTGCTCGATGGTCTGCTGCAGCAGCACCTGCAGCTCGTTCGAGCCCTCGGCCGGCGCACCGGACTGCGCGGCCCCCTGGCTGAGCAGCAGGTGCAGGTCCTTGTCCAGGCCGCCCACGGTCTGGGTGAGCTCCTCGATCGTCGCCTGGGCGATGAGGTCGCGGCGCAGGCACTCGAGCGCCGGCGCCAGCAGCGAGTACACGAAGGTGAAGTCCGGCGGCCGGCGCTCGGCGGACTCCGCGGCGCGCGTGAGCACGCACAGGATCGCCATGAGCTTCTGGTCCTCGTCGCGCAGCCAGCACAGGTAGACCGGCTGGTTGCCCTCGATGAGGCGCAGCTGGCCGGCGAGCCCGGGGTTGGTGCCCGCACCGAGCAGCGCATCGTCGATGATGTTCATCAGGTCCGGCCCGGTCATGGTGTCGGTCGACCAGACCAGCTCGCCGGCGGGGCCGAACATGGCAATGCTGTTGGCGCGCGGCAGCAGCGAGCGCATCAGGCGCACGTAGGGGTCGAAGCGGTAGCCGGGCTGGCCGGGTACGTAATCGCCTGTGGCTGCGGGGCTCATGTCGCGGATCGCGCGCGGAATCTGCCGTCAGTGAGGTGACGGTACGATTGCGCACGCGCCCGGCGCGGTCCTTGCGCGAGTTGGCGGTTCCGCACCGGGAGAGTATGTAAAGAGGCCCAAACGGTGACGCAGGTCACACGCGCGGGCGCGCGGGCCCTCAGGGGTCGGGGCTGCGGAACCAGGGGCGCGGGTCGACCGGCTTGCCGCCCTTGCGGATCTCGAAGTACAGCTCCGGGCGGCTGCTGCCGCCGGAGTCGCCGGCCGCGGCGATGGTGTCCCCGGCGGCCACGCTCTCGCCGACCGCCTTGAACAGCTTCTCGTTGTGGCCGTAGAGGCTGAGGTAACCGTCGCCGTGGTCGAGGATGGCGAGCAGCCCCAGCCCCGGCAGCCAGTCCGCGTAGATCACGCGCCCCTGGCACACCGCCCGCACCGGGTTGCCGCGCTCGGTGGCCACCAGCACCCCGTCCCACACCACCCCGCCGGCGCGCGGGTCCCCGTAGCGCGCCACCAGGCGCCCGCTGACCGGCCAGCTGAGCTTGCCGCGCAGGCGGGTGAAGGCATCGTTGCCGGTGACCGGGAATTTCTCGCTCGCGGCGCGCAGCTCGCGCAGCAGCTTCTCCAGCGCCGCCTGCTGGGTGCGCAGCTTCTCGAGGTTCTGCGCGCGCGTGTGCGACTGCGCCTCCAGGCTCGCCAGCACCCGCGAGCGCTGGGCGCGCGCGGCCTCCAGCTGCGCAAGCCGCGCGCGCTGCTGCTTCTCCAGCTCGGCGAGCTTCTCGTCCTCGGCCTCAAGTTCCACCTGCAGCTCGGCGATGCGCTGCACGTCGTTCTCGATGAGCTTGATCTGCCCGGCGCGCGCGCGGCCGAAGTAGCTGTAGTAGGCGAACATGCGCCCGGCGAGGGCCGGGTCCTGCTGGTTCAGCAGCAGCTTCAGCGGCTCCTGGCGGCCGATGAGGTAGGCGGCGCGCATCTGCCCGGCGAGCGCGGCGCGGTTCTGCGCCAGCTGCGCCTCGCGCGCCTTCTGCTCGGCGGCGAGCGCGGCGCGGCGCGCGGCCCCTTCCGCGCGCTCGCGGCGCACGTCCAGGAGCGCGCCGCGCCCGTCGCTGACCGACAGCTCCGCGCTCCGGAGCTCGCCGGTCAGCCGGTCGCGCTCGAGGGCCTGCGCGCTCGCCTCGCGGGTGATGCGCTCGATCTCCGCCTTGACCGCCTCCAGGCGGGCCTCGGCCTTCTGGGCCTCCTCGCTGCGGGGCGCCGGGAGGGCCGGCCGGGCCGCCCCGAGCAGGGCCAGGGCGGTGAGCAGGGCGGCCCGGGCGGCTGGCGTGCCGAACGGCAGCGGGGCGCTATAATGCGCGCCCTTTTTGGCCCCCGGCAGACCGGCCTCCCCCATGGATCGCCTCCTCGAATACCTCGCCCACCACCCCTGGCTGTCCCTGGGCACGGTGCTCGCCGCCGCGCTGGTCGCGGTCTACGAGCTGCGCTTGCGCGCGGAGAGCCAGGTGACGGTCTCGCCGCAGGACCTGATCCGGCTGATGAACCAGGGCGCCCTGGTGCTGGACCTGCGCCCCCAGGAGCAGTTCCAGTCCGGTCACCTCGCCGGCGCCCGGCCGTTCAGCGGCGAGCAGATCTTAAAGGCGGGCGACACTTTGAAGAAGCATAAGGAAAAGCCGGTCGTCGTGTACGACGATACCGGCGCGCTCGGCGGCCCGGCGGTGCGGCAGCTGAACGCGCAGGGCTTCACCCGGGCGTTCGCGCTGCGCGGCGGCCTCACCGCCTGGCGCGCCGACAACCTGCCGCTGTCGCGCGCGTAAGCCTCATGGGCGCCCCCAAGGTCATCGTGTATGGTGCGGACTGGTGCGGCTACTGCGCGCGGGCGCGCGCGCTGCTGCAGGCCAAGGGCGTGGCGATCGAGTGGATCGACACGGACGCGGTGCCGGGGGCGCGCCGCGAGGCCCAGGCCCGCAGCGGTCGCAGCACGATCCCGCAGATCTTCATCGGCGAGCGGCACGTCGGCGGTGCCGACGATCTTGCCGCCCTGGAGGCCGACGGACGCCTCGATTCCCTCTTGCAAAGCACGGAGCCCTAAACGACATGGCGATTGATTCAGCCGGCAGCGATGCCGCGGCGACCGAGACCGGACCGGTCCTGGCCCTGCAGAACGTGTACCTCAAGGACTGCAGCTACGAGTCCCCGACCGGGCCGCGCCTGGACGGCAACTGGAACCCGCAGATCAACCTCGACCTGCAGACCGGCTCCGCGGCGCTCAGCCCCGAGCTGCGCGAGGTCGTGCTCACCGTCACCGTGTCGGCCAAGTCCGGGGAGGCGACGCTGTTCCTGGTGGAGGTGAAGCAGGCGGGCCTGTTCGTCATCCGCAACCTGTCCGAGGAGGACACCAAGCGGGCCATCGCCTCGACCTGCCCGGGCGTGCTGTTCCCGTACGCGCGCGCCTCGATCTCGCACCTGGTGAGCCAGGGCGGCTTCCCGCAGTTCCTGCTGCCGCCGGTGAACTTCGACGCGCTCTACGCGGCGAACCAGCAGCAGCAACAGGCGCCGATGACCACCAACTAGGCGCACCGCGCGCTCCCTTGCAGCAGGTGACCGCATGAGCACGCGCGCCGCGGATGCCGGCGCCATCGCCGTGCTCGGCGCGGGCTCCTGGGGCACCGCGCTCGCCGTGCACTTCGCGCGCAGCACGCGCTCGGTGCGGCTGTGGGGGCGCGATGGCGCGCAGCTCGCGCAGATGGCGCTCGACAACAGCAACGAGCGCTACCTGCCGGGCATCGAGTTCCCGCATTCCCTGCAGGTCACCTCGCAGCTCACCGAGGCGCTGGCGGGCGCCGCCGACGTGCTCATCGTGGTGCCGAGCCAGGCGCTGCGCGCGCTGCTGCAGCGGGTCGCCCCGCTGCTCACCCCGGCGATGCGCCTGGCCTGGGCCACCAAGGGCTTCGAGGCCGGCACGGGCCTGCTGCCCCACCAGGTGGCGCACCAGGTGCTCGGGGCCCAGCGGCGCGGCGCGGTGCTCTCCGGCCCGACCTTCGCGCGCGAGGTCGGCGCCGGGCTGCCCACGGCCATGACCGTCGCCTCCGAGGATGCCGCCTACGCACAGTCCCTCGCCGAGGAGCTGTCCTCGGGCAACTTCCGCGCCTACACCTCCACGGACATCATGGGCGTGGAGATCGGCGGGGCGGTGAAGAATGCGCTCGCGGTCGCCGCCGGGTTCAGCGACGGGCTCGGCTTCGGCGCCAACACGCGCGTCGCCGTGATCACGCGCGGCCTGCGCGAGATGACGCGCCTCGGCGTGGCCCTCGGCGCGCAGCCGGAGACCTTCATGGGGCTGGCGGGCCTGGGCGACCTGGTGCTCACCTGCACCGACGACCAGTCGCGCAACCGCCGCTTCGGCCTTTTGCTGGCGAGCGGGCTCACCCCGCAGGAGGCGCTGGCCCGCATCGGCCAGGCGGTCGAGGGCTACGGGGCGGCCAAGGCCATCCACGAGGTGGCCGCGCGGGTGCAGGTGGAGATGCCGCTGTGCGAGATGGCCTACCGCGTGCTCTACGAGGGCCTGCCGGCCCGCGAGGCGGTGCGCAGCCTCATGAGCCGCCCGGTGCGCTCCGAGTCCAGCTGAGCCGGTCTCACGCGCGCGCCCGCGGCCGCCGCGCGCGGGGCAGGGCGTGCGCGGCCACGACCGCGAGCAGCACGAGCGCCGCGCCCACCTCGGTGAGGATGCTGAGGTTCATCATCGCCGAGTGCGCCGCGAGCGGTGCGCGCGCGTAGTGCTCGAGGCCGGCGAGCCCGAGCGCTGCGTACGCGCCGATGAGGGCGAGGCCGGCGCTGCGCCCCCGGCGCTGCAGCAGGTAGCCGCACAGCCCGACCGCAGTCACCGCCGCCCACGCCAGGTACACCTTCGCCGGGGTCAGCCAGGCCGGCAGGTTCGGATAGTCGGCGAGGTCGGTGGCGTTGTGCACGTGGTGGAACAGGCTCGCGGCCGCATACAGGAGGAGCGCCGGCACGAGCGCGGGGGCGGGTCGCGGCGTGCTCACCGCTTCGCGAGGCCCGAGGCCGCCAGCGCGACCAGCAGCAGCGTCGCCACCAGGAACCCCATGGAGATGCCGATGACGCGCGCCCAGTCGTGCTGCGTCCATCCGGCCCCGCGGCGGCGGCCGATCTCCGCGGTGAAGGCGGCCCGGGCGAACACCCCGTAGAGCCCGGCGATGAGCCCGGCCACGATGGAGGCATCCTCGGGGTCCATCTGCGCGGTGAGGTTCCCCTGCAGCAGCACGCCCGCCACGATCACCAGGCAGCTGACGATGAGGGCGGCGCGGCCGCGGCCGGCCGCGCCGAAGGCGCTGTAGTCCCCGGCGATGAAGAAGCCGCCGGCCATCGGGCCGCCGATGATGGTCGCGACCAGGACCTGCCAGGGGGAGTAGTAGCGACCGGGTGACTGTGCTTCCAAGGCAGGATCCGCTGCTGCGCCGCCGACAGGCTACTTGAGGCCCGGGCCGCACTTCCACTGCCCGCTCAGGGCAGCGGGAAGGCGGGACCCTGGGCGGAGGCGCCGGGCGCATCGCGCAGGGCCTCCAGCGAGCGGCGCAGCGGGACCGTGACGGCGGGCGCCTCGGCCATGGCGGCCTCGGCGAGCCCGGAGCCCAGGAGCGGGATGGCGGCGCAGGCCTCCTCCACGAGCAGCGCGGACATGGTGCGCAGTGTCTCGCGCAGCGCGGCCTGGGCGTGGTGCGCGCGCGGCGAGGCGTTCAGCAGCGCCACGGGCTTGCCGACGAACCCCTCGTGGCTGACCAGCCAGTCGAGCGCGTTCTTGAGGAGGCCGGAGACGCCGCGCGCGTACTCGGGGCTCGCGATCAGGAGCGCATCCGCCGCATCGACCGCGGCCCGCAGCGCGATCACCGCCGCCGGGGGCTGCCCCTCCAGGTCCGGGTTGAAGAGCGGCAGCTCCCCGATCCCGCGCAGCAGCCGCACCTCGACCCCCGGCGGGGCGATGCGCACGGCGGTGCGCAGCAGCGCCGAGTTGAGCGAGGCGGCGCGCAGGCTCCCCGAGACGCCGAGGATCCTCATGCGCTCCGGGCCGCGCGCTCGCGCTGCAGGATGAGCAGGTCCAGCGGCGGTGGCTCCGCCACGCCCAGGCGCGTGAGGGCGGCGTGCACCTGGCCGCGGTGGTGGGTCTGGTGGTTGAAGAGGTGCGCGAGGATCTCGCGCCGCGGCGTGCGCTGGGGCACGCCGGCGAGGGAGGGGTATTCGCAGATCGCCTCGAGGAGCGCGGGCGTGAGGGCACCGACGTAGCCGGCGATGCGCTCATCCTCGGCGATGCGCGCCGCGCGCAGCGCGGCGAAATCCTCGTACAGGATCGCATCCAGCGCGCGCGGCGACTCGCCGGCGCCCTGCAGGCGGTGCATCCAGATGCGGTCGCCGGCGAGCAGGTGATTGAGGGTGCCGTGCACGCTTATGAAGTAGACGCCGGCGTCGGCGCGGTAGTGCGCCTCGGGCAGCTGCGCGACCGCCTCGTACAGGCGCGCGTTCGCCCAGCGGTTGTAGTCGGCCATCATGCGCAGGTGGGACAGCATGCCAGATCGCCTTCAGCGCACCGCCGGCACGCGCGGAAGCCCGCCGTTCGGGGGGCTCATCCGCGGGGCGCCGCTGGCTGCCCGGTGCGCGCGGAGCGCCGCTGCGCGTCGGTGAGGTGCTCGATCAGCACGTGCGAGACCACGTTGATGCCGATGCCGGCCAGCAGCGCCGGCAGCACGTACAGCCCGACCGTGATCTCGGAATCGAAGAGCGCATCGTCGGCCCGCGAGGGGGTCTTGAGCGCCGCGCTCGCCAGCGCCTGCAGCAGGTAGAAGTCGAAGCCGGCGATGGCCACCAGCGCCAGACCGATCGACAGCACGGTGTGGCGCGAGACCGCGCGCACGGTGAGGCAGGCCCACACCAGCGCCACCGGCGCCACCAGCGAGAACAGCACCAGCAGCCAGAACTTCAGCTCGACGAAGACGCTGCCGGGCATCGCGGCCCTCAGAAGGTGAGGCGCTGGCCGGTCGCGGTGCCCTCGCCGCCGCCGGGCACCGGCTTGCCGTTCACGTCGTACGCGGTGTAGTGCACCTTGGCGGTGTACGCGTTGCCATCGGCGGACAGCGTGATCTCCTCGGTGAAGATGCCGCTGCCATCCGGGGACCAGCCGCCGCCCTGGGTGATCTCCTTGAAGTGGGCCGGCGCCTTGGTGACGTAGAAGACGTACTTGCTCTGGAAGGTCCCGGGCGCGGTCTGGCGCCAGATGCCGTAGGCGGGCGGCACCGGCGGCGCGGCGTCGTAGTTGGAGGACTCGGTGAGCGTGCCGCCGGCGTTGTACACGTACATGAACTCGAGGTTCTTCACCCCCGCGAAGGCGCCGCCGCTGAAGTGCATCTGCGCCCGCCAGGCGCCGGTGAGGCCGGGGGCGGCGGCGGGGGCATCGGCGCGCGCCGCGGCGGTGAGCAGCAGGGCCGGCAGGATGGCGGACCAGAGGCGGGGGTGCTTCATGGGAACTCCTGGGGATGCGGATGCAGGCGGGGCCGGGCGGCTCACGAGGGCTGCGCCAGGTGCGCGACGTTCTTCTCCCACTCCCGCCCGTCGAAGGGCTGCACCGTCATGCCGGTCACCGTGCCCCCGTCCAGGCAGCGGGCGTTGACGCTGTAGCCCTCGGGGAAGGAGCGCGGCACGTAGAAGGACTTCACGCCACAGACCTTGCAGAACAGGTGCCGCGCGGTGCCGGTGTTGAACTGGTAGAGGGTGAGGCTGTCCTCGCCCGAGAGCAGGCGGAACCGCGCCTTCTCGACGATCAGGTGCAGGAACCCGGACTTGGCGCAGATGCTGCAGTTGCAGTCGGCCACCGAGAGGTGCGCGGGGGCCTCGACCTCGAAGCGCACCCGACCGCAATGACAGCCCCCCGCGTGCCACATGTCAGCTCTCGATCCCCCGGTGCACCGCCGCGCCCGCCCGGAGTAGACCAGAAACCGCCGCGCCGTGCATCGGCCGCGCCTAGGCCGCATCGCCGGCGAAGCGGGCGTCCACGTACACCCAGGCGCGGGCCCCGCTGGCGAGCCCGGCGGCGATGCGCCGGTAGGCGGCCACCTCGTAGCGGTCCGCGCACGCGAGTTCCGCCTCCGTCAGCTCGAAGACCGTCCCGTCGATGCGCCGGGAAGGATCGGCGCAGGGCCTGACGATCGGGTGGTGGGTCTTGCCGCTGGTGGCGACCACGTCCGCATCCTCGATGAGGACCAGCGCCTGCTCGAAGCCGACCAGCGCATCGGCAGCCCCGGACAGGCGCCGCCCGAAGGTGGCCAGCTGCACCGCCTCCTGCTGCAGCGTCCCGTAGGAGAAGAGGAGCGCCATGCGCGCGCCGGCCGTTCAGCCGATGCCCTCGACGAGGCGCAGGTCGCGCTCCGCCGCGTCGCCGAGCAGGCGCAGCGCCGCCTGATAGGCGGCGCTGTCGTGGGCGGCGACCGCCCGGGCGAGGCTGTCGAACTCGATCAGGACGGTGCGCTGCGACAGGCCGCCCTCGTAGACCTTGCCCGGCAGGCCGCGCGCCAGGAAGCGCCCGCCCGCGGCCTCCAGCGCCGGGAGGGCGAGCTTCGCGTAGGCGGCCAGCGCCTCGGGGTCGCGGATGGAGCGGTAGGCGGCGATCCAGTAGGCCTTGGGCATGAGGGCACTCCTTCAGGGATCGGAGGGTGCGGCGCAGGTGCCGCCCTTGGCGACCAGGTCCTTCGTGCGCTGCACGACCCTCGGGGTGCTGGCCTGGAACTCCGCGTAGGTCACCTCCCCGGAGAGCACGGCGATGCTGCAGTCGCAGGTCTTCAGCAGCGGCTCGACCACCGGCACCACCTTCGTCCGGAAGTCGGGAGGCAGCTCACCCTCGGCGAGGTGGTTGCGGGCGAGGTACTCGCGCGCGACGTTGTCGAGGATGGCCGCGCGGCAGCTGGCCACCGCCGCGGACTTCTGCTGCGCCTGCCAGGGGGCGACGAGGACGGGCGGCTCGGCCCGGGCGATGGTCAGGATCCCGGCGGCCAGCAGGGCCGGGAAGACGGAGCGCGCGTTCATCGGGGTGGGTCCTTAGGGGGCGGGCCGCCTATCTTCCGAGAATCCTGCGGGGAAGCAACTGGCACCGCCGCCGCGCCGCCCTCAGCCGCGGCGGCCGGCCCGATTGCCCGCGGGCAGCGCCGCCGGGCCGGCGGCTTCACGGCCGGGGCGAGACACGCTGCCCCTGCAGGCTGGCCTGGACGGGTCCGCGAACCTGCGCTCCCTGCGGGTCGTAGAAGACGGCGCTCGCGGTGCCCTGGAAGGTGTCGTCCGTCACGGTGAGCACGAAGGAAATCTCCCCGCGCCCGGTGAACCGGCGGGTCCCCCGGTCGGCCAGCACCTCCACCAGCCTGCCGCGGATCCCCTGCGGGGTGGCCTGCCATGCACCCATCGCGTTGCTGTCGCTGCTGCCCGGATCCCCGGCATCCGGATTGGACTGCAGCACCGTGCCATCGGCATGGAACGTGAACAGGTGCACCGGAAAGGGCGCCTCGGGGATCTGCATGAGCCAGGTCCCGACGACGGGCGCGGGCGGCGCGCCCGGGGCGCGGGCGCAGGCCACGAGGACGAGGCCTGCGGTGAGCAGGGTGCCGAGGCGCGTCAGGAAGGCAGCGCGGGAGGCCAGGTGCATGCGTGCGACGCCGGCGGCGGGCGCTACTCCTTGATCTCCACCGCGACGATGTGCAGGTCCGTGGTCCCGACGTTGTGCACGGAGTGCGGGCCGATCGGGCCGCCCCACAGGGCGGTGCCCGGTGCCGGCCGCGAGGCCAGGGTCCTCGAGTCCAGGAGCACGGTGCCGCCCGGGTCGTAGCGCACGAAGTCGCTCCAGCTGAGCACGTACAGCGCGGCCGGCCACTCGTGGCCGTGCACGGGGGTGCGCTCACCGGGCCGCACCCGGGTATCGAGGACCCGCACACGGTCATTCTCCAGCAGGACCTCGTGATGGCCGGGCGCCCTCGCGAGGGCATCGAAGGCGTCCGTCGCCGGATGCAACGCGCCGGTGTCCGCCACGGTCTTCCGCGGCTCCCCGCGTGCGCGCGGGCGCACCGTCAGGGAAGCGCGGGGCTGCGGGCCTTGCTGCCCTTCACCACCAGGTAGAGCATCAAGAGCATGCCGATGAGCACGCCGACGGAGGCGACCCCCAGGATCGGGTCGAGCGTCGCCAGGGGCATGAAGTTGCCGTAGAGCAGGAAGAGGCCCGTGCACAGGACGAGCGCCGCCAGCTGGTGCAGCCAGAACTGCAGGTTCGCAAGCGGGCGGGCCGGCCCCTCCAGCCACAGCCGGTGGATGAGGCCGTACACCAGGGAGAGCACGAAGCCGATCAGGAGGATGTGGGCGTGCGTGACGAACTCCCCGTGGTTCTGCGAGGCCGCCATGTAGATCCCGAGGCACATGCCGAGCACGGCGTACCCGAGTGCCCATACCAGGAATCGTCTGTCCAGGCTCATGCGTGTCTCCCCCTGTATCGTCGTTTTAGTCGGTCGTCAGGCCGCCGCGCCATTCCCAGGACCCGCCCAGTTGCGCCGTGGCGAGGAAAGGATAGGCCAAAGAAGGCAGCGGCTGCGACAGCGGCGTGGGATAGGCCCGTTCATCCCTTCGTCACGATGTCGACCGAGATCTCCACGGCCGCCACCGCGCCCCGGTTCTCCAGCCAGTGCGTGGTGTTGCGGTCTTCGGGCCAGCCCACGCCGGGTCCGTAATCGGTCGCGACCCCCTCCCGGTGGTCGGTGATCGTCCCCTGGAGGATGTAGACGATGCCCGGCCGGCCCTTGTGGTCGTGGAGGGGACCGAAGACGCCGCCCGGCTCGAGGGTCACCAGGCGCATCCGCAGTTCCCGTCCGGCCATGCCTTCGAGCTCCGGCCCCAGGTCGAGCGTTGCAAGCAGCTGTACCGTGACACCCTTCGTCTCCGGGACCCGATCGTGGCTCACCCGTGCTCCTCATGGTGTTGTGAACGTGGACGCCCGCCCTCGGTGCCGGCCCCGGCGTTCCACGGGCGCGGGGTTCCGGTTCCCGCTATGCGGCGCGCGCCGCCCGCGGCAGGCCGTAGTCTCACACACTTCCTGGCGGCGGCCACCCTCCTCCGGCGGGTCGCGGCCGGGGACTGCGGGGCGTTTGCTACTCTTCCGAGTTCGAGCACCCCTCACCCGTGCGATCACATGAAGGAATCGGCACACGGACGCATCCTGTTCTGGCGCGGCGGCAGCCTGTGGATCGGGCGCGGCGGCGAGCCGACCCGACCCCACGCCCACCACGCGCTCCAGATCACGCTCCCCTTTCCCGGCGCGCGCGTGCAGCTGAAGGGGCCGGCGGGGGACTGGGTGAGCCACGCCGCGGCGCTCGTGACGGCCCACCACCCGCATGCCTTCGATGCGCGCGCGCAGCCGGTGGCGCAGATCTTCGTGGAACCGGAGTCGCAGCAGGGACGGCTGCTGCAGCGGCTGCACCGCGCCGCCGGCATCCATGCGCTGCCGCCGGGTGCGCTCGCGCGCGAGGTCGCGGAGCTGGCGGCAGCCTTCGACAGGCGGGCCGGCGATGCGGCCCTCATCGGCCTGGCGCGCGCCGCGGTCGAGCGGATCTGCGGGGTCTGCCCCGCGCCTGCGCACGATGCGGATGCGCGGGTCGTGCGCGCGCTGGAGCTGATGCGCAAGCGGCTGGGCGCGGCGATCCCGCTGCGCTCGATGGCCGCGGCGGTGCACCTCTCGCCCGACCGTTTCCGGCATCTGTTCATGCAGGAGACGGGCGTCGGCTTCCGGGCTTACCTGCTGTGGTTGCGCCTGGAGTGCGCGCTCGCCGCGTACGTCGCCGGCAAGACGCTCACCGAGGCTGCGCACACGGGCGGTTTCGCCGACTCGGCCCACCTGTCACGCACGTTCCGCAGGATGTTCGGCATCGCACCCGCCAGCGTCCGGCTGCAATAGCCGTTTTGTTCAATTGTCCGTCGCCCGGGGTGGCTAGAGTTTCGCTCGCCCGATCACCCACTTCTGGAGCACCTATGAACCCTGCTGCAAATGATGACTCGATCGCGACCGGCCCCGTCACCGAACGGGGGATGGCCTGCGGCTGTGGCCCCGCCTGCCCGTGCGGCCCGGCGTGCCAGTGCAAGCCCGGCGCGACCTGCACGCCCGCGTGCACCTGCAACGCCTGACCGGGCGCGCCAGTGCCCGGCCGGCTCGCCGAGCCGGCCGGGCACTTTTGCGTTAGCGTCCGCGGCGCTCGGGTAACTCGCCCGGGATGCGTGACCGACCCTCGAAGTTGGCCGAGCCCCGTACGTCCCGATCACGGGATACTCGCGGCCCGAATCTGAATGGTCGATGGGCAGCGGCGCGCCGGCGCCTTCAGTCGAACGAATAGCCCGCGAACAGGATCTCCCGCGGCACTTCGTCGGCGTAGATGACGACGTAGGCCGCATGCCCCCGGTTGAGGTGGCCGATGACGGCCAGGTGGGCGTCCACCATCTCCCGGGTCGGGCGGATCGTCCCGTAGGTCGCCTGCAGCGTGTCCTCGCACAAGGGTGCGGCGACGAAGAAGTCCGGCTCTTCGGCGACCGAGCCGATGTCCAGGATGGATCGGGTTCCGGGAGCCTGCGCGGCGGCCAGGGCAGACTCGATGGACGCGTGGCCCCGGCCCGGCGCGGCGGAAGACACGGTCACCGGGAACTCGGGGAACGGGATCACAGGGTTGTAGCGACCGGCCTCGAACTCGCGCGCACGCAGCGCCTGCAGGGCCGCGTTGATGTCCGGCTGGTAGGGGACGGTGTACCAGTATCGGTGTGCACCCATGCTCAGGCTCCTTCCGGGTCGGGGAGCGTCCGCGTGAGCAGCCTGACTTCCCGGCCGTCCGAGACGGTCAGCGTGCCGAAGGCGTCAAACCCCATCCTCGCGTGAAAGGCGAGCGAGGCGGGATTCGGCGGTCGCGTGTTCACCTCGCAGCACAGGATGCGGATTCTATGACGGGCCGCGATGCGTTCAAGCGCCTGGTACAGGGCGCGCCCGAGGCCGCGGCGGTGGTGGGCCGCGGCCACGGCGACCTGGTCGATGTAGATGAACGGCGCGGCGATGGCCGATCGCAACGCCCGGAACTCCTCGCCGTCGTAGGCGGCTTCCCGGGGAAAGGCCAGCGCGTAGCCGAAGGCCGCATCCTCGCCCGCGATCGCCACCCGGTGCTCGTTGGGGAGCGCCAGCAGGCGGGCCAGTTCCGCCGCGTCCAGCGACGCGACGCCGGATCCGGCCGCGGCGTTGACACCCAGGACGCGGAGCGCATCGCCTTCGGTCATGGCGCGGACGCGGATCACGCGCCGCCCCGGGTGCCGCGATGCGGCGTGCGCGGCACCGTCCCCTCGCCGCCCGGCGCGCGGGACGTCCCGCTCATGCGCAGGCCCATCGGGTAAGGAAGCCCGCGGTGACGCGCAGGACCTCGTCCTGCTTCTCGCGGTGCGGGACGTGACCGCAGTCCTCCCAGATCGCCTGTTCCGCCGGCCCGCGCACCTGGCGCGTGATACGGCGCGGGAACTCCACGGACCCGAATTCATCGCGCCCGCCATGGATGGCGAGGACGGGGCAGGTGATCATCCGCAGGTACTCATCGAGGTTCCAGGCGGCGAATTCGGCCGACAGCCAGACCTCGGTCCAGGCATCCAGCACCCATCCGGCCTTCTCGCCATGCCACTTCACGAGCTTGCGGAACTGCTCGGGCGCGCGGAACTGCAACCGGGCCGCACGGATGCCGGCCAGCGTGCGCGGCTCGACGCACGCCTGGGCCGCTTCGGTGACCACCGCCGTGCAGGCGCCGGGGCTCAGGGCCGCAATGATCAGCGCCATCGCGCCTCCGACGCTGTGCCCGAACACGCAGAAGCGCGTGAGCCCGAGGGCACTGCGCAGCGCCGGGAAGGACGTCACCGCCTCGTCACGGACAAAATCCACCGTCGGCCGCCCGAGGCGCGCGGTGGATCTGCCGAAGCCGAGCCGATCGTAGGCCACCACGTCGCTCGCGGCCGCCGCTGCCAGTGCCGCGGGGAAGTCGCGCCACTGTTCGACCGAGCCGAGCGAGTCGTGCAGCAGGAGGATCGGCGGGCGCTCCTCGTGACCGACGCTCCAGCGGCGCACGAAGAGGCTGCCGCCCGGGACGGCCACGCGGGAGTCGATGACTTCGCGACTCATGGCGGCAGCCGGGCCGCAGACCGGCGTGGAAGCCGGTCGCCGCCTGCCGGCCGCGCCAGGTTCAGCACGCGCCTGTCCGCGGCTGGATCAAGTCCCAGAGATTGCCGTAAAGATCACGAAAGACCGCGACGGTGCCATGAGGCTCCTCGGCCGGTGGCCGCACGAAGCGTATCCCCTTCGCCGTGTAGGCATGGAAGTCGCGCCAGAAGTCATCGGTATGCAGGAACAGAAAGACCCGGCCGCCGGTCTGGTTGCCCACCCGTGAGGCCTGCTCCGGGGTGGCTGCGCGGGCCAGCAGGAGGCCCGGCCCGGCCGATCCGGGCGGGGCCACCACGACCCACCGCTTGTTCTGCGTCGCGACGGGCGAATCCTCGATGAGTTCAAATCCCAGGACCCCGACGTAGAAGGCGATGGCTTCATCGTAGTCGCGCACGAGGACGGAGGTCAGGGCGAGGTGTTGCGGGGCCATGGATGTGGGTAGGTTTGTGAAACGGGTGGGGTGACCGCTGCCAGGCCGCGCGCACCCTCACAGCTTCTTGTACATGAACGCCGAGGTATCCGGGCACAGGGAGGAGAACTCCGCCGTCGAGGCGATGCCGGTCGGCGCGTCGCTGCGCGGCAGCGGCTCGTATCCGAGCGCGGCGAAGAACTCCCCGGCGGTGGTCGTGAGCAGATAGACGGCGCGCAGGTTTGCCGAGGCGGCCGCCCGCTCGGCATGCCGCACCAGCCCCGTGCCGATCCCGAGGCCGCGGGCCGCGCGGGCGACCGCGAGGGAGCGCAGCAGCGCGCCGTCTCCCCGGGGCTCGAGGCCGACGAGGCCCAGGAGGTGACCGTCCGCGCGGGCGGTGAAGAAGTGCGCCGGGGACACGGGCAGGTCCGCCGTGGGCAGCTGGTTCTCGGCCAGCAGCCGCACCAGCTCCGGGCCCAGGGATTCCGCGGCGATCGCGGCAGTCATGACCTCGACCCGGCGCACCGGGCCTCCGGTGCCGCAGAGCGACATGACCGCGCGGCGCCGCATGGCACGGCCGGCGGCCGGGGCACGCGGGTATTCATGCGAGCGCGGCCAGCGCGGCCCGCAGGACCATGAACCACAACGCGCCGGCGCCGATGACGTACAGGAAGAAACGGAGCGGGATGAAGTTGAAGGTGCAGTGCACGGCGCTGTGAAGCACGCGAAACGCGAAGAACCCCCACGCCGCCGCCACGTACGCTGCGTCCACCCGCCGGGTCGCGTACAGGTACAGGACCACCGCGTAAAAGACGGTCGGCAGCTCGAACAGGTTCTTCAGGTTGTCGGACGGGTTGGATACGCGGGGCGGCGAGCGCAGCGCCAGTTCCGCCGGGGTCATCCGCTTGGGGTCCAGGCCGCTCGCGAAGATGAAGGGAAGGCGCCGGCCGTACATGTACACCCATACCACCAACGTCAACAGCATGGTCGCCACAAAGGGCTTGAAGATGATGGCCTGATCCATGTCCTCCGTCTCCCAGGACCCACGCTCCGCGCAGCGGCCCCATCATGCGCGGGTCGCGGCCGGCTGGCTACGCGGGCCGTGAGCTGTCACCGCTGGCCGGGACGGGTGAGGTCGGACTCGCGTCCGGCCCTCACCGCCGCCGCGACACCAGCGGTGCGGCATGGACGAACCGGCAGGCCGCGGCCTCCTCCAGCATCCAGCGACCCATTGCGAGATACGAAACCGGCTTCCAGGAGTTCGGCGCGCCCGCCCAGTCCGCCGCGGCGACCGGCGGCTCGTCCCGTCCGCGGACGTTCAGCCCGCCGCGGACGAGCGTCCAGCGCAGCGAGGAGAACGCGCCGCGACCGAGGGCGTCCAGCACCGCCTGCTGCTCCCTGGCGCCACGACCCACGCTGCCCGGCATCCACGAGAACAACCGCATCGGCAGACTCGCCGGCGTGCCCGGCCCAGAGGCCAGCAGCGTGTTGATCATGACGATCCGATCCACCCCGGCTTCTGACATCGCCTGCTCCACCGTACGCATGTTCGCAGAGAGCGTGGCGGAGGGATCTTGGCTGGTGGCCGTGACACCCAGGGCCGTGAGGACTGCGTCAGCCCCTGCGAGCGCCGCCGTCAGCGCGGCTCGGTCGGCCAGCGAGGTCACCACGACAACCCGCGAACCCGGGGGCACGCCTGTGATCCGTTCCGGCCGCGAGCGGACCATGGCCGTGAAGGAGATGCCCTCCTCCCGGCACACCGCCAGGATGCCCTGGCCCAGCCCACCGGCAGCGCCGATGACGGCGACCTGGCGAAGGCCGGCGATCATGCGGGACGCGCGCGCCGCGGTGCGCGGGCGCCGCCCGTCCGCGCATGCCTTAAGCACGGTGCCGATGCCGGACGCCGAACCGCGGCATCCATGGGTCGTTCGAGGTCCGGCCGCCGCCCGACGATGGGTCGCCGCACTAGCGGGCCCTGACCAAGGAGATCTGGAGCGGCTCGGCGCTGTTGACCGCCAGCTCCCGCGACGCATAGCCCTCGGCAAAGACGACAATGGTGCCCCCAGGCGGAAGCGATCGGTAGGGCGCGAGCCAAAAGATATGGGTCGTGCGCGTCGTGGGCACCAAGGTGAATTGCCCGTCGGCGTTCGTTTGCGCAAACAGCCCGGGATGGTCAGCCACCGAAATGGTCGCTCCCGGGACGGGCTTCTGGGTGGCCGCGTCGATTACCGTGCCGGATGCCGCCGGCGAGACATAGGTGGTGATCTCCCAGCAGCCACCGAGCGAAAGAAGGAACGGAAGAGCTGCCAAGTGGCGCCAGTATTTCATGCGCGGCCTAGCGTACACGCCACGCCGCCGCATGGATCGCCTCCCAGGCCTCTATCAGGCCAAGGGGCGATCAATCGCGTCCGACCCGAGATACCGAAAGTGCAGCGGCGGGTCATGCCACGCGCGCCCCTGAAGCCGGCGCATTCCGCGCGCCGCACAGCGCTCACTCGGACAGGTTCATGCTGCGCAGGAGTCTCTGGTAGCGCGCGTCGCCGCGTAGCCGGCTGAATATCGGATCGTACTTGAGGCGATGCCCGAGATTGATGTCGCGCGAGGCGACCGCCCTGTCGAGCCATTGAAATGCCTGGTCCAGATCGCCGCGATAAGCATAGACCAGCGCGACATTGAGCTCTCCGAACCGGGGAACCGCGCGCTCGACGCGTGCCAGGGCGGCCTCCGAGTCGGCGCGGCGCCCGAGCGCGAAGTACACCAGCGCCAGCCCGAGCTCCCGGCCGGATGCGGACTCAGCCTCCATCTCCTTGAGCGCCGCTTCGGGCTGGTGGCGTTGCAGCAGGATCTCCCCGATCATCCGATGGTTGCCCTCGAACGTGGGGCTGATTTCAATACTCCGCCGAAAGCCTCTCTCGGCCGCGTCCAGATCTCCCATCAAGTAGCGGATGTAGGCGCCATTTTGATGCGAATCCGGATTCAGCGGATCCAGCGCGATGGAGGCATCCTGCAGTCGCAGCGCCTCCGCATGGCGACCGATATCGAAGGCGAGCCAGGCGGCCACGAAGAGGGCGTACGGGTCACGGGGTTTCAGTGCCAGCGTCGCATCGAGCTGCGCAGAGGCGCGCGGCCAATCGTAAGCATAGGTGGCCGCCTCGAGACCCAGAACGGCGTGCGCCATGGCCGAGTTGGGATCAAGACGCAGTGCCCGTTGCGCCGCCTCCACGGCAGCGGGCCATCCGACCTGACTGGACGTCACGTTGTCGGCGACCTCGTCCACGTAGGCCAGTGCCAGTGCCTCGGCAGCCCTGACGAAGCTCGGATCGAGTGAGAGAGACTGCTCCAGATCCGTCTTGGCTTCGCTCACTCCGGCACTGCCGCGGTCGATGGCCGATCGGCCTCGCAGGTAGAACGTGTAAGCTTCCGGGTTTTGCAGCTGCGGGATCCCCGGTTCGTCGGCACCTACCGCCAACTGAAGTGCACGCGCGATGCCGCGTGCAATTTGGTCCTGCAAGGCCAGCACGTCGCCAAAGTCGCGGTCATACTTCTCGGACCACAGGTGCGTGCCGGAATGTGCGTCGATCAGCTGCGCGGTGACGCGGACTCGGTCGTTTGCGCGGCGCACGCTGCCTTCGACGATGTAGGCTGCTCCCAGCTTTTCGCCGATCGAGCGCAGGTCGTCGGAGCGCCCTTTGAAGGAAAACGACGAGGTGCGCCCGATGACCCGCAGCTCCGGGATCTTGGTCAGCAGATCGATGATTTCCTCGGCCATGCCGTCGGCGAAGTACTCCTGATCGTGCTTCTCGCTCATGTCGGCGAATGGCAGTACCGCTATCGAGCGCGACGCGGGGGCGAAGGCCGCGGGCGGTGCCGGGGAGGATGCCGCCGCGCCGGATACCGCCGGCGGGGACGCGGGCTTGGCGTTCCACGGTTTACTGACCAGCAGGTACGCAAGCGCCGCCAGGAAAAGCGCAAGGACGGCAACGGGCACGGCACGGCTCGACGGCGACGGCCTCTCCGCCTTCGGAAGTATCGGCGGCGAACCTGAGCCGGCGGCACTGGCAGGAGGATCCGGCGACAGCAGGCTCTTGATGCGCGCGACGAACTGCGGGTGGGTCACGCCGCCCGGCAAGCGCGTCCACTGCACTTCGTGCAGCTTGTCCGGCACTGAAGCGCCGCGCTCGTGCGTATCGTCGATGACGATAGGGACGAGGAAGGCCTTGTTGTCCGACATGTGGTGGGTGCGTTCGACCGCAAGTTGCCACTCGTGTCGAAAGTAGCCCTCGTCACGGGCTTCCGTGTTGGCGGAGATAAGGGCCATGAACAGGCGGCAGTCGTGAATCCGCTCGCGGATCTGCCGATCCCAGGCATCGCCGCCCCGCAGCTCGCTCTGGTCGAACCACACCTCGACGCCCGCCGCGCGCAGTCCCGCGCAAATGCGCTGAGCCACCTCGGCATCCTGCGAGGCATAGCTCAAGAACACCGCCCCGGTCGGTGTACTCACGCGCTGCAGCGACTGCTCCCGCATCCGCACTCTCTGCGCCTTGCCACGACCGAGAATGCCCCACCGAGCCTGTCTCAGGCAATGCAGCTAGGGAGTCGGCCCGGCGGAGGGCGGGTAGCGGGCCGGCCGCCGGTGCTCCATACGCTCGTCAGCGGACACACGGATCGGGCACGGATCGGGCAAGAGTGGCAGAGGGCGGGCGGCGGCACCCGGGTGAGCGTCCTCCTGGGAATGCTCTCCAACCAGCCTCAGGCGGCGCGGGACATTCGCGCCGGGCGGCCCGTGCGACGCCCGACCGCCCGGACAGATCGCGCGTCATGCACGCACCCTCACCCGGGCGCGCGTGGCGCAACCTCAGCTCTTACGGCCGCTGCAGCGATTCTCGGGGATCCGGCGCAGAGTGCCTCACCCGGCAGGCCGCGCCTCGATAACTACGGCGTGTTGCAACGCCCTTTCCAGATCTTCGGCAACCAGCGATTTGTCCGGGTTCAACCGGATCTCATGGTAGGCGGCGTCCTGGGGAAAGATGCCCAGGTAGTGGACGAGTGCGGCGCGAACTGCGTCGCGGCCGCCCGCGAGCGGGGCGGCAAGATAGCGGCGATCGGCACCTTCAAGGCGGAGTGTGACCTGAGCGCCACCGCGCAAATTGCGCCACCACAGATTTTCTGCCGCGGTGAAGCAACGTACCGCATCTCCGCATCGGATGTATCGCACCGGCGTCGTAAAAAGGCGCCCGCTTTTCCTTCCTCTGAAGGTAATGAGCATGAGGCTCTTGCTCAGCAGGAAATGAAGCGGCGACCGCAATAGCATTCGCATCATTGGGTTAATGATGATGAAAAGCGGCTCAGGCAAACGCATGTGCTCTTCCCGAATCCCTAATGGCGAAATCGAGGTCCCGCCCAGAATCCCCAATTATGTGCCACACGTTCACGGTCCTCTGCAACGATTGTTCGGCGTCATCGCTGGCGACAAACCACGAATTGAGGCGACGTCCTGAAGGATCGATCATGATCGGATGGGTGCTGGTGATCATATCTGTCCCCGACCTCTTCCATCGCATTGGCCGCGGATACCACAAGGTTTCTGTTTGCTAATCCCGCTCCAGCGTTTGTTAGGCCGAGGGGCCGCACGCATGTACCCCATGGCGCCGAGGGCGCACAATCTCTCTGCGCCCGATCGCGAAACCGCTTATGTATCACGGCCCCGTCCAACGATTGTGAGCTGTCATTTGCGCAACACAACCTCATACCCACTATCCCGTAACTCGTCCCAAGCTGCGCTCCGCAGTTGCGCACCGAATGGCGATTCGCGGAAAACCAGCCATTCAACCAGCGTGAATTCCCAGCGATCGTCGGTGCGGCGGCAGGTAATCCAAATCGTGCTGGGATGACCGTGCTCAACGCTGTGCCATTCACGACCGATCGTGAAATTAGCGTCGGAGCCATGTTTCGTAAGCTGAAAGCGCTGCTCTATCGGAGCCAGAACGTCAGCGACAGGCCTCGCCGCTTCGGAGCGGGGCGTAGCGTCGAACTTGACGATATGCGCCGGATCGCACCCAGCAACGACTACGGCGCAGAGGAACGGCATCAGGCGCTTCATGGCAGCTAACGGTGAAGTTGAGGGGCCGCGCGAAGGCGCCCGATTGTGGCCCAGGGTGCACACTGCCGTCCCGCACCCGCGGCGGCTCTACCGACTCTCACGGACCCCTCCAACGATTGTTAGGCCCTTGGAACCGACTGACTTCAGAGTTCATGTGAGTAGACGATGAAGCCAAGATGCTGTGCGACTTTGTCATACAGCGCACGGCCGGCGTGGTTCGTGCTTTGCGTCTGCCAGTAGACGCGAGAACTCCCGGCGGTCCGAGCTATGGCATATACAGCCTCAATCAAGCTTCGCCCGATGCCACGACCTCGAGCATGCTCAGCCGTAAAGAGATCCTGTAGGTAGCAGATATCGTGCAATCGGGTTGTGCTGCGATGAAAAACATAGTGCGACAGGCCCACGAGGTAGCCTGCCTCCTCCGCAACAATCGCCCTTACGGGCTCGGAAGAATCGAAGAACCGATCCCAAGTGGCTCGAGTGATCTCTCCGGAAAGGGCCGTTGAACCGCTGCGACCATAGAACGCGTTATACGCGTCCCAGAGCGGTCGCCAGCGGTCGTAGTCGGATCGCAGGACGGGGCGAATTGTGAGTTGGTCGGCCACGTGTGCAGAGGCCTAACGGTCAGGTTGAGCGGCCACCCACCGACGCTTACCTAGCGCCGCGAGCAACCATAGATCGACGCTCGCGGCGCTCTTAGGTGATTGTCTCATGGCCGTTCCAATAGTTTGTTAGGAGAACGCGGGAGACAAGTACCGTAGCCGTAAATACCGTACCCACCAACCAGAGTGCTTCGGTGTAAGGATAGAGATACCTGGTATGTGTGGCGGAGATGCTAAGCAGACCTACAAGTCCGGCTGAGGCGGTCGTAATCAAGATCGCGTCACGCTGCATCAGCAGCACGGACACGGTTCCGTAAACAGCTGCGACGACGGGAGCGGAGATCGCCGCGCTCCAGCCGATGAATGGAAGCCACAGAAATGCATGACCTTTGGGAAGTAACGCTTCCACGCCACTGAGGAGCAGCGCGTAGGAGATGAACATTGCCCAAGTGAGCGCCGGCAAAAAGAATAGGCGCTGCATGAGACTAAAATGCAAACGCGTCTTGGAGAGAGCGAGCACGGTAACCATCGCGGCCAGAACGATGAGAACCGCGTCCCGCACGGGGTCACCGTGTACGGTGTCAAGAAGCGCGACAAAGCCCCAAATGCCCACAATTAGCCACCCGAATTGGCCAGATTTTAGGGGCATCTCCCGCGTTCTCGTAACGGTGAAGTTGAGGGGCCGCACAGAAGCGCCGGCCTATGGCGCCGAGGGCGCACAATATTCCCGCGCCCGAGGCGCCAAGCAAGAAGCGCATCACGGCCCCCTCCAACAATTGTTAGACGGCTGCACCTAACCGCCTCTCTACTTTGCTTCCGGCACAATATGCTCTGCTAGCGCGAGCCAGTGTCCGTGGCGGCGGATGTAGGTCGCCATGTATTTGAAGACCACGGTGTATGCCGCGCCGTCTTTCGTCCCGTGTCCGGTGTCGGTGCCAATAACCACCGCGGTGTCGCCATCGATGACCACTGCGTCGTAAGTGATTGTCTGCGAAGCAGTAGGATCGACATCGCCGTCAGTTTCTATCTTGATGAAAGCTTCTTTATCGTAGGTCTTATGAGTGCCGAGCGCCACGAACCTGTCATCAAGAATGCGCCGTAGCACGGCCGCGTCGTGGCTGTTTTCAGCGGCCGTCCATTCCTTTTCGAGGTCTAGGATCTGTTGTTTCGCGTCGGTGCGCGGCGGCGACTGAGAGTTCGCCGGCTCCGTGGCTACCGAGGCCGAGGCCATACAAGAGCTAAGTGTCAGGCCCCAAATTTCCCGATTCAACCTCTGAAATTGTGAGCGCATAGCTGGGACTCTCTTTTTTGAGGCTGTAAGGACCAGCGCGATTCGTGTCAGGGTCGCTGAATTGGCCGGCTAACGTACGCATGCGGATCGACACTCCAGCGGCCGTCTAACGGTAAACCTGAGCGGCCGACCGCTTTAGAAGATCGCGCGCCGTGCGCGCACCATAATTCCGGCGCGACAGCGCGCCTCCTCAGCTCTCACGGCCGCTCCAGCAATTGTTAGGCGGCTCGTTCACTTCTGTGCCTGCTTTTGCGGCCTAAGATATGCATTCAAGACCTGCAGGCCCGCAAAGTACAGTTGGCGCAGCGGATGGCCTGGTGTCTGAAGCTCTGAAATGGATGCCGAGCGAGTAAATACGCCCCTATCAGTGCGGGCGTAGAAGACCGCGTTTCCTGCATTTGGCTCAGGGAAGTCGTTGACTTGCGTCATCTGGGAAAGGATTGCCTGCGCCTGCTTCAGAAACTCTTCGCGGGAGCGTTGGACACCGGCGTCACCACCTCCGAAGAAGCCCCCACCGGTACTCCGAAGTACGCTGGCGGTTCCGTCCGCAAAAGCGACGGTTGTTAGAACCGCCTGAGGATAGGCAATCTCCATAACGATTCCCTACGGGTCAGGTGCGGTAGGGGCAGCGGGTATGTCCGGCCGCGGCAGTGTGAGGTATTTTGCCCGAAGGTCAGCGAAGACGTTTGTCATGGGTCGCGGCAGAGACGCCTAACGGCCAAGCTGAGCGGCCGGCCGCTCGAGTATCATTGAGTGCCGCGAGCACATACTTTCTTCTGTGCTCGCGGCACTACCAATCTCAGGCGTCGCTGCTCCTGGGTTGCCTGCGGCGCGGAGGGAAACGCCACCACGCGAGCAATACCAGAAGCCCGAACACGGTGTAGGCGGCAGTAAACACCCAGAGCGGAGCCTGGTAGTAGATGAGTTCTTGGACCCAGTGCTCAATGAAGCTCGTGTGGTACGAGGGCTCACCCGCCTGAAGGCGGAGCCAAGACTCCATGGTTGTGAGTGGACAGTACTGGCCCAGCCATGCCTGCACGACAATAAACGCTATGGCCCCCAGGTGCGACAGACGAAACCACCACCCGTTGACCCAGCTCCAACTGAGCCAGTTTCCCGCAACAACGGCAACAAGGCCTCCCACCACGAAGAGAACGACTCCAAAGTGGATGAGAAGGACTGCGTCAGCTAAGAGCTGGTAGGGCACGGCTGGTGCCAGTTGCGACGCCTAACGGCAAAGCTGAGCGGCCGACCGCTCAAAAAGGGTAGCGCGCCATGCGCGCACAATAACTCCAGCGCGCATGGCGCGCCTCATCAGCTCTCACGGCCGCTCCAGCGATTGTTAGGCCGCATGTATTTCGAACGCCACCGTGGGCGTCCCTTGATGAAAACGGAGTTGCCAACCCAGCTGGGTCTTCTGCCAGAGCGAAACACGTAGCGTGTGCCGCTCAAGGGCACCATCTTCAGCAATGTGCGCTGATCTATATGTGAGCAGCGCCAGATTATCCGCGAGTTGGTCAATCTGAAAGTCTTGCGACCAAACACTGTAAGGTGGCAAATGGTCGCTAAATTCCCTCAAAACGGCGTCACGTGAATAGACCGAGCCGGAGCGACCAACTTCGAAAAAGTTCGGATGTAGAAGCGGACCTAGCTTTGAATGATCCGCGCGAACGTGCGACTGATGCGTCTCCACTTCGAGTTTCCGGAGGGTGTCAAGCAGGGCGCTGATCTTCATGCGGCCTAACGGTGAAGTTGAGGATCCGCGTGGCAGCGCCCTATGGCGCAAAATTTTTCAGCGCCTGAGGTGTCAAGCCGCAAGCGCATCACGGACCCCTCCAACGATGGTTAGACCGCCCTGTTGCCGCTAGTAGGCCGCTCACGGTGTGTCAACCCTTATCAGTTTAATCCGTCCAGAGGCGCCAGACTTAATCACCACATTGGCCTTACGACATTTAAAGTGTGTGGCGATCAAGGCGACAAGCTCTTCATTGGCCTTGCCATCAACCGGCGGTGATTTCAACTGTGCTCGCCATGTGCCGTCGGTCTCCTGAGTCAGCGAGGAGCTACGGGAACTGGGTTTTACTTTGACGCGAAGAATCACTGCGGCATCTTGGCGGCGGTTTAACGCTAATGCTGAGCGGCCGGCTGCCGCATTGGATCGCGCGCCATGCGCGCACAATAATCCCGGCGCGCATGGCGCGACTCATTAGCTGTCACGGCCGCTCCAGCGATTGTTAGAGAGAGGCGTCCTTAAATGCACGTAAAACCGCATTCATCCGTGTCTGATACCCAGCGCCCTGCGACTTGAACCAGGCCAGTACATCTGCGTCGATTCGTAAAGAGACCGACGCCTTGGGACTCACGGGCCGGAGTCCGCGTCTCACCACCCCGCGAATGATGTGGCGCAATTGTGCTTCAGGGTGCTCCGCGGTAAGCACCACGTCCTTGTTCTTCATGGCCCTGACACGAGCCCAATCAGTCTTTGAGGCTTTGGAAGAGGATGGCTTCTTCACGGCGAGTCGCTCTGCGAAATGAGATAACGCGAATCACTTCGGAAGTTTCGGTGTGGACGATTGAGACTGTCACACCACCAACAAAGCCCAAGGTCACAAACCGCTGTTCATCGTAGGAAATGCGGTCGTCTTCAAAGGTAAAGGTGGGACCTTCAAAAACTCCTGGGGCGTCGCGGAAGTCGAAACCGTGATCGCGGAGGTTCGATTTCCGTTTGCGTTCATCCCACCTGAAGCGCATATACATAGTGTATATACGTACAGGCGCCAGATCAAGGGGCGCCTCTCTCTAACGGTAAAGCTGAGCGGCCGGATGAAGGAGCCTGCTGCGCGCTGTGCGCGCACCATCAATCCAGCGCGCACAGCGCGCTACCCTAGCTGCCACGGCCGCTCCAGCGATTGTTAGAAGGCGCGGCTTAGCGATCACGCCAATATCCGGGCTTTCGCCGATGGTGCGCAACAGCCAGGACCTCTATGACCGCTCCCTTAGAGCGGTAGACGACACTGAATGGAAACCGACGGAGCAAGTAGCGCCTGAACCGTGAGTGAAACGAAGGCCAGCGTTCCGGCCCTTCGGCGATGTTCCGCACGGCGACGTCGAGTTCCTGTAGAAATGCATCCGAGAGGGAGGCATTGCGCTGGAAGTACCACGAGCGAGCAGCCTCGGCCTCTTCCGCAGCGAGCGGATGGAAGCGAATCGAGACCTCAGCCACGAGAAGCGCGCGAGAGGCGCTGCTTTACCACGTCCCAGGGAATGCTTAGAACCGCGCCTGAGTCCAACTCCTCGGCGCGACGAGCGATCTCAGTGCGCCACGCTTCTTCCGCTCCAGCGTCAACTGAAGCGTCGAGGCTGTCGATCAGCGCACCAATGAGATCCGCCCGTTCCGCCTCCGGGAGTGTCAGAGCTGTGCGAATTACTTCGTCTTTCGAAGCCGCCATGCCCACAGCCTACACCTCCCCAAAAACGAAGGGAAACCGCGCCTTCTAACGTACTAGCTGAGCGGCCGACAGCTCAATGAGATCGCGCGCCGTGCGCGCACAATAGTCCCAGCGCGCATGGCGCGCCTCATCAGATATCACGGCCGCTCCAGCGATTGTTAGAGCCCAGAATCACTTTACGTAGGGAGTTGGCTGAGTAAAGCGTGTTCCGAACTCAGCGCTTAGTTCGGAGCGAAGGGCCTTATTCACTGAGGCAAAACCTGGAACTTTGGGGCCGAATGGGCCGGCTAGATCAACTAGAACGTCGCCATCGAAATAGCGCGCAGTAAGGTCAAGGTATAGAGGCGGCTTCAAGTCCGCAGAAAAGGACGTAAACGTGTCGGTCGTATGGTACTTAGGCTTAGAGGGGCTAAGGTGCTGACTCGCCGCAACAGAGGTTAGGGCACGAGTTACCTGTGTCGCTTCCTGCGGCGAGATGCCCTTGATCCGATACTGGGACCAATTGAGCGTGTCGCACCCGCCGAGTCCCGAGGCGATCAGGCACAGCGCGGCAACAATAGGCAAGCGCTTCATGCTGGGCTCTAACGTAAAAGCTGAGCGGCCAACCACCCAGGCATCATCGCGTGCCGCGAGCACATACTCTCTTCTGTGCTCGCGGCACGATCGATCTCAGCCCTCATGGCCGCTCCAGCGATTGTTAGACGGCCGACGCTTACAGATTGATGCAATGGTAGGGGTCATAGTGACACAGGATCGTTTCGATCAGCACCGCGCCAACCAATAGAGTCAAGAGAGCTCCGAGGATGGCCATAGCGAGCACCAAGGCAAAGGGGAACGCACTGCGCCTCAAATTAGGGGCGACGATAACGGCGTAAACAATCAGGACGGCCACGTACGGCGAAAGAGCCAACTCGAGATGGCGGCCGTAAAGGTGCTTCGAAAAGACGAGCCATGCGAGGCTGCAGCCCGCAAGTAGACCTAAGCCGGTGGCGCAGACTATTGCGGCACCGGCGCTGGGTTTAGCAGTGAGTGTCACTTTGCGTTCGGACGTCTAACGGTGATGTTCAGGCGCGCCGAGCGAGGCCTGGCGAGCGAGGGTAGCCCGGCGTTCGCAGCAAACGCCGGGCCGCCGCCTGCAACAATTGTTAGAAGTACACCCCATCAGGTACCCA
>JAFEFN010000014.1 GCA_018240525.1 Pseudomonadota bacterium
TGGTCCATCTCCGACAGGAACTTCTCCCGGCGCGTCACCTTGCCCTTCCTGTCGTACGCTACGGAGGCAAACGTGGTCTGCTTCACTGAATACCCCTGGATCGCTGCTGCCTGCACACAGTATCGATCAGATCAACCCACCTGTGCAGAGCTTCCCTAGGCGCGCGTTCCGCCGCGGACACGCCCGAGCTTGGGCATGCCGGTCTTATGTCGAACGCAGGCGCCTGCCTGCGCGGCGAAGTGCGAACCACGCCGCGCTTTTGACTTACTCCCCCCGCCAGCGGCCCCCAAACCGTGACCGGCTGCGCACCGTGATCCGCGGTGCCGTTACTAAGATCGCCCGCAGCCTGCTCCCGCGCAGGCACGACGGGGCGCCGGAACGTGGCAATCACCGGGGAAATCGATCTGAACAGTGCACTGGCCCAGCTGGCCAATGCCCGCTATGCCCCCGAATCCTTCAACTCCGGAGGCCGCCGCGGCCTCAATCGCCACGGCGGCGACACGCTCGCCGTGCTGACTTCCCTCGCCGAGGTGCGCGCCGCCGTCAACGAGGTCGCCCAGACCGCGCAACGCCTGATCTCTATCTATACGCCGGATCTGGAGCCGGACCTCTACGACCAGAGCGCCTTCCTCGACGTCATCAAGCACTTCGTGCTGACGCGCAGCTTCGCCAAGGTGCGCGTGCTCCTGGCCGAACCGACCCGTGTCATGCGCGATAGCAATCGCTTCGTGGCCATGGGACGGCGCCTGTCCAGCTGCATCGACATCCGCTACGGCGCCGCCCCGTCACCGCAGCGCGCCTCCGCCTACCTCATCGCCGATGATCGCGCCATCGTCTACCGCATGCGTGCGGACACCTGGGACGGCGTGGCCGACATCGACAACCAGACCGCCGCGCGTTTGTACCTCTCTGAGTTTGACCAGGTGTGGAACGCCAGCGCAGCCGAGCACGGCCTGCGCGCCGCCCGTCGCGGCTGACTCAAACTCCGCGAGGTCCGAACGCGGCGGCTATACTTGCAGGCATGCCGCGCTCCCCCGATATCACCGTCGCGGCGGTCACCCAGACCGCCGATCGCTTCCTGGTCGTGGAGGAGCGCATCAACCGCAGGTTGGTCTTCAACCAGCCGGCCGGCCATGTCGAGCGCGGTGAATCCGTACTCAGCGCCGTCGTGCGCGAGGTCCGGGAGGAGACCGCGTGGCGCTTCGTGCCCGAATCGCTCCTCGGCATCTACCTGTGGCGCAATCCCGTGTCCGGTCGCGCGACGCTGCGCTTCGCCTTCGTGGGCGCGGTCGTGGACCATGACCCCGCGCAGCCGCTCGACCGCGGCATCGTGCGCACGCACTGGCTGTCGCAGCCGCAGCTCGAGGAGCGCCACGGGCAGCTGCGCAGCCCGCTGGTCATGCGCTGCATCGAGGACTACCGGCGCGGCGGCTTCACCAGCCTCGCGGCGGTGAGCGCGATCGGCTTCGAGAACGCCGCCGCCGTCGCCCCGACCGCGGTGCTCTGAGCTGCACCGCGCCCGTCGGAGGGCGCTCGCGGTAGAATTCGACCATGGATCTCCCCCTCCCCGCTGCCCCGCCGGCCGGCGCCCGCGTCATCGTGGGACTGTCGGGCGGGGTCGATTCGGCCGTGGCCGCCTGGCTGCTGCGCGAGAGCGGCTGGGACGTCCAGGGGCTCTTCATGAGCAACTGGGACGACGATGATGATGCCTACTGCACCGCCGCGCAGGACTACCAGGACGCGCGGGCGGTCGCCTCGGTGCTGGGCATTCCCCTGCACCGAGCGAGCTTCGCACGTCAGTACCGCGAACGGGTGTTCGCACACTTCCTGAGCGAACACGCCGCCGGCCGCACGCCCAACCCGGACGTACTGTGCAACCGCGAAATCAAGTTCGGGGTGGCGCTGGCCTGGGCGCGACGCCTGGGCGGCACGCACTTCGCCACCGGGCACTACGCGCGCCTGTGGCAGGCCGCCGATGGCACCGCACTCGGCAAGGCCCGCGATGCGGGCAAGGACCAGAGCTACTTCCTTCACGCGGTGCCCCGCAACGAGCTGGCCGCCGCGCTCATGCCGCTCGGCGAGCTGCACAAGGACGCGGTGCGGGAGCTGGCCCGCGGGGTGGGTCTGCCGGTGTTCGACAAGCCCGACAGCACCGGCATCTGCTTCATCGGCGAGCGCCCGTTCCGGGAGTTCCTCGGCAGGTTCCTGGCGCGCACCCCCGGACCCATCGAGTCTGCCGACGGCGAGCGGCTGGGGACGCACGAGGGACTGGCCTTCTACACCCTGGGGCAGCGCACCGGCCTTCACATCGGCGGCCGCCAGGGACGGGCCGAGGAACCCTGGTACGTGGCCGCCAAGGATGCGCCGCGCAACACGCTCGTCGTGGTGCAGGGGCACGATCATCCCCGGCTGGCGGGCGCCTCCCTGGACACAGGTCCGTGGCACTGGCTGGCCGCGCCGCGGAGCGAGGCCTTTGCCGCGCAGGTGAAGGTGCGCTACCGCCAGGCCGACCAGCCGGCGCGGCTCCTGCCACGCACGGACGGGACCCTGCGCATCATTTTCGAGCGGCCGCAGCGGGCGGTCACCCCGGGGCAGTACGTGGTGGCCTACGACGGGGAGCGCTGCCTCGGTGGCGCGGTCATCGAGACCGTGACAGCGGCAACCGGCGCATCGGCCGCCGCCGCCTGAAGGCGAGGCAGCGCAGCCCGCGGCCGCCCGATATAATCGCGGGCCCACAGCGGAGACACGCATGACGAATAGCTTCCGGGCGCGCTCAACTCTCACTGCCGGCAATCTTTCCTACGAGATCTTCAGCCTCGCAGCCTTGCCGCAGGACAAACTGGCCCGCCTGCCCTATTCGCTCAAGATCCTGCTGGAGAATCTGCTGCGCTTCGAGGACGGGGTCAGCGTCACCCGCGCCGACATCGAGGCGCTGCTGGAGTGGGATCCTGCCGCGACCCCCTCGCACGAGATCGCCTTCACGCCGGCGCGCGTGATCCTGCAGGACTTCACCGGCGTCCCGTGCGTGGTGGACCTGGCGGCGATGCGCGATGCCATCGTGCGCCTGGGCGGCAATCCCGAACGCGTCAACCCGCTGGCGCCCGCGGAGCTGGTCATCGACCACTCCGTGCAAGTCGACGAATATGGCTTTCCGGGGGCCCTCGCCGCCAACACGGCGATCGAGTTCGCGCGCAACAAGGAACGCTACGCGTTCCTGCGCTGGGGCCAGACCGCCTTCCGCAACTTCGCCGTGGTGCCGCCGAACACCGGCATCGTCCACCAGGTGAACCTCGAGTATCTGGGCCGAGTGATCTTCGATGCCGAGAGCAACGGCGCCCGGCGCGCCTACCCCGACACCCTGGTCGGCACCGATTCGCATACGACCATGATCAACGGCTTGGGCGTGCTGGGCTGGGGCGTCGGCGGCATCGAGGCCGAGGCGGCCATGCTCGGCCAGCCGGTGACCATGCTCATTCCCCAGGTCATCGGCTTTCGGCTCGAGGGCAAGCTGCAGCCGGGCGCCACGGCCACCGACCTGGTGCTCACCGTCACCGAGATGCTGCGCAAGAAAGGCGTGGTGGACAAGTTCGTCGAGTTCTTCGGCGATGGCCTTGCCAACCTGCCACTCGCCGACCGCGCCACCATCGCCAACATGGCACCCGAGTACGGCAGCACCTGCGGCTTGTTCCCGATCGATGCGGAGACCGTGCGCTACCTTGAGCTCTCCGGTCGCACCAAAGAGCGCATCGACCTCGTCACGGCCTACGCCAAGGCGCAGGGGATGTGGCGCAGCCAGGGCGCCGTGGCTGCCCGCTACACCGACGAGCTCGAGCTCGACCTGTCTAGGGTCGAGCCGAGCCTGGCCGGCCCGCGCCGGCCGCAGGATCGCGTCACGCTCGGCAAGGTCAAGTCCGTCTACGAGGCCAATGCCAAGAAGGCGGCCGAGGAGCGCGTCGCGCGCAACAGCCCGGGCAACGGCAGCGCGCCGCTCACCGTGAATGGCACTACGACCGAGCTGAAGGACGGCGCGGTGCTGATCGCGGCCATCACCAGCTGCACCAACACGTCCAACCCCTCGGTGATGCTGGGTGCGGGGCTACTGGCGCGCAACGCACGGGCGCGCGGCCTCACCTCCAAGCCATGGGTGAAGTCCAGCCTCGCGCCCGGATCGCGTGTGGTCACCGAGTACTTCACCAAGGCCGGAGTGCTCGACGACCTGGCGGCGGTGGGCTTCGACCTCGTGGGCTACGGCTGCACGACCTGCATCGCCGAGGGCACGCCGGTGCTGACCGCCGATGGGACCGCGCGGCGCATCGAGCAGTTTCCGGTCGCCGGCGGTGTCACCGTCTTTGGACCAGACACGCAGCGCAGGCTCGCAACGGCCGTGCAGTCCGAGCTGATGATCCGCGGCGAGCGCGAGTGCATCACTCTCACGCTTCAGGACGGGCGTGTGCTCACCTGCACGCCGGATCACGAGATCTTGTGCGCCGATGGTCGCTGGGTGCGTGCTGATGCCTTAGAGGTCGGCATGGATCGGATCGTCATGGGACTGGAAGCGCCCACCGACGGGCCGTCCGCAGACGAGGTGGGTTACAGGCTGGCGGCCGGCACTTTCGAATTCAGCATGGAGGATCCGGCGGCGCGCCGCAGCTTGCTGGCGTTCACGCGCATCGTGGGTCACCTGCTCAGTGATGGCTCCATCAGCGTATTAGGTCAGGGCCGCATGAACCTCGGCCAGGCCATGGATCGCGCAGCCGCTCTGGCCGACATCGAGCTGCTGACCGGGAAACGCCCTGCCGCCAATGCGTACGACGAGCGCAAATGGTCCATTGCGCTTCCGATGGAGCTGACCGCAGCCATCCTCGCGCTCCCCGGCGTGTCTTCCGGACGTCGCATCGACCAGGCACCTGCGCTACCGGCCTTCGTTCTCGCGGAAGATTGTCCGCTGGCAGTGCTGCGCGAGTTCCTCGGTGCCCTGTTCGGTGCCGACGGGCACGGTCCTACTCTGAAGCGCGTGGGCGCTACGGAGAACGAGGCATATTTGACCCCGCCTGCGTACTCGAAGAGCTGCAAGCCGCAGTTCGAGGCGGCCACGCGCCGGTTCATGACACAGCTCATCGGCCTGCTGGTGCGTTGCGGCGTGAAGGCGCGTGGCGCCGCGATCCGCGTGTACCCGGTGCGGCGCGCCGCCTCCTCTTATGCTCCGGCCAGGGACGGTATCGAGCGGCTGGAAGTCCGGCTTGAACTGCCCGAGGGTCTCTCTTTCGTCGAGCGCGTGGGGTTCCGGTACTGCGTCGACAAGGCACTGCGTGCCAGTGCCGCCGCCGTCTACTGGCGCACGATCGATACCATCAACCGCCAGCGCCTGTGGATGGCTGATCGGCTCGAGGCAATACACCTGAACGACACCTCCTTCAGCTTCGCGCAGGCCCGTGCCCTCGCGGCCACGGAACTGACCGCCCGCGAGACTCCCGTCTTTCCGCATTACTCGCTGCTTGAGGGTCATGACCGGTTCTCGCGGCTGCCGTCTGACAAAGGGCAGCGCTTCCGCCCGCTGCACCGTGACAGCTGCGATTTCCCCTCACCCGCCGCACTCCTCACGCAGATGGGTGTCCGTGAATGGTTCGGGGGCGAGACACCCGACGCTGTCGAGATGCCCAAGCGCTATTGCTGCGCGAAGGATGCGCTGGACTTGCCTACCTTCACGCTCGCCGTCAGTGACCGCCGTGATGCGGGCAAGCGCCCGGTATACGACATCGCCGTCCATGATCTGCATGCGTTCGTCGCGAACGGCGCCTGCGTGCACAATTGCATCGGAAATTCCGGACCACTCAAGCCGGAGATATCGGCCGCTGTGAAGGCCGGCGATCTCACCGCCGGCGCCGTGCTCTCGGGCAACCGCAACTTCGAGGGCCGTGTGCACCCTGAAGTCCGGATGAACTTCCTTGCTTCGCCGCCGCTCGTGGTGGCTTACGCGCTGGCCGGTACGCTCGACCTCGACCTCACCACCGAGCCGCTCGGCGTGGGTAATGATGGCAAGCCGGTTTATCTGGCCGACATCTGGCCGAGCGATGCAGAGGTGCAGGATGTCCTCAAGCGCTCGATCGACTCGACCATGTTCCGCGGCAGCTACGCGACGGTGTTCGAGGGCGATACCAACTGGGCGAGCATCCAGATTCCGGCCGGCAAGCTGTACAGCTGGGACGCGAAGTCCACTTACGTGAAGAACCCGCCCTACTTCGACGGCATGACCATGACCCCGGCGCCGCTGGCGGACGTGCGCGGCGCGCGCGTGCTCGCCGTGCTCGGTGACTCGGTCACCACCGACCACATCTCCCCGGCCGGCAACATCTCCAAGAGCAGCCCGGCGGCGCGCTACCTGATGGACCAGGGCGTCGAGCCGAAGGACTTCAACTCCTACGGGGCGCGGCGCGGCAACCACGAGGTCATGATGCGCGGCACCTTCGCCAACATCCGCCTGCGCAACCTCATGGTGCCGGGCGTCGAGGGCGGCGTCACCGTGCACTTGCCCGATGGCAAGCAGGCCTCGATCTACGATGCCGCCATGCAGTACAAGCAGGAGAATTTGCCGCTGGTGATCATCGCCGGGCGCGAATACGGCACCGGCTCCTCGCGCGACTGGGCCGCCAAGGGCACCCTGCTGCTGGGCGTGAAGGCGGTGATCGCCGAGTCCTTCGAGCGCATCCACCGCTCCAACCTGATCGGCATGGGCGTGGCGCCGCTGCAGTTCCTCCCCGGCCAGAACGCCGCCTCCCTCGGGCTCACCGGCCGCGAGCTCGTTGCCATCGAAGGGCTGAGCCAGGGCGATGCGAAGGAAGTGACCGTCACGGCCACCCCCGAGACGGGCAAGCCGATCGTCTTCAAGGCGCGCCTGCGCATCGATACGCCCAAGGAGCGCGACTACTATCGCCACGGCGGCATCCTGCAGTACGTGCTGCGCCAGCTCGCCGCCGCCGGCGGCACCGCCTGAACGATACGCACGCGAGCCCCTCCGGGAGCGCCTCACCGGCCCGTGCCGCAGGCGTGCCCGGGCTTGCGGTATTCGACCTCGACGGCACGATCACGCGGCACGACACGCTCGCGCCCTACGTGTTCGGTTTCCTCGCCCGCCATCCGCGCGGCTGGCTGGGCCTGCCCCGCGTGCTCCCATGCCTGCTGCAGTTCGCCGTCGGCGCCGCCGACCAGGGAATGCTCAAGTCGGCCTTCATCCGCTCGACGCTGGGCGGGCGTCGCCGCGCGCAGATCACCGAGTGGACCCGGCAGTTCGTGCAGGCCCTGCCGGCGCGCGGGATCTTTCCCGATGCCCTGGCGCGCATCGACTTCCACCGCGGCCGTGGCGATACCCTGGTGCTGCTCAGCGCCAGCACCGATCTCTACGTGCCTGAGCTTGCGGGGCTGCTCGGCTTCGACCACAGCATCTGCACCGGGGTGGCCTGGGACCATGATCGCCTGGTGGGCACGCTCACCACGCCCAACCGGCGCGGCGCGGAGAAGGTGCGCTGCCTGGAGCAGCTGCGGCGCGAGTTCCCCGGCCGCCCGGTGAGCGCCTACGGCAACGCGCCCGAGGACGTCGCGCACCTGCAGATGGCGGACCGGCCGCTGCTGGTGAACGGCAATCGGCGCGCCCGCCGGCTCGCCGCCGCGCGCGGCATTCCCAGCACCACGTGGCAGTGAGTGCTTACAAAGACGTGCGGATGGTCCACAACTCCGGAAAGAACTTCAGCTCCAGCGCCTTGGCCAGATAGGCGACGCCTGCGGTGCCGCCGGTGCCGGGCTTGTAGCCGATGATGCGCTCGACCGTCTTCAGGTGATGCGCACGCCAGAGCTGGAACTTGTAGTCGAGGTCCACCAGCTGCTCGGCCAGCTCGTACAGGTCCCAGTGCTTCTCGGAGTTGTGATAGACCCCGAGCCAGGCGCCCGCGACGCGCTTGCTCGGCACGTATGGCTGGCTGAAGTCGCGCACCAGGTAGTCTTCCGGGATCTCATAGCCACGCTGGCTGAGCAGCCGCAGCACCTCGTCATACAGCGAGGGCGCCTCGAGCGCGCGCCCGAGGCGCGCATGCGCCTGCAGGTCCGCGGCGTGCACGGCGAGCATCTCGGGGTTCTTGTTGCCGAACTGGAATTCCAGCAGGCGGTACTGCAGCGACTGGAAGCCGGAGGAGCGGCCGAGCTCGTTGCGGAAGCCGGAGTACTCGAACGGCGTCATGGTCGAGAGCACCTCCCAGGCCGTGATCAGCTGCGACTGCGTGCGCGAGATGCGCGCCAGCATCTTCCTGCACGGGTCCAGGTCGTCGCGGCGCACGCAGCCCATGGCGGCGGTGAGCTCGTGGAGCATCAGGCGCATCCACAGCTCCGACACCTGGTGCACGATGATGAACAGCATCTCGTTGTGCTCGCTCGAGAGCGGATGCTGCGCATCGAGGAGCTTCTCCAGATGCAGGTAACCGCCATAGGACAGCGAAGCACCGAGCTCGAGGTGCGTCCCAGCCGTGGCCGGCGCGCTGCGCGGGGTGTCGGGCTTCTCCGGACTGCTCATGGCAGGAATGTTACACGGCAGGTGTCGCCGCCGCGCAAGCGGCGGGACGGGCCGGGCGGAATCGGCTAGGATCGCGCGCCAGCCGCCCCATGAGCCCACCGTCCTTGAACAGCCCGATCCTGGAGGTTCGCGACCTCGTCAAGCAGTACACCGCCACCACGGCCGTGGCGGGGGTGTCGTTCCAGGTCGCCGAGGGCACCTGCTTCGGGCTGCTCGGACCCAATGGCGCCGGCAAGACCACCACGATCGAGATCATGGAGGGCATCCTGCCGCCGACCTCGGGGGAGGTGCGCTACCGGGGTGCCCCGCAGGGAGCGCGTTTCCGCGAAGAGGCGGGCATCCTCTTCCAGAAGACCGCGCTGCAGGACTTCCTCACCGTGCGCCAGTGCATCACGCTCTTCCGCGGTCTGTACGCGCGCGGGCTGGACGTGGAGGAGGTCATCCGCCTGTGCGCCCTGGAACAGCTCGCCAACCGCGACAGCCGCAAGCTCTCCGGCGGCCAGCAGCAGCGACTGCTGCTGGCCATCGCCCTGGTGAACGACCCGGCGGTGCTGTTCCTCGACGAACCGACCACCGGGCTCGACCCGCAGGCGCGACGCATGTTCTGGGAGCTGGTGCAGTCGATCAAGGCACGCCGCAAGACCATCATCCTCACCACGCACTACATGGAGGAGGCGGAGCTGCTGTGCGATGAGATCGCCATCATGGACAAGGGTCGCCTGGTCGCCCAGGGGCCGCCGCGCCGGCTGCTGCACGAGCACTTCGCCGAGGTGCTGCTCGAGCTGCCACGCAGCGAGTTTCCCGAGGCTGCGCGCGCCCTGCGGCTCAACCTCATCGAGGCGGCCGATCGCATCGAGATCAGCACCGATGACATCGAGGGTACGCTGCGCGCGCTCATGGGCGCCCGGGTGCCGCTGGCGCACCTGCGCATCCGCCCGGCCAACCTCGAGGACCTGTTCCTCGAGCTCACCGGCAAGGAGCTGCGCCCGTGATCCGCCGGATGGTCTCGGTCCTGCACGCCCGCAACCTCGAGTTCCTGCGCGACCGCGGCACGCTGCTGTTCACGCTGCTGCTGCCGGTCATGGTCGTGGTCGGCATGAGCTTCGTGTTCGGCACGGAGAGGCCCATGTTCAAGGTCGGCGTGCTCGATCGCACCATCGACAAGGGCGCCTACGCCTTCTTCGGCGAGCGCTACGTGGAGTTCGTCCCCGAGCGGGACGTGAACGTCGCCATGCGCCGGCTCACCCACCAGCAGCTGGACCTGCTGCTCGACGTCCATCCGCCGGCGCGCTACTGGGTGAACACCGACTCGCCCAAGGGCCACGTCGTGGAGCGGCTGCTGCTGGCCAGCGACCCGGCCGCCGCGCGCCAGCCGGTGACCGGCAAGGGCGTGCGCTACGTGGACTGGCTCTTCCCGGGCATCCTCGGCATGAACATGATGTTCAGCTGCCTGTTCGGCGTCGGCTACGTGGTGCTGCGCTACCGCAAGAGCGGCTTCCTCAAGCGCCTGCACGCCACCCCGCTCAGCGCCTTCGAGTTCCTGAGCGCGCAGGTGCTGTCGCGCCTGGCGCTGATCCTGGTGGTGACCGCCATCCTCTACTTCGGCATCGGCGCCATCATCGGCTTCCACATTGCCGGCAACGGCGTGTTGCTCGCACTGGTGACCATCCTGAGCGCGCTGTCGATGATCGCCTTGGGCCTGACCATCGCCGCGCGCTTCTCCAGCGAGGAGCTGGTCGGGGGCATCCTCAACCTCCTCACCTGGCCGATGATGCTGCTTTCGGGGGTCTGGTACTCGCTCGAGGGTTCGCCCCGCTGGGTCCAGGCGATCGCCAACCTGTTCCCGCTCACCCACGCGATCGACGCCGCGCGTGCGGTGATGCTGGATGGGGCGGGCGTCGCCCAGATATCCCCTCACCTGCTGTACCTTGCTCTCACGGCGCTCGCGTTCCTGGCCTTCGCGGCCTGGTCGTTCCGCTGGCGCCTCGACTAGCCAACCCCAGGAGCCCCCCACGTGCGATTCCTCTCCGACAACACCGCGGGCGCCTGCCCGGAAGTCATGGCCGCGCTCCAGGAGGTCAACCACGGCCGCGTGCCCGCCTATGGCGAGGATGAGTGGACCCGCCGCCTCGATGGCGTCCTCGGCGGCTACTTCGGCACGGCGGTGCGCGCCTTCCCGGTCATCTCCGGAACGGCCGCCAACGCGCTCGCGCTCGCCACCCTGTCGCCGCCTTACGGGGCCATCTTCGCGCACGAGGAATCCCACATCGCCGTGGACGAGTGCGGCGCACCGGGCTTCTTTTCCGGCGGCGCCCAGCTGATGCTCCTGCCGGGCGAGCACGGCCGCGTGAAAGTCGAGTCGATCCGGGCGGCGCTCGGACACCTGCGCGGGGATGTCCACAACGTGCAGCCGGCGGCGCTCTCGCTGGTGCAGGCCACCGATCTGGGCACCGCCTACCGGCCCGACGAACTCCGCGCCCTGAGCGAGTTCGCGCACGGGCGCGGCATGAAGGTGCACATGGACGGCGCCCGCTTCGCCAACGTCGTCGCCTTCCTCGGCTGCCATCCGGGGGATATCACCTGGCGGGCCGGCATCGACGTGCTGTCCTTCGGCGCGACCAAGAACGGTTGCATGGCCGCCGAGGCGGTCGTGTTCTTCGACCCCGCGCTGGCGCGTGACTTCGAGCTGCGCCGCAAGCGGGCCGGGCACCTGCTGTCCAAGTTGCGCTTCCTCTCCGCACAGCTGCTCGCGTACGTGGAGACCGGCGCCTGCCAGCGCAACGCCGCGAAGGCGAACCGCCTGGCGCAGCAGATCGCGCGGGCCGCCGGGGGGTCGCTCCTGCACCCGGTCGAGGCCAACGAGGTCTTCGTGTCGCTCGGAGAGGAGCGCCGCAAGGCGCTGCGCGCCGCCGGCTTCGAGTTCTACGACTGGGGACCCGAGGAGGCCGGCGCGGCGCGCCTGGTGGTCTCCTGGGACCAGCCGGAGGATGAGGTGCGCGCGCTGTGCGCGGCGCTTGAGCGCACCGCCTAGAGCTCGCGCAGGCCGGTGGTCACCGGCAGGCGGGCGGCGCGCACCGCCGGCAGCAGCCCGCCGACCATGCCGATCACCACCGCGATCACCAGCCCGCGCTGCACCAGTTGCGGGGTGACCTTGAAGTCGAAGACCACCTGGGTGAAGCTCTGCCCCATGGTCGAGACGGTGAGGTCATTGAAGAGCAGGTAGGCCACCAGCGCTCCGAGGACCCCGCCGATGAGCGCCAGCAGCAGCGACTCGATCAGGACCGAGACCGCCACCGGCGCGCCGCCGAAGCCGAGCGCCCGCAGGGTCGCAATCTCCTTGCCGCGCGCCGCCACCGCCGCGTACATGCTGTTGAGCGCGGCGAATGCGGCGCCCAGTCCCATGATGATCGTCACCACGCCCGCCAGCACCCCGATGTTCTGGCGGAACTGCCGGGTCTGGCCGATGAAGTAGTCGCGCTCGCGCACGACGTCCACGGTGAGGCGGGGATCGCCCGCCAGCGAGGCCTTGAGCCGGTCGAGGCCGTCGGGCCCCTCCAGCGCCACCAGCACCGAACTGGAGCCGGTGCGGTTGAAGGTGGTGCGCGCGACGTTGATGTCGGTCCACATCTCGCTGTCGTGCGAGTCCCCTGCCGCGAAGATCCCGACGATGGTCCAGTCCGTGCCGCGCATGCGCACGGTCTGGCCGACCCCGGTGCCCTGGAACTGCCTGACGAGGCCGCTGCCGACGATCAGCTCACGCAGGCCCGGCGTGAAGGTGCGGCCGGCGACGATCTTCAGCTGCGGCCTGAGGGCAAAGCCTGCCGGCTCGACCCCGCGCACGGTGACGTTGGCGCCGCTGACGCCGGGGCGGGCGTCATCCTTCCGCATCAGCTCTGCGATGATCATCATCTCCGCCGAGGCCTCCGGACGCCCATCCGTCCCGGTGCGGATGCCGGCCGCCTGCTCGATGAGGTCGTCCGAGGCGCGGTCGAGCACGGAGTTGAGCTCCGCGTCCGAGCCGCCGCGCATGACGATCGCCGCATCGTTGCGGCCGGTCGCCCTGAGGGTGTTCTCGAAGCCGCCCGCCATGGCGAGCAGCGCCGTGAACACCGCGACCACGCCGGCCAGGCCGATGACGATGACCAGCGAGGAGGTCCAGCGCTGCGGAATCGCGCGGATGTTGATGCCGGTGACGGCGAGTATCTGCCTGAGCACGGATGGAACTCCCTAGCGCCCGGCCAGCGCGTCGACGATCCTGAGGCGCTGCGCCCGCAGCCCCGGCAGCAGGCCCACCGCGAGGCTCATGAGGACGATGGTGATGAGGCCCAGCAGCCACACCCAGCCGCTCAGATGCAGCGCAAACTGCCCGCCGGTGCCCTTCTCCAGCGCGGCCCCTGCCAGACTCGCCAGCACCAGGCCCACCAGGCCACCCAGGGCACACAGCGCAAAGGCCTCGGCGATGACGAAGCCCAGGACGGCGCCGTCGGAGAAGCCCAGCGTCTTGAGCACCGCCAGCTCCGGGATGCGCTCACGCACGCTCTGCGCCATCGTGTTGCCCACCACCAGCAGCAAGGTGAAGAACACCGCGAACAGGATCCAGCGCACGATCAGGCCGATGTCGCCGAGCTGCTTGACGAAACTCAGGTTGAACTCCTTCTCGGTCTGCGTCTTGGTCTCGTCCAGGGAGTTCTCGAACATCGCATCGACCGTGCGGATCACCGACTGCGCCTTGTCTGCGTCGGTGAGCCTGAGGATGTAGAAGTTGGTGCGGCCCTTGACGAACTGGTTGGCCTCGTCGAAGTAATCGTGGTTGATCAGCACCTGGTTGGTGCGCTTCTTCCAGTCCTCGTCCTTGCCATCGAAGATGCCGACCAGGTCGAAGGCCCACGCCTTGCTGCCGTTCTTCTGCGGGTAGATGTTCGAGGAGATCGGGATGTGCTGGCCGACCTTCCAGCCGTACTTGTCGGCGATCTGCCTGCCCGCGACCATGGCGGTGCGGGTCCTGGCGAACTCCCGCCACTGCGCCTCGGGCATGACGTACTCCGGATAGACGTCGTGGTAGCGGGCCGGGTCCACCGAGAACACGAAGACCGGCGTGTTGTCCTGCCAGATGCCGCCGAACCACTGCGAGTAGGCGACGCGCGCCACTCCGGGCACGCTCTCGAGCTTGGGCACCATGCTCAGCGGCAGCGACTGCGTGAAGGACACGCGCGCCTGGGTCATCAGCCGCGTCGCACCGAGCGCGTCGGCGCCGGCACTGAAGAGGTAATTCACCGACTGCAGCAGGCCGAACAGCAGGAACGCCATGGTCACCGAGAGCAGCGTCAGGATCGTGCGCGTGCGCTTGCGGAACAGGTTGGCGATGACGAACCCGGTCTTGGTCATGGCAGTCCCGGCCTAGGCGGCGGATTGTTCAAGCAGCTGCCCCTTCTCCAGGTGCAAGGTGCGGCGCGCAAACTCGGCGGCCTTCGGATCGTGCGTGACCATGACGATGGTCTTGCCGTGATCGCGGTTGAGCACCTGCAGGAGGCCGAGGATGTCGTCCGCGGTCTTGCGGTCAAGGTCCCCGGTCGGCTCGTCGCACACCAGGATCTGCGGATCGGACACGAGCGCGCGGGCGATCGCCACGCGCTGTTCCTGGCCGCCGGACAGCTCGCTGGGCTTGTGCCCGGCACGGTCCGCCAGCCCCACCACCTGCAGCGCCACGGCGGCGTTCTTGCGGCGCTGGGCGGCGGAGAGCTTGGTGAGCAGCAGGGGCAGCTCGACGTTGCCTTCGGCCGTGAGCACGGGGATCAGGTTGTAGAACTGGAATACGAAACCGACGTTGCGCGCGCGCCAGGCGGCGAGCTGGCCGCTGGGCATCCGGTCGATGCGGCTGCCCCCGACCCACACCTCGCCCGAGGTCGGCTGGTCCAGCCCGCCGATGAGGTTCAGGAGCGTGGTCTTGCCGGACCCGGAGGGTCCCATGAGCGCGACGAAGTCTCCCCTGGGGATCTGCAGGGTGAGCCCGTGCAGCACTTCCACCTGCTGCGTGCCGCGCTCGTAGATCTTGGTGACGTTCGTGACCTGGACCATGGATTCGGACATGCGTACCTCGGACTGTTCGGATCGGCAGAAACCGGCGGCGCGTGCGTCTTTGTCGCGATGCCGGCTACGGCTTCGCCTCGCGGACCGCCGCCCCGTCCTTGAGCTCCGCCGGAGGGTCGACGATGAGACTCTCCCCCGGGTCGATGCCGGTGAGCACCTGGCGCGACTCCCCGTAGCTGCCCCCTACGGTAACCACGCGGCGCTGCGCCTTGCCACCTTTGACGACGAACACGATGCTGCGGTCGGCGTCGCTGCGCAGCGCACCGGCCGGCACGAGCACCCCGCGCGGAGGCTCCTGCGCCTGCGCATCCGCCTTCTTCTCCTCGAGGAAGGAGACGCGCACGCCCATGTCGGGGACGATGCGCGGATCCTTGGAGTCCAGACCGATGCGCACCTTCACGGTCGCCTTGGCGCGGTCCGCCGTCGGGATGATGGCGATGACGTGCGAGGGGATGCGCCAGTCCGGGTAGGCGTTGAGGACCGATTCGACCGGCTGCCCGGGCTGCACGCGGCCGATGTATGACTCGTTGACGTCCACCTCGACCTCGAGGGAGTCCATGTCGACGACGGTGCCGATGCCGGTGCGCGTGAAGCCCCCGCCGGCGGAGAACGGCGAGACGATCTCCCCGACCTGCGCGGCCTTGGCGATGATGACCCCGGTGAAGGGTGCGCGGATCGTGCAGTAGTCCAGCTGCACCTGCGCCGAGCGCAGGTTCGCCTGCGCCAGGTCGACCAGCTTGCGCTGGCTGAGGCTCTGGGCCGACTGCGTGGCCACCTGCGTGCGCGCCTGCTCCACGGCCTGCTCGGAGACGAGCTTGCGCGTGACCAGGTCCTCGGCACGCCGCACGTCGCGCTCGCTCTGCGCAAGGTTCGCCTGGGTCTGCACCAGGAGCGCCTGGGCGGAATTGACCTGCGCCTGCGCCTGCGCCACTGCGGCGCGCTGCGCGGTGTCATCCAGGCGCGCCAGCACCTGGCCGGCCGTCACGTGGTCGCCCTCCTCGATCAGCACCTGCGTGAGGGTTCCGGTGATCTGCGCGGACACGGTTGCCTGGCGCCGGGCGGTGACGTAGCCGGTCGCATCCAGCACGGAGGCGTTCGCGCCCGCGCCCGCGGCCGCAGGCCGCGCCACCTGGGTCTGCACGGCCACCGCCGCCTGACCGCCGGCGCGCCACCAGAGGATCGTGCCGGTCAGTGCCAGCACGCCTGCGGCGATGATCCACGGCCGCCAGCGCGGACTGCTCTGCGGCTCGGGCGCACTGCGGTCGATGCGCAGCTGGTCGAGCAGCGCCTTGTTGTCAGGTTCCGGGGACATTCACTGATCCGCGGGCGAAGGCGCGCAAGATATCACAGGCGCCCGCCGTTCCCGGCGCGTGGCGCTCGTGTTGGTGGTGGCGCGTGGGCGCGCCCCCGCGCTCAGCCGGCGGTGAGCTTCGCCATCAGCGCCCGGGCCTGGACATATTCGGGCGCCAGCAGCAGCGCGTGCTCGAGTGCATCGCGCGCCCCGACAGGATCGGCGTGCTCCAGCAGGTCGCGCCCCAGGTAGTAATAGGCTTCCGCAGCGCCCCAGCCGGGGAGTGCCTCGGCCCCGCCGCGCTCGGTCTCGAAGGCCGCCACCGCGCGCCGCAGCTTCGGGAGCGCACGCTCCTTGCTGCCGTCGAGCACCGCGGCGAACTCATAGTCCGCCAGGGCATCGATCAGCATGACGCGCGGGTTCCGCGGTGCCAGCGCCAGGGCCTTGTCCAGGTCCTTGCGCGGGCCATGGCCTGCGAAGGGCACGTGCAGCCCGCCGCCCGCCAGCCCCCGCGCCGCGCATGCCGCGCGCACCGCGAGCGCATCGGCGAAATCGGGCCGCTGCTCGAGTGCCGCATCGAGCGCCCGCGTGCAGCGCTCGGTGAACTGGCCGACCGTTGCGGCCTTCCCGCCCGGGTGCAGGACCGCCAGCTGCGCCAGGCGCCAGTTGGCGAGGCCCGCGTAGTAGCCCTGCCATGCATCCTTGCTCTCCTGCGCGGCGAGGTTGCCGGCGAGGTTGGTCAGCGCGCGGAGGTCCTGCGTGTAGTAGCCATACTGGATGCGCGCCTCGGTGTCGCGCCACTGCGCCTCGTCGGCGCACACCGCGTGCGTCGCGCCGAGCAGCGCCAGCAGGACGGTGCGGCAGCTGAGCCTGCGCAGGTTTCGGTAGAATGAGCGCACATGGCGGAACATAACACAGCCACCGCGCCCGGCACTGCCGCCGCCGTCACACCCCTGATCGACATCGGCGTCAACCTCGCACACGACAGCTACGATGCCGATCGCGAGGCGGTGCTCGAGCGCGCCTGGGACGCGGGCCTCGTGCAGATGATCGTCACCGGCTCGACGCTGGCGAGCAGCACGCAGGCCATTGCCCTCGCCCGGGCGCATCCGGGCCGGCTGTTCGCCACCGCCGGCGTGCATCCGCACCATGCGCCCGAGCTCACCGGCGAGCGCCTCGAGGATCTGAGCGCGCTGGCGCGCGACCCGCGCGTGGTCGCCGTGGGCGAGTGCGGCCTCGACTACTTCCGCGATTTCTCGCCGCGCCCCGCGCAGCAGCAGGCCTTCCACCGCCAGCTGGACCTGGCGCGCAGCGCCGGCAAGCCGGTGTTCCTGCACCAGCGCGATGCGCACGAGGACTTCGTCGCCATCCTGCGCGAGCATGCAAGCGCGTGGCGCGGCGTCGCGCACTGCTTCACCGGCGATGCGGCCCAGCTGGAGTGCTATCTCGGCCTCGGCCTTGCCATCGGCATCACCGGCTGGATCTGCGACGAGCGCCGCGGCGCGCACCTGGCCACGCTCATGCCGCGCATACCGGCCGCGCGCCTGCTGCTGGAGACCGACGGGCCCTACCTGCTGCCACGGGACCTGAAGCCAAAACCTGCCTCGCGCCGCAACGAACCGGCGTATCTTGCGCACGTCGCGCGGGCCGTCGCCCGGGCCCGCGGCGAGCCGGCCGAGCTGCTGGCGCGCACGAGCACGGACAACGCCCGCCGGCTGTTCGGCCTGCCGGTACCGGGCGGGCATCATCCAAATTGAGTTAAGATCGTCCCCTAACCAATTGTTTTATAAGTAATCAGGAAACGCATGGATCTTCAGCAGCTGGTCCGCTCGATCAACAGGACGTGGGATGACTCCATCACCGACCGGCTGATCGCCTACGTCCGCATCCCCAACAAGTCGCCGATGTTCGACCCGAAGTGGAAGGCGAACGGCCACATGGATGCGGCGGTGAAGCTCATGGCCGACTGGTGCCGTGCGCAGCCGCTGCCGGGGGCGAGCGTGGAAGTGCGCGAAGAGGCCGGCCGCACCCCGCTGCTGCTCGTGGACATTCCCGGCGAGCTCGATGACTGCGTGCTGCTGTACGGCCACCTGGACAAACAGCCGGAGTTCACCGGCTGGCTGCCCGGCCTTGGCCCGTGGGAGCCGGTCATCCGCGACGGCAAGCTCTACGGGCGCGGGGCGGCCGACGATGGCTATGCGGTCTTCAGTTCCCTCACCGCGATCGCGGCCCTGAAGGCGCAGCAGGTGAAGCTGCCGCGCTGCGTGGTGCTGATCGAGGCCTGCGAGGAGAGCGGCAGCGTCGACCTGCCGGCGCACCTCGCCGCCCTGGGCGCGCGGCTCGGCGATCCCTCGCTGGTCGTGTGCCTGGATGCCGAGTGCGGCAACTACGAGCAGGTCTGGTGCACCACCTCGCTGCGCGGCAACCTCACCGGGACGCTGCGCGTGCGCGTCCTCACCGAGGGCGTCCACTCGGGCATGGCCACCGGGATCGCGCCCACGCCGTTCCGCATCCTCGAGCAGCTGCTCGCCCGCATCGAGAACCCGGTCAACGGCGACATCCTGCTCGATGAGCTGCAGGTCGCCCTGCCCGAGGACCGCCGCCAGCAGGCCATCGTCGCCGCGCGCGTGCTCGGGGACGAGATCGCCGGCAAGATCCCCTGGGCCAAGGGCGTGCAGCCCCTCAGCAACGACCCGACCGAGCTCATCATCAACAACAGCTGGCGGGCGACGCTGGCGGTGACCGGCGCCGAGGGCCTGCCGCCCATCGGCTCGGCCGGCAACGTGCTGCTGCCGGAAGTGGCCTGCAAGATCTCGCTGCGCCTGCCGCCGACCTGCGATGCCGCGCGCGCCACGGCCGCCGTGCGCGAGGCGCTCGAGCGCGACCCGCCCTACGGGGCGCAGGTCAGGTTCGAGAGCGACGGCGGCGCGGGCGGCTGGAACGCGCCCGCCTTCGCGCCCTGGCTCGAGGAGGCGATCACGCGCGCCTCGCAGGCGGTCTACGGTCGCGAGGCGGTGAACATCGGCTGCGGCGGCACGATCCCGTTCATGGGCATGCTCGGGCGCCAGTTCCCGCGCACGCAGTTCTTCATCACCGGGGTGCTCGGCCCGCACGCGAACGCGCACGGCCCGAACGAGTTCCTGCACCTGGAGTACGCGAAGAAGCTCACCGCCTGCGTCTCGCTGGTCCTGCAGGACCATGCCCGCAGGCTCGCGCGCAGCTAACGCATGTCGACCATGTAGCTCGGCTTCAGGGCCTCCTGCAGGCGCTGCCAGCCCTCGCGGAAGCTGGCCGCGCTCTCGGCCGGGGCCTCGAACTCCGCGGCCGCGAACTCCGACTTCAGGTCATCGAGCATCACGGTCCACTTGGGCAGCCCCTTGGGGAACTTGCCGCGGCGCGTGAACACGATGCGCCCCTCCACGGGCACCTCGCCCGCGACCGCCTTGACGGCCGCGATGCGGTCGTAGAGCGCGCTCTGCGGGTTGGTGAAGGTGTGCCGGCGCGGGCCGTCCATCACGGTCCACTCGGCCATCTGGTCGCCGCCGAAGATGTTGCCCTTCACGTCGCGCAGGTCGATGACCACCACGCCGCGCATGCCCAGCAGCAGATAGTCCACGTGGTAGCTGCCGCCCATGCCATCGGGCACCAGCATGTCGGTGAGGTGCTCGACCGAGCCGGCGGTGACGGCCGCGCGCAGCGCCTTGCGGGCACGGTACTGGCGATACCAGCGCCACGCCATCGACAGGCCGAACCCCACCGCGACGGCTGCGCCGATCAGCGCCCAGGCGGTGGGAGTCAACTTGCTCAGCTCATCCACGTCAGCTCCTCTTCTCCAGCACGCCGCGCAGGGCGGCCAGCTGCGCGTCGATCTCCTCGCATTTCGTCGGCCGGGCGAACAGCGCCGCCAGGCTCTCCGGCACGGGGACGGCGCGGCCGATCAGCGGCTCCACGATCTCCGCGAACTTGGCCGGGTGCGCGGTCGAGACCAGCACCCAGCGCCGAGCGGCGCGCTCCTGCGCCGGCAGGCGCGCGTAGACCTCGGCGGCGGTGGCGGTGTGCGGGCACCAGATCTGCCCGAAGCGCTCGTAGCCCTCCACGATGCGCGCGCGGATCTGGTCATCGGTGACCCAGTCGGCGCTGACCGCGTGGCGCAGTTCCGCCAGCTGCGGGTACAGCGAGCGCAGGCGCTCCATGTTGCTCGGGTTGCCGACATCCATCGCCGAGGCCAGGGTGGCAATGCTCGGCCGCGGCTGCCACTCACCGCTCGCAAGGTAGTCGGGCACGGCCCGGTTGAGGTTGTGGGCGAGCACCACCCGCTCGATCGGCAGCCCCATGCGCCGCGCCCACAGGCAGGCGACCACGTTGCCGAGGTTGCCGCTCGGCACCACGAACGAGGCGGGCTCGCCGTACTTGTGGAACACCGCGAGGCTCGTCGCGGCGTAGTACACGGACTGGGGCAGGAGCCGGCCGAGGTTGATGCTGTTGGCCGAGGACAGCCGCATCCCCTGCCTGAGCCCCTCGTCGAGGAAGGCCTCCTTGACCAGGCGCTGGCAGTCATCGAAGGTGCCGCGCACCGCGAGCGAGATGACGTTCTCGCCCCAGCAGGTCAGCTGCCGCTCCTGGGTGGGCGAGACCCGCCCCTGCGGAAAGAGCACGACGACCCGGATGCCCGGGCGGCGGTGGAACGCGGCGGCGACCGCCCCGCCGGTGTCGCCCGAGGTGGCGACGAGGATGGTGAGCGGTGCGGCCTGGGGTGGCTGCAGGCGCGCGAAGCAGGCGGCCAGGAAGCGCGCCCCGAAGTCCTTGAACGCCGCGGTGGGTCCGTGGAACAGCTCCAGCACGGACAGGCGGTCATCGTCGGTGAGGCCCACCCGCGGCGCCGGGAAGCTGAAGGCCTCGGTCACGATGTCCCGCAGCTGCGGCGCGAGGACATCGCCGGCGGCGAAGGGGGCCAGCAGGCAGGCACCCACCACGGGCAGGTGGTCCGCGCCGGCAAAGTCCTGCACGTGCCGCTGCGGCCAGTGCTCCGGGACGTACAGGCCGCCATCGGCGGCCAGCCCGTCGAGGATGGCGGCGCTGAAGCCGGTGCCCGCCCCTGCCCCGCGCGAACTCACGAAGCGCACCGCTTCGGCTGCGCCTGCGCTCAACCGATCACCCGCGCGCCCGGGGAGTTCACGTCGATGATCCAGGTGTCGCACCCCAGTCCCTGTGCCGAGAAGGCCGCCTGCATCGCATCTTCGACCTGCTCGGCGGTGTCGGCACCGGCCCAGGCGAACATCGAGGGCCCCGCCCCGGAGATCGAGCAGCCGAGCGCCCCTGCGGCCATGGCCCCGTTGCGCGCGTCCTGGAAGCCGGGGATGAGCGCCTGGCGCTGCGGCTCGATCACCACGTCCTCGAAGGAGGCGCGGATCATGTCCAGGTCATCCGTGTAGCAGCCGGAGATGAAGCCCGCGAGGTTCGCAGTCTGCCAGACGAAGTCCGACATCGGCACGCTGCCCTTGAGGATCGCGCGCGCCTTGCTGGTCGCCAGGAACATGTGCGGGTGCACGACCACGGCGCGCACCCCGTGCGGCACCGGGATCTGCTTCACGCGCGGGTGGTCGATGCCCACGGTGAGCACCAGGCCCCCGTACAGCGAGGGCGCGATGTTGTCCATGTGGCGGCTGCCGCTGGCCACCTGCTCTCCGGCCAGCGCGAACTTCAGCAGCGCGGCGCGGTCGCAGCCCTGCGGCAGGAGCGCATTGCCGGCCACCACCGCGGCCACCGCGGAGGCGGCCGAGCCGCCCAGCCCCGAGCCGAGCGGGATGCCCTTGTCGATCTCGATGCTGAAGCCGAAGTCCGGCTGCACCGCCTCGACCAGCGCCAGCAGCGCCTGACCGGCGGTGTTCTGCTTCGGATCGTGCGCCAGCTCCCCGGCGATGCCGCGCACCGCGGTGATCTCGACGCCGCGGGCGGCGCGGCGCGAGGCGGTGACGCGGTCTCCGAGCGAGCCGACCGCGAAGCCCAGGATGTCGAAGCCGATCGCGACGTTGCCGACCGAGGCCGGCGCAAAGGCCACCGCGCGCGCGGCGGGCGCCGCGCTCACAGGCGGGCCCCGAGGTAGGCGGACAGCCGCAGCAGGTCGGCGAACACGCCCCCGGCGGTGACTTCGGGGCCGGCGCCCGGGCCCTGCACGATGAGCGGGTTGTCGCAGTAGCGGCGCGTGGCGAAGCGCACCACGTTGTCGGTGAGGGCGATGTTGGCGAAGGGGTGGGTGCGCTCGAGCTCGGCCAGGCCGACGGTCGCCTCGCCCGCGGCGGTGATGCGCCCGATGTAGCGCAGCACCCGGCCGCGCGCCTGCGCCGCCGCCAGTCGCTGCTGCATGCCCGCATCGAAGCGCGGCAGGTTGCTCATGAACTCCTCGATCGAGCCGCGGGCGAGCTCGCTCGGCACGAGGCTCTCGACCTTCACGTCCTTCAGCTCCAGCGCCAGGCCCATCTCGCGCCCGAGGATGATGAGCTTGCGCGCCACGTCCATTCCGGAAAGATCGTCGCGCGGGTCCGGCTCGGTGAAGCCGCGCTGGCGCGCCTCCGCCACGATCGCCGAGAAGGAGCGCGTGCCGTCCCAGACGTTGAAGAGATAGGCCAGCGTCCCGGAGAAGATGCCCTCGATGCTGGTGATGTCGTCCCCGGTGTCGCGCAGGTCGCGCAGGGTCTGCACCACCGGCAGTCCGGCGCCCACGGTCGCCTCGTACATGTAGTGCGCGCCGCCGGCGCGCCGGGCGGCGTGCAGGCGCTGGTAGTCGCTGAAGTCGGCGCTGTTGGCCTTCTTGTTCGGCGTGACGATGTGGATGCCCGCGCCGAGCCACTGCGCGTAGCAGCCGGCCACCGCCGCGCTCGCCGTGCAGTCGATGAGCACCGTGTGCGGCAGGTAGTCGACGCGCACGTGGTCGAGGAAGCGGGCGAGGTCCGCCTCGCAGCCCTTCTCCGCCAGCTGCGTGCGCCAGTCGGCGAGCGCGACGCCCGGCTCGCCCAGCACCATGCGCCGGGAGCCGAGCACGCCGCGCACGCGCAGGTCGAGGTTGAACTGGCGGCGCAGCCGCTCGTGCTGCGAGGCCAGCTGGTCGAGCAGCACGCGCCCGACCGTGCCCGGGCCGATGAGGCCGATCGACAGGGTATGCGGCGAGAGGTACAGCCCGGCATGCACCGCGCGCAGCGCGCGCGTGGCGTTGCGGCCGTCGACGACCGCGGAGATGTTGCGCTCGGAGGCGCCCTGGGCGATGGCGCGCACGTTGACCCCGGTGGCGCCCAGGGCCGTGAACACCTTGGCGGCCACGCCGGGCGTGCCGGCCATGCCATCGCCGACCACCGCGAGGATCGCCAGGTCCGGGTCGACGTCCACGCTCTGCACCTGGCCGTCCTTCAGCTCGCGCTCGAAGGCGCGCCGCACGACCTCGGCGGCCCGCTCGGCCTGTTCCTGCGGGATCGCGCAGCAGATCGAGTGTTCCGAGCTGCCCTGCGAGATGAGGATCACCGAGATCCCCTCCTCACGCAGCGCGCCGAACAGGCGATGCGCCGTGCCGGGCACGCCGATCATGCCGGTGCCCTCGAGGTTGACCAGCGCGACACGGTCGATGCTGGTGATGCCCTTGACCGGCAGCGAGGACACCGGGTGCGCGCAGATCAGGGTGCCGACCTTGTGCGGCGCGAAGGTGTTGCGGATCCAGATCGGGATCGAATCCTTGACCGCCGGGGCCATGGTCTTCGGATGGATGACCTTGGCACCGAAGTACGCCAGCTCCATCGCCTCGTTGTAGGAGAGCGAATCGATGACGGTCGCATCCGGCACGCGGCGCGGATCGGCCGAGAGCACCCCGTCGACGTCGGTCCAGATGATGATCTCGGAGGCGGCCAGCAGGGCGCCGAAGATGGAGGCGGAGAAGTCGCTGCCGTTGCGCCCGAGCGTGGTGCGCACGCCGCGGCGGTCCTGGGCGATGAAGCCGGTGATGATGAGCGTGCCGCTGAAGCCCTCGGGCACCTGCGCATGCAGGTGGGCGCGCGACTCCTCCCACTGGATGCCCGGCCCCCAGGCGCCGCGGTCGACCACGACCACGCGGCTGGCATCGACCCACCGCACCTCGCCCGGGCGGCGCCCGCGCTCCTCGAAGAAGCGCTGGAACAGCCGCGAGGACCAGATCTCGCCGTAGCCTGCGATGAGCTCGCTCACCGTGTTCGCCGCCGAGCGGGTGAGCTCGACCGCATGCAGGATGCCGAGCAGGTCCTGGCAGTCGCGGTCGAACACCGCCAGGTAGGCCTGCGCAGAAGCCGCGCTCAGCACCTCCTGGGCGATCGCCGCATGGCGCGAACGCAGCTGCGCCAGCTCGCCGCGGTAGGCGCCGTCCTGGCGCTCGGCGAGCGCCACCAGGCGCAGCAGTGCATCCGTCACCCCCTTGCAGGCGGACAGGACCACGGCCAGGCGGGCCGGCGGGGCGGATTCAAGGATGGTCGCGACCTTGCGGAAGCAATCGGCGTCGGCAACGCTCGATCCTCCGAACTTGTGCACGACCCACGGCTCGGATTTAACCATCGGGGCGGGATTTCAGGGATTTCGATCTAAAAACCGTGCGATGCTACTGACGCAGCGTCAGCTGTGCAATGAGGCCGTGCGCGGTCCGTGACGCACCCTGCGGCGGTTGCTTCACCGTGGCCGTGGGCGGTCCGGCCGGCGCGCTACTCCTTAATATCCTAGGATCCCGATTCCTGAGCTATGAACGAGACGCAGATCATCCGCCGGCAACTGGGCATCGAGCGCGAGCACCTCCTCGCCGCCGCCGCTGCGGTCGCTGCCGCCCCCGGCACCGCCAGCGACGAATTCCGCCGGGCCGCCAGCGACTACCTGGCCTGCGTGCTGGGGTGGTACGAGGCGCGCGACCAGCGCCTGGAGGCACTGGCCGCGCGGCTGGGTGCGCAGGACCCGCGCTGCTGCACGATCCTGCAGCTGCTGTCCCAGGCCGGCCACAGCGGCGAGGCGCTGGCGCTGCTCGCCGCGCAGGCCTGGCCGGCCCTGGCGCAGTTCCTGCGCGGTCCCTGGAGCGCGCGCCGCGACGCGCTGGAGCAGCTGCTCGCCAACGATGCGCGGGCGCCCGACTGGCGCACCATCACCGGCATCGATGCGGACGGCATCCTCGCGGAGCGCACCGGTTATCGCCGCCTGGCCGAGCTCGCGCCCCCCGGGCTGCGCCTGGGCGCAGCGCAGGGGGCCTGACCGATCCCGTGGCCAACCCCGGCAGGATCCGCAGTGGCAACGGGCTGTTCGCGGTCGTGCTCGCGGCGGGGGCATCGACGCGCTTCGGCTCGCCCAAGCAGCTGGTGCGCATCGCCGGCCGGCCGCTCCTGCACGCCAGCGTGACGCGCGCCGCGGAGATCGCCGGCAACGCGCTCGTGGTCGTGCTGGGCAGCGGGGCCGCGCAACTTGCGCCGTTGCTGAAGCATTCCGCCGGCGGCATCGTCATCAACCAGGAGTGGCGCGAGGGCCTCGCGAGTTCCATCCGTGCCGGCATCGCCCGGCTGCCCGGGACCTGCGCCGGCGCCCTGCTCATCCTGGCGGACCAGCCGGCGGTGAGCGTCGAGGACCTCAAGCGCCTCGCCGGGGCGTGGCGGCGGCAGCCCCTGCACATCGCCGCGGCGCTGCACGAGGGCGGGCTCGGGCTGCCCGCGGTCTTCCCCCGCTCGCTGTTCCCCGAGCTGCTGCGGCTGCGCGGCGATGCGGGCGTGCGCGTGCTGCTGCGGCGTAACGCCGAGCGGCTGGTGCGGGTGACCATGCCCAGTGCCGCCATCGACCTCGACACGCCCGAGGACCTGCTGGCGGTCGGGCCCGGGCGCTAGCGGTTCAGCAGGTCTTGGCGCCCGCCTGCGGGTGCGGGAAGTTGTCCGACTCGTCCTCGTCGCTGCGCGGGGCCAGGCAGGCGAAGTCCTTCTCCACCGTGATGCGCAGCGTGTCGGCGCCGACCGCCTCGCTGGCGCTGAGCGTCACGTCCTCGCTCGTGCACCAGTGCCGTGCCTGCGCCTCGGGGATGCGCACGGCGAGCACGCCACCGGAAAAGCGCGCCTCGAGCGATGCCACGCCGGCATCGCGGCTCAGCCGGTAGGTGAACCGGGCGTTGCCGGCGAAGGGCACCTGCTCCTCGACCTGGCCCTCGGCGGCGAGCGCGCGCACCTCGGCCTGGGTGAGGCGCAGGCGCAGCGAAGCGCCCTTGATGCGTAGTTTCATGCGGTCTCCTGGGCGGCCCGCGCCAGCACGCGCTGCGCCTGGATGAGGTGCGGGCGATCGATCATCTGGCCGTCGAGGCTCGCGACCCCGGTGCCCGGGGCGGCGGCGAACGCCGCGATCACGCGGCGGGCATGCACGCATTCCGCCTCGGTGGGCGTGAAGGCGGCGTTGATGGGGGCCACCTGGTCGGGGTGGATCGCGAGCTTGCCGGAAAAACCGTCGCGGCGCGCCTCGAGGAGCTCGCGCGCCAGGCCCGGGGGATCGCGGAAGTCGGCGTACACGCCATCGATGGCGGGAACCTCGAGGGCCGCGGCGGCGAGCAGACAGCCGGTGCGCGCCAGCTGGAAGGTGAAGGTCAGGCCACCGCCCGCATCCCGCCGCGCCAGCGCACCGAGCGCGGCGCCCAGGTCCTCCATGCCCCAGGTGAGTCCTGCCAGGCGCGCCCGCACCGACGGTGCACCGCGCAGGGCCTCCGGGTAGCGCGGCAGGTTGAGCACCCCCTGCGCCGTCTCGGTGGCCAGCACCAGCAGCCGGGTCCGCCCGGGCGTCACCCCGAGGCGCGACTCGAGGGTGCCGAGCTGGGCGGCCACCTCGAGCACCTCGGCGGGCGAGCTGACCTTGGGCAGCATCACCCCCGCGGGCAGCACCTCCCGGCAGGTGACCGCCAGGTCCTGGGCGAGCTGCCCGCTCGCGAGCGCATTCACCCGCACCCACAGGCGCGGGCCGGGCGCCGCCGCCGCCGTGGCCTTCAGCAGTGCGGCCACCCGCGTGCGTGCCGCGGGCAGCTGCGCAGGATCGACCGAGTCTTCCAGGTCCAGGATCAGCGCATCCGCCCCCGAGCCGAGCGCCCTCGCCTGCTTGCGCTCGCTGTCCCCGGGAACGAACAGCCAGGAGCGCAGCGGCCGGGTGAGGGGTGCGTTCACTTCCCGGGCTTCCGCAGCATCAGCGCGGCGCGCCGGCAGGTGGCCACCTGCTCGTCGCGCTGGTTCCAGGCGATGTGCTCGAACACCACGATCCCCGAGTCGGGGCGGGAGTTGCTCTCGCGCTTGGAATGCACCGTCGAGCTGGCGCGCAGCGTGTCCCCGATCAGGACCGGCCGGGGGAAGCGGACCTCCTCCCAGCCGAGGTTGCCGATGGTCGTGCCGTAGGTGGTGTCGTAGACGGACAGCCCGACCAGCAGTCCCAGCGTGAACACGCTGTTCACGATGCGCTCGCCGAAGGGGGTGCCGCGGGAGTATTCGGCATCCAGGTGGATCGCCGCCGGGTTCATGGTCAGGGCACTGAAGAGCAGGTTGTCGGTCTCGGTGACCGTGCGCCGTACCAGGTGCTCAAACCGCTGGCCCACCACGAATTCCTCGAAATACAGTCCGGCCACGGGCCTGTCCTTGGGGCAAAGGCAGCTAGTGTTGCATGCGCTCATAACCCCGGAAAGGTCCGACCCAACCAAAGGGTATTTAGCGCCGCCGCGGCCGCCCCCTATAGTCGGTCCATGTATCAGTACGATGAGCTGGATCAGGCACTTGTCGATGCGCGGGTGGCCGAGTTCCGCGACCAGACGCGCCGGCACCTCGCAGGCGAGCTGTCCGAGGAGGAGTTTCGCCCGCTGCGGCTGCGCAACGGCCTGTACATCCAGCGCCATGCGCCGATGCTGCGCATCGCGATCCCCTACGGGCTGCTCAGCGCCCGGCAGCTGCACACGCTCGCGGCCGTGGCGCGCCGCTACGACCGCGGCTACGGGCACTTCACCACGCGGCAGAACCTGCAGCTGAACTGGCCGCGGCTGGAGGACGTGCCCGAGATCCTGGCGCAGCTGGCCACGGTGCAGATGCACTCGATCCAGACCAGCGGCAACTGCATCCGCAACGTCACCGCCGATCACCTCGCCGGGGTGGCGGCCGATGAGGTCGACGACCCGCGCCCGTACTGCGAGATCATCCGCCAGTGGTCCTCGGTGCACCCCGAGTTCACCTACCTGCCGCGCAAGTTCAAGATCGCGGTGACCGGCTCCCCGGCCGACCGCGCCGCCTCCGAGGTGCACGACGTCGGCCTGCACCTGGTGCGCGATGCCCAGGGGCAGCTCGGGTTCACGGTGCTGGTCGGCGGCGGACTCGGGCGCATGCCGATCATCGGCCAGGTCATCCGCGAGTTCCTGCCCGTCGCGGACCTGCTCTCCTACCTCGAGGCGATCCTGCGCATCTACAACCGCCAGGGGCGCCGCGACAACATCCACCGCGCGCGCATCAAGGTGCTGGTGAAGGCCCTGGGGATCGAGCGCTTCCGCGACCTGGTGGAGGCGGAGTGGCAGGAGAATCGGCCGCACCACGTGCAGCTGCCGCAGGCCGAGGTCGAGCGCGTGCGCGCCTTCTTCCGCCCGCAGCCCTACGAGATCCTGGCGGACCTGCCCGCCCCGGCCGGCAACGCGCGCCTGCAGGCCTGGTACCGCTACAACACCCACGCGCACAAGGTCCCCGGCTACCGTGCCGTGTTCGTCTCGCTCAAGGCGCACGGCGAGGTGCCCGGCGACATGAGCGCGGAGCAGATGGACGCGCTGGCCGAGATCGCGCGCCGCTACAGCTTCGGGCTGGTGCGCGTGACCCACACCCAGAACCTGCTGCTGGCGGACGTGCGCCAGCGCGACCTCGAGGCGCTGTGGCGCGAGCTCGAGGCGCTGCGGCTGGCCACCCCCAACATCGGCACGCTCACGGACATGATCGCCTGCCCGGGCCTGGACTTCTGCTCGCTCGCCAACGCCGGCACCCTGGACGTCGCCCGGCAGATCCAGCAGCGCTTCGATGACCTCGACTACCTCTACGACCTGGGCGAGATCGAGATCAAGATGTCCGGCTGCATGAATGCCTGCGGCCACCACCACGTCGGCCACATCGGCATCCTCGGCGTCGACAAGCACGGCGAGGAGTGGTACCAGATCACCCTCGGCGGTTCGGCGAGCGGGGTGACCGCGCTGGGCGAGGTCATCGGCCCCTCGGTGCGCAAGAACGAGGTGGCGGCCACCATCGAGCGCATCGTCGAGGTCTATCGCGGGGTGCGCGCCGACGGCGAGCGCTTCCTGGACACCGTGCGCCGCCTGGGCATCAAGCCTTTCAAGGAGCAGGCCTATGCGCCTCATCCTGCGGCAGCGTGAGCTCGTGGCCGATGCCTGGCGCTACGCCGGCGAGGAGGCCGGCGCGGATGCCCCGCTGATCGCGACGCTCGCGGAGCTGCGCACCGACCCGGAGCGCCACCTGGCGCGCCGCGGCGCGCTCGGCGTGCGCCTGACTCCCGTCGACCGCGTCGAGGAGCTCGCCACGCACCTGCCGCGACTGGCCCTGGTCGCGTGCGAGTTCCCGGGCCCCGGCGAGGGCCGCGGCTACTCGCAGGGCCGGCTGCTGCGCGAGCGCTACGGCTTCGCCGGCGAGCTGCGCGCCGTCGGCGCGGGTGTCAAGCAGGACCTGGTGTTCCACCTGGCGCGCTGCGGCTTCGATGCCCTGGAACTCGCCCCCGGCGAGGACCCGGCCGCCGCGGTGCGCGCCTGGCAGCGCTACGAGGTGGGCTACCAGCCCGGCGCCGCGCAGGTCGTGCTGCGCCGCCAGCGCTTCTTCGCCGCGACGCCGCCCGCCTAGCGCTCGGGCAGCTCGATCCCCTCGAACATCTGCGCGACCTCCTGCGCGGAGGCGGCCCGGTGGGCCCGCTCCACCAGGCGGCGGTCCAGGTGCGGGGCGAGCAGCTGCGCGAAGTCGTACATGTACTTGCGCAAGAGGGTGCCGCGCCGGAAGCCGATCCAGGAGGTGTGCGCGGCGAACAGGTGCGAGGCATCGATCGCCTTCAGCTGCGGGTCGTTCTCGTCGATCGCCATGTGCGCGACGATCCCGACGCCCAGCCCCAGGCGCACGTAGGTCTCGATGACGTCCGCATCGCGCGCGGTGATGGCGACGTTGGGCACCAGGCCCGCCCTGGCGAAGGCCTGGTGCAGCGAGGAGGGCCCGCTGAAGCTGAACGTGTAGGTGATCAGCGGATAGGCGGCCAGGGACTTGAAGCTCAGCCGCCCGGCCGAGGCCAGGGGATGGGCGCGCGGCACGATCACCCAGCGGTGCCAGCGGTAGCACGGCAGGATGGTGAGGTCGGTGAACAGCTGCTCGGAGCCGGTGGCGATGGCGCAGTCGATGCGGTCGCCGGCGACCATCTCGGCGATCTGCTCCGAGGTGCCCTGGTGCAGGTTGAGCACCACCTGCGGGTAGCGCTTCAGGAACGCCTGGATGACGTCCGGCAGCACGTAGCGCGCCTGGGTGTGCGTGGTGCCGATCGACAGACTCCCCCTGCCCTCGTCGCGCAGCTCCGTGGACAGCTGCCGGATGCTCTGCGCCTCCTGCAGGATGTGCAGCGCGCGCTCGATGACCTGCTGCCCCGCCGGGGTGATGCGGGTGAGGTTGCGGCCCTCGCGGATGAAGATCTGGAAGCCGAGCTCGTCCTCGAGCAGCTTGATCTGCTTGCTCACCCCGGGCTGGGAGGTGTGCAGCTTCTGGGCCGCGGCGGTGATGTTGAGCCCGCTTTGCGCGACGGCGGCGAGATAGCGCAACTGGTGCAGTTTCATGGGCCGAAGCGTAACCGATGCCCGGGGCCCCGGTAACCGTTCCATAACCGCTTCGCACCCCCTCAGAAGAAATCGGTCGTTCAGCCGGCCGGGGGCCTGTGGCTATAGTGCATCGCACATGGGCAAGCTCATCACCCTGCACCTGGAGGAACGCACCGCGCAGGTGCGCGCGCTGCTCGCCGCGGCGCAGGCCGAGCATGGCCGCCTGGTCTACTCCAACAGCCTGGGCGCCGAGGCGATGGTGCTCACCGACATCATCGCCAGCGACTTTCCCGCGATCGACATGTTCAGCATCGACACCGGGCGGCTGCACGAGGAGACCTACACCGTCCTCGAGAAGCTGCAGCACCGCTACGGCAACCGCATCCGCCTCATCGCCCCGGAGGCGGCCGCCCTCGAGCGGCTCATCGCCCGGCAGGGTGTCAACGGCTTCTACGCAAGCGTCGAGGCACGCCAGGAATGCTGCCGCGTGCGCAAGATCGAGCCCTTCCGCCGCGCCATCGCCGGCTACGCCGGCTGGATCACCGGCGTGCGCCGCGAGCAGTCCGCGGCCCGTGCCGGCGGCGAGCTGCGCGCGTGGGACGCCGAGTACGGACTGCACAAGATCAGCCCGCTCCTGGAGTGGAGCGAGGCGGAGGTCTGGCAGTACATCCGCGCGCGCGCGCTGCCGTACAATGCGCTGCACGACCGGCAGTACCCGAGCATCGGCTGCTCGCCGTGCACCCGCGCCATCCAGCCGGGTGAGAGCCGCCGCGCCGGGCGCTGGTGGTGGGAGCAGAGCGAATCGCGCGAATGCGGACTTCACCCCAGACCAGGCCGCCAGGCCGCCGTCGCCTAGGGACTCCCATGGACTATCTGCCCGTATTCCTGCGCGTCAGTGGCCAGCCGGTGCTCGTGGTCGGCGGCGGCGAGGTCGCGCTGCGCAAGGCCGAGTGGTTCCTCAAGGCCGGCGCGCGCGTGAGCGTGGTGGCGCCCGAGCTGCACCCGGAGCTCGCCTGCTACGTGCGCACCGGGGAGCTTGCGCACCTGGCGGGCGCCTTCGCGCCCGCGCAGCTCGCGGGCGTGATCGCCGCGGTGGCCGCCACCTCCGAGCGCGCCGTGAACGCGCAGGTGTCCGCCGCCGCGCGCGAGCGCGGCATCGCGGTCAACGTCGTCGACGATGCGGAGCTGTCCACCTTCATCTTCCCGGCCATCATCGACCGCTCCCCGATCATCGTCGCGGTCAGCTCCGCCGGGCGCGCCCCGGTGCTGGCGCGGCGGGTGCGCGAGCAGATCGAGTCGCTCCTGCCCGCGCGCCTCGGGCAGCTCGCCCGCTTCATGGGGCGGCATCGCCGCGCCGTCCAGCAGGCCCTTGGGCGCCTTGCCCGGCGCGCCTTCTGGGAACGCGTGGCCGCAGGCCCGGTGGCCACGCGCGTGCTCGAGGGCGACGAGGCCGGCGCCGAACAGGCGCTGCGCTCGGAGCTGCGCACCTCGCAGCTCACCTCGGTGCCCGGCGGCGGCGGCAGCCTCGGCGAGGTCTACCTGATCGGCGCCGGCCCGGGCGATCCGGACCTGCTCACGCTGCGCGCCCTGCAGCTGCTGCAGCAGGCCGACGTCATCCTCTACGACCGGCTGGTGAGCCCGGCGGTGCTGGCGCGGGCGCGACGCGACGCGCAGCGCATCTTCGTCGGCAAGGAGGCCGGGGAGCGCGGCCAGCAGGGCCGCATCCACGAGCTGCTCGTCCGCCTCACCGCCGAGGGCAAGCGCGTCGCCCGCCTCAAGGGCGGCGACCCCTTCATCTTCGGCCGCGGTGGCGAGGAGATCGAGGTGCTGAACGCGCACGGCATCCCCTTCGTCGTCGTGCCCGGGATCACCGCCGCCCTGGGGGCCGCCGCCGCCAGCCACCTGCCGCTCACGCACCGCGACCATGCGCACAGCGTCACCTTCGTCACCGGCCACGTCAGCGACGGCGCGCTGCCGGACTTTCGGTACTTCGCCAACCCGCAGCACACCGTGGTCTTCTACATGGGGGTCGCGCAGCTGGCCGGGATCATCGGCCGGCTGCGGGCGGCCGGGGCCGCCGCGCAGCACCCGGTGGCGCTCATCGAGCGGGCCACCCTGCCCGGGCAGCGCACGCTGCGCGGCACGCTTGCGGACATCGCCGCGCTCGCCCAGGAACGCCAGCTCGCCTCCCCGGCGCTGCTGGTGGTCGGCAGCGTGGCCGCCCTGGCGGGCGCGGACGAGCTGACCGCGCTCGCCACGGCGGGCAGCACCGGGGCGGTGGCGTGAGCACGGTGCAGGGCTTCCTCGGGGCGGTCGGCAACACCCCGCTCATCCGCCTGAAGGGCATCAGCGAGGAGACCGGCTGCGAGATCCTCGGCAAGGCCGAGTTCATGAACCCCGGCGGCTCGGTCAAGGACCGCGCCGCGCTCGCCATGGTGCTGCGCGCCGAGGAGCGCGGCGAGCTCACCCCGGGGGGCATCGTGGTCGAGGGCACCGCCGGCAACACCGGCATCGGGCTTGCGCACGTGTGCAACGCGCGCGGCTACCGCTGCGTCATCGTGATGCCGAACAACCAGTCGCCCGAGAAGATCCGCCTGCTGGAGATGCTCGGCGCCGAGGTGCACCCGATCCCGGTCGTGCCCTACAGCAACCCGAACCAGTACCAGCGCGTCGCGCAGCGGGTGGCCGCGGCCCTGCCGGGCGCGGTCTGGACCAACCAGTTCGACAACACCGACAACCGCGAGACGCACGCGCGCACGACCGGGCCGGAGATCTGGGCCCAGACCGGCGGCAAGGTCGATGCCTTCGTGGCCGCCAGCGGCACCGGTGGCACCATCGGCGGCGTCTCCGACTACCTCAAGTCGCGCCGCCCCGCGGTGCGCACCGTGCTCGCCGACCCGCCCGGCAGCGCGCTCTACTCCTTCATCCGCAGCGGCACGCTCCAGGCCACCGGCACCGGCTCGATCACCGAGGGCATCGGCATCGCCCGCGTCACCGCGAACCTCAAGGACGCCCCCATCGACGATGCGGTGCACGTCGAGGATGCCGACACGGTCCGCTACGTGTACCGCCTGCTGCACGAGGAAGGGCTGTTCCTCGGCAGCACCAGCGGCATCAACGTCGCCGCCGCGGTGCGCGTGGCGCGCGAGATGGGACCCGGGCACACCATCGTCACGGTGCTGTGCGACGGCGGGGCGAAGTACCAGTCGCGGCTCTTCAACCGCGAGTGGCTCGCCCAGAAGGGCCTCGCCGAATTCGCCCCGCTGCCGGCGCGGGGCGTGCCGGTGCCGCTGCGCGAGTCGATGGTCGCCTGAGCCGCGCCGGCGCGCCCGGCCCGACTGGCCGGCGCCTCGCCTCCCGTGCGAAAGTGCGTGCGATGAGGCTGCCCTCGTTGTCCTGCCCTGCATGGCCTGGCCGCTGAGCGCGCCGGAACTCGAGGCGCTGCGCCTGAGCCTGGCCGTCGCGCTGCGCAGCGTGCTCTTCAGCCTGCCGCCGGCGCTGCTGGCCGCCTGGATGCTCACCCGCCTGCGCTTCCCGGGCCGCACGCTGCTGGATGCCTTCGTGCACCTGCCGCTGGTGCTGCCACCGGTCGCGGTCGGCTACGTGCTCCTGGTGCTGCTGGGCGCGCGCGGGCCGCTGGGCAGCTTCCTGCTGGAGCACTTCGGCATCCGCCTCGCCTTCACCACCGCCGGGGCGGCGCTGGCCACGGCAGTCATGACCTTCCCGCTGATGGTGCGCGCGATCCGCCTGGCGCTCGAGAACGTCGACCCTGGCCTGGAGCAGGCGGCGCGCACGCTCGGGGCGCGGCCCCTCGACCGCTTCTGTTCGGTCACCCTGCCGCTGATGCTGCCGGGGATCCTCGCGGGCCTCGTGACCGCCTTCGCCGCCGGGCTCGGCGAGTTCGGCGCGGTGATCACCTTCGCAGCCAACGTGCCGGGCGTGACACGCACCCTCCCCCTGGCGCTCTACACCGCCATGCAGTCCCCGGGGGGCGAGGCGATGGCGCTGCGCCTCGCGATCCTGTCCTTCGCGCTCGGCCTGCTCGGCCTGCTGTGCGCCGAACTGCTCGTGCGGCGCACCCGCCGGCGGCTCGGGTGGCACGCCTGATGCTGGAGGTCGACGTCCGGCACCGCCGCGGACCGTTCGCCCTCGAGGCGCGGTTCGCGGCCCCCACCCCCGGGGTGATCGCGCTCTTCGGCCGCTCCGGCAGCGGCAAGACGACGCTGGTGAACCTCATCAGCGGGCTGCTGCAGGCGGATGCCGGTCGCGTGAGCCTCGATGGGGAGGTGCTCGCCGACCGCGCGCGCGGGATCGACGTGCCGGTGGAGTCACGCCGCATCGGCTACGTGTTCCAGGAGGCGCGCCTGTTCCCGCACCTGAGCGTCGAGGGCAACCTGCGCTACGGGCAGAGGCGCGCCCGCGGCGCCCAGGTGATCGGCTTCGGGGAGGTGGTGGAGCTGCTCGGCCTCGCCGGCGGCCTGGCGCGCCGGCCCCACCAGCTCTCCGGCGGCGAGCGGCAGCGCGTCGCCCTGGGTCGCGCGCTGCTCGCGCAGCCGCGGCTGCTGCTGCTGGACGAGCCGCTCGCCGCGCTGGACCTGGCGCGGCGGCGCGAAGTGCTGCCGTACCTGGATGCGCTGCGCGAGCGCCTGCGCATCCCGATCGTCTACGTGAGCCACCAGTTCGAGGAGGTGCTGCGTCTGGCCACGCACCTGGTGCTGCTGGATGGCGGCCGCGTGCTTGCGCAGGGCACGGTGAGCGAGCTCAGCTTGCGACCGGAGCTGCAGGCCATCGTCGGTGCCGAGTTCACCGGCGCGGTCCTCGAGGCGGACGTGGCGGGCACGGACGCGGAGGGCAATGCCCGGCTCGAGCTCGGTGCCGGCACGATCGTCGTCCGCCTGCCCGGGGCACGGCCGGGCACGCGCGTGCGCCTGCAGGTGCTGGCGCGCGACGTGATCCTGGCGCTGCAGGCAGTCGAGGGGCTCTCGGTGCGCAACGCGCTGCCCGGCACGGTGCGCGCGCTGTCCACCGATGCGGAAGGGGTGCTGGTGGAGGTCGAACTCGGCGGGGCGGCGGTGCTGGCGCGCATCACCGTGGCGGCCCAGCGCGCGCTCGGGCTCGCACCGGGGCTTCCCGTGTGGGCCCTGTTCAAGGCCGTCTCCACGGGCGGGCACGCCTTTGCGCTCGGCCGCGGGCCCTAGGCGTCGGGCACTTCCTTCTCGCTGACCATCGTCAGCACGTCGTAGGTGGCGACCGCCTCGCCGGCCTGGTTGGTGATGGCGGTGTCCCAGCGCACCTCGCCGTAGCCGGCGCCCTCGCGCAGCGACTTCTCCTTGCAGGTGAGCCGCACCTTGATGCGGTCGCCCGGCTTGACCGGCTTCAGGAAGCGCAGCGAGTCGAGGCCATAGTTGGCGAGCACCGGGCCGTACGGCGGGTCCACGAACAGGCCCGCGGCCGCGGAGACCAGGAAGTAGCCATGCGCGACGCGGCCGCCGAAGAGCGGGTTGCGCGCGGCCTCGGCCTCGTCCATGTGTGCGTAGAACCGGTCCCCGGAGAGCTCGGCGAAGCGCTCGATGTCCGCGACGGTCACGAGCCGCTCGGCCGAGTGGAAGGTGTCGCCGATGGCGAGTGCGCCAAAGGGCTTGCGGAAGGGGTGCACCTGCGGGTCGCGCTCGCGGCTGCCGCGCGCGAAGCGCCCCGTCACGGCGGTGATGACGTCCGGACTGCCCTGCACGGCGGTGCGCTGCATGTAGTGCAGCACGCCGCGCACGCCGCCGAGCTCCTCGCCCCCGCCGGCGCGGCCGGGCCCGCCGTGCACCAGGTGCGGCAGCGGCGAACCGTGGCCGGTGGACTCCTTGGCGCTGTGCCGGTTCACGGCCACGATGCGCCCGTGGTAGGGGGCGAGCCCGAGCACCAGATGCGCGGTGGCGGCATCGTCGGCGCTGAACACCGAGGCGGCAAGGCTCCCCCCGCCGCGGCGCGCGAGGCCGATGGCCTCCTCGAGCATGCCGTAGGGCAGCACCGTGCACACCGGCCCGAAGGCCTCGACGCTGTGCACCGCCTGCGCCGCCGCACCGTCGCGGCAGTAGAGCAGCGTCGGGGCGATGAACGCCCCGCGCTCGCCGTCGGCGCCCGCGAGCGTCGCCGGCCCCCGGCCGCCGCAGACCACCTCCGCCTCGCGCTCCAGGCGGCCGAGCTGCTCGAGCACCTCGCGGCGCTGGGCCAGCGAGGCCACCGGCCCCATGCGCACGCCCTCGAGGCGCGGGTCCCCGACGCTCACCTTGCCGAGCGCCTCGCGCAGCGCCTCGAGTACCGCTGCGGCGTGCGCGGCGGGTACCAGGGCACGGCGGATCGCGGTGCACTTCTGGCCGGCCTTGGAGCTGATCTCGCGCACCACCTCGCGCACGAACAGGTCCATCTCCGCGCTGCCCGGGCCGGCGTCCGGCCCGAGGATGGAGCTGTTGAGCGAGTCGGTCTCGGCGGTGAAGCGCACCGAGTGGGCGAGCACCGTCGGGTGCTGCCGCAGCTTCAGGGCGGTGCTGGCCGAGCCGGTGAAGGCGACGACGTCCTGGCAGGTCAGGTGCGTGAACAGCGCCCCCACCCCGCCGCAGATCAGCTGCACGGCCCCCGCCGGCAGGAGGCCCGAGTCGACGATGCGCCGGAACACCCGCTCGGTGAGGTAGCTGGTCTGGGTAGCGGGCTTGACGATCGCCGGCATGCCCGCCAGCAGCGTCGGCGCCAGCTTCTCGAGCATCCCCCAGACCGGGAAGTTGAAGGCGTTGATGTGGACCGCGGCCCCTTCCAGCGGGACGCAGATGTGCTGGCCGACGAAGGTGCCGCCTTTTGACAGCGCCTCGAGGCCGCCCTCGACGTACACGCGGCTGTTGGGCATCTCGCGCGCGCCCTTGCTCGCGTACACGAAGAGTGTGCTGATGCCGCCGTCGATGTCGATCCAGGAGTCCGCCTTGGTGGCACCGGTGGCGTAGGAGAGCTCGTAGAACTCCTCCTTGTGCTCGCCGAGCATCTTGGCGAGCGCCTTGAGCAGGGCGGCGCGCTCGTGGAAGGTGAGCGCGCGCAGCGCAGCACCCCCCTGCGCGCGGGCGTAGTCGAGCATCGCCGCCACGTCCGGGCCCGAGGTGCTCGCCTGGGCGATCACCGCCCCGGTCGTGGCATCGCGCAGCGCGACGCTCTCCCCGCCGGCATCCACCCAGCGGCCGGCCACGAAACTGTGCAGGCGCTGCGTCATGGGACCTCCACCACCGCACCGTCGAGCTGGTGCGAGCGGCCGCGGAAGAGCGCGATGCGCACTCCGTCCTCGCGCGCCACCGTGATCTCGTAGATGCCGTTGCGCCGCGTGCGCCACAGCTCCTGGGCCTCCGCCGAGAGCTCCTCGCCCTCCGCGGCGCTGGCCAGGAAGTCGATCGAGGCCGCCGCGGCCACCGTGCGGTGGTTGTGCGAGTTGCAGGCGAAGGCAAAGGCGGTGTCGGCCAGGGCGAAGATCATGCCGCCGTGGCAGCTGCCATGCCCGTTCAGCATGTCCGCGCGCACGCGCATGCTGACGCGCGCCCAGCCGGGCCGGATGGCGGTGACGCGCATGCCCAGTGCCTGGGAGGCGCGGTCGCTGGCGAACATCGCGGCCGCCGCCGCTTCGGCCGTTGCCTGCGCGTCCATGCCCGTCACCGGCCCGTGAAGTTCGGCGTGCGCTTGGCCGCAAAGGCCGCGACGCCCTCGGCGTAGTCGGCCGAGCGCCCGAGCTCGCCCTGGTAGTCGCGCTCCACGTCCAGCTGCTGCGCGAGCGTGCGGTTCAGGCCCTCGTAGAGGGCCTGCTTGGTGCGCGCCAGACCGCGGGTCGGCGCCACGGCGAACTGCCGCGCCATGCCCTCCACCACCGCCGCGAGCTCGGTGTCCTCGACGCAGCGCCAGATCAGGCCCCAGGCGGCGGCCTGCTCGGCCGGCAGCTTGTCCCCGAGCAGCGCCAGGCCCAGGGCGCGCGCGTTGCCCACCAGGCGCGGCAGGAACCAGGTGCCCCCCGAGTCGGGCACGAGCCCGAGCCTTGCGAAGGCCTGCACGAAGCTCGCCGAGCGCGCCGCGACCACCAGGTCGCAGGCGAGCGCGATGTTCGCGCCGGCACCGGCGGCGACGCCGTTGACGGCGGCGATCACCGGCAGCGGCAGCGAGCGCAGCGCGAGCACCAGCGGCTTGTAGTTCCTCTCGATCGACTCGGCCAGGTCCGGCGGCGCAGCCCCGGGGGCGACCGCACGGTCGTTCAGGTCCTGCCCGGCGCAGAAGCCGCGCCCGGCGCCGGTGAGGACCAGCACGCGCGCGGTGCCCGGCAGGCCCGCCAGGGCGGCGCGCACCTCCGCGTGCATCTCGGTGTTGAAGCTGTTCAGCCGCTCGGGGCGGTTGAAGGTCAGGCGGGCGATCCCGTCGGTGACCTCGAAGAGGATGGTCTGGTAGCTCACCTGGGATCCCTCGCGCGTCGCGCGCTATTTCTCATCGTAGTCCAGCTCGAGCGTCGCGCTCTTGCAGTGCGCCTGGCAGGCGAGCACGTAACCCTGCGCGAGCTCCCAGTCCTCGAGCGCGTAGTTCTGCGCCATCTCCACCTCGCCTGCGACCACCTTGGTGCGGCAGGTCGAGCACACCCCGGCGCGGCAGGAGAAGGGCAGCTCGATGCCGGCACGCGCGGCGGCATCCAGCACCGTCTCGGTGCCCTGGTGCATGGTGAAGCTGCGGCGCCGCCCGTCCATGAGCACGCTGACCTCGGCGCTGCCCTCGCGCGCGGCGGCCCGCGGCGGCGGCGCCGCCGGCTCCGCCGGTGCCGCGGCCGTCTCGCCGGCAACCCGGAAGTGCTCGCCGTGGATGCGCTCGGCGCCCACGCCGAGCCCGCGCAGCGCCCCGCTCACCTGCTCGATCATGTCCCCGGGGCCGCAGACGAAGAACTCGCGCACCTCGGCGGCCCGGAACAGGCTGCGGGCGAACTCCTGCACGCGCGCCGCATCGATGCGGCCGTTGTACAGCGCCACCTCCTGCGGTTCGCGGCTCATCAGGAAATGCAGCGCCAGCTGCCCGAGGTAGCGGTCCTTCAGCGCGAGCAGTTCCTCGGCGCACATGGTGCGCGCGCTGCCGGTGTTGCCGTAGAAGAGCAGCACCCGGCGCGCGCCCTGGGTGAGCAGGGAGCGCAGCACCGAGAGCACCGGGGTGATGCCGCAGCCGCTGGCGAAGGCCACGTAGGTCCCGCCGGCGGCCGCGGTGCGCGGCGTGAAGCTGCCGTTGGGCGGCAGCACCTCGATGCGGGCCCCGGCCGGGGTGGACTCGGCCAGGTGGCGGGACATGCGCCCGTGCGGGTGCACGCGCGGGGCGATGCGCAGCGGCCACTCGCCCGGGGCGTTCAGGAGCGAGTAGGTGCGACGCACCTCCTCGCCGTCGATGCGCGTGCGCAGCACGACGTGCTGGCCGGGGCTGCCGCGGTACTCGGCCCGAAGGGCGGCGGGCACCTCGAGGGACAGCGTCACCACGTCCTCGCCGTCGGGCGTGACCTCGAGGACCGTGAGGGGGTGGAATTTCAGCATCAGATGCACTTGAAGTAGTCGAAGGGCTCGCGGCAGGCGTTGCAGCGGTAGTGCGCCTTGCACGGCGTCGACCCGAACTCGCTCAGCCGCTCGCTGTCGCGGCTGCCGCAGCGCGGGCAGGCGGGCAGCGGCGCCGGCCGCAGCTGGCGCGGGCTCGTCACCGCGGCCTCGGGCGGGGCGATGCCGAACTCGCGCAGGCGGCCCCGCCCGCGCGCGCTCAGCCACGCGCTGCTCCAGGCCGGGGACAGCACTTCCTCGATGCGCACGGCGCCGAAGCCGTGGGCATCGAGCGCATCGCGCACGGCCGCGCGGATCGCCTCCGTCGCCGGGCAGCCCGAATAGGTGGGCGTGAGCCCGACCACGAGCGCGCCTGAGGCATCGGCACGCACGTGGCGCACGATGCCGAGGTCGGTGATGCTCAGCACCGGGATCTCAGGATCGGGCACCTCCGCGAGCAGCGCCCAGATGCGCTGCGCGGCCAGGTCCTGCGTCTCCGGGAGCGCACCCATCGCGCCTACCAGCGCGCGCCCGGGTAGGCGCGCGGCAGGTGCTGCATCTCGGCGAGCAGGTGGGACAGCTCCTCGGTGTGCACGCCCTGCTTGCCCTGCCAGCGATAGCTGGGGTCCGCCGGGCGCGCCAGCCCCGCGGCGCGCAGGTCCGCGTCGATCGCTTCGCTCCAGGCCGGGCGCAGGCCGGCGAGCTCGGGCGCGATGCCGGCCGCGTGCATCTGCGCATCGATCGCATCGGGGGCGAAGAGCTCCCCGGTGAAGCGCCACAGCTCCTCCAGAGCCTGCTGCGTGCGCCGCCGGCTCTCCTCGGTGCCGTCCCCGAGACGCACCAGCCAGCCGCTGCTGAAGCGGTAGTGGTAGCGCGTCTCCTTCAGCGCCTTCTCGGCGATCGCCGCGAGCCGCGCGTCGGCGGAGCCGGCGAGGGCCTGGTAGAGCTGCAGCTGCCAGCTGTCCACCAGCCACTGCCGCACGATCGTGCAGGCAAAGTCCCCGTTCGGCTGCTCGACCAGGGTGAGGTTGGCGTACTCGGGCGCCTCGCGCAGGAACGCGAGCGCATCCTCGTCGCGGCCGCGGCCCTCGAGCTCGCCGGCGTAGGTGAGCAGCAGCCGCGCCTGGCCGATGAAGTCCAGCGCGAGGTTGGCCAGGCCCAGGTCCTCCTCGAGCGCGGGCCCATGGCCGATCCACTCCCCCAGGCGCTGGCCGAGGATCAGGCTGGTGTCCCCGAGCCGCAGCACGTAGCGCACGTGCGCGGCGGTGTGGGCGGCGGCTGGCTCCGTCACAGGTTCTTCACCTCGTCCGGGATCGCGTAGAAGGTCGGGTGCCGGTAGACCTTGTCGCGCGCCGGCTCGAACAGCGCCTCCGCCTCCTGCGGGTCCGAGGCGATGATCTGCGCGGAGGGCACGACCCACAGGCTCACCCCCTCCTGGCGGCGGGTGTAGACATCGCGGGCGTGCTCGATCGCCATGCGCGCATCGGCCGCGTGCAGGCTGCCGACGTGCTTGTGCTCCAGTCCCGAGCGGGCGCGCACGAACACCTCGTACAGGGGCCAGTCCTCGCTCATGGTTCGCTCCTCCTGTGTCAGGCCGCGGCCGCCGCGGCGGCGCGCTCCTTGAGTTTGCGGGCGTGGGCGGCGGCGGCCTCGCGCACCCAGGCGCCGTTCTCGTGCGCCGCGCGCCGTGCCGCCAGGCGCTCGCGGTTGCAGGGGCCGTTGCCCCTGAGGACCGCGTGGAACTCGCTCCAGTCGATCGCGCCGATACGATAGTGGCCGGAGGCCTCGTCGAGGTGCAGCTGCGCATCCGGGATGGCCAGGCCAAGGAAGTGCGCCTGCGGGACGGTGACGTCGATGAACTTCTGGCGCAGCTCGTCGTTGCTGAAGCGCTTGATCTTCCAGCGCATCGACTGCGCGGTGTGCGGGGAGTCCGCATCGCTGGGCCCGAACATCATGATCGAGGGCCACCACCAGCGGTTCAGCGCATCCTGCGCCATCTCGCGCTGCGCCTGCGTGCCGCGCGCGAGCGTCATCATGATCTCGAAGCCCTGGCGCTGGTGGAAGCTCTCTTCCTTGCAGATGCGCACCATGGCGCGGGCGTACGGGCCGTAGCTGCAGCGGCACAGGGGGATCTGGTTCATGATGGCCGCGCCGTCGACCAGCCAGCCGATGGCGCCCACGTCCGCCCAGGTGAGCGTCGGGTAGTTGAAGATGCTCGAGTACTTGGCGGCCCCGGAGAGCAGCTGCCCGACCATCTCCTCGCGGCCGATGCCGAGGGTCTCCGCCGCGCTGTACAGGTACATGCCATGGCCGCCCTCGTCCTGCACCTTGGCCATCAGCACCGCCTTGCGCCGCAGGCTCGGGGCGCGCGTGATCCAGTTGCCCTCGGGCAGCATGCCGACGATCTCGGAGTGCGCGTGCTGGGAGATCTGCCGGATCAGGGTCTGGCGATAGGCCTCCGGCATCCAGTCCTTCGGCTCGATCTTCTCCTCCGCATCCACCCGTGCCTGGAAGCGTTCGGCGGCCGCGCCGCCGGCGGGCGCCTCCGGCTCCCTGCCCTGTGCATCGAGTCCCTGCGTGTACATGCTGCCCGCCCCCGCTGGATATGACACAAGACTAGCACATGATCTTGAATTTCTGTGTCAGAATTTGCGGATGACGCCCGCGCCCGCAACGCCGCCTGCGCCGGTGGCGGCCCTGCTGCGCCACTTCCTCGCGCAACGGCCGCTGCGCGCCGGCTCGCTCCTCATCACCCTCTTCGGGGACTGCATCGCCCCGCGCGGCGGCGCGGTCACCCTGGGGAGCCTGATCCGGCTCGCCCGGCCCTTCGGGGTCACCGAGCGGCTGGTGCGCACCTCGGTGGCGCGCCTGGCGCGCGAGGACTGGCTCACCGCCCGGCGCGAGGGCCGCCGGGCGGAGTACCGGCTGAGCGCGGGGGGCGCCGCGCGCTTCGAGGAGGCGACGGCCCGGATCTATGGCCCGGTGCCGGGCAGCTGGGACGGGCGCTGGACGCTGCTGCTGTTCCCGCACGCGGTCCCCGGGGCGCGGCTGCGCGCGGCGCTGCACTGGGGGGGCTTCGGGCCGCTGCAGCGCGGGCTGTTCGCGCATCCGTCCATGAACGCCGACCAGGCGCGCCGCTTCCTCGACCGTCTCGATCCGGCACCGGGCGCCGTCCTCGTCCTCACCGCCACGGCCGCCACCCCCGTGGCCGGGCAGCTGCTCGCGCACGGCTGGAACCTCCGCGAACTCGGCGCCGCCTATGGCCGCTTCGTGAAGCGCTTCGCCGCGGTGGAGGCGGTGGTGGCCGACGGCCTGCCCGCGGAGGCCGCCTTCATCGTGCGCACCCTGCTGATCCACGAGTACCGCAAGGTCCACCTGCAGGATCCGCTGCTGCCGCCGGCGCTCCTGCCGGCCGGCTGGATCGGCACGCAGGCGTACGAGCTGTGCGCGCGGCTGTACGGCCGCCTCTTCCGCCTCGCCGAGGCCCACCTGGATGCGGTCGCGCACCGGCTCGACCGGCCGCTGCCGCCGGCGAGCGCGGCGGCCCGTGGCCGCTTCGGCGCGCGACCCTAGCGCGCGCGGCGGTGGTCGATGACGCGCTGCGCCTTGCCGGCCGAGCGCTCGAGCGCGCCGGGCTCGCGCACCGACACCCGCGCCGAGACGCCGATGCGCTCCTTGATGCTCAGTTCCAGCGTGCGCCGCAGCTGCTCGCGGGGCGGTGTGCCCGGATCGGTGCCCGGCACGCATTCCACGTGCACGGCCAGCTCATCCAGGTGCCCCTCGCGCGAGACCTCCAGCTGGTAATGCGGTGACAGCCCGGCAATCTCCAGCAGCACCGCCTCGATCTGCGTGGGGAAGACGTTGACGCCGCGGATGATGAGCATGTCGTCCGAGCGCCCGGTGATGCGGGCCATGCGGCGCATCGGCCGTGCACCCGGGGGCAGCAGCCGCGTGAGGTCGCGCGTGCGGTAGCGCACCAGCGGCAGCGCCTCCTTGGTGAGCGTGGTGAACACCAGCTCCCCCTGCGCCCCATCCGGCAGGACCGCGCCGCTCACCGGGTCGATGATCTCGGGGTAGAAGTGGTCCTCCCACACCGTCAGCCCGCCCCGAGCCTGCGCGCACTCGCTCGCCACCCCCGGGCCCATCACCTCGGAGAGCCCGTAGATGTCGAGCGCCTCGATCCCCAGGCGCCGCTCGATGTCCGCGCGCAGCCCCTCCGTCCAGGGCTCGGCGCCGAAGATGCCGATGCGCAGCGAGCTGGCGGCCGGGTCCAGCCCCTGCCGCTCGAACTCATCGGCGATGGCGAGCATGTACGAGGGCGTCACCATGATGATGTCGGGCTTGAGGTCGCAGATCAGCTGCACCTGCTTCTGGGTCTGTCCGCCGGACATGGGCACGACCGTGCAGCCGAGCCGCTCGGCGCCGTAGTGAGCGCCCAGGCCGCCGGTGAAGAGCCCGTAGCCGTAGGCGACGTGCACGATGTCCCCCGGCCTGCCGCCGGCGGCGCGGATCGAGCGCGCCACCAGGCCCGCCCAGGTGTCGATGTCCGCCTGCGTGTAGCCGACGACGGTCGGTCGCCCGGTGGTCCCGCTCGAGGCATGCAGCCGTGCGAGCCGCTCGCGCGGGACGGCGAACATGCCGAAGGGATAGTGCGCGCGCAGGTCGTCCTTGAGCGTGAACGGGAAGTGGCGCAGGTCGGCGAGCGCTGCGAGGTCCTGGGGCACCACGCCCGCCGCCTCGCACTTGGCGCGATAGCTGGCAACGTTCGCATAGGCATGCGCCACGCTCCAGCGCAGCCGCTCGAGCTGCAGCGCGCGCAGCTCCTCGGCGCTCGCGCGCTCGATCGGCTCGAGCGGGCTGTCCGGGCGCCCTCCCCCGTGCCCGTGCCGCCTCATGCGGCCGGCCACTGCGCGAGCGCGGCGACGAAGGCGCTCAGGAAGCGGTTGCCTTCCTGGCCGTCCATCACGCGGTGATCGAGGGTGAGCGAGACGTAGCAGCGGGGCCGGATGAGGATCTGCGCCGCGCTGCCCTCGCCGGACACCACGGCACGCTGCTCGAGCTTGCCGATGCCCAGGATGGCCGACTGCGGCTGGTTGATGACGATCGGCGCGGCGATGAGGCTGCCGCTGACGCCGTGGTTGGAAATGGTGAAGGTGCCGCCGCGCACCTCGGCGGGGGACAGCTTGCCGGCCCGGGCGCGGGTGACCAGCTCATCCAGGCCGCGCGCGGTCTGCAGAAGGTCGCGGCTGTCGGCATCGCGCAGCACCGGCACCACCAGGCCCACCCCCGGCACCGCGGTGGCGATGCCGAGGTGGACTGCCTCATAGACCTCGAGCGCGCTGTCGGTCCAGCGGCTGTTGGCCTCCGGCACCGCGCGGATCGCCTCCACCGCGGCGCGCACGAAATAGGCCGTGAGGGTCAGCGGCACGCCGGCGCGCGCGAACTCCTCGCGCCGGCGCGCCCGGTCGGCGAGCACCGCGCCGAGGTCCGCCTCGAAGACCGTGGTGACGTGGGGCGCGGTGTGCAGCAGGCTCGCCACCATGTGCTCGGCGATGCGCTTGCGCACCGCCGAATGCGGCACCAGGTGGCTGCGCGCCGCTGCGGCCGCGGCCGCGGGCGCCGGTGCCGGCGCGGGCGCCGCCGGGCGGGCGGGCGCGGGGGTGCCGGCATTCCCGGCGGCGCGCAGCACGTCCTCGACCATGATGCGACCGTCGGGTCCGGAGCCGGTGAGGCCCGCCGCCTCCAGGCCATGCTCGGCGAGCAGCCGCCGCACCGCCGGGCTGAGCCCGCCGCCGCGCCCCCCGGCGCGCGCAGGCCCGCTGGCGGCCGCGGCCACGGCGGTGGCGGCGGGCTGAGCCGCGGTCACCGCCAGCGGGGCCGCGGCGGCGCCGGCGGCCTCGATCCGGCCGAGCAGCTCGCCGGGGGCGATCTCCTCCTGCTCCTGCTTCAGGATCTGCGCGAGCGTGCCGGCGCCGGGGGAGGCGACCTCGACGGTGACCTTGTCGGTCTCGATCTCGATCAGCGGCTCGTTCTCGGCGACCGCATCGCCGACCTGCTTCAGCCAGCGCAGGACCTGGGACCGGGTGCCCTCGGTCTGCTCGGCGGGGGCGCACACGTCAAGACGGCTCATGGAGTGCTCACAGGCTGGCGATGTGCTGCAGCGCGCGCGTGATGCGCGCGACGCTCGGGACGGCTGCATCCAGCAGTCCCAGGTTGTGCGGGCTCGGGATGTTGGGCATCGCCAGCCGCTCGATGGGTGCCTCGAGGCTGAAGAAATTCTCCTGCGCGAGCGTGGCGGCGATCTCCGCTCCAAAGCCGGCGGTGAGGTTGTCCTCGTGCACGATGACGCAACGGCGGGTCTTTGTCACCGAGTCCTGCACGGCCGCCTTGTCCCAGGGGGCCAGGGTGCGCAGGTCGATCACCTCGGCATCCACCTGCGAGGCCGCGGCGGCCTGTTCGCAGCGCTCGACCATCGCCCCCCAGGTGATGACGGTGAGCTCGCTGCCGGCGCGCACGGTGCGCGCGCGCCCGAAGGGCACCACGAACTCGTCCCCGGGATAGGGGCGGCGCGCCCAGGCCGCATCGAGCATCGCGCGGTGCTCGAAGAAGATCACCGGGTCGTTGCCGCGCAGCGCCGAGCGCAGCAGGCCCACCGCATCCTCCGCATTGCAGGGCACGGCGACCTGCCAGCCGACCCCGTGCACCCAGGCCACCTCGTTGGTCTGGCTGTGCCAGGGGTCGCCGACCTTGAAGAACCCGCCGGGCATGCGCACCACGATCGGCGCCGCATAGCGGTTGCCCGTGCGCCAGCGCATGGTGCCGCAGTCGTTGAGCTGCTCGGCGGCAGGCTCGGCGTACTTGCGGAACTGGATCTCCGCCACCGGCCGCAGCCCCGCCAGCGCCATGCCGACCGCGCGGCCGATGATGCCCTCCTCGGACAGGCTGGTGTCGAACACGCGCTCGGGGCCGTACTTGTCCTGCAGCCCGAGCGTGGCGCCGTGCACCCCGCCCTTCGGGCCGACGTCCTCGCCGAACACCAGCATGCGGCGGTTCAGCGCGAGCTCCACATCGAGCGTGCGGCGGATGGCGGTGAGCATGTTGGTGCGCGCCGGCTCCGGGTGCGCCGTCATCGTCCCCGGCGGCAGCGCGACCCCTTCGGGCAGCAGGCCGCCCTGGCGCTGCGGCGCGCCCGGCTCGGAGTAGACGAAGCGGGTCAGCTGCTGCGGATCCGGCGCCGGCTGGGCGATGGCGCGCTCGATGGCCGCCTCGACCTGCGCCCGCGCCTCGGCGGCGAGCGCGCTCCACTGCCCCTCGCTCATCTGCGCGGGCACCAGGTACGCGTGCAGGCGCGCGAGCGGGTCGCGCGCGGTCTCCTCGCGCAGCAGCTGCTCGGACTTGTAGGCCTGCGTGTCCTGGCCGGAGTGGCCGGACAGGCGCGGCACCTTCAGCCGCAGCAGCACCGGCGCGCGCGCCGCGCGCACCTGCGCCACCGCCTGCGCGGTCAGCCGCGCCGCCTCGGCAGGATCCGCGCCGTCGCCCTGCAGGATGCACAGCCCCGAGAAGGCGGCGAGGTTCGCGACGATGTCGCCGCCGGGGGTCTGCAGGCGCGACGGGACCGAGATCCCGTAGCCGTTGTCCTCGACGTAGAACAGCTGCGGCAGCTTCAGGGTCGTGGCGATGTTGAGGGCGGCCCAGAAGCCGTTGGTGGCGGTCGAGGCCTCCCCGCCGAGCACGACGGCGATGCTGCGCGCGTAAGAAGGATCCTGGAGCACCTCGTGGCGGTAGCGGATCGCCTGGGCCCAGCCGGTGGCCGGGGTGTACTGCGCGCCGACGCCGCCGGCGGCGGGGAGCACGCTCGGGCCGCCCGCCCCGGGGCGGTTGAAGACCACGCCGATGTCGCGGCCCCCGGTGCAGGATCCCGCGCGCATCAGCGGGCCGGCGGCCAGTTCCTCCAGGTCCGCCCCCAGGGCGAGCATCATCGGCCGCGAGCGGTAGTACACGCTCACCCCGTCGTGCGGATCGGTGAGCAGCCGGCCGAGCAGGATCTGCGCCAGATCGTGGCCGCGCGCGCAGAACTGGTAGAGCACCTTGCGCTCCGGCAGCAGGCGCGTCTGCTCGATGTCATCGAGGCTGCGCGAGTGGTGCAGCAGGCGTGCGACCCAGGCCCAGTCCGGCTGCGCGGCATCGCCGGTCGGCGGGGAGGTCAGCGGGGCGATGCGTGCGGCCATGGCGATCTCGGGGGTGCTGCAACCGACCGCAAGTCTATGCCCCGCACGGTGCAATTATCTTTCCCTGATTGCCGCATTTCGGGGATATTTGGCAATATTATTGCCAATTCACCGCAAGGCGCCCCCATGCCCAAGAGTCTCGACCGCCTGGACCGCCGCATCCTCGAGGAGCTGCAGGCCGACGCCCGCATCGCCAACCAGGAACTCGCCAAGCGGGTGGGGCTGTCGCCGGCGCCGTGCTGGCGGCGGCTGCGGCGCCTGGAGAGCGAGGGCTTCATCCAGGGATACGCCACGCTGCTGCACGCCGGCGCGATCGGCCTGCCGATCCAGGCGTACGCGCTGGTCTCCCTCGAGAACCACCACCCCGAGTCGGTGCGCCAGTTCGACCAGCGCGTGAAGGAGCGGCCCGAGGTGCTCGAGTGCCACTCGATGAGCGGCGCCAACGACTACCTGCTGCGCATCGTCGCGGCCAGCATGGAGGCCTACGAGCACTTCCTCTCGACGCAGCTGCTGCAGCTGGCGGCGGTGCGTTCAGTCAACACCAGCTTCGTGCTCAGGACGAAGAAGGCGACGACTCGCCTGCCCGTCGGCTGAGGCGCGGTGCTGGCACTCGCAGCTGGCGGTATCGACCCCGGCATACCAGAACGCGGACCCCGGCAGCGCGACGTCCGCGTGCTGCCAGGCCCGCTGCTGCTGGTGCCGCACCCGGGCCGCCTCGGCGGAGCGGCCCTGGCGCGCCAGCGCCGCCGCCAGCCCGTACAGTGACCAGCCGTTGGCGGGGTTGCGCCGCAGGTCCTCGCGGTAGACCTGCTCGGCCTCGCGCGCGCGCCCGGCGATCAGCAGCTGCGCGCCGAGCAGGTGGCGCACCGGGAAGAACCAGTCGGAGGGCTCGTTGTAGGCCAGCCGGTCCTCGGCGGCCACCGCCTGCTCCAGCCACTGCACGGCCCCGGCATCGTCCGCCTCGGAGGCGGCCACGCGCGCGGCCACCACCGGTGCGGCGACGGCGACCAGGTCCTTGAGCGTGTTGAAGCCGCCCATCGTATCGGCGGGCGCCGCAGCGGCCAGCGCCTGCAGCCCGGCGAGCGCGGTGCGGGCCTCGGCCAGCCGGCCGCGCGCCGCGAGCGCCACGCCCCGCCCGTAGAGGTACGCGGCGGTGAGCCCGGGGGCGCCCGGCGGGGGCGCCTGCACGGCGATCATCTCGTCCCAGAGCCCGAAGCGCACGAGCGCGGCGTACTGCTGCGAGAGGTTCCAGCCCGAGTCGCCCATCGCCAGCAGCATCGGCAGCGGGATGGCGTCGTCGACGTTCAGCACCGCGGCGAGGGTCTCCGCCTTGCGCCCTTCCATCGCGGTCGAGAAGGCCAGGAAGGAGTAGTTGTGCGCGAGGTACATCGCGTAGTAATCCGGCGCGCTGGTGCTGGCGAAGTAGGCCTTGTCGGCCGCCGCCCCCAGGCGGTTGGCCTCCGCGGCGTCCTCGTAGCGCCCCACCCGCTGCATGATGTGCGCGGGCATGTGCTCGAGGTGGCCCGCCGCGGGCATCATGCCGCGCAAGCGCTCGGCGGCGGCCACCCCCTGGGCCGGATCGGGCGAGGCCTCGACGACGTGGACGTAGTAATGGTTGGCGCCCGGGTGCGCGGGATCCCGCTTGAGCACCGACTCCAGGCGCGACTGGATCTCCAGGGTGCCCGCGGCCGGGTGGCCCTGCGCGTCCCACAGCTTCCAGGCGTGCACCCCCATGCCCGCCTCGGCGCACAGCACCTGCACGTCGAGGTCATCCGGGAAGCGCGCCGCCACCGCGCGCATCGCCTGCGCATACGCCTCGGCCAGTAAAGCCCCCTGCTCGGCGGTGGGCGGCTGCGCGCTCGGGTAGCGTGCGGTGAGCGCCCCGATCAGCGCCTGCTCGACCGGCGAGGCGTGCGCGGCGTGCGCCTGCGCCTGCTGCAGCGCCTGCCAGGCGACCTGCGTGCGCTCCCCGGCCACCGCCGGCAGGTTGTAGTTGGGGCCGACGGTGAGCGCCACGCCCCACAGGCAGATCGCACAGTCAGGGTCCAGCCGGGCCGCCTCGGCGAAGGAGCGCGTCGACTCGTCGTGGTTGAAGGCGTACAGGAAGCGCATGCCCTGGTCGAAGTACTGCTGCGCGAGCGGCACCGAGGTGCCGATGGTGCGGTGGAAGCTGCCGAGCCCCTCGTACAGGCGGGCCCCGTGCGCCCAGTCCGCCACCGTCGCCGGCACGCCCATCGCGTGCGCGGGCGGGGTGTCGGCCCGCGCGGGCGGGAGGCAGGCGAGGACGGCGGTCAGTGCAGCCGCGAGGATCTTCATATCAGGCCTCTCCCCAGCCACCGCGCGCGGCAGCTCGCACAAGGTATGCCGATGGGCCCCAGCGCGCCCCGTGCCGGCGCGCGAGCGTCTGCGCGGTCGCCACGACGCGCTCGAGCCCGCTGCGTTCGGCCCAGAACATCGGGCCGCCCCGCCAGGCCGGAAAACCGTAGCCGTTGACGTACACGATGTCCACATCGCCGGTGCGCAGCGCGATGCCCTCCTCCACCAGCTGCGCGCCGGCGTTGACCAGCGGGTGCAGCAGGCGGTCGAGGATCTCGGCATCGGCGATCGGGCGGCGCACGATCCGAAGCTCGCGCGAGACCGACTCGATGAGGGCCTGCACCTCCGGATCGGGCAGGCGCGTGCGGCCCTCGTAGCGGTAGAAGCCCTTGCCGGCCTTCTGGCCGAGGCGGCCCGCGGCCACCAGGCGCTCCAGGACCGGCGACCAGCGCTCGTCGGGGGGCAGCGTGCGGCTCCTGCGGATGAGCAGGCCGACGTCGTTGCCGGCCAGGTCGCGCACCGCGAGCGGCCCCATGGCGAAGCCGAACCCCTCGATCACGCGGTCGATCTGCTCCGGCGTCGCGCCCTCCTCGAGCAGGAACTCCGCCTCCAGCCCGTAGAACATGAGCATGCGGTTGCCGATGAAGCCGTCGGCGTTGCCGGCGAGCACGGTCACCTTGCCGAGGGTCTGGCCGAGCTGCATCACCGTGCGGATCACCTGCGCGGAAGTGGCCCGGCCGCGCACGTTCTCCAGGAGCTTCATGACGTGCGCGGGGCTGAAGAAGTGCGTGCCGACCACCTGCTGCGGCCGGCTCGTGCTGGCGGCGATCGCATCGATGTCCAGCGTCGAGGTGTTGGTGGCGAGGATCGCCTGCGGGGCGGCCACCCGGTCCAGGCGCGCGAACACCTCGCGCTTGACCTCAAGATCCTCGAACACCGCCTCGACGATGATGTCGGCGGCGGACAGCGCCTCGTACCCGGTGGCGCCGCGGATGCGCTGCAGGGCCGCCGCGGCGCGCGCCGGGGCCAGGCTGCCGCGCTGCACCGAAGCCTCGTAGTTTCCGCGGATGAGGGCCATGCCGCGCTCGAGCGCCTCGCCCGACACCTCCAGCAGCGTGACCGGGATGCCGGCGTTGGCGAAGGACATCGCGATCCCGCCGCCCATGGTGCCCGCGCCGATGACCGCGGCGGTGCGGATCGGCAGCGGCTCGCCCGGGGCGAGTCCCGGGATGGTCTGCGCCGCGCGCTGAGCGGCCGCGACGTGCCGGAGCGCCTGGTGCTGCTCGCCCTCGCGGCACGCCGCGTAGAGTGCGGCCACGCGCGCGCGCGCCTGCGCGGGGGGCAGGCTGCTCAGTGCCTCCACGGCATCGATGACGGACAGCGGCGCGAGCTGCCCGCGCACGCGCGCCCGGACCTTGCCGCGCAGCGCGGCGTATCCGGCCGCATCGGGCGGCGGCGCCGCGCGCGTCGCTGCATCGTCCTCGGGACCCTGGTCGCCGTCTTCAGGATTGCGCGCAAAGGCGAGCGCGGCCTCCAGCCCCGTCTCCCCCAGCGCATCCAGGAGCCCGGCCCGCGCGGCCCGCGCGGCGTCGAGGAAGTTGCCGCCGCTCAGGGCCTCGATGGTCTCCTGGGCACCCATGCGCTTCAGCGCCGCCTCGATGACCGCGGGGGCCGGAATCAGCCCCGACTTCACTTCCGGGAAGCCGAGCGCGCTGCCCGGGCCGCCGATGCACCAGCGGCAGGCGAGCAGCAGCTGCAGCGCGGGGCCGCTGACCGCGCCCTCGACCGCGCCGAGCACCGGCTTGCCCGGTGCCTGGAGGCTTTCGCAGGCGCGTTGCAGCGCCGCCGGCTCCGGCTCCGCCGCCCAGGCGCCGAACACCCCGGCCAGCACCACCGCCTGCGCGGCCGCCTCGCCCTGCGCGCGCTGCACCAGGGCCGGCAGCTCGGGCAGGAAGTCCGCGGAGGATGCCGCCTGCGCCGGCTGGATCACGGCGATGCCATCATCGAGTCGATAGGTGAGCAGGGACACGCGCGCTCCGGTCGGTGGATCGCGCGCATTGTACGTCGGCGCCCGCCGGGTGCCTGCGCGGGTGCGGAAAATGCAGCGGCCCCGCCGGCGCAGGACCGGCGGGGCCGCGGTGAGGGTCGGCGCCGCGCGGCGGCGCGCGCGCTCAGTCGGCCCTGAGGGCCTCGACCTGGATGTTCAGCTTCACGTCCATCTTGAAGCCGTACTTGTCACCGAAGGTCATGCCGTAGTCGCTGCGCTGGAAGCTGCCCGAGGCGTCCGCGCCGCACACTTCCTTCTTGGTCAGCGGGTGCGGCATGCACTTGAAGGAGTTGATCGTGAGGGTGAGCGGATGGGTGACCCCGTGGAGCGTGAACTGCCCCTGCACCTGCGTGGGCGCGCCGTTCTTGAAGTTCACGAGCGTGCCCTTGTAGGTGGCGGTCGGGTACTTGGCCACGTCGAACATGTCCGCCGACTGGGCGTGCTCGTTCAGCTTCGGCATGCCGAAGTCGATCGAGGTGGTGTCGACCGTGACCTCCACCGTGCCCGTGCCCTTCTCCTTGTCCAGCACGACCGTGCCGGAGCTCTTGTCGAACTTGCCGCGCCACACTGACAGGCCCCCCATGTGGTCGCCCTCGAAGCTGGGGTAGGTATGGTTCGGGTCGATCTGGTAGGTGACCGGCTCGGCGAGCGCGGCGCCGGCGGCCAGGGTCAGCAGGGCCGCGGGCAGGACGATCTTCATCACGGGGACCTCCGGGCGTGGGAAAAGTCGGGCTAGCCTAGCGAGCAGCGCGCAGGCCGGCCACCTCCCTTTGTGGGGACGGCCCTGGCCGGCCTCAGGCGGCCTGCCAGGGCCGCGCGGGCAGGCCCAGGGCCCGGGCCACCACCTCGTGCGTGATCGCCCCGGCGTGCACGTTCAGCCCGGCCGCGAGACCCGCATCGCGCCGCAGCGCCCCCTGCCAGCCCAGGTCGGCCAGCGCGCGCACGTAGGGCAGCGTGGCATTCGTCAGGGCGAACGTGGAGGTGCGCGGCACCGCCCCGGGCATGTTGGCGACGCAGTAGTGGATCACGCCATCGACGACGAAGGTCGGCTCGGCGTGGGTGGTCGGGTGGCTGGTCTCGAAGCAGCCGCCCTGGTCGATGGAGATGTCCACCAGCACCGCCCCGGGCTTCATGGTCTTCACCATGGCGCGGGTGATGAGCTTGGGCGCGGCGGCCCCGGCGACCAGCACCGCGCCGACCACCAGGTCGGCGTCCCGGACGAGGCGCTCGATCTCCGCCACCGTCGAGTAGAGGGTGCGCACGCTCGAGCCGAAGATCGAGGACAGCTCGCGCAGCCGGTTCACGGAGCGGTCCACGATCGTCACGTCCGCGCGCAGGCCGACCGCCATCTCCGCGGCATGCGTGCCCGAGACCCCGCCCCCCAGGATGACCACCTTCGCCGGCGCCACGCCCGGGACCCCGCCCAGCAGCACGCCGAAGCCGCCGTTCGCCTTCTGCAGGCTCGCGGCACCGACCTGGATGGACATGCGCCCGGCGACTTCGCTCATCGGGGTGAGCAGCGGCAGCGAGCCGTTCGGGGCGGTGACGGTCTCGTAGGCGATGGCCGTGGCGCCGGACTTGATCAGGCCCTGCGCCTGCTCCGGGTCGGCCGCCAGGTGCAGGTAGGTGAACAGCACCTGGTCCTTGCGCAGCAGGGCGCACTCGGCCGGCTGCGGCTCCTTCACCTTCACCACCATGTCGGCGCGGGCGAAGACCTCGGCGGCATCCGCGGCGATGGCCGCGCCCGCCGCCTGGTACTGGGCATCGTCGACGCCGATGCCGTTGCCGGCGCCGCTCTGCACCAGCACCTGGTGCCCGGCCCCGACCAGCTCGCGCACGCCGGCCGGCACCAGGCCCACCCGGTATTCATGGACCTTGATCTCGCGCGGAACGCCGATACGCATGGCGGAACTCCCCCGTCTGGTTGTTGGCGGGCAAGGTTACGGCGCGAGCACCCACCGGGACTTGCGTAATGGCCCCCCTCTGGCGGGCCGCTGTGGCAGAATCTGCCGCCCAATCCCGGTTCTTCGACGGAACATTGCGCCCATGGAGCTCGATCGCTACGATCGCGCCATCCTGCGACTGCTGCAGCAGGATGCCCGCATCACCAACACGCTCTTGGCCGGCAAGGTCAGCCTGTCCGAGTCCGCGTGCCTGCGCCGGGTGCGCGCGCTCGAGCAGTCGGGCCTGATCGAGGGCTACACCGCCCGCATCGACCAGAACAAGGCCGGCTTCCCGGTGAACGTGTTCGTGAACATCACGCTCGACCGGCAGAGCCAGCAGGGACTGGAGGCCTTCGAGAGCGCGGTGCGCCAGGTGCCCGAGGTCATGGAGTGCTACCTCATGACCGGCGAGCATGACTACCTCTTGCGCCTGGTGGTGGCCGACCTGGCCGACTTCGAGCGCATCCACAACCAGCACCTGACACGGCTGCCGAGCGTGACCCGCGTGCACTCGAGCTTCGCGATGCGCACCGTGACGCGCTCGCCGTCCCTGCCGCAGAAGGAGCCTGCGCCGCTCAGGCGCTGAGCACGATCTTGCCGATGTGCGCGCCGGACTCCATGAGCGCGTGGGCCCGGGCGGCCTCGGCGAGCGGGAAGCGGGCGTGGATGGGGGGCTTGAGGGGGTGCTGCGCGAACAGCGGCCACACCTTCTCGCGCAGCTGCGCGGCCAGGCGTCCCTTGAACGGCACCGTCTGCGGCCGCAGCGTGCAGGCGCTGATGGTGAGGCGCTTCATCATCAGCACCCGCAGGTCCAGCTCCGCCTGCGTGCCTCCCTGGGTGGCGATGAGCGCGATGCGCCCCTCGAGCGCGGCGGCCGCGGCGTTTCGGGCGAGGTAGCCTCCCCCGACCATGTCGAGGATGACGTCCGCCCCCCTCCCGCCGGTGGCCGCGAGCGTGGCGGCCACGAAGTCCGCCTCGCGGTAGTTGATGGCCACCTCGGCCCCGAGCTCCCGGCAGGCCGCGCACTTGGCCGCCGTGCCGGCCGTGGCGATGACGCGCGCGCCGAAGGCCCGCGCCAGCATGATCGCCGTGGTGCCGATGCCGCTCGAGCCGCCGTGCACGAGCAGGGTCTCCCCGCCGGTGAGGCGGCCGCGCTCGAAGACGTTCAGCCACACGGTGAAGAAGGTCTCGGGCAGCGCCGCGGCCTCCTCCACCGACAGGCCGGCCGGCACCGGCAGGCACTGCACGGCCGGCACGGCCGCGTACTGCGCGTAGCCGCCCCCGGCCAGCAGCGCGCACACCCGCTCCCCCGGCGCCGGCCAGGCGACGCCGTCGCCCACGGCGAGGACCTCGCCGGCCACTTCCAGGCCCGGGATGTCGCTCGCGCCGGGGGGCGGGGCGTAGTTGCCGGTGCGCTGCAGGAGGTCCGGGCGGTTGACGCCCGCGGCGGCCACCTTCACCAGCACCTCGCCGGGGGCCGGCGCGGGGACCGGGCGCTGCACCGCCTGCAGCACCTCGGGGGGCCCGGGTGAGCGGATCTCGATGGCCGTCATCGTGCGCGGGATCGTGTGGGTCATGCCTGCACCGCCAGGGTCCCGGAGCGCCCCGCGACCGTGCCGCTCCCGATGCGGGCCTTGGGCAGTCGCGCCAGGTCGAGTCCCGAGACATACGTGCCGAGGTCCGTGATCTCGAAGCCGCTGCCGCGCCAGGCGCGCAGCAGCCGCTCGAACGCGGGCAGGTAGGCCCCGCCCTCCAGTTCCGCGTGCAGCGTGAACACCTGGTCGCGGCCGGCGGCCGCATTGGTGAGCCCGAGGAGGTGATCGACCGGATCGGCGCCGTCCAGGTCCGCGCGGCCGATGAGCTCGTCGAGCGTCGGCAGCGTGGTGGGCAGCTGCGGCACGCGGCACACCCCCTGCTCCAGCTGCACCAGGAACGGGGAGCTGCCGCGCGTGTCCGAGGCGTAGCGGAACCCGAGCTCCTGCTGCAGCTGCGGGACGAAGGCGTTCATCTGCCAGCCGGCCGCGCCGTGCAGCAGCGGGAAGTGGCCGAACACTTCCGCGAACTGGTCGCGCGCGCGCGTCAGCTCGCGCCGGGTCCATGCCTCGTCCGCCCCGGCCACCCCGTCCTGCCAGCGCACGTGGTCCCAGGTGTGCACGCCGACCTCGAAGCCGGCCTGGCCGATCTCGCGCATCTGCTGGGCGCAGCGCCGGCCGATGTGCGGCCCGGGCAGCAGCACCCCGTACAGGAGGGTCTTCAGGCCGTAGTGCTCGAGCACCGAGGTGCGCTTCACCTTGCCGAAGAAGCCGGGACGGAAGGCGCGCCGGATGGCGCGCCCGGTGTGATCGGGCCCGAGGCTGAAGAGGAAGCTCGCCCGCGCGCCGAGCCGCCCCAGCAGCTGCGCCAGGCGCAGCGCACCCTCGCGCGTGCCGCGGTAGGTGTCGACGTCGATCTTGAGCGCGATGCGCGGCATCTCAGGCGAGGGGCAGCGCGCCGTGCACGAGGCGGGCGGCCAGGGCGTCCAGGTCGAGAGGCCCGCGCGGGGTCACCACCTGCAGCAGGCGCAGCAGGCGCCCGTCACCGCAGACGGCAAAGCACTCGCCGCTGGCGGCGACCAGGCGCGGGCCGCCGGCGATGCCCGCGCGCTCGGCCAGGCGCGTGCGATGGATGTCCCAGCGCTCCCCGCCCACCTCGGCAAAGGCCCCGGGGAACGGCGGCGCCACCGCGCGCACCAGGTCGTGGATCTCGCGCGCCGGGCGGTGCCAGTCGATGCGCCCGTCCGCGGGCGTGCGGCGCCCGAAGTACTGCCCGGGCTCGATCGGCTGCGGCACGCGCGGCGCGGTGCCTGCGATCAGCCCCGGCAGCGAGCGCGCCAGGACCGTCTCGGCCGCCACGGTGACCTTGGCGAACACCTCGCGCGCATCGTCGTCCTCGAGGATCGGCACCGCCAGCTGGTCGACGATGTCCCCGGCATCCGCGCGCTCGACCATGTAGTGCAGGGTCGCGCCGGTCTCGCGCGCGCCCTTGAGGATGGCCCAGTTCACCGGCGCCCGGCCGCGGAACTTCGGCAGCAGCGAGCCGTGCATGTTGAGCGCGCCGCGCCGGGCGGCGCGCAGCAGGGGTGCGCCGAGCATCGCGCGGTAATAGAAGGAGAACAGGAAGTCGGGCGCGAGGTCGGCGATGAGCTGTTCGAGCGCTGCGGTGTTGGCATCGGCCGGCACGATGACGCGCAGCCCGTAGTCCTGCGCCGTGCTGGCCACGCTCGCATACCACTGCGTCTCGCCCGGGTCGTCGGCGACGGTCACCACCAGCGCGATCTCGATGCCCCCCGACAGCAGCACCTTCAGGCAGCGCACGCCCACGTCGTGGTAGGCGAAGACGACGGCCCGCGGCGGGCTCACTCCACCGGTCCCGGCGTGCGCTGCGTGCGCGGCAGCGCCGCGGCGAGCCCGGGCTCAGGCGTCGGGGCGCCCAGCAGCGGCGGCGCGGCGGCGCCCTCCTCCAGCACGGCGGCCACGGTATAGCGCGGGCGCTGGCGCACCTGCTCGTAGATGCGGCCGACGTACTCGCCGACCACGCCCAGGCCCATGAGCGTCACGCCGATGAGGAAGAAGGCGATCGCAAACAGCGTGAACAGTCCCTCGACCTCCGGGCCGAAGACGATGCGGCGGATCAGCAGCCAGACCACCAGCACGAGCGAGACCAGCGCGATCAGGCTCCCGGCCATGGAGAAGAACTGCAGCGGCGCCACCGAGAAGCCGGTCATCAGGTCGAAGTTCAGGCGGATCAGCCGGTAGAGCGAGTACTTGGACTGGCCCGCCGCGCGGTTGCCGTGCGCGACCTCGATCTCCACCGGGTGGCGCGCGAAGGTGTACGCCAGCGCCGGCACGTAGGTGCTGACCTCGGTGCAGTGGTTGACCGCATCGATGACGCTGCGGTGGTAGCCGCGCAGCATGCAGCCCTGGTCGGTGATGCGGATCGAGGTCGTGCCCTCGCGGATGCGGTTCATGAGGCGCGAGGCGGCCTTGCGCCACATGACATCGTGGCGCAGCAGGCGGATGGTGCCGACGTAGTCGGCGCCGGCGTCCATCGCCTGGACCAGGCGCACGATCTCCTCGGGCGGGTTCTGCAGGTCGGCATCGAGGGTGATCACGTAGGTGCCGCGCGTCTGCTGGAAGGCGGCGAGGATCGCCATGTGCTGGCCGGCGTTGCGCGCCAGCACCACCACGCGGGTCACGTCGGGGCGCTTCTGGAACTGCTCGCGCAGCATGGCCACCGAGCGGTCGGCGCTGCCGTCATCGACGAACACGACCTCGTAGCTGCGGCGGAGCGCATCGAGCGCCGGGTAGAGCCGCTCGAACAGCAGCGCCAGCCCCTCCTCCTCGTTGTAGATCGGGATGACGACGGAGATGTCGGGGGTCACTTGCGCGCTCCGTGCAGGATGTCCGTGGCCGCCTGCACGACCCGCTCGACGTCGGCCAGCTGCATGGCCGGGAACAGCGGCAGCGTCACGGTCTCGCGGCCGATGCGCTCGGCGTTCGGGAACTGCCCCTCGCGGTAGCCGAGCGCGCGGTAGCAGCTGAAGAGGTGGATCGCCGGATAGTGCACGCCGACCCCGATCCCGCGCGCCTTCATGGCCTCCATGAACTCGCCCCGCGAGATGCGCAGCCGCGGCAGCGGCAGCAGCGGGGTGAACACGTGCCAGCTGTGGCCCTCGTCGCCGCGCTCGGGCAGGCGCAGCGGCGCATCATCGCCGCCCCACAGCTCGAAGTAGCGCGCCACGAGCTCGCGGCGCCGCGCGTTGAAGGCCTCGAGGTGCCGCAGCTGCCCCAGGCCCACGGCGGCGGCCACGTCGGACAGGTTGCACTTGCCCCCGGGCAGCAGCGTGTCGAAGCCGTCGGTGCCGAACTTGACCTGGCCGTGCCAGCGGTGCAGCTCGATCGCCTTGAGCTCCTCGGGCGAGCCGCCGGAGATCGCCCCGCCCTCGATGGTGGTGATGTTCTTGTTGGGGTGGAAGCTGAAGCACACCAGGTCACCGAAGCTGCCGATGCGCTTGCCGCGCCAGGCCGAGCCGATGGCGTGGGCCGCGTCCTCGATGACGCGCAGGCCGCGGCGCTGCGCGATCGCGTACAGGCGCTCCATGTCCACGGGCAGCCCCGCGAAGTGCACCGGCATGATGGCCCGGGTCCGGGGGGTGAGCGCCGCCTCCACCTGGTCGAAGTCGATGTTGCGCGAGTCCAGCCCGACGTCCACGAAGATCGGGCGCGCGCCCACGCGCATGATGACGTTGGCCGTCGCCACGAAGCTCAGCGCCGGGGTGATGACCTCATCGCCGGGGCCGATGCCGCAGGCCAGCAGGGCCATCTCCAGCCCCGCGGTCGCGGAGGTCTGGCTGCGCACCGGGCGGCCACCGAGGTAGCGCGACAGCTCCGCTTCCAGCTGGGCCACCTTCGGGCCGGTCGCGAGCCACCCCGAGCGCAGCACCGCGACCACCTCGGCGATGGTCTCCTCGTCGATGGTCGGGCGCGTGAACGGCAGCAGCGGCTGCGCGGGCTTGGCATCGTTCATGAGCGGGCCACCAGGACGACCCCTGCGAGGATGACGCCGATGCCGGCGGTGCGCTGCAGGTTGGGCAGCTCGCCGAGCAGCCACCACGCCAGTCCCACGTTGAGCACGTAGCCGAGCGAGAGCAGCGGGTAGGCCTGGCTCACCGGCACGCGCGACAGGCCGACGATCCAGACGATGAGGCTGAGCCCGTAGGCGCCGATGGCGAGCCACAGCGCGGGCACGGTGAGCAGGTCCAGGCCGCGGCGCACGAGCGTGCCGTCCCCGACCATGAGCGGGCCGGTGGTGCGGGTCGCAGCCTTCAGGCCCAGCTGCGCGAAGGCGTTCAGGACGACGCCGCTGAAGAGGATGCAGAAGTCGGCTAGTTTCACAGGCGGCTCACGATGACGGTGTGGGGGTCGGCGGCGACCACGCGGCCCGGCAGGCCCTGCCGGCGCCACTGGTCCCACAGGCCCGGGTCGAAGAATGCCACGGCATCGGTGGCCCCGTCCCAGCGGCGCACGAACTGCTCCATGCTCATGTCCTTGGCGGGCTCCTCGCCGAGGCCGAACTCGAGCTCGCCGCGGAAGGCCACGACCTGCAGGGTGCGCGCGAGGTAGGGCGAGATCGTCTCGCGGTACTGGCCGACGCTGTACAGCGCGGTCCCGGGCCGCACCTGCGGGCGCACCGCCTCGACCAGGGCGAGGGAGGTGTGGGTGGGCTCGACCACCGCAAAGGCGTTCATGAGGAACTGCCAGCCGAGGATCGCGGCCAGCGCCGTCACCGCCACCGCCGGGAGGAGCGCGCGGCGGCCCCAGGTCACGGCCACCGCCAGTGCCGCGGCGCCGAGGGCGGCCACCGTCCAGCCGATCGCCGCCCGCGCGACGAACCCCTGGTGACGCGCGCTGTAGAGCAGCAGCCCGATCCCCGCGACCGTCATCAGCGCGGCGCTGAGCCGGGCGGCGTTGCGCATGAAGGCCGTCGGGTCGGCCGCCGACCGCACGGCCACCACGGCGGCAAGCGTCGGCAGGATCGGCAGGATGTAGGGTGCGAGCTTGGAGCCGGAGGCGGAGAAGAAGCCGAGCGTGACCAGGCTGTAGACCAGCAGGAACTTCAGGGGCTTGAAGGCGCCAGCGGCGCCCGGGGGCGAGGCGTCCGCGGCGGGCCGGGAGCTCAGCGTGCGCAGAAGCGGCATCAGCCAGGGCAGCGTGCCCACCGCCAGCAGCACCAGGAAGTACCACCACGGCTCGACGCGCGAGTGCACGGTGGTCAGGAAGCGCGCGAAGTGCTCGTGCACGAAGAAGAAGCCCGGGAAGCTCGGGTTGCGCAGCGTCACCAGCACGAACCAGGGTGCCGCGATCGCGAGGAACAGCGCCAGCCCCGGCAGCAGGTGCAGCCGGCCCCAGATGCGCCGGTCCCGCTCCAGCAGCGAGTAGACGAGCAGCGACAGCCCCGCCAGCACGCCGACGACGATGCCCTTGGAGAGCACGGCCAGCGCCGCCGCCGCCCAGGCGGCGAGCATCCAGCGGCGCTCGGCCGGGGCGCCGGGCGCGCTCAGCTGCGCCCGCGTGAAGCAGAAGACCGCGCCGACCAGGAAGAACGCCAGCCCCTGGTCGAGCACGTTCACGTGGCTGACCATGACGAAGTACGGGCTCACCGCGAGGGCCGCCACGGCCAGCAGTGCCGGGAGCGCCCCGTACAGCCGCCGCACCCAGGCGTACACCATGGGCAGGCACGCGAAGGCCAGAGCGAAGGCCCACAGGCGCGAGGTCAGCGGGGTGAGCCCGAACAGCTCGTAGGTGGCCGCGGTCGCCCAGTACTGCAGCGGCGGCTTCTCGAAGTACCTCAGGTCGTTGAGGTGCGGGGTCACCCAGTCCCCGCTCACCACCATCTCGCGCGGGATCTCCGCGTAGCGGCCCTCGTCCGGGTCGAACAGCGGCCGCCACGGCGCGGTGGCGAACCAGGCCGCCGCGAGCAGGATCCAGAAGGCCCAGCCGACTCTTGCGCCGTGCAGGCCGTGTCCTGTGTCGGCACTCATGCCGGCACGCGGCGGCGGCTAGATGCCCGCCGCCATGGCCGCCGCGCGCGTGCCGAAGCCCGGCTGGTTCACGTAGAACTCGATCGTCCTGCGGATCGCGGTGTCCATGTCGGTGGTGGGCTTCCAGCCCAGGTCGCGCTTGGCGGCGGCGATGTTGGGCACGCGCACCTGGATGTCCTGGTAGTACTTGCCGTAGTACTCCCCGGCGCTGACATCGACGATCTGGGTCGCCCGGGCACTCTCGCGCAGCACCGGGAACTCCTGGGCGATGCGGATGGTGCGTTCGGCGAGGTCGCGGATCGAGATGCAGTTGTCCGGGTTGCCGATGTTGAAGATGCGCCGCGAGGCGCAGCCGTCCTTGTTCTCCAGGATGGTCAGCAGGCACTGGATGGCATCGCCGACGTAGGTGAAGGAGCGCTTCTGGCTGCCGCCGTCGACCAGCTTGATCGGGCGCCGGTAGAGCACGTTGGACAGGAACTGCGTGAAGACGCGCGAGCTGCCCTCCTTGGGCTCCTCGACGTTGTCGAGGTTCGGGCCGATGAAGTTGAACGGCCGGAACAGGGTGTAGTCGAGGTTGTCGCGCACCCCGTAGGCGTAGATGACGCGGTCGAGCAGCTGCTTGGAGGCCGCGTATATCCAGCGCTGCTTGTTGATCGGCCCGTAGGTCAGCGGGCTGGTCTCCTCGTCCAGGACCGCATCCGGGGACATGCCGTAGATCTCGGAGGTCGAGGGGAAGATCAGGCGCTTGTTGTACTTGACGCAGTGGCGGACGATGTCGATGTTGGCCTCGAAGTCCAGCTCGAACACGCGCAGCGGGTGGGTCACGTACTGAGCCGGGTTGGCGATGGCCACCAGCGGCACGATCACGTCGCACTTCTTGACGTGGTACTCGACCCACTCCTTGTTGATGGTGATGTCGCCCTCGACGAAGTGGAAGCGCTTGTCCTTGGGCAGGTTGCCGAGCTTGTTGTCCGAGAGGTCGATGCCGAACACCTCCCAGTCGCGCTCGCGCAGGATCGCCTCGGTCAGGCCGCTGCCAATGAAGCCGTTGGCGCCCAGAATCATGATCTTGAGTGACATATCCGTCCTTTGCGGGAGGCGTGCGGGCGAAGATCCCCGCCAGCCCCCGGAAATAGGCCGCGAATGTTAGCAGTTTCCGGCACTTCCGGCCGGCGCGGCTGCCGGAGCCGCCGCAGGCGGACTCAGCAGCAGCGGCTGACGCCGCTCCACTTGCGGCGCTGCATCTGCTCGTAGTACGCGCCCCGGCTGAGGAGCGGCTCGCCCGGATGCCGCGCTGCATGATGGCGCTGGTAGCTCTCGTAGGCGTCATCGCCGCTCACCGCCCGCAGCCACCGCCAGGCACTGCCGGCCTGGCGCGCGAGGCATCCGGCCAGTGCCGCCCCGGACAGCCGCCTCACTGCACCGCTCCCGCGGCGTGCAGCTCGCCCCGGGCGCGGTACGGCGCCTCGGAGCTCGCCGGGACCGGCAGCCCCCGCAGCCGGCGCACGCAGATGCGCGCCATGTCGAGGATGATCAGCCAGAGGATGGCGGTGAAGAGCAGTGTCAGGACGGCATCGAGCCGCTGGTTGAAGATCAGCTGCGGGGCCACGGCGGCCTTCGCCGCCGGCAGCGTCCCCGCCGCCAGTTTGCCGGCCAGGTCCCCGGCCGCCGCCAGCAGGCCGATGCGCACGTCCGGACTTGTAACCTTTTGCAGCGCCGCGGTGCTCGTGACGAGGGCGAGCCAGGCGAGCGGCACCAGCGTCACCAGCGCGTAGCGCGCCCGGCCCGACTTGATGATGATGCCCGTCGCGATCGACAGGGCGATGGCCGCGAGCATCTGGTTGGAGATGCCGAACAGCGGCCAGAGGATGTTGACGCCGCCGTTCGGGTCGATCACGCCGACGTACAGGAAGTATCCCCACGCGCTCACCATGGCGACGCTGGCGAAGATCACCGACGGGTACCAGGAGGTGCGCCCGAGCGGGGCCCAGGCATGGCCGAGCAGGTCCTGCAGCATGAAGCGCCCCACCCGCGTGCCGGCATCGAGCGTCGCCAGCAGGAAGACCGCCTCGAACATGATCGCGAAGTGGTACCACAGGGCGAGCAGGCCCCGACCGAAGGTCGAGCCGAAGATGCTCGCCATGCCCACCGCGAGGGACGGCGCGCCGCCGGTGCGCGCGAACAGTGTCTGCTCGCCCATCGCGCTGGCCAGCGCCCGCATCTGCTCCACCGTGACCGGGAAGCCCCAGCCGCTGATGGTGTGCACGGCCGCCTCCGGGGTCGCCCCGACCACCCCGGCGCCGCTGTTGATCGCAAAGAACACGCCCGGGTCCAGCAGCGTCGCGGCGATCAGCGCCATGATGGCCACGAAGGACTCGAGCGCCATGCTGCCGTAGCCGACCAGGCGCACGTCCGCCTCGTTGCCGATGAGCTTCGGGGTGGTGCCGCTGGCGATCAGCGCGTGAAAGCCGGAGATCGCCCCGCAGGCGATGGTGATGAACACGAAGGGGAAGACCTTGCCGCCGAACAGCGGGCCGGTGCCGTCGACGAAGCCGGTCACCGCCGGCATCTTCAGCACCGGGTGCGTGACGACGATCGCCACGCCGAGCAGCAGCACCGTGCCGAGCTTCAGGAACGTGGACAGGTAATCGCGCGGGGCCAGCAGGATCCACACCGGCAGGATCGCGGCCACGAACGCGTAGGCGCACACCAGCCCCGCCAGCGCCACGCCCGAGTAGTCGAACAGGTCGCGCAGCGCCGGCTGCTGGTCGATCCAGCCGCCGCCGACCAGGGCCAGGGCCAGCAGCGCGAAGCCCAGCACGGAGGCCTCCAGCACCCGGCCCGGACGCCAGAAGCGCAGGTAGAGCCCGACGATGATGGCCGCCGGAATGGTGGCGATCACCGTCGCGGTCGCCCACGGGCTGTGCTTCATGACGTTCACCAGCACCAGCCCGAGCACCGCGCTGAGAATCACCATGATGAGCAGCGTGCCGATCAGGGAGGCGAACCCGCCGAGCGGGCCGAGCTCGTCGCGGGCCATCTGCCCGAGGCTGCGCCCGTCGCGGCGGGTCGAGAGCAGCAGGATGGTCATGTCCTGCACGCAGCCGCCGAACACCGCCCCGACCAGGATCCAGAGCGTGCCGGGCAGGTAGCCGAACTGGGCCGCGAGCGTCGGCCCGACCAGCGGTCCCGGACCGGCGATGGCGGCGAAGTGGTGCCCGAAGACGATGGCGCGGTGGGTGGGCACGAAGTCGCGCCCGTTGTTCAGCCGCTCGGCCGGGGTCGCCCGGGTCGGGTCGACCATCAGCACCCGGGCGGCGATCCACGCCGCATAGATGCGGTAGCCCAGAAGGTAGGTGCACACCGCGGCGGTGACGATCCACAGCGCGTTGATCGGCTCGTGCCGGTGCAGGGCGATGCCACCCAAGGCAAACGCGGCGAGCACCGCAAGCACCGCACCCGTGAGCTTCTTGACCATGTCCGCTCCCCTGTTGCCGATAGTCGCTCTAGGCCAGCAGCCGCTTCAGGGCCGCGCCGTAGCGGGCCAGCAGCGCCGCGCGCGCGCGGTGCCGGCCGTCGCTGACGAGCTTCACGCCCGCGCGCCACACGCAGTCGATGGCCGCCCGGCCGCCGCTGAAGATCCAGCTGTCGAGCAGCTCGTCCTCGGTGCGCGCCAGCAACGAGGGATCGGCGGCCTTGAGCGTCACGAGGTCGAGCGATGCGCCCACGGCGAGCCCGGGGCCGCCGGCGCCGGTGGCGCCCCCCTGCAGGACCTGCCAGCCCCCCTCCAGTGCGCCCTCGAACAGGCTGCGGCCGGTGGAGGCGCCGCCGGCCGCGGCCAGCACGTTGCGGGCGCGGTGGTCGAGCCGCTGGCCGTACTCGAGCAGGCGCAGCTCCTCGGCCGCATCCAGCCTGACGTTCGAGTCGCTGCCGATGCCGAAGCGGCCGCGCTCGGCGAGGAAGCGCGCCGCGGGGAAGATGCCGTCGCCGAGGCTCGCCTCGGTCATCGGGCACAGGCCGGCCACCGCGCCGCTCGAGGCGAGCGCGGTGAGCTCGGCGGGCGTGACGTGGGTGGCATGCACCAGGCACCAGTACTCATCGACGTCCTGGTGCGCGAGCAGCCACTCCACCGGGCGCTGCCCGCCGCTCCAGGCGATGCAGTCCTCGACCTCCCGCACCTGCTCGGCGATGTGGATATGGATCACCCCGCCCTCGCCGATGCGCACGATGGCGGCCAGCTCGGCCGGGGTGACCGCGCGCAGGCTGTGGGCGGCCACCCCGACGCTCGCGCCGGGCAGCGTGCGCACCGCGGCCCGCGCCTCCTCCACGATGCGCGCGAAGCGCTCCGGGTCGGTGATGAAGCGCGCCTGGCGCGCCGCCGGCGCCGCGCCGCCGAAGCCGCCGTGCGCGTAGAAGGTCGGCAGCAGCGTGAGCCCGATGCCGCTGGCATCGGCCGCCGCCGCGATGCGCGCGGCGAGCTCGCCCGGCCGGGCAAAGGCGGCGCCGCCGCGATCGTGGTGCACGTAGTGGAACTCGCCCACGTGCGTGAAGCCCGCCTCGAGCATCTCCGCATAGGCGAAGGCGCTGATGGCCTCGATGTCCTCCGCGTCCATGCGCTCGACGAAGCGGTACATGAGCTCGCGCCAGCTCCAGAAGCTGTCCTCCGCGTTGCCGCGCCGCTCGGTGAGTCCGGCGATGCCGCGCTGGAAGGCGTGGCTGTGCAGGTTCGGCATGCCGGGGATGCCGAGCGCGTGGCGCTCGTCGGCGGCGTCGGGCTCGACCCCGTCGCTGATGCGCTCGATGCGGCCGCCGGCGGCCTCGATGCGCACCCGGGCAGCCCAGCCCTGCGGCAGCAATGCGGATTCGAGCCACAGGCGTGTCATGATTGCATTATTGATGATTGGCCCGCCGCGCGCAGCTAGGACGACAGGATGAACACGCCACCCGGCACACCGTGGCTGACGGTGCAGACCGGCAGCGCGCCGCTGCTGCTGTGCATGCCGCATACCGGCACCGACATCCCCGCCGAACTCGAGCAGGATTTCGTGTCGCCGTGGCTGGCCCGCCGCGACACCGACTGGTGGATCGACCGGCTCTACGCATTCGCCGGCCCGCTGGGCGCGAGCGTGGTACGCACCGGCATCTCGCGCTCGGTCATCGACATGAACCGCGACCCGAGCGGGGCCTCGCTGTACCCGGGACAGCCGACCACGGAGCTGTGCCCGACGACGACCTTCGACGGCGAGCCACTGTACCGCGACGCACGCGTGCCTGCGCCGGCGGAGATCCAGCGCCGGCGCGCCCGCTATTTCGAGCCCTACCACCGCGCGGTCGCCGAGCAGATCGCCCGGCTGCGCCGCACGCACCCGCGCGTGGTGGTGTACGACTGCCACTCGATCCGCTCGCAGATCCCGCGCCTGTTTCCCGGGACCCTGCCGAACTTCAACATCGGCACGTTCTCGGGGGCGAGCTGCGATGCGCAACTGACGCGCGCGGTGGAGAAGGCATGCGACGCCGGCGGTTGGTCGCACATCACCGATGGCCGCTTCAAGGGCGGCTACACCACGCGGCATTACGGCCGGCCGGATGAGGGGGTGCACGCCGTGCAGATGGAGCTGGCCTGTCGCAGCTACCTGCGCGAGCCCGCCGTCCCGGACGCGAGCAACTGGCCGGTCCCCTGGAGCGCCGCGGAGGCCCAGCCGCTGCAGGCGATCCTGGAGCGGGTGCTACAGGCCTGCCTGCGGTTCGCACTGCACGGCCACTAGCCGCGCACCCGCCGGCCCGCCCGGTGTTTGGATGGGCGTGCCAGCGGGGCCACGGGCGCGCCCAAGTGCCTGTACCGACGGGAGATTTAGCGCCCTGCGGCCGGGCCGTGCAGGGCAAAAAATATTATACTTAAACGCTATGAATGCCATCCCCGTGGAGACCGTCGCCCCCCGGACCGCCCTGCCGTCCTGGGTCTACCAGAACGCGCAACTGACGCGGCTGGAGTTCGAACGGATCCTCAGGCCGAGCTGGCAGATCGTCTGCCACGTGAGCCAGATCCCGCGCGCGGGGGACTACATCACCTTCGACTTCGGCCCCGAGAGCATCATCGTCGTGCGCGACAAGGCGGGCACGATCCGCGCCCACCACAATGTCTGCCGCCACCGCGGCACGCGCATCCTCGATGGCAGCGGCAACTGCCGCGGCGCCATCACCTGCCCGTACCACGGCTGGACCTACCAGTACGACGGCTCGCTGCAGGCGGCCAGCATGCGCGAGACCTTCCCGGCGTTCGACCGCGGCAAGTACTCGCTCTATCCGGCGCGCGTGGAGGTCATGCTGGGCTTCGTGTTCGTGTGCCTGGCCGGCGACCCGCCCACCCCGCAGCAGGTCTGGGCACCGATCATCGAGGAGCTGCTGCCGTACCGCCTCGAGGAACTCGTGCCGATCTCCCCCATGTACGAGGAGCACTGGGAGGTCGACTGGAAGATCGCGATGGACAACTACCTCGAGTCCTACCACGTGCCGCTGGGCCACCCGGGGCTCAACCGCATGATGACGCCGGACTACGAGGACACCCGCTCCTCCCCGGGCATCGGCCGCGGCTTCAGCTGGTTCCGCCCGCAGCCCTCGGCACGCTGGCTCGAGCGCGTCTACACCAAGTATGCCCCGCAGGTGTGCACGCAGGTCCCGGCCGCGAACCGCACCAGCTGGCGCTTCTACAGCTGCCTGCCGAACCTCGGCATCGACATCATGCCCGAGCAGGTCGACTTCTTTCAGGTGCTGCCCAACGGCCCGGGCCGCACGATCATCCGCGGCGCGGCCTTCGGCGTGCCCGACGAGCGGCGCGAGATGAAGCTGGTGCGCTACATGGGCACCAAGCTGAACATGCAGGTCAACGCCGAGGACAAGTGGCTGTGCGAGCGGGTGCAGAAGGGCCTGCGCTCCGGGCTGTACACGCCAGGCCCGCTGTCGCACCTGGAGCGCTGGATGCACGAATTCCACGACCTGCTGCGCGCGCGCATCCCCGAGGTACGCCTGCCGCAGGCCCCGGCGAGCTTCGCCTAGCTAGGCGCGCCGCAGGCGGCGGCGCACCGCCGCCAGGATTTCCTGCACCTCGGCGATGCCGAGCGCATGCGCGCAGGCGACGAAGCCTGCGCCGGCAGCGCCGATCACCAGCAGGAGGCTCGCACACTTGGGCCAGAACGCCTGCGTCGCCCAGTCGCTCAGCAGCCACTGCCCCCCACCCCAGGCCAGCACGAACAGCACGCTGCAGGCGATGGCGAGCTTGCCGAGCAGGCGCGCCATGGCGCGCGACTCCAGCGCCCCCAGGTGCGCGCGCATCAGGAAATACAGGATGAGGAAGTTGCTGCTCGCCACGCAGGCGGTCGAGAAGGCCAGCCCGCGGTGGCCCCAGCCGAGCGCGCGCGTGAAGATGATGTTGAGGACGAGGTTCAGGGCCACGGCGATGAAGCTCACCACCATCGGGGTCTTGCGCCGGTCGATCGCGTAGAAGGCGTTGACGAGGATCTTGAGCGCCGCGTAGCCGCACAGGCCGAGGGCGTAGAAGCGCAGCGCGCCGGCGGACTCGGCGGTCTCGTGGGCGCCGAACCGGCCGTGCTGGTACAGCACCGAGATGATCGGCTCGGCCAGGACGATGAGCCCGACGCTCGCCGGGATCGTCATCAGGAACGCCAGCCGCATGCCGCGCGACAGCTCGCTGCGAAAGGCTTCCAGGTTGCCGGTGGCCGCCATGCGCGCCAGCAGCGGCAGCGCGACGGTGCCGAGCGCGACCCCGAAGATGCCGAGCGGCAGCTGCATCAGGCGAAAGGCCACCGTCAGCCAGAACGTCGGCCCGTCGCCGAGCTCGGAGGCGAACACCGAGTTGACCAGCACGTTGACCTGGGTGGTGCTCGCGGCGATCACCGATGGGCCCATCAGGGCAAGGACCGAGCGCACGCCCGGGTCGCGCCAGTGGAAGTCGGCACGGTAGCGATAGCCCTCCCGGGCCAGCGCCGGCAGCTGCACGCACAGCTGCAGCGCGCCCCCGACCAGGGTGCCGATGGCCAGCCCGAAAATGGCGCGCGTGCCGAAGTGCGGGTCCAGCCAGTAGCCCAGGAGCACCCCGGCGATGATCGAGCCGAGGTTGAAGAAGCTCGAGGCCATGGCCGGCACGCCGAAGACGTTGCGGGCGTTGAGCATGCCCATGACCAGTGCCGCCAGCGACACCAGCAGGATGAAGGGATACATGACGCGGGTGAGCGCCACGGTGAGCGCCGCCTTGGCCGGGTCGAAGCCGGGCGCCAGCGCCGCCACCAGCCAGGGGGCGGAGAGGATGCCCACGATGCTCAGCAGGCTGAGGACCACCGCGGTGAGGGTCGCGATCTTGTTCGCCAGGCGCCAGGCGGCGGCCGCATCACTGAGCGCCGCGGTCTTGCTGAACACCGTCACGAACGCGGTCGACAGCGCCCCTTCGGCGAACAGGTCGCGCAGCAGGTTGGGGATGCGGAAGGCGATGGTGAAGGCATCCATCACCCGCCCGCCGCCGAACAGGGCGGCGAAGATCTGCTCGCGCGCGAGCCCGAGCACCCGGCTGCACAGCACGGCGAGTCCGACGACGCCGGCTGCGCGGGTGTTCAGCCGCTCGGCGCGCGTCTCCGCGCCCGGCGCGGCCGCCGGTGTCTGTCGTGGTGGCATTGAGCCATCACGCTACCATCCGGCGGCACGACGCGCGAGCGGCCCGCCTCAGCGATGGTGCCAGGTCAGGTTCAGGCCGAGCGTCCGCGGCCGGAACGTGTAGGCGTTCTGCTGCGGGGTGTAGGTGCCGTCGGTCTGGCCGAGCGTGTAGTTGGTCAGCGTGTGCGAGTTGAGCAGGTTGTCGCAGAACAGCGCGAGCTGCCAGTCGTTGCCCAGACTCATCCCGGCACGTGCCGAGACGAAGTTCGTCGACGGCAGCGTGTAGGAGTAGCCGTAGTTGTAGACGGCCTGGTTGTGCGGGTCCTGCATGTTGGCCAGCCACGGGTTGCGGCTCTCGTACTCCCAGTCCACGCGCGCGAACGCCTCGCGGTCGCTGATGTGGAAGGCGTACTCGGCCCCGATGGCCACCGTCCAGGGCGGCGTGGCACCCGGTGCGTAGTTGATGCCCTGCTGGCCGGTGATGGCGTTGCCCTTGCTGGTGATGCACGGCGGCGAGGTATCGGTCAGCTGGCAGCCATCGGGCGTGTCCTTGGTGTAGCGCGCGCTGGTGTAGCCGGTGGACAGGTCGATGTGCAGCTGGCCGAACTGCATCTGCGCCTGCAGGTCCCCGCCCCACACCTCTGCCTGGCCCAGGTTGTCGGTGAACTGCAGGCCGCAGGAGCCGGCCACGTAGATGCTCTCCTGGATCCCGTTCCACTTGATGTAGTAGAGGCTGGTGGCCACCTTCAGCCAGTTGCTGACCGAGTTCTTGGCCCCGATCTCGTAGTTCTGGGTGTTGTCGGACTTGTAGGTAAGCGGCGCACCGTTCGGGTACCCGGCCGCTGCAAGGTCGCCCGAGCAGTAGTCCGGCAGCGGCGCGTTGCCGCCGCCCACCCGGAAGCCCTTGGCGTAGCTGGCGTAGAACAGGTCGGTCGGAGTCACCTGGAACGAGGCGACCACCTTCGGGGTGTTGGGCGACTCCTTCTGGTTGGCCTGCGCCGGCCCCGGTCCGTAGTTCTCGTAGCCGTCCGCGTAGTGGTCCAGCGAGAACTCGGTCTTGGCGAAGCGTTCGCCGACGGTGAGCTTGAACCAGTCGGTGAAGGCATAGCTGAGCTCGCCGTAGACGGCGAACTGGCGGTCGTGGGTCGTGTTGTTGTTGTAGTAGATGTCGCAGGCCGGGATGGTCGGATAGGCCGCGTTGGTCGGGCACGAATAGTACGTGTCGCCGTAGAACTGCTGGGGCGTGATGCCGAACAGGTAGTTGAACACCTGGTCGATGTTCGTCGAGTTCAGCTCCTCGATGCTCTGCTCCTTGGCCACCTGCCAGAACAGGCCGGCGGTGTAGGTGAGCTTCGATGAGGGGTCGTTGGACTGGAAGCGCAACTCCCCGACCCAGCTCTGCTGGCGGTTGGTCATCGTGTTCGGCGTCTGCGTCCCGGCCAGGGCCGCCGGCAGGTGGATGCCGTTGGCATCGATCAGCGGGAACCACGAGCAGCTCGTGGCGTCCAGGTCGGCCGCGCACTTGGGCGGCGTCGGCAGCTCGTTGCCGTTGGCGTCGTAGAAGTTGGACGGGATCGTCTGCCAGTAGCTCAGGTCGTAGACGGTGCCCTGGTAGGCGGTGATCTGCTTGCGGTCGAAGTAGGAGACGTTGCCGATGATCGAGCTGCCCTGCAGGTCGTACTGGATCTTCAGCGCCGGCAGGTAGTAGCGGTCCGGGCCGCCGAGGCGCTCGGGCGTCGCCGTGTTGAAGTGCCCCTTGGACGGGTCGGAGTACGCCGGCCAGTAGGTCGAGTCGTCGTTCTTCTTCTGGTCCTGGTAGAGGAAGCTCGGCGTGATGCTCAGGTTGGCGTTCGGGGTCCACAGCGCCGCCAGGCGCGCCATGACCGAGTTCGAGTAGTTGACGTGCTTGTCGATCGTCGCGCCGGTGCCCGGGTCGACGCGGTCGATCCAGCCCCCGTCGTAGCGGTACCAGATGCTGCCGCGCACGCCGAGCGTGCCATCGATGATCGGCGTGCCGTGCGCGATGCCCAGCTCGCCGTTCGGCTGGCCGTACTGCGTGTACGACAGCTCGCTGCGCACGTAGGTGTCGGTCTGCGTGGTGCTCGGCTGGGTGAGGATGTAGCGCACCGCGCCACCCTCGGCGCCGGCGCCGAACAGCGTGCCCTGCGGGCCGCGCAGCACCTCCACGCGCTGCAGGTCGAAGGTCTTCGGTAACGTGTCATCCGGGTTGAAGCCGAGCGAGCGCATCTGGATCGGCGTGTCGTCGATGTAGATGCCCGTGGTGCCGGCGCCGCCGGAGGAGGAGATGCCGCGGATCGAGATGGCGTTCGTGCCGGCGTTGTCGATGGTGACGCCCGGGGTGAAGCGCGCGACGTCCTGGAAGTCCTTGATGCCCAGGTTGTCCATCGTTTCCTGGGTGAGCGCCGTGACGCTGATCGGCACCTTGCTCAGGGCTTCCTCGTGGCGGGTCGCCGTCACGGTGATCTCCTGGAGGCCCTCGGCACCCGTGGAGGCCTGCTGGGCAGCGGCGGTGCCCGCCAGCGACAGCCCACCCCACACGATGACCGCCGCACCACCCCATACCCGTGTCGATTTATTCATGTTGCTCACCCTTTAAAGCCCAAGCTTTCGAGGAGCCTCAGGACTGCAGCACCACCGCCGCATCCGCGCTCCAGCTCACGAACACCTCGTCGCTCCAATCGATGGCAGCCTCCGAGGTGCGGCGCTCGTTCTGCGCCACGACCGTCACTAGCTTGCCACCGGACGTCTTAATCCGATAGGTGGAGCGGTTTCCGAGGTAACCCAACTCCCAGACCGTGCCGCGCAACTGGTTGATGCGCGTGGCCGTGGCGGGTTCCTTGCCCAGGCGCACCTTTTCCGGGCGCAGCGCCACCCAGACGCGCTGCCCGGGGAGAAACGGGCCGCTGTCATCCACCACCAGCTCACAACCGGTCTCCTGGCAATGCACCCGGACCGTGCCCGTATCGCAGGAAGATACGGTGCCCTCGAACAGGTTCGCGGTGCCGACGAAGTCGGCCACGAAGCGGCTGCACGGAAACTCGTAGATCTCGGCCGGCGTGCCCACCTGCTGCACCTGGCCCCTGTCCATCACGGCAATACGGCTCGCCAGGGCCATGGCCTCGTCCTGGTCGTGGGTGACCACGATGAAGGTGATGCCAAGCTTGTACTGCAGGTCCATGAGCTCGAACTGGGTCTGCTCGCGCAGCTTCTTGTCGAGCGCGGAGAGGGGCTCGTCCAGGAGCAGCACCTTGGGCCGGCGGATGAGCGCGCGGGCGAGCGCCACGCGCTGGCGCTGGCCGCCCGAGAGCTGGTGCGGCCTGCGCTTGCCCAGGGACCCGAGCTGGACCATGTCCAGTGCCTCCTGGATGCGCCTCTTCTTCTCGGCCTCCGCCAGCGGCAACCGGCGCAGGCCGTAGCCGACGTTGCTTTCCACGCTCATGTGCGGGAACAGCGCGTAGGACTGGAACATCATGTTCACCGGGCGCTCGTGCGGTGGCACGCTGTTCATCTCGCTGCCGTCGATGAAGATGCGCCCACTCGTGGGTTGCACAAAACCGGCCAGCATGCGCAGGAGCGTGGTCTTGCCGCAGCCGGAAGCGCCGACCAGGGCGAACATCTCGCCCTTGTAGATGTCGAGGCTGACGTTGTCGACCGCGGCGTGCTCGGCGTACGCCTTGGTAACCGCCTCGATGCGGATCTGGGGCACCGCGTTGGGATCGAGCCACGGCCGGTCAGCGAGCGGTTTCGACTGTGCGGTGATCATGGCCGGTGCGGTGAGTGTACCGCGTCAGAACTCGGCCGGTGGAGTCGCCCGCCGGCGTGCCGGCGCGAAGAACGGTCGTTCCACCACCCGCGCCCGTACCATGCGGCGCTCCCAGACAAGTTCCCGGTTCAAGTAGATCTCAGCCCACAGGAGCGAACCGGTCGCGATGTAGGGCGCATCCACCATCGCCAGGGCCAGGTTGCGCTTGCACGTTGGCGACCACGTCGCCGAGGTGACGCTGCCGGCTTCGCGGCGTCCGGAGCGTTCGGTGTACAGGAGCGCGTTGTGCGCCGGCTTGGTCCCCTCGATGTCGAGCCCGACCAGCTGCCGCAACGGCCCGCGCTGCTGCTCGGCGAGCAACGCCCGGCGCCCGGTGAAGTGCCCCTTCTTGAAGTCGACCAGCCATGCCAGGCCCAGCTCAAGCGGCGAGCGTTCGGTCCCGATGCGCAGGGTGTGCGCGGCGGAGACGAAGTCCATGTTGGGCAGGATGAAGCCGGCCTCGATGCGCACCATGTTCAGCGCCTGCGAGCCGATCGGCCGCACGCCGCGGCTGCTGCCCCGGCGCATGAGGGCATCCCACACGGCCGTGGCGTCCGCCGGCTCCATCCACAGCTCGTACCCGAGATCCCCGGTGAATCCGGTGCGCGAGACCATGAGGGTGATGGCACCATCGGTCCCCGGCATGGTGAAGTTGCCGTGCTCGAACGGTTTCAGGCGCTCGATGCCGGCGAGCCCGATCCCCTTCAGGAGCGCATAGGACGTCGGTCCCTGCACCGCCAGCGCGGCGATCTCCTCGGTGATCTCGCTGATGCGGACGTCGAAGCCGATGGCGGAGGCCGCGAACCAGTCCAGCTGGCGCTCGGCGGTGCAGACCAGGTACTCGTTCTCGCCGGTGCAGAACACCGTGCCGTCATCGATCATCATGCCGGCATCGTCGCACCAGACCGTGTAGGCCACCCTGCCGGGCCTGAGCTTGCCGATGTCGCGCGTCATCAGCCGGTTGAGGAAGCGCAGCGCATCGGCGCCGGTGATGCGGTACTTCACCATCGGCGTGAGGTCGAACAGCGAGCTCGCGTTGCGGACCGAGAAGTACTCCTGCTCGGCGCTGCTGAACACGTCGACCGTGGTATAGCCGGCCCAGGGGATGAAGCGGTCGATCTGGCTCAGCGCCCGGGCCCGCTCGTGGAACGGGGTCCGCAGCAGCGGCTGGCGAAAGTGCGGTGACTCTTGCGACATCTCAGGCAACCTCGTGCATGACCTGGCGCGCCGCGTTGCGGCCGGCAAGTCCCATGACCCCGCCGCCCGGGTGGCAGCCGGCGCCGCACAGGAACAGGCCCGGCAGCGGCGTGCGGTACTGCGTGGCCCCCGGGACCGGGCGCACCATGAAGAACTGGTCGAAGGCCAGTTCCGCGTGGTGCCAGTGCCCGCCGGTGATGCCGAACTCGCGCTCGATGTCGGTCGGCACCAGCAGCTCGCTCGCCATCACGCACTGCCGCAGGTCCGGTGCGTGGGCGCCCAGCGTGTCGATCACGATGTCGGTGAGCCGCTGGCGTCCGCCGTCCCAGCCCTCCGCCAGGCGGTACGGCGCGTACTGCACGATGACCGAGGCGACGTGCTGGCCCGGCGGTGCCAGCGCCGGGTCCGTGAGCGTGGGCAGCGTCACCTCGAGCATCGGTGCCTGGGAGTATTCCCCGTACTTGGCGTGGTTGTAGGCGCGCTCGAGGTAGTCGGCATCCGGGGCGACCAGCAGCCGGCCGCGCAGCGCCGCCGCGTCGAGGCCGGAGAACTGCGGCAGGCGTTGCAGCGCCAGGTGCAGCTTCGCGGTGACGCCGTGCGTGCGCAGCTGCGCGATGCGCCGCACGAAGCCGGCATCGAGGTGCTCCGCGCCGAGCAGATCGAGGAAGGTCCTCTTCGGATCGGCATTGGAGATCACCACGCCGGCGGACACCTCGGCACCCGAGGCCAGCGCCACGCCGCAGGCGCGGTCCTCCTTCACGAGGATGCGCGCGACCGGCTGGGAGGTCAGCACCTCGGCGCCCGCGGCGGTGGCGGCCTGGGCCAGCGCCGCCGACACCGCCCCGAGGCCGCCCTCGGGCAGGCTCAGCGCGTCGCTGCCGTGGGTGGCGGCGAGACGGTACAGAAGCGACAGCACGGTCCCCGGCGAGCGCGGACCGTAGTTGGTGCCGAGCACCGCGTCCAGCGCGAGCGCACCCTTGAGCAGCGGGCTCTGGAAGCGCTCCTCGAGAAGATCGTGGATGTTCATGAGGCCGACGCGCAGCAGCTCGCGCAGGTCCCGGCGGCCGAGGCGGCGCAGCCGCCAGCCCAGGCGCATAAGCGCGGTGCGGTCACTCCAGGCATCCGTCCCGAGCCGCGGCGGGGGCTCGTTGAGCACCGGGTGCAGCGCGGCGGCGATCCTGCCGAGCAGGCGCCGCCACTCGGTGTAGGCCTGCGCATCCGCCGACGACAGCGTTGGAACCGCACGGCCCCCCATGAGCAGGTGCTGCCCGTCCCTGGACAGGGCCACGGTGGGCAACCCCGCCGCAGCCATCTTCAGCCCGTGGGCACCGAGGTTCAGCTCCCGCAGCAGCCCCGGTGGCATCAGGTGCAGCAGGTGCGCGCCGGCCGACACGCGGAAGCCCGGCGCAAACTCGCGCGTCACGGCGGCGCCGCCGAGGCGTCCGGCCGCCTCCAGCAGCAGCACGCTGCGGCCGGCGCGCGCCAGGTAGGTGGCGCACACCAGGCCGTTGTGGCCGCCGCCGATGATGACCGCATCGTAGCGGCTGCGTGCCGGTGCGCTCACGGCTTGCGTCCCAGGTCCCTGAGGATGGCCGCCGCCGAGTTCGCGCCCGGGGCGCCCATGACGCCGCCGCCCGGGTGCGTGCTCGAGCCGGACATGTACATGCCGCGCACCGGCGCGCGGTACTGCGCGTAGCCGGGGACGGGGCGGTTGAACAGGAGCTGGTCGAAGGTGAGTTCGCCCTGGAAGATGTTGCCCTCGGTGAGGCCCACCTCGTTCTCGATGTCCCACGGCGTGCGGATCTCGGCATGCAGGATCAGGTCCCTGAAGTCCGGACTGTGCGCCCCGATGGCATCGATCACGGTCTTCCCGAAGGCCTTGCGCTTCTCGTCCGTCCACGGCCCGTCGGCGAGCTCGTAGGGGCAGTACTGCACGAACACCGACATGTAGTGCTTGCCGTCCGGGGCCATGGTCGGGTCGATCTGGGTCGGGATGAGCATGTCGACGTAGGGAGCCCGCGACCAGCGCCCCTCCTTCCAGTCATCGTAGCCGCGCTCGAGCATGTCGATGGTGTCGGTGATGTGCAGGTCACCCCGGATCGAGGGCGAGCCGGCCGGGATCGCCGGGAAGCTCGGCAGCCCGTCCAGGGCGATGTTCAGCTTGCCGGAGGAGCCGCGGATCTTGAACCTGCGCACCTGGTCGAGGAACTCCGGCGGCAGGTGCTCCGGCGCCACGGTGTGCAGGAACGTGCGCTTGACGTCGAGGTTGGACACCACGACCGGGGCATGGATCTCCTCCCCGTCCTGCAGCACGACGCCGGTCGCACGGTTGCCGCGCACCAGCACCTGGTGGACCGGGGCACTGAGGCGTATCTCCCCGCCGCTCGCGCGCAACGACGCCGCCAGCGCCTGCGTGATGGCGCCCATGCCGCCGCGGGCGAAGCCCCATGCCCCCACTGCCCCGTCGATGCTCCCCATGTAATGGTGCAGCAGCACGTAGGCGCTGCCGGCCGAGCGTGGGCCGAGCGCCGTACCGATGATCGAGCTGCCGGCCATGTGCCCGCGCACGATCTCGCTCTCGAAGTACTCCTCGAGCATGTCCGCGCAGCTCATGGTCCAGAAGCGCAGGGTGTCGTACATGCGCGCTTCGCCCAGGCCATGGAAGTGCTTGCCGAGGAACATCAGCTCATGGATGTCACGCGGGCGGAAGGAAGTGGGGTCGGGCGGCTCGCGCAGCAGCAGCGGCTTGATGAAGCGGCAGTGCCGCAGCATGTCGCGCACGTAGCGGTCGTAGGCCTCGGCATCGCGGCGCGAGTGCCGCGCGATCTCCCGGCGCATGGCATCGTGGTTGTCGTACACGGCCAGGTGGCCGCCGTCGCGCATCATCGTGCAGCCGCCCTCGTAGGGGATGATCTGCAGCCCGTACTGCGGCAGCTCCAGCTCGCGGATGATCTCGGTGCGCAGCAGGCTGCACACGTAGGAACAGTTCGAGTACGTGAAGCCCTCGTAGAGGCTGCGGCTGACCGCGGCGCCGCCCACGAAGGGGTTACGTTCCAGCACCAGGACCTTCAGCCCCGCGCGCGCCAGGTAGCAGGCATTGACCAGCCCGTTGTGCCCGGCGCCAACGATGATCGCGTCGTAGCGGTTGGCGGCGCGCAAACTCATACCGCCGGGGAGGCCGGGCGGCTCCCGGGCACTCGGCGCGTCGCATCCTGCGCGTTGAGCGTGGCATCGACGGCGATCTCGAAGGCGCTGAGGGTGTCCTTCAGGCACGAGTCATCGTGTGCGGCCGACATGAACCACGGCTCGCGCGAGTCCGGCTCGCACAGGATGCACTCATCGTGCAGCACGCGCGCCACCGCGTCGTAGAAGGAGTAGTCGCTGCCCTTCCAGTCGCGGTAGGTGCGCGGTGGCTGCGCGGCGAAGTACAGGCCGCTCATGGAGGGGTGGCCCACGAAGCTGTGGGCGATCCCGCGCGCCTTGAGAATCGCGCTCTTGCCGCTGCGCAGGCGCGTGCCGTAATTCGCCAGCTTCTCCAGCGCATCGGTCTCGGCGAGGATCTGCAGCGTCTTCTCGGCCGCGGCCAGGGAGACCGGGTGCGCGGTGTAGGTGCCCCCGTGCGCGACGCCCTTGCCGACCTTGCGCATGATCTCCTCGCGCCCGGCCAGCACCGAGATCGGGTAGCCGTTGGCCACCGCCTTGGCGAAGGTGCACAGGTCGGCGCGCACGCCGTACAGCTCCTGCGCCCCGCCCCGGGCGACGCGGAACCCGGTCTTGACCTCGTCGATGATGAGAACCACGCCGTGGCGGTCGCACAGCTCGCGCGCGGCGCGCATGTACGCAGGATCGGCCGCGATGCCCAGGCAGTTGCCCATGATCGGCTCGATCAGCAGGCAGGCGATGGACTTGCCGTGCCGCTTGAGCACGTCCTCGAGCTGGTTGGCGTCGTTGGCCTGCACGAAGTGCGCGAAGTTGCGCGTGGCGAGCGGGACGCCCTCGCTGTAGGGATAGACGACCGGGTCGCCGACCTCGGCCCACTTTTCCATGGGCGTGTACCACATGGCCGCATCGAACAGTCCGTGGTAGCTGCCCTCGAGGATGACGTAGTTGTCCTTCTGGGTGTAGGCGCGCGCCAGGCGCAGCGCCGCCATCACCGCCTCGGTGCCCGAATTGGAGAAGCGCACGAGCTCCGCCGCCGGCACCATGCGCGAGATGCGCTCGGCGACCTGGTACTCCCGCTCGGTGGACAGGGCGAAGACGCCGCCGACCTTCATCCCCTCGCGCGCCGCCTCATCCACGCGCGGGTCGGCGTAGCCGAGGATCGCCGGACCGTAGCCCATGCGGTAGTCGACGTAGACATTGTCGTCCAGGTCGGTGACGCGGGCCCCGCGGCCCTGCTTGACGTAGATCGTGCGCTCCTCGCCCCAGAAGCGGAAGTTCGAGGCGACGCCCAGCGGCATCTTCTGCAGCGCCCGCCGGTAATGCTCGTTGTTCCTGGTCATTTTTCTGGCCATGGCGGTGCTCCGGGGCTGGGAAGAGGAAAAATCGCAGCTATCACGGCAAGTTACCATCTGGGGGGCACGCCGTCTATATGCTCATATAGTTTTCTCAGGTAGAGTTATATGAGTATATAAATCCGCCGGACGCCCGCCCATGAATGCCACCCTCCGCCCGGTTGAAGCCGCGCCCCCCACCCTGCGGCATGCCCTGCCCGCCTGGGTGTACAACCACCCGGAAATGAGCCGGCTCGAGTACGAGCGACTCTTCCGGCCCAGCTGGCAGCTGGTGTGCCACGTGAGCGCGCTGGAGAATCCCGGGGACTACAGTGCCATCGAGATCGGCCGCGAGAGCATCCTGGTGGTGAAGAGCACCCAGGGGCAGATCCAGGCGTTCCACAACGTGTGCCGCCACCGCGGCGCGCGCATCCTTAACGGCCAGGGGAACTGCCCGGGCGCGATCACCTGTCCCTACCACGGCTGGTCGTACAAGCTCACCGGCGAGCTGCTCGGCATGCCCAACCGTGAGACCTTCCCGAGCCTGGAGCGCGCCTCGCTCGGCCTGAAGCCGGTGCGCATGGAGGTGTTTTCCGGCTTCGTGTTCGTGTGCCTGGATGGCGAGCTGCCCGCGCTCGCGGATTTCTGGGGCGACATCGCCGGCGAGTTCGTCGCGCACCACTTCGAGCGCATGCGGCCCCTAGCGCCGATGTACGTCGAGCACTGGGCGTGCGACTGGAAGGTCGCGATGGACAACTACCTGGAGTCCTACCACGTGCCGGTCGGCCACCCGGGCCTGTTCCGCATGCTCACGCCCGACTTCGACGACCAGTCCTGCACGGACCGCGGCGTGGCCCGCGGCGCCAGCTGGCTGCGCGAGCGCCCGTCCCCGAAGTGGACCGAGCGCATGTACCAGAAGATGGTCGGTGCGGTGTCCGGACACCTGCCAGAGGCCGACCGCAGGCGCTGGAGCTTCTACAGCATGCTGCCGAATCTGGGCATCGACGTGTTCCCGGACCAGATGGACTTCTTCCAGGTGCTGCCGCGCGGCCCGGGCCAGTGCACCATCCGCGGCCAGGTGTTCGGGTTGCCGGACACGCGGCGCGAGATGCGCATCGTTCGTTACCTGAACGCGCGCATCAACCGCCAGGTGCAGCGCGAGGACGAGTTCCTGTGCACGCGCGTGCAGGAGGGGCTGGCCTCGCCGAGCTATGAACCGGGCCCGCTGTCGAGCATCGAGGGCTGGATGCTGCAGTTCCACGACCTGCTGCGCGCGCGCATCCCGGAGGCCCGCCTGCCGAGCGCGCCGGCGCGCTTCGCCTAGGTCGACTGCAGCAGCCGGGTGATCGACTCGCGGAACTGCGCCAGGGCGGGCGTCACCGGCCCGGAATCAGTGGGCTCCCCTGCCCCGTCGACCAGTCCTGACTGGGTGGACTCGGCCAGTTGAACCTGCTCGCTGACCCAGGCGTCGGTAGCGCGCCGCCACGCCTCGCGTGCGGCGCGGCTCGGGCGCCGGCCCGTCGCCTCGTTGGCATAGTCAAAGCGCCGCAGGCGCGAGCGGCCGGGCGCGGTCGGGCTCACCTGCAGGATGACCGTTCCCGCATCGCGCACGTCCAGCATCTGGTTGGGCGCGAGAAAATGCTGGTGCGGCGGCGGGCCTTCGAGCCACTGCTCGACCAGCACCTTCCAGTCGGCCGCCACCTCGGCTTCCGTGAAGCCCCACGGCTCGCCCACCGCATCCCAGGGGATGGGGTCCGGCTGCGCCTCGTGGTGCGGTGCGCCGGCGCGCGCCAGCACGAGCGCGCCGCGGGTGGTGATCTCGAGCGGCATCAGGTCCCCGGGGGTCCTGCCCTCCACCAGCTGGCCGGCGAAGGTGTACGTCAGTCCGTGCGTGGCGCAGCGTATGGCGCTCTGCAGATGCCCGCGCCGCTCGGTCAGCAGCGCATGCGGGCTGCGCCGACAGGTGTTGCGGAAGCCATGCAGGCGTTCGCGCTCGGCACGCACCACCAGCACGCGCTCGCCACCGAGGTCGCCGGTGAGGAAATCACCGGCGCTGCTCAGCTCCGCCTCGTGTCCCAGCAGCTGCCAGGCGCTCCTCAGCAGCCGCTCGCGCTCGGCGCCGAGCAGCCGGGCGTCGGCAAACGCCCGCGCGGGCAGGCGTGCCGTGACCGCCGGCGGCAGCGGCGCCGGCCGCGCGGGCGCCGGCACGGCATCGGCGAACTCACCCGGAAAGACCGAGCGCAGGTAGGCGAGCGAGCGGCTCACCGCTTCGGCACGGTTGATGTTGGCCTCGCTCTGGAAGGCAAATCCCTGCCACAGCACCTCGAGCACGCCGATGAGCCCGAGCGCGACGCCGTCGGCGTCCAGGTGGCTTGCACCGCTGCGGGCGATCAGCCGCTCGATCAGCTCGCGCACGAGCGCGGCGAAGTCCTCGTCCTTCTTGCCGCAGATATCGTAGTACTCCTGGCGCGAGCTCGCCTCGCCCCAGAACGAGTACCAGACCGACACCTTGCGCGGGCTGGCGATGTCGGCATCGAGATAGAGGTTCACCAGCAGCCGCAGCGCCTCCACCGGCGTGTCCTTCAGCTGCAACACCGGCTGCAGCACGCGGTCCTGGAACTCGGCCGCCAGGTACTCGAGCGAGGCGACCAGCATCGCCGCCTTGGAGTCGAAGTAGAAGCGCACGATTCCGGGGGAAAGGTCGGCGAGCGCCACGACCTTCTCGACCGTCGTACGCGAAGGGCCGTAGATGTGCAGCGCGGAGATACAGGCATCGATCAGGCGGCGCCGCTGACGGGTCCGGGTGCTGCCGCTGCCGGGGGACTTCGTGGCCGGCGTCTTGGGGGATCGGGAGGCGGACACCTGTCGTTACACTCGCTGCCCCGGCGGGTGCTGCACCCGTGAGGCAATTGTTGCACTGGCCGCGAGTTTATCCCGCACAATACCGGCAGGCACTAGCAAATCGCACCCCATGAAAAGTCCCTGGCGACCGGGCCGCTGGCTGATCATCCTGCCCCCGCTCCTCTTCCTGTTCGTCTTCTTCCTGGTCCCGTTCGCGTTCGCCTTCAAGATCAGCTTCGCCGAGGCCGCCCCGCGCGTGCCACCCTTCACCGACGTCATTTCCTGGAGCGCCGACCACCATCTGCAGCTGGCGATCAGCCTCGGCAACTACAAGTACCTCATCGCCGACCAGGTGTACGGGCTGGCCTACCTGTACTCGCTGCGCACCGCGTTCTTCTCCACGCTCATCTGCCTGCTGATCGGCTACCCGATGGCGTACGCGATCGCGCGCGCGCCCAAGTCGCGCCAGAACCTGCTGCTGCTGGTGATCATGCTGCCGTTCTGGACCTCGTTCCTGCTGCGCGTCTACGCGCTGGAGGGCCTGATCCGCGACAACGGCTTCCTGAACACCGTGCTGCTGCACCTGGGCCTGATCCACGAGCCCCTGCGCATCATGCACACCGGCGTCGCGCTCTACATCGGCATCGTCTACTCGTACCTGCCCTTCATGGTGCTGCCGCTGTTCGCCACGCTGGAGAAGCTCGACCCGATCCTGCTGGAGGCCGCCAGCGACCTCGGCAGCACTCCGCGCCGGGCCTTCTTCGATGTCACCCTGCCGCTGTCGATCCCCGGGGTGATCGCGGGGTCGATGCTGGTGTTCATCCCGGCGGTGGGCGAGTTCGTCATCCCCTCCCTGCTCGGCGGCCCGAACAACCTCATGATCGGCCGGGTGCTGTGGGACGAGTTCTTCGGCAACCACGACTGGCCGGTCGCCTCGGCCGTGGCCATCGCCTTCCTGCTGCTGCTCGCCGCCCCGATCGCGATCTACCAGTACTACAACGTGCGCCAGCTCGAGGCCTAGATGGAAGGACAATCGCGCGCAGGTCTGAACACGGTGCTCTTTGCGGGCGTCGCCCTGCTGTACCTGCCGATCCTCGTGCTCATCGGCTACTCCTTCAACGCCTCGCCGCTGGTGAACGTCTGGGGCGGCTTCTCGACCGCCTGGTACGGGAAACTGCTGCACAACCGCCAGCTGCTGCAGGCCGCGTGGCTGTCGCTGGAGGTGGCGATCGCCGCCTCGACCTTCGCCCTGCTCCTGGGAACCCTCGCGGCGGTCGCCCTGGTGCGCTTCGCCCGCTTCCGCGGCCGCCTGCTGCTCACCGGCATGGTGAACGCCCCGCTGGTCATGCCCGAGATCATCACCGGGATCACCCAGCTGCTGCTGTTCGTGTCGATGGTGCAGCTGATCGGCTGGCCGCACCGCGGCTTCACGACGATAGTGCTCTCGCACGTCACCTTCTGCAGCGCCTACGTCACGGTGACCGTGCAGTCGCGACTGCAGGCCGCCGACCGCTCACTCGAGGAGGCGGCCATGGACCTCGGCGCGAGCCCGCTGCGCGCCTTCCTCGAGGTGACCCTGCCGATCATCGCCCCGGCGCTGGTCTCCAGCTGGCTGCTGTGCTTCACGCTGTCACTGGATGACCTGGTCATCTCGAGCTTCGTCGCAGGTCCGGGTGCAAGCACCCTGCCGATGGTCATCTACTCGAAGGTGAAGCTCGGGGTGAGTCCGGACATCAACGCGCTCGCCAGCCTCATCGTCTGCGCCGTGGGCCTGTGCGTGCTGGGCGCCGGCTATCTCATGGTCCGCAGCGATCGCCGGCGCGCGGCGGAGATGCGCCTCGCCGGCAGCTGAGGCGGCGCCTGCGACGGCTGCCGCGATCAGCCATCCCGGACCGCGATGGCACCCACCAGGCCCAGCACCGGGGCAAACGAGCGCGTGGCCGCCAGTTCGCGCTGCAGTCTGGCGCGCAGTGTGGCGATCTCGCCCACCGCTGCCGTGTCCAGGGCCTGTTGCTGCAGGCGCGCCCGCAGGGCGATGAGCAGGTCTGCGGTCCAGTCCGGGTCCGCCGGCGCCACGGCCAGGGGAAGGTGGATGCACATCTGACGGACCCGCCAGCCGGCATCTGCCAGCTGTTGGTGCAGCGGCAGCGCCATGTCGGGTTGCGCCCCCGCGCCGCGCAGGGATTGGCAGATCAGCTCGCCGCAGGCGGTGTGCAGGGGCAGGTGGGCCGCGAGGGCAAAGTAAGCCTGCCAGCTGCATTCCTGCAGCACGAGCACGCCCCCGGGCCTCACCAGCGCCGACAGCGCCTTGAGGACCTCAAGCCGGCTCACCGGCGTAAAGAACATCAGCACCAGTCGGCCGACGATCGCATCGAAATGCTCCATCAGGCTCAGCCTGTTCAGATCCTGCACGCGAAACTCCACGTGTGCGAGTGCTTCGTCCTTGGCACGCGTGCGTGCCGTGGCCAGCGCCGCCGGGTCCGCGTCGACTCCGCAGACGTAGCCGCCGGCACCGACCATGTGCCCGGCCAGCAGCGAGACGTCCCCGACGCCGGCACCGATGTCCAGCACGCGCTGCCCGGGTCCGATGCCCGCATCGGACAGCAGCTGCCGGGTAGCCGGGTGCAGGAGCCGCGCCTGCCGCATGAGGCGCGCATGCTCGGCCTGCGAGTGACCCAGCACGTAGTCGCCGCTCATGCAGACTGTCCTGCCGCCGCTGCGGCCGGCAGCGCGTAGCGCTGCTTGCGGGCCAGGAGCAGCAGCACGCCCGCGCACAGCACCGAGATCGCGACCCAGCCGTAGCCGGCGGATCCGTCATGGGTGCGGTTGGCGAGAATGCCCACCACTAGCACGCCAAAGAATCCGCCGAGGTTGCCGATGGAATTGATGAACGCAAGGGCTGCCGCAGCCGCCCGCCCGGCGAGGAACTGGCCAGGTATCGCCCAGAAGGGTCCGACGAAACCATAGAGTCCGCAGGTCACGATCGACCAGGCGGCCACGCACGGCGCGCTGTCGTGCGCATGCCCCACCAGGCCAAAGCCGGCCGAGGCCACGAGCACCGCGAGGGCGGCGTGCACATGCCGTTCCCCGTGCCGTCTGGAGCTGCGCGAGACGGCCACCATGCTCAGAAGTCCCAGCGCGTGTGGGATGAGCGTGAGGCCGCCTAGTGCGGTGTGGCTCATTCCGTGCGAGGCCGCCGCCAGTGACTGCGGCATCCAGAAGGAGGCGGTGTACAGACCGATCAGAAACAGGAAGGCCACCAGGCACAGGTACAGCACCCGGCCATCCCGGAGCGTGCGTCCGAGCGAGGATCGTCGCGTGCCTGACTTGAGGTCCGCCTCTGCGCGCAGCTCGGCGTCCAGGTGCGCGCGCTCGTCTGCGCTCAGGAAGCGCGCGTTGGCGGGGCCGTCCGGCAGCCAGTAAAGCGTCACGACGCCTGCGACCACTGCCGGGATCGCCTCGAGGATCAACACCCAGCGCCATCCACTCAGGCCGAAGGCACTCACGTGGTCCAGGATCCAGCCCGACAGCGGCGCACCGACCACGCTCGCCACCGGAATCGCGGTCATGAACGAGCCGATCGCCTGGGGCAGATCGCGGCTGCGGAACCAGTAGGTGAGGTAGAGCAACACGCCCGGAAAGAAGCCGGCCTCCGCCGCTCCGAGCGCAAAGCGCGCGACATAGAGGTGCCCGGCGGTCCTCGCAAAGGCGGTCGCGAGCGCCACCGCGCCCCAGCTGAGCAGGATCCGGGCGATCCAGCGCTTGGCGCCCATGCGGGAGAGGATCAGGTTGCTCGGCAGCTCGAACAGGAAGTAACCGCAGAAGAAGATGCCGGACAGCAGCCCGAACTGCGCGCTCGTGAGACCGAGCTCGCGATTCATCGTCAGGGCGGCAAAACCGATGTTGATGCGGTCGAGGTAGGCGACCACATACAGGACGAACAGGAAGGGAATCAGCCGCACGCCGACCGTGCGGCTGACCGCGACGTGAGTGGCGTGAGTTCGTGGCTGCATTTCGACCCCCTGCGGCGCGCTTGAGCGAACCGGGGTCGAGCCTAGTCCTGGTCCAGTGATCTAAAAAGCGCAGCTTTTCGAACGATGCGTTGCCGTTAGCGCAACGCTGCACGCCGGCCCCGGGCGACCCGCGGGCGCACCGCACCGGCAGCGTGCTGCGCGAACTGCAGGCGCAGGGCGGCCATGAACGCGCGCGCCGGCAGCGTCGGCTCGCGTGCCTTGGGGTGGCACAGCACGAACCGGGTGGCGCGGAACAGCGGATCGTCGATCGCCACCGTGCGCACCCGGCCCGCCCGCGCGTCTGCGCGCACTGCGAGGCTGGGCAGAACCGTCAGCCCCAGTCCTTCGCGCACGTACGCCGTGGTCACGCCGACGTGCGACAACCGCACGTCGATGTGCGGCTTCAGGCCTTCGGCGGCGAAGGCACGGTTGACCAGTGCATGGGTGACGTGCGCGTCATCCAGCAGTGCGAGGCGGTGCTGGGCGAGTTCGCAGATGGTGAGCGACCTGCGGCGCCCCAGCGGGTGTCCCGGCGGCACGACCGCCACCACCGGGTCTGGCAGCGCGCCATCCTCGGTGACATCGGCATGCACACCCGGCTCGAACGTCAGCCCGATATCACATTCCTCGTGAGCCACGGCCATGAGCGCCTTGAGGCTGCCGAGCACGCGCAGGTCGTACTCGATACCGGGATAGGATTTTCGGAACTCGCGGATGGTGTCGTAAAGCAGGCCCGGAACGATCGCCTCGACGCAGGCGATGCGCACCAGGCCGCGTCGCAACTGCTGCAGGTCGTCGATCTGCGACTGCAGCCGCTCAAAGTCACGCAGGGTCGAGCGGGCCTGCGACGCAAAGACCTCTCCGGCGGGTGTCAGGCGCACGCCGCCGGCGTGCCGCTCGAACAGTGGCGCGCCGAATTTCGCCTCGAGCAGGGCGATCTGCCGGCTCACCGCCGAGGGCGCCACGTACAGCACCTCGGCAGCCCGGCGGATGGAGCCCAGGCGCGCCGTCTCGATGAAATACTTGAGCGCGGAGAATTGCACAGCCGCTTCCCGTCGTCTCCCGGTTCCTTGCCGCCCCGCCGCCGGGGGCTCGCCAGAGGATTCACGAAACGGGGACCTTCATGCCAGAGTGCGGCGCCAACATCAACAACCCGGGCGCGGCTTGCAGCTCTACAGGTTGGTCTTGATGCGCGTCCAGGTGCGCGTGCGCAGCCGCTCCAGGGCCGGGGAGGCCTCCGCGGAGAGGAACAGCCGCGCCTCCATCGCCGGCGTCGGGTAGACCATCGGGTCGTTGAGGATCTCCGGGTCCACGTAGGGGTTGGCGGCCAGGTTGTCGTTGCCGTAGTGGATCTCGTTGGTGATCTGCGCAATCACCTTCGGCTCCATGATGTAGTTGAGGAACGCGTGCGCGGCCAGCCGATGCGGGGCGTCCGCGGGGATCAGCAGCGCATCGAAGGAGCCGTTGGCGCCCTCCTTGGGGACCGTAAACGCCAGGTTCACATCCACCCCCGCCGCCTTGGCGCGCGCCCGCGAGGTCGCGTAGTCCCCGGACCACGACATGGAGATGCAGAAATCCCCCGTTGCCAGGCCGTTCATGTACTCGCTCGAATCGAACGCGCGGATGTAGGGCCGCACGCGGAGCAGCAGTTTCTCGGCCTGCGCGTAGTCCTCGGGCCGGGTGGTGTTCGGATCCAGGCGCAGGTAGTTGAGCGCCAGCTGCAGCACGTCCTCCGCGGAGTCGAGGAAGGTCACCCCGCAATCCGCGAAGCGCGCGATGACCTCCGGTTTGAAGATCATGTCCAGGCTGTCCACCGGGGCATCCGCCATGCGCGCCCGGATCTTGTCGACGTTGTAGGCAAAGCCGTTGACGTGCCGCAGGTAGGGCATCGCGTAGCGGTTGCCCGGATCGGCGCCCGACTCCACCGCCAGCACGTGCGGGTCCAGGTTCTTCCAGTTCGGCAGCAGGGCCTTGTCGAGCGGCTGGTAAATGCCCGCCTTGATCTGGCGCGCGAAGTAGTCGGTCGAGGTGCTCACCACGTCGTAGCCGGAGTCCCCCGCCATCATCTTGGCCTCGAGCGTCTCGTCGGCATCGTAGGTGTCGTAGGTCACGGTGATGCCCGTGCGGCGCTCGAACTCGGCGATGGTGTCCTTGCCGATGTAGTCCGCCCAGTTGTAGATGTGCAGCTGCTTTTCCTCCGTCCCCGGTGCACGTGCCGCCGGGCCGCATGCGGCGGTGGCCGCGAGGGCACAGGCGGTGAGGACGACCTGCAGCAGCCGCACCCGGCCGTGCGGCCGGCGGCTCAGAGTTTCACCATCACGTGGCGGGTCACGGTGTAGTCCTCGAGTGCGTACACGGACAGGTCCTTGCCATAGCCGGAGCGCTTGAAGCCGCCGTGGGGCATCTCGTTGACCGTGGCGAAGTGCGTGTTGATCCAGGTGGCCCCGTATTGCAGCTGCGCGGCCACGTTCATCGCCCGGGCGATGTCACGCGTCCAGATGGAGGAGGCCAGCCCGTACTCCGAGTCGTTCGCCCAGCGCACCGCCTCGTCGACATCGCTGAACGGGGTGATGGAGACCACCGGACCGAAGACCTCCTTCTGTACGATCTCATCGTCCTGGCGGGCGCCGGCGATGACCGTCGGCTCGTAGAAGAAGCCGGCGCCGGCGCGCACCTTGCCGCCGGTCGTCACCTGCATGTGCTTGCTGGCGGCGGCCCGCTCCACCATCGCCGCCACGCGGCTGCGCTGGTCCGCGGAGATCAGCGGGCCGAGTTCCACCCCGGCTTCCTGCTGCGTGCCGAGCTTGAGCGAGCGCACTGCGCTGGTGAGTTCGGCCACCACCTTCTCGTAGATGCTCTTGCCGACGTACATGCGGCAGGCGGCGGTGCAGTCCTGGCCCGCGTTGTAGTAGCCGAAGGTGCGCACCCCGGCCACCACCTCGGCCACGTCCGCATCATCGAACACGATCACCGGCGCCTTGCCGCCCAGTTCCATGTGGGTGCGCTTCATGTTGTCTGCGGCGGCGGCCAGGATCTTCTGGCCGGTGCCGATCGACCCGGTCAGCGAGACCATGCGCACGCGCGGATGGCTGGTGAGCACCCGCCCGACCGGCTCGCCGCGGCCGCAGACGACGTTGACGACCCCAGGCGGCAGCACCTCCGCGAAGAGTTCCGCAAGCTTGAGCGTGGTGAGCGGGGTCTGCTCGGAGGGCTTGAGGATGAGGGTGTTGCCGGCAGCGATGGCCGGGGCGATCTTCCACACCGCCATCATCAGCGGGTAGTTCCAGGGGGCGATGGAGGCGACCACCCCCACCGGGTCGCGGCGGATGATGCTGGTGTGCCCGGCCAGGTACTCACCGGCCGCCAGTCCCTGCGGGGCGCGGCACACGCCGGCGAAGTAGCGGAAGATGTCGGCGATCGAGGGCATCTCGTCCGCCTGCATGGCGGCCAGCGGCTTGCCGGTGTTGTTCGACTCGAGTGCCGCATAGGCGGCCGCCTCGGCCTCGATGCGGTCGGCGATGCGCAGCAGCAGCGTGCCGCGCTCGCGCGGCGGCGTGCGCGCCCACGCCGGGAAGGCGGCCTCGGCGGCCGCCACCGCTGCCTCGATCTGCGCGGTCGATGCAGAAGGAACGGACGCGATCTGCTTGCCGGTGGCCGAGTCGAGGATTGCCTCGGCGGGGCCTTCGCCGGCCACGAGCTGCCCGGCGATCAACATCTTGGTCTGCATGCTCGACTCCTGAAAATGTGGTGCGCACCGCGCGGTCCTTAGCTTGCCGCATTGCGCCGCGCCGTTATATTATTGTCCCTATAATATTAACACGCTCGTCCCCGAGGCTCCATGAATCAAGACGTCATCATCACCTGCGCAATCACGGGCGACGACACCAAGGTCACCAAGAGCCCGCACTGCCCGATCACCCCCGAGGGGATCGCCGACTCGGCCATCGAGGCCGCCCGTGCCGGGGCCGCCATCGTACACATTCATGTGCGCGACCCGGCAACCGGGGCGTTCAGCATGGCCACCGAGCACTACCGCGCGGTCGTCAAGCGCATCCGCGAGAGCGGGGTCGACGTTCTGGTGAACCTTACCTGCGGGATGGGTGGCTACATCTGCATCGGCAAAGACGGGTTGAAGGACACCCCGGCGGCCGGCTCGGACTTCGTGACGCAGAAGGAGCGCATGCAGCACGTCATCGACCTGTGCCAGGAGGGCTTGTACCGGCCCGACATCGCGACGCTCGACTGCGGTACGCTCAACTTCGGCGACGGTAATCGCGCCTACATCTCCACCCCCGACTACTGCCGGGAGGGCGCAGCGCTCATGCGCGACCTCAAGGTCAAGGTCGAAATGGAGGTGTTCGACACGGGCAACCTCTGGTTCGTCAAGCAGATGGTGAAGGAAGGCCTGGTGCCAGGACCGCCCATGATCCAGCTGTGCACGGGCATTCCCTATGGCGTACCCGCCGACACCGGCCACCTGCTGGCGATGGTGAACACCCTGCCGGCCAACAGCGTGTGGAGCTCATTCGCCATCAGCCGGATGCAGATGCCCTGGGTGGCGCAGTCGATCCTGCTCGGCGGCAACGTGCGGGTCGGCCTGGAGGACAACCTGTACCTGAGCAAGGGTGTGTATGCGAGCAATGCCCAGCTGGTCCAGAAGGCGCGCACCATCATCGAGGCGATGGGCGCCCGCGTGGTCGGCCCCGACCAGGCCCGCGAGCGGCTGCAGCTGAACTGACGTGGCCGGGATACCGATCCTGCGCACCCCGATCCTGCCGGAGTGGATCGATTACAACGGCCACCTGCGGGATGCGTACTACGGGCTGATCTTCAGCCAGGCCACCGATGCCCTCATGGACCGCATCGGTCTGGACGCGGGGTATCGCGCGAGCACCGGCTGCACGCTCTACACGGTCGAGATGCATCTGCACTACCTGCAGGAGGTCAAGGCCGAGGACACCGCCGAGGTGACCCTGCGCATCCTCGCCACGGACGCCAAGCGCATCCACCTCGCCCTCGAGCTTGTCCGCGCCGGCAAGGAGGGCGTCGCGGCCGGCGCGGAGGTCATGCTGCTGCACGTGCAGCAGCACGGGGGTACGGTCTCGACGGCGGTCTTTCCGGCCGCCGTGAGCGCGGCACTGGCCACCCTCAGGGACCAGAGCGCCTCACTCGCCGCTGCGGCACCGGGCTCGCGCCGCATGGAGCTGCGCGCCGCCGCGCGACCCTCATGAGCGCGGCAGGCATGCGGCGCCTGCTGGCGCCGCGCAGCGTGGCGCTGATCGGTGGCGCCTGGGCGGACGCGGCGTTCGCGGCCAGCAGCGCCATCGGCTACTCCGGCGAGGTGTGGCGCATCCATCCGCGGCGTGCCTCGAGCGCCAGCGAGCGCTATTACCGCAGCATCGATGAGCTGCCGGCGGCCCCGGATGCCGCCTTCATTGCGGTCCCCAACCACGAAGTCCCGGCCATCGCCGGGGCCCTGCGGCGCCGCGGCGCGGGCGGCTTCGTCTGCTTCGCGGCCGGCTTCTCCGAGCTCGCCACGCCCGAGGGCGACCGGCTCACGCGCGAACTGGTGCGCAACGCCGGCGACCTGCCCTACTTCGGCCCGAACTGCTACGGCTTCGTGAACTTCTTCGACGGTGCGGCGCTGTGGCCGGACCAGCTGGTCGGCAGACGCCGCGAGCACGGCATCGCCCTGATCTGCCAGAGCGGCACGATCGCGCTCAACCTGCTCTTCAACGACCGCTCCCTGCCGATCGGCTGCGTGCTCACCGTCGGCAACCAGACGCGCCTGGCCGCCGAGGACCTGATCGAGCTGCTGACCGCGGACGAGCGGGTCACCGGCTTCGGGCTGTATCTCGAGGGCGTGCGCGACGCACGCCGCTTCACGGCCGTGGCGGCCGCCGCGCGCGAGGCCGGCAAGCCGATCGCACTGGTGAAGGCCGGGCGCACCGCGGCGGCAAGCGCGACCGTGCGCACGCATACCGGGGCGCTGGCCGGCGCGGACGGCGCGTTCGATGCCTTCTGCAACCAGGCGGGCATCGCCCGCTGTGAGTCCCTGGCGACCCTGTGCGAGACGCTGAAGATCTTCCACTCCGGCGGCCCGCTGCCTGGCCGCCGGGTGCTGACCCTGGGGGCGTCCGGCGGCGACATGGCGATGACCGCGGATGCCGCGCGTAACCTGTCACTGGAGTTCGCCCCCCTCCCGCCGGCCAGCAGGACGCGCCTGCGCGAGATCCTCACCGACAAGGTGCACATCGCCAACCCCTTCGATTTCCACACGCACATCTGGTTCGACTACCCGAAGCAGCGTCAGATGTTCGAGGTGGTGCTGCGCTCCGGATACGATGCGGTCGGGTTCATGCTCGATTGCCCGCCGCCACCGGCGGATGCCTCCGCCTACGTGAGGGTCGTCGAGGAGTTTGCGGCCGCCCTGCCGGGAGCGCCCAGCCGGGCGGTGCTGATCTCCTCTCTGCCCGAGTCCATGGCCGCATCGACGCGCGAGCTGTGCCAGGCTGCCGGCATCGCGCCCCTGCAGGGCCAGCGCGAGGCCCTCGAGGCGCTCGATCTGGCCGGCGCGGTCGGCGAGCGCTGGGCCACGAACACGCGCGTGGAGCTGCGCATCCCGCCGCCGCGCGCGGACAGCGCGTACGCGCTCAGCGAGCCGGAGGGCAAGGCGGCGCTGGCCGCCTTTGGCGTGCCGGTGCCGCGCAGCCGGCTCGCCCCGGTCGCTGCCGCGGCCGCGGCGGCCGCGGAGATCGGCTTTCCGGTGGTGCTCAAGGCCGCGGCGGCCGCGCTGGAGCACAAGTCCGAGGTCGGCGGCGTCGTCCTGAACGTGCGCACCGCGCCGGAAGCCGAGGCGGCCGCGCGGCACCTGGCGAAGCTTTCCGACGTGGTGCTGGTCGAGGAGATGATCCCCGATGGGGTGGCTGAAATTCTCGTCGGCATCACGGTCGATGCGCAATTTGGCCAGATGCTGGTCCTGGGCGCCGGCGGCGTCCTCACCGAAGTGCTGCGCGACAGCGTCAACCTCCTGCCGCCTTTCACGGAAGCGTCGGTCAGCGCGGCGCTGGCGCGCCTGAAGGTGGCACGGCTGCTGGACGGATTCCGCGGCAGGCCCGCCGGGGACGTGCCAGCGCTGGTAGCGGCGATCCTCGCCTGCACGCGCTACGCTGCCGACCACCTGGAGCGGCTGGCCGAACTCGACCTGAATCCGGTGATCGTGCGCCCGCTGGGCCGCGGGGCCGTGGCGGTGGATGCACTGATACGACTGACAGGAGCCAAGACATGAGCGATGGCATCAATACCGTCACCAACGGTGCGGTCATGGAGATCACGATCGACCGCCCCAAGGCCAATGCCATCGACCTGGCGGCGAGCCGGCGCCTGAACCAGGTAATCAGTGCATTCCGCGATGATCCAAAGCTGCGCGTGGCGATCGTCACCGGTGCCGGCGAGCGCTTCTTTTCGCCCGGCTGGGACCTGAAGGCGGCTGCCGCGGGCGAGGAGTCCGACTCCGACTGGGGCGTCGGCGGCTTCGGCGGCCTGAACTACCCGCGCAACCTCAACAAGCCGCTCATTGCCGCGGTCAACGGCATCGCCTGCGGCGGTGGCTTCGAAATCGTGCTGGGCACCGATATCATCGTGATGGAGGAGCATGCGCGCTTCGCGCTGCCGGAGATCAACGTCGGCGTGCTGGCCGATGCCGGAACCATCAAGCTGCGGCGGCGCGTTCCCTACCACGTCGCGGTGGAGTTCCTGATGACCGGCCGCTGGATGGATGCCGCCGAAGCCAAGCACTGGGGCCTTGCCAACCACGTGGTGCCCAAGGGACAGGCCATGGCCAAGGCGCGCGAGATTGCCCAGCAGCTGGCCGCCGGGCCGCCGCTGCTGTTTCCGGCGATCAAGCAGCTGCTGCGCCACACGGAGATGGTGGCCGAGAACGCCGCCTTCGAGCTGCACGACAGCCTCGATGCGGTGCAGAAGGTCGTGCGCTCGGAGGACCTGAAGGAAGGCGCGACGGCATTCGCCGAGAAACGCCCGCCGCGCTGGAAGGGCCGCTAGCGGTAATTTCCCGGGACGCTGTTAACGCCTGCTGACGCGGGCAGGCCGCCGGGGGGCGCCGGTCAGCCGCCCAGCGGTCGCAGCAGTGCGCGCGAGATGATGTGGCGCTGCACCTCGCTGGTGCCGTCCCAGATGCGCTCGATGCGGGCATCGCGCCAGATGCGTTCGAGGGGCAGCTCGCTCATGAGCCCCATGCCGCCGTGGATCTGCAGTGCTTCGTCGGCCACCATCGCCAGCATCTCGCTGGCCTTGAGCTTCGCGATCGCCATGTCGGTGTCGCTGGCGAGCTTGTGCTCCAGCTTCCAGGCCGCCTCCAGGGTGAGCAGCTCCGCCGCACGCAGCTCCACGGCCATGTCGGCCAGCTTGAAGGCCACGCCCTGGAACTTGCCGATCTGCTGACCGAACTGTTCGCGGTCGACCGCCCACTGCTTGGCGCTCTCCAGCGCGCGCTCGGCACGGCCCAGGCAGGTCGCGGCCACCTGCAGGCGAGTGGCGCCGAGCCAGGTGTTGGCTACCTCGAAGCCCTTGTGCACGGCGCCGAGCACCGCGGACTTCGGCACGCGGCAGTCGGTGAACTCGAGAATGCTGTTCGTGTAGCCGCGGTGCGAGACGTTCCGGTACCCGGGGCGCACCACGAAGCCGGGCGTTCCCTTGTCCACCAGGAACGCCGTGATGAGCTTGCGCTTGCCGCGCGCCGAGGCCTCCTCGCCGCTGGCGGCGAACAGAATGACGAAGTCGGCATGGTCGGCGTGACTGATGAAGTGCTTGGTGCCGTTGATGACGAAATCACCGCCCTTCTCCACCGCGCTACATTTCATGCCGCGCACGTCTGAGCCCGCCCCCGGCTCGGTCATCGCCAGGCAGTCCACGCGCTCACCACGCACGCTCGGCAGCAGGTAGCGCTCGCGCTGCCCGCCGACACAGGCCAGAAGGATGTTCGACGGGCGCCCGACGCAGGAGTACTGCAGTGCGTACCCGGTCCAGCCGAGTTCCTTCTCATAGAGGATCCAGCTGACCGCATCGAGTCCGGCGCCGCCGACCTCGGTCGGCATGTTCGCCGCGTACAGCCCGGCGGCGATTGCCTTGTGCTTCAGTTCCCGCAGCAACTCGGGACGCAGCACGCCGGTATCCTCGACCTCGCGCTCGTGCGGCACCAGTTCGTTGCGCACGAACTCGCGGGTGGAAGAGACGATCAGCTGCTGTTCTTCGGACAGGGAAAAATCCATCGCCGTCTCCTCAGGCCGAGGCCTTGCTGTGCTTCTTCGGGAGTGCAGCGGTCGCTCCCATGGCCCAGCCGTGCAGCAGTTCCAGCTGCAGGCGCAGCTGGCCCACCTGGCGGTCGGCCGGCCAGTCGCCGCGGCTGGCCACCGTGCTCGCGGTGACGCCGTTGATGAAGGTGATGACCGAGCGCAGCACCTGCTCCTGGATGGTCGGCGGCCAGCCGACCCACTCGCTCCAGCCGCGCTCCAGGCAGCGCTCGAACAGGCGCAGGTACTCGCGGTGCAGCCAGGCATTGATGCGCTTGAGGCGGCGGTCCGCCGGCACCTGGCCCCAGAAGGCGATCCAGAACGCGCACTCGATGTAGCGCGTCTCGTCCACGGGCAGCGCCTCGGTGAGGAGTGTCAGCAGGTCGGGCTGCTGGTCGGCACCGCTCGGGGTGAGGCGCTCCTCGATGCGTCGCAGGATCAGGCGCAGTGCCGCGGTCACTATGTCCTGCTTGGTATCGAAGTAATGCGCCACCATGCCGGTGGTGTAACCCGCCTCGCGCGCGATGCGCACGATCGTTGCCTGGTCAAAGCCGTGCTGCGCCACGACGCGGCAGGCCACCAGGGCGATCTCGTTGCGGCGCTGCTCGTGGTCGACGATCTTCGGCATGGGCGCTCCTCGGGTTCAGCCGGCCGCCTTGCCTGCCAGCCGCCCGGCCTCGGCCGGCAGCGCGACATCCGCCTGGGACGCCTGCAGGGCGCTGAGCCTGGCCTTGACGGCCGCATCCATCGGCGCCACCTTGCCGGCCCGGGTGTCGACGTGCAGGTAGAGCTGCTCGCACGTCCCCAGCTGGATCCCGTCGCTCCTGCGGCTCAGCGTATGGAAGAGCCGTACGCGCTTGTCGTCCACCGCGAGCACCCGCGTTGCGACGTACAGCTGCTCGTGCACCTTGGCCTCTGCCTGGTGCGTCATGTGCGTCTCCACCGTGTAGAGCCCATGGCCGGCCTTGCGGTAGTCATCATCGATGCCGGCAAAGCGGAAGACGGCATCGGTGGCATCGCCGAACACCTGTAGGTAGCGCGAGTCGGTCATGTGGCCGTTGTAGTCGATCCACTCCGGCCGCACTTCCAACTCCATGAGCTCGAGCGCCCCGGCCCTGCCTTTGGTGATTGCGGCGGCGATCTTCTGTTGCGCCCCGGCGCCGGCATCCTCGTAGAGCCGCTGCTCGAGCGCGCGCAGGGTAGCGCCCGCGCCGATGTCGTATTGCTTGAGGACCTGCTGGATCGCCACCAGGTAGGCATCGCGCTGGCGCTCGATCTCGCGGATGGAGCGCCCGGCCGCCTGTGCCTGCGTGCCCGCCACCATCTTGTCGATCAGCGCCTCGGTGAGCTCGGGTGCCTCGAGCTTGGTCCACGGCCACTTCAGGCACGGCCCGAACTGCCGGAGCATGTGGCGCATGCCGGTCTCGCCACCGGCGAGGTGATAGATGAGGTTCGTGCCCATGGCCGCCCAGCGCAGGCCGGGGCCGTAGATGATCGAGTCATCGAGCTCGCCGGTCGTGGCGACGTCCTCGTTGACCATGTGCAGGATCTCGCGCCAGATCGCCTCCTGCAGCCGGTCGGTGAGGTGACCGGGCACCTCACGCCGCACCTTCAGGGCGTGCATGCCGATGTAGGTGAAGAAGCGCGCGGCCGCCTCCAGGGCGGCCGTGGAGGTGCGGGCGCCCCCGACCAGTTCCACCAGCGGCAGCAGGTACACGGGATTGAAGGGGTGGGCGACGAGGAACCGCTCCGGCGCCACCATGTCCTTCTGCAGGTCGCTCGGCATGAGGCCCGAGGTGCTGGAGGCGATGACCACGTCCGCGGGGGCCACGCGGCTGACGTCGGCCAGCACCCGCTGCTTCAGTTCCAGCTGTTCGGGAATGTTCTCCTGGATGAAGTCGACGCCGCGCGCCATGGCGAGCAGGTCGGTCGTGAAGGTGAGCTTGCCCTTCGGCGGCAGCGGCGCGAAGGTCAGCTTCGCAAGGGCGCCTTCGGCATTGGCGACGGCGCCGCGGATCCACGCTTCCATCTCCGGCTTGACGTCCGCGGCGACCACGTCGACGCCGAAGTGCAGCGCGCGCGCCGCCCAGCCGCCGCCGATGACCCCTGTGCCGAGAAGACCGAGTGTCCTGACCTGTCGCATGCTTGGGCTCACCGTTGCGTGGGGGCCGGACAGCCTGTCGCGCCGGCCCGAATCTTTTTAATGTAGCCGTAATAATATAATAAATCCATGCACTGCGCACACGATCCGGCTCCCGCGGGCGCCCGCAGTCGGCTCCCGCAACCTGCCTTGAGCGACGGGGGAGTGTTGCAGGAGAATGTCCGGGCGGAGAATCCGCTAAACCGTCCTCTAAGGAACAAGAATGGGCTTACTCGATGGAATCCTGGGCGGCGCCGTGGGTGCCACCGTGGTCAGCGCAATGAATTCCCTCATCCAGCAGCACGGCGGCGTGCAGGGTATCGTCACGCAGCTGGAACAGCAGGGGCTGGGCAACACCGTGAAATCCTGGGTGGGCACCGGGCCCAACCAGCCGATCTCCCCGGAGCAGATCCACCAGGTCTTCGGCGGGGCCATCACGGCAATCGCGACGAAGCTGAACATGAGTCCGCAGGAGCTGGCGGCGAAGATATCCCAGCACCTGCCGGGAGCCATCGACCAGCTGACCCCCAACGGGACGCTCCCCGCCAAGCCCGCCTGAATCGCGGGGTGGGCGTGGCACCAACAGCACCGGCCGGCCGCTGCCGGACAGACTGCGCGCGCGCCCGCTGCCCGACACTTCCCGCAGCCGACCCCACTCAGCGGTGAGCGAGCCCACGCCTGCGGGCGGCTCGCTGCTGCTCACCCGCACGCGGCGCAAGACCCGCCTCGCATTTGCGACCATCTACATCGCCTGGGGGGTGAGCTACGCGGTCAACCGCATCATGGCGCTGTCCCTGCCCCCGCTGCTGGCGGCAGGGAGCCGCTTCCTGCTGGCCGCATGTTTCCTGCTCGCCGTCGCACGCTGGCGCGGGCTGCCCCTGCCCCGGGGACGCCGCGACTGGTGGTTCCTGCTCGCGGCAGCCGTCCTGGGCATCGTCCTCAGCAACGGCCTGAGTGTATTTTCGCTGCAGCACATCGCGTCGAACCAGGCGGCACTCATCACCGCCAGCGCGGCATTCTGGATTGCGTGGCTCGGCATGTACGGGCGCCGCGCCACCCCGGTCAGCGCCCGCACCTGGGCGGGCCTCGTCATCGGCTTCGTCGGCGTGGCGCTGCTGGTGTCCGCGCGCGGCTTTGGCGCGCAGGCACAGATCGGCTGGCAGCTGCTCATGCTGGTGAGCGCCCTGTGCTGGGCGCTGGCGAGCATGGTGATCCGTGAGTCGCACTCGGCCTCCGATCCCCTGGCCTTCACCGCGTGCTACCTCCTGATCGGTGGCTCGATCATGCTGGCCCTGGGGTTTGCGCACGGGGACGCGGCCCGCTGGAACTGGTCACCGACCGGGATCGGCGCCATCGTCTTCCTGGCAATCGTCAGTTCGACCTTCGGCTTCGTCTCCTACGCATACCTGCTGCGCCACGAGTCCCCCTCACGCGTGGGAACGTACGCGTACGTGAACCCGCTGGTGGCAGTGTTCTGCGGCTGGCTGCTCCTCAATGAGCGGCTGGACGCGGTGCAACTGCTCGGCTCGGCGGTCATCTTCGCGGGTGTCCTGCTGGTCGGTGATTTGCGACTGCTGCCGCGCGGCAGTGCGGTACCGGACACGACATCCGCTTCGGAATCACATTTGTAGGGGAGGCGATGCCGCGTCAGCCCCATCCGACAGGGCCATTTCCCGCGCACCGGTTTCCGCAGCCGCGTGCCGCTCAGCACACTGCGCCTGAATGCCACTCAGTGATCGAGGCGCCGATGACCAACACCAGGGAATACCGCAGTTCGCTCATTCTGGCTGCCGCCGTGGCGGGTGCCGGACTGATGTCCAGCTGCGCTTCGCAGCCACAGATCGCCGCACCGCCGCATCAGTGGGACGCACGGGAAGCGGCGGCATACCAGCGCTACATGATGGACGAGCACATGCCGCGCCGGGAATTCTCGGAGCTCAGCCCGCAGGAACAGCAGGCCTACTGGGACTGGCGCGCTCGCCACGAGGGCAACTGACCTGAAAAAGGCGGCGTTGCATCGCGACGCCGCCCTCCATGCTGCCTGACCTGTGCGGGCAGCCGGGGCTCTCCCGGCTGCCGTGAGACTTCAGTAATTGACCGAACGCACGCGCACGACACCCTGCGCGTCGCGCGAGAGTACCTGGCGCAACGCGATGCGCCCCTGGAAGTCCTCACCCTCGACGATGGAGTTTTCCGCAGCGACGGCCAGCCCGCGCGCGTAATCGATGGCGTCCTGCCACAGGGAGAACTCGGCCAGGAACCAGTCAATACCCTTCTGCGTTACGCCCCAGCGCTCGCCGGTGCGACGCACCCGGACACATGGCACATCCATTGGGAAACCTCCTTGTGGTGGGTCGGACGAGGCGCCGGCCCCGAGGCATCCTGCACCGGACTCCCGTCCGGCGGTATCGGTACCGCCGCGGCGGGCGGTGTCAGCAGCGGCCTACAGCGCTGCCCCTCACCCCATGACCACGCGGATGGAGTGCGCGGCGCGGTCATCCACCAGGGGAATGCGGATCGGCGGGCGCAGGATAGTGACGTGATCGAGTTCCACATGGCTGATGCCGGCGGTGGCGCCGAATGGATTGGTGACGGTGATCTCGTACCGCGTGCCGCCGTGGCGGAACTCGACGTCGTAGCGACGCCAGCTGCGCGGAATGCAGGGCTGGATGAGCAGCTCATTGCCCTGCACGCACAGCCCGAGAATCGCCTCCAGCCCCGCCCGGTAGAGCCACCCGGCAGCCCCGGTATACCAGGACCACCCGCCGCGCGCGGCCGGGGCGGGCGCGGCATAGATGTCGGCCGCGACGACGTAGGGCTCGAGCTTGTAGCGCTCGACCCGCTCGGCATCGAGGCTGTGGCGGATCGGGTTGAAGTAGTCGAAGAGTTCCTTGGCGCGCTCCCCATCGCCCAGGCGCGCAAAGGCGATCAAGGACCAGATGGAGCCGTGGGTGTACTGGCCACCGTTCTCGCGGATTCCCGCCGGATAGGCGCGGATGTAGCCCGGATTGGGCTCTGAATCGACGAAGGCCGGGGTGAACAGCAGCAGTTGCTTCTCCTGCGGCCGGGCCAGGTGCTCGTAGACTGCGGCCATGGCATGCGCGGCGCGCGCGGGGTTCGCGGCACCCGAGAGCACCGCCCAGGACTGAGCAATGGAGTCGATGCGGCACTCGGTATTGCGGGCTGATCCGAGCGGCGTACCGTCGTCGAAGTAGCCGCGGCGGTACCAGTCCCCGTCCCAACCCTCGTTCTCCAGTGCCGTGCGCAGGCCCTCCCGGTGAGACCTCCAGCGCTGCTCACGCTCCCGGTCGCCCCGCTGCAGCGCAAGCGCTGCGAATTTCTCGAGCGTGGCGCACAAGAACCAGGCGAGCCAGATGCTCTCGCCGCGCCCGGCCGCGCCGACCAAGTTCATGCCATCGTTCCAGTCGCCGCCGCCCATGAGGGGCAGGCCGTGCGCACCGACGGCCAGGCTGGCATCCAGCGCCAGGGCACAGTGCTCGTAGACCGAAGCGCTCCGCTCCGACACCCGCGGCTCGAAATACTTGTCGCTCGCGCCCGGGGGTATCGGTTCGCCCTCCAGAAACGGCACTGCTTCGTCCAGCACGGCCGCATCGCCCGTGGCTGCGACATAGTGGGCCGTGCAGTAGGCGAGCCACGCGCGGTCGTCGCTGATATGGGTGCGGATGCCCTTGCCCGACTCCGGCATCCACCAGTGTTGCAGGTCCCCTTCGGGGAACTGCCTGCCTGCCGCGCGCAGCAGGTGCTCGCGAGCCACCGTTGGCGCCAGGTTGGTGAGGGCCATGCAGTCCTGCAGCTGATCGCGAAAGCCGTAGGCGCCGCTGGACTGGTAGAACGCCGTGCGTGCCCAGACGCGGCACGCCAGCGTCTGATATGGCAGCCAGCGGTTGAGCAGCAGGTCCAGCGCCGGATCAGGAGTCTTGACCCGGATCTTGCCGAGCAGCTCATCCCAGTTGCCGGTGACCTCGGCGAGCGCCCGGGAGAGATGCAGGTTGCGGGCCGCGAAGATATCCGTGATCGCCCCGGCCGGATCCTCCGACTGGCCGAGGAAGGTCACCACCTCGCGTTCACCCCCGGGCGGGATCTCGATGGCCGTCAGCAGCGCGGCACACGGATCGAGCGCGGCTCCGCTCCTGCCTGACAGGGGTAGCCGGGCGCGCAGTGCCGCCGGGGACTCCAGCAGGCCTTGCAGCCCGAGGAATTCGCGCCGGTCGCAGGTGCTCTCGGTCTGGCTGCCCCCCATATCCAGGTAGGCGGTCCGCGCCCCGAACTGAGCGTTCCACGGGTTGCGCGCCAGCAGCGCCCCGGTCTGGGCACACTGCTCGGTGATGATGTAAGGGGCGTTGGCGATGCGCGACGGGCCAAGCGACCACTCCACATAGGCGCACACCGTCAGGCGCCTCGCCTTCGCGCCCTGGTTGCGGATCCTGAGCTGCGACACCTTCAGCGCGCGCCCGCGCGGCACGAACTGGATGAGCTCCAGCGCAATGCCGCGGCTGGTGTATTCGAAGCGCGTGTAGCCCTGGCCGTGGCTTGCACGGTACATCCCCTCGGGGTCGCGGATGGGGCTTGCTGTCGGACTCCACAGCTCACCGGTGTCGTCATCTCGCACATAGAGGGCCTCCGCGGGCGGATCGATGACCGCATCGTTGGACCAGGTGGTGAGCGCGTTCTCGCGGCTGTTGCGCGACCAGGTGAAACCGGCCCCGGAGGCCGAGACCTGGAAGCCAAACTCCGGTTGCGCGATCACGTTGATCCACGGCATCGGCGTGGATTGCCCCGGCCTGAGGACGATCGCGTATTCACGGCCATCGGCAGTGAAGCCTCCCGTGCCGTTGGCAAACTGCAACTCGGGAGCAGCGGCCGCATCGGGTAATCGCGCCACGCGGGAAGGAGTCACCGGAGGGCCGACCACCGCGGTTTCGGCACCGGGATCCTCGAGTCGGTCGAGTTGCTCGAGCAGCGTTCCACGGCGCGCGATCAGGGCCACGCGCGCGGACGCCAGCAGCGCCAGGCGCGCCTCGGCCGACATCACCTCGGAGCGCAGCGCAAAGACGCTGCCCGTGCCGTTCGGACCCGACGGGGGTACGTGCGCCTGGCCTGCCCGGGTGAGTGACTCGATCGCGGATTGCAGCTCCTGCATGTAGGAGGTCGACGAACCGTTGAGGATGACCAGGTCGACTGGAACGTTCTTGGTCGTGAAGTAGCCATGGGCGCGCAGCAGCTGGCGCACCAAGGCAAGATCGCTGGCATCGTCGATCTCCACCAGCATGATCGGGCGGTCCCCGGAGATTCCGTGCGCCCATAGCGCCTGCACGTTGGCCCGGTTGCGGCGCAGCGTATCCGGAACGGCGCGCAATGCCGGATTGAGGTAGAAGACGTGAGCCGCCAGGCGCTGGAAGAGACTGGCTTCGTCCGGGTCCAGGCCGAGGTGGTGAAGCTGCACGCGGGCATGCGTCCAGGCCAGCGTGGATGCGCGGTCGAAAGCGGACGGGTCACGGCACATGTCGACGATCCGCAGGACGTCCGCCTTCGAGCCCGCCAGTGCCGTCCAGAAGGTGACGCGCGCGGTCTCGCCGGCGCCCACCCGCAGGCGGTAGCGCAGGCTGAACACCGGATCCAGCACGGAGCCGCTCGACCCGCTCAGCGGCACGGCGCCGGCCAGCACACGCGGGTGCGCGAGGTTCCGGTCGCGGCCGAGGAAGCGCGCGCGATCGGTCTCGTACTCGCATGCGCCAAAGTCCTCGGCCTCTATGACCGCGAAGTGCGCTGCCCACACCGGCACGTCGCCCTCGGCACGCGGCCGCCGGCCGGCCAGCAACACCCGGCGCTCGGCATCAAACTCGGTCTGCACGAAGAGATTGGAGAACGCCCGGTGTGCGCGGTCCGCCGCGGCGGTGGTGAGCAGCACCTCGCCGTAGGAGGTCACCTCGATCTCGCGCGCCCTCTCGCCCTGGTTGGCGATCGAGATGCGCCGGGCTTCGGCATCGTGCTCCGCGGAGACTAGGATTTGCATCCGCGTTGCCCACGGGCCGTCGCGGCGGGCGATCTCGACCCGATCCTCCGCGAAGGTGACGCGGTAGGCATCCGGCTGGGCCTGCATCGGCGCGAAGCCGCCCGACCACACGTCGCCGCTGTCGCGGTCATGCAGGTATATCACCTGGCCGCTGCGGTCACAGGTCGGGTCCTCGCTCCAGCGGGTCACGGCCAGGTTTGCGCAGCGACTGAAGCCTGCTCCGGATGCACTGACCATGACCGCGTAGCGCCCGTTGCTCAGCAGCTGCGTATGGGGTGTGCGCGGGCGCCAGGTCTGCAGGCGACGTCGGCCGGCCGATACCGGGAAGCGCGCTTCGCGCGCCTCGGTCTCCAATCCCTCCGGTGCGGCTTCCACCGAGCGCGGTGGCTTCTCCTGCAGCAGCAGCTCCGAGGCGCGAGTCGATGCCTCGGCGTGAAAATAGTCCTGTACCACACCGCCGCTAAGCGCATTGGCAATGGCCACGATCGTCATGCCCTGGTGATGGGCCATATAGGCCCGCACCACCGCAACCGCATCCCCTTCCGCCAGGCGTTCCGGCGTGAAGTCCAGTGCTTCGTAGAAGCCGAATGCGCCAAGGCCACCGAGCTCCGCCAGCAGCCGGTAGTTGGCAGCGGCTGCAACCGGATCGACCATGGCCGCCAGTCCCGTGGCGTATGGCGCGACGACCAGGTCATTTGCGAGGCCGCGCTTGAGTCCGAGCGCCGGCACGCCGAAGGGTGAGTACTGATAAGTGCGGTCGAGGTCGCGCGTGTTGAACGCCGACTCGGAAATGCCCCACGGGATATGCCGCGTCGCCGCGTAGTCCCGCTGTGCCCTGACCGCCACACGGACCGCGCGGCCGAGCAAGCTGCCGCTCGGCGGCCGCATCACCAGGCTCGGCATCAGGTACTCGAACATCGACCCGGACCAGGACAGCAATGCGGTGAGATTGCCCAGAGCCACCGAGCGACGGTCGAGCCGGAACCAGTGACGCGCCGGAACGTCGCGCTTGGCAATGGCAACGAAGCTGGCCAGCCGTGCCTCCGAGGCCAGCAGGTCATAGTCGCTGTCATCCAGGCGACTCTCGACGACGTTGAAGCCGATCGACAAGAGCATGCGATGCGGCTTGAGCAGGAAACCGAAGTCCATCTCGTCCGCCAGGGTGCGCGCCAGCTGGGCGATCTGGCCCATGCGCTGCGCGAGGTCACGCGCCGCGGTCGCCTCCGGCAACCGCGCCAGATCCCCCAGCGAGCTCACCTCGCGCGCGCCCGTGGACCCCGGCTGCAGGCCCTCCATGTCGCGCAGATGGCTGTGGGCGCACCCCAGAGCCACCTCGGCCCAATCGGCTTCCTCGCCACTGGCCGCTGCCAGCACGGTCAGCGGCCTCGCGGGCGCCGGTGGCCCGAGCGCGGCACGTGCGCGAAGCATCGCCCGCAGGCGGGGACCCACGGGCTCCTCGCCGGATCCTTCGGGTCCCAGGGCGCCTTCCAGTGTCTCGCGCACCCTCGACCGCGGCGCAAGCTGCAGGGCATCGCGGATACCCGAGATGCGTGCCGCGCCCCAGAGCGGGCGGCGCATGGCGGCCTCGACCGCGTTGGCGAGCGCGAGCAGGTGGCCGGCCAGGTTGCCGCTGTCCACGGTGGATACGTAGCTCGGCAGCAGCGGCTGATTCGTGCGCGTGTCGTACCAGTTCAGCAGGTGGCCGCGGAAGCGCTCCAGTCTGCCGAGCGCGGCCAGCGTGGCCTCGAGTCGCTCGACCCAGTCGTACAGGCCCAGCCAGCCGAAGTCGAACGCGCAGACCGAGGACAGCAGGTACATTCCGATGTTGGTCGGCGAGGTTCTCTGCGCGAGGATCGGCAGTGGTGTCTCCTGGAAATTATCCGGCGGCAGGAAGTGATCCTCCGGCGTCACGAACTGCTCGAAGTACCGCCACGTGCGGCGCGCCACCAGCCGAAGATAGGTGGCATCCTCCACCGAGAGCAGTGCGGCCACCGCCTCGGGTTGCGGCACGCTGATCTGCCGCGCCAACAAAGGTGCGGCAATCCACGAGAACAGCCACGGCGCCGCCAGCCAGAAGTTCTGCGGGGCAAGGAACAGCATTGCAAAGATGCCCAGGACGCCCAGCGCCACGCTGCCGCGCATGCGCCGCAGATAGCTCGCCAGGTCGAGCCGGCTGGCCATGCGCGCGTGTGCCGCCGTCGTCCAGTCCAGCAGGTGCCGATGCGTGATCGCCAGCCTGATGAGGGTGCGGACGATGGCATCGCCCATCCACCAGGCCCGATCGGCCAGCAGCACGAGGTTCAGCACCAAGCGCAGCAGGGCGAAGCGCAGGTCGTGACGCAGCGCGTGGCGCTCGCTTTCGCGCTTCAGGTGCCGCGGGCGGTCGCGGACGGCGATGAAGATCGGCAGCAACGGCGGGATCCCCAGGAGCAGCACGATGGCCGCGCTCCACCACAGGGCCCGGGAGGCCGGCATGCACCAGCCGACCACCAGTGCGGCAAGCGTCGCCGGCGGCCCGAGGGTGCGCCGCAGATTGTCGAGGAGCTTCCAGCGCCCCACGCCGGAAACGCGGGCCCTCGTGCGCTGCTGCCGCGGCAGCGCGAGCAGCGGCCGCAGCCAGGGCAGCAGCTGCCAGTCGCCGCGCGCCCAGCGGTGCTCGCGCGAGGAGACGACGTCGTAGCGATCCGGCGCAGGCTCGATGACTGCGACATCACACACCACGGCGGAACGCGCGAACAGTCCTTCCAGCAGGTCATGACTCAGCACGGAGTTCTCGCGGATCCGCCCCGCCAGTGACTTCTCGAAGGCGTCGATGTCGTACAGGCCCTTGCCGGTGAACGAGCCCTCCGCGAACAGGTCCTGGTACAGGTCGGAGACCGCGAAAGCGTACGGGTCCAGACCGGCGCTGCCGGCGAGTACGCCCTGGACGAGCGATGCGCCCTCCGCTCCCGGCAGCGCCGGCGTCACGCGCGGCTGCAGAATCCCGTAGCCGGAGGTGACGCGCCCGCTTTCCTCGTCGAATTGCGGTTGGTTGAGCGGGTGCGCAATCTTGGCGATGAGCTTTTCGGCGGCCCCGTGCGGCAGCTGGGTGTCCGCATCCAGCACGAGCACGTAGCGCACCGCCGGCGGCAGGGCCAGTCGCTCCTCCTCGCTCAGATCGTAGCTGGTGTCACGCGCGCCACGCAGCAATCGGTTCAATTCGTGCAGCTTGCCGCGCTTGCGTTCCCATCCCATCCAGCGCTGCTGTGCCGCATTCCAGCGGCGAGATCGATGCAGCCACACGAAGCGCGGCCCGGTACTCGCAGGCCCGTAGCGCCTGTTCAGCGCGGCGATACCCGCTCGGCCCGCCTCGATAAGTGCAGCGTCGGTCTGCGTCACGGCTGCATCGGCATCGCGACCGTCGGCCAGCAGTGCGAAGTAGAGCTCGCCGCGTGCACCGGCGAGGTACTGGCTCTCGAGGGTCGCCAGCATCTCCTGCAGTTCCCCCTGGGAACTGAGCAGCACCGGAATTGCCACGAGCGTGCGGTGCTCCGCCGGCACAACGCCTGCCAGGTCCAGCGCTGGCAGCGGACGCGGCTTGATGATGCGGGTGATCGCGCTGTTCAGGACCGCCACGACCGCCTCGCTGGCCGGGAAGAGCAGGAATGCCAGCGCGAGGACAAGCTGCCAACGCGGCCAGGCAGGAAGCAGGGGCATGGCGCACGCCAGGACCGCGGCACAGCCAAGGCCCAGTATGCTCACGTAGCCTGCGATGCCTGCCTGCCGCAGGATGCCGGACGCGCTTTGCCGTACCGGCCGGCGGTAGTCGATGGAGACTTCGAGGCCCCGACGTCCCGGCCCGATGAGGTAGTAGCCGGGGTCACGGCCCGCCGCGCTGCGCGACTTGTTCTGGCGCGCCGCATCCAGGGCGAGCTGGGCGATCTGCGTCTCGCGCCTGCCCGAGTCCCGCGCGAGCTCCTCGATGGCGCTGCGATAGCTGTTGCGGGTTGCGAAATCCAGCGCATAGAAGTCGCACTCGAGGCCCAAGAGCGCATCGACCGCGCTCAGCTGCTCGACGATGTCGGACCAATCCAGCGCCGTCAGTTGCACGAGACTCGTGACGATGTTGCGCACCGTCACGTTGGCTGCACCCTGTCGCTGCAGCTCCTCGCGCACGACCGACTCGGCGGTCAGACCTTGCGCGCGCAGCAGCTCCTCGACCCGCTGGAGTGCGGGTGTGACCTGCGGGTCGCAGTCCCGCAGTCGCTGCACCAGCTGCACCGCGAGCGTGTGCGGCAAGGGCTTGGTGTCATACACCGCCAGCACCCGTTCGGCAGGCTCGGGGGCGCGGGTCGGGGCACCCAGCAGGCGGTCGGCCAGTCGATCCGCCTCATCGCGCTGGGCACGCCCGCTGACGATTCGATCGGCGCAACGGCGCAGATTCTCGATCAGCACCACGCGCAGCATGCTGGCGATGGCCCACAGTTCCCCTATCGTCAGGGTTTCCACCTGCTGGTAGGCAGTCACGAACCTCACCAGCACGGGGACATCCAGATGGCTGTCGGTGTGGGCGACGTAGGCCCAGGCGATCCCGGCGATGCGTGGCAGGCCCGCCAGCTCTCCGCTGGCGAGCTTCGGCAGCTGCCGGTAGTAGCCGGAAGGCAGATCGTCCCGGATCAGCTGCAGCTGCCGCTCGACGACGTAATAGTTGTCTACGAACCACTCTGCGGCCGGGGTGACGCTCCGGCGACTCGAGGTGGCGTGCGCGATGCTGTCGTAGTGCTCGCGCAGCATGCGCGCGTTTCGCCGCGAGCGGCGCAGCAACGCGCGACCCAGCGAAGGCGATGGCATCAGCGGTTGCGAATGCGCCAGGGATGCCGCGAACTGCTCCAGCCTTTCTACGCTGAGCAGTTCCGCGCGAATGGGCCCATGTTCGGTGCGAGAGCGCGAACGATCGAAGTCAAACCAGCGTCCGACCCGCCTTTCCTGCAGCTGGCTTATGGGCAGCACGCGGGCCGCCCCTAACTGGCGGCGCCGGTCGTCGGCTGCGACTCTCCACCCAGCGGGTGCGGCTGGAGCGTGGCACGCGAGAACATCCCGCGGGGGCTTTTGCTTGCATGCTGCATTCTTCGGTCGAGTTTAGGGCTGCGTCAGCAGCTCTCGTGTAGGACTCGGCCGTCGGCTGCTGACGGCCAACTTCGACACGTCGGTCCGCGCTGCGCTCCCGTCGACGATCCGAAGTATCCTGCCGCTGATCTGCATCAGGACGGAGGAGCAGGCTTGAGGGCTATGGAGGCCGCGGGTGTGCCCAGGGACTCGCGCCGTGCACCGGCGCAGGTGTCCCTGCGGAGCGAAGCACGTCTGATCGAGCGCCTGCAGCGCGGTGCCTTCGAGTACGTCACGCGCTACACCAATGCCCGCAATGGGCTTGTGGCCGACACCTCGCGCGCAGGTTCCCCGTGCAGCATTGCGGTCGTCGGCTTTGCGCTGTGCAGCCGCCTGATCGCCGTCGAGCGGGGCTGGAGTTCCCGCCGCGCCGCCGCCGCCCTCGTGCTGCGGACACTGCAGTTCTTCTGGGAGAGTGCGCAGGGCGCGGGAACCCACGCGACGGGCTACAAGGGCTTCTACTACCACTTCCTGGACATGGAATCGGGCCGGCGCGTATGGGACTGCGAATTATCGCTGATCGACAGCGCTCTTCTGGTGGCCGGCTTCCTGTGCGTCAGGGAGTACTTCGATGGCATGGGCAAGGATGAGGCCTCGATCCGCAAGCTGGCGGACGCGCTCTATCGGCGCGTGGACTGGTGCTGGGCTCAGAATGGCGCCCCTGCCCTCACCCAGGGCTGGCACCCCGACTCAGGCTTCCTCCACTACGGCTGGGAGGGCTACAACGAGGCGCTGCTCATCTACATCCTCGGGCTGGGGTCCCCGACCTCGCCGCTGCCGAGGGACAGCTTCATCCACTGGACGCTGACCTACCAGTGGGAGCGCATGCTCGGGCAGGACGTGCTGTATTCCGGGCCCCTGTTCACACACCTGTTTCCCCACGCCTGGATAGACCTGCGCGGCATCCGCGATGCGTTCATGCGCGAGAAGCGAAGTGATTACTTCATCAACACCTGCCGGACCGTCGCTGTGCAGCGGGAATACTGCGAGCGCAATCCTCGCGAAGCCTTGGGTTACTCCCGGGACGTGTGGGGAATCAGCGCCGGGGACGGCCCGGTAGCGCACGGCTCCGCCGAGTTTGCCAAGGACCATCGCCACTTCGGGTACATGGCGCGTGGGGTTCCCTTCGGCCCTGATGATGGCACCCTGTGCCCCTGGGCAATGCTCGCCACGCTTCCGTTCACCCCGGAGGCCGCGCTCATCGGGACCCGCACCCTCCTCGCACGCTACCCGCAGGTGTGCCCGCAGAACCGCTTCGTCAGCGGCTTCAACCCCACCGTGAACGCCGACAGCGGCGGCTGGCTCTCCGCAGGCTGGTACGGCCTCGACCAGGGCCTGCTGGTCATGATGATCGAGAACGCCCGCAGCAGGCTTGTATGGTCGCTGATGCGGAGGGCACCCGAGGTGCGCCGGGGTCTGCGCCGCGCCGGCTTCCGGGGCGGCTGGCTATCCTGATGGCACGCTCGCAGCGCACAGCGGCCACCCGCCGGAAGAAGACGTACGACCTGGTCATCATCGGCGCGGGACCCGGCGGCCTGGCTGCTGCCGAGTTCGCCGCTCGCCTCGGGGCGCGCGTGGCGCTGCTCGAGCGTGAGCGGCTTGGCGGGGTTTCGCTGAACACCGGCTCGGTCCCCTCCAAGTCCCTGATCCGCTCTGCCACATTGTTCGCGGCGATGCGGGAGGCAGCGCGCTTGCAGCAGCCGGCTCAGGCCGAGCCGGTTGCGGACCTGCAACGCGTCATCGCCCGCCTGCGACGCATGCAGCGGCGCATTGGCGGGTACCATTCCGAGGCCAGGCTGAAGCGCGCGGGCATCGAACTGCACTACGGCGCCGCGCGCTTCGTCGACGAGCGGCTCATCGCGACGAACATGGGCCGCTTTCCGTTCCACCACGCGCTGGTTGCTACGGGCGCCGGGCCGACCCGGCCGCAGATTCCCGGCCTCATCGAGGGCTCCTATCTCACCAGCGACACCATATTCGGGCTCGAGAAGCTGCCGGAGCATCTCGCGGTGGTCGGCGGAGGCGCATTGGGATGCGAACTGGCCCAGTCGTTCTGCCGCCTGGGCTCGCGCGTGACCATCATCCAGGACGAGGCTGGCTTTCTTCCGGGTGAGGAGCGCGATGCCGCGCAGGTACTTGCGCAGTCGATGGCCCGCGACGGGGTCACGATTCGCCTGAACACGTCGGTCACCGGCGCCCGGGTCGGAAAAGCGGAAGTCGTCCTGCGGACCCAGAACTACGGACGCACGGCCGAGGTGCAGGCCGACCGCGTGCTGGTGAGCATTGGCCGCACCCCGTGCACGGACGGGCTGTCGCTGGAGTCGGCCGGAGTGCGCGCGGATACCGCCACCGGAATCGCCGTGGACGAGTTCCTGCGCACCAGCAACCCGCGCGTGTACGCCGCCGGCGATGTCTGCCTGAGGCACCGGTATGCGAACGTCGCGGAGAGAACCGCCCGGATTGCCGTGCACAACTGCCTGGCAAAAGGCAGGCCCATGCGCCACACGGCCCTCACGATCCCCTGGTGCACGTTCTGCGCCCCCGAAATCGCGCATGTCGGCCTGCAGGTCTGGCAGGCCCGCAATGAGGGCATCCCCATTCGTACGTTTACGGTGATGATGCAGGATATCGACCGGGCCATTCTGGATCGCCAGGATGTCGGGTTCGTGAAGCTGCACTCCACCGGGCGCAACGACAAGATCGTCGGCGCTACCATCGTTGCCTCCCGCGCCAGCGAGATGATCAACGAGGTCTGCGTTGCCATGAGCACGGGTATCGGTCTGCGTGAGCTGGCCGACGTGCTGCACATCTACCCGTCCCAGTCCGACGCAATCCGCATCGCGGCGATGGACTTGGACGAGCCGCTGGCGCCTGGCTAGCCGAGCCGCGCGGCGTGTACCTCAGAGCTCCGGCGAACCGCTCGCGTTGGCAGGACAGCCGGAAGCTCAGCAAAGGCACCGGAACGGTGCTGGCCCAATATCAATGACTTAGCAGGGGCGCCGTGTAGTCCTTTGTAGGATCGCCCCTACAGATGGTCAGGCCGATGGCGTACGCTCCGGCCATAGCGGAGCCGGTACTGTTTGTGCGTGAACACGCACATCACGAGCCAGCGCAGCTGCATAGGAGGCCGAATGCCCAGTGTTCTGATTGCCGACGACCACGCCATGATCCGAACCGGTCTGCGCCATTACCTGGAGCAGGACCGGTCCGTTGACACGATCGGCGAGACGGGCACCGGTGCCGAGACGCTGCAGAAACTGCGCGAAGGCCACTGGGACCTGGTGATACTCGATATCAACATGCCCGACCGCAGCGGGATCGACATCCTGCGGCACATACGCTCGGGTCACCCGGACACCAAGGTGCTCGTCATCAGCGGGTTTGCCGAAAAGCAGTACGCCATCAACGTGCTGCGCGCCGGGGCCTCCGGCTACCTCGCCAAGGACCAGGCGCCCGAGGAGTTCATGCGCGCGGTGCACACCGTGCTGGCCGGCCGCCGCTTCGTCAGCGCCACCCTGAGTGAGATGCTCGTGAGCGCACTCGACGAGCCCAGTGACCAGCCGCTGCATGCGGCGCTCTCCCAGCGCGAATTCCAGATCCTGTGCAAGCTGGCGGTGGGTCGCTCGGTATCCGAGATCGCTCAGGAACTGTTCATCAGCGTGAAGACCGTCAGCACGTACCGGGCGCGCGTCCTGGAGAAGATGCACCTGGACACCAACGCCGACTTGACCACCTATGCGCTGCGCAACGGCCTGGTGCAGTAGTCATAACGTAGCCCGTCGGTGATTTCCGACGATCGCAATTTCCCCAGGCCGGCACGGGCTGACGCGGCGAGCGGCTACCCTTCAGCCACGTGTTTGCCACGAGTCTGCCCAGATGCTGAACCAGTGGACATCCATCTCCTCCACAGGTCGCGTGCCCGTGCCGGATAGCGACTCTCTGCGCGTCCTGCTCGTGGAGGACTCGTCATTGCTCGCCGCGCGCCTGGGCGAGCTGATCCGGCGCCTGCCGGACGTGGACCTTGTCGATACCGTCGAGACCGAGGCGGCCGCGGTGGAGCGCATCAGCGAAGTCGTGCCCGACGTGCTGATCCTGGACCTACACCTTCGCGTCGGCTCCGGGTTCGGGGTGCTGCGCTCGCTCGCCAAGGATGGACGCGCTCGCCGGCCGAAGATCGTGATCCTCACGAACTACGGTCTGCCTGAGTACCGTCGTGAGGCGGAAACATTCGGCGTCGAGGCATTTCTCGACAAGTCGCGGGACTACTTTCGCTTGCCGGGACTGCTGCGGGACTTCGCCCGGGAACGCGGCGGGCCCGGCACTCACTAGGTGACCCGGCTCAGGCCGCCTGCGCCACCGTGATACGCGCGATGGGCAGGCGCACCTCGACCATCGTGCCGCGCTCCCCGCGGTCGATGCGCCACTCCCCGCCGAGGGCGTTGGCGCGGTGCCGCATGGCTGCCAGTCCGTGCGACCGCAGCGCGCGTCGCGAGTCCGCCGGCAGGCCCTTGCCATCGTCGCGCACCCGGATCACCAGCCAGTCGGCGATGGTTTCGATCGAGACCTCGACATTGCGTGCCTCTGCGTGCTTGAGGATGTTCGTCAGCGCTTCCTGCACGATGCGGAAGATGGCGATCGAGGCCTCCGGGGTCAGGCGCAGATCCTCCTTCGGATACCGCTCCGTGCATTGCAGCCCCGCGCGGCCGCAGGAGTCGGCGACCTGCCAGCGCAGCGCCGGCAGCAACCCCAGGTTGTCGAGCAGTGTCGGCCGCAGGTTTTCCACCACGCGCCGCTTGAGGTCGACGCCGGCCTGCAGGGCATCCTGCACGCGCTTGAACTGGGCGCGGATGTCAGGGTCGCTCGAGCCGACTTTTTCCTCGAGCCAGGACAGATCCATCCGCGCGGCCACCAGCAACCCACCCAGTTCATCGTGCAACTCGCGCGAAAGCGCGGCGCGCTCCTTCTCCGCGACGGACTGCAGGTGCGTGGACAGCTCCGAGAGTTCCTCGGTGCGTGCCTTCACCAGGGACTCCAGTTCGGCCTGGCGCGCGGACAGCTCCTCCGCCTCGCGCTCCTTCGAGGACACGTACCGGAGCACCGCGCGGCGCAGCAGAAACACCAGCATCACGCATGCGGCGGCGGCCGCGCTCTGGATTCCGTAGCGTAGCCAGCGATTGCTGTGCCAGGACTGGCTCGCTTCCAGCATGTTGAACGTCTCGGCCGCCTGGACGCGCCCGGCGCGCTGGCTGATCTGCGACATCGTGTGCTGCCCGAAGTCGCTGCGGATCAGCGCCGTCGCGGCGCCGCGGCCGCGGGTCCGGTAAAGCTCCAGCGTTTCGCGCATTTCCGAGAACTTATCGCGAGTCAGCCTCGTGATCTCGTCCACGTCCGCCTGGACGTCCGGATCCGACGAGGTAAATTCCGCGCCCAGCCGCTCCAGCGTTGACGGTACCTTCCTGACCGCGTCCTCGTACGGAACCAGATACGACGGATCCCCGAGCAATATGTAGCCCCGTTGCCCGCTCTCCGCCTGCGTGAGGAGTTGCATGTCTTCGCCCAAGACGCGGGCGCGGCGCGCCGCCTGCTCGATGCGGCGGCTGGCTTCCTCCAGTTCTCGCTGCCCGGAAGTCGCCGCAATGAACAGCCCGGCGATCGCAGCCAGCATCAGGCCGATGACGAACACCTGCCGCGCCACGGACATCACGGGCGAACGCTCCCGCACGCCCGCACCCGGACGCTGCGCACCCACTCGACCCCATGCACTGTACCCGGCAAGCAGGACTCCGCCGCGAGACGCACCGTCCCATCATAGCGTGGCAGGCTCACCCCCGGTGGCGCCCACCCGGCAATTCCGCGGGCGCTCAGCCCAGAGCCCCACCTTCGCCTTCCCAGCGCTCCATGGCAGCGCGCGCGTGCCGGGAGCGCGCACGGCGGGACCGGCGAACCTGCCACGCGAGCGCCGCGGCGAGCGTCAGGGCGGCACCGATGATGGCCATTTGCATCCTCCACCGGCGTTGCCTCCCGAGCACGGTCCGCTCCCGGTCACTCATTGCTTCGGATCCGTGCTGGCCTTCTCCTGCTTGGCGCGGGCCCGGGCGACGTCGTAGTCGGCGCTCGCCTGATCCTTGCACGCTTTCTGGGTTGCGCCACTCAGGCTCTCGCATCGCGCGAGCGCAACCTTGTAGTCCCCTTCCGCCTGGGCATCGGCGACCTTCTGGCGCTCAACCGATTCCACGTGCGCAAGGTCCCGCTGCTCGTCGCGGACGTCACCGCGCGCGCTGGCGATCCGCGCGTCCGCCTTCTGCTGCACCTTCGCCTCGTTGTCAGCGGCCTTCTGCTCGGCGGTGGCCGTATCACGTGCCACCTCGGATGCATCCTTGGCCTTGTTGCAGGCCACAAGCATGCCGCCGGCCATCACCAGCGCGAGAAGCGTGTACCGGGCTTTCATTGCCGACCTCCATTTCCGGTCAACTTCTTACCTGCGACGCCTGCGGGCGGCCCATACCGCCATGGCCAGACGCAGCCAGGTGGGCCGCACGAGGGCGGCCGATACCAGCGTGGAAACAATCGCCTTGCCCGAGAGGTGGGAACGGATCCAACGGACGGTCCTACTGCGCGGGAACTGCCCGCGCCGCGACCGCGGTGCGTACGCTTCCCGCAGCAGCTCGCGGTTCTGCCGCATCGTCGACAACGCGGCCGCCGCGCGCCCATCGGAGGCGGCCCTCACCGCGCTTCCGCCTGCTGGCGCGCCAGCAACTCCTCGAGTACCCGCCTGTCCTTGGCCCACTCGTCCGCGGTCCGCTGAAACACCGCCGGCGCGGTCGCCTCGAGTGCGTTCAGCCGCCAGGCCGCCACCACAGCGACCCCGGCGAAGAGGACCCCGAGCGCGCCGACGACCCAGAGCCGATATCCGGTGCTCCAGCTCAGCGCGATGGCAGAGACGCTGAGCACCAGCACGAGCGACTGGATCGCCAGCACCGCGAGGGCCCCGAGGGCCACCCGCCGGCGCACCAGCCGGGAAGAGGCCTCCAGATCGCTCTGGATGAGGTCGGTATAGGCGCCCGCCTGCCTGACGGCAATGGCGGCCGTGGTGGCGATGCGGTCGATCATGACCGGCGGGGCTGCTCAGCGCCGCGATGCCAGGAACCCCACCGCCAGGCCCGCGATGGCCGCAATGCCGATCGCTTCCCAGGGCCGGTTGTGCACGTACTGGTCGCCCAGCTCGAAGGTCTCGCGCGCCTGCCGCTGCACCACGCCGGCCCCGTTCGCGATGGAACTGCGGGTGCTGGCTATCGCGGCCGAAACCTTGGCGCGCAGCCGCCGCAGTTCCGGGTCCGCCGCGTCACTGACGCGGTCCATGAGGTCCTCCACATCCGAGATGAGGTTCTGCACCTCCTCGCGTGCCGCCGCTCCGGCCTGTTGCGCCGCATCCCGGGCCGCCCCGCCGGCATCCCGCCTGAAATCGCCTGCCGTGGTTTCCACCTTGCAACTCCTCGTGTCGTCCTGTTCCCGGAACCGAGTTCCCCGGCCCCGCCAGGGACCCAATATCCGCGAGCCGGCCGCACAGATCGGTCGGGCCGGAATGCCAAGCCCTGTAGGACCCCGGCTACAGCCAAGCCCCCGGCCCGCGGCCGCTCACGGCAGGTGGGAGGCGGCGAACTCCCAGTTGACCAGGTGGTCCAGCACGGCGTGCACGTGGTCGGGCCGGCGGTTCTGGTAGTCGAGGTAGTAGGCATGCTCCCAGACGTCGATCGTCAGCAAGGGACGCTGGTGCTGTGGAAGCGGCCCATCCGCGTTGCCGGTCCGGGTGACCTTCAGGCGATTGTCCTCGAGCACCAGCCACGCCCAGCCCGAGCCGAACTGCTCGATCGCCGCCGCCGCCAGCTGCTGCTTCAGGCGCGCGAGCGAACCGAAGCTCGACTGCGTGATCCTGTCCGCCAGGGTCCGCGGCACGTGTTCCGCGCCACGGGGGCGGAGGCAATGCCAGTAGAAGCTGTGATTCCACGCCTGCGCGGCATTGTGGTAGATCTTGACGTGGTCGGGCTTGCCGACCGTGCCGAGTATCACCGCCTCGAGTGTCCGCTCGGCGAACTCGGTGCCCGCCACGAGCGTGTTCAGGGTGTCGACGTAGCTTCCGTGGTGCCTGCCGTGGTGGATGGACAGCGTGTGCGCGGAAATCACCGGCTCCAGCGCGTCCTCGGCGTAAGGCAGCGCGGGCAACACGTGAGGGCCTTGCCGGTTAGTGCGTTCGCTCGCGCCGCGCTGCGCCGGCATACGGGGTGCCGTTGCGCGTGGACTGCCGGATTCGGGCGTATAAGCCATGGGTCTTCTCCTTCGGGCACATCGGGAGACGGTGAACCTACGCCCGGGCGAAGCCATCCAATGTCGGTTCGTGCCCTCACTGCACGTCGGCCCGCGGCCCTGGAGTATTTCGATTCAGCGGCCGCCGATGACCGTTGTTCATGTCAGCCGGCGCCTACGCATCGCATGAGGCCACGCTGACGATCGCTCGCGCTGCCAGCCGTCGGTCCTGCACGGAGCCCCCCCGTATGCTGCGCGCACCGTACAAGAACCGGGGAGCACCCATGTTGGAAGTCACGTCCGTGTCACGAGTTGCCGACCCGAATGCTGCCCAGGCGCGCGCCCGCAACGGCGAATTCGCCAACCAGCTTCGTGCTGCGGCGTTGGAAGGCGACGAGGGACGGATCACGCGCCTGGTTTCCGAGCTCCTGCGCTGCAAGGGCCTGTCGCGCGGGCAGCGCATCGCGCTCCAGCAGAAGGCGTTGCTGAATCTTGTGCACTCGCTGCGCGCCGCGACCCTGAACGACGATGTGACCGGCCTGCCCAATGCTCGCGGCTTCATGCAGACCGGCACGCGGCTGCTGGACCTGGCGGCACGCGACGGGCAGACCGCCCACCTGGTGTATTTCGGCATCGACCAGCTGGACCCGATCGAGCGCGCCCTGGGGCCTGCCGCCGGGGAGATCGTCATTCGCCAGACGGGAAACCTCTTGCGCGACCTGTTTCCCAGTTACGGGGTGTACGAGGTGCTGGGCCGGCTCGGCCTCGATGAATTCGCGGCGCTGACCACGAGCGAGCAGTATGCGAGCCCGGGGGCGATCATGCTGCGCGTGCGTCGGCCGCAGCGGAACTCATCCCTGCCCGCACCCCACCTCAGCGTCGGGGTGGCGCACTTCAATCCTAACCGCCCGGTGGGCATCGATGAGCTGCTGGAATCGGCAAGGCGCTCCATGAACACGCCCATCAGCCAGTTGAGCCGGCCCGAGCAGAACGGGTTGCCGGCCTGAATTCGGCCCCCGGCGTGGGTCCCGCAGGGACGCGGGCCATGCCGGGCGGCCGAGCCTAGCCCCCTCAGGCGGGCGGCTTGTCCCCGGAGAACTTGATGGCCGTGGCACCCTCGATGGGTCCGACGGTCGCCTGGTCGCTGACGTACAGCTGCACTTCCCGCTCGAAGCGCAGGGTCCCGCCCACCACCGCCCCCGGCCCGATGGTGATCCTGGGCTTGGACGAGGTGGTCGTGTTGAACAGCGACCCGGCATTCTTCTCGACCAGGATGCCGCCGTCGACGTGGGAAGCACCCGTCACCGTGATGCTCGCCGCCGTGGTTCGCAGTTGACCGTGGACGTGGGCATCGACGAGGTCGATGCTGCCGTCCACCGTCGTGACCGAGCCGGCAACGTCCACGCCCTTCTGCAGCGCGATCTCGCCATTCACGCTCTTGGCGTCGCCCCCGATGCGTGCGGCCTCGGCCAGCCTGATGGAGCCGTTGACCGTCACGACCGACTCGACGCTCGCGCGCGGCCCGACGTCGATCTCGCCGTTGACGGCATGCGCTGATGCGACGGTCGCCCCCTCCTCGATCCGGATGGAGCCGTTGACCGAGCTGACCGCGCCGGAGGTGAGTCCGGCCGGCACGCGCACGGAGCCGTTGACGGTGCTGCCGCCCGCACCGGTTGCCGTCACGTCGCCATTCACCGCGTTGCCGCACGCGGCCAGGGTGGCGGCAAGGCACGCCAACAGTACCGACTGGTAGAACCGACTCATCGCACACCTCCGAAAACGGCCCGACGGGACCCTCAGCATGCCCCGGGGTCACTTTTCTCCCGGGATGAACTCGTCCAGGACCGCCCGGCGCATCAGTTCGGGCGGCAACAGTCCCTGGGCGAGGACGAAATCGTGGAAGCGCTTCTGGTTGAACTTCGGACCGAGTGCCGCCTCGGTCTCGCGCCGCAGGTCCAGCAGCCGCGTGTAGCCATAGAAGTAGCTGTTGGCCTGCCCGGGCGCCCGGTACGTGAACCGCTCCACCTCCTCCTTGGCGAAGGCATGGCTGATGACCACGTCCTTCTCCAGCACCTCGTAGGCGCGCTGCGGGGTGACCGCACCGCTTTGCAGCTCCGGATCCAGGAAGGCCCGCGCCGCCCGCAGCAGGCGCAACTGCAGCGTCAGCAGCTGCCCCTCGGCCGGTTCGAAGGGCTGCAGGATGTACTCGGCATACAGTCCCCAGCCCTCGGCATTGGTGGAATTGAACGCATACAGCGCGCGCGCCAGGCTCACGCCCTGCTCGACCATGGAATCGAACTGCAGCTCGTGCCCGGGCCGGGCCTCATGGGCGATCAGCGTCCAGGTGACAGCATCGAAGGTGAAGTCGTCGTAGTGGTCCTGCTCGCCCCCATCGGCGGCGGGGATGTTCAGGGGCAGGACGAACTCACCGCGCTGGCCGGTGTTGTGCAGGAAGGGCGGCGGGGACATGTGCGGCGCCGGGCTCTGCGCGGTCTCCGCAGGCGTGGCCAGCCGGATGATCGCCGGCCGGTCCGGCAGGGTCACCAGGTTCTGCGCGACGATGATCTTCTCGATCTGGTGCAGGCGATCGGTGAAGAACGGCAGGATCGCCTCGCCGGTAATCTGCTGCTTCTTCAGCCGCGCGATGACATCGCGGTAGTCACCCGAGGGATACCCATTGGCCTTGGCGATCTGAGCGGCCAGCGAGGTCATCTGCCCCTGGTACTCGGCAAAGGCGGCGTGGGCCATCTGCGCGACCTTCGCCGGCGGCAGGTCGATGCCGTACTCCTCGAAAGCCAGCGCGTAGCGCTCCGGCGGCAGCCGGAAATCCGTGCGTGCCCTGGGCAGGATCTCCTTGCGGACCCAGGCATCGTATGCGGCCAGCTGCTGCTTCAGCTTCGCGTAAGGCCCCTGCCAGTCCCTGAGATCGTATTTGCGGAACAACGCGGCCATGCCGTCCACGTAGGCGGCGTTGCGGCCCAGCTCCGTCTCGATCTCCCCCGTGGAGGGGTAGATCACGCCTGGCTTGGCCATCTGCTCCCGCTCCCGGGCCTGCAGGAGCTCGGTGAAGGGCTTCGACCCGGCCTCGACGCCCGCGTACTTGCGCAGGCGGACCAGGGCCGCGGGGCGCCGCCCGGCCGCCACCTGGTCGTCCAGGAGCACGTGAATGCCCTCGAACGTCAGTGCGCTGGCGTTGAGCAAGGGCACTTCGTGTGCGAGCGCGAAGTCCTGCTTGCGAAAGCGCAGGTCGAAGGCGGTGCGCAGGATGTCCAGATCCTGGAGGACGCGCTTGTCGGTGACGGATGCGCGGCCGGCCTCGATCTTCGCCAGGACCGCCTGGGTCTGGGCACGCTCGAGGAGCTCGTCCGCGACACCCGGGTCGGAAATCCGCTCGTCGAAGCGCGCCAGCCCCTCGTGCGAACCCTGCTCGGGACGGTGCTCGTACTGTACGTCCAGCAGCTGGTGGGTGTAGGCGTTGCTTTGTTCCACCCAGGCGCGCGGCGGCGCGGCGGCGGCCGTGCACACGAGCGTGCTGGCCAGGAGGCCACGGGGGAGAAAGGCGAACAGGTTGCGGGGCATGCAGGGCCTCGGCGGGACGCAGCGGCGGCGCTCATTATAGGCATCGCGCCGCCGGCGGTGACGGCTCCCGTCGTGACGCGGCCACGCTTGGACGCGCGCCGGCGCCGCCCGTCAGCGCTGCATGGCCTCCAGGATGTCCCGGGCGGCCTGCGCGCCCATCGACAGGTCCACGCCCGCCGCCTGCGCCATTTCCAGCGCCAGGGCGAGATCCTTCTCGCCGATCCGGCCCTGGCTTTCCAGGAAGTCCCGGCGCTCGGGGCTCATGCCACCCGCGTCGCGCTCGGCCCCGTCCATGACCGCAGCCGTCACCGCCGTCAGGTTGCCATTGCCCTTCATCACCGCGCGCAGGGTGCCGATGCCCACCCCGCCGGCATGCGCCAGCGCCAGGGCCTGCTTGATGACCAGGATGTGCGACCAGGTGACGAAGTTGTTGGCTATCTTCAGGGCCATCCCCGCACCGAGCGGACCGGCGTGCACCACCTCGGTCGAGAATGCCGCCAGCACCGGCCGCGCCCGCTCGGTGAGCGCCGGATCGCCCCCGGTCATGGACAGCACGAACGGACCGGCGGCCGTCCCGTAGCGGGTGCGCGTCACGGCGGCATCGATCAGCGCGGCGCCGCGCCGGTGCAACCCCTCCGCTGCCGCCCGGATGGTGGCCGGACTCACCGTGCTGTGCACGAGCACCAGCGCGCCGGGGGCGATGGCCGCTGCCAGCCCCTTCGCCCCGAAGATCACCTCGCGGACCTGCGGGTCGTCACGCACACAGATGCCGATGATGTCGCAGCCGCTCGCCACCTCGGCCGGCGAGCCGGCCCGGGTGCCGCCGGTGAATGCGTCCAGGGTCCTGGCGAACGCGTCATACACCGTCAGCTCGAAGCCGGCGCGGGCGATCTCGGCTGCCTGCGCAGACCCCATGTTGCCCAGGCCGATGAAGCCGACCCGCATCAGACCGGCACCCCCGCCGCGGCCACGGCCTGGAACATCCGCGCGGCGCGCGGGAAGCCCACGTAGTGGGCCAGGAAGACCGGGATCTCCCGGACCTGTTCTGCGGTCAGCTCATTCTTGAGCAGCGCGGCCTTCATCTGGATGACGAAGGGCGCATCCTCGCCCAGCGCGGCGAGGACCCCCATGACGATCAGCCGGCGGTCGCGGATGGACAGGGCCTCGCGGGACCACACTTCCGCGAACGACTGGTCCAGCAAGACCTGCAGGAACCCGACGGAATCACTGTTGGGCGGCAGCGGCACCACCCCGCCGTAGACATCCTCGAACACCTTCTTGCCGCGAGCGCGTCGCGCATCGTTGGTAGCCATCGCTTGTCCCATCGCAGAGGTTGACTGCGGGAGTATGTCGCATGCCCGGCGCCGGCTGGCAAGCGCCGCGAACGCGCGCCGCGCGCCGCGGACGGTGCCTCAGGTGCGCATGCCGAGGTCCCGGGCAGTGAGCTCGAGGCAGCGCCACGCCTTTTCGATCAGCTCATCGATCTGCTCCCGCGCCATGACCAGCGGCGGGGCAATGATCATGGTGTCCTGCACGGCCCGCATGACCAGACCGTTGGCAAAGCAGTGATCACGGCAGATCAGTCCGCTCGCCCCGCGGTCGGGCAGGAAGCGCCGGCTCACCTTGTCGGCCACCAGTTCCAGTGCGGCGATGAATCCCACCCCGCGGGCCTCGCCCACCAGCGGATGCGCCGCCAGCTCACGCCAGCGCCGCTGCAGGTACGGGCCGGTGTCCGTGCGCACCCGCTCGACGATCCCCTCGTCCATGAGAAGTCGGATGTTGCGTACCGCCACCGCACAGGCCACGGGATGACCGGAGTACGTGTAGCCATGATAGAACTCCCCGCCCCGATCGATCAGCACCTGCGCCACCTTGTCGCTCACCATGACACCGCCGAGCGGCTGGTAACCGGAGGTGATGCCCTTGGCGACCGTCATCAGGTCCGGGCGAAAGCCGAACGCGGTGCAGCCGAACCATTCTCCGAGCCGGCCAAACCCGCACACCACCTCGTCGGCGATGAGCAGGATGCCGTAGCGGTCGCAGATGCGCTGGATCTCGGGCCAGTAGGTCTCGGGCGGAATGATCACGCCACCGGCCCCCTGCACCGGCTCGCCGATGAAGGCGGCGACATTGCCGGCGCCCAGGCGCTCGATGGCCGCCTCGAGCTGCCGCGCGGCATGCAGGCCGTACTCCTCCGGTGACCGGCCCGCGCCGTTTTCGAACCAGTACGGCTGCTCGATGTGGACGATGCCCGGGATGGGCAACCCGCCCTGGGCATGCATCGACTTCATCCCGCTCAGGCTCGCCCCGGCCATGGTGCTGCCGTGATAGGCATTCTCCCGGCTGATGATGATGTGCCGGGAAGGCTCGCCCTTCAGGTCCCAGTAGCGCCGCACCAGGCGCACGTTCGTGTCGTTCGCCTCGGACCCCGAGCCGGTGTAGAAGACGCGGTTGAACTGCGGTGGCGTGACCTGCGCCAGCAGCGTTGCCAGCTCGATGGCCGGCGGGTTCGAGCTCTTGAAGAAGCTGTTGTAGTACGGCAGCGTCAGCATCTGCCGGTAGGCGGCCTCGGCCAGCTCGCGCCGCCCGTAGCCGACGTTCACGCACCACAGCCCCGCCATGCCATCGAGGATCTGCTTGCCGTCCGAGTCGTACAGGTAGACCCCCTCCGCGCGGGTGATGATGCGCGCACCAACGCCCGCCAGCTGCTTGTGGTCGGTGAAGGGATGCAGGTAGTGGCGGGTATCGTCTGCCTGCCACTGCGCGGTGGTGCGACTCGTGGGTTGGGTCATGGGGGTATTCTTTGTCGGTGAGAGCGGTGGCCCGGCGCGGCGGTCTGCGGGTCAGGCGGTGCCAAGATACCAGTCATACTCGAGCGGCGTGATCTGCCGCGAGAACGCCTGGAATTCGGCGCGCCGCGTGGTGGCGAACAGGCGCTGGAAGTCGGCACCGAGGTAGTCGGCCACGAACCGGCTGCGCTCAAAGCCACGCAGCGCATCCTCCCAGCACACCGGCAGGTGAGCCGTGGGGTCGCGATACGGATTGCCGCTGACCGGCGCCCCGGGATCGAGGCCCCGCGTCATGCCGTGATGGATGCCCGCCAGCACCGCCGCCGTCAGCAGGTACGGATTGGCGTCCGCGCCTGCCACCCGGTGTTCGAGGCGACGGTTCTCGGCTGCATCGGCCGGGATGCGCAGGGCGACGCCCCGGTTGTTCAGTCCCCAGGTCGGCGCGAGGGGCACGTAGCACTCCGGACGAAACCGCTTGTAGGCATTGATGGTCGGAGCGAACAGCAGCATCGACTCGGCCATGGTGTGCGCCAGGCCACCGAGCGCCTGCGAGAGTGCCTCGTTGGGCTCCGGGCCATCGGCGGCAAAGACGTTGCGGCCATCCGCCGCCAGCAGGCTGACATGGATGTGCAGGCCGCTCCCCGGCTCATCCGCATACGGCTTCGCCATGAACGTCGCGCGCAGGCCATGCTTGAGGAACACGCCCTGCACGATGCGCTTGAGGCGGATCAGGTGATCGCAGGCCAGGCAGGCATCGGCGACATGATGGAGGTTGACCTCGTACTGCCCGGGCCCGCTCTCGGACAGTGCGCTGGTCGCGGGCACCCCCTGGAGCTCGCAGGCGCGGCCGATCTCCGCAAGGATCGCCGAGACCTCCTCGATGCGCGCCATGGAGTTGATCTGCTTGCCGGCGCAGTCGGGTGCCGTCGCCACGACGCGGCCGGGCGCGATGCCCCCGCGGGCCGTTCGGTGCGGGTCGATGACGTAGAACTCGATCTCCAGGGCCACCACGGGCCGCAGGTTCCGGGCGGCGAACTGGCGCAGCACCCCACCGAGCACCTGGCGCGGGTCGCCGAAGAAGCCCCTGCCGTCCGCTTCCCGCATGCTCACCTGCAGCTGCGCCACGCCCTCGCCCATCCACGGCACCGGGACGAGAGAACCCTCCACGGGCAGGCAGGGACGGTCTGCGTCCCCATCGTCGAACCCCAGACCGGTCGACTCCACCGTGTTGCCACACACGTCCAGCGCGAACATGGAACCCGGCAGGCGGAAATCGCCCGCGTAGACCCCGCGCAGCGCGTCGATCTTCAGCCGCTTGCCTCTGAGCGTGGCGCTCAGGTCGGGAAGCAGTACGTCGAGGAACTTCGCGTCCGGGTTCGCCGCGGTGAACGCGCGGATATCAGAGTCCGTGTCAGACATAAACGCTCAATCCGGTGGAGCCAGCGCCGTGGCGCACGGCGACCGCAGCCGTGAACCCGCCGGCGGAAGCGGCGGGCCAGGACCGGCGCACAGACTGTCCTGCAACACGCAACGCGCCGGTCAAAGTGTCTCACACAATGCGACTTTTTTCCGGGTCGGCAACGGACTCTCGGGGTAAGGAAATGCCTGCGATCCGTGACCCGCGGCGCGCCGCGGCGGTGCATGGGATGCCGCGGGCACCGGATCAGGTTGCACCGCTCGACGCCGACGAGTCAGGCGTCGCCACCGGCAACGTCCACGGCGCCGGCGCAGGCCATGGCCCGCCCCGCTGGCCGGCCACTGACTCCTCGGCTCCGGGCTAGAAGGCCACCTTCACGCCCGCGAACGCCCCGAACCCGGGCGCCAGGAAGCCGGTGGGATTCTGGTAATGCCGGTCGAGCATGTTCGTCATGCGGGCGAAGACCGCAACGCGCGGGCCGAGGTCATAGTTGCCGGCGAGGTTGACCGTGGTGTAGCCCGGCGCCTCCAGCGGCGAGACGGAGAAATCCCGGTTGCCATCGACCCAGGACCCCACCGTCAGCACCGTCAGGTCGAGCGAGAAGGGATCGGTCACCTGCCAGCTGGCATCGACGCTTCCCTTGTGCTTCGGCCGGCGCAGCAGCTCCTGGCCCGTGGTCGCGTCCTTCGCCTGCGTGAAGGTGTAGTCGACCCGGAGCGCCAGCCCCTTGAGCGGCCGGTAGGCGAGGAAGCTCTCCACCCCCTCGGTCGTGGCCCGCCCGACATTGGCCCAGGTGGTGAAGGTCGCATCCGAGCCGATCAGGTTCTTGATGTCATTGTGGTAGTAGGTCGCGCCCAGGCGGACGGTGTTGCCGGCGAAACCCTGCTCGAAGCCGGCATCCCAGCCCGTGCTGGTCTCGGGCTTCAGATCCGGATTCGCGAAGAAGAACGGCGGGAAGCTCTGGAACAGCTGGCTCAGCGTCGGCGCCTTGAAGCCTGTGCCGACGCTTGCCTTGAGCTGGGTCTGCGTGGCGGCGAGCGTGTAGGTGGGCGCCACTCGGAAGGTCGCCTTGCTGCCGAAGCGGTCGTTGTCGTCGTAGCGCACGTTGAGCGCCGAGTAGAAGCTGTCGCCCAGCTTCGATTGCAGCTCGGCGAAACCCGCCCGGGTGCTCATGCTCGCCGCCAGCGGGTCGCTGATCTCGTCGCGGGCATATTCGGCCCCGAGCACCAGGGTCTGCGCCGCTGAGAACTTGAGGGCGCCCAGCCAGTCCGCCTTGGTGCGCTCGCCCACGTTGAATGCCGGCGCGGTCTGCGGCGCGATGTACTCGGTCTTGTTGTGCGAGTAGGTAAGTCCGAGCGTCTGCTCGAAGAAGCCGTCCCCCAGCACCAGGTGCGCCGTGCCGCGCACATGGTAGGCGGTGATGTTGCTGTCGCTCTGCTCGGCGTCCGGGAATGCCGGGAAGGTGCTGTAGTCCTCGCCCGTGTTGCGCAGGTGCGTGCCGGTGTACCGGGCGACCAGGCCCACGTCGAAGTCCCTGGAGAAGTCGTAGCCGAGCTTCCCCGAGGCCGTGAGATTGTCGTAGTAGTCGTTGATGCGGGCTTCGCCCGGGGCGAGCAGGTCGAGGGGCGTGACCGGGGTCGAGCCGGCATGGAAGTGCCCGAGGTCGGCGCTGTAGTGCAGGCTGTCGGCCGAACCGCCGAGGCTGGCCGCCTGGTTGAACGTGCTGAACGAGCCGCCCTCCAGGCCTACGCCGCCGTGGGCCGGGCCCTGCCCGCTCTTGGTGATGATGTTGATCACCCCCCCGATCGCATCGGAGCCATACAGGCCGCTCTGCGGTCCGCGCAGGACCTCGATCCGCTCGATGTCGGTCGTGAGCAGCTGCCCGAAGTCGAAGGCGCCGTTGGCGTTGCTCGGGTCGCTCAGGTCGATGCCGTCGATCAGTATCTTGGTGTGGTTGGAGTTGGTGCCCCGCATGAAGACCGAGGTCTGGTCGCCCGGGCCGCCGGCCTGCACCAGGTTCAGGCCCGGGACGTTCTTCAGCACATCCACCAGGGTGCGCTGCTGACTCGCCTCGATCTCCTCGGCCGTGATGACCGTCACGCTGCTGGCGATCTGGTCCGCGGGTGTCGGCAGCCGGGTGGCGACGACCACCACTTGCTGCAGCGACTCCGGATCGGCCGTGGCGGCAGCCGCGGTGGCGGACATCGCGCCCAGGGCGGCGACAAATGACAAAGCGGTGCGTGTGCGCATGGACTGCATCTCCTGAAAAATCCAGGCAATGTCATGCAGGCGCCGATGGTGTTGCTTGGGACGCGACGACCGGAACCGCGATGACGACCTCAAACCCGTGTCGTCACAACGGTGCTCCGCAGTCTCCGCCCACCCGGCGGAAAACAGGACGACGGCATGAGGCAGGTCTCCTGGCTCCCGGGTCATCGCTCACATCCACCTTCCCGGAACAGCTGTTCCAGTGGTCATTCGGACGTGCGCTCGGCCGGTTACAGTTGCGGGGGCAGCCGCGGCATACACCGCGTTCCCTATTGCCTCCCCTTGCGGGGAACCTCACGCGTACAAAGCGGGGCGAGTATATAGCGAACCGCCGCACCGCGTTGGAAGTTGTCGCGGGGTGGGCGCGCCCGTCAGGCGGAAAAGTGCACGGACGTTTCGGCCGCCTCGCGCCGGACACGCACCGCGACGTCGTACAGGCCGGACAGGACCTCTTCGCGGAGCACCTCGGCGGCCGGCGCGTGCATCAGCAGGCGCCCCGCGCGCAGCACCGCGAAGTCATCCGCATACTGGGCGGCGAGGTTCAGGTCATGCATGGCGGCAACGACGGTGCAGCCCTCGCGGGAGCGTGACTTGAGGCGCTGGCAGGCATCGATCGCGTGGCGCGGATCGAGCCCGGCGGTGGGCTCGTCCACGATGAGCAGCCGCGGGTCGGCCACGATCGCCCGTGCCAGCATGGCCCGCGCCAGCTCCCCGCCGGACAGGGTCGTGGCCTCCCGGTCGCGCAATTGCAGCAGGTCGCAGGACTCCAGCGCACGCTCGATGCGCTCCTGGCCGCCCGGGACGAGTTCCCCGAAGGTGGGCAGCAGCGGCGTGAGTCCCAGGGCGACCACGCGCTCGACGCTGATCGGCCAGTCGACGCGGGCACTCTGCGGCAGGTAGGCCCTGACGCGGGCGAGCTCGCGGCGCGCGAGCTGCGCCAGCGGCGCCCCGTCCAGCCTCACCGCGCCGGCATCCGGCGCCAGCAACCCGGCGAGCACCGCCAGCAGCGTGCTCTTGCCGGCGCCATTCGGCCCGATCACGGCGGTGAACCGGCCGCTGGAGAATGTCGCGGACACATCCTGCAGCGCCATGCGCGCGCCGCGGCGGATGCTGACGCCGGTTACGACCAGATGCGTCATGTGGTTTGCCGTCGGATGCGCAGGACGATCCACAGGAAGAACGGGGCGCCGACCAGACTGATGAACACACCGAGGCTGATCTCGGGCCTGACCCGGATCAGGCGCGTGGCGATGTCGGCGGCCGTCACGATGGCGGCGCCGGCCAGCGCTGCCGGAACGAGCACGCGCCGCGGGCGATTGCCGACGCGCGCGCGCACCAGGTGCGGGGCGACCAGGCCCACGAAGCCGATGGCGCCGGCCACCGACGTCGCCCCCCCGACGCCCAGGGCGGTGCCGGCCAGTGCGAGCAGGCGCGTGCGGCGCAGGTTGATGCCCAGGCTCTCGGCCTGCGCCTCGCCGAGGGACAGGGCATCCAGCGCTCGGCCGCACAACAGCAGCAGGATGCCGCCGACGAGGATGAACGGTGCCGCCAGCTGCACGTGCGTCCAGCTGCGATCGGCGAGCGATCCCATCAGCCAGGTCGAGATCTCGTAGGCGGCATACGGATTGGGTGCGAGGTTGAGCGCAAGGTTGACGCCCGCGGTTGCGATGCTCGAGGTGGCGACCCCGGCCAGGATCAGCGACAGCGTGCTGCCCGAGCGTGACAGCAGCAGGGAGATGCTGGCCGCTCCCAGCGCGCCGACCAGCCCGAACACCGGCCCGGCCAGGGTGGTCGTGCTCGCAAAGCCGTAGTACACGGCGATGACCGAGCCGAGCGATGCGGCCTCGGAGATGCCCAGCAGCCCCGGCTCGGCCAGCGGGTTGCGCAGCAGTCCCTGCAGCACCGCGCCCGAGAGCCCGAGGATCGCGCCGACGAGGAGACCGAGGACCGTGCGCGGCAAGTGGATGTCCATGAAGATGAGTGCAGCCAGGTCAGGGTGCGGCGCAGAAAGGGCGGCGAGGACCTCGTGCGGCGACAGCCAGACGGTGCCGACGAACAGCGAGACCGCCGCCAGGAGTGCGGTGGCGGCCAGCAGGACCGCATGCACTCCCCAGCCCCTCACTGGACACTCCCGACATAGGGCAGCGGGCGCCGCGCCACCGCCGACCTTTCCTCCAGCGCACGCCGCAGGCGCAACGCCGCCTCGGCACTGAAGGGCGTTCCGCAGGTGTAGAGCGACTCCGGGATGGTGACGCTGCGCTCACCCCAGTAGGCGAGCACCAGGGGATGGCGCACCACGTCATCGCGCCGCCCGGGCTTGGAGAACCCGCTGGCGCCCTGCACCAGCAGGTCCGGTGCGCTCCTCATGAGTTCCTCGGTGTCGAAGCTGCGGTATCCGGCCTCGGTCACGACATTCACGGCCCCGGCCGCCGTGAGCACCGCGTCGTACAGGGTGCCGCGCCCGGGGGACGCCCCGCCGGCATTCCAGACGGCGACCCGGAACCTCCGGCCGGGCGGGTGGGCGGCCAGCCATGCCAGCTGGGCGTCCATGCGTGCGATCAACGATTCGGCGGCCTCGGTGGCACCCACCGCGGCGCCGATGCGGCGGGTCACCGCGCGGATGTCCTCGAAGCTCTCCGCCGGAGCGACTTCCAGCAGTGGATAGTGCACGCTCCGGAGCAGCACCCGGGTCGCGGTCGTGGTATAGGTCCCGGCGATCACCAGGTCCGGATGCTGCCGCAGCACTTCCTCGGCGGTGCCGTGATTCGCAGGCACGCGCGCCGCGGCACGCGCCAGGTACGAGTCGGCATCGTCCCGTGCCACCCAGGACACGGAGGTGATGCGCTGCGGCGGCAGCAGCGCCAGGACCAGCTGGTCGGCGCACACGTTGATCGACATGACGCGCAGGGGGACCTCGGCGCGCGCGCACGCCGGCTGCGCGCACAGCAGCGCCAGGCCCAGGGCGTACGCCCGGTGCACCCACCGGGCGCGAGGCAGCCCGTGCCCTTCATCTGTCTTACCGCCCGATCCGCTGTGCATCGCCGCCCACAGGCCATCCCCGGCCATCTAAAGCTGCCGCGGCAGGAACGACGGAGGCTGCGGCCGCCGCCAGGGCCCGAAGGCGCTGCCAGGCAATCCGCACCCACCGTGTTGTCCGCCGTACCAGTGCCAGGCCGGTCTCCGGGCTCGCGAGGCCACCCGCAGGTGTTGCCGCATCGCCTTCCCATGCCCCGGGGCACAGTGGCCGTGGATGCGCCGTTCCTCGCTTACCGTTGCGGGGGCAGCGCCGGAATGACGAGACCCCTCGTGGGGTTCGCGCACCGGCTTCCCGTTTCACTGACCGCGGGAAACCGCGGTTCAGCACCTGGCAACGTCAGCGCGCGATGCTAGCGGCGGTGTCCGGGGATGGCAACCAAGGTCCCGGGCGGTCAGGCCGCGGCCCGATTCCGGCGACCCGCGCCGGGCCGGGACGCGAACGCCTCGCAGGACCGACCGCGCCCGGGCTTAACTTAACGGACTCTTTATTATGGGTCCGGACAGGCTCCGGGGGTGCCGAGCGCAGTGCATCGACCTCGGTTACCCTGACCGGCGGCCTGCGAGCGCCCCACGAGCGGCGGATGAAGGCCTGGGGTTGGGGTCCTGGCTGCGCGAGGTCTGCGGCGTACGTCAGCCGGCGCCGACCTCAACTGCCTGCGCCGAACGGCGATATTCTCCCCGGTCTCCCGGTTAGGGTGCGCATCACCCGCGTTCGTGGCGCTTCAGCCTCGGTGTGCCCCGACAAGGACGGCAACGTGAGACCCCCCTTCCTGACCGTCGGCCACTCCAACCGTTCCCTGCCAGATTTCATCGGGCTGCTGAAGGAGGCCGGCGTTGCGCGCGTGGTGGATATCCGGAAGCTGCCGCGGTCGCGCTCGAATCCCCAGTTCAACCAGGAGACCCTTGCCGGGGCACTGGCCCCCGCGATCGGCTACGAGCACCTCCAGGGGCTGGGCGGACGGCGCGCGAAGGTGCCCCGCTCCTCCCCTGAGGTGAATGGCTTCTGGACGAACCGGAGCTTCCACAACTATGCCGACTACGCCTTGACTGCGCCGTTCCACGCCGCCTTTGCGCATCTGCTGGAGCAAGGACGTCACCGTTGCTGCGCGATCATGTGCGCGGAGGCGGTCTGGTGGCGCTGTCACCGGCGCATCGTCACCGACTACCTGCTCGCCCACGGCGAGACGGTCCTGCACATCATGGGCCCGGGTCGCCTGGAGCCCGCGCACCTGACTGCCGGCGCCCTGATCCAGCCGGCCGGGACCGTCGTGTACCCGGCAGCGCCGCCGGGCGAGCCTGCCTGAGCCGGCCACCGGGCGGTGCCAGCACTGTGGATGCCGCATCATCGGGCATGGGGCGGAGGGGGCGACGGCCTGGATCGCACACTCGAACTGTCGAAGGTATGCGACCGCCCCTGGTAGATCAGCTGGAAAGTCTTGTCATAGTCGTTTCCACACACTTCGAACCGGGCCATGGAAGTCTCCTCACGTCATCCGGATCTGGCGGGCCGCCCGAAGGCCCTGCGCAGTTCCTGCTTGGCCCGCTCGAGCTTCCTCTTCTGCGCCGGCGCGAGGTTCCGGCCGGCGCGGTTGATTTCGAAGTTCAGCATCGACATCGCCGACTGGAATGGCCCTGCCTTGCGTCGCTGGCTCGCTTCGGCCGAGTGCTTCAGGGATTTCGCGATCTGCGCGGCCGTGGGCAGCGTGAATACGCCGCGCTCGAGGTCGAGCGCATTGCTGCGCTTGGAGACGGCGGCGGACCAGCGGCGTGCGGGATGCGCGTCGGGCTTCTTCGCAGGCGTGCGGCGCTTGGCTGCCATGCTCCCCAAGCGTACGACCCGGGCGCGCGGTTCGCTGCAAGCGGGCATGACCTGCGTCGCCAAGAAACGTCCGACGCCGCCCCGCGGGAAACCCCCGGCTGCGGCCGCTTGCGCCGGCACCTCCAGCCTGACTGCGGTAAGCTTTCGCGCCGCGCGAATCGGCCCATGGGCGGAGAGAATAATGAAAGTCTTCCTGAGCACCTGTTGCCTCCTCACCGCGATCTGCGTCTCCTCACCGGGCAGGGCCGATGCACAGGCCACCGCATCGATCAGCCAGGGCCTGCAGTGGCGACTGGTCGGACCGCATCGCGGCGGCCGGACCCGCGCCATCACCGGGGTGCCCGGGAGCCCGCACACCTATCTCGCCGGCGCGGTGAACGGCGGGGTGTGGAGAACCGACGATGACGGGCGGACCTGGACGCCGATCTTCGATGCGCAGCCCACGCAGTCCATCGGTGCCATCGCCGTGGCACCCTCCAACGCGTCCATCCTCTACGTGGGGTCCGGCGAGGGCCTGCACCGCCCCGACCTCTCCGTGGGCACCGGCATGTACCGCTCCGTGGACGGCGGCAAGCGCTGGACGCACCTGGGCCTGGACGATGCCCAGCAGATCCCGGATGTGGCCGTGGACCCGCAGGATCCGAACCGGGTGTACGTCGCCGTGCTCGGCCACCCCTTCGGACCGAGCACCCAGCGCGGGGTGTACCGCTCGCTGGACGGGGGTGCGAGCTGGCAGCAGGTGCTGCGCGCCGACGCGGACACCGGCGCCTCGTTCGTGCGCATCGATCCCTTCGATGCGCAGACCCTCTACGCCGGACTGTGGAACGTGCGCTCCGGTCCCTGGGAGGACAAGAACACCTACAACGGCACCAAGGGCGGGCTGTTCAAGTCCACCGACGGCGGCGAGCACTGGCGTGCGCTGAAGGAGGGCCTGCCGGCCGACCTGTCGCAGATCGACGTGGCGGTGGCGCCGAGCGCCCGTGGCCGCCTGTACGCCACGGTGGCCACCAGCGCCGAAGGCGAGTACGCATCGGCCGACGGACTCGGCGTGTACCGCTCGGACGATGGTGGCGAGCACTGGCGCGTGGCGAGCACCGACCCGCGGCCCGCGATGCGGATCGGCGGCGGCGACCTGCCCATCATCAAGGTCGACCCCACGAACGCCGACGTGCTGTTCAGCGTCTCCATCGTCATGCACAGGTCCGCCGATGGCGGGGCGACCTGGACGCCGTTCAAGGGTGCCCCGGGCGGGGACGACTACCAGAACCTGTGGATCAGCCCGGAGGGCTCGCAGCGCATCGCGCTGGTCAGTGACCAGGGCACGGTCGTCACGGTCAACGGCGGGCGCACCTGGAGCTCCTGGTTCAACCAGCCCACCGCCCAGCTGTACCACATCGGCATCACCCCGACCTATCCGTACCGGCTGTGTTCCGGACAGCAGGAAAGCGGCTCGGTCTGCATCTCCAGCCGCGGCAACGACGGCGAGATCACCTATCGCGACTGGCACCCGGTCGGGGTGATCGAGTACGGCTATGTCCTGCCGGACCCGCTGGACGCGGATGTCATCTACGGCGCCGGCCGCAACGTCGTGACGCGCACGCACCTGTCCACCGGCCAGGTGCAGAACATCACCCCGCTCCCGCTGCTCGGCGCGGACGACCGCGTGACCCGGACCGAGCCGATCCTGTTCGCACCGCAGGACCCGCACCGGCTGTATGTCGCCGCCAACCGCCTGTATGCCTCGAGCGATGCCGGCAACTCCTGGACGCCCATCAGCGGCGATCTCGCGCGCCCGAGCGCCGGCTCACCGCCGAGCGTGGGCGACCAGCTCATGCCCAAGGCGGCCGAGCAGCGCGGCGCCATCTATGCCGTGAGCGCCTCGCCGGTCAGCAGGGGCCTGCTGTGGGCGGGCACCGACGACGGCTTCCTCTGGGTCACCCACGATGAGGGCGGCCACTGGCAGAACGTGACTCCGCCCGCGCTCACCCCCTGGAGCAAGATCACCCAGGTCGAGGCGTCGCACTTCGACGGCCAGGTGGCGTACGTCTCGGTCAGCCGCTTCCGCATCGACGACCTCCGGCCCTACATCTACCGCACGCGCGACGGCGGCAGCAGCTGGCAGCTGGTGACTGCCGGCCTGCCGGCGGATGCAGCGGTCAATGCCGTGCGCGAGGACCCCGCGCGCCGCGGCCTGCTGTTCGCCGCCACCGAGAACGCGGTATGGATGTCCGCGGATGACGGGGAGCACTGGAGTTCGCTGCAGCTGAACCTGCCGCACACCTCCATGCGCGACCTCGCCATCCACGGGCAGGACCTCATCGTGGCGACCCACGGCCGCGGGTTCTGGATCCTGGACGACATCGGACCGCTGCGCGCCCTGGCCGGTGCGGCCCACGGCGAGCCGGTGCTGGTGAGACCCGCCGCCGCCATCCGCGCCCGGCGCAGCACCGGCAGCGACACGCCCATCCCGCCGGACGAACCCACCGCCCCCAATCCCCCGAGCGGGGCGATCATCGACTACTACCTGCCACGGGCGGCGAAAGAGCCGCTGAGCATCGAGGTACTCGATGCCGGCGGCCGGATCGTACGAGTCGTGCGCAGTACCGACCGCGCGGGCCGCAGCCCGGAGGAGCGCGCCCGGGAAATGATCCCCGCCTACTGGATTCGCGAGCCGGCGCCGCTCGCCACGGGCGCCGGCGCGCACCGCTTCGTGTGGGACCTGCACTACGCGACCCCGCGCGCCGTGCACCGCGGCTACCCGATCTCCGCGGTGCCCCACGACACGCCGCAGGAGCCGGAGGGCCCGCTCGCGGTCCCGGGGGACTACGTCGTGCGGCTGAGCATCGGCAAGCGGCACTGGGACCAGCCCCTGAGCATCCTGCCCGATCCGCGCGTCGCGGCCAGCGCCCGGGACTTCGCCGCGCAGTACGCGCTGGCGCAGCAGCTGGCGGATGCCCTGGATGCCAGTTCCGAGAAGGTGCTGCAGGCGAAGTCCATGCGCACCCAGCTGAAAGCCCTCAGTGCACAGGGTGAGGCGGCGAGCGCGGCACGGGCCCTGGACGCGCGGCTGCAGGCGCTGCTCGAGCCTCAGCCCCCGGCCAACGGCGCACCGGCCCGCGGGCTGGAGCGCGTGAACGAGGACATCGCCCGGCTGTACGAGCAGGTCGGCAGCGCCGACGCGGCGCCGACCCGGGCACAGTCGGCCGCGGCGGCACGCGTGCTGGCCGAGTGCCAGTCCCTGCTGGCCTCCTCGGCCGGCATCTGGTCGCAGGAGCTGCCCGCGCTCAACGGCGCGCTGAAGAAGGCCCGCCTGCCGGCCGTGCGCAGCGAGGCGGTCCCGGAGGCGGGCGGCCAGAACCTCGACGAGGAGTAGCGCCCCGCTACGGCCCGCTCAGCCCCCGCCACAGCGCGAGTTGCTTCTGAAGCTTCTCGTGCAGTGAGCGGTACAGCGCCTGCTGCTGCCGGGTGGGCGGTGTATCGGCGTCCTCGAGCGTCGCGGCGAAGGCGGCATACTGCTCGTTCAGCATGCCGGGGAAGGCGAGATTGGCTTCCGAGCCGTTCATGTTCACCTGCATGAGGGCCTCCTCGATCGCCCGCAGCTTCGCGTCCCGGGCCTGCGCATCCGGGGCACCCTTGAGCTTGGCGCGCGCCGCACGCAGGTCGTTCACCGTGCGGTGCAGGACATCGATGTCGTTGCGGGTCGCGAGCGCCAGCGCGGTCTTCTCGGCGATGGCCGCCTCGCTGTGCGGGACGCGCGGGTCGGCCACGACCCGCATTTCGGTCGTGCGGACCTTGTCCCCCAGGGTGAGCCGCACCTGGTAGCGACCGGGGGCGACGATGGGGCCGCGCGGCGCCTGGTCCTCGTAGAACGCACCGGGAATCTGCACCGGGTCGTCCCAGCGCAGGTCCCAGATCATGCGGTTCATGCCCGCGTTGGCCGGGATCAGGTCGCTGGCCACGATCCGGTCCGGCCACTCCGGCGGCTGCACTTCCTTGTTGGTCTTGGTGCTGGAGAGGTGGCGCACCAGGGCGCCCTTGGCGTCCAGGATGTCGATGGTCAGCTCCGTCGTCGGGGCGGCAGCGAGGACGTAGTCGATGATGGCCCCGGCGGGCGGGTTCTGTCCCACGGGACGGCGGGTGTTCACCTCGTCCGGATAGTACAGCCGCACCGCGTCCGCCGGCGCGTACAGCACCGGCGCCTCGGCACCCGCCTGCGCCTGGCGCAGCGGCGTGAGGTCATCGAGGATCCAGAAGGCACGCCCGTGCGTGGCGGCCACCAGGTCGTAGCCGTTCACGTCCAGATCGTGGATGGGCGAGACGGGCAGGTTCATCTGCAGCGAGGACCAGTGCGCACCGTCGTCGAAGGAGACGAACACGCCGAGCTCGGTGCCGGCATACAGCAGGCCGCGACGCACCGGGTCCTCGCGCACCACGTGCACCACCGCCCCCGGCGGCAGGCCGGCGGAGATGGCCGTCCAGGTCTTGCCGCCGTCGGTGGTCTTCCAGGCATAGGGGGCGATGTCATCGAGCTTGTGGCGGTCGACCGCGATGTAGGCCCGGGCGGCATCGAAGTGCGACGGCTCGGTCATGCTCACCGTGCTCCAGGCCGGCATCTGCGCGGGCGTGACGTTGCGCCAGTGCGCCCCATCGTCCTCGGTCAGCTGCACCAGGCCATCGTCGGTGCCCACCCAGAGCTCGCCCTTGCGCAGGGGTGACTCGGCGAGCGCGAAGATGGTGTCGTAGTACTCCACGCTGGTGATGTCCTTGGTGAGCGGCCCGCCCGAGGCGGTCTGCTTGGACTTGTCGTTGCGGGTGAGGTCCGGGCTGATGATCTTCCAGCTCATGCCCTGGTCGGTGGACTTCCACACCACCTCCGAGGCGGCGTACAGACCGTCCGGGTCGTGCGGGGAGATCATCAGCGGGGCGGTCCAGTTGAAGCGGTGGTCGAGCTCGCTGGCCGGGTGGCCGGAGTTGTCGATCGGGTCGGGGCTGATCGACTGCGCCTGCATGGCGTGCCGGTTGTAGCGCGCGTACTGGTTCTCCGCGCTGCTGTAGATGACCTGCGGGTCGCGAGGATCCGGGACCACGAATCCCGACTCGCCGCCGCCGGCGGGGAACCAGTTGCGCGGCCCGATCACGCCCTCGGCATCCGCACTGGCGGTGGCGAGGTTGGTGTTGTCCTGCTGCGCCCCGTAGACGTAGTAGGGATACTGGTGATCGGTGGCGACGTGGTAGAACTGGGCGGTCGGCTGGTTGTCCTGGGTCGACCAGGTCTTGCCGCCGTCGAGCGAGACGCTGGCCCCGCCATCGTTGCCGTTGATGAGGGTGTTGGCGTTGTGCGGATCGATCCACAGCGCGTGGTGGTCGCCGTGGGTCGCCGGGACGAGCTCGAAGCTCTTGCCGCCGTCCACCGAGCGCAGCATGCCGGTGTTCAGCGCGTACACGGTGTCCAGCGCCTGGGGATCCGCGTAGATCTTGGAGAAGTACCAGGCCCGCTGGCGGATGCGCCCGTCATCGCTGACGCGGCGCCAGGTGGCGCCGGCATCGTCCGAGCGGTACAGCCCGCCCTCCTTCGCCTCGATCATCGCGTAGACGCGCTTCGAGTCGAGGGGGGAGATCGCCACGTCGATGCGGCCGAGGATGCCGGCCGGCAGGCCGTTCCCCTTCAGCTGGCTCCAGGTGAGGCCCCCGTCGGTGGAGCGGTACAGCCCGCTGCCCGGGCCACCGCTCTCGAAGGTCCACGGCTGGCGCCGCACCTGCCAGAGGGCGGCGTACACGACCTTCGGGTTGTGTGGATCGGCCGCCAGGTCGATCGCACCGGTGCGCTCGTCCTTGTACAGCACCCGCGTCCAGCTCTTGCCGCCATCGGCGGTGCGGAAGACGCCGCGCTCGGTGTTCGGGCCGAAGGCGTGGCCGATGGCCGCCACCAGCACCACGTTCGGATCGTGCGGATCGACGATGAGGGCACCGATCTGGCGGGTATCCTCCAGCCCGATGTGAGTCCAGGTCGCCCCCGCGTCGGTGGACTTGAAGACGCCGCGGCCCCAGGTGACGTTGCCGCGCAGGTTTCCCTCGCCCGTGCCCACGTAGAGGATGTTCGGGTCACTGGGCGCGACCGCGATGGCCCCGATGGAGGATGCCGGCACCGCATCGAAGATGGGATTCCAGGTGGCCCCGGCATCCACGCTCTTCCAGACCCCGCCGGCGGCGGCCCCGAAGTAGAAGGTGTTCGGCGCGCCCGGGACCCCGGTGACCGTGACCGCGCGGCCGCCCCTGAACGGCCCGATGCTGCGCCATTTCATCGCGCCGAAGGCCTGGTCGGGGACCGTGGCATCGGCGCCCGCAGCCGCGGCGGCGCAGGCGCAGGCCAGCATCGAACAAGCCAGAAGTGCACGGGCGGTGTGGTGGATCATGGCGTTCCTGAGCGGCTGGGAAAGCGCCGAAGCATACACCCTTGCCCGCGCGGCGGCCGCCCGGCCGGGCGTGCGCTCAGCGCGGCCGGGTCCGCACGATGTCGATGCTCTCGGAGCCCGGGTCGAAGAAGATCTGGGCCTCGCCGCTGTCCAGCTGGGCCCGCACGTGCGCGATCTTCTGCTCGAGCGTGAATTCGCGCTCCCCGTAGTCGGTGCCCTCGCGCAGCACGAAGGACTCGATGACCCCGCGCAGCGCCTGCGCGGAGAGCTCCGCGTGCGGTACCGCGACCGGCTCGGGGTCCTCGGGGGCCGCCGGCCGCGCGGATCTTTCCTCCGGGCTCACGAGCTGCGCGTCCTGAAGGTGATGGAGTAGCGCAGCTCCCGGGTGGGCGAGACGGCGTGCTGCCACTGCCAGCGGGCCTCGTCGCGCAGCACGTACGCCGAGCGCGGCGCCAGCCCCAGGGCCAGCGCGGTGCGGGCCTCTGGCCGCGGGGGCCAGGCACGAAAGCGCAGTCGGGCGCGTCCCGGCAGCGAAACGCCCATGATCACCTCGAACTCCGGGACGTCGCGGTGCCAGCCGAGCGGCGTGCCGGGCGCGTACTCGGCGAGCATCGCATGGTGGATGCGCGCGGGCGAAAGGCCGGCGAGCGCTGCGACCCGCTCGCGCAGCGGCAGCAGGAATGCCGGGATGGGAGGGGCGTCGCTGAGCGCCTGAAGGGTGAAATCGTAGCGGCCGCCGAAGCTCACGATGCGCCGCCGCGCGTGCCACTCCGGGTACTGCGCCTGCTGCCATGGCAGCGCGCCGATCCGCTCCAGAAGCTCCCCTTCCTCCGCCGCGCTGAGGAACTCCGGATGGTAGTGGAATCCTGGCAGCGCCTCGGCGGCCGTTCCGGCAAACAGTGCACCCTGCATCATCCGCGGATTATGCATGCGCCGCTGAGCGTGCACGGCGCGCATTCGTGTCCATACAGTGGCGTGATTGCGCCACGGCTGGATGGCGGCGCGGGCCTGCACGCCGGCGGTGCCGCCGCAGCCCGGGAAGTCTTAAGGGTGGGCAGCCTTCAGCAGCAGCTGCGCGCGCATCGCGGCCGGGTCCTCCAGCCGCTGCGCGCGGTAGCTTCCGACCTCCTGGGCGGTGAAGTCCGCGACACCGGCGGGCAGGGGCACGCCGCTCAGCTGGCGCATCATCCAGTTCAGCAGGGCCGCGATCTCGGCATCGGACAGCACCGACTGCGCGGTACCCGGAACCTGCACCAGGTAGCGGCGCCCGTCGGCTGTCTGCGCGAACGGGACCAGGGTATCGCGCAGCGAGGGGACCTTGCCCTGCGCACCCGAGCCGTCCTGGACGTGGCAGCCCATGCAGTTGAGCATGTAGTCGGTCTGCGGCTCGTCGGCGTGGCCGCGCGGGGCGACGCCGAGCAGCGCAACACAGGCGGGCACGGTGGCGAGCAGGGAGCGCAGCGCCCGGACGCTGCCGGGCAGGGTCATTTCGTCCCGACGATGCGCGCGACCGAGCAGTGGTAGGGCATCCCGACCTTGCTGCCGGCGCACCAGTCGTAGTCGTTCGCCCGGAACGGGGCGTAGATCGGCCGGTCACCCTCGTTGCGGTTGCACAGGCAGCGGCCGCAGCTGCCCTTCCCGCAGCAGTCGTTGTAGGACACGATGTAGTCCTTGGCATCGCCCGGGTTGTGACAGGTCCCGATCCAGGTCACCGCCGAGGGCTCGGTCCCCGGCGGACAGCTGTGCTGCGTGCCCCCGCAGCAGCTGCACAGGAAGCCGTCGATCGCGCAATGACGCCAGTAGTCGCAGCTGCTGGGATCTCCCGGGTCGCTGGCCGAGGGGGCCTTGGCCGCCGCGCCACGTGCCATGGGCAGCAGCGGGAAGGCCACCGCACCGGCCAGCACGAATCCCAGGCGCCCGAGCATGCCGCGCCGACTGGTGCGGCGCGCAAGATCGCGCGCCCCCTCCTCCATCCACCGATCTACCAGCTTCATGTCACAGGCTCCGGGAATTTCTCACGGCAAGAGCATCGTGGTCGGGGTCAGGCCGATGTCCGGCACGGTGCGCAGATGCTTGCCGGATCGCGCATCGTAGACCTCCAGGTTGTGGCTGCCGATGAAGGTGGCGAGCAGCAGCGGCTTGTCGTCCTCGGTCACCTGGATCGAGCCGGCGGGGCTGGCGAGCGTGATCTTGCGCGTGCGCGCACCGGTCGCGGTGTCGAAGACCCAGACCTCGTTGCCCGGATCCTTGTGGGTGCCCTCGCCCCCCTGGTGCATGATGGCGTACAGCTCGTGCGTGCTGCGGTGGATGGCGAGGTGCTGCAGCCCCCCCGGCCGCCACTGCCGGCGCTCCTGCGCGCTCGTCAGCCACCAGCGCGGCCCGGCGGAGATCTCGCCCGCGGCGACCTTCAGCGGCAGCACCTGGCCCTTGAAGGACACGAACCAGTAGGTGTCGCCGCTGCGCACGCCCTTCTCGGTGACCGGATCGTTCTCGGCATCGATCAGCTTCCCCGTATGCGCGCTGCCGGTGGCCTTGCCCTGCTCGTCGATGCCGACCTTCAGCAGCGAGCCATCCGCGCAGATCGAGAAGAACGAGCGCGGCCCGGTCGGGTACACCAGGGCGCACCCGGCCGTGTCGAGTTCACCGACGAAGCGGCGGCTCTTGGTGTCGACGACACTGACCGACTGCGCGGGCGTGAAGTTGTAGATGAGCAGGAATCGCTCGTCGTCGGTGAGCACCGAGGCGTTCACCATCGGCATGATCGCGGCCCGCTTGGGCGGGATCGGGACCTCGCCGGCCGGGCTGAGCGTCTTCGGGTCGTACAGCGTCACCACGTCGGTGCGCGCACCGCGCGTGCCGCGGGCAAAGTAGGTCTCCGGCGAGTACAGCACGTCGCTGGTGCGCGCCGGGACGACGCCGACGTAGCCGTAGCCGGTGCTGAGCATGCCGCGGAACTTTCCGGCATCGGCATCGATCAGGTACGCACGCCCGTCGGCCATGTAGTCGAACACGACGTCGTTCACCCACACCCAGTGCGGACCGGGGTGCGCCGGCAACGCCGGCTCGTTCACCAGCGGCTCGACCGGCAGCTGGGCGAGCGCGGCGTGCCCCGCCGCCGCCAGCACCACCGCCGCGCACGCCAGGGCCCGGGGCCGCCCGCGGCGGCGCTGCTCAGCGCGCCACATTGACGACCTGGATGGTGGTGTATTCCTTCAGGCCATCGACGTTGAACTCCACGCCCACGCCGGAGTTCTTGACCCCGCCGAACGGTGCCAGCGGGTGCAGCGAGCCATGCTGGTTCACCCAGGCGGTCCCGCACTCGAGCTGGCGCGCGTACTTGGCGGCCTCCTTGGGATCGTTGCCCCACACCGAGCCGCCGAGGCCCACGTCCAGGGAATTCGCGCGCTTGATGGCCTCGTCCACGGTCCGGTATTTCAGGATGGGCACGACCGGCCCGAACTGCTCTTCCTTGACCACCCGCATCTCGTCGGTCGCATCGGCGATGACGGTGAGGGGATAGAAGAACCCGGGTTCCTCCTTGCGCTTGCCGCCGAGGACCACCTTGGCGCCCCGTGCCCGGGCGTCCTCCACGTAGCCGATCACCTTATCCAGCTGCATGCGGTTGGAGACCGGCCCGATGAGGTTCTTCGGATCGAGGCCGTTGCCGACCGGTATGGCGGCGACAAACTCGGTGAAGCGCCGCACCACCTCGTCGTACTGGCTTTCATGGACGTACAGGCGCTTGAGCGCCGCGCAGGTCTGCCCTGCGTTGATGAAGCAGCCCCAGAAGAGCTTCTCCAGCAGCGGGCCGATGTCGGTGCCGGGCAGCACGACGCCCGCATCGTTGCCACCGAGCTCCAGGGTCACGCGCTTCACCCCGCTCTGCGAGGCGCTGCCCATGATCTTCTTGCCGGTGGCCACCGAGCCGGTGAACACGACCTTGTCGACCCCCGGATGGCTGGCCAGCTGCGAGCCCACCTCCGGACCGCCGGTCACGACGTTGACGACGCCCGGGGGCAGCACCTGGTTCATCAGCTCCACCAGGCGCAGCGTGGACAGCGGCGTGAACGGCGAGGGTTTGATGACCACCGTACAGCCGACCCGCACGGCCGGCATGACGTGCCACACCGCGATGATCAGGGGCCAGTTCCACGGCGTGATCGAGGCCACGACGCCGACCGGCTTGCGCTCGATGACGATGGAAGCGGTCTTGTCGTCCTGGACGGTCTCCGCGGACAGGCTCAGTCCGGCGGTGACGCGGGTCCAGGCGACCGCACCGCCGACCTCGAAGTTCGCGCCCGGGCCACTCTGGGTCTTGCCCTGCTCCCGGGTCACCAGCTCGGACAGTTCCGCGTGGTGCTGCTCGATCAGCGCGGCAATCTCCATGAGCTTGGCGGCGCGCTCGGCATCGGGCACCGCGGACCACAGCGGCAGCGCGCGGCGCGCGCTGGCCACGGCCAGATCGACCAGTTCCGGGCTGCCCAGCGGACAGCGGGCCACCACCGACTCGTCCGCGGGGTTCACCACGTCGAAAGTCCCGGCGGCCTTGGCCGCCTTGCCGTCAATCGTCAGTACATACGCAGCCATGGGATGCCTCAGCTCGCTTGGTTTGTCGTGCGTCCGGCGGAAACGGAGCGCGCCGCCCGCAGGACCTCGGGAACGATCTTAGCAACGTCAGCGCCAGCGGTACGGTGATTTACGAAGCAGGCGCGCAGCGCGAACCGGCCGGCGACGGTGGCGTTGGACAGGTACACCTCGCCGTTCGCGATGAGCCGCCGCAGCAGTGCCGCGTTGAAGCGGTCCAGGTCCCGGTCGGTCGCCGTGCCGCGGTGGCGGAAGCACACTGCGCTCAGTTCGACGGGCGCCAGAAGCTCCAGCTCCGGGCAGCCGCGGATCGCGGCGGCAAGGTCCTGCGCGTGCTGCAGGTCGGCGCCGATCGCGCTCCGGAACGCCTCCAGGCCGTGGTAGCGCAGCGACAGCCACACCTTCAGGGCGCGGAACCGCCGCGACAGCTCCAGCGACTCCTCGAAGAAGGCGAAGTCCTCCTCGGGGCCCGGGCCGATGACGCGCGCGTAGTCCTCGGTGTGCGCGAAGGTCCGGCGGGCGATGGCCGCGTCGCGGAACAACAGCAGGCCGCAATCCACCGGCTGGTACAGCCACTTGTGCAGGTCGACCGACAGGGAGTCCGCCCGCTCCAGTCCGCGGAACTTGTGCGGCTGGGCCAGGCTGCCGAGCGCCCCGTAGGCACCATCCACGTGCAGCCAGAGCTTGTGTGCGCGGCAGACCGAGGCTATCTCCTCCAGCGGGTCGATGGCACCGGTGCTCACCGTCCCCGCCGAGGCGATGACGGCAATGCCGCTGCCGCCGGCGGCGGTGTCCCGGGCGATGGCCGCCTCCAGTCCACGCAGGCTCATGCGCCCCTGCGCATCCGCCGGCACGACGCGCAGGCTGCTGCGCCCCAGGCCGAGGAGCGCGACCGCCTTGGCGATCGACATGTGCACTTCGCCGGAGCAGTAGAGGGTGCCGGCACGGGCACCCGATTCGTTGGCGGGCAGCAGGGCCTCGCGTGCCATGGCCAGGCCCATGAGGTTGGCGGACGAGCCGCCGCCGCACAGGCTGCCCTGCAGCTGCGGGCAGCCGAGCGCCTCGGCGATCCAGCGCACCACCTGCCGCTCGATGCTCACGGCCGCCGGCGCCGAGCGCCACGCGGTGACGTTCTGGTTGAGGACACTGGCCATGAGGTCACCGAGCGCCGCCACCGGCTCGCCCGAGCCGAACACGTAGCCGAAGAAGCGCGGCGTGGGCAGCCGCGAGAGGCGGATCACGTCCTCGAGCGCATCGAAGGCCGCGCCCCTGAGGCCCTCTCGCGGCAGCGGCTCATCGAAGGCCTGCCGGACCTCGGTCCCGGATGCCTGCGGGTACGCCCGCGCACCGTCGAGTCCGGCGTAGAGTCCGCCTGCCAGCCCGACGACGCGCGCTGCCAGGTCGCGGAACTCCTCGCCGGACACCTGCAGCGCGCTCACGGATCCCCGCGGCTAGGCGAGCGAGGTCTGCTTCGCGGCGCCGGCCGCGGCCGGCACGGTCCCTGCCGGTGGCTCCTGCTCCGCCTGGATCAGCTTGTCGAGGACGCGCCGGAAGTGCGCGAGGGGGGCGTCCGCGAGGATGCCGAGCATCTGGAAGTTCGGGTCCTCCTCCAGGGTCTTCTGCTGGCGCTCGATGATCGCCTTGTCCTCGAGGAAGCCCTCGATGAGGCTGTCCAGGAGCGAGGCGGATATCGTGGTGTCGGTGCCCTCGAAGTTGTTCAGGTAGACCCAGAAGAAGTGCGTGGTGCGGTCGGTCTCGGGCGTCATGTACTGGCAGTTGCGGTATTCGCGCGCGTTCTCGAGGTTGCCCTTCTCGGCGCCCTGCCCGGCCGGGGTGAAGGTGGTCTCCATGTAGAAGATCCCCGGAATCAGCATGGTCACGTGGTTGCGCCGGTCGACGCGGGCGTCCTTGTCGCGGATGACCTTCTTGTGGAAGGGCGGCGCCTCGCTGTTCATGTGCCAGCGATCCACCCGGAAGCCGCGTTCCTGCTTCTCCACCACCACCGGCTTGGTGACGTAGGCGTACTCCTCGGAGCCCCCGAGCGTGTTGGTGTGCACGAACGCCAGGTGCGAGAAGTCGCTCAGGTTGTCGACGATGAGCAGATAGTTGGCATCGTAGTGCAGGTACGCCGGCAGCCCCCGCCACTTCGGGTCGTGCAAGGGCGCGTATTCCGGGATCAGGGTGCGGTCCGCGCGTGCCGGGTCGCCCATCCAGATCCAGATCAGCCGCGCGCTCTCGACGATCGGGTACTTTCTCACGCGCAGCTTGGGCGGAATCATGTCCTGGCCCGGAATCTGCAGGCAGCGTCCGTCCTTGTTGTACTTGATGCCGTGGTACATGCAGCGCACGTCGTCGCCCTCGCGGCGCCCGTCGGACAGGAGGGCGCCGCGGTGCGGGCAGCGGTTGTTCAGGGCGATGACCTCGCCGCTGTCGCCCCGGTACAGGAGCACGTTCTCGTTCAGGAGGGTGCGCGCCAGCATCTTCCCGTCGATCAGTTCGTAGTCCCAGGCGGCGACATACCAGCAGTTCTTAAGAAACATGGGTGGCTCCTCCTGACTTGGCGGCCCGCTCCGGTCGCCTGCGGTTCATGCCCTGATGCAGTGGCCGTGCCTCGTCAATCGAAATGCTGCACGAACTCGACGCCGAGCGTGCGCGGCTGGTTGATGAACAACCGCGGGCGCCCCGGAACCTCCGCCGCGATCGAGCGGTTATCGCCCAGGTTCGTGACCTCATTGGTCAGATTCTTACCGACCAGCGCGAGTTCCGTCGCGCCGTGGATGAAGGCGATGCGCGCATCCAGCAGCCGGTACGCCGGGCGCTCGCGCGACAGGTCCGAGGTGTTGCTCGAGCTGTAGCTGTGCCCGATGTAGGAAAAATCGACCTCGGTCGCGGAATTCCACGAGGCGCCCAGCGGCAGCGAGTACGTCGCCGAGGCATTGCCGGTCCAGTTGGGGACGTTGAAGACCGGCGAGCCCACGGCCTGCGCCGATTCACCCGCCTCGGTGATCTTCGCGTCCTGGTAGCCCACCCCGAGCGAGAGGCGCAGGTGCTCGGTCGCCGCGGCCCGCAGCTCGAGCTCCCCGCCCTTGCTCTCGGCCGCGCCGGCGTTGGCGATGAACTGGAACCCGCACGGCAGCAGCACCGCCTGCTGGATGTTGTTCCAGCGGATGTAGAAGCCGGCCGCGTTCAGGGTCAGGCGGTGGTCGAACCAGGCGGTCTTGGCGCCGAGCTCGTAGTTCCACAGCGAGTCGGACTTGAAGCTGCGCGTGTCGTCCAGGGTGAGGTTCGGGTTCACCTCCTGCAGCGCCGCCACGCAGTCGTTGGGCGTCCCGGGGATCCCGGGCGGCACGATCGGCACCACGCCGCCCGGACGGAAACCCTTGGAGGCCAGGGCGTAGACCATCTTGTCCGCATCGACGTGGTAGTCGAGCTCGAACTTCGGATTGACGCCATCCTCCTTGATCGTCGCCTGCGGGCTGACGATCTTTCCGCCGCCCACGGCGAGGCCCTCCTCGAATCCCTCGGAGGTCGTCTTCACCTGGTACCAGCGCAGCCCGAGCCGCGCCTGGAAGGCCTGGGTGATGGCCCAGGTCACCTCGCCGAACAGGGCCGGTTCCTTCACGTCGGTGTGGAAGTCCTGGGCGAAGATGAGGTTGGGAATCCCGTCCGGATTGTTCGGCTCGCCGCCCGTGAGCTGATCGTCCAGGTTCGGCACCTGGGCGGGCGGGTACAGCGAGGCGAAGGGCACGCGGCCGTGGAAGTCGGAGTAGAAGGCGCCGACCACGAACTGGACCGGCCCGGAGAGCGTGGAGGCGAAGCGCGCCTCCTCGACGAAGCGGTAGTAGGACTTGATCTCCGTGATCCCACCCGGGGACGGGGGGTTGCAGTAGGGCGCGGGGTCCGCGCACGCACCGGAGGTGATCGCCGCCCACACGAACTCAGTCTCGTCCTCGGTCTCCTCCACCCGGCGGTCAAAGTACGCCGTCGAGGAAACGAACTCGCCGATGCCGGTCTTCCAGCGGAAGTTCAGCGAGTACAGGTTCCACCAGTCGGTGCCCCCTTCCGGGATGTTGAAGAAGCGCGCCTGCGTGAAGTTGTTGGTGACCAGCGGCTGCGGCAGCGTGTAGGGACCCGAGGGCGCCGGGAAGCCGATGCCATTGTCGGGCACGCTGTTGTAGTCCCCGAGGGGAAGTCCGTTGTAGCCGGCGCGCTGCACCATCACGCGCGGGGTGATCGTGATCGCATCACTGGCCTTGATGCTCAGGCTCACCGAGCCGCCGTAGGTGTCGATGGCCGCCACGTCGCTGGTGCCGGTGCGCCCGGTGCTCGACAGCGGGAAGCAGGTGATGCCGGCGGTGGCAGGGTCCTCGCACCAGGTGCGCTTGAAGTAACCCGCCTGTGAGTCGTAGAAGCCCGTCACCCGCAAGGCGACCCGGCCCGGAACCAGCGGGGCGTTGAGGATCGCATCGCCGGTGTAGTTCGGGCGGTCGGTGCGCAGCGTGTCGGAGATGCCGCCGTGCACCACCAACGAGGAATTCGCAAGGTCGGGTTCCTTGGTGATGATGCGCACCGTGCCGCCCATCGAGCGCGCGCCGAACAGCGTGCCCTGCGGGCCGCGCAGCACCTCGATGTGGTCGACGTCCAGCACGCGCGGATCGATCGAGTCCGGCAGCGGGATGTCGTCGATGTAGAAGCCGGTGACGTCGTTGCCCGATATGCCGCGGATCGAGACCGTGCGCGCCGTGCCGACGCCGTCCCCGGTCGGGGCGAAGGCGAGGTTGGGCACCTTGGTGGCGTAGTCGAAGAAGTTGTTGATGGCCTTGGCCTGCAGGGCCTCCGCGCTGAAGGTCGTGATCGACATCGGCACCGACTGCTCGGTCTCGGCACGCTTCTGCGCCGTGACGATCACTTCCTCGAGCCCCCCCGGGGGCGTCGGCGGGGCCTCGGCGGCAGCACTCGCCCCAGCGACCGTGACCATTGAGACTGCGGTGATCAACGCCATCCGCACCTTGTCGACCTTCATGGCTCTCCCCTTCCGCGGCTTTTAGTTATCTGCGGGCCCGTGGCTATGCTACATCGAAGACGCCGACCTGAGCGTCGTCCTCTTCGGAGGCGGGCGCGCCCTCGGCGTGCGTCCCCCCGGGTTCGTATTCCGGCAGTGCGGCCAGCAACTGGTCCAGCGCCAGCTGCAGCCGCCCGCTGAACTGCGCCCCCACCTGCTGCTCGATGCGCCGGTAGGTGGCCTCGATCTGCGGCGCCATGCGCGCCGCCATGGCGCGGGCCCGCGGCGTGAGCGCGACCCGCACGCGCCGCTGATCGTGGTCGAGGCGGCGGCGCTTGACCAGACCCAGCTCCTCCATCCGCGCGAGCACGCCCGACATGCTGGGACTGGAGATGCGGCAGGCCTCGACGATCTCGCGCGGCTCGAGCGAGCGCGCCTCGTAGAGCAGGCGCACGATGCGCCACTGCTGCTCGGTGATGCCGTTGGCGTTCAGGATGGGGCGGAAGTAGGACAGGACGCGCTCGCGCGCCTGCAGCAGCACGAGGGGCAGGTTGCGGTGGTGCAGACCGGTCGGCTTGAAACCCATAGTCAGGCACGCAGTCCTTGCCGGAAGGCGTTCGGACAACATACTCACACATTAGTGAACGATTTGCTAATCTATTAGTGAATTTCCGGGTCGACCGGGAGATCCCGTGCCCGTACTCATCGACGTGTCCCCCTACCGGCTCTCCGGAGTCGTGTACGGCGCATTGCTCAATCACCGCACAGCGCTGCTGGAACTGGGCGAGGCGGCGACCCGCGCGCCCTACAACGCCGTGCCGCAGGCGCCGGTGCTCTACCTCAAGCCGCGCAACACGCTCGCGGGCGATGGCGACCCGGTCGTGGTGCCCGCCGGCACCGCGGAACTGGAAGTCGGCGCCTGCCTGGGCCTGGTGATCGGCCGGCCCGCCTGCCGCCTTAAGGAAGACCGCGCGCTGGAGTCCCTGGCCGGCTACCTGATCGTGAACGATGTCAGCATCCCGCATCAGCCCTATTTCCGGCCCTCCATCAGTGCGAAGGCGCGCGATGGCTTCTGTCCCCTGGGGCGGTTCGTGCCGCGCTCGGCCATCGCCGACCCCGACGCCCTGGAGATCCGCGTCCTGATCGACGGTCAGCTGCGCCTGAGCGCGAGCACCGCGCAGCTGGTCCGCCCGGTGGGGAGGCTGCTGGCCGATGTCACCGAGTTCATGACGCTCTCCCCCGGGGATGTCCTGGCGGTGGGGGCCGCCGCCCCCGCACCGCGGGTGCGGGCCTCGCAGCGCGCCGCGATCGAGATCCCAGGACTCGGGCGGCTCGAGACTCCCTTCGTGGCAGAGCCGGCATGAAGCGCGCCCGCGTCGCCTACGCCGGGGCCATCCATGCCGCCGAGCCGGAGGCCCTCGGCGATGGCCGCCCGGGTGTGCGCCTCACCGACGGGCGCCTGCTGGCGGAGGATGCCGTCGTATGGCTGCCGCCCCTGGAGGTGGGCACGGTGATCGCACTGGGCCTGAACTACGCGGAGCGGGCCCGCGAGCTGTCGTTTGCCGCCCAGGAGGAGCCGCTGGTGTTCCTCAAGGGTCCCGGCACGCTCATCGGCCACCGGGGCCAGACCCGCCGTCCCGCCGGGGTCAAGTTCATGCACTACGAGTGCGAGCTGGCCGTGGTCATCGGCCGCCCCGCGCGCCGCATCCCCCGCAGCGAGGCACTGGCGCACGTCGCCGGTTACTGCGTGGCCAACGACTACGCCATCCGGGACTACCTGGAGAACTGGTACCGCCCCAACCTGCGCGTCAAGAACCGCGACGGCGCCACGGCGCTGGGACCCTGGCTGGTGGATGCGGCCGACGTTGCGGACGTGGGGAACCTCGCCCTGCGCACCTACGTCAACGGCACGCTCACGCAGCAGGGCAACACGCGGGACATGATCACCGGGGTTGCACGCCTGATCGAGTACCTGAGCGCCTTCATGACCCTCGGTGCCGGCGACGTGATCCTCACCGGCACGCCCGAAGGCGTCACCAACGTCGCGGTGGGCGATGAGGTAGTCTGCGAGATCGACGGGCTGGGTGCGCTCAAGAACACGATCGTCGGAGACGAGCTCTACGGCCGCTGAAGGCCCCCGCGCATGAAAATCGACCACCTCATCAACGGCCGGCGGGTCGCCAGCCGCAGCTACTTCGAATCGGTGAACCCCGCGACCCAGCAGGTGCTCGCCGAGGTCGCCAGCGGCACGGCCAGCGAGGTCGGCGCCGCGGTGGCCGCCGCCAAGGACGCCTTCCCCGCCTGGGCGGGTCGTCCGGCCCCGGAGCGGGCCGCGTTGCTGCGCCGGCTCGGCGAGCTGATCACGCGCGAGGTGCCAGCGCTGGCCCGCACGGAGACGCAGGACACCGGCCAGCCGCTGGCCCAGACGGGCAAGCAGCTCATCCCGCGCGCGGCGGACAACTTCCAGTACTTCGCGGAGATGTGCGTGCGCGTGGACGGGCACACCTACCCGACGCCGACCCACCTCAACTACACGCTGTTCCACCCGGTGGGCGTGTGCGCCCTGATCTCCCCGTGGAACGTGCCGTTCATGACGGCGACCTGGAAGGTCGCACCCGCGCTCGCCTTCGGCAACACCGCGGTGCTGAAGATGAGCGAGCTCTCCCCGCTCACGGCCGCGCGGCTGGGCGAACTGGCGCTCGAGGCGGGCATCCCGCCCGGAGTCCTGAACATCGTGCACGGGCTCGGTGCGAGCGCCGGGGAGCCGCTGTGCCAGCATCCGGACGTCCGGGCAATCTCCTTCACCGGCTCGACGCTCACGGGCAACCGCATCGTCAGGGCCGCCGGCCTCAAGAAGTTCAGCATGGAGCTCGGTGGCAAGAGCCCGTTCGTGGTGTTCGAGGACGCCGCGCTGCCGCGCGCGCTCGATGCGGCGCTGTTCATGGTCTTCTCCAACAACGGCGAGCGCTGCACCGCCGGCTCGCGGATCCTGGTGCAGGAATCGATCTATGCGGATTTCGCGGCGCGCTTCAGCGAGCGGGCGCGGCGCATCCGGGTCGGCGACCCGCTCGACGAACAGACGCTCGTCGGGCCCATGATCAGCAAGGCGCACCTGGAAAAGGTCCGTGGCTACATCGCCGAGGGGCAGAAGGAAGGGGCGACGCTCCTGTGCGGCGGGCTCGGGCAGCCCTCCTATGCCCCCGAGCTGCCCGCGGCGGTCGCGGCCGGCAACTACGTGTGGCCCACCGTGTTCGCCGATGTCGACAACCGCATGCGCATCGCCCAGGAGGAGATCTTCGGCCCCGTGGCGTGCCTGATCCCCTTCACCGACGAGGCGGACGCCATCGCCAAGGCCAACGACATCCGCTACGGCCTGAGCAGCTACGTCTGGAGCGAGAATCTTGGCCGCGCCCACCGCGTCGCCGGGGCCATCGAGGCGGGCATGTGCTTCGTGAACAGCCAGAACGTGCGCGACCTGCGCCAGCCGTTCGGCGGCACCAAGGACTCCGGCGTCGGCCGCGAGGGAGGCACCTGGAGCTACGAGGTGTTCCTGGAACCGAAGAACGTCTGCGTGAGCCTCGGTAGCCACCCCATTCCGCACTGGGGCGGTTGACACGGTGCGCCACCGGGCCGATGCGACGCCATGAGCCTCTACCAGCTGCAGAAGTTCCTCTATGACATCAATCGCGAGCCGGGCGTGCAGGCCGCCTACCGCGCCCAGCCCGAGGACCTGCTCGCCCGCTACGAACTCACGGCCGAGGAGCGCGCGGCGCTCGCGGCCGGCGACGTCGGCCTCATCTACGTGCTCGGCGCGAACGGCCAGCTGCTCATGCACTTCGCCGCCTTCCTCGGCCTGTCCTGGCCGGCCTACCTGCAGGCGATGCGCGAGGGGGTGAGGCGCCACGGCCCGGTGCGCGCCGGGGTGTACGCCATGACCACGGCGCCGGAGGACCGGGTGGCCGGGGTATGAGCCTGGTGTTCGCAGGCATCTGCAGCCACGCGCCGGGGATCACCGGGCGCGCGCACATGGCAGACCCTGCGGCACGCGAGGCCTTCCACGGCGCCTACCACGGCCTGCGCGAGCAGCTGCGGGCCGCGCATCCGGATGCCCTGATCGTGATTGCCGCGGAGCACTTCGCCAACTTCTTCATGAACAACATGCCGAGCTTCGCGGTCGGCATGGCCGATCGCTACGACGGCCCGATCGAGGATCCGGCCTGGCTCGGGATCCCGCGCACCCGCATCCCCGGCAACGCCGCGCTCTCCGGGGAGCTGATCCGCGAGGCGATGCAGTCGGTGGACCTGGCCTTCGCCGAGGAGTGGAAGTTCGACCACGGCATCATGGTGCCGTTGCACTTCCTCACGCCGGAGTACGAGCTGCCGATCGTGCCGGTCAACATCAACTGCCAGGGGCCGCCGCTGGCGCCGCTGCACCGGGCGTGGGCCCTCGGGGAGGCGCTGCGGCGCGCGGCCGACAAGGTCCCGCAGCGGCTGGCCCTCATCGGCACCGGGGGCATCTCGCACTGGCCGGCGACGCCCGACTCCGGGAAGATCAATGAAGCCTGGGACCGGCAGTTCCTGGAACGCTGGTCGCGCAACGACCGCCAGGCGCTGCTCTCCTACTCCGACCGGGAGACCTACCGCGACGCCGGCCAGGGCGGCTTCGAGATCCGCACCTTCATCGCCGTCGCCGCGGCGGCACGCGGCAGCGGCCACGTGCAGCACTATGCCCCGATCCCCATCTTCGCGGTGGGCTGCACGATCGCCACCATGGACATCTCAGCGTAGGCCGCAGGCCCCATGCCACACCTCGTCATCCTCTATACCCCGAACCTCGAGACGCAGACGGACATGGACCGGCTGTGCCGCAGCCTGGCCGATGCCATGCTCGCCGTCCGCGACGAGGAGTCCAGGCAGGTGTTCCCGACCGGCGGGGTGCGCGTACTGGCCTATCCGGCGGCCCACTCCGCGGTCGCGGACGGGCAGCGCGACTACGCCTTCGTGTACCTGAACCTTCGCATGGGGCGCGGGCGCTCCGGCGCGGTCAAGCAGCGCGCCGGCGAGGCCCTGGCTGCCGCCGCGCGCGCGCATTTCGAGCCCCTGCTCGCCGCGCGCTACATCGGCATCACCCTGCAGGTGGACGAGGGCCAGGAAGTGTTCGACGCCAAGCACAGCTCGATCCATCCCCTGTTCGCCAAGCCATGACCACCACCCTCCCCGCGCAAACCATCGCCGAGCTTGCCGGGCGGCTGGCAGAGGCCCGCCGCACCCGCACCTGCGTGCGCCAGTTCTCCCGCGAGCACCCCGGCATGACGATCGACGATGGCTACGCCATCCAGCGCGCCTGGGTGCAGCTGGAACTGGCCCGGGGCCGCACGATCAAGGGGCGCAAGATCGGCCTGACCTCACGCGCCATGCAGCAGGCATCGCAGATCACCGAGCCGGATTTCGCGCCGCTGATGGACGACATGTTCTTCGCCGACGGCAGCGACATCCCCATGAACCTCTTCATCTCCCCGCGCGTCGAGGTCGAACTCGCGTTCGTCCTCGATGCCCCGCTGCGCGGGCCCGGGGTCGCGCTGAGCGACGTGCTCAGGGCCACCGCCTACGTGACGCCCGCGCTGGAGATCATCGATGCGCGCATCGAGCGCCTCGACCGCGAGACCCGGGCGCCGCGCAAGGTCTTCGACACCATCGCCGACTTCGCAGCGAACGCAGGCGTCGTGGTGGGCGGACATCGGGCGCGACCCGACGCACTCGACCTGCGCTGGGTGGGCGCGCTGCTTTCCCGGAACGAGGTCGTCGAGGAGACCGGGCTCGCGGCGGGGGTGCTCAATCACCCGGCCACCGGCGTCGCCTGGCTGGCGAACAAGATCGCCCCTTACGGCGAGCAGCTCGAGCGCGGCGACCTGGTGCTCAGCGGCTCCTTCACGCGCCCCGTCGAGGTGGCGGCGGGCGACCGGCTGCAGGCCGATTTCGGCCGCCTCGGAGGCATCGCGGTGCGCTTCACCTGACCATGGACATGCCCCGCAACACCTTCAAGCAGGCGCTGCAGGCGCGCCAGCCGCAGATCGGACTGTGGCTGGGACTCGCCGATGCGTACGCCGCGGAGCTGCTCGCCGGCTGCGGGTTCGACTGGCTGGCACTGGATGCCGAGCATGCCCCCAACGATGTGCGCACCGTGCTGTCGCAGCTGCAGGCCGTCGCGGCGTACCCGGTGCAGGCGGTGGTGCGGACCCCGTCCGATGACCGCACGCTCCTCAAGCAATACCTCGACCTCGGCGTGCAGACCCTGCTGGTTCCCATGGTCGAGTCCGCCGCGCAGGCGGCGCGGATCGTTTCCGCGACCCGCTATCCGCCGGCCGGCGTGCGCGGCGTGGGCAGTGCGCTGGCGCGCGCCTCGCGCTGGAACCAGATCGGCAACTACCTGCGCGAGAGCGCCCGGGAGCTGTGCGTGCTGGTCCAGGTCGAATCACTCGCGGGCCTGCAGGATCTCGCCTCGATCGCGGCCACCGAGGGCATCGACGGGGTGTTCTTCGGCCCCGCCGACCTGGCCGCATCGATGGGGCTGCTGGGGCAGCCCACCGATGCGCGGGTCCAGGATGCGATCCGGCAGGGCATCCATCGCGTGCGCGCGGCGGGCAAGGCCGCCGGCGTCCTGGCCGTCGATGCGGACGTGGCGCGCAGCTACCTCGATGCCGGGGCGGGTTTCGTGGCGGTCGGCGTGGACACGACCTTGCTGGTGCGCGCGGCCCGGCAGCTGCGCGGGCAGTTCTAGGCCGTTCCCGCGCCTCGTGCGGGCGCGATCCTCGTCGCGGCCGAGCACCCCGACGCGCCGCGCGGACTCTGGCTTGTCCTGAGCGGCGAAGTGGCAGAGTATCCGCGCGATGACCCGAGATGGCCGGCGGTTCGCCCTGCTGCTCGCGATGATCGCGGCCGGCGCGCTCGGCGGTGCCCCCTCTATCGCACCCGCCGGTCCCCGGGCGGAGGATCTCGCGGTCGCCCGGTCCGGCTACGTCCTCAAGAGCCCGGTGTTCACGGCGGCGGCGCGCGAGCGCGCCGTGCATTTCATCGACGCCTCGGTCCCCCGGGCCGATGCCATGACGCCCGAGCAGTTCCTGCTGTGCATCCTGCGGATCGCCGCGTTTGCCGATAACGGGCACGACACCGAGCACGATGCGGGCGATGCCTGGTGGCCCGCCGCGCGCCTGCCGGTGCGCATGCTCTGGTTTCCCGAAGAATGGGTGATCGCCCGAGCCGATGCCGCGAACGCGGACCTGCTGGGGGCCCGCGTGCTGAGCATCGACGGGCGTTCGGCGCGGGAACTCTTCGCCGGCCTGCGTGAATACTGGGGCGGGCTCGATCGCTATCGCCGCTGGAACCTCGAGCCTGCCGTGATCGAGCAGGCGGGCATGCTGTACGCGGCGGGGCTTGCCCGGCGCGCGGACCGGCTGGAGCTGCAGGTCCAGCTCCCGGACGGCCGGCGCGTGCATCGCACCCTGCAATTCGTTGCCAAGTCCTCGATGCCGCCCGGGCAGATATTCGAGCGGCTGTGGTCGCCGGCCGCCTGGCCGGGCGACGCGGAGAAGGGTTGGACCTCGTTCCAGCCGCCGGTCACGCCGCTGTACCTGCAGGAGGGCGCCCGGGTATTCCGGGTGGCACGCCTGGCCGAGCTCGACGCGCTGTTCGTGCAGATGCGCGTGCACTTCGATGCGGACGGCGAGACGGTCGAGGACCTGCGCCGCCGCGCCGAAGAGATCATGCAGGAGAAGCCACCCCGCCATCTCATCGTCGATCTGCGGTTCGACACCGGCGGGGACATCGATCTGACGCGCGACTGGCAGCGCTCGCTGGCCGCGCGCGTGCCGGGGCAGATCTATGTGCTGGTGAGCCCCCATACGTTCTCGGCGGGCATCGTCTCGGCCGCGGCCTTCAAGCACGATGCGCCCGGGCGCGTGCAGGTGGTCGGCGAAGCGGTGGGCGACCGGCTGCGCTGGTGGTCGGAAGGCGACAATGTCTGCATGCCGCACTCGCACTACTGCCTGCACATGACCACGGGGCTCTGGGACCTGGTGCACGGGTGCGCCGCGCACCCGGCCTGTTACGGCGACCGCTACGAAGCGCAGGTTGCGGACCTCGATCCGGACCTTGCGGCACCGATCAGCGCCGGCAGCTGGCTCGCCGGGCGCGACCCGGGCATGGAGGCGATCGCACGTTCGATAGAATCCGCGGCAACACGCACCCGCACGCCTCAATAGGTACCGAGGAAAACATGCCCAGCGCACCACCGGCCCGGTCGATCGGGCCCGCACTGATCTGCCTCCTGATGGCGGCCGCGGCAGCCGGCGCGGCGCGGCCACCCGAGGCGACCGTGGCGCAGGTCCACGCGGAACTGCTGCGTGGCGCCACCTCCGTCACGGCGCTGCAGCGGCGCTACGTGTCCCGGATCGCCGCCCTGGACGCGCGCGGACCCACTCTGCGCGCGGTGCTGGAGGTCAACCCCGAGGCGGCCGCGCTGGCCGCGCGGCTCGACGCCGCGCCGGGGCCGCGCGGATTGCTCTACGGCGTCCCGCTGCTGCTCAAGGACAACATCGACACCGCCGACCGGATGCTGACCACCGCAGGCTCCCTCGCGCTCGTGCACTCGCGGCCGGCGCGCGATGCCTTCGTGGTGTCCAGGCTGCGCGCCAGCGGCGCGCTCATCCTGGGCAAGACGAACCTGAGCGAGTGGGCGAACTTTCGCTCCAAGCGCTCCTCGAGCGGGTGGAGCGGGCGCGGGGGACAGACGCGCAACCCCTACGCGCTGGACCGCAACCCCTGCGGATCCAGCTCCGGGTCCGCCGTCGCCGTGGCCGCAGACCTTGCCGTCGTCGCCATCGGCACCGAGACCGATGGCTCGATCGTCTGCCCGGCCAGCGTCAACGGGCTGGTCGGCATCAAGCCCACCGTCGGGCTGGTGTCGAGGACGGGGATCATCCCGATCTCGGCCAGCCAGGACACCGCAGGTCCGCTGGCGCGCACGGTGGCCGATGCCGCCGCCGTCCTGAGCGTGATCGCAGGCTACGACCCGGACGACCCGGCGACGCTGCCCCTGAAGGACCGTCCCGCGATCGACTACTCGAAGTCGCTGGACCGGGCGGCGCTCAAGGGCGTGCGCATCGGGGTGCTGCGCCAGTACGCCGGCTTCCATGAAGGGGTCGATGCGGTCTTCGAGCGCTCGCTCGGGATCCTCAGGGCGCAGGGCGCCATCCTCATCGATCCGGTGGAAATCCCCAAGCACACCACGCTGGAGGCGGACGAGCAGACGGTGCTGCTGTACGAGTTCAAGGACGGCATCAACCGCTACCTCGCCGGCAGGCCCGCCGGACCGAAGACCCTCGCCGACCTGATCGCCTTCAACGAGCGCGAGCAGGCCCGGGAGATGCCCTATTTCCCGCAGGACCTGTTCCTCGAGGCGCAGGCCAAGGGCTCGCTGCTCGAGAAGGAATACACCGAGGCGCACGAGCGCGCGAAGCGCGCGGCGGGCCCCGAGGGCATCGATGCCGCCCTGGCGCAGGATCACCTCGATGTGCTGATTGCGCCCACGGCCGGCCCCGCAGCGACGATCGACCTGGTCAACGGCGAGCACCTGCTCGGCGGGGAGATCACCTCCGCTCCCGCGGTGGCCGGTTACCCGCACGTCACCGTGCCGATGGGTGCGCTGCATGGCCTGCCCCTGGGCCTCTCCTTCGTCGGTCCCGCCTGGAGCGAGGCGCGTCTCATCGCCTGCGCGTATGCCTTCGAACAGGCAGCGCAGGCGCGCCAGCCGCCCGCCTTGCGCCCCTCAGTCCCCTAGCCACGCCTCGACCAGGGCAAGCAGGCCGCGCACCGAGGGCTGCGGGTTGTGCACGAAGACGATGACCCGGGGCGCGCCCCGGGCGCGGCAGGAAAGCATCCGCACCCGCACGCGGTTGCCGCAGACGATGCCATCGAAGGCGGGCGGCAGCGGCTGTCCGAGCCGCGTGCCGATCTGCGCCACCGTGCGGGCCGGCAGGCGTATCGGTGCCGTGACGGTGATCACCAGCGTGCCAGCCTTCGGCACGCTTTCGCCCAGGGCCGCCTGCAGGCTCCTCGACAGGCGCTGCGCCACGCGGTCGAAGCGCAGGCGCGGCAGCGAACGCGGATCGGTCCCGGGAGGCAGTCGCCCCTGCGCGAATGCCTCGAGTGCCGCCCACCGGTTCCGGCGCCTGCGCTCCGGCACGCCGGCCCTAGGCCCGGATGCGCGCGCCGGCCGGATCATAGAAAGGCCGCAGGGAGGCCTCCGCCGGGACACGCCGCCCGGCGATCTCGAGTTCGTAGGCGCCCGCGGCGACCCACTCGGGCGAGGCCAGTCCCTCCGGATGGGCGACGTAGCCCAGGCCCAGCGGCCGCCCGAGCGTGTGTCCGTACATCCCGGAAGTGATGCGCCCCACGATCTGGCCGTCCCGCCAGATCGGTTCGTTGTGATAGAGGAGCGGCTCATCGGCCGACAGCCTGAAGGCCACCAGCCGCCGGCGCAGCCCCTGGCGCCGTTGTGCTTCCAGCGCGGCGCGGCCGATGAATCCTGCAGGCTTGGACCACCCGACGCTGAAGCCGAGCCCCGCCTCCAGAGGCGTGTCCTCGTCACCGATGTCGTGGCCCCAGTGCCGGTAGGCCTTCTCCATCCGCAGCGAGTTCATCGCGTGGTAACCGGCCAGTGACAGTCCGTGGCGGGCGCCGGCGGCCACGATCGCCTCGTACACCGCCGGCGCGAACTCCGTGGGAATGTACAGCTCCCACCCGAGCTCCCCGACATAGGTGATCCGGCTGGCACGCACGCGCGCGTAGGCCAGGTCGATGACCCGGGACGTGCCGAACGGAAAGGCTTCGTTGCCGAGGTCGGCGTCGGTGAGCTCGCCGAGCAGGCTGCGGCTGCGGGGACCCATGAGGCCGAGCACCGCGTAACCGGACGACACGTCGACCGCCGCGGCCCGGGCATGCTCGGGTATGTGAGTCCTCAGCCAGTGAAAGTCGCGCGTCTGGCTGGCGCAGGCGGTCACGATCAGGTAGCGATCCTCCGCCTCGCGGGTCACGGTGAGGTCTGCCTCGATCCCGCCGCGCTCGTTGAGCCACGGGGTATAGACGATCCTTCCCACCGGCACGGCGACCTCGGCCGCGCAGATCTGGTTGAGGACCGCCTCGGCATCTGCCCCGACCAGCGCGAATTTCGCAAAGGATGACTGGTCGAACAGGCCCACGCGCTCACGCACCGCGGCGTGCTCGCGCGCGGAATGCTCGAACCAGTTCTGTCGTCCGTAGCTGTAGTGGTACTCGGGGGTGACCCCCGCAGGGGCGAACCAGTTGGCACGCTCGAACCCCGCCACCTCGCCGAAGCATGCGCCCTGCCCCGCCAGCCGGTCGTGCAGGCACGAGCGCCGGACGCCGCGGGCACTCTCCGCCTGGCGGAAGGGCCAGTGCATCGCGTAGAGCAGTCCCAGCGACTCCACCGTGCGATCGTGCAGGTAGCGCTTGTTGCGCTGGAACGGCGCGCAGCGCCGGATGTCCACGTCCCAGAGGTCCATCGGCGGGTGGCCATCCACGATCCAGTCGGCGAGCACGCGCCCGGCGCCCCCGGCGGACTGGATCCCGATGGAGTTGAAGCCGGCGGCCACGAACAGGCCGGCCACTTCGGGCGTTTCGCCCAAGAGGTAGCGGTCATCCGGGGTGAAGCTCTCCGGTCCGTTGAAGAACACCTGGACGCCGACCGACTCCAGTGCCGGGACCCTGCGTGCGGAGGCGGCCAGCAGCGGCTCGATGTGCTCGAGGTCTTGCGGCAGCTGCTCGAACGAGAAGCTTTCCGGGATGCCCCGCATCCCCCAGGGCTTGGCCTTGGGCTCGAACCAGCCGACCAGGAGCTTGCCGGTGTCCTCCTTGAAGTACGAGCACGCATCGGCGTCGCGCAGGATCGGCGCGCCCGGCGCCAGGCCCGGCACCGGTTCGGTCACGACGTAGAAATGCTCCGCCGCGTGCACCGGCACGCAGGCATCCACCCAGCCGCCGATATCGCGGGCCCACATGCCCCCGCAGTTGACCACCACGCGCGCGCGCACCTCGCCGGCATCGCAGCGCACGCCGGTGACGCGGCCGCGCGCGGTCGTGATCGCGCGCACCGCGCAGTGCTCGATGATCCGGACGCCGCGACTGCGCGCCCCGCGCGCCAGCGCCTGCGTCGTATCGACCGGATTGGTCTGGCCATCCTTGGGCAGGTAGACGGCACCGACCAGGTCATCCGCGTTGATCAGAGGCCACAGCGCCTTGGCATCGCCCGGGGTGAGAATGTCGACCGCCAGGCCGAAGGAGCGCGCCATCGAGGCGCCGCGCGCCAGTTCCTCCATGCGTGCGGCGGTCTGCGCCACGGCGAGGGACCCTGTCTGCTTGAAGCCGGTCGCCTGGCCCGTTTCCGCCTCGAGGTTTGCATAGAGCCCGGCCGTGTACTGCGCCAGGCGCGTGAGGTTCAGCGTGGCCCGCAACTGCCCCACCAGGCCTGCGGCGTGCCAGGTCGTGCCGCAGGTGAGCTGCCCCCGCTCGAGCAGCAGGACGTTCGTCGCGCCGCGCTTGGCCAGGTGGTACGCGAGACTGACCCCGACGATGCCGCCACCGACAATGACGATGTCCGCATCGGCTGGAACGCTTGCCGTCACCCCGGTCCCCCGTGCAAGGAATATCTGCGGGACTCTATGTGATCGATGCGCATTGCTCCATCATTTTTCGGTACTGTGGCTGCGGGGCGGCGCCGTGCTGCACAGCCGTGACTTCGGGGGCGGGCTTCATGGTCGAGCGCGTTCGGGTTCTGATCATCGGCGGCGGCGCAGTCGGCTGCAGCTGCCTGTATCACTTCGCACAGCTCGGCTGGAGCGACGTGCTGCTGGTCGAGCGCAACGAGCTCACCTCGGGATCGACCTGGCACGCAGCCGGCAACTGCCCGACCTTCTCGACCGGCTGGGGGATCCTGAAGCTGCAGCAGTATTCGGCCGCCCTGTACCGCAGGTTGAGCGCCGCCGCCGAATACCCGATCAACTACCATGTCACCGGCTCGGTGCGCCTTGCGCACACCACAGAGCGCATGGACGAATACCAGTATGTCCGCGGCCTGGCCGAAGCCAACGGCCTTAACTACGAGATCCTCAGCCCCGCGCAGCTGCGCGAACGCCATCCCCTCGTGGCGCTGGAGGGCCTGCACGGTGCCCTGTGGGATCCCAACGATGGCGACATCGATCCTGCGCAGCTCACGCAGGCCCTCGCCGCCGCCGCGCGCGCCAGGGGCGCGCGCGTGCAGCGCTTCACGCAGGTGACCGGCCTTGAGCAGCTGCCGGCGGGCGACTGGCGGGTCAGGACGGACCGGGGGGACTACCTGGCCGAGGTGGTGGTGAATGCCGCTGGCTATCGCGCCGGGGAAGTGATGGCGCTCCTCGGGCAAGCGCTGCCCATCGTGACGATGTCGCACCAGTACCTGGTGACCGAGGCGGTCCCCGAGCTGGCCGGGCGATCCGCACGCGTGCCGCTGCTACGGGACCCGGACGTCTCTTACTACCTGCGCCAGGAGGGCGGCGGCTTCATCCTCGGTCCCTACGAGCAGCAGGCCACCGCCATGTGGCTGGCCGGCATCCCGGAGGACTTCTCCTACCGGCTCTGGGACGATGCCCTCGAGCGCCTGGAGCCCTACATCGAGGCCGCGTTTGCGCGCGTCCCGCCGCTCGCCCGCGCCGGCGTCAAGCGGGTCGTCAACGGCCCCATTCCCTACTCTCCCGACGGCCTGCCCTACGTGGGTCCTGCCTACGGCCTGGCGAACTTCTATCATTGCAACACCTTCAGCTTCGGTATCGCCCAGGCGGGCGGGGCCGGCAAGGCGCTCGCCGAGTGGGTGGTGAACGGCGGCCCGGAGTGGGACCTGTGGTCCATCGATCCGCGGCGGTTCACCGGTTACGCGAGCACGACCTATACGCTCGCCAAGGCGATCGAGACCTACCAGAACGAGTACGCACCCGCCTATCCGTGCGAAGAGCGGCCGGCGGGCCGGCCGCTCAGGACCTCGCCGCTGCACGAGCGCCTGCAACACGCCGGCGCGCACTTCGGTGTCCGCGGCGGATGGGAGCGCGCCCTGTGGTATGACGGTGAGGGTTCCGTCCCGGCGACGCTCAGCTTCAGGCGCGACCGCAACTGGATGCCCCACGTCGCCGCCGAGGTCCGGGCGGTGCGCACCGCCGTCGGGCTGATGGACCTGCCGGGATTTACGAAATTCATGATCGGCGGGCCGGGCGCGCAAGACTACCTGGACCGGCTGGTGTGCTCGCGACTCCCCGCGCCGGGGCGCATCGCGCTCGCCTATGCGCTCACCGAGCAGGGCGGAATCCTCAGCGAGTTCACGCTGACGCGCCTGGCACCGGAGACCTTCTATGCCGTCTCGGCCGCGATCGCGGAGCACCACGACGATGATGTGCTCCGCCGCGGCCTGCCCCGCGACGGCTCCGTCCGGATCGAGCGCGTTTCCGAGTCGCTCGGGACCCTGGTGCTGGCAGGTCCCCGGGCCCGCGAGGTCCTGCAGCAGGTCACGGCGGCGGACCTGTCCAATGGCGCCTTTCCGTGGCTGACGGCCCGGCGCATCACGGTTGCCACCGCGGCCGTCATCGCCCTGCGCGTGAACTACGTCGGTGAACTTGGCTGGGAACTGCATGTGCACGGGCAGGACCTGGCGGGTGTGTACGATGCCCTCGTCGAGGCCGGCGCCCGCTGCGGGATGCGGCACTTCGGCATGTACGCCATGGATAGCCTGCGCATCGACAAGTGCTACCGGGGCTGGAAGTCGGACCTCGAAACCGGCTACACGCCCTTCGAGGCATGCCTCGACCGCTTCGTGGACCTCTCCAAGGGCGACTTCATCGGCAAGGCCGCACTGATGCATGAAAAGGCCCGCGGCACGGCGCGCCGCCTCGTGCCCCTGCTGCTCGATGAGCCCGGGGATGCGGATGCCCCGTACTGCAGCGGCATCTTCGCCGGCGCACGGCGGGTCGGACTCGCCACCTCCGGCCTCTGGAGCCACACGCTGGAACGCAGCGTCGTGCTCGCCTACCTGGACGCGCAGTACGCGACCGAAGGGACCGCGCTGTCGGTGGATATCCTCGGCCGGCGGTGCGCGGCGACCGTGGCGCGTGAACCGCTGTTCGATCCGGGCAATGCCCGGCCGCGGGGCTAGACTGCGCCAGGGCGCGGGAAGCGCGCCATCGCCTCCAGGTCGTTCAGCTCCTGGTCGTTGCGGATGTACAGCCGGCTGGCATCACGCAGCGGCTGGAAATCCCAGGGCGTGAAACGCCCCTGGCGCAGCGCCGCGTAGGCGAAGTGGCGGCGCTTCTGGCTGGCCAGCACCGCCTCGTGCAGCTCGCGCAGGTCCCAGCGCCGGGCCACCTCCGCCCGAAAGCCCGCCACCCGTTCCGCATGCTCCGCCTGTCCGGCCAGGTTGGTCAGCTCGTGCGGATCGCGTGCCAGGTCATACAGCTGGTCCGGGTCCGCCGGGCAATGGATGAACTTGTGATCTGCGCGCCGGAGCATGACGATGGGGGCGATGGCCCCTTCGGCGAGGTACTCGCCGATCACCTCCGCCGGGGCACCCCGCCCGGACAGCGCCGGCAGCAGGCTGCGGCCATCCACCGGCGCGGCGTAGCGGGCGGGCGGGCCGGGCCGACCCAGCTCGACCAGCGTGGGGAGGATGTCCAGCAGGGACGCCGGCGCTGCCACCCGGCGCGGCGAAAATCGGGCCGGCGCGTGGACGATGAGCGGTATGCGGCACGAGGGCTCGTAAAAGCTCATCTTGTACCAAAGGCCCCGCTCGCCGAGCATGTCCCCGTGGTCTGCCAGCAGCAGCACCACGGTGTCGCGGTCCAGCTGCGCCTGCCGCAGGGCGAGCATGAGCGAGCCGAACTGGTCATCGACATAGGACACCGCACCGTAATAGGCGCGCCGCGCATCGCGGACCTGCTGGGCGGTGATCTGCGCGGCGCCCAGCCCGATGACGTGCCGGATCCGCTGCGAATGCGGGTCATCCGCCGGCAGCGGCACGCGCGGCATGTCGATCTCGGTCTGCGCGTACCGCTGCCAGTACGGCTCCGGGATCACGTACGGGTCATGCGGGTGGGTGAGCGAGACCACCATGCAGAAGGGCCGCCGGTCCTTGCCGCGCGCGATGTCGAAGAGCTTCTGCCGGGCGGCGAAGACCACCTCGTCGTCGAAGTCCATCTGGTTGGTGCGCGTGCACGAGCCGGCCTGGGTGACCGAGTCCATGGTGTGGTACCAGCCCGGCCGTTCCTCGAAGCGCGTCCAGTCCGGGGTCCAGCCGAAATCCGCCGGATAAATGTCCGTGGTCAGCCGCTCCTCGAACCCATGCAGCTGGTCCGGGCCGCAGAAGTGCATCTTGCCGCTGAGCGCCGTCTGATACCCGGCCTGCCGCAGGTAGTGCGCAAAGGTCGGGATCTGGGCCGGGAACTCCGCTGCGTTGTCGAACGCGCCGATCTTCGAGGGCAGCTGGCCGGACATGAAGGAGAAGCGCGACGGCGCGCACAGGGGGCTGTTGCAATAGAAGGCATCGAACACCACCCCGGCGCGCGCCAGCGCGTCGATATGGGGTGTCTTGGCGATGCGATTGCCGTAGGCGGGCAGCGCCCCGGCGGTCAGCTGATCGGCCATGAGGATGAGAATGTTCGGCTGCTCTGGCATCGTTGCGTCCCAGCGCGTGGCGCGGCGGGCAAAGTATGTCACAAAGCCCTGCGCCGCCTGCGCGCGCTCCCCCGGGCGCGGCACTGTGCGGGAGCACGACTGCGTGCCCTGCGCTCGGGCTGATGTCGAGAGGCCGACGATGGAAAGTGACGCACAACAGATCCGCAGGATTCACGCCGCCTGGATCGAGGCGGTCAATGCCGGTGACCTTGGCCGCCTGCTCGCGCTGGTGACCGACGACGTCGTGTTCCTCAGCCCGGGCGCGGCGCCCCTGGACCGGGCGGGATTCGCGGCCCATTTCCGCACCGCGCAGCAGCAGGGACAGGTCCACTGCCACAGCGAGCTTCAGGAGGTGGGCGTTGCCGGCGACATGGCCTATGCGCGAAGCCGCGACGCGCTCACCGTCACACCGCACGCGGGCGGGGCGGGCGCGAAACTCGCCGGGCACCGCCTCACGCTCTACCGCCGCCAGCCGGACGGGCGCTGGCTGCTGGCGCGCGATGCCCACACCGTGACGAGCGGCGGATGAGGCTCCTGCGACCCCCGCCTCGTGCATAATTCGCACCTTCCGCCGGCGGACTGAGGAGACCTCCATGCAGCCAGACGAGGTGCGCACCAGCGCGCACGCCAGGGCGATCGTCGAGGAGCGCGGACTGACTCACGTGAAGGTGGGACTCTTCGACAACGACGGCATCCTGCGCGGCAAGTACATCGATCGGGCGAAGTTCCTGTCGGCGCTCGAGAAAGGCATGGGCTTCTGCGACGTCGTGCTGGGCTGGGACTCCAACGACCAGCAGTACGACAACGTCACCTTCACCGGCTGGCATACCGCCTTCCCCGATGCGCCGGTACGGCTGCTGCCGCAGACCTGCCGCGCGCTGCCCCTGGAGGGCAACATGCTGCTCTTCCTCGGGGAGTTCGCCGGCAGCGCCGAGCAGGTGTGCCCGCGCGCGACGCTGCGGCGGGTCCTTGAGCGCGCGGCCGCCCTGGGCTACACCGCCAGCGCCGCGGCGGAGTTCGAGTTCTTCCTCTTCGAGGAGACCCCGGCGAGCGTGCGCGAGAAGAACTACCAGAACCTGCGCAGCCTCACCCCCGGGTATTTCGGTTACTCGATGCTGCGCAGCGCCGTCCACACCGAGCTCTACCAGCAACTGCTGCAGCTGGCCGAGGAGATGCGCATGCCGATCGAGGGGCTGCACACCGAGACCGGGCCGGGAGTGCTCGAGGCCGCGCTGCACTACACCGAGGCGCTCGAGGCCGCCGACCGTGCGGCGCTCTTCAAGACCTTCACCAAGGTCCTGGCGCAGCGGCGCGGGCTGATGGCGACGTTCATGGCCAAGTGGTCGGCGAGCCTGCCCGGCCAGAGCGGCCACCTGCACATCTCCCTCGCCCGCAAGGACGGCACTTCCGCCTTCTACGACGAGGCCGCCCCGCACACCATGTCGCAGCAGATGCGCTGGTTCGTCGGAGGCCAGCAGGCGCTCATGCCCGAGCTGCTGGCCATGGTGGCCTCGACCGTCAACAGCTACTCGCGCCTGGTGCCCGGGTTCTGGGCGCCGACCAGCGCCACCTGGGGCGTGGAGAACCGCACCTGTGCGCTGCGGGTCATCCAGGGCGGCGCCAAGGCGCAGCGCGTGGAATACCGCATCGCTGCGGCCGACCTCAACCCGTACCTGGCGATCGCGGCGGCGATCGGGTCGGGACTGTGGGGCATCGAGCACCGCATCGAACCGGACGAGCCCATCGTCGGCAACGCCTACGACCGCAAGCTTCCCGCCCGGCGGCAGCTGCCGCGCACGCTCAACGAGGCGGCCGGACGCCTCGCCCGTTCCAAGGCCGCGCAGGAGCTTTTCGGGGCGCCGTTCGTGGAGCACTTCGCCGCCAGCCGCGAGTGGGAGGAACGCCAGTTCCAGCGCGCCGTCACCGACTGGGAGCTGGCCCGCTACTTCGAGATCATATGAGCATCAGGTCCATCTCCCCCATCGACGGCAGCGTGGTGGCCGAGCGCACACCTGCCTCGGCCGAGCAGATCGAAGCGGCCCTGGCCCGCGCCCGGGCCGCGCAGGTTCTGTGGCGCGAGGTTCCGCTCACCGAACGCGCGCAGATCATCGAGCGCTTCTGCCTGGAGTTCGAGCGGCGCGGCAGCGAGATCGCCACCGGCCTCACCTGGCAGATCGGCCGGCCGATCCGCTTTGCCCCGAGCGAGGTGCGTGGCACGCTGGAGCGGGCCCGCTACATGGCGGGAATCGCCGCAGCCGCACTGGCCGACGTGGACCCAGGTCCCAAGCCGGGCTTCAGGCGCTTCATCCGCCGCGAGCCACTGGGCGTCGTGTTCACCGTCGCGGCCTGGAACTACCCATACCTCATCGCCGTCAACAGCATCGTACCGGCCCTGATGGCCGGCAACGCGGTGCTCCTGAAGCACTCGGCGCAGACCCCGCTGTGCGCGGAGGTTTTCGCCACGTGCCTCGAGCGCGCCGGGCTGCCGGGCGGGGTCTTCCAGGTGCTGCACCTGCGGCACGAGGATACCGAGCGGGTGATCGGCGATGCCCGCGTGGACTTCGTGGCCTTCACCGGCTCGGTCGCCGGGGGCCATGCGGTGCAGCGGGCGGCCTCGCAGCGCTTCATCGGCGTCGGACTGGAGCTCGGGGGCTGCGACCCGGTCTACGTGCGCCACGATGCCGACCTGGCGCACGCGATCGAGAACATCGTGGATGGCGCCTACTTCAACTCCGGCCAGTCCTGCTGCGGGCTGCAGCGCATCTACGTGCACGAAAGCATCTACGAGCGCTTCACGCGCGGCTGCATCGACCTGGTGCAGCAGTATCGGCTCGGGGATCCGCGCGAGCAGGAGACGACGCTGGGGCCCCTGGTGCGCACGGCCGCCGCGGACGCGGTGCGCGCGCAGGTGCGCGCGGCGGTGGCAGACGGTGCCAGGCCGGTGATCGACGAGCGCGCCTTTGCGCTCAGCAAGCCGGGCACCCCGTACCTCGCGCCGCAGTTGCTGCTGGACGCGCCGGTCGGCTCGGCGGTGATGCGGGAGGAGATCTTCGGGCCGGTCGCCGGCCTCATGAAGGTGTACTCGGATGCGGAGGCCGTGACCCGGATGAATGACAGTGACTTCGGCCTCACCGCCGCGATATGGACCGCCGATGCCGCCGCCGCCGAATCACTGGGTGCGCAGGTGCGCACGGGCACCTGGTTCATGAACCGCTGCGACTACCTGGACCCGGCCCTGGCCTGGGTCGGCATCAAGGACTCCGGGCGCGGCTGTACGCTGTCGGCGATCGGCTACGAGCACCTGACGCGCCCCAAATCATTCCATCTGCGGGTGACGACGTGAGCGAACCTCTCAAGGCGAACTGGAACTATCCGACCACGATCTGGGCAGGGCCCGGCCGCATCGCGGAGCTACCGGCCGCATGCGCGCGCCTCGGCATCCGTCGACCCCTGCTGGTGACCGACGAGGGCCTGAAGGATGCGCCGATGGTGCGCGCGGCCCTGGCGCTCGTGCCCGGGACCGGACTGTTCGCCGGGGTGCGCGGCAACCCGGTGGCGGCGAACATCGAGCAGGGACTCGCCGCCTACCGTGCCGGCGGGCACGACGGGGTCATCGCCGTCGGGGGCGGCTCGGCGCTGGATGCGGGCAAGGTCATCGCCTTCATGTCCGGCCAGACCCGACCCCTGTGGGATTTCGAGGACGTGGACGACTGGTGGACCCGGGCCGACAGCCGCGGCATCGCCCCGGTGGTGGCGGTCCCCACGACCGCCGGCACCGGCTCCGAGGTGGGCCGCGCGGGCGTGGTCATCAACGAGCAGACGCACCAGAAGAAGATCATCTTCCACCCGCAGATGATGCCCGGGGTGGTGATCAGCGACCCGGAGCTCACGGTGGGGTTGCCGCCGAAGATCACGGCGGCGACCGGCATCGATGCCTTCGTGCACTGCTTCGAGGCCTTCTGCGCCCCGGGCTTCCACCCACTGGCCGACGGCATCGCTCTCGAGGGCATGCGCCTGATCCAGACCTACCTGCCGCGGGCGTGCGCCGACGGGGGGGACATCGAGGCGCGCTCGCGCATGCTGGCCGCGGCCAGCATGGGTGCCACGGCCTTCCAGAAGGGGCTGGGGGCCGTGCACGCCATCGCGCACCCGGTCGGTGCCCACTTCAACACGCACCATGGACTGACCAATGCGGTGATCCTGCCCTACGTCATCGTCCACAACCGGCCGGCGATCGAGTCACGCCTGGCGATCATCGCGCGCACCCTGAACCTCAAGGGGGAGCCCTTCGCCGCGGTGTTCGACTGGGTGCTGCAGTTCCGCAAGGCGCTGGAGATCCCGCACTCGCTCGCCGAGATCGGGGTGCCGCTCAGTAACCCGGACATCATCGGCCACGAGGCCTCGCTGGACCCCTCGGCCGGCGGCAACCCGTTGCCGACGGATGCCCCGGCCTACGCGCGGCTGTTCCGCTCGGCGGTGAAGGGCGACTTGCGCCTGGGCGGCTGACTTCAGCGCCGGCGCTGCGCGTACGGCAGGACCTGCGACTGCAGCCAGTTGCTCAGCTCGGCAAGCTGGCAGGCGCGGTGCCGCACGCCCGGCCCGAGTCCGTGCTTCCAGCCCAGGCGCAGGTCCTGGGGATCGGCCATCAGTCCCCGCAGCTCCGTGACGTAGGCGTCGAGCTCCCGCGGGTCGGCGAACAGGCTCTCCCCGAGCAGCGTCGGCCCGTAACGAAGCGCCGTGGCCGCGATCTCGGCGAAGGTGTATTCGGGGTGGTACTGCACGCCCCAGCATGCGCCGCCGGCGTGCCGCACTTCGAGGGCCTGCACGCCCATCTCGTTGCGCGCCAGCACCGTGCAATCGGGAGGCAATTCCCCCACGTCGTCGCGGTGCACCGTGATCGCCTCGAAGACGGTGGGCTTGTGCGCGAACATCGCATGCGAGCGTCCGGCCGCCGTGAGCTCGATGCGCCGGCCGAAGCCGAATTCACGTCCCAGGGGATTGGGCCTTATCCGGCCACCCGCGGCGGTCACCGCCACCTGCATGCCCCAGCAGCTGCCGAAGAACGGCATGCCGGCGGCAAACACGGCGCGCGCCAGCTCGACCTGCCGCTCGATGTGCGCGCCGCCGTCATAGACGTTCAACGCCGAGCCGGTGATGGCGACGGCGTCGAAACTGCCCAGGCCCGCGCCGGGCGAAAAATGCACCTCGCCGTCCGCCGGATGCACGATCTCGCAATGCACCTGCGCGAGCGTGGCGAGCACCTCGGCGTAGCCCTCCCCGGAGGCGGACCCGCCCGCGGCCACCTGCTGCGCGCGCGTCGCCGCGCGGTTGCCATCGATCACCAGTACGTTGGCGCGGCTCATCCGGCCCGCCCCGCGTTGCGGCCCCGGGTCGCGCGGGCGAGCGCGCGCGCACCGGCGAGACGGCCCCTGGCCGGCGACTGGAATCGAAGCACTGAGTTCATGTCGGTATCGCTGTCGAATGCGGGGGCATGAAGCGCCAGAGCATGCACCGGACCTGCGGATACGCAAGCAGGTCCGACACGGACGCGTCAACGCACCGCCCGGCCGGTGCAGGGAGGCGGTCGGCCGGGCAGCGCTTTCCTGACCGGGCGATGAGATCGCAAGCTGATGATTTATCGGCGACTCTGCGACTCCTGCCCCGTGCAACGATGGCGCGATGGCTGTGCGAGTGGCTCGCACGATGACTGCCGGATCCGATCGCGGTACGGATTTGGTCCATTGCACCGCCGGGCTTGTCAATCCGCGACATCCTTGCGCGGGCCTCCTTCCCGCGGCGGCCATTCCCCGAGCGTACGGTCACCTCCTCGCACGCACATGCGGCTCAGCTCGGGGGAGGCTTGCTAGAATCGGGGCGAAACATCAGGGGTGCGAATGACTAAATCTGTCGCCACGGCTCCAGCTGACAGCGGTATGGAGCACTTCGGATACAAGCAATCGCTCGACCGCGGCATCGGTAAATTCGGCAGCTTCGCCGCCGGTGTCAGCTACATCTCGATACTCACCGGCACCTTTCAGCTCTTCTACTTCGGCTACGGCACCGCGGGTCCCGGTTACCTGTGGTCCTGGCCGATGGTGCTCGTCGGACAGCTCGCCGTCGCGCTGTGCTTCATGGAACTGGCCGCCAAGTACCCCGTGGCCGGTTCGGTCTACAACTGGTCCAAGCAACTGGGCAGCCGCATCGTGGGCTGGTCGGCCGGCTGGCTGATGCTCACCGCCTCGATCGTCTCGCTGGCGGCGGTGGTGCTCGCGCTGCAATTGAACATGCCGCGCATCTGGCACGGTTTCCAGATCGTCGGCGACGGCACCGGCCCCTACGACTTCGCCACCAACGCGGTGGTCCTGGGGACGGTGCTGATCGTCTTCACCACCGTGGTCAACGCGATCGGCGTGCGGCTGATGGCCATGATCAACAGCGCCGGGGTGTTCATCGAGCTGATTGCCGCCTGCATGATCGCCATCATCCTGGCACTGCACGTGAAGCGGGGCCCCGCCGTGTTCTTCTCGACACACGGTTACGGGTCTGGCGCGAGCGGCGGCTTCCTGGGCGCCTTCCTGGTGGCCTCGCTGGCCTCCGGCTACGTGATGTATGGGTTCGACACGGCCAGCTCCCTCGGGGAGGAAACGCTGGAGCCGCGGCGCACCGCGCCCGTTGCGATCCTGCGCGCCATCCTCGCCTCCTTCGTCATCGGGGGCGCCATTCTCGTATTCGCCGTGATGTCCGCACCCGACCTGAAGGACCCGCAGATCGCGAGCAGCAGCGGCGGCCTGCAGTACATCGTCGAGCAGGCCATGTGGGGCCCGCTCGGGAAAGTGTTCCTGGGCTGCATCGTCGTGGCGGTGACCGTCTGTGCGCTTGCGGTGCACACGGCCACCATCCGCCTGACCTTCGCGATGGCACGCGACAATGCCCTCCCGTTCGGGCACTGGCTGGCCCACGTCAACCCGGCCACCCAGACGCCCATCGTTCCGGCCATCGTGATCGGTGTCATCGCCGTCATGTTCCTGCTGATGAATATCGGCCAGCCGCAGATCTTCACGGTGCTGACCTCGATCGCGGTGATCATGATCTACCTTGCCTACCTGATGGTGACCGGTCCGCTGCTGATGAAGCGCCTGCGCCAGTCCTGGCCCCCGGCCGACCTTGCGCAGGGCGGCTACTTCACGATGGGCAGGTGGGGACTGGCCGTCAACCTGGTCGCCGTCATCTGGGGGGGCGGCATGGCGCTCAACCTCGCCTGGCCGCGCGCCGCGGTGTACGGCACGCCCTGGTACAACACCTGGGGGGCGTTCGTCTACACCGGCGCGATACTGGGCGCGGGCCTGCTGTGGTACGGCCTCAGGGGACGGCATTTCATCGGCACGCTGGCGGCCCACTCCGCCGCGGCGCCGTGACCACCGGCGACGCGCCGGCGTGCGGCCCGCGGCGCCGCGCGGGATCTATTTCTGGGGCACCGGCGTCGTCTTCTGGTGCCCGAAGAATTTCTTCGCTTCACCCCCCGGGGTCCACAGCACCAGCAGCTTGACCTCCCCGCTCTTGGGGACGACGTGGCGAACGGAGTCTTCGGGCCTGACGATCCCCACCATGCCGGGCGTCAGCATGTGCATTTCACCGTTCACTTCGTGGCCCAGCGTTCCGGAAAGGACGTAGAGGATCTCGATGGAACCGTGGTGATGGGCGCCAACCACCTCGCCTGCCGGAAGCGTCAGTTCCGCCATCTCCAGCTCATTGCCGCCCAGGTTTGACTGATCCAGCAGGAGCTTCCACTTCTCCACCCCGCCACTCGCCGCGGCCTCCTGAAACTCCACGAGCCCCGAGGTCGCATAGGAGTGGCTCTTCGTCGGCGCCGCCTTGTCCTGCGCCATCGCGGGGTGAGCGACGCCTGCCAGCAAGACCAGCGCACAGAGCGCCGACAGGGACCGTGCAGGATCTTGTTTCATGGGGTTCTCCCGGTCTCGACGAATTGGACCTCTGCAATCCAGCCTCTCTTGCGGCGCGCCAGCCGCGCCGTTTCGGTCTCCTCCTCGAAGGTGACCGAGCCGGCCCGCAAGAGCGACTTCGCGACGTTCTCGAATGCGTTGACGCTCACCACCGCATACAGCCGGTTCTCGATTTCACTCGTGACCACCGGGACGGCGCCGCAGCGGGAGCAGACGTGGAACACGGCCGTGCGTGTCCCGAAGGAATACCGCGAAACCCCGTCCGGATCGCGCACCTGCACCTGCAGCGACCCGGAAGGATGGGAGGTCCACACCCCGCCGTGCTTGGTGCAGAAGGAGCACGTGCAGGCGCGGGCGGGAATCTCCACCGGCTCCGGTTCCCACACGAGTGCGAAGCAGATATTGCGACAGTGGCAGCTACCCTTGATGAGCATGCACAGGCTCCCTGCGTTGCGTGGACTTCAGGCAGCGGGATGGCGCGCGCCGCCATTGGCGATGCCCGTCTTGGTCGTGCGGGCGCCGCCGCCGGCGCGCCGTCAGAGCTTCTTCTTCAGGCCGAAGGCCAAGAGCACCGCCCCGGCGCCGATCGCGACGCCGCCCACCCATCCGGGGACCGTGCGCTGCTGCTGCACGCGGGCCTCCAGGTCACCCAGCTTGAACACGCTCTGCTCGCTCGAATAGCTCGGCGGGCGAAAGACCATCCATGCACCTACGGCAACCAGGATTGCGGCCACAACAGGCAACATGCGCATGCTTACTTCCCCTCAACCTTCACCCGTAATGCACGTGTATAGCGTGCGGCTGCGCGCGTGTCACCCGTCAGTCCCGGTAAGAGGGATCCGCGGCATCGACCGCCCTCACCAACGCGTCGAATACCGCCCGGCACACCTTGGGCTGGTCCCCGCCCGCCTCCACGCTCGTGCGCGCGCGCACTTCCTCGGACAGGCGCCGCGTATCGCCCGCCGCCGCCGCGGCAATCTGGATGTCACAGGCGCGCTGCAGGGTCCACAGCCACATGAACGCCTCCTCCACGGACTCCCCCCACGTCAGCAGGCCATGGTTGCGCAGGATCACCACGCGCTTGTCGCCGATGCTCGCCAGCATGCGGGAGCGCTCATCGGGGTTGACCGTGACACCCTCGAAATCGTGGTACGCGACACGCCCGTAGAGTTGCGCGCCATAGAACGTATCGTGGGATAACCCGCTCGACAGGCTGGCGACAGCGCTCCCGGTCGTCGTATGGGTGTGCATCACGCAGTGCGCGGCGGGCACGTGACCATGGATGGCGCTGTGCGTCACGAAGCCCGCGAGATTCACCGGGTACTCGGTCGGCCGCACGGGCCGGCCCTCGAGGTCGATGGCCACCAGCCTCGAGGCGGTGATCTCGCTGTAATGGAGTCCGAACGGGTTGATCAGAAAGATCGTCTCGGGACCCGGGACACGCAGCGTGATGTGATTGAAGATCAGCTCGGTCCAACCGAGGTGGGCGAAGATCCGGTAGCAGGCCGCGAGACGCACGCGCGCTTCCTGTTCCGCCGCGGAGACTGGTACCGCCTCGCGGCCCACGCGGGGCGCCTGGTCCAGGTACAGGCCTTTGGCCTTCGCAGTGGGGTTCATGCCAGGTGCCTCAGGGTGGGGTGGCGCCGCGTCGCCGGCTGCCGGTTATCCGGGTCGCCAAGCGTAACAGCGCCCCTCCGAACGGGGCACCCTCGCGAGGAAAAAACGCGGACCGGGCATTCCGGGCCGATTCCGGGCCGAACGGCCGCGACGGCGCGCCACCAATGAGGCAGCCACAACCCAGCGCAACGTCCGCGGGGGCCTGCGGCGGCCCCGCTCGCCGCGGTCGGCGCTCTTAGGCCCTGGCGGCCAGCTTCGCCTCGGTGACGGAGGCAATCACCTCGTCGGCGACGTTCTTCGGCACCGGCTCGTAGTGCGAGAACTCCATGGTGTAGGACGCGCGACCGCTGGTCATGGAGCGCAGCTGGCCGATGTAGCCGAACATCTCCGACAGTGGCACGGTCGCAACAACCGCGATGTTGGCACCGCGCTCGAGCTGGTCCTGGATCATGCCTCGGCGGCGGTTCATGTCGCCGATGACATCGCCCAGGTAGTCGCCCGGAGTCACCGTCTCGACCTTCATGACCGGCTCGAGCAGGATCGGGCCGGCCTTGCGGACCGCTTCACGGAAGCATGCCTTCGCCGCGATCTCGAACGTCAGCGCGTTCGAGTCGACGTCGTGGTAGCTGCCGTCCGTCAGGGTGGCGCGGAAGTCCACGGTCGGGAAGTGCGCAAGGACGCCGTCTTCCTTCTGGATCTTGAGACCCTTCTCCACCGCCGGCACGTACTCGCGCGGCACCGAGCCGCCCGAGGTCGCATCGACGAACTCGAAGCCCTTGCTGCGCTCGAGCGGCTCGAACGTGATCCACACCTCGGCAAACTGCCCCGAGCCGCCGGTTTGCTTCTTGTGCACGTACTGCTCGTCGATCTTGCGCGTGATGGTCTCGCGATAGGCAACCTGGGGCTCGCCCATGATCCCCTCGACGTTGAACTCCGTGCGCATGCGATCGAGCGTGACCTCGAGGTGCAGCTCGCCCATGCCACGCAGGATCGTCTGCCCCGTCTCGCGATCGGTCTCCAGGTGCAGCGAAGGATCGGCACGCACCATCTTGCCGAGCGCGGCGCCGAACTTCTCCTGGTCGGCCTTGACCTTCGGCTTCACCGACACGCTGATCACCGGGTCCGGGAAGCGCATGCGCTCGAGGATCACCGGGTTGTCGGCATCACACAGCGTGTCGCCGGTCTCCGTTTCCTGCATCGAGACGAGCGCGATGATGTCGCCGGCGCGTGCCTCGTCGATCGGATTCGCCTCCTTGGCGAACATCTCGACCATGCGGCCGATCTTCTCGCGCTTGCCGCGGGTGGTGTTCTCCACCGAGGCGCCGCGGGTGAGCACGCCGGAGTACACACGCACGAAGGTGAGCGCGCCGTAGGCATCGTTGATGACCTTGAACGCCAGGCCGCTGAACGGCTCGTCGTCCGAGCACTTCCGCTCGCCGACGATGTTGCCGTCTTCGTCCAGTGTCTTGATGGCCGGAACGTCGGTGGGCGCCGGCATGTAGTCGACCACGGCATCGAGCACCTGCTGGACGCCCTTGTTCTTGTATGAGGAGCCGCACAGCACGGGATTGAAGGCGCCGGTGACGGTGCCCTTGCGCAGGCACTTGCGCAGCACTTCCGCCGAGGGGGCGTGGCCATCCTCGAGATACTTGTGCATGGCCTCGTCGTCCATCTCGAGGCAGGTGTCAACGAGCTCCGTACGGTACTTCTCCACGTCCGCGAGGATCGCGCGGTCGGTCGGCACGTGGATGCCCAGCTTGTCGGCCAGATCCGGGGTCACCTCGAGCGTCTGCCACTCGGCATCCTTGTCATCGGACTCCCACACGAGGGCCTTCATCTCGACGAGGTCGACCATCCCCTTGAAGTTGTCCTCGGAGCCGATCGGGATCTGGATCGGCAGCGGGCGCGCCCCGAGGCGCTTGCGGATCATGTCCACGCAGCGGGTGAAGTTGGCACCGCTGCGGTCCATCTTGTTGACGTAGCAGATGCGCGGCACGTTGTAGTTGTCGGCCAGGCGCCAGTTGGTCTCCGACTGCGGCTCCACGCCCGCCACGCCGTCGAACACCACCACGGCCCCGTCGAGCACGCGCAGCGAGCGGTTCACCTCGATGGTGAAGTCGACGTGCCCCGGGGTGTCGATCAGATTGATCTTCTTCTCGCGCCAGAAGCAGGACACCGCCGCGCTCTGGATCGTGATGCCGCGCTTCTGCTCCTGCTCCAGGTAGTCCGTCGTCGTCGACGTCTTCAGGTCCTTGGTGTCATGGATGTCGATGATCGTGTGCTTGCGGCCGGTGTAATAAAGAATGCGCTCCGTCGTGGTCGTCTTGCCGGCATCCACGTGGGCGATGATGCCGATGTTTCGAATGTCAGAAAGAGCGGTAGTACGGGCCATGGCAAGTTTCCGTTTCGGTTATCCGGTCCACACTGTCGAGCAGGGCGCACGCGTGCGGCCCCGCTCACTCATACAACATGATCTGCGCTGGTCGCAGCGCCTACCTCGGTCCCATGCCTGGCGCTGGCAGATCCGGGAACCGAGGGCAGAAGGGGCCGGCATCGTATAGAGATGGCCCGAGAACTTCAATGCGGTGAGTGCCCGCGCTCCTGGCCTGGAACTGGCCGCATAAGTGATTGATTGCCAAGAAGATCGCCGATTCGCGAGAGGCGAGTCCGCCTCGAAGGTGCCCCAGCCTCTCACTCGGAGGCTGATGAAAACAGCATAACCTTCTAATTATTATAGAGTATTTGGCTCGTAACCCCCGGAGGGTCGCGAGGCATAAGTGACCGGCTGCATCGGACGAAGCAGTCGCGTGACCGCCCGCGCCAGCCTCACTCCGGTCGCGCCGGTGCATCGGCCGCGCCCGCCGGCCGCGCGCAGCCGGTCCTCCGCGGATCGGCCCATCCGCCCTAGGCCTGACACACCCGGTTGCGCCCGGTGCCCTTGGCCCGGTACAGGGCATCGTCCGCCCGCCGGAGCATCGTCTCCAGGGAGTCCCCGGGGCCGGCAGCGGCAAGCCCGGCCGAAACCGTGACCTCACCGACCAACTCGCCGCTGGTAATGGAGCGCAGCCTTGCGTGGGCGATCAGCCCGCGAATCTGCTCGGCCAGTGCCAGCGCACCCCCGGGTGTGGCGCGAACCAGCAGCACGGCAAATTCCTCACCCCCCAGGCGGGCGGCAATGTCGCGACCCTTGATGTTGGATTGCAGGACCTGCGCGACGCTGCGCAGCACCTTGTCGCCCAGCAGATGACCCCAGGTGTCGTTGACCTTCTTGAAGTGATCCACATCGAACAACAGCAGGGCAGCGCCGACAAGGCCCCCGGCCTCCTCCTCGATTTCCTTGACCGCCTTCTCAAACGCGCGCCGGTTCTTCAAGCCCGTCAGCGGGTCCACGCTCGCTTCAGCCTGCGCCACGTTGAGCGCGTGCCGCAGTTCGCCCACCTCCTGCGCGCGGCTCTCGAGCTTCTTGACGACCACCTGCGTCAGCGTGTGCACACGCTGGCTCTCGGACAGCAGGTCCGCTACCACCGCGTGGATACCCTCGAGACTCTCCGCGCTTTTCAGGCGACCCTGGTTGAGCTCAAGAGACCGCTCGAACTGACCGGTGTGATCGGTTGCCTGGGCGGTTACCTCGGACACGCCTTCGAGAAGCTTCAACAGCTGCTGCTGCAGCGCCTGCAGCGATTTCATGTCGCGGGCGACGATGTGCCGATCGTACAGCGCGAAGACATCCTCGTCCGACAGCGCCTGGCCCGAACCCAGGCGGGACGCAAGTTGCTCGCTGAGTTGCGGATTGATACCCGCCAGGTGCTCGTACCAGAGCGTATAACTCAGCGGGTGGAATCCGGCGAGTTGCTGCGCCATCAAAGGCAATGCCAGTCGCAGAAGCTCTGCGCTCTTTTCACGCGACTCCAAATACCGCATGCGCCCCTACTCCGTGGCGACCACCAGATGACTCGCCGTGCTTGCACGCCGGAAGACTAACAAAGCCGGATGACCCCGTTGATCACTTGCAGCCCCGTGCGCGTACCGCCCCGTGGTGGCCGCCCTGCCTGTGCAGCAGTGGGATAGCTGAAGTCAACTCGACCACTGACCTTGGCGAAATGCGCCCAATGTAACACTCCCTATACTGCAGCGCCCTCTCTCACAAGCACCGGGGAGGCAGATCTCTGCGCTGTTATTCGGCGTCCGCTGCTCCCGAGTTTCGCCCGGTCGCATCGCTCCTCCGCAAAAAGGGTGATGACTCGCAGGCTGTCCCGCGCGGCCGCCAGGTCACTTCGGTCGTGACCCTGGAACCGAGTCTCTGTACAGTTTCCAGTTGTTCAGCAATGCGTGAACCACCGGCGCTCCCACCAGGTAATTCGCCTCGAAGGCGGCCACCTGCCCCGCCCCCTCATTGGCGACGCTATCCACCGCCGAGACACCAGGGGGAGGCATTGTTGGATTACTGGCGGTGCGCAGCACGAGGATTCTGGAAGGATCCACCAGGCCCTGCTTCGCCGCGATGGCCATCACGCCGGCCAATGACTGGCTTTCCATGTTCGACATGACGAATTGGCCCTTCCCGCCAGTCCACAACCCGACCCAGTCGCGAGCCCACTGGGTGCGTCCCGGTCCGTGCCAATAGCGCAGGGTGCCCAAGGTCTCCCCCATCAGCACGAAGGGCGGCCTCTGTGCGTTGGGATAACCGACCCAGGCCGCCCGGTCTTTCTTGAGTTGCGGACTGTCGGGGATACGAATGTCCTTGGTCATGTCGAATGCCCACTGGGCCAAGCCCTGATTGAGCTGCATCGCCATGGTCAGCTTGCCGGTATCGGTGAATCCTGAGTAACTCTCGGTACCGGTCGGAAGCTTGTTGGGAGCGCTGGCGCCGATGGCAAACAAGCCGTAAGGCCAGCCCTCGGGAATCTCGCGGTCATCGAACTCACGCAAGGTGTCGCCCTGTACCACCCAGCGTGCCCAGGCAGCACTGCCTACCGAGGCAGCCCGGGGGTCCACGCCCGAGATGCCAGTGAACAACCAGTAGGTCTTTCGGAAGTCAAACCGGGGATCCACGAGCAGACTCATCAATTGCTCGCTCACCCATCCCATCATCGTGTCGGACGAGCCCCAGACGATGCCGTACAGACCCGCGGCATTTCTCTCCAGAGGGCGCAGCGCACCCCTTATGGGGATCTTCTCGGTGAACTTCTCCCGTTCAGCCCACAGCTGAAATTCCCCGGGTGCGTCACCGGTGTCCTGGCCGGGCTCGAAATTCGCCACGACGATGACCTTGATCGCGATGCGCTTGACCGGCGGCACGACGGGCACGGCGGGCTCGCTTGCGAGGCCGGCCATTGCGAAAAGCAGCGCGCCGGCCCCAATGGCCGCCAGAGCAAGTGCCGGTACCTTCCCAACCCGGGACCGCATGCGTCTCCCCTGCCTTGCTCTCAAGCCCATGAGGACAGGCTACGGTCAATCATCGAGAAGTCCAAGTACTCAATTCGCTCCCTCCACTTCCGGCTGCACTTGGTGGTAGCCTCGCCGCAGACGCTACGGTCGATCTCACCTGGGACATGAACAAGAACACGCACGCAGCCTTGATTCTTGCGGCTTTGCTCATCGCACCTCAGCTCTCCCGCGCGCAGCCGGGCCCTCCTGCGGCGAATGAGAAGCGAGTCGGACAGCACCTGAGCGAGCTGGCGCAGTTCGGGGCAAACCCCGAAGGTGGGGTGAGCCGGGTCGCCTTCAGCGATGCGGATGTCGCCGGCCGTGCGTACGTCAGGCGGCTCATGGAGGCCGCGGGGCTGGCTGTCAGGGTCGATGCCGCCGGCAACCTGATCGGACGGCGCGAAGGCACGGAGCGGACACTGCCGGCCATCGTCGTGGGCTCGCACACCGATTCAGTGCCGCACGGTGGCAATTATGACGGCGACGTCGGCGTGCTGGGTGGCATCGAGGTTGCGCAGCAGCTCGGCGAGCGACACCTAAGCCTGCGTCATCCGCTCGAGATAGTGGACTTCACGGATGAAGAAGGCGGACTGGTGGGCAGCAAGGCCATGAGCGGCGTCCTGCCCGAGGGGACCCTGGATCTGGTGAACTCCAGCGGCCACAGCGTACGTGATGGACTGCGCCGCCTCGGCGGCAATCCAGACAACCTTGCTCAGGCCCGACGCCGCCCCGGTGATCTTGCTGCCTACCTGGAACTGCACATCGAGCAGGGTGGCACGCTCGAGCGTACGCACACCGACATCGGCGTCGTCGAAGGCATCGTCGGCATTCACTGGTGGGAGGCGACCGTTCTCGGTGTTGCAAACCATGCCGGGACCACGCCCATGGACCAGCGCCACGATGCGCTGGTTGCGGCATCCGAGCTGGTATTGGCAGTGAACGCGGCGGCGAAAGAGCTGCCGGGGCGGCAGGTCGCGACTGTCGGGCGGATCCTCGCAGAACCCGGAGCACCCAACGTTATCCCCGGCAGGGTCGTTCTGAGCGTGGAGGTCCGGGATCTGGATGCGGCGCGGATCGCGGCGGTGTTCGCGAAGATCCAGAATAGCGCCGCGGAGATCGCCCGCAGACAGGGTACCAGCATCGACTTTCGTGACCTCGACGCGACGGCGGCACCCGCACTGACTGACCCGGGCATCCAGCGCGTCATCTCACGCGAAGCCCGTGCCCTGGGGCTGACCGAGATGCGAATGCCGAGCGGCGCCGGGCATGATGCCCAGGACATTGCCCGGATCGCCCCCATAGGGATGATCTTCATTCCGAGCGTGGGCGGGATCAGTCATTCTCCGCACGAACACACTGAGCCTGCCGACATCACGAACGGAGTGAACGTATTGATGCGCAGCGTTCTGGCGATCGATGCCGGCAGGCTGGTGCAATAGCGCACAGGGTCGTGGATGGACCCCATGCCTGAGACTTGAACGCCGCGACGATGACGCCGTCGGCCGTTTTTGCTCAATGGGTTCGGTATCCGGGAGCTTCCGCCGAGCCTCCCGCGGTCTTGATTGAGGCTCTGTCGCCATGCCGGCGGGACACGAGGGTCACGCGTGAGCGCAACCGCCGTCAGTGGCATCATTAGCGCATGAATGCTCTGCAGAAGATCTGCGCCACAGTGCTGGTCCTTTTTCTCGCCATCGCCCTGTACGGGCGGTGGAGCACCCGTGAGCCAACCCGCCCCCAGCAAACCACGCCGGGGCTCGGCACCAGCCGCGTGCCACTGATCGATGAGAGCGCGCTGCGCACCGCACAGCGGCTAGCGCGACTCGCAAGCACTCCCGAAGAACAGTCCTTCGCCCAGGCCGCGGTGCAAGCCGCTAACCATGAGCTTGACCTCGCCTTCATGGGCGCGTTGGACGATATTCAGGCCCATCCTCCGGTCCTCAGTCCCGCGGCTCTGGCCGCGCAGGCACGGATTGCCGCGGCGCAGCGGAGTCTCGAGAGCGACACGGAGCTCCTCGGCAACTTGGCCCAGAGAATGGGTAAGGCGACCGAGACAGAGAAGCCCGACCTCCAGGATCAGCTCGACCTCGTGGGGTCGCGGATTGAAATTGAGAAGGACGAGATCGAGGAGGCCCACGACGACTTGATGGCCGCCGGGGGCAACGTCCACCAGCGCATCCAGAATGCCCAGGAAGAACACCTCGCGGCGGAGCGCGATACATCCACTCCCGTTCCCACAGCTTCCGTCGGTGCTCTTTCGTCCCTGCACGGCATGGTGGCGCAGGGGCGCCAGTGGCTGGGACTTCGCGGCAAGCGGCGGGCCCTCGAGGAGGCGCGGCTGGAAGTGGCCGAGGGCGCCACGAAGCTGAGCAAGCAGCGTGAGGAAATCGCGTCCGACTTCGCGAGTGTACAGCGGCAGCTGGCGTCCCTGGGAAAGCCGGTGGAGGCGACGGGCCCGTCCCCGGTAGCGCCGCCTGCACCTGCCGCCGGCACGGCGGCAGGCAAGCAGAGCGACCGTCGGCTCGGCCTCACGCGCCAGTACGCCCTTGACCAGCGCAGCCTCATGGTGCGCGACAAACGTATCACGGCGCGCAAGAAACTCGCCGACATCTACAGCGACTGGGGCGGCGTAGTCGCCGCCCAACAGCGTGCGGTCCTTCGTGAATGGCTCGCCGGCGCGGCGATCGTGGTCACGGCCCTGCTGCTGCTCCTGTTCGCCGATCGCTCGGTTGCCCGTCTGCTGGGACGCGCCGTGAACAACATCGACCGGCGTCAGTACGCCACATTGCGCAGCGTGGTGGGGGTCGCCCTCCAGGTGGTTGCTGTGCTGGTCATTCTGTTCATGCTGATCGGCGTACCGGGTCAGGTGGGGACCATGCTGGGCCTCGCAGGCGCCGGTCTCACCGTTGCGCTCAAGGACTTCATTGTCGCCTTCATTGGCTGGTTCGTGCTCATGGGCAAGAACGGGATTCGCATCGGCGACTGGGTGGAAATCAACGGCGTGACGGGCGAGGTGGTCGAGCTCAGCGTGTTTCATACCGTGCTACACGAAACCGGCAACTGGACCGATCCCGGTCATCCGACGGGAAGGCGGGTGACTTTCACTAACAGCTTCGCCATAGAGGGCCACTACTTCAATTTCTCCACTACCGGACAGTGGCTGTGGGACGAGCTCCGGGTCGTCGTGCCTTCAGCGCACGATCCGCAGACCGTCGCCAATGCGCTCCAGAAAGAGGCCACCGAAGCCACGGCCGAAAACTCGCGCAAGGCCGAGCAGGAATGGCAGATCGCCTCACGCGGCACCCGTGGAACGACACTTTCCGCCAATCCTAGTATCGCCGTACGTCCGGCCGCCGGGGGCGTCGAGATTGCCGTGCGCTACGTGGCCAGGGCGAGCGACCGCTACGCCCTGCGTGAGCGCCTGTATCAAGCCGCAGTGAAGCTCCTCGGGGAAAAGCCGGCAGCATGAGGGCGCGGCGGGAGCTAGCATCGCCAGAAATACCGCAGGCTCCCCTCCATTGAGCAATACGCCGACCTATGACATCACAACACCCTTCTCGCGCGCTGGTCGCACTGGTCACAGGTGCTTCGCGTGGTATCGGCAGCGTCATCGCCGCACAACTTGCCGCGCGCGGCATCAGAATTGCGGCCCACTACCGGAATCGGCGCAGCGAAGTGGCAGCCGTGCTCGCCCATCTTCCCGGAGAAGGCCACGTCGCTTTCGCGGCCGACCTGGCAAAACCTGATGCCGTGATCGGGCTTTGGCGGGACGTGATCGAAAGAATGGGGACGGTCGACATCCTCGTCAACAATGCCGGGCTGTTCATCGATCATCCGCCGCTGAGTTCGCCGCTTGAGACCTGGAGGTCGGCCTGGCTAACGACACTTGCCGCTAACTTGATTGCTCCGGCCGATCTGTGTCTGCTAGCCGCGCAGAGCATGAGCGAGCGCGAACCCATCACTCCCACGTTTGGCCGTGGACGCATCGTGAATATCTCGTCTCGGGGTGCTTTCCGAGGCGAACCCGACTCACCCGCCTATGGCGCCAGCAAGGCTGGACTCAACGCCCTGTCGCAAAGCATGGCAAAGGCCTTGGCACCGAAGGCGATATACGTCTATTGCCTCGCCCCCGGGTGGGTGGAGACTGAGATGGCTCAGGGGCCGCTTGCCGGGCCAGGCGGTGCCGAAATTCTCGCTCAGCACCCTCTCGGCCGCCTCAGTCAGCCCGAGGAGATCGCCAATGCAGCGACGTACTGCGCTTTGGATGCGCCAGCCGCCATGACGGGCGGGGTGATTGACGTTAACGGGGCGAGCTACCTGCGCACCTGAAGCCAGACAGCGAAGACGCCTACCCCAGCGTTAACACGATCTTCCCTGCGCGCGATTTGCCGAGAAAGTCCCTTTGAGCCGTCACGATTTCACTCAATGGATACGTGGCACTCACGACCGGGCTGATCTCCCCGCGTTCGATATAGCCGACCAGGTTCTTGAAAACCTGGGGTTCAAAGAACGTGCAGCCGAGCATGCGTAGGTCCTTGAGGTAGAGCGTGCGCAGGTCGAGTTCAACGAGGGGACCGGCGATGGCGCCAGCGACCGCATAGCGGCCGCCGCGGTGCAGAATCCTCAGCAGGTCCGGGAACTGGGCTCCCCCGACCACGTCGATGACGACATCGACTGACTCTTGGCCCAGCGCCGATACCAGGGCCGTATCGCGCTCCAGGATCCTGTCGGCACCCAGGGAACTGACGACAGCTGCTTTCGATCGACTCGCGACGGCAATGACCTTCGCACGGCGCCGTTTGGCGAGCTGTACAGCGGCCAGTCCCACGCCACCCGATGCACCGGTGACGATGACCGACTCGCCGGGCCCGACGCCAGCCCGCGTCAGCATGTTCTCTGCAGCGCTGTAAGAGCAGGGGAACGAGGCGATCTCAGCGTCGCTGAGCCCGGTGACAATCTTCAAGGCGTTTGCAGCGGGCACCGTCGCGAAGTCAGCAAAGGCGCCGTCGCGCTCCGACCCGAAGTAGCCGAATTGATCATTCGCCCCGGTTGGGCGCAGCACCGGGTCGACAATAACCCGTTCACCGATGCGAGCGGGATCGACGCCTGCGCCCACATCCACTATACGTCCGCACGCATCCGCGCCCTGAATCCTTGGGAACTGAAGCTCCTCTCCGGTCCATCCTGTGTCTTGAGCGTTGTGCAGCGCTTCGCCTGGGGGTTGCGTGCTCCCGGATGCAGGTTTCGTATACCAGCCGATGCGCGTATTGATATCCGTGTTATTGATCGCGGCAGCGCCGATTCGGATCAGGACCTCCCCTGGTGGAGGCATGGGGACCCTAACGTCCGCGCGATACTCCAACTGATCGAAGTCACCATGGCCGCGCAAAAGCACGGCTCGCATCGTCTTCGGAACCTTGAGCTCACCCATGGGCGCGGACCATCGACATGCACACGGTCGCCGGGTCCGACGGACGCCCCTTCAGGCACAGCTGCGCACGGTAGAACAATTCACCGCTGCGCTTTGACACAACACCTTGGATGGGAGACATGCGGCGCCCTTCGTCGACCGGAACGAGATTCGATCCTCTGCATCGAATGTGCACCGAATGAAAATTGGGGTAAACAACGCGGCGGCGACAAGTCGCCAAACGACTGATTGCCAAGGGATTTACGTCGAGATGGCGGCGATGGTCGGGTGGCCCGACTCGGCGGCGCGCCCGCGTACGCTGCCTGACTGCATGGATCTGGGCTGGTAATCAACAAAGTGCCAACGAGGATTTGCTCGTGCACCGATCGCGCTGACCCACGCTTGTGATGCATAAGAGCGTGTGCTAACGTGCTAGCACATTAACGCACTATGTCATCGCATGAAGGCCCACGCTAACGTCACCCCGCGCCAAGAAGCATTGGCTCATCGGGCCCTTTTCCAGGCGATCGCCTCGCTGCAGTCGCCGGAGGAAGCCAGGGCGTTTCTGTTGGACCTGTGCACCCCCGCTGAGCTGCAGGCGATGGCCGATCGCTGGGCCGTGGTGGATCTTCTGGAGCGCGGTCTCTCTTACCGGGAGATTCATAAGCTCTCCGGGGTCAGTGTCACGACCATCGGGCGTGTCGCACGCTTCAAGGCTTCAGGGAATGGGGGATATGCCACCGCCTCCCGCCGCGTACGGGATGCGAAGCGTCCCCGCGAACATGGTGTCCACGCTTAAGGCCGCCGCTGCCGGGGATCAAACGCAACAGGACTCCCCCCGGCTGAAGCTGGCGGTACAGAAGTCCGGACGGCTCACCGATCCTTCCCTGGATCTGCTCTCACGCTGCGGTCTGAAGCTCTCCCGCGGCAAGGATCAGCTCATCGGTTATGGCGAAAATCTCCCCCTGGACGTGCTCTTCGTTCGTGACGATGACATCCCGGACCTGGTTCAGGAGGATGTCTGCGACTTAGGGCTCGTAGGCCTCAACGTCCTTACCGAAAAGAGTCTCCAACTCACCGCCCGGGGGTTCGCCCCGTCCTTCCGTCAACTGAGGGATCTGGATTTTGGGCGTTGCCGCCTGGCACTCGCCGCGCCGGACAGCTTTCACTACGCAGGCCCATCAACCCTCCAAGGTAGACGCATCGCAACGACATATCCGCAGGCGCTTCAAAAATACCTACGCGAGCGCGGTGTGGTGGCCGACATTGTTACGCTTTCAGGTGCTGTTGAAATTGCCCCCCGCCTCGGGCGAGCCGATCTCATCTGCGATTTAGTCTCCACCGGCTCCACGCTCGCAGCGAATCACCTGCGCGAGCTGGACACCGTGCTGGAAAGTCATGCCGTCTTGATCCAGACCCCGAAACCCCTGGTGCCGGAGAAGGCCGAATGGGTTCGACGGCTGACACTGCGGATCGACGGGGTGCAGCAGGTGCGCGAAAGCAAGTACATCATGTTGCACGCACCGCGCAGTGCACTTCCTACCATCAGACAGCTTCTTCCCGGAACCGAGGCCCCCACCATTCTTCCGTTGGAGGGAGCCACGGATAAGGTCGCAGTGCACGCGGTCTGCCGGGAGAACGTGTTCTGGGAAACGCTCGAGAATCTCAAGCAGGCGGGTGCGAGCGCACTGCTCGTGCTCCCCGTCGAGAAGATGCTGAGATGAGTTCCTGCGCCCCGATGCGTGTTCTGAATTGGGCGACCCTGACACGATCCGAGCGTGCAGCGGCGCTCAGCCGCCCCGTTCTTCAGTCCCGCACCGATACCCGCGATGCGGTGACGGGCATCCTTCAAGCCGTTCGCAACGAGGGCGACCGTGCACTTCTTCGCCTGACCGAGGAATTTGATCACGTATCGCTGAAGGCACTCGTCGTCACCGCCGAGGAATATCGGCTTGCCAATAACCTGCTGAGCGCCTCGCAGACCTCTGCGCTGTGTCGTGCAATCGATAACGTCAGGCGCTTCCACCAGGCCCAGCACACCCCGACGGTGCAGGTCGAGACCGAGCCCGGCATCCGATGCGGACAGCTATACAGCTCCATCGCACGCGTCGGACTGTATGTGCCATCCGGATCCGCCCCCCTGCCCTCAGCGCTCATCATGACCGCGGTACTTGCGCAGATTGCCGGTTGCTCACAGCGCGTGCTGTGTACCCCGCCGCGACCGGACGGGAGCGTGCACCCGGCGATCCTCCTGGTCGCGCAGATGTGTGGCATCGACACGGTGTTCAAGGTCGGGGGCGCCCAGGCCATTGCGGCGCTTGCCTACGGCACCGACAGCATTCCCAAGGTCGACAAGATCTTCGGACCTGGGAACAGCTATGTCACTGCTGCCAAGCAGCAGGTCGCCCAGGATCTCAATGGGGTTTCTTGCGACCTTCCGGCCGGCCCCTCGGAAGTCCTGGTCATTGCCGACTCAAGCGCCCGGCCTGATTTCATCGCGGCCGACCTTCTGGCGCAGCTGGAGCACGATGCCCTCTCCCAGGGCATCCTCGTCACCCCAAGCCCCCAGCTGGCCCGGGACGTCGCCTCGGAACTGGCCATGCAGGCCCCGCCGCTGTCCCGCCGGGGGATCCTCGCGCAGTCCTTGACGCACTGTCGCTGCATCCTCGTGCCTGATCTCGAGGATGCGTTTGAGGTCTCCAATGTCTACTCACCCGAACACCTCATCCTGCACGTCGAAGAACCGCGCAGTTGGCTGACGCGCGTCCGCAGCGCCGGCTCGGTCTTCCTGGGTCCCTGGACTCCGGAGGCTCTCGGGGACTACTGCTCCGGGACGAACCATGTTCTGCCAACCTACGGGTACGCCCGCAGCGTCAGCGGTTTGACCTTGCGCGACTTCCAGCGCGTCATTTCGGTCCAGGAGGCCACCCCGGAGGGATTGCGCGCGCTGGGTCCCGTCGCGGTCACTCTGGCTGAACTGGAAACCCTCGACGGTCATGCCCGGTCTGTCCAACGTCGGCTTGCCGCCCTGCCGAAGTGCAGCGAAGCCGCGGTTCCCGTCGGACCCGAAGCCAGGGTCGGGACATGAGCTGGCTCAACGCTCTGGTGCGCCCGGAGATCCTGGCGCTGAAGCCCTATCAGCCAGCGGCCTGGAACCCTGGCTTTACGCGACTGCATGCGAACGAGTGGCCACGCCGGCTTCTCCATGACGAAACCGAAGCCGGGTTGAACCAATACCCGGAGCCGCAACCGCAGGCGTTGGTTGCGCGCCTTGCGCATCTTTACCGGGTCGACGAGTCGCGGATCGTCATTGGGCGCGGGAGCGATGAGCTGATCGATCTTCTGGTGCGTGCCTTTTGCCGCGCCAATCGGGATGCGCTGCTCGTATGCCCGCCGACCTTCGGCATGTACTCCGTCGCCGCGCACATCCAGGGGGCCGCAATCGTCTCCATTCCCTTGATTGCAGCGGAGGGTTTCGCACTCGATTGGCAGCGAGTGCTGCAAAGCTGCGCGACGAATCCCGTCAAGCTGGTCTTCCTGTGCTCTCCCAACAACCCGACCGGTAACCTGCTGCACGAAAGCCACGTGCTTGCCATCGTCGAAGAACTGCGTGGGCGTGCACTCGTGGTCGTGGATGAGGCGTACATCGAATTCTCGAGCCGCCCGAGCCTCGCCGCCAAACTTGTCGAGTACCCGAATCTTGCGATTCTGCGCACGCTCTCCAAGGCACACGGTCTTGCAGGGGCCCGGGTGGGCGCACTGATCGCAGATCCCCAGGTCATCGGCGTCATCCGCAAGCTCATCGCCCCCTATGCGATCCCGCAACTGACGCTCGAAGCGGTCCTCAGCCTGCTTTCGCCCCTTCACTTGCGCGATCACTCCACCCGCATGCGCGAGCTGCAGCAGGAACGGGCCCGCATGATGGCCGCGCTACGTGGACTGAGTTGTGTCCGGCAGGTGTACCCGAGCGAGGCCAATTTCCTTCTGGCCCGCTTCAAGGATGCGTCGTGGGCGCTTGCAAGCGCCACCAAGGCCAGGCTACTGGTTCGCGATGCGCGGAGCTATGCCGCGCTCGAGGACGGCATCCGCATTACGGTCGGCGCTCAGGAACAGAATGATCGGCTGCTGGAGGCGTGGCGATGAGCACCCCCACCCTCTTCATCGATCGGGATGGGACGCTCGTGGAAGAGCCTCCGAACTGCCAGATCGATACGCTGGAAAAGATCCGCTTCATGCCCGGGGCCTTTCCCGCGCTGCTCGAGCTTTCCCGCAAAGGGTTCAAGCTTGTGATGGTGTCGAACCAGGATGGTCTGGGAACCCTTGAATACCCCAAACGCCAGTTCGAGCTATGCCAGGCGTTTATCCTCGAGGCCTTCGCTTCGCAGGGCATCGAGTTCCAGGCGGTATTCGTCTGCCCCCACATGGAGAAAGACGGGTGCCCCTGCCGCAAGCCGAAGACCGGGCTTCTGGATGCCTACCTGCGTGAGCACCCGGTCGATTTGGAACGCAGCGCCGTCATTGGCGATCGGGAAACTGACCTGCAGCTCGCGCAGGCCCTCAACCTGCCGGGAATTCGCGTCAGTCGTAACGGCTCGCCTGGTCACAGCTGGGCGAATGTCGTGAAGGCCCTCACCGCACGGCAGGCCTCGGTCACACGAAACACCCTTGAAACACAGGTGGAAGTCCGCGTGAATCTCGACCGGACCGAGAAAGGATCCAGCAGCACCGGTATTGGCTTCTTTGATCACATGCTCGATGCGCTGGCCTGGCACGCCGGGTTCTGGATGGAACTGAAGACCGTGGGCGACCTGCATGTGGATGAACACCACACGGTCGAAGACACGGCGTTGGCGCTTGGAGAATGCCTGCGCCGCGCGCTCGGCGCCAAGCACGGCCTCGCACGATTCGGGTTCGTGCTGCCGATGGATGAGGCGGAAGCCGCGGTCGCATTGGATCTGTCGGCGCGCCCCTATTTCGAATTCCGGGGTGTTTTTCCGCGCGATAAGGTAGGCCAGTTTCCCAGCGAGCTCGTAGCTCACTTCTTCCGCTCCTTCAGCGAGTCTCTCGGCGCCACGTTGCATGTTTCCGTGCGAGGAGAGAACACGCATCACATGATCGAGGCCTGCTTCAAGGCCGTCGGACGTGCCCTGCGCCAGGCGTTTCGCGTGGATGGGACGACTGTTCCTTCCACCAAGGGTGCCCTGTGAGTGAGGTGACCATCATCGACAGCGGCGGGGCGAACCTGGCCTCGCTCGAGATTGCGTTCCGCCGACTCGGCGCAACGACCCAGATCACGGACAGCCCCCAAGAAGTCACCAGGGCCAGGCGCGTCGTGCTCCCGGGGGTCGGTGCCGCAACACCTTGCATGAAGCGCCTCTATCGGTCGGGCCTAGCCGCGCTACTGCCTACCCTCGCGCAACCGGTGCTCGGGGTGTGCCTGGGAATGCAGCTCTTTTATCAGTATTCCGAAGAGGGTCCGACGAGCTGCCTGGGACTTCTGCCTCAGACGGTCCGCGGACTTGCCCCCGCACCCGGTCGCCCGATCCCCCACATGGGGTGGAACACCCTGCATCACCTGCAAAGCGATCCCCTGCTGGAAGGGGTCCGCGAGGGTGAATACGTCTACTTTGTCCACAGCTACGGCGCCCCGGTCTCGACCTTTACGATCGCCACTGCGCAGTACGGCCTACCGCTTTCAGCCGTCGTGCGGCGCAATAACTTCTGGGGCACCCAGTTTCATCCTGAGCGCTCCGGCAGTACCGGAGTGCAGATCCTGAAGAACTTCCTGAGGCTTTAAGCGGATCCATGCAGCTCATTCCGGCCATCGATATTGCGGGGGGTCGCTGTGTCCGGCTCTTCCAGGGTGATTTTTCGCAGTCGACGCACTATGAACCGACCCCGGCCGCACTTCTCGGGAGCTACGGAGCGCTCGGTGCGCGCTGGGTGCATATCGTGGACCTGGATGGGGCCCGTGACGGACTGCGGAGCCAGCACTCGTTGATCACTGCGTCCTTGCCCCTCACATCGATCCACGTTCAGGTGGGGGGCGGGGTTCGCTCTGGCGCTGACATCGAACATCTGCTGAGCGCAGGCGTTGCGCGGGTCGTCATCGGCAGCACCGCCCTTGATCGGCCGCGCGATGTGATCCGGTGGATCCAGGAATTCGGTGCCCAGCGGATTTGCCTCGCCTTCGATGTACGCAGCGCGGGCAGGGTTCCCGAGGTTCGCACCCGGGGCTGGGCAATCGCCTCAGGGGTCTCGCTATGGGAGGCCCTTGCCCCCTACAGACATCATGCATGCCACGTATTGTGTACGGACATTGCGCGTGACGGGACCCTGTTGGGCCCCAACGTTGCCCTCTATCGAGAAGCGGTGACCCGATTCCCACAACTCTCCTGGCAGGCCTCCGGGGGCGTGCGCAATGCCGGAGACCTCCAGGCCCTGAGTGAGGCAGGCGTGTCGGCTGCCATCAGCGGCAAGGCCCTGCTTGAGCAACGCATCCCATTGACGGAGCTACAGCCATACTTGCCCGACGCATCATCCCCTGCCTCGACGTTCGCGACGGCCAGGTCGTAAAGGGCGTGCGCTTCCGGGACCACCGGATCGCAGGCGCGATTCTGGAGCTCGTGGAACGGTATCGCGCCGAAGGCGCGGACGAGATCGTCTTTTATGACATCGCAGCAAGTCCGGGCGGGCGTACGGTCGAGCGTCTTTGGGTGCATTGCGTCGCCCAGACGCTGGATATCCCCTTTTGCGTCGCAGGGGGCATCCGCTCCCTTGCCGATGCAGAAGAGGTCCTGTACGCCGGCGCCGAAAAAATCTCGATCAACTCCCCCGCGCTCGAAAATCCCATGCTGATCGACGTACTGGCACGCCGCTTCGGCTCTCAATGCATCGTGGTCGGAATTGACAGTCAGCGGACCCCTGCCGGCCATCAGGCCTGGCAATTCTCGGGGGATCCAAAGCGTGCTCGCTCCAGCGGACGCAGTGTGAGTGAGTGGGTGCGCGAGGTTCAAAATCGGGGCGCCGGTGAGATCGTTCTCAACTGCATGGGCAACGATGGCGTCCGCGCCGGCTATGACATTGAGCACCTGCGGCACATTCGGTCTCTGTGCCGCGTGCCGCTCATTGCATCCGGAGGCGCAGGGACGCTCACCCACTTCCGCGATGTATTCATCCACGCAGAGGTCGATGGAGCACTCGCGGCCAGCGTCTTTCACTCAGGCGAACTCTCCATTCCAGATCTGAAGGACTACCTCCAGTCTTCGGGCATCCCGGTGCGACCTTCGGTCCCGGAGGCAGCGTGACAGACACGCTCCGAATACGGCACAGCCTAGACATCGCCCGCCTCGACTTTACGAAGGGTGCCGGCCTGATGCCCGCCGTCGTCCAGCACGTTGATACGGGTCAGGTGCTGATGGTTGGCTACATGAACCGCATAGCACTCGAGCTGACCCTCGAGCGGACCCATGCGGTGTTCTTCAGCCGAAGCAAAAACCGGCTATGGGAGAAAGGTGAAACCTCCGGGAATCGCCTCGTAGTCACCGAGATCCGGGCGGACTGCGACGGGGACACACTCCTGGTGCTGGCAAGACCCGAAGGGCCTACCTGTCACGTGGGTGCTGCCAGCTGCTTTGGCGAGGACGCCTGCGAGACGAAGCCCGGTCCGGGCATCCTGCGCGACCTCGAGGGCATCATTGCCCAGCGCATCCTTTTGCGACCGGCCGGAAGCTATACCGCCAGACTCGTGGAAAGCGGCATACGGCGTATAGCCCAGAAAGTAGGTGAAGAGGGCCTCGAGCTCGCTCTCGCGGCCGCTGGCGGCACCGATGAGAACGTCATCGATGAATCCGCCGACCTCCTCTACCACGTTCTCGTACTGCTCGGCGCTCGCGGTTTGACGCTCTCAACCGTGCTCGCCGAGTTGCGCTCTCGACACGCTCGCGGCCAATAACGCTGCGATTCACCTTCGAACGCCTTGGTAGTTCGCGCCCAAGCGCTTCCCGACAGGATGGGCCGATAACCGTAGCGACGCTTTTCGCCTTTGAGCTCAAGGATGCGCTCACGCAGCCCAATCTCTTGTCTTGTGCGGTATCGACCCTCTTCCCTGTTGGCGGCTTCTCGACGAGCGCACGCCCGGGAACTCCGCCTGGCCCGTAAATCAGAACTTTGGTGCGACGCGGTGGCCGTGCACTCCAAGGGCGATCCGGCGCAGCCCCGCCCGTCACGCTGCGCCGCACAATCCGCGCGATGCTCCAGAGGGTTAGAGCGTGCGCACTGGCTGCAGCGCCTTGCGCCTCCCGGGTTGGAGGGGTACGGTCGCCCTCCTCTCTAACTCGGAGAGCCTCGGTCTGGAGATCCGACATGAATACAAGAAGCATACTGTTGGGTTTGGTCACCGGAATGATGATGCTCGGTGGTGCAGCGGCCAGGGCAGACACGGCGGAGCAGGCTGTCATCGCGGCGGAAAATCAGCTTACGAAAGCAGCGCAGACGAACAATGTGGACGTGGCCGCACCGCTGATGGCAGACAGGATCGTGAGCACGGACAATGAGGGCACAGTGATTGTGGGTAAGGCGGCCAATCTCGCCGATCAAAAAGCAATTACCTTCACTAGCTACGAGCTGACGGATCTGAAAGTCACGGTCTACGGCGATGCGGCAATTGCCACCAGCACCTACGCCAGCAAAGGGACCTATAAGGGCAAGCCCTTCGACTCACGAGGACGTGACACCGACACCTGGGTCAAAATGAACGGCAAGTGGCTCTTGGTCGCAACCCATTACTCGCATATTGAGAAGTAAGAACCGGATCACTGCGCTCATTGCGATCCAGCCGCCGGTTCGGTGTCAGCCCGACCGGCGGCACTCTCCGCACGTGAGGTGCTTCGCGACGTGCGACCGGCTGCTTCGGGAGATTTAAAGCCGTACGTGAATGACGTCTGGGCACAATGCCGGCACGCAGCTTTTCCCTGTGCAATAGCCACTCCCGAGCCGGACCTTCAGTGGAAGTTCACGATCTCCACCCGGCCTAAAGCTCCCGATAGTCTTCAGTCTCGCGCCGCAGGTTCTTGAGAAACTCAGCGAGTTCCCGCTGCAAATCAGGCAAGCGCTGCTTTCCCGAAGGTGACAGAACGTGAGGCGGAACACGCGCGAGGTTATCCTCCAGCATCTTAGCCGCCTTCGGGCCGTCAGGCGGCCCGCCGTTGGGATCCACCAATGCCATCACGCGCGCCGCTCCGATAGCGCCCAGCCAGTCGAGGGCGTCAGCGTCGTGCAGATACAGGGCTTCTGGACCCACTGGGATGCGATCAAACATATGAGTTCGGATCGCTCCTCTGACGGCATCGATTTTATTCGGCGGGAATCCCGTCCCTTTCAGAATCGTATCGACAATACGAGCACCCTCATCGGCGTGGTCGACGCCCTCCTTCTCTCGGTCCCAGGGCGCAAATGCCGCGATGTCGTGGAGATAAGCCGCCGCAAACAGCACGTCGTCATCCACAGTCACGTGGTCCGACTCGGCCAGCTCCTTGGCCAATTGATAGTCTCGGACCGAATGCGAGTAGCCCCAAGCCGGATTCTTAAAATGCTGAACCGCAAACTGCCGGACGATCTCCCGCCAGCCGTCTTGCTCTGCCGCACTCGCTGCGGCAAGACAGCAACCTGCGATTGATAAAGCGGCAAGGAGAAAGGCAGTGCAGCGCATTCGATATTTTCCATCAAGTATTCGGACTGTGGTCATAAGCTTCCAACTCTGGTTCAGTATCCGAGCGCCACTCACGATCACCATGTCGCTGCGTCAGCGAGCAGCATTGCCCGCCCTGCGTCGGCTTAGAGCGCAAAGGATACCCCGAGTGACTACGATCGTCTTGACGTTGGGGTGCAGGAGCAAATAAATGGCATCCAGAGCCTCAAACTAAATTTCCTGAGGACGCTTCTCGTCGCCGCGTTGCCTTTGAGAATCACGGATCCACCAGGCTCAGTTCGCTCGGCGCGGTCCGGCATCGACGGTTTGCCTTCGCTCTCGGCTCTCGAACCGCCCCGGCGTGGCACTGGTCCCCCGCCGAGCGTCGATGCGCCATCAGTGAAAGCACCTAGCGTAGCCTTCAATCCTAGGCACTTTCCCAGATGTTTCGCGGCAGGCTCTCAGACTAGGGTTCATTGACTGCGTCACTGCGGAAGCGATCCGATATGACGAGACGCCTTCGACATGTTCTCGCGCCCTCGGTCTGCGTCTTCGGAACGTCCGGGTTCCCTGAAGGACAGGGCCGGGCTAGCGATTGCTAACGCCGTGACGTTGAGCTGCCACGTACGTACCAGGCGGCTTCTCGGCGTTCGCGCAGGACATCCACGTTTGGGCGAATAAGGCACCGGCGTCGAAGGTGCTGCAGGTGATGCTGATGGACCGTTCCCCTTGGAGCAAATCGAGTACCAGCAATTCCTCGATCCGCGTTTGCAGCCGGACGACTTTCAGAATCATTTCGCGCTACGGTCTTCGAAGGCCGACCGCGCGGTGTGGCTATCTGTCACGGAGCGCACCGGCGCCAAGACCTGCCGAGTCTTCGACGAGGCTCTGGCTGACCGCACGGAGCGTGGCATGAGGCCCCAACTGCGTGTAGTGCCGGCCGACCTGGTGACCCCCATCCTCGCAGAGGCCAAGCGGATCCTGGCGGAGATCGGCGTGGAGGTGCGCGGCGCGGCACTGCGGCAGCGCCTGTTGGATCACGGACTGAAGGCGGCACGCACTGCCGATGATGCCGAACGGGTACTGTTTCCCGAAGACGTCGTCGATCGTGCGCTGCACACTGCGCCAAAGGCGATCACGCTCTTCAGCCGTGGTGGCCAGCCGCACGCCGACCTTTCCGGCAATAACGTCCACTTTGTGCCCGGCTCGAGCGGGCTGCAACTACTGGACCATCGCACCAACCAGACCCGACAGGCGACGACGCGCGACTTCATCGAGTACGTGCGGGTGGCGGACCGGCTAAAGCACATTGCGTACCTGGCTACCGCCTTTTCCACGAATGACATCGAGCCGCAGATCTCCGATGCATGGCGGCTCTATCTGGTGCTGAGCAACTCGTCAAAGCCCGTCGTCTCGGGGGCCTTCACGGAGCATGGCGTCCCGCGGATGGCCGAGATGATGCAGCTGTTTCGACGCGACCGGATCGACATGGTGGCGCGACCGATGTCTATCTTCACGGTCACTGCTTCCGGCTCGTTTCGCTACAGCGAGGACTCGTGCCAGAACCTGCTGGACTGCGTGGAATTCGGGATTCCCATCGAGCTCGTGCCCGTCACGCTGATGGGCCTTACCGCACCGGTGACGCTGGTCGGCGCGACCGTCATGCACGTCGCCGATGTGCTGGCCGGTCTCACGATGACGCAGGTGATCAAGCCCGGAAGTCCCGTCCTGTTTGGCGGCGCGCCGGCCACTTTCCACATGAGCTCTACGATGTCGCCGATGGCGGCGATCGAGACGCTGCACCTGAATCTTGCGTACATCGAGATCGCCAAGGCGCTGGAAGTGCCGACGCAGACCTATATGGCGCTCAGCGAGGGCAAGTTCCTCGATGCGCAGGCAGGTGCGGAAACGTTCGCCGGCGCGTTGCTCGCGGCGACCGCTGGGGTCAACTCGGTTTCCGGGCCCGGGATGCTCGACTACGTGCTGACCTTTAGCCTCGAGAAACTCGTCTTTGACGATGAGCTTTGTGGTCAGGCACTGCATTTCTGCCGCGATTTCAGCGTCAAGGAAGACTTACCGGCTATCGGGCTGGTGCGGCAGCTGCTAAGCGAAAAGCACCTGCTGACAGCCCGTCATACACTTGATCACTGGCCACGCGAACTGTACTTGCCGGGCAGGGTCATCGATCGGACCAGTCGGGAAAGCTGGCAGGCGCAGGGCGCTGCGCAGCTTGATGAGCGCGTCAAGGCGGAAGTTGAGCGACACTTGCGTGAGTATGTTTCACCCCCGCCGGATGAGCGAGCCGATGCGGAGATGCGCTCCCTGATCAAAAGTGGCCTGCGCGGCGGGCAGCCGCTACCCGAGGTGTTGCCGCCGGTGGCCGCAGGAGCCTCAGGCGACGCGCCCGCACGCCGCCGCCGCGTCGGGCGGCGGGCGACCTCCGCCTGACCCTACTCCATCCTGCCTGAAGGTCAATTGCCCGGCACCGCGCTCAATGGCTCGACCAACTTGCCCGGTAGCTTGAAGGTCCGCTCAAAGACGCCCAAGACTTCGGAGCCGACAGCTCGGGGGCCCAATGGCACGACGAGCGGGTTGCGAATATCATCCGAAACACCAACCGGAATGCTGGTCAGCGCGCCGCCGATCACGTAGCCGAGGATGGGAATCTTGCGAACCATTCGGTCGAGTTTCCCGAACGGCGCCACGAGCACAGTGAGGCGAGATTCGTAGTTCTCGAGGTTGACTATGCCCTCCGCCGCCAAGCCCAGCGCCGGACTATCAAGGATTGCCTGTTCCACAGCGACCTGGCCGTCTGCAATCTTGGTGCCGACCGTGATGGTGTGATACTTGAACCCGTGCTCACCGAGATCCACATCGCCCTTTAGCAAATCGCTTACCGACTTAAGCGCCAAAATGTTGCCGAGCAACGCCATCTTGCGAATCTCCCCGTCGCGTGCCGAAAACGCGACGGTGCCCGCAAGGTGCTTGGCCCAAGACTTACTGATCTCCTCCGGCGCCCCCTGGGCCTTGAGCGTGCCCGCGATGTCGAAGTTTCCCGTCATGACGACGGGCATGCCTGTCAAACATTGAACGACGCCCTCGAGCGATTGATTCGAGGCCGAAACATCTACAGCAGCCTCCACTTGCTTTCGGGTCAATCGAAGCGATAGCGGGAAGCTTACCCCGCACAGCGACGCCTGGGCCACGTCGACCGAAAGTGTTTCGTGCTGCAGCGTTGCGACGGCACGTAAGTCTTGGACTCGATGCCTACGGGCCTCCACAAAGGCGGTACGCAAAGATACCGTCCCGGTAACAGGCAAAGACCACAGGCTGAACGAGCTGCCAAGCTTTCTTTCCTCGGTCCCCGATGCGCTCGTGCGCTTCGTCTCGGTCGCCGCGGGGCTATGTAAGGCATCAATAACGATCCCGGGCGACTCGATGTCGAGGTTCGCCGCAAATCCGCTCGCTTCACGCGCGACCTCCCCTCGAATCCTGGCACTCTGTTCGGCCCACTGAATTGCGAGCTCGCGTATGTGCAATGTCTGGCCGTCGCCCTTTACGTCGAAGCGCTCCAGCCTCAAAGGCGCCCCTGTCCACCTCTGCAAGTCGACGTTGTCTCCGGTCAGGACTCCACGCGCTGCACTTCGTCCTCGCAGCGTGAGGTCAAGCGTTGCCTGAACGTCGCCGCTTATGCGACCCGGCAAGCTTTCAGCCGGCAGGCCAAAGACGGAGGCAAGGCTGCTCCCCGAGAGCACCCCGCCATAACCGACTTGAATCAACGAGTCATGCATGGAAAACGAGATGTTGGCATCGGAGCCGCGATCCTTGATCAGGGCGTTACGTAACGTGAAGTTGTTGCCACGCATGGACAGCTCGACGCCCGCCGAGAGCCCTGAATCGATATTCGCGTTGGCAAGCGCCTCGATACCGGCTTTGCTCCACCGAACACGCTGGGCAGAGAAGTTCAGCGCCTTCGCGGGCTTGAGGCGCGTAGGAAGCTTTGCGCGCAGCCAAATCCAGTCGATGCATTTGGGCGCAATTAGGGCGTTTTCGACGCGCGCGGTCGCTTGCAAGTCATCACCTGGAAAATGGGTGAGCTCACCCGATACGACCCCTCGCGAGTCCAGCACTTCGATGCTCAAGCGATCCGCGCTAATCGACTTGGGAGTGATTCGCACTGCGCCACCGCGCACTTCGAGCGTCCCTGGCAGCTTGTCCGTATCGATATGGAGGCGCCGCGGCCTCACGCTGAGGTCATACGTGACACGGTGCGGCTTATCGAACCTCAGCCCGGCGCCGCGCACGATTACATCCGCAGACCCGGTGACCGTCGGGACTGACTGCAGCGGCTTAGCGAAAGGCTGACGCGCCCGCATATCCGGCAGCAAGTCCTGCGGCACGATAGTGGCACGACCCCAGCCGTGCTCGATGCGCATTGGCCCGAGCAGTACCACGTTCGCGCCCGCATCCCGCAGCTGCGACGCGCCGAGTCGGGCACTGAGCTTGTCTACCCTGATCACACCGTCAGCCAGCTCAGCGCTCGCCGTGACATTGGTAGCTTCCCTTTCCAGCGTCGGAACGCTCACGCTTCCATCCACGAGTTGCGCGCTGCCCCGAAGGTTGGGCAGCGAGAAGATCTTCACGAGACTCTCCGCTCGGCTTGACAGGCGAATGTCACGTAGTCGTCCAGCGTGCACGCGGGCTATGTATTCGCTTACCCTGGGCTGACCGTCCACGAGTAACACCAGCGCGTCGCGCACTCGCGCAAGGTCGACTTCCGCGAGAGTGATATTGAGTTCCGGCAGGTGCTGGCCGCCACTGAGCTCCAAGTTCACCGTTGCGACGTTGACGAGTTCGCCGAATTGAATCTTGCCCAATGCAACGGCGATATTGCCTTCAATGAACTTGACTGACCCAACGATCCGCACTGGCTCAATGGCAAATTGCCTCGCGCGCACCTGTATGTCGGCTTTGGGAAGGTCTAGGTTGAGTGCAACCTTGATGTCGGTATGTCCATCGGTGGCCGCTTCCAACTCCGCGTCGGCCTCTGACAGCACCAAAGACTGGCGCACGTTGCTGAATGTGCCTTCCAAGGCTGGTTGCAGCTTCAGCTGCGAAGCCTTCACCTTGACGAGTGCGCGGAGATCGGCAAACTCGGCACGTCCGTTAATCACGATGCGACCCCAGTAGGTTCCTGCTGCGGATGCGGTAAGCCCTATACCTTCGCCGTCAGTCATAACTTGCGCGTGGATTTCTCGCGCCTCGAGTGGCTGTAGTCCGCTGAGATGCACGGTTACACGTCCATCATCTACGACGACGGTCGCAGCCGGTGCGAAGCGCGCTAGGGCATCGAGCACCGGTCGCATCGCGTTCCGATAAAGCACCATCGGAATGGTGGATTGGGATGACTCTTTACCCGGTCCTGCTTTAGCGGTGGAGGCGATCCATAGGTCGCCATTCGGTCGCTCTAGGGTGATGGCGGACACTTTGACGTGCCCACCCAACAAGGGGAAAAGACGGAGGCGTACCTGGGCCATCCCTACGTTCAGGGTGAACGCGTCGGACAGTGCCAACTGCACGCCGCGGATCTCGGCATGCGGTTGTGGCAGCATCCGGATCTCTAAAGTCTCCCACGATACGTGGCCGCTAACGACTCGGGACAATTGCTCGGTGAGTTGCACGCGGATCGTAGGCGTATTGATCAGGCGCTCGCCGATCAGTACGGCCGCTACCAGTAGCGCGAATAGCCCAAGCGCAATGATGAGCAACCAACGAAGCGGCTTGGGCAGGCGCGCCAACGTTAGAACAGCAATTTGCGCTGCACCAGCATGCAGGCTGCGACGCCGCCGGTCCCGTGGATAGGCGCTAGCTCCGCCCCGCAGGAAAATGAAAGATCAAGACGCCGCACGATGGTCATCAACAGCAGCACCGCCCCGACAAGCACGGAACGAGTTCCGATCTACTGCACCGAATGTGCACCGAATGAAAATTGAGGTAAACAGCGTGCCGGCGAGTAGTCACCAAAACACTGATTTTCAAGGGATTTAAGTGGGGCGTGACGGAGTCGAACCGTCGACCAGCGGATTAAAAGTCCGATGCTCTACCGACTGAGCTAACGCCCCAACGGGAAGTGGGTTGGGCAAGGGCCCCTGTCGGGGGCCGGCCGCGCGGGGCGGCATGATACTACACGGGCTGGTAACGGGTCGGGTCGGCGATCCCCGCGGCGGCAAACCCGGCGCGGCGCAGCCGGCAGGCATCGCATCTGCCGCACGCCCTTCCCTCCCCGTCGGCCTGGTAACAGGACACAGTCTGCGCGTAGTCCACGCCGAGCCTCGTACCCTCGGAGATGATCTGCGCCTTGGTCCATTCGATCAGGGGCGTATGGATGCGCGCTGGCGCACCCTCGACCCCTGCCTTGGTGGCGACTGCGGCCAGGGCCGCAAAGGCGGCGATGAACTCGGGCCGGCAGTCCGGATAGCCACTGGAGTCGAGCACGTTGACGCCGAGGAAAATATCCCGTGCGTCGAGCACCTCGGCCCAGCCCAGGGCCAGCGCGAGCATCAGTGTGTTGCGTGCCGGCACGTAGGTTACCGGGATCCCCCGGGTGGGCGCCTCCGGCACGGCGATGCGCGGGTCGGTCAGCGCCGAACCCCCGATGCCGGCCAGGTCCACCCGCATGGTGCGATGCTCGACCACGCCTGCGCTGCGGGCGACGCGCGCGGCGCCCTGAAGTTCGGCCGCGTGGCGCTGGCCGTAATCCACCGACAGTGCGTAGCAGGCAAAGCCCTGCGAGCGAGCGATCGCCAGGGCAGTGGCCGAATCCAGGCCCCCGGAGAGCAGCACCACCGCCTTTGCAGCACTCACGTCATTTGCCCGGGACGTTGCCCCAGAGGTACTTGTGCAGCTGGATCTGGAAGCGCACCGGCAGGCGGTCCTCGAGGATCCAGTCGGCCAGCTCGCGCGCCGGCAGCTGCTCGTGACTCGGCGAGAACAGGACCGTGCAGCCGGGGGGCAGGTTCAGCTCCCCGATCCGCTGGCGGCTCCACTCATAGTCCGCACGGCTGCAGATGACGAACTTCACCAGGTCGGACGCATTCAGGCCGGGCAGTTCCCCGTAGCGGTTGCGGCTCTCCTCGCCCGAGCCCGGGGTCTTCACGTCGACCACCTTGACCACCCGGGGATCGACCGCCTGCAGCGGCATGGCACCGCTGGTCTCGAGCGACACGCGCAGGCCCGCATCGCACAGAAGACTCAGCAGGCCGGTGCAGTCCTTCTGCGCCAGGGGCTCCCCGCCGGTGACGCACACGTAGCGCGCGCCGAGCTCGCGCACCCGCGCCAGGATCGCCTCCGGCTCCCACCACTGCCCGCCGTGGAAGGCGTAGGCGGTATCGCAGTACTGGCAGCGCAGCGGACAGCCGGTGAGGCGCACGAACACCGTGGGAACCCCCACGGTATCGGCCTCACCCTGCAGTGACAGGAAGATCTCGGTGATCTTGAGGCGCATCGGTGTTGGCCTGGCGCTCCAATGCGCATGCGCCGCCGCCCGGCGGCGCAACGCGCGCTACTGCGGGATGCGGTGCAGCTTGTCCGCGGCCATCTTCGCCTGATCCGTGCCCGGATACTTGCGGGTCACGTCGGTGAGGGTCGCCTTGGCCGCCGGGTACTGCTTCTGCGCGTACTGCGTGTAGCCGATCTTCAGCAGTGCGTCGGGAGCCTTGCGCGATTCGGGCCACTTCTTGAGCACCGTGCGGAACGCGTTCGAGGCCGCATCGTAGTCGTGGTTGACGTAGTAGGCCTCGCCCAGCCAGTACTGCGCGTTCTCGGCCAGCGGGCTGGCCGGGTAGGTCGTGGTGAAGTCCTTGAAGCCTGCGATGGCGACCGAGTAGCTGCCCGCCTTCAGCGCATCGTAGGCCTGCGAGTAGACGGCCTGCTCGGTCGAGGATGGCTGGTTGGCCGCGGCCGCGGCAGCCACCGGTGCGACCGCCGCCGCAGCGGCAGCAGCCGGCGCGACACCCTCGGCGGCGCCCGCCGCGGCGGGCGCCGGTGCACTGGCCTTCTCCGCCCTGGCGGCGGCGGCCTCGGCACGGTGCTCCAGCTCCTCGATCCGGCCGCGCAGCTCGCGCAGCTGCGCATCGATCTCGTCGCTGTGCTGCGCCTGCTCGACCTGGTTGGCAACGCTGCGCTCCATGCGCGCCGTCCGTGCCTCGAGCTCATGGATCTTGGCCTGGATCGGGTCGTCTTCCGCCACCGTGGTCGCACAGCCGGCGCCCAGCAGCAGCGGCAGCAGTACGAGCACCCGCGGCAGGGTCATGGCGCCGCTCCTGCTCACTTGGTTGCGGCGCCTGGGGTCAGGTACACGATCTCCACGCGGCGGTTCTTGGCCCAGGCCGACTCGTCGTGTCCGGCCACCGCGGGCCGCTCCTCGCCGTAGCTGACCGTGGAGATCTGGGCATCGGAGGCGCCCTGCAGCAGCAGGGCGTGGCGCACCGCCTGCGCGCGGCGCTCGCCGAGCCCGATGTTGTATTCCGGCGAGCCGCGCTCGTCGGTGTGACCCTCCAGGCGGATGCGGGCGGTCGCGTTGGTGCCGAGGTACTTGGCATGGGCGGCGACCACGTCGGTCGCCTCACCCTTGATGTCCGTGCTGTCGAAGTCGAAGTAGATGATGCGCGTGGCCAGCAGACCGGTCTTCGGACCGCCGATCTCATCGTCCGGGTTACCGGCCGTCGCGCCGCCCGCCGGGCCCGCCCCGCTGCCCTGGGCGCCGCTGCCGCCGACCTCGGTCTGCGAACCGGCGCCGGAGGGGTTCTTGACCTTCGGGCCGCAGCCCGCCAGTGCCAGGGTCAGGGCCGCCAGCAGCATGATGATCGATCGGTGCATAGATATTCTGTCCGCCATTCCAGATCCTCCAAAAACCAACGTGCCGCCTAAGGGATGAACGGCCCCCAGGCCGGGTCGCGAATGTCCTGCGGCGCCGTCAGGCGCAGCCCGGTGAGCCCGTCCGTCGAGACGGTGGCCAGCGCGCCGCGGTTACCTTCGCGCTCCGAATAGATAAGTGTAGCGCCATTGGGCGCGAAACTCGGCGATTCATCGAGCCGGCCCTTGGAGAGCACGTGCACCGTGCCGCTGGCGAGCTCCTGGGCGGCGATGCGGTAGTTGCCGTTGGTCAGCGTGACCATCGCCAGCAGGCTGCCGTCGGGCGAGATGCACGGGCGGGCGCTGTAGTTGCTCCCGAAGGTGATGCGCTTGGGACGGGCGCCGCTTTGCGTGCCGATCTGGTAGATCTGCGGCGAGCCGGCGCGGTCGGAGGTGAAGTAGATCGAGTGCCCGTCCGGGGCCCAGGCCGGCTCGGTGTCGATCGCCGGGTCGTCGGTCAGGCGGGTCAGGTTCTGCGTCGTCAGGTCGAGGATGTAGATGTCGGGGTTGCCCGAGGTGCCCCCCAGCGTCAGGGCGAGCTTCTTGCCATCCGGCGACCAGGCGGGGGCTCCATTGATGCCGGCGCGCGCGGAGACCTGGCGGCGCTCGCCGGTTGCCACCAGCTGCACGTACACCGCCGAGTGCTTGGTCTCGAAGGAGACGTAGGCCAGCCACTGCCCGTCGGGCGACCAGGCCGGCGACATGAGCGGCCGCGGGGACTCGAGCACGCGGCGCTGGTTGGCACCGTCCGCATCCGCCACGTACAGCTGGTAGCGCTGCGTGGGCGGCTCGCCCTCGACCGAGACGTACGCCACGTGCGTGGCGAAGGCGCCGCGGACGCCGGTGATCTTCTGGTAGATGACATCGCTCGCCCGGTGCGCGGCGTTGCGCAGCGAGCTGGCACCGGCCATGAAGCGCTGCGAGGCCAGCTTCACCCCGGTCAGGCTGTTGACCAGGTCAAAGTCCAGCTGCAGCTTGCCCTCCTCCAGCGCCGTCACGCGGCCCACCACCACGTAGTCGGCGCCGGCCGCCTTCCAGGCGGGCGCCGCGACGTCCTCCGCCCGCGTGGGCTTCGCGGGCATGCCCTCGCGCGAGATTCCCTTGAAGCGGCCGCTGCCCTCGAGGTCGTTCTCGATGACGCTCGCCACATCCAGGCCCCCGTCGCCCTGCGCGGACGTGAAGGGCACGACCGCGAGTGGCACCGGGTCGCGCACGCCGGAGGTCACCTGGATCTCCAGGGCCGCCTGGGCCTGCGGCATCGCCAGCAGCAGGACGACGCAACCCAGCGCGAGGAAGGACAGTCGGGACATCGTGGCTTGCATAAGTGTCAGTGGGGCGTGAAGTGAATGGTGAGCTCGCGATCGAACAGGGACGGATCCGGCGGCGGAGGCAGCGGCGAGGCCCGGTACACGGCCTGCTCGATCGACTGGCGCACGGCCTGGTCGCCGTTGCAATCCCCCACCCGCACCTGGGTGACCGTGCCATCGCGTTCCTGCGTCACGTTCAGGATGCATTGTATGCCAGCGCGCGCGCTTTCCGGGCGGATCCAGGCCCGCTCGATCCGCGCGCTGATCTGCGCCTGCCACTTCGCCAGCAACGGCCCGGCGCTGGCGGCGCGGTCCTCGTTCGCGAGGCTGCGCTTAAGATCCGCCTCCTCCTCGGCCGCCTCGGCCTCCTCGGCGGCCTTCTGCTTCGCCGCCGCGGCCTCCGCGGCCTTCTTTTCCTCCGCGGCTTTTTTCTGCGCCTCGGCTTTCTTCTGTGCCTCGGCCTTGCGCGCCTCGTCGGCCGCCTTCGTCTGCGCCGCCTGTTCGGCAGCCTGCTTCTCCTCGACCGCCTTCTGCTCCGCGGCCTTCTGGGCCTCTTCGCGCTCGTGCGCCTCCTCGCGCTGCTTGGCGCGCTCGGCGAGTTCCTCGGGCGTCGGCGGCGGCGGGGCCTGCGCGGCCGCCGGCTGCGGCGGGGGCGGCCGCTGCGCCCCGGGCAGCGTGCGGGCATCGACGACCGTGGCATCGATCGCCAGCGTCGCCTTCGGTGTCTGTTCGGAGCGGAACAACATCCAGCCGTAGGCCAGCGCTGCCACCAGCACACCGTGCAGCAGCAGCGCCAGGCTCACCGGTATCCAGCGGTCACTCGCGCGTTGCATGAGACCGGGGCATTCAGCGCGCGGGAGCCTGCTCGGGCGGATCGGTGATGAAGCCGATCTTGCGGGCGCCGGCGCGCTGCAACATCACCATCGCCTGCACCACGCGCCCGTAGGCCACCGCGTTGTCAGCCTTCACCAGCACCTGCGTCTCGGGCTGGCGGCGCAGCACCGCCGCCGCACGCGCCGCGGCGGTGGGCTCATCGACCACCGCCTGCGGGTTGCCGCCCACGTTGAGATACCAGCGTCCCTGTCGGTCCACGGACAACACCAGGGGTTGGATGCGCTGCGGCTCGATTGGTTCCGCGGCCGCCTTGGGCAGGTCGACCTTGACGCCCTGGGTGAGAAGCGGGGCCGTGATCATGAAGATGATGAGCAGCACGAGCATGACATCGATGTAGGGGACGACGTTGATCTCGCCCATCAGGCGACGCCGGCGGGTGACGGCGGCCATCTAGCGCTCCTGGCCGCTGGCGGGCGTGCCGCGCACCGCGTGCCGCTGCAGGATCGTCGAGAACTCCTCGCTGAAGGCGTCGAAGCGCATCTCCAGGCGCGTCACCTGGTCGGCGAAGCGGTTGTAGGCAATGACCGCGGGGATGGCGGCGAACAGGCCGATGGCCGTGGCCACCAGCGCCTCGGAGATCCCCGGCGCCACCATCGCAAGCGTCGCCTGCTGCACGTTACCGAGGGAGGAAAACGCGCTCATGATGCCCCAGACGGTGCCGAAGAGGCCCACGTACGGGCTGGTGCTGCCGACGGTCGCGAGCGTGGCCAGGCTGTGCTCCAGGCGGTCGATCTCGCGCAGCTGCGCCACGCGCATCGCGCGGCGCGAGCCCTCGAGCAGCTGCTCGGTGCTCACCTTGCTCTGGCGCAGCTTGGCGAACTCGCGGAAGCCGAACTCGAAGATCCCGGCCATGCCGGTCGCCCCGCCGTGCGACTCGATGGTGCGGTACAGCTGCGCCAGGTCGTCCCCCGACCAGAAGCGGTTCTCGAAGCGGTCGGCCTCGCGCCGCGCGCGCGCGATCAGCGCACGCTTGCCGAAGATGATGCTCCAGGAGGTGAGCGAGGCCAGCAGCAGGATCGCGATGACGATCTGCACCGGCACGCTCGCCTGGGCAATCAGGCGGATGATCGACAGGTGTTCCATCAGTTTGGCTCTCCAGCAGGGTCTGCATCGATGAGGAATCCGGGCAGGCGCTTCGGCCGCAGCGTGCGCGCATCCAGGCAGGCGATGCGCACGCTCGCCTCGAGCAGCAGCTGCCGTGCCGCACCGGTGCGGTGGATGCGCTGCAGGAAGCGCATCGAGGCCGGCCCTTCGGCGCGCGGCTCGCAGGAAATCTCCAGCATGTCATCCAGGCGCGCCGGCGCGCGGAAGTCCACCTGCAGGCTCACCACCGTGAAGAGGATGCCGGGTTGCTGCGCCAGCGCCTGCTGCGAGTATCCCCTGGCGCGCAGCCACTCGGTGCGCGCCCGCTCCAGGTACCTGAGGTAGTTGGCGTAGTAGACGATCGCCCCGCCGTCGGTGTCCTCCCAGTAGACGCGCGCCGGCCAGCTGAAGCCACTCACTCCGGCTCCCCGAACAGGGCCAGGTTGGGACTCACCCGCTCGGGCACCGTCAGCCCGAAGTGCAGGTAGGCCTGGCGCGTGACCATGCGCCCGCGCGCCGTGCGCACCAGGAAGCCCTGCTGGATGAGGAACGGCTCGGTGACATCCTCGAGCGTGCCGCGCTCCTCGCCCACGGCGGCGGCGAGGCTGTCGATGCCGACCGGGCCGCCATCGAAGCGCTCGATGATGGCCGTGAGGAGCTTGCGGTCCAGGGTGTCGAACCCCTGGCGGTCAACCTCGAGCAGGTCCAGCGCCGCCCCGGCCACCGCCGCATCGATCCTGCCCTGCGCGCGCACCTGGGCGTAGTCGCGCACGCGCCGCAGCAGGCGGTTGGCGATGCGAGGGGTCCCGCGCGAGCGCTGCGCCAGGGCGCGCGCACCGCCCTCGTCGATCGGTACCCCGAGGATCGAGGCCGAGCGCGTCACGATGTGCTCGAGCTCTGCGATGGAGTAGAACTCGAGGCGCTGCACGATGCCGAAGCGGTCGCGCAGCGGCGAGGTCAGAAGCCCCGCGCGCGTGGTCGCACCGACCAGCGTGAACGGGGGCAGGTTCAGCTTGATCGAGCGGGCCGCCGGGCCCTCGCCGATCATGATGTCGAGCTGATAGTCCTCCATCGCCGGATAGAGCACCTCCTCGACCACCGGCGACAGGCGGTGGATCTCGTCGACGAACAGCACGTCGCGCGCCTGCAGGTTGGTCAGCAGCGCCGCCAGGTCCCCGGGCCGCTCCAGCACCGGGCCTGAGGTCTGGCGCAGGTTCGAGCCGAGCTCCGCGGCGATGATGTGGGCGAGCGTGGTCTTGCCCAGCCCGGGCGGACCGAAGATCAGCACGTGGTCGAGGGCCTCCTCGCGCTGGCGGGCGGCGCTCACGAAGATCTCCAGCTGGTTCTTCACCGGGGCCTGGCCGACGTAGTCGACGAGCCGCCGCGGGCGGATGGCGCGATCGACGGCCTCCTCCTCGGCATTCGCCGCGCCACTGATGATGCGTTCTTCTGCCACGTCCTGCGACCTACTCCCGCACCGCGCTGCGCAGCGCGCGGCGGATCAGTTCCTCGGTCGAGTGTGTACCGGGACCGGCCGCCTTGAGCAAGCGCGTGGCTTCCGGCGGGCGGTAGCCCAGCGCGATCAGGGCGTCGTAGGCCTCGTTCTCGGGACTTGCGCCCGAGCCGGCCCCGGCCGTCGACCCCGTGAGCAGCTGCGGGGCGACCAGCCGGTCGCGCATCTCCACCACCAGGCGCTCGGCGGTCTTGCGGCCGATGCCCGGGACGCGGGTGAGCGCACTGACATCCTGCGCCTGCACCGCCTGGCTGAACTCTGCGACGCTCATGCCCGAGAGCAGGGCCAGGGCGATCTTCGGGCCCACGCCCGAGACCTTGATGAGCCCGCGGAAGAGGCGCCGCTCATCCTCGCTGCCGAAGCCGTAGAGCACGTGGGCATCCTCGCGCACCACCAGGTGCGTGAGCAGGTGCACCTCGGCACCGACCGCCGGCAGGTGGAAGAACGTCGACATGGGCGCCTCGAGCTCGTAGCCGACGCCTGCGACGTCGAGGGTGAGCTGGGGAGGAGCCTTGGAGGCGATGCGGCCGCGCAGCGAGCCGATCATCGCCGGACCCTGAGCGGCGCGCCGGCAGCGGCGCCCTGGGCGAGGAGCCCGAGCGTGCGGCTGTGCGCATGGCACACCGCCACCGCCAGCGCATCGGCGGCATCGGCGCCGGGACGCTCGGTGAGGCACAGCAGCGCGCGGATCATGTGCGCCACCTGCAGCTTCTCGGCCGCACCGGAGCCGACCACCGCGAGCTTGATCGCGCGCGGCGCGTACTCGAACACCGGGATGTCCTGCGGCACGGCGCACAGCGCCGCGCCGCGCGCCTGGCCGAGCTTCAGGGCGCTGTCGACGTTGCGGCTGACGAAGACGCGCTCGATGGCCACTTCCACCGGGGCGTGCTCGTCCATGAGCTTGCGCAGCCCCTCGAAGATCAGCCGCAGTCGCGCCATCGGGGAGGCCGTGCTCACGTTCAGGCAGCCGTGGGCGATGACCGTGAGGCTGCCGGCGCGGGACTCGATGAAGCCGAAGCCGGTGCGCCGCGAGCCCGGGTCGAGCCCGAGGATGCGGACCGTGCCGGCCGTGGTCAGGGGCGCCGGCGCGGCGGAGGGCTCAAAGGCGCGCCAGGACCTCGTCCGATATCTCGACATTCGAATAAACGTCCCGTACTTCGTCCAGCTCTTCGAGGGCGACCAGCAGGTGCGCCATGCGCTCGGCGCTCTCCCCGGACAGCTCCACCGCCGTGGCGGCGCGCTGCGTCACCGCCGCGGTCGCCGGCGCGAAGCCGCTGTGGGTGAGCACCGCGCGCACGGTGTCGAATTCCAGCGGGTCGGCGAGCACTTCGACCGAGCAGTCATCGCTCGGCACCACATCCTCCGCCCCCGCCTCCAGCGCCACGCGCATCAGCTGCTCCTCGTCGGTGCCGGGCGGATAGGTCATGAGGCCGACGGTGTTGAAGAGGTAGCTGACCGAGCCGTCGGCGCCGAGGTTGCCACCGTAGCGATCGAAGGTGCGGCGCACCTGCGCGACGCTGCGCGCGCGGTCGGGCGTGAGGCAGTCCACCATGACGGCGACCCCGCCGGGGCCATAGCCCTCCAGGCGCACCAGCTGCGCGCCCGACCCCTCCGCGGTGCCTGCGGCACGCTCGCGCCGGCGCGCCTGGGCATTCTCGCGACGCTGGATGTTAGCCCACCTGCTGTGGCCGGCCATGGCTTGCACGTCACCGTAAAAACAGTCGCGTATGATAGCGGTAATCCTGCGCCGGCGACACGCCGAAGCGCGCCAAGATCCCGTCCAGACTCGAAAAAGCCGCACCGCCGTGGAAACGAGCCACGCCTGTCCGCCCCCGATCCTCGCCGCCCTCGAGCGCGCCCGCGCGCAGTTGCCGCCGCACGGGCAGGCGCACGCGCTGGATCTGGCGGTGGAGGCCGCCGGCATCGTCGGCGGACTGACCGCGAGCGAGGAGCTCGCGCTGGCCTTGCTGGCGCGCGCCGCCCTGGCCGCCGGCGCCACGGCCGCGCAGGTGGGTGCCGCGGTCGGTGCGGCGGCCGCCGAGATCGCCGCGGCCCTGGTGCGGCTGGGCAACCTCGGGCTGCCGCGCGACTGGTCGCCCGCGCGCGGGCTCGACACCCCGCAGACCGAGACCCTGCGCAAGATGCTGCTCGCGGTGGTGAGCGACCCGCGCCTGGTGCTCGCGCGCCTGGCCGAGGAGCTGGTGGCGCTGCGCCACGCGCGCGAGCTCGGCGCCGCCGAGCGCGGCCGCCGTGCGCTGGAGGCGCGCGCGGTGTACGCGCCGCTCGCCAACCGCCTGGGCGTCTGGCAGCTGAAGTGGGAGCTCGAGGACCTCGCCTTCCGCTACCTCGAGCCGGAGGAATACCGGCGCGTGGCCGCCGCGCTCAACGAGCGGCGCGCCGACCGCGAGCGCTACATCGCCGGGGTGTGCGAGGAGCTGCGCGCAGCCCTCGGCGAGGCCGGCATCGAGGCGCAGGTGTACGGCCGCCCGAAGCACATCTACAGCATCTACCGCAAGATGCAGCGCAAGCAGCTGGCCTTCTCGCAGCTCTACGACGTGCGCGCCGTGCGCATCGTGGTCGGCTCCATCCCCGACTGCTATGCCGCGCTCGGGATCGTGCATGGCCGCTGGCCCTACATCCCCGGGGAGTTCGATGACTACGTCGCCACCCCGAAGGGCAACGGCTACCGCTCCATCCACACCGCGGTCATCGGCCCGCAGTCCCAGAGTCTCGAGGTGCAGATCCGCACCCGCGAGATGCACGAGCATTCCGAGCTCGGCGTGGCCGCGCACTGGACCTACAAGGAAGGCGGGGCGCGCGATGCGCAGTACCAGCGCAAGATCGAGTGGGTGCGGCGGCTGCTCGAGCCGGCCGGCGAGGGAGCCGATGCGGACCGCGACCTGATCGAGGGCATGCGCACCGAGCTGTTCGCCGACCGGGTGTACGTGCTCACCCCGCGGGGCGAGGTCATCGACCTGCCGCACGGGGCGACGCCGCTCGACTTCGCCTACAGCCTGCACACCTCCCTCGGCCATCGCTGTCGCGGCGCCAAGGCCAACGGGCGCATCGTGCCCCTGACGCAGGCGCTGGTGAATGGCGAGGTGGTCGAGATCATCGCCGCCAAGCAGGAGGCGCCGAGCCGCGACTGGCTCGCCCCCGAGCAGGGGTACCTGGTCAGCGCCCGCAGCCGCGCCAAGGTGCGCGCCTGGTTCCGCAAGCTCGACGTCGGCGACAACCGCGCCGCCGGCCGCGCCATCGCCGAGCGCGAGCTCGCCCGCGTCGGCCTGCGCGCCGAGCACTTCCCCGCGCTCGCCCAGGAGCTGCGGGCACGCGACACCGAGCACCTGTACCAGCTGCTCGGCGAGGGGGAGCTCACGGTCACGCAGCTGCTGCAGGCGGCCGGCCGCATCGCCGCGCCGCCCGCGCCACCGCCGGCCCGCCCGGCCCGCAAGCCCCGCGCCCGGGGCGGCAGCTCGCCGGTGGAGATCGAGGGCGTCGGTGACCTGCCCGTGACCCTGGCACGCTGCTGTGCGCCGCTTCGCCCCCAGCCGATCGTCGGCTACGTGACGCTCGGCCGCGGGGTGACCGTGCACCGCCGCGACTGCGTGGCGATCAGCCGGATGAGGTCGCTCAAGCCCGAGCGGCTGCTGAAGGTGGAGTGGGCCGGCGGCACGCAGGCCGCGCTGCAGGTGGAGCTGCGGGTGAGCGCCTACGACCGGCGCGGGCTACTGCGGGACCTGAGCGACGTGCTGGCGGTGGAGCGGCTGAGCATCGATGCCTCCACCACGCGCACCGACCGCGACACGGGCCTGGCGCACTTCTCCCTCAGCGTGGCGGTCGCGGACCTGGCCCAGCTCGCCCGGGTGCTCAGCCGCCTGAGCAAGGTGCCGAGCGTGATCGAGGCGCGGCGCCGCGGCTAGCGGCGGCTTCAGCGGTTGATGTTGTCGATCGAGCGCTTGTCCGCGTTCAGCGCCGCCTCGTGCACGGCCTCCGACAGCGTCGGGTGGGCGTGGATGGTGCGCTGCAGGTCCTCGCTGGAGGCCGAGTACTCCATCGCCAGCACCGCCTCGGCGATCAGCTCACCCGCCAGCGGACCCACGATGTGCACGCCGAGGATCTCGTCGTTGTCCTGCGCGGCCACCACCTTGGCGAACCCGCCCGCCTGTTCCATGGCGCGCGCCCGTCCGCTGGCGAGGAAGGGGAAGACGCCGACCTTGTAGGCGCGGCCGCTCGCCTTCGCCTGCTCCTCGGTGAGCCCCACCCAGGCGATCTCGGGGGCGGTATAGATGACCGAGGGGATCACCTTGTAGTTGGTCTCCCCGTACCGCCCGGCAATGAGGTCCGCGACCATGACGCCCTCCTCCTTGCCCTTGTGCGCGAGCATCGGGCCGCGCACGCAGTCCCCGATCGCCCAGACCCCCTCGATGCCGGTGCGGCAGTGCTCGTCCACGACGATGAAGCCGCGCTCGTCGAGCTTGACGCCGGTGCCCTCGGCCAGCAGGTCCTTCGTGTACGGCCGGCGGCCGACGGCCACCACCAGGCGGTCGACGGTGAGCTGCTGCTCACCCTTGCCGTCGGTGTAGCGGACCTCGACCGCATCGCCCTTCACGGTGGCCCCGGTGACCTTGGCACCCAGGCGCACGTCCAGCCCCTGCTTCTTGAAGGCGCGCAGCGCCTCCTTCGCCAGCTGCTGGTCGGCGATCGCCAGGAACTCCGGCAGGGCCTCGAGCACCACCACCTCGGCGCCGAGCCGGCGCCAGACGCTGCCCAGTTCCAGGCCGATCACGCCGGCGCCGATGACGCCCAGCCGCTGGGGCACGGCCTCGAAGTCGAGCGCTCCCCAGGAATCGACGATCTGCGGGGACTGGAAGGGCGCCGAGCGCAGCTCGATCGGCGCCGAGCCGGAGGCCAGCACCACCTGCCTGGCGCTGAGCGTGCGGCGCGTGCCATCGTGCGCGGTGAACTCGACCTTGCCCGGGGCGAGCAGCTTCCCGTGACCCTGCAGGCCGGTGACGCCGGCACCCTTGAAGAGCGCGAGGATGCCCTGCGTCATGGTGCGCACGATGCCGCTCTTGCGCTTCTGCATCTGCGCCACGTCCATCGTGGCGCCGGCGATGCGGATGCCATGGGTCGCGAACTCCGCCTGGGCGCGGTGGTACAGCTCGGTCGACTCCAGCAGCGCCTTGGAGGGGATGCAGCCTGCGTTCAGGCAGGTGCCGCCGAAGGCGGCCGCACCGTCCTTGTTCTTCCACTCATCTATACAGGCGACGGACAGCTTGTTCTGCGCTGCGCGGATGGCCGCCGGGTAGCCGGCAGGTCCGCCGCCGATCACGATGACGTCGAAGGAATCGGCGCTGGCGGCGGTCTTTTTGTCGTCGGTGGCCATGAGCAGGACATCGGAAAATTTGGGGGTCGGGACAGTAGCACAACGGCCCCGCGGCGCCTGCGACCGCACCTGCCGGCACGGGAACTTCCCCGTGCCCGTGGACGCCGCGCTGCGCCGTCGCCGGTCGGAAAAAGAAGCACATCTTCAGGGGCTTGCAGCGCGAACGTCCGGCGCTTTCTCGGTGGGAGGCGGGCGCCCTGCCGCAGCGTCCCGGCCCCCTCACATGCCTGAAATTGCGCGGGCCCTTGGGCCTCGTGTTCACCGCCGACACCCTGCACCGGGGCATCGCCGGCCCGGGCGGGCAGTGCTCAGACCCCGAGCAGGATGCGGCCCGGGTCCTCCAGCGCATCCTTGATGGCCACCAGGAACTGCACCGCCTCGCGGCCGTCGATGATGCGGTGGTCGTAGGTGACCGCCAGGTACATCATCGGGCGCACCGCCACCGCACCGTTCACCACCATGGGCCGGTCCTGGATCTTGTGCATGCCGAGGATCGCGCTCTGCGGTGCGTTGACGATCGGGGTGGACATGAGCGAGCCGAACACGCCGCCGTTGGTGATGGTGAAGGTGCCACCGGTCAGGTCCTCGATGGCGAGCGCGCCCTCGCGCGCCTTCTTCGCATAGTCGGCCACTTCCTTCTCGATCGTGGCGAAGGCCTTGGTGTCCGCATCGCGCACGATCGGCACGATCAGGCCGCGGTCGGTGGAGACCGCCACGCCGATGTCGTAGTACTCGTGGTAGACGATGTCGTTGCCATCGACGGATGCGTTCATGACCGGGAAGCGCTTGAGCGCCTCGATGCTGGCCTTCACGAAGAAGGACATGAAGCCGAGCTTGACGCCGTGCTCCTTCTCGAAGCGCTCCTTGTAGCGGGCGCGCAGCTCCTGGGTCGCCGTGAGGTCCACCTCGTTGAACGTGGTCAGGAGCGCCTGGGTGGACTGCGCCTCGATCAGGCGCTGGGCGATGCGCGCGCGCAGGCGCGTCATCGGCACGCGCTGCTCGGTGCGCGCACCGGCGGCGACCGGCGGGCGCGGTGCGCTGGGACGTGCCGCGGGGGCCGGGGCCGGTGCGGCCGGGGCCTCGGGCTTCTTGCCGAGGAAACCCACGACGTCGGACTTGGTCAGCCGGCCGTCGCGCCCCGAGGCGGGGATCGTGCCCGGGTCGAGCTGGTTCTCCTCCACCAGGCGGCGCACCGAGGGACTGAGCCTGCCGCCCTCGCCTTTCTCCTCGGCGGCCGGCTTCGGCGCGGCTGCGGCTGCGGCTGCGGCGACCGGGGCGGGCGCGGCCGCGGGGGCCTTGGCGGCCGCGGCGCCTTCCTCGATCACCGCGAGCACCTGGCCGCTCACCACCACCGCGCCGCTCTGCACGCGCAGCTCGCGCACCACCCCGTTGGCCGGTGCCGGCACTTCCAGCACGACCTTGTCGGTCTCCAGGTCCGCGAGGTTCTCGTCGCGGCGGATCGCATCACCGGGTTGCTTGTGCCAGGTGACGAGCGTCGCATCCGCAACGGACTCGGGCAGGATCGGGACACGGATTTCGGTGCTCATGAACTCTTTCTCAGGGCGGCAGCCGCCGGCTTCAGGCGCTGGGTGTCGTTGGCGGATTCTTCGGTGGCGCTCGCGCGCAGCGCGGCATTGACCAGCGCCTGCTGCTCGAGCTCGTGGATCTTGCCGAGCCCCGTGGCCGGGGCCGCCGCCGGGGCGCGGCCGGCGTAGAGCACCGGGCGCCGCGCGCCGGCCAGCTCCTGCAGGCGGTGGCGGATCTGGTACCAGGCGCCCTGGTTCTGCGGCTCCTCCTGGCACCACACGACCTCGCGCACCTCGGGGTAGGCGTTGAGCACCGACTGGTACTCCTCGGTCGGGAAGGGGTAGAGCTGCTCGATCCTCACCAGCGCGACATCGCGCAGCTGTTCCTTGCGGCGCGCCCTGAGCAGGTCGAAGTACACCTTGCCGCTGCAGAAGACCACCCGGTGCACCTGCGAGGCGGACAGCGCCTCCACCTCGCCGATGACGCGCGCGTAGCTGCCGCGGCTCAGATCCTCCAGCGGCGAGACCGACAGGTCCAGCCGCAGCAGGCTCTTGGGCGACATGATCACCAGCGGCTTGCGGAACGCCTGCCGCATCTGCCGGCGCAGCAGGTGGAACATCTGCGCCGGGGTCGAGGGCACGCACACCTGCATGTTGTTCTCGGCGCACAGCTGCAGGAAGCGCTCCAGGCGCGCCGAGGAGTGCTCGGGCCCTGCGCCCTCGTAGCCGTGCGGCAGCATCAGCGTCAGGCCGCAGAAGCGCTCCCACTTCGCCTCGCCCGAGCTGATGAACTGGTCGATGATCACCTGGGCGCCGTTGGCGAAATCCCCGTACTGCCCCTCCCAGATGGCGAGCGTGGCAGGATCGGTGGTCGAGTAGCCGTACTCGAACCCCATCACGGCCTCCTCCGAGAGCACCGAGTCGATGATCTGCACGCGCGGCTGCCGCGGCGCGAGGTGCTGCAGCGGGACGTAGGTGGCATCGGTCTGCTGCTCGTGCAGCACCGCGTGGCGGTGGAAGAAGGTGCCGCGGCCGCTGTCCTGGCCGGTGAGGCGAATGCCGTAGCCCTCCTCGATGAGGGAGGCATAGGCGAGGGTCTCCGCGCAGCCCCAGTCCAGCGGCATCTCGCCCTGGATCATCCTGCGGCGGTTGGCCATGACCTGCGCCACGCGCGGCTGCAGCGCGAAACCCCGCGGCACGTCGGTGATGCGCCCGCCGAGCCGGCGCAGCTGCGCCACCTCGACGCCGGTCTGCACCCGCTCGGTCCAGTCGACCTGCGCGTACGGGGACCAGTCCACGGTGTACTTGTTGCCGATCATGCCGAGCGAGGCGCGTGCCTGCGGGCGGCCCTCGTCCAGCCCGTTGCGGTACTGCTCGAGCATGCCCTCGGCGTCGGCCTCGGTGAGCACGCCCTCGCGGATCAGCTGGTCGGCGTACAGCCGCCGCGCCGTGGCGTGCCCGCGGATGGCGCGGTACATGCCCGGCTGCGTGGCCGAGGGCTCGTCGGCCTCGTTGTGGCCGTGGCGGCGGTAGCCCACCAGGTCGATGACCACGTCCTTGCGGAAGCGCAGCCGGTATTTCAGGGCGAGGCGCGTCACCAGCACGACCGCCTCGGCATCGTCGGCGTTGACGTGGAAGATCGGCACTTCCAGCATCTTGGCGACGTCGCTGCAGTAGGTCGTCGAGCGCGCGTCGGCGGGCTCGGAGGTGGTGAAGCCGACCTGGTTGTTGATGATGACGTGCACCGTGCCGCCGGTGAAGAAGCCGCGCGCCTGCGACAGCTGCAGGGTCTCCATGACCACGCCCTGGCCGGCGAAGGCGGCATCGCCGTGCACCAGCACCGGCAGCACGCGCTCGGCGCGCTCGTCGCCGCGGCGCTCCTGGCGGGCGCGCACCGAGCCTTCCACCACCGGGTTCACCACCTCCAGGTGCGAGGGGTTGAAGGCGAGCACGGTGTGCACGTTGCCCTTGGGCGTGCGCAGGTCGGCCGAGAAGCCCTTGTGGTACTTCACATCGCCCGAGCCCTTCAGGCGCTTGGGGTCGTAGTTCCCCTCGAACTCGGAGAACAGCACCGCCGGGGACTTGCCCAGCAGGTTCACCAGCACGTTCAGCCGCCCGCGGTGCGCCATGCCGATGACGACTTCCTCCATCCCCGCGCTGCCGCAGTTCTGGATGAGGTCATCCATGAGCGGGATGAACGCCTCGCAGCCCTCGAGCGAGAAGCGCTTCTGGCCGACGTACTTGGTGTGCAGGTAGCGCTCGAGCCCCTCGGCCGCCGTCAGCTGCCACAGCAGGTTGCGCTTCTCCTCGTGGGTCAGGGCACCCAGCAGGCGCAGGTCCTGGAACTCATCCTGCAGCCACAGGCGCTCCTCGGAGTCCGAGACGTGCGCGAACTCCGCGCCGACGTTGCCCGCGTAGATGTACTCGAGCTGCGAAAGGATGTCGCGCAGCTTCAGGCGCCGCGCCACCGCGGCCGTGCGGCTGCCGGTGAAGAACTCGCTGTCCAGGTCCGCCGGCGCCAGCCCGAAGTAGGCCAGGTCGAGCACGCTCGGGCGCGGCCGCACGGTCAGGCCCAGCGGGTCGATCGTGGCGATGAGGTGGGCGCGGTTGGTCCACACCTGGATCAGGCGCGAGACCGCCGCCTGCCGGGCATCCGCCCCGAGCGCGGTGCTGGAACCGCTGCCCACGTGCGCGGCGCGGTCGGCGATCGCGGCGCGCACCGGGCCGTGCGCATGCTCGGCCGCGGGGCGCGGCCCCAGGGCATCGAAGTACGCGCGCCACTGGGGCTCGAGGCTCGCCGCATCGCGCAGGTACTGCTCGTAAAGGGCATCGAGATAGTCGGCGTTGCCGCCGTAAAGGGCTGTTGGTTCGAGCATGGGGAAGGGCAAGGATGCGCCGGAGCGGAAGTTTAACGGAAAGCGCCGCTGCGGGGGAAAGTCCGCCCGTGACGGGGACTTAGGAGCGATCGAGCAACCCGACTTCGTAGACGATCAGGGTCGCGTAGATGACGAGCACCGCGTACAGGAACACCCCGACCGGGACGCGGCCGAAGGCGCGCAGCCGCGCCAGCTGGGTCAGCAGCAGCACCCCACCGGCGGTGAGGCTGATCTTCACCAGCGGGAAGGTCATGCCGGCGATCCCGATGAGGGGTGCCATCAGGGGATTGCCCTCCTCGGCCACCTGGCGGTTCACGAGCACCAGCGTCAGGAAGGCATCCACGCAGGAGCACAGGACGATGATGAGCGCCACGGCGAGCCACTGCGGATGGTGCCAGTCGACCGAGCTCACGCCGCGCTCACCGGCACGGCGCGGGCCGCGGCGGCGCGGGCGAAAGCTTCCCACCAGCAGCCCGCGCAGCACGCGGGTGCGCCGCTCGGGCGCGCGCTCACGCCGCTCGCCCGGGGGTACCAGGTGTTCTTCGGTCACGGACATGATGCTGGCGTTGTTCTTCTTCGGTGTCGGCCGGTGTCCACCGCATTCTAGCGAGGCGGCGCGCCGGGCACGGCACCGGCGGATGTGATGCAGTTCACAGCGCAGCGGCAGCGCCGCCCGGTTTGACTTAAGACACGCCGCGGCCACTCATATATATGATCAGCGCGCATGACCCCGCCGAACACCCCCGCAGCTGCGAGTTTCATCCATCCCGACGGGCTGCCGGTGCCGCGGCGGTACTGGTCCATCGCCGCGATCCTGCTCGCGATCATCATGTCGGTGCTGGACAGCACGATCGTCAACGTGGCGCTGCCCACCATGACGCGCGATCTTCAGGTGGCGCCGGCCGCCTCGATCTGGGTCGTGAATGCCTACCAGATGGCGATCCTGATGGCGCTCCTGCCGCTGGCCTCGCTCGGCGAGGTCGTCGGCTACCGGCGCGTCTCCCAGGCGGGGATCATGGTCTTCACCGTCGCCTCGCTCGGCTGCGCGCTCGCGCCCTCGCTCCTCGGCCTGAGCATCGCGCGCGTCGTCCAGGGCCTCGGCGCGGCGGGGATCATGAGCGTGAACGCCGCGCTCGTGCGCTTCACCTACCCGCACGCCTCGCTCGGCCGCGCCATGGGCATCAACGCCTTCGTCATCGCCACCGCGGCGGCCCTCGGGCCGACCCTGGCCTCCGCGGTGCTCGCGGTCGCGCACTGGCGCTGGCTCTTCGGCATCAACGTGCCCATCGGCATCGTGGCCGCGATCATCGCGCTGCGCGCCCTGCCCGAGTCCGAGCGGGTGCACCGCCCGCTCAACCACGCCGGCGCGGCGCTCTCGGCGGCGACCTTCGCGCTGTGCCTGAGCGGGCTGCAGTCGCTGGCGCACCACGCCGCCCTGGGGCTCGCCCTGGCGCAGCTCGGGCTCGGGATCGCGGCCGGCGCGGTGCTGGTGCGGCACGAGCGGCCGCGCCGCTCGCCCATCATCCCGTTCGACCTGCTGCGCGTGCGCATCTTCACCCTGTCGCTGGCGACCTCCGTGTGCAGCTTCATGGCGCAGATGACCGCGCTGGTCTCGCTGCCCTTCGAGATCCAGCGCCTGGGCTACAGCGCGGTGGAGACCGGGCTGTTCATGACACCGTGGCCGCTCGCACTGGCGGTCGCCGCCCCGCTCGCCGGGCGGCTCGCGGACCGCCACGCGGCCGGCCTGCTCGGCGGCCTGGGGCTGCTGACGATGGCGAGCGGACTCGCCCTGCTCGCCTTCCTGCCCGCCGGCCACGGGCCGGCGAGCTTCATCTGGCGCATGGCGCTGTGCGGGCTGGGCTTCGGGTTCTTCCAGGCCCCCAACAACCGCACCATCATGGCCGCCGCGCCACGCCAGCGCAGCGGCGCCGCCGGGGGTATGCTCTCGAGCGCGCGCCTGCTGGGCCAGGCCCTGGGCGCGGCGCTGGTGGCGATCCTGTTCAGCGCCTACGCGGGCAGTGGACCGAAGGTCGCGCTGTGCGTGGCCGCCGCACTGGCCCTTCTCGGTGCGGCGGTGAGCCTGGTGCGCCTGAAGGCCCCTTCCGCAGGAGTGATCCGATGACCCAGAGTCCCGTTGCGCCCGGCACGCCGCTCAAGCCGCCCTTCACGCTGGCCACGGCCACCGCCAAGGTGCGCACGGCCGAGAACGGCTGGAACTCGCGCGATCCCAAGCGCGTGGCCCTCGCCTACACCGAGCAGTGCCGCTGGCGCAATCGCGCGGAGTTCATTGCCGGGCGCGCCGAGATCGAGCAGTTCCTCGCGCGCAAGTGGGCGCGCGAGCTGGACTACCGGCTCATCAAGGAGATCTGGACGCACGGCGCGGACCGCATCGCGGTGCGCTTCGCCTACGAGTGGCACGATGACTCCGGCCACTGGTACCGCAGCTACGGCAACGAGAACTGGGAGTTCGACGAGGCGGGCCTGATGCGCCGGCGCATCGCCTCCATCAACGACCTGCCGATCGCCCCGGGCGAGCGCAAGTTCCACTGGCCCGCCCCCGGGCCCCGGCCCGAGGAGCACCCGGGGCTGAGCGAGCTCGGCCTGTAGCGCGCGGCGGCCGCGCGTGCGCCGGCGCGCTCAGGCCAGCGCGGACTTGAACAGCACCAGCAGGCGGGCCCAGGCCTTCTCGGCGGCCGCGGCGTTGTAGACCTGGGAGTCCGGCGGGCACCAGCCGTGCAGGGTGCCCGCGTACACCTCGACCTCCGCGGGCAGCTTCGCGCCGGCGAAGGACTCGCGCAGCACGTTCTTCGCATCCGGCTGCTTCTCGTCGTCGTTCGCGGCGATGGCGACCAGGTAGTGCGCCTTCATCCTCGGGATCAACAGGTGCGGGCTGTCGGGCGTGTCGGTGACCAGCCCGCCGCCGTGGAACGAAGCACCGGCGCCGACGCGGCCGGGCACGGCCGCCGCGGTGCGCAGGGTGAGCGCACCGCCCATGCAGTAGCCGGTGGTCCCGACCTTGCGCTTCCGGTCCACCGCGGCCTGGCCGTCCAGCCAGCCGATGAACGCGGTGGCATCGGTGGCCGCGGTCGCCGGCGTGAGCGCGTTCATGAGGGCCATCATGGCATCGCGCGTCGGCGGGTCGTTGAAGTCCGGGTGCTCGGGCGCGGTGGGCGCATGCTTCACCCGATAGAAGGGATTGACCACCAGCACCGCGTAGCCGGACTCGGCCAGGCGCTTGCCCATCTGCCGGAAGGCGGGCCGCAGTCCGAAGATGTCCGGCCAGATCAGCACCGCGGGTGCGGCTCCCCGGGCCGGGTGCACGAAGTAGGCATCACACACCCCATCGGGGGTCCTGATCTGCACCTCCTGGTCGGTGACCTCGGCGGCATCGGCCGCACGCGGCAGCGCGGCCAGCAGGCCCGCACCGAGGGTGAGTGCGCCGAACTCGCGTCGCGACAGGCCCATCTTCAGGCGGTACGCCACCATGTCGTCCATCGAGTCGTTGTCGCACATGATCCTCTCCCGGTTCGTGTTGGCTCTTGGACCGCGCCGGCGCCCTCGGCCGCGCGCGAAATACTGCACCGCCGCCACGGCGCAGCACAACCCTCGGCTCAGAGTCGCGCGGCCCCCGATCCGGGTGAGCACCGCGCAGGCAACCCGCACAGCCAAGGCTGCGCACCGGCGAGCGCCGGACGGCACCGGGCGTGTCCGCGGGTGCAACTGTGTATGCTGACCGGCGCCACGCGGACGAGGCGTGGTCAGGACAAAGGTCAGGCATGGAACACGGGCCGTCGGTTACGGTCTTCCTCGCGCAGATCGTGGTGCTGCTCACCGTCGGGCGCATCGCCGGCGAGGCGATGCAGCGCATCGGCCAGCCCCCGCTCATCGGGCAGATCGTGGCCGGGGTGCTGCTCGGCCCCTCCGTGCTCGGTGCGCTCGCCCCGGCCCTGCATGGCCAGCTGTTCCCCGCCGCGCCGGAGCAGAAGGCCATGCTCGATGCCGCCGCGCAGCTCGGCATCTTCCTGCTCCTGCTGCTGACCGGGATGGAGACGGACCTCTCGGTGTTCCGCCAGGCGCGCCGCCCGGCGATCAGCATCTCCCTCACCGGCATCCTGGTGCCCTTCGCCTGCGGCGTCGTCACCGGGTTCTTCCTGCCGCAGTCGCTGCTGCCCGATCCCGGGCGGCGCCTGGTGACCGCCCTCTTCCTCGGCACCGCGCTGGCGGTCTCCTCGGTGAAGATCGTCGCGCTCGTGGTGCGCGACCTGGGATTCCTGCGCCGCACGGTCGGCCAGGTCATCCTCGCCGCGGCGATCCTCGATGACACCCTGGGCTGGATCATCATGTCGGTGATCTTCGGCCTGGCGAAGTACGGCGCGGTGGACCTGGCCACGGTGAGCCGCGCGGTGCTCGGCACGGCGCTGTTCCTGGCGCTGAGCTTCACCCTCGGGCGGCGCGTGGTGTTCCGCCTCATCCGCTGGTCGAACGACACGCTGCAGAGCGAGATGGCGCCGATCTCCATGATCCTCGCCATCGGCGGCGCACTGGCGCTCCTCACCGAGCTCATCGGCGTGCACTTCGTGCTCGGCGCCTTCATCGCCGGCATCCTCATCGGCCAGTCCCCGATCCTCACCCGGCAGATCGAGACGCAGCTGCGCGGCCTGATCGTCGCGCTCTTCATGCCGGTGTTCTTCGCCCTGGTCGGGGTGAGCACCGATCTCGCCGCGCTCGCCCGCCCGCAGCTCGCGCTGCTCACCGGCGGGCTCATCCTCCTGGCGAGCGTCGGCAAGTTCTGCGGCGCCTTCCTCGGCGGGCGCATCGGCGGGCTGAGCGGCCTGGAGTCCTTCGCCGTCGGCTGCGGCATGAACGCGCGCGGCTCGACCGAGGTCATCGTGGCCACCATCGGCCTGTCGATGGGCGCGCTCAACGAGAACCTGTTCAGCGCCATCGTGGCGATGGCGGTCGTCACCACGCTCGCCATGCCGCCGAGCCTGCGCTGGGCGCTCGGGCGGCTGCCGGTGAAGGACGAGGAGCGCTCGCGCCTCGAGCGCGAGGAGGTGGAGAGCCAGGCCTTCCTCTCGCGGGTGGAGCGCTTGCTGGTCGCGGTCGATGAGAGCCCGAGCGGTCTGCTCGCCTCACGCCTGGTCGGGCTGGTGGCCGGCGTGCGGCGCATCCCGACCACCATTCTGCACGTTGGCGGCGGCGCGGACGACGCCCGCGCCGGCCGCGCCTCCCGGCGGGCCACCGACACCCTCAAGGCCGGCATCGATGCGGGCGATCGCCTCGCGGTCACGGTCGCCGACAAGGCCGAGGTCGTCAGCCGCGCCGAGGCGCGCGGCGCTGCCGGCGAGGCGATCGAGACGGAGGCCCGCAAGGGCTACGGCCTGCTCGTCATCGGACGCGAGCCGGCCGCCCAGGGCAGCGCGTTCGATGCGGAGATCACCCGCAGCGTGAACGGCTTCGCCGGCGCGTTCGCGATCGCCATCGCGCGCGGCCGCGAGCGCGCGGCGCCGCCGGGCGAGGGCCTCAAGATCCTGGTCGCCGTGACCGGCACCCGCGTCTCGCTGCAGGGCGCGGAATTCGCGGTCGCGCTCGCGCAGGCCTCGCGCGGCACGGTGACGGCGCTGTACGTGCGGGTGGCCGGAGCCGCGGTGCGCTGGCGCGAGCGCTTCGGGCGCGCGCTGGCACCGCGCAACAGCGCGGTGGTGACGCTGCGCGAGATCCAGGGCTTCGGCGAGCTCTACGGGGTGGCGGTGAACGGGGAGACGCGGACCGTGGACAGCGCCGCGGCGGCGATCGTGCGCTATGCGCGCGAGGGCGGCTACGCGCTCCTGGTCATGGGCGTGAGCCCGCGCCCGGCCGACCGCCTGTTCTTCGGCGAGGTCCCCGCGCAGGTGCTCGAGCAGTCCCCCTGCTCGCTGCTGTTCGTCTCCGGCGAGGCGGCGGCCGGCTCGCGCGGCGGCCACGAGGCGGCGGAAACCCGCTCCGGGGCGGCCGTCTCGGCCGGCCAGGCGCCGCTTTAGCGCCCGGGCGTTGCCGGGCGCAGGTCCGTGCGCGGTCTTCTCCAGGATGCCGTCGAACGCCTCCCGCGATCGGCACCTCCGCTGCCTGCGACACCGCAAGGGACACGGTGGCGGCCCGGCAAAAAGGGACCCGCACGCGCCGGCGCGCGGGGGCGTACCATGCCAGCCTCCCGGGGAGGGATACGCCCTGACAAGCCGACGGAGACCCACGATCATGCGCATGACGCGTGCCGGCGTCTTCTTCAGCACGGTGCTGGCCGCGGTGCTGCCGCTGACGGCCGCCGCGGAATCCAGCGTCCAGACCGGCACGGCGACCGCGTCCCCGGGGGCGAGCGGCCACGTCGACTTCTCGGTGATCGTTCCCAAGGTGCTGTACCTGCGCGTGGGCAGCGGTTCGAGCTACTCCACCGGGACGCTGAGTTCCGTGGCCACGATAGACCTGATCCAGTTCGCGCCGCCGCCGGCGAGCCTCGGCAACGGCACGGCCGTGGCGGGCACGGGCGGGGACCTCGCCGGCGGGGTCGAGACCGCCGCCATCCTGAGCAACAGCGGCAATGTCACCCTGAACGCCACCTCCTCGGGCGCGCTCGCGAACGGGGCCGGCAACGCCATCGCCTTCACCGAGATCCGGACCACGGCGGCGACCCTGACCTCGGCCACCGCGCTGCCCGCGCCGGTGCTGGTCAACGGCACCAGCACCAACGTCGTGCTCACCGCGCCGGCCAGCAAGCTCATCAGCCAGGATGCGAAGTGGACCTACAGCTACGCGAACACCGCCACCCCGCCGGCCGGCACCTACGGGGGTGCGAACGTCAACAACGGCCGGGTGGTCTACACCGCCACCATGCCGTGAGGCGCCCCGGGCAGCGCGCGCGGGGTCGTCATCGCGGTTTTGCGGATTGCGTGTCTTTGTAACGTAACGTAAAGTGATGATCACTCCTCGGTCCCTTCGGGCGCTCCGACACCTTGAACACCAGCTCGATGCAGCGCAGATCCGGATCCGCCGCCGCGATCAGCCGATGGACCTAGCGGCGTCGAACAGCCGCGAACCGACCCGGCTCGATGACCGGCGCGCGCCGGTCCCCAGCTTTCCCGGTCCGGAGCTGTCGATCATCGTCCCGACCTTCAACGAGCACGACAACGTCGCCGAGCTCCTGCGGCGGCTGCGCCTGTGCCTGCCGCACGGCAGCTGGGAAGTCATCTTCGTCGACGACGACTCCCCGGATGGCACCGCCGAGCGGGTGCGCGCGCTGGCCGCGGAAGACAGCCGCGTGCGCTGCATCCAGCGCGTCGGCCGGCGCGGCCTGGCCTCGGCCTGCGTCGAGGGGATGCTGTCCACCAGCGCCGCCTACCTGGCGGTGATCGATGCGGACCTGCAGCACGACGAGCGGCTGCTGCCGCGCATGCTCGAGGCGCTGCGCCAGGAGGAGATCGACATCGTGGTCGGCAGCCGCTACGCCGCCGGCGGCGACCTCGGCGACTGGGACGCGCGGCGCGCGCGCCTGAGCCGCCTGGCCACGCGCCTCAGCCGCACGCTGGTGCCGGCGCAGCTGACCGACCCGATGAGCGGGTTCTTCATGATCCGGCGCGAGGCGTTCATGGACAGCCAGCGCCACCTCTCGAGCATCGGCTTCAAGATCCTCGCGGACCTGTTCGCCTCCAGCCCGCGCGCGCTGCGCTTCCGCGAGCTCGGCTACATCTTCGGCACGCGCCAGGCCGGGGAGAGCAAGTTCGACTCCGCCTCCGCCTGGGACTACGCGATGCTGGTGCTGGACAAGCTGGTGGGACGCTGGCTGCCGGTGCGCTTCATCGCCTTCTCCCTCGTCGGCGCCCTGGGCGTGGTGGTGCACTTCGCGGTGCTGTCGGTCGCCTTCCAGGTGCTCAGGAGCAGCTTCGTGGCCAGCCAGGCGATCGCCATCGGCTGCGCGATGACCTTCAACTTCGCGGTGAACAACCTGCTCACCTATCGCGACCGCCGGCTGCGCGGGCTGCGCTGGCTGCGCGGCTGGCTGACCTTCATGCTCGCCTGCAGCCTCGGTGCGCTCATGAACCTCGGGCTCGCCGCGTCGCTGTACCGCGCGGACCACGCCTGGCCGCTGGCGGCGCTGTGCGGCATCCTCGTCGGCGCGATCTGGAACTACGTCGCGACGACACTGACCACCTGGGGCCGACCGCGCGGCTGATGGGCCGCAGCCGGTCGCGACCGCTCCCCGGGCGCCGTCGCGCATGAACTCCCGGCGCACCGCCCCGTGGGGCCCGCTGGCGGGCGCGGTCCTGGACCTCGCCGTGTTCCTGCTCGCGCTCAAGGCCGGCTGGCATTACGGCTCGGCGCACGTGGCGAGCTTCGGGATCGCCTGCCTGGCCCTGGCCCTCGGCGGGTGGCTGCGGGGTAGCGCACTTCCCCTGCCGGCCCTGGCCGCGATCGACCTCATGGCGCTGCTGCTGCGCGGGGGCGTCCTCGTCCTGCTGGTCGGGCGATTCGGCGTGCCGCCGGGCCTTGCCATCCTGCCCGCGCTGCTGGCCTCCGGATACGCGATGCGCCAGGGCGAGAAGCTCTGCGCCGAGCGCGCGCAGCTGGCGCCCGGCAGCGGCCAGCGCTGGCGCGCGCTCGCCATCGCCCTCGGGGTGTACTCGGTGGCGCTGCGCCTCACCTACATGGGCTCCGTCGACCTCTTTCCGGAGGAGGCGTACTACTGGAACTACGCCCAGCACATGGACTACGGGTACCTCGACCACCCGCCGATGGTCGCCTGGCTGATTCGCGCCGGCACCGCCCTCTTCGGCAACGGCGAGTTCGGGGTGCGCATCGGCGCGCTCGTGTGCACCGGCATCGCCGCCTACTTCGTCTACCGCAGCACGCGCGAGCTCTACGGGCGTGCCAGCGCCCTCACCGCCCTCGTGCTCATGCAGCTGCTGCCGGCGTACCTGCTGAGCGGGATGTTCATGACACCCGACACGCCGCTGGTGGCCGCATGGGCCGCGGCGCTCTACTTCCTGCAGCGCGCGCTGCTGCAGGGCGAGGCGCGCGCCTGGTGGGGCGCCGGGGTGGCGCTCGGGCTGGGGATGGTGTCCAAGTACACCATCGCGCTCCTGGTGCCCGCGACGCTGCTCTTCGTGCTGCTGGATGCGCCCGCGCGCGCGTGGCTGCGCCGCTGGCCCCCGTACGCAGCCGGCGCGCTGGCGCTGCTGCTGTTCTCGCCCGTCATCCTCTGGAACGCACACCACGAGTGGGCCTCCTTTGCGTTCCAGACCGCGCAGCGCCTGGCCGAGAAACCGCGCTTCTCGCTGCTGCCGCTCATCGCCTCGATCGTCGGACTGCTCAGCCCGGTGGTGTTCGCGGCGCTCCCCGCGCTGCTGCGCCCGCGGCCGGCGGACGCGGTCGCCGGGGACCCCCCGCGCCGGCGGCTGCGCTTCGTGCAGGTCTTCACCCTGCTGCCCCTGTCGGTGTTCGTGCTCTTCAGCCTGCGGCACACCATCAAGCTCGACTGGACCGGGGCGCTGTGGGTGGCCCTGGTGCCGGCGCTGGCGCACGCCATCGTCTCGCCCTCCTTCGCGCTGCCGCGCTGGGTGCGCCGCAGCTTCAGCGCCACGGCGGTCGTGCTGCTGCTGCTCTACGGCGGGGCGCTGCATTACCTGACGCTGGGTCCGCCGGGCGTGCCCTACAGCCGCGACCTGCTGTCGCTGCCCTTCGCCTGGCGCGACCTGGGCGAGCAGGTGGATGGGCTGGCCGGCGGCCTGCGCACCCCGGGCGGGCCGCCGCTGCTGGTGGTGGGCATGAACCGCTACATGGTGGCGAGCGAACTCGCCTTCTACGCGCGCGACCCGGTGCGCGCCGCCCGCAGCACCACCAGCCAGAACCTCTTCGGCCTGAGCGGCCTCATGTACGAGCGCTGGTTCCCGAATGCGCAGCAGCAGGGCAAGGACCTGCTGCTGGTGGCGCTTCAGGCGCCGGAGCTGGACGCGCCACGCCTTCAGCCCTACGTCGGCTCGCTCGGCCCGCTGCACGCGGGGGTGCTCAGGCGCAACGGGCGCACCGTCGGGGAGTATTTCTACCGCGCCGCCCGCGACTACCGCGCCGTGCCCGGGCGCTGACGCTCAGGCCGGCCGGCGCGCGAGCGCGGGGGCGCGCGCGGCCTGCGCATCGCGCAGCACCTGCTCGAGCACGGCGATGTATTCCAGGTAGCGCCGGCGGCCGTGGGCACTGATCCGGCAGAGGGTCTGGCGGCGCAGGCCCGATGCCTTGGAGAGGCTCACCATGCCGGCCGCCTCGAGCACCTGCAGGTGGCGGGCGAGGTTGCCGTCGGTCAGCGCGCACAGCTTCTTCAGGGCAGCGAAGCTCAGTCCCCTGCGCCGGGTGAGAAGCGAGGTGAGCACGCTCAGCCGCGCGCGCTCGTGGATCACCCGGTCCAGTCCCTCATAGGCGTAGCGAGGGGTGTCCGGGCGTGCGGGATCTGTCATCCGTTTCCCTGTGGTCCCTGTGGTCCAGGTGCAGCACCGCGGCGACCAGCAGCTGGCCGATCGCAAAGGGCACGGCCATCGCCCACGGCGACAACGCCCGGCCGGTCTGTCCGCCGGCAAGATACATCAGGCCGCTGGCCATGTACCACACGCCCACCACCGGCATCGCGCGCGGCAGCAGCGTGCAGGAGGAGAAGACCCCGAGGCTGAACACCAGCTGCCACAGGCCCGGCAGCATCCACAGGCTCGCGCGGCAGCTCACGAGCAGCACGCCCGTCAGGAGCACCCCGCCCAGGATCGCCGGCAGGAACTGCGCGCCCGCCGCCGCGAACATGCGCCAGGCCATGTCGGGGTGCAGGCGCTGCGCGCGGGTGAAGGCGTCCACCTCGATGATCAGCAGTGCCACCCCCGCGGTGCTCACCCACAGCACGAGGTAGAGCTCGACCTGGTGCACCGGGTCGGGCAGGTAGATCCCCTGGAGCAGTCCTGCGAGCAGCGCGAGCAGCGCGGTCGCGCACACGCTGCCGGCCCCGTAGCCATGGAACTGCGCGCTGCGCGCGAGCTGGGCCTTGATGGCCTGGATGTCGGCGAGGGCCCGGGAAAGCTCTGACATGCGAAGTCTCCCGCCGGGTGTCGGCAGTGCGCTGGCCGGCAGCGTCGCGCCGCCGACTTAGCCGCCCCTTAGCGGGTTGCTCATTTTCCGCTATGTTGGTTGCTCCAGAGTCTGATTTTCCGCCCCTGGCCCCGCACGCACCATGCGCATCCTCATCGTCGAAGACGATCCCATGATCGGGTCCAGCCTGATGCGCGGACTCACCGACGCGGGCTACACGGCCGACTGGGTGCGCGACGGCCTGGCCGCCGAGGCGGCGCTGCGCGACCGGCTGGGCGAGTTCCAGCTGGCGCTCCTGGACTGGGGGCTGCCGCACCGCAGCGGCATCGAGGTGCTGCGGGCGCTGCGGGCCGGCGGCAACAACATCCCGGTGCTGATCCTCACCGCGCGCGACAGCCTCGCCGACCGGGTCGAGGGCCTGGACCGCGGCGCGGACGACTTCCTGGTCAAGCCCTTCGAGTTCGCCGAGCTCAAGGCACGCATGCGCGCCCTGCTGCGCCGGCATGCCGGGCGCATCGAGCCGCCGCTGCGCACCGCGCGGCTCGCGCTGGACCCCGCCTCGCGCAGCGTCAGCCGCGACGGGCGCGAGATCCAGCTGACGGCGCGCGAGTACGCGCTGCTGCACGCGCTCATGCAGCGGCCGGGGACGCTGCTGTCGCGGGCGCAGCTGGAGGAGCGCATCTACGGCTGGTCGAACCCGGTGGAGAGCAACGCGGTCGAGTTCCTGCTGCACTCGCTGCGTCGCAAGATCGGCAGCGAGCAGATCGAGAACCTGCGCGGCCTGGGCTGGCGCGTGCCGGGGGACAAGTGACCTCGCTGCGCCGGCGGCTGCTGGTGGCGCTGTGGATCGCGGTCTGCGGCGTGGGCGCGCTCTCGGCGCTGATCGCCTACTGGCAGGTGGACCGCGAGGCCAACGCGCTGCTGGACCACCAGCTCGCGCAGGTCGCCGCGATGGTGGCCGGCCGCGACACCGGCAGCGCGCGCGCCGCGGGCGAGGATGACAGCGACATCGAGGTGGCCAGCTGGCGCCCGGACGGCACGCTGCAGTATGCCTCCTCGGACCGGGTGCGCGAGCGCCACGCGGCGCGCGCCGGGTTCAGCGCGATCCGGCTCGGGCAGGAGCCCTACCGCCTGTATGCCGCCGACATCGGCGGCCAGCACGTGGAGGTCGCGCAGCCGCAGGACCTGCGCGATGACCAGGCCGAAGCGGCCGCGCTCGCCGCCCTCCTGCCCATCCTGCTGCTCCTGCCGGTGCTCGCCATCGTGATCGCCCTCGTCATCCGCGCGCTCCTGCAGCCGGTGCGCGCGCTCGCCGCCACGGTCGCCACGCGCGAGGCCTACGCGGAAGGGGCGCTCGCCACCCGGGGGCTGCCCTCGGAGGTGGTGCCGCTCGTGGACGAGATCAACAAGCTCCTCGCGCGGCAGCGCGAGGCGGCGCAGCGCGAGCGCGACTTCATCGCCGATGCGGCGCATGCGCTGCGCACCCCGCTCGCGGCGCTGCAGCTGCAGGCGGACGTGCTCGATGGCTCGCCGGATCCCGCCGAGCGCGCGGCGCGCCTCGCCGACCTGCGCGCCGGGATCCGCCGGGCCGCACGGCTGGCGGCGCAGCTGCTGCACCTGGCGCGCACCGAGTCCGGCGGGCAGTCCGCGGCGGCGGCGGTGGACCTGGATGTAGTGCTCGAGGAGCTGCGGGCCCTGCAGGCCCCCGCGGCCGAGCGCGCGGGCGTGCAGCTCGTGATCGCCGCCGCGTCGGGTGCGCGCGTGCGCGGGGACACGCGCCGGCTGCTGCTGATCTTCGGCAACCTCGTCGAGAACGCGCTGCGCTATTCCCCGCCGGCCAGCCGCGTCGAGGTCTTCGCGCAGGCCAGCGGCGGGGGCGCGACCGTGGAGGTGCGCGACGAGGGCCCCGGCATCGCCGCGGCGGCGATGGAACGCGTGTTCGCGCGCTTCGGCACGGCGCCGGATGACCGCCACGCCGGCAGCGGGCTGGGCCTCGCCACCGTGCGCAGCCTCGTGCACCAGCTCGGCGGGGAGATCACGCTGCACAACCGCAGCGACGGCCCTGGCCTGATCGCGCGCGTGCAGCTGCCCGGTGGCTGAGCGCGGGCAAGGTTCCCGCCGTCACCCCCTGCGGGCGCCCCGGGGACCTGCTCGACGCGCCCCTCCTCCAGGGCGGCCTCGCGCGCAGCGGACCGCGGCCGTGATCGGCGGCCTGCGGGGCCTCTGCATCGCCCTGTCTGCCCTGTCTGCCCTGCGCCCCGCCGGGTGCGGGAGGACCTGACACTTCTGCCGCAGCGGGTGACGCGCCCCGCTCGCCCCGTGGCAGAATGCACCGCCGCTGTCGCCTCCCTTCCCGCGCATGAGGGTCTCGTGGCGCCCCACGAACTGCCGTCCGACCTGACCGCCCTCGAGGCGCGCCGCCTGCGGGCTCTGCAGCGGCTGGTGCCCGCCGCAGCGCTGGTCAGTGCCCTGGTCGCCCTCACGACCCTCGCCGCCTGGGTGGTGGGGGATGCCCTCACGCAGCTGCGCCTGCCGTACGTCTACATCCTCAAGTTCCCCTCGGCGGCCATGCTGCTGCTGCTGGCCGTCGCGCTCTTCGGGCACTGGCGCAACACCGCCGGCTGGCGCACGGCGAGCCTCGCCTGCGCCGTGCTGGCTGCGGCTCTCGCGCTGCTCACGCTGGCCGAGTACCTGCTTCCCGTGGACCTCGGCCTCGATCGGTTCCTGGTGCACGACTACGCCGACATGCGCTTTCCCGGGCGCACCGCCCCGCTCGCCGCGGTGTACACGCTGATGATGAGCGTGGCCTTCCTCCTGCCCGGCAGCCGGCGGCAGACGCGCTTCATGCCCTGGCTGGTGTTCCTGGCGAGCGGCATCCCGCTCATGAGCCTGGGCGGCTATGCCTACCATGCGCCGCCGACGGAGGCGACCTCGCTCGGGCCGCCCCTGGTGGCGCTGCAGGCGGCCGCCTGCCGCATCCTGCTGTGCGCCGGGGCGCTGTTCCTGCGCCCGGACAGCGAGCTGGTGCGCCTGCTGGTGTCCGAGTCGCTGGCCGGGTCGATGGCGCGGCGGCTGCTGCCCCTGGCCCTCGGGCTGCCGATCCTCCTGGGCGCCCTGGTCGTGACGGGGCAGCGCTCCGGCTGGCTCAGCGGATCGCTCGGATTTGCGCTGCTGGTCTCCAGCTGCGCGCTGCTGTTCGCCACGGCGGTGTGGCTCACCACGTTCCTGCTGCTGAAGGAGGAACGCACCCGCGCGACGGCCGAGGAGCGGCGCCTGCAGGCCGAGGCACTGGTCAGGGCCGGGCAGCAGCGGCTGCAGATCGCGCTCAGCACCGCGCGCCTGGGCACCTGGGAGCTGGACATCCTCACCGGCGAGCTGGAGGCCTCCGCGCAGTGCAAGACAAACTTCGGGCTGCCCGCGGAGGCACCGCTCGCCTATGCGGGCATGCTGCGCAGCGTGCTGCCCGCGGACCGTGCCACGCTGCTGGCCGCGATCGACCGCTCCGTCGCGCAGCGCACCGACTACCACACCGAGTGCCGCATCCACTGGCCCGACGGCTCGATCCACTGGCTCGTGGTGAGCGGGCGCACGCTGCTGGATGAGGCGCAGCGGCCGCATCGCATCGTCGGGGTCACCCTGGATGTGACCGAGCGCAAGCAGGCGGAGGAGAACCTGCGCCAGGCGGACCAGCAGAAGGATGTGTTCCTGGCCACCCTCGCGCACGAGCTGCGCAACCCGCTGGCACCGATCCGCCAGGCCGCGCAGATCGCCCGTTCCGCCGGCGCCACGCAGGCGCAGCGCAACTGGGGACTGGACGTCATCGACCGGCAGGCGGCCAACATGGCGCTGCTGCTGAATGACCTGCTGGATGTCTCGCGCATCACCCGCGGCCAGCTGGCGCTGCGCAAGGAGTCGGTGGACCTGGCCACGATCATCGACACGGCGATCGAGACGGCCCGCCCGCTGATCCACACCAAGCACCACCACGTGCACGTGGACCTGCCCGCCGCGCCGCTGCACGTGACGGTCGACCCGCTGCGCATCGCGCAGGTGCTGGCGAACCTGCTCACCAACGCGGCCAAGTATTCCGATGCGAACGGGCAGATCTGGGTCAGCGCCCGCGCCGAGGGCGACACGCTGCACCTGAGCGTGCGCGATGCGGGCATCGGCATCGAGCCGGACATGCTGCCGCGGGTGTTCACGATGTTCTCGCAGGCCCAGGCGGCCCTCGAGCGCGCCGACGGCGGCCTCGGCATCGGCCTGGCACTGGTCAAGGGCCTGGTCGAGCTGCACGGCGGCACGGTGAGCGTCGACAGCCCCGGTGCCCGCCGCGGCAGCACCTTCACCGTGCGCCTGCCCGGGGCCGTGGTCCGCGCCGGGGGCGCGGCCCCGGAGATGGCCGCGGGGCCCGCGCGCGGCGGGCAGCCGCGGCTGCGCGTGCTCATCGCCGATGACAACAAGGATGCGGCCGAGTCGCTGAAGGTGCTGCTGGAGCTGGAGGGCCACGAGGTGCGGTCCGCGCACGATGGCATGCAGGCGCTCGAGGCGGCGGCCGCGTTCCGGCCCGACGTGATCTTCCTGGACATCGGCATGCCCGGGCTCACCGGCTACGAGGTCGCCGAGCGCCTGCGCGCCCTGGATCCGGCGCGCACGCTGCGCCTCATCGCCCTCACCGGCTGGGGGCAGCCGGAGGACCGTGCGCGCAGCGCGGCCGCCGGCTTCGACCATCACCTCACCAAGCCCATCGACTTTCAGGTGCTGGCGGAGCTGCTGGCGCATCCGGCGCGGCGCGCGGCCCCCGACGGGCATCCGCACGGGACGAGCGCGGCCGCGAAGTCCTCGTAAGGAACGGGCCGGCCGGTCCTCAGCGCGCCGGCGTGAGGACCGTCACCGTCTCGGCGGCCGCCTCGACCGCGGCCCGGCTGTAGGGCAGCGGCACGTACCCGCCGGCGGCCCAGGACTGCAGCATGTCCGCGTAGTGCGCACTGCCCGCATCGCCCGACTGCCCCGGTGCGTTGATCGCGACCGAACGGTCCCAGTCGCCCACGTCCAGCACGATGCGCACGCTCGCCCCGGCCACGACGTCGAATCGCGGCGGATCGAATGCCGCCGCGTGCGGTGAGTCGCCCGAGCCGCCCAGCTCGACCGCGGGCAGCGACAGCCGGCTCTGCGTCGCCGGATCCGCCAGCGCGGCGATCGCCGGGCGAAAGCGCATCTGGTGCAGCCGGCCCCAGCGCCAGCCCGACACATCGGCCCCCAGGCGCTGCTCCAGCTCGTCCATCGCCGCGGCCAGGCTCTTCAGGAGAATCTCGTCGCGCGCGGCGGAGGGCTCGGCCCCCAGGCGGGCATCCGGATGGTGCAGGTACTCGGCCAGCGCCGCCAGCGAGCCGTCGCCGATCACGGCCTGCGCCGGCGCGGGCACCAGGCGGGCGATGGTCATCGGCGCGAGGTGGTTGAGCCAGACCTGGTAGACCGAGGTCGCGGTACTCCCCGGCCCCTCGACGAGGTCCCAGTGCGTGAGCAGGTCCAGCGCGCGCGCGAGCTTCGCATCGGTCGCGGGCAGCGGGCGGAGCAGTTCGACCAGCGTGCCGGCGAGGACGTCGTGGTTGTCGTTCTGCAGCGCCATCGAGTCTTCCAGGCCCACCTTCAGCTTCGATCCGAGCACCTGCTCGATGCGCTCGATGCGCGAGCGGTTGCCCCACTCGTAGGCGATGGTGTGCGGGTAGCCGGGCGGCAGGTTCATCTCATTGGCGGTGGCGAGCCAGCCCTCGGCCGGGTTGTAGCGCGCGGGCAGTTGCGCGCCGGTGAGGAAGCCGCGCCATTCGTAGCGCCCGTCGCCGGGCACGGGCAGCAGGCCGTCCCAGTTCGGCCGCACCGGCACGCGCGCGCCGGGCGCCCAGCCGATGTTGCCCGCGGTGTCCGCGTAGAGCAGATTCTCGGGCGGCGCGCCCCAGGCCCCGCGCGCGGCCTGGAACTGCTGCCAGGTGCGGATGGCGGCCAGGCGAGTGCCGTTGAAGTACGGGGCGGTGCCCGGCTCGCTCCAGACCGAACGCAGCGCGAATGCCCGGCCCGCCGCCGGGTCGAACCGCAGCACCGGGCCGTGCCGCGTGAAGCGCAGCTCGACCTGCCGGGCGGGCTCGCCCTTGACCTCGATGCGCTCGTGCACGATGCGCATCTTTTCCCAGCCGCCCCGGTAGCGGTACTCGTCCGGATCGGCGGGGTTGAGCTCGTAGACGTACAGGTCTTCCTGGTCAGTCTCGAAGATCGTGAAGCCGAAGGCGGCATGCCCGTTGTGGCCGAAGGAAATCCCCGGCAGCGCCGGCTCCCCCGCCCCGATCAGCGACAGGCCCGGGGCCTCCAGGTGCACGATGTAGCGCAGGCCCGGCACGGTGAGGGAGCGGTGCGGGTCGTTGGCGAGGATCGCCCGCCCGGTCGCGCTGTGGCTCGGCGCGATGGCCCAGTTGTTGGATCCTTCCGGGGCCGGCGGCGCGCGGTCGGCGGCCGCGGTCGCCCCCGGGGCCTGGAAGCGCACCGGCTGCGTGCCGAGCGCGTAGTCCTTCAGCACGTCCGCCGGGATCGCGCAGGGATCAAGTCCGGCGGGCACCTGGACCTCGTGCGGCGGCTCGAGCTTCACCCGCAGCCGGTCCGCGGCCAGGCCGGCCTGGCAGGCCACCTGCGCGCGCTCGACCTCGGATTGCACGTTGGCCACGAGCCCGTGGGAGCGGATGCGCACGATGTCCTGCGGCTCCCAGGTCTCCGGCTGCGAGCCGGTGAGGGAGAATTCCTCGGGCAGCGGCCGCCGGCCCGCGCGCACCTCGGCGACATAGGCGTTGATGCCGGCCGCGAAGGCGCCCGCCACCTGCCGTGCGCCCGGCGCATAGGCGGCCCACTCGCGCTGCATGTCGCCGCGGTAGAGCAGCAGCCGCGCGGCCCGGTCCTGGTCGATGTAGGCCGGGCCGAGGCTCGCGGCGAGCCGCCCGAGACCGCGCTTGCGCCACAGGTCGATCTGCCAGAGCCGGTCCCGGGCCGCGTTGTAGCCCTGCAGGAAGTACGCATCGCGCGCCGTGCGGGCATAGATATGGGGAATGCCGGCGCGGTCGATGATGAGCGTGGCCGGCTGCTGCAGCCCCTTGAGGGCCTGCACCTCACGCACCGGCGTCGCCGCCGCCGCGGGGATGAGCGCGGCGCACAGCGCCCACGCGGCGCACGTGCGGCCGACCCAGTAGAGAAGGAGCCTGGATGGTTTCATGTCAGTTCAATGCCGGCGCCTGTCTTCGACCACGTCCCGGATCGAGGCGATGACGCGATCGGGCCGGTCCTTCTGGATGTAGTGGCCGCTGTGCTCGATGACCTGGTGGATTCCCCGGGTGGAGAGCTTAGCCAGCTCCTCGTGCATCTGCATCCACACGGCATTCATCGCCCGGACCTCCGCGGCACTGAGGCCCGGTTCGTCGGAAGGATTCTCGGGCGCCTGGGTCAGCACGATCAGGGGCATGTCCCCGTAGGAGCGGCGCGCGGCGTGCAGCACGCGGCTGTCGGCCTCCATCTCGTCGGTCTCCGACAGCAGGGCTTCGCGGAAGGGCACCGACAGCCGCCGCCGGACCTGCACCGCGTAGAGCGCGTCGCTGAATCCGGGCTCGCGCGCATACCCGTAGGTGCATTGCCTGAAGATGGGCAGCTCGGCGCTGAGCGCGCCTGCCCGTGCCAGATGCAGGCATTCCAGCGCCATCGAGCGCTCCTGCCGCAGCACCCGAGCGTACCCGGGGCTGACCTGCGCGAAGCGCCGGTCCTGGTCCTCCACCGCCGGGTCCACGAGCACCATGCCGGCCACCTCCTCCGGGTGCCGGTCGGCATACAGCCGCGCGAAGTAGCTGCCCAGGGAGTGGGCCACCAGGACATACGGCGGGGGCAGGCGCGCGGCTGCCAGCAGGGCCTCCAGGTCCGCGACCACCGCATCGGCGCTGCGCGGCAGCGGCCCGGCGTCACTGAAGCCCATGCCGGCCCGGTCATAGGCGCACACCTGCGTGAACTGCGCGACCGCCGGCTGCACCTTGCGCCACTCGAGCGTCGAGCCGCCCGCGCCGGCTTCGAGGATCACGGTCGGCGCGCCCGTCCCCTCGCACAGGAGGTTGATGGCGCGGCCGCCCGGCAGGCTGAGCCGCCGCTGCGGCTCGGCATAACGGTCCAGCGCCGGATCGGCCGGCACGTCCGCCGCGCGCGCCGGCGCGCCGGCCAGCAGCGCAAGGCCCAGCCAGCAGACTGGGGGGCACCGGGAGATCCGCCGCCCCCGATCCTCCCTAGAACCGGACATCGACGCTGAGGCCGTAGGTCCGCGGCTGCAGGATGACGTTCGCCGAGGGGGACTCCGCCCCGCCCGGTGGCACCACGAACAGGTACGTGTACTTGTTCGTCACGTTCCGCGCATACAGCCGCGCGGACCACGCATCGCGGCTGATCCCGGCCGCCAGGTCGAGCGTCGCGTACGAGGACAGCGGGTAGTTGCCGCTCACCGCAGGATCGCCCGGGAAGGCGGTGTTGCGCGCCCCTTCGTAGCGGGCGATGGCGTTGAGGTCGCCCTTCAGGTCGTGCCCGAGCGGGAAGGTGTAGTCCGCGGTGAGCGAGCCGCTCCACTTCGGCGTGCTCGGCAGCGGGTCGCCCTTCACCCCGCCCAGCCCCGGGGCATCCACGGTGAGGTAGGCATCGGTGTAGGTGGCATTGAGCCCGAGCGTGAGGCCGCGCGCCGGGAGCAGGCTCAGGGTGAGCTCCATGCCCTTGCTCACCGCCGCCCCCGCGTTGGAGATGTAGGTGAGGTAGAGCGGGGTGACCCCGGTCACCTGCGTGTCCTTCCAGTCGATGTAGAAGCCCGTCAGGTTCAGCAGCAGCCGCTTCTGCCACCACTCGGACTTCAGGCCCAGCTCGTAGTTGGTGGTCGTGTCGGGCCCGAAGGTCGGCGGTGCGTCGGGGGCGATCTTGTTGGCGCCCCCGGGACGGTAGCCGGTCGCGATGCGCGCGTAGAGCATCCGCTCGCCCGTGAGGTGGTAGCTGGAGCTGACCGACCAGGTCACCTTGTTCTGCGACACCTGCGGATACTGCGTCACCTCCGGGGCCTCGGCGCTCGCCTCGAACAGGCTCCCGTAGGCGGTCTCGACCACGCTCTGCCGGTTGTGGCTGTAGCGCAGGCCTGCGCTCGCCTCCCACGCGGGGGTGAGGTGGTAGGTGGCGTTGCCGAAGGCGGCCGCTTCGCGGAAGTGGCTGGGCTCGTCCGTGACGATGAGCGGATCGAACACCGGGTCGGGCGCCTGCGTGCCCGGGATCAGCGCCCGCCCGGTCTGGCCGGCCTGTCCGTCCTCGCCGGTGTAGAAGAGCCCGGTCACCCATTCGAGCGGCTGCTGCGAGGGGGATGCCAGGCGCAGCTCCTGGGTGAACTTCTTCACGTCGCTGCGGGTGGTGAAGGGGGCATACACCCCGAAGAAGGGGTAGAAGATGCTGCTGCCGTCGGCCTCGCTGAAGCTGATCATCCGCGACCAGCTCGTGACCGAGGTGAGCGCGCTCCGCCCGAAGTCATAGCGCAGGCGGGCCACGTACAGCTGCGTGCTGACGTTGTTGCTGTCCGGCTCGACATCGGTGTTGTCGTAGCGGCCGAGGACCGGCTGGTCCGGCGCGGAGTTGACCGAGACCGCCCCGGTGCCGTTGAAGGGCGAGCGGTTGTAGAGGGCGCTGAGCTCCAGGGTCCCGCGCTCCGAGGGCGCCCACAGCAGCGCTGCCCGCACGGCATCCTGGATGCCGCTGTTGAAGGCGCGCGTGCCGTTCGGGATGTTGTCGATGTAGCCGGGCGAGTACAGGTGCGAGGCGCTCAGGCTGAAGCCGAGCTCGTGGGCGATGAGCGGGACGTTGGCGCTGGCGCGCGCGCCGTAACCGGCCGTCGTGCCGTTGTAGATGCCCGAGAAGTCGAGCCCGGCGCGGAACTGGGCCTGCGCGAGGTCCGGGTCGCGCGTGACGTATTTCAGCAGGCCGCCCAGTGCGCTCGCCCCGTAGAGCGTGCCCTGCGGACCTTCGAGCACCTCGATGCGCTCGATGTCATAGGGGAGCATGTCGATCCCGGAGGAGCCGCCGCCGGCGTAGATGGAGCTCGACCCCACCGGCACGTCGTCCACGTAGATCGCCACGCTCTGGTTGGCGGCGGTGGACCCGGTGGTGATGCCGCGCAGCGCCAGGTTCACCTGGCCCGGCTGGCCGAGGAAGCTGATGACCTGAAGGCTCGGGATGTAGGCGGCATAGTCGGCCAGCGAGGTGGCATGGACCGCTTCCAGCGCCTCGCCGCTCACGGCGGCCACCGCGACCGGCACGTCCTGCAGCCGCTCGCTGCGCTTCTGGGCCGTCACCACGACCTCCTGCAGCGCCGGCGCGGTGGCATCCGCGACCGTCGCTACCGCCGCAGCGCCGCCCACAGGCGCCTGAGCCAGGCGAAAGGTGCCGGAAGCATCGGCGTCCGCCTCCTTTCGCACATCCGCGGGCGGCGGCGCGCGCGCCGCGGCATCCTGGCTGACGATCGCCACCGAGCGCGCATCCACGTACCGCGGCGCCAGGCCCGTACCGGCAAGGAGCGCGTGGAAGGCGTCATCGGTGGTGAGTTCCCCGCTGACCGGGTTGAGCCGCTTGTCCGCCAGATCCTCGGCCGAGGCGACGATCTGCAGGCCCGACTGTTGCCCGAAGCTCTGGATGGCCACGGCGGCACTGTCGGCCGGGACGTTGAAACGGTGGACTTCCTGGGCGACGGCCGGCAGCGCCAGCACGGCCTGCAGGCCGAGCAGGACGCCGATCAATGGCCCCGCCCCCCGACGATGACTTCTGCGTTCCATAGCTCTCCTCGCGGCGCCTCGCGCCCTGCCAAGAGAGATGGATCAGCGACGAAAGTCCTCACATGGTCCTGATCCGGTGCGGCCGGCTCAGGGGCTGGCCGGGACCAGCCGGATCACCGCCCCGTCGGCCTCGGCCTTCGCCCCCAGGGCCACCGCGGTCGACTGCGCGAAGGCATCGATGTCGCCGGCGCGGAAGATGCCGATGACGGGCCGGCGCGCCAGCGCGGGATCCGCGACCTCGACCTGCCGGTGGCTGTAGCGATTGACCTCGCGCACCGCCTCGGCCAGGGATTCCCCGGAGAAGGACAGGATGCCGTCCCGCCAGGACAGCTGCCGGCCGGCCTCGCCCGGGTCCTGCGAGCGCACGATGACGGGGTGCCGCGGGCGGATCTCGGCGCGTTGGTTGATGGCCACCCGCTGCGCGGGCACTTCCGCACCGCTCACCTCGACCACGCCCTCGGTCACCGTGACGGTGACCGCATCGGGCAGCGCGCGCACGGCAAAGGCGGTGCCCACGGCGCGCACCGACACCCCGCCGGTGGAGACCACGAACGGCCGGGTCTTGTCCTTGGCGACCTCGAAGAGCCCCTCCCCGCGCGTGAGCACCACTGCGCGCTGGTGCGCGCCGAAGCGCACGCGCGCGGCGGAGTCGCTGTTGAGCGTGATGGCCGAGCCATCCTCCAGGGCAATCCGCTGCACTTCCCCGACCCGCGTCTCGTATCCCTCGCCGCGCAGCCCGAGCAGGCGGTACCCGAGCAGGACGGCGGCGACGGCGGCGACGAGCGCCGCGGCGGCGCGCCAGTTGCCGATGAGCCCCCCGCGCCGGCCCGGCGGACGCTCGGGCGCCTGGCGTGTCAGGGACCTGGGCGCCTCCGCTGCGCCTTCCTCGTCCGCCGCTCCCAGGGAAGACCAGACCGCCCGCGCCCGCAGCAGCGCGCCGGGGTGCCGGGGCGAGAGCGCCAGCCAGGCATCCAGCTGCTGCTGTTCCTGCGCCGAGAGCTGGGCGCCGTCCAGGCGCACGGCCCAGGCGGCCGCCTCATCGTTGGTCGAGCGCGCGTTCACGCACGGATCCTTCCGCCTCCTCGGGCGACGGCTCCACTTCACTCATGGCATCGAGCACCCGCGCCAGCGCGCGGGCCAGGAGCTTTTCCACCGCACTCTCGCTGACCCCCAGCCGCTCGGCCACCTGCCGGCCGGTGAGGCCCTCGACCTTGCGCAGCTCGAAGGCGCGCCGCGCCTGCGCCGGCAACCCCTCCAGCACCCGTCGCAGGCGCTCGAGCTCGGCCCCGGCGCTGGCATGCCGCTCAGGACCGGGCTCATCGCTGATGATGTTCAGGGACTCGATTTCCCCCATGCGCACCATCGGGACGATCTTGGCGCGCCGCGCCTGCTCGGCGACGAGATTGCGGATGATGGTCAGGAAGTACGCGCGCGGCTTGGCGATCGCTTCCGGCTCGAGCACCCAGATGCGGGCATAGGCTTCCTGCAGTATATCGTCGGCATCGGCGACGGAGAGCGTCCGCACGTGGCGATGCAGCCAGGCGCGCGCCCGCCGCTCGAAGGGAACGATGTGAGCGGCCAACCACTGCATGCGCTTCGTGTCGTCCATCGCCTGGCTGCCGCTCGAGGCTCCCCGGGAAAATCCGGCGCCAAGGATGCTCCCGAGAGGCGGTCGCGGACAACACCCGCGCCGGGCTTCTTGGCGGACTGCCGAGTTCACCCGGGTGCCGGATCCGCACCGGCGCGTCAGCCTTGGCGCTAGCGGGAATCGCCCATGGCCCGCTGCAGGGCCGGGACGCAGGCCGCGGCCATCGGCAGATGCTGCAGCTGCTCGATGACCCGCGCAGGACCTGCGGGGGCGAAGAACTCGTTGGGCGACTTTCCGCTCGTATCGATGCGGATCCCGAGGTCCCTGATCGCAGCCGCGCTCGGCATCACGTGGGAGACGATGTCGGCGTTGTCCCGGCGCAGCGCCTCGACCGCCTCCAGCAGCTGCCCGCGTTCACCCGGGGTGAGAGGCCCCCCGACTGCGCTGAGAGAGCGCAGCCTCGCCACGTCCAGAAATTCGCGCTCGTTCGCCCGATCGAGCGAAGGCATCTTCGAATAGAGGTACGCCCACCTCCAGATCCGGTCGGCGGGCAGGTGCGAGACGATCCCGCTCGCCGTGGCCTCCGCGAAGATGATGCTGTCCCAGCTGTGGCGCGGCGGGTCGAAACTGCGGATCGCCTGGATCACTGCCGGGCGGTCGGCGCCCTGCTCGACCGCGGCACGAATCCGGTCGAGACTCTCCTCGATGCAGGGTGCGAGCGCGATGCGCTGCAATACCTGAGGTCCGTCATCGAGCGCGATCTCCTCGCGCATCAACTCCTCGGTATGGCGCACCTTGGCGTGCAGCTCGAAGCGTTGCAGCGCCCCTTCGGCGCTGAGTGCGATCACGACACCGATGACGATGACGCCGATTTCACCGAGGAGCTCCCGCCAGCTGTGGATCGCCCGCGGTTTGTGAAGTTCCACTGATTTCTCCCCGCAGAGAAGCGCGGCTGCATCCGGAAGCATACAATAGCGGCGCAGGCCCGGCTTCTGGTACGGGCGAGGGCTTACCCATGACATCAGGAACAGCGGCATCGGCCGCCGATCCGGCGCCGGACTCCACGCAGTTTTCGCTCGTCCACGGTGGCCCCCTGTTCCAGTTGTTGTTGAAAGCGCACCTGACCGGGGACGCGCTGAACCTGACCGGCAGGCGCATCGTGGCATTCGTCCTGATCAGCTGGCTCCCCCTGCTGGTGCTTGCGACGCGCGACGGGCACCTGTTCGGCGGCCATCTCACGGTGCCCTTCCTCACCGACGTGGAGACGCACGTCCGCTTCCTGGTGGTGGTACCGCTGCTGCTGGCGGCGGAACTCATCGTGCACCGGCGCTTGCTCGGCGTCGCGGGCACGTTCCTGGAGCGCAAACTCGTCCCCGCAGACGCGCTGCCGCGCTTCCACGCGGCCTTGGCGGCGGCCTCCCGACTGCGCAACTCGCTGCTGGCCGAGGTGCTGCTACTGGCCTGCGTCTATGTCGTCGGCGTCTTCATCGTCTGGCGCCACTACACGGGCCTCGATACCTCCGCGTGGTTCGCCATCACATCCGCCACCGGACCGCGCCTCTCGCCCGCGGGGAAGTGGTACGCTTACGTGAGCCTGCCGATATTCCAGTTCCTGCTGCTGCGCTGGTATTTCCGGGTGGCCATATGGACGCGGTTCCTCTGGCAGGTATCACGGGTCGATCTTGCGCTGGTGCCGACCCATCCGGACCAGCTGGGCGGCCTCGGCTTCCTGGGTAACACGGTCTATGCCTTCAGCCTCCTGCTGGCCGCACACGGGGCCATGCTCGCCGCGCAGATCGCCAATCGGATCTTCTACGTCGGCGCTGCGCTCACGGACTTCAAGCTCGAAATCGCGGTCCTGCTCGGATTCCTCATGGCGGCGGTATTCGGGCCCATGCTGGTCTTCTCGCCGAAACTCGCGCGCGCACGGCGCGAGGGGCTGAATGAGTACGGGCTGCTGGCCCAGCGCTATGTGCGCGAGTTCGATCACAAATGGGTGAGAGGACGCAAGCCGGACGGCGAGCCCTTGCTCGGGAGCGCCGACATCCAGTCGCTGGCCGATATGGGGAACAGTTTCGCGGTGGTACGCTCGATGCGGCTGGCACCCATCACCCGCAATGCCGTGCTGCCGCTCGCGGCATGCGTACTCGTGCCCCTCATCCCCTTGTTACTCACTGTCATGCCCGTGGAGGAACTGGCCAGGAAGCTGCTGGGCCTGGTTCTCTGAAGCCAGGGTTTTCGCGCACGCGCCACGCTGCGCCGGCGCGCGGCGGTACGCTATTTCAGGAGAGGATGTGTCTCGGGCAGCTGGTGCGCATACCAGGTCGCCAGGCGGTGCCGGATCGTCTTGTCGCTGACCTGATCCTCCGGCATGGGCACGATGATCTTGTCGTGCACGAGCAAGCGGTAGATGTAAAGCGCCTTGTCGCTCGCCGAGTCCGTTCCCTCGAATTCGACTGCCTTGCGGTCCTGGGCGTACTGGACCCCGGCCTGCAGGGCCGCTTTGAACAATTCCCCTTCGTGCTTGAGCTTCTTCATAGCTGACACCAGGAGTTGCGAACGACGGACACCTTAGCACCCCGAGCCACGCACCACGAAGCGCAAAAGGCATCCGGCCCCGCGCAACTGAAAGCTCGGCGGTGTCCAGGTGCCGCACCCAGGCGCGGCCGACGAATGAGCACTCCGCGATGCAAAGGACCGGCCGCCCTCGCCCTGGAGGACACCGCGACCGGGTCAATAGTCAATTCATCGACTAGGGCGATCGTTCGGGGCCAGGTCTCGCAAACGGATCCGCTTCCAGCGGCCTGACATCTGATCCAGCGCTTCGATGCGCAGGTGGCGGACCCCACTCTCGCTCAGCGTGTCCGATTCCGCCCATATTTCCCCGCGCACGGACCGCTCGCTGCCCGCTACGCGCCTGCGGTTCCGAGGACCGCCCGCCGCTGCCTGCTTGACCTGATACGGCGGGTCCGCCAGGTCGCCAGTCTCGTAGTACAGATCGACGGGCGGCTCCGCCAGGCAGGGAATGACCGACCGCCCCATGCCCGCTTCCCGTGCGCGCGTGATCTCCGGTTCGATGACCGGCACGACGGCCGCGGAATCGAAGCGCGTTCGCACCTGGACCGCCACCTCCTTGGCCGAGAGCGGGTCGGCGAAGAACCCGACCCGAAGAAAATAGCGACAGCGCCCTCTGCGCCGGCTCTGCGTCACGTACAGCGTCAGGGCTTCGGACAGAGCGAGCGGCCGCACCCGGCTCACGTCGATGGGCTCCGTGGACCAGTGCAGCTGGACGGCAAAGCACACGGGCGCGCCCTGGACGACCGCCTCCTTCAGAGCCAGTCTCGTTCCGGTGTCCTCGGGAGAGAGCAAGGCAACCTGGTCGAGATCAGGCGTGGCTTCCGCCCGATCGCTTGGGACATGTCGCGCTTCCAGGATCTTCAGGACTTGCGTGTCGCTCAGGGACTGGTCTGTTCCACCGGGGACTGCCTCGGGCGTCAAGAGTCCCGCATCGAAGGCGCCGAGGGCTGATGCCGGCGCCGCGGGATGCACAGACGCCGAGCGGATGCCCGGCGCGATGGTGGCGAAGGCACCGGGATAGTGGCGACGTGCCAATCGCGCCCATCCCTCTGCATCCGTGAGGGTGTCGAAGTACCCCATGTTCAGGAACAGCTGCTTGCTGCCATCGGGCTGGGATGCCCGCGTCATGAAGAACGTGAAGGGTTTCAGCTGCGGTGACTGGGGCGGCCGGATGGGCACCGGCCCGTCGAGCTTGCACACAGCGACCATGAAGCGTCCCACACCCGCCTGCGCCTGCAGCAGGCTGGGGATCAGGCCCTCATCGGCATTGGGTGATGTGGATGTCATGAACTTTCCCCCTGACCGAGTCACGGCTCGGAAGAGCGGAATGTCCAAGACGGCAGAGTTTGCACGCTCACACCAGAGTGTGAAGTGGCAACCCCGCTGTCTTAGGCTGTTACGCCCTTAGACCGGTAGCTTTGCGTCCCCGCCTTTCGAACGGGTATGCCCTTGCAGGGATCTTGAGACGAGCCGACCGAGGTCACTGCGGACTCACGAGATCGGACGCATCTGAAGATCGCGCTGACCGGAGCATGTGCGCTCAGGGAAAATATGTCCAGCCCCGGAAGCCCCGGCCGCTTTGCGGCCTCCCATTGCGGGCGCAAGCGAGGCCTCTGCCGCAGCTTCAGGTCCCTCGGATGCCCAAGCGGCCATCGTGATACATGCCAGCACCGCGTCGAGAATCCAACGGCCCGCTACGAGGCGGCGCGGGATTGCCTCGTTGCCGGCATGCGTCGCTGCCGGCGGCCAATGCATTGCCCGAGGTTCGGAGTCATCCGGGCCGGGACTCACCCAGTTCACTCCGTGGACGCCGCATCTCCGGGGGCCCTATCATCGGTTCATGCATACGAACTCTGTCTGGCATCTGGCGCAGATCAATGTCGGGCGGCTGACCGCGCCGCCGGGGGACCCGCGTACGGCGGATTTCTTCGGCGCGCTGGATCGCATCAACGCGCTGGCGGATGCAAGTCCGGGGTTCGTGTGGCGGCTGCAGGATGAGAGCGGAAACGCGACGGCCATTCACCCGGCGGCGGATCCTCTGTTCGCGGTGAACATGTCGGTGTGGGAAAGCGCAGCCGCTCTCTTCGAGTTCGTGTATCGCAGCGCGCACACTCCCGTCATGGCGCGCCGCCGCGAGTTCTTCCAGCGTTTCGAGGGCCACTACCAGGCCCTGTGGTGGGTGCCGGCAGGCTACCGGCCGACGGTCGATGAGGGCCTGGCGAGGCTGTGGCGCCTGGAGAAGTTCGGCCCCACCTGCGATGCATTCACCTTTAAGTCGAGCTTCCCGCCCCCCGACCAGCCCGGCACCGAGGTGGACATGAAGCCCGATCCCTGGTGCGTCGGTCGCGCCTAGCGCACGAGCGCTGCATGAGCGCGGGGTGTGCGGTCGAGTGGGTACTCAGCGCGCCGGTGTGACCGGCCCGGAGCTCATTCGAATCTGAGAGCCGCTGAAGTTGAACGCCTTGCGGAACGTGAAGGCATCCGGTGCCGGGCCGCGCTCGTGCAACTGATCCAGGCGCATCACCGCCTCGCCCCAGTTGGGCCGGTGGTCGCCCTCGATCCACCAGGCGACGTGGCCGGGCCACGGCCCCCTTCTGAACCAATCCGCGCGCATTGAAAGTGCTTCGCCGTGCAAGCCGCGGTAGGCGAAGGCCGCGACGGATTCGAGGTCGTGCCACACACTCAGGGTCATCGCGAGCTCGCTGAGTCCGACCCCCGCCGGGGTACACCGGGGCGCGATGAGCGGCCCCCAGGAATGCTCCCAGGTCTGGTAATTCCTGACCGACCGGGCGAAGAACCCGGCGCTGCCCTCGGCGGCCGCATATACGCTCTCGAGCCGGTCGGCAAACCCCTGCACCATCGGGTCACCGATGGGCGCCTTCATCACTCCGAATGTGAAGAACGCAATCCGCTTTTCCACTTTTCTGCACCCATCCCTTATGATTCGTGTGCCGGTACCGCCGGTTTCGATATTCTCGCGCTTTGGATAATAGTCCGGGCGGAGCTTCAGGGGATCGCAGCATGCCGCAACCCGCGTCCAAGAGTGTCGATGTTCTCATCATCGGGGCCGGGCACAACGGGCTCGCCACCGGCGCATTCCTCGCGCGCAACGGCGTCCGGGTGCTCGTGCTGGAGAAGAACGACTATGTCGGGGGCATGGCCGGGTCGAGGGAAATCCTGACCGGCTGCCGGAACGATGTCGGCGCCACCTGCCTGTTCCCCCTGGCGAAGGAGGTCGTCGAGTTCTACGACTTCGAAGCAATGGGAGTCGAGTACATCCCGCTGCCGGTGTTCGCCACCAACCTGACGGGCATGAGCGCGCGGCCGCTCATGTTCCAGTCGCACACCGGCAGGCAGCTGTGGTCGATCCTGCGGGATTTCGGACCGGGCGCAGTCCTCGGCTTCGTGCGCATGATGAAGTTCTTCCAGTACCCGGCGAAGGTGATGAACCGCTTCACCGCCCGCCAGGCGCCGCACAGTCTGGAGGACATCCTGGCGAGCGCTCCCGATGAAGCGCGCCGCGAGCAGCTCAAGCTCGCCTTCACAGGCTCGGCAATGGATGTCATGGACCGCTTCTTCCCGGACAAGGCAAAGCACATGGAGCTGCGGGCCAACCTGGCCTTCGCCGCGATTCAGTCAACCTACAAGGGCCCCTACACGCCCGGTTCGGCGATGTGCCTCGTGTTCACCATGGCGCAGGAGGGTTCCGAGGGGCTCATGAAGCGCGTCAAGGGCGGGATCGGCAGGATGTCCGAGGCACTCGCCCGACAGGTTGAGCAGAATGGCGGCGAAATCCGCCTGAAACAGGCGGTTGCGCGCATCCTGGTGGAGGATGGCGCCGCGGTCGGCGTCGAGCTCAAGAACGGCTCCGTCATTCGCGCACGCCTGATCGTGTCGAACCTCGACAAGGTGGCAACCTTCGACCGCCTCCTGTCCGGCTATGCCCTGCCGCCCGAGACACGCAGGCAGATCGATTCCATCACCCACAAGGGCGCGTTCGTGCACATCTGCTTCAAGCTGAACGCCCTGCCCCCGTTCGCCCCCCGCTTCGCGCAGCTCAACCGCATCCCCTACGCCCACTTCGGCGGCGCCATGGTGTTTGAGCCGGAAGAGATGCAGAAATGCTTCGAAGAGTGCCAGGCCGGTCGTCTGCCCCCGCGCATCCCGATCGCTTACCAGTTCCCGACACTCATGGACGATTCGCTGGCGCCGAAGGGGTTCCACATCGCCACCGCCTACGGCTTCTTCTACCCGTGCGATGCGCCGAAGGAAAAGAAGGGCGAGATCCGCGATGAGATCGCCGAGATGGTGATCCGGCAGATGGATGAGTACTTCCCGGGCTTCCGCGCCGCGATCGTCTCGAAGGCGGTATTTGCATCCGACCATTTCGCGGCCATGCACTGGGCGACCAACGGCGACTTCACGCACGGGGTCATCCACCCGGAGCAAATGCTGGGCAACCGCACGCTCGTGCGGGGCACCGGACATGCGACGCCGGTCGAGCGGCTCTTCCTGTGCGGCGCCTCCTGCCATCCGGGACCCGGCGTCACTTTCCTGCCCGGATACAACTGTGGCAACGAGGTGCTGGCGGCGCTGAAGACTCTGGCCAGCAGCCCGGAAGCGGCAGCGGGGACACAGCCGCGTGCTCTGGGCGACCAGTACCGGGCCGCCGCGGCTTCCTAAGAACGCCAACCCTCTCGCGCTCACTGCGGTGCACAGCCCTCGACGGTGCGGGTGCGCCTTCCCTCCGCGCAGACAACGCCTCAGCTTCCGTGCCCGGCGACGCCGGCACTCTTCCAAGGCTGAGCGCGTCTCCTGCCGCCCCGCAGCCCGCCCACGTCGGACTCCCGGTCGAAGAGCCCTGGATCGAGCGCTCTGAAGCTCGCGCTTCGCGTCGAGACTGGCGCTTGCGAGAGAAACAGGAAGTGCTCGGCTGGCGCCCGAGGCGACCGTGTACATCGCCGGTCATGCCCTAAAGTCCAGTGGACGACTGTCCGGCAAGAGCGTAGACCGCTGTTCATCTGTGCGCCGTCGCTGCTGCACGGTGAACAGTCTGGCACGCGCGCGTGCGGAGCTGAGTTGGTCCTTCGACGGCCATCCCTACGCGCGCGTTTAGCACTCAAGGAGGTCATCGTGAAGCGTACAGTGCAATTAGTCATCGCAACCTTAACCGGCTTGTCCCTTTTCGGCATCGCGCACGCACAAAGAATGAGTTGTCTGAAAGACGTCACCTATAGCCAGGAGTTCCTCTCGAAATTCCCGGATGCAGGCGCCAACTGTCAGGAAGTGAAGGTCGTCAATGGGGAGAAGTGGATACGCTTCAATGCCGAGGTAAAACACAACAAGAATGACCGGATCACCGTGGACGTCTTGAACGCGGAGAAGCGTCACTTCGGGGATCCATTGACCTTCATTTACACGCCCGACGCCACCCTCACGCTGGTCAACAAGAAGGTCAAGGCGGCATCCGCGATCGAAGAGGGGGATGAAGTGGTCATCTGGGTTCCGGAACACCGCTTCGGGATCTATGCCCTGCCGGGCGCCTCGGAGTCGAAGCAGTTCAAGCTCGTCCAGAACTGATCGATTGCGGCGGGAGTCAACGCTGAGCCGGCGGTGCAGTGCCTCGGCGCTGCACCGCCCGGGGTCGCCTACGAGGGCTGTTGGGCTCACCCCGGCGGGTCTGTCTCGCTCGCCATGGGGCAGTCACCGCGCCCCGCATCGGCGAGAACCCGCGCGTGCACCACCGTCGCGACAGACGGAGCGCAGGCCCTTGCCGCCCCGCCCCACCCCGCCGGCTACGGCCGTGCGGGAACAATCGGCAGTTCAATGTGCGATGGCATTGCCGGTGAGCTATACACCCGCTGCGTTGCGCTGCGGTAGTCGCTGGCCTTTGCGGTGTAGATGCTGGGAGTGAAGGTCTGCGGATTGCGGTCAATGATCGGAAACCACGTGGATTGGATCTGCAGCATGATGCGGTGGCCCTTGAGGAACACGTGATCGCGATCGCGTAGCGGGATCGGCCAGCGGACGGGGACGCCGGGCGTCAGCGCCTTCGGATGCTCGTAGCTCGCCAGATACCGGCCGCGGCGGACCTCCATGGCGATGGGAAGTTCGTAGCCATTGAGTTTCGTCGCGTATTCACCGGGAGCGGGGCCTGTCGACTTGGGGTTGGTGTACCAGTCGACCTTCTCGGCATCCTCGGGGAAGACATCGATGAGCTTGGCGACCACATCGCTGTCGGTACCGGTCGTGGACGCGTAGATGAGCGCCCTCACCTCTCCGGTCACCGTCACGTCCCGATCCAGTGGCTGGGTGACGTAGGTCAGCACGTCCGGCCTGTCATCGACGAAACGCTGGTCACCGGATTCCCAATAGCGCCAATCGCCCCCCGGGTAGGTGGGTGATATCGGTCGCGGCCGGTAAGGCACGGGATTTGCCGGGTCTGACACGAAGCTGCGTGCAGTCTCTTTCTCCGAGCCCTTGGGCTCTTGGAAACTCAGCGTGCCATCGGCATGCAGGTACAGCTTGGTGGCGACCGCAGTCTTCACGGGCCACGCGGGGTAGGTTTGCCAGGTGTTGCTCCCGGTCTGGAACATCTTCGCACGCCACGTGGGCTTCGCGCCCTTCCCGTGGAGCCAGAAGGCGAAGAACGGCGCCTCGATGTTCTCGCGGAATTCCCGGGCTGTCTCGTGCCCCAGGGCCCAGGGCCCGAGCTTGTCCTCGGCCGGGAGGTTCCAGCATCCGTGGCACCAGGGACCGGCGACCATGAGGTTGGTGCCATCGGGGTCGCTCTGCGCGGCACGCCGGAATATCTCCCACGGTCCCCACGGGTCCTCCTGGTCCCAGAAGCCCGCGACGTTCAGGTTGGGAACCGTCGAGCTGTGCAGCGCATTGACCCAGACGAGCGACTTCCAGTAGTCGTCATAGTCCGGGTGCGCCACCGTATCGCTCCAGTTGGGCACCTTGCCGTGCACGTAGAGATCGTTGATGTTGGACAGCGGGCCCAGGCCCAGGTACCACTGATACGTGTCCCAGCGGTCGAACGCGAAATGGGCGTTGGCATTCTTGTCGCTTTCCTCCATCACCGCGTACTCGAAGTCGTAACTGAGCCGCAGCGCCCCGTAGCGATGGTCATCATCGTGCATCCACTCGTCCACCGGACCGGCGGCCTGCTCGCTGACGGCCTTCAGGGCGGGATGCGGATCGAGCAGCGTGGCCGCCGCGGTGTAGCCCGAATAAGAAACCCCCAGGATCCCCACCCGACCGTTGTTCTCCGGCACGTTCTTGACGAGCCAGTCAATCGTGTCCCAACCGTCCAGCGTCTCGATCGTGCCCTTGCCGGGGATCAGGAGCGCATCGGAGCTCTGCGTGAAGGTGCCTTCGGACTTGAAGCGCCCGCGGAGGTTCTGAATGACGAAGATATAGCCGTCCGCCGCCAGCTCCTTGAGGTTCGGCGGCATTTTCTCGGGCGCCTTGTCGGGCACCCCGTACGGAGTGCGGACGATCAGAATCGGCAGCGGGCCCTTGAATCCCCGCTCGCGCATGATGACCGTCTGCAGGCGAATCCCGTCCCGCATCGGCACCATCACCTGCTGGTACTCGAAGGGCGACTCCTCCGCCGATCCTGCAGGCGTCCCGGACGGCGAACAGGCTGCGGCGAGGACCCCGCACAGGGCGGTCAAGAAAGCCAATGCAAGCGTGCGCATCTTAAGGAGCACTCCGACGGGCGATGCCGTCAAGTATAGGCTTGGGTTCACGCAGAAACGAACGGATCCGGGTTGCCGGCACCCCTGCCAACCGCTGCGGACGCGCTTTCCGTCCCATCGCTGCATCCAGTCAGTGCGGCCTTCCTGAAACAACGCGCAGGATTGCACCGTGCCATCCGTCAGCGGACGCGCTCAGACTGCCGTCAAACACATCAGCACTGCCGTGAGCATGCCCTCCATCCAGCGGTTGACCAGCCCCCGCAGCGGCCGAATTTCCTACCGGGTGCAGGTACGGCTCAAGGGACATCCCAGCCAGAGCGAGACCTTTCGCACCTACAAGGACGCCGCGCGCTGGGCCGCATCCGTCGAGTCCGCGATTCTTGAAAGGCGCCACTTTCCACATACCCGTGCTCGACGCATTAACTTCGACGCGCTCGTGTGCCGGTACCGCGGCAGCGTGCTCATGGGAGCCAGCGCTCGCCGCAGGGCCACCGCGGAGAGGCATCTTGCATGGTGGTTCGGGTACCTGGGCACGCTGCCTCTCGCGGACATCACGCCGGACCGGATTGCCGAGGGACGCGACCTCCTGGCTTCACAGGTCTGCACGCGTCGTCGCGGTGCGAGGAATGGTGAAGCACCTGACGGTGCTCCTGGCACTTACCAGCGCTCCGGCGCCACCGTCAACCGATACGTCTCCACCCTCTCCCATCTGCTGGCGGTCGCTGCCACGGAGTGGCGGCTGCTCGACGCAAACCCGGCGCGTGCGATCGGGCGGAAAAAGGAACCCGGGGGTCGAACGCGCTTTCTGAGCGACGCGGAGCGAGCCGCCCTCCTGGATGCCTGCGCGGCCAGCGCGTGGCCTGCACTTCAGGCGCTCGTTCTCCTAGCGATCACCACCGGCGCCCGCCGCAGTGAGCTCATTCGCCTCCGCTGGTCCGATGTGGCGCTGGGCGCTCCCCTCCCCCAGGCCATCGTGCATCACACCAAGAACGGGGACCCGCGACGGCTGCCGCTGGTCGGCCGGGCGCTCGAGGCGGTGAAGCAGCTGAACCTTGAGGGCCGCACGGGGGGCCCGTTCGTATTCGCCCACCCGCGGGATGCCAACCGCCCGTACGAGGCATTCGACGCCCACTGGTACCGCGCCCGCGCCGCCGCCGCGCTCGGCGATTTCCGCTTTCACGACCTGCGCCACACGTGCGCGTCGTACCTGGCAAGCCAGGGTGCGAGCCTGCTGGAAATCGCCGATGTACTCGGTCATCGCACCCTGGCGATGGTGAAGCGTTACAGTCACCTGGCACAAAGCCACAAGGTCACCGTCATCAGGAAGATGGCTCGCAAGCGCGGCCTGTAGCGCGCCTGACAGGCCGACACCGATGGATGGGATTTCTCAGGAGCGCCAGTCTGGCAGCGGCCTGGCGAACCCGATCTCGATCATGGGTCACTGCCGCCACGGTTCTGCCATGCTGCGATCAGCTTCAGCCAGGGCGGCAGGTGGAAGGCGCTCATCAGTGCATACATGGCGATCATTCCTCTCAGCGGCGACATCTCTGCCGCCGCTGAGCACGCCATCGGATGCGAGCCGCCCTGCGCAGCGAACGCGCAGGCAGCCATCAATGCGAACGTCGGGGCCGCTGCCAGCGAAAGCCACTCCGCCGGGTGCGACCGCCTAGGCCTTCTGTGCATCATTGCCGCTTCCTGCCGGCTGCTGCCTGGACTTGAAGGTCGCCTCCTTCGCGCCTGACACCGCGACCCACGTGGCGTCTGGCGCGGTCTCGGCGACGTAATTGTCGTGCCAGTTCCACCACTTGTAGGGCGGGGTCTGCGGGTAGCCCGGCGGAGAGTCTTCCCACACCTCTTGCCGCCCCAGGGGGGTGATGTCGAGGTAGCTCCACACGGTACCGAGCGCCTCATCGCCCCGCTCATTGACGAAGTAAGTGCGGAACACCCGCTCGCCGTCCCGAATGAACACGTTGTGGCCGTGCCACTCGTTCACGCCGAAGTCCGCATCGAAGCTGTCGGTCAGAGTGTACCAGGGCATGTTCCAGCCCATCCGTGATTTCAGGCGGGCAATGTCGGACTGCGGTGCCCGCGAGACGTAAGCCAGCGTGGTGTTGCGCGCATTCAGGTGTGCGAGGTGGCTCACCTGATCGGCGCCCAGGGAACAGCCGCGACAGGCATGCTCCGGCCAGCCGAAGACCCCGGGCTCAAAGAATGCCCGGTACACGATCAGCTGCCTGCGGCCCTCGAACAGGTCGAGCAAGCTCACCCTGCCCCGGGCTCCCTCGAAGGTGTAGGGCTTCTCGACGGCCATCCACGGCATTCTGCGCCGCTCGGCTGCCAATGCGTCGCGGGCCCGCATCGCGGCCTTCTCCTTCACCAGCATCTGTTGCCGCGCAATGTCCCACTCTTCCTTGGATACGATGGGCGGGATCTGCATGGGCGTGTGTCCGTTGGTTTGGTTTCCGGAAGTCTTGGTCATGATCAGGGGTCTCCGAACTGGGCTGTAAGGGCCACTGCCGAGGTGCGCTCCAGGGCGCTTTCATCGGCAGGGTGACTGTGCGCTAAATTACGCGCTGTCAAACCCGGCCCGGGAGTGACAAGTGTGTCGGGATTTGAATGGACTCGATCATTACAGCAGCGGCGCAAGCGCTTGCCGCGGGCGACCCGCTGGGCGCCCTGAAGCGCGTCGCCTTACGCAACGATCCTCCGGCGCTTGCACTGCGAGGCATCGCCATGGCGCAGCTTGGCGATCTGGCCCGGGCGAAGTCGCTCCTGCGACGTGCGGCGCGCAGCTTCGGCGCCAGGGAGCCCCTCGCCCGCGCGCGCTGCATCGTCGCCCAAGCTGAGGTGGCCCTTGCGGCACGCGAGCTTGGCTGGTCCGGCGCATCGCTGGAGTCGGCACGCAAGGCCCTGATCGCTCACGGCGACCACGCCAACGCTGCGCATGCACGGTACCTGGAGATCCGCCGCCTGGTGCTCATGGGCCGCATCGACGAAGCGGACGACATGCTCGCCCGTGTCGATTCGAGTGCCCTGCCGCCGGCGCTGCGGGTCGTACACCAGCTGGCCGTTGCGGGGATCGCCACGCGGCGCCTGCGGATCCGGCTCGCCCAGGAGGCCGTGAATGAGGCGCAACGATGCGCCCGCCACGCCGGCATCGCCGCCCTGGCCGCCGAGGTCGACAGCGCGGCCCGGGTGCTCACCGCACCGGCGGCCCGATTGATCGCCGGCGGCGCGAATCGGGTGCTGCTCCTCAGGGATGTGGAGACGCTGCTCACCTCGGGGGCGCTCATCGTGGATGCCTGTCGGCTGGCCGTGTGCGATACGAACGCTGCGGTCCCGCTGGCACGGCGACCCGTCCTATTTACCCTCGCCCGTGCGCTGGGCGAGGCCTGGCCAGGGGATGTGTCGAGGGAAGCGCTGATTGCGCGTGCATTCCGCGGCAAGCGTGCCGATGAATCCCATCGGGTACGCCTGCGCGTCGAGGTCGGGCGGCTGCGTCGGGAACTCGGAAGCCTCGCCGGAGTGAGCGCCACCCCCGGTGGATTTGCGCTCGCGCCACGCCGGGCAAAGGCGGTCGTCGTATTGGCGCCCCCGGAGGAGGATGAGAACGCCGCCGTCGTCGCCTGCCTCGCCGACGGTGAAGAGTGGTCCAGCTCAGCGCTCGCGCTTGCGCTCGGCACCGGTCAGCGGACCATTCAGCGGGCGCTCGACGCGCTGCTGACGGCCGGCAAGGTCCAGGGGATCGGCAGAGGGCGCGCCCGGAGGTGGGTATTGCCCGCGGCGCCCGGATTCACGACTGCTTTGTTACTCCCGGGCGTCCTCGCCTAGCGCTTAGGATCACACCATGAAGCGAAAATCGGCGGAAGTCCTGCGCGAGTACTCCTTTGCGGAGGTCGAACATGTTCACGGCGTCTCCTATGACGGCGAGAACGTCTGGATTGCGACCGGCAAGACACTCCGGTCTTTTGATCCGGAGAGCGGCCAAACGGCGCACTCATACGCGATCCCTGCACACGCCGGCACGGCGTACGACGGACGGCACCTCTTCCAGATCGCCGAGGAGCGCATCCAGAAGATCGACCCGATGACCGGGGAGGTCCTTTCTACCATTCCGGCGCCCGGAAACGGGCGGGACTCCGGCCTTGCGTGGGCCGAGGGCACGCTGTGGGTCGGCCAGTATCGCGATCGGAAGATTCACCAGATCGATCCGAAGACCGGGAAGATCCTGCGCACCATACAGTCCAACCGCTTCGTCACCGGCGTCACCTGGGTGGACGGAGAGCTGTGGCACGGCACGTGGGAAAATGATGCGAGCGAGCTGCGGCGCGTCGACCCCAAGACAGGTGCGGTCGAGGAAGCGCTCGAAATGCCCGCTGGCGTCACCGTCTCCGGCCTCGAATCGGACGGTGGGGGGCGCTTTTTCTGCGGAGGCGGGTCCAGCGGGAAGGTGCGCTCGGTGCGACGGTCGCGGCGACAAGGATAATCCTCTGCGCGTGCCCGCCGTGCCGGGCTGCCCGACGGCCGCAGCCGGCCGCTGCTGATGTGCACTGCAACCTGAGAAGCGCTCCTAAGCCCTGCGCTGACCCGCTCTGGGGGACTTGCCTTGGGCTGTACGCGGGCAGGATCCGGTCTATAGTGGGCGCTTCAAGAAATAGCGCAGTGAATGCGTTCTCGTCACTCTCGACATACTGTCACTGCTGAGCGTATGCAGCACATCATCAAAGGGGAAGACCGATATGAAAGGTATTTTAGTTGCCAGCGCGCTGTGCCTCGTGATTTTCGCAGGCGCCGCCCGAGCGGCGGATGACACTGACGCACTCATCGCACTGGACAAGCAATGGGGCGAATCCGTCGTCAAAGGTGACAAGGCGGTCTCGGAGAAGTTACTCGCAGACAACATCGTGTCGGTGGACGACAGTGGTGTGACCGGCAAAAAGGCCATGGTCGCCGACCTGAAGCCGGCGCCTGCGGGAGCGCGTTACGAGCCAACGGACTACAAAGTCACCTTCCTGAACCCCGATACGGCCATCATGACTCATGGCACGAAGGGCATGGGTGCGCATTACAGCCTGCACGTATGGTCCCGCAAGGGCGGCACGTGGCAGATCATCGCCACCTCGCAAGCGATCGCCAAGGGCGGCAAGTGACACGCTGCTGAATCCGGCGAAAGACCGCCGGGTCCCCAGCGACGACAACCCGTAAAGGGTTGGCCAAACCAGCGGCCCACGACATGGAATGTCGTGGGCCGCTCTTCTATGGGTCACAACCCCCGACTTAACAAAAACACACATGTATGCCGGCCAGTGCACCGAGAACCGGTGCGCGCCGAGGCTATCGAATCAAATTTCTCGCGTCCCGCTGCGCTGCCACGGCACTTTTGGCAGCCCGCCGCAGCCGGCCGCCTGACAGGTTGGCGCGGCACGCTCCGCGCAGCCGCGCGTACCCGATCCGCGGGGTGGGCGCTCCTAGTTGCAGGGGGTGTGCATACCCCCTCAACCGGGGCAGGTCATGAAGTCATCCGCAAGCAGTCCCTCCGTCGCGGGCAGGCGATTCAAGCCAGCCCTCGTGGCGATCCTGGCCGCCCACCTGGCAGCATCCGACCTGGCACAGGCGGCCAGCGCCGCCCGCACGGTGTCGATCGTGGCCTCGCCGGCCACGGCTTCGCAACTGGCCCAGCTGAGTCGCCGCAACGATGTCATTGCCGATGTCATCACCGTGGATCGCCGGGAAGTGCGGGTACGCCTCGACGGAAGCGGCGGCGATGGCCTCTCGGGCCGCGACCTGGACCTGGATCCGGCGCAGGCTGGCTCCGCGGCCGTCACGCATGTCTCCCTGGATGAAGTGGCGCTGGTCTACTACGCGCCCGCGGGCTCTGCCGAAGCGCTGTCCACCCCTCTGATCCGCGGCAGCTATCCTTCGCTGGCACGGGTAGGCCCGCAGGAGCAAGCCCTCGACTGCGCGGGCCTGGACCTGGAGATCGCGCGTGCCGGCGCGATACGCTGGTACGCACGCGTGCACGGTGCCACCGGATTCACCCCCAAACAGGCCACGGGCCAGCACGTACACAACGGCCTCGTTGATTTCGGCGTGGGCGTTGCCGTCACACTGATCGTCATCGGTGGCGGTGGAGTCCCTTGGGTGGGGCCCCACTCAGGTTCCACGGCTCCGGCGCCGATCAGCATGGAAGCCTGGCAGTGGGCGGTGACGGCCGCCGATCACCGGGAGCTCGGCCTGCTGCAACTGAAGCGCGCCCGGGGCTGCCCCGGCCGATCCAGCGCCGCGGGCGCTCCCACCGACCTGGAGGTGCTCGCCCACGTGGAGTCGGCGCAGGCGGACCGGGCTGCCGGCCGCATCACCGACCCGGCGTTCGGCCTGGAGCGGGTGCGGTGGCTCGACCGGCTTGACCCGGCGAGGAACCCGGAGCCGGCGGACGGCCCGGAGCAGGCGGCGGCGGTGCCGCAGGCGGCAGCGCCGGAGCGGGCCGCCCGCGCCTGGGCTGCGGAGCGCTCTGCCGCGGAAGCCGCCGCCGGATTCGAACCCCTCGCCGCGCCCGCGCAGCCAGACGGCAGCCTGATCGTGCGCGACATCCGCTGGTTTCCAGGCATGAATCCCCTTGCCCACTGGCGCTCCTTGCAGCTCGAAAGCAGCAAGGCCCTGACGGGCACGCTGTGGATCACTGACCGGTCGCTGACCGTACTGTCGGAGGCTCCCGGAGGAGCGCTGACAGGCTTCGGCACCAGCATCCCGTTCGACCAGATTGCCGCCATCGAAAATTCCACCTTCGGGGCGAATAGCGTCGTTGTCGTGAGGCGCCTGGACGGGCACATCGACTCGTTTCAGCTGCCAGGCGCGATGAACCGCTGGCGCACCGCATCCCTGGCCGATCAGGTACGCGCGCGCATCGACGCGCACACGACCATGGCGAGCGCGCACTGACAGGACCGCCTGCTATCGCAGGGCTGCGGCCCGCCAGGTGCCTGTCCCCGGTACCCGAATGGCACCCGGGCGGCTCTTAAGGGATGAGGTCACAGATCCCGAGGGGTGATTGCCATGTCAAAAGAGACATCCGTGTGGTCGCAGCGTGCGGCGCGACTCCTGCCACCGATGCTGGCGTGCCTGCTGGGGGCCTGCTCGACTGGCCAGATGGGCGAGCCGGCCACGCTACATGCCGTGCAGGTCGTCGAGGTGGAGACACGTGCCGACATCCTGGCCAGCCGGGGAATGCACGAGGCGCTGGCCGGTGCCGGAGTCAGCGACGCCGCGATCGCCGACGGCAGCGTGGTCACCGCACGCCTGATGTGCTGCGGGCCGCCGGAATCGAGCAACCCGCATGGGTTCTACAACCGGGACCCGAAGTCACTGCCGCTGAGCGTGGGCGACGTCATCGAGGTACGCCTGGGCGGGGACTCGAAGGTCAATGAAGTGACACGCGTGCTGCAGCCTGCAAACCAGGCGGACGGCCCGTGCTGGTGGGATCCGAAGGATGATCGTCTCTGGCGCCGCGTGATGTTCTGCGAATGGATGCCCACCGAAGGCTGGGTGAAGCAGGGGGGGGTCTACTCCGGCTGGTACAAGGCGGCCAGCTCGACGGCCGGCGGCAGCGGCCGGTAGTCACCTAAGGCCCTCGATCCGCACCTGTTTCCACGGGAGGCCCTATCCGTTGGGCCGGCCAGTGCCGGGCGGAGCGCGCTGCTCAGTTTGCGCGCGGGGCGCCGCGCAGACGGGCAAGTTGCATGATGGAGTCCACGAACAGCGCCAGCACCGATTCGGCGGCCGCGGGCGACATCTCGCCAGGATCGGACGCCGCGAACAGCTTCACCCCCTCCACCAGGCTCATGAAGCCCATGGCCATGATGACCGGTGGCACGTCCGTCGTCGCCCCGGCGCGCTTGTTGAAGTACTCGATCAGCTGGACGATGTGGTCGCGCTTCTCCTTCACGAGCGCATTGAGCTTGGCGCGGAAGCGCGCATCGCGGGCGCTCAGTAGGCGGGCCTCGGTCCAGGCCATGAAGCCCTCGGTGTCCCGATAGAGTTTGCTGTAGATGTCACGAGTGCGCGCCTGAATGTCCTCGACGGTGAGCTCATCGTTCAGCAGCGCGGAGAATTCCAAATCGGCTCGCTGGTGGTCACGCCGCAGCAGCTCGATGAAGAGGTCCCCCTTCGTCTTGAAGTTCGAGTAGAAGGCCCCGCGCGTATAGCCCGCGGCACCGGCGATGTCCTCGACGCTCGTGCGGTCGAGACCCTTCTTGGCGAACAGCTTCTGGGCCGCATCGAGTAGTCGTTGCCGGGTCTGCTCCTGGCTGTCCTCGCGGGTCAGACGTTTTCGGCTCATGCGCGCAAGGCTAGCACGCCTCGAAGGCCTTGTACATACATCTATGGATTCGGATACATCAATGCATCTGAGTGCTAGCCTGAATGCAAGATCTGATCGCCAGGAGGGCCTCCACATGAGCAGCGTAGTTCGGATGTTCCGCGGACGCCCTATCCAGGTATCCCTCGCGATCCTACTGGCGATGACGACCGTGCTGGCGCTCGCGACCCGGCGGGCGAAGCCGGCCGAGACGGCACCCAGCCTCGTCGTGGCACTGCCTGCACAGCCCGACGGGGATGGGCCCGGCCGTGCGCTGCACTACCCGGTCGAGGTCGCTTCCCGGTACGCGAACAGCATGTCCTTCCGGGTACCGGGCAAGCTCATCGAGCGCGACGTGCGGCTCGGCGACACGGTGCGCAAGGGACAGGTGGTTGCCCGGCTCGACCCGCTGGATGCGAAAAAGCAGCTGGTGGCCGCGGAGGCGGCCTTCGCCGCCGCCGACCATCGCCAGACCTTCGCGAAGCAGCAACTCGACCGCGACGCGGCCCAGATCGCCCAGAACCTCGTGGCCCGCGCGCAATTCGAGGCCACCCAGGACGCCTACAGCGCAGCGCTCGCCGCGCGCGAGCAAGCTGCCGCACAGCTGGTCATCGCGCGCAACAATCTCCAGTACCAGACGCTGGTCGCCGATCATGACGGCCTGATCACCAGCGAGAACGCCGACACCGGTCAGGTGGTCGCGAGCGGACAGCCGGTGTTCGGTCTTGCGTGGTCTGGGGACCTTGACCTGCTGCTGGACGCCGCGGCCGCAGATGTCGGGGGCTTCCCGATCGGCCAGACGGCGAACGTCATCCTGACGGCCCTACCCGGCCAGCACTTTGAGGCCCGCGTGCGGGAAGTGTCGCCTTCGGCCGATCCGCAGAGCCGTACCTACCGCGTCAAGCTCACGCTGAATGAGCCGTCACCGGCCATACGGCTCGGGATGACGGGTGATGCATGGCTCGCGCCGGCGCACGGCGCCCCGCCCGCTGCCGCGTCGCAGACATTCACGATCCCGGCGACCGCCCTCTTCCACCGCGGCCAGGAACCCGCTGTCTGGCTGGTACGCGGCGTGGACTCGACACTCGAGCTTCGCCCCGTGCACGTGCACAGCTATCGCGACCGCTCGGTTCTCGTGACGGGCCTGCGTAACGGCGACCTCGTCGTCCAGGCGGGCGTGCACACGGTGTACGAAGGGGAGCACGTCAAGCCCGTGAAGCCCCTCTTCGCCGGCGGGAGCGAGGCGCAGCGCACGGGCGATCCGGTCCCGCCTGCCGACGCCGGGGCGGCGCTGTGAGCGACGAGCACACGCTCACTGCGGACGGCGGCCAGACCGGGGCGGCGGCGGCCGAGCCCCTCCCCCGACATACCTTCAACCTCTCGAGCTGGACGCTCGCGCATCAGCCGCTCGTGGTCTTCGTGCTGGTGGTCGTTTCGCTGTTCGGCATTTTCAGTTACAGCCGGCTCGCCCAGTCGGAGGACCCGCCGTTCACGTTCAAGGTGATGACCATCCGTACCGCCTGGCCGGGCGCCACGGCGCGCCAGGTGCAGGAGCAGGTCACCGACCGCATCGCCCGCAAGCTGCAGGAGACCGACGGGCTGGATTTCCTGCGCAGCTACTCGCGTCCCGGCGAATCGGTGCTGTTCTTCACGATCCGCGACAGCCTGCCGGCGGCGCGGGTGCCGGACACCTGGTACCAGGTTCGCAAGAAGGTCGGCGACATTGCCTATACGCTGCCGCAAGGGGTGCAGGGCCCGTTCTTCAACGACGAGTTCGGCGACGTCTACACCAACATCTACGCGCTGGAGGCTGACGGATTCTCCCCCGCCGACCTGTACGACTACGGCGAGCGGCTGCGCACCCAACTGCTGCGCGTGCCGGGCGTCAACAAGGTCGATTTCATCGCCGACGAGGAGCAGCGCGTGCGGATCGAGATCCCCAACGCGCAACTTGCCAAGCTCGGGCTGTCGGTCCAGCAGATCGCCGCCGCGGTCAACGAGCAGAACGCCGTGGCCGGCGCCGGCGTATTCACCACTGCCGACGACCGCGTGTACGTGCGACCGAGCGGGCAGTTCACGGACTCCGAGCGGATCGCCGACACGCTGCTGCGCGTCAACGGACGTTCCATCCGGCTCGGCGACATTGCCACCCTGAGCCGCGGGTACCTCGACCCGCCCAGCGAATACATGCGGCTGGGCGGCCGGAACGTCCTCGGGATCGGCGTCACCATGGCCCCTTCCGGGGACGTGATTGCCCTCGGCAAGGCGTTGGACACGGAGACCCAGCGCCTGCGCGCGACGCTCCCGGCAGGCCTCAAGCTCACCCAGGTGACCAGCATGCCGCACGCCGTGCGCCACGCAATCGGCGACTTCGTCGAGGCGGTGGCCGAGGCGATCGGCATCGTCCTGCTCGTGAGCCTCATCACGCTCGGGCTACGCACCGGCACGGTGGTCGTGATCGCGATTCCGCTGGTGCTGGCAGGCACCGTGCTGTGCATGTACCTGTTCGGCATTGGCCTGCACAAGGTCTCGCTGGGCACGCTCATCCTGGCGCTCGGGCTGCTGGTAGACGACGCCATCATCTCGGTCGAGACCATGGCGGTGAAGCTTGAGCAGGGCTTCGACCGGCTCCGGGCCGCGGCGTTTGCCTACTCGAGCACCGCCTTCCCGATGCTGAGCGGCACGCTGGTCACGGTGTCCGGCTTCCTGCCCATCGCGCTCGCGAAATCCGCCACCGGCGAGTACACGCGCTCGATCTTCGAGGTCTCGGCGATCGCCCTGCTGCTGTCCTGGCTTGCGGCGGTGACGGTGATCCCACTGCTCGGTTCGTGGATCCTCTCCGAGCACCCCACGCGCCGCGCCTTCCGTCGCCACGCCGCGCCCGGGGCGCCGCAGGTCGAGTCGACCGCGGCTCCGGCCGCCACGCATGGGGAGCCTCCGAACCTCTATGACACACCCTTCTACCGGCGTCTGCGACACTGGGTCTCCTGGTGCGTCGATCGCCGCCGCACCGTGCTCGGCGCGACGGTGGCCCTCTTCGTTCTCGCGATGGCGGCCTTTGCGTTCGTGCCCCAGCAGTTCTTCCCGAGCTCCGACCGTCCGGAGCTGCTCGTCGACCTGCGCCTGCCCGAGGGCGCATCCTTCGCCGCCACCCTGCGCGAGACGCAGCGGCTCGAGCAGGCACTCTCGCACTATCCCGAGATCGCAAGCTACGTCGACTTCGTGGGTGCTGGCGCGCCGCGCTTCTACCTCACGCTGGACCAGCAGCTGCCCTCGCCCAACTTCGCCCAGTTCCTGATCACCGCCAAGGGCGTCAAGGAGCGCGAACGGCTCGCGCAGGCCCTGGGTCCGGTGCTGCGCGAGCAGTTCTCCTCGGTGCGCACCCGCATCACGCGGCTCGAGAACGGGCCGCCGGTGGGCTTCCCGGTGCAATTCCGCGTGAGCGGCCCGGAAATTGCCCAAGTGCGTCAGATCGCCGAGCAGGTGGCGCAGGTCATGCGCCGCGATCGCGATACCTTCAACACGCAGTTCGACTGGGACGAGCCCGGGGAGCGCTCGGTGCACTTCGAGGTCGATCAGACGAAGGCCCGGCAGCTCGGCATCACCTCGCAGGACGTGGCGAATTACCTGCAGATGACCTTGAGCGGCTACACGATCACGCAGTTCCGCGAGCGCGACAAGCTCATCGCGGTGGAACTGCGTGCCCCGCCGGCCGACCGGGTCGACCCCTCCCAGATCGAGCGGCTGGCGATCCCCTCGCCAGAGGGCACCGCCGTCCCCCTGAGCGCACTGGGCACCTTCTCCTACGGCCTCGAATACGCCGTCGTGTGGGAGCGCGACCGTGAACCGCTCATCACGGTGCAGTCGGACGTGCAGCACGGTGCCCAGGGGATCGATGTCACGGGGCGGCTCGACAAGGCGCTCGAGCCCGTACGGGCCCAGCTGCCGGCCGGCTACCGCATCAGGATCGGCGGCGCGGTGGAGGAGAACGGCAAGGCGCAGGCGTCGATAAACGCCCAGATGCCGTTGATGGTGATTGCGGTGCTGACCATCCTCATGATCCAGTTGCAGGGCTTCAGCCGCGTCCTGATGGTGGTGCTGACCGCGCCGCTCGGCCTGATCGGCGTCGTGCTCGCGCTGCTGGCGCTGCGAATGCCGTTCGGGTTCGTCGCGCTCCTTGGCACGATCGCCATGTTCGGCATCATCATGCGCAACTCCGTGATCCTGGTGGACCAGATCGAGAAGGACATCCACGCGGGCCATGGCCGATTCGAGGCCATCCTGGGGGCCACGGTCCGCCGTTTCCGGCCAATCACAGTCACTGCGGCGGCGGCCGTGCTCGCACTCGTGCCACTGCTGCGCAGCAGCTTTTTTGGCCCCATGGCCGCCTCCCTCATGGGGGGCATCACCGTGGCGACGCTGCTGACGATCTTCTACCTCCCGGCTCTCTATGCGCAGTGGTTCAGCGTCGGCCGCGACGAGGCGCCAGCGGGAGCCGCCTCGTGAGGGCGCACGGCCGGCCGGCTGCCGCCGCGCGGCTGATCGCTGGGCTGGCTGCGCTGGCCTTGGCCGTCAGCGCCTGCACGGGGCTCGGGCCGTCACGCACGCCGCCCGAACTCGTTGCTCCCGCGCACTATTCGCTGGGCACCAACCCCGACCAGCTGTCGGCGGCGGATGGCGTTGCCCAGCGATTGGCCCTCGGCGCAGGCGCGCCTCCTCGCTGGTGGGAGTCCTACCAGAGCGAGGCACTGAATGCACTGGTCGACGAGGGACTCAGCCACAACGCCTCATTCGCTGCCGCGCAGAGTTCCTTGCGCGCCGCCCGCGAACAACTGCGCGCGCAGGTCGGTGACACCGAAATGCCCAGCGTGGATCTTGGCGGCACGGTCCTCCGGCAGCGTTCCCTGGGCGTATCAGGCCTGCCGGAACAAACGTTCATCGCGAACATCTTCGCCGCGCAGGTGCAGGGCTCGTACACCTTCAATCTCCTGGGCGCGCGGCAGCTTGCGGATCGCGCCCTCGCCGGCCGATTCCAGCAGCAGGCCTATCAGCTGGATGCGACGCGCCGCGCGTTGGCGGCCAATATTGTCATCGCGACGATCAACGCCAGCTCGCTTCAGGAGCAGTTGACCGCGACCGAGCGACTGGTCGCGCTGGGCGAGCGGCGCGCCGAGCAGGTGGCGGCACGTTATGCGACGGGCAGCGCCTCGCGTGAGGAGATGCTGGCTGCCGAACAGGACGCGGCCAACGCAGCGGCCACCCTGCCAGGGCTACGCGCGCAGGCGCTGGCAGTGCGCCATGCACAGGCCGTGCTGCTCGGCCGATCGCCGAGTGACGCACCCCCGCCCCTTTCCTTCGACTCCCTGCATTTGCCGGACACGGTCCCCGTGGCCATTCCCTCGGACCTGCTGCACCGCCGCCCTGACATCCTGGCCGCCGAGGCCGCTCTTCGGGCGAGCGCGGACGATGCGGGTGCCGCGACCGCCGAGCTGTTTCCCTCGCTGACACTGTCGGCCGCCTACGGCCGCGGTGGGTTTGACTGGTCGACCTTCAGCTCCCCGGTCGGCGCGATCTGGAGCGCCAGCGCAGGTTTGACTCAACCGCTGTTCCATGGGGGTGCTCTGCGGGCACGCAAGCGCGGCGCGGAGGCGAACTACGAGGCCGCCGTGGCACTGTATCGCCAGACGGTTCTGCGGGCCTTCGAGGACGTCGCCGATACCCTCGTCGCGCTCGACGAAGACGCCAATACCCTCAGACAGACACAACGGGCGATGGCCGCAGCGGGGGCTGCGAACCAGGAGACCACGGCGCGCTATCAGCTGGGCTCGACACAGTACTTCGCGACGCTCACGGCTGGACAGCAGTACGAGAACTCGCGCGTGCAGTGCACTCGAGCCCGGGCGGCCCGGCTGACCGACACGGCGGCACTCTTCCAGTCCATGGGGGATGCCCCGCCACCGCTGCAGGCGGTCCGCTAGGGTTTCGTATCCCAAGCAGCCCTGCACCGACCGCTCGCGGATCGGGCCTGCCTTACTTAGCCCACGGTTAGCGCGCGCGACATCAACTTACGGTGCCTTCGTAACGGGTGCGTCATGTACGGCGCGGATTATCACGCGTGCTTCTCGTACCGCGCTTACAACGGAGACTCCTCATGCGACTTCCCTTGCCCTTGCCAGGCCTCGCGCTTGCGCTTGCCGGCGCATTCGCCGCCGCCGCCCCCGCAAACGATTGGAACACGAATCATGCGCAGCGAGTGCTGCTCATCAGCATCGATGGGATGCATGCACTGGATGTGGCGAACTACACCAAGGCGCATCCGGATTCCGCTCTCGCGGAACTGAGCCGGCACGGCGTCACTTTTTCAAATGCCCACACTCCGGCCAATTCAGACTCGTTCCCTGGGCTACTCGCTCTGGTTACCGGAGGTTCGCCGCGCACGCACGGGTTGTTCTACGACTACAGCTACGACCGAACGATCTGGGCTCCGGACAACAAGACGTGCTCCGGGGCGCCCGGGACGCAGATGATTTTTGACGAATCGATCGATGTGTACGTAAACAACGTCTCACAGGACGTCATTGACCCCAGTGCTCTGCCTCGGTTCCGGGACTCTTCCGGTCAGTGCGTCCCCATGTATCCGCACAACGCCCTGCGCGTGAATACCTTGTTCGAGGCGGTAAAGGCGGCGCATCTGGGGCGCACGGCCTGGGCAGACAAGCATCCGGCCTACGACCTGGTCAACGGGCCCTCGGGCAAGGGGGTTGACGACCTCTACACCCCGGAAATTACCAATGCCCCCGGCTTCGACAACACCGTCAGTGTGGTGTGCACCGCACAGAATGACGCGCTTAAGGTCACTGCGGTCTTGAACGAGATTCACGGCCTCAACCACGAGGGCACCCGGAAGGTGGGTGTACCGGTGCTTTTTGGCATGAATTTCCAGGCGGTCAGCGTCGGACAGAAGCTCGCGGTGGACAATGCCAATGGCAGCTGCACGAGCGATACGCAGCTCAAAGGCCAGCCCGGAGGCTACGTCGATGGCCTCGGCACACCGAGCCGCGTCCTAGGGTACGGCTTGAAGCGCACGGACGACGCCCTATGGCAGTTCATACAGGCGTTGCGCAGCGAGGGGCTGTATGACTCGACGCTGATCATCGTGACCTCGAAGCACGGTCAATCGCCGATCAACCCCGCGAAGCTGGTCAAGCCGGGCCACTTCGCGGATCTCGTCTGCCAGGTCTCGAACTGCGCAACCGAGGAGGCCGCGCAGGTCATCAATGCCGCGGGCAATTGTCCGGAAGGTCCCTGTGGGCTGGTGCAGGATGATGACATCGGCCTCATCTGGCTGCCTGACCAGAGCAAGACTGCGCTGGTCGCAGACTATCTGAACCGGAATGCCCAAGCGCTGCACATCGATGAGGTGATGTCTGGCGAGGAGCTGAAGCTCAAGTTCAACGACCCGCTGCGTGACACCCGGACGCCGGACATTATTGTCCAGCCAGTCTACGGGACCATCTATACCGGCGCCTCCAAGAACAAGGTCGCCGAGCACGGCGGATTCAGTTTTGGCGACACCAACGTGGGGCTCATCGTGTCCAGCCCTTCGACCAAACCCCAACGGGTCCAGACACCGGTCTTCACCTCCCAGGTTGCGGCCACGATCATGAAGGCATTGGAACTCGACCCGGATGACCTGCAAGCCGTGCGCTTGGAGGGCACCAAGGTGCTGCCGTTCGTATTGGGCGGCCCTCACGACTAGGTTTCATCGCTAACCGTATCCCGGCGCAAGGATGCGCTGGGATACGGCCTTTGAAGAGCTTTGAGGACAGCCGCCGAAGCTTCGGAGTACCCGATATTCCATCGCCGGCCAGTGCACTGAGACTGCACGGCGAGGAGCGCTACACACCTGGACCCCTGCGCGGCATCAAAGGCTTGCAGGCGGCACCAACGGCTTGCTCATCCGTTAGACCTCCTTTCGGCAGCGACGGCCATTCCCGTTCATAATCCCGTCGTTCGAGTCGCGGGTCGTTAGCATGAAACTCCTGGCGCCACGGCCCCGGACATCGCACGGCCGAGCAAGTGAGTTCCCCAGTGTCGACTGCCATACGCCTCCCCGCCCCTCCCCGAGGCGCACTTCCCTATCGAGAGTTCGTGGCGCTCATGGCCGCGATGCAGGCCCTCAATGCCGCGGCAATCGATACGATGCTGCCCGCGCTGCCCTTGATCGGGCACGACCTTGGCGTGGCGGATGCCAGCCAGCTGCAGTGGATCATCACCTCTTACGTGATGGGCACCGGCCTTGGGCAGCTGGTGTACGGGCCACTCTCGGACCGTTTCGGGCGCCGGCCTGTCCTGCTGGTCGCCCTTGCTCTTTACGTGGTGCTGTCCTTGCTGACCACCCTGGCGGCCGGGCTGCACTCCCTGGTGACGCTGCGGGTTTTTCAAGGATTCGTCGCGGCCGCCACGAGCGTCGTTTCGCGCTCTGTGGTTCGCGATTGCTATTCGGGCGCTGCCATGGCGCGCGTTCTTTCCACGATCTTCTTCGTCTTCCTGATGGTCCCCATTGTTGCGCCCAGCGTGGGCCAGGCGCTCCTGGCCGTCGTGAGTTGGCGCGGCGTGCTTGGATTCATTGCGATCTTCGGGATCGCGGTCGGCACTTGGGCGGCGATCCGGCTTCCCGAGACTCTGGAGCCTGCGAACCGGCGCCCGCTGGGCGCCGCTCACCTCGTCCAGGCCGCACACTTTGTCCTGACCCACCGCTCGTCGATCTTCTACACAGCCGCCGTGAGCATGATGTTCGGATCCTTGCTTGCCTACGTCAGCACGATGCCACAGGTATTCGGTGACGTCTTCCATGCGCCGCGGCTGCTGGGCCCGGTCTTCGCAGCATGTGCGGCCTCGATGGGGGTCGCCACGCTCGTGAACGCGCGTCTCGTTGAACGGCTTGGAATGCATGCGATTTCGCATTCGGCGCTCCTGGGGTTCATTCTGATTACGTCCCTTCATGCGGCGATTGCCGGGTCCGGGCACGAATCGCTGCCGACTTTCGCGATCCTGCAGTCACTCACCATGGCGTGCTTCCCCCTGGCGACCTCGAATTTCGGTGCCATAGCCATGGTTCCCATGGGAGCGATTGCGGGCAGCGCTTCCTCTGTCCAGGGACTCATCGCAGTCGTCGGGGGCGCTGCCATCGCCTCCCTTATCGGCCATCAGTGGACCGGGTCGCTGCTCATCCTGCCCGCCGGGTCGGCATGCTGCGGAATCGTTGCCCTGGCATGCGTGCTCATCGCCGAGCGCGCGAAGCTGTTTAGCCATTCAGAGCCCGATACGGCATGGGTGGCACCGTCGGAAAGCGGTGAGCGGGCGCCTGACCTGTAGGTGGAAAGGAGCGTCCGCCCCGCGCGAATGCGCCTCCCTTTACGACTGGCGGCGAGGGGTGCGCGCGGGGCTCGCGCGGGCGCCCGGCCGCGAAGCCGCCCACTCCGCCGCGATGACAGTCCGCCTGGCCCATGTGACTGCAACAGGCTCGCTGCCATCGTGTGAGAAATTGTGCGATTGCGCAGCGCCAGGGCGTGACCTGTTAAGGTCCCACCTCGCCTGCCTCCGAACGAGAAGGCCATGCCGCCGCAGAGCCGGCAGTGACCTTCTCAAGCCGCTCAGGTCGCGCTACGAAGAGGATGTGCAACCGGGAGCGAGTCTTGCGCTTCGGAAGCGCCGATGGCGATTGACCCGCAGCACAGTTAATTTCGGTGCCGGAACCGACCGTTGGCGTCAGAAGCGATAACCGATAAGTAGCGCTATCACCCTAGGCCGCAGCGGCACTTCCGCCTTGATGAACTGTGATGACGAGATATTGCGTGGCCCATACTCGTTGGTGAGGTTGTGGCACTGGATCTGGGCGATCCAGTTGTCTTTCGCAACGCCAAAACCGCCGTCATAGGTGGTGTGACCCGGGACCTCGTAACGCAGCAGCGTGGTGCTCGGCGCGCCGGTAGGTGGGCTTTCACTCGGATCGTTTCCATCGGGAAAGTTCGCAGGCTGGGTACTCATCGGTCCGACATGACTCGCGCCGATCCACGCGAAGGGCCTGTAGTCGGCGGCCGTCCAGTCATAGCGCGCCAGCACGTTGAACATCCAGGGCGGCGCAAAGGGCGAGCGCGCTCCGAGCTGCCCGAAAGGATTCGTATAGGGCACGTCGTTGATCTGCGTGATGCAGTGGCCCTTGGGCGTTGGATTGTGCTCCGTTCGTCCAACATTGGGATCGATGCCCACCGAAAGCAGGCAGGGCGTGTCGGACTGGGTCGGTGTATTGACGGAGCTCGACCCCTGCACGCTCAGGCCCTCGGTGAGCCGCGCCGCGAACTGCACTTCGATGCCCCTGATGATGTAGCTCGCCCCATTCACGTTGAAGCTGACATTGCCCAGGCTCACCGGGTCGAACAACACCTGCTGGATGTGCTCCCACTGCATGTAGTACGCGGACACGTTCAGCACTACGCGGTGGTTCAGGAAGTCAGCCTTGAATCCGATTTCGTTGTTGATCAGGCTGTCGGAGTCGAAGCCCGCGGGTCTTCCGTATTGCCGCGTGAGCCCGTCGGAACGGGAGTACGGGGCCTCCCCAGAAAGTGTCGGCGGCTGACCCGGAAGGGATATCGCCCGGTTGAAACCGCCCGGGTTCAGACCCTCGGAGTACGTGTAGTAGGCCATGATGTCGGGGGTGGCATGCCATGCCAGACTGCCGCGCCATCGGTGCCCGGACTCGGATTTGCTCAGGTTGATCGGGAAGCCGCATGCGCCGACTGCAGTGCATGCCCCGTTGGGGTTGTCCACGACGAGCCCCCCGGTGCTGTCCAGGGTGTAGTACTCCGAACCGTGCTCAAACTCGTCATATCTATACAAACGCAGACCGGCCGTAACGGTCAGTACCTTGGGAACCAGATCGATGTCGATGGACGAAAACAGCGCGGTCTGGGTGTAACCGCGCTGTATGTCCTCCCCGAATGCCGTGTTCGCCTCCGTACGCAGGCCAGGCGTGGTCGTGAACGTGCCGGGCAGCGGTCCGACCGCTGAGATGCAGTCCGCGCCCCCGGCCCGCGCGATGTCCAGATTGCTCTGGCTGCAGTGCGGTATCCCGAGGTAGTTGAAGTTCATGTTGTCGCCGATGCCGAAGCGTTCCCAGTAAGCACCCGCAAGTCCACGCACCCGGTGACTCGGATCGGTGCTGATGCGGATCTCGTGACTTTGGTGTTGACTGGAGGCCTGGTCGTGCCAGGTGCCCACCGGTGGCGAACATTGCAGTGGTTTGCCGGTAAGCTGGGGGAAGAGGTACGGGTTGAAATAGCCCGCCCCTGTCCCGATGCACGCGTAATAAGATGAGGCAGTGGAACTTCGCAGGTAGTTGGAGTAGTCCTGCTGCGCCTCGATGTGGCGCGTCATGTAGCTGCCGCTGTAGACCACGTCCAGCATATTGCCGAGCCTCCCGCTGATCGTAAGCGCGGTGCTTTCGTAGCGGTCCCTGTTCAGGGCAGGCGCAAAGGCGGTGAGCTGGTAAGGCTGCAGTGCCCGCCCGTCCGTGCTGGTTGGATAGGCGAAGAAATATCCGTCCGCGCGCGTGTCCTGGACGTTCTGCTGCAGGAGTGCCTCCCAGCGGTCGTTTATTCTCCACAGCGCGGAGATGCGCGCGCCGCCGATGTCGACCGCGTTGCTGTTCGCGGCTTGCAGGGAGGCGTTGTTTGCGCTCGGATTGCCGCCGAAGTCGTACGGAATTGAGCCTGGGAAATAGCCAATGGTGGCCGGGACGTTGTCGATGTAGCCGCCGCGGTGCTCGGAAAATATCACTGCACGCAGGCCAAACCTGTTCTCGGCCAGAGGCACGTTGAGTAGCGCCTGCACGGTGCTGGTCGGATCCCCGCCCGCGGTGGTGCCGTAGCTCGCGGTGATTTCGGCGGCAACCGCCTCGAGCTGCGGTTTGTTGGTGACGTAGCGGATGACGCCTGCCTGGGCTCCGCCACCGAAGAGCGTGCCCTGGGGCCCTTCTAGGACCTCGACTCGCTCCATATCAGCCAGGTAAACATCATTGTTGTGCCCGGGAAACTGCATCGACTGATCGTCAAGGTACAGTGCCACATTCGGAAATGGCGCAATCGTTGCCTGCGACTGGGCTCCCGTGCCGCTGCCCCCGAGCCCGCGCATGAAGATGTTGCCAGTGCCCGGGCTGTCGCCACTGAAAGTCACGTTGCTCGTGTATTTCAGCAGGTCGGCCGTAGTGGTTGCGTTGCGCTGCTTGAGCTGTTCGCCCGTGATCGTCTGGATGGTGGTCGGCACATCCTGAATGCTCTGGGTGCCACGGCTGGCGGTAACTATCACCTCATCGCGCTCCGCGCCCGGCAGCACTCGCACTGGCTTCTCGGGCGGCGGCGCCGGTCCGACGAAGATGCGGATGCTGTGGGAAGTGAGGTGCTCGAAACGCAGGCCGGTGCCTTGCAGCAGCTGCGTAAGCGCTTCATCGCCGCCCAAGCCCGCGGCAACGGGATGCGATCGTTGGTTGCTCACGACACTTGAGACGTAGATCAGCTGCAATCCGGTCTGCTTCCGGAACGCCTCCAGGGCCTGTCCCAGGGGTTGGGCTGGAATTGCGCCGCTGAGTGCCCTGGATTCGGCCGCGTAACCGCAGGTCGCCCCGACCCCCATGAGCGCCGCGGACAGGCAAAGCGAGCCGCTGCGCAGTGCCCGGGAGACTACCGACGCTATTTGCGAAGGGCGCTGGCGCGAGCCAACCATGCCATTCCATTCAGCCGGTTCTTGGCGTGAACTTCACCTGCAGCGTAGCGCAGTAAGACCGCTGCCGGTAAGAAAATGGGCCACGCCGCCACCTACCGCTGGGAAACCTCAATTCGGGTCGGAGTCGTCTGTACCTTCAGACCTTTCAGAGTCCGCAGGAATGCGACGAAGGCGTCGGCATCATCCGTGGCAAACGCCCCGCTGATCTCCAGCCTCCCGAGGGATGGCGTGAGGATGACGACCGGCTTCTTGGCATAGCGGTTGAACTCAGCGACGACTTGCTCGAGGGGCTCGTGGTCGAAAACGATCTCGCGATGCAGCCAGGCGGTCTCGTTCTGCGCATCCACCTTGGCTGGCACAGACGGCCCTGCCGCCTCGGTCACCTGAACCTGCTCGTTGGCCCCGACCTGTACGTACCGCGGGGAAGCGAAGCCCCTCTCCGCGCCCCGATCCAGCGGTTGTGACAGGCCCACCGAGACCCGCCCCTCAAGCACCGTGACCACGGTGGCATCTGCCTTGAGGCGCACGTCGAACTGAGTCCCGATCGCGATGACCTCTGCCGGACCGCCGACCACCCTGAACGCGCGGGCCGGGTCATGCGCGACTTTGAACTCCGCCTGCCCGGAACTGAGCATGACCAGACGCTCGGTTGCACTGAATCGAATGGTGACTGAACTGTCCGTATTCAGATGCACCACGGAATTGTCCGCGAGGCGACGATTGAGTTGCTCGCCGTGGCCCGTCTCAAAGTGTAGCGTCGGGATTCCGGCACTCGGCTCCGGGCGGCCCGGATGGCCAGACCGGAGTGAAACCAGCCCGAAGCTCAGCACCGCGATTGCAGCAATACTCGCCGCGGCGGCCACCCACCGCTGAGTAGTGCCGGTGCTGCCAGCGGCAAAGCGTGCCCACAGAGAATGGACCGGGGCATCCTCGTCGTCCCTCGCTCCGGCAAGAACAGCCTCCACCGCATACTCCGGAGCGCTGCGGGCCAGTCGCAGGTCGCGCGCGACGGCGGAGCCTCGGAGAAATTCCTCGACATGAAGCGGAGACGCCTTGAGCCACGCAGCGAGTGCCGCTGACTGCCGCACGTCCAGCCCGTCTTCATTCGCGACAATCCAGTCGGCTGCCTGTTCGGCAATGCTCGCACGGACTTGCTCTTCCTTGGACATCATGGGCTCAACCCAGCCGCGCCATGCGGCGTTGACAGTGACTCATACCCTGGGCGACGTATTTCTTGGCCATCTGCTGCGAGATCCCCAGGTGGATGGCGATCTCACGGTACGACAGCTCGTGCGTAAACTTGAGGACGACTGCGGCCCGGGCCCGAGGTCGCAGCTGCTTCAGGACCTCGTTGAGCCGTGCGAGTCGCTGGCTGGTGTCCAGATCGCCATCGAAGGCAGGTAGCGCCTGGAGCTGCTCGTGCGCGGGCGCATCCTCGATGTCGACACCCATCGCCTGCCGGCGCTCAAGCGCCGCATGCTCCTTCACCAGGTTGTTGGCCACTGTGTAGAGGTAGTGCGCGGGGTTGCGAATGGCATCCTGATCGCTGACGCGCAGCATTCGCACATAGACCTCTTGCGCCAGGTCAGGCGCATCCGCCTTGCTGCGCAGCCGCCTGAGGAAAAAGGCATGGAGGCCGGCGCGGTGCTCGGTGAACAGCCGCTCCACAAAGGAATGCTTGGTGTCAGCCACGGTCGGCGCAGCGCATCAAAAAGTCCCCGTTTGGTACTTAGAGTGCCCAAGCCCGGAATTGGTAACCAAAACATTCTGCGCCCCGGAATGGCGCGGGGCCATTTTTCAGGGTACCTAAATCGACGGACGGGACTCTTATCCTGCAACCCGAGCAATTCGCCCGGGTGCAGAGGGAGACACCCATGTACATCAAATCGGCTCACAGTTGCGCGACGTTTGCGGCCGGTGCCCTGGCGGTCTGTGCCGCCACGCTGACAGGCAATGCGGCTGCCAAGGAATTTGGCGTGCAGGTCGCCATCCGTGTAGACATGCGCGGAATCGACGTGCGGCAGCCTGCCGGGGCACACGAGCTGTATCGGCGTCTTGAACATGCGGCGAACGTCGCCTGCACGTACGGCAACCGGGTTGACCTGAAGCCTGCGGAAAACCTCGACGGCTGCCGCGACGACGCGCTGGGAAGCGCAGTGCACTCAGTCAATTCGCCGCTCGTGACGCAGCTGTATCTGGAGAACCATACGCTCCGGCAAGCCGCGGCACACGGCATTCAAGTCCCGAAGCAGGTCGCGTCAAAGTGACGGATTGCTCCATCCCGCACTGCAACAGTTAGCAGTCACTGCATTCCTGGGTGACCGAGTGTTGCCATCGTCGCTGCAAGGTGAGTGCCAATGAAAACCAAGTCTCGGATTCCGGCCCTGTGTCTGTTGTCCGCCGCCGTGCTGGCGACGATCGCAGCGTGCGGAGGCGGGGATACCCCCGTCCCTCTACCCCCACCGGTCGTCACCTACACGGTCGGCGGCACGGTCTCCGGGCTCTCCGGCAGCGGCCTGGCACTGGAGAATAATGGTGGCGACGACCTTGCGGTTTCGGCAACCGGTCCATTCAGTTTCGCCAAGACCCTCGTCAGTGGCGCCAAGTACGCGGTCACGGTAAAGACACAGCCCTCCTCCCCCGTACAAAGCTGCGTCGTTGGCAATGACTCGGGTACCGTCGGCTCGACAAACGTCACCAACGTCACCGTCACCTGTACGACCCCGGCGACGGTAACTGTGGGCGGGACGGTGACCGGCCTCACTGGCGTGGGCCTGGCATTGAACTACAACGACTCCGTCAACCCTCCGGTGCAGCTTGCGGTGTCCGCGTCGGGAACCTTCACCTTTCCGTCCGCTGTCGTTCAGGGCAGTTCTTATCAGGTGACGGTCGGCACCGAGCCCAGCTCCCCGGTGCAGAATTGCGTCGTTACAAACGGGTCCGGCGTTGTCGGTAGCGAGAATATCAGCAACATCTCCATCGCGTGTTCGGGCGTGGGGCGCTTCGCCTACGTCGCAAATGCAGGCGATGACTCGATCTCGGTGTATTCGATCGACCCGACGACCGGCGCCCTGACGGCCGTCGGGACGCCCGTGCCCACGGGAGCCTCTCCGTATGCCATCGTGGCAAGCCCGGATGGGCTGCACCTCTATGTGGTCAATGAGAGCTCCAACGACATCTCGGCATACCTCGTCGATGCGGTCAGCGGCACGCTGTCCGAGATTGCCGGCTCGCCCTTCGCGACGGGCACGGACCCGCAGGCCCTCGCCTTCGATCCGACCGGTGCCTACCTCTACGTCGCCAACAACGGCAGCAATAACCTATCTGCCTTTGGTGTCGATCCAATTACCGGGGCGTTGAGCTCGCTGCCGATCGCCACCTATGCCACCGGCAGCGGCCCGTCCGCCATCTCGGTGGACCGCGCCGGGAAGTTTGTCTTTGTGGCGAACAACGGTGGATCCAACGATATCTCCGGATTTGCGATCACGGCCGGAGCGGGGGCCCTGACGCCGGTGCCCGGATCACCGTTCGCGGCGGGCCCCCCGTTTTCTCCTGATATCAGCCCCCTGAGTCTGGTGTTCATCGAGTCTTCGGTCTTCTACGGCCTCTGCCTGACGGCCTACGATCCCTACAATGGCCTGGTGGTCCCGTTCTTTTCGGTCGACAACGCCACGGGCGCGCTGACGTTTGCTTCCGGATGGCTCGTCGCGGTAGACAACTACATCGCGACCGATCGCAATGGTGAGGTCCTGTACGGAGCCACCCGGGGGGGCCTCGTCGGATACGGGATTTCTGATGCCTCGGGTGACCTGACGACCCTGCCGGGCTACCCTTATGCTTCCGGTCGGAATGCCTACTCGGTGACGGTTGATCCTTCCAATCAGTTCTTGTACGTCCCGAACGAGGGTGCCGGCACTATCTCCGGATTCGTTCGCAACCCGGATGGCTCGTTGACCGCCATATCGGGCGGGCCCTTTGCATCAGGCCACTATCCGGTCTTCATCGCGATCATCTGAACAATCCCAAGGGCGCCCCCGCGGCTTGGCGGCGGGGGCGTGCCAGGCTCGCGGCATGACCGACGAAACATTACTTCTCGCGCGCCCTGCTCAAACTGCCGTCTCAATGGCGCTGAAGACCCAGATCAGGGGGGCCGCCCACCGGATAGGTGGGTAGCGAGGAGCTGCCGCAACCCCGCGAACGCTCCGGCGCAGAAGCAAGGGCCAGGGGCCAACCTCATGCTTGCTCGAGAATTGGCGCATCGCACTGCCCTGCACCAACATCCCACAGGATCTAATTGTTAGAGTCCTGGTTTCGGAAAAGCCGCAAGGTGCCCGCCAATCGGGCGGTTGTGCCAGAATCGTCCGGATGCGCCGCCCCTTGCCCCGGGCGCACCATGCGCGCCGTTGCCTGGCTGTACAAAGAGAGGAAGCAATGCACCGATCTATCTTCACCGCAGCGTTTCTGGCCTTGCTGGTGGCGCCGCTCGCTGCGCGCGTCGTGCCATTTGGTCCGAGCTTCCGTACGCAGATGGTCGAGACGAATGGCACGAAACTCTACGTCCGCGTCGGCGGCAAGGGCCCAGCGGTCGTCATGCTGCACGGATTTGGCGATACCGGCGACATGTGGGCGCCCCTGGCGGCGGAGCTGGCCAAGGACCACACCATTATCGTGCCGGACTTGCGTGGCATGGGGCTCTCCGAGCATCCCGACGGCGGCTATACGAAGAAGAACCAGGCCGCGGACATCGCGGGAGTCATGGATGCACTCAAGGTAGACAAAGCCGCTTTGGTCACCCACGACATCGGGGACATGGTTGGTTACGCCCTGGCGGCGCAGTATCCGGCGCGCATCACCCGCTGGGCGGTGATCGATGCGCCACTTCCCGGCATCGGTAACTGGAATACGATCATCCTGAGTCCACTATTGTGGCACTTCAACTTCCGGGGTCCCGACGTCGAACGGCTGGTTAAGGGCCGCGAACGCATCTACCTCGATCGCTTCTGGAACGAGCTGTCTGCCGATCCCAAGTTGATCGATGAAGGAACCCGGGAGCACTACGCCGCACTGTATGCGCGTCCGCACGCGATGCACGACGCCTTTGAGCAATTTGCGGCGTTCAGTCAGGACGCGATCGACAACAAGGCGTTGCTGGCCCAGAAGGGCAAGATCGGGATGCCCGTTCTCGCGCTCGGCGCCGAAAAATCATTCGGCACGGGTGAAGCCGACGAGCTCCGTTTTGTCGCCTCTGAGGTCACCGGCGGCGTCATACCGAATTCCGGCCACTGGATCATGGAAGAAAATCCGCAGGCCACCATCACCTTGGTAGCCCAGTTCCTGCGCAAGTAACCGAAGCTTAGGTCGCGGCTCAGGACGGGATTGCGCCTCCGTGGTGCAGATGAGGCAATTCTGAGCAATTCTCCTCATGCGCTGAGGCGATTAAATGGTATCGCCTCAGCTCTTGAGGCGATTGTGGCAACTACACACCTCAAATCCTGGATATGGCAGCACCCGGATTGGCCTGCAATTCGCTCAGATGCGGCGGGGCTTGCCCGGCCGCTGGCCGCAGCGCCCAAGGCACAGGGCGAGCTCACGGGCAACACGTTGCCGCAGTCGCAACGAAGGCTCCGGCCGCCTGAGGGCGATGACCGGTCCTACTGCGGTGGGCGGACGGCACCGCGCCAGGGCAGCATCGGGTCTGGACGCCTCTCCTCTTTGCTCACGCGCAAACCACCAATGGCTACCGCCCGGGAAATGATAGTCGCCCCCATACTTTCTCTTGAATCGTGCCGTTCATTGCGTGCCTGGAAAAGACGAGGTTGCCACTAGCCAGAGAGACCGTCTGGGAGTAACTCCTGCCACTCTCGCCGGGAAGGAGGGACGACTTGACGTCGTGAATGACACTCGAAGTGGCCTCGTCATAGCGCCAGGTCCCAAAATACGCATAGTAAGTATCGAACACAGATGCTTTTAGCTGAGCATCCTTGGCCGTTTCTGCCGGCGTTGCTCGAGGCACGAACGAATCGGGCGTGTCCATTGCCGGTCTTGGACTTCCCACGATTTGAACGCTCATCCATCCGGATGGGTCGTAGATCAGGATACCGGTAGGTCGGGCTCCGAAAAACGGATCGACCGACGGGCCGTTGGGGCCGACGAGCTGGATACTCAAAAGTTGCCATGTTCCGACCAGATCGCGCCGAGTGACGTGCGAGGTATCGGTAGAATTCGGACCCGAGGTCCGGCATGACATCAAGCCTATACACACCAGCAATATGGCCCGTGCTGCATGGCCTCGAATGCGCAATGGTGCCTTGTTCATTCGCAACCCCTGGAGAAAGCCAGACGACTAGCCTTCACGAAACGCCTATGGGACTCAAGCGGCCGACCCATACCGTCCGTGGGGTTCACCATTCTCGTGCGCATGCTACGAATCCCCCTCCACAACTCTCGTTTATTCTATTCTTGGTGTCTGCACTCGCAGGGGAGCATGACCATGGCACAGCAGCGACTTTCCGGAAGCTGCCTTTGCGGCAAGGTGACCTACGAAGCCGTGGGGGAGCCACAACGGTTCTACTTCTGCCACTGCTCACGATGCCGCAAGGCCTCGGGAAGCGCCCACGCTGCGAACATCTTTCTACAGCCGGGGACTCTGCGGTTTCTCACCGGCGAAAACCAGATCCGCAAGTTCCGCGTCCCCGAAGCCCAACGCTTCGCAAATCACTTCTGCAGTGACTGTGGCGCACGCCTGCCACGATCGGGCGGTGCCGATACGATAGTGATACCTGCCGGCTCTCTGAATACAGACGCGCCGATCGAGCCTCAGGCACGTATCTTCATGGGTTCGAGGGCATCCTGGTCATGCCACGGCGACTCAGTGCCCTGTTTCGATGAATTGCCGACGGGCTGACCTAGGCGCTGCACGAGGAGTGCCCATCCGTTGATACACGGCGCCGTAGGCGCGCGCGGACAGGGCCAATGCCTTTTGGCTATGCTGCAAAGGCAGCAGTTATCCGATCGGTGATCAATCTGCGCACTTGGTCGGAGCAATCAACGTACTCGAGTCGATCGAGCAGTACTTTGCGTTGAATGAGGCCGAGGTGAGCTGCTGTCTGCGCAAAAGCGAGATCCTTGGGGCGTCCAGCACCAAGCTTGCTCAGCACGAGGTCGTTTGGATCCATGCAATGACCGACCGTTCCCCCAACCCGCACCTCGATCGTTCGCGATTTCCAGTCCATGGGTGCATACGCTGGCGTATTGGAAGTGACGCCCTGTGCGTAGTAACCATGTTCGACCTCGAAGTCGCTTGCTTCTCCCAGTACAAATGAAATCTGATCGGCCAGCTTTTCCTCATCACGCGGCGGAATAACGTCTACATCACGCGTCGCGGTGAGTTCGCCCTCCGGAGGATCAGGCATTGTGGCCAGGATGGCAGCAGACCCGACAATGTAGATGTCCGTCAGATCGAATCGCAGTCCGATCTCGAGAATCACGTGCTGCAGCTGCCTTCGATACATTGCCGAATAGCCAGGACGCTCGAACTAAGCCGCCGTACGTAGCGCTTCGAACACGCGGCAGCGCTCCTCGCTTGGAACAAGGGTCGTAAACGGCGACTCCTGCCGCAGAGTGGCCGCCTCTTCTGACGGTTCCGTCAGCATGCGCAGGAGACGGTCCATGGGACCGTTAATCAGCTCCTCCCAACGCTTGTGATAAGTGCCACCGTGCGGGTTGACGTTTCGCAAGCGCTGCAGACGATCACGAGCGATGCTGAGCAACTCCGGATCGTTAATGAGGCGCTTCGCGACAACCTCGTGCATCCGAAGGCTGCGAAGAGCTGCTAGATCGGCGCGTTCAGTCGCGTGATATCGGGTGGCCCTTGCAAAACCATCCACCACGACCCGGCCCTGAGAGCGAAGCTTGTCCAGGACGCGCCAAAGCGTCGGCTGACTGACCTTGGGTCTTATGTGCTGCATGATCTCCACGGCGCGCAATCCCCTGGGCGCCGTGAGAAGCAGCTGTAATACCCGCTCCGAGTTCTCGATTCGCATGCTACAAGTATACCCGAAAGCGAATAGATACTGAATAGATTATCTAAGCGGTAACTTCCTGAAATATCATATGTATTTATGACTTTTTTTGATCATTTAGGACAGGCTGCGATGGCTTGAGGCCGGGCACTGCGGGTCGCCGCCGGTCGCCCGCACCACCACCTGCCCGACGGCGGCCGAGCAACGAAAGGAGCGCTGAAGAGTCAGTCAGACGGTTCTTGTCTGGGAGTCCGCGACCGCGCGCACTTTGCGCAAAATGCCGGGCGCGCCCCACGAAGTCATCGGCTTGGAGTCGGAACCAGCGGATGGCCCGTCCGTTCATAAGGGCTCAGGTATCCAAGAATCGAGTGTCGACGGCGTGGAGTGTAGAACCTCTTCACCTCATCGAACCCATCGGCACGAGCCCGGTCCTGAGTGCCGTACACGTTACTATGACAGAGCGTCACTCACTTAGAAGTCTCCTTCGCCGGGTACGGGGACTCCGTCCAATTGCGAAATCGCCGTGCGGCGCTGCGCAAGCGCCCGGCGCTGTTTGCGCAGTCTCGTGCCGGCGAGCAGTAGCAATACGAGAAGGCCACCAGCAGTGCCGGGATACTTGACCGAATAGACGATGGGCCACAGGCCGCCGCGCACGACAGTCCTGAGTGTTTCGTGCCGCCGGATAAGATCGGCTATTGGCGGCGAATAGCGGTAGTAGAGTGCCACGAACGCGCGGCCCGGAGCATTGCTGAGCAGGTACCGATTGCGGAAGCGCCGCAGTTGAACAACTTCACTCGCCATGGGGCTTCCATAGGCTGCCGTCGCGATGAAGCAGCCGGTGAAGCCGTCGGCGCCCGTGGACGGGGAAACATTGCTGAAGGTTGCCGTACAGGTGATGCCGGCAGACTGCATCGCAACCATGCCGTTGCCGCAGCCCGCACCGCTCCACCCGGAGAAGCTTGAGCCGTTGCCTGCTACCGCGCTCAGCGTCACGTTGCCATCCAGCGCGAATCGCCCCTGGCAGTTCGCTCCACAGCTGATGCCCGTCGGCGAGGAGGTCACGGTACCAAGGCCGCTGCCGGCCAGCGCGACTGTCAGTGCGCCTGAGTGACCGATCTCCGTGACGGCGTTGGCGAGGGCATCCGCGACGTAGGCGTGGGTGCCGTCGGGGCTGATGACGATACCCCGCGGTGAGTTGGCCTGCGCAGCTGGTAGCGGCACGGCTGCAGGCATGCCGCCCGCATTTGCGGTGTCCACGACAAGGACCGCGTTATTGCCGCTGCTGGTAATGAAAAGCTTCGCGCCATCCGGGCTTACCGCGACGCCGACCGGAGCAATGACACCCCCAATTGGCGGCCCGGCGCTGTCGCTGGTCGCATCAATGACGCTGACCGTGCTGGCACCCGCGTTCGCCACATAGGCCGCCTTACCATCCGGGGAGAAAGCGATGCCCGCCGGGGCAGCCCCCGCACCGATGGGGATGGCAGGTCCGGCCTGGGCGGCAGTCTGCGGGTCGAGAACGGCCACGAAGTCAGGAACACTTCCGGTTGGATCCACGACAGTTGCGTACAACTTGGCTCCGTCCGGGCTGGGAGCAACGGCAGTCGGGACCAGACCCGTCCCGAACTGTGCAGAAGAGACGTAGGAGCCCGTCGTCAGGGTGACGACCCGGACGACGCCACCGGTCAGATTGTCGGCAACGTACAGCCGCGCCCCATCCGGGCTTATGGCCAACGCCTGCGCGCCAACGCCGGCCGCGGAACCGGCGACAAAGCCCGAGATCGATTCTTCCGGTATCGCCTGGATCAACGCGGCGTCCATGGCGATCACTCCGGCGGTGCCTGCGGTGACATACACGCGCAGCCCGTCCGGACTGGCCACGATGCCCTGGCCTACCGCGAGGGGCGTATTGGGATATACCGCGTTCGGTACGATCGTCTTGTTGTTGACGGTGCTGATCATCCTCACCGCGCCCGCCTCGGCGACGTAGAGCTTGCGGCCATCGGGGCTGATGGCGAGACTTTGCGGTGCGCCTGCCACCGGTACGGAGGCATTCACCTGCGCGGCGGGTGAGGTCACGTCCGCAAGGAACGGCCGTGGACTGAGGGCCTTGTTTGCCGGAGTGCTCAGGCTGATCGCCGCGGTCGTGGCCTGGTCTGGGACCCTCAGAGTGAGCGCGGTCGAGCTTGCCGAGATCAGCGCGCCGGCCGGAACGGAGTTGCCGAACAGCAGGGTGTTGTTGGCAGCCGTCGTGTCAAACGAGCTGCCGACGATCGTCACGATCGCCCCTGGCGAGCCGCCCGGAGGGGATATGAATGTGATTCTGGGTCCACCGGGTTCGGCGATACGTACGCCGTTGAATGTGCCTTGCGCGTTGGACCCGTCCTGACCCCAGCTACCGCTGGCGCTGAAGTCCGGAGTGCTCAGAGCGCGCAGTTGCCAGGAATTGCGGCTGCAGGGTGATCGATCAAAGGTCCCGGTAACGGCGCTTGCGCCGGCGGATCCGGCTACGGACCCGTCGATGCAATCCACATCCCCCAGCAACATGCCCGTGCCCGAGACGCTTGAGGTGCCGGTCGACAGGTCTGCAATCCAGAACCCCGTGACCGAACCCAGTGCAGGGTCCATGCCCTGCCAGCTGCCCGCCCAAACCCCGGACAGGTCCGGTGGCGTAGGCGGCGCAGAGCCCCCTCCACCGCATCCAGCCAGCAGGGACAGGACACTCAGTCGGACGACAGACCAGGCGCGCCTCAAGAGCGGCCTGGGTCCGGCGCCCCGCGAAGGTGAATGCTGCATGCCCATGACGGTGTACCCCGCCCCTGCGTTGTAAGGCCTATGGTTGATAGGAGCGGCCAGAAGCGCGTTCGGGTACTTCCGCAACGGGGATTCGAGTCTGTGGTACCCGACTGTTAGGGTATTCACTCATTGGAAATAGGACCGAGCAAAGGGGCTCTGCCGCCCAAACCGACCTGCGGTCACTCTCGCTGCCAGTCGGAGTTTCATGCTTGGAAGTTGCTCCATGAAAACGTCGAAACCCGTCGGTGTTGTCATCGCAATTACTTGCGGTGTGCTTGCTGTGGGCTGTGGTGGTGGCAGCAGCTCCCCACCACCACCGCCGGGCCACGCGCCTGTGATTGCAAGCTTCGCGGCCAGCCCGTCCTGGGTCACGACCGGGCAGACCGCCAGCTTGAATTGGTCGGTCACGGACGCGACTACTCTGAGCATCAGTACGATCGGGACGGTTAGCGGCGCCGGCATCACCGTGACGCCGGCTGCCGATGCGACTTACGTACTGACGGCGAGCAACCCGTTCGGCTCCACCGAAGCCCAGGTGGAGCTTCCCGTGTTCCCGCCGCCCACCACCTGGTTTGCGCCCATCGGGGACACCAGCGCCATCCCCTACCTGCACGGCGCGAGCGACTATTTCGACCTGTTCAGTGCGGATGCTGCGTGGCCTCAGGCGGCCAGCCACGTCACCGTCTTCAAGATGTACTCGCAGATGCTGGACCTCGATGACGCGACGCTGCGCAATATGTTCGCGGACCTGAAGAGCCGCCACATTGCTTTCGCCATCGAATGGGGGCCGCTCGATGGCGGAGGAACCTGTGGCGCGGGCATCGAGGGCTTCACCGGCAGCGCAGCTTTGCACTACGCGCAGAGAATCCGCGATCTCGGTGGCTCGCTGCAGTACGTCGCATTCGATGAGCCGGTCGACGGCGCCACACTCTACGACGGCGCCGGCGCATGCCACTGGACGCCACTGCAGACCGCTCAGAATGCGGCGGCTAACGTGGCGAAGATACTTTCGGTGTTTCCGGACGCACGCGTCGGCGACATCGAGAGCCTGCCGAATGGCGACAGCTGGCTCGGCGCATATTCTCAATTTGCGGATGCATGGCAGGCGGTGACCGGCAAGCCGCTTGCCTTCTTTCATTTCGACGTCGACTGTCGGATGCGTCCTGGATCTCACTCGCCAAGCAGCACATGGCCGACTTTGAGGCACGCGCGGCGCTGGCCCCGGATCAGGCGATCTTTCAGTCGTGGATGCCCTATCCCAAGCACCTCTTGCCCGAGACGGATCCGACCTCCTTCACGTACCTCATTGACCAGTACTTCCGCGCGCGCACCAGCCTCGGCCTTTCGGCCGGCATCGCCCCGGGCCAGGGTACGCTCACGAGCGCCGCCGGCCCGGTCGCAAACGCTGCGGTAACACTCACCGGCGTGCCTCTGACCGGAAGTGGCGCGCCCGGCGTCTACAGCTACTCGGACGTCCTGCCCGCCGGTACGCAGTACGTAGTCTTCGGGGCGCGCGTGGCTACCGAGAACTGCAGCAACGTGGCGTTGCCGGCTGAGTTCTACCTGGCCAATTTCACCCTCGATGCGGGAGCCGCGGGCCAGCTGGCTGCAGACTTCAGCAACGGGCTGACCGGCTGGAGCATCTGGGGTAACGCCTCCATCGCCCAGATCGAGAGCGGGATGCTGCACGTGCAGGCGGCGCCCGGGGAAACCATGGGACTGAACTCCGACTCGCTGCCCTTCGCAGCCGCGGCTGCGCCCTACAAGCTCTCGGTGACCGCCACCATCCCGGCCGGCTCGGCCGGCGCCGGCTGCGCCATTGCCGTGTTCCAGGACTCGAGCGTCATCGAGATTACCCGGGCGGTGATCAGAATCGCCCCGCAGCCCATCGACTTCGGCTCACAACAGACCGACGCTACGGGCACGTTTGTGTTCAGTCTCGCAACTCCCGCGGGCCCGCAGGTTTTGTGGGCCGACTATCCTGGCTCTGAAAGCCTCTGGCCGGCAGCTTCATCGGTTCTTCTCAACCCGACGGCCCCCGTCACGATTGTGACCAGCAGCCTGCCGGATGGGACCGCCGGCACTGCCTACCGCCAGCCCCTCGGAGCGAGCGGAGGACGCGCCCCTTATCTGTGGGCCGGCGGGGTGATGCCCCCGGGCCTCTCGCTTGGCCAGGACGGCAAACTCAGCGGCACGCCAACCAAGCCCGGCAGCTACGCGCTCGCGCTGTCCGTGGTCGACGATTCAGAGCCGGCGCAGCTTGCCGGCACCGCACTGAGTCTCATGATCCACTAGCTGCGGCACCCCCTTTGCACGGCACTACTTTTTGGTGGTCGTGGTGCCGGGACGTTCTGTGGGCGGAGAATAGTTCGTGAGCGCCTTTGCGGCCGTGTTGGCATCTACCGGCTTGCCCTGGCGCCTCCACGTCAGGGTCTCTCCGGCGGCGTTCGTACACTCGGCCGTGTCGGAGTCCAGGAACCGGTAAGTCCCGCTGTCGTTAGGTTTTGGCGCGCTGGTGTGATAGCGCCCATGGGCTGCGGAAAATGTGCCCGTGTCCAGCGGGGCATTGCCACCGGAAGTCACGTTGAAATTACGATAGCCGCGAGCGTCATGTACCGACAGGACCGTCATCGTCTGCCCGTTCACCGGAAAAGAGGCCGTCCACGAACCATAGAATCGCGCGGTGTCATCGCCGGCAGCCGGCGCGGCCGCAAGCGGCGGCGCAGGTGCAGGCCTTCGGTCCGGTACGAAGATGGGGTTGCCGTTCGAGGTGACCGTGTGGCCATTGAGCTGGTGGCGCTGACCGTCAGCACAGAACGAAGCCTGCACGAAACAGGACTTTCCTCCGGCTCGCTGGCACTTGAGCATGGCGGCGTCATCCGCGTAATTCCCGGCACCCGTGGGACCGCCGACTGCATAGGTCTTTTCCGCGTTGCTGACTGCCAGGGCGACGCAGACATCGGCAACGGTCGTCACCACCTTGCAGTCGGTACCGCCGCGAGCACGGCACTGGCCGAGCGCCGCCTTGGAAGCGGCGGCCTCAGACTTGTAGTTCCAGGAGGAGCCGGAGGCGAGCGTAGACGCCGAAACGGCCAGCGCACCCCACACGTCGGGCTCGGGTGGAGGGTCTGGGTGCGCCGCACATTGCGCCAGGCAGGCCCTGAAAGAGTCGTCGGTGGTGCAAATGTCGCCCGGCCCCAGGCAGAGGTGCTGGGCCGAGCAGTTCAGCTGGCACCGACTCTGCGCGACCCCAGTGCCGGGCGCAAACATCGACAGGATCGTCAGCAGAACCTGAAAACAACACAGGCCACCGATAAACCGTGCGTCCGGGTGCAGTTTTGGTTCCGGAACCGGCACCTGATCCTGCATTCTTCTAGCTCCAGGGTAATGATTAAAGCGCGCGATACTCGCAGCAACTTTGCGTCCCCTCGGCGGATGGGTCAATCACCGTTTTCACGGGCCGGGAGACCGACACCCAGCGGCACGGACAGACAGGCGCAGGTCGGCGATATCGTGCGCAGCGGATTTGTGCATTGCAACAGCATGATGGCCCGCGCGCCCACGAGCTGTTCGTAGATTTGACGCTGGCGGGCCCACCGGGTTATCAGACGAGCGTGGCTGGTGTGCATACCGTGCCTGCCGGCAGCATTGCCGAACACCCAGAACAACATCACTCGGCTTGGAGCACGCCTGATGCTCGTGTCGCTCGAGACTGCAATCCCTCCTGGCATCAAGTTGCCCGGGCAAATCCCGGTGAGACGTCCGGGCCTGCGCCGACCCAGCACGGCGGATAGACGTTCTGCTTCAGCCGGGTGGGTATCCATCCTGGCACTCATTCTTACGGTGGGAGCACGCGGAGCCTCCGCGCAGGATGTGTATGCCGCGGGGGATCCTCAGAATCCGCAGGAAGTGTTCGCGGGCGTGGCGCAGCCGGCACCGGACCTGCATAAGTACCTGACCCGGGACGGGCGCTTCATCGACTCCTGCGCTTACTGGAAGGACCATCCGGACGCAGACACGCTGCGCTATGGCCAGCCGCGGGCGTTCGCACGCGGCGGCCCGAGTGGTGAGACGCGGTCCTTCAACGGACAGCCGGCACCCTACGTGCGCTGCGCACTGAATCCCTGCCCCGACTACGGCACCATCTGCTGGATCAATCCGGCCAAGCCCACGCCGCCGAGCCAGCAGTTGCAGGCCATCCTCAAGGCGCAGGGCTGCGAAGCCGAAAGCAACGGGGACATCTTCTGCGGCGGCGACCAGCAGCCGCACCCGGGGCCGCGGGTCGCCGGCGCCTCGCACCCCAGGACGAAGAGCAAATGCCACGTCGTCGGCAACAGCGTGGCGTGCGACCCCACCGAGACCTTTGCCGGCCATGACAGCGACGGGCAGCCACCCACGGTCGTCGACGGCGGCCCGCCGTTTCCCACGCCGATCCCCAAGCCCGTGCCCGAACCGCAGCCGACCGTGGGCGGGGAGACCGACCCGAAATACACCCCCGTCGATACCACGCTGTCGGGGCCGTGCGAGGAGGCAACCCCGGGACCGGATGTCCTGGCGCAACCGCCGGAGGACGGCGATGTCGCCATCGCATACCTGATGGCCCCTGATGGGGGCGACGTCGCGGTGGCCCGGCCGCTCGATGGCGCCAGGGGCGTGGTGCTCGCCAAGCAGGTCACACTCACCGGCGGCATCAGCACCGATCGCTTTACAGTCCCGGACAGAACCTTGCTGCGTGGCGCGACCAGCGTGAACGGCTGGCCGACCGCGCCGTCCAACCCAGCCAGGTTCTCACTCTATGCCACCAAGTCCTTGCGTGTTCCGATCACCTACAAGCCGGTGCGCCAACCGCCGCCGGCGGCGCCGGGCACGTTGGGGCAGGTGCCGCGGGGCAGGTACTCGGCGGAAGTTGCGCAACAACGGTTCCTGGCCGGGTTCCTGCAGTGCATGGACCAGGAACTCATCAAGCTGACCCCGCGCCCAAACCGGCGCGAGTACCATCGGAAGAACCGCGAATTCAATTACCTGTGCCAGTTCGAAAAGGCGAAGACGCCCCCGGGCAAGATCCCCCAGATCATCGAGAACCCGTTCCGTGATGAGGTGCCGGACGTGCCTGACACGCCGGATGCGCCCGAGATCCCCGTCAATGGCAAGTACTTGGAGAAAGTCAGCACGCTGATCGATATGTTCGACGAGGCGGTCAAGCACCAGCATGACCTTGAGAAGGCCTTTCCGCAGTTCGCCAGGTCGCTCGGGCTCATCGGACCGCTCGCCAAGGGCTCAGCACTGGTCGAGGACTACGCGAAGGTTCTCAAGAAGTTATATTCGCGCGACAAGCAGCTGCGCAAGGACCTGGCCGCGGCGGACCGCGCCGGCACTTACCTGGATCCGAAGGACGTCGGCTGCCTGGCAGGAAGAGACGCCGCGGATGCGTACGCCTACTACGTAAAGACCGGGTTCCAGCTCTCGACCACGTACGATCCCGTAGCGCACCCCCCGGAGAAGGCGGGGAATCCTGGGCACTGACTATTCGTGCGCGGGACCCTGTTCACCCATTGCGCACGGCTGCAGCGAATCCCCACTCGGCGCCCGCGCCACAGTCACTTCAGACGCTACGTGATCGCCGGTGGTTGGCCCTTCCGTTGTTTTCAAGATGTCTCTCTTCCATTACCCGGATCGGAATCGAACCACTGATGGCTACCGCTCGGGGAACGTGGCTCGCTCCCACACCTTCTCTTGAATCGCGCCGTCCACTGCGCGTCTCGAAAAGACGAGGTGTCCGCCGACCAGAGAGGCCGTCTGGGAGTAACTCTTGCCACTCTCGCCAGGAATGAGAGACGACTTGACGTCATGAACGACACTGGAAGTGGCCGCCTCATAGTGCCAGGTCCCGAAATACGCATAGTACGTATCGAGCACAGAGGCCTTTACCTGAGCATCCTGGCTCGTCTCACCTGGTGTGCCTCGAGACACGAACGATACGGGGGCGTCCGTTGTCGGCCGTTGCCTCTCCACGATTTGAACACTCATCCATCCTGACGGGTCATAGATCAGCAGGCCGGTCGGATCTGGGCCGAAGAATGGATCGACCGTCTTTCCGTTGGGTCCGACCAGTTGGATGCTCAGAAGGCGCCAGGTTCCGATAAGGTCTCGCCGGGTCATGTGCAGAGTGTCGCTGGATTTAGAGGAAGGCTGGCATGCCACCAAGCCGCCACGAAGTAACACCAGTATGGGCCATGCCGTTCAAGGACCGCGCAAGAACTCCTGTCACTGCGATGCTCGGTCCGGACTGCGGACCGCACTGCACCACGCGTGGTGGGCGCTCCAGTTGGTCTATAGTATTACGTCATTCCACGGTTACATCAGGCTCGCCATGAATAAAAGCAACTGCTCCCTGCTTGCCGGTTTGAGTGTGGGGATCGCAACTTTGCTCGTTTCGGTGAGCGGTGCTTTGCTCGCTGACGAAGCAAAGCCGCTTTACCCGCAGTACCCGAGCGAAACGCCCGCAACCTTCACTCCGGTCACTGGCAGCTACGATTACGTGGCGCGCGATGTCATGATTCCCATGCGCGACGGCGTAAAACTGCGCACCATCATCCTGGTGCCCAGGGGCGCGGCACACGCGGGCATCCTGCTCACGCGTACACCCTATGACGCCGGGGAACTCACCAGCCATACGCACAGTGGACATCTCGGACCCATGCTGTACGGGTACGACAATGCCACGGACGTGATCCTGGAGGACGGCTATATCCGCGTTGTGCAGGACATCCGGGGGAAGTACGGCTCGGAGGGTGACTACGTGATGAACCGCCCGGTTCATGGCCCCCAGAATCCCACCCCGGTCGACGATGCCACGGACACCTACGACACCATCGACTGGCTGGTGAAGAACGTTCCCGAAAGCAACGGCAAGGTGGGCACGCTCGGCATCTCCTACGATGGTTTCGAGCCTCTGATGGCGCTGGTGAATCCGCACCCTGCGCTGAAAGTTTCGGTTCCCATGAATCCCATGGTCGACGGGTGGATGGGTGATGATTGGTTCCACAACGGCGCATTCCGCCAGCAGAACGCCCCCTATATCTACGAACAGGTGGCCACTCGCGATAACAAGCTCAAATGGTGGTCTAACTTTCACGACGACTATGACCTTTACTTGCAGGCCGGTTCGGCGGGCGCACTGGGGCATCAGTACGGAATGGAACAAATCGGCTTCTGGAACAAGATCTTGTCGCATCCGGATTACGATGCCTTCTGGAGCGACCAGGCGGTCGACAAGGTGCTCGCGAGACTGCCGCTAAAGGTACCGGTGATGCTCGTGCACAGCCTTTGGGACGCAGAAGACAGCTACGGGGCGATCGCGGTCTACGCCGCCATCAAGCCCAAGGACACCCGGGGCGACATGGTCAAGCTGGTGCTCGGGCCCTGGTATCACGGACAGGAGATTGGGGCGGGGAGCTCACTGGGTAATGTCCGGTTCGGCAGCGACACCGGTCGCTACTTCCGTGAACATGTCCTGCGCCCCTTCCTGGCGCAATACCTCAAGGACGGGGCGCCGCCCGCGGATGTCTCGCCGGTCACAGCCTTCGAGACGGGCACCAATGAGTGGCGCCGATTCGACCGATGGCCGCAGAGCTGCGAGCACGGATGCCCGCACACCAGCCGCGCGCTCTTCCTGCAGCCAGGTAACCACCTAGGCTTCCAGGCGCCGGTAGGAGCTGCTGCGTATACAGAATACGTGTCCGATCCTGCGCGCCCGGTGCCATTTCGCGCGCGCCCCATCCAACCCGTAGGGTACGCGCCGGGCCAGACCTGGCAGCAGTGGCTGACGGATGATCAACGCGAAGCCTCCGGTCGCACCGACGTCGTGACATTCACCTCCGGTGTGCTTGCTGAGCCGCTGAAGATCAGCGGTCAACCCGCGGTGCACCTGGTCGCTTCCACCAGTGGGACGGACTGCGACTGGGTGGTGAAACTCATCGATGTCTATCCCGATGAGGTCTACGAGCAACCAGAAATGGGCGGCTATCAGCTTGCCGTAGGGATGGAAATCTTCCGTGCGCGGTACCGCGAGGGCTTTGTCACCCCGAAGGCGGTCCAGGCCAATCAGCCGCTCGCCTATGACTTCAAACTTCCCCCGGGCAATCACGTGTTTCTGCCGGGTCACCGGATCATGGTGCAGGTGCAGTCAAGCTGGTTCCCGCTGTACGACCGCAATCCGCAGACTTTCGTCCCGAGCATCTTCCTGGCCAAGCCCGGGGACTACCGCGCGGCAACGCAGCGCGTGTTCCATTCGGGCAAAAATGCCTCGTACATCAATTTGCCGGTGGTTGAGAACTGACTGAGCACTGCCCAAGTATCGAGACGACCCCACCGCGCTCTTGTCCCCGGCAGGGACCAGCGCTGCGCAGCGGAAACCCCCGGTCCCGATCGCCGGGCCCGATGGCTGCCATCGCAGGACCGATGCCCTCGGCTTCCCCAGCCGGGACGGCGCCGCCATCCCCAACACAATAGCCGTCCGTCGGTATGCGGCATATGGATCTTCGGGTTAGCGGCAGTAGAATGACTCCAATGCACATCGTCATCGTGGGTGCCGGCATCAACGGCCTGGTGGCAGCGAATTACTTGCTGAGGGCCGGCTGTCGAGTCACCATCATCGAGCGCGCGGCACGCGTCGGCGGTGCCTGCGTGTCTGCCACCGCGCAGATCGACGGCGTGCAGCACCACTACGCCCACGGCGCTTCCGTACTCGGTCTCATGCAGGACTTCGTGTTCCAGGAGACCGGGCTGTCGGCGCGCGTGCGAACCTACGCACCAACGCACCCCAAGCTGATTCATTTCCCCGGCCTGGATGCCCCGGTATGGATCTGGCGTGAACCCGAACGGCTCGACCGGGAATTCGAAGAGAAGTTCGGCGAGCGCGGTGATGCGGTCGCCTTTCGCGCCGACGAGGAGAGAGTCGTCGACTTTCTGCGACAAGGCTATCGGGATGCACGCCCCCCAACGCTAGCGGACGCGGAGGCAGCGCTGGGAACCGAACTCGCGCGTCGCTGGATTACAGGAAGCGCGCGAGCCCTCCTCGAGCACTATTTCACCTCTGAAGGTGCGCGCGTGTACATGGCGATGACCGTGACCGAAAGCGGGCCCGTCAGCCTGTCGGAACCTTATTCGGCATTCATTATCCCGATGATGGATTCGGGCTCCGTGTTCGGAAGTTACTACGGGTTCGTGCGCGAGGGCATTTGGCAGATTCCCATTGAGCTCGACCGCATCAATCGGGAACTGGGGGCAGACGTACGGCTTGGGTGCCTCGTGAAGGAAATCGACACCCGAGCGCATCAAGTGTCCTTTGAGGAAGACGGTAAGCCCATGCGCATCGGCTACGACCACCTCGTGATGGCGACCGATACGGTGACGGCGGCACGCCTCGCCGGCACGCCCGACCTCGCCCGCCGCACCAACGAGCAACGCCTCCTGGGCAGCGCCGGCAAGGTGACCTTGCTGTTCAGTAAGCCGGTTCGCTGGAAGCACGGCTCAGCGCAAAGCGACTCGGACAGCGCCTTCAGGTTCGTATTCTCGGAGTCATCTCTTTCGGGCTTTGAAGCGGCAGCGAATCGTGTGGCGCAAGGTACGCCCTACAGTCCAGGCTATATGCAGATTTACTGCGAAGGCGCCGCCATGCGCCAACTCGGACTGCATGAGCCATTTGACCGGCTTTCGGTCTTCTTCAATTTCCTCGCATTGGATCGCACGGGGGCTGACTGGCCGGAGGTTAAAGCGCACGTGCGACAGACCGTGCTTGCTTTGACTTCCAACCCGGAAGACTGCGTCTGGAGCAAATTGCTCACCCCCAGGGATCTCCAGGAAACCTTCCTCTTCCCGGGAGGAAATCTGGATCACACGATGCTCGTCGCCGGTCAGACCTACTTTGACCGGGGCTTTTCTTCGGATCCGCTAAGACATTTCTATCGACTGGGGGACGACGAGCGCGTGCACGTCTGCGGCGCAGGTACGTATCCCTGCGGCTCAGTAGCGGGCACCCCCGGGTACATGTGCGCGAAGCAATTACTTCGCGTCAGCGCCTGATCCGCGCCCGCTATTTCCAGGCTGGGCTTAGTAGTCAGCGCGCGGCTGGACGTGAATCCTTGTAGATCCCACCACCCTTCATGATGAGCGCCAATGACTTTTCGGGGTGTTCGAGAATCGAAATATCCGAGAACGGATCACCGTCGATCAGTAGCAGGTCCGCATAGGCGCCGGGCTCAATAACCCCGATCTTGCCGGGATAGGGATTGCGGCGACCTGACAGTGCCAGCAACTCGGCGTTACCTGATGTTGCCTGGCGCAGGATCTCAAGGGGCGTGAACCACTTCGCCCGCAGCGTGAACTCGCGGTTCTGCCGCGCCTGGTTCGCAAGACCGTAAACGAGATCCGTGCCGAAGCCGATCTTCACCTTGAGTTTCTTGGCCGTCCGCATCATCCGATCAGTGGATGCCCACACTTCCTCGAATTTCGCCTGCTGCACGGGGGTGATACCAGCGGGCGGTTTCTCGTAGACGATGACGTTCGTGGACAGCCAGATACCGCGGTCCGCCATCAACTTTAATACCGCCTCATCGAGCAGATGACCATGCTCGACACAGCGAACGCCTGCCTCGATCGCCCGCCGCGTTGCTTCCGGGTTGTAACTGTGCACAGTGACATACGTGCCGAAGCTCGAGGCCGCATCGACCGCGGCGCGCAGCTCCTCCGGCGTGAATTCACTCACGTAGAGCGGATCGAACTCCGTCGATGCGCCACCACTTGCCAGCAGCTTGATCTGTGAGGCGCCATGTCGCAGCTGCTCCCGCACCGCGGTGAGCATTGCGGGTACGCCATCGGCGAGTACCGACTCGCCGAGTCGCTCGTCGAGACTCAGCTCAGCACCGGGCGTGAAGCGCGGCGGAGCCATCAGGTCACGGCTGTCGCCGTGACCCGAGGTCTGCGAGATCGCGGCGCCGGAAGGGTAGACTCGGGGTCCCGGAAATACCCCGGCATCGATTGCCTGCTTCAGGCCGAAGACGTTGCCTCCGGTGTCCCGCTGGGTCGTGAAGCCACGCAGCAGCGCGGCCTCAGCACCCTTGATGGCGAGTGCGGTCGCGTACGCTGGCTCGACATTGCGCATCTCGTCAGGCGTAAGCACGCTGTTCATGTGGACGTGGGCGTCGATGAAGCCAGGTGACAGAAGGCGCCCTCCACCGTCAATGACCTGCGTGTTGGCCCCTGGCGCAATCGGAGTACGCGATACCTGCGCGATCTTGTCCCCGACAATCAGTACTTCACCCCCACTCCACGGCTCGTTACGGCCGTCGAATATCCGCACATTGCGGATCAGCGTTGCAGGTGCGGAGCTCGAGGGCTCGGGTGTGGCCTGCGTCTCTGCGTGCACAAGCGCGCCCGACAGTGATGCCGCGACGATAGCGATCAGACGCAAGTGTTGATTCATCACTGCCCCCACGATGACTCTGTTGTTTTACCACACGCGATCGTTGAGCAGCCAGAGCGGCCGTCCTTTGTTACAGGCGGTTCCTGAGGTCGGCACGCATGCGGCAATGAGTCCTCGGCAATTGCGCCGGCAGCACGAATTAGGTGCTCAAGCTGGGAGCGCGTCATGGATGCGTTTGCGCTCCTGCGGCGTAAGCACGCCGGCAATGGTGAGAATCGCCTCAGCCGGCTGGCGCGAGGACTGAGTTCCGTAATCAATGCTGCGACCTCTCGCCAGGGCCGTTTCAGAATTACCTGCCATTCTTCCAGCCAGGCCGGCGTATCGCCGCGTCGGCGCTCGCTCCACCGCCAAAGATTATTCTGTACCACCGCAAGCAACCCCGGATCCCGTGCCAACTTGCGCGCGATCACCGCGTGCGTCGCCAGACTGCGTAGGTTGAGCCGCGCATGATCTGAATACGCAACGACTGAGGGCGATTCGGATACCCACCTGGTCTGAGACTTGAATCCCGCAGCCTTACGTCGCTGACGCATGCGGCGCATGCGTTCGGCAGCGCTCAGCGCCTTCCCGGTGGGAGGGCGTCCGCGACCGCGAGACGGGGGGATTATCATAATTTTATCAACACGTTACGATAAATCGGGTGGCGGCTCGCACTCCCGCGTACTTGTCGTATCATGATGTATCAAGATCTATCAAGAAATGGTACACCATGCCTGGTCTGAGGAAGTTTTCCTCCCAAGCCGATCCGGAGGTCTTAGAGGGGCTGCGGAAGCTCGCAGCCAGCGAGGGCCGTCAGTTCCAGGCAGTGTTGGGTGAGGCGATGCGCGAGTACCTGACTCAGAAGCGCCAGCAAGCGACGCGGCGCAACGTGCTCGAAGCGTTCCAGGAAAGCCTCAAGGAGCGTGACGAGCTGTACCGGTCCCTGGCCAAATGACCGAGTACGTCACCATCGCCGACGCCCTCTTCTTCCACAAGATTCTCATCGAACGCCACGGGGGCGCCCCGGGACTGCGCGACGCGGGTGCGCTTGAGGCAGCCCTCCACCGGCCACAGACCGGCTACTACGACACCCAAATTCACCAGGCTGCGGCGCTCCTCGAAGGCCTCGTCCAAAATCATCCCTTCATTGATGGCAACAAGCGGATCGCCTTTGCCGTCACGGACGTTTTCCTGCGCATCAACGGCTATGCGATTGCCGGGGATTCGGAGGAGATCTACGCCTCCCTCATGCAGCTCTTTCAGCAGCAGACCCTCGACATGGAGCACTTGGTGCCCTGGCTGCAGGCGATCGTCCGTCCCCGCCGCTGAACTTGACTGCACGCTATTTGCACCGTCCGGAAAGCCCGGGGCCCTAAGCGATTGATTTGCTGGTCGCCTCGGGTGCGTCCCGTCGGATCACCCCTCCGTCGGATTCGGCAAAGACGGTCTCTCGGTCTTCAAGCGCCGAGTGAGTCGCTAGACGAAGTTTTGCTCCCGGATTTCCCACACTACATCCCGCACAAATTCCGATATCGCTCGGACGCGCCGCCCGCATTATTGGATCCTAGTTCGCCGCACAGCGATGAGCGCGAACGCAGCGCGAAAAATATCGTGAGATATTTCGGGTAAGTCGCTTACCGTTTGCTAGCCGACGGCTTTAAGGTTCCGTCCACCATCTCGAGGTATGAGAGCGGCTCTCCCTTCTGGCGAGCATTCTCCTGCACCTCCAGAAGCTCCTCGTGCTTTCTTCCCATCCTGCCGACATCTATAAGAAGGTATATAGCCCGCGTTGTTTGCTGCGATTTCTTGTAGACCTCCAACTGCGTCCGATACCCACCCAAGACATTCGAATTTGTGGACAACTTCACTTCCACCAGTACACGGGCGTCGAAACCGACTGAAAATTTGAAGTCAATTTCCCCAGTCCCGGTATCAACCTCTGGCGAAATGTCTACGTTGTTGGCCACGCAATAAGAATATGCGACCGCAAAAAACAGTCGCTGCGCTGTAGCTTCGTGCTTCGGCTTCCCGTCCGGCTTGAATAGCTCCCTATTTAGACCCGCATCTTCGATCAAGTGTCGGAACTGAGCTACTATTTCCCTTACGACACCAAGCACATCATCGACGGTCTGCAGCTTTTGCTGCTTGAAATGCAGGGGATTATTCTTCGCGTAGTCTCGCGCCTGCGTCGCCCACCTAATTAGCCCTTCGGGATCTGACTCTAGATCGTACGGCTCCGCGGACACTTTTTTCAGAATGCTAAGGAGCGTTTCGAAAGCCTGTTTGTTCGCCAGCGCTTGGTCCTTTAGCTTCGCCTTATCTCGCTTGCTCTTTGCCTCCCATATTTCTGCAATGTATTTGTTTACGCGATCACGTAGCACCTCGTTGTCTCGGGCGGCCTCTTGCACCTCATCCCAATCTCGGGCCACCGGCAGTTCTCGAAGCACGTCAGTGGGCACTAAAATCAGCGGCCTCCGACCACCCTCGGCAGGATTGGGAAGGAACCTGGCACGCACTCCACTGACTTCAAACTCGTCGCCAGCTAGGTTTAGTTCCGCAAGAATGCGTACATTAAACGCGGCGAGGGCAGGCATGATTATGGTTGTAACCATGTCGCTAAGCAGATCCGGACCGATATCCTTTTCAAAGAGCGCCATGGCTTGAAAGAGGTCTGGATCTTTGACGCCGATTGCCACGATTTGCTCGGCGACTTCGAAGACCCGTTTGCGGGTCAGCGGGCCCCAAGCGCTTCCGTGTGTCGATCCGGCCCCGTACCCTAAGCACGTACCTGAGACTTCGGGGAAGTCAAAACGCTTAAATGCCCCCTTCCATGCAGGGTCGCCTCTCTCACGACTGGCGCCCAGGAGACGAATGATTTCCTCGAAACGCTCTCGATACATGCGGACGCCGTCGCCGCTCATCTCTGGGTGCTTGCTCGTCGCAAGCAAGAACGGATCAATGAAAAGCCTTGTGTCGATTGCAATAGTCGCGTCAAGCACGCCGAGCTGTGTCAGGCGGCGCGCCTCAATGCCGAAAGCGCCGCTCACAGTCGTAGGATTAGTGGCCTTGCCCATGTATGAATCGCTTCTCGCGGGCTTACTATCGAGCGCAAGCTTACGCGCGGCCGTGTGTGTCGCGATGCAGCAATTGCAGAGTTACAGGCCGGAGCACCTAGCGCGGAGAGCATCTTGGACCGAACAGTAGTACTGGCTGGAGCTGGACTATCTGCAATGGCGCAGCTCCCAACGACCTCTCAGTTATTGCAGAGCTTTTTGGAGGCGAGCCGCGCTTCACCTTTTGGGGATGCCATATCCGCGCACCTTCAGAAGTACTGGCGCGATGTTTTCGGCTGGCAGAAGGGCAGGAAAACTCCTAGCTTCGAGAACCATTTCACTACACTTGATCTATCTGCCAATACTGGTCATTGCGTGGGCCGCCTCTACAACCCTGCACAATTACGCGCGATACGGAGACTGAGCCTGCATCGCGTATTCGAGACTCTTGACCAGAGATTTCAGAATAGCGGACATATTCAAAAGCTCGTCGATCTCCTCGCAACGGGCGACAGTAACACTGTCCTTTCAACGAACTGGGACATCGTGATTGAACGTCATTGCCGGGAAGCAAATCACGCCTTCCACTACGGGGTCCGCACGGAGTACTTGGACCGGCGGGTCGTTCCACGCAAGGGTCTCGGGATACTAAAGCTGCATGGCTCCTCCAATTGGTGCTATTGCGATAGCTGTCGTCGATTGTTTGCGTACACGGATGGCAAAGGCGTTCTGAAAGATTGGCTATTTCTAGAGGCACGAGATTTTAGAGCTCTTGGCGATACGCCAACCGCAGATTATCTGGAAACGAATCACACCGGCGATGAGCGCAAATGTCCGTACTGCGACATTCGAGTCTCTACCCGGGTCGCCACATTCAGCTTCGACAAGGCGCTTGGTTTCTACCAGTTTCAAGGCGTCTGGGAAGATGCGCTGAGAACGCTGCGAGAAGCAGAACGTTGGATATTTGTGGGCTACTCCCTGCCAGAGGCAGACTTCCAATTGAGACATGTCTTGAAGACAGCGCAGCTTGCGGGACCCGCAACACGAAACCTCGTGATCGAAGTGGTTGTAAAGCGTGATAATTTGGCCGTCGAGAGATACAAGCGATTCTTTGGCGCTCGGGTGAAGCACATTTACATTGATGGGTTCGCTGACTGGATAGGTGGGCTTCCTGCTTAGCGGCAATCCGAGGAACGGGTCGACCGCGTGCGCGGCCTCCACACGCAGCTCGGGTCGGCGCCGGCCGCGGCGAAGAGGCAGGCCGTCCACGGGCCCAGGGAGATCCGCTTCCCCGGTGCTTACCGCGCGACCGACCCCGTGCTGCCGCTCTCCAAGTTGAACGAGGCCGTCGAGATGGCGGCGGTGTACCCCCTCCTCTACGTCCTCGAGAACTCCATGCGCGAGGTGGTCCGGCGCATGATGCACGCGGCGTTCGGGGACAACTGGTGGGACACCCAACTCACCAGCGGCAGGTTGAGGAACGTCCACAAGACCGCCGCGGATCGGCGGGTCAACGAGAAGGCCTGGCACCAGCGGCGCGGATCTCACCCCATCGACTACGTCGATTTGGTCGACCTCGGCGATATCATCACCGGCAAGCGGAGCACCTTCTTCCCCGCCCTCATGGACGACGTGGAGTGGTTCAGGACTTTCATGAAGGAACTCGCGCCGTCGCGCAACGTCGTCTGCCACATGAACCCGCTCCAGAAGCACAACGTCGATGCGGTGAAACTCAGCCTCCACAGGTGGCAGGCGATCGTCCAGGCAGCTGGAGCCGCGATTCCGTCAGCTTAGTGAGCAACCTCGCGGCAGGGTCAATGCGGCACAGTTACGGCTCGGCAAGAAGGGGCCTCTCCGATTAATGCTCCAAACCCGGTTCCGGCTCCCATTCTCTGGCGCTACACGTACCGCGCCCAACTCGACCGTGTGCGGCGAATTCGCGTGCACTTCGATGATGCCCATGAATCCCTGCGCGAGGCGGAGGATCTCATGTGGTCGTTCTTCCAGCACTGCTGGCACCTCAGAGACTGGCTGATGAAGGACAAGCACTGGCAGTCGCCGGATGTGGCAACGGCAAAAGCGCAGCGCAAAGCGCTTCAGGCGTCGATTGATCAATCCCCGTGGCTGACGATGTGTAGCGGTGTGTGCAACATGACCAAGCACTTAGGCCGCCGTGTCGGCGAGGCACGTCCCTCACATATGAACGCAAACATCGGCGCTGGTCCGCGCATGGAGTGCATCATCGACGACGGTAACGGGAACAGGTTGCCCGGTCACGTATTTGCCGATCGGTGTATCGCCGATTGGGATCGCATCCTGCAGGCGCACGCGCTTTCGACAGCGCCGATGCCGCCTGACTGACCGCTGTCACTGTCACCGGCTCCGCCTGCGCATGGGCTTCACGACGTGCGGCGGGCCAGCACGTTTCGGGGGTGCGTCGTTGTGGGGGCACCACTGGAGCGGGTTGAGGAATAGCCCCGAACACCTGGAGCAGGCGTAAGAGCTTGTGAGGTACCGCGAGCCGTCCTGGCGGATCACGTCGATCTGGTGGTAGCGGTCGAAGCCGCAGACCCGGCACGCCCATTGGTCGGTGGTTGGCACCATGGCGGGGATGTTGATTCCCGCCGCCGGCGCGCTCCCAACCAGTACGCGCGGCGGCACGGCACTGGATAACGCACGGTCGCACCGGCCACGATAGACTTCATGAGTGGCACCGCCCGTGCCAAATAGAGCCGTAGCCCTTCTCCGGTTGCCGTGCCAATGAATATGGATCCAAGAGTAGCCCGCCTCAACACGCCCGAGGATTGCGAGGCCTTCGCCGCAAACGCCAGCAAGAGGGGCAGGCCGGACCTCGCTCAGGAGGCCCGCATGCGCGCAATCGATTTGCGCGCCGAAGCGCACGGCGCAGCGACCGATGCTGAGAGAGAAGCCCTGGCGGCCGTATACGCATATGAAGAGGCCAGATCCAGCGGCAAGCGACGGCGGTTCCGCGCCAATCGCACGTGGCAGATGATCGAGCGCCACGGGATTCTCGCAGCAGTGGAGCGCGCGGTAAACCGGCCGGACGAGACCATCGGGTACACAGCGCTGGTCGAAATGGGGCTTGAGAAGTACGCCTTCGAGGCCATCGTGTTGAGGTACCCGGGCCGGTTCACTAAAGAAGCTGTCGCGAGGTGCGCAGAGCGAATCGCGACGTGGAAGGGCTCAGGCCTGTACCATTCAACTCGGAATGAGTAGCACCAGAACTCATATCAACCCGACGGCAGCCTAGTTACTGCATTCCTTGCGCGGACCCTTTAGCCTGCGGTGCCGGGGCTGGCGTTGGGCTCTCCGCTTCGGGACTCTTACCCGGAAGCGATAGGTCCTGGCGGGCGATTCTTCGCATCTCGGGGAGGAACTTGTCGATCGCCGCGACGCGGTGGTCGAGGTACTCGAAGAAGGTGTTCTCTTGCGTTGACTTCTCCAGCTCCACGAGCAGTGCGTTCAGCAGCTTGGTAGCCTCCTCCGAGATAACGAAGCTCCCCACGTCGCGCCTCAGTCGCAGGTCGGCCATCGCCTTCTGCAGATTCTTCTCCAAGCGCGCCTTGCCCTCAGGGGGCAACTCCCGGCCCCGAAGCTCAAATTCGAAGTGGGTGTCTGCGTGCTCACGGAGGTGGTGGGTCGACTCCAGAATCTCGGTGTATGCCGCACTCTTTCTCTCCCACCACTTCTCTGAGTAGAAGCGACGCAGGGCAAGGCGGACGGTCACGACTGCGGTAACTAAGCCCACCAGCAGGCTGGATACGACGGACAGCAGGGCGGCAGTCAGCGCCCCCTCTGGAATTTCCACCATGGCTCAATTGTACGCGCGCGCGGGCGGAGTCTCACAGGTGTTCAGCCCGCTTGACCGTGCTGCCTGTCGCGCTTTCTTCCGCCACGTTAGTCGTCCACCGCCCCCCGCGCGCGCCATCCGCCTGCTAGTCCTCCATTTGGACACGTGCAGAGCTGCAATACAGCCAAGACACGTGGAGACCTGGCAGGCGCTGCACCGAATTTGTGCCAACGAGCGCGTCATCACAGGCGGTTAGCAGTCGCAAGCCAATTGTTTACATCCGAAAAGCAGGATCGGATTGCAAAGCCGCAGACTGCAGGTCGTGGCAGCGACGGTCACATCAAGGTTGAACCAGCTGCGCATCGTGTAGCAGCGATTTTAGAGCCTCAACAGGAATTGGAGGATCTGCCCTATGCACCATTGCATGACAGTTTGCGCAGAGGGGTACGAGATCCGCAACAGGGTTAACCAGATAGCCGGGTGCAAGTTTCGCCACTGGGAGCTTGTGATGCACCTCTATGTAACCCGTGCCGATCGCCCCATACGAGCGTCCGAAGTCAAAGCCGCATGCGTGGCATTTCGCCCCGTGAGCCGCGATACATATAGCCCGGTTAACCGGACTTCGCTCATATCGATTTACCTCGACTCGCGTGACGGCACCCTCCGGGAGCCCCGCTTCAAATAGTGGATCAACCTCCACCCGGCTTTCTTCTATCGGAAGCAGCGCCAAGACAAGTGCCAAGCAAGAAACCGCTGCTTCATTTGCGTCCGCAAGGTACGCGTCTGCTCCGCGCAGGCCTGCATCTGACATCCTTCGTGCCGTTAGCTCAAATCGGTTCCAGTCCGGCGGCGGTAGCGTCTCATACTTATCCGGCACGCTCTGATTCACCCGTAGGGTGATACGCGAACCAGCAGCTAAGAATGCCCTGGCTGCACTCCCGAATAGCACTCTGGCTTCTGCTGGTGCGCGACCCATGGTACGCACAAGCTCACCCGCAAAGCCATCTGGAACGAATTCTGCGTCAACACTTCGCCAACTCGTGGTCACCCTTACACTAAAACCGTTGGGCTCCTGAATATCGGTAGCGCGAATCAATGCACATGAGGATCCGTCTACATACCTAGTCTCGCCAGTCAACGCGATCCGAAAGCGCGCCGCAAGCAACTCGGCAAGGCGCCGCGAGTCAAGCACCGTCACGACACGCTAGCCTGGCTCATGTCTTCGTCCTCGTCCTCCAAGGGATCCGGCAAATCGTCCACAAGTTTTCTTAGTACGCGCGATACTTCATAGCGCATCTCCTCAAAATTCCGTTTGTTAGCTTCACTCACATTGTTAATCTCCGCCACGCAGAGCGCCCACATCAAAGAATCCAACCCCTGCACCGTGACCCCAGATTTACGATTGGGAATGTAAACCTTCTGGTAATAAGGATGGCCTGTGTTGAGCAACACCGCACTGTTGCCGTCAATAAAAGCCGGCTCCCACAGCATCCCGTCCTGTAAGGACTCGGTGGGCTGAACATGAAACTCTCCGGGATTCTTCTTGTCGACGAGCCGGATTCTCAGCGTGGTAGTTCCCAGCTTGTTATTTACGGTGACGCTACCCGAGCGCCCGTCGACAGAGGTGACTTGCGCAGTATTGACGTCTCCCGCTTTGGCGTGAATTGCGGAGTTCGATGCCGCATGTAACAGCGCCGCCGCTCCGGCGATCGCTTCCGATGCGCCCTTTCTCGCTCGCGCCTGGGCTTCTCGTCTCGGCCCTGCCAGGAAGTTGTCGCGCAACCACTCGTAGAGTGTTTCATTAAGCAGGATACGTGACTTCTTGATATCAACCTGAAATGCATCATCCAATCCGTGATCAAAAGATAGTTCGACCCGACACAATGTGTAGTGTGGCTCCTTCCGGAACATCTCGAGCCAATCGGGACCATGAATTAAGCGGTTTTCGCGATAGACGTAGATGCCCTGCATGTCGTTCGCTAAATGCGCCGCTTTCCTTTCTTCCTCAGACGGATATTCATCCTTGCGCGGTAAGACGAAGGCCCTAACTGTAAACGCCGCGGTCTTACTTCCGATCTCAACCTCTCGTGTGATCTCGGCAATTGGCCTCTTTGTGACGACAACGCGGAACGGATCCCACGCAGCAACCGGAGTGCCATTTACTCGAATCGTCACATGACGAGCGCGGCTGTCAGCCGAGTCAAGGAATCGTTGGTACACCATTGAAATGTGGAATCTGAGCTCATCTTCATAGCGCTTGAGCGCGTTCTGGGCGTACTTGCCCTCCGGGTTCACGTAGTCCCGAAGCAATCGATCTACTTTCTCCCACAGCACAACCGTGCCAGAGCTCTTCGGTCCCACAGCGGCCAGAAGCCTTTCGTCCTCCCCGGTTGCGTTCGCAAGAGACAGTTCCCACTTATCGGTCTTTTTTATGTGGTCCAAGTCCCATGTAGCTCTCAGGAGCAGTGAATCAGCGCTATTCCTAGACGTAACAGAAAGACGTCGGCAAAACGCTGTTGACGCGGTCTTGAGACCTAGGCCGAATTTACCAAGACTCGCCGGGTCCGCGCGCCGCCTAGAGCCATAACGCATCGCGTTGACTAGCTCCTCTCTATCCATCCCAATACCGTTATCGGCTACTGAAACGAAGACTTGGCCCCCGAAGTCCATAGCCATCCTGACGTCGATCACCGTCGCCTTGGCTGAAATTGAGTTGTCTATGATGTCCGCAACCGCCGTATTGAATTCGTAACCCGTGTCGCGAAGGCTCTCACTGATGCGTTCCGGATCTGGAGGGACATCCAAGAAAATGACTTCGCCTTTGGACTTTTTCTTCATTTGCAACAACTCCAGCTATCAGATTGGAATTACCTTCCAGCCACCTGTCAGTCGTAACACCCCCTCGTCTGCCACCATCGGCTCGCTTCTAATGCACTTGACGAACAGCCTACCCTCGCTATCGCGGCTCAACACAAGAGTGTCACTCACTTTTGCGTTGCTGGATCTCAGGTATTTCGTCATGCGTGTAAGCCGATATTCGTTCCTTGTGCCACCAAAGAATCGGTTGTTGTAATAGATAAATACAAATTCCCATCGCGTCGTCTGATCGCTGCTGTCTCGAAACGTAAGCGGAAGGCGGGGATTCTTCTCCGATCCAATCAGTCGGGGGAAAAATGCCAGAATCTCGGGGGCCTTCGGCACGAGTATTCCGGCTTGGTGGCCACCGGTGTCACCAACGTCATTGGCGGTGAGTGTCTTAGAGATGCTAGCGGGACGGAACATTACTCAAGAACACTCGCATTGGAGATTGGAGAGATATCAAGCGCACGTAAAATGTCGGCCTGCGTAGCCTCGCCTCCATGGCCAACCACAGCAGCGCCCGCGAGACCACGCTTTGACGTCAGCCGTTGGATCATTACGTCTTCCACCGTGTCGGCGAAGTAGAGATAGTGGACAGTAACTCGGCGAGTCTGCCTTCGCCTGTAAGCCCGGGCGGATGCCTGGTCCACTACGGCCGGGTTCCACTCAGGATTGTAGTGAATCACGTGATTGGCAGCCGTGATGTTCAGCCCAGTCCCAGCAGCCTTCGGATTCAGAATCAGTACAGCTGGACCCAGCGCCCCTGAAAACTGGTCCACCTTAGCTTGCCGTTCAGCAATTGTCGTCCTACCGTCAATGAAGGTCGTAAACGTCTTCGGGAACCTCTGTGGCAGATCGCTACAAAGAATGTCAACCATCCTTCTGTAACCGCAAAAAACGAGCGCTTTTTCACCTCGAGAGAACACTTCTTCAAGTATTTCAAGCAGCCGCTGGTATTTGGGCATCAACAGAGCCGGATCGGCACCCCAGTGTTCCAGCAACATTGGATGTGTGCAGAACATTCGAAGTCTTTGAAGTGACGCCAGTGCAGCCGAGCGCCCGTACTCCTCTTTCACTTGGCGGCGTACCTTTTCGTACGCCGCTGCAAGGGCCTGCGTCATTGCAATACATTGCGGAATATCGATGCGCTCAGGAAGATCAGCCGCCACTTCCGCGACACGGCGCCGCAGAAGTATCGGGTTGACTATGGCAGACAATCGATATGCATCCGTCGATGTGTCGTCGAACTCGGCACGAAAGTCTGAAAGTGATCCCAATAGACCTGGCAAAGCGAAATCCGAGATGGACCATAGATCGGCAAGCCGATTCTCAACCGGCGTACCCGTCACCGCTATGGAGACCCGCCGTTGAAGGCGCTTTATCGATAAAGTTCGGTGCGCTTCTGGATTTCGAATGTTCTGTGCTTCGTCGATCGCAAGAACGTTCCAAGCTGTAGCCGCCAACAGCAGCTCATCGCGCACCGCAGTATCGAATGAAGTAATTACGACATTGAACGCCGCCAGCTTTTCGGCACTTCCGTACCTAGTGGGTCCGCGGTGAACGTTGACGCTTAACCCCGGCGAGAATTGCTGCAACTCGCGTCGCCAGTTTTCAAGTAACGTCGCTGGCGCGACTATTAGTGAAGGACCGCGCTTGGAGTTCGCTTCCGATTGCATTAGAGCAATCAATTGAACTGTTTTTCCAAGCCCCATTTCGTCCGCCAGAATACAACCCAAGCTCTGCGATGCCACGAGCTGCAAGAATGCAAGGCCGTCCTCTTGATAAGGATATAGCTGCCCCACAAAACCGGAGACTTGATAGGTCGAATGTACAGCTCTGACGACCGCAGCCGATTCGATGTCCTCGATAACTTGGAAAGGGAGGTTTCGAGCTTGCCGAAGCCAAATCAGCTTTCCAAGATCTACGTCTTTGCCAATAGTCAGGCCGCGCGAATGCAGGAGACTGAGGGTTTCCTGCAACCGCGCCTCGTCAAGGGGATACCAGCATTTATCGACGACAATCTGGTCCGGATATGACCCTTCGTTTGAAAGCCCCAATTTCGAAACCGTATCGCCGGTTTTTGCACCCAATTCAGCGCGCATCTCGCGATGCGACCTACCAACCAGTAGTAGAACTATGTCTGCCGGGAACCTGGAAAATGAAAGCCCTAGAAGCGCCTCGTCCGGAGCCATCTCGACCCCCGGCACAGCGCTCTCATCAGAGAAGACTAGCGACCAAATCTCGCGCGCACTCGGGAAGACTGGCTCGCCCGTCGGCGGATAGTAAGCGAGCTTTCCCCGCTCGATGGACCACGAAGGTCGCTTGGTATTCGTCGAACCACGGGACATAAATTCTGCCGGTACTAAACGCTCACTCGCCGTACGACGACGCCTGCAGCAGCCGATGTCAACTTCCGGCGACGCAAAGCTCACTCTAACAGCACGAACGCTCTCACCCGATTTCCCCTTCCGCGCTAACGCTGAACAGCCATCGTTCAGCAGCGTTCGCTGTACTTTCGATGCGGCCGGCACGCTTGCTAAGGACACACTCCCAAACTGTGAGAACCCGCCATCCCTGCAGCGAGAGGCAAGACTTTACTACCAGGTCGCGTGCCTGATTGCTCGTTATCTTCGCGCGCCAGAACTGCGCGCGAGTCGTGGGCCATTTAAATTTCTCGCAGCCGTGTCCATGAAAGAAACACCCGTGAATGAAAATGACTGCTCGGTGCTTTGGCAAAACCAAATCGGGTCGACCAGGCAGCCGATCATCATGCAGCCGGTATCTGAAACCTCGCTTAAAGAGTGCAAGACGCAGCGCCAGTTCGGGCTTCGTGTCTATTGCCCGAATCGCAGCCATGTTTCGGCTGCGGGTTATTGCGTCGTGGACGTCCACGATCAGACACGCATTGCCACTTGCGCGGAATGCTTTGAAGCCTCGATGAGTGCCAAGACGTGCGGACGCATAGCTCTCGCCACGGCTTCGACGACGTCGACGACGACTGAATTTCCGAACTGCTTGTAAGCTTGGGTGTCGGACACTGGGATTTTGAAATTGTCCGGAAACCCCATAAGACGCGCACACTCTCGCGGAGTTAGCCGGCGGGGAACCTTGCGGCCACCACGGGAAATAAGGATCTCGGAGCCGTCTTTGTAGTAACGCGCAGACAGGGTTCGCGCAACATCGGCGGTTGTTACAAGCCCATACCCGAACCCGTTACCAGCAGCTTCGTGCTTTTTCTTGTAGTTTCTAAGGTAGCTCCATAAATGACTGGTCAGAGTGTATTTGGAGCTCACCGCCGCGTTTGGAAAACAAGTGAAGGGCTCTTCGACGGTTTCGCTGCCGTCTTCGGGATGCAGAATGCTCGCAAGGGTAACCGTTGATTTGGGTACAGAGACCATATCCATGGTAAATGCGGTAGGCTGCCGGAACCCCACGATGAACACTCGTTCGCGATGCTGCGGCACCCATGGCCTCGCATCGATTACCTTGTAGTCGACCTCGTAACCGAGTTCATGGAGTGAGTCCATGATTATGCGAAACGTATTCCCTCTATCGTGCGACTTGAGGTTCCGCACGTTTTCCAACATGAACGCAGACGGGCGCTTGACCTTTAAAATCTCACAAATATCGAAAAACAAGGTGCCTTGAGTCTTGCATTCGAAACCGTGCAGGCGGCCGAGGGAGTTTTTCTTGCTAACACCAGCAATCGAAAAAGGCTGGCAAGGAAATCCTGCGACGAGTACGTCGTGATCAGGTATGTGCTCTCGGATTACGTCATCCGCCACAGTTATCTTTCGGATGTCACCAACCACATCATGATCGGGATGAAAGTTAGCCTGATACGTCTTCACGCAGTACTTGTCGTACTCGGAAGTAAAGACGCACTGACCTCCGGCGCGCTGAAATGCTAGACGAGTTCCTCCAATTCCCGCGAACAAGTCGACAAAAGTGAATTCCGGCGCTGTCGACGTCTCAACTCGAGCCGGCACTTGGCGAAGAAGATTCGAGACCGCGTGCCACACAAATCGCGGACGTGGGATGGAGCCGTCCATCCAGCGGACAAGCGTCTTTTCGTCCGTATCCAGCTCACGAGCTACCTCCTCGCGACTAAAACGCGCATACGCGACGCGGAGAGCTTCTTTCGCCTGCATCTCATCTGTGCTTCGCAATCGACTTCTCCTAAGTTCCGCATCTGGGACAGTTCGCGGACATTTTGTCTCAAAATCGTCCCCCGGGCAATGCAATAAGGTAAGAAGCCCCTCGAAGTGCGCCCAGCGGTTGCCTCTCTAAAGTGCCGCACCGGATTGCGCATTGGGCGCGGTGTATTGCAAAGAGAATTTGCAGATAACTACGGGAAAAAGGCGTCAGGCGCTTCTAGCTGGCAAAGCCGCCAATCCTAGTCTCCTCCCACAAACCTATCGGCCCCTATCCCCGATGTCGCTCTTGCGAAGCCACCAGCCCGCAAGCCAGGCGACTCCCACGGGTCACGGAGATCGCGTGGTTCCAGCGGCGCTTCCCTGCCCTGCACTGGATTTGCACGTATTAGCTATGGATTTTTCGATTGACGCTCATTTTCAAGCGTTACCGAACGCGTTCAACGGATTGCGAATCCGCTTGGATAGCGGCGGAGGTAGTGCTAACGCAAGCGCTCTGCGCCTTCGATCTTTGCCAGGTTTCGGTCGAATGTGCCCAACGGAAGATTGCCTGATTTCCGTGCAATCTCCAGAACAAGGCAATCCGAGAAGCCGAGACGCGGTTGTGCGCGGAAATACTCGAGTGCGGCGGAGATCACGTCTGGATCCTGAAGCGTGAGATCCTTGTGATTAAGCAGCATGTGAACGGACGCCGCAATCTGCTCTGCTGTGCACTCGTACACGGCATCCAATACCCAGATGGTTTCCGCCAAAACGAGGTGGGAAACCCAAGCCCCATTGGTAACAAATGCCTCAGCCGCACTCACCTGATCAGCGTTGTCACGCACGATCAGCCGCACTAGCACATTAGTGTCAACCGCGCGCATGGCGCTTGCGCATGTACGCCCGAACCCCTTCTTTCAGAGAGTCTCGTGTCGGCTTCGGCTTTCGAGGAAACAGTACCGAATGGATTTCTTCCGATGAGAACCGCCCCGCCCTTCTTATGATGATCGTCGCGCCCTCTTCATCCCATTCGAGAACGGAGCCGGGACCGACACCCAGCTTCTTGCGAACTTCTGCAGGGACAGAGATTTGTCCCTGCGCCGTGACGCGTGATCTAGCAATTGTCATGTTGCTACATTACCACGGTAATGCGACACGCACAACCGCCTCTGTAAGCGAGGGCTTATGGGAAACAGTTTCCCAGTGATCCGAACAGCCTTCTTTGCACTGGCCATAAGGTGATCATCACCCCATCCGACGGCATCTAGAAGTGGCCGCCATGCCGCCTCTCTTTGGCCTGGAAGGAGACGTCGAGTCGGTGCACTGGATTTGCACCAGCTCACTCCCTTTTTTGGCTTTTTCGCTTCGAAACTCTCAATCGCCACGGATCGCGAGCCCGTTTGTGGGGTTCTTGAGCATGGGGTACCACAAATTGCTGACCTGCGGGAGTCTCTAGCGCAGCGCGCGCAACCAAGTGAGGAACCTGGGACGGATCCGCCACCCAGCGGGACTAGTTCGATCGGCAACTGCAGACGGGACCTGGGCCATCGAGGTCTCATAGGCGGCGGCAATCTGGTCTAACAGCAGTGAGGTGCGAGATGAATCAATGGAAACACGGGACCGTCGCTCCACTTCGCGTGTTCTTTCTTTGGTGCTTTGCCATCGCCTTGCTCTGCCCCCTGGAGGGCAGCGCTCAACAGTCAGGCGCACAGCTCAGTCCGAATGCGTCGAGCGCCGGCGCGGATCGGAACCAACGGGACGGTCAGCATGACTTCGATTTCCACGTCGGCATCTGGAAGACCCGTGTATTTCGCTTATTGCACCCCCTGACTGGCTCCGCCGCCTGGGCACAATATGACGGCACTACGATCGTGCATTCAATTTGGAACGGTCGTGCCAATCTGGTGGAGCTTGAGGCGGATGGACCCAACGGTCACCTCGAGCTAGCGTCTTTGCGGCTATACAATCCCGACTCGCACCAGTGGAGTCTAAATGTCGCCAGCGTCCGGACGGGTACCCTGGGTGTGCCGACCATCGGTGAATTCAAGAATGGCCGCGGCGAGTTCTACGATCAAGAAACACTCAACGGGCGCGCCATTTTGGTCCGCTTCATTATTTCCGAGATTACACCGGATTCGTGCCACTTCGAACAGGCATTCTCGGACGATGGTGGCACGACCTGGGAAGTGAACTGGAAAGCGACGGATACGCGTGTGAAGGGCGAATCGGGTGGAACGCGTTGAGGGAATTGGGGATACCAGCCTATTCGGACGAACGCGCGCTTAGTGGTCGCTGCATTGGATAGCTATGGACCGTGAGAGCGTGCGCCTCCAGCCCGAATAGCCCGAACTTCAGCACTTGGCCGCACTCCCGCGAGCGCACTAACCATCGTCCCAAGACTGCTGAAGACCATGCCAATAATTGCCAATCGCAAGGGAGTTCGCCGTATCGGTCATGTCTTAGACCATAATCTCAAAGGGCTACGCCGAAGAAAGCAACGCCACAGTCTTCTCTGGGGCCGTCCGGAACAGCCTCCAGCGGCGGCTGCCGTCTCCGCTGTGCGCCACCTGCGTCCTCTTTCCGTTTGACCCGTTCCATGTGAAAGTCGCAACCTGGGTTTTTGCACGGTCTATCTAGCCACCCATGCGCGCCTTTCAGCCCTACCCCTTTACGGCGCAGAAGCACCCAGCGCATCACCCGAGCAAGCTCGTTAAGCGTGATACTCAGCGCCACCCCGTCGTGATCGTCGGCGGAGGCATCGCTGGCCTAACCAGTGCGCTCGCGCTCGCGACGCACGGGGTTCGCTCGGTGGTGCTCGAGGCGGATGACACGGTATGCACTGGCAGCCGCGCCATCTGCGTCTCGCGCCGCTCATTGGAGATTCTGGCGCGACTGGACGCGCTTGAGCCCTTCCTCCGCACGGGCCTGCCCTGGACGGGCGGACGCAGCTTCTACGGAAACGCGGAGGTGCTGAGCTTCGCGATGCCGAACGACGACAACCAGCGCCTGCCACCCATGATCAACATCCAGCAGTATTACATCGAGCAATTCCTGCTTGATGCGGTCGAGCGTACTGGAATGGTTGACATACACTGGCAAGCGCGCGCGAAGGCTATCTTGCCAAGCCCCGATCATGTGCGGGTGGAAGTCGAGGTACCGTCGGGCGCCTATGCGCTCGAGGCCGAGTGGGTACTCGGCAGCGATGGCGCGCGCAGCCTAGTACGCGAAGCCGCCGGGCTGGTGCTAGAAGGCACCAGCTATGAGGGCCGCTACGTAATCGTCGACGTGGCGCTGCGCAGCAACCGTCCCACCGAACGACTGGCGTGGTTCGATCCGCCCTCAAACCCCGGATCGACGATTCTGATGCATCGTCAGCCGGGAGATGTTTGGCGCATCGACTATCAGCTGCGCGATGGCGAGGATCCAGACCGCGCCGTGCTTCCGGAGAATGTGATCCCGCGTGTTGCGAGCCATCTGCGCATGATCGGCGAGCGAGACGATTGGGCGCCGATCTGGATCAGCTTGTACAAGGCCAATGCATTGACGCTGAAAACCTACCGCATTGGCCGGCTGCTACTTGCCGGCGATGCGGCGCACTTGGTGCCGATCTTCGGCGTGCGTGGTGCGAACTCGGCATTCGAGGACGCCGACAATCTCGCCTGGAAGCTCGCGCTTGTCATTCGCGGCATTGCAGCCGATGGGCTTCTCGACAGCTACTCCGTTGAGCGCGGGCACGCGGCCCGGGAGAATCTACGCCAGGGCATGCGTAGCACCGAATTCATGTCCCCGCCCTCATTTGGCTTTCGCGTGATGCGCACCGCCGTGCTTGGACTTGCTGTCGACCACGCCTTCGTGCGTCCGCTTATCAACCCACGCCAAACGCGGGCGATCGAGTATCAGGATTCATCGCTGAACGGGCCCTCGGTGGGAGTGTTTGAGGACGGACCCGGCCCGGGATCCGTGATGCTGGAGTGCCCCGTGACGGGGTCGGATGCGCAGTGTCGTACAGCTGCCGGCCATCTCACAGAGCTGGTGCCTCCGTGCTTCACCGCTCTGTGCTTCACTCAAAGCGGTGAGTTAGTTGCCGGATGGCGAACGCTCGGCTTGGCGCTGGAACGGCGGGGCGTGCCATTCAGCGCTGTTGCTATCGCGCGCGAGCGGCCCGCACGTTGCGCGTACGCTACGGCCTGGGACCACACCGGCCGGATGTTTCCGCTATACGGCGCCGAGCCGGGCACGGTTTATCTGCTGCGACCAGACGGCTATGTCGCAGCGCGCTGGCAGCGGGGCTCACCCGATGCGGCACACCAGGCCGTCGAGCACATGCTCCATGCAACGCGTCCGCGTCTCGAGGTCAGGGGATGAATCAGACAGAACTGGACACCATCTACACCGAGCTGTGTCGCGCGCTGACCGAAATTGGAGAGGACCGCGCCACGCTGCTCCTTGCGCGATTTACGCTGCTGGCGATCGGCGAAATCGACGATATCGAGACCGTACGAGCGCTGCTCGTGCGAGCGCACGCGGCTGCGCGTAACGACCCGGACATCACGCGCATCGGGTGAACTCCGCTCGTTCGCTATCGCCAGGGACGAGGGTTATGAGAAGTCGCCACGCGAAAGCGGGCTTCATGCAATCGACGCTCCGTGTGCGAAATCTTTCCCAATCGAGTCATTCATCGACGCATTGCCCAAACCGCATAACGCCCGGCAGGCTTTCCTTTAAGGTTTTTCTTGCTGGGCGCCGCACTGGGGCTGCACTGAACGGCGCGCCTATTGTGCTACAGCCGCATCAGCGGCGGAACGATTGGTCGCTCGGTCGCCGTTACGTGAGGCTTTGTCCCACCTGAGAGTCGGGCGCAAGCTTGTAAGGATGATCCGGCCAACAGGTTGCCGGCTCAATGGACGACAAAGCCCGCGCTCGCCTATTATTACTGGATGCCGAAGCGCTCATTTTCGCTTGTTGCCCCAATCACACTCGGCCGCCGAACAGCTTGTAAACATGCAGCGCGCACTCGGCCGCATAGACAGGGTTTGGTCGGGCGCTTTCCGCAGGCTTAATGACGAGGCCACCTTCATACGAGGCGCGCCTGTTTACACGCCGGGATGCTCTGCTGGGTGCCGGCGCTGCGATTGCAACCTGGCGCGTTACCCGCGGCGTAACACCTGTTTCCAAGACCGCGGCGGACGTGCACGACCTCACGGCGCTTAGTGCCCATGACCTTTCGGTCGCAATCCATGCCCGCCGGGTGTCCTGCGTGCAGGTAATGCAGGCATATCTCGCCAAGATTGAGCGCTGCAATGCCGCCGTGAACGCGATTGTCTCCTTGCAGCCCGCTGAGGAGTTGCTTCGCCAAGCGGCGCAGAGGGATGCAGAGCTCGAAGCCAACCACTCGCTCGGCTGGATGCACGGCCTTCCTCACGCCGTGAAGGATCTCGCACTGACCAAGGGCATCCGGACGAGCTTCGGCTCTCCCCTCTTCGACTCGGTTCCTGACCAGGACGATATCTTCGTGGAGCGCATCCGTGCGTCCGGGGCGATCCTGATCGGCAAGACCAACGCCCCCGAGCTCGGGTTTGGATCCCAAACCTACAATACAGTCTTCGGAACGACGCGGAACGCGTACGACCAGGCAAAGTGCGCCGGTGGCAGTAGCGGTGGTGCCGCCGTGAGCCTTGCCCTGAGAATGGTTCCCGTGGCCGACGGCAGTGACAACATGGGCTCGCTGCGCAACCCTGCGGCGTTCAACAACGTCTATGGATTTCGACCCTCGTGGGGCCGCGTGCCCTCCGGGCATGGCGATCTGTTCATGAACTCACTGCCGACAGACGGTCCGATGGCTCGCTCGGTCCAGGACCTCTCGCTGCTCCTGAGCACGATGGCGGGCGCTGACCCCCGGGATCCCTTCTCGATCCAGCAGGACCCGGCCGTTTTTTCTCGTGACCTCAGCCGCGAGTTTCGCGGCACTCGGATCGCCTGGCTGGGGGACTACCATGGCTACCTCGCCACCGAACCGGGGGTTCTGGAACTGTGCCAGCAGGCGCACGACACCTTCCGCACCATCGGGTGCCAGGTGGAGTTGACGCAGTTTGATTTTGATCCGGCGGAGTTGTGGAAAGCGTATGTCACCTTGCGCCAGGCTGCGGCCGCCGCATCCTTGGGCGCGGACTACCGCGATCCGGAGCGCCGCAAGCTGCTGAAGCCAGAAATTCAGTGGGAGATCGAGGGCGGCCTGAACGTTCCTGCTTCAGAAGTGCTGCACGCCGCTGGCGTGAGGTCCAACTGGTATCGGGCCGTGCAGCGGCTCTTTTCAAGCTATGACTTTGCCCTCCTGCCCAGTGCGCAGGTGTTCCCGTTCGATGCTGGGGTCCACTGGCCACGCGCGATCGCCGGCCGAACCATGGACACCTACCATCGCTGGATGGAGGTAGCCGTTCCGGCGACGATGGGGGCGCTGCCAGCCTTGAATGTCCCGGTCGGCTTCAGCCGGGCGGGGCTTCCCATGGGAATGCAGATTCTCGGGCCGCGGAACCAGGATATTGGTGTGCTCCAGTTGGGTCATGCCTACGACCTCAAGCAGAGCTGGACCCGCACGCTACCGCCGCTTCTGGGAGTCCACGGCTGATATCGGGCGCGGGGTGACTCTCCCCGGCGCGTTCTCATTGCACTGAATCTGCACATTGTCCGGGACGGCCACGCCGCCGGCCGCGCCATTTTCGCTCTGGCGCACGCGAGCCAACGGATTGCGATTCCGTTCATCAAAGGACCTGATTCCCGCGGCTCTGCGCTCACGCAGCCTGTCGTAGCGGACGCACTTTCGGAGGAGTCTTTTCACTCACGACCCACAGATCGTGCTGCGCTTGCAGATTCACCCACAGCTGCGCCTCGGTTGCGAATACTGCAGCAAGACGCATCGCCATGTCCGGTGTAACTGGTGCGCGGCCATTAACGATCGACGAAACGTGCTTGCGGCTGACCCCCAGTGCACGGGCTGCCTCGGTCACCGATACCTTCATCGGCTTCAGGTACATTTCCCGCAAAACCTCCCCCGGATGCGCTGGGCTATGCATCTTTCCCTTAGTGGTAATCGACATAGTTCACCTCCACCGCGTGCCCCGCGTCGAAACGAAACGTCACGCGAAAATTCTCATCTACCCAAACCGCGTAGCGCCCCGGATTGCGAGTCCGCTGTAAATGCGACGCCTGGAGTCTAGGTCGACGCGTTTTTGCCTCCTACGGCCCTTACGAGCACTACCAGACCAAGACCGACCGGCAGGTTGCTGTGGTCGTGCTCAGGCGCATGTTGCAACAGCATCAGCCTGGGGTGGGCGCAGTCTATTCGGGAAAGTCCAAGTCGCGCAGGACGGCCTGCAAGCGCGGCTCCTGACGCAGCGGGTCCATGAGCGGATCCCTTTTCAGCGCAATCAGACCGGGATCGCGCAGCCGCAGCGCCGTTTCCAGCCAGTCCAGCGCCTCCTTCGTCCGGCCCCACTGCGCGTAGATCTCGGCGTACTGATAGGCCGCGGCTTCACCATCCTCTGCCTTCATCTTGGCGAGTTGACCCTCGGCATCCGCCTGCCGCCCTAACTTCTGGTAGACGACCGCGAGACACAGCTGGTTCCACTGACCGGATTTCACCTCGCATGTGGTGCGCGCTGACTCGTAGTTTCCGAGCGCGTAACTGGCAAGCCCCTGGAATGCGCGTGCATGCGGGGAGTCTGGATCGAGATCGATGAAGTGCTGATAGGCCTCCACTGACTCCTGGTACTTTCGCGCTTGATACAGCGCATCGGCCAGACGGTAGTGGCTGCGCGGGTTCAATGGATCGAGCACCACGGCATGACGAGTGGTGGCGATGCTCGCCTCGCTTCGCCCCATGTACGCAAGAAATCGTCCGTACTCGTGCAAGACCTGCGCATCGCCGGGTGCAAGAGCCGCCGCATGATCATACTCTGTCAGCGCACTGCGGTACTCGGCGCGCCCGGCGTAGTAATCGGCCAGCGCCTGGTGGCCTTCCGCAAGGTCAGGGGCAAGGGCGATCGCGCGTTGTGCGTCCGAAAGCGCCCGCTCGAGATATTGCTTGTGCACCGACTCGTCGGAGAGATACTCGCCGGCATAACCGCTCGTCGCCCGAGACCGCGCTGCAAATGCGATGGCATAGTCCGGATCCTGCCGAATCGACTCACTGAACCCATTGATGGCCGCCTGAAGGCCTGCCGCATCGTGGCTGGCAGTGTAGGTCTTCGCCGCCTGGAGGTAGGTGTCGAAGGCGGCCGCCTTGTGCGTGCCGCCTAGTTCGACCTTGGTCGTGACGTCGCCCAGAAGAGTGACCTTCAGCGCGTTAGCCACGGCGTTCGCAATGTCGGATTGCAGCTTCAGTACGTCGCCCAGATCGCGGTCGTACGTTTCCGACCAGAGATGGTACCCCGTGCCGGCGTTGATGAGCTGCGCGGTGATGCGCACCGTGTGCCCGGAGCGACGCACACTGCCTTCGAGGATCGCCCCCACATTCAGTTCGCGCCCAATGGTACCAACGTTCACGTCCTTGCCCTTGAACGAAAACGCTGATGTGCGGGCAGCGACCTGGAGTTCATTGATGCGCGCCAGGGAGTTGAGCAGTTCCTCGGTGAGCCCGTCGGAGAAGTAGTCCTGCTCCTTGTCGCCGCTCATGTTGACGAATGGCAGGACGGCGATTGAGTGCGCCGGAGGACTGTGCGGCACAGGAGCGTTGCCGGTCGGCGCGAGTGTGGCAGCCGCAGACGGGCCCACAGAGGCCCCCAATTTCGACGCTCCGAACCTGCCACTGGCTAAATAGGCTATAACGGCCACTGCGCCTACTGCGACCGCGATCCAAACTGCCCGCGGTACAGCCGCGGACTGCTTCGCAGTGGTCACTTCGGCAGCAGGCGGGTGGCCGATCCGGCCGGCGACCGCCCCCGGATCCACGGGCGCCAGTAAAGTCTGCACGCGCGCAATGAAAGCCGCGGACGCCTCTCCTGCCGGAAGGCGCGTCCATTGCACTCGCTTAAACGACTCCGGAACGTCCGCTGCTGTTTCCGTCGTCTCATCCAGGCATACCGGAACGACGAAAATGCGGCTGCGGGCCATCATGTGCGAGCGCTGGTCCGCCAGGTCCCATTCCAGCCGGAAATAGCCTTCGTGGCGCGAGGCGGTATTGGCCGAGATCACCGGGATGAAGAGTGCGCAGCTGCTAATCTCGCGCCGAATCTTCTGGTCCCATACGTCCCCGCCGCGCAGTTCGCTTTGGTCCAGAAAGACCTCGATGCCCGCTGCACGCAGGGCATCACAAATCTTGTGCGCCGCCCCCGAGTCCTGCGAGGCGTAGCTCAAAAATACTGCGTGGGAAGACTCCGTCAATGCCTCGCCGCCAGGGGTTCTGCCCTTGGTCGCCTCCAGAAAAGCGCGCCAAACCCAGAGCTTAACCTAAGTATTTGCCCTTGGCTGGCAAGTCGACAATAGCCGGCCGACGGTGGCTGGTGAACGCACGAAGTCTAGCCAGACGTTGTTAGAGCCGCATCGCGGGCAGCGCACCGCTGCGGTCATTGCCGGGAAACCGGCAATCTACGGCGTCTAACGAGGATCCCTGGATGCCGCGCGCACTAGGTCACGAGTGGCCGGCGAGCCGGGGGCGGAAGGATCCGGGTCGAGATTGAGGTTCAGCTGGGCCAGCGCATTGAGCTGCGCTCGTTCAGACACGTATAGCGCCGTTGCGAATTTCTTCTCCCACAGCCGGTGGTGCGCGGCACGCATTTCATCGCCAGAGGTCAGTAGCGGGTGAACTCGCTCAAACCGCGCGCTCGTAGAATTGCGCGGCCCAGCGTCGAAACGCATGGATCGGACCATCCGCTGCGCACAACAGTGGCTGCTCGCGATAAACCTTGTTAGCCCAGATGGGGAAGTCCTGCTCCAAGGTCCGAACGTTATCCGCCACGTAGCGTCTCAGGGCAGCGGCGATCTGCGGATCGGCTCGATCACTTTCACGCGTAAGTACCGAGAACGACATACGTGTCATCGTCGCATCCACAGGCGTTTGGCCGATCTGAAAGATGACCGAAAACAGCCCGTGGTAATGCACCTGCGACAGGCCAAGACCCCACGTGTCGACTCGAAAACTGAAGTTCTCGCGCCGCTTATCAAGCAGTTCGATTTCCTTGCCCGTATCTGCACCCCATCGATACAAAGGGCCTTCAAAAGAACTGACGACGTTGCTCGGAGCGTCGAAGCCATGCACGGTCATCACGTGCGGAAAGTCGATACCGTTTTCCAGAATGTCTTGTGGATGTGCTCGGATGCTCCACGTATGGCGGTCCCACTGCACTCCATAATCTGCACTGCCCCACTCCGGGATAACCGGGACCTCGAACTCAGGCGGGGTCCCCTTCGGGTGGTACCAAAACCAGACCGCGCCGTTGCGCTCGACCACCGGATACATCCGCAGGCGCGCGCTGGGCGGGATAACCTTCGAGTAGGGGATGCTGTGGCAATGACCTCTGTAGTCCCACTCCCAGCCGTGGAAGGGACACCTCAACGCCGAACCGATGACCTTGCCGCCAACGCCAAGGTGCGCCCCCAAGTGGGGGCAATGGGCATCAGCAAGTGCCGCCTGGCCATCCTCGGTGCGAAAGATCACAAGTTTGCGACCGACGTACTCAAGCGACTGCACCCCGCCGGGTGGCAACTCATCCGCGTACAGAGCCAGGTACCAACCGTGCGCAATAGGCAGCGGGGCAGCCACTGAGTCCTGGGATATCGCTTCTGGCATCTACCAATCCTCGTGCTATCGAATCAACATCGCCTCGCGCACGCGAGCAACACCATGACAGGCTGCCTTAGTCTACGTTGCCAAAGCGACTTTCTGCGAATTTCAATATGCCTACCCTATCCGGCGCCAGATTGTGCGCACTGCGTTTAGAGGCGCCGCGCGGTCACGAGGAAGCCGGCCCAGAATTTGAACCTGCTAAGGGACCGGAGAACGCTGGCATGCTGAACGGGTAGGCTGCTGGCTGCTATACGCTTTGGATACAAGGGCTGTATTACTGCACCGGTTTTGCACTAAGAAGCCGTCCCCGCATCCGCAGTGTAGCGCGAGCCGAATGTGTATTCGCGTAAGCGCCAACGAAGTGTGAGACCGATAAAGAAGCGCTCGATGACCTGAGCCAAGTGAGTGCTATCACTGCCGCCGGATTCGGCTCCTTGGAGGCAGCAATACTCGACTCTTGCGGAAAATAAGCTAACGCCAGCACTCAGGCTTCTTGCTTCGCAATCTCATGAACCCCAGACCCCCGAGACCTAGAGCGAGCAACGAGAACATCGCCGGTTCCGGAACGGGCACTTCACCCGAGCGCACGGCCAAGACTTCGCCCATGTAGCCCTCGTAGTTGAGAACCTCCAGGCCCGCGCCGTTAAGGTAAGCCCAGGCTGCTGGGCCGAAATCGGGGATTTGCGGGTTAAAATAGTTGTCGGACGACCAAAAAAAGCCATTTCGATTCACGTTCATGAATGGGCCCGCATTCGACATCGGATGTTGGAACTGATTACCCAGCTCATTGAAGAATAGCCAGCCCAGCTGATTCTTTGTTGGGTCTGTCGATAAACCCCATCCCTGTTGCACGACGCCGCCGAACGCGATCGGATTGGTGGTATACACGCCATCGCCTGTAGGCAACGTCCAGTCATTATATCCACCGTAGTCGCTTGCATTGAGACTTGCCACGAACGCCTGCGCGCTTCCCGGTGCGGCGGAACTGGACCAAGTCACCGGCCCCGACAAACTTGCATCCGCTATCCACGTGACGTTGAGAGATGAGTCATCAACGAGCGTCACGCCGTCATGTGTAACAGTGGTTAGCTGCGCGTTCGCAACAGAGCTTACAAGCGCTATCACGGGTCCCATGGCTGCAGTGAGTCTGACGCGCATGATCTGCTCCGCGGCCAGAAGTGGAAACCCGAGTAGACGCGCATGTCGTACACGCAGCAATAGGTACAACCCGAATACTGCTGTCTACGCGATGCAGCCGTAACGGTGCTTCTTTGCAACGCAGTCTGAACCTTCGCAACACCCGAGCGCGGAGATACTGCGGGACATTAGCACCGCACTGGCCATTCAAAGCTTAGGTCTAATCAGACGGAACCTCGCCGATGACAGTGGCTGCACTGAAATTGCATCGGATGCGGTGCGCCTGTCGTCCGCGCGCCTGGCATCCCCCTCATTCTAGGCTGCGCGAACGGATTGCCAGTCCGTTTGACGGCGTCTTGAAAACCTCGCTTGCGTGTGCAGTCCGAGCGCAGCGCCGGCGCCCGGCAAGACCTCCTGAATGCACGTTCGGTCTACGACGGCGTGTAAGGCTCAATAGCTGGGATCGTTTCCGTACCGTGACGCGGCGATTTGGTCGCAATTCCGCCGATCGATCCAAGCTTCCGCTCACGCGTACGGCTGCCGTCGACGCCGCCCCTTCTGAATTTCAGCCACAGAGAGCTCGGATATCAGCTACGAGCTGCGCGTTAACGATTCGCGGCGCACTAGACAATCGGTTTTCGAGGCGTCGCACCCCTGGCAATCGCGCTCCCTTAATTGAGTCGAACCGCTTGAAGAATTCTTCGCAATGTGATGCCCATCCCGGCCCTGCCAGTAGATCTGGAGAAATGGCCACCAGAAACTCTCCTCCTCGTGGTGGACCTCCATCACTGACGTCTTCTGCTCCAGCTTCGAAGCTAAACCTCTCCCCCACCGCTCCCGCGGCTAGCAACTCCACCAAGAGCGCAAGAGCAGACCCCTTGTATCCCCCGAATGGCAGAAGTGCTCCCTTGAGAATCTCGGCAGCGTCCGTAGTCTCTTGTCCGGCGGAGTCCAAGCCAGTTCCGAGTGGCACTGGGCGACAGTCGCGCGCTGCGATCTGTACCTCGCCTTGTGCCATGGCGGCGGTGGCCATGTCCGCTACCACCGGAGGCCGCCCGGGTCGCGGCCATGCAAAGGAAATAGGATTTGTTCCGAACAGCGGCTTGGTTCCACCAAAGGGTGCAACACAGGAAACATAACTAACACACGCAATCGCAACCAGACCCTCAGCCGCGATGGCTTCTGTCTCTGGCCACAGCGCGGCGAAGTGGAACGAACGGGTGATCGTCATGACTGCCACGCCGAACCGCTTGGCGGCATCCGTAAGCATTGGTATGCCGCGCTCAAGCGCGAGCGGAGCAAAGCCGCACTCGCCATCAACTTGTATTACTACGGGTGTCTTTTGAGTTACCCGTGGAATTGCCCTTCCGTTCACTCTCCCGCTACGCAGCGCCGCGACGTAACCCGGCACCCGAAAAAGTCCATGCGACCGCGAACCATCCCGCTCTGCCGCTACGACAGTACGTACCAGCGCTTCGAGGTTGGGCTGATCACAGCCGTGCCGCATCAGCGCCGCAGAAACGAGTGTCGCGATATCGTCTAACGACATCGCAAAGGAGGTCCGGTCGGTTCGGGATTCGGTCATATAGTCAACAAAGCTCGGACCCACCTTGACGTCTCAAATCGGGAGTCGATCGATATCGCGATTCGTTACGCCCTCCGAACGCAGTTCAGTTGGGGTCATGCCTGCGCGGCTCGCAACGGAACATTCCCTAAGAATTGAAGTTGCATAACTAAGGCTCGATCGGCAGATCGAACATCAACGCGCGCACATGGCGGACCGGAATAGATCCGTAACTCAGTACCTGGTCGTGGTATCTCTTTAAGGTGAACTTATCGCCCCACCGGCGCTCTGCTTGGCGGCGGAGCTCGAAATGCTCCTGGACGCCGACGAAGTACGTTGATAATTGGGTCTCCGAAAGCCGCGCACGGTCCCATTTGGCTTCCGCTTCCGCTTCTTCTTGAAAGGCATCATGGGTCAATAGTCTCATCGCCTCATCGCGTGTCATTCCGTCCGCATGTATTCCCTGATCGATCAGCGCGTTCACAACACTGCGCAGATAGGTCTTGCGGTTGCCGAGCCTCATTAGCGGATCCCAATCATCGAAGCCCGTGTCGACCATCATACGTTCCGCGTATACCGCCCACCCTTCGACAAAGCTGCCGGATTCGAAGAGACCGCGAAACTTCGAGGCATGCTGATTCGCAGCGGCAAACTGCACGTAGTGCCCTGGCATCGCCTCGTGAACTGTAAGTCCCAATATGGCGCGCGAGTTGTACTCTCGTAGGAATGATTCCGCCTTCTCCGGACTCCAGTCTTCAGGAACAGGGGAAACGTCGTAAAAGGTCTTTTGCTCAGCGTCTAGTGGCCCAGGGTTTTCACAAGATGCAGGCGAAGGTCTCCTCATAAAAACCGGGGTGGCTACGACCTCAACGGGAGCGGTCGGCAGCGTCAGCACATCTCGCTCGCGCACAAAATCCGTAGCTCTTTGGAGTGCCACCTTAGCAGCATCGATAAAATCTTCGCGTGAAGGGTGCTCAGCAGCGGCCAAGTCCAATGCAGCCCTGATGATTTTCTGCTGCTCGTCTGGAGCTGGTCGCTCAGGCGCGACAAAACTGGTTGACCGACTTGCGAGGACCGAAACCGCGATCTGGTACATCTCGCGACGAACTGTCTGCAACTCCAGCAGCGCCCGCCGCCGTATCTCTTTCCGGCTCATCGGTGACTGAAGTACATAGCGAAGCTCTTCGTCAAACATCGCGGGCCCAACCCGGAAGTCGCCTGCGGCATGCGGCAAGACGACAGCCTCCAGCCAAGTTTGCTGTTCCGCATTGGCAGTCCTGGCTCTTTTGATTGCGGTCAGCAAATCCTCACGATCCTGACCAGACAGCTTATTGAGGTTCGGCACCAGGAACTCGTCGAGCAATTCGGAGAGTCCGCGATTGCGTGAAACAGCCTGCTCCGCATATACACGCGGCACTCGCGCAACGCTTAGATTGGCGCGTTCCTGCTCGTAGAGGCGCGGCAGTTGCATGAGTCGCGCGGCGGCCGACCTGAGACGCTCGGGCAGGGGAGCAAAATCCCGCGCCATTAAATTAAAAAGCGCATCACCCGCCTTGTCGTTATAAAGAAGCGGATCCCACAACCAATGCTTAGACCGTGTGATCTGCCAGATGTCATAGCGCAGCTGGTTCGCCAGCAGCGCTGCGTCTACCTGGTGGTCCCGGGACAAGGTTGCTCGATCGATGTGTCCAACATGATCGAGCAGTTCTTTATCCCAATTGAGTCTAGCGGCTCGGCCGCGGGCGGACAGATCATCCAGTTCCGCGTCATGCCGATGATCGCCTATCAGTGTTGCATCAACTGGGGCGAATCGACCGAATTCGTCTAAGTAACGCCGCTCCAAATCATCCAGTGCGGCATCTGCGTTCAACGAGACCGGCTTCGCATGTGCCGCTTGTATGAGCGCCAGCACGCCAAGTACCGCTAGTAATTTGCTCGGCATTGAAAGTTTTCGACCCGTGCCGAAGCCTCTAGCTGAGAAGGAAGCGCAAGCCCCTCGACAGCGCCGTCCCTTGCAGGGTGTGGTGGTCTTCTTCCGGTAAGACCTGAATAAGGTTCTTTTCGAATGCATTCGGATAGTTTTCCAGCACACCCTTGAGCGCTATGACATCACCCACCATTGACGGATACGCACCGGATATGTGCTCTTCCCGCTCGCCAACGTATACCGCGAGGCGGCCGTCGTGGTGAAAGCCCTTCTTGAGAGTTCGTTCGAAGCGTAGGAGTTCAAAGCGCTGGTCCCACCATAGGGACGGGCTAAGGGCGAGATAGTGACGAAACCCACCGTGACTTTGAGTCGCCGCACCGATTACGAAAAGTCCGCCCAGCGAATGCCCTATCAGGACGGATACCGAATTATCGACGTCGTACCGCTGCTCGATAACCGGCTTAAGCTTGGTCAGTAGGAACTTGAGATATGCCGGCCCGCCACCACCTTCACTCGCCCCCGGCAACTCGTCCTCCATGCCGCCATGCGCAGTCGGGGTCAGATCGTATGTACGCGGGTTCTTCACCGAAACCGGAAGATCCAGATATTGCGGAGGGTAAGTAACGCCCACCACCAGGCAGGGAGGCACATCACCACCCCATTGCATCATGCGCGTCAGATCCCTGACCAGCCCGAAGTTCTCATTTCCGTCCAGTACAAACAGCGTCACAGGCTTTCTGCCACGAACCATCAGTGGCAGATCGGGATCAACGGCGTGAGGCAACCCCACTTGAACAACGTATTCCGTTCCATTGTCCGATTTGAGGTTGAACTGTTCGGTCTGCAGAAGGGTCGCCAGATCCGTGCGCGGGACCTTACGAGGGTCACTCGAGGCCGCTGCTGAAATATATGCGCTGGGAGCAACCGCCAGAACCGGGCCTGTGCCCAAAGCCGACAAGAGCATCCTGCGGCGAGTCAATGCTGCCATATGGGTTCCTTATAAATGCCAGTCGAACTGCACGCCGACGGTTCTTGGCCTCACCAAGAAATTCTGCGTGTATGGACCAGCTGCTTGTGCGGCCGTGACGGCCCTCGTATCAGCAATGTTGTTGCAGTAGGCGCTGACATCGAACGACCCGAAGTTCAGCCCGGCACGCGCATCGAAGAGGTTGTAATTTCCGACCGGCAGGCTTCCCCCTGTAGCCTGCAGGATTCCAAAGGCGCTTAGTGCAGAGGAAACATAGCGGTGGGAGACTGATAGGAACGGCTTGTGATCACCGGTCCAGTGGTAGGTGGCCACCTCTGAAGTCGTCCACTTTGAGGCGCCTGGCAAAGTACTGCCCTCGGGCACCACTGTGCCGTTACCCAGATCGAGACCCTGGGCGAGCTTTGCGTCGAGGTAGGTTGCGTTCACCTGCAGGTCGAGGCTGTCGATGGGCCTCCAGTACAGCGAGTTTTCCCAGCCCTTGTTGTGCGCCTTGCCGGCATTAGCGGCGTAGGAGTAGCCATCCGGGCGATTCAGGCGGACTTGAATATCGCTCCAGTCAATGAAGAAGACCGTGGAATCCAGCGTTAACCTGTGGTCCAACCACGAGGGCCGGACACCAACTTCGTAGTTGATCAGGCTGTCGGGCCCATATGTGGCTGGCGTTGCAAACCCGGAAAGCGGGGGAACCAGATTGACGCCCCCCGAACGGAAGCCGCGCGAAACAAGCGCGTATGCCATGAAGTTCTTGTTTGGCTCGAATGTTAGTGAGACCTTCGGGCTGAAGCCGCTCGCAGTGCCCGAACCGTTAACTCCACTAGGGGGCGAGCCTAACGGCTGGTCGATGGTTTCGGTCTTGAAGTCGATGTTGTAGTGACGGCCGCCAGCCGTTGCTCGCCACTTGTCGGAAAAGTGATACGTCGCCTCAGCAAATTCTGAGGTTTCCAGCGAATGGTAATCGACGGAAAAGAAAAAGACGTCGACTCCATCCTGGATGCTCGGAGACGGATAGTACTCGCTGAATTGGCCGTGGTAGATGCCCGCTAACCATTCAAAAGTGCGGCTATTGGGCGAAGTAAGCCGTCCCTCAAAACTGGTCGAGTCAGTTCTGGCTGCGGCAGGCCCACTGGTCGGAACATCGTCAAAGTAGAGTGTAAGGTCGGAATTGGAGTCTTGCTTCTTCTGTGAGTTCGCACCCAACAAGGTGAGCGTGGCGAACGACAGATCTGCCTCCACTTTCAGTGAATTCACGATATTCGTGAACTTACTGGTCTCCGCGATAAATGTATCCCTCTTAAGCTCGCCCAGTTGGACGAAATTATAGAAGCCGTCTCCGTTATTCAGCTGATCGTAGAAGCTGAAGAAGTTTACCGACACCTTGTCGTTCAGCTTCCACAGTGCGTTCAGGCGAAAGTCCTCGATCTGCTGGGTATTAGAGCTGTTGCGTCCGATTCCGACGTTGTCGAGATAACCCGGTTCGAAGCGCTTGATCGCGGTTAGACGAATCCCGAATTTGTCAGTCACCAACGGCAGATTCGCGGCACCCTTCACCATGTAACCGGTTTGATCCCCATTATCGGTTTTGAACAGTCCGGCGGAGACCCGCGCATCGTAGGCATCCAGGGAAACAGGATTGAGAATATAGTTGACGGCACCGCCGAGTGTGGCTGTACCAAAAAGCGTGCCCTGTGGGCCGCGCAGCACTTCCACCCGCTGAACGTCAAATACGTCAATGTCCGGGATTCCCATCGCGAAACCCGGGTCGGTCAATGGAATGTCGTTGAGGTAGATTCCAGTGGTCGCCTGTCCTTGGTCGGGGTAGACCGTCGCCGTGCCAATTCCGCGGATAGTCACGTTCGATACCCCGGGTGTGGCCGCGTTAAATATCACGCCCGGCGCTCGCCCTACGTAGTCCTCGAGGCTTTGCGCGCCGAGCGCCTCCAGATCGGCCCCCGTAAAAGCGGTGACTGAATCCGCCACATCCCGTAGCTCCTGGGGCCGCTTGGATGCGGTTACGACGACCTCGGTTAAATTCTGCGTACCGTCAGCCGAAGGCGTCTCTCCCAGAGCGACCTCGGCGGCAGACGCATTCGCGCAGATCAACAGTAATCCAAGACTCTTACGAGTGAGGAACGGTAGCTTTGGCATGTTTTGCCCCCCTTTTGTACACAATAGCAACGCTATTGCCGTTCTGTCCATTTTTTATTTAAATGGCGATATGCACTCCTAAGCTAAAGTAGGGAGAAAGGCCCGTTCCCCATCAGAGGAGGCTGTGAACCGTGACTTCGAAGGACAGAACGCGCCCCACCCTTGGCTCTGCGCTGCGATCGATAAGAAACGAGCGCAAGTGGTCTCTTGCAGACGCGAGCGCGAAGACGGGGCTGTCTACATCAAGTTGGTCAAAAATCGAGAATGGTCAGCGCTCACTGACCTACGACAAGCTCATTAGCCTAGCTAAGGCGCTTGATGTCGACGTGACAAGACTGTTCAGCGACATCTCTTCGGATGGTGAGTCCAACCCACACGTCGGACGTCGCAGCGTTCACCGCGGGGCGGACGGTTTTGTGGTCGATACCGGCGTCTACACCTATCGCTACCTGGGGGAGGAGTTGGTGCGAAAGCGCTTTCTTCCGGTGGTGATGGAGCTTCACGCTAAGTCCGTAGAAGATTTTGAAGAGCTTCTGCGACATGACGGGGATGAATTCGCGTACGTGCTGGAGGGAGAAGTCGAGCTGCATACTGAGGTGTATGCGCCCCTGAAATTGTCAGTTGGTGACTCGGTTTACTTTGACAGCAGCGTCCGCCACGCCTACCTAAACAAAACCGGCAGCCCGGCGAAGATTCTGGTGATCGCGTGCGAGGCAGAAATGCCCGCTCAAGCGCGCGAAGTTCCGCGAGCCAAGGCTGCGGCGCGGAAAGCAGCACACACGCAACCGCCTAAGGCTCGCGGCCTTTAAAGCCAACAATGCCGTCCTCCTCGCTCCAGTTAGGTCAAGCAGACGAGGAAATGCTTGCCGGTGGCTCTGGTCCCGCAGTCGCCTGCGCCATGCGGATGATTACGAAAGTTGCGCAGATGCTTGGTGCCACGGAACTGGTTTCCGTCAGCTCGGCCCACATTGACGGCTGCCTCTACCACGGAGATTCAGGTGTCCTGTTTGCCGAAAAGCTTGCGCAGACGGGAGTTCGCGTGTGCGTTCCGACCACCCTGAACGTAGGAGCCTTGGACTTGCTGCATGAAGGGGTGACGCGTCTGGACGCTTCTGCCACGGCAATGGCTACGCGGATGGCAAACGCTTACGTGGCCATGGGTTGCCGTCAGACGTGGACTTGTGCTCCCTACCAAGCCGGCCATCGTCCTAAAGCGGGCGAAGATGTCGCGTGGGGTGAGAGTAACGCCGTAGCCTTCTGTAACTCAGTGCTGGGTGCCCGTACCAATCGCTATGGTGATTTTCTCGACATTTGCGCGGCACTAACTGGGCGCGTACCGCGCACAGGACTTCATATCCCCGCAAATCGTCTAGCGACAGTACTGGTTGACGCGACCAAGCTTCCCCGGGACTTTTTGCGAAGTGACGTAGCCTACCCGATTATCGGCAGCTGGCTTGGGCGGACGATTGGAACAAGAATTGCGGCCCTTGAGGGTCTCGAAGATCCTACAGAGGATCGTCTGAAGGCGCTGGGAGCGGCGGCAGCCTCGAGCGGGTCCGTGGGGCTATTCCACGTGGTGGGCACGACTCCTGAAGCCAAGGACAGAGACCGCGCTTTTGGCGGTCGAGCTCCAGAAGAAGTGATTATCCTAGAAATGTCCGTGCTCGACGATGTGCGCGCACGCCTTTCGACCGTGACCTTGCAGAACGGTGCTCCACTCGATGCGGTTGCTATCGGAAGTCCACACCTTTCTGCAGAGGAGCTGCGCCAACTTGCTGCGCTCTTGGGTACAAGCCAGTGCCGCGTCCCGCTTTACGCTTGCACAAGTCGCCGCTCTTTGGAGTCTGTTCGTGACCAGGGGATCGAAGCGCGTCTACGGGATCGCGGCGTGACGCTGGTGACCGACACCTGCATCGTCGTTACCCCTATTCTTGTTCCCAAGAACGGAGTGCTGCTCACGAATTCCGCTAAGTTCGCACACTACACTCCCGCCAACACAGGCTATGAAGTCGTATTTGGCTCCCTGGACAGCTGCGTCGCGTCCGCAATTAGCGGGCGTCTCACCCTTGGAACGTAACTGAAAAGTGAACCCGCTTCAGGCTGAGATACTGGTGGCCGCACACCCTCTACGCAGAGTGCGGGGTTCAGTACTGCACCTCCTCGAGCCGATCAGCTTCTGGGGCGGTGTCTCCCCCGCTACGGGCCGCCTCACGGATACGAGGTCAAGGGAGCACGGCAACTCAATCACCAACACCATCCTGCTCATCAGGAACCTTCGAGGTTCTTCTTCTGCAAGTTCAGTCTTACTCGAACTGATTTACAGAGGATTGGCACCCGCTGCGCTCGTGCTTGACTCACCAGACGCCATTTTGGCTCTCGGTGCACTGGTGGCTACGGAACTTGGTCTCGCCTCGCCGCCGATACTGCGATTGCCATCGCGGGAACAAGCGTGCTTTCAATCTGGCGTCCTGCTTTCCGTAAACCCGGACGGTACATTGTTCTCATCCGGTTGACCTGATCGCAACTCTTGTCTTCGAGCCCGGTACGCGGTGCCACATGGCTTCCCCTTAGCGCCCCACGAAATTATCGACTTCCTAGGGTTGCACCCGCCGACGAAGTCATCACTAGAGCTATCGCGAGCCACTGACGCGCAGTAAGTCCTTCACCGAGCCAGGCATACGCGCTTAGCGCGCCCAGAACTGGCTCTAGGCTCATCAACACGCCAAAGGTTCTGGCGTTGAGACGCGTGAGCGCGACCATCTCTAGGGCGTATGGAATAGCAGTCGAAAGAATGGCCACGAGCAGTCCCGGGATCAGCACACTGCCCGCGAACAAGGCATGTCCCACCTTGACGATACCGAGTGGGACTACAATTGAGGCGGCGATTAAGCTTCCGAAGGCAGTAACCTGCATGCCGTGTTGAGCGCCCGCCCGTTGCCCAGAGACGATGTAAATCGCCCAGCACGCACCCGCAGCGAGCGCCAGCACGATTCCATAGAGATCGCCGGCGGATCCGATGTGCTTCACCGGCAGCAAGAGGATCAATCCAGCGCTTGCGATGGCAATCCAAACAAAGTCGATCGGCCGGTGGGACGAAACTATCGCAACCGCTAGCGGGCCAATGAACTCAACTGCAACCGCAACGCCCTGTGGAATCCTGTCTAACGCGGCATAGAAGAACAGGTTCATCAATCCCATGGACACCCCATAGACGATGAGTGCGCGCGAGGCCTGCGGGCGCTTCGCTGCGACCCAAGGGCGCGTCGTGATCCACAGGACCGTCGCGCCAAGGGCTACGCGGATCGCCACCACGCCGATTGGCCCCACCAACGGAAATAGGGACTTTGCTATTGAAGCCCCCACTTGAAAAGAAAGCATCGCGACCAGGAGCAACGCTACCGGCAGGCCTGTCGAAGTCCAATAGCTCGAACCAGCCTGAGATTGGGTTCCGGTCATAAAAGCAGGGCATCCCCCGTCGGCTTGCCTAAGCCTTATATGTTCTTGCCGAAAGCATCGTAATACTCGCGCGATCGCGCATGCTGTCCTAACGCAACTCCCGCGTGGCTACCAGCGCCGGATTGGGCGCCGACCCCGGCCCAGCAGAGACGTCCGCGGCGGAAGCGTTGACCACTCACAAGAGGACGAAGAGGAAGGCGAGTCGACTCTTCGCAGTGGATCGTGCCCGAGCTGCGGCGCCTACGCAACCGGTTGCTTAGTCACGTGCCAGAGTTCTTAACGAAAGCCCTTGGGAGTGCTCACAGGCTATATCGCCTTCTCATGGCTCCTGTCGCCACTATTTGATACTGACCGTACGGTACTGTACGGTTCGTCAATTGGAGGGATTCCGATGTCCAAGACGATCCGCAAAGGCGCCAAGGAAGCCCGCAATCAGCTTCCCGACCTGCTCGACGCCGCTGAACAGGGTCGCGCGACGATCATTACCAAGCACGTAAGACCAGTTGCGGCGCTGGTTCCTTCAGACGAGTTCGACGCAACGGGAGGGCAACAATCCCTCCTCGAACTGCGAGGCTCTGGCAAGGCTCTCTGGGGCAAGGATTGTGCTGGCACCATCGGCCAGCTGCGGGATGAATGGGCGCGCTCGCCCTGAGCACCCTGCCGAGGCAGGCGCTTTATATTGCTGGATACAGCGCCCATCATCTATTTTCTGGAGGCTCATCCACAGCCGGCCGCGCTTCATGCCTCTCTTCGACCTGCATTCGAGGGGTGACGGCCGGTTTGCAATCACGACGCTGAAAGTACAGCACGCTTTCGAGCATCGTTGCGCCTAAAGCTCCCGGACGCCATTCAAGCCGCGAGCGCGCTAGCAATGAATACTCACAATCGCGATGTTGCTTGTGTCAAATTGCTTAGCGCACTTTGCTACCTAAGACCTGAGTGGGTGAGACGGCCCGCCATCAGCGTAGAGCTTGAGCGTGAGGCTTCGATGGCAACACGCCCCTGTCACAACCCTGGGGATGGCCGAGGTCTCTTGCGGATTACCCTTGTCGAAAAGGCGATCCCCCATTCGTTTAGTGAGTGAAAACCGGCAGTTCGCCGGGCGCTTGAGGAATCTATATGAAGCACTATCTGCTCAGCGTGTGTTACTCCGCAGGTGGCACCGCCCCCACGGCAGAGGCATTGAAAAAGATCACGGTCGACGTCATCGCGCTTCGCGAGCAGATGCGGGCTGCGGGCGTATGGGTGTTCGGCGGTGGGCTGCATGCGCCGGAGTCCGCAACAGTGCTGCGCAATCAGAAAGGACAGATTGTGCTGACCGACGGGCCGTTTCTGGAGACTAAGGAACAAATCGGCGGCATAACCATAATCGCCGTCCCGGACCTGGACGCCGCCCTGCACTGGGCCAGCAAATCCGCAGAGGCCACGACGTGTCCCATCGAGGTGCGCCCCTTCATGGAACAACCCGACTGATGCACGACATTGCGGTAATCGCCCAACGCGAATACGGCCGCGCGGTCGCGGTGCTGACCCGCTTCCTCGGTGATATATCGTTGGCCGAAGAGGCGGTTCAGGACGCGTTTGCCACGGCGATCGAGCGCTGGCCGAACGAGGGTGTGCCCCCCGCTCCCGGCGCCTGGATCATTACGACGGCGCGCAACCGGGCGATTGACCGACTACGACGTGAGGCGACGCGTCCGGACCGGGAGGCGGCAGCCGTCGCCTTGCAGGAAGCGCCCGAGGCGCAGGAGCCTGAAGTGCGTGACGATACGCTGCGCCTGATGTTCACCTGCTGCCACCCAGCGATTTCCCCTGAAGGGCAGGTTGCGCTCACCTTAAGGCTCATGGGAGGTTTGAGCACGGCGCAGATCGCGCGGGCATTCCTGCTTCCCGAGGCAACCGTCGCGCAGCGCATTTCGCGCGTCAAAGCCAAGATCCGCGAAGCGGGCATTCCCTATCGGGTGCCCGCCCTGGATGAGCTGCCGGATCGCATTCGTTCGGTGCTGGCCGTCATCTATCTCATATTCAACGAAGGCTACCTAGCGAGCAGTGGGCCGCAGCTGAGCGACGGTGAACTGTGTGCGGAGGCTATCCGGCTCGGACGACATTTAGTAGACACCCTTTCGGGACACGCGGAAGTGCGGGGGCTATTGGCACTGATGTTGTTCACCCATGCCCGTCGCGGGGCTCGAACTGATGTCAACGGAGCGCTGATCGAGCTGCGACATCAGGATCGGCAACTATGGGATACACAACAGCTTGAAGAAGCCAGACGCTTGTTGAAGGAGTGTCTGAAGATGGATCAGCCGGGTCCTTATCAACTTCAGGCCGCGATCAACGCCGTGCACTGCGATGCCGTGCACAGCGGGCAGACTGATTGGCGACAGATACTTATGCTCTATGACCATCTGCTCATCATCCAGCCGACGCAGCTAGTCCAGTTGAACCGCGCCGTGGCTTTGGCGGAGCTGGCGGGGCCCAAACACGCGCTCGACGTCGTCGATACCCTTGAAGACCTGCGGCAATACCATCTCTACCACGCCGTGCGTGCCGAATTGCTCACGCGCCTAGGCCGGCACTCTGAGGCCGCGCAGTCTTACTGCACGGCCCTGGAGCAAGTGAAAAACCCCAGGGAACGGGAGCACCTCGAAGGTCGTTACCGGCAGCTCGCCAGGCAATGACCTGACTACCCAGCGTGAGCGTCGATTGTTCTCAGAAGTAACCCTGGGTGCATGATCTGTGCACGACACTCCGGTGTATTGGGACCAAGTCATGTATTTGCCGACGCTAACAGCGGACTACAAGTCCGCCTTGGATGCGATTTCTCGACACTTAGATCGACGCGCTTCTTTTATTCTCGCCTTACCAAGCGGGTCCGGCTTTCGGCGGCGCCCGCTCGCTTACTGCCTACCGATCGCGCTGCGCCTTGCAGCGGTATGCATTGCCGACGGCCATGCTGGCGGACATGACGTCGATCGAAACCGAGAGCGCGTACGCTCGGTGATTGCCGATTCGCATCTACTAGGAATGGTAGTACATGGCTTGACTCCCTAAACTCCGCGAACTAATCCGCGTACCCGATCACATCTGAACACACTTGTGAGCCGTACTGCCGTATCGAGCATGCTCGCAGGCTGTGTGGGAATTCTTCTCGCCTTGCCACCCGCATGGGCCGAGGGCCTTGATGAGGTTGTAGTCACGGCGACCCGCGCACCCCAATCTTTGGCTGAGGTTCCGGCAACGATCTCCGTGGTGTCAGGTCAAGAACTTTCCGCCCGCGATTCCAGAGACCTTTCCGCTTCACTCGCCCTAGTCTCGGGTGTGGAGGCACCGTCCGGGGGCGATGCCGGCCCGTCGAGTGCGGTGCCCTCGTTCTGGGGGCTCCACGAGTTTGACGCCTTCTTGCTAGTGGTGGACGGGGTTCCGTGGGGCGGTGCATTTAATCCCGCGATCACCACGTTGAATCTTACTGGCGTCCAGCGAATTGAAGTGCTGAAGGGGGCGGCGCCGGTGATGTACGGCGCCACATCGTTCGTCGGCGTCGTCCAGGCAATTCATTACCCGGCCGGTGCGGCGGACGACGCAGCTGACGTCGCCTACGGTAGCTATGGCTCGCTCCGTGGCTCGGTGTCTGCGGCGCTTCCGTCCACGTCGAGCTTCCGGGAGTCGCTCTTCGTTGACGGCGGGGATACGAACTTCTCGGATCCACGGGAAAAGGCGCGCGACGCAAACGCGCTCTACCGCGGTTCCCTAGATCTTGGTAGCGGGGTGGTGCGACTCGATGCAAACCTTAGCTTTGTCAGGGATGTACCGCCCAGCCCGGTACTGCATACCGGGCCTGGAATGAGCGCCGTCACGCCGGTTGATGCGAATTTCAATCCAGCAGACGCACGGATCGATGAAAACAAGTATCACCTCGCGCTTGGGTATACGCAGCCCGCTGGGCGGGGGCAATGGGAGACGCTTCTTTCGTTTGCCTACTCCACCGTTACAGATATTCGTGCGTTCCTGCATCCCGATCTTAGCGGTACCGCGGATACGCAGAGCCAGAGTCGCGCGATTGACGATGGGTATTTCGATACCCACTGGATTCAAACGACGTCCGACGGACCTACGCTGGCCGTTGGCGCAGACCTGCTTTACGGCAGAGGCCGTCAGACCAGCCTGAACGGGAACGACGGTTACACCGTGCCGCTGGATGGGTCGGCATTGCCACCGCCGAGTTATGACGTCCCTGTGACGGAGATCGGAACAATCGACGATCGACGGTTATTCGCGGGCCAGTTCGCGCAGGCAACATGGAAGCTTGGAAGCCGTTGGAACGTCGACGCCGGCATTCGCTTGAATGAGACTTACGAGCAAAAGGAATCAAGCGACCTTACGCTGCCGCCCCCAGATTTCGCTTCAGCGACGGTGCATAAAACCATCGTCAAGCCCAGTGAGACTTTGGGCATAAGCTACCGTGCCTGGACAGACGGGAACAACCAAGCCGTCCTTTACGCTGATTTCCGCAACGCTTTCAAGCCGGCCGCCGTAGATTTTGGACCCGACTATACGCCGGATCTGTTGAGCCCTGAAACTGCCCAGAGCTACGAGATCGGCCTCAAGGGCGCCCTGGCGGATGGGCGACTGACCTACCAAACCGAACTCTTTGCCCTCAACTTCAGCAACCTTGTAGTTCCCACCAGCTCGGGTGCCCTCGCCAATGCTGGCGGTGAAAAACTACGGGGCGTGGAGGTTGAAGCAAGACTTAGAGCCACCGAAGATCTCTCTTTTGTGGCGACCGCTTCGTATCACGACGCTACTTTTTCGAACTATCTGTTCTTCGATGGAGAGTCTGACGTAAATGTAAGCGGACGCCAGCTGCCGCTATCGCCACACGTGATGGCGGCGGCCGGACTACTCTACACGCCGGTTCGTGGTTTTATTTCCACCGCCGTATTCAGATACGTGGGACGCCGCTATCTGGATGAAGAAAATACCGCTGAGGTCGGAGGTTACGGAACTATCGATGCGAACATCGGCTACCGATGGGACCGCTATGATCTCCGCGCCGAGGGGGCTAACCTTACGGACCGTCGCCCGCCGGTAACCGCGAGCGAATTCGGTAGTGAGTCGTTCTATCTGCTATCGGGCCGCACGCTGTGGCTGCGGATCGGATATTCGTGGAAGTGATGATCCGCGGCTGAAGGCGCGGGAATGCGCTAGGAGCGCACCAAGCCCGCCGCGGGCACTCGGCTCCGAATACTCTCTAAAGATCTGAGTAGGTCGCCGAGCTCACCGGCCGACGCTACTTGATCGGTCCCCCACCGCAACTATCTGCACGATCCTCACTGGTCTACTACGCAAAGCCATATTCTTTGCATGTTTAGCGCCACACCAATGGATTGCGAGTACCCGGGCATCCAGGGGATTGATGTTCTCCCTTGCTGCTGCCGCAACGGAAGACTACGCTGCGCTCGACGTGCTGCACGCGCCAAACCCGCGCACTCGCGCGCAGATGAAAGATGCCTAAAGAACGAGTTCACCGCGACTTAGCTAAGCGCATCCCAGTCCTTCTCACGGCATTACGCGTGCTTCTTGCGCCAGTTGTAGCGATATTGGCGGTCTTTGCGCCCGTGCCTGCCGCGTTCGCGGTCTGTCTTGTCACTGCGTTCCTGTCCGACGTCTTTGATGGGGTTCTTGCCCGGCGCTTAGGTGTAGTCAGCGCGAACCTCCGGCGCTTCGACAGCGCCGCGGACACTCTATTCTATGCGACGTGCTTGTTCGCAGCCTGGTGGCTATACCCCGTCGCCATTCGCGAGCGCATTGTCTCACTCAGTATTTTCGCGGCGCTCGAGGCGTTCAGATATGCGTTTGATTTCGCGAAATTCCGTCGAGAGGCGAGTTATCACATGTGGTCTTCCAAGGTTTGGGGACTCAGCCTATTCGTCGGCGTCTTCTGGATCCTTGTGCTTGGTGAGCCCAACGCCGCAGCCGTATCGTTGGCGATCTATATGGGGATTGCGGCAGATTGCGAGGGGCTTGCAATCTCCGTGCTGTTGCCTCGATGGCGGGCGGACGTACCATCGTTTGTGCACGCGATGCGGATTCGACGAAGCGGAAACCTCTAGCCCTCCGTTAGACGTCCATTCTCGGTTTCGATCGCGACACATTTAGCGCCAATGGATTGCAAGTCCGAGCACCACAGGGGAGCTCAGTCGCTCCTGGTAGAAGAGACCGTCCCAAACTCGGTCGAATGGGCACGAGGCGGTGCCCTGAGTTTCATGAGACCGAGAAGCTGATCTGCTTCACTTGGCGGCAGCATAGTTTGAGTGTTTGCATCGATCAAAACATTGAGTCGGCATGAGACGCCGTTCACGGTTTAAGTTCGTCGCGCGTGATCTAGCACGATCCAGAACAGGTCTTTTTGCCCGAAGATCGCCATCGAGCGCGACGCATTTTGCTGCGTCGTTGTTCCGCTACCGAGGGCATGCAAGTGTCGGACAAAGACAACACGCCGAGGGGTGTCGGCGGGAAGCACCCGTGGCATGCGGCGGAAATCGTGGCGCCGAAGTCAGCGTGCCCGGCTGCATTGGAACTCAAAGGGAGGCGCTTCCTCTCTGCGGAAGCCCCTCACCTGCCCCTTGCCGATTGCTCACACACCGATTCCTGTAGCTGCGTGTTCCGCAAACATGCCGACCGCCGTGACGGCGCGGTGCGACGCTCCGGCGATGACACGGGAATCCAGAAAACGAGGACGAATTCGGAGAGACGACAAGTCGCGCGTGGCCGGCGCAAAACCGATAAATGAGGACGTCGCGCGCTCGCGCACGCTCGCGACAGTGGTATCGCCATAGGTAAGCGACATAGTTCACCTCAACTGCATGGCCCCGGACTGAAAAGTGCGCCTTGTGCTCGAACCTTCTGATCATTCCGCACAAGTGGAATCCGGTTCTATATCCACAACCTGATTCGTCACACGCTTTGCGGGGCTCGTTGCACGGAGACTGCACGTCGGCTGCTCGAGCAGGAGCGAAATCATAGCTTTATGGACATTTAGAGCGGATTGCTTCTCCGTTGACGACCCGCTTCCGCGAACCGCCGCTCATGCAGCCGATCCCTCCAGTAACGCTCCGACGGATTGCGATCCGTTGACCATTCCGGTAGCTCGAACGCGACGCGCGATCCCCGGTGAATAGGTAAAAAAGGCTTCTCGAGATTCAATCCCCATGGGAATGGGGCCGCTTGAGCATAAGCTGCTGATATCACGGGGAAGGATTGGCCGCGCCGCGACTGGATCTCCGGCCGCCGCACAGGCGGCTCATCTCCAGAGGCAACTCCCTGTTGTGCAGCCTCGGGAGCGGGACTAGAGTTTATGGGCCGGCGCACATCAAGAATTAGCCACGCCGACCGGCGATATACATCGAACAACCGCTCGAAAGCGGTGCAACTGTACAAGTGAGCAGTCCATGAATAACCAGAAGACGGCCGCTGCAGCGGCTCGTGCCACCCTGTTTGGGCGAGTCACTCTCGCCGGCGCTACCGCCCTGGCGCTGATGTGTCTGGCGCTCCTGCAAGCCGGACGTGCCCACGCTCAGTCGCCCGTCCTGCAGCGCGGATACGATGCGGGCGTGACCGGGGCCACACTCACCGAGACCAAGCTAACCGCTTCCACTGTGAGCTCGGGAAGCTTCGGACTCGCGTTCAAACTGGCGGTGGATGACAACATCCTGGCGCAACCCCTATATGTGCCGGGCGTAGTCATCAATCAAGTCGCGCACAACGTCCTCTACGTCGCGACGATGAACGATACCCTATACGCGTTCGACGCCGACACAGGCGGCGCGCCGTTGTGGACGCAGAATCTCGCCACCCTCGTCGGCGCAACGCCAGTGCCGATCGCCTCGTTCGCGTATTCCGGAAACAAGAACATCATCGGCAACCTCGGCATCCTGAGTACGCCGGTGATCGACCCGGCCACCAAAACACTCTACGCCGTGGCTTGCACCCTGGAGAGCAACACGCTCGTGTACCGATTGCACGCGATCGACATCACCACCGGCCAGCCGCGCACCGGCTCCGGCGTAGTCATCGCGGGCAGCTATAGCACGATGACCTTTGACGCCCGTAATGCATGGCAGCGTCTGTCGCTGGTGCTTTCGGGAAACAACATCGTCTTCGGGTTCGGGGCGCTCGAACTCGAGTCGACCGCGAACCTCTACAGCGGCTGGGTCATGGCCTACGACAAGGGCACCCTTGCTCAGACGGGCATTTTCGCGACTGTGACTTCCGGCAACGGTGGCGCCGGAGTTTGGCAGTCAGGCCGCCCGCCGGCCGTCGACGCCTCAGGAAACGTCTATGTGATCACCGGCAACGGATACAACGGCACGGGCTATGACGGCGTTCATAACTTCAGCGAGAGCATCCTGAAGCTCGATCCGTCCGCCGGTCTGGCACTGAAGGACTGGTTTACTCCCAGCAGCTGGCTCACGCTCGATAACCAGGACGCCGACCTCACAAGTTCAGGTCCCATGCTCGTGCCGGGCACCAGTTTGCTCGTCGGCGGCGGCAAGACGGGCGTGCTCTACGTTCTGGATACGGCCGCTGGTCTCGGCAAGGAGACCGCCACCAATAGCGGCGCCGTGCAGGCGATCCAGATTTCCGTGGATGAGTTACGGGGTGGCCCAGTTTACTGGCAGCGTTCCAGCGCTAATGGCGGACCGCTACTGTATGACTGGGGCGTGAACGATCGAGTCAAGTCGTTTGCTTTCAACGGCAGCACCCTGGCAACCACCCCCGGCGCCCAGGGCAATGTCACCAGCCAGATCTGGCCTGGCGGCATCCTGACGCTTTCCGCCAATGGCGACGCGCCCGGCAGCGGCGTGCTGTGGGCGACCGTGGCGGCCAGCGGCGATGCCGAAAACAATCCCCCGGTTCCGGGCATCCTGTACGCGTTCGATGCCAGCAACGTCGCGACGCAACTGTGGAATTCGAACACGAACGCCGCACGCGACGCCTTCGGCAATTTTGCGAAGTTCGTGCCGCCGCTCGTGGCCAACGGTCGAGTCTACGTCGCGACCTGGTCCAAGCAGGTGGCCGTTTACGGAAATATCGCACCCGCACCAGTGCTGACGACTATTTCACCCACCAGCGGAACAACCAGCGGCGGTACGCCGGTGACGCTGGCGGGACAGAACTTCACGCCCGGGGCGTCGGTCACCTTAGGCGGTGCGGCGGCGACTGCAGTGGTCGTGGTGAGCGCCACCCAGATCACGGCCACCACACCAGCTCATGCGCAAGGAAGTGTGAACGTCGTCGTGACGAACCCTGACGGACAGAGCGCCACGCTAGCCGGTGGATTTACCTTTGGGACCGCGGCGCCGACCCTGACGGGCATTTCGCCCACGACCGGACTCACTGCCGGCGGTACATCTGTCACTTTGACGGGAAGGAACTTCGCCTCCGGTGCGACGCTCACCTTCGGTGGTGCGGCGGCAACCTCGGTCGTCGTGACGAGTGCCACACAGATTACTGCAAGGACGCCACCGCATAAGCCGGGGGCTGTGAACGTGGTGGTAACCAACCCGGACGGGCAAAGTGGCACGCTGTCCAGTGGTTTCACCTATCACAAGCACTGACGACCGTCTCACAAGCACTGACAAACGTCTCGAGCACCGCGCCTGCGACCTGCGCGAGCACGGTCTCGCCGCCTTTGCCCCAGCCGCTTCCATTGATTTGACGGTTTGTCATTATGACGGTACTGTCGCCCACCGTGAGAAGGGTCATCGACGCATTGCATCCAGCCCGCCGGCCTCTCCGCCGGAACCTTCCGCAACTACATCAAGAACACCGAGGTAACGGCGCGAGGATTACCTCGCTACCGCCGTCGTTGCCTTCACCGAACCCTATCGCCTGCCTGCGCACTTAGCGCGACTGAGAATACATTTTGGGCGAGAGATTCCGTAGCTATTAAGACCGCGCGCACGTGCGCACCCACCGAAAACACCCCGGCGGTATACCCGCAAGGAAAGCCTATGGATGATGTGACACAGAGCGAAGTCGACCAGTCCCGAAGAAATGCCATGAAGGTCCTCGGCGCAGGCGCGCTAGTCGCTGCCGGCGGCATCGGCCTTGTCGGCAAGAGCAGCGAAGCGCACGCCGCGGCAACTGGTGGCACCCCCTCGCCCGCGGCCCCCCACGCGGGCCCGTACAATATTCTCTTCATCCTGACCGACCAGGAGCGCTTCTTCCGGCCAGGCGAACTGCCTGCTGACTATCGCCTCCCAGCCCGCGAACGCCTGGCGAGCAGGGGCACGGTATTCGAGAACCATCGCATTAACTCCTGCGTGTGCACGTCCTCGCGCTCGGTGATCTACACCGGGCAGCACATCCAGTTCACGAAGATGTTCGACAACACGAACTTTCCTTGGATCCAGAGCATGTCGACGGAAATCCCGACCATGGGTGACATGATGCGCGAGGCCGGCTACTACACTGCCTACAAGGGCAAGTGGCATCTCACCAAGGAGTTCGAGACCGTCAACGAGCTGGGCTCGCCGACCAAGATCTTCACAAAGGAAATGGAGGCCTACGGCTTCTCCGACTACTTCGGAGTCGGTGACATCATCGCGCACGACCACGGGGGCTATCGCCACGATGGAATCATTTCCTCAATGGCGGTCAGCTGGCTGCGCGGCCGCGGGACTGATCTCGCCGCACAAGGGAAGCCATGGTTCCTCGCGGTGAACCTGATTAACCCGCACGACATCATGTACCTGAATACCGACCGTCCCAACCAGCCCAGTCAAAGCCGGCGTCCCACCCTGGCTCACATCCAACCGGAGCCCGCTCACCCCCTTTATGCCAAGCAATGGGACTTCCAACTGCCGGTGAGCTATCAGGATCGCATTGATGCACCGGGACGGCCCGCCGCCCACGCGGACTACATAAAGTCGCACGATGCGCTGGTGGGGCACATCGCCAATGAAGACTGGCGATGGAAGAAGCGCCACAACGTCTACCTCAATTCGCTACGCGACGTCGACCGTAGCCTCACGCCCATCCTGGATGAACTGGATGCCCTGAATCTTTCCCGGAACACCATCATCATCATGACGGCCGACCACGGCGATCTGGATGGTGCGCACCGCCTGCATGCCAAGGGGGCAACCTCCTACCGCGAGCAGAACAACGTCCCGCTCGTCGTAGTTCACCCAGGCATGAGCGGCGGGAAGCGCTGCAAGGCCGTGACCTCTCACCTGGACCTCGCCCCGACGCTCATCAACCTCACTAACGCCTCGCCGGAGAAGAAGGCGGCAATCAGCGCCAAGCTGCCCGGAAAGGACTTCTCGGCCCTGCTGGCAAAGCCAGAGGCGCACGACCATGCGGCGATTCGCGACGGCGTGTTGTTCTGCTACAACATGTTCGCTTACATCGACGGTGAATTCCTGGACAAGGTGATCACCATGCTCGAGCAGCCCGATGGCAAGGCGAAAGTCGCGCAGGCGGTGAAGGACCGGACGATGGGACCCGACATGCGGAAGCGCGGTGCAATTCGCAGCGTGTTCGACGGGCGCTACCAGTTCAGTCGGTACTTCTCCCCGAAGCAGCACAATCGCCCGAAGAGCTTGGAGGCAATATTCGAACTGAACGATGTCGAGCTGTATGACCTGCAGCAGGACCCGCTCGAGCGAACCAACCTAGCGCTCGACCGCAAAAAGAACGCAGCGGTCATCGAGGCCATGAATGCGAAGCTCGAGGCGCTGATCGAACGCGAGGTGGGTGAAGACGTCGGACAGATGCTGCCCGGCGGGGTCGATGGCGGCTGGGTGTCCACATCGGCGGTGGATGATATCTAGGACCGTGGACGGGTCCAGTGATGCCACCGGCGTCACTGGACCTGCAGCCTCAGTGTCCACGGGCTTTACCCTGTTGTTGGCAAGCTTGACCTAAGCAAAAGGCAGCGACCCGTGACCTGACAGCCGGCAAACCGCGACACCCTTTGCGCACGACTTCATCGGCTCGACTCGGTATCCGCCCCAGGCTGCCTCTGCAGCAGCTGCAGCCCCTCTGCGTAGTTTCGCTGGAAGCCTTTCCACACCGTGATCCCGTTGGTGCCCGGACTGTACGCATCGAAGCGGCCTCCTTCGTTCACCGGCCACTCGCCGCTGGATGACTCCGGTACAAGCCCGTCGAGGTAGGACGCACGGGTCAGATCCTCCTTCACGTAGCGATCCAGGAAGGCCGTGATCATGTGCAGGTTCACCCCGACGATCCGTTCCTTGCGCCAGACGGGGTCTTCGAACCAAGACAGATCCCACAAGGTCGAGCGCATCGCTTGGGGCGCGTAGTTCAGGCCAATGGCATGGCCTGCGCCCTCGAACGTCAGCAGATAGCGGTGCGCTCTCGTTGCTCCCTCAAAATCCGCGCGCGCTCCGCGCACATAGTCGATGGTATGGTCGCGATCACCGGCAATCAGCAGCAGCGGAGCCTTGATGCCTTCGAGTCCTCGCTGTCCCCACATGCACGGAGGCCCGCCACCCGAGGGCGCGAGCGCAACGACGGCTTTCAGATTCCGTACGAGAACGGCGTCGCGCAGAGGACCACCAGCGGCGTAGGGCAACAGCAAGCCCCCGGGAACCTGCTTTGCTGCTGAGGGTTCGATCTCCGCGCCAGCGGCAGCCAGTACCCCGTAGCCGCCCATCGAGTAGCCAATCAGGGCCGTGCGTTGCGGATCAATGAGCCCCTCTGTCGCTAGGAGGCTCTGCAACCTGCCCGCAACAAAGCCGATGTCAAGCGGGCGGCGCAGCAGTGGCTGCGTGAACCAGAATGAGGAGACATCCGAGGGATCCTCGTGACGAATGGCGGCGACCACGTAGCCCTTCGAGGCCAGGTTTTCAGTAAGCCAGCTGAGTGTCACGGTCGCGTTTCTGCGGCCGTGCGAGACAATGACCAGTGGGTAGCGGCCGCCGGCTGGTCGGCCATCGCGCAGCGACAGACTGGGAATCGAGAATCTCGCGTAAGTGCCCGGCTTTTCCGATTCAAGGCTTGCGCTGTAGTCATCGCTTGGCGCTCCCTGCCCCGCCGCCGCTGGATACCAGATATCGACCGTGAGAACGCGATCGCCACGCGGCGTCACTCGGTGTGCCGCGAATGCGAGCAGATCCGGCTGGTCGGCTTGGACTAAGGTAACGGTCCTGACACCCACAGCGTAGGGTCCAAGGTGCGCAAGTTCAGGTGCGTCGACTTCCGGTTGACTCGGCGGCACGCCGGCAACTGCATTGAGCATCGTCCCAAGACAGATGAAAACCATGCAGAGGATTGCTAATCGCATAGGAGGCTCGCTGTAACGGGTACTTCACGCAGCATAACCTCCAGGGCGCACACTGAGGAAATCGCCGCGGCGAAGGCCTCCTTAGCGTCGCGACAGCAAGAACGCTAGCGTGTCAGGTGCATGACGGTGAGCTTGACTGCGGGAGGCTCCGCATTTACTCGATCGAAGGGAAGAAGACACCCGCGCCGGCCACGGGTGTTCTCCGGGAGGTTGCTGTACGCGGTTATTTTACCAAAAGTGCAAGAGAGACCCGTTCTTCGCGGCCGGCTGAGATGACGCCAGTGTTGTGATTGTTGTTGAAAAAGAATGCACCACCGTCACTTGCCACAAAATATGTCCACGGCGGATGACCTGTGTCTCCGTCATAGATCACCGTGGCGACGCAGGCGGCCGTCATCGTATAGGTCGCGGTCCCATCGTAGACATACGTGACTTCCGATTCATTCCATAGTTGGTGATATTTGACATGCCCTTGTCCGTCGTAGGACTCAACGCCGCTTGTCGAAAAAGGAATGCCATTGTGAATGCCCGTTAGGCCAAACCCGTAGGTGCCCCGCAAGGTGGCAAGTGTGCAGCCAAGAGAGGTATCGGCCTCCGCCGCCGAGGCCGCGGCGCACATCCAGATACCCATCAGCAAAAGCATTGGTCTCATTGGTAAGCGCGACATAAAGGTATCTCCAAGGTGGTTAGTGCGAGCCTCCACGCAGGGTGGCCGCTCGATTTCTGCAAGCACTGACTCAGAGTGGATTCGGCGAAAATCGGGTACCAAATAGGCGACGTTAAGCACATCGCGGGCGACTCAGGGCGCGCAACGCGGGTGTGCGGCGGACCAGCCGCAGCCGGTTGTTCAGTAGGCAGGGAAAGGCACTGGCCCGGGTACCTCTCTGTGCAATGCTACCCAAACCCGATGCTGAAATCGTGGCCCCAGAGACTCACTTGCGTCGTCTCGTGAACGACATTGCGATCCCAATTCACGACCCTGCCGCCATACCCATATTCGAGCGCAAAACCTGAGGGAGTCAGGAGGTAAAAGGACGTCATCCGATCGTTGACATGACGGCCGAGTGTCGCCATCAGTTTTATCCCCTCTTTACGCTGCCGATCCATGGCACGGCCGACCTCATCCATGTCGGGCACCTCGACCATGAGGTGCACGCAACCGCTCGCTACTTCCATTTCCGCCAGTGCGAGGCTGTGATGCCGGCCATTGTTACAATGGGCAAACCAAATCCGAGCCGCAGGCCCTGCCGGATCGGGCTGGTGATGCATGAAGTCTGATAACGAGAAGCCCAACACCTCGTGCATCAGCTTCCAGGTGGCATCGAATTTCGGTGCCGGGAGAGCCGTGTGCCCCATGCCGAGATCGCCGGTGACGAAACTCGTTGCCGTCGGAGACGCAAATCGCCGGAAATCGGTCTTGAACCCCAGAACCAGCTCGTGGCGGTTGCCGGAGGGGTCTTCGAACCAGATCATGTCGATGCAATTTCGACTGACTTTCTCGGCAAGCGTGGCGCGATGCCACTCAACTCCAGCCTCTGTCAATCTCGTTCCGGCGGCGACAAACGTCTCCTCGCAGGACAGCTCCCAGCCTGAGGCAAAGTAGCGGCTCTCAGCGTGCTCTTCGATAATCAGCCGACAGGCGCGTTCATCCATCTTCAGCCAAAGACTGCCGGTCGGCGCGGCAACCGCCTGCATGCCGATGACCTGTTCGCCAAACCGCCGCCACTGCGTCAAATCCGGGTGCCGCGCGACGATGTACGCCAGCCCGCGGATATCGGTCACAGAAAGGTGTCCGTATTGGGGAGCCCGAACAGCACGCCGCCCTGATTGCGCGCGATCTTGGCGATGTTGTTCGCGACATGTGTCCTGCCGCAATTGATATCGACGAAGTACCGACTCAGTCGCGACGTACGGTAGATCCCATGGGCGCCGGCACTGTAGAACAGCTTATTGACCAGATCGGCGCAGCGCTCGGATACGCTGGCCGACTGGGTTCTGTAGTGAATCCTGTCCATCATGTCGAGTGCCTTCCCGGCGCGTGCTGAGCGCATCAAGGAGTCGAAATTGCGCATCAATGCAAGCTTCATCTCATCGATCGCCACGGTGGTCTTCGCCGCCAGCTCCTGCGCCGTCGGGTCCTCGGCGCTGCGGGAGAAGTCATTCACCGAGACCCTGGCCGCGCACCACTCTGTGAAGCTCGTCAAGGCTCCCTGGAGAGCGCCGATCGAAGAGGTCGAGACTGCACGAACGAAGATCTGTCCAAAGGGCAACTTGTACAGAGCACCCGTATTTACCTTCAGCCCCGGGCTCGTGCCCGCGGCGCCATCCGAGGCCTTGTGCGTGCGGTACTCCGGCACGAACGCATCCGTCACCTCCACGTCCTGACTGCCCGTTCCGCGAAGGCCTACCGTGTCCCAGGCTTTGACGATGCGAAAGTCGGAGCGGGGAACGAGGAACGTACGAAACTCCGGTGCGCCCTGGCTTGACTCCGGCGGCACGAGACCGCCCAGAAAGGCCCATTGGCAATGGTCCACACCGCTGGAAAAGCCCCATCGGCCTGTCAGCCGAAAGCCGCCCGGCACTCGCTTCAGCTGGCCTTTCGGCATATAGGATGAAGAGATCAAGGTACTCGAATCCCTGCCCCACACTTCCTTCTGGGCCCGATCGTCATACAAGGCGAGCTGCCAGTTGTGGACCGCGATCACCCCGTAGATCCAGGCGGTTGACATGCACCCTTCCGCCAACGCCATCTGAATTTGATAGAAGACGTGTGGATCCATCTCGTATCCGCCGTAGCGGCGCGGCTGGAGGACCCGAAACAGTCCGGCCGCCTGCATTTCGGCGACCGTTTCCTCGGAAATCCGACATTCCCGGTCGGCGCGGTCCCAGCGCTCGATGAGCTTCGGTATCAATTCGCGCGCCCGTTGCACCAGTTCTTCGGGCAGCGGAATCGCCGATTCTGCTTGTGCGGCGACGGCGCTTTGCGTATTCATGCTCTGCTCCCCAACTGTTTGATGAGTCCGAATCAACGATGACACCGGCACTTTTTTACGCGTATCAGCGCAACTACCTAGTCCCCCACTCACGCTCAATCGAACTAATCAGTATCTATTAAGTATATCTACGCGCTGTCCGACCTTCGGCACCGGCCGGATCATCAGTCTCGCAGGTTGAATCGATTAGTAGCGGTGGGGGATTTGATGTAAATCCCCTTGGTTTCGTAAGCGCGGACAAGCGATGCGCATTACTGGGCGGCCTGGTGCCCCCTGACAAGAGCAACTAGCATGGCCACTTCGAAAGACTACGGACTCGGGGAGTTCGCCTTCCCGCGCGGCTGGTTCATGATTGCCGCCGCCGCTGAGCTCACCGACAAGCCGAAACCGCTCCGATATTTCGGTCGCGATTTTGTCCTGTATCGTGGTAAGCAGTCCGGTAAGGCTACGTTGCTCGATGCCTACTGCCCTCACATGGGAACGCACTTGGGCATCAACAGCACTTCCTACGTGGTCCGCGACGGCCAGCATATCGACGGCGACGGAATCCGTTGTCCCTATCACGGCTGGCGCTTCGGCGCGGATGGCAAGTGCGACGACATACCCGGGTTGAAGGGATCTATTCCAAAAGCAGCCTGTGTCCGCAGCTGGCCGGTGCACGAAAGCATGGGTGTGATCTGGGTCTGGCACGACCCGGAGAATGGCGAGCCGGAATGGGAAGCACCGACCCTGGCCGAGTGGGACGATCCCGCCTGGGTCCACTGGAAGCTCGACGACCTGGGTACGCTGCCGGTGCACGGGCAGGAGGTCATTGACAACATCACTGACATGGCCCACTTCGGCCCAATTCACGGGATCGGTGCGGTCGAATTCTTCGAAAACGAATTCTCAGGCCCGTATGTCACCCAGCGAATGATCGGCCCGCACCGTACGCTGGTCGAAAGTGGCGAGAAGCTTTATACCGACACGACCTATCATGGCCCCGGCTTTTTGCTCTCCAAGATGCTCGGACGCCACCCTTCGATCATCTTGATTGCCAATACGCCGGTAGATGATGGGGTGACCCACGCGTGGCACGCCCTCCTCGTCAAATCACCACACGAAGTGGCAGAGCAGGAGGACGTTGCGGTCGCCCGCGCGTTTCAGGAGGCTAGCCTCGCCGCCTTCGCCCAGGATTTTGAGGTTTGGGCGAACAAGCGCCCAGCACTGAGGATCCTTCAGGTCAACTCAGACGGCCCGTTCCATCTGGAGCGCATCTGGTACAAGCAGTTCTTCAACCCACGGGCCAAGCGGGCCGAGTACTGCAAACGCGTTGATGGCATTCATCGGTCCAAAGGCCAAGGGTGGACGGTGCCGCAACTGCGTACCGGCTGAGGTTTTCGGGCATAGCATATTCGGCGACGGCATATTCCCTCGAACGAACGCGGTGAGGCGGCGGTCGAAGATCCCCGGCTGGGGCCCTCCCTGCGGTGGCTTCCGGGGGACGGATTGCCGGCCTAGCCACCCCGACAACTCCTACCATGGGATCTCAGTTCCATCACACGAGCCAGGAACTTGGCGTTCTGCTCCGGTTTCAGCTGCTCGATGGTCACCACCATCGAACGCACGCTGACCTCGGGGCTGATCATTGGCGCTGAAATCGGCTTCCCAATGTTACTCGCGGGGTCTCGGTGGTGGTAACGCAATCGAGTTTATCGCTCGATGCCTCCCCTGTCGTCATCGTGAATTTCGCTGTCATCGAGTTCTGCCAACCGGCGATTGACCTCCCGCGCACTCTGCCGCAATTCACTGGCTTCGGACTCCAGGCGCGTTCTTTCATGACCTGGTCTGGCGAGGGCCGCTCGCCGCTCCAGTTCTGCGGCCTTGTGATTCTGCTCGTCACGGTCAGCCGTGAGCTCAACTATCAGCTTGCTGCGCGCTTGCGCGTCCATTCTTTCACCTTTGGTTCGTTAACCTGCACGCCGTCGCGTGATATTCGAACTGTACTCGACCCGAGGGCACTTATGGGTTGCGTCAGTTGGCCAGCCCGGTTAACTCCCCGTACCAGACCTTCGCTCATATAATAAGTATTATCATGGCGTTAGTTACCGGACCGATGTGGCGGTCGTCCCGGAGAGAACGCAGAGGATCGAATCCCGGCGTTTCTCGTGGGCCAGGACGGACTGCCAGTCCGGTGGGTGCGCTGCCATCACGATGCCAGGCTTCGCAAGGTCTGCCCCCGCCCCCGCTAGACGTAGCTCAACCACCAGTCGGCCCGCCGCGCCTTGACGGAGGAGACCCACCGGCATAGCGGATAGAGAGAGACGACGACGGCGGTCCAGATCAGGTAGACCCCGCCGAGACTCACCCCGTAGCCCTTGGGGAAATACCGGTAGTGGGTCAAGAACTGATCCGCCGCGAAGCCCTGTGCGATACCCAGCACGATCGCGATCGCATGAATCAGGTACAGATGCGCCACATAGAACGCCAAGGGCGCACGGCCGAACGACACGAGCACATCCCGGACTGGAGCCCACAGGCGCTCGGCGCACGCACAGACCAGGAGAGCAGGACCCAGGGTCATCAGGGTATACAGCAGACTCGGCGGATACTTGGTCACGGCCAGGAACGACATCACCGATGCGCCGAGGCTTTCCGGAAAGGCATGCCAGCGGTGCGGATCCCCGTAAACGTTGATCATCCGGATGACGACGAAGGCAAGCACCAAGGCCGTCCCGAGCCTGATCAGTCGGCGGCCGCGTGCCTGCGGAGGTGCCTGGAACTGCCGGGCGGACCCGTAGCCGACAAACAAGATGCCGATCCACGGCAACAGCGGATAGGAGAAGTACACCGAAAACGGACCGACCTCGTAGACCTGACGGGAGTGAAGCACGGCCCACAGAGAGGCGGTTGCCGCGGTGCTGCTTCCCGCCGGCCACACGCCATCCAGCAGATTGTGCCCGAAGACGACAGCCAGGCCGATCACCAGGCAGGCGCGCGGACCGAGGAATTGAGCACCGGCCAAGGCCACCATGCTGGCGCCGATCGCCCAGATGACCTGCAGACCCACGTATGTATGGCCGCCTAACTCCGCGATTCCGCCAGGCCCGAACGAGGCGGCGGTTGAGACCACGAAGACTTCCAGAAAGATCAGCCACAGGCCCCGCACCAGCAAGAATTTCGCAAGTTCGGATGGGGTCTTGCGATGCGTCATCAGTCCGGCGCTCGTACCAGCGAGAAACACGAAGGTCGGCGCGCAGAAATGCGTGACCCAGCGGGTGAAGAAGAGCGCAAAGCCGGTCCTTGGGTCTGCGGTTGGGTCCTGCATCGACCCGAGCATCACAGAATCACGCACATGGTCCAGGGCCATGAGAACGATGACCACCCCGCGGAGGATGTCGATGCAAGACATGCGATATCCACGCCGGTCCGGCTGCGGGCTCGTCTTGGCCGTAATGACATTCGTCAGCAGACTTGCAGTGACCGACCCATCCGAACCCACAGGTACCTCACTCAGCATCCACAGACTGTGTAGCGCTGGCCGCTCGACGCGGATACGCGGCGCGAAGCGTCCCCGCGGCGGTCCTTGCCTGCGCGGCCGCGTTCCCTTACATGAAGGAACTCGCAGTGAGTGTGCGTGAGCATCGCCTCGGTTTGCCGGGGAACGGTGACGACCTCGCCAACGTCATCTCGGATTCGACCGCGACATCGAAGAGCACTGCGGACACCCCCTCGTGTCGGTCAGTACCTGAACGCGGCGGATTTCACGGGATGACGCCAGGCACGGCGCTACGGCTGGGGCTCGTGGCGAACGAACGCAGGGATCTCACCGGGTGCATTGGGCGTTCCTCCAGCTCGCGAGGCACTGGTTCACGGCCTCGCAAGAGATGCCCGCTACGTCCGCCACGTCCCGTCGCGCGTGGCCCGAATACACGAGATAAACGACGGCTCGCGCCGAAGGGACAGGGCTTCAAACACCTCGGAAAGCAGCTGCGGCGCTCCGACCTGGCTCTGGCGTGGCACGCGGCCGCCAGGCTGCCGAGCACGTCAAAAGACGGCCGCCACGGCGGGCTGTGGGCGAGGTGCGTGCTGCCCTGCACCAAGGCGAGACGCACGAGCGGCCTTCCTTCGATGCGAACCTCGCCAAACGCATATCCTGCGGCCGGGCGCACGGTCGGTGCGCAGCGAATTGAGAAGGATCTGGCGCAGCTGGAGCCCCCGAACGGGTCGGTCGATGCCAACATCGCCTTGATCTACGTAGGCCTGGTCAACGACGGCCCGGCGATGGACTGGCCGAAAAAGGCTGATCAGGCGCGCTTCGAGGCGGTCATGATGGTCCGTCCGCAGTTCGATCCATTGCGGCGCGATCCGCGGTTCAAGGATCTCATGGTCCGTCTCGGCCTGGGGCAGTGAGCGAATCCTAGCCTCGGGCGGCCCGGCATCATCGGCCGGCACCCCTCCCTGAGTTCACAAACCGGCGCACCCTTCGCCGACCGCCCACCCCCACGCTCGAGCGCAGCTGCGTGAGCCACTAGAACTTGCTTACATAGTACTGAGTCGCCGGATTCGGTTCACCGTAAAGCATACTTACCAAAAAGCGCTGCGTGCCATCAGCACTGTGGAAGACGAAAAGTCCGCGCTGCGGATACGCCTTACCGCTAACGGTAACGCTCGGCAGTGAATACACACCGTTCACCCCGAGGTAATCGCTGTCGTACAGCGTCACGTCCGTCGAACAGCGCGCTGGCGTCCCGAAAGCCCCGCAGTCATTTGGATTCCATTGGACACCAAGTATCTCTTTTACCGCCGAAGATTCATCCACTGATCGCAGCTCGTTGCTGAAGGTTGCTTGCTCGAGAACCAGTTGGCCCGCATAGGCCATGTCCTGGGCTTGAACCGTGGACGCTTTGAGCACGCGTCCACACGGGCTGTACGTTGTCACCGAGTCGTCCGCGAACCAGAGGTTTCCGCACGGGGAGGCGTCTAAGCGCTCGTACATGTAGACCGCAGCACCGGAGCTTACGTCCCACTTCGTAATGCCGCTGGGAGACAAATCGTTATCGGTGCTATAGATATAGCTCGTCCCCGGCTGCAGCTTTGCATGGCTGCCCGCCCGCAAGGAGCCGCCCGAACTCATCGTTTCGGTGTTCGTTGCGATATTTATCGAATGAAAGGTCACCCACTGGTCCGTCGTCGGCACCACGTGCACGTACCCGTGACCGTCGAGCACCAAGTCAAACACCTGGGCAGTCACGTTCAGCTCTATGGGCGCTGGCGGGCTGGCCTGCTTCAGGGTCGCAAGATTCACGTAGGTGACTAAGGCGTCATGCCCTACCGCAGCATCGAGACCGCTCGGACCGACTGTCACTGCCGTCGGCGGCTTGTGCAGCGCCTGCGAAAATTCCTGCTCCGTCGCCACATCGTAAAGATAAAGCGCGTTGGTCGGATAGCTGGACACCATCACGATGGCATCCAAGGCTCGGCTGTATGTCGCGTCGATAACATCGTGGCTGAGTGCGACCTGGCTGGTGACCGCGAGCACCGGGCTCGTGATCGTATAGGTGACAGACAGGTAGATCGGACTGCCGTAGAGCGGCGTCGTACAACCGGCGTCAGCGCAGACGTTGATAGTGACCTGGTCGGTATAGGTCCCGCGCCCCAACGAAGCAGGATCCCGGAAAGTGATCCCCACTGCGGGATGTGTGTCCGTCGTCGCCCCTGTGGGCGAGGTGACCACGCTGATCCCGGTGTTCGAACTGCTCGTCGTTACATACACGCCGGACGCCGGGCCGCTGCTGACGGTCAACGGAACGGTGGCAACGGGCCCAGAGGCATCTGAAGTTGTCGCAGATGCATTCACCGCGGTGGAGGTGACGGACACCGCGGCAGTAGTGGTAACCGTGTAGTGCGTCGTGATTGTAGCCGGCCCACCCGACAGCGGATTCTTGCACGCGTTGTCGAAGCACATCTGGAGCGTGATGGTGTCAGTATAGGTACCCGCCCCGAGCGCAGCGGGGGATTTGAACTGGATCTGCAGAGTCCCGGTGTTTGGGGCGGAAGAGACGACGCTTATGGAATCAACTCCAGCGTGGGTCGTGTCCCCTGACGCATAGACGTTGACGGTTCCACTGGGTGCCTGGGTGATCTGTACGGTAATCGTCGCCGAGCCTGTCGGCGCCGCATCCACCGTCCTGGCCTGTACCGTGATACTTGTCGGCGAAACGGAGAAGCTACCGCTCTCAGCGCCGGTACCGCCCCCACCGGTACCGCCGCCACCGCTGCCGCCACCACCCCCGCCGCAGCCGGTCGCGAGACCGATCAGCGCGACAATCGCGAGCGAACGCGCGATGTTAAGTTGCTTCAGCATGTGCCCCACCCTTGCGCGCCTGGCTGTCTTGGCCGGCTGCTTGTTGTTAATCGATCTAACCATGCCGCGGAACCCAGATCAACGGCCTGGCATAGCGGACCCTGGTCGGATTAGTGGCGGAACTGGCGCAGTTGAGTTAGATCACGCCAATGACGACCCGCGAGCGCTTCCACCAACATCTGTGATCCGAGAGCCGGTCATCTCACCTGGAATCAATCTAACTCCACATTGCGCCAAACGCGGTTTTTCGCTTTTGCTGCGCTCACCACGGGATTTCACTGCCATCACGAGCCAAGAACTTCGCGTTCTGCTCAACTCTCAGTTGTTCGATGACCAGCACCATCGAGTGCGCGCTGGCCTCTGGCGTCACCACCGGCGCTGAAATCGGCTTCCCCATCTTGCTCATACGTTCCCGAATACCCCGCTGCATATCGGTATCAACCGCGCCCGGGGCCAGTAGGACTGTGATCACCTGGCTATGTGCCGCCTCGAAAGCGAACTCGCGCATAGCCATGTTCAGAGCAGCTTTGCTCATTGCATAGAAGTATGCGGAGGGGTAGCCATAGGAGGCGATCTTTTCCACGGATGCAAGCGAGCCATAGCCGCTGCTGATCGCTATGATCTTCCGCTGTTTACTCGCGGCGACTAGCTTGAGAAAGGCCGCCGAAACACGCAGGGGCGCGTAGCTATTGACGCGCAATACGCGACTGAACTCATTTGCATCCAGACCCGCAAGCGTCTGTGCTTCGAAGCCACCGGTAACACCGGCGTTATTTACCAGCGCATCGATCGGGCGATCCTTGAGCTTCGTGACCAGGGCGTCAATTGCCACGTCATCACTCACGTCGAGCTTCTCGATACTGACAGTCGAATGCTCGCTTGCAAGGCTCTTTAGGTCCGTCGCTTTCTCTGGATCACGGCAAGTGGCGATTACCTGCCAGCCGCGACTCTCGAATTCGCGGGCAAGCGCCAGGCCGATGCCGCGATCAGAGCCGGTGATGAGAACGGTGCCGGGATTGGGCGCGGGCTCCGTCGCAGCAGTGATATCCGCCGCGGAGGCGTTGGCCACCGACCAGAGCACGAGGAGGACGGCGAGTTGTTTCATGGGTGGGATCGTGCCCGAGGTGCGGCGGCCAGGCAACCTGTTGATCCGTCACATGCCAGTGCTCCTAACAAGGCTCGCGCCATACGACGCTGCTCACCTCGTCCGGTGGCATTGGGAAACGGCTACGCCCCTTATTTCCGACTGGCACCAGGTCCATTCGTGCACCGGATTCGCACGCGCCTGATGAACTCCCTGGCGTTTGCCCTGCGAGGCATGCGGTCGCACCGGATGGCAATTCGTTTATCTGGCAAGCGCCGCGAGTATGCTGATTCGGGGGGAATGTCAGCGTTCCGCAGCGACTTGATACCTCGCGGCAGTGGGACGTTGAGCTCTGTCGGGTGTCAGCCGGGGAAATGAGCACCAGCACCCGTCCAAATCGTGTTCTTGTGATTACCGTAGGTGCGGAGGCAGGACACGCAGTATGTGTCCGCGTTGGGGCGGGATCCCGTTCCTAGGTCCGGGAATCGCCCGGCCGGACCTGCGCTTCTGCGCTGTATTTGAGGAAGAAGTCTGCCTCCCGGTAGTCCGGGTACAGCGTTCGCATCTCCGTGATCAGCTCGGCTGCAGCGTGCGCACCGGCGGCGATCCGCATGAAGTCATCGAGATACCGGACATCCGCGTCGAACACACTCGCGTCGGTCGGGTCTCCGTGCCCTGGATAGATCCGCGGGTCTTGTGGCGCGTAGACCGCCTTGAGTCGTAGTAGTTCGGCTTTCCAGGCGAGCATGCGTGCCGTGTCGATGTCGTCGCCCAGCCATAGGTGGACGTGGTTGTAACCGAGGTCCGAGAGGAAGAGCGCATTGAGCGAGCGGATGTAGACCGTGGTCATGTGCATGGCCTCCGTCGGCGGATGGCCGGAATCGAGTTCCAGGAGGCCGCCGCCGTCGAGTTCCAGCGTGTCGCTGCCCAGCACCTGGATGATTCCCTCGTAGTCGAAGCCCTCCGGGTTCTCGCTGGAACGAGGCTTTAGCGCCGGCTCCAGGGCCGGCTCAGCGCCGGTCGCCCCGCCCCGATCCATGTAGATCGCATACTCCTTGATGTCCCGCTTGATGGCTTCGGTCGCCACCACGATCCGGGCCTGCGGAAACTGGGAATGCAGCAGCGCAATCCCGGTGAAGTGATCCGTATGCCCGTGGGTGATCAGAATGTGCGTGAGTCGCTGGTGCTTGGACCGGATCAGCTCGGCGAGCTTTTGCGCCTCGCGCGACTTGCGCTGCGCATCGATCAGCACCATGGTGTTCCCGTTGGAGATGAGGAAGGAGTTCACCGAGGCGAACTGGCCTGCGTAGACATCGACGCTCAATGACGCCGCGTTCCCGAACGAGGGAATCAACGCAGTCGTTATCGCAAGGAGCAGTGGTGCCGCCGCCCAGATGGTCCGCGCCCGCGGCTCCGACCCCGTTTCTCGATTCATCGCGTCGCGAGGTGCGGCACGGCATCCGAGGAGTCCCTGAGCAGGGCATAGCTCAGTCCCCCCTCTGCCGCATATCCGTGACCTTGGCCTTCGGCAGCTTGCGGGAGCAGTGCGCGCGCGTCCTGCTCGGCGGCCTGGTCGTCCGCGGCGACGATCGTGTAGACCGTCAGGTAGCGGGGCGCCGAAGTCGGCTCGAACATCAACACCCGATACAGCTCGAAGCGGCGGACGGAGACGACCTCGGGTCGGGACACCGCCTGGATTGAGCGGCGCGCGCACCACGCGCTCAGCTCGTCGACGCCGTGTCCGTCGGCCAGCCCGAAGCGCTCGAGGAGCAGGTAGCGGGAGCCAGCGCGGCCATCTTTGGCGCGCCCCGGCAGATCCCCGGTCAGCTGGTAGTAGCTGCGCTCCTCCACCGCCAGGAGAGACGTGTCGCGGCCGCTCCGGATCATTTCCCAGGTGGCCATCAGCATGTCGATGATCGTCTTGTCGATCGCCGGAGAGTGGATGTCGTACAGGGCGACATAGTGGGGCGGGCGGGCTGCACCATCGCCAAGTTGCTGCCCCCGCACTGCCCGCTGGAACCCGGGTACCTTCAGGACGTCCGGCACGTCGATCTCATCGTACCAGTGGTTGAATGCCGCCTCCTGCGACGGGTCGGTGTTGCGGGTGCGCACCATCAGCAGCCACTGGTCCGGAACATCCGCCGCAGCAAAGCCGCTCGTCGTAACGAGAAACAGCATCACGAGCGCGAACGCCGCTCTCACGGGGCCTGCGCTCCCGCCGTATAGACCAGCTCTCCGTTGATGAAGGTCATCGCGACCTTGGTGTCGTGGACATCCTCGATCCGGATCTCGTAGGGATTGCGGTCCAGCACGATGAAGTCGGCAAGCAGGCCGGGCTCGATACGCCCCAGGCGATTGGCGGCACGCTCCTGCCGCGCCGCATTCTCGGTGAAGAGCGCCAGTGCCTCGGGCAGAGTGATGGCTTCTGCCTTGCCGAAGGTCTGCGTGCTGCCACCCGGTACCGCTCGCGTCACCAGCGTCTCGATCCCGATCCATGGGTTGACCGATGGCACCACCGACCAGTCGGAGCCGGGCACCACCAGGGCACCGGCGTCGAGCATTTCGCGTACCGGCCATACGCGCTTGATGGTTTCCGGACCGACTGCGGCAACAATGCTGTCATTGATCGGTGTCGGGCCCCAGAGGTACGGGGAAACCTCCAGCGTCGCCCCGATCTGCCGTGCGCGCGCGATGTCCTCGGGCGCCACGAAGGTGCAATGGCCGACGTTGTGCATCAGCCCCGAGTATCCGTTGGCCCGGCGCGCGGCGGCGATGGCGTCCAGCCCTGCCCGCACGGCGGCATCGCCCGCGGCGTGGAACTTGACGGTCAGCCCCATGCGATCGAAGCGGGTCACGGCCTCGTCGAGGATGTCCTGCTTGACCAGCAGCATGCCGTAGCGCGCCGCGTGATCCGCACGGCCGTCTGCGGTGCCCGCGTAGGGCTCGAGCATCGCGGCCGTGTGGCTGTCCGTCGGCACGCCATCGAGGAAGATCTTCACGCAGCTCGGGTCGACGCGCCCCCGCGCATAGAGGTTGCGCGTCTCGATGGCGCGCTCACTCTCGGTGCTGCCGGGAGTCCAGGTGATGCAGAGGGTGGCGCGTGGCTTGATGAGGCCGGGCTCGCCGCTCAGCTCCCCATAGGCCGCGAGCTCGCGTTCCGGCCCCGCAACGAACCCGACGGCGGCCTCGGTGTAGGAGGTGATGCCGAAGGAGAGCATGGTCTTGAGCGAGCGCTGCAGGGCTTCACGCAGTTGAGCCACCGTGGGCGGGGGGATATGGCTGCGCACCAGATCCGTCGCCGACTCGCGCAGCACTCCGGTGGGCATCCCGGACCGGTCCCGCTCGATGATGCCGCCGGCCGGGTCCTTGCTGTGCGCATCGATGCCCGCGAGGGCCAGCGCGCGTGAGTTCACCCAGGCACTGTGGCCGCTGGTGTCCTCCAGGAACACCGGGTGTGACTGGGATACCTTGTCGAGCGCGGCACGGTGCGGGCTAGCACCCAGGGCGGGGGCATCCCACTGGCCGCCGAGCACCCACTCCCCGGCGGCGGCGCGCTGCGCACACTCCCGGACCCGTGCCTGTGTCTGCGCCAGGGTCGATCCCTGCGCGATCCGGCACTGCAGCTCCGTGATCCCCGCGTACATCGGGTGCACGTGCACATCGTGCAGGCCCGGCAGGACCGTGGCGCCACGCAGGTCCAGAACCCGTGTCGCGGCACCCTGCAGCGGCACCATCGACTGGGCCGACCCGACTGCGACGATCACCCCACTGCGCACCGCCAGGGCCTCGGCCCAGCCGGACGGGGTGCGCACCCGGCCATTGGTGAGTACGAGGTCCGCCGCCGGTGAGGGCGCGGTCGCCTCAGCCCACGCACTTGTGGGGCCCGACAGGGAGGCGCAGAGGATCGCGGCGCAGACGACGGGCTTCACAGCTGGCTCAGGTCGTCGCTCTCGCGCCGCAGGTCGCGCAGGAATGCCGCCAGCTCCTCCTGGCGCTGCGCAAGCTGGGCCCGGCCCGCCGGCGACAGCACCCGCGCGGGCACGTTGGCGAGCCTCTCTTCCAGCATGGGCACGACTTGCGGGCCCGTCGGCTTGCCGCCGCTGGGATCGACGAGGCCGAACACGCGCGCGACGCCGATCGCGCCGAGCCAGTCGAGCGCATCGGCGTCGTGCAGGTACAGGGCTTCCGGCCCGACCGGGTCCCGCGGGTACATGTGCGTGCGAATGGCCCCGCGGACCCGGTCGATCTTGGCCATCGGAAAGCCGGTGTTCTTCAGAACGCCGTCAACCTGCGCGGCCGCTGCATCGGCATGATCGATTTTTGGATCGGCCCAGGGCGGGAATGCGGCCATGTCATGCAGGTACGCCGCGGCGAAGAGTACGTCGTCGTCCAGCGTGACGTGATCGACCTGCGCCAGCGAGCGCGCCAGGGAGTAGTCACGCTCACAGTGCGAGTACCCCCAGGCGGGATTCCCGAAGTGTTGCGCGGCGAACGCCTTGACTTGCGCGCGCCATGCCGTGTCCGGCGGCGCCGGTTCGCCTGCGGCAGCGCGCAGACTACCCAGGACCAGCGCGGCCGCGACCAGGTGCACCAGGGGACTCGGGCGCATTTGAGCTTCCTTCCAGAGACCGCGTTCGACCCTTAGGACGGGTCTCAATAATGGTAGGTCAGCGTCAGGCCCGAGGTGCGCGGACGCCAGCTGACCACGGTAAACAACGAGTAAGGCGCGAAGATCTCCGCTGCACTGAGGCGGGGAGTCGAGTTGAACAGGTTCTGGGAGTACAGCGAGACATCCCAGCCGCTCCAGGTCAGGCCGGCCCGCACCGAGGTATAGCTCTGCGCAGGTATGGGCTGAAACCCCTCCGGAAACCCGCCGTTCAGGGGGTTCGATGCGGCGACGGTGTCCGTCTGCTTGGCGCTGTACTGATAGTCCCCGCGCAGGTACGCGTGGCGGCGACCCAGCGGCATGGTCGCCTGCGCGAAGGCGGTCACCGTCCAGGGGGATGCCGGCAGATGATCCCCATCCTGCACGATCGACAGCACCGTCGGGGCCAGCTGCACCGTCTCGGTGTACTGGGCGTCGGTGTAGCTGAAGGTGGCTCCGACCGAGAGCACGCTGTTCATCTTGAACACCGTCTGGAGGTCGAACCCCGTGCTCTTGGCCTCCCCGAGATTCCCGGTGTACTGGAAACCACAGGCCGTCAGGGGGACGTTCTGCTGGATGTTCTTCCACCGGATGTAGTAGGCGCTGGCGTTCAGGAGCAGTCGATTGTCGGCCACGGCGTTCTTGCTGCCGACTTCGTAGCTCCAGACACTGTCCGGACCGTAGCCTGACGGGACCTCGTTGAGTCCGATCATCCCCAGGGCGCTGTCGGGGCCGCCGTAGCAGAACTGGCCGACCCGGGGATTGGCCCCACCGATGCGGAAGCCCTTGGCCGCGGTGAAATAGACCAGGTCATCCGTGCTCCACTGGTAGGTGAGCCCCACCTTCGGGGTGAACGGGTGGTCGGTCTCGGTACCGCTGCTGTCGAAGGCGGGCCCTACCACCAGTGTTTCCGGGTAGTGGGCGTGGCCTTCGAACTGCGCATACGCGTAGCGCGCGCCGAGAGTGAGCTTCAGCTTCTCGGTCATCCTGAAATCGGCCTGGCCGAACAAGGCGACCTGCTTGTCGATGCCGATCCGGGGATCCTCGACGTAGATGTATCCACCGTTCGTATCGGGCGGCAACCCAAGATCACCCTGCACGGCCGGGTCGTAGACCAGTTGCCGCGTGGTCTCCTTGGCATGCTGGAAGAACAGTCCCGCGGTCCAGGCCAGGCGCGCCGCCGGATCCGCTGATTGCAGGCGGAACTCCTGTATCCAGTTTTCCTGCTCGTCCGCCCAGGTGCCCGTGCCCACCCCGCCGGCGGGCGGATAGACATTGCCGAGGAAGATGCCGCGGTCGAACTGCGAGTAGTCCGTGGTCGCCGCCTCGTCGCGCTTGAAGTAGGACGTGTCCGAGACCAGATCGATGCTTCCCAGCTGCCACTGCACCTTCAGGGCGCCAAGCATGAACCGGTCCGAATCGGGGCTGGCGATTTCGTTGCCCGAGCGCAGCGGCTGGTTGAACAGCCCGTTGGTCGGATCGCCGGGCGCCAGCGACGGCTGGATCCACCACCAGGCCGAGGTGTCGTCGGTGTTGCGCTTCTGGTAGAGAAACGAGGGGGACACCGTGAGACCGTCGGTCGGCGCCCACTTCAGGGCCACGCGGGCGGTGACCGTCTTGGCCGCGTTCGCATTCTTGTCGACCTGAGCGCCGGTGCGCCAGTCGAAGCGGTCGATGAACCCGCCCTCGTTCCGGTAGGAGACGCTCACGCGGGCACCCAGCGTGTTATCGATCAGGGGGCTGCCGGCGGCCAGGCCGGCCTCATAGACCGGATCGCCATCCTGGGTTGCCGCAATCTCGGAACGCGCATAGACCGAGGCCCGGCTGAGGCTCGGGTCCGGCGTGATGAACCGGACCGTACCGCCCTCCGAGCCCGCGCCGAACAGTGTCCCCTGCGGACCGCGCAGCACTTCCACGCGTTCGATGTCGAACAGCTCCGGATAGGCGTTGAACGAACCAAACGACAGGTGCCGTGTCTGGATGGGGGTGTCGTCGATATAGATGCCGGTCGTCGCCGCGCCCGCATTCGAGCTGATGCCACGGATGGCGATGTCCGAGGATGCCGAATTGTTGTTGTTCGCGCTGCGGGTGAAGGTGACCGCCGGGGCGAGGCGCACCAGATCGTCGATATTGCGCGTTCCCTGCATGTCCATGGCCGCCTGATTGAAGACGGTCACGCTGATCGGGACATCCTGCAGGCGTTCCTCGCGGCGCTGCGCCGTAACGATGACTTCCTCGACACCGGGTGAGTCTGACGGACCGTTCGCCGTGCTTACCGCACCCCCAGTACCCGCCGGAGCCACTGCAGCCACCCGAAAGTCCTGGGAAGAGTTCTTCCCACCCTCCTTCGAATCCTGCTGGGTGGCTGCCGCGCCGGGCGTCGCCTCTACAACCCCGCGCCCCGGGCTGCCGACGAGGATGGCCCCGCCCGGCGTGGCTGAATAGCTGAGTCCGCTGTCCTTGAGGAGGAGCTGCAGCGCCGCGACCGGCTCCATGGTGCCGCGCACCCCGGGGGACTGCTTGGAAGCCACGACCTCCGGAGCAAACAGGATCGGCTCGTGACTCTGCCGCGCGAAGGCATTGAGGGCTGCGGCCAGGCTCTGGGGTGCAATATCAAACCTCGCCGGTGCGCCTGCGACGGGGACGGCGTAGACGGCGCTGGCCAGCGCGAAGCCGCCGAGCACGACCGTTACGATACGCACCAGAATCGTCCTGGAGATCTGCATCGTGAACTAACCCCCGACATTGTTGTTGCTGGGCATTGCCCGCTGTCGGGGAATAAGACGTGGCACATTGGAAAAGCCGAACCGCAGCTACGGTCGGCTTGCCTTGAGCACGACGGAGTCTGCGGTCTGGCTGGCAACGGCGATCGGGAAGTAGTTCGTCAGCGCCTCCACGAACACTTCCGGACGACCGGCGGCAAAAGCGCCGCTGACGCGGATGTCCGCAAGCTGCGGATCCTGCAGAACGATCCGGGTGTCGGAATAGCGATTCATCTCGGCGACGGCATCACCCAGGCGCAGGCCGTCGAACACCAGCTGTCCGCGCCGCCAGGCCGTGGCGCGATCAGCATCGCCCGGCCGGATGTGATCCCCGGTGCCATCGCTGATCAGCAGCTGATCGCCCGCCGAGATCAGCGTGCGCGGTGGAGGCAGACTCTCTGCCCGCGAGACACCCCTGGGTGCGCCGGACGCCTCGGCCGCCGCCACGGGGGACACGAGGGGCTCGACCCGTACAGTGCCTTCCACCATCGTGACCTGTACGAGGTGCGCATCCATCCGAACGTCAAAGGCGGTGCCGACGGCCACCAGGCGCCGCTGGTCGACCTCGACCACGAAGGGATGCTGCTTGTCCTTGGCGACCTCGAAGTACGCCTGCCCGCGCACCAGGCGGACGATGCGCTCGGCCGGCGTGAAAGCCACCTCGAGTTCGGACTGGGTGTCGAGCGTCACCTGGGAACCGTCCGTGAGGGTCGCAGCCAGCCGCTCGCCCGTGCCTGTTGCATAGCGGTGCGGCTGGGAGCCCAGGCTTGTGAGCCAGGCGGTGAAGTATTGCGTGGGCTTCAGTCCGGTCAGGCTCGCCGTCCCGACCCCGATCGCCACGAGGGCCAGGGCGGCAGCGAGTGCCATCAGGGCCCGGTAGGGCCGGCGTGTACGGCGCGTCAGTCGCAGTGCGGCTTCGTGGCGCAGCGCCAGTACTGCAGGCAGTTCCGCGGACCTCTTGAGAAGGTCGGCGACCCGTTCAGCCTGCGCATAACCCTCTCGGTGCTCGGCCGATTGGGCCAGCCATGCCTCGAACTCGGCGCGGACGGCGTCGCTCACCTTGTCCCGGTGCAGACGCTCGTACCACAGGCCCGCCGCCTCCAGCGCGGAACGGCTGCCGTTGGGGTGTCGCGGTGCGCTCACGGCCGCCCTCCCAGTGCCGCGGTCAAGCGGGCCAGCGCCTTGGCCATGTGCTTCTCCACAGCTCGGGTCGAGATGCCGTAGAGGTGGGCGATTTCACTGTATTTGAGGCCTTCAAAAACTCTCAGGGTGAGAACGTCCCGCGTTCGCTCCGGAAGTCCGCGAATGACCGTGACGACCAGGAGCAGACTTTCCCTTGCTTCTAAGACGCGTTCGACCGCAAAGTCCGAATCAGCTGCCGAGGCCAGCGTGAGCGGATCCCGCGCATATCGCTCGCGGACAATCTCGTGCCGGAAGTGGTCCCGCAGAGTGTTAGCGGCGGTCTGAAAGATGTAACCCTCCGCGTGCTCGATGGCCCCGGGCTCGCCGTGCTGCGCCAGCTTCAGGAAAACCTGCTGCACCAGATCCGGTACCTCGGGTGCATTGCGGGTCCGCTTGCGAAAAAAGGACAACAGCGGCGTGTAATACCGGCGCGCCAGCTCATCCAGACGGGCCTTCGATGGATCCTTCTGGTTATTCGCAGCTTTCAGGGTTTTGACCGCCATGGGCGAGCAGAGAGTGACCGGCTTCCCCTACTCTGGCAATGGCACCGGACCAAAATCAGCGCGCGCGGTTCGGGTTTCCCGCTCTCGCCCGTCTTACCTATTTTGGTCTGCAGCCTTTGGCTGGACGGCGTCTAAGCTCGGCAAGCGGCACCCGGGCCGGTCGGACCGAAGTCGGCACCGCGCTTGGACCGAACCAGCCGGCAGTCCTGGGCACCTTTACGGCAGCGGCAGTGTTGCAGCGCCGATGATCTGCGCCTGTCCCGGCAGCTGGACAAGGACCGCGAAATCCGTCGCATCGCGGGGCAGTGTGCTCAGCGGCACTTCGAAGGTTGCCGCCGTCCCGGTCCACTGGCCGATTGTCCGTATGGATCGAACGATGTTGAATTCTTCCAGTGTGCGGCCGGAGTTCTCTCCCCGCCCGATTTTCGATGTGGCTTTGCGCAGATAGGTGATCGCAAGGACGTCGCTCGGGGCCAGACACTGCGCGCCCCCCAGTGCGATGACCAGATTCCGATTGCTGACCTGCAGCGTGACCGGCACACCCGTTCGAAGCTCCGCGACGGCGTGTTCAATGTTGCTGCGGTCCGATCCGAGATATTCGTCGTGTCCATCGACGACCACCTGCGGCGTGTAGACCGAGCTCTGGCCTCTGGCCTTCGAGTAAGCACTCTGGCGGATGACGGCATCGCGCAGGGAATACGGATCCGTCCAGCCCAGATCGTTCCAGTAATCCACGTGAAACGCCAAGGCGAGTACATTGGGTCGCTGCGACAGCACGCCGAGCAATAAATCCGCCGGCGGACACGAACTGCATCCTTGCGATGTGTACAGCTCGACAACGGCCGGCCGGGAATTATTAGCCGCACAGGCGAACTCACCGGCGAAAGGTGCTGCAATCAGAAACGCATAGGCAAGCTTAAGCATGGAGCGATCCCCCGGTACCTGGGATAAGACCGGGCTCGGGACCGGGTGATTGCAACGGCTCTGCGCCACTTGCCGGGAAATGGCCTCGCTCGCTCACTGGCTCAGGGCAGACCAACAGCGGCGGTTCCCTCGCGGCCGGTCGAGTCCCTGAAGCCGCCAAGTAAGGCCGTTTGCCGGTGAGCGGTGCGGGACGGAGTGCCCAGTCGCACGCTCTCCGGTGACGGCGAACGAGCCCTTCAGCGACCTCTGCCCGGTCTCCATTCCGGCCTTCGCACTGCGATAGAGGCTCGTCCTCCCGTCGCAGGTCAGTGAGCGGGGATATCACTCATGCGTGGAGCCACGTAACAAATTGATATTGCTGATACATTTAGCTTATCGGTCAATTTATATCCCATTCACTATAATGGCGCTATGACTCCTCCCGATGCCGCCACAATATTCGCGCTGCGATCCGATGTGGCGCACCAGATTGCGCGACGGCTGAGTCAGCTGGGCCTCAACCAGCTGACTGCGGCGAGGCAGCTGGCCATCCCTCAACCGACGGTCAGCAAGATCGTTAATGGACGCGTTGCCGATCTCTCGCTCGAACTGTTGATCCGTATCGCCGTGCGCGCCGGCATACCAATGACTCTGCAGACTGGCCATGTCCCGGAGGAAGCCGGCGCGTTCAGCTCTGGATGGTCCGCACGAGCACCAAAGGCCCAAGCCTCGGCGCTGAACGATGAGGCGCGCACCGCCCTGGCTCGCTCTGAACGCGCCCTGACCCCGACGCAAAGGCTGCAAGCGTTTCTCGAGCACAACGCGTTGATCGAACAGTTGCGCGCAGCCGGTCGTACTGCGGAGGTCGAGCGCACGCGGCGGACGACACGCGCGTGAGAGCCACGCGGGCTGGTCAGTCGGCGCTGCTGCTCCTGGATGTAGTCGAAGTTCTCGTTCGCGAGCAGCTCGACTATGCCGTCATTGGAGCGTTCGCGCTGTCAATCTATGGCGCAGTTCGTGCATCGACCGATGTGGATGCCCTGTTACAAGTACCCTTCGACCGACTGAAGGATTTGCAGGCCGCCATTCGGGCGTTAGGCCTCAAGACTTCCCTGCATCAGGGGGAAGCAGAAGACCCGGTTCGCGGGCTCCTCGTCATCAACGACGCCTTCGGCAACCAGGTCGATCTTTTGGGTGGCTTGCAGGGACTGGACCCCGAAATCTTTTCCCGAACGATAGGCGTACCGTTTGCCGACCAGGTCTTGAGGCTTGCAGGTCGAGAAGACTTCATCGCGATGAAGTGCTTCGCCGGTGGACCGCAAGACCTGCTGGATGCGCGCTCAGCTTACGATGGCGCCCAGGGTCCCATAGACCTGGATCTTCTCCGCACTGTCACGCGGCGATTTGGTCGCGATGCCGCGGATCGATTGGAGTCGATTCTCGGCACCTGACCTTGGGCCCATCCAGGCGTACATGGGTCGCCCGGCATGCCATCCGCCGGGCGACCGCTCGCGGTACGTTCTGGTGCGACTCGCGCTAGAAGGTGTAAGTCGCTTCGAGCGCCACCACCCGCAGCCGCTCGATCTCGGCCAGCTCGTCGTTGGTGAAGCCACGCGTTGCCCCGAACGAGGCGATTGCCTGGTTGGTCAGGTTGCGGCCCAGCAGCGCTAGGCGCCAGTTGCGACCGACCACTGCCAGGGACGCATCCAATCGCGTGTACGCATCCTGCCTCAGGTAGGGGTTGTTGGTCTGCTCAAGCTGATAGCCCGCAGAGTGATTCACGTCCACGGTCACCTGCGCGTTCCAGTTGCTCGTCAGCGGCTCGGTCAGCACACCGCCCAGCCCGAACGTCGTCAATGGCGCCCTGGGCAGCGGCTTGCCCGACATGTTCTGCGTATTCGTCACCGGGTCGCAGCCCTCGGCGGCAGTCTGCAGGGTGTAGCAGGACGTGTTGTAGTTCTCGAAGGTTGCCTTGTTGTAGGTGGCGCTGCCGTGAAGGGTAAGCTCCTTACTCGCGTGCCACTGGGCGCCGAACTCCGCACCCCTGGTCTTGGCCTCACCGGCATTGCCGACGATGAACGATGCGGTCGCCGGCACGTACAGGTTCACCTGCAGGTTCGTGTACTTGTAGTCATAGCCGATGAGATCCAGGCTGAGGCGCCGGTCGAAGAGCTGCTTCTTCACGCCCACCTCGAAGCCCTTGACCTTCTCGCTGTCGAACAAGAAGTCCTCCAGGGTGAGTCCCGCCTGTGGCGTGGCGCCCAGGGAGAAGCCGCCGGGAAGATACCCGGTCCGGTACGAGGCAAAGACGTTCAGGGTCTCGTCTGGCTTCCACTCGAGCGTCACCTGCGGCGAGGTATTCGTGTCGTGGAAGTGGTTGCTGTAATTCGTTCCTTCGGGCAGCCAGAACGGGAAGCCGAATACGGTCTCGAAGTTCTGGTTTACGAAGGTGACCAGATAGTCCGCGTCTTTCGTTATGTCCGTGAAGCGCGCGCCTCCGGACAGCGACCACTGCGGTGTGATCTGCCACATGAGCTCGGCGAAGCCCGAGAATGTCTTCGCCGTCTGCGTGGAATCGTGCGCCTGACTGCTGGCATTCCCGTTCCTGGGATCGGGGATCAGCAGCAGAATGGCCGAGCTGTTGGGGGCCTTGTAGTAGCTGTGGTCGTAGTTCACACCCACCATGACGTTCAAGGGCCCCTGGAAGTTGCTGAGCGCGCGCAACTCCTCCGACCACGCGGTATTCCTCTCGGCCTCCGCGGCGGTGATCGTCCCCTGGCTTGCGATGTAGCTGGTCTCCTCGTCCAGGCTGTACTTGTTCGAACCCGTCACCGAGGTGATGTTCCACCCGCCCACCTTCCAGTCCACCTTGAGTGAACTGAGGTAGGCATTCAGGCTGGTGCCCGGCTTGGGCCCATAGCCGAGGATCTCGGGCGCCTGGTAGACCGTGATCTTGTTACCGAGCTGGCAGGTGCTGACGGGCGCATAGGGTGCACCATAGACTGGCTGCAGATCCCCCATCACACCCGTGATCTCAGTGCCAAACGGCGAGGGGCCGCGGCAGTTGTACAGCTCCGCGCGGTCCGCGGGGCCGTCGTTGAGCATGTGCTCGTACTGGATCTTCCAGAGCGCCGTCAGGTTCTCCGTCGGGTTCCAGTCCATTGTCAGCCGCGCGTCGTACTGCTGCTCGGCGGCGAAGTGATCGGTGCCGATGACGGGCGCAAGATTCTTAAGCCAGCCCTCGGAGTCGGATGCCCGTACCGCGAGCCGCACGCCGAGGGTATTGCTGACCGGGCCGGAAATGTAGGCCTCTCCGTACTTTTCGAGCGCCTCAAATTCGTACCCGACCTTGCCCTGCGCCTCGAACTGCTGCGTCGGGCTCGCAGTGGTGAGAACCAGCGCTCCCGCCACGGTGCTCTTGCCGAAGTACAGGGCCTGCGGACCCTTCAGCACCTCCACCTGCGCGAGGTCGAAAAATCCCATCTGTGTCCAGCGACTGCGGTCGTAGAACACCCCGTCGATGATGATGCCGACGGACTGGTCGAAGCCGGCGTTGGTTGAGTCCGAGCTCACCCCGCGGATGGATAGGGTGGGGGACACCGCGTTCTTGCTGATCAGGACACCGCCACCGGCAAGGTTGGCCATGTCCTCCATCTGCTCGATGCCGTAGGTGGAAAGCTGCTTGCCGCTGAGGGCCGTGATCGCAACCGGAGCGTCCTGCAACGATTCGGCGCGCTTTCTCGCGGTGACGACGACTTCTTGCAGGTCGCCGGAGGAATCCGCAGCCCACGAGCGGGTGGGAGCACCAAACGCCATCGGAACAAGCATGAACACGCTAGCGGCGCGCCAGCCGAGCGACCGAGGATATATAGACACAACGACCCCCTAGAGCACGAAGACTTCAACTCTGCTGCAGTGGCGGCTCGATGCGCCCTCCGCTGCAGCCTGCCCCCTGGCGACCTGCGGTCCTACAACGGTGACCGGGCACGCCTTTAGCCTCCGGAGACTAAATTAGCACGCGTTCCACTTCTCAACAAGCGATCCCAAACCCTTCGTCAGGTCGGCACGCTCACTTCAGGCGTTGCGGAGTCCATATCCTCCCCGGCAGGCCGCAAAGGCCCGGGCTACCGGTAGCTCGGCCGCCTTGGAACATGTTACAAATGAGGGGACATTCCCGCGCAGGACCGCGCGGGGATTATTCCGAGAGGGCCGGAGAAACTACGGGCCGGACCTTGCAGTACCCGGTGCATTGCCATGACAGGTAGCCCGCCATGAACAACCATTCGCCTGGCGACAGCCTTGCCGAGCCCTCCCCCGCCATGCTCGATGTGGTCGTCATCGGCGCTGGATTCGCCGGCCTGTACTCGATCCACAAGCTCACTCGTGCCGGGTTGCGCGTGGCCGGGTACGAAAAGGGGGGTGACGTCGGCGGCGTCTGGTACTGGAACCGGTATCCGGGGGCCCGCTGCGACTGCGAGAGCCACGTCTACTCGTATGGGTTCTCGGACGAGCTGCAGCAGGAATGGAACTGGACGCTGCGGTACTCCGAGCAGCCCGAGATCCTCCAATACCTCGGGCACGTGGCCGATCGGTTCGACCTGCGCCGGCACATTCGCTTCAACACCACCGTCCTGGCCGCGATATTCCTGGAAAGCGAGAATTGCTGGCAGATAGAGACCAGTGACGGCGACCGCGTTTTTTCGCGGTTCATCGTGGCCGCGGCCGGGGGCATCTCGGCAGTTCAGCGGCCGACGTTTCCCGGTTTCGAGCGCTTCGCGGGCCGCTCGTACTACACCGCCCAGTGGCCGCACGAGGGCGCAGACCTGGCCGGAAAGCGCGTCGGCATCATCGGCACCGGTGCCTCGGGGGTGCAGTGTGTGTCTACCCTCGCCCCGCAGGTACAGCACCTCACGGTGTTCCAGAGAACCGCGAACTGGGTCTTCCCGGTGTGGAATGGCCCGACCGATCCTGCCGTCGATCGGCGCGTCAAGGCCGAATACCCCCATCTGCGGCGCGCCAGCCTGGACACCGCGGGAGGGTTCCCTTTCGATCTGGTCGAGGGTTCGGCGCTGAGCGTCTCGGCAGAGGAGCGCGCGGCCATCTACCAGCGTGCCTGGAAACTCGGCGGCGTGATGTTCATGAGCCGCTCCTTCAACGATCTTCTCGTCAACCGGGAGGCCAATGAGACCGCGGCGGAGTTCGTGCGCGCTTACATCCGGGGCACGGTCAAGGACCCGGCGGTTGCCGAAACCCTCATTCCCGTCGATCACCCCATCGGCACCAAGCGCCCACCGATGGACGACAAGTATTACGAGACGTTCAACCGTGACAACGTCACCCTGGTGGATCTGCGAAAGTCCCCCCTCATCGAGTTCGTGCCGGAAGGGATTCGGACCAGCGCAGGAGTCCACGAGTTGGACGTGGTCATCTTCGCCACGGGCTTTGACACCATCACGGGTGCCTTGACGCGCATCGACATCCGGGGCCGGGAGGGCCGGTCGCTGGCCGCCAAGTGGTCGACGGGTGCGCAGACCTACCTGGGTCTGGCCATGGCGGGATTCCCCAATCTTTTCACCATCACCGGCCCCCTCAGTCCTTCCGTACTGGCAAACATGCCAACGGCCATCGAGCAGCACGTCGACTGGATCACCGACTGCCTGCTGTTCATGCGGGAGCACGGCTACGGCGTCGTGGAACCGACCGCGGCCGCCGAAGAGGAATGGACGCGCCACTCAATGGAGGTGGCAGCGGGCAGCCTGTTCCCCTTGGCCAATTCCTGGTATCTGGGCTGCAATGTCCCCGGCAAGCCGCGCGTGTTTGGTGTCTACGTGGGCGGCTTCGGCCACTACCGGCGCAAATGCGACCAGGTGGCGAGCGCCGGCTACGAGGGCTTTCTCTTCGATGGTGCTGCCCATGGCGCGCCCACGGCCGCTCGCGCCGGGACCCCATCGCAGGCGCACGCCAGCCACGCCTGAGCAGTTCTGCAGCAGTTACGGACGCGGGAGTCGAAGGCATGAAGCTCACAGGAAAGGTCGCAGTCGTCACCGGCGGCAGTTCCGGGCTGGCGCTGGCCTCGGCCAGGCGCTTCATCGCCGAGGGCGCTTTCGTCTACATCACGGGTCGCCGCGCCGAGGTCCTGGAGAAGGCGGCCAAGGAACTGGGCGCGCAGGCGCGACCCGTTCAGGGTGACGTCTCCAGGATGGACGATCTGGACCGGCTTTACAGCGTGGTGCAGCAGGAACGCGGGTCGATCGATGTGCTCTTCGCAAGCGCCGGCGCCGGGGCATGGCAACCGATGGGTACCATCAGCGAAGACCAGGTCGATATCACCCTGAATGTGAATCTCAAAGGCACGATCTTCACCGTGCAGAAAGCCCTGCCGCTTCTGAACCCCGGGGCGTCGGTCATTCTGACGGGATCGGCGGTGGCGCACCGGGCCTTTCCCGGCCTGAGCGTCTACGGTGCCACCAAGGCGGCGCTGCGTTCGCTGGTCCGATACTGGATCGTCGAGCTCAAGGACCGCCAGATCCGCTTCAACGTTCTCAGTCCAGGCTCCATCGATACCGCTGCCCTGGCTTCCCTGTCGGAGGAGATGAGGAACCACCTGAAGGCCATCGCCCCCATGGGCCGTCTGGGCGAGCCCGATGAGATCGCGACGGCGGCGGTTTTCCTTGCGTCGGACGACTCGAAGTACGTGACCGGCACGGAACTGTTTGTCGACGGCGGCTACGGCCAGATCTGAAGCACCGCAGAAGGCCGACCCTCGTGACAGACATCCGACGGCAAGCGCGCGCACAGCATGTGCCTCACTGTGGCCGGCCCCACTGACGGATCGTGGTGCACAGATGCGTTATGCTCGACAGTAATAAAAGCTCCAAAAAGGTCGCTGCCCCGATGAAAAGGGTGTCTAAAGCACGCAAGCGTCGCCAGAGTCCGCGCATCCTGGACCGGCGTGCGCGCATCATCCAACGGACGCGCGAACTGGTGGCGGCACGCGGAATCGAAGCACTGACGATCCGCGACCTGGCCGCAGACTGTGGAGTGGCGGTGGCTACCCTGTACAACCAGTTCGGCAGCCGTGAGGGGGTCATCGGCGCCGCCCTGGAAGCGGACTTCCGCGGACGCTTCGAGCCTCTGGCACTGCGCACGCGAAACCTGTCACCCGCGCTGAAGCTGCAGGAACGCATCACGCTTGCCACGCGGGCGATGTTCACCGACCTGCGCGAGTACACCAAGTCGGTGATGTTCTTCTACTTCCACCACACCGCCACACCCGAGCTGCGCTCGGCGATCCACGACTACGCCGCCTCGGATTTCACCCACATCGTCGAGGAGATCCGCCGCCAGGGGGACCTGCAGCCCTGGGTCGACCCGGTATCCTTCGCCGACGACATCATCACCCAGAACTACTCGCTGGTGATGAAGTGGGCCCAGGGCTACATCAAGGACCGCGAGCTGGAAGCCCGCATGATCCACGCCATCGGCGCAAGCTTCATCGGGATCACGCGCGGCAAGACCCGGTCGGAATTCGAACGCCTGCTGAGCGCGTAGCGTTCCGTCCCAAGCGGCAAGGGTCAGACCGGGACGCGGCCCGTCGCCAGGAGCTCGCGCAGGATGCGCAGCGGCGGGTTCTCCCCGACGAGGCTGGCCGGAATCTTCCCCTGGGCGTGCAGGCGCTGGAACACCCGCGTGGTCGCCAGGGAGGTATAAGTGATCGCCATGTGCAGCAGGTACTCGGCTGAAGGAACCCGGCGGCCGGTCCGGGCCTCGTAGTAGGCAACGGTCTCGGAGAGGCCCATAAAGCCAGGAAGGCGCGGCGCCCCTTCCGCAAACCCCTGGGCCATCGCGTAATCCATCATCACGTAGAAGGCGACGTCGAACGCGGGAATCCCGAAGTGCGCGAACTCGAAGTCGAGCAGCCCGCAAGGCGCAAGCTCCGAGAACAGCATGTTGCGCAGACTGGCGTCCCCCCAGACGAAGCCCTCGGCGAAAGCCGCGGTCGGTCGCTCACGCTCCAGATAGCCCACGGCGGTCTCAAGCTCAGGGTAGTGGCCGTTCTGCGCCACCAGTTCCAGGTAGCGGCGCCAGTAGCCGAGCATCCGTGCGAGCGCATTCTCTCCGGGTACGGCCAGTTGCAGTGCGGGCTGCAGCTCCGGCGGGACCACGATGGCGTGCAGCTCCGCGATGGCATCGATGCCCTGCTGCCAGAGCCGTTCGCGCGCAGGCGTGGACAGCTCGCGGATCCAGCCTTCGCGTACGTACGAGGGCCAGTCCGGCGCGCTCAGGCCGCGCCGCCGCTCCATCAGCAGGAAGGGAGAACCGATCACCGCCGGATCCGCTTCGAAGGCCAGTGCCCTGGGCACGCGCGCCGAGCCGGTGCCGGCGAGCTGCATCGCCCGGAACTGCTGCCCGAGATCGGTCACCGGATACACCGGGTATGCAGGCGCGAGGCGCATGACGGCCTCCTCGACCGTCGCACCCCCGAAGCGGGTCCCTTCGAGACGCAGGAAGAAAAGCTCGCTCGAGGCGCCGCTGGAGGCGGGTACCTGGATGTCGAGGAGCTTCCCGCCGCCCCCGTGATCGCGCAGCCAGGTCGTGAGGCCGGCGGCCAGCCGGGCAGCGTCGCGGCCGCTGCCGGTCGCGAGGGTCGACTGGACTACCCGCTTCGAAGTGGCAGCCAGGGCCGGGCTGATGGCCGGCGCGGTCATCGCCCGCTGAAGGCCGCGGCTTCCTGTCCGGCAACCCTGCCAAACGTGATGCTGCTGGCGATCGCATAGCCGGTGCCCGCGTAGTGCCGGCCATAGAGGTTGCCGACGGTCTCGCCCGCGGCGAATAAACCCGGGATTGCCGCTCCGGTGGGCGAGCACACCCGCGTGGCGGCATCGATGCGCACGCCGCCGCCTGTGACCGTGAGGATCGCCGGCCGTACCTCGACCGCGTAGAACGGCGCCGTCTCGACCGGCTTGAGGCTCGCGGCGGTCTTGTCGTACTCGGCATCCTGCCCACTGCGTGCGGCGGCGTTGTAGCGCGCAACGGTGTCGGACAGGGTCTTCGCCGGAAGCCCCGTGCGCTGCGCAAGCTGTTCGATGGAGGCCGCCTCGATGATGCGTCCCTTGGCGAGCTGCTCCTCGAACATGCGCGGCACCCAGCTCACCGTGATGACCCCGGCGGCGAGCGCCTCGAGCACCCGCGGGTGCGGCTTCGCACCCTCGAACATGGTCCGATCGAAGATGACGTAGGCACGCGACTCCGGCTGCGCCTCCAGGGCTTCCGAGATTTCCCAGTAGGCTCCATCCTCGCGCGTGAAGCGCCGGCCCTCAAGATTCACCATCAGCGCCCAGTCCGGACCCAGTACTTCCAGATCCCGGTGGAAGTTGGGAGTTGCCAGCAGCAGTCCGCTGTCGATGCCCTCGATCTGCGCACCGCACTCTTCGGCGAGCCGCAGGCCGTCGCCGCGGTTGTTCTTGTTGCCCACGTGCCAGACCCAGTCACCGGGCCGGCGCGCCTTTGGCAGCATCCGGGCGACCCACGCTTCGTCGCCGCCAAAGCCGCCGGTTGCAAGCACCACACTGCGGCAGCTGATCGGCTCCCCGTCCACGACCACCCCGGAGGCCCTGCCCGCCGGGCTGAGCAGGACCTTCTCCGCCCGTGCGCGCCGCACGACATCGACGGGACGCTGGCTGAGCGCGGTGTCCAGGCATTCCGCGATCCGCATTCCGAAACCGACGGGCTCGTGCGAGCGCGGCACCGAGCGGCCGTTCGGAGAGGACAGGCGCGAAGCGGGAAATTCGACACCCAGCGAGTTCAGCCACTCGAGCGCGCCGCCTGCCTCGTCACACAGGCGCCGCAGCGCCGGCTTGCAGACCGAATCCCCGTTGAGCGCCAATACATCGCGATACATGGCATCCGGACTGTCCTTGATCCCGAGCTCACGCTGCGCGGCCGTCCCCGCGGCATAGAAGACACCCCCGGCAAGCGCCGTAGACCCACCCAGGCGGTCGCCGGCCTCCAGCAGCGCCACGCGCCTGCCTGCGTCCGCGGCATTGATGGCAGCGGACATGCCCGCGCCACCCCCGCCGAGAACGATCACGTCGAAGTCTTCGGTGCCCGGGTCAGCCATGCGGAGTTCCTTTCGCTGCGGTGCGCCCGGCAAGGACGCCGAAGACCATGGCAGGCCCGATGGTCCCGCCGGGGCCGAAATATGCCGGCCCACTGATCGCAGCAGCGGCATTGCCTGCAGCGAAAAGCCCAGGCACCGGCTGCCCGTCACCGGCGAGCACCCGGCCCCGGGTGTCTATGCGAGGTCCCGCGCAGGTGCCGATGGTCGAGGGCAGCACTTCGATGGCATAGAACGGCGCCTGGGACAGGGGTCCGAGCGAGGGGTTCGGAGAGTTGTCCGGATCGGCGAAGAAGCGCGCGTAGGCCGACTCGCCGCGTCCGAAGCGCGCATCGCGCCCGAGCACTGCAGCCTCGTTGAACTCCCGCACCGTGCGCGCAAGCGCTGCGGCGTCGATCCCGAGGCCGGCGGCCAGCTGGGGCAGCGACTCAAAGCGGTGCAGCCACTCCGGCGCCGGCTGCCCAGCCATCACCGGACCGAACGGATACTTGTCGAGGAATTGCTGGTCGAGCACCTGCCAGGCGGGCAGATGACGGAAGCCCTGTGCCTCGCGCTCGAGCAGCACCTTCAGGATGCGATGGTAGGGAGCGGACTCATCGACGAAGCGTTCGCCGCGCCGGTCGACGATGATCGAATGGGGCAGCCCGCGCTCGACCAGCGAGGTGCGCACCAGGGGCAGACCGCCGGTGCGCTTCTCACCGGGAATCATGTAGGTAGGCCAACCCCAGCAGACCCCGCGGTTGGTAAGCTGCGCGCCGGCCTGCTCGGCCATGTGCCAGCCGTCCCCGCGGTTGGTCTCGACCGTGGACGGGGTCCAGTGCACGCCGAACTGCTCTTCGACCAGCTCGGGATCCCACTCGAAGCCCCCCGTGCACAGCACCACACCGTGACGGGCCGCCAGCTCGTAAGACGAACCGGCGCCATCGACGCGCACTCCGCGCACGCCCCCCTCGATCAGCAGACTGCGCACACGGGAGCTGACCCGCACGTCCACACCCCGCTCCAGCACCGCGGCGAGCAGGCCCGCGCTCAGCGCCTCCCCCCAGCCGACATAGCCGGCGTCCAGCCGCTGCTTCATCAGGGCAAAGTCGATCCGCTCCGGATGCAGGATGGCCTGGAAGCGCGAGAACTCCTCGAAGCTGAAGGGGATCGTGCCATAGGGAGAGCGCCGTAGCAGTGTGCGCCGGTCCCCAAGCCGATGGGTGTCGAAGATAGCCGGCGCCACCGACCGGCTTTCGCCCGGGCGGTGGACCGCACCCGGGTACTGGTCGTAGTAGTCGGGCATCGTGCCGACTTCGAACTCGAGCGGCGTCGCACGCTCCAGGAATTCGAGCACCGCCGGACCTTCATCGAGGTAGGTGTCGAGTAGTTCCGGCGCAGTCTTGCCCTGTGCGCAGGCCTGCATGTAGGCCAGGGCCGCGGCACGCGAATCCGGTCGCCCCGCTCTGCGCATGCAATGGTTCATGGGGATCCAGATCGCGCCGCCCGACCAGCTCGCGGTGCCCCCGAGCAGCTCGCTCGCTTCCAGGAGCACGGTTTTCGCACCTGCATCGTGAGCGGCAATCGCCGCGCACAAGCCGGCGACCCCACCGCCGACCACTACGACATCGGCCACCGTCTGTTGCGCCATGGATCGCTCTGCGGGACTGGTACCTTCCTTGTTAAATTAGCACGTGTTCTAGTTTATCGCAACGCATCGCGGTCGCACCCAGGTTCAGCGCGCAGGCACCCGCAGCGCGAGCAGGACGTTCCCTGGCGTCCCGGTGATGCCCCCATAGCCGGAGTTCACGTACACCGTGCCCTCTGCCACCATGAGGCCGCTGCCGGAGATCGTGCCGCCGTGCGCGCGCTCGCCGCTGACCGTCGTGACTTCCGCGCTGGTGTCGTACTCCCACAGCATGTGCCCGGAGTGGGAGTCGAAGGCACGCAGCATGCCGTCGACGGCCCCCGCGAACACGACCCCTGGTATCGCCAGCGCCGCGGCCGGGTTGCCGCCGCAATGGGCACGGGTGCAGTAGTCCTGTGCGGCTGCCGACCAGGCGAGCCGTCCGCTCCAGGCATCGAGTGCGTACAGGCCGTCGCGGGGCGTGCTGTCCGCGAGGGCAGCCGCATCGCCCTGCGGGTAATAGGTCATGGGAAAGTCCAGCAGCGGAACGAATATCCGCCCTCCTTCGGCCGCCATTCCGAAGAAGAACCCGCCGGCGCTGGTGGCCGTGCCCCGGCTCAGTCGCGTCGTCCACAGCAACTTCCCCGCGTGCGCCGGGTCGAGCCCGTAGGTGGTGCCGGACTTGGCACCGGCGACCAGCACGTCGCGACCCTGCGGCCCATGGATCAGCAGGGGCGGCCCGGTCAGATCGAGATCCGGGCCGAAAGGGACGGGGCAGTTGACGTCGTTGCCCAGTGAGAACCGGCTGCCGGGCAGCGGCGCGTAGCAGGACATGTTCGAGGCATCGCCCGCCAGCATCTGGCGCTGCCAAAGCACCTTCCCGGTATCCAGGCTGATGGCGAACACGGCGTTGCTGTTCGCATCGGCGGGACCGGAGTAGTTGTTGCCGGTTGAGAAGTAGAGTGCGTTGCGCTGCAGATCGACCGTCGGGCTCGACCACACGCCTGCTCCGGAGGGACCCAGGCGCGGGGTGCCCGAAGCGGTGCGCCCCTGCTCCACCGGCGCCGCCGGAATCGTGTAGGTCTTCCACAACGGCTGCCCGGTCGTGGCATCCAGCGCCACGATCGAGCCCCGGAAGGTGCAGCACGGGTAGCTTGCCGTCGAAGCTGCGACCTCTTCGAAGGAGGCGACGGGCACATACAGGATCCTCCGCCCGTGGCGCTGCAGCAGCACCGGCGTCCCATAGACTCGCGCGGCGCTGTGCTCATCGACATGCCGCGTCCAGACGGGAATACCCGTGCGGGCATCCAGCGCGTGCACCGTTCCGAAGTTGTCGCCGAAATACAGCAGGGGTGCGCCCCGGGAACCTTGCTTCACGGCGGGCGTGGACCACGGTTCCATCACCATGGCGCCGCGGATCTCCCCGCCGCCGTGATAGATCCAGCGCACGCAGCCGGTGCGTGCATCCAGGGCATAGGCATCGCCATCCTGGCTGCCGACGAACACCGCACCCGCGGCGATGAGGGGCTCGGAGGCCGCGCGGATCAGGCCGGGATAGGCGAAGGCCCACGCGAGCTCCAGGTGCGGGATCTGCGCGGGCTCCAAAGCGGCAACTGCCCCCGGGATGAACCGCCGGTTCTCGCGATCGATCCCCCAGCCCAGCGCAGCGGGCGGCCGTCGCCAGTCGAACCAGTCGGCCTCCCCGGGGCAGCGCCGGACTTCGATGGCGGTGCTCGCGCTCAGCGGCCGCCCGGCAAGAAACTCGGCGATACCCTTACGCTGGGCGGCATCCAGTCCCTGAGCCTGGGCCTGCATGGGGCCGGTCGTCAGGGCGGCATCGATCGCCTGCGGGGTGAGCAGTTCCAGCAGACTCCGGTTTGGCGCGCGCGCGACGCCGCCTTCGTGGCAGCTGGCGCAACGCTCGGCGAAGAGCTTGGCCCCGGAACCGCTCTCTTCTGCCAACGCCGCAGGCCCCATGAGCAGACACAGCAGCATGAGGAGCCGGGCGCTGGACTTCATTCCGCGAACTCCCGCTGCAGGGCGTTGAGCTGGTCCAGCAGGCGCGGGACATCGGCCGCGCTCGAGCAGTAGTCATAGAGGTTCGGCTCGATGATGGTGACCCCGGCTTCGACGAGCGGTGGCACACGTGCAAACGTGGCTTCGAGGTCGATGCTGCCGTCGGCGCGGTGGATAGGTAGCGGGAAGGCCTTGACCTCGAAGGATGCCGGCACGCGGCCCAGCCGTGCCATCGCCTCGTGGATCCGGGCCAGGCCGTCGGCAATGAGGGGCGGATCGCCCACGTAACCCCACGACCACCCATCCGCCAGCCGGGCGATCCGCTCGATGTGGCGACCGGTTGCCGGCAGTCCAAGATAGATCGGAATGGCGCGCCCCTGGATGGGCAGCGGCATGGCATACAAGTCGCTGAAGCGCACCGTCGGCCCTTCAAAGCTGGCGGGTGCTTGCGCCCACAGTGCCCGGCAGACCGCGATTTGCTCCTCGAGTCGCGCGAAGCGCCCCTGCAGGGGGATCCCGGAGGCTGCGAACTCCGCCTCGTGCCAGCCACCCGCCATGCCGAGGCAGACGCGACCTCCCGAGATCACGTCAAGCGTCGCGACCTGCTTGGCGATGAACAGCGCCGGGCGCAGGGGCGCCACCAGCACGTTCACCGACAGTCGCGCCCGGCGCGTGACCGCGGCCAGTGCCGCGAGCGCGGTCACCGGCTCGTACCAGGCCATGTCGCGCGGAAACGGGAAGGTCTCGCCGAAGTGCAGCGGCTGCTCGAAGGCATCGCGGCCGATGGCCAGGTGGTCCGGGAACGTCAGCATGTCGATGCCGCGCTCGTCCGCTTCGCGGGCCAGCGCGAGCACGCGCGCAAAGTCCGGGCCCAGTCGCACGTCCGAGCCCATGAAGTTCAGTCCGACCTTGAGCGGCATGGCGCGCTAGAGTCCGTAACCACCGGTCACGGCGATGCGCTGGCCGGTCACGTACAACGCCCGGTTCGAGGCGAGGAACACGCAGGCGTGACCAATCTCCTCGGGCTTGCCCCAGCGTTTCAGCGCGAGGCTCTTCTGCACCTCCCTGACCCACTCGTCATCGAACTTTCCCTGGCGCGTGAGCTCCAGGAACATGCCCGCCTCGATCACCCCCAGCAGCACCGAGTTGGCGCGGATCCCATGGCGGCCCTCCTCGCGGGCGATGCCCGTGATCAGCGCCTCGATCGCAGCCTTGGGTGCAACCGACATCACGTCACGCTCCGGCCAGCGCAGGTGGCCGCCCGAGCCGAGATGAACGTAAGACCCACCGCCCCAGGCTTTCAGCCGTGGCAGCGTGGCGCGCACCACGTTGTAGAAACCGTTGAGGTCCTGGTCGATGACGGTATGCCACTGCTGGCTGGTCATCTCCGAGATCAGTACCTGCTGGGCGAGCGTGCCTGCGGCCACCACGACGGTGTGCAGGCGCCCATGCGTCGCCGACGCGGCCGCGACCGCCGAGTCGACCTGCGCGGCATCGCCGAGCGTGAGCTGGTGCACCGAAGCCTTGCGCCCGAGACCGCGCACCTTCTGCGCCACGGCCTCGGCCGCGTCCTTCCTGCGGTGATAGGTGATCGCGACATCGGTTCCCGCGCGGGCGAACTCGACGCACACCGCCTGACCGACGCCGCCGCTACCTCCGACCACCAGCGCCGCGCCGTCCGGAAAACACTTGTCGTTCATCAACTACCCCCTTGAAGGTCTGTGGCGCGGCATCGGCCGCTACAGGTAGGCCTGTCCGCCGTCGACGGCGATACTCTGGCCGGTCACGTACCCCGCCTCGCTCGTGCACAGAAGCACCGCGAAGCGGCCGATGTCCTCCTCGCAGCGCCCCACCCGCCCGAGCGGGATGGAGTTCAAGAACGCATCGCGGTCGCCGGCAATCGCGGTGCCCATCCACGACATCAGTGCCGGGGAGTCGGCGCAGGGCAGGATGGTGTTGACGCGGATGCCGTCACGGGCCCATTCGCAGGCCGCGGCACGACTGAGCGAACGAATGGCCTCTTTCACGCAGGCATAAGTCCCGTAGTACGCGTAGTCCCAGCGCATCGCCGCGGTGCTGCCCAGGTTGATGATGCACCCGCCGCCTTTGAGGTACGGGTAGCACATCTTCATCAGGCGGAAGGTGGCCATCGGCCCGGACTGCCAGCCCGCATCGAAAGCCTCGTCGCTCACGGAGGTGAGCGGACCGAGCGCCACCTCCTGCGCGTTGTTCACGAGAATATTGACGCCGCCGAAATGGCCGACGACGTCGGCGACGGCACGCTCGAGCGCCGCACCGTCCTTGACGTCGCAGGGAACCGCCCAGGCGCGGCCGCCGCGCTCACGGATGGTCGCGCACGTCTCCTCGAGCTTCGCGGCCGTGCGCCCGAGCACTGCCACCGCCGCCCCCTCGGCCGCCATGGCGAGCGCTATGCCGCGCCCGACGCCCTGCCCGGCACCGGTAACCAGTGCCACCCTGCCGTCCAGCTTACCCACCTGCTCCTCCTTCGGGACCGAGCTTCCCGGGACCCACCCGTGGAAGGCTCACGGCGCCGGTAAACGCCTGCCTACGTGTAAGACTGCGCGCCCCAGCCGAATGGACGGTATTCGCCGATGAGCAGCTGCTCGGTATGCCCGAAGCCGATCACCTGCCCGTCTTCCGAGCTGATCTCGATGACTGAGGCGAGAAACTGTCGATCCGCGCGCGACAGATCGACGGAGTCGGTAGGCCAGGTCTCGCGTTCCACGACGAGTTTGCCGCCGTGGTCCAGCCCGTGATGCCAGCGATCGTGGTTGTAGCCCAGGCCCGCATACCACAGCGTGCCCAGCGCCCGACCGCGAAAGCTGCGCTGCGAACCGTCCGGCCAGCGAACCCGGTAGCGGCCCGCCGCGACCCGACGCGTGCCCGGGACGAAGTCAAGGTCGAACTCCCAGGTTGCCACGTGCCGTAGCGCCTGTTCGCCGACGGGCACGAGAGCCGGGGACGCATAGAGAGGCGCGAAGTACCCGGCGCGCTCGTGCGAGCTGCCGTCGGCACGATCCAGCGTACGGATCACCGAGTATTCGGAACCGAGGTGCATGACAACGTTCATCCAGAAGATCTGGCCGCCGCGCTCGGGTGTCACCTGCTGCTCGCCGATGACCCGCACGCCCCAGGACTTATCGCGCAGCCCATGCGTGCGACCCGGGTCCACTGCCACCCGCTGTCCGTCCACCTCGATCCAGCCCTCCCAGGTCCCGTACTGCATGAAGCGCGTCTGGTCGATGTAGGTGAGACCTTCGCGCGCCACTTGCAGCCGGCCCTCGTCGATGGCGCCGGTTTCCGCGCGGAACGTGAGGTCGTACGCAACCCCCTGCTCGTTCGCAGCGTGGCAGCGCAAGACCCGCATCGGTTCGAGCACTTCGACGTGCAGCGGGCCGACGCGCGCCTCCTCGGGAGCGGCCGCGAGCCGGTCACTGGCATGCAGACTCGACTGCTTGCCGCGCCACGCAACGGTGAAGTGCGCATCCTGCACGTAGCGGTTCGGGTAGCGGCCGAAGGCGGCGCCGAATATCAGGGTGCCGTCGGTCGAGTATCCGCTGAAGAAATAGCGATCGTAGAAGTTGCGGTCCGTGGTGCCGGGAACCCGCAGGTAGCCGGGCGCCTGGTGAACGCAGTAGTCATCAAGCCGGCTGATCATGCCCGCGGCCCGGCAACGCTCAGCCGACCACGGCGGCGGTGATCGTCGAGGTGTTCTCGATGTACAACTCGCTACCGCTGGTGAACTTGGACTCATCGGAAGCCAGGTACAGCACCGCGAAGGCGATGTCGTTTGGTTCGCCGTAACGCATCTTCGGAGCATCCGCGGAAACCGGGCTGTTCGGCGGCAGGCGCATCCCGGCGATCTTGGCCGCGAACTCCTTCTCCAGCCCAGTGTTCATCGGCGTGTCGATGCCGCCCGGGTGGATGGAGTTGCAGCGGATGTTCAGCCGGTTTTGCGCGCAGTACACCGCCACCACCTTGGTATAGGCGGCGATCGCCCCTTTGGAGGCGCAGTAACCGGCGAAGAAATACAGCCCGGAGCTGGACGCGATGGAGGACATGTTGATGATCGAGCCTCCGCCGGCTTCGATCATGGCCGGGATAGCGTACTTGCAGCCGAGCATCGTCCCATCGACGTTCACCTCGAACATGTGGCGCGTTTCGCTGCGATCCGAGGTGAGGGGGTCCCCGACATGGATGACGCCGGCGTTGTTCACCAGTACATCGAGGCGGCCATGGCGCGCCACGGTATCGGCGACGAGTTTCTTCCAGGACGGCTCGTCACGCACGTCGTGCGCGACGAACTCAATTCCCGGCGCGGTGGCTGCCACGGCCCGGCCGCCGGCCTCGTCGATGTCAGCGATGACGACGCGAGCCCCTTCCTGCGCGAGGAGCAGCGCGTCCGCACGTCCAATGCCTCGCGCACCCCCGGTGACGATTGCGACCTTGCCGGCAACTCGATTCATGGCGTCGGTCTCCGCGTGAATTCGTGGACGAAGCGGTTGTAGTGAATGTCCTGGCAGTCGCCCCACGCTACCCGGCCCCCGAGGTCCCAGCGCGTCAGGGAGTAGTAGACGACGATGTTCTGCCACGTCGCCCAGGGGACGCGCGCCGTTATCGTCCCTTTGAGGGGCAGCACCCGCCCGTGCTGGTCCTCGATCTCGAGCTCGAAGCCCTTCGGGGTGACGCCATCCGCCTCGCGCAGGGTGCGCTTGCGCGCCGCCCGGATCGAACTCGTGCCCCGCTCGTCATGCAGGTAGCCCCACATGAGGTTCTCTCCCACCTTCGGGCTTGAGAACCGCCCGAGCCAGTCCGGTGACAGAGCCGGATCGTCGAACGCCACCAGGTGGAATGACCACGACGCATCGACGATTCCGGTCATCCAGGTGATGGGAGGCAGGTCGCGGGGGGTCTCGTGACGCTCCGCGCCCCAGGACCGATCGCGCATGAAGTGACCATCGATCGCGATGCGCTCGCCGTACAGACTGAGGCTGCCCCGCGCGTGCAGGGGCTGCACCAGGTGGTGCCCGTTCGGGCGGCCGAGCGGCGGCAGTACCCCCGTGAACGTCACCTCGAAGCTGACGTTGCGCTCCGGGTCCTTCATGCTCATGCGCGCCCGCTTGAGCGGCTCGAGGATCTCGATCTCGAGCCCCAGTTGCTCGATGCGGTAATGCGAGATGTCGGCAGGCATCGGCAGGAAATGGTGGTGGTGCACGTAGTCGGCGGCCAGGGAGCTCGGCTGCATGCCGCGCCAGATGAGAACACCGGCGCTCATGGTGTGGAGTACCGGGTGGTACCAGATGTAGATTTCGGCCATGAGCTGACGCTCCGGCACGCAGAATCCCCAATAGGAAGTCTCGGTCCACGCGTAGCCGGCCTGCGGCGGTGGCGCATGCAGAAATTCATCCTGCGGTTTCGGGCTTGTCAGTCTGCTGCCCGCCAGGCCTTCCGTCGTCCAGCCGGGATTGGTCTCGGTGCGCTGACTGCTCATAGCGTCACTGCAGCGAGTTTGTCGGCGACATCCCGCAGAAAGAGCCGGTAGAGCGAGACCCCCTGATACGCGGCCTTGGACGCCGGGTATTTGCCCTGCAGGAAGCCATACCACGCGGTGGTCGTTGTGGTGCCGTTGCGTACGGAGCGCCACACCTCGTAGAAGGCGGCGCGGCCCGGGTCGTAGGCAATCCCGCCGGCCTCCTGATATACCGCCATGACCTCGTCCCACTTCACGTAGGGCTCCGCCACCAACCTGAAGTAGCTGAGGTCTTCCATCGGGTCGCCCAGATGCCAGAACTCCCAGTCGAGCAAGGCGGTGAGTCGACCCTCACTGATCAGCGTATTACGAAAGTTGATGTCGCCGTGGATGAGGCTGACCCGCTGCAGGTCTGTCGGGGCATTGCGTTCCAGCCAGTCAAAGGCGGTCATCAGCACCAGCGAGGGATGTGTTCGCCGCCGCATCCACTTGTCGCGCCACAGCCGCACATACGCGCGCACGGTCTCGACCGGCGCCAGCGCAGGGCCCAGTCCCGGCAGTCCCAGCTTGTACGGATCGAGGCCGTGCAGCCGCGCCATCAGCCGTGCGATATCGAAGCACACCGCCCTCTGCAGCTCCACGGGGGCGTTCCAGTCGCCAAATACGGCGGTCCCGGGGTACTGCGGGAACAGCAGGAAGGGACGGCCGACGTAGCTGGCATCTGGCTCACACCACAGTGGCTTCGGTACCAGCAAACCCTCCTCCGCCAGCCGCTTCAGCAGTTCGAACTCCTCCACCACGCTGTTCTCGCCCGGTCCGAACGGCAGGTCGCGCCGCAGGATCAGCGCGCGATGCCCTTCGATCCCGCGCGACAGGCGGAACCTCCAGGTGTCCTTGGAGTAACCGCCCGGGATCCGCTCGAGGCTCTCGAGGGTGCCCGGGTTCAGGGAAGCCAGACGGGCAGCGATGAATGCTTCAAGCCGCTCCCGGGTAAGCTCGGTTTCCACGGCCTGCACCGGGTCGCGCCGGTCAGACATATCGGCGTTCACGAGGCGCTGTATCTGCAGCTGTTCAAGCTGCTCGAGGCGCACCGCCTCCCGGGCAAGCTGCCCAATTGACTCTGCTCGGTCCGGCGTGCCGGGGGATCGTGCAGCTGCGAACAGCCGGCTGAGCGCCTCGGCCAGCCGCTGTTTTAGCGCGGTGAACTCCGCGTCCGCCGACAGTTCCGAGCCGGCAAGCCCGGCTCCGTTCCCCGCGGGCTTCGTGGAACCGAGGGCCGTCGCGAGCGCTTCGGCTCTCTCGGAAAGGGCAAGCATCTGCCTCTTGAGCTCCGGCAGGGCGGCATCAAGTTGGCCGAGCCCGACGGTGAGGAAGCTGAGCATCTCGCTGGCAAGCTGCGCTGCCATGCGGGCTTCGGGCGAAGTCAGGTTTGGCGTGATGATCAGGTCGAGATCGGCGCGAATCGAGCGCAGCAGCTTCGCCTGCATGACCTTGACCGCGTCATCGGTTCCGGATTGAAGATCCATGGGAATTCTGCACTCCGGCTTCGCGCCTCTGCCGGTTATTCTGTCACATGTTCTAGTCTTTGCAAGCGCGTGTCTCGCTTCTGTGTCCCGGCTCGGCTAGATTCCGATCTGCGTGGGTCCCTGCAGCGCCCAACTGGAGCAATGCGCATGAATGCCAAGCAATCCGACCAGCCCCTGACCGAGCGCATCCACGGCTATCGTTCCGTGGCCGATCTCGTTCGAGGAATCATGGCACCACCCGGGACGGTGTCCCGTGACCACATGGAGCAGGCTGCGCGCGCGTACCTCGTCTCGTATCTCGACGCGGATATCCCCAAGCGCGCCGCCCTGTTCGCCGATGACGCAACCTTCGAGGACCCCGTTGGTTCGACGGTCCTGCGGGGACTCGATGCCATCATCAAGTTCTGGCAAGGCGCCAAGGACATCCGCTGGTGGGCGGCTCATGACGTCCGGCGCGTCGTTGTCACGGGCAACGAAGTCATGCTGCATTTCGTGTCGACCATGAAGGTGCCCGGACTTGAGACCTCGCGCATGGAGGTCTATGAAGTCCAGGCGTTCAACGCAGCCGGCAAGATCTGCAGTGTGAAGGCCTACTTCGACGTGGCCTGCCTTCTGCCCTGACGCACCCCGCAGAGGCCGCGTCCGCCACCCTTGCCCCGGCGATATTGCTCCATCTCTGTAACACGTGCTAATTTAATTAGGCGCGCGGCCAGCGCAGGCTTCGCGTCACTGGGCCGTGGCGGTCTGCAACGGGGCTAAGCAAGTGTACAAAGCGATTGCCTTGCTCAAGGCGAAGCCCGGCCTCTCGAGGGAGCGCTTCGTGGCTTACTACGAACGGCACCACGTGCCGCTCATCCTGCGGTTCATGCCGCAGATAAAGGACTACCGACGCAATTACGTGCAAGCACACGGCGCGTACCTCGCGGCGGGTGTGGCGGAGCTGGACTTCGATGCGGTTACCGAGCTGTGGTACGCGAGTGAGGCGGATTATCGCGCTGCGATGGCGGTGCTGAACGATCCCGCCATCCTCAAAGCGATCGCCGATGACGAGGCGCAGTTTCTGGACCGTGACAAGACAAGGATGTTCGTGGTCGAAGAGCACGCCACGGAGTCACGGCTCTAGACGGGCGCGGGCTGCGCTGCAGGCGGCGGCATCGGGGGCCCGCACGATGAGGGATCAAGTTCGCAGACGCCGGCTGACGGTGCTGCCATGGGGAGTCAAATGGCTGACAACACAACGCTCGAAAAAGCCCTGCGCCGCCTGGACGAGCTCGAGGCGCGCGTACGCGCAGTGGATGATGTGCAGGAGATCTGCAAGCTGAAGGCGCGGTACTGCCTCAACAACGACGGCGGATGGCCGGAACAGGGGCCCTCACACAGCGGCCCGGCGCTCGATGATTTCGCGGAGGACGCGGTGTGGGATGGCCGGCCCTTTCTGCCCGTCACCCGGGGGCGCGAAGCCATCCGCCAGACTCAGAAAGAGCACCAGGCGGTCCCCTTTGTCATGCATTGCGTGATGAACCCGATCATCAAGGTCGATGGCGACACCGCGACGGGGCGCTGGAGCTGCATCATTCCAATCAGCTCCGCGGACGGTGAGGACCGCATTCTTCTGGGTACGTATGACGAGAAGTATGTGCGTACCGCCCAGGGATGGAAGTACTCCTACATCAAGTTCACGGCCGCGCGGGCCGCGCAGAAGGTCGGCGGGTGGGGAAAAGCCGTCGGCGAATGAGCCGCTGGGCGGGGTGAGGTCATGAACACAGCTACTCGAAACTCGCGCATCGCCGTCGTAACGGGGGCCAGTCGCGGCGTTGGCCGTGGGATTGCCATCGCATTGGGATCCCACGGCTATACCGTCTACGTGACCGGACGCACGAGCAAGCCCGGCCAGGCGGCACTTCCGGGCACCATTCTGGAAACCGCCGCCGCGGTCACTGCTGCGGGCGGCACGGGCATCGCGGTCCGGGTGGATCACTCGAACGACGCGGATACCAAGGCTCTCTTTGAACAGGTCTCGCAGGAGCAGGGACGGCTCGACATCCTGGTCAACAACGCCGCCGCCATTCACGAGGACCTGATCAAGGGAGGAGGCTTCTGGGAGAAGTCGCTGGGCCTCGTGGACATCCTCGACGTCGGCCTGCGGAGCCAGTACGTCGCCAGTTACTACGCGGCCCCCATGATGGTGAGGCAGAGGCAGGGACTGATCGTGTTCACCTCCGCACCCGGCTCGGTTTGTTACGTGCACGGCCCGGCGTATGGGGCACAGAAGGCCGGAGTGGACAAGTTCGCCGCCGATATGGCCGTGGACTTGCGCGAGTACAACGTGGCAACGATTTCGCTGTGGCTGGGGCTGGTGCTCACGGAACGCACCCGCAGCGTCATTGACAAGGACCCGGGCAAGTACAGCCAGATGGTCGAAGCGGCCGAGACGCCGCAGTTCTCCGGCCACATCATCGCAAGCCTGTACGAGGATCCGAAGCTCATGGACCAGTCCGGGCAGACCTTGATCGCTGCAGAGGCCGCCCTGCACTACGGGCTGAAGGACGAAGGCGGAAAGCAGCCTCCCTCCCATCGCTCCATGTTTGGCGCCCCACGAATTCCGCATCCTGCGATCGTGAGATAGGGTGTCGTTCAGGGGCGGGCCCGCGACGCCGGATTACGGCTTCTCATCCAGGCACCCGGCGCGCGCGGACAGGCGCGATGGATCGACAGACCCTTCAGCGTTCGCGGGTAATCAGTCCCAGAAGGACGATGGACGCGGAGAACAGGGCGCAGGCGACCCATTCCCAGAAGGCAAAGCTCAGGTACCGCGGCACGCCGAGGTCGCGCCAGGCAAGCCCTACCCAGGGGAGCTGCGGCAGCCTGCGGGCGACATACAGCTGCACGAGCCCCGCCAGCAGGACCGGGGCCAAGGGCACAGCTACCGCGAGGCCGGCATAACGACGCGTGCCCTGGGTGGAACTGCCCTGCTGACGCACGAGGAATTCCCCGACGGTTCGGAACGACTGGTAAGCCATTCCAAGACACAGGCAAAGGAAGGCCGTCAGTGCCAGGAATTCGTGAGCTTTCGGAATGGGCCACAGCCGCTCGGGCAGCACGGCACAACATGCCATGCTGAAAAATCCCACTCGCAGCGCCGAGGTTCCGACTCGCGAGCTTCTCTCGCCAGCCTGATGGGCTCGACGCAGCAGTGCCGTGGTCCAGTACAGCCCTGAGAGCCCGCACAGCACGATCCCACCGGAGGCCCACAGATGCCCTGCGGGGTTCCGCTCCGGGTAGACCAAATTGGACATGGTCATGTACCGCCAGTCGTATTCCGAGGGGTACAGGTGTCCAGCCATCAGCAACCCCATCCAGAATGCGACCACCCCGAGCAGGCTGATCGCGCGCAGGGCCCCGTGTGTGGTGCTCATCCCTCGCCGATCGGCGGACTGGCGCAATTGCTTCTTCACTGTCTCCATAGGTTGGCGCAATGACTCTGCAGCATCCCGGCGCGTATCGCGATGGAACATAGGCGCATGGGACGGGCGACCACGGCCGAAGTCCATTGTCTCCACGTGCCGACAGTGGGAGTCCGGCCAAGGGTTCGTTAGGCTCCGGTTCAGTTTCGGCCGGGTAGGCTCTACCTGGCTTATCTGTCAGCGACGCCGCTGACCCCATGGAGGAGATATGAACAAGTCACTCGCCACCGGCATCGCGGTCGGCACCATCGTCGCCGTTGGCGTCGGCGCCCTCGCCGGCGTGAAACTGGCCAACAAAGGCCCCGAATACGCACAGGTTCTGAAGGTCACGCCACTGACCAAGACGACGCGTACCCCACGCCAGGAATGCCACGACGAGACCGTCGCGCACCAGGCGCCGGTAAAAGATGAGCATCAGCTGATCGGCACCGTGGCAGGCGCGGTCGTCGGCGGCATCGTGGGGCACCAGATCGGCGGCGGTACCGGGCGCGACATCGCGACGGTGGCTGGCGCGGCCGGCGGAGGTTATGCGGGCAACCGAATCCAGAAGAACCTTCAGGACAAGGACACGGTCACCAGCACGGAGCAGAAGTGCGTCACCGTCTACGACAGCAAGGAGTCTCCGGCCGGATACTCCGTCCGCTATCGGCTCGGAGACCAGGAAAAGACCGTGAAGATGAACCATAACCCGGGGGATCGTCTCCCCGTTCGCGATGGGCAAGTGATTCTCGACGCGGGCTGAGGTCGATCAGCCGAGTCGCCGCCGCAGCCGGCTCCCTGCACGGGCGGCACCTGAGCCTCCGACGTTGGCCGCCGACGTCGGAGCGGTCGAGCGTCGCCACGGTCCTGGATACTTCCCCTAGCGCTTCACCGAGCCGGTCAGTGAAGCATGGTCAAGGGCCGTCCGGGCGAGGGTCCGTTCAAGCTCTGTAGCGGGCGTATCCGCGGCAATCTCGATGCTGCCGGTACCCAGCGCCCAGATCGTGATCTGGTATTCATGCAGGCCCGAGCCCTCCGGCGGACATGGCCCGTCGTAGTACGGGTCCCCGAAGTTGCTGGGGATCGCATGCGCCTTTCCCGGCAGGGTCTTTATGCCCCTCGCCAGGGATACCGTGTCGGGAGGCAGATCCACCACCACCCAGTGGGACCAGTGCGCCGGCTTCACGCTGACGTCGATCATGGTGACCACGAAACTCTTGGTCCCAGCCGGTGCTCCGCTCCAGGAGAGATCGGGTGAGATGTTCTGGCCGCCGCAGCGCGGATAAATGTGCGCGGCCGGAATGCTGGCGCCCGGCTTCAGGTCGGCACTGCTGATCTGCATGCCGGCAAACGCGGGAGCAACGACCACGAGGCCAAGGACCCCGAAGCAGCTGAGTATTTTCATGGCGGCGTCCGACTACCGACCGACGGCTAGCATGGAGCGCCTCCGATTCCAACGCAATCGCGCGGCTCTCCGTTCATCGGGCGCCAAGATCGCTTCACCGCTAACTCACGGTGCCGGGCCGCTTCTGAGCAGTCCTGCTGCACCGCAAGGCAAGGGCGCGGTGGCCGGTGCCACCGCGCCCACCCTACCATTACTTCGGCACTTCCTTGGCTGCCTCCTTGGCAGCCTGGGCATGGGCGTGGGCCTTCGCCTTGTGAGTCTGCGCTTTCGCCTTGTCCACCGACTTGCTCGGCTGGGACTCGACTGAAGCCTTGGCCTCATCGCCAATCTGCTGAGCCTTCTCGCTCGTTGCCTTCGCACTCTCCTTGACGGTGGTGCCAACCTGCGCAAACGCGGAGCCGCAAGCCAGTGCCGCAATCGTAGTGACTAGGAGTCTGTTCATGAGTACGTGACCTCTGTGTTTCCGGTAATAAAGCCAGTTTTGCCGCACCAGCGGCGGGTCGTCGACGACCCGGATGCATACTTGCACGCTGCCGGTGAACGCTGGGTAAACCGATCGTTACGATCGAGTAACCTTCGCCAGGTGCGCGGCACGATAAACGGCACCTGGAGCATTGGCGATGCGGTTGACGCTGTCTTTGGCGTAGGCGGAATCTGATACGCCGTTCCGAAGCGCACGCCCGTCAAGGCGCCCTTCGCCGCTCTTAAGAGTTGCTCAGACCAGGTGCCGCGCGATCTTCTTCTCCCAGGTACGCGAGAAGACCAGTTGCTCCCCCTCCCGTGCTTCAAACGTTTCGGAACAGAGGAAATGGGACACGGTTGACCTGCACAGGCTGTGCGCGCGCAAGCGTATCTTCCAGTCACCGCGCTCGTACGTGTTGATCGCTTCGGCCTCCATCTCTGCCGAATTCGGATCGTCCTCGCGGATGGAGCGCCGCAGACGGTAGGCCTCGCGGTATGCGGTTCCCACCCCCGGGATGGCGTCCCCCTGCGGATCCAGGGTCCCCTCCACGAGGGTGAATGTGCGCTTGCCCGCGGCACCGGTGATCTGGACGTCCGCGAGCGGGGCGACGTACGGCGCCGGCGCTGCACCCGGGGTCGCGTAGCGCTCGCGATAAATCGCAAACGGCGGTGTCTCCCCGTCGCGCGCCGGCCGCACGGGAAGACCGACCCTGGAAGCGCCCGCCGTTACGCCGATCGTCACGATGTCGGGAGAAGGCCACACCACCGGCCACCAGGTCTCACTGAGCGCCACGCGGATGCGACTTCCGCGGGCGAACCGATAGCAGGCGAAATGCGCCTTGATCTTCACCTCATAGTCGATTCCAGCGGCAAGCGGCGCGGGCTCTGCGTCAGATTCGCGATGGGTCAGATTCAGCAGGCCGTAGCTCACGAAGTTCGAGCGTCCGTCGGGTGTCACCTCGCTCAGTCGCACGCACAGTTTCGCCACCGGACGGTCTGCGCGAACCTTGATCGTGAAGACCGGTTCACCGACGACATCGAGGGCAGCCTCGAGCGGCGACGAATCGAAGCAAAGGCTCCGTGCATCGTCCGCGGACTGATCCCGCCACCACGTTCTTGGATCACCCGAGGTTGCCGCCCAGCGATTTGCGAAGCCGATCGTCAGGTCGGTCCGGTGCTTGAGGAGAAGCGGGTCCCCTGCCCGTTCATCGAGTCCGTGCTCGTTCAGGTACCAGGTCCGCAGGGCGATTCCTGCGCTCGGCCAATTGGGTTCGGAAATCCAGGCGCCGTCGGTATCGTGGGGATACCGGGTACCCGCCGGCTTGTCCTCGCGGAAGGCCCAGAAGCGGGGCTCTTCCATGATGCCGTTGGCCTCCCCGTTGAGCCAGTGGCGCCACCAGCGACACTCCACCGGAAGCCAGTCGACGCCGGGTCCGGGCAGGCCGTTCGCTGCATCCGTGGGCACCCCCGTGTGACCCGCCGGTTGCGGATATCCTGGCCACTTGTGCGTCCAGGGCCCGATGAGGCCCTTCTGCGGAACTTGTGGCGCGCGCTCCATCATGCGCGTGACCGAGGGCACGTAGGGATCGAGCATGCCACCGACGTTGTAGATGGCGCAGCGGATGGCGGCATAGTCCTGAGTCGAGCCGTCCCTCCACTTGGCATCCAGCGTCTGGTGCTCGTTCCAGAGTATCGTCATCGGGCCGGTAACAGCCAGTCGCTCTGCCCACAGCTTGCGCCAACGATCCGGTCCGACGATGAGCGGGTCGGGCGGCGCACGCATGATGACCTGCCACTCCATGGCCCAGACGAACTGGTCGTTGATCAGGCAGCCACCCTTATAGTGAATGTCATCCAGGTAGCGCTGTTCGGTGCCGCAGGTGGACACGATGGCCGCCAGCGCCCGCGGCGCCTTGGCGGCCGCCTGCAGGGCGGCAAATGCCCCGTAGGAGATTCCGCGCATCCCGACCTTGCCGTTGCACCAGGGCTGCCGGGCAAGCCACTCGATGACCGACAGCGCATCGGCCTGCTCGATGTCGGAGTATTCATCCACCATGGCGCCGTCTGAATCGCCCGTGCCGCGGATGTCCACTCGGATCATGGCCACCCCTGCCCTGGCCAGGAACGGACCGGCGACGTCGTCGCGATATCGATAGCTGTCGCGCTTGCGGTACGGAAGGTACTCCAGGACGGCACCCACGGGCCTGGTGGAGGCCGTGGCCGGCAGGAACAGCCGCGCCGCCAGGCGCGCACCGTCCGTCATCTCGATCCAGAGATTCTCCGTGACCCGGATGTCCGGGTCATCGGGACGCACGAGCGGCGCGAGCTCCGGGTCGCGCATCGCTGCAGCCAACCCGGGCAGACTGGCACCGAGCATGACGAGCACACGGCGTCTTGTGGTCATGGCTCCCCCTTTAATTTTCGGGTCGCGCTATTTCCGGGCCTCGGCTACCTGCGCGCTCTTGTCGACCGGTGGCCGAGGCGCAGACATCAGTTGACCGTCACATCCACCGGCATGGAGGCAATGCCATTGGCCACCACCACCAGGGAACTCGATCCGGTCTCCGTGGCCATCGACACATCGAACTGGGTTGAGACAACGGCGCCGCCCGTGGCGACACCCATGCTGCTGTGATTATGGGTACGCTCGTAGAAGACGTGGCCCGATGCGGCATTGGTGATGCGCAACAGCGGGTAGTTCGTGGCGGCATTGAGCTCATCGCCCACGGCGGCCGCCTGTGACAGGCCGTTGAACTGCGTGCCCGAGATAGTGTACGTCGCACCACGCGCGATGATCGCCGGGGCCGCCGCGATGCTGGGAGCCCAGGCCGGGTTTGCGGCGCCGCCGTTGCTGTAGACCTGTGTCACGCCGCCGATGACGAGCGTCTGGCCATTTGGCAGCGGCAGGACGAAGTACACCGTATTGCCACCGTTGCTCGGCAAGGTGCCGGTGACGGACAAGTTCGCGCCGTCATACTCGTAGAACCGCCCGGAGAGTGCGGCGATGAGGACATTCCCGGAGGGCAGCAGCGCTGCGCTGGCATCGCCGGCGTCGTCGCCATTGGCAAAATCAGGTCCGACGGTAAAGCTTCCCGGATCGGCAGGAGTGGGTCCGGGCGTGTAGATCACGGTGTGCGCGGGGCCTGCGCCGGAGGCCGCGCCGGTCACGAAAACCGTGCCATTCGGCAGCAGTAAGGCCGGGCCGATTTCCCCGGGTGGAAAGTACGTGCCCGTGGGCCCAGGCCCGTAGGTGATTCCACCGACCACCTGAACCGGGGCCGGCCCGTAGGTCAGGCCACCGGGATTGTCCGTGGGCGAGGTCAGCCCCACCGGAGTGCTCCCGTCGCTGTTCCACTGCCCCGCGGCCGGATCGTAGTGTTCGGCGTGGGGCGAGTTGCCGACATCGACGGTGAAGAGAGCGCCGTCTGGCAAGAGAGTCCAGCCCTCCTCCGCGAAATTATCCGCCTTTCCGGTGGCAGGCACTGACGTCCATGTCAGGCTGGCCGGATCGAGCCGCCACATCCCGCGCCCCAGCTTTTCACCAAAGAGGAAGCTCCCGTCGGGCAGCACGACCGAGGGCACATCCCCGATGTAGGCGACGCCGGGAGGGGGCGCGATCATCTGCCAGGTATCGGTCACGGGGTCATAGACCGCAGACATGTTGGTGAGGCCACTGGGGGCGAACGGCAGCACATACTGGTTCTGGTTGTACTCGCCACCGACAAACAGCACCCGTCCGTCCGCCAGCAGGACCTGCGAGCCTGCGTAAGGCTCGTAGCCTGCCGGGGGACTCGCCAGCTGGTGCCAGCTGCCATTGGCATAGGAGCCAGCTGAGTCAGGCCTGAGACCGTAGAAGACGCCCGCGTCGCTGATCGATTGCATCATCACGGTGCCGTCGGTCAACAGCAGCGCCAGGGCACCGGCATCCGGGGGCTGGTGGGTGAGGGGCGTGAATGTCGCCGGCGTGCAGTCAATGGCAACGCTAGTGACGTTGGTCATGCCGGCCGTGCCGGAGCCATTCTTGACTGCACAATTCTGTGTGGGTGCCGCAGGCTGCGCCGCGACCGTCACGGAATAAGGGGCCCCGCTCGCGATTCTCGTCGCAAACGTGAAGGCTCCGGACGAGGCGGGAGCGAGGTTATCGCCACCGTTGTTCTGCAAGATCAGGCCGGACCCGACCAGTCCGGAGACGGTGCCGCCCACCGTGTAGGTATTGACCGGCGCCGGTGAACCGCCGCCCCCACTGCAGGCGACGAGGAAGACCGGCACGATGCCGAAGAAGCCTCTCGCGAGGTGTATCCAGATCCTGTTCGCCACGCGCGGGGCCTTCCTGATGGACGACGTCAGCTCATTGAGATCGAGTGTTTGGGCGCGCTTTAGAGTACATACGTCCACCGAACTGCACCAGATTGCCACGTGGCGGCAGCGCGGTCTGCGCGCGATGCGGCCTTCTCCGTGCCTGGATGGATCCTCCGACGGATTCAAAACCCGTTGGTTTACGCGGCGTAGCGGATTTCACCCGACGGCAGTGAGCTTGGCGCGTTCCCCCGGCTGCGACCTGAAGCCCCTGCTTCAGTGCGCTACGCCATCAACGGTCGCGATGGACAGCTGGAATGCGGCCCACAATGCCGGATCGGAGGAGCGCGCGCGCGCAGCCATCGAGCGCATGACGGCGTTCAGGGCCGCTTGCGGACTCATGGCATCGCGCAGCATGTGGCCATAGAAATCGGTCATCAGCTGCGCGCCAATCTCATCGGGAACCGGCCACAATGAAGCCACCACTGCATGCGCGCCGCGCGCGAGCATCGTCGAACTCATGCCCACCAGGCCTTCGCTACGCACCTCGGTGCCGAGCGCAGTTTCACAAGCGCTGAGGACGACAACGTCCGCTGTCAGCCGTTTCAAGGCCACGTCCGCAACGCGGACCTCGCGATCGCTAACTGCGCCGTCCGCATCGTAGTTACCCAAGATCAGCGATGACAGTGCGGGTACCTGTGCATCGGCCACGCCGTGAGTCGCGATGTGGATGAACTCGAATTGCGACCAATCGAGTGCCAGTAACTGGTCCCGCGTCGCCGACAGGCCCAGCAGCTCATGCACACGGTCCGGCGGAAACTGCGACGCAATGTCCGCAGCCTCCTTGGCAGTAAAGGGCAGCCTTCTGAAGGCGCGGCGCTCCGTGTTGAAGGCAGTCCTGGGCGCCATCTCGTGCCCGGCGACGCTGTCCGTTGATGCCGGCATGCGCGGATCACCGCGCTGGTACACCGGGTCCGCCACAATCAGGATCTTTCCGGCGCGCTGCGACACCTGTTTGCCCATGCCTCCATCCAGCATCCAGCCTGCCGGCGTCACTGCCACGTCGTGGTCGAAGGCGACGAAGGAATTCGGGCCATTGCCGGTGCGCAGAGCAGCGAACGGAACGTAGCTCAGAGCGCCGTCGGGGATGATCACCCAGTCGTGCACGCCACCGACTATGGGTTCAATGGGCCGCACGACCAGGGTGTAGAGGGCTGCCGCGTCCTCGAGTCGCCTGTCGACGGGGACATCCACGAGGCGGGAAAGCGAGCGGTGAAACGCCAGCGCCTTCGCTGCGATGGCATCGGGGGAGCCCAGCCGCGTCCAGTGGACTTCCTCATTCACGATGACCCATACGTAGGCGGCCTGCGATCCCACCCAGTAAGACACCAGAGCCTTCTTGGCTCCGAGCGTTGGCAACGCGGGAGACGTGTGGGCGCCGCGCGGGGTGCCATCATTCTTCATCGTCTGTCTGGCGATGGCGGTGTTGACCGTATCCACCTGTCTGCGCAGCTCGCCTACCTCGGCAACCAGTTGTTTGACGGACGGGTCGTCCGCACCGGACCGCTCGAGCTGGCTCTCGAGGGCGGCTCGTCGGGATGAAAGGTCCCTATACAGGTCCTCGCGGCGATGAAATTCGGACTCGAATTCGGTGCGGACCGCCGGCGAGTAACGCTGCGATGCGATGTCCGAAAACGAATGCGCGCGCGCTGAGTCGGCGGCGGTGTAAGCCAGCATCGCAATTGCCTTCGCCTGCGCGGCACGCCCGGCATGCATCGCCGCCTCGTACCGATCGCGAAGCAGCTCGAGCTTCAGATCGTAAGCCGGGCGCAGCGGTGTCTGCAGCTGGGCGCGCAATTCCGGATTGGCCGTCTGGAGGCGAACCGCGTCTGCCTGCTCCAGTGCCTTCTCGACGGCCACGAGCGATTCGACGGCTCGGCCCAGGTCGCGGAACGTGCGCGCCAGTTCCAGATCTCCCTCGAACTCCTCCATGACACTTCCGTAGGTGCGCAATCCAGGCCGCGCGGCCTCGAGATCCGCCAGCGCTTCTCTCGGCCGTCCCTGAGCGCGCAGGAGAACGGCGCGTTGCAGCAGTGCCTCGGCCTTGATGAGGGGGTCGTTCGTCGCAGGGCTCGCCAGCACGGCATTGATGATTTCGTTCGCCTGCACCGCTTGCCCGGCCGCGGCCGTATGGGCCGCCTGTTGGATCTTGATGCGGGCGATGATTCCCGGAGCGATGGCCAACTGCAGTGCCTCCCGGTCATGAGCCAGGGCCTGCTGCACTTCCCCCTGTTCGGCATCGATCGTGGCCAGCGCGCGCAGGCTGGCCATCCGGCCGCGGCCATCGACTGCTACGGCGCGAATTGCCAGCGAGCGCTCCAGAAATTCTCGCGCCGTTTGGCGGTCGCCCAGTGCGTAGTAGTTCACCCCGATGCCGTACAGGCAATACGCGACGTCACGCGGCGCATGCACTCTCTCTGCGTAGGCCATGGCACTGTCGTACAGGCGCAGCGACTCATCGAGGTGCCCCAGCGCGTACTCGGCGAGTGCGGTGTTGGTGGTGGCCGAGACATAGAGGCCTGGAATCGTATCGGGCGTGATGTCCGCCAACGCACGGTGCAGCGAAGTTACCGCCTCGGGCAGCCTTCCCAGGCCCCACAGGCAGAGCGCCCGGTTCTGCTCCGCAATGGCCCTGCGCAGCGGCTCGTGAATGGCGCCGAACTGCTGGGTCGCTTGCGCCGAGGCATCGATGCACTGGTGAAAGTCTCCCTCATTCAGGTACGACAAGCCGATATTCGTCAGCTGCAGCCCGGCGTCATAGCGTTCCCCGCGCTGCAGGTGGAACGCAACCAGCTGGTCCAGCAGCCGATGGGCCTGGACCAGCGTGTGCTCGCCCCCGCCGCGCGCGTCGCTGGTGGCGGGTGCAGCCTCAGCCGTGGACCCGGTCTCGATCCACGCGGCCGCGAGCAAGGCATCCGCCCGGGCTGCGCGGTATGGATCCTCCGGCTTGAGTATTCGGCTCGCGGTCACCGCCCATTCTGCGGCGCGCTGCCAGTCCTGGAGCCTGAGGTACTCGAGTCCGGCAATGGCCAGCGCGGTCTGGCCGCGCAGCATTTCGTCGGCCGAGTTGTCCGCCCCCTGCTCCGCGCTGACGTACGCGCGCTCCGCGCGCTGGAATGCCGCCCGTGCACCGGCGGCCGTGCCCGCGTGACCGCTCGCAGCCTCCTCGCCTGCCGCAAATGCGGCGTCGCCCTCGGCCAATGACCGAAAGAGCGCAAGGCAGCCCGGCCGGTTGCCAAGGACGGCCGTGTCAAAGACCGCGACGCTGGCCGTGCCCAGCACACCGGCGTGCTCCTTGCCGGTCACCCGTACACTTATTAAAGAGGAGTCGCCGGTGGTGACCAGCACGCGCCGCGTACCCGTCCGGCGCTCGGGATGGTCAGCTCTGGCGACCACCTGACCTTTGGAATCAAGGACCTCCACGAGCGCGTCGTTGTCGCGTTCGGCCACCTCGATCAGATAGGTGTGGCCCGAAGCAACGGCAATCCGTGTCTCCACGGCAGTCTTGCCTACCGTCTTGAGCGGGCCGCGAACTGCGGTGGGCGGGCCAAGCGCCCCGCTACAGGACGATCCCTGGGCGGATCCCGGCGGTGCATGCCCGACCAACAGGACCGCCAGCCCTACAAATCCGAGTAATCTTCGCCTCCGCAGCTGCGATATGTCGCACGTGCGGCTTATACTGTGGTAATGGACGTGACTGACGACCAAGGGGCACTCGTCGGGGTTTTCCCACCTCAGGCCGACCTACCGGCACCCGTCGCCGACCCGGCAGCCCATCTAGCCTCAGTCTATCGCGACTTTCCCGGCCTTCGTGCGCTGATCTTACGCAGGGTACGCGACCCGGACATCGCCGCGGACATCCTCCAGGACGCTGCGGTCACGACCCTTCAGAAGCTGCGAAGCGGGGAGATCGCGCAGCCGGAAAACCTCGGTGGCTACCTGTACCGCGTGGCGCTCAACCACCTGCGCAATCATCGCCGCAAGGATCGCAGTGCGGTATCCAGCCCGGACGACCTTGATGAACTGGCGAGCGAGGAGAACGAGGAGGACTGGGGCAACATCGGTGGCCGCCAATGGGCGTCGGCTGCCCGGCGCATGCTCGATGAGCTGCCGGTAGCTCGGGACCGGGAGGTCCTCATTCGCTTCTACCTGGACGACGAAGACAAGGAATCCATCTGCAGCGAGCTGCAGTTGTCCGAAGATCACTTCAATCGCGTGATCTTTCGTGCCCGCAACAGGTTCCGGGAACTCGTAGAGCACCGCGGGTTTCGTAAGGCCGATCTGCTCGCGATTGCCGCGCTCGGCGTGCTACTCGCAAGCAGCGGGACGACGGCCACTCATCAGGGTCCCTTCCGGGGTGCGGCGCCTATGTCGATGACCGCATCCAACCCTGCGCCAATCGGAGATCTTGAGTGATGCACGCAGCCAAGGACTTCGCGACGCTGCAGGCCTTCATTGCCGGGCACCTGCCCGAGGAACAGGAGCGCGCATTCGAGGAGAGGTTGGCGCGCGAACCTGCCCTGGTGGCCGAGCTCGAGCAGTCTCTGCGGATGCGTGAAGGGCTGCGCCAGCTTCGATCGCAAGGGCGGCTGGGAAGCGCTGCGGCATCGCGCACACGCGCCCGGGCCTGGCTACCGGCACTGGCAATGGCCGCCAGCGCTGTCCTGGGACTGTTCCTGTGGATGTCGCGCGTTGCCGCCCCTGCCCCGGTCCTGCTGAGCTCGGTCACGTCCGGCGCATTCAGCGCCCGCGCCTCGACGATCACCGCCCAGTTCACCTTTGTGGCCATGCGAGGCGGCACGATCCCCGACCTGCAGCTGCCCTCCTCCGGGACCGTGGAGCTTCGCGCAGCATCCAGCGCCGAAGCACCCCATTACCGCTCCACGCTGCAACGCTTGCCGGACGCAGGCGCCCCGCAGCTGGTGGGCACGGTGGCAGGTCTGTCGGCCGGTCCCGATGGGTACATTCACGTCTACGTGGATGCCCGGCATCTTGCGGTCGGCCGCTACGCGCTGACAGTACAGGCGGATCCCACGGGCCCGGCTGCCGACGACGTGTTCGAATTCAATCTGCGCACCGCTGCCGGGGATCTCAACCGCTAGTTTCCGATCCGCCGCCGCACCTCCACTGCCAGCACCCCGGGGACGGCCTTAAGTTCACCCAGGTAGTCGGTTTCGACTAGCCCCGTCAGCACCCCCACCATTGCAAGCGTCGTACGGTGCTGCAGGCCCGCCGCACGGCATGCGGCTGCGATCTCGTGTATCCGACCCTGCGCCTCGTCGGCCACGGCAACTGCCACGTTTACTTTGCTCAAGGTACACCTCGGACATTCGTTTCTGAGGCTCTGAGCCCGGCGCGTCCGTCAGACCCGGCGGCTGCAGGCCTCGCATGGGTTCTACCTGTCGGCTGCGGTGCGAACATCTCAGCTGCCGACGAATTCTCCTTAATCCAAAAAAGAAGTGAGAGCGGACGGGCGTCAGCGACATATCCCTGATGCGGCGCCTTACTGGACGCGACATCCGACGGACCGACTCCTCGTCGCCGGCGCCACCCATCACCGTTCTCAGGAGAAAAGTATGAAATTTGCTGTCGCAACCGCCCTGCTTGTGTCTGCCGCTGCCACCACCACCGCGCTCGCACAGGACGGCATGGGCCACGGGCCGCCGAAGATGTCCTCGGTCGTCTTCATCGCCCAGGCGGACACCGCTTCACAGCCGCAGACTCTGGCGAGCCTGTTCAAGCCGAAATCCGGGCTCGGCGCGCCGACGAAGTAGACGCCACCGACCGCGGGACCGTTGCAGCGGGAGGCTGCGTTTCCTCGCAAGAGAGACGCAGGCCTGCTCGCGGCCGGCCTATCCGCCGCCGCCGGGCGGTGCGGGCACCACGGGATCCGATGCCGCGGGGCTGGTGTCGTTCGCGACACTCATCGGTGTGTCCGTCTTGAGCGCGTCTTGCTCCGCCTGACGCGTCATGACGATGATGCTGATGCGTCGATTGATCGGGTTGCGGGGATCGGCGCGGTCGAACAGCACCGATGAGGACAGCCCCACCACGCGGGCCGTCTTGTCACCGCTGAGGCCGGCTGCCTCCAAAGCGCGCCGGGCAGCGTTGGCCCGCTCGCTCGACAGGTCCCAGTTGGTCCTGCCGCTCGCGCCGGCGTAAGGCGCAGCGTCAGTATGGCCGGTGAGGCTGAGGCGGTTAGGGACCGTGTTGAGGTAACGCGCCAGCTCGGTGAGGATCGCCTCCGTGTAGGGCTTCAGGTGCGCACTGCCGCTGTCGAACATCGGACGGTTCTGCTGATCGACGATCTGGATGCGCAGCCCCTCGGGCGTGATGTCCAGCAGCAGCTGATCCTTGAAGGGCGACAGCGCCTGGCTGTTCTCGACCGCCTTCTTCAGGTCCTCCATGAGTGAGTCCAGCTGCCTGTGCTCGGCCGCATTGACGGCATCGCGCGCGAGCGCGAGCTCTTCCTGCTCTGTCCGCTTGCGCTGCCCAGACGGGGGAGCCGCGGTTGGCACCGGCGCCTGCGGCTTTATCGCGACGGGGGGGCGGCGCTCATCCATGGCCCCGTGCAGGTTGATCGGGCTCGTGCTGGCGCCGCCGGGACCGGCCATCCCGGGTGCCGGCTTGACGCTCTTGCCCGGCTCCATGCTCGGGTTCTTGAAGTAGTCGAAGATGGCCGCCCGCTGCTCCTTCGACACCGCGGTCACGAGCCACATCACCAGGAAGAAGGCCATCAGCGCGGTCACGAAGTCCGCGTATGCGACCTTCCAGGCGCCGCCGTGATGACCGCCACCCCCGCGCTTGTAGCGCTTGACGATGACGATGGGGCGATCGGGTGACTTGCGGGCCACCGGATCCGCCTAGCGCGCAACCGCCTCCGCCGTGGCTGCCGCCGTGGCGGAGTCTGCGGCGGGGGCCGGCTTGTCCTTGTTCTTGAGGCGCGCCTCAAGATCGTTGAAGGTCGGACGTACCTCGCTGAACAGCAGCTTGCGGGCGAATTCGACGGCCACCGACGGGGCGTACTCCCGCACGCTCGCCACCAGGGCCATCTTCACGACCTCGAATGCCTTGCCCTCTTCCTGCGCCAGATGCTCCATGGCGGCGGCGATCGGGCCCACGAACCCGTAGGACACGAGGATGCCGAGGAATGTGCCCACCAGGGCAGCGCCCACCTTGTGGCCGATGGTCGCCGTGTCGCTGCCCTCCAGCGTCGCCATGGTATTCACGATACCGAGCACCGCCGCCACGATCCCGAATCCCGGCAGTGCGTCGGCGACCTTCTGCACCGCGTGCGCCGGCTCTGCGGCCTCGTGGTGGTGCGTTTCCAGCTCGTACTCCAGCAGCGATTCGAGCTCCTGCGGATCGAGGTTCCCGCCCACGATGAGGCGCAGGCAGTCGGTGATGAATTCGACCATGTGATGGTCGGCGAGCACGTGCGGGTACTTCTTGAAGAGCGCGCTGTCGTGCGGGGCCTCGAGGTCGCGTTCGATGCTCATGACCCCGTCGCGGCGCATCTTGGTCAGGATCTCGTACATGAGCTGCAGCAGCGTCACGTAGTGCTCGCGCTTGTAGCGCGGACCCTTGGGCAGTGACAGCGCCCCGACGAAGGCGGCCTTGACGACCTTGGGCGGATTGCTGATGAGGAACGCCCCGGCGGCCGACCCGACGATGATCAGGACTTCGAACGGGTGCCACAGCACCAGGATGTGGCCGCCCTCGGCGGCGAACCCGCCGAGGATGCACCCGATCACCACCAGGGAGCCGACTATCTGGAGCATCGCATCACCCGCGGGGAGCTGGCGGACAGGAACGGCGAGTCACGAACGTGCCTGCGCCGGACTTAGTTGATCTGGAAGACGGTGCCAGCGGCCCCGGCCCTGGCATCGGAGGTGGTCCCGTACAGCGTGCCGTCCGGTCCCTCGATGAGGCTGCCGGTCGGCGTCTGGCTGTCGGCCCCGCCCGCGAAGGAATACACCACCGACTCCGCACCGTTCAGGGAGACCTGCACCACGGCGCCCAGGCCGTTGGCGCCGCCGCTGCTCGTCAGCGCATAGAAGGTGCCGTCGTTCGCCTGCAGCAGGTCTCCCTTGGGAGCCGCCCCGTCGCTGCCACTTCCCAGGGACACCAGTACCGTCTCGTTGCCGGCGGCATCGATCTTGATCACCGCCCCGGCAGCGTTCGCTCCGCCGGACTGCGTCAGCCCGTAGAAGTAGCCGTCGCTTGCCTGCAAGAGGCTGCCCGCGGGAGCCGACCCGTCGCTGCCCGCGCCCAGCGAGTGCAGGATGGTTTCCGTGCCAGCGAGCGTCATGCTGAACACGATGCCCCCGCCATAGTCGCCTCCGGCGCTGGTCATCCCGTACAGCTTGCCGTCCGCGCCCTGGATCAGGCTGCCCGCGGGGGCCTGCCCGTCCGCATTCAGTCCGAAGGAGTGGACGACGAGCTCGCTGCCATCCGGGTGGATCACGAAGACCGCGCCGAGCCCGTAGGCCCCGCCGGACATGCTCATGCCGTAGAAGTTGCCGTCGCTCGCCTGGATGAGGCTGCCGTACGGATACTGGCCGCCCGCGGCGCTGCCGAAGGAGTGCAGCACCGTCTCGGCGCCGCCGGCGCTGATCGCGAACATGACGCCCGCGCCGAACTGCCCGCCGCCGGCGGTCATGCCGTAGAACTTGCCATCGCTGCCCTGGATCAGGCTGCCGTGGGGGTTGGCCCCATCCGCCCCGCCGCCGAAGGAGTAGAGGACGCTTTCGGTCCCATCCGGGGTCATCACGAAGACCGTGCCGAGGTTGCTCGCACCGCCGGCAGCGGTGAGCCCATAGAAGTTGCCGTCGCTGCCGCGCGTGAGGCTGCCGTAGGGTGTTGCGCCGTCGCCCGGATCCGCGGGGAACAGGTGCAGCACCGACTCGCTGCCCGCCGCGCAGTCGACCTGCACGTTGCTGACGTCCGCGCTGCCCACGGTGCCGCTGCCGTTGGTGACGGTGCAGCTGCGCACCGGCGGGTGCGCGGCGACGACCACGTTGTAGGGGGCGCCGCTCGGTACCGGCTGCGGCATGCTGAACTGCATGGCGTTGGCGAGCACGGCGAGTGAATCGCTGCCGTTATCAAGGACCAGCCCCGCGCTGCTCAGCCCGCTGACGGAGCCGCCGACGGTGAAGGCAGTCTGCGCGCAGGTGACGAGAATGTTGGCGACCGCCGCGCCAGCGACCGTGCCGCTGCCGTTGCTCACCGCGCAGGTGTAGCTGCCGGGCTGTGTCTGCACCGAGATTGCGTACTGGCCGCCGCTGGGCAGCTGCACCGGCATCGTGAACGCGGTGGCCCCGGCGGGCACCGCCAGCAGGTCCCGGCCGTCGGTGAGCACCAGGCCGGAGGCGCCCAGTCCGGAGACCGTGCCGCCCACCGGGTAGACCTCGGGCGCGCAGGCGACGGACACGGATGTGACCGGCCCGGCGGGCATGCTGCCGCTGCCGTTGTTCACGGCACACTGCAGGCCGGCGGGCGAGCTCTGCACGACCACCTGGTAGGCGGCTCCGAAGAGCACGCCCCCGGAGAAGGTAAAAGCCGTCGCCAGAGGCGCAACCGCAAGGGTGTCCGATCCATTGGCGAGCACCAGTCCGCTCGCCGCGCCCAGCCCGCTGACCGCGCCGCCCAGGGCAAAGGGCTGGTCGCTGCAGCTGACGACCACGTTGGCGACATCCGCCGCCGGCATGGTCCCCGTCCCGCCCTGCACGGCACAGGCGGCACCCTGCGGCTGCTGCTTCACGACCAGTGCGTAGCTGCTCAGGTAGGCCACCGCGGAGGGCATCGTGAACGTCGAGCTGCCCGCGGGGACTGCGAGCGTGTCCGCGCCGTTACCCAGCACCAGGCCGGTCGCATTGAGCCCGCGCACCGCGCCTCCCAGCGTGAAGGCGCGATCCGCGCAGGTCACCACGACGTTGGCGACATTGGCCGAGCCGATCGCACCATCGCCCCCGGAGACCGTGCACGCCTGGCCTGCGGGCGTGGAGCCCACCGACACCGCGTAATGGGCCGCCGTGGGAAGCGCTGTCGGGAAGGTGAATGTCCCGGCCTGCGCGACGGTCAGCGCGTCCGTGCCGTTGTTCAACAGCTGCACCTGCGCACCGGCGGCGAGGCCGGACACCGTGCCGCCGACCGTGTAGTCGCTCGTCCCGGATCCCGAACCTCCGCAGCCCCCCAGCAGCAGGGTCGCGAAGATGGCGCTGGTAGCGAGCCCTCGGAGGATGGCGCGGTCGGACGAACTGCTCATGGGACGGCCCTTCTTGCTGTTGAACACGACTTAAGGCGCGTCGCGCGACGCGAAAGTCACCTTTCAAGGCAAGTTAGCGGCCGGCGGCGCCTGAAACTTGAACGCGGGACGGGGCCGCAAGTCCGCGTGCCGGCGGGCCTTCCCCGCCAGGGCCTCAAGTTCCGCGAGGGCGCCGCCGCTACAGAAGTACGGGCGGGCGTGGCCCGGAGCTGACCGGGCAGCCTGAAAGCTGCATCGCCTCGTCCAGGGGCGAGTATCGTAGCCACGATCCGGCAGAATCCGGACACGCCCGCGGAGAATCGTCCGATGTTCGATGGCGCCAATACTGTCGTCCTCTTCGAGGAACTGGCCTTCCAGGACGTGCTGCCGGTCACCTGGCACCCCCTGCCCGCGCCGGTCGATGCGGAGACCGCCTCGGTCCTTGCCGAGCGCAACGTCCGGCTCCTGCAGGCGCGCGAGGCGATGGACCAGCTCGGTCCGGTGGAGAGCACGGACGAGGACTCCCCGCATGCCGCCGCGCTCATCCGCCTGGAGCTGAAGGTCAATCTCGTCCTCGACCTCGTCGGGCAGATCCTCGCGTCCAATCATCCGCGGCCGGCGGCGGTCCCGATCCGCTTCAATTCACTGGGCGCCACCTGGCGCAGCCCGGGCACTCCGCTGCCGGAGGCCGGCGGCGTCGGGCTCGTCGAGATCTACCTGCACGAGTGCCTGGCCGAACCGTTGAAACTCGCCGCGCGCATCGCCAGCGTCACCCCCGACGGGCACATCAAGGCGCGCTTCGCCCCGGTCGGTGAGACCGTGGCGGACCTTCTGGAAAAGCTCGCCTTCCGCCGCCATCGCCGGCTCGTGGCCGGCAGCCGCCAGCCCACCCGCTGAAAATCCGCCCGGGTGGTCTGTGACCTGGGTCACGGACGGCCGTTTGCGCACCCGCGCCGAGCCGAAGAAGTTACGAACTGCATCACGCCGCGATACGCACCCGTGGTGCAACATAATTCCAACAGCAGGGGCCGCGACCGCAAACTAACTAACAACAAGTTGAATGTTGAAAGCCGACAGGCCCAGATGAACTACCCAGGGAGCGATGCACGGTGAGTGCGCTGCGACAGTGCAGCCCGGCCACCGTGGCCGTTGCCGAGCCCGGTGTCGCGGACACCGCCGCGCGCCTCCCGAGTGGTTCCTCCGCCGCCATCCGCCACATCGGCGCCCTCATCCGGCAGGTCGCCGCACACGATTCGACGGTGCTGGTGCTCGGGGAGTCCGGCACCGGCAAGGAAGTCACCGCACGCGCCATCCATGACCTGAGCCCGCGGCGCGCACGTCCGTTCGTGGCACTGAACTGCGGCGCGATCCCGGCGGAACTGCTCGAGTCGGAACTGTTCGGACACGAAAAGGGTTCCTTCACCGGCGCCATCGCCGCGCGCAAGGGACGCTTCGAGATCGCCGAGGGCGGCACGCTGTTCCTGGATGAGATCGGCGACATGAGCCCTTCCATGCAGGTGAAGCTGCTGCGGGTGCTGCAGGAGCGCGTCTTCGAGCGGGTCGGCGGACATGCACCCATCCGCTGCAACGTCCGCATCATCGCCGCCACCCACCGCAACCTGGAGGCGGCCATCGAGCGCGGCACCTTCCGCGAGGATCTCTTCCACCGCCTCAACGTGTTTCCGATCGAGATGCCGGCGCTGCGCGAGCGCCGCGAGGACCTGCCGCAGCTGATCCAGGAGTTCGTCGACCACAACGCTGCCGAGGGCCGTCCGCGGGTGCAGCTGTCGCCGGCCGCGCTCGGCGTGCTCTCGCAGTGCAGCTGGACCGGCAATGTCCGCGAGCTGTCCAACCTCATCGAACGCCTGTCGATCCTCTGCGGCAGCCGGGTGGTGGAAGTGGCCGACCTGCCGCCCCGCTACCGCCCGCTCGCGCAGACGGCGGCCATCGCCGCCGGCATGCCCGCGCCGGCGGCCGATGCCACCGAGTTCCCCGCGGACCGCGCCGCCGCGGCGGCGGACAGGATCCTGAGCGAGGCGGAGGTCCTGCCGCTGCTGGAAGGTCCCGCCCCGGTCACCGCCGCGCTGTCGTCCCCGGAATGCACGGCCACCCTGGCCCTGCTGCCCGAGGAAGGCCTGGACCTGCGCGCCCACATGGCCGCCATCGAGCGCTCGCTCATCGCCCAGGCGCTCGAGCGCAGCCAGGGGACCGTGGCCCAGGCCGCCCGCCTGCTCAACCTGCGGCGCACGACCCTCGTCGAGCGCCTGCGCAAGCTCGAGATCTGCGCCGAGCTCTCCGGGGCGTCGGAAGTTTGACGCCCGCCGGCGGCGCAGCCGCGCCGCGAGCGTGACCGAGCGCACGCTTTTCCCGCCCACCACCGCAGGCACGCCTCTTGCACTGATGCCCTTAGGCACCCCGATGGCGGGTGCGGGAGGGCTTGATGATCGAGGCAATTGCAGCACCGATGCCGGATCCGGAGCGCGGCGAGCGCGGCGGGCCGGAGCCTATCGCCGTTGCCGAGGTCTCGCGCCGGATCCTCGAGCTCACCCGCCGCGTCGCGCAGAGTGATTGCACGGTCCTGATCGTCGGTGCCTCCGGCACCGGCAAGGAGGTCCTTGCCCGCTACATCCATCGCCACTCCGCCCGCGCGCAGGGCCCCTTCGTGGCGGTGAACTGCGCGGCGCTGCCGGAGAGCATGCTCGAGGCCATCCTCTTCGGTTACGAGCGCGGTGCCTTCACCGGCGCGCACGCCACGCATCCGGGAAAGTTCGAGCAGGCCCAGCACGGCACGCTGCTGCTGGATGAGGTCACCGAGATGCCGCTGGCCCTGCAGGCCAAACTCCTGCGGGTGCTGCAGGAACGCGAGGTGGAGCGCCTCGGCGGCCGTGCCTCGCTGTCCCTGGACGTGCGGGTCCTCGCCACCTCCAACCGCCGCCTGCGCGAGGAGGTCGCCGCCGGGCGCTTCCGCGAGGACCTGTTCTACCGCCTGAACGTCTTTCCGCTGAGCCTCGCCCCGCTGCACGCGCGTCGCGAGGACATCCTGCCGCTGGCGATGCAGCTGCTCGGCAGCCGCTGCGGGCCCGGCGCGCGCATCCCGGCCCTGAGCGCCGAGGCGGCGCAGATGCTGCTCACCTACCCCTGGCCCGGCAACGTGCGCGAGCTCGACAACGTGCTGCAGCGGGCGCTGATCCTGGTCAACGGACCGGTCGTGCACCCGGAACACATCCAGTTCGAGGCCGCGGCCGAGTGCCTGCCGGAAAATGGCGGCGCACACGCCGCCTCCCTGGCGGGGGCGCTCGATGAGCAGGAGCGCGACACCATCCTCGCGGCCCTGCGCAGCGGCAAGAGCCGCATCGCCGCCGCCCAGACACTCGGGATCAGCGCGCGCACGCTGCGCTACAAGCTTGCACGACTGCGGGAAGCCGGGGTCGTGGTGCCCTCTACCTGAAGTCGGAGGCCCGCTGCCATGAGTGACATGCACATCGACCAGGTCCTGCAGCAGATCCGCTCGCTGTCCGCGCAGCTGCACCCGAGCGGGACCGCCGCAACGCCGGCGGCCGCGGCCGGTGGCGTCAGCGAGTTCGCACGCCTGATGCAAAAGGGCGTCGGCGCCGTCAACGAGGCCCAGCAGAAGGCCGGCGCACTCTCGGAGGCCTTCGAGCGCGGCGCACCCGGGGTCGAGCTGCCCGACGTGATGCTCGAACTGCAGAAGGCCAGCGTCTCCTTCCGCGCCCTCACCGAGGTGCGCAACCGCCTGGTCACCGCCTACCAGGACATCATGAACATGCCGCTGTGACGTGAGCCACTGACGGCACGGCGAGTTTTCCACCCACCAAGACGCACCGAACGATGGCGAACGAAACACGATCCCTGCACCTCGCTTCCACGCTTTCCACGGCCGTGAAGCCCCTGATGCTGCTGTTCGGCGTCGCCGGCGCAGTGGCCGCGGGACTGCTGGTCGTGCTGTGGTCGCGCGGCCCGAGCTACAGCCTGCTCTACGCGAACCTCGGCGCCGAAGACCAGGCCCAGGTCGCCCAGGCGCTCGATGCCGCGCAGATCCCCTACCGGCTCGACCCGGGCACCAACGCCATCGAGGTGCCGAACGAGCGCCTGGCCGATGCCCGCCTGAAGCTGGCCGGCCAGGGGCTGCCCCAGGGCGGCGGCTTCGCCGCGCTCGACAAGGACCCGGGCTTCGGCGTGAGCCAGTTCGTCGAGAACGCCCGCTACCAGCACGCGCTGGAGACCGAGCTCGGCCGCACCATCGCCAACCTGCGCCCCGTCGAGGGTGCGCGCGTGCACATCGCGGTGTCGCGCCAGTCCGCCTTCGTCCGCGATCACCGCGCCGCCAGTGCCTCGGTCTTCGTGCAGCTGAAGGCCGGGCAGCGCCTCGAGCAGCAGCAGGTGCAGGCCATCATCAACCTGGTTGCCTCGAGCATCCCGGAGCTCGAGGCCAGCCAGGTCACCGTCGTGGACCAGCAGGGCCGGCTGCTCTCGCAGCCGCCCGGCCACGATGAATTCTCCCTGCGCGAGGCGCAGTTCGACCTGGTGCACCGCCTGGAGGATGACTACCGGCAACGGGTCGAGGCGCTGCTCAGTCCCCTGGTCGGCGCCGGCCACGTGCACGCCCAGGTCGTGGCGCAGCTGGACATGGCCGTCACCGAGCAGGCACGCGAGCAGTACGCGCCGGGCAGCCAGATCGTGCGCAGCGAGCAGGTGTCCGAGCAGACCAGCCGCGAGGGTGGCATGGCGCAGGGCGTCCCCGGCGCGCTGAGCAACCAGCCCCCGGCCGGCGGCGTGGCCGCCGCCCCGCCTCCGCCGGTGGCGAACGCTTCCGCGGCCGCGGGCGCCAAGCCCGCCCCGGGTGCCAACCCGGCCGAGGCGAACCCCGCGGCTGCCGCCGCACCGGCCCCGCCGGAAAACGTCTCGCACGAGAGCACGCGCAACTACGAGATCGACCGCACGCTCGCCTACACGCACGAGCCGGCGGGCAGGCTCAAGCGCCTCACCGTGGCGGTGCTGGTCGATGACCTGCGCACCGCCGACAAGAACGGCAAGACCCAGACCGCCCCGCTGACGGCGGCCCAGGTCGAGCACATCACCCAGCTGGTCAAGGACGCCGTCGGCTTCGACGCCGCGCGCGGGGATACCGTGAGCGTGGTGAACTCCGCCTTCACCGCCGAGGCCGCCGTGCCCGATGGCGACCTGCAGGCCCCGGCCCTCTGGGAACGCCCGTGGTTCCGGGACCTGGTGCGCATGCTCTGCGGGGCGGTGGTCCTGGTCGTGCTGGTGCTGACGGTGCTGCGGCCGCTGGTGCGCAACCTCCTCAGCGCGCCGCGCCTCGCGCAGGCGCCGGCACTGGCCGCGGAGGGCGTGCCGCTCGCCGGCCACCCCGGGGCTGCGTTGCTGATCGACCCCGCCCAGCAGCTGGTCCAGGCCCGGTCGCTGGTCAGCCAGGATCCGAAGCGCGTCGCGCAGGTGCTGCGCGGCTGGGTGAGCACCGATGGCTGAGGCTGCACAGGCCGCCGCCGCGGCACCCCCCGCCCCGCCGCCGGCGCCACCGGCGCCCGCGGGACGCAGCGGCACCGAGCGGGCCGCCATTCTCCTGCTCACCCTCGGCGAGCAGGAAGCGGCCCAGATCCTGCGGCACATGGGCGCCCGGGAAGTCCAGCGCGTCGGGGTGGCCATGGCGCGCATGTCCAACCTCTCGCGGTCGGATGTCGAGCAGGTCCTCCGGGAATTCACGGCCAACGTCGAGTCGCAGACCTCCGTCGGGGTCGGCGCGGACGAGTTCGTGCGCAAGGCACTCGTGCACGCGCTCGGGGAGGACAAGGCGGCCGGCATCATCGACCGCATCAGCATCACCCGCTCCAACAAGGGCCTCGAATCCCTGAAATGGATGGACGCGCGCTCGGTCGCCGAGCTGATCCGCTTCGAGCATCCGCAGATGATCGCCATCGTGCTCGCCTACCTCGACCAGGACCAGGCGGCCGACATCCTCGCCCTCCTGCCCGCCGGGATCCGCGCCGACGTGGTGGTGCGCATCGCGACGCTCGATGGCATCCAGCCCAGCGCCCTGTCGGAACTGGATGACATCATCGAGAAGCAGTGCATCGGCAAGGCCTCCAGCAGCACCTCCGTGCTGGGCGGGGCCAAGGCCGCCGCCAGCATCCTCGGATCGCTGGAGGCCGGCGTCGAGGGCTCGATCCTCGAGGAGATCGGCAAGTCCGACCAGGCGCTGGCCGCGGTCATCCAGGACCTGATCTTCGTCTTCGACGACCTGATCGAGCTGGACGACCGCAGCATGCAGGAGCTGCTGCGGCAGGTCCCCGGGGACGAGCTGCTGCTCGCCCTCAAGGGGGTCGACGAGGCGCTGAAGGAGAAGATCTTCAAGAACATGTCGCAGCGCGCGGCCGAGATGCTCAAGGACGACCTGTCCGCGAAGGGCCCGGTCAAGCTCGCCGAGGTCGAGGCGGCCCAGAAGAGCATGCTGCAGACCGCGCGCAAGCTCGCCGAGGCCGGCACCATCGCCCTCGCCGGGAAGGGGGACGAGTATGTCTGAACCGGCCCCGGGCCGACGCCCGGCCGCGCTGCGCTGGTCGCCTCCGCCGGTCGAGGGATCCGCATCCGGTCGCGGGCGCGTCCCCGCGGCCGCCAGCGCCAGCCCCGCCTCCGTGCAGCAGGCCGAGGCGGCCGGCTACGCCGCCGGACTTGCGCGCGCGCAGGCGGAGATCCAGGCGCGCACCGCGCAGCTGGACCGCACCGCCGCCCGCTTCGACGCGCTGCTGCGCCAGCTCGCCCATCCGCTGAAGCTCCTCGACGCCGAGGTCGAGGAGGCGCTGATGTCCCTCGCACTGGCCATCGGCTCGCAGCTGGCGCGGCGCGCGCTGCAGGCGGACCCGGCGCAGATGATCACGATCGTGCGCGACTGCCTGAAGCAGCTGCCGCTGGGGGCGCGCACCGTGCAGGTGCGCCTGCATCCGGAGGATGCCGCCGTCGTGCGCGCGAGGCTGACCATGCCCGCAGGCGAGGGTGCCTGGCAGCTGACCGAGGACCCGACGCTCACCCGGGGCGGCTGCCTCGTGCAGAGCGAGCACTCCCGGATCGACGCGCGCTTCGAGAGCCGCGTGCGCGCCCTGGTCGCCAGCGCCCTGGGGGACGAGCGCGCCGAGCGGCGCGCCGCGCCCACGCCGGGCCCGGGCGCCGAGCCCATCCCGTGAGCACGGACACCGAGACCGCGGCGCGCCCCGCCGCCTGGGCGCAGCGACTGGCGCGCCTGCAGCAGCGCGTGCAGGGCACGCCGGAGCTTCCCGTGGAAGGCATGCTGACCCGCATGGTGGGACTGACGCTCGAGGCCGTGGGCTGCCAGGCCTCGATCGGGGATCACTGCCAGCTGGCCGGCCGGGACGGCTCGCGCATCGACGCCGAGGTCGTCGGGTTCTCCGGCGGCCGCCTGTTCCTCATGCCCACCGGCGACAGCCATGGCCTCGCGCCCAACGCGGCCGTCATCCCGCGCTCGGCCGCCGGCACCATCGCCGTGGGGCCGCAGCTGCTCGGACGCATCATCGACGGGGCGGCGCAGCCGCTGGATGAGCTGGGACCCCTCGAGTGCGACGACCGCGTGCGCCTGACGGGCGTGCCCATCAATCCGCTCGCCCGCGCGCCCATCACCCAGACGCTGGACGTCGGCATCCGCTCGATCAATGCCCTGCTGACCATCGGCCGCGGGCAGCGCGTCGGCCTCTTCGCCGGCAGCGGCGTGGGAAAAAGCGTCCTGCTGGGCATGATGGCGCGCTACACGAAGGCCGACGTGATCGTGGTCGGCCTGATCGGCGAGCGTGGCCGCGAGGTGCAGGAGTTCGTCGAGCGCATCCTCGGACCCAAGGACCGCAGCCGCGCGGTAGTCGTCGCCGTGCCGGCCGACAACCCGCCGCTCATGCGCCTGCACGGCGCCTGGGTCGCCACCGCGGTCGCGGAATACTTCCGCGACCAGGGCCTGAACGTGCTGCTGCTCATGGATTCCCTGACGCGCGTGGCGCAGGCCCAGCGCGAGATCGGCCTTGCCATCGGCGAGGCGCCCGCCACCAAGGGCTATCCGCCCTCGGTGTTCGCGCGGCTGCCGCAGCTGGTGGAGCGCGCCGGCAACGGGCGCCGCGGCTCAGGTTCGATCACCGCTTTCTACACCGTGCTCACCGAAGGGGATTCGCTGGATGACCCGATCGCCGATGCGGCCCGGGCCATCCTCGATGGCCACGTGGTGCTCTCGCGGCGCATCGCCGAGACCGGCCTCTACCCTGCCATCGATGTGAGCGCCTCGATCAGCCGCGTGATGCACGAGATCACCCCGGCGGCGCAGCAGGCGCTCGCGCGCCAGTTCCGCCAGGCCCTGGCGACGTACGAGGACAGCCGCGAGCTCATCAACCTCGGCGCCTACCAGCGCGGCACCGACCCGCGCGTGGATGCCGCCATTGCACTGTGGCCGCACCTGCAGCAGCTGCTGCAACAGGACCTGCACGAGCGCGTGGACCTGGCCGCGAGTGCCCGTGCGCTGGCGGGCCTGTTCGCGGAGGCACCCCCCGCGGGCGCGGGCACCCTGCCCGCCATGCAAGGACCCGGTGAGCGATGACCACGGCGCGGCTCCTCCGGAATGCGCAGCAGGTCCTCGAGCGTCACGAGCAGCGCCATGCCCAGGCGCTGGTGGAGTGCGAGCGGCAGGTGCGGCAGAACCTGCTCAAGCTGTCCGAGCTCGAGCGCTACCTCGAGACCTACCTGCACGACTTCGAGCAGCACGTGCAGGCCGGCATCGATGCCGCCCGCGCACGCTCGTACCAGAGCTTCATCGCCCGCGTGGCGCAGGCGATCGCCGAACAACAGCAGGTGCTCGCCCGCGCGCGCACCGCCCAGGCCGAGGAGCTGCGCAGGTGGCGAGATGCCGCCCGCCGCAGCGCGGCCGTGGATCACCTGGTCCGGCGAGGCGCCGAGGCCGCGCAGCGCCGCGCGGAGAAGGCCGAACAGGCCGCCGCCGATAGACATGCCCAGAGGCTCTGGGCCCTGAAAGGAACACGTCGTGGCAGTTAATTCCAGCACCCCGGTCATCGCCGTCGCCCCTGCGGCGAAGGCGGCCGCCCCCGCCGATGCACGCAGCAAGGTTCCCGCGAGTGCTGCCGGGACGCCGGTCTTTCCGCCGACGAAGCTGCCGTCGCCGGCACCCGCCACGAATGCCCAGCCACCGGCGGCGCCCGCGGCCTCGACGCCAGGTCCGGCCCGGTCCACGCCCGCCGGCAGTGCCCCGCCCGCGGCGGCCCCCTCGCCCGGCACGCCGGCAGCGGCCGTGCCTCCCCTCGCCCCCGCGCTCGCGGATCCTGCGGCGGCGAGTTCGACTTCGACCGCCGGTACACCGGTGGACCTTGCGACCGCCCGCGCGGCAGCGCCGGTCAGGGCGCCCGCGGCATCGCCGCCTTCGCGGCCGCGCACGAAGCCGGCGCCGACCGCCGAGCCCGCCGCAAGTGTGCCGCTGACCGCACAGCTGCCGCTGGCCCTGGCGCCCGATCCAACCCCCGGCCCGCAGCCGGCGCCAGCGGCCGCAGGTGCAGCCGCGACGGTGTCCCCGACCGCGTCCGCGGCATCCCCACCCGCAGCCGCGAGCGCAGGCGCGCTCCCCGTCGTCTCGGCCGCCCTTCCCCGGCCGACCGCCGCCGGAACGCCGCCATCGCAGCCTGCGCAGGAAGACGGCGATACCGCGGACCTGTTTCCCGTCGGCGATCCGGCCGGTCACGCCGCGGCACTGGCCGCGCCGGCCGAGGCCGTGCGCACCGTTTCGTCAGGGACCGCGGCGGTCGCCGTTGCCCCGGCGCGCAGCACGGACGATGCGCCCGCGGCCGATGCCGCGCCCGCCTGGAGCGTGTTCGGTCTCGACCCGGGCACGGCCCACGGCCTCGCCGCGCCGGCGACCCCTGCCGCAGCGCAGGTGCAGACCCCGGTCGGCACCAGCGGATGGGCGGAGGAACTCGGCACCCAGGTGCTGTGGATGGCTCACCAGGGCATCGCCGCCGCCTCACTGCGGTTGCAGCCCGAGCACCTGGGTCCGGTGGAGGTGCGCATCTCCCTGCACGACAGCGCCGCCAGCGTGTGGTTCGGCGCGCACGAGCCGGAGACGCGTGCCGCGCTGCAAATCGCGCTTCCGCAGCTGAAGGACCTGTTCGCCGCGCAGGGCATGCTCCTGGCCGATGCCGGCGTCTCGCGCGAGCCGCCGCGGGAGGCACCCTCCGGGCAGCGCCTGCCGGCCTCGCCCGCGGTGCTGCCGGCCACGCCCGGGGCGCAAGAATCATCGGCCCTCGCCGGATCACGGCGCGGCCTCATCGATACCTACGCCTGAGGACGCGCACGCCTCCCCCGCCGCGACCGCCGTTCGCGGCGTCAAAGTTCCGTCGCTGACACCCGCGCTGGCGCCGGATTGCGGTCGCGACGCGCCGCAAAGCGAGCGGCAGTTCACATCTCCTGTGCTGGCATGGGCGTTGCAACAGGGCTCCTGACCGGCGCTCGTGCCGGCACCAGGAGTACCGATGGCCGACGCAAGCACCGCAACCGCACCGGCGGCACCCCCGAAACGCAAGGGCAGGCGCCTGCTGCTCCTGGCCCTCGCCTGCCTGCTGCTCGCCGGCGGCGGCGGCGCGTGGTGGTGGAGCACCTCGAAGGCGGCGCCGAAGCCTGCGGCCGCGGCCGCACCGCAGCCCCCGCAGTACCTCGCCCTGGACCCGCCGTTCGTCGTGAACTTCGAGGCCGAGCAGATGGTGCGCTTCCTGCAGGTCTCCGTGCAGCTGATGTCGCGCGATGCGCACACCATCGAGCTGCTCAAGAGCAATGACCCGATGGTGCGCGACCAGCTGCTGATGCTGCTCGGCAACCAGAATTACGAGGTGCTCTCGACCCGCGAAGGCAAGGAGGCGCTGCGCAAGCAGGCCCTGGAGAGCGTGCGCGGCGTCATCAGCAGCGCCGGCGGCCACCCCGAGCAGGTCGAAGCGGTGTACTTCACCAGCTTCGTGATGCAGTAACCGGCGGCCTGCCTGCGATGAGCCCCGAGAAGATCCTCGAGCCGGCCGAGATCGATGCCCTGATCAAGGGCGTCGACAGCGGCGCGGTGAGCACCCACGGCCCCGCCGTGTCCGGCGAGGCCGTCGCCTACGACTTCCGCGAGCCGCGGCGCGGCGTGCATGACCGCCTGCCGGGCCTGGACCTGGTCAACGAGCGCTTCGCCCGCAGCTTCCGCATGAGCCTCTACAACCTGCTGCGCCGCTCCGCCGACATCACCGTGCACCCGCCCAAGGTCGGGCGCTTCGGGGACTACGTGCAGACCCTGCCCGCGCTCACCAGCCTGAACCTGGTGCGCCTGAATCCGCTGCGCGGCACGGCGCTGCTGGTCATCGACCCGCTGCTGGTGTTCAGCATCGTCGATCACTTCTTCGGCGGCACCGGCCGGTCCTGGAAGATCGAGGGCCGCGAGTTCACCGCGACCGAGCAGCGCATCATCCACATGCTGCTGCGCAGCGTGTTCGCGGACCTGCGCGAGGCCTGGTCACCGGTCGCCCGCATCGAGCTGGAGTTCGTGCAGTCCGAAACCAACCCCCAGTTCGCCCCCATCGAGTCCCCGGCCGAGCTGGTGCTGGTCAACTCCTATCGCATCGAACTGGCCGGCGGCGGCGGCGACCTGCACGTGACGCTGCCCTACTCGATGATCGAGCCGCTGCGCGATGGGCTGGACAGCCGCGCGCAGAACGCCCGCCCCGAGCGCGATCCGCGCTGGAGCGGCGCGCTGCGCGAGGAGATCGAGGAAGCCGAGGTGGAGCTGCGCATGCTCCTGGGAAGCACCACGCTCAAGCTCGCCGACCTGCTCAACCTCAAGCCCGAGGACATCCTGCCCTGTGATTTCAACGGCAAGGTCACCCTGTGTGCGCAGGACCTGCCGGTGTTCCGCGGCAGCTTCGGCCTCTCGCGTGGCCAGCAGGCCATGAAGATCGAGGAGCGGCTGCGCCGCAGCTCGCCTTCCCATGACGCACCCAGTGAAAAAGCCCGAGGTTAACCATGAACGCACCCGCTGAAGTCGCCCGCGCGGCCGAGTTCGAACAGATCAAGGAGGACGGCGCCCCGGCCACCGGGGACGTCAACCTCGAGGTGATCCTGGACGTCTCGGTGACGCTGTCCATGGAAGTCGGCCGCACCCGCATCCCCATCCGCAACCTGCTCAAGTTCAACCAGGGCTCGGTGGTGGAGCTGGACCGCGCCGCCGGCGAGCCGCTGGACGTGTACGTGAACGGCACGCTCATCGCCCACGGCGAGGTGGTCGTCGTCAACGAGAAGTTCGGGATCCGCCTGACCGACGTGGTCAGTCCCGCCGAGCGGCTGCGCAAGCTGCGATGAATCCGCTGTTCGCCGCACCCCAGGCGCTCCCGGCCGCGCACCCCGGCGGCATCAGCGAGCTGGCCCACGTCATCGTCGCACTCCTGCTGGTGCTGGGCGTGGTGCTGGTGCTGGCGCGCGCGCTGCGCGGGGCCCGCGCGCTCAGCGGCGACCCCTCGCTCGCCGTGCTGGCCCAGGTCTCCCTCGGCGCCAAGGAGCGTGCCGTCCTGGTGCGCGCCGGGCGCACGCAGCTGCTGGTGGGCGTGGCCCCCGGCCAGGTGAGCCTGCTGCACGTGCTGCCCGAGCCGGCCGAGCCGCCCGCGAGCGCGACGCCCGTCCCGGCCTTCGCCTCCACCTTCCAGGCGCTGCTGCGCAAGGGCCTGCACCGATGAGACCTGCGCGCACCTGCCTGGCCGCCCTCGCCGGCCTGCTGCTGCCGGCGGCGGCCCTGGCCGAGCCCGGGCTGCCGGCGCTGACGGTCCACGCGGTCGCCGGCGGCGGCCAGACCTACAGCCTGAGCCTGCAGCTGCTGGCGCTGATGACGGCGCTGACCGTCCTGCCGGCGCTGCTGCTGATGATGACGGCCTTCACCCGCATCGTCATCGTGCTCGGCATCCTGCGCCAGGCGATCGGCGCCGGGCAGACCCCGCCGAACCAGGTCCTCCTGGGGCTGTCGCTGTTCCTCACCTTCTTCGTGATGACGCCCGTCATCAGCCGCATCAACGAGGTCGCCGTGCAGCCCTACTCGGCCGGCACCCTCGAGGCGAGCGCGGCGCTCGAGCGCGCGGTCGTCCCCCTGAAGCAGTTCATGCTCCGCCAGACCCGCGAGAGCGACATCGCCACCTTCGTGCGCATCTCCGGCGGCCAGGGCTTCGCCACCCCGGAGGAGGTGCCGCTGACGCTGCTGGTCCCGGCCTTCCTCACCAGCGAGCTCAAGACGGCCTTCCTCATCGGCTTCCTGCTCTACATCCCCTTCGTGATCATCGACCTGGTGGTGGCGAGCGTACTCATGTCGATGGGCATGATGATGCTGTCCCCGGTGCTGATCTCCCTGCCCTTCAAGCTGATGCTCTTCGTGCTGGTGGATGGCTGGTCGCTGGTGGTCGGCACCCTGGCCTCGAGCTTCTACTCATGAGCACCGGAGCGACACCATGAGCCCCGAGACGGTCCTGAGCGTGGGCGGCCGGGCACTGGAGATCACGCTGCTGCTGGCGGCGCCGCTGCTGCTGGTGGCGCTGCTCACCGGGCTCATCGTCGGCGCCTTCCAGGCCGCCACCCAGATCAACGAGAGCACGCTGTCCTTCATCCCCAAGGTCCTGGCGGTGGCGGCGACGCTGGTGATCACCGGCCCCTGGATGCTGAAGGTGCTGGTGAGCTACACGCGCGAGCTCTTCGACAGCATCCCCGGGCTCATCAACTGACATGATCACGCTGCATCCCGACCAGCTCCAACAGTGGCTGCTGCAGCTGTTCTGGCCGTTCGTCCGCATCGGCGCCTGCTTCATGGTCGCCCCGCTGTTCGGGGCGGCGATGGTGCCGGCGCGCGTGCGCGTGGTGCTCGCGGCCGCGATCGCCGCGCTCATCTGCCCGCTGCTCCCCGCCCTGCCGCCGGTGAGCCCGCTCTCCGCGGCGGGCCTGATGATCACGGTCGAGCAGGTGCTGATCGGGGTGGCGCTCGGGTTCTGCCTGCAGCTGGCCTTCGATGCGGTGAACCTGGGCGGGCAGATGCTGGCCAACAGCATGGGGCTGTCCTTCGCCTTCAACCTCGACCCGCAGCGCGGCGGCGCCAGCAGCACGCCCGCGCTCGGCCAGCTGTTCACGCTCCTGGTCATGCTGACCTTCCTGGGACTCGACGGGCACACCAAGCTCCTCGAGGCGCTGGTGCACAGCTTCGCCACGCTCCCGGTCGCCGCCGGCGGGCTCGGGGCCGCCGGGCTCGAGGGCGTCGTCGGCTTCGGCAGCCACCTCTTCTCCGGCGCACTCGCCATCGCCCTGCCCGGTCTCACCGCGCTGCTCATCGTGCACCTCGGCTTCGGGGTCGTCAGCCGCGCGGCGCCCGCGCTGAACCTCTTCGCCGTCGGACTGCCGCTGTCGCTGCTGTGCGGCCTGCTCATCGTGCTCGCCGCGCTCACCGCCGTGCAGTCGAGCTTCATCGAGGGCCTCGAGCAGGCCTTCCGGATGATCGCGTCCCTGACCGGGGCACAAGGCTAGGCCATGGCCGAGAACGAACACGAAGGCACCGAACAGGCCACCGCCCGGCGCCAGGAGCGGGCGCGCGAAGCCGGCCAGCTGCCGCGCTCGCGCGATCTGAGCTCCGCGGCGGTGCTCTTCTGCAGCGCACTGGCGCTGAAGGTGGCCGCGCCGTTCAGCGGCGGACAGCTGCGCGGCCTGCTCGGCAACGGCCTGAGCATCCCGCGCGTGCACACGCTGGATGATTCCCAGGCGCTCGCCGCGATCGGCAGCGCCGCCGCCCACGGGCTCGCCGCGTGCGCGCCCGTGTGCGCGCTGTGCCTGGCGGCTGCCGTCGCCGCCCCGCTGGCCGTGGGCGGCTGGAACTTCAGCCTCAAGGCCCTCGCGCCCGACTTCACCCGCCTCAACCCCATGGCCGGCTTCGGCCGCATGTTCTCCGCGCGCGGGGCGGTGGAACTGGCGAAGGCGTTCCTCAAGTTCCTCCTCATCGCCGCCGTGGCGGCGGCGATGCTCTGGCACGACGCACCCACCCTCGCCGCCCTCGGCGGCCTCCCCGCCCAGGAAGCGCTGCTGCGCGCCGCCGCGCTCATCGGCGATGCCTTCCTCGTGCTGGCAGGATCGGTCGCGGCCATCGCGGCCATCGACGTCCCCTGGCAGCTGTGGCAGCACGCGCGCCGCCTGCGCATGACGCGCCAGGAGATCCGCGAGGAGATGAAGGAGAGCGAGGGGGCGCCGGAGACCCGGGGCCGCATCCGCAGCATCCAGCGCGAACTGGCCCGGCGCCGCATGATGGCGGACGTGCCCAGGGCCGACGTGGTGGTGGTCAACCCCACCCACTACGCGGTCGCCCTGCGGTACCTGGAGTCGCGCATGCGCGCCCCGGTGGTCGTCGCCAAGGGCATGGACCATGTCGCCGCGCGCATCCGCGCGCTGGCCGAGGAGCACCAGGTGCCGATCTTCGAGGCCCCGCCGCTGGCGCGCGCCCTGCACCGCCACGTGGAGATCGGCGCGGAGATCCCCGCGTCCCTGTACGTCGCGGTCGCCCAGGTGCTCACCTACCTTGCGCAGCTGCGCCACGCGCGCCGCTACGGCCAAGCGGCCCCGAGCCTGCCGGCCCTGGAGCTGGGCACGGGGGCCGAGACATGAGCGACGCCGCCGCCAGCGCCGCCCGGCCGGGGCTTGCCGACATCGTGCGCCACGGCGCCGGCGTGCCGGCCGGCGTGCTCGCGGTGCTCGCCATGCTGGTGCTGCCGCTGCCGCCGGTGGCGCTGGACCTGCTGTTCACCTTCAACATCGCGCTCTCGATCGTCATCGTGATGGCGGTGTTCTACGTGCACCGCCCGATCGACTTCGGCACCTTCCCGACCGTGCTGCTGCTGGCGACCCTGCTGCGCCTGGCCCTGAACGTCGCCTCCACGCGCGTGGTGCTGCTCAACGGCCACTCCGGCTCCCAGGCGGCCGGCCACGTCATCAAGTCCTTCGGCGAGTTCGTGATCGGCGGCAACTTCGCCGTCGGCGTCGTGGTGTTCGTGATCCTCACCATCATCAACTTCGTGGTGGTCACCAAGGGCTCCGGGCGCATCTCCGAGGTGAGCGCGCGCTTCACCCTGGATGCGATGCCCGGCAAGCAGATGGCGATCGACGCGGACCTCAACAGCGGGCTCATCACCCAGGACGAGGCGCGCGTGCGCCGGCTCGAGGTGCGCTCGGAAGCCGACTTCTACGGTGCCATGGACGGGGCCTCCAAGTTCATCCGCGGCGATGCGCTCGCCGGCATCATGATCCTCCTCATCAACATGGTCGGCGGGCTGGCGATCGGGACCCTGGGCCACGGCCTGGGCGTCGCCGCCGCCGCGCGCACCTATACGCTCCTCACCATCGGCGACGGCCTGGCCGCGCAGCTGCCCGCGCTGCTGTTGTCCACCGCCGTCGCCATCATCGTCACCCGCATGTCGCGCCCCCAGGATGTCGGCGGGGAGCTGCGCCGGCAGCTCTTCGGCAACGCCAAGTCCCTCAGCGTCGCCGCCGCGCTCCTCGGGATCATGGGCCTCATCCCCGGGATGCCGAACCTGGTGTTCCTGCTGTTCGCCCTGGTCTGCGGCACCGCCGCCTGGCTCATCACCCGGCGCCGCGCCGTGCAACCCCCGCCCGCACCGCCCGCCCCGGTGACCGCCAGCGAGAACCGCGAGCTCACCTGGGACGATGTGCCGCCCGTGGACCGCGTCGGCCTCGAGGTCGGCTACCGCCTGGTCCCGCTGGTCGACTCCAAGCCGCGCGGCGACCTGCTCGCCCGCGTGCGCGGCGTGCGCCGCAAGCTCTCCCAGGAGCTCGGCTTCCTCATCCCCGCGGTGCACATCCGCGACAACCTCGACCTGCCGCCCAACAACTACCGCATCACGGTCGGCGGGGTCGCCCTCGGCGAGGGCCTCATCCACGCCGACCGCGAGCTGGCGCTCAACCCCGGGCGCGTGTTCGGGCCCCTGCAGGGCATCGCGGTGCGCGACCCGGCCTTCGGCATGGAGGCGATCTGGATCGAGCCGGCCGTGCACGACCATGCGCAGACGCTCGGCTACACGGTGGTCGATCCGAGCACGGTGATCGCCACGCACCTGAGCGCGGTGCTGCACACGCACGCGCACGAACTGCTCGGGCACGAGGAAGTGCAGCACCTGCTGGACGCGGCCGCGAAGAGTGCGCCGAAGCTGGTGGAGGAGCTGGTGCCGCGCGCCCTGCCGCTCTCGAGCCTGGTGCGCGTCCTGCAGGGGCTGCTGGCCGAGCGCGTGCCGCTGCGCAACATGCGCGCCATCCTCGAGACCCTCGCCGAGCACGCCGCGCGCACGCCCGATCCGGCGACACTGCAGGGCCAGGTGCGCATCGCGCTCGGCCGGCAGATCGTCGCCGACATCGCCGGCGGCGCCCCCGAAGTCCCGGTGATGACGCTGGACGGGGAGCTCGAGCGCCTGCTCAGCAACGCCCTGGCGGCCGGCGCGGGGGCTGCGCTCGAGCCGGGCCTGGCCGAGAAGCTGCGCCAGCGCCTCGCCGAATCCAGCCAGCGCCGCGAGCTCGCCGGCGAACCGGCCGTGCTCCTGGTCGCCCCGCCGCTGCGCGCCGCGCTGGCCGCCTTCGCGCGCGCGAGCGTGCCCGCGCTGCACGTGCTGGCGTGGAACGAGATTCCTGACAACCGCCGGGTCCGCCTGGTGAGCACCGTGGGTCGCTGATTGAAGGTTTTTGTGGGAGAGACGCTATGAGGATCATTCGAGAGGTCGCACCAACCACCCGCCAGGCCCTGCGCGGCATCCGCGAGCGCCTGGGCGAGGATGCGGTCATCCTCTCCTCGCGCCGCGTGCCCGAGGGGGTGGAGATCACCGCCGGGGCGGACCTGGCGGAGGAGCCCGCGGCCGCGGCGGCACCGGAGGCGCCCGCCGAGGCGGCGGCCTACGTCCCCGCCCCCGTCGCACCGCCGGCGGCGCTGCCGGCCGCCACCGCCGCGCCCGCCGGGCCGGAGGCCCTCGCCGCTGCCGTCGCCGCCCTCGCGCCCCCGGCGAACGATGCGGTGGGCGAGGAGCTGCGCTCCCTGCGCTGCATCCTGGAGACGCAGGTGGCCCAGCTCGCCTGGAACGACCTCACGCGCCGGCTGCCGGTGCACGCGGAGCTGCTGCGCGAGCTGACCGAGATCGGCCTGGCGCCGGATCTTGCGACCCGCATCACCGAGCAGGTGCCGGCCGGCGCCGACATCACCGGCGCACGCCGCTTTGCCCTCACCGCGCTCGCGCAGTACCTGCCCGTGAGCGCCGGCCGCTGGAGCGACGAGGGCGGGCGCGTGGCGTTCATCGGCACCACCGGTGTCGGCAAGACCACGAACCTCGCCAAGATCGCGGTGCGCTGGGCGCTCAAGCACGGCGCCCGGGAGCTCGCGCTGGTGAGCGCGGATGCCACGCGCATCGGCGCCCAGGACGAACTGCGCGCGCTGGGGCAGCTGCTGGGCGCGGCCGTCTACGTCCCGGAGCGGTTCGAGGAGCTGCCGAACCTCATCGCGCAGATGCCGCAGTTCCGCCTGGTGCTCATCGACACCCCCGGGGCCAGCCTGCGCGACCCGGCCTTCAGCGCCCGCCTGGGCGTGCTGGCCAACAACACCTCGACGATCGAGTCGGTGCTGGTGCTCTCGGCGAACACCCAGGCGGCGGCGCTGGAGGAGGTGCTGCGGCGCTTCGCGCCGGCCCGCCCCACCGGGGCGCTCCTCACCAAGCTCGACGAGGCGGCCAGCCTCGGCGGGTCGCTCTCGGTGCTGATCCGCTCGCAGCTGAGCCTGTGCTACATCAGCGAGGGGCAGCGCATCCCCGAGGACCTGCGCCCGGCGCGCGCGCTCGACCTGGTCTCGCGCGCGGTCTCCCTCGCCAGGGACAGCGGCGCGAGCGCGGATGAGGACCTGCTGCGGCGCCGCTTCGGCAAGGTGACCCATGCCAGCGCCTGAGCTCAGCCTGATCCGCAACGCGCACCTGGAGCGCCTCGTCCGTCCGGTGAGCGTCACCGCGGTCACCGGCGGCAAGGGCGGCGTCGGCAAGACCAGCGTCGCGGTGAACCTCGCGACGGCGTTGAGCCAGCGCGGCCGACGCGTGGCGCTGCTCGACGGCGACCTCGGGCTGGCCAACGCGGACGTGCTGCTCGGGCTGTCCCCGGCGTACACGCTCGCCCACGTGATCTGCGGCGACCGCACGCTCGAGGAGGTCATGATCGAGACGCCGCAGGGCTTCCAGCTGCTGCCCGGCGCCTCCGGCTGCGCGGACCTGGCGCAGCTGGGCGCCGAGGATCACCTCGCCCTGGTGCGCGCCTTCAGCAGCCTGCCCCTGCAGCTGGACCATCTGATCGTGGATACCGCGCCGGGGCTCGCGCACGGTGTCCTGCAGTTCTGCCAGGCCGCGCAGCACGTGCTCATCGTGCTGTGCGACGACCCCGCCTCGCTCACCGATGCCTACGCCCTTGTCAAGGTACTCAGTCGCAACCACGGGGTGCGCCGCTTCCTGGTGCTCGCCAACCGGATGCAGGCGCACAAAAGCGGCGCGCAGCTGTTCGAGTCCTTCGCCCGGGTGGCGGCCCGCTTCCTGGACGTCACCCTGGAGTTCGCCGGCGAGATCCCCGCCGACGAGGCCCTGCGCCGCTCGGTGCGCGAGCAGCGCACAGTGCTCGAGGCCTATCCGGGGAGCCCGGCGGCCCGCGCCCTCAAGAAACTGGCCACCGCGGCCGATACATGGCCAATACCACAGGGTCCGCGCGGCAACATCGAGTTCTTCGTGGAGCGCCTGGTGCAGGCCGGGCGCAGCCGGCCGGTGGCCGTGCCATGAAGGCCGCCGGTCGCTACAGCCCCGCACCGCAGGCGCGCACCGACAGCGACGAGCTGATCGTGCGGCACGCGGAGCTGGTCAAGCGCATTGCCTACCACCTGGCGGGGCGACTGCCCCCCTCGGTGGACGTGGACGATCTGATTCAGGCGGGCATGGTGGGCTTGATGGAGGCAGCGACCAATTGGTCCATGAATCGCGGCGCGCGCTTCGAGACCTATGCGGGCATCCGCATCCGCGGGGCGATGATCGATGCCCTGCGCAAGCTCGACTGGGCGCCGCGCTCGGTGCACCGCAAGGCGCGCGCGGTCGCGGCGGCCGTGCGCGAGATCGAGCAGCGTACCGGCCGCGAAGCGCGCGATGCCGAGGTGGCCGAGCACATGGGACTCGCGCTCGAGGACTACCACCGGGCGCTGCAGGATGCGGCCGTGTGCCAGCTGGCGAGCCTCGAGGACAAGGCGGGCGAGGAGCAGTCCGATGCGGCCGACCCGTTCGAGGATGCGGCGGACGAGCAGTTCCAGGCCGCCCTGGGCAGCGCCATCGGCAACCTGCCCGAGCGCGAGCGCATGGTGATGTCCCTGTACTACAGCGATGGCCTGAACCTGAAGGAGATCGGAGCGGTGCTCGAGGTCACCGAGTCACGCGCCTGCCAGCTGCATGGCCAGGCCCTCACCCGGCTGCGCGCCCGCCTCACCGGCTGGCGCGAGGCGGCGCAGAGGGACAAGCCATGAGGGTGATCGGCCGCCTGCGCAGCCGGGCCCGCACCGCGGGTGGAGTCTCATGGACATCCTGAGCATCACCGGCCTCATCCTGGCGCTGAGCGCCATCCTCGTGGGCGCGGTGCTCAAGGGTGCCGGCATCATGGCGCTGGTCTCGGCGGCCGCCTTCATGATCGTGGTGGTCGGCACCATCGCGGCGATCCTGATCCAGACCCCCTGGGGCGTGATGCGCCGCGCGCTGGCGATCTTCCCCTGGGTCATGCGCCCGCCCATCGCCGACGGCCAGACGCTCATCCGCCGCATCGTCGAGTGGAGCAACACCGCGCGCAAGCAGGGCCTGCTCGGCCTCGAGCCGCAGATCGAGCGCGAGAGCGATGACTTCGTGCGCAAGGTGCTGCAGCTGGTGGTCGACGGCGGCGAGCCGGACAGCATCAACAACGTCATGAACGTCGAGCTGCACGCCCGCGAACACGCGGACCTGACCGCCGCCAAGGTGTTCGAGGGCATGGGCATCTATTCCCCGACGCTCGGCATCATCGGCGCGGTGCTCGGACTCATGGCGGTGCTGCAGAACCTGGCCGATCCCAGCCGCCTCGGCCACGGCATCGCGGCCGCCTTCACCGCCACGGTCTACGGCATCGGGCTCGCCAACCTGTTCTTCCTGCCCATCGCCGCGAAGCTGAAACTCATCATCCAGCGCCAGTCGCAGCTGCGCGAGATGGTCATCGACGGCATGCTCTCGATCGCCCAGGGCGAGAACCCGCGCCTGATCGAAGCCAAGCTGCAGGGTTACCTGCACTAGCCACGCCATGCAGCGCCGCCCGCGTCGTCACGAGGAGCACACCAACCACGAGAGCTGGGCCATCCCCTATGGGGACCTGGTCACCCTGCTGCTCGCCTTCTTCGTGGTGATGTACGCGATCTCCTCGGTCAACGCCGGCAAGTACCGCGTGCTGTCCGATTCGCTCTACGCCGCCTTCCGCGGCGCGCCGCGCACCGCCGAGCCGATCGAGTACGGCCAGAAGGACAGCGGCGCCACGACCGACCTGCAGCAGCACGTGTTCCGCGGCGCGCACGGCCTGGTGCCCACGGTGGCCTCCGCCACGCCGCCCGGCCCGGCAATCCCCGCCGCGGTGACCGCGCACAGCGCGGCCCTGGCGCAGGCTTCCGCGGCCCTCGCGCAGGTGGCCGACGATGTCGAGCGGGCCATGAAGGACCTGGTGGACCGCAAGGTCGTCACCATCCGCCGCAACGACCTGTGGATCGAGGTGGAGATCCGCGCCGACGTGCTCTTCCCGAGCGGCATCGCGCAGCTCTCCCCGAGTGCCGCGGGCGTCATCAGCGAACTGTCCGGGGTGCTGGCGCCGCTGCCCAACGCGGTGCGCGTCGAGGGACACACCGACAACGTCCCCATCCGCACCGCGGTGTTCTACTCGAACTGGGAACTCTCCGCCGCCCGGGCCGGCAGCGTCGTGCGCATGCTCGCCGCCGGCGGGGTCGCTCCCCAGCGCCTGGCGGTGGTGGGGCTGGGTGAGGAGCACCCGGCCCAGAGCAACGACACCGCCCAGGGCCGCAACGCCAACCGGCGGGTGGTCGTGGTCATCCTCTCCACCGGGCTCACCGACCAGAACTCCCCGCTGCTGGGCGCCCCGCGGCCGAGCATCGGGCCGCAGGACGTGCCGCCGCCCCCGGCGGCGGCCGCCGCCGGCAATGGCACGGATCATGCACCGTAGTCCTCCACGAGCAGCGCGACGGATTCCCGACGCCGTGGGTGTCGCCTCGCCTGCCCGCAGGGTGCGCGCGCGCACGGGAGTGGAACGATGAGGACGATGATGATGCAGTATTCGCCGGAGGAGTGGTTGCAGCTCGGCCGCGCCGCCTTCCTGGTGTTCTCATTCCTGCTGGCCGCGCTCGCCTTCCGCGCCTGGCGGCGCGCCGCGCACCGCCAGGGGGAACAGGCCGCCACGCAGCACGCCGAGACGCTGCGGCGCCTGCAGGACCTGGACGGCGCCCTGGCGGCGGCCACCGCCCTGATCGGCCAGCTGACCGAGTCGCTCGAGCGGCTGACGCGGGCCGATGCCACCGGCACCCGCCCGTCCGGGTACCCGATCGCGATCCGGCTCGCCCGCGGCGGCGCCACCGCCGCCGAGCTGGTGTCGACCTGCGGCATCTCCTCGAGCGAGGCGGACCTGGTGTGCCGCCTGCACGGGGCACCGCGCGTCGCCCACGCCTGAGCCCCCGCGAGCTTGCCCGCATCACCCGAGCACCCCGACAGGACACGTATGAAGACCGCGCCCGCCGCCCCCCCGCCCGCCACGGACCACACCGCGTTCGCCTTCGTGCAGGACCTGGCCGCCGAGCTGAGCAACGGCAAGGTGGACGTCCCGAGCTTTCCGGACATCGCGCTGCGCATCCGCCAGGTGCTGGCCGATGACTACGTGCCGACCGAGCAGGTCGTCCGTGTCATCAACTCCGAGCCCGCCCTGGCCGCCCAGCTGCTGCGCATCTCCAACTCGCGCACCCTGAACACCACGGGCAAGGTCAACACCGACCTGCGCACCGCGGTGACGCGCATGGGTTTCAACATGATCCGCAGCGCGGCCATCGGCTTCGCGATGTCCCAGCTGCGCAAGGTGGAGGGCCTGAAGGGACTCGAACAGCCGCTCGAGCAGCTCTGGCAGCGCAGCGCCGCGGTCGCGGCGATGAGCTACGTCGTCGCCCGGCGCCACACGCGCGTCAACCCCGACTCCGCGCTGCTCGCGGGCATGCTGCACGGCGTGGGACGCCTCTACATCCTGACCCGCTGCACCCGGCACCCGGCGCTGTTCAGCGATGCCGCGAGTCTGCGCGAGATCATGCGCGACTGGAGCGCACCGGTCGCCAAGGCGCTGCTGGAGAACTGGGCGATGCCCCAGGAGATCATCGCGGCGGTGAGCGAGTACGAGGACCACGAGCGCGAGCACGAAGGCGCGGCGGATCTGACCGACGTGCTGAGCGTGAGCGAGCTGCTCGCCATCTTCCGGCACTCGCCCGAATCCATCGAGCTGAACCTGCAGGGCGTGCGCGCCTGCGAACGCTTCCCCATCGACGTGGCCGGCTACCAGCAGCTGATCGCCGAGTCGGACGGGGAGTTCGAGGCGCTGCGGCAGGCGCTCGGGATGTAGCCGCGTGCCCGGCGCATGCCGGGACCTTTAGACCGCGCCCAGGATCCGTCCGTCGTGGCTGGCCGCCACGTCACCGCGCGGCCCGTAGGTGGCGCTGCGGTCGGTGCGGCCCCGCAGGGCGCGCAGGCGCTGATCCACGCGCTTCAGGTGCGCGGCGACCAGTGCCGCATTGAGCTCGTTCAGGTCCCGGCACTTGCGCGCCAGGTCGTGGCATTCGCGCAGGACGGATGCCAGCGTGCGCTGCGGATCGCACCACTTCAGCAGTTTGGCGAGGCCCGCGGCATCGGCCGTGTGGCCGTGCAGGCGGCACAGGGAGCGGCGCTGCTCCTCGGTGCGGGCGAGCGAGGCCACGCACTGCTGGCGGCGCTCGGTGGTCCGCTGCAGGGGTCCGAGCTCGGTGGAAGCGATCGCCTGGCGCTCCTGCTCCAGCACGGCGAGCAGCTGCCCGAGCAGCCCCAGTTCCTCGCGCACCAGCTCCGCGAGGTGCTCGCGACAGAGGGTCTCGTTCATGGCGGGGCGCTAGGACTCGTCGGCCTTGCCGTCGGCCGGGGCGGCCGGCGGCGGCGAGCCGCCGCGCAGCTGGCCGAGCGCGCGCTCGATGTGCGTGAGCTGCGCTGCCACGTGCCCGGGGTGCACCACGTACTGCCCCTGCTCGATGGCCGTGCGGATCGCGGCCACCCGGGCGGCGTCCACCGCGGGCGCCCCGCGCAGGGCCGGCTCCAGGGAGGCCAGGAAGCTGGCGGTGTCCGTGATGTGCACGTCCGCGGGTACCGCGCCGGTCTCCGCCGATGAGGAGGGGGTGCCTGAGCCTGCCGGGGCCGCCGGGCGCGCCGGGCCGAGCGAGGGGTTCGCCGCCGGCGCGCTTCCTCCTAAATCATTGATCTTCTGAGACATGCGGTTTTCCTTCCACTCCTTGAATCAGGTTAGCGGCAGAAGCGCGCGGACCTTTAGGGCGTCGCATACACCAGCCCGCTGGCATCGACGACCCCCTGGACCACCCGCTGGGAAGCCAGATTCTGCACCCGCACGTGGGCGCCCTCGCGGGCATCCTCCAGGGAGCGCGCCGGGGCGCGCACCTCGATCCCGGGACCTGCGGCGACCAGGGTCACCGTCTGTCCCTGGCGGATCAGCAGATCCGACTGGAACAGGTCCGCCGTGAGCGCGGTGCCCGCGGGAACCGCGCGGATGAGCGAGCGATGCGCGAGCGCTGCGACGTCGCCGAGGTAGGCGGCGCCCAGGCCAGGCACGGTGCGGGTCTCGAGCGAGACCTCCTGCGCCGACAGGCGCGCGCCGCGGATCTGGCTCTGGCGCAGCACCAGCAGCGGGATGTCCGACTCCACCGACACCGGCACGTAGATCGACCACGCCCGGTGCGGGGCGGTGCAGCTGACGCGCACCGTGACACGGGCGGCCGGCGCGGCGCTCACCGCGCCGGCGGCGGCCAGCGGCTCCGGGCAGCCGGGCAGGTGCAGGCGCGCATCCGGTTCCTGCGCGCGGACCCGCACGCGGTAACTCACGCCGGCAAGCTGGGAGCGCACCTGCGCCTCCGCCGCGGCGCGGATGCCGGGCAGCGACTGCACGGCCGGCGCGTCCTCGGCTGCCTGCGCGGTGCTGCCGGCCAGCGCTGCCGCAGCAAGCCATGCCGCGGCGGCGGCCCCGGGGCGACGGACTTTTGACGCTTTCAACATCGGCGGGCCTCTGAAAGAGATGGGCTGCCGGGGAATCTGCAAGGAGCGCGCCAGATCCGCCGCGCCGCCCGCCGCACGGCAATCCCTTGCCGCCCCTGCGCGTGATGCGCATCACGGATCGGCCCCCGCAATGCCAGCGGGCGCCGCCCGCGCGGCGGTGCGCACGCTGGCACAGCTCTTGCTACTCCCCTGTCAGGTTCCTTCGGAGTTCGACACATGCCGCTGAATCTCGACGCCTATCTCGGTGTTCACCAGGACGCGCTCCGGGTGTTCTCGCGCCGCACGGCGGTGCTGGCCAACAACCTGGCCAACGCGGACACGCCGAACTTCAAGGCGCAGGACCTGGACTTCAAGAAGCTGCTGGGCACGGGCGCGACGGAGGCGGTGCCGGCGGCGGGACTCACCGCCACGCAGGCGCGCCACATCGGCACCGCCGCCGGCGTGCCCGAGCACACCGCGCCGATGAAGTACCGCGTGCCGCTCGCCCCCTCGCTCGATGGCAACACGGTCGATCCGCAGCTCGAGCAGGCCGCGTTCGCGGACAACACGGTGCGCTACCAGGCCGCGCTCGCCTTCCTCACCGATAAGTTCAGGGGCCTGATGACGGCCATCACGGGCCAGTAGCCGCGGCGCAAGGAGAACGACCATGTCCTCATTCAAGGTGTTCGACATCGCAGGCTCGGGACTTGCCGCCCAGTCGGTGCGCCTGAACACGGTGGCCAGCAACCTCGCCAACGCCGACAGCGTCAGCGGCAACCCGGCCAACGCCTACAAGGCGCGCCACCCGGTGTTCCAGGCGGTGCACGCGGCCATGCGCGCCGGCTCGCCCGCCGCGCAGAGCGGCGCCGCGGTGCGCGTCAGCGGGATCCTGGAGAGCCAGGCGCCGCCGACGGTGCGCCACGATCCGGGCAACCCCCTCGCCGACGAGCAGGGCAACGTCTATGCACCCAACGTCAACGTCATCGAGGAGATGACGGACATGATTTCCGCCTCGCGCGCCTACCAGAACGATGTCGAGGTCATGAGCACCGCCAAGGACCTCATGCTCGCCACGCTGAAGCTCGGCCAGTAGCGCCCACCCCGCAGACGTAAGGAACGACCATGACATTCATCCATCCCCTGGGCCTGGTGACGCACGCCCACGCGGCCAGCGCCGCCAGCTCCACCGGCAGCAACGGCACCGGCGGCACCGGGGCGGGCGGCGCGGCGAGCCTCGCCGACAGCCTGCCCTCGAACATGCAGATCACGCAGGCGGATTTCCTGAAGCTGATCAGCACCCAGATGACGCAGCAGAACCCGCTCAACCCGAGCGACCCCAACCAGTTCCTCGCGCAGGTGGAGGGACTGAGCGAGGTCTCGAGCCTGCAGAGCCTGCAGAGCTCCATGACCCACCTCGCCACCGGCCTGCAGGCCTCGCAGGTCATCAGCGGCACCTCGCTGCTCGGCCACTCGGTCCTGGCGGCCGGCGACTCGGCAAGCCTCGAGGCCGGCGGCACGGTCTCCGGGGCGGTGAGCGCCCCGACCGGCGCGAGCGGACTCGCCGTCTCCGTCAGCAACGCCAGCGGCGTGCTGGTGGACAGCTTCGCGGTCGCGCCGCAGGCCTCCGGGTACACCCCCTTCGCCTGGGATGGCACCACGAGCCAGGGCACGGCGGCGCCGGCGGGCCGCTACACCTTCCAGGTCACCGCGGCGGTCGGCGGGGCGACGCAGTCGCTCAGCCCCCTCCTCTACAGCAAGGTCACGAGCGTGACCCTCGATCCCTCGACTCAGGCCCTGGCACTGAACACCACCAACGGCAGTGTCCCCCTGAGCTCGGTCATCAACATCCAGTAGCACCACGGCATCCACGGGAGACACTCGCATGTCCTTCAACATCGCCCTGACCGGCCTCAACGCCGCCAACGAGGACCTTTCGGTCACCTCCAACAACCTCGCCAACGCGGCCACGGTGGGCTTCAAGGGCTCGCGCGCCGAGTTCGCCGACCTGTACTCCTCCAGCGCCCAGGGCGTGAGCGCCGTGGGCAACGGCGTCACGGTCCAGGAGGTCGCCCAGCAGTTCGGCCAGGGCAACATCGAGACCACCGGCAACACGCTCGACCTGGCGGTCAGCGGCAGCGGCTATTTCATCCTGAGCGACAACGGCGCGCTCAACTACACCCGCAACGGCGAGTTCCAGCTCAACAGCGCCGGCCAGGTCGTCAACTCCCAGGGCCAGGCGCTGCAGGCGTACCCGCCGCTCGCCAACGGCGGCTTCAACACCGGGGGCCTGTCGAACATCTCGCTCAACACCAACCAGAGCGCCCCCCAGGCCACCGGCACGGCCGCGATCACGGCCAACCTGCCGGCCAATGCGGCCGCGCCGCTGAACAGCCCGTTCTCGGCGACCGACCCGGACAGCTACACCAACACCACCTCGCTCACCGTGTACGACTCGCTCGGCGCGGCCCACACCGCCAGCCTCTACTTCATCAAGGGTGCGGTGGCCAACGACTGGAGCGTGCAGCTCACCGTCGACGGGGCGACCGTCGGCACGCCGCAGGCGCTCAACTACTCCCCCACCGGGGCGCTGACGAGCCCCGCCAACGGCCAGGTTCCCTTCCCCGCCTACACGCCGGCGACCGGCGCCTCGCCGCTGAACATGACGTTCAACTTCTCCAAGACCACCCAGTACGGCGGCAACTTCGCCGTGACCGCGGTCCAGCAGGACGGCTTCACCACCGGCCAGCTGACCGGGATCAACATCGACCAGACCGGGGTGGTCCAGGCACAGTTCACCAACGGCCGCTCGGTGGACCTCGGGCAGATCGCCATGGCGAACTTCGCCAACAGCCAGGGGCTGCAGCAGCGCGGCGATGCAACCTGGACGGCCACCAACAACTCCGGCGCCGCGGTCAACGGGGTGGCCGGCAACTCCGGCTTCGGGTCGATCCAGTCCGGCTCGCTCGAGCAGTCCAACGTCGACACGACCACGGCGCTGGTGGAGATGATCACCGCGCAGCGCAACTTCCAGGCGAACGCGCAGATGATCCAGACCCAGGATCAGATCACGCAGACCATCATCAACATCCGCGGCTAGCAAGCAACCCGGGAAGCAACAGGCAGGTAATGCATGGACAAGCTGCTGTACGTGGCGATGTCGGGCGCCAAGGAAACGCTCGCCAGCCAGGCGGTCAACAACGACAACCTGGCCAATGCCAGCACCACCGGCTTCAAGGCATCGCTGGCGGCGTTCCAGACACGCAGCGTCAGCGGCGCCGGCTTCCCCTCGCGCGCCTACGCCACGGCCGGCACGGTGGGCTGGAATCACACCGACGGCGAGCAGCAGACCACGGGCAACGCGCTGGACATCGCCGTCCAGGGCGCCGGCTTCTTTGCCGTGCAGGACCTCTCCGGCGCCGAGGCCTACACCCGCGCCGGCGGCCTGCACGTGGACCCGACCGGCCAGCTGATGACCAGCGGCGGCCGCCCGGTGCTGTCCGACAGCGGACCGATCAGCATCCCGCCGGCCACCTCGGTGAGCATCGCCGCCGACGGCACGGTCTCGGTCGTGCCGCTGGGCCAGTCACCCAACTCGGTGGCCGCGGTGGGACGCATCAAGCTCGTCAATCCGCCGGTCGATGCGATCGCGCGCGGCGCGGACGGGCTGTACCGCACGGTGGATGGCAGCACGCCGGATGCCGATGCCAGCGTGCAACTGGCCTCCGGCGTGCTCGAGTCGAGCAACGTCAACATCACCGGGTGCCTGGTCAACATGATCGAGCTCGCCCGCCGCTTCGACGTGCAGATCAAGGCCCTGCACACCGCGGACGAGGACGCGCAGGCCTCCGCGAAGCTCCTCCAGGCCAGCTGACGCTCCCACCCCCAAGACTCAGGAAAGGCACTTCACCATGGATCCCGCACTTTGGGCCGCCAAGACCGGACTGGATGCCCAGCAGACGCAGATGACGGTCACGGCGAACAACCTCGCCAACGTCAACACCACCGGCTTCAAGAAGAGCCGCGCCGTGTTCGATGACCTGCTCTACCAGAACCTCTCGCAGGTGGGCGCCAACACCTCGCAGAGCACCCAGGCTCCCACGGGCCTGAACCTCGGCACCGGGGTGCGCGTGGTCGCCACGGAGAAGAACTACACCCAGGGCAGCGTCAACAACACCGGCAACAGCCTCGACCTGGCGATCCAGGGGCGCGGCTTCTTCCAGGTGCTGCAACCCGATGGCACGGTGGGTTACACCCGCGACGGCAGCTTCCAGCTCAACGCGCAGGGACAGCTGGTCACCTCGGCCGGCTACCAGGTGCAGCCGGCCATCACCATCCCGACCGGCGCCCAGAGCGTCACCATCGGCGCGGATGGCACGGTGAGCGTGCAGCTCGCCGGCCAGAGCGCCCCGCAGACGGTCGGCTCGCTGCAGCTCGCGGACTTCATCAACCCGGCGGGCCTGCAGGACATCGGCGGCAACCTCGCCGTGGAGTCCGCCTCCAGCGGCTCGCCGGTGACCGGCAACGCGGGCCTGAACGGCATGGGCACGCTGCTGCAGGGTTCCGTGGAGGGCTCCAACGTCAACGTGGTCGAGGAGCTGGTGAACATGATCGCCACCCAGCAGGCCTACGAGATGAACTCGCGCGCCGTGCAGACGACCGACCAGATGCTCACCTACGCCACGCAGAACATGTGAGCACGAACGCCATGCGAATCATGCTCCCCCTGCTCGTGTGCACCCTGGCCGCCTGCCAGGCAAGCCGGCCGGCGAAGCCGGACGATGCGCTGGCCTGGACGCAGGAGGTGCCGCCGCCGGCCACCAACGGCGCCATCTACCAGGCCGGCCGCGAGGTCGTCCTCGCCGAGAACCCGGTCGCGCACCACGTCGGGGACATCGTGACCATCATCCTGAACGAGCAGACGGCCGCGCAGAAGAGCGCGACCACCACGACCAGCAAGGACACCACCATCGCCATGCCGGGGCCGACGCTGCTCGGCCGTCCCGTGACGGTGAACGGCACGCCGATCCTGCTCAACAACATGGACAACTCCACCAAGTTCGCCGGCCAGGGCGCGAGCGCGCAGAGCAACAGCCTCACCGGCCACCTGACGGCGACGGTGCTGAAGGTGCTGCCCAATGGCAACCTCGTGATCGCCGGCGAGAAGCAGATCGGCCTGAACCAGGGCAAGGAGTTCGTGCGCATCACCGGGGTCATCCGCCCGCTGGACCTCTCTGCCGATGACTCGATTCCCTCCTGGCGCGTCGCCAGCGCGCACATTGCCTACAGCGGCAAGGGTGCGATCGCCGATGCCAATGCGCAGGGCTGGCTGTCGCGCTTCTTCAACTCACCATGGGCGCCCTTCTGATGGAACACCGGTCCCGCCGCCTCTTCGTCGCCCTCGTGGTGCTCGCGCTCGCCCTGCCGGCAGCGCCCGCCCGCGCGGAACGCATCAAGGACATCGCCACGGTCGGTGGCGTGCGCAGCAACCAGCTCGTCGGCTACGGCCTCGTGGTCGGGCTGGATGGCACCGGCGACCAGACCACCCAGGCGCCCTTCACCATCCAGAGCATCGAGAACATGCTGCTGCGGTTCGGGGTCACGATCCCTCCGAACACCAACCCGCAGCTGAAGAACGTCGCCGCGGTGACCATCACCGCCGACCTGCCCGCCTTCGCCAAGCCGGGCCAGACCCTGGATATCACCGTCGGCACCATCGGCAACGCCTCGAGCCTGCGCGGCGGCAACCTGATCATGACCCCGCTGCGCGGCGCGGACGGGCAGATCTATGCGATGGCGCAGGGCAACGTGGTGGTCAGCGGCTTCGGCGTGAACGGCAAGGACGGCTCGCGCATCTCGCTGAACGTGCCGAGCAGCGGCCGCGTGCCCAACGGCGCCACCGTCGAGCGCGAGGTGCCGGTGCACATCGGCAACGACCAGCACCTGCTGCTGAACCTCAACACCCCCGACTTCACCACGGCCGCCCGGGTCGCCGAGGCCATCAACAAGAGCTTCGGCGCCGAGACCGCCGAGGCGCTCGATGCGGTCTCCGTCCGCGTCGCCGCGCCCGCCAGCCCCAGCCAGCGGGTCTCCTATCTTTCCGTGCTGGAAGCGGTCGAGGTCGATCCGGGGGAAGCCCCCGCCCGGGTGATCATCAATTCCCGCACCGGCACGGTGGTCATCAGCTCCCACGTGCGGGTGATGTCGGCCGCGGTGGCCCATGGTTCGCTCTCGGTCACCATCACCGAGCGACCCGAGGTCAGCCAGCCCGCACCCTTCTCCGATGGCCGCACGGTGGTCACCCCGCGCAGCTCGATCGACGTGCACCAGGCGGACGCGCGCATGTTCGTGTTCCAGGCGGGGGTGAACCTCGATGAGATCGTGCGGGCGGTGAACCAGGTGGGCGCCGCGCCGGGCGACCTGGTCGCCATCCTCGAGGCCCTGCGCGAAGCGGGTGCCTTGCGCGCCGAGCTGGTGGTGATCTAGGCGCCGCCATGACCGCGGAAGTCAACAACAGCGCCGCCGTCTACGGCGACTTTGCGAGCCTGCAGAAGCTCAAGGCGAGCGCCCACCACCACGATCCGGGTGCGCTGCGCCAGGTGGCCCAGCAGTTCGAGAGCCTGTTCGCCCGCATGATGATCAAGAGCATGCGCAAGGCGATCGGCACCGACCCGATCTTCGGCAGCGACCAGGCGCAGACCTACCAGGGCATGTTCGACGACCAGCTGTCGCTGGAGCTCACCCGCGGCAAGGGCCTCGGCCTCACCGACATGCTGATGCGCCAGCTGCGTGGCGGGTATGCACCGCCGGCGGCACCCGCCAGCCCAACCCCGCCCAGCACGGCAGCGCTGCCGGGCGTCACCGCCGCTCACGGCGCACCGCCGGCCGCCGGCGATGCCGAGCGCTCGAACTTCGTGCGCTCGGTCTGGCCGCAGGCGCAGCAGGCGGCGCGCGAGCTGGGCGTGCATCCCATCGGCCTCGTCGCGCAGGCGGCCCTGGAGAGCAACTGGGGCCGGAGCGTGCCGCGACACGGCAACGGCGACTCGAGCCACAACCTCTTCGGCATCAAGGCCGGTGCCGGCTGGGGCGGGGCCGCGGCCCGCTCGGCCACGCATGAGTTTGCCGGCGGCAGTGCCGTCCCGGTCGAGGCGGCCTTCCGCAGCTACGCCGATGCCTCGGGAAGCTTCCGCGACTACGTCACGCTGCTCACCGGCAGCGCGCGCTACCGCGAGGCGCTCCACAGCGGCGGCGACATCGGCGCCTTCGCGCGTGGGCTGCAGAGAGGCGGCTATGCCACCGACCCGGATTATGCCAGCAAGGTCACGGCGGTCGCGCACCAGGTGCAGACCCTGCTCACCGGCGGCAGGGGCGGCGCAGGGCTGCGCGAGCTCAAGTTTTCCGAAGCCCGGCCGATAGCCGATGGCACGACTACGCTCTAGGGAAGTGACCGGGCATGGCTGACATCCTCACCACCAGTGTCTCCGGACTGCTCGCCTTCCAGCAGTCCCTGGACGTGACCAGCAACAACATCGCGAATTCCTCGACGCCCGGCTACAGCGTCGAGCGCGCCAACCTCACCCCGCAGCCCGGGCAGGCCTCCGCGGGCGGCTACATCGGCAGCGGCGTGCGCCTGGCGAGCATCACCCGCTCCTACGACGAGTTGCTCGCCCAGCAGGTGCGCGGCTCCCAGGCGAGCTATTCGAGCCTCAATACGCTCGCGACCCAGGCCGCGCAGATCGACAACCTGCTCAGCGCCTCCGGCAGCGGGCTGACCGATGGCCTGCAGAGCTTCCTCAACGCCGTGCAGTCCCTGTCGACCTCGCCGACCTCGACCGCCTCGCGCCAGGCGCTGCTCAGCCAGGCCCAGGGCCTCGCCCAGCAGCTCAACGGCTACGACGCTGAGATCGCGCAGTACTCCTCGAACCTCGCGCAGCACATCCAGGGCGATGTCACGCAGATCAATTCGCTGGCCTCGGGCCTGGCCTCGCTGAACAACCAGATCGCCCGCGACCTGGCCGGCAACGGGCAGGCGCCCAACCAGCTGATGGACCAGCGCGACCAGATGCTCGATACGCTCAGCCAGTACGTGAGCGTGAGCACCGCGGCCGAGCCGAACGGCATGCTGGATGTCTACATCGGCAGCGGGCAGGCCCTGGTGACCGGCGGCACGGCCCAGCAGCTCTCGACCCTGCCGAACACATACGACGCCTCGGTGCTCCAGGTCGGCCTGGCCAGCCCTGGCGGCACCTCCGACATCACCTCCGAGATCAGCGGCGGCGAGCTCGGCGGCCTGCTGAGCGCGCGCACGCAGGTGCTGGCCCCGGCGCAGAACGCCCTCGGCCTGATCAGCGTGGGACTGGCCACCCTCGTCAACCAGGCGCAGCAGGCCGGGATGGATGCGACCGGTGCCCAGGGACAGCCGATGTTCAACCTCGGGGACACCGTGGTGCGCGCGGCGGGCACCAATACCGGCAGCGGCACGCTCACGGTGGCACGCGCCGACGTCAGCGCAATGACCGCGGATGACTACGTGCTGCGCTACAGCGGCGGCAGCTGGCAGCTGAAGGACACCAGCAGCGGCCAGAGCATCGCCATGAGCGGGGCCGGCACGAGCGCCAGCCCGTTCCTGGCCGCGGGGCTCTCGATCGTGGTCGGCGGCGCCCCGGCCGGCGGCGACAGCTTCCTGATCCAGCCCACCGCGGGCGCCACCGCCGGGTTGTCCGTGGCGCTCACCGACCCTTCGCAGATCGCGGCCGCCTCGCTCGCCCAGACAGGCACGAGCCCCGGCAACGCCGGCACCGGGGTGATCTCGGCGGCCACCATCACCGACCCGTCCAGCTGGGTCCCGGACACCTACACCGTCTCCTTCACGGCCGCCAACAGCTACCAGGTGACCAGCAGCAGCGGGACCACCGTCGCCGCTGGGAGCTTCGTCGCCGGCCAGCCGATCAGCTTCCAGGGCGCCCAGGTTGTGGTCAGCGGCGCACCGGCCGCCGGGGACAGCTTCACGGTGCGGCCCAGCACCGCCGCCGACAACGGCGACAACAGCAATCTCGGCGCGCTGATCAACGCCTTCGGCGCCGCGAACCTCGCCGGCGGCACGACCTCGCTCAGCGGGGCGGCCAACAACCTCATCACGCGCATCGGCGTGGTGACGCAGCAGGCCCAGGCCAGCGCCACCGCGCAGCAGTCGGTGAACCAGGACGCGGTCACCGCGCGCAGCAACGTGTCCGGGGTCAACCTCGATGCCGAGGCCGCCAAGATGCTCCAGTTCCAGCACGCCTACCAGGCCATGGCGCAGATGATCCAGACCTCGAGCAACCTGTTCAATTCGCTCATCACGGCCCTGCGGAGCGGCTAACCCATGCCCATCTCGACGCTCACCTTCCAGACCAATGCGCTCGCGCAGATGGAGGCGCTGGAGACCGCGCTGTCCCGCTCGCAGACCGAGCTGTCCACCGGCAAGAAGCTCCTGAGCGCGGCCGACAACCCGGCCGCCATGGCGCAGGTCAACGAGCTGAACGCGCAGCTGTCGGCCGCGCAGCAGCACGTGAGCAACGGCAACGCCGTGAACTCCCGGCTGCAGCTGGAGCAAAACGCCCTGAGCAGTGCCACGACGGCGCTGCAGAGCGCACGCGACCTTGCCATCCAGGCGAACAACTCGGACCTCAGCGCCGCGGACCGGCAGAACATCGTCGCGCAGCTGCAGCAGCTGCAGCAGTCGCTGCTGGCGACCGCCAATTCCCGCGATGCGGGCGGCAGCTACCTCTTCGGCGGCACCGCGAGCGGCGCCCCGCCCTTCGTGACGGGCGGCACGGCGGTGAGCTACCGGGGCAACGACCAGGTCAACCAGGTGCAGGTCGGCCCCGATCACAGCGTCTCGGTCGGGGATGCCGGCAGTGCCGTGTTCATGAACCTGAAGGCCGGCAACGGCACCTTCACCACCGCGGCCGGGGCCGCCAACACCGGCAGCGCCTCCATCGACACCGGCAGCGTGACGAATCCGGCAGCCTGGGTACCCGATACGTACACCATCTCCTTCAGCAGCCCCGGCCAGTACCAGGTCACCGACAGTGCCGGCACGGTGGTGGCGGGCGGTGCGTACGTGGACGGACAGGCGCTCGGCTTTGCCGGCGTGCAGGTCACCTTGAGCGGCGCGCCGGCCGCCGGCGACCAGTTCACCGTGGCCCCCGCCGGCAGCGCGAGCGTGTTCAGCACGATCGCCGGTCTCATCACTACCTTGAGTTCGCCCGCGCTCAGCAACGCCCAGATCGCCACCCAGGTCGGCGGCGCCATCCGGCAGATGGACACCGCCCTCGACCACCTGGGGACGGTGCAGGCCGGCGTCGGCGGCCGGCTCAATGCCATCAGCGCCTCGGCCGCGAGCGCGCAGACCCAGCAGACCAACATCACGACCGCCGTCTCGCAGCTGCGGGACGTGGACTACGCCGCCGCGGTCACCCGGCTCAGCAGCCAGGAGCTCGCCCTGCAGGCCGCCCAGGAGTCCTATGCCTCGATCGCCAAGTTGTCCCTGTTCAACTACCTGTCATGAACGTGACGCACGTCGCGTTTGCGCCCTCGGGCCCGCTCAAGTTCCGGGCGGCGCCTACCGATACAGGGCTTGAACGGAAGCGGCCCATGTCGGGTTACGCAGAGGTAGCAGCGCGACGGACGGGTGTCCGGCGCCTGAGTCAAACATCAGGAGTCTAAGACCATGTCACTCGTCCTTAATACGAACCTTGATTCGCTGGTTGCGCAGAACAGCCTGAGCTCCTCGGGCACGCAGCTTGCGAACGCGCTGAGCCAGCTGTCCTCGGGCCTGCGCATCAACACCTCGGCCGACGACGCGGCGGGCTTTGCGATCGCGCAGGGCATGACCTCGCAGATCAACGGCCTCAACCAGGCCGCGCAGAACGCCAACGACGGCGTCTCGCTCACCCAGACGGCGACCGGCGCGCTCGGCGAGGTCACGACCGACCTGCAGACGATGCGCGACCTGGCGGTCGAATCGCTCAACGCCAGCAACAGCGCCACGGACCGCGCCGACCTGAACGCGCAGTTCCAGCAGCTGATCGCCGACATCAACAGCGTGGCCTCGAACACGCAGTTCAACGGCGTGAACCTGCTGGATGGCACCTTCCAGGGCGCGACCTTCCAGATCGGCGCCAACGCGGGCCAGACGATCACCGTCTCCTCGGTGGCCAGCGCCAAGGCCGGGAACCTGGGGGCCCTGTACGCGGCCGCCAACAGCGGCACCGCCGGTGCCTACAACGCCGCCAACTTCGCCGCCGGTGACACCGCCACCTTCCAGGTTGCGCTCACCCCGGCCGGCGGCAGCGCCACCAACTACACGACCAACGCGGTCACCCTGACGGGCAACGCCGCCACCGACCTGGCCAGCATCGCCGCGGCGGTGAACCAGGCGGTGGCTTCCCAGGGCGTCATCGCGACGGTCAACGGCACCACGGGCATCTCGCTGAGCGGCACGGCCGCCAATGCCGGCGCCGGCATCGCCATCACGGTGGCCTCCTCCACCGGCACGCTCGCCTCCGATGCAACCGCGCTGGCGGACCTCGGCGTCGACTCGGCCAACACGGTGGCCACGACCGGTGCGAGCTTCGTCGCCAGCAGCAACGTGACCACGGTCGACAACTCCAACCAGGCCCTCGTGCAGATCGACGCCGCCCTGCAGCAGCTGGCGCAGTCGACCGCGCAGCTGGGTGCCTACCAGAACCGCTTCGACGGTCTGATCAACGGGTTGCACACGACCGCCACGAACCTGTCGGCCGCGAAGAGCGCGATCGTGGACACCGACTACGCCCAGGCGACGTCGAACCTGTCCAAGGCGCAGATCCTGCAGCAGGCGAGCACGGCGATGGTGGCCCAGGCCAATACCATCCCGCAGAACATCCTGACGCTGCTGCAGAAACTGCCGTAAGGAAATGAGCTCCAGGTACCGCATGCCTGGGGATCATGGTGGGGCGGGCGCTATGAGGGTGGCGCCCGCCCTTCCCCTTTTTCCTGACCGCACCGGAATGAAGCCTCCATGAGCACCACCAGCAACGTCTCGAGCTCCAATGGCACGGCGCCGGTGGTGTCGGTCGCCGGCTCGAGCAGCGCCGATGCCGCCGGCGGCTCGGTGATCAACGTGAGCTCGCTGGTGCAGCAGCTGGTGGCGGCCACCCAGGCCCCGCGCGAGGCGCTGATCTCCAGCCAGACCCAGCAGGTCACCACGCAGATCTCGGCCCTCGGCACGCTCAAGGGCGCGCTGGCCACTTTCCAGGGCTCGCTCGCCTCGCTGGACACCGCGAGCGCGTTTCGCATCGCGACCGCCACCAGCAGCGATGCGACCGCGTTCACCGCGAGCGCCGGTCCCGGCGCCGCACAGGGCACCTACAGCGTATCGATCACCCAGCTCGCCACCGCGCAGCAGCTGTTGTCCGGGCCGCTCGCGGCCGGCACGGCCCTCGGTGGCGGCACGCTCAGCCTCGCCTTGGGCGGCACGAGCTTCAATGTCGCGGTCGCAAGCACCGACACCTTGGCCGACGTGGCCGCCGCCATCAACGCCGCGCCCGGCAATCCGGGCATCAGTGCGACCCTCCTGCAGGGCAGTGACGGGGCGCACCTGCTGCTGTCCTCCGCCCTGACCGGCGCCGCCAACACCATCCAGGTGACCGAGACCGATGCGGGGAGCGCGCTCGCGGGCCTGACCTACTCGGCGGCCAGCAGCGCCAACTACACCCAGGAGGCCGCCGCCCAGGATGCGGCCTTCTCGGTCTCCGGGGTCGCCTTCAAGAGCCCCACGAACACGGTCTCGAGCGCGGTGAGCGGCCTGACGCTGAACCTGCTCGGCACCACGGCGGCCGGCACCCCGGCCGCGGTCACCGTCGGCACCGACACCGGCACGGTCGTCACCAACATCTCCAGCTTCGTGGATGCGTACAACACGCTGCACGCCGCGCTGAACTCGCTGGGAAGCTACGATGCCTCGAGCAACACGGCCGGGCCGATGATGGGCAACGCCGTGCTGACCGGGATCCAGACCCAGATCCAGCGCGCGCTCTACAGCGTCGTCAACGACGGCTCCTCGACCTACAACACCCTGGCGAGCATCGGCATCACCACGCAGCGCGATGGCAGCCTGAGCCTCAACAGCGGGACGCTGTCGACGGCGCTCGCCACCAACTTCAGCGCCGTCACGCAGCTCTTCAGCGGCGTGGGCGGTGTCGCCAGCACGCTCAACTCGCAGATCAGCACGGCACTGGGTTCGACCGGCTCGGTCACTGCCGCCGGCAAGACCCTGACCGCCCAGGAAAATGCCCTGACCAAGCAGAGCGACGAGCTGGACAAGCAGATGGCCGCCCTCTCGGCGACGCTGACCCAGCAGTACGCAGCCCTCAACACGCTGCTGTCCTCGCTGCAGAGCACGTCCTCGTACCTGACGCAGGCCTTCGCATCGCTGCCGAAGGTCCAGTCGCGTTCCGGCTAGCGCCGCCGCGCGCGCCGCGCGCCCGCCTCCCTCAAGTTCCGGCCCGCAGGGCCGCTACAGGAGTCAGGACTTCAGGGAGCACATCCAGTGATCGGCTCGGCCCGCAAGGCAAACGTGGCGGCGTACCAGAACGTCGCGATCGAGGGCAGCGTCGCGACGGCGGACCCGCACGGCCTGGTGCAGATGCTGCTCGATGCGACCATCGAGCGCATCAACGCCGCCCGCACCTGCATCGAGGAAGGCGACCGCGCCCGCAAGGCGAAGCTGCTGCACAGCTGCGTGACGCTGATTGCCGAGCTGCGCGGCAGCCTCGATCTCATCCGCGGCGGGGAACTGGCGCAGAACCTGAGCGACCTGTACGACTACATCGCCCGCCGCCTGCTGACGGCGAACGTCAGGGACGACGTCGCCGCCCTCACCGAATCGCTCAGCCTGCTCGGGGAGATCCGCAGTGCCTGGGTGGCGATCGGCCCCCAGGTGCGCAGCGCGGGTGCCCTGCGCTAGAGCTTTCGTGCCTCGCGCAGGCGCCGGCTCTGGCTGACCGGCAGGCTCACGTCCAGCACGGTGCCCTTGCCGGCCACGCCGAGGACGCGCAGCGTGCCCCCCAGTTGCGCCAGGCGCTCGGATGCGGCCAGCAGGCCGAAGCAGCCGACCTTGGCCCGGTCCTGATCCCCCATGCCCACGCCGTCATCGCTGATCCGCAGGCGCACCAGGCCATCCTGGACCCAGACCTGCGCGTCGACCTTGCTGGCGCGCGCGTGGCGCATGACGTTCGCAAGGCCTTCCTGGAACGTGCGATAGATGGCGAGCGAACGGCGCTGGCCGAGGGTGGTGGCTGCGACGTCCGTGCTCACCTGGATGGCCAGGCCGGACTGGGCGGCGCACTCCGCGGCGATCCTCTTCATGGCCGCCTCGAGGCCCAGGTCCTCGATACCCGGCGGCTGCAGTTCGAAGGCGATCTGCCGCAGGTGCTGCAGGCAGCGATCCGCCAGCTCCGCCACCGGCTTGAGCGATGCGGGGGCGAGCTCGCGCGAGGCGCCGGCCAGCGCGGCGAGGTCCGACTGCAGCGTCGTCATCTCCTGGCGCAGCGTTCCGTGCAGCTTTTGCGCCAGCTGACCGCGCTCCTCCTCGCGCAGGCTCTCGAGCCGGTTGGCCAGCCCGCGCACCCGCGCATGGAAGCGGTCCACGGCCGCGCGCTGCTGCTGCTGCTCGGTCACGTCCACGTCGACGACGATGTAGCCGGTGACGTCGCCGCCCTCGTCCCGCTGTGGTTCCGCGCGGGAGTGCACCCAGCGGGTCGCACCCCCGGGATGCTGGTAGCGGAACTCCAGGCTGAGCGCCTTGCCGCGCATCAGGCCCTCCCAGGCCTCCGTGACGCGCTCGCGGTCGTCCGGGTGCACGGCCTCGAACCAGCCATCCCCGCGGGCCTGTTCGTGGGTGAGCTGCGCGATCTGCGACCAGTGCGCGTTGGCGTAGTCGCAGGCACCGTCCACGTCCATGAGCAGGATCCCAACCGGGGCCGATTCGGCGAGCTGCCGGAAGCGCTCGTCGGTCGTGCGGCGCACTTCCGCGTGCAGCCGCTGCCCCTCGGCCCGCAACTGCGCGCGCAGGTCCGTGACGGTCGCCACCCGGTGGGTGAGGCGGCCGTCCGCATCGCGCAGCGAGGCAATGCGGACCCACAAGGGGATGAGGTAGCCCTCGCGGTGCGCGCGGCAGGTCTGCAGGATGGCGGTTCCCGTGAGGTCGGCCGTCTGGAGGGTCGCGAGGAGCGCCGGATGTTCGCTGTCCGGGAAGATCGCGAGGAAAGGCCGGCCGCGCAGCGCCTCCGGCGCGCTGTCCGCCAGCTCGGCATACGCCCGGTTGACCGCCACGAGCGTCCCGGACGCCGCCTCGCTCACCGCGATGCCGTGGGCGTTCTCGAGGAAGGCCTGCGCCCACAGTCCGGCGGCAGGATCCGGGACACTCATGAGCGGATCACGCCGCGCCCGACATGACCGGCCGTGGCGCGCATGCAACGTCCCCGGCCACCGCCTGCGCCACGGGGCAACGCCCCGGGCTGTCTCCCCTCGGAGACAAAACGGTTGATTTCATTATGTAGAATCGCCCCGCAGGCACCCGTCACCGGCCGTCCCTTCGCGCCGGCATCGCCTTGCAGTGCGGCTCCCCCACCGTTGGCAAAATGATACCGGACACTGACTTGGAGGCCTTGGGTTGTCAACTTTGGCTACGGCGGGGCCTTTTGTGCGATAACCGCCCGCCTTCGGCGCACCAAATAAAAATACCTCAAATTCAGTGAGAGAGCGGTGGCGGCGGGGACAGATCCTTACTAACGGCCTACTTGCGCAGCGTTACGGTGCCCGACAACTTCGCCTCCACACCCCTTCTGCACCTCACCCGGGAGAGCTTCCCCGAGTGACGACCCCGCTTAGTGAGCTGGTCAGCCGGCTGGCACTTCTGGCTGCCCCCCATACTTATTTAATGACCGCCCGGCTCATCAAGGGCGCACCCCTGATCGAACTGAAGGCCACCTACACCAGCGCAGGCCCGGGGCAGGAGTTCGTGCGCCAGGTGAGCTTCAGCGCGCTGGAGCAGCGCGGCGCCGCCGCCGTCGCGCGGGAATTCGCGCGGGACGCGCGCGCGGCCCTGGTCAATACCGCCATGACCAATATCCTTCGCGTCCACGCCCGCCGGCGCGCCGGGTAATGGCACGCGCGGGACCGGCGCGGCGAGCGACCCATGACCCTGACTTCAGAAGCAGCCCGCGATCGCACGGCCCGCACACCCTCCCGTCCGAGGCGGTCGGCGGCACGGGCTCCTGAGCGTTCCTTCCCCCGGTACGCGCTCGGCCTCGCGCTGGCGCTGCTCGTGGGTTGTTCGGCGCGTCACGAGGTAGCGCGGCTACCGTCTCCCGATGGCGCGCTGGACGCGGTGCTGATTGAAAGCAGCAGCCATGCCGCTACCGCGGCCGACTACACCGTCTACGTGGTGAAGCGACGCGCCCCGCTGGGTCGCTATCCTGCGGTGATGTACATCCGGGCGGTCCCGCGCGGCGATGACCCTGTCCCCGTCGCCCCGAAATGGACGGCCCCGGACACGCTCGCCGTGGAGTACTTGTCGGCAAAAGAAGTCACCGTGCCCCACGCGGAGATGCATCTCGAAAACAGGACCGTCCGGATCGCACCCCGGCCGGGCGTCCTGAACGCGTCGGCCACGCCCGGCGGCATGCCGTAAGACCAACATCCGCGCCGCATCGGCCACCGCATCGCCCTCACCGGGGCGCGGTCTTCCTGCGCCGAACGCGGGCGGCTTCTGATCTGCCGGCTGCGCCTGCCCTTGGTACTATGGCTCGAGACAGGAGGAGTCGTAGCAAGGCAAGCTGGAGGCCATTGAGGGATGAGCGACGTGTGGACGAAATGGGAAGGTCGCCTCGTCAATGGCGTCTACCCGCTGCGGCGCTTCCTGGGCAATTCGGACCACAGCGTCGTATTCCTCACTGAATACCGGCCACTCGAGGTCGGCGACGCGGCGATCAAGCTGGTGCCGGCGGATCCACAACTCGCCACCGGCCAGCTGGCGCGCTGGCGGACCTTTCGCTCCCTTTCCCACCCTCACCTGCTCAGGCTCTTCGACTCCGGTCATTGCCAGCTCGGCGGCCACCCATTTTTCTTCGTCGTGATGGAGTATGCGGACCAGACCCTCGCCCAGGTCCTGCCGCAGCGCCCGCTCACCTCCGAGGAAGTGCGGGAGTTGCTGCCCCCGACGCTCGATGCGCTCGAGTTCCTCCACCGCAAGGATCTGGTGCAGGGGCAGTTGAAGCCGGCGAATGTACTGGTGGTGGGCGACCAGGTGAAGCTCGCCAGCGACACCATCCGGCCCGCGGGCGACCCGCTTCCAAAGAACCACACGCTGTCGGCCTACGACGCACCGGAAGTGCATGACGCGCGCAGTTCCACCGCGGGCGACATCTGGGGCCTGGGCATCACCCTGGTGCAGGCACTGACGCAGGCAAGCCCGGAGACAGCGGGCGCACCGCTGGCTTCGGTGCCGCTGCCGAGCACCCTTGCACAGCCCTTCGCGGACACGATCCGCCGCTGCCTGAGCCTGGACCCCGCGCTGCGGCCCTCGGTGGCGGACCTGCGCGCGGCGCTGGCGGCACACCCGACGCCGGCACGGGCTGACCGGGCGACCGCGCTGCCTGCCCCGCGGTTCGAGATCGAGAAGCTGAAGCATCCGGCCGTCATCGCGGCGGGCATCGTCCTCGTCATTCTCCTGGGGTGGCTCGCGTTGCGCGGGCCCGGGCACCCCTCCGCCGACCGGCCGCCGGATGCCGCCTCCACGCCGGCGTCGGCGACGAGCCCGGCGGTGAGTCCGGCCCCCGCGGCCCGCGGTGCGAACGGTGGTGGGGGGGCCGCGGCCGCCCCTTCGGTGGTGCACCAGCAGATCCCCACGGTGTCGCGCAGCGCGCAGGCCTCGATTCAAGGTCGCCTCAAGGTGTCGGTGCGTGTGAACGTCGACCGCGCGGGGAACGTGGTCGCCGCCACGCTGCAGGACCCCGGACCGAGCAAGTACTTCTCCCGGCTCGCGGTGGATGCCGCGAAGCAATGGAAGTTCTCACCCACGGATTCACCACGGGTCTGGACGCTGCAATTCGCATTCTCGCGCGAGAAGGTCACGGCGCAGGCGAGCCCAAAGACCTAGCATCCCTCGAAGCGGCAGGCGCTCCCGGATGGACGCGCCTCGGCGAGCGGCGCACACTCGAACCCCAACCAAGGAACTGGAGACACCGATGACGGAGCCACGCACGCCGAATGAGCTGCCGGCCTGGATCAAGGAGCACATGGCCCGGTACGTGGCGACCAATGGCGAGGACGGCTACCTGTGGGATGCGAGCCTGGGCGGCGGGAAGGGAATGGTCCCGACGCTGCTTCTGACCACGACCGGCCGCAAGTCGGGCAAGGCACTGACGCTGCCGCTGATCTTCGGTCGCTCGGGCGCGGACTATGTGGTCGTCGCATCCAAGGGTGGCGCACCCGAGCATCCCGCCTGGTACTTGAACCTCGAGGCCAATCCCCTGGTGCACGTCCAGGTGAAGGCCGACAAGTTCTCCGCCCGGGCGCATACGGCGGACAACCGGGAACGGGCCACTCTCTGGCCCATGATGGTGGGAATCTACGGGCCCTACGAGCACTACCAGACCAAGACCGACCGGCAGATCCCGGTCGTGGTCCTTAAGCGCATATAAGAGTCGGCCGCTGCACCGGCATCGCACGCCGACGGCTCGAGGCAGTCCCCCGCGGCACGCATGACCGGTGCGGAAACGATCGACCGACGGATCTTCATGCCGTCAGTCGCCTCGGCCCGTGCCGTGTAACGGCTACCGCAGGTCCCGGGATGCCGCGCGCATCAGTTCCCGGATGGCCGGCGCGCCGGGTGTCGAGGGATCGGAGTCCAGAGCGAGGCTGAGCTCGGCGAGCGCATTCAGCTGCGCACGTTCTGCGACGTAACGCGCGGTATCGAACCGGCCCTCCCAGAGTCGGCGATGCGCGGCACGCAGTTCATCGAACCAGCGTGCAAAGTTGCCGGCATCCGCATCCGGCCGCCGGGCGATGGACGCCAGGGCCGCCGCCAGCCTCGCATCCTCCCCCCACACGAAGACCATCCCTGCACTGTGCAGGCGGCCGACGACCGCCTCGACGATGTGCTGCTGCTGCACCGGCTGCAGCTGTGGATTGCGGGCAAGGAACTTCAGCAGGTCGGCCGTGTGGGCCGTCGCGTGTCCCCAGCCTTTGCCAGGGACATAGCCGCGCAGATCCCGCTCCTGTGCCAGTGACCGAGTCCCGAGGTTCACCAGCTCCGTGTACTGCGCCGGGGTGAGGAAGGGCTTCTTCAGGTCCTCCGCGGCCAGCAACGACAGGGCCAGGATCGAGAACGAGCGCGCGAACAGGCTGTCATCGCCCACGTGGCCGAGTCCTTGGGTGGCGCTGCGCAGGAGCTGCACCTGCAGCTGCTGCAGCTCGGGAGCGCTGAGCAGCTGGTCGCGATAGATCCATGCGGCCAGCGCCTCGTAGCCGATGCCGTCGCGTATTTCGGGGTCGGTCCTGTGAAGCAGTCCGGCGGCCTCGGCGGCCAGTTCGGGCGCTGATTGCTGCGCGTCGAGCTTGAATTGCTGCTCTTTGAGGCCCTGCCAGAAGGAAGCGGGATGCCCGGGTGCCGCCGGACAGGCGGTCGCCCACGCGAGCGGCAGTGCCAGCCAGAGGCATCGGGCGCGCCTTGCCAGGCTCACCCAGCGAACGGGAAGCCGCATCCGGGATCCTCCTTGCCACGGCGCCAACGTCAAGCAGCCCGCCGCGGCGGCGGGCCGCTTTATTGCGACGCGGGCGGGCGCCGCGCGCGAGCTACTGGCGGTGGAGCTCCATATGATCCATGCCATTGCACTCCTCGCGGACCTTGTTGTGCACGATCGAGTTGGCCATGTTGATCTCCTGCTGCTCGGTACCGCTCAGCAGGTGCAGGTAGTCCTGGGCACCGCTCCCGGCAGGAGGCGTGGCCTCTTCGGCGCCGGACTTCTCCGCGGCGCGCCAGGCGCCGATCCAGCCGTCCAGCTGCGAGCGCTGCTCCGCCGGAGCCGTGGTGCGCTTCGCCGTCAGCTTGTCGGCAATCTGCTTGGCGCGGAAGCCCTTCGCCCGGTCGAAGCACTCGAGGGTCCCGCTCTTCTCCAGGTAATCGGCCTGGGTCGCCGAACCGGCAAGATACTTGTGCGGAGTGAAGGGATGCGCATCCATCCAGGCCTGCGCCGCGGCGTTGGCAGCGGCAGCGTCCGCCGGCGGTGCATTGCGCTGCGCGCGACGGGCATCGTGCATGGCCGCCAGCTCGGCGGCCTGCGCCGATGACTCCGCGGTCTGGGGGGCTCCGCCGTTGCGACAGCTGGCCATGACCTGCTGCGTCCGCGCCATCTGCTCCTGGCTCATGGCAATCTGGTCATTCGCGTCCAGACGCGTCATGTACCGCATGGGGTTCTTCGGATCCGGCGATTGCGGCGCCTTGGTCGCGCCGCTGGCCTGCGCGGCGCGCACCACGGCGATGTCCTCTTCCCAGGCCTTGCGGTCCTGCGCCGACAGGTTCGGCGTCGAGGCCAGCTTCCTTTCCATGTGCTCCGCCATGATCTGCCACCGCACGCCGTGCGTGGCTTCCATGCACGCGCTGTGCTGCTCGCGTGCAGTGGCCACGTGCGCAGGCGGGGTCGCGTGCAGCAGGTCCGGAAACGGGACGTGCGTGTCGATGGGCGCCGGCAGGCGCCCCGACGGGTCCGAGAACTGCGACATCCCGCCGTAGCGCGCCTCGCACTTGTCATGCACCTCGCTGGAGTAGCGGCCATAGGTGCCGCTGACCTCCTGCTGCTCCTCGTCGGTCATCTCCAGCAGGTAGCGCTGGCTGTTCTTCGGATCGGGCGAAGGGATCTGCTGTCCGGCGCCCTTGGCGTTCAGCCAGGCGACATCTTCCTGGATCTTCTTGCGCGCATCCGGGGAAAGATCCGAGGCGTGATCGAGCTTGCGCTGCAGCACCTGCGCATTGAGCTTTTCCTGGGCACCGGCGGCCTGCGCCATGCAGCCGTTGTAGTCGTCCAGCCCGTGCAGGTTCGTAGCCCCCCCGGGTGGGGGCGTTCCAGGCTGGCCGGGCTGACTCTGCTGGGTGGACTGCGCACTGGGCTTCAGCTTCGCGGCCTGTTCCTTGATCTTGTCGAAAATGCTCTGCGACCATGCGGCCGGAGCGAGCATCAAGAAGCCCAGGCAGATCAACGGGACGGCTCTTTTCATTTTTTTTGCCCCTGAGAGGCGCTGGGAGTGCTCGGACGAGTGTCCGGTCGCCGCGCCATACCGCGACGATAACGTAAACCGCAGCGCGGAATCCATGGGGTAGGCATACCCAGGTCTTCCGAACGCCCCGGATCGGATGCTTTCTCTAAGTCCGCGGGCCTGCGCGTGTCGATGTGAGGCGGATCGTTCGGGCGATCAGAGACTCAGGACCACCTTTCCGAACAATTCCCCGGATGCCTGCGCGAGAAAGGCCTCCCTCAGTTCGTCAAACCCGAGGACCAGCGCGACCTTCGGCTTGAGACCGTGACGCTCGATGGCACTACTCATCTCCCTAAACGCAGCCTGGCTTCCCACGGCGATCCCCCTGATGACGGCTGCCTTTGCGAGCAGCCGGTTTACGTCCAGGGGGGACGTGGAGGGCATGGCGCCGATGACGGCGATTTCTCCTCCTGGCCGTAGCGCAGCCAGCGATTCGGTCATTGCCTCTGCCCCTACGGTGTTGAGCACTCGGTCTACGCCACCGGTCAGTTCGCCGATCTTCTGGCCCCAATGGGGCGTGTCCTTGTAGTTGACGATCTCGTTTGCACCCAATGAGGCGAGGCCGCTTCTCTTGATCCTATTGCCCGTTGTCGCCAACGCTTGCGCCCCCCGCAACCGACTGAAAGCAAGTCCGAACAGGGACACGCCTCCGGAGCCCAAAACCAATACCTTATCCCCCTCGCCCACGGGGTTGGCTCCCTGCAAGGCATTCCAGGCGGTCACCCCGGCGCAGGGCAGTGTCGATGCCTCGACAAACGTCAGGCTCGGTGGTGCGGGCAGTACCCTCGTAGCGGCCAGCACGACGAACTCCGCCATGACCCCGTCTTCGCTGGCCGCACCAAGCCCCATGGTGAGGCGATCGGGCGGTGGATCCGTGTAGTACCCACCAAAGAACACGGATACGACGCGGTCACCCACACGCCACGTCGGCACCCCAGCGCCTACCGCGTCGATCTCGCCGGCCGCATCCGACAGCGGAACCAGGTGCGGCTTGGCACGAAGCTGGGGCGCATCCAGAATCATCTGGTCCCTGTAGTTCAAGCAAGCGGCGCGGATGCGAACCCGCACCTCCCCCTGACCAGGTTCCGGGACGGGAGCGGCTTCCAGCCGCAAACCCCTGATGCCACGCGTCCCTGGCGTGAAAACCCAGCGCCTCATGAGAGACATAAGCGGATTCCTGCTGGTGTTGACCGGGGGAAAATGTTCATCGGGCTAATGCGCCGGCATCGCGCCCGAAACGCTGCACGCTGCGGCACTCCTGCCGGCCCGCCGCCCGAAAAACGTCGAGTCACCCAGGGATAGGCCCGAAGCGTATCCGTCACCCCACCGGGGCAATCCGCAGGCAGTGCGACCGGCTGCGAAGAGGCCGGGAATGACGCTGCCGTCGGGCGCCAATACCTGGCCGGTCGGCAATGTACTGAGGCCGCCCAGCGTAAAGAAGAGTGCGTCGTACTCATTGGCACAGAAGCTGAGCGCCGCGAACGGAGGGCTACTGAGCGCCCGCAGCCAGGGCGCGGCCTTATGCAGTACCGGATCCCTTCCGGCGCGCGCGAAATCGTTGAATTGCTGGACCGTCTGCACCAATGAACCTGGCAGTAGTCGCAGTTCCTGCTCCAGCTCCGCCCACGTGTCACCCACGGCCGCAATGACGATCTTCGGGTTGATAATGGGTCGGTCGAAAATCTCGTTGTCCACGAGCAACCAGGCGCGCGCATTGGGCTGACGCAGGACTTCCTGCGTCACTCTCCCGTGGTACGAGTCCTCGTTGATGAAGCGCTGCCCGCGCTCGTTTACAAAGATTCCCTTCACCAGGGATTCCGGAGGGTAGAAGGGCATCGTGCAAAAGAACTGCTCCATGTGAATGGCCGCTGCGCCCACGCTGATCCCCATGCGGATGCCGGCCCCGTGGTCGTTGCCGGCGGTGATGGGCGTCCTGCACAGGGCGGTCGATGGCGCGTACTGCTTGAGCATCCCCTCGTTGCAGACGAATCCGCCAGCGCACAAGATCACACCGTGCCTGGCGAGCACGCAGCGCAGTTCGCCATCCATGCGGACCGCTATCCCGTGCACCGCATTGTGCTCATCGGCAATCAATGAAGTCACACGACTGTCGTAGTGCACCCTCGTTCCGAGCGAGACGGCGCGCCGTGCGAGTGAATCCACGAGCAGCCTGCCCGCACCCCAACCCGCCATCTGCGGCGCATGACCGCGAGGCGCGGGTTTGGCCAGCTCGCTGCAGGGCCATGCTTCCTCGTTCCCGGACCATGTCAGCGTGTCATCCGTCAGCGGCTCGAGCCACTTCCCGGGAAGATAACTGCCCTTGAACGGAACCCCCTGCTCGCACAGCCAGCTAAAATGATCCAGGGCTTGCTCCGCATATAGCCGCGCACGGTCCAGATCGGCGCCCGGTCCACCGGCCGCCACGAGGTAGCTAAACAAATCTTCGGTGCTGTCCTCAAAACCTGCCGCCCGCTGCACGGGCGTCCCGCCGCCGCCCCCCAAGTACAGCTCACCGCCTGAAAGCGCGGCGCTCCCGCCGTAGGACGAGGCGACCTCGAACGCCTCGACCGCAACACCGAGGGTTCTGGCTTCGATGGCTGCACACAGACCGGCTGCGCCGAACCCGACCACGACGACATCGGTGCGGATATCCCACTTCGGGACGTCGCTGACTCGCATGGGCCTTGAAGGGCTGGATGCTGACATTGAAATCCTCACTACCGTGCCCGGGCTAGGCGCGAACTTCCTTGCGAGGGGTGCGGCCTCAGGCAGACACGCACCTAAGCTGCCGGCTCAGACAATTTTCGCTCCTGCACGGCCGCGTCGTCGACGAAACCCGGCCACCAGATGCCCATGTTGATCGCGAATGGACGCGACAGGCCGCGGTCGACCAACTCATCCACGGACAGCGGCGGACGACGCGGCTGCCAACCGGGAACTTCAATCTGTCGCGGCCAGTCCGGGTTCGCAATGGCACAGCGGGCGAGCGCAACCCCCCCGGCGCCGAGCTCAAGCAACTCTTCCGCCTGAGCGCGCGTCCAGATCTGGCCTGCCACCACCAGTGGGACACTGCGCTCAACCGCCTCGCGAAACAGGGTTACGGCGTGGTTTCGCGGTCGCTTGGTCGTGTTGCGCGCCGCGTCGTGCAAAGACAGGTGCAAGAAGTCGACGCCGTCCTGGCACAGCCAACCGGCCACGGCCAACGATTCATCCAGGTCGAGCCCGCGTGCGTGGCCGGAATCCTCCGGCGATAGTCTGACGCCAACGACGAAAGTGGAAGGTACCGCGGCTCGAATGGCGCGGACCGTATCGCGCAGCAGCCGCGCGCGATTGGCAAGACTGCCGCCCCAGCCATCGGAGCGGCGGTTCTCGATGACGGACAGAAACTGTCCGAACAGGTACCCGTGCGCGCCGTGCAACTCGACGCCATGGAACCCGGCGGCACAGGCCCGCACTGCCGCGTCGCGAAATTCGCCTATGACACGCTGGATGTCTTCATGCGAGCCTGCCTGGAACGCGACACCGCCCTCCTCGCCCGCACTCGCACTCCAGGATCGGAGGCCGGTGAGCTTCGAGTCCGCCCGCAGTCCTGCGTGAAACAACTGGACGATGCCCGTGGCGCCACGAGCCACAAGGTCTGCTGCAAGCGCACTCAGTCCCGGCAGGTGCCGATCGGAATGGATGCCCATCTCGCCTTGCCAGCCCTGCCCGTCCTCGGACACGTGCGAAGCGCAGGTTTGAATGACCCCGAAACCACCATCGGCCCGCCGCAGCAGCCAGTTGCGCTCTGCAATGGACAACGAGCCATCGGGGTGGCTCTGCAGATTCGTCATCGGGGCAAGCCAGACCCGATTCGCCGCAACCACGCCGTTGGCGAACCTGAAGGGCTCCAGCAAAGGCGACGCCATATTGGCTCCCGGACTCTATACCTCGTCGGGAACCTTGAAGTACTTCTGGTAGTCCCGAAAAACTCGCCGTTCTGCGGCCAGGGCAGTATCGTCAGGTCGACCATATTCGAACTTGCCGAATTTCCCTTTTGGCTTGGCGCTCAGATAGGCGAGCATGCGGCCCAATGCGCTCTCCGTGAGCGTCAGTTTCAAGTCCGCGTATATCCTTCGGATCGTGCCCTCGGGATCCTTTACAAAGTCCTGATAGAGAACATTTGAAACGAAGCCCGGGCGCAGGGTGCCGTCCTGCATCCATTTGATCAGGTTGTTCTGTGCCCGCGCCCGCAGCTCCGGTATCACCAGGTCATCCAGCATTCCGCCGGCCCAGGGATCGTCAGTCCGCCACCAAAAGATCGTCCCCATCACATTGACGAAGGAGTCCGCGACGACGACCGGGTCCCTGTGCGTCAGGATGATCTTCGCGTCCGGATAGACCTCCAAGACCTGCGGGATGAGGTCGATCCAGATGGGATTCTTGAGGAGCCAGTGTTCCTTGCGGTACTTCCACTGCAGGAATTTGAGCACCCGCTGATGCCACAGGATCGTGTATTTGGGATCCTGGGTTGCAAGGTACTTCGCGTAACTGGGGATCTGGAAAGCGAAGACGAAGACATTCGACAGGAAGCACGCGTACAGATACTCCGCGCATTCGACGGGGAGCTCGCCCCCGTACTTGTGCATCGTCTTCCACTCGGGCGTGATCCGGTCGAAGACGGTGATGAACCGGTCCGCCTTGGCAATTCGCGGGTCGCTCCGGTAGGTCGACGCTTCAGGTGGCGGGGCGGGATAGAGAGCTTCCCAGCGCTTGACGATCCTGAACTGCGGATCTTCGCCCAGGGTTTCATGGAGGATCGTCGTACCGGTCCTGCCGTGACCGAGCAGCATCACCGGTTCCTTGATGACCTGCTCGTCGATTTCCGGAAACCGCTTGAAGTAGTCTTGGAGATTGAGGCGAATCTCCAGGTAGTTGATGAACTCGCACCGCGTGAGCAGCCTCCCCATGAAGTTGAGGTTCGCCTCCTCTTCAATCGCTTTCAGCAGAACCCGGAAATGCTGTAACCAGCCGTCGTCGCCGAAATCGCTCAGGCCGGTGTTCTTCCTTGCCTCCGCCAGCAACGAGTTCTCGTCCAGCGGCACAACACTGCGCATGTTGAATACGTCTGCCTCGTCGTTGAGCCTCGCCACCCACTCCGGCCGAGGAGCTGGCTGCCATGTCTTCCGACGGTCACGGCCGTCGCTGTTTCCTTCCATGCCGTGCTATCTCCCTACTTGTACAGATCAGCAGACCGGTTGACGTGCACGGCGGCGTTGACTCGCATGCGTTCCCAAATCTTGCGCGCCGCCTCTTCATTGTCCACTTCGTCCACGCGGCTTATGAAGCACCACTTGCCATCGATCTTCTTGAATACGTCGTGGTAGCGGCCCCAGAGAACCTCCGGGATGTCAGCCTTGAGCACGCCCATCGCATCCCGAGCAGCCGTGATGAAGTCGGAGCTGGCGGTAGCCCTGTCCCCCTCGATACGTATGACAATGTTGAAGTTAATGTGCTTCGCGGCGCGGCGAATGGACACCGAGGTGATCCAGTCCGCAAGCTCTTTACCTTTGAACTCCTTCCCGAGAAAAGTGTAAGAGCCGTGCTTGAACAGCTCGGTCCATTCCTCGAGTCGGCCCTCGTCATAGATGTGCCCGTACGCAGCCATCAGATTGGTGATCTCGTCGTAGTCAGACACTGATCATCTCCCGTTGTATGCCGACGACCGTGACCACGGGCACTCAGTACCGCAGCAGGACATCCAGGCCGTATGTCCGCGGCTCGTTCTGCGCCATGATTTCAGTCGGAGGACCGGAGAATTGCGCGGCGTTGTACAGCCGGTCGGTCAGGTTGTAACCCCACAGCCCGAACTCGAGCTTGCCGCGACCTCCCAGCGGAATGCTGCTGAGCGAAATGCGCCCGTTCACCAAGAAATACCCCCCGGTCGGCTTGGAGTCCGCGAGGGTCGCCAAATACAGGTCCGACCTCGCGCTCAACTCGCCGTAGATGTTCAGATCTCCGATCGGGAAGTGCCCCGCGGTATAAGTCGCCGACAACGTGCCTGAGTGCTTGGGCGTCTCCGGTAGGTAGAAATGAGTCAGCGGACTGCCCGGGACGGTCGGATTGGGCTGTAGCGGGAGATTGCCGTCGGTGTAGTTGTAGTTAAGATTGACCTGCAGATCGGCCATCGGGTGTACGGCAAACTCGAGTTCCAGGCCTTTGACCGTCGCCGCGTTGGCAGCGTTGATGGTTTCCGTCGTGACCTGGGGAGTCAGGAAGTCCAGCTGCATGTTTTCATATTTAACGTCGTAAAGCGCGATGTTCAGCCGGGCCCGGTCATCGAAGAATTCCGACTTCAACCCAAGTTCCCATGACTTGGCCACCTCCGGTTGGTAGGGCGCGAAACTCACTGACCGGATGTTCACCCCACCTCCCTGATAGGCCGTGGAGTAGCGCAAATAGGTGTGAGTTGCCGGTGTCCAGTCCCACGCAACGGTGGCTGCATAGTCGAAGTGATTTTGATCGAGATCAAACGCGTCGCTGGTCGCCACACCGTTGAAGGTTGGTCGCGTACCCGACTTTTTGTCCTTGGTCTCGCGAATGCCTCCAGTCAGGTGAAGACGCTTGTCCAGCGAGGCGGGGCTCCACGTGGCCTGCGCATATCCAGCCACCGATGTGGCATCGCTTATGATGTGCCGCGCGTCACTGATGTTCGGGTCGTATAGCGCCGGATTTCCGGTAAGACCAATCGTATAACCGTTGACGAACTGCGATGGGTACGATGACAGTCCAAGCAGCGCCTGGGACGATACGAAGATCGTGTTTCCGAGGTGCAATCCCGGAAACGAGTTGGTGAAGTCCGGGATCAGATACCCGTTGCCGACGTAGTGCTCCTCGGTGTTTTCCTTGAAGTAAAAGATACCTGCGGTGTAGTCCACGCTGGAATCAGGCGTGGTGCCCGTGAGATTCAGCTCCACGGTCTTCTGGTCCTGATGGATCGCGTTCCCCTCCGCCGGCGAGAACCAGCCGACGCCGAAGGCTTCCGCAAAGTTCGTGCGGTCGTGCTGATCCAGCCGGCGGTAGGCTGCGATCAACTTCGTGTCCGCCTGCGCGCTTGCATTCCAGTCAACCGTCAGCGTGTGGCCCTGCGGAACCACTTCCCCGGGCTCCATGAAGGGAGTATCGAGGCGGGCGGTGCGGATGCGTCCGGTTTCCGGTCCGCCAACCTGGTTAGCCGGGTCTGTCACGAACACGCCGTAATCCGTGGTGTTCTTCAGGAACGAGACGTCATATGCGTAGTCCACAGTCCACTTATCGTGCGGCCGCCACCGCAGGCTCACTCGCCCCCCTTCCTTTTCCAGCTCTGAAAAGTCGTGGTGCTCGAAGCCATCCACACCCGGATTGTCGACGAGACCGTTCCGCGTGTAGTAGAAAAAGTCGATCTTGGCGCTCACGCCTGCAACCTCGGGAAGATTCATATGGGTGACGGCTCGAAACAGCCCGAAGTTACCCACCGACAGCTGCTGTGACAGGTCGAACTCGCCGGTGGGCTTCTTGCTGATGAAACTCAGCGCACCGCCCACGGCATTCCTGCCGAAAATAGTGCCTTGAGGTCCGCGCAGGACCTCGACTCGCTCCAGGTCCGAAAGGTCCATGGCAAGGCCTTGCGCGCGGGCAAGGTAGACCCCGTCGAGGTAGACCGCCACGGGCGATTCCCGAGTCATTTCGCTGACGTCGAGGTTGCCGATGCCACGTATAGTCAGCTGGAGAGTTGCCGGGTTAATCGGCAATGTCTGGATCTGCACGAGCTGTACAGAGCCTTTTCGCAGATCGTCCACGCTGAAGAACCCTGTAGCCTTCAGCTGCTCCTCGGTGAGCGCGGTGATGGCGATCGGCGTCGTTTGCAGGGAGGTTTCGCGCTTGGTCGCAGTAACCAGTACCTCCTCCAATCGATCACTGTCCGCCGCACCGGCAATCCCCGCGTAGCCGACGGCCGCTATGAAAGCCAGGCTGCCTGTAATTGAAAACTTGCTGGTCTTGCTCACATCGCCCCCCGGAAGCCACTTGCACACACCGACTTTTGACTCAACAGCCACCGCGTCCGTGGCGCTTATTTCGAATTCGAATCCCTACTTGTACAGATCCGCCTTGCGTTCCACGTAAACTTCGGCATTTTTGCGGTTCCAGTTCCACACGTTGATCGCGGCGGCGTCGTTGTCGAGGGTTACGACGCGGTCCCCAAACCACCAACGCCCGTCGATCTTGTTGAGCGTGTCGTCGTATCGACCCCAGACCGATTCGGGGTTGTCGATTTTCAGAGTGCCGGTTGCATCGCGCGCAATCGTGACAAAGTCCGACTTCGACGTTGCCTTGTTCCCATTCACGTGGATGGCGATATTGAAAATCAGGTGACGACAACCCTTGCGGATCGAGGTCGGGATGATCCAATCCAGTATTTCCTTGGTGCCGGTGAACTTCTTACCCATGAAGGTGTAAGAACCATGCTTGAACAATTGTCCCCACTCCTCGATCAGACCGTCGTCGTAGAGGTGAGAGTAGGTGGCAAAAAGATTTCTGATTTCATCGTGATCTGACATGCGCCCTCCCCTGATAGGAAACACGTCCGCGCCCGCCTCCAGCGGCGAGCAGAAGAGCGAACCGGCTGAGTTCACGCACCCGTCCGCGCGTGAAGATCTCCTTGGTCGCCGGGCGAAGATGCGCCGCGCAAAAATGCGAGTCAAATACGCTGCCGGCATACGGCGAATTAGCGGCAGTAATGAGAGAACCGCTCTAAAAGTCGACGACGAGGTCGGGGAGTCGCCCTGTATGACTGATTCCGGTGCCGGTGCTTTGACGCGCCCGCCCGAGCAGGGCAAGCTCTGGCAGGACTCTTGATCGGGCCCTACAGAAGGATCCGCAGCTCAGCCAATGCCACGACGCAGCTTGGACTTCAATCTTCTGGTCGCGTTGCACGCCTTGCTCGAGGAAGGTAGCGTGACGCTCGCCGCGGAGCGGCTGGGGATCACCCAGCCCGGCATGACGCATATTCTCAACAAGCTACGGGCTCTCTTCGACGACCCTCTGCTGGAGCGCGCGGAAAACAAGATGTATCCGACGGAGCTCGCCTCCAGCTTGATGGTGCCGCTTGAGGACATGATGCGGATTTCCGATGAGATCTTTCACTACAGTGAGACCTTCGACCCCGCGCAGTGCACGCTTGAATTCAAGATGTTTCTCGAAGACACCGGCCAGACGGTCATGGCCGCTTCGCTCTACACACACTTGGCCAAAGTCGCACCCCGTGCCCGTCTCCGCCTCATCAGGCAGGCCACTCAGGACGATTTTCAGCGCGGCAATATCGACTTGGTTCTCTGGCACCGGCGGCACGACGGGCCGTTCTTTTCCAAGCTGGCGTGGGAGTCGCGGTTCGTCACCGTCGCCCGCAAAGGACACCCCAGCGTCGGGAAGGGGCGCATCTCGCTAAGCGAATTCGCGCGACTCCCCCAGGTCACCATGGAAGGTCGCGGCGCTTTCGAGGTCGACGTGGACGCTTCCATCGACAAGATCATGGATGATGCCGGTCTTATACGGAACAAGGTCGTGGCAATCTCTTCTCTGCTGGCGGTAAAGCGACTTGTCGGCGCCACCGATGTGATCGCCACCGTGCCTGAGGTACTACTCACAGCCTACGAGCCGGACGTGCAGCTACAAGTAGTGAAGACCGAGCTCAACCTCAAGCCCGTGCCGATCTACCTGATCTGGCACCGTCGGACGAACTCGCATCCGGCGCATCGGTGGTTTCGGGAATTCATCCTGGAACAGTACAGTCGCCTAGTCCAGGAACCGAAGCCCGCCTCGAAACGTTCAGGCGCGATCAAGAAGGCCTAGGGCGTGAGCCAAATCAATCCTGGAGAATGCGACTGCGGTGTCCGTCATCCCGGCAAGGACGACCAATGACGGCGACGACCGATAAGCGAATGCAGGCGCGCGAAGCCTGGGCCCGCTACTGCGACGAGCTCAGGAAGGCGGGGGACCAGTTTCTGCGGACTGACTTTCCCATCGACGACCTCGATCTCAGTGAAGGCCTGCGCTATCTGGCTCGCCTCACCTCAACCTCCATTGACCGAAATGTCGAGGGCGCCAACCCAGCGAAGCCGTTCCTTTACATGATGTGTAACGAGCATGTGAAAGTCGGCGGGGACAATCCGGATAACCGGTACTACGCGGCGCCGGTGAGTGCCGCACACCGCTATGTCCTACGCGGGGATTTCCGACGGTGCAACTACTTCAGCGTGGTGACCACCGGCCGTGTGGATGGCTCTGAAGCGATCACAAGCGGCTCCATCAGCGGAGACTCGTGCAAGAGGCTGCCCGACGGTACCACGGAAATATGCGTGGGCCGTGAGCCGTTCGGAACGAATCACGTCGCCATGGACGATCGCACTTCGACCCTTATCCTGCGATGCACGATTGAAGAGCCCGGTGATAAGGATGTCAGACCGCTCCTGACGCGCATTGACGGAACGGATCCTGAAGTTCTAACGCTCGAGGGTGTGTCAAGCGCCCTGCAAAACTCCGCGCGGTTTGTATCCAACGTCTCTCGCTTCTTTGCCGGATGGATGGCGGATTTTCAGAAGTGGAAAAACCAGCTGCCGCTCTATCCCGATCAGGCGTACCTGATTGCCATCGGAGGCGACCCGAACATCAAGTACTACTGGGGTTCATGGGAGCTGCGACCCGGGGAAGCCTTGATCCTGAGCACTCGAAAGGTTCCAAAGGCGACGACATGGAACTGCCAGCTGTGTAACGCCTGGCTGGAGTCACTCGACTACACATTTGCCCAGATCCATCTCAACAGCCGCACCGCTGCTTACGACGATGACGGCGGAGTGACCATGATTGTCGCCGACAGTGACCCCGGGCATCCCAACTGGCTGCAAACGCTCGGGCACGCGCACGGGGCCCTATGTATGCGCCTCGTGGGCGCGTCGGAGCCCATGGCCGTGGATGCCCGCGTTGTATCCCTGGGCGAGGCACGGCAACTCGCAAAGCACCTGAAAGATCACAGCTGACGCCCCGGATGCGGACCTGCCTCAAGCACCGATGAACGGCCTACGCCGCGCCCTTCTGCTCTCCTGTCTCGCCGGCTGCGGGCTGGGAGTTTCGCTCATCTTCACGGCCGTGGGACCGATCCTGTCGACCATTGCCACTCAGTTCGGCGGAAGTGCAAAAGGCAACCTCATTGCCCAGTTGATGGTAACGCTCCCAAGTATCGGGGTCATCATCGGTGGGCCCGCCGTGGGAATACTCGCCGGACGCATGGGCTCGAGACTGCTCCTCTTTATGTCCTTGGCGGCCTACGGCCTGGCTGGCATCGGCGGCCTGGTCATCAGCTCGGCTTACCCGCTGCTCGCCACGCGGTTCATGCTCGGGATCGCTGCGGCTGGCGTAGCAACTGGCTCGACAGCACTGATTGCTGACCTCCTGACCGGAAACCTCAGGGCAAGGGTGCTCGGTTACTCCAGCGCGGTGGCATCGGCCGGCGCCATCGCCTCCATATTCGTTGCCGGTTCACTCGCCGACATGGGCGGTTGGCACCTGCCTTTCGTCATTTACGGGATTGGCTTCGTGCTGCTTGCACTGGGGCTGGCTTCGGTTCCGGCTACGTCACGTCCACGAGTGGCGAGACTCAATTCCTCTTCCCGCAAGTCACTGTTCGCGCTCTGGCGTATCTACGCCTCTCTCGTCGCAGTCACCGTCGTTGTCTTCATGACTGGCATCCAGGTTTCATTTCTGCTTGCAGCCCGCGATATTCCGAAACCCGGCGACCAGGCCTGGATCATCGCCTGCGCCTCGGTTGGCGCCACTCTGGGCGCCCTCGCGTATGCGCGCGTACGACAAGGATTGGGGTCAGCTTGGACTTTGATACTTTTTGTGGCGGTCATGGGTATCGGCAACTTGGTGCTGGGTTCCCAGCAGCAGCCCTACTTGCTTGCATTCGGCTGTGCGCTCAACGGCATCGGTGGCGGAATGACCGTGCCGCACTTTGCAAGCCGCATCATCGAGGCGGCACCCGAGGGCGTACGGCCCCAAGCACTCGGGTTCATGTACACCATGATTTTCGTCGGCGAGTTTGTAAATCCCTGGGTAGTCACCCCGCTACACCTGCAATTTGGCATCGCAGTAGCCTTTCTGTGCATCGGCGCTGGTGCTCTTCTCACTTCCGGTCTTTCTGCGGCGCGCCAGCTGATGTGGGCCCGGGCTCAGGAATGAGTGCCCCTCGAAGTATGCGCCTCAGAGCACGCCGCTAAGCGTCGTGCGTTTTATTGATGCACCGGATCTGCGCCGACCTGTCGGTGGTGGCGATTCCAGCCATTGGGCTCTCCGTGACGACCGCAACCCGGTGACCGGGGGGCTTACCGGCACGCCGCCAGCTCGATGGCCCTGGTCTCGAGCAGGTCGATCAGCACACGCTCGACACGGCTGCCCCCTACGCTGATGCGCTGACTCGGCGATATCGACTTCAGCGACTCCGCAGCATCTGCGTACCGGCCGCTCGCAAAGTGCTCGACAGCCTCGACCAGGCGCAGTGCAAGACGCATCTGGTCGCCGGGTTGTAAGGAGGCAATTGCCGCCCTCGCCTGCGCAAGCGAGGCGAGGTCGCCGGCCGAAGCGTAGATGCCAGCCAGATGCAGCGCGATGAACGGATGTGAGAGCATCGAGCTGAAGCGTCCCGACAGGGCAGCGACCGCAGCCGAGACCGAACGTGTCATTCCGGCTCGCAGGTAGTCACGCAACAGGAAGCCCCCGCAGTCGGCGAGGGCCAGTACGGGACCGCAGCGGGTGACCTCGGGGGCGCAGTAACGCCCATAGCGCTGCCATGCCTCTTCGCCCAGTCCCGATTGCCATTCCGCCAGCGCCAGGTGCCACTGAACATGCCCATACATGGCGCCACCTTCCGCCGCAGGGCGGTGTTCCTCCAGCCAGCCACCCAGCAGAGCCCGCGACTCTTCGGGCTGGCCCTGATCGTGCAAGACATGAGCATAGCTGTGGATGACGTACGGTGACTGCGGTCGCTGCCGCAGGGCACGCTCGATCAGCGCCCGACCACGGATACGATCGCCCGCTTCGCTCGCCGCAAACCCCAGGCGCGCAAGGCTGGGCCAGTCATCCTTCAACCTCGGATCCACCGATTCCATGATGTCCAGGACGCGTTCGAGCTTGCCCGCGCCGCCGTAAAAGATCAGGTAGCCACAAAGCTGCGAGATGACCAGCAGGTCACCGGGACTGCCCGCGACATAGGCCTCGGTCGCGGCAAGGCTGGCATATGGGTCTTCAAGCAGCGCGAACAGCGCGCGGACATGTGCACGCTCCCACGGCAGAGCGCTGCTTGCCGCCGTGAGCGCGCGCCCCTTGAAGGCATTCGCCTCCGCCGACCGCTCGTCCTTGGCCAGCATGTAGCGCGCGGCCAGGGCGACGGCGAAATTCGCATCCAGTGCCAGGGACCGGTCGAGGGCATCTGCAGCGCCGGTTTCGGACCCCAGAATGCGGTCCGTGGCGAGCTGATACTGTTCTGCGGCCTCGTGGCTGCCCGTGGTAAAGACCTGCCCGGTGCGCGCGTCAACCACGGTGAGGCCTGTATTTCACGACGGCGCAAGTTCTACCCTGAATGCGTAGCGTTCGAGCGCACAACGCAAGCGTGCCACGAGGTTCTCCTGGTGCGCCCCTGCGCTGCTCAGCTCCACGCACAGGCCGCCACCGTGTTCACGTACGTTCACACGCAGCCCCTCGCACGGGCCGAACTCACTCAGAACCCGTCGCACGCACCGCTCGGTGGCGTCCTGCCTGAGTGCGGGCTTGAAGACCTTGCCGACCGCAGTGAGCGGCATGGTGTCGATGATCCAGACGTGCCGCGGCACGGCAGCCGCTTCGCCGATTTCGCCTCGGCAATGGGCAAGCAGTTCCGCTTCGCTCGCGGACACGCCAGGCCGCAGTTGCACGTATGCGACCGGCAGCTCGCCCTTGTCCCGATCCGGCTCGCCGACTGCGGCCGCCATCAGCACGGCCGGGTGCGTCACGAGCGCTGCCTCGATGGCCAGAGGGTCGATGTTGTGGCCGCCGCGGATGATCAGGTCCTTGCTGCGACCGCGCAGCCACACGTATCCGTCGGCATCGATGCGGGCGAGATCACCCGTGATGAGCCAGCGTGTCCCTGCCTCATCGAGAAACAGGTCCTGGTCCTGGGCACTATTGAGGTAACCCGGCGTGACGCACGGGCCGCTGACCGCGAGGACGGCGGCGGAGCCCGACGTCGACTCGGGTGCGGCGTCGCCGGCGTTGACCGGCACGACGCGAGCCCGGTGGTAAGGAAAGGGGATGCCAATGGCGCCCAGGCGCGGTCTTGCGGCAGCAGGGTTCCAGATAAGTCCCCCGTGCAGTTCGGTCATGCCCCAGACCTCGTGCAGGGCAGCGCCAAACTTCGCCTCAAACTCGCGGGCGGTCTGGATGGGCACGGTACTGCCGCCGGCGAAGTGTGTGTATCGGGCAGGCGCGCGCCGCGCGGGGTGCGCCGCAATGAGGGCCGCGGCGGTGGTGGGGGTCGAGCCGGAGATGCTGACCCCGTGCGCCTCAACCAGGTCCCAGTAGCGGTCGATGACGCGGGGGCTTCGGTACCCATCAGGCCCCACGATCAGCATGGTTTGCCCGAATACCATCGGGCACAGGCCCAGCAGCGTAGCGCCGGAAACGTGAAAGACCGGCATGCCGTTCGCGACGACGGCGTCCGCCCGGCTGCCCTGCCAGGCCCCGCTGCACCAGGCATTGAGAAGGAGTCCACGCTGCGTCTGCTGCACGAGCTTCGGAGCTGCAGTGGTCCCACCCGTATGCAGCAGAACCGCCGTGCGCGTCGCATCCGGCGAGGCTTCGAATTCCAGCCGGTCACCGCTGGCCAGCGCCATCTGCCGTTCAAAGGAATCGGCCCCGGAGCCGTCAATGACCCACACGGCACGCAATGTGGGAACACGCGACCGCAGCTCCTGCACCCGCCTCCAGGCGCCCTCCCCATGGACCTCGTTACCGCACACGAGCACCGTGGTTCCCGCGGCATTCATGATGCCCGTCACATGCTCCAGGCGCAGGAACGGGTTGATCGGGTTGGCGATGCCGGCCGTGGCGCCGGCCCACAGGGCAATGTACGCCTCCGGCAACAGCGGGGTCAGAAGGGACACGACCGGCGTCGAGCCGGCGGACACTGCGCGCAGCCGATTCGCGGTGGCCCTGAGTGCGCCGACCAGTTGGGCGTAGGTGAAGGACCGCGCAACCCTGTTCGGATCGTCCCGATCCAGGGCCACGATGGCGGCCTTCCCAGGCGATCCCGCGGCGACGTGTTCAATGGCTCCGACGATTGTCCAGGCAGGCAGCAGGGCGCGAAGATCGAAGCGCTCGATCTCCTCGACGTCTGCACGAGATGCAACCCGCGCCCGGGCGATTGATCCGGCGCGAGGTGGTTCGATCCACACGCTCGACATCAACTTCCCCCCACAGCGTGCGGTAGCAGTATAGGACTAGCTTCCCTGCGGACTACACACTTGACGGTCCCGGGCGCGCAATCCTCCGCCTGGGAAAGGTACCGGGGCCCGGAGGCATGATTGAGGAGGATGCCCGGTGTCCAATAGCGAAGCGACCCGAAGGGCGGACTGTTGGTGGGCGCGCTCGGCGTCGGCAGACAACCTCTGCGACCGCGCTCGCAGCGGGTGGTTGCCCACGACGGGACTCATCATTGGTGCAGCGCAGCACGGCATGCGCGTTCAGTACGGCCTCCTCATGCGTCCAGGGGCGCCCGCGGGTTGTCGAACCGGAGCCGCCTAATTCGTCGTTCTCTGACAATCACTGTCTCGCGTCAGAGATGCGGGAACTGATCAAGCAGTCCTGACGACGGAGCGGACCATGAAACATCGCCTGAACTATCTCATGTGCCTTGGTGCCGTCGTCCTCGCGACGTGGTCTGCACCCAGGCCCGCGCACTCCGATCCGCCGAAACCGTACGCTTCGATGGCAGCCATCGAGCGGTATCTCATCGCCAACCGCGACGAGGAAATCGCGCTGGCGCGCACGGCGGCACCCCCTTCGATCTCCGGGGAGGCCGAAGTACTGGTGCTCGGGCGCCACGGTTACGAGTCGGCGGTCAAGGGAACGAACGGCTTCGTTTGCTTCGTGGAGCGCTCCTGGGCGGCCGGCTTCAGCGACCCGGATTTCTGGAACCACAAGCTGCGTGCCCCCAATTGCTTCAACCCAATCGCCGTTCGAACCGAGTTGCCGGCGTACCTGAAGCGTACGGAGTGGGCGCTGGGTGGCGCTTCGCGCGAGCAATTGATCGACCGTACCCGGGCTGCGGTCGAGAGCCACCAATTCAAGGATCCGGAAGCAGGCGCATTCTCTTTCATGCTGTCCCGGGAGGGCTACCTGGGCGATGCGGCCGCAGGTCCCTGGCTGCCGCACGTGATGTTCTTTCTTCCGCACGGCCAAGCCGCCGACTGGGGCGCAAGCAAGCCAGGCTCCCCGATCATCGGCCAGGATTCCAGCGCGATCGAGTCCACCGTGGTGTTCATACCGGTGCGCAGCTGGTCCGATGGCTCTCCCGCCCCTCAACCCGCGAAGCACACCATGTGACCCGTTGACCCGGCAATGGGCGTGCCGTACCCCGTGCGCTGCGACTACAGGGTCGCTGCGGCAGCGCGACAAATTGCGGGCTGACGAGCGATTCCGCGTGAGGATTACCGTCCCCGAGCGCATCTTTCTTGCTCTCGGTAACACGAGCGCGCATCCTCGCGCGGTCTGAGCAGAGGGTCACTCACAACACGTTTCAACAACTTCGCAAACCGTCGCTCGCAAAAGGGGGATACCGTGAAAAGAGCAATAGCACTCCTCGTACTCGCCGGGCTGTTTCTCGCCGGTCCGGCATTCGCAGCCGACCCGATCGTAGGCACCTGGAAACTCAATGTTGCAAAGTCCAAGTTCATGCACGGTGCGGAACTCACCGCCGGGACGCGCATGTACAGCGAAAAGAACGGCCTCTACACCTTGGAACAGAAGCTCACCGGTACCGATGGCAAGGAACGGTCCAACAAGGTGCACTACCGCGACGGCAAGGAGGAGAAGACGACCACGGCCGGCCCGGTCGACACGACGCTAGGCAAGAAGGTCGACGCCAATACCTGGGATTTCGACCTGAAGAAGGACGGCAAGGTCGTTGGCAACGTTCATCGGGTCGTTTCGGCCGATGGCAAGATGCTGACCGTGCACAACACGGGCATGCAGCTCAGTGGAGCCACCGGCGACGAGACGCTGGTATTTGATCGGCAATAGCCAACCCGTGGGATCGCGGACGCCCGTCATCGGGCGCCCGCCTTCCTTCTTTGCGCAGGACGGGATCCAGCCCCCAGGTCGGACCGGCCTTACTTCTTTCGCATGATCCCGAACGGTCCTTGCAGCGTGCCGTCGCCGTTTCGCGTGAGCACCAGGTCTCCGGCCATACCGCCCGCATGGACCGTGATGGTGTTCCCCTGCACGTCAAAGGGAAGACCATCCGTCGCCATTCCCACCATCGTCACGAAGGCCTTGCCGTCCCGGAATTCGACGGTGCTCTGGCCGTTGGAATTGGCGTACAGGCCGTCGAGCGTCTTCGCACCGCCACCGCACGCGGAGACCGTCAGGCTGGCCGACAGCAGCAGAGCGGCCAGGCCCGTTCGGAACAGTTGGATCTGAGTTCTCACGTTGAGCTCCCGTGAACGGACGGAACGAGGCAAGCTACAGGAGCGTAACCTAGGCGTCCATCACTCACTTGAATCGCAGTGCGGCAGGGCGGAAACTGCGGCGCCGCACCAATGCCCCTCCCTCACGACCGTCGCGGACAACAGATGAGCATAAGACACCCCATCGTACGATTCGGAGTTCTCACGTCCACGCTCGCCGCCGCAGTGATGCTCCTAGCGATCGGCTCCGCTGCCGCTGCCGAGGGCAACTCGCCGGCGGCGGTTGCCTACGGCAACAATCCCGCTGCCGGCAGGACGTTCGTTCACGACGGCAACACTTTCTACTACGAGACCTATGGAAGTGGCCGCCCCATTCTGTTGATCCATGGGAATGGGGAGTCGATCGGATCCTTCAAAGAGCAGATCGGCGTCTTTTCCAGGCACCACACGGTCGTGGCCATGGACAGCCGCGGGCAGGGCAAGTCGGAACTGGGTACCGACCGGCTGACGTACGAGCTGATGACCGAGGACACCAACGCTTTCCTGGATCATCTGAAGCTCGATCATGTCGATGTGCTTGGCTGGAGCGACGGAGGCATCATCGGGCTCATGCTCGCGATCCATCACCCGGACAAGGTGGCCAGGCTCGCGGTCATGGGCGCAAACCTCCAGCCCGACGCGGCCTACCCATGGGCCATCGATGGCATCGCACGTGTTCGCGCCCGACTCACGGAGCAGCTTGCGCACGCGGACAACCCCAAGCCACTGCAACTGCAGCTGCAGCTGCAGCTGCAGCTACTCGATCTCGAGGGTAACCAGCCGCATATTCCGCTGGCTGACCTGAACGGCGTCCAGATCCCGGTGCTGGTGATGGCCGGTGATCGCGATGTCATTCGCGACGACCACACGCTCAGCATGTTCCACGCCCTCCCGAAGTCGCAGCTGGCCATCTTTCCGGGCACCACCCATATGGCCCCTGCGCAGGAGCCGGCCGTCTTCAACGCCACGACGCTCAAGTTCTTCGACAGCCCGTTTGCCATGCCTGACTCCAAGGACCTCGGTTGGTTTGACTGATACCCGTGCCCTCAAGGCGGGCGGCCCGCCTCGCGCGGCGGGACACTCCCTCGTCAAGCATTTCCCCCGCGGGTGATGGCGTACCGCCCGTGGGATCCTGGCCGCCGCTTCCGAGGTGAAGCCTCAGGGTCCGGCGGTGCCCCGATCCGATGACCAGGACGGGGGCCGAAATCGACCCGCCAAGAATGATTCAGATTTGGACAATCGGTCGGCGGTCCTGTTGCACACCGGGATCCGCACCGTTAGGGTCGCGCCCCCATTACCGCCCATTCCCGGCTTAGGGATCCACGATGCCATCCTTTCGAGCCCGAATTCCTCCACCCGCCCTGCTGGTGATCTTCGCGCTTGGCATGGCAGTCCTGGCGTCGGCCCTGCCCCGGCTGGCCATGAGTGACGCGGCTCGGCTCGGTCTCGGCGGTACGCTGGCAGCGGTCGCGCTCATCTTGAACGTCTCGAGCTTCCTGGCGTTCCGGCGCGCCGGGACAACGTTCAACCCGGTCAACCCGGGACTGGCGACCTCGCTGGTGACCACCGGAATCTACCGATTCAGCCGCAACCCCATGTACCTGTGTCTGAGTGTCATGCTCTGTGAGTGGGCGGTTTACCTGTCGTCGGCCTGGGCGCTCGTCGGAGTGGCCGGGTTCATGATCTATACGGACAGACTGCAGATCATCCCGGAGGAACAGGCGCTGCAAGAGCTGTTCGGCGATGCGTATTCACAGTACCGGTCACAGGTACGCCGATGGCTGTGATCCGTGCACGGGAACGCGAGGACAGTGCACGGCTCGAGATTCGGCCCGCCCTGATCGATGCGCATCGGCTTGCGGTCAGCCGCCGGTGACCCGCGCCGCCGGCCGACGCCTCATATCGCAAGACCGGGATCTCCCTCCACGACCTGCTGGATGAGCCTGGGTCTCTCCCCTGCCCGCCACTGTTTCGCGATGTGTCTCACCCGGTAGCGCAGCGGACCACCATCGGCCGTCTGTGACCGCGCAATGGGCCGCGGGATGCAGACGAACTCCGTCTCCAGGGCACCCGCACCTGCGGTGACGACCGCGTAGCCATGGCCACCCATGTCGACGAACTCCAGATGAGGCGCGTTGTCCGGGTTGCTCCGCGCGTGAGCGGCCTGGAGGTTGCCGGTGCGCGCGTACTCGAGCGCGCTTCGCACGCCGTGCTTCAGGGTCAGGTTGACGGTCGACTCGTACCTGCCCGGCTCGCGTTCGCTCACGAACAGGGGCCTGAGGGGATGGTCCTTCAGGCGATGCTCGTTCGCCTCCGCCATGCCAAGGGCTGAAATCGAGCCACAGATGAACGCCACGCCGACCGGCTCGAAAGCCTTCGGCGGCAGCGCCTTGGCCGCATACCCCGCCCAGAAGCTATGGCGATCGCCGGACACCACGGCAAAGCCAGGAATTCGGGCGTCCCGCACGAAGTCGTAGAGTTCCGCCCGCTCGGTGAGCGCAGCGCTGAAGTCACCGCCCCCGAAGCACGCGTAGCCTTGTCCGGGCCAGGGGCTCGTCAGTCCCGCCGGAAGATTCTGCGGATCGGTCCGCATGTCCAGCGTGCCGTTGGTGGCGCCCCAGATCTTCCATGTCGCCGTGGAGGCGGCGAGCGTCCGCTTCAGCCAGTCCTTCTGGGCACGGCCCAGCACCGTGAGCGCCGGATCGTTGCGTGCGAAGTTCTCCACGGTCGCGGTGCCCAGCGGAATCGATCGCGGTGGGTTGCCGCCGTTGTAAGTACGGCCGGCCTCGAGAATCTCCAGCGCTTCCTGCGGAATCAGCTCGGGGAACGCCTCGAGGTCGAGGGCGTCGGCTTCGCGGCGCGTGGTCGGGTCTTCCATGGTGTAGCTGTGGAAGTCCGTCAGGATCAGTTCGACATGGCGGCCGAAGCGCATCGCGCGATATCCGGTCATGCTGGAGATCGCGGTGCGGTTGTTCACCTCATCACCCAGGCCGTCCTCGTCGAACCGGGTGATGGGTGCGTTCTGGACTCTCGGGCCATCGAACGTGTCCAGGCCGGGCCCGGAGGCCTTGCGCACCCGCGAGGGGATGTACTCCCACCAGGCCTGGTTGGCCGCCACGCGCAGTGCCTGCGCCGGCTCCGCCTTGCCGTCGTACTTGATGAAGCTCTGCCAGCCTTGCCACGAGAATTCGTGGTTGTCGCCGATGCAGACGAACGGAAAATACGCACGGGCATCCTGGATGTCGGGATCCGCGATGTATGCGCGGTAGACCATCCGGTAACCCTCAAGGGTCGTCGGCACGTGGAAGTTGTCGACCTTGCGGCCATCGGGGATGCGGCCTACGTCATAGACGGTCCGGTCGTAGCGGTGTGGCACCTCGTCCGGGTACTCCACCACCTCGTAGATGAAGTCGCCCAGGTGCAGGACGAAGCCGAGCTGGTGCCCGGCCGGCGCACGCTGGTCCTCCCAGATCATGCGGCGATAGGCGTTCTGCGCGCCCTCGTTGACGCTTTGACAGGAGACGAATGCGAAGCGGACCGTCCTGGGATCATCGGTCAGGGGCGCGGTGACGGTACGACCCAGGCGACTGCCATTCCCGTCGCTGTCGGTGAAGCGGTACCAGTAGATGCGGGCCGGCTGCAGGCCGCCGACCAGGACACGGCAGGTCCAGTCCGACTCGGCGGACACCGCCGTCTGGGCCGCCGCGATCACCCGCTCGAACGCCGGGTCCTCCGCGACTTCGACATGCAGCGTCGCGCGTGCCCGACCGTCGCGAAACGGCCGGCGCGTCCACAGCACGACGCTGCTGGGCTCGGGGTCGCCCGAAGCGACGCCCTCGGGATACAGGTCCCGCCGCTCGGACCAACGATGCCGAGACGCGGATGCCTGGGAGAAGGCCCAGACCGGGGTGGCACCGAATGCGACAGCGGCAGCAATGAACGATCGGCGGCTTGAGCTCACCACGGTGCCCCCTAAACGCCCGCCACGGATTCCCAGAGGATCCATCCCGCAGGGTTCACGCGCACGAACCGTCGTGCGCGACCGCGAGCACTGCGAGTCTACACCCCAGGGTCAGGCAGCGACCCACGCGGGAAATCGGTTCGTCGCGCGGATGAGTCGGTCTGTGCCGAATGCTAAGCTAAGCCTCCACGCAGCAAGCCCACCCGGTGGTCACAGTGAAACGATTGCCGCGCCGGATGGCGCATCTCCTCATCGATCGCCTGTCCGCCGTCACGGTCGTCATGGTCAGTGCACTCGTGGTGCTGGGCACCGTCGGCGACTGCCGAGCGGCCGAGGCCAGCGGCCGCCGCAAGGTCATCATCGACCAGGATGCCTATGGCCCTGCCGGATCGAACCTCCAGGCGATCCTCATGCTGCTGCAGTCGAAGGACGTCGAGGTCCTCGGCATCACGGTCCCGAGCGGCGACGGGTGGCGCGACGAAGAGGTCAGCCACACGCTGCGGCTCCTCGAGATCGCGCAGCGCACCGAGATCCCCGTCGTCCCCGGGGCGGTCTTCCCGCTGGTCAATACGCCCGAGCGTACCAAGCGCTGGGAGGCCCTCTACGGCTCGCTCTTCTACAAGGGGGCCTGGACCGAATCCTGGCCCGACGAAGGTGCCGTGCGCCGCACTCCCTATCACGCGGATCCCTACCTGGTGCCGGTCTCCCCGGCCGGCCAGCCGAAGATCCAGCCCGCGCACGAGACCGCCTTCAGCTTCCTGTCGCGCAAGGTGCACGAGTTCCCTGGCCAGGTGAGCATCATCTGCGCCGGCCCGCTGACCGACATCGCCATCACCGCCCGGATGGATCCGCAGTTCTCGTCCCTGGTGAAGGAGATCGTCTTCATGGGCGGCAGCTTCAATCCGCAGCCCGCGGACAACCCGTTCGCCGCGGAATACGTGAACGCGACACGGCGGGAGTTCAACATGCGCTTCGACCCCGAAGCGGCATCGATCGTGCTCCACGAGCCGTGGAAGAAGATCACCGAGGTACCGATCGACCCGACGACCCGGACCTTCTTCCGGGCCGAGTTGATTCGTGACCTCGCCAAGGGCAAGGCCCCCTTCGACGACTACCTCGCCAAGTTCGGCCAGTCCTACCCGATGTGGGACGAAGCGACGGTGGCGGTATGGCTCGACCCCTCGATCGTCACCCGCGCGAAGACCCTGCTGGTGGATGTCGATACCAGCTTCACGGCCGGCAATGGCAACACCCTGAGTTGGGGAACCAACGAGGGTCCGGGCCTGGGCGAACGCCCCGTCAACGTGGTCTTCGAGGTCGACGTGCCGCGGCTCGAGCAGATGACCCTGGCGCTCCTGGAAGCGCCGACACCGCCGCACTGACCCGCATCACTCCCCGTACGGTACCCAGATGTTCTTCACCTGGAAGGCGTGGTCCAGGTAGAAGCGCCCCTCACCCTGGAGGGCACTGAAGAAATCGAGGCGGCGCCCGTCGTTGGTCCACACCTGCTTGAGGTTGCCGGCCGACAGGCGCTTGGTCTCGGCGCACAGGGACGCCTCACCGTAGCACCAGAGCGCATCGACGTCGTCGTGCTCGGCCAGCACCTTCGCCAGCTCGGCCGGATGCCCGGTGACGATGTTGATCACGCCGCCCGGCACGTCGCTCGTATCGAACAGCTGGTACAGATCGCCCGCCACCAGCGGATAGCGGGCCGAAGGCACGGCCACCACGCAGTTGCCTGCCGCCACCAGGGGCAGCACCAGTGACAGGAAGCCCAGCAACGGGGCATCCGCCGGGCAGATGACGCCCGCGGTCCCGATCGCCTCGTTCATGGCGACCGCTATGTTTCGGAAGGGTGGGGAGTGCACCGCTCCCTCGTATTTGTCGGTCCAGGCGGCGTAGGTGAACAGTCGCTGGATTCCCAGGCGCACTTCATCGGCGGCCTGCTTGCGGCCCACCACGGCGGCAAGGCGTGCGGCAATCTCCGTGCCGCGCTGCGCGAGATTTTCCGCGGCGTAGTAGAGAACCTGTGCCCGCTGATGGGTGGTCGCGGTGCTCCACGCCTGCGCGCGCCGGGCCGCCTCCACCGCGTTGCGAATGTCCTTGCGGTTCCCGAGCGGTGCCTCCCCGAGCAGCCCGCCAGCGGCGCTGCGGCACTCGAGGCTGTAGCCTGAGTCCGGCCGCACCTGCTTGCCGCCGATGTAGAGCTTCACCGTCCGGTCGATCGCATCCGCTGCGGGCGCAGCCGCCGCCGCTGCCCGTCGCCGGCTGCCGGCCGCGCGCAGCGGCGGGGCCTTGCGCAGCCACGTGGGCTGCAGGTACCCGCGCATCCCCTCGCGTCCACCCTCCCGTCCGAATCCGCTTTCGCGGTAACCCCCGAAACCGCATGCGGCATCGAACAGGTTGGTGCTGTTGACCCAGACCACCCCGGCCTTCACCTGCGCAGCCACCTGCAGGGCGACATTGATGCTCTCGCTCCAGACGCTGGCGGCGAGTCCGTACGCGGTGTTGTTCGCCAGCTCGACCGCCTCCGCCGGGGTACGGAACGTCATGGCCGCGAGCACGGGCCCGAAGATCTCGGTCTGCGCCACGATGGAGGCCGGGTGCACATTCGTGAAGAGCGTCGGCGGGTAATAGAGGCCCTTGGCCGGCAGCGCCACGTCCGGCTGCCAGCAGGAAGCGCCCTCCGCCACACCCTGGCGGACCAGGCCCGAGATGCGCTCCAGCTGTACCGGCGCGACGATCGCGCCGATGTCCGTGCTCTTGTCCAGCGGCGCGCCCACCCGCAACGTGGACATGCGCGCCTGCAGCTTCTTCACCAGCGATGCGGCGATGCTCTCGTGCATCAGCAGCCGCGAGCCCGCGCAGCACACCTGCCCCTGGTTCAGCCAGATTCCGTCGACGAGGCCCTCGACCGCGCTGTCCAGGTCCGCATCCTCGAACACCACGAACGGTGACTTGCCCCCCAGCTCGAGCGAGAGCTTCTTGTGCGAGTCGGCGGTGGCACGGCGTATCGCCCGCCCGACCTCGGTCGAACCCGTGAAGGCAATCTTGTCCACGCCCGGGTGCGCGACCAGCGCGGCGCCCGTGCTGCCATCGCCGGTGAGTACGTTAACCACGCCGGGTGGCAGGCCCACTTCCTCGCAGAGCCCCGCGAAGGCCAGCGCCGTGAGGGGCGTGAACTCGGCGGGCTTGAGCACCACCGTGTTGCCGGCGGCCAGTGCGGGAGCGACCTTCCAGGCCACCATGAGGAGCGGGAAGTTCCAGGGGATGATCTGGCCGATCACGCCGCAGGCGGAGTATCCCGGGAACTCGCCCTGCAGCAACTGCGCCCAGCCGGCGTGGTGGTAGAAATGACGCGCCACGAGGGGGATGTCGATGTCGCGGCTCTCGCGGATCGGCTTGCCGTTGTCGAGAGACTCCAGCACCGCCAGGCGGCGCGAGTGCTTCTGCACCTGCCGCGCCAGCGCATAGAGGAAGCGGGCGCGTGCATGCGGAGCGAGTGCCTGCCACCGCGGCAGCGCCGCACGGGCCGCCTTCACGGCCGCGTTCACGTCCGCTGCACTGCCCTGCGCGATGTCGGCGAGCTTCTCCCCGGTCGAGGGGTCGACGGTCGCGAAATAACGTCCCTGCGCGGGTGCCTTCCACCGGCCGCCGATGTAATGAGCGAAGCGGCGACGGTGCTCGTCGAGCCACCGGTTCGCGTGGGCCGGGTCCTCGGGGGCCGCCCCATACTCCATGCTTCGGAACTTCTCGGCGACGCTGGGGTTTGCCATCGGCAGGTCCTCAGGCGAGGGGATGATGGTAGCCGGCGGAATAGCGGCCGCTGCTATGGAACTCCAGCTGGCGCTCGATGTCGCCCAGCATGCCGCTGGCACCGAGCCTGAACAGCTGCGGCGCGAGCCAGCGGTCGCCCAGTTCCTCCTTCATGAGCGCAAGCCAGTCCAGCGCCTGGCGCGCGGTGCGCAGCCCGCCCGCAGGCTTGAAGCCCACGGCCATCCCGGTGCGCTCGCGATACTCGCGGATCGCGCGGACCATCACCAGGCCCACCGGCAAGGTGGCATTGACCGCCTCCTTGCCCGTGGAGGTCTTGATGAAATCCGCGCCGGCCATCATGGCCACCAGGCTGGCGCGCCCGACGTTACGCAGGGTTGCAAGATCCCCGGTGCCGAGGATCGCCTTCAGGTGTGCCTGACCGCAGGCCTCCTTGAAGGCGGCGACCTCCTCGTAGAGCCGCGGCCAGTCTGCGGCGAACACGTGGGCACGGGTGATGACGATGTCGATCTCGTCGGCGCCCGCATCGCCCGAGCGCCGCACCTCCGCGAGGCGCTCCGGCAAGGCGTTCAGGCCAGCCGGGAAGCCGGCGGACACCGCGGCCACGCGGATGGAGGTGCCCTCGAGCGCCCGGCGCGCCGTCTCGATGAACTGGTGGTAGACGCAGACCGCCGCCACCTGCACCGGCAGATCCTCGATGCCCAGACCCGCCGCGATGCTCTGGGCCACCGGCCGCCGGGCCTTGGCGCACAGCCGTCGTACGCGCTCATCGGTGTCATCGCCGGAAAGCGTCGTGAGGTCCATGCAGGTGATCGCGCGCAGGAGCCAGGCGACCTGCCAGTCCTTCTTCACGGTGCGCCGCGTGCCGAGTGTGCCCGCGCGGCGTTCGACCGCGCTCGTATTGATGCGCACGCTGTCGACCCAGTCCACGTTCAGCGCCATGCCGCGGTTAGCGAGGAGCGCAGATTCCTGCACCGGCACGAGCTCGCGGCGCTCGTCGAACGGCGCGAGCAGGTCCTGCCTGCGCGCGATCGCATCCGGTGGCCGTACGGGCGAAGGGCTCATGGCGCAGCCGGGCCTCGCCTAGAGCCGCGCCAGCACGATGAGCGCGAGCCCGCTCAGGAAGGACACGAACATGGCGGTGAGCAGCTTGGAGGTGCCCGCAGGGGCGGTGGCGAATTCCTTCCAGATGAATACGCCCCAGAATGCCGCGACCATGGTCGCCCCCTGCCCGAGGCCGTAGGAGATCGCAAAGCCCGCGGGTCCCGAGGCGATGAGGCTCAGCAACATGCCAAGCCCCCAGATCACGCCGCCGAAGATGCCGGTGAGGTGCGTGCCGAAGCCTGCCTGGAAATAGCTGCCGAAACCCACCGGGGTGCCCACAAAGGGCTTCTTCATCGCGATGGTGTTCCACACGAAGTTGCTCAGGAAGACCCCGACCGCAAACACGAACACCGCGGCATAGGGGCTCATCTTGCCCATCTCCGGGTGTACGCCGTCTGCATACATCGCCGCGGCGACGAAGCGATAGAACATTCCCATGAATATGCCGCAGGCCACCGACAGGACAAGTCCCTTGGTGCTCACTCCCGCCGCCGCGCCCGGCAGGCGCCGGTAGGCGACGGCGTCCAGGATGATCGCCACGATCACCAGCAGCACGCCCAGCGCCAGCAGGGGTCCGTTGCCCACGGGGCTGGCGAGGTAATTGACGACCACCCCGATGATGAGCGCCAGGCCGATGCCGACCGGAAAGGCCACCGCCATGCCGGCGAGCTCGATGGCGGCGACCAGCAGGATGTTCGCGAGATTGAATATCGCGCCGCCGATCAGGGCCGAGCGGATGCTCGCCGCGGAGGCCTGCGACAGGTCGGCAACGAACGGCCGTCCCTCGCCGCCGCTGCTGCCCAGGGTGAGACCGAGCACGAGCGTGAGCAACAGCACGCCGATCGTGTAGTCCCAGTAGAACAGCTCGAAGCGCCAGTCCTTGCGCGCAAGCTTGCGGGTGTTGGCCCACGATCCCCAGCAAAGCATGGTGATGACGCACAACACGACCGCCAGTGAATAGCTATGCACTACGAACATGATTGAGACCTGCTCAGTGGTTTAGCGGAAATACCTGATCTTCTTGGCATGGCACTGCTTGGCGGCGCCTCAGGCGCGCTGCCTGCACGCGGCGTCGAAGTCCACGCGCTTCAGGAACGACTTCTGCGTCCCGACGCGGGTGGTCGACAGCGCCGCGTAGCGATTGGCACGCGCGATGGCCTCCTGCTCCGGGACTCCCTCGCCGAGGAACACGGCGAGGCTGCCGATGAAGGCATCGCCCGCACCCGTCGAGTCGACCGCGGTGACGACGTGCGGGGGAATGTGCACGGTGCCGCTGGCATCCGCCAGCAGCGAGCCGCGGGCCCCCAGGGTCAGTACGATCTTGCGGAAGCCCTTGCCGAGCAGTGCCTTGGCGCAGGCCACCGCATCGTCGACGGTGCGCACCGGGTGCCCGCCGAGGATCTCCGCCTCCGTCTCGTTCGGTATGAAATAGTCCGCCGCCGCCAGCTGGGCCAGATCCGCCGGCAGCGCCGGGGCCGGATTGACGATGCAGCGGATCTTGTTGGCGCGGGCGAAGCGCACGGCGTGATAGACCGTCTCCAGCGGGATCTCGAACTGCAGGATGATGGTGTCGACGCCGCGCAGCTGCGGCGCTGCCGCGTCCACGTCCGCGGGCAGCAGCCGGTCGTTCGCCCCCTTGACCACGATGATGCGGTTCTGCCCGCTCGGGTCGACGAAGATCGGCGCCACGCCGGTGGGCACCCCGGGGATGATCTTCACGTGCGTCGTGTCGATCCCGAAGGACTTGAAGTTGTTGATCGTGGCTTCCCCGAACAGGTCGCTGCCGACCCGGGCCACCATCACGACCTCGGCGCCACACAGCCGCGCGGCGATGGCCTGGTTGGCGCCCTTGCCACCGAAACCGAGGTCGAAGTTCTGCCCGAACAGGGTCTCCCCCGGCCGCGGGAAGACGTCGCTGAAAGTGATGAGATCGGTATTGGCGCTGCCGATCACCGCAATGCGGGGTGCCATGCTCAATTCTCCCCTAGCTCGCTTCGTTTAGTTTTCGCACCGAGTCGCGCTCGATCAGCTCGACGTCGAAGACGGCGCGCTGATTGCCGATCTTCCCACCGGACATGCGTTCCTGCACCAGCTCGACCGCCCGGGCACCGATGGCGCCCACCGGCTGGGCGATGGTCGTCAGCCTCGGAGTCAGAAGATCCGTCCAGCGGATGTTGTCGAAGCCGGTCACGGACACATCCTCGGGAACCCGGACCCCGTGTTCCGCCAGGCAGCGGATGGCGCCGATGGCGATCAGGTCGTTGCCCGCCACGATGAGGGTGGCCCTGCGGCGCTGCTTCAGCGCCAGGCGCGCCTCCTGCGTCAGCAGCCCGTCGAAGCCGACGCAGACCTCCCAGGCGATTTCGCTGCCCTTGGGCAGCGCCTTGACGAAGCCGTCGCGCCGCTGCCGGGCGCTCTCGATGTGCTGCGGCCCGGACAGCAGCCCGACCCGCCGGTGGCCCATGCGCGTGGCGTACTCGGCGAGCAGCCGCCCGCCCATGAGGTAGTTGGAGTGGACCACCGCGTAGCCGGCACGCGGCCGGTCGATCAGCACCACGGGGCGGGCGGGATTGCGCACCTGCGCAGGCACCCGCGAGCCGAGCGGACACCAGATGATGCCGTCGACCGCGTGCTGCATGAGCAGAGAAAAGCCGTCGGCCTCGCCCTCGGGACGGCTCTGGCTGTCGACCAGGCACACCAGCAGGCCCTGACTGCGGGCGGTGTTCTCGACCGCCTGCGCCAACTCCGGAAAGAACGGGTTGGTGAGATCCGGCAGGACCAGGCCGATCGCCCGCGTTCGCCCGGTCCGCATGGCCTGGGCGGCGCGATTGGGACGGTAGTCCAGTTCCTGCGCGATCCTCAGCACGCGCTGGCGCGTCGCGCGACCCGCATTGGGCCGGTTGTTCAGAACGTTCGAGACGGTCGCGACCGATACGCCGGCCGCCGCGGCAATGTCCTTCACCGTCGCCATGAGTCGCGGTCCAGCAAGTTCTGTTGCGCGCAGCGCACGCTTCCAACTGAACAGTTGCTCGTCGACTTCGGGCGCTTTACAGCGAGTGCGTACATGGTGTAGCTTTTTGGCCGCTGCTTAGTGTAACGTTTTACTACGCAGAAACAACGAAGCAAGGGAGCCATTCGGCGCTGCGACCGTGAGCTCCCGCGGGTTACGACTGTTGCGTGTACGGGAGCTCGCGATGGAAACCATAGACTCGGGTTCGATGCTGCGGTGCGCAATCGCCGCCTCAATCTCGCCGCGCCGCGCGCTGCTCACGCTGGCGGCCTCCGCCACGGTGGCCGTGCTGCTGGATCCGGGCCTCGCCCGCGCCGCCGACCCGGCCGGCACCGAGGCAGACGCCGGGGTCCTGCAGGAAGTACTCGTCACGGCCGAGCGCCGCGAGGAGCGCCTCCTCGACGTCCCGGTTTCGACCGCGGTACTGACGGGCGAGTCGCTCGCCGCGCTCGGCAGTTCCGGCCAGGACATCCGGCAGCTCGCCTTCTCGGTGCCGAGCCTGAACATCGAGTCATCCAACGGACGCACCTTCCCGCGCTTCTACATCCGCGGCTACGGCAACACCGACTTCACGACCTTCGCTTCCCAGCCCGTCGGCCTCTACTACGACGACATCGTGCAGGAAAATCCTGCGCTGAAGGGCTTCCCGATCTTCGACCAGCAGGACATCGAGGTCCTGCGCGGCCCGCAGGGCACCCTGTTCGGGCGCAATGCGCCGGCCGGCGTGGTGAAGATCGAGTCGGCCAAACCACAGCTCCATCAGTTTGGCGGCTACGCCAACCTGTCCTACGGCACCTACGACACCTCCAACCTCGAAGCCGTGCTCAACATGCCGGCCGGAGATGCCTGGGCATTTCGCGCCTCCACCCAGCTGCAGTACCGCTCCAACTGGGTCGACGCCCCCTACAACATGCCGGGCAACCAGCACCTCGAGGGTTACGACGACTTCGCGGTACGCCTGCAGGCGCTGTTCAAGCCGAGCGACAACTTCGATGCGCTCCTGAACCTGCACAGCCGCGTGCTGAGTGGCTCGGCGCGCCTGTTCCGCGCCAACGTCATGAGCGAGGGCAGCAACGCGCTCGTACCCGGCTTCGACCCGAGCAAGATCTACACCGATGGCTACAACGGCCAGTCCTTCACCAGCATCGGCTCGAACCTGCACCTGAACTGGACCCTGCCGACCTTCACCTTCCAGTCGATCACCGGCTACGAGTCCATCCGCCACTACAACACCATCGGTGACATCGATGGCGGCTACGGCCCCGGCTTCTTCAGCGGTGCGCCGCCCTCGGCCTGGGGCCCGGGCTTCATTCCCTTCCCGGTCGAGACCGGTGGCGAGGTGACCAACTACCAGCTGACCCAGGAATTCCGGGTGGTCTCGCACAGCGACGGGCCATTGCAGGGCCAGGCGGGCCTGTTTTTCTTCTACGACAGCACCACCAGTAACGGCGTTGACTACGTCTACAACACGCTGGAGGTGACGGATGTGACCATCTCCAAGCAGAACAACGATGCCGAGGCGGTCTTCGGCTCACTGGAGTACGCCTTCACCCCGACGGTCAAGCTGCGCGGCGGCGTGCGCTACACCCTCGATCACAAGACCTTCGACGTCCCGTACAGCGACCTCGCGGGGCTGACCGTGCCACAGCACCAGTCCGCGAGCGCCAACAAGTTCAACTGGGACCTGGCGCCCACCTGGCTGGTGACACCGGATACGAACCTGTACGCCCGCGTGGCGACCGGCTTCCGCGCACCCAGCTTCGGCGAGCCCACCTCCGGCCCGCCGCCGCTGCCGATCCAGGTGGCCGCTTCCGAGGACAACATCTCCTACGAGGTCGGCATCAAGACCCAGTCGGCGGACCGGCGCTACTCGGCAGCGTTCGACGTCTACTACTACGACGTCAGCCACCAGCAGTTGACCGCGGTCGGCGGCCAGTCCAACCAGGTCGCCCTGATCAACGCCGAGCATACGATCGGCAAGGGCGCGGAGCTGGAACTGCACGCCCGCCCGATCAACAACCTGCAGCTGAGCCTGGCCGGCAGCTACAACTACACGCGCATCGAGGACCCGACGCTCGCAGTCGGCCCGTGCTTCAACTGGAGCTTCCTGCCCGGCGGCCAGGCCTGCACGGAGCAGAACCCGCTCAATGCCAATGGCCTTGCGCTGGTCAACGGCAACCCGCTGCCGCAAGCGCCGAAGTGGACGGGCGACTTCACGGTGCGCTACGGCGTCCCGATGGGACCCGAGGGCGAGCTGTACGTCTTCAGCGATATGTCCTACCGCAGCGAGATGAACTTCTTCCTCGACAAGGAGCTGGAGTTCACCGGTCCTGCGCTGTTCCAGCTGGGTGCCCGGATCGGCTACAACTGGCACGCCAGCAAGTACGAGGTCGCCGCCTACTGCCGCAACTGCACCAACAAGATTGTCAACATCGGTGGCATCAACTTCGAGAACTTCACCGGCATGATCAACGACCCGAGGATCGTCGGGGTCCAGGGAATGGTGCGCTTCTGACCCCCGGCGCATGCTGGAGCGCCTCTTTGACCTCAAGGGTCACGGCACCACCGTCCGCACGGAGGTGCTGGCCGGGCTGACGACCTTCGTGACGATGGCCTACATCGTCGTCGTCAACCCGGCGATCCTGGGCGCGGCCGGCATGCCGGTCGCGGCCGTGGCGGTCGCGACCTGCTTGGCCTCCGGCTTCGGCAGCATCCTGATGGGGCTGCTCTCCAACTACCCGCTGGCCCTGGCGCCGGGAATGGGGCTGAACGCCTACTTCACCTACACGGTCGTCAAGGTCATGGGCCTGCCCTGGCAGACCGCCCTCGGCTGCGTGTTCATATCCTCCGTCGCGTTCCTCGTCCTCACCCTGGCGGGGGTGCGGCGCGTGATCGTCAGCGCCGTGCCGCGGCCGCTGTTCGCCGCGGTGGCCGGCGGTATCGGCCTCTTCATCGCCTTCATTGGCCTGGCCGATGCCGGGATCGTGGTGGCCGACCCGGGGACGATGGTCAAACTGGGGAGCCTCACCGGGCCGAAGCCCGCCCTCGCGCTGTTCGCCCTCCTCCTGATCGCCATCCTGCAGGCACGTCGCGTCCGCGGTGCGATCCTGCTCGGGATCCTGGTGACCGCCGCGATCGCCTGGATGACCGGCCTCGCGCACTTCTCCCCGGGCACCTACAGCCTCCGCGACCTGTCGGCCGCGGCATTCAAGCTCGACGTGCACCAGGCGCTGAACTGGAAGGGCAGCATCGGCCTCTCGCTCGTCGAGATCGTGTTCGTGTTCCTCTTCGTCGACATGTTCGACAACATCGGCACGCTGGTGGCCGTCACCAAGCGCGCCGGCCTCATCGCACCGGACGGCACCATCCCGCGCCTGAACCGGATCCTGCTGTCCGACTCCATCGCCATGCTCTTCGGCGCGCTGGCCGGAACGAGCCCGGTGACGAGCTACGTCGAGAGTGCCGCGGGTGTCGCGGTGGGGGGCAGGACCGGCCTGACAAGCGTCGTGGTGGGCGTCCTCTTCCTCGCAACGCTGTTCTTCGCGCCGCTGGTGCAGGCCATCCCGGGCGCGGCCACGGCGCCGGCCCTGATCCTCGTGGGAGCGCTCATGATGGGCGCGCTGGCGGAGATCGACTGGTCGGACGCAGCGGAGGCGATCCCGGCGTTCCTCACGGTGATCATCATTCCGCTCACCTATTCGATCGCCAACGGCCTGGCCTTCGGCATCACCTGCCATGCCATCCTCAAGCTGGCGCGCGGACAGGCGCGGGCCGCCGACTGGCTGATCTACGTGCTCGCGGTGGTGTGCATCGCGCGATTCGTCTACATGGCCTGACTGCGCCGGGATGGATGACTGATGCGAGGAATTGCTCCGCTGCTGCTCGCCGTGCTGTCGGGGATGGCCCTGCACTCCCCGGCACGGGCCGCCGCGCCCGCGGCGGCCGTCAACCCGCTGCCGGTGATCATCGACACCGACGTGGGCGATGACATCGACGACGCATTTGCGCTGGCCGTCGCGCTCCAGGACCCGCACCTGGAGGTGCTCGGCATCACCACCGCCTGGGGCGACACCGGCACGCGCACACTCCTGGTACGCCGTCTCCTGGCGACCCTCGGCCGCCGGGACGTCATCGTCGCCCAGGGGCCGGCGACCGCGAACGCGGTGCCCTTCACCCAGAAGAAATGGGCGATGGGTGCAGCCGACACCACCGGCGCGCCCGACGCCATCGAATTCCTGCGGGAGCAGGCGCACCGGCGCCCCGGGCAGATCACCCTCATCGCGCTGGCCCCACTCAGCAACATCGAGGCGCTGGCACGGCGCGACGCCACCGCGCTGCGGCAGTTCAGGCAGGTGGTGCTGATGGGCGGCTCGATCCATGCCGGGTACAACCAGGGCGGGGCGATCCCCAACCCCGAGCCGAGCGCCGAATACAACGTCGCCTCCACCCCTTCCGGCCTACAGGCTCTCCTGCAATCGAAGGTGGCGGTGCGGATGTTTCCGCTCGACTCCACCCAGATCAAGTTCGACGAGGTCCGCCGGGATCGCCTGTTTGCCTATGGCTCACCGGCCTCCGACGCGCTGGCGCTGCTCTACCACCAGTGGCGGCTGCTCAACGGCTGGGGCCAGATCACGCCGACCCTGTTCGATGTCGTGCCGGTCACCTGGCTTCTCGATCCCTCGAGCTGCCCGGTGACGGCGCTGCGCATCGAGGTCGATGCCCGCGGCTTTACCCGGCCGGTCAGCGGTCCGGCGAACGTCGAAGCCTGCCTGACACTCCACGAAGAGGTGACCCAGCGCCTCATCATGAACGCGCTGGCGCCGCTGGAGCCTGCGCGGAGCTCACCATGAAGCCCATCCCTGTACCGGCCTACGCAGCCTGTCTTTCCCTCCTGGCATCCCTCGCGCTGGCGAATGCTGCGCACGCCGGCCACCCGACCGCCCAGCCGGTGGTCGTCACGCGCGCCGGCGCCGTTGCGGGGACCGGGGGTGAGATCGAGACCTTCAAGGGCATCCCGTTCGCGGCACCCCCGGTGGGTCCGCTGCGCTGGCGTGCCCCGCAGCCTCCCCGGGCCTGGAAGGGCGTACGGGACGCCACCCGCTTCGGCGATGACTGCATGCAGCGGCCGTATGTCATCTCCACCGGGCAAAAGGCGAGCGAGGACTGCCTGACGCTGAGCGTGTGGACACCGGGACACGCACCGGGCGGGCACCGCCCGGTGATGGTGTTCCTGTACGGCGGTGGCTTCATCGGCGGCTCTGGTGCCTACCCGCTCTACGACGGGGCCAAGCTCGCCGCCCGGGGCGTCGTCGTGGTGGGGCTCAACTACCGGGTCGGGATCTTCGGCTTTCTCGCGCACCCGGGGCTGACGGCGGAGTCCGCGCACCGATCCTCCGGTAACTACGGACTGCTCGACCAGATCGCCGGATTGGAGTGGGTGAAGGACAACATCGCCGCATTCGGCGGCGACCCTGGGCGCGTGACGGTGTTCGGCGAGTCGGCGGGCGCGGTGTCGATCGCGGTCCTGCTCACCTCGCCCCTGGCCCAGGGCCTGTTCAGCCAGGCGATCCTGCACAGCCCGGACCTGCCCTACCTGCCGACCCTGGCCGCGGCGGAAAAGAGCGGCGCCACCGTGTCGGCGGATCTGGCGGTGCTGCGCCGCATGACGGCCACCGAGCTGCTCGCCCACAACGACGACTTCTTCCCGCAGCATCCGGGCGGCAGCCTGATGGCGATCAGCTTTCCGTCCCCGATCCTCGATGGCTACGTCCTGCCGGCACAGCCGCGCGCGCAGTTCGCGGCCGGGACCGTCCACGCCGTCCCGGCCATCGTCGGCATCGCGGCCGACGAGGGGCGCATGTTCTCCTCGCAGCAGACGCTGGCGAGCTACCGGGCCTGGGTGAAGGACAAGTTCGGCCGTTCGGCCGAGGGGCTGCTCGCGGCCAATCCGGCCGCAACCGACGCGGCGGCGAACCTGGCCGCCTCGGCGATCCTCGGAGACGTGGTGTTCGGCGAGAGCGCGCGCCTCATCGCACGCACCCTCTCGCAGCACCAGCCGCGGACCTTCTTCTACCTCTTCAGCCGCGGTGTCGCCGGCCGCGCGCAACCGGCAACCCACTCCGAGGTGCTGCCCTTCGTCTTCGGTTCGCTGGACAAGCCGAGCTTCATCCCGCACGAGCCGCCGGATGCCATCGACCTGGAACTGTCGGCGACCCTGCAGCAGGCCTGGACGCGATTCGCGGCGAGCGGGGACCCGAACGGTCCCGGCCTCCCCCGCTGGGCGCCTTACGACCGCTCCACGGATCCTTACCTGGAATTCGGCACGCAGGTGCGCGCCGGGCAAGCGTATCGCCGCGCGCAGCTCGATGCGCTCACGCCCTACTTCGCCGACATTCAGCCGTAGCCGCCGAGCTCGGCGCAGCTCGCGTAGTCTCCCCCCGCGCGGCCGACGATCCGCAAGCCGTGCACTTGCACCGCCCGGGGCAGCCGCAGCTCGAAGAGCTGCCCGTCCGTGAGCGGTGGCGGCGCGGCGGGCCCGGTGCGCGGGTACTCTTCGAGCAGCCCGGCCAGCTCCCAGTGCACCTTGCTGTCATCCATGAGCGCATCGTTCGAGGAGGTCGCGATCGGTCCGCGCGAGAACTCCAGTCGCGGCGGGCCCTCCGTCGTGTCGAACCAGCCGCCCGTCGCACTCACCGCGCCATGCCGGAACACGATGCGTGAAACCTCCACCGGCTTCTCCAGCATGAGGGCGAACCACACCGGGTCATCGCGCCTGCCCGGGGGCGCCCCCAGGTAGTTGGCCAGCCCGAAGTCGCGCGGATTGACCGTGCAGAAGCTGCGCGGATCCTCGTCGGTCACGTGCTCGAGCACGTCGGTGGGCGGGCTGGCACTCGGCTCGAGTCGCAGATTGAGGACCGACAGGTTCACCCGCGCGAACGCCGTGAGCGCAGGCACATCCGCTCGGAGACGATCCTCGCGCGAAACCCACACGCGCCCGTCGGCGAGATCCGCGAACGGCACCAGCCGCGCGGCACGGGTCTCGGGGCGCAATCGCCCCGCACCGGCCGGCAAGCCGACGATGCCGTCGAACTCGTAGACCTGCCGGGCGCGGCCGGCAGCCGGGGGCACCTCGCGCAGCGCCACCGGTCCTGGCGCGATGCCGACGCGGTGCAGGTAGGGAATCCCCGGATTGAGGTCCCGCTCGAGCGCCAGCACCTGCGGACCCCGCAGCACCATCAGATAGTCCGGATAACTCGGCGAGCCGGGCCAGGTGCGGGCCGGAATCCCCATCACGATCTGAAGCGTGCTCGACCGCGGCCACGTGCGCGAGACCTCGAGCAGCTCGCCCGGCCTCCCCTGCAGGGTGTCCGCACCCGCCCCCACCCGGAAGCCCTCGGCCCACTCCGGGACCCGCAGCCGCAGTGAGAACCGCGTCGCGCGCGTGGCGCGCACGCTGAGCAGGACGCGGCCTGCGGCGGGGAATGCCGTGTCGCAGGACACCTCCACCGGCACGCCGGCGACCTCGCAGTGCATGCGCCCCGGGGTGTAGAGATTGATGAGGATGGCGTCCTTCTCGAGTCCCCAGGTGAGCTGCGGGATGAGGGATATCCCGCGCGGGCCGCTGGAGACGCAGCACAGGATCGCGTCGGTGAATTCCTTGCGCCCCGTAAACCCGGTGTAATAGGCGATGCCGCCGCTCGATGCGTCCTGGGCCGCCAGCAGGTGGTTGTAGACGGTCCGCTCGATCTCCTGGCCGAAGCGCGCCTCGCCGGTCAGCCGCAGCAGCCGCCAGTTGAGCTGCAGCCAGGTCACCGTCACGCACGTCTCGCCGAGGTTGGATGACTGCAGCGTGAGCATCTGCCCGGCCGGCTGGAAGTGCTCGCCGGCACTGGCCGTTCCGGTGCGGTACAGCTGGTGCCGGACGATGTCCTGCCAGCCGCTCATCACCGCCGCCAGCAGCCTCTGCTCCCCCGTGAGGCGGTACAGATCGACGAGGCCGTTGAAGTTGGACAGCATCTCGTACGCCTTGCCGTTGGCGACACGGTAGACGCCCTCGCCCGCGAGCAGCGTGGTCACGATGCGCGGGCCGTGGGCCTGCTCGTAGGCGCGCACCAGGTACCGGCAGAACTCCAGGTGGCGCCCCTCCGCGGTGTAGCGGTAGAGCCGGCACATCGGCTCCAGGACCGAGGTCGCCGCCATGCCCATGTGCTCGCCGGCGGCGATGATGTCGCGCTGCCCCGGTGCGTCGCCGAAGGTGCGCGCCAGCAGGTCACCGGCCGCGTGGCAGGCCTGCAGGGCCGCCGGATCGGCGGTCAGTTCGTAGTAGCTGAGAAGGCCAATGAGCGTGTACTTGGTCACCCACACGTCCCAGCCGGTCCAGCGGCGTGCGGCCGGATAGGTGCCGAGGTAACCGTCGGGTCTCTGGCTGCCGATCAGGGTCCGGGCGGTGTGTTCGACCCTCTGCCGCAGGCGCTCGTCCTCCCGGTAGCGAAGCGCGTTGCAGGCGGCATCCAGGAACTTCCCGGCGTGCTCCCCCAGCCACGCGGTGTCGAAGCTACCTGCGGTATCGCGGTGCACAAAGCCCGACAGGCAGGCCTCGATGTCGACGGCAAGCAGTCGTCCGTGCACGTTGGTGCGCATGCGCTCACCGAAGAGCCCGCCGATCTGCTGCGACTCGAACGGCACGGAGGCAAAGACCTCCGCGACTCGCTCCGGCACGGCGTATGACGGCGCGCCGCGCCGGCCCGCCTGGGGAGGCGGAACCTCCGCCGGCACCGCACCGGCCCAGGGGAGCGCCGCGGCCGCGGCGGCGATGCGCATGAGTTCCCTCCGCGAGAAAGGCCCCATGCCGCTAGGCCATCCGGGACGACGCCGGAAATTCCAGGTAGGAGCCCTCGATCAGCTGCGAGCGGTGGATGCCCAGCCGGCTCAGCAGCTCGTGGGCCTCTTCGATGCCCTGGCCGGCGGGCTCCTGGTCCGCGAGGACGACCTCGAGCTCGAGGAAGTCCCCGAGTCCGGCCACGCGGTCGAGGTGGATGCGCGTCCTGCCGCTCAAGAACAGCGTGCGCACCTTCTCGACGCGGCCCACCTGCCCCAGGGCCTGGCTGAGCAGGGCGCGCAGGGCCTTCGGATCGGAGGTCGGCGCGATCGTGTACAGCGACTCCTTCGGCCCGGCCTGGTTCTCGCGGCGGTAGTAGATGAGCTGGCCGGGATGCTCCGAGCCGGTGCGCAGCTTCAGCCGCCCGGCGGCGCATTCGAAATAGGTGTCCTCCTGCCGCAGCTCCCACGGCCCCTGGTCCGCAATCGACCGCACCTTCGGCATCAGCTCCTCGACGCTGCTGATGCGGGCCTTGATCTCGATGTTCCTCGGCATGCGGCTTTCCGGGCGAAACGTCTCGCGCACGGTGCTCGTGCGCAAGGGAAGTATAGCGGACGGACCGGGACGCGAGGCCGTGGACGCGGCCGGGGCGGACGCGGGGCTCGGCGCTGAGTAATGTGTGCGAAAATGCTCGCTGCGCCAGAAAACAAGAGCTGCCCGTGAACACGCCAAACCCCGCGCCGGTCCCCGCCACCCCCGAGAAGGTCTTCGTTTCCAGCGAATCGCTGCTGGCGGATTCGATCGAGCTCGCCATGCGCATCGTGCGCAGCGGCTTCCGTCCCACCTTCCTGGTCGCCCTGTGGCGCGGCGGCTCACCGGTCGGCATTGCCGTCCAGGAAGTGTTCGAGTACCACGGCATCCACGCCGACCACATCGCGATCCGCACTTCCTCGTACTCCGGCATCGACCAGCAGGCGAAGGTGGTGCGCGTTCACGCCATGAACTACCTGATCTCGCGCCTGACCTTCGAGGACAAGCTGCTGATCATCGATGACGTGTTCGATTCGGGCCGCAGCCTGGAGGCCGTTCTGGCGGAGCTGCGGCGTCGTTGCCGGCGCAATCTCGCCGGGGAAATCCGCATCGCCACCGTCTACTACAAGCCGGAGCGCAACCGCAGTTCACTCAAGCCCGACTACTGCATCCACTCCACCGATCGCTGGCTGGTGTTCCCGCACGAACTGCAGGGGCTGACCCGCGAGGAGATCCTCCAGAACAAGCCGGTCAATGAAAGCTTCTTCGACACCGGGCCCGACCCGAAGCGCTGAACGGGGGCGGCGGCCAGGCGCGCCGCGCTCACGCTTAGGCGGAAGCCGAAGACGACGCGGCGCTGAAGCGCCGGATCTTCCCCAGCCAGGCCTGCTTTTCGGCCTCCGGCAGGAACGAGGCCTCGAAGGAATTGCTGGCGAGCTGCGCGATGTCGGTGCGCGAAAGATCGAGCGCGCGCGCGGCGGCCAGGTAGTTCTCCCCGACATACCCGCCGAAGTACGCCGGGTCGTCCGAGTTCACCGTGACGCACAGGCCCTGCCGCAGCAGCCGCTTGAGATTGTGCTCTTGCATGCGGGCAAAGACCCGCAGGCGGACGTTGGACAGCGGGCACACCGTCAGCGGCACCCGCTCGCGCAGCAGGCGTCCGAGCAGCAGCGGATCCTCCTCGCTGCGCACCCCGTGATCGACCCGTCTGACGTGCAGCAGGTCGAGCGCCTCGGAGACGTATTCCGGGGGCCCTTCCTCGCCTGCGTGCGCGACCGTGAGGAAGCCCGCGCGGCGCGCGCGCGCGAAGACTTCCGCGAATTTTGCGGGAGGGTGCCCGGCTTCGGAGGAGTCCAGGCCGACCGCGGCGATCGTGCCGAGGTGCGGCAGCGCCTGCTCGAGCGTCGCCATCGCATCCTCGGCAGTCAGGTGGCGCAGGAAGCACAGGATCAGGCGGTGCGTCACGCCCAGCGTCCGCCGCCCCTCCTCCAGCGCGCGATGGATGCCGCCCAGGACGGTCGCAAACGGCACGCCGCGCGCGGTGTGCGTCTGGGGATCAAAGAAGATCTCGGCATGGACGACGCCATCCACGTGGGCCTTGCGCAGGTAAGCCAGGGTGAGCGCGTGGAAGTCGTCCTCGTCGCGCAGCACGCCGGCGCCCCGGTAGTAGATGTCGAGAAACGACTGCAGATTGCTGAAGCGGTAGGCTTGCCGCACCTGCTCCACCGAGGTGTACGGCAGCACGATCCCGTGCTTGTGCGCGAGCGCGAACATCATCTCCGGCTCGAGGGTGCCCTCGATGTGCAGGTGCAGCTCCGCCTTGGGGATCTCGCGGATGAAGGCCTCGATGGAATTCATGCAACGTAGGCTAGCATGCCCGCCGCAGCAGGCCGCAGCATGAGCGCGCCGCGGCTCAGCCCTTGAAGCCCTTCGCCACCAGGTAGACCTCGCGCGACTTCTTGCGGGAGGCCTCCGGCTTGCGGATGAGGACCTTGTCGAAGTGCGTGCGCAGCTCCTTCAGGTACTGGTCCGAGCCGGTACCCTGGAACATCTTGGCGGCGAAGGCCCCACCCGGCTTCAGAGTCTTGCGCACCGTGTCCAGCGCGAGCTCCAGAAACCAGATCGACCTGCCCTGGTCCGCCGACTCGATGCCGCTGATGTTGGGTGCGATGTCGGAAATGATGAGATCGAACTTCTCGCCGCCCAGCCAGTCGAGCACGCGCTGCACGATGGCCTCGTCCGTGAAATCGCCCTGAATGAAGTCGACGTTCCTGAGCTCGTCCATGGGCAGGATGTCGGTAGCCAGCACCCGGCCCTTTTCGCCCACGAGCCTGCCCGCCACCTGCGACCAGCCCCCCGGGGCGGAGCCGAGGTCCATGACCCGCATGCCCGGTCGGATCAGCTTGTCCTTCTCATTGAGCTCGATGAGCTTGTAGGCCGAGCGCGACCGATACCCCTCCCGCTGCGCCTGCTTGACGAAGGGATCGTTGACATGCCGTGACAGCCAGTTCGCGCTGCTCTTGCTTCGGGCCATCTTTTACCGCGCCATTGGGTAGAATCGGCTGATTCTAATACCCCTCTGCCGGGATTACCGGCCAGGATGACCGTGATCCGCCTGACCGAGTTGCATTTGCCACTCGATTACACGCCCGAGACGCTGCGTCAGGAGGTAACGAAGCGGCTCGGCCTCTCCCCGGACCAGTTGGTCGACCTCACCCTCTTCAAGCGCAGCTACGACGCTCGCAACCGGCGCAAGGGCGTCTTCTTCATCTGCGTCGTCGACGTCACGGTTCGCGACGAAGCCGCCGTGTTGCGGCGCTTTTCCGCGGACCGGCACGTGGGCGTCGCCCCGGACACGAGCTATCACCCGGTCGCGCATGCGCCGGCAAGGCCCCGGGATGATCGGCCGCTGGTGGTCGGCTTCGGGCCGTGCGGCCTGTTCGCCGCCCTGTTACTCGCGCAAATGGGCTTCAACCCCATCGTGCTGGAGCGCGGGCGGGAGGTGCGGCGCCGGACGCGTGATACCTGGGCGCTGTGGCGGCAGAAGAAGCTCACGCCCGAGTCCAACGTGCAGTTTGGCGAGGGCGGCGCCGGTCTCTTTTCGGACGGCAAGCTCTACAGCCAGATCAAGGACCCGAAGTTCTACGGCCGCAAGGTCATGCACGAGTTCGTGCGCGCCGGGGCGCCGGCGGAGATCCTGTACGTCAGCAAGCCGCACATCGGCACGTTCCGGCTCACGGGTGTGGTCTCGGCCATGCGCAAGGAGATCCACGCGCTGGGCGGCGAGGTGCGCTTCGAGAGCAAGGTCACCGACCTGATGATCGAAGCAGGCCGGATCGAAGGCGTGGTCCTTGCGAGCGGTGAGCTGCTGCGCAGCCGGCACGTCGTGCTGGCACCGGGGCACAGCGCGCGTGACCTGTTCCGTCTGCTGAGGATGCGGCAGGTGCACCTGGACGCCAAACCCTTTGCCATTGGGTTTCGGATCGAGCACCCCCAGTCGATGATCGACCGGGCGCGTCTTGGTCAGTTCGCCGGTCACCCGGCGCTGGGTGCGGCCGACTACAAGCTCGTCCACCACGCGCGCAACGGACGCTCGGTCTACAGTTTCTGCATGTGCCCCGGGGGCACCGTGGTGGCGGCCACCTCCGAACCGGAGCGCGTGGTGACGAACGGCATGAGCCAGTACTCCCGCAACGAGCGCAACGCGAACGCGGGCATCGTGGTGGCAATCAGTCCCGAGACAGACTTCCCCGGCGACCCACTGGCCGGCGTGGCATTGCAGGAGGCACTGGAATCGCAGGCTTACGTGCTGGGGGGCAGTGACTACTGCGCGCCCGCACAACTGGTCGGTGACTTCCTGCGCGGCGTCCCGTCAAGCGAACTCGGCGATGTCCTCCCCTCCTATCAACCCGGGGTGCGGCTGGGAGACCTGTCGCAGGCGCTGCCCGCCTATGCGATCGAGGCGATGCGGGAGGCGCTGCCCGCTTTCGGCAGGCAGATCCACGGGTTTGATCGGGCCGATGCGGTGCTCACGGGCATCGAGAGCCGCACCTCCTCGCCCGTGCGCATCACCCGCGACCCCGGCTCCCTCGAGAGCCTGAACGTGCGCGGGCTGTACCCCTGCGGAGAGGGCGCCGGGTATGCGGGCGGGATCCTCTCGGCGGGCGTCGACGGGATCAAGGTCGCGGAAGCGGTCGCGCGGAGCCTGGCGTGAAGCTCGAGGACCTCAGGAAGCTGCACCAGAGAAGGTACCGCGAGGAGTTCGGCTGCTTCCTGGTCGAGGGCGAGCACCTCGTGCTGGAGCTGCAACGCGCGCTGGCACGCGACCGGCGCCTGCAAGCCAGCGAGATCTACGTGAGCGCCCAGTACGCGCACTGGGAAAGCCCGCTACCGGTCCACGTCCTCAACGCGCGGCAGATGGCACAGCTGAGCGAAACGCGCTCGCCGCAAGGGATCGTCGCGGTCGTGCCGCTGCTGCCGGTACTCCCCGCATCCAGCACCAAGCACGCCGTCTACCTGTACGAGATCCAGGACCCCGGCAACCTCGGGACGATCCTGCGGACGCTGGCATGGTTCGGCCACTCACGCTGTCTCCTGAGCCCGAACAGCGTGGACCTGCACAACGCCAAGACCGTGCGGGCCTCCCTGGGCGCGCTCTTCCACGTGCCGGTGGAGGTCGATGTCGCGCTGGACAGGCTGTCGGCGCGCTTCGGCCGCATCGCTCACCTGGACCTGCAGGGACAGCCGATCGCCGCTCCCGAGTTTCGCGACTTCGAGTGCTATCTCTACGGCAACGAGGCCCGCGGACTGCCGCGCGCGGCACTGGCCGCCCTGGGAACGACGGCCTTTACCATCGCCGGCGCGGGCGCGATTGATTCTCTGAATGTCGCAGCCTCGGTGAACATCTGCCAGTACGAGCTGGCACGCCCCACCCTCGCCTCCCCGCGCTGACGCGCTCGCCACACCGACGGGCGGCGATTCGCCTAGCCGGGCTTGACGGGTCCCTTCTTCGCCTCGCCGGCACGCTCCCTCCGCATCGGCCACAGCTTCGTCCGCGCATTGACACCGGACGAACGATTGTGATGCGCCGGCGCGTCGGAACTCGGCCCTCATGTACCGGAAGCGCCTCGGCTGGTGTGACGGACGTCACGTAAGTTCGGTAGCCGCGTTTTCCGAAGGCGTGGATTTGAGATGCCTGATCACATAATCCGTGCTCTTTCGCTCTAGCGTTAGCGAGTGAAAATCCGTCCCAAAGTAATCGCATGGATCGCCGCGATTCTCGCCGTCGTCGGACTCGCCGAGGTCCTGGTGGTGCGGCAGATCGTCATGCCGAGCTTTTCGGAGCTGGAACGTGCCGACGCTCGCACCGCGATGCGGCGCATCCAGTACGCATTCGAGCTCACCCTCGATCGGCTTGAGGTACTGGCGATCGACTGGGGTAACTGGGCGCTCGTCTACCGCTTCATGAACGACCGCCAGGCCGCAGTCCTGGGAGCGGACATCACCGACTCGAATATCCGCGAGATCGATGTCAACCTCGTGCTCATCGTCGACCCCGACGGCCGGGTGGTCTACGCGCGCACGGTGGACCTCCCCGCGGAAAAGACTCTGGACCTGGCAGCGCTGCCGGCGCTGCCGCCCACCTTTCCGTGGCGGGCGGATCTGCGGGCCGGCCATTCCATGAAGGGCCTGCTGCGCACGAACCTCGGGACGCTCATGCTCGCCGGCGGGCCGATACTCGACGGCGACGGCCATGGGCCACACCGCGGATCGATGATCCTGGGCAGGCTCCTGAAGAGCATGGAGATCAGCCGGATCGCGGCCCAGGCACAGGCGACCCTCGCACTGCTGCCGGCGCCGCCGGCACGACGCCCGGATCGGCTCAGCCAGGACGCGAAGGTCACGCACGTCGATCGTGATTTTGTCGACATCTTTGGCCGCCCGATCCTGACGCTACGGGTCGAGGTGCCACGGGCAATCACTGCCTACGGCAGGAATGCCGTCGCGTACGCCTCCGTCAGTCTCATCGCCGGAGCAATACTCGTCGTGGTGCTGCTGGTATGGATGATCAGCCGCGTGATACTCAATCCGCTCGCGATTGTTACTCACCATGCCGTCGTCGTCGGTGAAGACAAGGACCTGACGATCAGGCTCGGCCTGGATCGGCACGACGAAATCGGCGTCCTGGCTCGCGAGTTCGATCGCATGGTGGAGCGCGTTGCCGAATCGCGCACGCAACTGGTCGACCAGTCCTTCGAGTCCGGGTTCTCCGAGCTGGCGAAGGAGATGCTGCACAATCTGGGTAACGCGATAACCCCTATCGGCGTGCGTGCCGGTGGGCTCGCGGCGCGCCTGCGGGATGCGCCGGGCGAGCTCGCCGTGGAGGCCGCCACGGAACTGCAGGAGGGCGTGCCTGATCAGCAGCGAAGAAGCGACCTGCAGGAGTTCCTGCGTCTCGCCTGCGCGCAGCTCGCGGAGAGCATCAGATCCGCGGAACATGACCTGACGGCGATCACCCAGCAAGTCAGCACCATCAACGCCATGCTGGCAGAGCACATGCGCTCGGCACGCAATGAACACGTTATCGAGGTCGTGCGGCTCACGGAACTCGTCGCCCAGGCCACCGAGGTCGTGCCGGCTGCGCATCGCCAGCGCCTTGCGGTGCACGCGGACGAGAGCGTGCGCGGGGCGGGCGCGGTGCGACTGGCGCGGACGATAGTGCGCAGGGTGCTCCGGGAAATCATCATCCATGCGGCCGATGCGCTGCTGAACGCCGGACGGGACCACGGAGTCCTGCACGTCCGGGCAGAGGTTGTCCACGAGGCGGGGAATAGCCACCTGCACATCTGCTGCGAGGACGACGGCGTCGGCATAGCGGCGGAGAAGCTCGAGCGGCTGTTCGAGAAGGACCATTCCATGCCCACGCGGGAAGGCAGCCACGTCGCGGACCTGCACTGGTGCGCCAACGCCATCACGGCTCTGGGCGGGCGGATCTGGGCGCTGAGTGATGGGCCGGGACGCGGTGCCTCAGTGCACCTCGTGGTGCCACTCACCCGTGCGGAAGCCGCCGTATTCGCCGGAGCGGCTTGAGCCGCGCTGCCACCTCGGCGTCCCTCCCCGTCGCCCGGATCGTGACGGGTCGGCGTGCGGGAGCGCCTTCCGCGCCCGGCACCTCGCCCGCGACGGTACGATCCTGAGGCGAAAGCGAGCGGGCTGACTTTAGCCGGAGGGCGGCGCGGCGGGGTGGGCCTCGGACACCGGGGCCGCGCCCCGACCGGCCCTGAACACCACGTAGGCCAGCAGCACCACGCCTATGGATATGGCACTTGTCCAGATTTCGGCGCGGTGGGCCGGTTCCAGCGCCATCGAGATGAGCACCGTCGCCATCCCGGCGATCGCCAGGTAACTCAGCCAGGGGAATGCCCACATGGGCAGCGTGGGCGGCGGCGCCCCGGCTCGTTCACGGGCGCGCCGGGTCACCACCTGCGATACGCCGATCATCAGGTAGATGATGGCGATGATCGCGCCGGATGCATTGACCAGGAACGCAAACACCACGCTGGGGGACAGAATCGCGGCCGCCACGCCGATCAGTCCTACCACGCTCGCCAGCAGAACCGCGCGCGCCGGCACGTGGCTGCGGTTGGTCCTGACCAGCCAGCGCGGGGCATCGCCGCGACTGGCCAGCACGAACAACACGCGCGAGGCGATGTAGAAGGAGGAATTCAGGCACGACAGCACCGCGGTGAGGATCACCGCCGCCATGAACTCGCTGGCGTAGGGGAAGTGGATCCCGTCCAGGGCGAGCGTGAACGGCGACTGGCCGGACACCACCTGCGTCCAGGGCACGGTGGCGACGATCACGAAGATCGAGCCGACGTAGAACAGCAGGATGCGGGTGATGATGCTGGAGGTCATGCGGGCGACCGCCTTCGCCGGTTCCGGCGACTCCGCCGCGGCGATCGTGACCACCTCGGCCCCCATCATGGACCAGATGACGGTCGTGACGGCCGCCAGCACCGCGAACGGCCCGCGGGGCGCAAAGCCGCCGTAGGCAACCAGGGTCGAGAACGTGTTGCCCGTGGCCGAGCGATAGCCGAAGGCGTGTGCGCCCACCACCACGATGAACGACAGGATCGCCGCCACCTTGATCGAGGAGAACCAGAACTCGAACTCGCCGTAGGCGCGGGCCGACATGAGGTTCACGCAGGTCATGGCCACCATCAGGACGACGCCGATCTCCCACATCGGCATGGGCAGCCAGCGCTGGATGATGCCTGCCCCGGCGATCGCCTCGACCGGTATGACGACCACCCAGAAGTACCAGTACAGCCAGCCGACCGAAAACCCGGCCCAGTTGCCCAGCGCGGCGCGCGTGAACTCGGTGAACGAGCGCACCTGCGGCATGTCGACCGCCATCTCCCCGAGCATGCGCATGACCAGGAGGACCAGAAGGCCGGTGATCGCGTAGCTGATGATGATGGCGGGGCCTGCCGCCGCGATGGCGACGCTGCTGCCGACGAACAGGCCTGCCCCGATGATGCCCCCGATGGTGATCATCGCGACGTGTCGCGGCCGCAGGGAGCGGCTGAGGGAGTTCTCTTCCGCCGGGGCGGCGGGGCGCGTGTCTGGCATCGCCCCGTACTATACCGAGTTCGACCGCGACAGCCAGTCCCGGCCCCGGCGCGCCGCGCCACCGCATGCCACATTTGCCCCACCGCACGGCCATCTTGGCGCGCAAGACTCGTTCCTCGAGCCCGCCAGCTCGCGCCAGGAGTGCCGAATATGTCCCCTCGTCTCGATGGCCTCGCTGCCTTCATCCGCACGACCTTGGTCGACCCGTTGCGCCGCCTGCTCGCACGTCTCACGGCCGCCGCAGGCGCGATCCCGGGGAGGCTCCCGCGCCGGCGCTGGGTCCTGGCCGGCATCCTGGGAGTGCTTGCCTACGGGCTGTACGCCCATCCGCCCTTGGCCACGGTTCGGCCGAGCGAGCTCATCGTGCGCACGAACGTGATCGACGGCGCCGCGCAGGCCTTCACCCGGGGGACCGTGCTGGCGCTTCCCGGCATCCACCAGCTGCGCCGCTACTCGACGCGCGACCAGGTCTTCCGGCCGGCGGACAGCGACAGCGCCGCCGGCAAGGCCCCCTTCCAGTCCAACGAGGGGCTTTCCATCGGGGTCGACCTGGCCGTGCGGTGGGCCATCGACCGCGAGCGCGTGGCCCAGACCGCGACGGAGTTTCCCGAAGACCTCAATGCCGACCTGGTGCGCCCGGCGGTACAGGGTGTGGCCTATCCCCTGTTCGCCCGCCACACCGTGCGCGAGATCTTTTCGAGCCAGCGGACGCAGATCCAGGCAGAGCTCGCGGCGGAACTTGCGCCGAAGCTCGCGGCGCTGGGGCTGCGGCTGCGTAGCATCGAGATGGGCAAGGTGGACCTGCCGCAGGACTATCGCGTGGGAATGGAAAAGCTCCTGGCCGAGGAGCTCGAGACCGAGAAGATCCGCTACAACCTGGAACTGAAGCAGGCGGCGGTGAAGGAGAATGAGCTGCAGGGCGAGGCGGACAAGGTCCGACAGCAGAAGGCGGCCGAGGCGGCGGCCGAGCAGCAGGTGATCGCGGCCCGGGCCCAGGAGGAGACGATGAAGCACATCCTCCCCTTCAAGCAGAAGCAGATCGAACAGCGCCAGCTGGAGGCCGAGGCGGAGAAGGTCTCCCGCATCCGCACGGCCGAGGGAGCAGCCGAGGCGCGTCGCATCGAGGCGCGCGGCGAAGCGGACTCCCGCCAGCGGCTCGCCGAGGCGGAGGCCTACCGCCTCGAGCTCGTCGGCAAGGCCTCCGCGGGCCAGATGCAACGCGAGGGGGTGCTGCTCGGGCAATACCCGCTGCTCATCCAGAAGACGCTGGCCGACAAGCTCTCCGACAAGGTGCAGGTGATCATCGCACCGACACCCGCGGCCGGACAGTTCATCGGCTCCAACCTCATCGGCACCCGGCCCGCGCAACCGGCGGGCCGCCTGGGAAAGGCCGCCGACCCGGAGGACGGCCCGTGATGCTCGTCGTCGCCGCGGCCCTGGCCATCGTGGTCCAGGACCGCACGGCGCTGCGGGCTGCGCCGCAATCCAGTGCCCCGGAACTGACGCGGCTCTACCAGGGCGAGCTGCTCGAGATCCGGGGCGAGAGCGCCGACTACCTGAAGGTGTACGACTACCACCTGGAGCGCGGCGGCTACCTCAGGCACGAGGCGGCGCGCCCGCTGTCCCTTGCGAGCACCGAGGCTCCGCAGCTTCTGGCGGTCCTGCGCTTCCTGCGCGACCTGCCGGGGTCCGAGACCCTCGGGATCAGCTACGGCGCCGCCTACCTGAAGGCGGCGCCGGCGGGCGCGCTCGGTGCCGAACCCCTCGATGCGATCGCGCGCATGGCCGAGCGCCTCGCCGATCAGGCTTCGGGCGCCGGCCCGCAGGTCGGCAGCGCCACCGCGCGATTGGAGGTCGTGGAGCAGTTCGGGATCCACACGCGCAGCTTTGAAAGGAATCGCCGTCTCCAGGTGTGCTACGACGGCGAACTGTACCGCCGGGTGCTCGCCAGCCCGGAGGCGTCCGCCGAGGAGCGGGCACGGGCTGCCCTGGGGCTGACGCGACGTGACTGTGTGGACCCGGACCTCGGTCCTCTCATCCAGGCGCAGGCCGACACTGCCAGCGCCGCCCTGCTCGAGGACATCGCGGACAGGGAGCTGAGTGCGCTGACCCGCAGCCGCGTGCAGCTGCGACGCGCGAGTGTCTGGTCCGCGGTCGCCTACGCGCAGGCGCGCGCCGGCGCATCCGCATCTCAGGCCGCCGCGCATGCGCTGGATGCCCTGCAGGCGGTGCGGATGGGCGATCTGGGCAGCGACCGGCGCGGCGAGTACATGGACGCGCTGCTGCGGACGGCCGCCATTCAGTGGGCCGCGGCGCCGGTGACCTCCCAGGCCGGACCGCTGCTCCTCACGACCCAGCCAGGCACGGCAGGCCAGACGTGCGTCGCGCTGGCGATGCGGGCGGTGCCTGAGGTGCCACTCGCCCGGCGGTGCACCTACGGACTCGTATGGACCGCATCCGCGCGCACGATCGCACACGGCCAGGCAATGGTGGTGGCCGTACAGCCGCTGCCGTGCTGGCGCGAACTGTGGGTGCTGCACAGGACGGGCGGCACGTGGACGATCGATACACTCTTCCCCGGCGTCGAGGCTCCCGAGATGGGCTACGTGGACTTCGCAGGCTTCAACCCGGCAACCGGGCGTCTGCTGATCGTGCGCGAGGCGCGCGAGCACGGGGTGTACCGCCGCCGCTTCGAAGTGCTGGTGCTGGACGGGCTTACGCCCATCCGGCAAGCCAGCACACCGGAGCTGCTCCTCGACTTCCGCGCCGCACAGGATGCCCAATGGCTTCGCAACACGCTCGCCCTGCATTGATGCGCGAGCTTTCCCGGCGGTGCGCGCCGGGGCACTGCCCCGGAGCGCACCGTCTGCGGGACGGGCAGTTGCGGGGCGGCCACTGCAGCTTCAAGGCCCGCAGGCGACGTCGGGGCCTGGGGCCTTTCGCGAGGCATCGGAAGCGTCGACCCAGGCGGCGAGCTCCGCGTATTCGATCGCGGGCGGCGCGCCATAGAGCGCGGCGATGTGGGCGCAGGTGTCCGGTGTAAAGAAGGCCCGCGCCGCCTCCATGCCGTCCCAGACATAGACATTCCGTGCTTCGCGCAGCTCCGGCAGCACCGTGAATGCCTTCGAGACAAGTCCAGGCATGCCTGCGAACCTCGCTCTCGAGTCCGCGGCCAGCCGATGAACCCGCGGCGCGCTGAACTCCCCTCCGTACCGGAACGTCACGAACACCGCGACCCTGCGTGCTTCCCCCGGCGCGTACGCCCCCGCGCTCAAGGAAGCACCTCCAGCACCAGGTTGACCGGCGTCCGGGTGGCGCGCCTCAGGTCGCTGAATCCTGCCTGCCGCGCCAGGCCACGCAGTCTCGCCTCCCCGGCCTGGGCACCCAGGCCCAGGCCCACTTCCTGGGACAGCGAGTGCGGCGTGCAGGCCATCGCCGAGGCGGCATAGAACAACCGTCCCACGGGATTCAGGTTTTCCTCGACCGCGTTGCCGGCGTAGGGCTCGACGAGCATGACCCGGCCGTCGGGCTTGAGCACGGCGCGCGCATGCGCCAGGGCGCCCAGGGGGTCGCCGAGGTCATGCAGGCAGTCCATGAAGCACACGAGATCGAAGGTCCCTCCACCGAAGTCCTTGGCCGTCGCGACTTCGAAGCGCACGTTGTCGATGCCCGCCTCGCGTGCCCTCTGCGCGGCGGTTGCGATGGAATCCGCGTGATAGTCGAAGCCGATGAACTGCGAGGCGGGGAACGCGCGCGCCATGATGATCGTGGAGGCACCGTGGCCGCAGCCGACATCGGCCACTTGGGCGCCCGCGCGCAGCCGTTCGACGACGCCCCCCAGCGCGGGCAGCCAGTCGGTGACCAGGTGCGCCCGGTATCCGGTCCTGAAGAACATCTCGGTGCCGCAGAAAAGCCGTTCGTTGTGCTCGTGCCAGCCAAACCCCCTGCCCGAACGGAACGTCTCGATGATGTGCTCCTCGTCGAGCCAGAACGAGGCGGCCACCTCGAAGGCGGGCGCCATGTAGACCGGGCTGTCCTCGATGGCGAGCACCAGGGCCTGCGCGGCGGGCAGGGTGTAGCGCCCCCCGGTGGGCTCGTAGTGCACGTACCCTCCCGCGGCCTGGTTGTTCAGCCATTCGCGGACGTAGCGCTCGCGCACACCGGTTGCCTGCGCAAGTTCCTCGGATGTGCAGGCGCCGATCCGCGCCAACGCCTCGTAGAGCCCCAGGCGGCGACCCACGTTCACGAGCACGCCGGAGAAAGCGGCGCCGAGATCTGCAATCGTCCGCCCGACGGCCGCCTCGATGTCCGCGGGAGCAGCTGGTGGGTTCACTTGAGTCATGTGCAGGGCATCCTCGTCTGTGCGGTCGGCGACAGGCCACCGTTCGGGCGGTATGATGCTTTCCGGTCGCCGCTCCGTCGCGAGCGGGGACGCCAGCTCCTTGGGAAATCACGCCAATGCCCGGGATTCGCGCTGCCGCGCTGCCGGCGGTGCCGACGATCAATCTCGCAAGCCTGGTGTCCGGCCTGGACGACTACCTGCGCGCCCGCGGCGCCGACCCTGCCGCGATCCTGGGTGGCGCCGGGCTCGCAGCCGGAGATCTCACGGACCCGGAGCGGCGCGTGCCGCTGATTTCCTTCCTGAGGCTGCTCGAGATCTGCGCTGACGAGCTCAGCGACCCGCACTTCGGGCTGAGGTTCGGCGTTCAGTACGATCCGCGCCACGCCGGCGTGGTCGGCAACATGGCGCTCGCCTCGCGCACCGTGCAGGGCGCCCTGCACACGATCGCCCGCTACCTTCCGACGATGGTGGACTCGGCGGTCTACCGTCTGGAAATCGCGCGGGGCATGGCGCTCTCGTATTCCTACTACGTCGATCCCTTGATGATGGCGTACCAGCAGAAGAACGACTGGGGCGTGGCGTTCGTCTGCAACGTGATCCGCCACGGCCTCGGGGAGCCGGACTGGGCGCCTGCGGAAATCCTGCTGCCACAGCTGGCAACCGAGAGCGCGGCGGCACGCCGCGAACGCTTCAGCCTGCTGCGCGCCCCGGTCCGCACGGGCCACGCGTGGGCCGGCATCCGCTTTGACGCCGCGGTGCTCGACCGCCCGATGAAGACCGCCAATGCCACGCTCGAGCGGCTGATGCGGCACTACGGCGACCTGCAGCTGGCCGGCCTCGAGGCGCCGGCCGACGAGCTCGCACGCCTGCGGCGCAGCGTCGCTCAGCTCGTCGTCGAGGGCGACAGCAGCGCCCTGCGGCTGGCGGAGCGCCTCGGTTGGTCGGTGCGGACACTGCAACGGCGCCTGGCGGCCCAGGGACTGAGCTACTCGGATCTGCTGGGAGAGGTGCGCAAGAGCCTGGCGCTGAACCTGCTCGAGAACCCGCGGCTGGGCCTCGCGCAGATCGCTTACTGCCTCGGATACTCCGAGGTGAGCACCTTCAGCCATGCCTTCCGCCGCTGGACGGGAAAGCCGCCGCGCGAATACCGCAGCGCCCGTCAGGCTTCCGCCCGACCGGAGGCACCGGCGGCGAGCGACCGGCGCGCGTAGCTCGCGCTACCCTTTGCCCCCCCGAAGCTTGAGGCGCTGCCATGGTCATTTCCTTCCGCCCCCTGTCACGTCGCTCCCCGCCTGCAGTGGCACGCTGGGTCGCGCTCCTCGCGGCGACGGCACTGGCTGCTGCAACCGCCTCCGCCCGGCATCATCACGCGAAGGCCCACGAGGGCGCCGCGGGCGAGTTCGACTACTACCTGCTGAGCCTCTCCTGGGCCCCGACCTACTGCCTCACGCACGCGGATGACGGGGACGAATGCTCGAGCAAGGGCTACGGATTCGTGCTGCACGGGCTGTGGCCGCAGTACGCCGGTGGCGGATATCCCGAGCAGTGCCCGACGGACCAGGCGCTCTCGGCGGAGGCGGCCGCCAAGGGGCAGACCCTCTATCCCAGCCCACGCCTGATGTCGCACGAGTGGCAGGCACACGGCACGTGCAGCGGGCTGTCGGCGCTGGAATACTTTCGTACGGCGGATCGCGCGACGGCGAGCGTGCGGATTCCCCCCGCATTCGATGCTCCCCGTGCGGATGCCACGCTCACGGCCGCACAGATCACCGCGTTGTTCCGCAAGGCCAATCCTGCGCTGCCCGAGACGGCCCTGACCCTTGCCTGCAGCCGCGCCAACCTGTCCGAGATTCGCATCTGCCTGTCCCGCGATCTTGTCCCACAGGATTGCGGCCGCGGGGTGCATACAAGCTGTCCCGACGTGCCGTTGCAGATACCCGCCTCCCGCTAGCGCTGGCCGTGATGCGCGGGGCTGCACCGATCGTGCACGCAAGCGGACCGCCGGCGCGTCACGACGGCCCTGATCCGTGAGCCGACACCCGCCGTGGTACGCACGGCGGGTGCCGGCAGGGGCGTTTCAGCTGATGGGCTGCCGGTCGCAGCGGACGGCGTTGTTCCAGTCCGCGAAGCTTCCCAGGGCATTGTCCTCCCAGGCCCAGACGTGCAGTTCGTAGAACGCCGGCAGGCCATACCGGTTGGGCGCGCCGATGAAGTTCATCAGATTGCCTTCCAGCGCCGGGACACCGCCGCTGGGATGCTGCTGCTGCCAGACGCTCTGGAGCACGATGAACTCGACGCCCACCAGGCGCAGGGCGCCGTTGGCCAGCGGTTCGTAGATCAGCGCCTCAGGCTGTTCGGCGTTCAAGATCCCCTTGTTGAGCCGGTCCACGAGGACGTAGTGCACGCCCATGGCCCCGTGGTCGGGTCCGCTCACGCAGGGCGTGGCGGGCACGAATCCCTGGGAGATCGCGACATTGACGTCCCGGTATACCGCGGTCGCCTCGCGTACCTTGCGAACCAGGGGAGAGGAGGACTCTCCGCCCCACGCGACCCAGGGCAGCATAACGGCCAACAGAAACAGAGACAGGCGATTGAAGACTCGCATCGGCATTCCCCTTTCGAGTGTTTTTTGAAGAGCGCTCGGACCCGCGCGGGGTCAATCACCGCCGGGGCGTGGCCCCCGGGGATCGACTTCGCGTGGTGGGGACAATCCGCCTGCAGCGCCGGCAGGTCTTGAAGGGCGCCTGAATTCACCCTGAAATCTCGAGAAGCTCACCTCAAGGCGCATCACCGGGGCTCGGCGGGGCGCCATCCGACACGGGGCCGCCCCGGGTGAACCCGCACGCAGGCCCGCGGCCTCGGGGAGCCCCTCTTCCTGCCGGTCAGCTGCCCGTCGAGTCCAGCGGCTTCAGGTCATCGAGGACGGTTGGCAGCAGTTCGCTCACCGTCGGATGAATGCGCACGTGGCGCTGGAACTGCGGATACGGCATGCGTGCGTGGATGGCATCGAGCAGGGACTGCACCGCCTCGTCCGCGCCCGTGCCCAGCAGTGAGGCGCCCAGGATGCGCTTCGAGGACTTCTCGGCGTAGATCTTCAGGAAGCCTTCGGTCTCGCCCTTCTCCCTGGCGCGCGCCACGCGGGTCATGTCCAGTTTGCCCACGAGCGCCTCGATGCCGGCCTCCCGGATCTGCGCCTCGTTCATCCCGACCCTCCCCAGCGGCGGGTCGGTGAAGAGGGCGTAGATCGGGATCCGGTCGGTGTATTGCCGCCCGGCGTTCTCCAGCAGGTTGTCCGCGACGATTTCGTAGTCGTTGTAGGCGGTGTGCGTGAAGGCGCCCTTGCCGTTGCAGTCGCCCAGGGCCCACACGTGCGGATTGGAGGTTCTGAGCCCCCCATCGACCTCGATGTAGCCGCGCCCGTCGGTCCTGATGCCCGCCGCCTTGAGCCCAAGGTCCTCGGTATTCGGGACCCTCCCCACCGCCAGCAGGACATGGCTGCCCTGCTCCCGCGGTGCGCCCTCGCTGCACTCCAGCCCGACGGACAGGCCGTCGGTGTCCCGGTGCAGACTGATGCACTCGGCACCCCGCCGGAGCGCGATGCCTTCGGCGGCGAGGATGTGTGCGATGCACTCGGAGACATCGGGGTCCTCGCGCCCGAGCAGGTGTTCTCCCATTTCCACCACGGTCACGCGGCTGCCGAAACGGCGGAACATCTGCGCGAACTCAAGACCCACGTAGCTGCCGCCGATGACGATGAGGTGATCCGGCAGCGTGGCCAGGTCCATCACGCTGAGGTTGGTGAGGTAGGGAATCGAGCCGATTCCTGGCAGGTCGGGCACCCGTGGCCGGCCGCCCACGTCGAGGAAGATCCTGTCAGCGGCGATTGCCGTGTCCGCCACCTGGAGCGTCCGGGGGCCCGTGAAGCGCGCGTGGCCCCGGTAGATCCTCGTGTGGGCAAGCCCCTGCATCCACTTCTCGAGGCCCTCGCGGGAACTGAGCACCAACCTGTCCTTGCGCGTCTTGACCGCCGCCATGTCCACCGCAGGCGTCCCGGACAGCAGGACACCGTAGTCGCGGGCGCGCCGCGCGATCTGCGCCGCATAGGCACTGGCGACCATGGCCTTGGTCGGCGTACAGCCGTTGTTCACGCAGGTCCCGCCGAACGCCCCTCTCTCGATGATGGCCACCGTCATGCCGTGCTTCGACAGGCGCGCCGCCAGCGCCGGGCCCGCCTGGCCCATCCCCACCACGGCCGCATCGAAACGCGTGCTCATCGCCACAGGCTACCCCCGGGCCCGAACTGAGATCGGCTCCATCCCATACAGTGAGTCCGTTGCGTCCCTCGGCTCCCGAATCGCCCATACCCTACCCCAGCCCCCGGGCCCTGCGACAACGGGACGATCAGGAGGCTCTGCGTCAGAAGATCGCCCGGCACCCGTCGGATTTCCTGCCGCGGCGTTGCAGCAGCCGCGAGCCGTGCCCGGGGTGCTGCGGGCGTAGCGGCCTAATTCGCCCGCCGCTGCTGGAAGCGGCGTGCTTTCGCGCGGTTCCCGCAGACCTTCATGTTGCACCAGCGCCGCGTGTGGTTTTTGCTCGTGTCGAGGAACAGCCATCGGCACGTGTCGGCCTCGCAGTGGCGCACGCGCGCCAGGGCGTCGGACAACATCAGCTCGGAAGCCGCCTGGGCCAGCAGGCCGACCGGGAGTGCCGGCGCCCTGAGCTGCTCGGGGCGCCACTGCCATTCCAACCGCGCAGGGGCCCCGCCCTCTGCGCGGACCCAGCGCAGATTCTCCGGCCGCTCCGCCTCCTGAAAACATCGTCCCAACCGGTCGAGGTCGGCGGACGCTGGGTCCCGCCCGCCCACCTGGGCGTACAGCACGCTCGCCATGGCCTCCCGCAGCTCGATCGCCGACCGCAGTGCCCGGGCCCCTGCCTCCACGGCGACTTCGTCGGCGAGGACTCGCTGCCGGGAGGGATCCAGCAAACCGGCCTCGCGCGCGAATCGCAGCAGCGCCGCATAGTCGCCGAGCAGTTCCGTCCTCCGCTCCGGGTCGAAGCGGTGGTCGAGCGTATTTACGAAGTCCAGCGCCGGGTGGCCGCCGCACCGGTCGAACGGAACCGGGGACATATAAGAAGTATGGATGCTCATAACCATTTATTATCATTTCAATGGTTACTTTTAAAGGGCAGGCCGCTAATATAACCTCCTATGAGCATTTTTACGGTTATCTCGTCGGTGCCCCGCGCCGCGAGGACCCTGGACGTGCGGGTGATCCTGGCCTTCGCGGCGATCTATGTCCTGTGGGGAGGCACGTTCCTCGCCATCCGGGTCGCGGTGCTCGAAGTCCCGCCGCTCTATGCCAGCGGCGTGCGCTTTTTCATCGCGGGCGGCCTGCTGTACCTGTTCATGCGATGGCGCGGGGAGCCGGTGCCCAGCGCGGTGCAGTGGCGAGGCCTCGCGTTCGCGGCGCTTTCCATGTTCGTGGTGACCTATGCCGCGCTGTTCTGGGCCGAGCAGTACGTCGCCTCGGGCCTGACCTCCATCATCGAGGCAACCCTGCCGATCACCACCATCGCCCTCGAGGTCTTCGTCTTTCGCCAGCAGCCGTTCCGCTGGCGGACGGCGACCGCGGTCGTGCTGGGGTTTGCCGGCGTTGCGTTCCTGCTGTTTCGCGACGACGGCCCGCCGATCGCCGTCGTGCCCTGCATCGTGATCCTCGTGGCCGGTGTCTCCTGGTCCATCGGCGCCGTCCTGACACGGACGCTGCCGCGCCCCCGCTCGGCCGCCCTGGCCGCGGGGGCGCAGATGCTCCTGGGCGGCGCGGTGCTGCTGGTGCTGTCAGCGCTCACCGGCGAGCTGCACGCCTGGCCGGCCATTTCGGTGCGCGCGGGCCTGGCACTGCTGTACCTGGTCACCGCCGGCTCGCTGGTCGCTTTCACGGCCTACCTGTGGCTGCTGACCCGCATGTCGGCGACCCGGGTGGCGAGCCATGCGTACATCAACCCGCTCGTGGCCGTTGCACTCGGATACTTCGCCGCGGGCGAGGTCGTGACGCCGCGGATGCTGTTCGCCGCGGCACTGGTGCTGACGGGGGTCGTTCTGCTACTGACGCCGCCGCGGGCTGCGCGGCCTGCTGCTTCAATCCGGAGGCTGGACCATGCCCATACTGAGAATCTGGCGCGCTGAGATCCGGCGCGCGCTGCGACACGAGTACCTCGACTATCTCCAGGCCACCGGCGTCGCCGCCTACCAGGCGACTCCGGGCAACCTCGGCACCTCGATCGCCATGCGCGATCTGGATGAGGAGCGCAGCGAGGTCGCGACACTGAGCTGGTGGACCGGTATGGATGCGATCCGCCAGTTCGCCGGGGATGCGACCGAGCGCGCCCGCTACTTTCCCGAGGATGACCGCTTCCTCCTCACCCGCCCCGACACCGTCGTCCACTTCGACGCCACGCTTTCGGTAACGACGGCAGGGGGCGTACGCACCACCGGAGAGACCCCATGACCGCCCATCTTGCAAGAACCCGACGCCTGTGGACCGCCGCACGGGTGGTTCTCGAACCCCTGCGGCGGCGATTCCCCACCCAGGAAAGGTCGCCCTCGATCGAGTGTCGCGGGGGCGGGGCCGGGGATGCCGAACCGGCCCACTGGGTCGAAAAGGTGCGACTGAGCGCACCGCGCTGAGCGTCGCGCCTGCCGCCGGCGCGGCTCGGGCGTGATGCGAGCCTTACTGCAGCACGCCGATCTTCCGCAGGTCCTGCAGGTATTCGACCACCAGCTCGGTCGGTATGGCGCCAAACTCCGCGGACAGTTCCGCGGCGATCTGCCGCGCGGTTCGTTTGCCGTCGACGAAGTTCAGCGCCTCGTAGGAATACTGCTCGCCATCGCCCCATTCACCCTCGAAGGCGAGCAGGCGCGGCGGCGCAATCCCGGCCGCCCGGGCGTGACTTGCGAAGTAGTCGTAACCGAAGACGGTCAGGGGCCCCTTCGGTGCCGGCAGCCGGCGGTACACCGTGTCGGCGCCTTCCGGAGCCTGCGGCCGAGAGCGCACCCGCTGGCTCGGGTCCCCCCGCCCGTGTGCTGCCTTCGCGAACGTGCCGACGGAGGCGGCCACGCCCTGCTCGTACGCGTCCCGCGGGGCCGCCGGGGTCTGGCGGTCCAGGGCGAGCACCTCGCGCGAGAGTCGGCCGCGGGCGACCGCCTGCCGTGCGGCCAGGATATCGTGCGAGGAGAACTGAGCGAGGAAGTAGCCACTGGCGGCGCCGATGAACGCCGCCCTGCGCAACTTGGTCGGATCGATGTTGGCCGCGGTGTCGAAGTTGGTATGGATGTAGCGGTCCGGCCAGTCGTTGAGGTAGATGCAGGGGATGCCGAAGGAGGAATCCTGATAGACCTCGTGATCGCTGCCCATCGTGTACGTGGCATAGACGGCCTGCAGGGGTTCCTTCCCGCCCTCCGGCGCCACCAGGGGCCAGTCGGCCTTCCCGGTGGCCGCAAACGCGTATGACTCGCTGTTCACCCAGTCGGCGAAGGCCCAGGCAACGTCGTGCACGAACGATGGCAGGGACATCGGCCCCTGCGTCACGTGGAACACCGCCTTCGTGACCGGCCCGCCGCCGACCATGTCCATGTGGATGGCCGCCCGGATCCGCTGCGCCAGTTCCGGCCTGGCATTCAAAAGCGTCACCGTGCCCTCGATCTCGGGCGTCCAGATGAAGCGGATCGTGCGCGCCGGTCGCGCCAGCCGGCCCTCGGTGATCAGCTTCTGGAGCGTCCGGGCCACCTCGAGGATGGCGACGCAGCCGCTGGCGTTATCGTTCGCGCCCGGGCGCTGGTGATCGAGGTGGCAGGAGAATGCAATCTCCTGTTGCTTCAGTTGCGGGTCCGCGCCCTCGATCACCCCCGTCACGAGCTCGTAAGACCCCGGGTGCTGGCCCGCCTTGACGCGCGCGTGCAGCGTGAGGCTCTCGCCTCGCCCGAGCCGCTCCTGCAGGGCGCGCGCGGTCTTCAGCGAGACCATGAAGGCGAAGGTCGGATGGGCCGAGAAGGTTTCGAGGTGCCCCCAGCGCACCAGATTATCGTCCTCGCCCCACCAGGCGGTGCGCTGGTTCTGGGCGTAGCTGACGATCCCCGCGGCCTGGTACCGGCCGATCGCCGTCTCCTGCACCTCGGCAGGCTGCTCGCTGGTCAGCACCAGCTTTCCGCGGACCGCCTTGCCGGCATAGTCGCTGTCCTGGGTTCCCCGACCGACGTCCACGAGCTCCGTGGTGAGGTCCGCGGATTCGCTGTCCTCCGCGAGCGCCACCGGTTGGGCGGCGTAGCTGGCGAGGGTCCGTTCCGGCCCGCTGCCGACCTCGGTCAGATCGCCCTGCTCGGCATCCCACGCCTGACGGGACCGCTGCGTCCCGTAGAACGTCCGCCCGTCGGCCGGGAACTGCAGGATCTGCACGTCCGCCAGGCCATAGGCCCTTGCGCGCTCGGCGACCAGCTCGGCGGCCGCGTGGAAGCCCTGCGAGCCGCGCTGGCGGTGATAGCGCACGATGCCCTCGAGGTTTCTCTTGGCCGTCTCGCCGCTCAGCTCGTCGGCCAGTGCGGCAACCACGCCCGGCGCGAGCAGCGGCGGGGTATGCGCGGCTGCGGCGCCCGCACATACGACCAGGACGGCAGGGAGCAATCGGATCGAGGGCACATCAGTCCTTTCGCGGCGCTGCTGGATCGGGATCGGGCGGTCCTACCGCAGTCTGACGGTCGCGCGCGCCCGCGGATGATCGCAGGAAAGCTACGCCAAAGCCTGACGGTCGGTTCAGGATGCAGCGCTGCGCTGACCGCGGCGCGAGAACCTCACCCATGCCGGGCTCCGCGGGAGCCCCGCGTGGAGTGCCCGGGGCCGGGCCGCCGGGCCTTGCCGCGACGCCAGAGACGGACTACACACCTTTCGGCATGAAGCCGCTTCGCCATGGGACGGCCACGCCTCAGTCTGTGCACGTCGAGCTCGGGCACGACCCGGAGGGTCCACCGCGGGTGATCTTGGGTTCAACCATGAGGATGGGTGCGTTATCAGTATCTGCACGCTGAGGGTCCGGCATTACGGCCTTGCGCTCCTGGCCTCGGTGGCCCTGGCGGGCTGCACCACCATGCCCGGCCGTGGGGCCGTGCGCCGCGAGCCGGTCGGGGGCGAGACCCCGCCTAACCCGGCGCTCGTCGAACCGTTCAAGGCGGGCGCCCAGGCCAACGGCGGGAAATCGGGCTTCCGGATGTACTCCGTCGGCGTCGACGGCCTGCTGCTGCGGCTGGAACTGATCGAAGACGCCAAGAGCACCCTCGATCTTCAGTACTACATCTTCCACGGCGACGAATCGGGACGAATCCTGACCGAGGCGCTGATGCGAGCGGCCGAGCGCGGGGTGCGGATACGCATCATGCTGGATGACGGGGAGACCGTCGCGGGGGATGAGCAGCTCCTGGCGCTGGCCGGGCTGCCGAATGTCTCCATCCGGGTCTTCAACCCCTGGCGCTATCGCGGGCACAACCACTTCGTGCGCGGCACCGAGTTCCTGTTCAACAAGGCAAGGCTCGACTACCGGATGCACAACAAGCTCTTCGTCGCGGACGGGACCCTCGCGCTGGTCGGCGGCCGCAACATCGGCGACCAGTATTTCCAGGTGGAGCCCGACTCCCAGTTCGCCGATGACGACGTCATCGTGGCCGGGCCGATGGTCCCGAAGCTGGCGGCAAGCTTCCAGACGTACTGGGACAGCACGCTCGCCGTCCCGATCGAGGCGATCGCGCCACACAGCCAGTACGATGCGGCGCGCGTGGCCGAGCTGGCGGTGCGCCGCACCGAGCCGCAAAAGGCCCGGGCCGCGGATCCGCATTTTGTGGAGAAGCTCACTGCGGGCGAGCCGCTGCACAGTGTCCTGTCGGGCGCCAGCCCGCTGAGCTGGGCGACGGCCGAGCTCGCCTGCGACAGTCCGGAGAAGAAGCCGGTCGCCGATGGCGCACGGGTCGGCAGTCTCATGTTCACCGCCATTGCCGATGCCGTTCACGGCACACAAACCGAACTGCTCATGGTGACGCCGTACCTGGTGCCCACCCCCGATGAGCAGGCGCTGCTGACCGGGGCGACCGCCGCGCAGCGCCGGGTCCGCGTTCTGACGACGTCCCTGGAGGCGACCAACGATCCGGTGGCCCAGGCCGGCTACGAGCACCATCGGCTGGCCCTGCTCAAGGGCGGCGTCGAGATCCATGAGCTGCGCACCCACCCGGAGACCACCCGCGGCACCGGGCAGTCCGCGCGCATGACCCGGTACGGCAACTTCAGCCTGCACGCCAAGCTCATGGTCTTCGACCGCAAATCGCTCTTCGTGGGATCCATGAACTACGATGCGCGCTCGCGCTGGCTCAACACCGAGGTCGGCCTGATCATCTACAGTGCGGATCTGGCGACCCAGGCGGCCCAGCGCTTTGACACGATGACCCGACCGGAGAGCGCTTTTGCCGTGGCCCTGCAGTCAACGGCTGCCGGCGGGGCACCGCGGCTCACCTGGAGCACGGTCGAGCAGGGCAAACCGGTCACCTACACCCAGGAACCTGCCCGCAGCGGCTGGCAGCGCTTCGAGGTCGACACCCTCGAGCTGCTGCCGATCGACCACGAGCTCTGAGGCGCGGCGACCCTCGACGTCAGCTGAACCCGACAGACTTCTCTGACACACGGTGCCTTAAATGGCGCACACCACTACGGGATGCGGCGGATGGCGCCGTGGCCTGCGTGGCGGCAATAGTACGCCGTCACTTGGTCATCCCTAGAGGTAAGTCATGAAGACTCTGATCGCCGGGACTCTGGCCGCCGGATTGTTGCTGACACCGCTGGCCATGGCGCAGGACGCGGACCAGGATCGGTCGCATCCTTCGGCATTCGTCAAGGACTCCGTGATCACCACGAAGATCAAGTCGAAGCTCGCCGCAGACCACATCACCAGCCTCGGTCGGATTCACGTCGACACCGACACGAATGGCATCGTGTGGCTGACCGGCAGTGCCCGCAGCCAGGAGGCGATCGACCATGCCGTGCAGGTCGCCAACTCCACCGAGGGCGTGAAGGGCGTGCAGAGCTCGCTGGTCGTCAAGGCCGACGACTGATCCACACCTGGGGGCGGCCGCCCACGGAGGCGCGGCCGCTTCCCACCTTCACCACCGCACCGCTGTCGCACCCGCCGCCGCGAGATGAAACGCCCTGTGCACCTTGCGGGATGGCTGCTGATCGCGGCGCTGTCGCTCGGCGTCTGCGCCTACGCAGCGGACGCCTCCGCGCTCGAGCGGCAGAAGATCGACTACCTGATCGGGTCCGTGGAAGGCCTGCAGGGCGCAGAGTTCTTCCGCAACGGGAAGTCCTACGATGCGCAGGAGGCGGGCAAGCACCTGCGCCTGAAGCTGCGGCTCGCCGGGTCCCGGATCGCCACGGCCGATGACTTCATTCGACTGTGCGGCTCGGTATCCTCGATGTCGGGATTGCCGTACCAGATCCGGTTCTCCGACGGGCACACGGTCTCATCCGAGGCTTACCTGCGGCAGAAGCTCGCCGAATTCGACCGGGTCGGGTCGGGGGCCTCGAATTCGCGCCCACGGCTGGCGACGAGCACCCGTGCGCAGGGCGGTTGATTGACAGGAGGCACTCGCCCTGCCGGCGGGTTCCCTGTATCCCATCGGGCTACCGCATGTCGGCCACGGAGGGTGCAATCGCCGCAACTGGGACACGCGCGTTGAGGCCGTGCGAGAACCGTCGCTGTCCTTCACGAAAATCGGTGCGATGCGGTATCTGGGGATGTGCGGGTCGCTAGCGGCCCGCTCCAGGGTTGCTCGCACTCTGGTCGAAAACCTCACGAATGGCCGAAACAACCGTGTCGGGCTCGTCGAACTGAATGTATTCGGAACTGTTCCGGGTAAAGATCTGCCTGGAATTCGAGGACAGCTCGAGCAGGCGTGACTGTCCGAGAGCGGCCTCGTACTCATACCGCAGGTGCTTGAGGCTCGTGGCGCGTGGCGTCGCCACTGAACCCACTCCATGGTTCCCCGTCGAGAGGACTCGTACCGGTCGTGTCCCCAGCGAGCCGCGATGCTCTTTCAGGTATGACTCATCGGCAGGCATCTGCTCCATTTCCGAGATGAAGGCGTCGTACATCGCGACCTTGGTTTTCGCTTGCTGTAGAACGCTCTCGTTCAACCCGGACGACCAGGCCACTTCCGGCCAGCTGCGGAAGAACAACTCCGCACACGTGCGATCGGGAGTGTCAGGTCGCCGCGGCGGTAGCGGCCTGCCGTTAGCGATGGCATCGCGGCAGGCCCGAACGTACGGCAGGAATGCAGCCTCACCACGATGGTCATCGTTCTGCAGGTCCGCCGGCTCCAGATCATCGGTGTCCGCCTCCAGGAACACCACTCCCGCCACTTCGGCGGTGTAGCGCAAGGCGAAGACGCGCATGTTGTCGCCGCCAAATGAGCTTGCGACCAGGATGTACGGCCCGTCGATGCCTGCATTGTGCAGCGCGCCATGGAGCTCATCTGCAATCCGCGAACTCGTGCGGGGCATGGGCCCCGGATCGCTGAAGCCCGCACCCGCGCGATCGTAGCTGCACGCCTGAGTCCACGCGGCGACCTGTGGCTGGACCAGCGCCCAGATGGGAGCCCAGTCCCCCCAACCCGAGTCGAAGACGACCGTTGGCGCGCCGCTGCCGGTGCAGTACAGATTCAGGTTGCGACCGTCCACCTCCACCAGACGTCCCGGCTGGGTGTACAGCCCATCGCCGGGCGCCGCACCGGCCTCCCCCGTGATGGCGATCAGCAGGCATACGCAAGACACCCCTGTGCTCCGGTGCATGAGACCTCCCAGCTGAGGGCTGCGGGCATGGGTCGCCCCCTTCGAGTAGACCGCGCGGCACGGTCGGGCATTGCACACACGGCAGCCGCGAGGACCACCGGCGCCCTCATGTGCGCGGCGTGGCGCGCTCTACGGCGCCAGCATGTGGTCCACGTAGTCGAGCGCCTCCTTCGGGAAGGGCGGGTAGAACATCGGCGCACCCTGCTGGGTGTCGAGCGCATCCTCGACCACAGCACGCGGGTTTGAGAACTCGACGAAGCCGGCCTGACCCCCGAGCCGCCCGATGCCGCTGTGGTTCGCGCCCCCGAAGGGCAGCGACTGGATATTGGCCTGCACCACCGCGTTGTTGATGGCGCTGGTCCCGGCGCGGGTGTGCGCGAGAAACCAGTCGGCCGACTCCCGCTCCCGCGTGAAGATGTAGATGGCGAGCGGCTTGGGCCGCCGGGCGATCTCCGCCACCGCTTCCTCGCGGTTCGTGAAGCCCTCCACGAACAGGACCGGCCCGAAGACCTCCTCGTGGTAGATGGCCATGGCAGGTGTCACCCCGACCAGGACTGTCGGCGCCACGAAGCGCGTGTCCGGATCCGCATCCCCGCCCATGACGAGCCTCGCACCCTTGGCGACCGCCTCGTCGATCAGCGCCTTGATCCGGCGCACGTGGCGCTCGTTGATGATGCGAGCCACGTCCGGGGAGGCGGCAAAGCCCTTGCCGGAGGAGTCGTAGAAGGCCCGGATCTTGTTCTGCAGCGCCTCGAGGAAGCGCGCCTTGAGGCTTTCGTGGACCAGAACGTAGTCGGGGCTGAGACAGACCTGGCCGTTGATGATGTGACGCGCGAAGGCGAGCTTGGCTGCCGCATCCTCGATATCGGCACTGGCATCGATCACCGCCGGGTTCTTGCCCCCCATCTCCAGCGTGACGCCGGCGAAGTTCCGGGCGGCCGCTTCCATGATGAGCCGGCCGATCCGGTTGTTGCCGACGTAACAGATATGATCGAAGGGGAGTTTCAGGAGCGCCTCGGCCACTTCCGGGCCGCCGGTGATCACCGCGACCTCATCGCCGAGACCGGCGCGCTCGATCACCTGCCGCACCAGCTCTGCGGACTGCGGTGCGACCTCGGAGGGCTTGAGGACGACGGCGTTGCCCGCCGCGATCATGCTGATCAGCGGCGACAGGCTGATCAGCACCGGCGAATTCCAGGTCGCCAAATGCAGCACGACGCCCTTCGGCTCGTAGTGCACGTAGGCGCGGCGCCCGAGCAGGCTCGGGACCTGCTCGACCTCCCGCCTTTGCATCCAGCCGGCCAGCCGCTCACAGGCATGGTCGGCCTCCGCCTTCAGCGGCAGGAGCGACAGCCGTCCGTCCATGCCGAGCTCGGCGTCCCCGGCACGGCCGATCTCCCCGCGCAGCTCGTAGACGGCCCGGTAGAGGCGGCGGATCTTGTCGACGCGCTCCGCAGCGCCCGAGCCCGCAATGCGGGCGCTCTCGCGGCGCAGCCTGGCGAACACCTGGTCATAGTCCTGCATCAATGCACCCTCATACCCGCACCGGTCACTTCAAGTCCCCGAGATGTCGGCCGGCTGCTGGCACGGCAGGCCGGCCCGGCATCGGCAGTATCCCACTACTCAGGGGTGCGTCGCCGCCTGCTGATTCCTGAAGGCATCCCACGCCTGGTCGACCAGGAACGCATGGATGTCGTGCGCGTCCTGCGCCGACAGGACGTCGTCAAAGCGGCCCATGCCCCGGGGAGCGTAAGCGCCCTGCAGCACGATCGCATCGAAGATCGCATGGGTCGGCGCCGCCATCCGCCGCAGGTCCGGCAGCTCGCCGCGACCGAAGGTGTGGCAGCGCCCGCAATGGCGGTTGTAGAGGACCGCACCGTGCGCCACGTTCCCCGCCCTTGCCTCGCGTGCCGGTGGCTGCGGAAACGGCTCGTCCTCGACCAGCGGGGGCCTGGGTACTTCGCCGCCGCCGAGCTTGAGGGCCACGATCCGGCCCGCGTTGCCGTATTTGTACGCCGCCGTGTTCGGTGGAAAGGGCGCATACAGGCCGGGGCCACCGCCGTAGCCCGCCATGAAGGCGAGGTACTGCTCGCCGTGGACGGCGTAGGTCATGGGAGCGGCGATGATGCCGGTGCCGACGTCCACTTTCCTGAGGACGTTGCCCGTGCGGGCGTCGTACAGGACGAGCATCCCCTCGGCATCCCCCTGGACCACGATCTCTCCACCGGTCGAGAGGACACCGCCGCTCCAGAAGGTGGGCAGCGGGCGCTCCCAGACCACCTGCCCTTTGACGGGATCCCAGGCCTTGAGGACGCCCACCGAGCGGACGGAGTTCACGGCCGCCGGAGCCGCCAGGCTCGCAAGGCTGGGCAGCGCCCCGAACAGGGGCGCCAACACCTTCGGGTCGTAGTCTTCCGGAAAGAATCCCGCGACCGTGAAGTTCCCCTCGATCAGGCCGGCCGGCCGCCGTGCGGTCTCGATGTACACCATGGGCGCCTCGAGCGCGGGGATATAGACCAGCCCGGTCTGCGCACTGAAGGACATCGGCTGCCACGTGTGGGCGCCGGCCATGGAGGGATAGATAAGCTTCGGCCCCTGCAGGTACTCAGCCTCGGGCGTCGGGATGGGCCGACCGCTCCTGGGATCCAGGCCCTTCGTCCAGTTGGTGTAGGCGAAGCTCTTCGCAGAGATGAGTTCGCCAGTGGCCCGATCGATCACATAGAAAAAGCCGTTCTTCGAGGCCTGCATCAGCACCCTGCGCAGCTGGGTGCCGATCTGCAGGTCGGCGAGGATCATTTTCTGCGTGCTGTCGTAGTCCCATTCGTCACCGGGAACGACCTGGTAGTACCACGCCATCTGCCCGGTATCGGCGTGGATCGCGATGATGGAGGCGGCATACAGGTCGTCACCGCCCCGGCGGCCGCCCTCCTTGATCGTGTAGGGAGAAGCATTCGCGGTACCGACGTAGAGCAGGTTCAGATCCGGATCGTAGGAAATGCCGTCCCACACGGTACCGCCGCCGCCGAACTCCCAGCGATGCCGGGGATCCCAGGTCTTCACCGCCTCGACGAGGTGGGGCTGGTCCTGCGCTCCGAGCTTCGGGTCGCGCGGGACGGTGAAGAAACGCCACTTCAGGGCACCGGTTTCGAGGTCGAACGCGGACACGTAGCCACGCACGCCGCGGAAATCCGCGCCCGCATTGCCGATCACCACCACCTTGCCCGCCACCACCGGGAATCCCGGACTGGTGTAGGGGAGCTGCTGCGCCCGGCCGAGCAGCGTGTCCACCCGCCACAGGCGCTGCCCACTGCGCGCATCGATTGCATGGAGATAACCGTCGAGGGAGCCGACGTAGACGCGTCCTTTCCAGAGGGCCAGGCCGCGATTGACGGCGTCGCAGCAGGCATAGCGAGCCCAGCGGCCATCCACCTGCGGATCGTAGGTCCATCGCTCGCGTCCGGTGGCGGCGTCGAGACTGTAGACCCGCCCGAAGTTGCCCGCCGCATACATGATCCCGTCCACCACGACAGGCGTCGCCTCCAGGCCGCGCCGGGTCCCGAGCGGGTACTGCCAGGCAAATCCGAGCCTGGGAGCGGTCTCGCGATTGATGCCGGCGAGCGGTGAGTAGTAGGTGCCCGCGCCGTCACGCCCGTTGGTGAACCATTGCTCCGGTTCGCGCGCAGCGGCGGCGAGCCGGGATGCATCGAGATCCCCGGCGGTCCGGGTGGCGGCCGGCGGTGCCGGCGGCGGATGCGAGCGTGCACAGCCGGCCACCGCTGCGAGCCACAGGGCAAGACACAGCCCGGCCCTGGCCGCGCAAGGGTCCGAGCGGCTGGTTCCGGGGGCGCCGCTCCGCTTCATGGCACGGCCGTGCCGCAGGCTCGGGTTCGGCACGAACACTGGCCCTCCCCCCGATCGAATTGGTAAAAGATCAGGAAGCACTCAGCCCACCGGAGTTCCCATGCCCCAACGATGCACTGGCACTCCGCAATCGCATCCCGGCGCCCTGCCATGACTGACTCTCGCGCCCGCAATCAGCGCCATGTCGGGTGGATCGCCCGCCGGGCGCTCGACAACTGGATCGAGCACGAGGGCGCGCGGCTGGCGGCGTCCCTCTCGTTTTACACCTTGTTGTCACTGGCCCCCCTGGTGATCCTGACGATCGCGATCACCGCCGCCTTATTTGGCCGCCCGGCCGCGCAGCAGTCAATCATCGGCGAGGTCGGCAGACTGGTGGGACCGGAGGGCGCGCGGGCGGTCGAGGCCGTCGTCACGTACGGACATACCCCGGATGGCGGCGGCCGCGCCTCGATCATCGGGCTGGTGATTCTCCTGTTCGGGGCCTCGAGTGTCTTCGGCGAGTTGCAGTCCGCCCTGAACAAGATCTGGGACGTCCCCGGCAAAGGCCGCGTCAGCCTCCTGAGCCTGGTGAGATCACGGCTGTTCTCGTTCGCGATGGTGCTCGCGATTGGCTTCGTTTCCCTGGTATCGCTCACCGTGAGCGCAGGCCTCACCGCCTTTGAAACCTACTTCAGCCACGCCGTCTCCGGTCCGCTGTGGGTGCTGAACCTGCTGAATGCGCTGGTATCCTTCGCGGGAATCGCCGGTCTGATCGCCGTGGTCCTGAAGTACGTCCCGGACGCCCCGGTCCGCTGGCGCGATGTCTGGTTCGGGGCCGTCACCACGGCGTTCTTGTTCTCGGTGGGAAAATCACTCATCGGCCTGTACCTGGGGAAGGCCGCGGTGGGATCGGCGTACGGCGCCGCCGGCTCACTCGTCGTTGTGATCGTGTGGGTGTACTACTCGGCGATGATCTTTTACTTCGGCGCCGAATTCACCCGTGCCCGCTCGAGTGCTGCGCATCCGGATCCGAAGACACAGGAGCGGCGCGCCACAGCGCCGTGAGCCGGGAATGCCGCGGGAAGGCTGAAGCTGGACCATCCTGCGCCAGCCCTGTCTCACCTGCGGAAGATCCCACCGCGCAGGCCCCCGGGGATACCGGGCCGACCGGCGGGCGGCCGGGCGGACTTCTCAGCGGACCAACGTAGTTGCCGACGTGTTCACCGACGGCCGCGACGAACGCCGAAGCACCCCGACTGAACGCTCCGGCAGAGTCTCACGACCTTGCGACACGACGCGTCGCGACCTTGGGGGGAGTCCACGGCCGCCCGGTGCGCTCCTCGATATAGCGTCGGATCAGGCGTCGAACAACCTGCGAAGGCGTTGAGTCTTCCTCCGCACAGAGACGCTCAAAGACCGTCTTCTTCCGGGGGTCGATGAGTATCGTCAGTCGTGCGGTGCGGGCCTCTATTGCCACGGCCATCCTTTAGCGGGTCAGGCAGTATTCTTTGCCGCGTATTATAATCAAACGCGTATCGGAGTAGAACCCAGTGTGACGCTGTATATCGACTCATCGCTGCGCGCCTGCCTTACGCTTATCGGGCTTTGGGCCCTGATTGGAGTCGCAGGCCTGTTACGTCCGATGAGCGTGGGCTTCGTTGGCCGGATGCTCTTTCCGCTGGGAGCCCTGTGCGGGCTGGCGCTTGCCGTAGTAGCCGTTACGAGCCTCGGCGCGCCGCCCGAACAGGCAGTGCTCAAGGTAGGTCTGCCGGATCTTCCGATGCATGTGCGCCGCGATGCGCTCGCGAGCTTCTTTCTACTGCTTCTGGGGGGATCATCCGCCGGGATCTCAATCTTTGCGGCGGGCTACTTCCGCCGCGGTGAGGGCACCGCTCCAGGACTTCTGTGCCTGCAGTACCATCTGTTTTTGGCCAGCATGGGGTTTGTGCTACTGGCCGACGACGCTTACGCCTTCATGGTGGCGTGGGAAACCATGGCGGTATCGTCGTACTTCCTCGTCACCACTCAGCACGCTCTTGGCGAGATTCGACGCGCGGGGTTTCTCTACCTGCTGATCGCACACGTTGGGGCCATCGCCATACTGCTCAGCTTCGGGGTTATGCAGGGCGGGAGCTGGCAGTTCACTTTCGATGCCATGCGTGGCGCCCATCTCACTCCCTATTGGGCGACAGCGGCCTTCTTGCTCGCCCTTTTTGGCTTCGGGGCGAAGGCAGGCCTTGTGCCACTTCACGTGTGGCTCCCAGAAGCGCACCCGGCGGCCCCCTCGCCCGTCTCAGCACTCATGAGCGGGGCCATGCTGAAGGTGGCCGTCTACGGTGTGTTGCGCGCTACTTTCGATCTTCTTGGAAAGCCGGAGTGGTGGTGGGGTCTGGTATTGCTCACCATCGGGCTTTTCAGCGCGGTTTACGGCGTGGCATTTGCCGCAGTCCAGACAGATATGAAGCGGCTGCTGGCATGGTCGTCGATCGAAAACCTCGGAATCATCTTTGCAGCTGTCGGGCTTGGAATCGTGTTCTACGGCGTGGGCATGGATTCCCTTGCCGCACTCGCTCTGATCGCGGCCCTCTATCACAGCCTCAATCACGCGTTCATCAAGAGCCTGCTGTTTCTTGGCACCGGAGCGGTTCTCCACTCAACCGGTGAGCGTAACCTGGGGCGTCTGGGGGGATTGATTCATCGCATGCCGTGGGTCGCCTGGCTCACGCTGGTCGGGGCACTCGCGATGGCGGGCCTGCCACCGCTCAATGGCTTCGTCTCCGAGTGGCTCCTCCTGCAAGCCTTCCTCTTCGCGCACGAGGTGCCCCGGACGTTCGTCAATATGATCCTGCCCATCGGGGCGGCCCTGGTCGCGCTGTCCGCCGCACTGGCTGCCTACGTGATGGTCAAGTTCTTCGGTGTCATCTTTCTGGGACAGCCCCGAGAATCCGCCTTGGCCCGCGCTCGTGATGCAGGCGTGCTTGAGCGCATCGGCCTCACTTGGCTCGTGCTCGGCTGTATATCGTTGGGCCTGCTGCCCACATACCTCATCGGCGCCCTGCGCATCGTGGTCGCGCAATTCAGTGGCGCCGCGCTCCCACGCACGGGCGCGCCCTGGTGGTTGCTGGCGCCGCTGGCGCACCGACAAGCCTCCTATTCCGCACCCATCTTCCTCATCGCGCTGATGAGCAGCGTCGTGCTGACGGTGCTTTTGGTGCGACGCCTCTATCACTACCGCGTGCGGCGCGCCCCCGCATGGGATGGTGGCTTCGGACGTTTAGACGCCCGCATGCAAGATACCGCCGAGGGTTTCGGTCAGCCGATCCGGCACATCTTCGGGGCCCTCTTCGCGGTCAAGCGCGACCTGCCATCGGCGTTCGACCCGTCGCCGCGCTACCGCGTCTTCGTGAGCGATCGGATCTGGCAATGGCTCTATGTCCCGCTAGGGACCCTCGTGCAACGCACCGCCGATACCCTCACCTGGGTGCAGCAGGGCCGCATCTCTGCCTACCTGACCTACAGTTTTACGACGCTCATCGTCCTCCTGGCGCTCATGTTATGAAGCCCATCGAGATCCTCACTCAGGCACTGGAGCTGCTCGCCGCCCTCGCGGCTGCACCCCTGTTTCTGGGTTGGGTCAATCAGTGTCGCGCCTGGCTGCAGAACCGACGGGCGCCGAGCATCTGGCTGCCCTACCGCGGCATTCGCAAACTCTTCCATAAGGATGCAGTGATCGCCGCAAACGCCTCCCCGTTCTTCCGCCTCGCGCCCTACGTCGTCTTTGGCGCCATGGTGGTGGCCGCCGGCATTATCCCCTCCATGGGCACGCGCTTACCGTTTACGGTCGCGGCCGATGCGATTGCACTGGTCGGCCTCCTGGCCACCGCTCGCGTCTTTCTCTCACTTGCGGCGGTGGACATCGGAACCGCGTTCGGTACCCTCGGTGCTCGCCGTGAAATGATGGTCGGCTTTCTCGCCGAGCCTGCGTTGCTGATGGTCATTTTCGTCGCCTCCATCATCTCGGCGACCACGGCGCTTCCGGCGATCGCGGAGAGTCTCGCCACGCACAGGCTGGGTCTTTACCCAAGTCTTGCCTTCACAGCTATTGCATTCACCCTGATATTGCTCGCCGAGAACGCCCGCCTCCCCATCGACAATCCGGCAACGCACCTCGAACTCACGATGATTCACGAGGCGATGGTGCTTGAGTATTCCGCGCGGCACCTCGCGCTCATGGAGTGGGCGGCCGCCCTCAAACTTTTCAACTACGCCTGTATCGGATTTGCGCTCTTTCTTCCCTGGGGCATCTCAATCGGTACCGGAAGTCCGTTGTCTCTTCTGGCCTCGATCCCGCTGCTGGGCGCGAAGCTTACCGTGACCGGCGCGGCCTTGGCTTTCATCGAAACGATCTCCGCCAAGCTGCGAGTCTTTCGGGCGCCGGAGTTTCTCGCGATCGCCTTTATGCTCGCGGTGCTGGGGCTCCTCGTGCACTTGCTCCTGGGAGCCTGAGGCATGACCGGAACCCCTCTCGATCTGCAACTTCTGAACTTGTGTGCCGCTCTGCTGCTGCTATTGTCCTTTGCAATGCTGGCGCAGCGGCGTGTGGTAACGCTGGTCAGCCTGCTCGCCATACAGGGGGTATTGCTGTTCGTCGCCACGCTTCTGCTTGCCTGGCGAACCGGCGAGCGTCACCTCTACCTGTCGGCGGCGCTGACGCTCGCACTGAAAGTACTGCTCCTGCCATGGCTCCTGCATCGCCTCATACGCCGGCTGCAGGTCTACTGGGACACCGAGCCGCTGCTCAACATCTCGGGCACGATGCTGGTTGGGCTCCTAGTCGTTATCTTCGCCTTTGGCCTTGCGCAGCCGATCGCCGCGCTCGCCAGTACCGCCACCCGCAGCGCGATTGGCATCGCCGTCGCGGTGATCCTGCTTTCCTTTGTCACCATGATCACGCGACGCAAGGCGATGTCACAGGTCGTGGGCTTCCTCTCAATGGAGAATGGCCTTTTCTTCGGCGCCATGAGCGCCACGTACGGGATGCCAATGATCGTGGAGTTCGGCGTCGCGCTTGATGTACTTGTCGCCGTACTGGTCCTCGGGGTCTTCTTCTTCCAGATCCGCGAACAGTTCGACAGCCTCGATCTGCATCATCTCGAATCCCTCAAGGAGAGCTCGACCTCGTCGAAGACTACGCCACCGGTGTCAGCCCAGTCTGGTCAGGAGCACTGAGCCGTGACATTCCTACTGCTGCTGAGCACACCCGTCTGTGGCGCCCTCCTCCTCGGTGTCTTCGGTGCACGGCGCTGGGCGGCCCATCTGAACGTGGGAGTGAGTCTGATCACGTTCATCGCCGCATGTGCGCTTACGACACAGGTCGTGAATTCCGGGCCCCTGTTAGCGGCACATGAGCAGTTTTTCGTCGATTCCTTCAACGTCTTCCTGGTCACGCTCACCGCCTTTGTAGGCCTCACGACTTCAATCTTTTCGCGCCCCTACATGCGCGTGGAGATGACGCACGGACGGGTCGCGCCAACCCGGCTGCGCCTCTACCACAGCATGTATCAGCTGTTCATGGCGACGATGCTGGTCGCGCTGACGACCAATAACATGGGGCTGCTGTGGGTCTCGATGGAAGCGGCAACCCTGTCTACGGTGCTGTTGGTGACGCTGTACCGCACCCCCGCGAGCCTCGAGGCGGGCTGGAAGTATTTCATCCTCTGCGGGGTGGGCATCGCCCAGGCTCTCTTTGGCACGATCCTCCTGTACTTCGCGGCCGAGAAGGTGCTGGGTGCCGCAGGTGGGACGGCACTGCTCTGGACGCACCTGAATGCGGTGAAGGGCCATCTTGAACCGACGGTACTCGGACTCGCGTTTGTATTCCTTTTCGTTGGCTATGGCACCAAGGTCGGACTTGCGCCGCTGCACAACTGGCTGCCGGATGCGCACGCCGAAGGCCCAACGCCCATCTCCGCCGTGCTCTCCGGGCTCCTATTGAATGTCGCGATCTATGCAGTCGTGCGCTGCAAGGTGCTGGTCGAGGGGTCCCTGCACTCTCAGCTCCCCTCGCAGATACTCATGTGCTTCGGGCTGCTTTCGGTGGTACTGGCGGCGTTCCTGCTATGGCGCCAGCGCGATATCAAGCGCCTCTTTGCCTATTCATCGATCGAGCATATGGGCATCATCACCTTCGCCTTCGGAATGGGTGGGCCGGTCGCCAACTTTGCCGCCCTCCTGCACATGACGGTGCATTCGCTCACGAAATCAGCGATCTTCTTTACCGTGGGCCACGCCGCACAAAAGGCCGGCTCGCAGCTGATGGAGGACATCCGCGGCCTGATCACGCTCAGCCCGACGATTGGCTGGGGGCTCATGATGGGGTCTTTGGCGATCCTGGGCATGCCGCCATTCGGAGTCTTCGCCAGCGAGTTCTTGATTCTCACCACCGCCATGAGAGAGCAGCCGTGGGCCACTCCGGTCCTGCTTGCCGCCCTGGGCGTCGCCTTCGCGGCGATCTTCGGGCGCGTACAGCCCATGGTATTCGGTGAAACGACGGCGAAGCGCCTTCCACACCCGCCGGCACTGCTGCCCGTGTTCGCGCACCTCGCCATTGTCCTCATGCTCGGCCTTTACGTACCGCCCTATCTTGCGGACTGGTATCGCGCCGCCGCGCGCCTGATTGGAGGCGAATGAGATGCCACTGCAGAGCTGGCTAACCCGCAGCAGACCGCAGCCCGGTGCGCCGGGCCTACGCGCGCTTACAGTTGCCGTTGATCAGTGGCGCGGCATTGCGCAGGACATTGCAGCCGCATCCGGACGGCTGCTGGCGCTCTGGGCGAGCGCGGATGCCCACGCGATTCCCACGATCCGCGCGGCCTTTCTGGCCGGTCCGCAGGGACTGCTGTTGTCCGTACCGATTATGCATCCGGAATCCCCCTACCCGGGGATCGGCGATCTCTTTCCCGCCAGCGTACGCATGCAACGCGCGGTCGCTGATCTCACCGGCCTCCGCTCCAGCGATGCGGATACCCGACCGTGGTTGCGTCACGCCGCGTGGCCGCAGCACTATCGGCCGCTCATTGACCCGCCCCCCCAAATTCTGAACGCGCAGGCAATGGTTGATGACTATCCGTTCGTGCGCGTCGAAGGCGAAGGCGTCCACGAGATCGCAGTCGGCCCGGTGCACGCCGGCATTATCGAGCCGGGGCACTTTCGCTTCTCGGTGGTGGGAGAAAAGGTCCTAAGGCTCGAGGAGCGACTGGCATACGTGCACAAGGGTATCGAGGAGCGCTTCACGCAGCTGCCCATCCTGGAGGCGCATCGACTGGCTGCGCGGGTCTCAGGCGACTCCGCGGTCGCCTTTTCGTGGGCCTACTGTCAGGCGTTGGAGGGCATCACGGGGAATTCGATCCCGCCGCGGGCTGCGTGGTTGCGCGCGCTGTATCTGGAGCTTGAGCGGGTGGCCAATCATCTGGGAGACCTGGGTGCACTCGGAAATGACGCTGGCTTCGCCTTTGGGTTGACGCAATTCTCGCGCCTGAAGGAACAGATCCTGCGAGTCAACGACACCGCGCTGGGGGCGCGCTACCTGCTGGATAGCGTCATCCCGGGTGGCACGCAGCGGGACTTAGCGCGCGCGGACGCCGCCGCGCTTGGCCAGTGTCTGCGTGAGATCGCCGACGAGGCACAGAGGTTGCGAATCATTTACGAGGAGCACGAGGGTGTACGGGATCGATTCAACGGCGCGGGAGTTGTCAGCCCGGAGCTGGCAACCCGTTTGGGACTCACGGGGCTTGCGGGCCGGGCGAGCGCTCAGGCGTTCGATCTGCGATGTGACCTGCCCTGCGAACCCTACACGCAGCTCTCGGTACAGAAGATAACTCGCTCCGAGGGTGACGTGGCGGCGCGGGTAGCGGTTCGATTCGATGAGCTGCAGGAGTCGTGCCGCCTGATTCAGCACATTCTGGCATCGCTGCCGGACGGTCCACACCGAGCACCCCTGGATGCACCAGCGGCCGGCGTGACCGGGGCGGGTCTCATCGAGGGCTGGCGGGGTCCTGTCTGCGTAGCGCTGGAAGCCGGCCCTGCCGGGACAATACAGCGCTGCCACCCTCACGATCCCTCCTGGCAGAACTGGCCGGTGCTTGAGCATGCCGTCATCGGCAACATCGTCCCGGATTTCCCCCTCATTAATAAGTCCTTCAATCTTTCGTACAGTGGCCATGACCTGTAGTGCATTGACATGCTAAAGACCCTGCGCCAGATTGCCTCCGTAGGCATTGTCTCCGAGTGCCCGCCTGAGCCGGACGCAGGCTTTGCGGTCGGCGATCAGCTCCAGGAACACATCCGAGCGGTGCTCGGCAGAGCCCTCTGCATCCGTCACATCGATGCCGGCTCGTGCAACGGCTGCGAACTGGAGATCCACGCACTCAACAATCCAATCTACAACCTGGAAGGACTCGGCATTCGCTTCGTCGCCAGTCCGCGGCACGCGGATCTGCTGCTCGTTACCGGACCGGTGTCGAGGCACATGGAGGCCGCCCTCAAGCGCACGTACGAGGCCACCCCCGATCCGAAGCTCGTCGTGGCCATCGGCGACTGTGGCTGTACGGGGGGCGTCTTCGGCGAGGGCTACGCCAGTTGCGGTCGTGTATCGAACGTCATCCCCGTCAATGTCGCTGTGCCTGGGTGTCCGCCGAGCCCCGGGCGGATCCTCGCCGGAATTCTCACCGCGATTTCGGATTCGTCAAAGGTGCGGATCGCCTCCGCTGAACCTGCATGAATCCCCCGAAGACGCCCCGCTTATTGCGAGACGCCGGTTACGTCACTCCCACGAATGGCCATGGGTTGTCCCAGCCACTGTCGGTTCAGAGCTCGCCCGGCGTAGTCCCGGGCGGCAGTTGAACCATGATCCGAGGCAAAGGATGGGCGCAGAGCCCTGAATCACATGACCTTTTCTCGCGCCACGATTCCGTGCTCGACCGCTGTTCGCCGCAGAGGGAAGTCGAACAGCAGCTCCATTCCGCTCAACCCTAGACGGGGTTCCGTGATGTGGAATGGCTCGATGGTCGTAGTTTTGCGTATAGCGCGGCGGGCATGCTGACTGGGACACTCCTTTCCATTGCCACACCAGCCGGCTGATGAGCGTTGGGGTTACTGGAGTTCCTCGGGAGGCCGCACCTGTGAAGCGGCCGTGAGGCTGAGCGCGGGGCCGTGTTGAAAGCGTCAGTGCAGCGAAGACCATCCCGTTACGCCGCCGTCGCGGCAACCGGTCTCTTGCTTCTGCAGGGTGCAGGAGCGGTTCTTGCCGCTCCGGCGCTCGAGAAGACCGTGCGCGTAGAGACCTTCATCGCGCCACCCTTTGTAATTGAGGAGGGCCAAGAGCTGACCGGCTTCAGCATTGACCTGTGGAAGGAAATCGCCGCCAGGCTGGAAGTCGATACTGTTTACGAAACGGCGCCGACACTCAGTGCGGGCTCTACACGGCGCAGCTCACCACTACGCTGACCGTCCAGCAGTTCCGCGGCGCGATCAATGGACCGGCGGATCTGCCGGGCAAACGGGTCGGTACGATCGCGGGGTCTGTTTCCGTCCGATACCTTCGCGAGCACAACGCGAGGGTTGTGGAGTTCACGCAGGTCCGGGAAGTTTACCAGGCCCTGCTCGACAAGAAGGTGGACGCGCTGCTGCTGCCTGGGCCCGCCCTGCGCTACTTCCAGGCGCACGAGGGCAAGGGCTTGGTGAAGGTGGTGGGTCCGGAGTTTAACCGGGGAGTCCTCGGTCTCATGTTCCCGGAAGGCAGCCGGTTGCGGCGACCGGTAAATGCCGCCTTGGTCGCCATGCGTGAGGATGGTACCTACCAACGGCTTTGCGACAAGTGGTTTGGAAGCGAAGTCGGGACAACCGATCAGTAGTTACAATAGAGGGTCTGGCGCCCCCGGCCGGAGTTGAACCGACGACCTACCGCTTAGGAGGCGGTCGCTCTATCCACTGAGCTACGGGGGCGAATGCTGCAATTGTACCGGCGTGAGGCCGCCCGCGGGCAGTCCCCGGCAGTTCAGCCCCATTGGAGGCCTCGTACGCGGATTGCCTGCCGATATCCCTGACCGGTTTGGCGCGATGTCTCTCTCGATTCCCGCCCGTTGATGCGGTCCCTGCCCGGCTGACACCGAATCCTCCGGTCGAGTTGCCGTGTATTTACTCACAGCGAGCTAACGGCACCTCCCGATAGCCTTGGGCATCACGCAAACGTCGGAGTGTCGCGAGACACGGCAGGCACTAACGGCTGCCGGCGCGGCGACAGCTCCGGCCTCAGGAGACTGGCTGTGAATTCCATGCGATTCCTCGGGGCCGTGGCACTGCTCACCGCCGCACTCAATGGCGCTGCCCCGGCCGCAGAGGCCGATGCGCAAACGGCCACCCCTGCCGTACCTGCGTGGACAGACCTGTTCGCCGCGTGGGGCCTGACCGCCAACGGCTACGTCGCTGCCTCTTACTACCACTCCAATGGGTATCCGGCGAACGTCCACGAGTTTGACATCCAGCACGATACGTTCCAGCTGGACCAGGCCGGTTTCCAGCTTGCCTACCAGCCAAAGAACGGCTTCGGGGCGCTCGTCGACCTCTTCGCGGGCGAGGACGCCCGGCTCCTGAACCAGGCAGAAAGAGGCCCGGGCGATGACGGTGTATTCGACGTGCGCCAGGCGTTCCTCCAGTACCAGCGCGGCGCGCTGACGCTGATCGCCGGAAAATTCGTGACTCTGGCCGGCGCCGAGTACATCAACGCGACGCAGAACACCAACTTCTCACGCTCCCTCCTCTTTGCCTGGTGCGAGCCGCTGACACACACCGGCGTACGCGCGACATGGGCCGTCACGGACACCGTCACGCTCATCGGCGGAATCAACAACGGCTGGAACGTGACTTCGACCTCGTATGGCCCCAAGACCGCGGAACTCGGCGTTGCCTGGACGCCCAGCAAGACCGTGTCGCTCACTGCGCAGGCATACGCGGGAAAGAACGAGCAGTACGAGGGCGAGCGCACCCTGGTGGACGTGGTCGCAACCTACAACGCGACATCGGCCCTTACCTTCATCGTAAATGTCGACTGGGACCAGCAGCGCCTTCCGGATTCGACCACGGCCCGCTGGGACGGTGCGGCCCTGTACGTGAACTACGCGTTCAACTCCCTGTGGCGCCTGTCGCTGCGCGACGAGTATCTGAATGACCGGGACGGCTTCAACTTCGGGGGGCCCGGTTCGACGCTGAAGGAGGCGACCCTGACCATCGGTTACAGCCCGGCAAAGAACTTTGAGCTGCGGCTGGAGGGTCGCTATGACAGCAGCTCCCGCGAGACGTTCTACCGTACCGACCCCGCCTCGGTGACACCACAGATGGCGGACAGCCTGAGCCAGGTCGCCGTACAGGGTGTCTACAAGTTCGGCACCTAGCCCGGGCGCGATTTCCTAACAGGAAACTCACGGGGCAATTCCTAGTATTCATACGGGCCGAAGGCTGCAGGAGTCATGCCATGGATCTGATCTACCTCGGGGTACTCGTTGTGATGTGCGCGGCGACGCACGCTCTGGTGCTCGCCCTCTGCCGACTGCAGGCCGCGGAATGAATGCGCTTTACCTGCTCAGCGGGCTCCTGGCCGCGGGTCTCTTCGTCTACCTCCTGTACGCGATGTTCAGGCCGGAGAAGTTCTGATGGTCCCCTCGACCCTTGCACTCGCGGCAGTCGTTCTGGCGCTCGCGTTGCTGCTGGCAAAGCCGCTCGGGCTGTATATCGCAAACGTGATGGAGGGGCGGCCCATATGGGCGCTGCGCCTGGGGGCCCCGCTGGAGCGGCTGGTTTATCGCCTGTGCGGTACCGACCCGAACGCGGAAATGGGCTGGAAGGGGTATGCGATCGCCCTGATCGTGTTCAATGCATTCGGGGCATTGGCCCTCTATGCGCTGCAGCGCCTGCAGCTGTGGCTACCGCTCAATCCCCAGCACTTCGCGAACGTCTCGGCCGATTCTTCGCTGAACACGGCCGTGAGCTTCATTACCAACACGAACTGGCAGGGGTACTCGGGTGAGTCCACCATGAGCTACCTCACCCAGATGGCAGGCCTTGCCGTACAGAACTTCCTGTCGGCGGCAACCGGCATCGTCGTCGCAATCGTGCTCATCCGCGGTTTCGCCCGTCGCAATGCGACCGGGGTGGGCAATTTCTGGGTGGACATGACGCGGGTCACGCTCTATGTGCTGCTGCCAATCTCCGCCGTCCTGGCCCTGGTGCTGGTCTGGCAGGGCGTGCCGCAGAACCTCAGCGCCTACAAGGACGTGACCACGCTCGAGCGGGTTGACTACGAGCAGCCAAAGACCGATGCCGCCGGCGATCCGGTCAAGGATGCCGCAGGAAATCCCGTGCTCGAACACGCCTCGACGCAGACACAGTCGCTGCCGATGGGGCCGATGGCATCGCAGGAGATCATCAAGGAACTCGGCACCAACGGCGGCGGCTTCCTGAATGCCAACTCGGCGCACCCGTTCGAGAACCCGACGCCGCTATCGAACCTGCTGGAGATGGTGACCATCCTGCTGATACCGGTGGCGCTCACGTATACCTTCGGCCGGATGGTGGGTGATACCCGCCAGGGGTGGGCGATCCTGGCTGCGATGGTGATCCTGTTTGCCGGAGAGTTCTGGATTGCCGCCAGTAACGAACAGGCTGGCAACCCGCAGCTGGCGACCCTGGGCGTGGATCAGGCGCCGGGTCCTCTGCAGCCAGGGGGCAACATGGAGGGCAAGGAGGCGCGGTTTGGCATCGGTGCCTCGGCGCTGTTCGCGACCATAACGACCGGCACGTCCACGGGGGCCGTCAATGCATCGCACGATTCGTTCACCCCGATGGGCGGCTTCGTTCCGCTGTTCAACATGATGCTCGGTGAGGTCATATTTGGAGGGGTGGGCACCGGCATGTACTCGATGCTCATCTTCGCGGTCGTCGGGGTGTTCATCGCCGGGCTGATGATAGGCCGCACACCCGAGTACCTCGGCAAGAAGATCCAGGCCTTCGAGATGAAGATGAGCGCCATTTCCATCCTGGTGATGCCGCTCCTCGTCCTCGTCGGCACGGCGATCGCGGTGATGCTGAGCACCGGGCAGTCGGCCGTTGCCAATCCCGGCGCTCACGGCTTTTCCGAGATCCTGTACGCCTTTACCTCGGCAAGCAACAACAACGGCAGCGCCTTCGGTGGCCTGTCGGCGAACGTGCCCTTCTACAATGTCGCGCTCGCCCTGTGCATGTGGCTCGGGCGTTACTGGCCCATCGTCGCCGTGCTCGCGATCGCCGGCTCGCTCGCGGGCAAGGCACGTGTCCCGGTGAGCTCCGGTACGATGCCCACGCACGGCCCTACCTTCGTGTTCCTGCTGATCGGCACAGTGCTGCTGGTGGGCGCCCTCACATTCGTGCCAGCACTGGCGCTCGGGCCGATCGTGGAACACCTGATGATGTGGGGTGGCTAAAGATGAGTGAGTCAGTCAAGACACCCGCAGTGCGGCCGCTCACGGATGCGGCCACCGTGGCAGCGGCCGGGCCCGGCCAGGAGCGCGAGCCGGGCACTGCGATCGCCTCGGCACGCCGCAGGCTGTCGATGTTCGATCGGTCGCTGCTCGGCCCGGCGATTGCCGACGCGTTCCGAAAGCTCGACCCCCGCGTGCAATGGCGCAATCCGGTGATGTTCGTCGTCTACGTGGGCAGCATCCTCACGAGCGTCCTGGGCGTGCAGGCGCTCGCCGGCCACGGCGAGGCGCCCACCTGGTTCATCCTGAACGTCGCCGTCTGGCTCTGGTTCACGGTGCTGTTTGCGAACTTCGCCGAGGCCTTGGCCGAGGGACGCAGCAAGGCCCAGGCCGCCGCGCTGCGCGGCCTGAAGCAGACGGTCTGGGCGAAGAAGCTGGTCGATCCCGCCGAGCGCACGCGGCAGGAGCGCACGCGCGCCGACGCGCTGCGGCGTGGCGATGTCGTGCTGATCGAGGCCGGGGATTACATCCCGGCGGACGGCGAGGTGATCGAGGGGGCGGCATCCGTGGATGAGAGCGCGATCACCGGTGAGTCCGCGCCGGTCATCCGCGAATCCGGCGGCGACTTCTCGGCGGTCACCGGCGGCACGCGCGTGCTCTCGGACTGGATCGTTGTCAGGGTGTCGGTCAATCCCGGCGAGACCTTCATCGACCGGATGATCGCCATGGTCGAGAACGCCACGCGCCAGAAGACGCCGAACGAGATCGCACTCACCATTCTGCTGGTTGCGCTTACGCTGGTATTCCTGTTCGCCACCGTGACGTTGCTGCCCTACTCCCTGTACAGCGTGATGGTGGCCAAGCTGGGTACACCGGTGACGATTACGGCGCTGATTGCCTTGCTGGTCTGCCTGATCCCCACGACCATCGGTGCCCTGCTCTCGGCGATCGGCGTGGCCGGGATGAGCCGCATGATGCAGGCCAACGTCATCGCCACTTCCGGACGGGCGGTGGAGGCAGCCGGGGATGTCGATGTGCTGTTGCTGGACAAGACCGGCACCATCACACTCGGCAACCGCCAGGCGGCCACGTTCGTGCCGGCACCGGGTATCCGTGAGGAGGACCTGGCGGACGTTGCCCAGCTGGCGTCACTGGCAGACGAGACCCCCGAGGGTCGCAGCATCGTCATTCTGGCCAAGCAGCGATTCAAACTGCGCGAGCGCGATCTTAAGTCGCTGCACGGCGTCTTCGTTCCGTTCTCGGCGCACTCACGCATGAGCGGGGTGGATATCGGCGCGCGGCAGATCCGCAAGGGCGCCCCGTCGGCCATCCAGAAGCATGTGGAAGGTCTCGGACAGGTCGTGCCGCGAGCAATCCAGACCAGCGTCGACGAGATCGCGCGCCGCGGCAGCACGCCGTTGCTGGTGAGCGACGGGGTGCGGGTGCTCGGGATCATCGAGCTGAAGGACATCGTCAAGGGAGGCATCCGCGAGCGCTTCGGGGAGCTGCGTCGCATGGGCATAAAGACCGTCATGATCACGGGCGACAACAAACTCACCGCCGCGGCCATCGCCGCCGAAGCCGGGGTCGATGACTTTCTGGCGGAGGCAACGCCGGAAGCCAAGCTGGCGCTCATCCGGCGGCATCAGGCCGAAGGCAAGCTCGTGGCCATGACCGGCGATGGCACCAACGATGCCCCGGCGCTGGCGCAGGCCGACGTCGCCGTCGCCATGAACACCGGCACCCAGGCGGCCAAGGAGGCGGGCAACATGGTCGACCTGGACTCCAATCCCACCAAGCTCATCGAAGTGGTCGAGACCGGCAAGCAGATGCTCATGACGCGCGGCTCGCTGACCACCTTCAGCATCGCCAATGACGTCGCGAAGTATTTCGCCATCATCCCGGCGGCATTTGCCACCACGTACCCGCAGCTCAACGCGCTGAACGTGATGCATCTGGGCAGCCCGTTTTCCGCCATTCTCTCCGCCGTGATCTTCAACGCGCTGATCATCATGGTGCTGATCCCGCTGGCGCTCAAGGGCGTGAAGTACCGGCCGATCGGCGCAGCGGTGCTGCTGCGCCGGAACCTCATGATCTACGGGCTGGGAGGCATCGTCATCCCGTTCTTCGGCATCAAGCTGATCGACATCGGCCTGGTGCTCGGGCACCTGGTCTGAAGGAGGTAACCGTCATGCCCGCGATCCTGCGTCCGGCCATCGTCCTGCTGCTCCTGATGACCGCCCTCACGGGCCTCGCCTACCCGCTGCTCATCACCGCGGTCGCGCAGGTCCTGTTCCCGTCGCAGGCGGCCGGCAGCGTCGTGCTGCGCGGCGGACGCGCCGTCGGATCGGCGCTCATCGGCCAGTCCTTCAGCGATCCCGGGCACTTCTGGGGCAGGCCCTCGGCCACTGCGCCGCAACCCTACAACGGCACCGCCTCGGGCGGCTCCAACCTCGGTCCGCTCAACCCGGCGCTTGCGGACGCGGTGAAGGCGCGCATTGAGGCACTGCGGACGGCGGATCCGGCGGGCGCGGTGAAGGTGCCGGTGGACCTGGTAACCGCTTCCAGCAGCGGCCTGGATCCGGAGATCAGTCTGGCGGCAGCTGACTTCCAGGCGCCGCGAATCGCCCAGGCCCGCCATACCAGCGTCGGGGCCGTCACCGCACTGATCGAGGCGCACGCGCGCGGCCGGGTGCTCGGATTCCTTGGTGAACCGCGCGTCAACGTGCTGGAATTGAACCTGGCGCTGGATGGCAGCAGGTAATCGGGGCCCGTTCCGGATGGCAGAGGCACGACCGGATCCGGACACTCTCTTAGCCCAGGTGCAGGCACAGGAGGCACGCGCGCAGCGCGGCCGACTGCGCATCTTCTTTGGCGCCTCCGCGGGCGTCGGCAAGACGTACGCGATGCTCGAGGCCGCGCGCGCGGCGCGCGCGGCGGGACGGGACGTTGTGGTCGGCTACGTCGAGCTCCACGGTCGCGCCGAAACCGAGGCGCTGCTGGAGGGGCTGCCCCGCCTTCCGGCGCTCGCGGTGCGTTACCGCGGACTCGTACGCCAGGAGTTTGACCTGGACGCAGCGTTGCGGCGCCGTCCCGGGATCGTCCTGGTCGATGAGCTTGCGCATTCAAACCTCATCGGCGGCGAGCCGGCCATGCGCCATCCCAAGCGCTGGCAGGACGTGGAGGAACTGCTCGAGGCCGGCATCAGCGTCTGGACCACGGTCAACGTGCAGCACCTGGAGAGCCTCAATGACCTGGTGACGCAGATGACCGGGGCGCAGCAGCGCGAGACGCTGCCCGACCACGTCTTCGATGAAGCGGACGAGGTCGAACTGATCGATCTGCCGCCGGAGGATCTGCTGGCGCGGCTGCACGCCGGCAAGGTGTACGTGCACGATGCGGTCGCCAGTGCCGTGGATCGGTTCTTCAAGGTGCCGAACCTCATGGCGCTGCGCGAGATGGCGCTGCGGCGGGTGGCGCATCGGGTGGAGACCGCAGCACGGGCCTCGGCAGGCGCCGGGACCGGGTCCGGGCGGCGCCCGCGGCTGCCCGGTGAACGCGTGCTGGTGGCGACCGGGCCGGACCGGCAGTCCGAACAGCTGATCCGTGCCGGCAAGCGCCTGGCCGACGCCCTGGACGCGCAGTGGACGGTCGTGTACGTGGAGACGCCGGCGCTGCTGAAGCTCTCCGAGGCTCAGCGGAACCGCCGCATCGACCTGCTGCGCCTGGGGGAGTCCCTGGGCGCCGAGACGGTGACCATCGACGGTCCCACGGCCACCGAAGCGCTCGAGCAGTACGCGCGTACCCGCAATGCCACCCGGGTGATCGTCGGGGCACCGAAACGCCTGGGCCTCAAGGCCCTGGTGCGACCCTCCGCGGTGACCGAACTGGCGCGGCGTGCACGCGGCTACGACGTCATCATCATCGCTCCGCCGGAGTCGGCGCCCGCGGATGGCAGCTCGGCCCACGGCCGCCCGGACAACCGGCCCCGGCAGATACGCTGGGCGCGCTACGCCGGCGCGACGGCGATCAGCGCAGTCGGCACCGCGGCCGCCTTTGCCATGTATCCGCACTTCGAACTCGTGAACCTGGTGATGGTGTATCTGCTCGGCGCGACCATCTCCGGCCTGCGCCTGGGCCGCGGTCCCTCGGTACTGACGACCGTCCTCAACGTGGCGGCCTTCGACTTCTGCTTCGTGCCGCCCCGCTTCACCTTCGCCGTATCTGACGCCCAGTACCTGGTGACGTTCGCGGTCATGCTGATCGTGGGACTGATCAGTGCCACGCTGATGGCGAGCGTGCGCCAGCAAACCCGCGTGGCCGGCGCACGCGAGCGGCGCACGGCATTGCTGTATGCGATGAGCCGTGAACTGGCCGCGACCCGGGGCACGCGGCAGCTGGCCACCGTGGCAGTCCGGCACGTGGCGGAGGTGTTCCAGAGCAAGGCCACGGTGATCCTCCCGGATGCGGAGGGGCGACTGCAGATGCCCCGCGATCCGCCGGTCGAGCAATCGCTGCGCGCACCCGACCTTGCGATCGCCCAGTGGGTCGCCGATCACGGCCGCGAGGCGGGACGCGACACGGACACCCTGCCCGCCTCACCGGCGCTCTATGTGCCGCTGGGGGATGCCGCACGCAGGCTCGGGGTCCTGGCCGTCCACCCCGACAATCCGCGGCGCGTTTCCCTTCCCGAGCAACGTCATCTGCTCGAGACCTTCGCCGGGCAGATTGGCGTGGCACTGGAGCGGGCACAGCTGGCGGAACGCACCGAGGCGGTGCGCCTCGATGCGGAGCGCGAGAGCGTGCGCAACACGCTGCTGGCATCCATCTCGCACGATTTCAGGACTCCGTTGGCCGCGATCGCGGGGGCGGGCGCAACCCTCGCCGCGCATGGCGCCACCCTGGACGACGCGACGCGACAGGCCCTCGCCCGCTCGGTCGAAACCAAGGCACTGGAGATGTCGGAGCTCATCAACAACGTGCTCGACCTGATGCGCTTCGAGACCGGCAGGGTGCCGCTGCGGCGCGACTGGCAGGACTTGGCGGATCTTATCCAGGTTGCGGAACGCGGCTTCGGCGAGCGCCTGCGCGGCTATCAAGTCGAGACCCGCATGAGCGAGCGCCTGCCGCCCGTGTATGTCGATGCAACACTCGTGGTAAAGCTCTTTGCCAACCTGCTGGACAACGTGGTCAAGCACACGCCCTGCGGCACGCGGGTCCTTATCTCCGCGGTGCACGACGGCGCGGAAGTACTGGTCACGGTGGACGACACCGGCCCGGGGCTGCCGCCGGGTGACCCGGCGCGCCTGTTCGACAAGTTCCAGCGGGGCTCCAACGAGGGAACGAGCGTCGGCGTCGGACTTGGCCTTGCGATATGTCGGGCGATCGTGCGCGAGCACGGCACCGACATCACGGCCACCACCCGCCCGGGTGGCGGTGCACGTTTCCAGTTTGCGCTGCCGAGCGAGGCCGCCGCGGGAACCACGCAGGCATCAGCCGGCAACAGCCATGAGCCTTGAGGCCGCGGCCGTGCGTCCGCCCGGCAGCCGTCGGTGGCGGTCATGACCGGTGCGATGCACCTCGTTCTGGTCATCGAGGACGACGCTGCCATCCGTGGCGTGCTGCGCGCGCTGCTCGAGTCCGAGGGGTTCAGGGTTGCCGAGGCCGGCGGCGCAGTCCGCGGGCTGCTCGATGCCCGGGCACAACGCCCCGACCTGCTGCTGGTCGACCTCGGGCTGCCCGATGGGGATGGTGTCACCGTGATTCGGCGCCTTCGGGAATGGTCCCCCGTCCCGATCCTCGTGCTGTCGGCGCGCACGTCCGAGCCGCAGAAGCTGGCGGCGTTCGAGGCCGGGGCGGACGACTATGTGACCAAGCCGTTCAGTCCGCCGGAGCTTCTGGCACGCGTACGTGCGGCTCTGCGGCGCGGCGCGCAGGGAAGCCAATCGGGCCATGAGATCGCGCTGGGCGACACGCGGATCGATGTCTCACGACGCCACGCGAGGAACGCGGCGGGAGAGATTCATCTGACGCCACTGGAATATCGTGTCCTCGAATGTCTGAACCGCCAGGCCGGGCTGATCGTGACGCAACGCCAGTTGCTGAAGGAAGTCTGGGGTCCGAATCACCTGGAAGATTCGCGCGGCTTGCGCGTCTGCATCAAGAATCTTCGCTCGAAGCTCGAGCCGCAGCCGCAGCGCCCTGTTTACATCGTCACCGAACCGGGGCTCGGCTACCGACTCAGGCTGAACGAGTGACACCTCAGGCTGCTGACATGATCTTTCGCCTCTGAGAGGCGCGCATCGTGACTTCGCCGCGACCCGCGACGGGGGCATGCGCCGGTACTGCGCGTTGGAATCGAACCGGGTCGCGGCTCCCGTAAGTCCCTGGGCCGGGTCCGAAAAACGCCTGCGCGAAAGGCTAACTCTCGGCTAATTCTTCGTCACGACACTGGCGGGCGTGAGCCGCGTGTCCCGGATCCTGAGGCGCGGTGGGCACGGTGTCCCACGGGGAAGGTGGATGCAATGGCCAAGGTCCCGATGACTTGTTGCGGTGTGATGGCCCTCCTGGGTGGCAGCGCCCTCAGCGGGGCGGCTCCGTCCCCGGCCATTTCCTACGCGACGGCGCACACCGTCGCCGTGGGCGCCCCGGAGCGCTGGGACTACCTGAGCTTCGATGCGGACACGCACCGGCTGTACCTGTCGCACTTCGACCGCGTCGAGGTGCTCGACGGGTCCAGTGGGGAGCGCCTCGGGAGCGTGGCCGGCATCCCCGGCGGCACCCATGGCATCGGCATCGCCGGCAGCCTCGGCAAGGGCTACACCGATGACGGCACGGCCGGCGAGGTCGTGGTGTTCGACCTGCACACGCTCAAGGTGCTGCGGCGCGTGAAGACCCAGCCGGATGCCGACGGCATCGTGGTGGACCCCAAGACGGGCCACGTGTTCGTCATCAACGGCGACTCGGCCAGCGTTTCGGTGCTCGACCCGAGTTCCGACCGGGTGATCGCCACGGTCCAGGTCGGTGGCACCCTGGAGTTCGCGGTCCCCGATGGCCGCGGCAAGCTCTACGTGAACGGCGCGGAGCGGCGCGAACTGGTGCGCATCGACACCGCGGGCAACCGCGTGGATGCCCGCTGGCCGATCCCCGCGTGCGAAAGCCCACACGGCATCGCGATGGATCCGGCGACCCGGCGCGTCTTCGTCAGCTGCGTGAACCAGCTCCTGGTGGTGGTGGACGCCGACTCCGGCGCCCTGGTGGCGAAGCTGCCGATCGGGCGCGGCACCGATGCGGCCGCTTTCGACCCGCAGCGCCAGCTGATCTTCAGCTCCAACGGCATCGATGGCACCGTCTCGGTCATTCGGCAGGAGTCACCGCAGCGCTACACCGTGCTCGCGGACATTTCCACGGCCATCACCGGGCGCACCATGAGCATCGACCCGGCCAGCGGCCGACTGTTCGTGGCCGCCGCCGCGATCGACCCGGCCGCACCGGTGCCGCCGCGGCCGGACGGCCGTCCGGGCCGCCCCCAGCCGCTGCCCGCTTCGCTGAAGGTCCTGTACCTCGACCCGAAGGATGCACGGTGAGCACCCGCGCCCGCTGCCTGGGTGCCCGGACGGCCTGATGAGCGGTACCCGCCGCACGCGGCGCGCGCGAGGCAGGGGATTGCGCGCGCCATGCGGCTCGGGCTTCACCCTGCTGGTGCTGGCGTTGCTCACCGGGTGCGGTGCCGGGGAATCGGCCCCGCAGAAGCCTGCCGCTGCATCCGCCCCGCCTTCAGGTGTTGCCCTCAGCCCCGAACAGGTGCAGGCGCTCGGCATCCGGACCGAGGCGGCGCGTGCGGCCGACTACGAGGCGAGCGCCACGGGCTTCGGCGTCATCGTGAGCCTGGAGACCTTCGCGCAGGCGTACGCGGAAGTGGCGACCGCATCGGCGGCCGCGGCACAGAGCACCGCGGCGCTCGCGCGTGCACGCTCGCTCGCCAGCGGCGAGGATGCGGCGGTCTCGCAGGAAGTGCTGGACAACGCCGCGAGCAAATCCGCCGCCGACCAGGCCGCACTGGCGCTGGCGCTGCGCAAGTCCGAAGCGGTGTTCGGGGTGCATACGCCGTGGCGCTCGGCGGCGGACCTGAAAAGAGTGCTCGACCGGCTCGCGCAGGGGCACACGGTGCTGGCGCGCGTGACCTTCCCGCTCGGCGCACTGCCGCAGGGCCAGGCCACTGAAATCACGCTTGCACGAATCGGCCGCAGGGCGCAGGGCTGGCACACGCGGGTGACCTGGCCGGCGCCGGCGGACCCGGCCCTGCCGGGCCGCGGCTTCTTCGCCCTGCTCGACGGATCCGACCTGCTGCAGGGCGAGCACGTCATGGCCACCACCGCGGTCGGCGGCCACCTGTCCGGAGTCTGGGTACCGCAGGCAGCGTTGCTCCTCAGCGAAGGGGATTCCTGGGTGTACGTCGGGAGCGCCGGAGGCCCGTACGTGCGCGTGCGCGTGGAGCCGAACCGACCGGACGCGGGGGGCTACGTCGTCGCCTCCGGCACCGGCATCGCGCCCGGGCAGCCGGTCGTGGTCAGCGGCGCAGGACTGCTGCTCTCGCGCGAGCTGAATCCAGCCGGATCCGGCGGGGGCTGAGGCCGTGCAGCGCCTGGTGGCAGCGTGCGTCCGCTACGCAGGTCCCCTGACCGCCCTCACGCTGATCGCACTGCTGGCGGGGCTGTGGTCGCTGCGGACCGCCCCGCTCGATGTGTTCCCGGATTTCGTGCCCTCGACCGTGGACATCCAGACCGAGGCGCCCGGCATGACCGCCGAGCAGGTCGAGCAGCTGGTCACGCGCCCGATCGAGAATGCCGTGAACGGGGCGACCGGACTGGCGACGCTGCGCTCGCAGTCGATCCCGGGGCTCTCGGTCATCACCATCCAGTTCCTGGACAAGATCGACCTGTACAACGCGCGCCAGGGGATCGCCGAGCGCCTGGGCGGCCTGGCCTCCTCGCTGCCCCTGGGCACCGGCACGCCGAAGCTCTCCCCGCTGACCTCCAGCACCATGGACCTGCTGAAGATCGGCCTGCGCTCCGCATCGCTCGATGCCTTCGCGCTGCGCGACGAGGCCGACTGGACGCTCAAGCCCGCGCTGCTGGCGGTCCCCGGGGTGGCGCGCGTCTCGGTGTTCGGCGGGGCCGTGCGGCAGCTGCAGATCCAGCCGGACCCGCGGCGCCTGGCCGCCTACGCGATCACCCTCACCGAGCTGGCGGATGCGGCGCGCGCCGCGCTGGCGCTCAAGGGCGCAGGCTTCATCGACCTTGCGCACCAGCGCGTCCTGATCCAGACCCCGATTCCCGCCCCGGACCCTGCCCTGCTCGGCCGCGCGGTGGTGGTGGTGCGCTCGGGGACGCCCGTGATGCTGGCCGAGGTCGCCACCGTGCGCGAGCTGCCGGCGCTCATGTCCGGGGATGCGCTGATCCAGGGCAAGCCCGGCATCCTGCTCACCCTCGCCACGCAGTACGGCGCCAACACGCTCGAGGTCACGCACGCGGTGGAGGCCGCGCTCGCGCAGCTGGCGCCGCAGCTGCGCCGGCAGGGCATCGAGCTGTTCCCGCGGCTGCACCGGCCGGCCAACTTCATCGAGGCCGCGCTCGCCTCGCTGCGCCAGTCCCTGCTCGTCGCCGCGCTGCTGATCCTCGCCGTGCTGTATGGGTTCCTGCGCGACTGGCGCAGCGCGCTCATCATCTTCCTCGCCATTCCCCTGTCGCTGCTGTCGGCGAGCCTGGCGCTCAGGGGGCTCGGCGACACCCTGAACACCATGACCCTGGGCGGCTTTGCGGTCGCGCTCGGGGTGCTGGTCGACGATGCCATCATCGGGGTCGAGAACATCCTGCGGCGCCTGGCCGAGAATGCGCGCGCCGCGGCGCCGCGGCCGCGCGCGCAGGTCATCGTCGAAGCGAGCGTCGAGGTCCGCGCGCCGGTGCTCTACGCGACCTTGGTGGTGATCGCGGTCTTCCTGCCGGAACTGTTCTCCACCAGCATCCAGGGTCGCTTCGTGGGACCCCTGGCGCTGTCGTTCATCCTGGCGGTGCTCGCCTCGCTGCTGCTGGCCCTGACGGTGGCGCCGGCCCTGAGCGCGCTATTGCTGAAGGCGCCGGCAACCCACGGCGGCGCCGCCTGGATCGGCCGGCTCAAGCAGCGCCAGTCGCGCAGCATCGCCTGGGTCCACCGGCACTTTCGCGCCGTGGTGCCGGTGCTCGCCGCGCTGAGCCTCGCGGCCCTCGCGCTGCTGCCGTTCCTGTCCGCGAGCCTGATGCCGGATTTTCGCGAGAACCACTTCGTCATGCGCGCCAACGCCGCGACCCCCGGCGCCTCGCTTCAGGAGCTGCGCACCATCGGCGTGCGCCTGAGCGAGCAACTGCTCGCCCTGCCCTATGTGGCGACGGTCTCCCAGCAGATCGGGCGGGCGGAGCTGGGCGAGGACATCAACGGCCCCCACCAGAGTGAGTTCCACGTCGAGCTCAAGAGCGGCGCGCACGTCGACCAGCTCCGGGCGGAGGATGAGATCCGGGACCTGGCCGCACGGATCCCGGGACTGTCGAGCGAGGTGACGACCTTCCTCGGGGACCGGATCAGCGAGAGCCTGACCGGTGAGAGCGCGGACGTGTCGGTGCGGGTCTTCGGCAACGACCTGGCGGTGCTGGACAGCGTGGCGCGCCGCATCGCGGTCGCGCTCGGCGCGGTGCCGGGCATCGCGGACCTGCAGTACAGTCCCCAGAGCGCCACGCCCACGCTGTCCGTGCAGCTGGACCGGACGGCGCTGGCGGCGGTCGGCCTGCAGGCGGCGGACGTGCTCGAGGCGCTGCGCAGCCACTACGCCGGCGTGGTCCTCGGCCAGACCTTCCGGGGAATCCGCTCCATCGATGTGGTCATGCTGCTCGCCGAGCAGGCGCGCAACCGCCTGGAATCGCTGGACGGGCTCCTGGTCAACAGCCCGCTCGGGCCGGTGCCCCTGGGCCAGGTCGCCCGCATCGTCCCCACCGACAGCCGCTACCTGGTCTCCCACGAGAGCGGCCAGCGCCTGGCCTCCGTCACGTTCAACGTCTCGGGCCGCTCGCTCGGAGCCACGACCCAGGAGGCCGCCCGGCGCATCGGCGCGCTGCAGCTGCCCGCCGGCGTGGTGGTGCGCTTCGCCGGTGCGGGTGAGGCGGAGAAGGCCGCCCGGAGCGAGATGCTGCTGCACTCCGCACTGGCGCTGCTGCTGATCGGCCTCATCCTGTTCAGCTGCCTGGGCTGGCGCGCCAACACCTGGCTGGTCATGCTCAACCTGCCCTTCAGCCTGATCGGCAGTGTCGCGGCCATCGCGCTGCTGGGCGGCCTGTCACTCGGGGCGATGGTCGGCCTCGTGACGGTGTTCGGCATCAGCGCACGCAACGCCATCCTGCTGCTGTCGCACTACGAGCACCTGGTCGGCGCCGAGGGGGCCGCCTGGGATGCGCACACCGTCGTGCGCGGGGCGCAGGAGCGCCTCATCCCCATCCTCATGACGGCCGCGGTCACCGCGCTGGGCCTCCTGCCGCTCGCCTGGGGCCTGAAGGCCCCGGGCCAGGAGATCGAGGGACCGATGGCCGTCACCGTGCTCGGCGGGCTGGTCAGCTCCACGGTCCTGAACCTGATCGTGCTGCCGGCGCTGTGCGAACGCTGGGGCGGCCCGCCGGAGCGGCCCTCGTGAGGGGCCTCGGGACCGGGCTGCTCGTCCTCTCGGGCGTGGCCGCCTGCGCGAGCACGCCACCGCCTGCGCTGCCGGCGGATGCCGTGCCGGCCCACTTCGAACAGACTCTCGATGCGACCACGCCGCTGTGGCCCTCGGCGATCTGGTGGCGCGAGTTCCAGGACGAACAGCTGGACGGCCTCATCGCCCAGGCGCAGGCGCACAACTGGGACCTCTTCCAGGCCAGCGCGCGGGTGCGCCAGGCGGATGCCCGCGCGCGCCAGGCCGGCGCAGCGCTGCTTCCCGCGGTCGACCTGAAGGCGAACTCGACCAGCTACTACGGGCGCACCCACGTGCCATCCGGGACCGACATCGGCCGCAGCCAGGAGGTCACGGACCAGGAGACCGACTACGGCGCCGCGCTGGCGGTCAGCTACGACCTGGATTTCTGGGGCAAGCACCGCGACGAGGTCAGCGCCGCGCGCTCGACGCTGCGCGCCACGCGGGCCGAGCGCGCCACGGTGGCCCTCACCGTCACCGCCGGTGTCGCCAGCACCTACTTCGCGCTGCTGGCCGTGCAGGAGCGCGCGGCGATTGCCCGCGCGAACCTCGCCAGCGCCCAGACCCTCCTCGGGATCGTGCAGCGCCGGGTGGACGCCGGCTATGCCGCGAGCGCCGACCTCACGCAGCAGCGGGCCAGCGTCGCGGCACTGAGCGCCGCGCTGCCGGTGCTCGAACAGCAGCAACTCGAGATCCGCAGCGCGCTGGCGCTGCTGCTCGGCGAACCCCCGGAACAGCTGACGCTGCGCGCGGCTCGCCTGGCAGACATCCAGGCGCCGGTCGTCCAGCCCGGATTGCCCGCGCAGCTGCTCACGCGCCGCCCCGACCTGGTCGGCGCCGAGAGCGCGCTGAGCGCCGCACACGCGGACCTCGCGCTGGCCCGCAAGGCCTACCTGCCGGACATCAGCCTGACGGCGAGCGGCGGGGTGGCCTACCCGGCGATGGCGGCCGCGGTCGACACCCTGCCCGGCTTCGGGCTGGCCGCCAGTGCCGGGGCATCCCTGACGCAGGCCATCTTCGATGGCGGCCGGCGGCACCAGAAGGTGGAGGAATCCGCCGCGCGCGAGCAGGAGCTGCTCGGCGCGTACCGCGCCGCGATCCTCGCAGCGCTGTCGGATGTCGAGAATGCCCTGGGCAGCCTCCAGCACCTCACCGCGCAGGAGGCGGCACTGCGCACCCAGGTCGACGCCTCGCAGCGCGTCCTGCATGCGGCGCAGCGCCGCTACACGGCCGGGAGCGCGGACTTCCTGGCGGTCACCGAGGCCCAGCGCGCGCTGTACGGCGCCCAGGACCAGCTGACCGACATCCAGCGCGCCCGCCTCGCCGGGGTCGTGGCGCTCTTCAAGGCGCTCGGGGGCGGCTGGGAGTCCTCGTCCATGTCTGATACAACAAGCGCCGATCCAAAGACCGCTCCGACGCATCCATGAAATTGACACGCCTGTGGCTCCCCTGCCTCCTCCTGACCGGCTGGGCCGTCGCCGCGCACGGGGAGATCCCCGGCCCCACGCCCGCCCCGCCCCCGGACCCCGCATCGCAGGGGCCGCCCTCGGCGCTGGAAAGCCTCGGGTCGGACATCGCCGCCTACTACACCGCCCCGCTGCACTGGCGGCTGAAGGAGTGGACCTGGTTTGGCGGCACGGTCGCCCTCATCGCCGCCAGCCACCACTGGGATACCGACGTGCGCGACCACTTCACGCGCGATCTTGCCAACTCGGGCGTGGGCACCAAGGATTCGCACGCCGTGCAGGACGCCCTGCCGGCGGCAGCGGCCTTCGCGGCCACCTGGGCCGGCGCGGCGCTGCTGGATGACAGTGCCGGCCGCCACGAAGCCTGGATGATGCTCGAGGCGGGCGGCCTGAGCGCGGTGACCACGGAGCTCGCCAAGTACGCGGCCGGGCGCGAACGCCCGAGCGAAACCACCGATCCGAACCGCTGGCGCGAAGGGGGCTCCTCGTTTCCCTCCCTGCACGTGAGCGCCGCGTTCGCGGTCGGCACGGTGCTGGCCGAATCCGGCGGGGACGACTATCGCTGGGTGCGGCGCGTGCTCGGCTACGGCATCGGCGGATACACCGCCTACGCGCGCCTGAAGCACAATGCGCACTGGCTCTCCGATGCCGTGGCCAGCGCGGGGCTCGGCATTCCCACGGCGCGCTTCGTGATGCACCGGGGCGAGGCGGGTCCCGATGTCGCCAGCGGCTTCTCGGTGCTTCCGGTGCGCGGGGGCGTGATGCTGACCTACTCGATCGATCCGTCCAGGTTCTGAATGTCCCGGGACAAGAACCAGCGCTTCGCCCGCCGCCTGCGCTTCGCCCTGCACGGCCTGGCGCACGCGCTGCGCGCCGAGCGCAGCCTGCGCTTCCAGCTCGGCTGCTGTGTCGTGGTGGTCCTGGCCCTCGTGCTGCTGCGGCCCGCGCCGCTGTGGTGGGCGTTGCTGCTGCTCGCCAGCGCCGGGGTGCTGGCCGCCGAGCTCTTCAACACCGCCATCGAGCACCTGGTGGATCACCTGCATCCGGAGACGCATCCGAACATCCGGATCGTCAAGGACTGCGCCGCCGCCGCCGTCCTTTTGAGCGTGTGCGGCGCCCTCGCGGTGGGCATCGCCTTCGCCGTCCATCTGCTGCGGGGGGCCGGTTAGGCGCGGGCCCTCCTCGCGGCAGGTCGGGCACCTGTCGGCCTAGGAGGGTCCGCCGCCGGCGGCCCGGGGGGCGAGGCGCCCACACGCAGGGTTCAGGGCGCCGGTCGCGGATTTGACGGCCCTGTCCGGATCGTCAATCCTTGCCCCGCTCATCCTGCGCCAGAAAATAACGTGACGGGCGGGGCATGAGTCGAGACGCGTCGCCGTGGACAACAGCGCCAGAAGAACCTTCCTGCGGATAACGATCATCGTGGCGGCGCTGCTGATCACGGCGGCCGTGCTGATCTGGGTGGCCATCAAGGCGTTCCAGCCCTTGCCAGGCCGTGACCTGACGCTCGCCGCCGGCCCGCCCGGCAGCGCCTATGCCCAGTATGCCGAGCGCTATCGCGAGGTGATGGCCCGCGAGGGCGTGCGGCTGCACCTGGTGCCCACCTACGGCGCCGTCGAGAACCTCGCACGGCTGCAGGATGCCCGCGGCGGGGTCATGGCCGGGTTCGTGCAAAGCGGCACGACCACCGAACAGGCTTCCCCGGCGCTGGTCTCCCTCGGCACCGTCTTCTACGAGCCGATGTGGATGTTCTGCCGCTGCAGCTCGCTGCCCGAGCTGTTCAGCGGGCCCCGCAAGCCGCGCGTGTCGACCGGGGCCGACGGCAGCGCCACCCGGCCGCTCGCGCTCAAGATCCTGGCCCTCAACGGGCTCGAGGCCTCGCAGCTGGAGCTGTCGGCGGAAGTTCCGGAAGAGGCGGCGCGCCGCCTCGCCGCGGGCGAGATCGACGCTGCCATGATGCTCTCGGCCTGGGATGCCCCGGTGGTGCAGAAGCTCCTGGTGGCACCGGGGATCACGCTGCTCAGCTGGCGGCGCGCGGATGCCTATGTCGCCCGCGACCCGAAGATGAGTAAGCTGGTGCTGCCCGAGGGGGTGGTCGACCTGGCCGCCAACCGACCGCCGGCGGATGTGCTGCTGATCGCCTCCAAGGCCAGCCTGGTCGTGCGTCGCAACCTGCACCCGGCGCTGCAATACCTGCTCTTGCGGGCCGCGATGGAAGTGCATGCGCCCCCGGCCATTTTCCAGCGGGCCGGGGAGTTCCCCGCCCCCGAAGTCATCGACCTGCCCCTCAGCGAGGATGCCGCGCGCATCTACAAGGCGGGCCCCTCGATCCTGCAGCGCACGCTGCCGTTCTGGCTGGCGGAGCTGGTGCAGCGGCTGCTCATCATCGTCCTGCCGCTCGCCGGCATCCTCTACCCGCTGTGGTCGGTGCTGCTCAAGACCTACCGCTGGCAGGCGCAGACCCGGGTCACGCGGCTGTACGCGGAGCTGCGGCTGATCGAGCGCGGCTCGCGCACCGAGCCGGACGCGGCAGCCCGTGCGCAGTTGCTGGACCGGCTCCAGGCGCTCGAGCGGCGGGCGCTGGAACTGCGGGTCCCGAGAGCCTTCTCCGAGACGTTATTCAACCTCCGGTCCCACATCCGCAACCTCCGGGTGCGGCTCGAGAGCAGCACCGCCTGAGAAATCACTCCCCGCGGGGGCGCCGGTTGCGCCCGACCAGGTAGCCGGCGGCGAACGGCAGGCCGAGCACGACCGCCGCCAGCACGATGACGAGCGACAGGACGGTGCGCGCTAAGCGCCGCGCCTGCTCGCCGGCCGAGCGCACGATCTGGTCCGCGATGCGCGAGGCGTCCGCGGTGACCTCCTTGCGCTGCACGTCCAGCGCCACCAGCGTCGCCTCGCGCTCGGCGTGCAGGTCGGTCAGCAGCGCCACGCGCTCCTTGCTCACCCGCGCCAGCGATGCGGCGGCCGCATCGTCCAGCCGCGCGATCACGTCCAGCAGGCTCCCCCGCAGATCCCCCACGACCTCGCGCGCGTGCTCGGGCGCGGCATCGGCCAGCGCGGTCAGGTCATCCAGGCGGGCATCCAGCTCCTTCAGCGCCACGCGCAGGTCCTTGCTGGAGTAACCGGACTGCTGCAGGGCGAGCTGCGTCTGCCACATCACCTGCGAGGGCAGCGTGTCGCTGTAGATCTGCACGCGGTCGGCGACGTCGGCCATGGCCTCGGGGATCGTGCCCACCGAGTCGATCAGCTTCACCTCGGCGTTCTGCTGGCGGCTCCACAGCTCGACCACCGAGGCGCGCGCGAACTTGAGGTCCTGCAGCGGGTGCTCGCGCGCGTAGGTTTCGACGAAGCCGCGGTACTGCGCGAACTCGCGCGCGGACAGGACCCGCTGCGCCACTTCCTCGTTACCGTTCGCGTACGCCTCGGAAATCCTGCGGACGCACTCCTGGTGCGTGCCGAACAGATCGCCGCCCGGGGCGCCGGGGGCTGCGAACGCCGTCAACTGCTCGGCGAGCGACCAGGAGTCGAGCAGCGCCATCGTCGGGGCGAGCTGGGTGGCCGCGCGCCGGCTGTCGGCCACCGCGGCGAGCTGCCAGCGCAGCATGTTCTGCTGCACCTGGGGATCGGTCTGCGAGCGCATCACGGTCTCCGCGCACTGCCCCACGCCGGTCACGAACTGGGCAGCGACGTCGCGGGTGAGCAGCCGGGCGTTGGTGTCCCGGGTGCTCAGGGGCCGCTCGGGACTCTTGATGGTCAGCAGCGAGCAGCCGGCCATCCCTCCCATCGCCAGGCAGGCCACCGTTGCCAGAAGGAGCCGGGTCACGGCCGGGTCAGCGACACGTCTGGGCATCTGCGCACGATCCGAGCCTCGGGGTGGGCTCTTCCGGGAGGCCGCAGGGGGTAGATGGTGGAGCGGAAGGGGATCGAACCCTCGACCTTCGCATTGCGAACGCGACGCTCTCCCAGCTGAGCTACCGCCCCATGGCAAGGCGCGCGATTCTAGCATCGGGGCGCAGGCGGTCCAATGAAGTTTTTACCCCCGCAGGATGCGGCTATGATCCGCCGCAGGGGTTCCGAGACCTCACCCGGAGAGCACGCCATGCTGGCCATCGGCGCCCGCGCACCCGAATTTACCCTGCCGGACCAGGAGGGGGAGAGTGTCTCGCTCAGCACGCTGCTGCGCCACGGCCCGCTCATCCTCTATTTCTACCCGGCGGACTTCACGCCCGGGTGCTCCCGGGAGGCCTGCGCGATCCGCGACCTGCACGCCGAGATCCAGGAGGTCGGGCTGGACGTGGCGGGGGTGAGTCCGCAGTCGAGTGCGACGCACCGCGCCTTCCGCGCCAAGTACCACCTGCCCTTCACGCTGTTGTCCGATACCGACAAGTTCGTCATCGGCATGTACGACGTGCTCGGGCCCCTGGGCTTCGGCGTGCGCCGCGCCACCTACCTGATCGACCAGGCGCGCTACATCCGCGCCGCGGTGCTGGCGGATTTCCGCATCGGTGAGCACCGGGAATTCATCCGCCGCGCCATTGCACTCAGCGCCGGCCGCGCGCGCCCGTCCCCGACCGTCCCTAAAGCGTGAGGCGCAGCAGCCGGGCGCTGCCGACGGAAGGGATGCTCAACAGGTAGACCGCGTCTGCGTCCGCTCCGTTGATGCCGGCGCCGTCCGCATCCGCCAGCTCGTGCGCCATCTGCGCGAGGCTGCCTCCGCCGCCCACCACGAGCACCGCGCCGCCGCGGTGCTCGCGCAGCAGCCGCGCCGCCGCGGCCGGTGCATCGGCGGCCTTGAAGAGGATGGGCGCGCGGTGCAGGCGTTCGGCGAGCGGCGCGGCGGTCTGCTGCGCCCGCCGCTCGTCGCTGACATAGAGCGCATCCAGACCGCCCCCCCCGCGCAGCGTGCCGAACGTGCGCGCGAGGGCCTGGGCCCGCAGTTCGCCCTCGGCCGAGAGGGGCGGGTCGGTCAGGATCGCGGGCTGCGCATCCGGTACCGGGACCAGCACGACGAGCGTGGTCACGGCGGCGCGGTAGAAACTGAAGGCGCCGCCGGCGACCGCGGCCGCCACGAGCACCGTCACCCAGACAGGTGCCAGGAAGGGGCGGCGGTGGCGGGTGACGGCGGGGGCTTCCATGGGGCGCCATGATATAGCGTCACGGCCGGCCCGCAGTGCCCGGGGACGCGCAATTTTAGGGCCGTGGTTGTACCCTGCCCGCCAGCAATAGCCCCCGTCCGGGAGATTCCATTGGCACCAGGCGGCCAGACCACGGTCATCCAGCGCATCCTCGAACGCCGGGCAGACCGTCCTCCGACCAGCACGGAGGAGACCACCGCCAGCATCGCGGTGATGCTGCGGGTCGTGCCGCCCTCCAAGGCACTCATCGCCTGCGCGGACGCCGCACTGCGCCAGCAGCTCGAGCGCATCATCACCGCGGACGCCCTCGACTACGAGTCGATCGGCAATGAAAGCGAGGCGCTGCGGCGCTTCCTCGGGGAGTTCCGGCCGGTGGTCCTGACCGACTCGCTGGAGCTGGTGCGCAGCCTGCGCGCCCGCTCCGTGGAACGCACCCCGTTCATCGTCTATTTCGCCGAGCTGGACGAGGCGGCGGCACGCCAGATGGGCCTGAGCGCCGGCGCCGACGAGTGCGTGGGCCGCAGTGCCTCGACCCGGGAGATCGAGGCACGCATCGGCTCGGCGCGGCGCATCGCGGAACTGGAGACGGTCCTGCGCATCACGCTCGCCGAGAACCGCAAGCTGTCGGCGACCGATGACCTGACGCGGGTCGCCAGCCGCCGCTTCTTCAGCAAGAACTTCCCGCGCGAGGTCGAACGCGCGGCGCGCTACGGCCGCGGCCTCTCGCTCGTGCTGTGCGACATCGACTTCTTCAAGAAGCTCAACGACACGCACGGGCATGCCGGCGGCGACCAGATCCTGCGCCAGTTCGCCATGCGGCTGCAGCAGAACCTGCGGCGTGGGATCGACTGGGTGGCGCGCATCGGCGGCGAGGAATTCGCCATCGTCCTGCCGGAGACCACCTATGAGCAGGCGCTGGAAGTGGCACGCAAGCTGCGCACGGCGGTGGCGCATGCGCCGTACAGCTACGACGGCAAGGGCGTGGCGGTGACGGCGAGCTTCGGCCTGTGCGGTCTCAATCGCGTGCCGGCCGGGGAGCGGCAGCTGGCACAGCGCATCCTCAAGATCGCCGATGCGGCGCTCTACCGCAGCAAGCACGGCGGCCGCAACCGCGTCACCGCGACGATGTTCGGCGGCCATCCCTGAACTGGTTCCAATCCGCGCGCGGCGTGAACAGGTCTGGTGAAAGCGCGCGCACTCTGATGCAAACCCTTGCCCGCGCACGGCCTTTGCGCCACGGCGCGTGCGCTGTCCACATGGTTATGCACAAATTCTGTGGATAACTTGCAAGGTGGCAACGCGGCAGAGCCTGTGTGAGAATTGACGGGACGGTGGTTCTTTCGTTTCGCAGGCCAGCACATGAAGAAGACAGGCAGCGAACCTGCGCCGGCTGATGCCCGTGCGCTCCTCCAGGCCGATGTCGCCAAGCAGCGCGTGCGCATCGCCAAAGAGGAACTCAAGCGCGCCCGCAGGCGCCTGAAGGAGGCCAAGCGCGAGGCGAAGCGGGCGCGCAAGAACGCCGCAGCGGCACGCAAGGCCCGCAAGCGGGCGCGCCGCGCCGGCAAGGCCGGCAAACCCCAGGGGCGCAAGGCCGTCGCCAGGGTACTGGTGGCGGCCCGGGCCGCCGCCCGGCGCAAGGCGGTCAAGGCCAGGCGCACCCAGAAAGCCGAGAAAGCACGGTCCGTGGCGAAGAGCGTCGCGCGCGTACGCGTGTCGCGCGCCGTGGTGAAGAAGGCCGCGGACGCTGCCCGCAAGGGCTCGCGGGCGCGTCCGAAGACGGCGCGGCGAAGCCCCGTCGCGGCACGCCCGGTGAAACCCCGCGCCGCGGCCCCGCGTCCGGCGAGCGCGGCACCGCCGAAGGCGCCCCTGGCCCCGGCCGCCTCCCCCCCGGGCATGCCCGACGCCTCGCCTCCGCCTTCGCTGGCGGACGAGCTGGGCTGAGGGCCGCAATCCCCCTTCCCCGCAGGTGCCGTGATGCAGGAAATCAGCATGCCTCCGCGCGGGGCGCAGCAGGCCTCGCACTCGCGGACCTCCCCGTCGAGCTCGCGCATGCTCGCCAGCTACCTCACGGACATCGAACAGCTGCTGGATGAGCAGCGCTTCGAGGAGGCGCTGCGCGATGCCGGCGAACTGCCCGGCATCGCCGTGGCGCTCAGCGACCCGCTGCTGCAGTCCAGTGGCGAGGAAGTCGGGCAGTGGTGCGAGCGCTGGGTCGGCGCGGACGGTGCGCCCGCATCCGCGGTGCCCACAGGCGCGGAACGGGTCGGCGGCGCACCGCCGCTGCCCGTCAGCCTCGGGAGCGTCGCTCCCTCGGTTCCCAGGCTGGCGCTGCGGCACCTGCAGCTGCGGCGGCATACGCGCACCCGGCCCCGCGGCTTCATGCTCCGCGCGGACGAGAGCCTGGAACCGCGCGATACGCAGTCCCTGCAAACCGTGCGCGCCCTGGTGAGCGCCACGCGGCGCTGGTACGCGCGCAGCGGCGTGCACGACCCGACCGTGCAGTCGAACCTCGCCCGGCTCGCCGTCCTGCGCTGAACCCCCCGCGTGTTGCGGGGCCGCCGCATCGCGCGGCCGCCCTCCCCGCTCACACCCCGAAAAGGTGCGCTTGAACGGGCATTCAATCGCGCGTTCCCGCTCGCCTGCCGCCTGTGCCGTCCGTAGCTGGCTGTTATTTCAGGACTTATAGGCCCGACCAAGTCTTTCTTGCGTCCCGGAAGGCCTTAATGGAAACTACGGCGGCGGGGAAGACAACTAGGATTGAGTGCGCATTCAATGGCTCATTCAGGCGGCCTGACACGAATGTCCGCAACAGCACGCAGCGCGCGGCCGCCCCTGCGGGTCGGCGTCATCCTCGCCAACCAGTTCACGCTCTCGGCTTTCGCCGTCTTCATCGATCACCTGCGGCTCGCGGCTGACGAGGGCGACCGCAGCCGTCCGCTGCACGTGCAGTGGTCGATCATGGCCGCCAGGGCCGAGCCGGTCGCCGCCAGCTGCGGGGTGTTGGTGCAGCCAACCGGTGCGCTGGTGCCCCCGGAACAACTCGACTACGTGGTCGTGATCGGCGGGCTGCTGCACGCGGGCCCCCAGGTCGATGAGCCCACCACGCGTTACCTGCGCGAGGCCGATGCGGCGGGGATCCCCTTGATCGGCATCTGCACCGGCAGCTTCGTGTTGTGCCGCGCGGGCCTGATGAAGGGGCGCCGCTCGTGCGTGAGCTGGTACCACTACCAGGACTTCCTCGAGGCCTTCCCGAACCAGGAGGTCATCGCCGACCGCCTGTTCCTGGCGGACGGGCCGCGCATCACCTGTGCCGGCGGCGCCGGCGCGGCCGCCCTCGCCACCTATCTCATCGAGCAGCACCTCGGACGCGCGCTGGCGCAGAAGGCGAGCCAGGTGCTGCTCTTCGACCGTCCGCGCTCCGGCAGCGACGCGCAACCTCACCCGCCCCTGTCCGAGACGGTGACCGAACCGCGCGTGCGCCGCGCCCTGCTGCTGATGGAGCAGAACCTGGCGCGCCCCATCGCCGTGGCCGCCGTGGCCTCGGAGCTGGGCCTGTCGGCGCGCCAGCTCGAGCGCCTGTGCCGCCAGCACGTCGGCATGGGGCCGGCCTCGCTGTACCGGCGCCTGCGCATGCGCTACGCCAACTGGCTCATCGAGAACACCGACCGCTCGGTCACGGACATCGCCAACGAGGCAGGCTTCGCCGACTGCGCGCACTTCTCGCGCCAGTTCAAGGATGCCTACGGGCTGTCGCCCTCGACCCGCCGGCTGCAGCCGCAGCGCGGCGCGGCGGGCGATGCCGCGCGGGCGCGGGTATTCGAATAAGCAGGGGCCCCGGCGCCGGTGCGCGCCGGGCCGGAAGTTGAATCACCGCGGCTGCAGGCGCCGCGGCGGGCGTCCAGGTTTTCAAGGGGTCAAAGCATGAATTCGAAGATCTCCTATGCGGTGGCTGCGATCGTGGCCGGCGCCTCGTGCGCCACCGCCGGCACGGCCCGCGCGGCCGATGCCGGCACGACGGCGGCGGATACGACCAACCCGGAGGGCCTGGTGGAGATCACCGTCACGGCCGAGCGTCGCTCGCAGAGCATGCAGGACGTGCCGATCTCGATGCAGGCCTTCACCGGGCAGACGCTGCAGCAGCTGCACGTCTCCACGCTGGACGACTACATCAAGTACCTGCCGAACGTCAGCACGGCCAACAACGGGCCGGGGCAGAACGAGATCTTCATGCGCGGACTGAGCGCAGGCTCGCAGCCGAGTCAGGGCAGCGGCTCGACGGGCCTGTGGCCCAACGTCGCCATCTACCTGGACAACCAGTCCGGGCAGCTGCCCAACCGCAACCTCGACATCTACGCGGCCGATCTGGATCGCATCGAGGTGCTGGCCGGTCCGCAGGGCACCCTGTACGGCGCCGGCGCCGAGGCCGGCGTCATCCGCTACATCACCAACCAGCCCAAGCTCGACCGCTTCGAGGCCAACGCCACGGCCGGCTACGGGGTCACCGCCGGCGGCGACCCGAACAGCAGCATCACCGCGGTGGCCAACTTCCCGCTGATCGCCGACAAGATGGCCGCGCGCGTGGTGATCTACAACGACCAGCGCGGCGGCTACATCGACAACGTGCCGGCCACCTTCACCCGCAAGAACACCGACATCGGCATCCACTACGCGCAGTACCCGGCCGTGAACGGCCAGTGCCCGGACGGGCTGCCCAACAACGGCTACTGCGTCCCCCCCGGCAGCCCCTCGATCAACAACGCCAACGTCACCGGCAACAACATCAACCCGGTCACCTACACCGGCGGCCGCGCGGAGCTGCTCTACAAGTTCAGCGAGGACTGGGACGCGCTCATCACGCAGTCCTACCAGAACATGGATTCCAAGGGCGTGTTCTACCAGCAGCCGACCGCCGCGGACGGCGGCGCGCTCCAGCCGCTGCAGGTCACCCTCTTCAACCCCTCGTACAACAAGGACAAGTTCGAGAGCACCGCCTGGACGCTGAACGGCAAGTTCGGACCGATCAAGGCGGTCTACACCGGCGGCTACCTGATCCGCCACGTCGAGCAGGTCGGCGACTACACCAACTACGCCCGCGGCTACTACGCGGACTACTACCAGTGCTACGGACCGGGCTCCTACACCCCGAACCTGCCGTCCAAGTGCTTCTCACCGAGCGCCACCTGGCACTCGGTGGAGAAGAACACCCACCAGCAGCACGAACTGCGCTTCAGCACCCCGGATGAGTGGCGGCTGCGCGCCATTGCCGGGGTGTTCTGGGAGGACAACAAGCTCTGGGACCAGACCGGCTGGCTGTACAAGAACGTGCCCTCCTGCACCGCCGACAGCGGCGCGGGCAACACCGGCTGCTTCACCAACATCGGCACCGCCCCGGGGTCCACGGTGGTGAACCCGGGCATCCAGGGCGACCACGTCTCGTTCTACCAGGACACCCTGCGCGAGACCAAGCAGACCGCCGCGTTCGCCTCGCTCGACTTCGACATCATCCCCAAGGTGCTGACCATCACCGGCGGCGTACGCCACTTCAAGTTCGACAACTCCTCGGTCGGCAGCGTCTCGGGCAGCTTCTACTGCTTCCAGGCGGGCAACCCGGCGACGGGCTGCCTGAACACCAACTACAACCTGGACGCGCAGCACCTGAAGGATTCCGAGAGCGGCAACAAGTTCCGCGGCAACCTCACCTGGCACGTGACCCCGGATACGATGCTCTACTACACCTTCTCGCAGGGCTTCCGGCCCGGCGGCTTCAACCAGAACGGCGGCGCCCCACACGTCGCAGGCCCGGATGGTGTGTATCAGTACCAGATCCCGAGCGCCTACCAGTCCGACAAGCTGGAGAACAACGAGGTCGGCTGGAAGACCGAGTTCTGGGGCCGCCGCCTGCAGTTCAACGGCGCCCTCTACCAGGAGAATTGGGACAACGTGCAGGTGGCCTTCTTCGACCCGGGCCTGGTCGGCAACATCTTCTACAACACCAATGGTCAGAACTTCCGCATCCGCGGCCTCGAAACCCAGATCGTCGCCCGCGTCACCCCGGAACTCACCCTGCAGGCGGCGGGCGCCTGGAACCAGAGCGAGCAGACCAACTCGCCGGCGCTGATCGGCAACATTCCCGGCACGGCGCAGTACGGCAAGCCGCTTAGCCAGGTGTGCGACTTCGGCACCGGCGCCAACTGCGCCTCCATCGGCAATCCCTACGGCCCCGAGGGCTCGCCGAGCGCGAATGCGCCGCCGCTGCAGTACAGCCTGCGCGCCCGCTACGACTGGTCCATCGACGCCTACAACCCCTTCGTGCAGGTGGGCGTGCAGCACACCGGCCACTCCTACACGCAGGCCGGCGCGAACCCGCCCATCGCCAACGATGGCTCGATCTCCACCGGCCGCCTGCGCTTCGAGAACCCGGCCTACACCACCTGGGATGCCTCGTGCGGGGTGGCCAAGGATGCCTGGATCGTGACCCTGTACGGGGAGAACCTGAGCAACTCGAACAAGAGCGTGTTCGTGAGCACCGACCAGTTCATCGTGGCGCAGACCCCGCTGCGACCGCGGGTCATCGGCGCTACACTCGGCTACAAGTACTGACGGCTGCCATCACCGCCGGTCCCGCCCTGCGCGGGACCGGCGGCGGGCGGCCCGAGGACGCCCAACCACCGATCTTGCCCCGGCCCGGCGCTCGCGCCGCGCCAGCGCGCGCGCCTGGGGCGCACGAGCCACATGAACGCACCGTCGACCGTGGAACGGGAGGTCCTGCGCCTGCGCGAGCTGGCCGCCGCCGGCCGCTTCGACGCCGTGCTCGAGGGGACGACACCGCTGCTCGCGCGCGTCCCGGAAAACCGTGACGTGCTGCTGCTGCACGCCCTCGCCCAGCGCCAGCGGCGCGACCTCCCCGCCGCCATGGCCACGCTCGACCGCCTCGAGGCGCTGCACCCGCGCCTGAGCCGCCTGCACCAGGAGCGCGGCCAGTGCCACGTGGCGCTGCGCCAGGCCCCGGAGGCGATCGCCGCCTTCCAGCGCGCCGTGCACATCAACCCGGCGATGCCCGTGAGCTGGAGCATGCTGGAGGGGCTGTACCGGCTCACCGGCCAGCCCGAGGAAGCGCGCCTGGCGGCCGCGCACGTCGCGAAACTGCAGGAGCTCCCGCCCGAGGTGGTGACGGCGACGGCGCTGTTCTCGGACGGCGAGTTCGCCGAGAGCGAGGCGCTGGTGCGCTCCTTCCTCGTCCGCAACGGGCACCACGTCGAGGCCATGCGGCTGCTGGCGCGGCTGGGGATCGAACGCGATGCGCTCGATGATGCACAGCTGCTGCTCGAGGGCGTGCTCGATGTGGCCCCGGACTACCATGCCGCGCGCTTCGAGTACGCGCAGGTCCTGAGCAAGCGACAGATGCACCGCGAGGCGCAGGAGCAGGTGGAGAGACTGCTCGCCACCGACCCCGCCAGCCGCAACTACCGCACGCTCCATGCCATGACCTGCATCGGGCTCGGGCAGAACGAGCGCGCCGTGGCGCTGTACCGCGGGCTGCTGGACGGTGCGCCCAAGCCGGCCGAGCTGCACCTCTCGATCGCGCACTCCCTGAAGACGCTCGGCCAGCGGGACGAGGCCATCGCCAGCTACCGCACCGCCGCGGCGGTGCGCCCCGGCTACGGCGAGGCCTACTGGAGCCTCGCCAACCTCAAGACCTACCGCTTCGAGGAGGCCGAGCTCGCCGCCATGCAGTCGGCCGAGAGCGCCGCGCAGGTCGCCCTCACCGACCGGTACCACCTGTGCTTCGCCCTCGGCAAGGCCTACGAGGACCGCGGCGAGTACGCGCGCTCCTTCGAGTACTACCTGCGCGGCAATGCACTGAAGCACTCCGAGAGCCGCTACCGCCCCGAGGTCATGGAACTCAATACCCAGCGGCAGAAGCGGGTGTGCACGCCGGAGCTGTTTGCGCGCCACCGCGGGGCGGGCGCCGCCGCCGCGGACCCGATCTTCGTGGTCGGCCTGCCGCGCTCAGGCTCCACGCTGATCGAGCAGATCCTGGCCTCCCACAGCCACGTGGAGGGCACGCACGAGCTCGCCGACATCCCGCGCATCGTGGCGGGTCTCCAGGGCCGGGACTGGGATATCGCCAACCCGCCCTATCCGGGCGTGCTCTCGAGCCTGGCGGGGGCGGACCTGCGCCGCCTGGGCGAGAAGTACCTCGCCGACACCCGGGCCTACCGCTCCGGCCGGCCGCGCTTCATCGACAAGATGCCGAACAACTTCCGGCACATCGGCCTCATCCACCTGCTGCTGCCGAATGCCCGCATCATCGACGCCCGGCGCGAGCCGATGGCCTGCTGCTTCGGCAACTTCAAGCAGCTCTACGCCAGCGGCCAGGAGTTCTCCTACAGCCTCGAGGACACCGCCCGCTACTACCGCACCTATCTTGAGCTGATGGCCCACTGGAACGCGGTGCTGCCCGGGCGGGTGCTGCGCATCCAGCACGAGGAGCTGGTGGATGACCTGGAGGGCCAGGTGCGACGGCTGCTCGCGTACTGCGGGCTCGAGTTCGAGCGCGGCTGTGTGGAGTTCCACAAGACCGAGCGCAGCGTGCGCACGCCCAGCTCCGAGCAGGTGCGCCAGCCGATCTACCGCGAGGGCCTGGACCAGTGGCGCCACTACGAGCCGTGGCTCGGGCCGCTCAAGGCCGCCCTCGGCGATGCCCTGCAGCGCTACCGGGAGTAGCCGGCGGCTAGCGCTGGCGGCTCTGCCACTCCGGGGCGGTGTAATACGGGGCGCTGGAGCGCTCCAGCAGCGGCACGCCGCGGATGTGGTCGGCCGCCTTCTCCGCCAGCATGATGGTCGGCGCGTTGAGGTTGCCGGTGGTGATCGAGGGCATGATGGAGGAGTCCACCACGCGCAGCGCATCGATCCCGATCACCCGGGCCTCCGGGTCGACCACCGCCCGGCGGTCCTGCGGGCTGCCCATGCGGCAGGTGCAGGAGGGGTGGTAGGCGCTCTCGACCTTGCGCCGCACGAAGGCGTCGATCTGCTCGTCGCTCTGGACCTCGGCACCGGGCTGGATCTCCCGGCCGCGATAGGGATCGAAGGCCTGCTGCGCGAAGATCTCGCGCGTGAGGCGCACGCAGGCGCGCATCTCCTCCCAGTCCTGCGGCTGCGACATGTAGTTGAAGAAGATCCGCGGCTTGTCGCGCGCCTCGGCCGAGCGCAGGCGCACCCAGCCCCGGCTCTGCGAGCGCATCGGCCCCACGTGCGCCTGGAATCCGTGCTCGTTGGCGAGCGAGGAGCCGTCGTAGCTCACCGCCAGGGGGAGGAAGTGGAACTGGATGTTCGGGTACGGCACGCCGGCGCGGCTCCTGATGAAGCCGCCGGTCTCGAAGTGGTTGCTCGCGCCCAGCCCGTCCTTGCGCAGCAGCCAGCGCGCCCCGATCAGCGCGCGGCGCAGCGCCGACATCTGCGAGTACAGCGTGACCGGCTGGAGCGAGGCCACCTGGAAGTAGAACTCCAGGTGGTCCTGCAGGTTCTCGCCCACGCCCGGAAGGTCGGCCACGCAGGCGATGCCGTGCTCGGCCAGCTCGGCGGCCGCGCCGATCCCGGAGAGCTTCAGCAGCTGGGGGGAGTTGATGGACCCGGCGCAGACGATCACCTCGCGCCGGGCGTGGGCATCGTGCAGGCTCCCGCCGCGCTCGTAGCGCACCCCGGCGGCGCGGCGCCCGGAGAACAGGATGCGCGTGGCCAGGGTGTGGGTGCGCACGGCGAGGTTGGCGCGCCGCATCGCCGGGCGCAGGTAGGCGTTGGCGGCGCTGCAGCGGCGGCCCTCCCCCACGGTCATGTCCATGAGCGCCACCCCTTCCTGCTGGTGCCCGTTCATGTCGGCGCTCAGCGGGTAGCCGGCCTGCTGGCCGGCCTTGAGCCACACCGGGTGCAGGGGATTCACGAGCAGGCCGCGCCGCGTGGCCAGCTTGCCCTGCGCGCCGCGGTACGCATCCGCGCCCTCGGCGCGGCGCTCGGCGCGCCGGAAGTACGGCAGCACGTCCGCGTACGACCAGCCGGTGGCCCCCTCGCCCTGCCAGCGCTCGAAGTCCTGCGCGTTGCCGCGCACGTAGACCATCCCGTTGACCGAGGAGGAGCCCCCGAGCACCTTGCCGCGCGGGGTGTGCAGGCGGCGGTTGTTCAGGTGCGGCTCGGGCTCGGTGTAGTAGCGCCAGTCGTAGCGCTCCATGTTCATCGGGATCGACAGCGCGGTCGGCATCTGGATCCACAGCGAGCGGTCCGAGCCGCCGTACTCGAGCACGAGCACGCTGCTGCGCCCGTCCTCGCTCAGCCGGTCGGCGAGCACGCAGCCGGCCGAGCCGGCGCCGACGATGACGTAGTCGAAGATCTCCTGGGACACCGCGTGCGCTTTCGCCGGCTGCAGGTCAGTACGGGGCGTCGATGTCGCCCATGGCGACGTAGACGCTCTTCAGCTGCGTGTAGTGCTCGATGGCGGCGCGGCCGTTCTCGCGCCCGAGCCCCGACATCTTCACCCCGCCGAAGGGCAGCTCCACCGGCGTGACGTTGTAGTGGTTGATCCAGCAGGTGCCGGCCTCGAGCGCGCGGATCACGCGGTGCGCGCGGGTGAGGTCGTTGGTGAAGACCCCGGCCGACAGGCCGAACTCGGTGGCGTTGGCGCGCGCGACGACCTCCTCCTCGTCCTCGAACTCCAGCACCGCCATCACCGGGCCGAAGATCTCCTGGCGCACGATGTCCATGTCGTCCTTGCAGCCCTCGAAGACGGTGGGGGCCACGAAGAAGCCGCGCCCGAGGCCATCGCGGGTGACGCGCGTGCCCCCGGTCAGCAGGTGCGCGCCCTGGGCGCGGCCGCGGGCGATGAAGCCGAGCACCTTCTCCAGGTGGGCCTCGGAGATGAGGGCACCGACCTGCGTGGCCGGGTCCAAGGGATCGCCGATGCGCATCGCCTCGGTGCGCGAGCGCAGCCGCTCGAGGAAGGCTGCGCGCACGCTCTTGTGCACGAAGACGCGCGTGCCGTTGGAGCACACCTCCCCGGCGGAGTAGAAATTCCCGAGCAGCGCCCCGGAGACCGCGTTTTCGATCTTGGCATCCTCGAAGACGATGATCGGGGACTTGCCGCCGAGCTCCAGGGTCACCTGCTTGAGCGAGCTCGCCGCGGCGGCCATGACCGCCTTGCCGGTGCCCACCTCCCCGGTGAGCGAGACCTTGCGGATCTGCGGGTGGCGGGTGAGCAGCTGGCCGGTCTCGGCCATGCCCTGCACCACCTGGAATACCCCTTCCGGAACGCCCGCCTGCGCGTAGATCTCCTCGAGCCTCACCGCGGTGAGCGGGGTGAGTTCGGCGGGCTTGAAGATCATCGCGTTGCCGCAGGCCAGCGCGGGCGCCGACTTCCAGCAGGCGATCTGCAGCGGGTAGTTCCAGGCGCCGATGCCGGCGACCACCCCGAGGGGCTCGCGCCGGGTGTAGCCGAAGGCCTGCGATCCTAAGTCCAGGTGCTCGCCGGCCAGCCCGCCGGCCAGTCCCGCGTAGTACTCCAGGCACTCCGCGCCGGAGAGCACGTCCACCGCGCGCGTCTCCTGGATGGGCTTGCCGGTGTTGCGCGTCTCGAGCTCGGCGAGCTCGTCGTTGCGCTCGCGCAGCAGGCGCGCGGCGCGCATGAGGATGCGCCCGCGTTCGGCGCCGGTGAGCGCCGCCCACTGCTTCTGGGCCGCGCGCGCACGCGCGACGGCGGCCTCGACCTGTGCCGCCCCGGCGATGGGCAGCCGCGCCAGCACCGTGCCCGTCGCCGGATTGATGACCTCGATGTCGGACACCGCAGCGGCCCGCGGCCGCGCCGGACGGACCTGCGGCTCGTCGGACCCCGAGTGCGACAGGTCGCGCAGCCGCCCGTCGACGAAGGCGGTCAGCAGCGCCCGCGCACTCTCGCTGTCGGCCTCCTGCCATTCCGAGAGCGCCGCGCGCAGCCAGACCCCGTCGATCATCGCCGCGATCATCGCGGCCAGCGGCCAGGCCTGCTCGGGCGGGATCATGCGGCGCAGGTCGCTGCGCAGGTTGGACAGCATGCGCCGCTGGTAGGCGGTCTGGACGCGCTTCAGTCCGTCCACGTGCAGCACCTGGCCCCAGAAGGCGAGCCAGGCCGTGCCGGTGCGCTTGTCGAATTCCTCCGGCGCGAGGTTGGCATCGATCACCACCTGCACGCGGCTCCGCGGGGTGTGGGCCAGGGCGAGCTTCGCGCGCACGCGCACGGCGATTCCGCGCGCCAGGGTGCGGAAGGCCGCCGTGAGCAGGCCGTCCTTGTCGCCGAAGTAGTGTGCGACCAGGCCCGGGGAGACCCCGGCGCGGCGGGCAATTTCCGCGAGCGTGGTGCCGACGTAGCCGACTTCGGCCAGACTGTCGACCGTGACCTCGATCAGCTGGTTGCGCCGGGCCTCTTCGCCTTCATCGCGCGCAGCCGCGTTCGCGTCGCGGCGCGGCTCCCTGGACGAGGTTGAATGCCTGTTCAACGCCTTGCTCCGAAGACCGTCCCGGGGTCACCGGGACTCGACGCGCCATGCGGCCGGCATGACGCGATACTTCCTGCCCTGTCAGGGACTTGCCCGGACCTCGGTGCTTGACATGCCGGCGGTTAAACGGATATTCAAGCAGCAGGAGAATCATGAAGTCGCCCGTTGCGCCGGTCAAGTCGGCGGGACTGGGCCTCGGTCACGGGGTACTGGTGTCTTGCTGATCCGCGCACGCATCGCGGGCCTGCCCGCACTCTTGGCCGCCCTGTGCCTGTGCGCCCCTGCCCGCGGCCAGCCGCCGGCGACCGATCCGCCCTCGTGCGCCCCGGTGCGCCTGGCGGACATCGGCTGGACGGACGTCACGGCCACCACCGCCGTGTTCGCGACCCTCGTGCGCAAGCTCGGATACCAGCCCACCATCACCGTGCTGTCCGTGCCGGTCACCTACGCCTCGCTCAAGCACAAGGACATCGACGTCTTCCTCGGCAACTGGATGCCGTCGATGAGCGCGGACCAGCCCCGCTATGTCGCCGACGGCTCGGTGGAGGTGGTGCGCACCAACCTCACCGGCGCGAAGTACACCCTGGCGGTGCCCGCCTACACCTATGCGGCGGGACTGAAGAGCTTCCAGGACATCCAGCGCTTCGCGCCGCAGCTGAACTCGAGCATCTATGGCATCGAGTCGGGCAATGCCGGCAATCGCCTGGTGCTCGGGATGCTGGAGAGGAACCTCTACGGCCTGGGCTCCTTCAAGCTGGTCGAGTCCAGCGAGCAGGGCATGCTCGCCGAGGTCGAGCGCGCCTACCAGGCGCACGCCCCCATCGTGTTCCTCGCCTGGGACCCGCACCCGATGAACATGCGCTTCGACCTGCGCTACCTCACCGGGGGCGACGAGGTGTTCGGGGCCCACTACGGCGAGGCGCGCGTCTACACCAACGTGCGCGCCGGCTATACCCGCGAGTGCCCGAACATCGGCCGCCTGCTGCAGAACCTGTCCTTCACGCTGCAGCAGGAGGACCGCCTCATGGCCGACATCCTCGACCGCCACCAGCCCGTGGAGGTCGCCGCGGAGGCCTGGCTGAAGGCGAACCCGGCGACGGTGGCCGCCTGGCTGGACGGGGTGAAGACCCTGGATGGCCGGCCGGCGCTGGCGGCGCTGCGCGGCGCGGGCACGCTCGGCGGCGCGGTGAGCCTCGAGCACTGGCTCGCCGGCCACAAGATCCCGGTCGGTGACACCGTCGCGGTCATGATCGAGTACGTGAAGGCGCACGGCCGGCTGTTCTTCGAGGGCGTCTCGCTGGTGATCCGGGGCAGCGTCGAGGGCCTCACCGCGCTGCTGCGCGCGATCCCCTCGAGCCTGGTGGTGCTGGGGCTGGGGTTGCTGGGCTTCCTGCTGCGCCGCTCCTGGCCGCTCGCCCTGTTCGTCGTGGCGGCGCTGCTCTTCATCATGAACCAGGGCTACTGGGCCGCCACGCTCGAGACACTCTCCCTGGTGATCGTCGCCGCGGTGGTCGCAACCCTCGTGGGCGTGCCCCTCGGGGTGGCGGCCGCGCACCGGCCCCGGCTGTACGCCGCGCTGCGCCCGGTGCTCGATCTGATGCAGACGCTGCCGACCTTCGTCTATCTCATCCCGACGCTGGTGCTGTTCGGCTTAGGGGTCGTCCCGGGCCTGATCTCCACGGTCATCTTCGCCCTGCCGGCGCCCATCCGCCTCACCCAGCTCGGCATCAGCTCGGTGCCCCGGCCGCTCATCGAGGCCGGCGAGTCCTTCGGGGCGACGCGCCTGCAGATGCTGTTCAAGATCGAGCTGCCCAGTGCCGCGCCCACGATCCTGGCCGGCATCACCCAGTGCATCATGCTCAGCCTCTCGATGGTGGTGATCGCCGCGCTGGTCGGGGCCGGCGGCCTGGGCGTGCCGGTGGTGCGCGCGCTCAACACCGTGCAGGTCGGCATGGGCTTCGAGGCCGGCTTCGTCATCGTGCTGCTGGCCATCGTCCTCGACCGCATCACCCGGCCGCCGGAGAAGGGGAACGCGCCGTGAATGCGAGCGCGCTGGAATTCCGCGCCGTCGACATCCTCTTCTGCGCGCGTCAGGGCCGTCGTGCGCACGCCGCGGCCATCCAGCAGGCGCTCGCGCAGCTGGACGCCGGCGGCACGCGCACGGAGATCGCCGAGCGCACCTCCGTGGTGGTCGGGGTCGCGCAGGCCTCCCTGAGCGTGGCGCGCGGTGAGATCTCGGTGCTCATGGGGCTGTCCGGCTCGGGCAAGTCGACGCTGCTGCGCGCCGCGAACGGCCTGAATGCGGTCACGCGCGGCCAGGTGCTGGTCGCCGACGGCGATGCGACCGTGGACATCGGCGTCGGCTGCGACCCGAAGACGCTGCGCCACATCCGCAGGCGCCGCATCGCCATGGTGTTCCAGCAGTTCGCCCTCCTGCCCTGGCGCACGGTGCGCGACAACGTCGGCTTCGGCCTGGAGCTGCGCGGCGACCCGCCCGCGAAGCGGCGCGAGATCATCGACCGCCAGCTGCAGCTCGTCGGCCTCACCCAGTGGGCCGAGCGCTACACGGGCGAGCTCTCGGGGGGCATGCAGCAGCGCGTGGGCCTGGCGCGGGCGTTTGCCACCGATGCCGACATCCTGCTGATGGACGAGCCGTTCTCGGCGCTCGACCCGCTCATCCGCCGCAAGCTGCAGGACGAGCTGCTCGCCCTGCAGGAGCGGGTGCGCAAGACCATCCTGTTCGTGAGCCACGACCTGGACGAGGCCCTGAAGCTCGGCGACCGCGTCACGATCATGGAGGGCGGGCGCATCGTGCAGACCGGCACCGGCACGGACATCGTGCAGCGACCGGCCGATGCCTACGTCGCGGAGTTCGTGCGCCACGTGAACCCGAACACCGCGATCAAGGGCGCAGCGCTGCCGGCGGCAGGCTAGGGGCATCCGCGCGCCCCGGTCGCGGGTGATCGCCGCGCCGCGGCGCCCGGCCTAGCGCGCGGCGCGCGCGCCCAGGAGCGCGGGCAGCTTGGTGAGCTGGCTCTCCATGCCGGCCAGCGATGCCTGCGTCCACTGCGTCGTGGAGTGCGGCTCGACCTGGATGATCATGCGTGCCTGCCGTCCCTCGGCGAAGAACTCGACGCGCATGCGGTGCTCGTACGCGGGCAACCCCGGAACGAAGTCGATCACGTGCACGAGCTCGAGGTGCCGGTGCCGCACCACGTCCGCGAAGGTGCCGTGCGTGCCGTGCGAGACGGCCATGCCGGCGTTCTTCATGTACGCAATCTCCTGCGCACCGACGGCGATCATGTCGTAGACGAGCGCCCCGCCCGCGCGCGGCTCGATGCGGTGCACCACCACGCGGAAGCCCTGCGGCCCCCACCACGACTCGAAGCCCTCCTTGGTCGTCCACAGTGCCCACAGCTCGGCCACCGAGGCCTGGTAGCGGCGCTCGAAAGTCGCCGCCGGCGGTGTCTTCAGCGTCATCTCATCGGTCCTTTCGGGGTTTGCGCGCCGCCGCTGCGGCCTGCCTCCTCTCCAGCGCCTCGGCGAAGCGGCCGAGCCGTGCATCCCAGACACGCCGGTAGCTGGCGAGCCAGGCCTCGAGCTCGTTGAACGGCCCCGGGCACAGCGAGTAGTAGCGCTGCTGTCCCTGCGGCCGCACCTGCACGAAGCCCGAATCGAGCAGCAGCCGCAGGTGCCGGGAAACGCCGGACTGGTGGATGCGGCTGGACCGCACGATGTCGTTCACCTGCTGCTCCCCGGCGCGCAGCGCCTCGACAATGTGGCGCCGGCTGGGGTCGGCGAGAACCTGGAAGGCATCCATATATGCATTACCATACATATACACTTAGGTGGATACAAGCGCAGGCGACGGCGGCGCTGCCCGCGCACCCGGCGGCGCTGGTATCCACGCGACGCCGGGTGTCGCGATCCTTCAATTTGCACGCCGTGCGGGTCATAACCGCCCGCGCGGCGCGAAGCGCATCATGCGCGCCCGATCGCGCAAAACCGCGGGACGTTACCGGCATGACGCCCTTCTCCGGCCTGTCGCTTTTTCTCAAGGGCCTCGGTGGCCAGAAAGGCTGGCAGCGCCAGTGGCGCAGCCCGGAGCCCAAGCCCGCCTACGACGCCATCATCGTCGGCGGCGGTGGCCACGGGCTGGGCGCCGCCTACTACCTTGCCGCCGAGCACGGGCTGACCAACGTCGCGGTGCTCGAGAAGGGCTGGATCGGCGGCGGCAACACCGGGCGCAACACCACGGTCATCCGCTCGAACTACCTCTTCGACGAGAGCGCCGCCCTCTACGACCATGCCCTGAAGATGTGGAGCGACCTGGCGCAGGTGCTCAACTACAACGTCATGTTCTCCCCGCGCGGGGTCATGATGCTCGCGCACACCGTGCACGACATGCAGGTCGCCAAGCGCCACATCCACGCCAACCGCGCCAACGGCGTGGACAACGAGTGGCTCACTCCCGAGGAGGCCAAGGCTTTCTGCCCGCCGCTGAACATCGGTGCCCTGCGCTACCCGATCCTGGGCGCCGCGCTGCAGCGTCGCGGCGGCACCGCCCGCCACGACGCGGTGGCCTGGGGCTACGCGCGCGCCGCCGATGCCCTGGGTGTGGACATCCTCGAGAACTGCGAAGTCACCGGCATCCTGCGCGATGCCGGCGGCCGCGCGCAGGGGGTCATCACCACGCGCGGCACCATCCGCTCGCCCCGCATCGGCGTGGCCGCGGCCGGCCACTCGAGCGTCGTCATGAAGATGGCCGGCGTCGAGCTGCCCCTGGAGAGCTTCCCGCTGCAGGCGCTGGTCTCCGAGCCGGTCAAGCCGGTGTTCCCGTGCGTGGTGATGTCCAACACCATCCACGCCTACATCAGCCAGTCGGACAAGGGCGAGCTGGTCATCGGCGCCGGCACGGATGCCTACACCTCCTATACCCAGCGCGGCGGCCTGCACATCACCAGCCACGCGCTCGAGGCGATCTGCGAACTGTTCCCGATGTTCCGGCGGTTGAAGATGCTGCGCAGCTGGGGCGGCATCGTCGATGTGACGCCGGACCGCTCGCCCATCATCGGCAAGACCCCGGTGCCGGGGCTGTACCTGAACTGTGGCTGGGGCACCGGCGGCTTCAAGGCGACCCCGGGCTCGGCGCACGTGTTCGCCTGGACGATCGCCCGGGACGAGCCCCACCCGATCAACGCCCCCTTCACCCTCGAGCGCTTCACCGAGGGCAACCTCATCGACGAGGCCGCCGCGGCGGCCGTCGCGCACTGAAGAGTCCTTATGCTGCTGATCAACTGCCCTTACTGCGGCGAGCGCCCGGAACCTGAGTTCGTCTACGGCGGCGAGGCGCACATCGCCCGGCCCAAGGATCCGGACAGCCAGGGTCCCCAGGACTGGGTGCGTTACCTCTACCGCCGCGACAACACCCGCGGCGTGCACGCCGAGCGCTGGCGCCACACCCACGGCTGCGGGCGCTTCTTCAACGCGCTGCGCGATACCACCACCGACCACTTCCTGGTCACCTACAAGACCGGTGAGCCGCGGCCGGACCCCGCCAAGGCGACCCCGTGAACGAGGGCCTGCGCAGCGCACACGGCGGCAGCATCGACCGCAGCCAGGTGCTGCACTTCCGCTTCGACGGCCGCCCGTACACCGGCGTTGCCGGTGACACGCTGGCCTCCGCACTGCTGGCCAACGGCGTGCACCTCATGGGCCGCTCCTTCAAGTACCACCGGCCGCGGGGCGTGCTCGCCGCCGGCGCCGAGGAACCCAACGCACTCGTGACCGTGCGCCGCGATGCGGCCCGCGAGACCCCGAACCTGCGCGCGACCCAGGTCGAGCTCTACGAGGGGCTGGACGCGGTCAGCCAGAACCGCTGGCCGAGTCTCGCCTTCGACGTCGGCGCGCTCAACGACCTGCTCGCACCCTTCATCCCGGCCGGCTTCTACTACAAGACCTTCATGTGGCCGAAGCGCGCCTGGCATGCGCTGTACGAGCCGCGCATCCGCGCCGCCGCGGGACTCGGGCGCTCCCCCACGCAGCCGGACCCGGACCGCTATGCCACCCGGCATGCGCACTGCGACGTGCTCGTCGTCGGCGCAGGCCCCGCCGGGCTCGCCGCCGCACAGGCGGCCGCGCTCGCCGGCGCGCGCGTCATCCTCTGCGACGAGCAGGCGCAGCTGGGCGGATCGCTGCTGTCGGCACCGGCCAGCCCGGCCGCGCGCGAATTGCCGGGCACCCTGGCCGCGCTGGCGGCCAACCCGCGCGTCACGCTGCTGCCGCGCACCACCGCCTTCGGCTACTTCCCGCACAACTCGGTGGGCCTGAGCGAGCGGCTCACCGAGCACCTCGCCAACCCCGCGCCGGATGCGCCGCGCGAGCGGCAGTGGCAGGTGCGCGCGCGCGAGGTGGTGCTGGCCACCGGGGCCATCGAGCGGCCGCTGGTGTTCCCCGGCAACGACCGCCCCGGGGTCATGCTCGCCGGCGCCGCGCGCACCTTCCTCAACCGCTACGGGGTGCTCGCGGGCACCCGCGCGGTGCTGGTGACCGCCTGCGACGAGGCCTACCAGGCCGCCTACGACCTGCAGGAGGCCCACGTCTACATCGCCTGCATCGCGGACGTGCGCGCCGAGAACACCGCCAGCGCCGCGGCGCGCGCCGCCGGCATCCCGGTGATGACGCAGGCGACGGTGCTCGGCACCGGCGGGCGCCTGCGCGTGAACTCGGTCGAGCTGGCGCGCTGTGCCGACGGCCTCGTGAGCGAGCGCACGCAGCAGCCGTGTGACCTCGTGCTCATCTCCGGTGGCTACACCCCGAGTGTGCACCTGCACTCCCAGTCGCGCGGCAAGCTCACCTGGAGCGAGCCGCTGCAGGCCTTCGTTCCCGGCGCCGCCATCGAGCGCGTGCGCAGCGCCGGCGCCTGCCGCGGCGTCTTTGCCCCCGAGGCCGCGCGTGCCGACGGCACGGCGCAGGGCGCCGCCGCCGCCGCCGAAGCGCTGGATCCGCAGCGCAGCGGCGTCGATCCTGCCCATGGCGCACCGCGCACCGCGGCTGCGCCCGCCCGGGCACCCGATGGGGCGCTGGCCGGCGCACTCCCGCAAGGCGGCAAGACCCGCCGCCGCGCCTTCGTCGACTGGCAGAACGATGTCACCTCCAAGGACCTGGCGCTGGCGCTGCGCGAGGGCTTCCGTTCCATCGAGCACGTCAAGCGCTACACGACCACCGGCATGGCGACCGACCAGGGCAAGACCTCGAACCTCAATGCGCTCGGCATCGTCTCGCGCGCGCTGGAGCGCCCGATCCCGGAGGTCGGCCTGACCACCTTCCGCATGCCCTACACGCCGGTGACCTTCGGCGCCTTTGCCGGCGTGGCGCGCGGGGACCTGTTCGATCCGATCCGCCGCACCCCGACCCACGGCTGGGCCGAGTCGCGCGGCGCGGTGTTCGAGGACGTGGGGCTGTGGAAGCGCGCGCGCTACTTCCCGCGCGCCGGCGAGGACATGCACGCCGCCGTCGCACGCGAGTGCCTGGCGGTGCGCGCCGCCTGCGGCCTCTTCGACGCCTCGACCCTGGGCAAGATCGAGGTGGTGGGCCGCGATGCGGCCACCTTCATGAACCGGCTGTACGTGAACGCCTGGTCGAACCTCGCCGTCGGGCGCTGCCGCTACGGGATCCTGCTGCGCGATGACGGCTTCGTCTACGACGACGGCGTGGTCGCCCGCATCGGCGAGTCGCGCTTCCACGTCACCACCACCACCGGCGGCGCGCCGCGCGTGCTGGCGATGATGGAGGACTTCCTGCAGACCGAGTGGCCGGACCTGTCGGTGTGGCTCACCTCGACCACCGAGCAGTGGGCGGTGATCGCCGTGCAGGGCCCGAAGGCGCGCGAGCTGCTGGCGCCGCTGGTGGACGTCGACATCACTGCTGCGGCCTTCCCGCACATGAGCGTGGCCCTGGGCCACATCCTGGGCGTGCCGATGCGCCTCTTCCGCGTGAGCTTCACCGGCGAGCTCGGCTTCGAGATCAACGTGCCGGCCGACTACGGCGCAGCCGTCTGGGAGGCGGTCTGGCAGGCGGGCCAGCCCTTCGGCATGACCCCCTACGGCACCGAGAGCATGCACGTGCTGCGCGCGGAGAAGGGCTACATCATCGTCGGCCAGGACACCGACGGCACCGTCACCCCGGATGACGCCGGGCTCAGCTGGGCCATCGGCAAGTCCAAGCCCGACTTCGTCGGCAAGCGTTCGCTCAAGCGCCCGGCCATGAACGCCCCGGAGCGCCGCCAGCTGGTGGGCCTGCTCACCCAGGACCCCAAGGTGGTCCTCGAGGAGGGCTCGCAGGTCATGGCGCAGCCGAACGCGCCGGTGCCGACGCGCCCGCTCGGGCACGTGACCTCCTCGTACTTCAGCGCCGTGCTCGGGCGCTCCATCGCGCTCGCGCTGGTCTCTGGCGGCCGCGCCCGCAGCGGCCAGACCCTGTACGTGCCCGGAGCTTCCGGGGAGGCGCCCGTGCAGGTGAGTCCAACCGTGTTCTACGACCCCACCGGAGCGCGCATCAATGCGTAGCCTGATCGGTGAGCGCCAGTGGCCGGCGCTGTCGGCCACCGCGTACGTGCACGTGCTGCCGCCGGCGCAACGCTTCGTGCTGCGCGGCGATGCTGCGGCGCGCGCCGCCGCCGAAAGCGCCCTGGGAGTGCCTGTGCCGCAGCAGGCCTGCCGCGCCGGCACCGACGGCGCGCGCGCTGCCCTGTGGCTCGGCCCGGACGAATGGCTCCTCGTCGCGCCGGCGGCGGACCAGGAGGCGCAGGGCGCCCTCGAGCACGCCCTCGGCGGCCTCGCCCACTCGCTGGTCGAGGTGAGCCACCGTCAGCTCGGGCTCCTGGTCAGCGGGCCCGAGGCCGAGCGCCTGCTCAATGCCGGCTGCCCGCTGGACCTGGACATCGGCCCCTTCCCGGTCGGCATGTGCACGCGCACCATGCTCTCCAAGGCGGAAGTGGTGCTGTGGCGCACGGGCACGCAGGAGTTCCGCCTGGAGGTCTGGCGCTCCTTCGCCCCGTACGTCACCGCGTATCTGGCCGAGGCTGCGCGCGGCATCTAGAGGCAAGGCACCGTCGCAATTGGAGCGCTGGCCAGGCGGCCGGCCGCTACACTTCAAAGTGGCAGGCACGCCCCCCTTCCGTGCCCCGTGGAGAATCGATCCGTGAAGACGCATGTTCGGGCACTGGTCATCGGCGGTGGTGTGGTCGGGGTGAGCACGCTCTACCACCTGACCAAGAAGGGCTGGAAGGACGTGGCGCTGATCGAGCGCACCGAGCTCACCGCCGGCTCCACCTGGCACGCCGCCGGCCTGCTGCCGCTGTTCAACATGAGCTACACGGTGGGCCAGCTGCACAAGTACTCGGTCGACCTGTACAAGCGCCTGCAGGCGGAGACCGGGCAGGACGTGAGCTTCCACGTCACCGGCAACCTGCGGCTGGCGACCAGCCGCGACCGCATGGACGAGTACCAGAAGTACTGCGCCACCGCCAACACCATCGGCGTGCCCTTCGAGATCATCGGTCCGCAGCGCGTGAAGGAGCTGTGGCCGCTCGCGGAGCTCTCCGGCAAGGACACCCCGGCGATCGTGGGCGCGCTCTACCACCCGGACGACGGCCACATCGCCCCGGCGGACCTGACCATGGCGCTGCGCAAGGGCGCGCGCGCCGGCGGCGCGGAGATCTACGAGCACACCGAGGCGACCGCCATCGAGCGCACGCGCTCGGGCGAGTGGCTGGTGCACACCAGCAAGGGCGACATCACCGCCGAGCACCTGGTGTTCGCCACCGGCAACTACGCGCGCCAGACCGGCAGGCTGGTCGGCATCAGCGTGCCGGCGATCCCGGTCGAGCACCAGTACATCGTCTACGACGAGTCGCCCGAGCTGAAGGCCTACCGGGCCGGCGGCGGCCGCGAGCTGGCCGTGCTGCGCGAGCCGGACCAGTCCTACTACCTGCGCGAGGAGCGCATGGGCTGGATCCTCGGCCCCTACGAGAAGGGTGCGCCGGCGCGCTTCGCCGACGGCGTGCCCGACTGGTTCGGGCGCAGCCTGTTCCCGGGCGACCTGGACCGCCTGGTGCCGCACGTCGAGGCGGCCACGCGCCGCGTGCCGGCGCTGGAGAACTGCGGCATCAAGGACATCGTCAACGGCCCGATCTCCTACACCCCGGACGGCAGCCCGCTGATCGGCCCGGCCTGGGACGTGCGCAACGTGTGGCTCAACGAGGGGCACAGCTTCGGCATCACCGCCGCCGGCGGCTCGGGCTGGCAGCTGGCCGAGTGGATCACCGAGGGCGAGCCGGGCATCGACATGCTGGCGGCCGACCCGCGGCGCTTCGGCGCCTACGCCGGCAAGCGCTACGTGGTGAAGAAGAACGAGGAAACCTACCGCAACGTCTTCACCGTGCACTTCCCGGACGAGGAACGGGAGGATGCGCGCCCGGCCAAGACCAGCCCGGTGTACGCCAAGATCGATGCCATGGGCGCGGTCTGGGGCCAGCGCTACGGCTGGGAGCGCGCCAACTGGTTCGCCCCGAAGGGCGTGGAGCGCAAGGACCGGTGGAGCTTCCGGCGCAGCAACTACTTCGAGCACGTCGGCAACGAAGTGCGGCTCATGCGCGAGAAGGTCGGTGTCATCGACCTCACGCCCTTCAGCAAGTTCGAGGTCACCGGCCCCGGCGCCGAGGCCTGGCTCGACTCCCTGGTCGCCAACAAGGTGCCGAGCAAGCTCGGGCGCATGGCCCTCTCGCACGCGCTCACCGCGCGCGGGGGCATCCGCTCGGAGTTCACGATCACCAAGATCGCCGAGGAGCACTTCTACGTGGTCAGCGCCGGTGCGGCCGAGCGCTACGACGGGGACTACCTCGCCAAGGCGCTGCCTGCGGACGGCTCGGTGCGCCTGCGCAACATCACCAACACCCGCGGCACCTTCGTGCTCGCCGGGCCGAAGTCGCGCGAGGTGCTCGCGCAGCTCACCGACACGCCGCTCGACAACGCCTCCTTCCCCTGGCTCACCGCGCAGACCATCGAGGCAGGCCTGGCGGTGGATGTCTACGCGCTGCGCGTCAACTTCGTCGGTTCGCTCGGCTGGGAGCTGCACTTCCCGATCGAGTACGCCAATGGGCTCTTCGATGCCCTGTTCGCCGCCGGCAAGGCCCACGGCATCGGCATGGTGGGCATGCGGGCGATGGAGTCGCTGCGCATGGAGAAGTCCTACCGCATGTGGGGCAGCGACATGACCCCGGACTACACCCCGTTCGAGGCCAGCCTCGACCGCTTCGTGCGCATGAAGAAGGGCCCGTTCATCGGCCGCGAGGCGCTGGAGCGGCAGCTGGCGGCGGGCGTGCCGAACCGCTTCGTCACGCTGGAGGTGCACGGGGTCACCGATGCCGACCCGCTCGGCAACGAGCCGCTGTTCGATGGCAGCGGCAAGATGGTCGGCCGCGCCACTTCCGGCTACTACGGCCACTACATCAAGAAGAGTCTCGCCATCGGCTACGTGCAGGCGAAGTTCGCCGACCCCGGCACCCGGCTGTCCATCCTGATCCTCGGGGAGATGAAGCAGGCGACGGTGCTGAAGGAATCCCCGCACGATCCGGACAACGCCGAGCTGCGCGCCTGAAAAGATACCTCAAGGTGGCGGCCCTGGCGGCGCTGGCCGCCGGGCTGCTGTCGTGGGTGGCCGCAGGCCTCGGGCCCTCCGCACCGCAGAGCGCGCTGGCGACGGACTTCGCCAGGAGCGCCGTGTCAGGGCAGGAGGGCGCGCTCACGGTGCGCGTGCATGCCCTCACCAACCTCGATGCGGAGCACTACTTCGGCGCCTCGCTCAAGCGCATCGGGGTGCAGGCGGTCTGGATCGAGGTGCGCAACGATGCGGACACCGCCGCGCGCTACCTGCCGATCCTGACCGACCCGAACTACTTCTCGCCGCAGGAGGTCGCCCAGCAGCTGCACGGCTGGTTCTCCAGCGGCGCCAATGCGCGCCTGGATGCGCTGCTGGCGCACACGGGGATGCCGCTGGCGGTGCCGCCGCACGCGCACACCTCCGGCTTCGTGTTCACCCACCCCGACGGCGGGCTCAAGTTCGTCAACGTCTCGCTGCTGGCCGGGCAGCGCCTCAGCGGGTTCCACTTCGCCCTGCCGATCCCGGGGCGCGAGTACGCCGTGCAGCGCGTCGACTTCGGCGAGCTCTACCCGGCCGGCAGCCGGGAGGACCTGAGCTTCGATGAGCTGCGGGCGCGGCTGCAGAAGGAGCCGTGCTGCGTGAAGGATGAGAAGGGCGCGCACGAGGGCGACCCGCTGAACCTCGTCATCATCGGCGATGGCATCGAGCCGATCTTCCCCTTCGCCTCGCGCGGCTGGCGCCTCAACGAGCCCACCGGCGCGGCCAGCTCGCTGGCGATGGCGAAGGCGTTCATCTTCAGCTCGAAGTACGACACCGCCCCGGTGAGCCCGCTGTACGTGTTCGGGCGCTTCCAGGACCTCGCGCTGCAGAAGGCGCGCAGCTCGGTGAGCCTGCGCAACCACCTGCGCCTGTGGCTCGCGCCCTACACCGTCGAGCACCAGGGGGTGTGGGTCGGGCAGATCAGCCGCGACATCGGCATCAAGCTCACCACCAAGTCCTGGTACTTCACCACGCACCGCATCAGCCCCTACGTGGACCAGGACCGCGACTACCTGCTGCAGGACCTGCTGCTCAGCGGCATGGTGCAGAAGTTCGGGTTCGTGCAGGGAGTCGGGGTCTCCGGCGAGGCGCGCCCGCGCGTGAACCTGACCGACGACCCCTACTTCACCGACGGCCTGCGCCTGGTGGTGCAGCTGGGCACGCAGCTGCGCCTGCCGTCGAGCGTGGAGTTCCTGCCCTGGGAGCGCCCCTCACTCATGACCGGGACCGCGCTCGGCGGCGCGGCGCACTAGGCCTCAGCCGCCGGCGTCGAGGCGCACCAGCACCGCGGCGACGAGCGCATCGCAGTGCGGGCCGCCGAACGGGTACAGGTCCCCTTCCGCCAGATCGATCTCGCGGGCGAGCGCCTCGCGCAGCAGGCCGCGCGCGCGGAAGTGCCGGCTGCGCACCGTCTCGGCGGGGATGTGCAGCAGGTCGGCGATCTCCTGGACTGCGAGCTCCTCCACCGAGCGCAGCACGAACACCACGCGGAAGGCCTCGGGGAGCTCGCTCACCGTGTGCTCCAGCACCTCGCGCATCTGCTCGCGCGCCACCATGCGCTCGGGCGCCTCGTCCAGGCCGGCCCCGGTGTGCTCGTCCATCGCCGCGTCCATCGTGCTCATGGGAATGATGTTCTCCCGGCGCGCCGAGCGGCGCGCCCGCGCGTAGCACTCGTTGAGCACCAGCCTGGAAAGCCAGGTCGAAAGCGCCGCCTCGCCGCGGTAGCGGTCCATGGAGCGGTACGCGCACAGGTAGGCCTCCTGCAGGGCATCCTTGGCCTCGGCCTCGTCGCGCAGCACGGCACGCGCCAGGCGGTACAGCCGGCGGTTGTAGCGGCGCATGAGCAGCTCGAAGGCGCCGTGCTCGCCGTCGGCCACGCGCCGTGCCAGCGCGCGGTCATCACCGGGCAGCGGGATGGGCAGGGCCTGCTCGCTGTTCATGGGTCGACCTTCAGCCTGCCGTGCATCGTCGGGTGGAACCGGCAGTCATACGCAAAGTCGCCGCTCTTCGCGGCCACGTACGACCAGCTGCCGTCGGCTGCGATCGCACCGGAGTCGAACGCGCCGCCAAGGGCGGAGGCGGTGTGCGGGAACAGATCCTTGTTCACCCAGGTGATCCGGTCGCCGCGGTGCACGGTAAGGCTTGCGGGACTGTAAACCATATTCTCCACCGTGATCGTATGGGTCGCAGGCTGCGCCGCCGCTGCGGCGAGGGCCGCGCACAGCAGCCCCGGCGCCGGCCGCAGCAGCCGGCCCGGCAAGCGCACCGGCCTCATTGCGCCGCGGACGCAAGCTCCGCCCGGACCTTCTTGGCATGCTCCAGGTGCGCGACGAACGCCGGCCGCACCTTCACCAGGAGCGCCTTGAGCTCGGCATTCTGCGCGCTCGGGATGAGCGTGTTGTCCATCGCATCGATCACCGACCGGTGGTAGCTGACTTCGTGCTCGACGTAGGCGCGGTCGAAGGCCGCCCCCGAGAGCGAGTTCAGGTGCGCGACATTCTTCTCGCCGCCGCCCCTGAGGCTCTGCGCGGTGGCGTTGTCCTCGGGCGTGACGTGCAGCTTGTGCACCAGCTCGGTGGCGGACTGGTTGACCGCGGCGTGGTCGGTCACCATCTGCTGGCCGAAGGCCTTGACCTCGGCCGACTGCGCCTTGGACCTGGCGAGGTTGCCGGCGTCGATGTCCACCTGGTTGGCGGTCACGACGATGGCCGCAATCTGCGCATCGTTGGGCGCACCCGCCGCCTCAGCCCGGGCGGCGACGCAGCAGATTCCTAACAGCAGTACTAACGCTTTCATGGTGCTCTCCGGCAGGGGATCGGGAGGAAACGGGGTGACTTTCAAACCTTGGATGTCACCAACCGTCCCGGCGTTCCGGAAATTCCCGCAAGTCGTCAGCTGTCGCCGCCGCGGTGCGGGTGAGGCACCCGCGCTGCCGGCTTTCGTGGCAGCGGCAATGCACCGGCAGCCGCTGCATCGGGCGCGGTCATGTCAGAGCTCCTCGAGCACCTGCTGCAGCACGCGTGCGTGCGTGTGCGCGGAATCGCGCGCGGCATACAGCAGTGTCAGCGGACGCTGACGTGCATGCTGGCGCAGGCCGTCAAGCTCGCCCGGGTAGGCCTTGAGCTCGCGGCGGTAGCGGCGCACGAACTCGGCCTGCTTCGCCGGATCGTGCCCGAACCAGCGCCGCAGCGCGGTGCTCGGCGCCAGCTCCTTCGCCCAGGCATCCAGGTGCGCCGCCTCCCGGCTCACCCCGCGGGGCCAGAGCCGGTCGACGAGCACGCGGAACCCGTCCTTGCGCTGCGGTGCCTCGTAGACCCGCTTGATCTGGATGCGCAGGGGCGCACCCGGGCGTGCCCCTTCCGCCTGGCCCAGCAGGCAGGCCGGCGAGGCGTACTGGCGGCGCGAACCCATGCTGATTCCCGTCCTTTTACTTCATGAACAATAGTTTAGTGACGATCTGTCGCAATCAGGCAAGTCGCTGTAAAATCCGGCATGTGACCCTTCCCCGCAGCAAGTTCGCCTTCCTGACGCTACCGCGCTACTCGATGATCGCACTGTCCAATGCGGTCGAGCCGCTGCGCATGGCGAACATCATCACCGGGCAGACGGTGTACGAGTGGGCCCTTGCCAGCCTCGACGGTACACCCACACCGGCGAGCAATGGCCTGGAGATCGCCCCGACCATCGCGCTCGACCAGATCGGCGCGGTCGATATCCTCTTCGTGTGCGGCGGCGTGGACGTGCAGGATGCGGTCTCGCCCAAGATCCTGGCCGCGCTGCGGCGCGCCGCCGAGCGGCGCGTGCCCCTGGGGGCCCTGTGCACCGGCGGCTACGCGCTCGCCAAGGCGGGCCTCCTGGAGCGCTACAAGGCGACGATCCACTGGGAGAACCTGTCGGCGCTGCGCGAGGAGTTCCCGCGCATCCAGCTCAGCGACCAGCTCTTCACCATCGACCGCGACCGCTTCACCTGCTCCGGCGGCATCGCGCCGCTGGACCTGATGCTGCACCTGGTCGAGCAGAAGCTCGGTGCGCAGGTCTCGCAGCTGATCTCCGAGCAGTTCATCGTCGATCGTGTCCGCTCCGACCGCGACCGGCAGTACGTGCCGCTGCGCGCGCAGATCGGGGTGAGCCACGAGAGCCTGATCAAGGTCGCGCAGCTGATGGAGGAGAACATCGAGCGGCCGCTCTCGCTCGATGAGATCGCCGCAGCGACCGGCCTGTCGCGCCGCCAGATCGAGCGGCTCTTCAAGCGCCACCTCAACTGCGTGCCCAAGCGCTACTACCTGCAGATGCGGCTGCGCCGCGCGCGCGAGCTGCTGCTGCAGACCTCGATGCCGATCATCGACATCACCACCGCCTGCGGCTTCCAGTCGCCACCGCACTTCTCGCGCTGCTACCGGGCCCAGTTCGGCTGCCCGCCGAGCGCCGAGCGGCAGACCCGGCACGGCAAGAGCGCCGCCGTACCGCCGGCCGGCGAGCCGGTGCCGCTGTGAGCGGCTGCCTGCACCGGGCTTGCCTTAATTCACCTGCCTGTCGCGTGCAGGCACGCGGCGGTCGCGTAGCAGCTATTCCAGCCGGGACCCTCCCCTTAACATTCCCACGCGCCCGCGCGAGTCGCTACGTCCCTGTCGCGCATGGAGATTTCCACAATGTCTGACTCGGCCGACGCGGAATTCAACCTGGAAGACCTCTCCGACTCGGAGCTCATCGAGCAGGTGCACGATGACCTCTACAACGGCCTGAAGGCCGAGGTCGAGCAAGCCACCCGCATCTTCCTCAAGCGCGGCTGGAGCGCGGAGAAGACCCTGAACGATGCGCTGGTCGAAGGCATGCGCATCGTCGGCATCGACTTCCGCGACGGCATCCTGTTCGTCCCCGAGGTGCTGCTGGCCGCCAACTCGATGAAGGGCGGCATGGAGATCCTGCGGCCGCTGCTCGCCGAGACCGGCGTGCCGCCGATCGGCAAGATCGTGATCGGCACCGTCAAGGGCGACATCCACGACATCGGCAAGAACCTGGTGTCCATGATGCTCGAGGGCGCCGGCTTCGAGGTGATCGATCTGGGCATCAACAACCCGGTCGAGAAGTACCTCGCCGCGCTCGAGGAGCACAAGCCGGACATCCTCGGCATGTCGGCGCTGCTCACCACCACGATGCCCTACATGAAGGTCGTCATCGACAAGATGAAGGAACAGGGCATCCGCAAGGACTTCATCGTGCTGGTCGGCGGCGCGCCGCTGAACGAGGAGTTCGGCAAGGCCGTGGGCGCGGATGCCTACTGCCGTGACGCCGCGATCGCGGTGGAGACTGCGAAGAACCTGCTGGCCGCCCGCCGCGCCACGCAGGCCGCCTGAACCTCACCGCCCCGCCCGCAATGGACACGTCCCGCACGTTGCTGATCGCCTGCGGGGCGCTCGCGCGCGAAGTCGCGGCGCTCACGCGCGCCAACGGCTGGACCAGCTTCGATGTGCGCTGCCTGCCGGCGGAGCTGCACAACCGTCCCGAGAAGATCGCCCCGGCGGTGCGCGCCGAGATCCAGGCGCAGCGCGGGCGCTACGCGCGCATGTTCGTCGTCTACGGCGAGTGCGGCACCGGCGGCGTGCTGGATGCGGTGCTTCGGGAGGAAGGCGTGGAGCGCCTGCCGGGCGCGCACTGCTACGAGTTCTACGCCACCGCCCCGGTGTTCGCGCAGCTCGCCGAGGCCGAACTCGGCACCTTCTACCTGACCGACTTCCTGCTGCGCCACTTCGAGCGCCTGGTGGTGAAGGCCCTGGGGATCGACCGGCATCCTGAGCTCAAGCAGGAGTACTTCCGGCACTACCGAAGGCTCGTCTACCTCGCCCAGGTGCAGTCCGCGGAGGCCATCGAGCGCGCCCGCGCGGTGGCCGACTGGTTCGGCTTCGAGTTCGAGTACCGCTTCACCGGCTATGGGGATCTGGGCACGCGCCTGCAGCAGCTGGCGACCGTCCCGGTGGGCGAGGTGCGCAAGTGGCGAGCCTGATCGTCATCTCCTGGCGCGACGTGCCGGCGCAGGTGCTCGTCAAGCGCGGCCGCGAGACCGCCAAGGTGCAACTGAGCCAGCGCTTCCAGGAGGCCGTGGACCGCGCCGCGATGCGCGCCGGCAAGGGCAGCTCGGATGCCTACCTCGCCGACTGGAAGCGCAGCGATCCTGTGCCCTGCGGCGATGACCTCAAGGCCGAGGCCGCCGCGGCCGCCGCGAAGATCGAAGCCAGCTTCACCGACGAGCAGCTCGAGGCACTGATCCGTGCCAAGGGCCTGCTCACCCCGGCCTGACGATGTACGCGCTGCGCCAGTGGTCGGTGCGCCATTCCCGCGGGCTGAACGCCTTCTACCGGGCGTTCGAGAACACCCTCGCCGCCTGCCACCCGCTGTTCCGGCGCATCGGCTACCAGCGCCTGGAGCGCCCGGTGGCCGCCCTCGAGCGCAACGTGAAGGGCCTGCTGTTCGACTGCCGCATGTGCGGCCAGTGCGTGCTGAGCTCCACCGGCATGTCCTGCCCGATGAACTGCCCGAAGAACCTGCGCAACGGCCCGTGCGGCGGGGTGCGCGCCAACGGCCACTGCGAAGTGAAGCCGGAGATGAAGTGCGTCTGGGCGCAGGCGGTCGCAGGCGCCGCCCGCATCCCGGGCGGCACCGAGGCGCTGACGAAGGTGCAGCCGCCGGTGGACCGGCGCCTGCAGGGACGCTCCTCCTGGCTGCGCGTGGCGCGCGAGCGCGCCGGGGAACCCACGTGAGGTTCGAGGACGAGCCGGTCCCCGGCTACCCCCTGCCCATCCTGCCGGGGCACACCTCTCCCGGGCGGCTCGAGCGCGTGCTGCGCGCCGGCGAGTTCGCCATCACCAGCGAGCTGGCGCCGCCGGACTCGGCCGACCCGGAGGATGTCTACCGCCGCGCGCGCATCTTCGACGGCTACGTCGACGCCATCAACGCCACCGACGGCTCGGGAGCCAACTGCCACATGTCGAGTCTTGCGGTGTGCGCGCTGCTCACGCGCGTGGGCTACGCGCCGGTCATGCAGATCTCCTGCCGCGACAAGAACCGCATCGCCATCCAGGGCGACATCCTGGGCGGGGCGGCGATGGGCGTGTGCAACATCCTGTGCCTCACCGGGGATGGCGTGCAGGCCGGCGACCACCCCCAGGCGCTGCCGGTGTTCGACCTGGACTCGATGTCGCTGCTGCAGACCGCACGGACGCTGCGCGACGAGCACCGCTTCCTCTCCGGCCGCAAGATCAGCTATGCGCCCCGCGTGCTGCTCGGGGCGGCCGAGAACCCGTTCGCCCAGCCGGTGCAGTTCCGCGCCCAGCGGCTGGCCAAGAAGGTCGCCGCCGGCGCGCAGTTCATCCAGACCCAGTACTGCTACGACGTGCCGCTGCTCAAGGAGTTCATGCGGCACGTGGAGGACCTGGGCCTGCTCGACAAGGTGTTCATCCTGGTCGGCGTCGGGCCGTTCAAGTCCGCCAAGGCCGCCGAGTGGATCAGCGCCCACGTCCCCGGCGTGCACATTCCGCCGGCGGTGATCGCGCGCCTCAAGGGGGCGAGCGACCAGGCCGTGGAAGGGCGGCGCCTGTGCACCGACCTCGTGCAGGAGATCCGCGCGATCCGCGGCGTGCACGGGGTGCACCTGATGGCCTACCGGCAGGAAGAATCCGTGGCCGAAATCATCGATCGCTCCGGGGTGCTGGCAGGGCGCGTGCCCTGGCACCCGGGCCGGGGCGAGCAACCGAACAACGACAGGAAAGCCTCATGACCGATACCGTGATCAGTTCCGCCACCCGCGAAGTCGTGCTCGGCTTCGACCGCCCCTTCGTCATGATCGGCGAGCGCATCAACCCCACCGGGCGCAAGATCCTGGCCGCCGAGATGGCCGCGGGCAACTTCAGCCGCGTCGAGGCGGACGTGGCCGCGCAGCTGGCCGCCGGCGCCCACATGCTGGACGTGAACGCCGGCATCCCGCTGGCGGACGAGCCGGCGATCCTCGCCAAGACCGTGCAGCTGGTGCAGTCGCTCACCGACGTGCCGCTGTCGATCGACTCCTCGATCGTCGCCGCCCTCGAGGCCGGCCTCGCCGTCTACAAGGGCAAGCCGCTGGTGAACTCGGTGACCGGCGAGGAGGAGCGCCTGGAGAGCGTGCTGCCGCTGGTGAAGAAGTACGGCGCGGCGGTGGTGGCGATCTCCAACGACGAGACCGGCATCTCCGAGGACCCGGACGTGCGCTTCGAGGTGGCCCGGAAGATCGTGCACCGCGCCGCCGACCACGGCATTCCCGCCAGTGACGTCGTCGTGGATCCGCTGGTCATGCCGATCGGGGCCATCAACCAGGCCGGCGTGCAGGTGTTCCGCCTGCTCGGCCGCCTGAAGAACGAGCTGAAGGTGAACACCACCTGCGGCGCCTCCAACGTGAGCTTCGGCCTGCCGGCGCGCGAGGGCATCAGCGCGGTCTTCCTGAGCATGGCGATCGGGGCCGGCATGACCTCCGCGATCATGAACCCGCTGCACGAGGAGATCGTCAAGGCGTGCATGGGGGCGGATGTCATGATGGGCCACGACCCGGACTGCGCGCGCTGGATCAAGCGCTTCCGCCAGGCGCCCCCGCTGGCCGCCGGCGGCGGTGCCGCCGCCCCGGCCGAAGGCGCCGCGCGCGGTCGTCGCGAGGGTGGCATGCGGAGGCGCACCCAGGCCCCGCAATGAGCGAGGCCGACGCGCTCGTCGTCTTCACCCCCTCGGGCAAGCGCGGGCGCTTCGCGCGCGGCACGCCGCTGCTGCAGGCGGCGCGCACGCTCGGCGTGGACGTCGACTCGGTGTGCGGCGGCCGCGCCATCTGCGGCCGCTGCCAGGTGCTGGTCATGGAGGGCGACTTCGCCAAGCACGGCGTCACCTCCACCGCCGCCCACCTCTCCCCGGTCAGCGAGGCGGAGCAGGCGTACGCGAAGCGCCGCCGCCTGAACCCGGGCCACCGCCTGTCCTGCTCCTCGCAGATCCAGGGCGACCTGGTGGTCGACGTGCCCTCCTCCAGCCAGGTGCACCGCCAGGTGGTGCGCAAGGCCCTGGATGCGCGCCCGATCACGCTCGACCCGGTCACGCGGCTGCACTACGTGGAGGTCCGCGAGCCGGACATGCACGACCCGTCCGGGGACCTGCAGCGCCTGGCGAAGGCGCTCGAGGCGGAGTGGCAGCTGCGCGAGCTCACCTGCGACCTCGCGGTCCTGCAGAGCCTGCAGCCGGTGCTGCGCAAGGGCGAGTGGAAGGTGACCGTGGCGGTGCGCGATGCACGGCAGATCATCGCCATCTGGCCCGGCTTCCACGAGAGCATCTACGGCCTTGCGGTGGATGTCGGTTCCACCACCATCGCCGGCCACCTGTGCGACCTCGAGAGCGGCGAGGCGGTTGCCTCCAGCGGCCTCATGAACCCGCAGATCCGCTTCGGCGAGGACCTGATGAGCCGGGTCTCCTACTCGATGATGAACCCGGGAGGCGCGGCGCAGATGACCGAGGCGGTGCGCACCGCCCTCAACCACCTCGCGAAGGACGTGGCGCGCCAGGCGAAGGTGCCGGTGACCGACATCCTCGAGGTGACCCTCGTCGGCAACCCGATCATGCACCACCTGCTGCTCGGGATCGACCCGGTCGAGCTCGGCGGCGCCCCGTTCGCCCTCGCCACCGATGAAGCGATGACGATCCGCGCCACCGAGATGGGCCTTGAGCTGAACCCCGGGGCGCGCGTCTACACCCTGCCGTGCATCGCCGGCCACGTCGGCGCCGACGCCGCCGGCGTGATCCTCTCCGAGCGGCCCGACAAGTCTGCCGCCCTCACCCTGATCGTGGACGTGGGCACCAACGCGGAGATCGTCCTGGGCAACGAGCAGCGCCTGCTGGCCTGCTCGAGTCCCACGGGGCCGGCCTTCGAGGGCGCGCAGATCAGCTGCGGGCAGCGCGCCGCGCCCGGGGCGATCGAGCGGGTGCGCATCGACCCGGCGACGCTCGCGGCGCGCTTCAAGATCATCGGCTCGGAGCTGTGGTCGGACGAGCCGGGCTTCGCCGAGAGCGCGCAGCGCACGGGGGTCACCGGCATCTGCGGCTCCGGGATCATCGAGGTCATCGCCGAGATGTACCTCGCCGGCATCATCAGCCGCGACGGCGTCGTCGACGGCGAACTCGCCTCCCGCAGCCCGCGCATCGTCCCCGCCGGGCGCACCTTCTCCTACGTGCTGTACGAGAACCCCGGCGGCACCCCGCTGCAGATCACGCAGAACGACGTGCGCGCCATCCAGCTGGCCAAGGCGGCGCTGTACGCGGGCGTGAAGCTGCTGATGGAGCACCTGCAGGCCCCGGCGGTGGACCGCATCCGCCTCGCCGGCGCCTTCGGCAGCCACATCGACGTCAAGTACGCGATGATCCTCGGCATGATCCCGGACTGCGACCTCGCCCAGGTCGCCTCGGCGGGCAACGCGGCAGGCTCGGGGGCGCGCATCGCGCTCCTGGACAACTCCTCGCGGCGCACCATCGAGGGCCTCGTGCGCCGCGTGGAGAAGATCGAGACGGCGATCGAGCCCAGGTTCCAGGAACACTTCGTCGGGGCGATGGGCATCCCCAACACCAACGATGCCTTCCCCCACCTCGAGAAGGTGGTGAAGCTGCCGCAGGGGAAGGCGGCCGCGCCGCGCGCGGGCAGCCGTGGGCGGCGCCCCCGCGGCTGATCGCGGCCTCAGCTCCCGCGCCGTCGAAGCCAGCGCGCCAGGCCCAGACTGCCGAGCACGAGCCAGTCCAGGGAGCCGCCGCCCCCGCTGCCGGAACTGTGGGGCGGTCCGACCGTGAGATCCTGGATGGTGACGGTGTACACCGACTGCGGTCCGATCACCGCCCCGTTGGTGGGGTTCGACAGCACGATGGTGAATGACTCGCTGCTTTCGACCGTGTTGTCCTGGGTGATGGCGAACGTCGCCTGTTTGGGTCCCGTCTCACCGTCTGCCCACGAGAGGGTCACTGGCGCAGAGGCAAAATCGGCAGTCCCAGCCGACCCCGGCGTCGGTGTCAGCGTCACCGACACGGCCCCGGCACTGTAGTAGTTGCGGTTGACGACCACCGTCAGCACGGCTCCCTCGCTTACGGTTGCCGAGGTTTCCTGGAAGTCAAACTGTCCCGCCGGATCCCCGTCCCCGAGGATCTCCAGTGTGCTGCTGCCGGTGCCCAGCGCGGCGCCGCCGGTGGCGCTGGAGAGCGTGACCGCGAAGCGCTCGGACATCTCAACAGGGCCGCTGGAGTCATCGGTGATCGGCACGGTGATCTGCCGGTCACTGCGATCACCGTCCGCCCAGCTCAGCTGACCCGTGACCGCGGTGTAGTCCTGACCGGCCGTGGCCGTCGGCGCATCCCCTGCCGTGTAGTCGCCGCTCGAGTAGGAGACGCTGACGGCACCCACGGCGCCTCCGGTCCGGCGCACCGTCACGACCGCCTGGTGGTCCTTCTCCTTGACCTGCACAAAGGAGGCTCCCACTCCGATCACCCCGGCCCCCGGGGAACCGGAGTCACCCAGCAGACGCACCACCAGTGGCGCAGACATCGCGTCCCCGGCGGCCAGCACGCGCCCGTCGGCCAGCACTTTCAGGTCGTTGATCGCCGGCGTTGGAGTCTTGCCCACGTCGATCCATGCAGTGCCGGCGCCCCCGAACACCGGATCGAGTGTGCCAGTCGCCGTAAGCCGCAGGACCAGGGCACCGGCGAGCCCGCCGGTTGGGGTGCCGGCGATCAGGACCTTGCCGTTCGCATCGACCGCGAGCGCCGTCGCGGTATGCAGGCGTGTGGGGACCTCGCCGGGCACGAAGCTCGCATCCGCGGCGCCGCTAGCCAGCAGGCGCGCAGCAAAGCCGTGGCCGCCCTGCGTACCCGCGAGCAACAGGCTGCCGTCGGCCTGCGCGGCCATCGCGGCGCAGCTGGCCGGGCTTGCCGCTGGTGCGCCCACGCTTGCGATCCCGGAGCTGCCGAAGCTGTTGTCGAGCTGCCCGGCCGGGGATAGCCCGACCACGCTGCAAGCGCCAGTGGTGCCCGAGTTGACGTTGATCCGGTACGCCCCGCCCATGGTGCGCACGATGTGGGTGCCGATATAGCTGTTGGCCGGGCCCGTGAATACCCCGGCGCTGCCGAATGCAGGGTCAGGCGTGCCATCGCTCAGGAGCCGCACCACCAGCAGGCTGTCCCCCTGCGTCCCGGCCGCCGTGATGGTGCCGGCCGGGTCCACGGTCACCGCCTGGCCATAGCTATCCGCGGGCTGGTGCCACACCCCGTGATCCGCAAAGCCGCTGTCCAGCGTCCCGTCCGGGTCCATGCGCATCACGGTGAACTCATTCACCGATCCGACGTACTCCCTCCCGACTGCGACGACTTTGCCGTCGCTCTGCAGCGCCAGCTCGTGTATCTCGCGGTTGGTAACCGAATCGGTGAAGTTTTGAGCCAGTGCGCCGCTGTCGGAGAGCTCGCCGAAGAACCCGGTGTCGTACAGCCCGTAGTAACTGCAGTAGTAGTCACAATAGTGGCCACCCGCGACGAGGCTTTCGTCCGCTGGCAGCGGCTGCACGGACCAGGCCGGCCCACTGAAGTACTGCTCCCAGGTAGTGCGTCCCATGTCCCCGAAGGTGGGATCGAGGTCACCGGGCGCGGCCAGCGCCACCGGCGCCAGCAGTCCCGACGCTACTGCGGTCGGCACCAGGCGGCAGCCGATGTGCGGCACGGGTGAATTGGAGGTTCTTTTCATGGCGCTTCTCCGTGTTGATGTTCTCGTACGGAAGTAGCACTCAAGGTCCATGAGCAACCGGGCAACCCTCGGGTTGACCGCGTGCGAGCGGCAATCTCGATGAAGGAGCGGCCGCGTCCTGCACGTATCAGTCACACAGACACGGTGTCAGATGCTACGCGCTCGCCGGATCGTCCGATAATAATCTCTTACATTCGCGTGCTGCAACGCCGCACACGGCCGCAGGGTGCGACGCGATGATCGCGCTGCAGCAGTTCGCCGAAGAATTGCGCGCGTTTTTGCGCGCCCGCAGCAACGCGCCGGGTCGCTAGACGTTGGAATCGGGGAAGGAGGCCTTGCGGCGGTTCATGTAGTCGAGCAGCGCCTCATCCACCGCCGGATCCAGCGGCGGTGCCTCGTACTCGGCCAGCTGCTTCTTCCACAAGGCGTTGGCGCGCGCGATCGAGTCCTTCGCGCCCTCCGCCTCCCACTGCTCCACCGAGTTGTTGTCCGCCAGCGGCGAGCGGTAGAAGGCGGTCTGGAAGTTGGCCTGGGTGTGCGCGCAGCCGAGGAAGTGCTTGCCCGGGCCGACCTCGCGGATCGCATCCAGCGCCTGGCCGTTCTCGGTGAGGTCCACGCCGGCGAGCAGCGTGTGCATCATGCCGGCCTGGTCGGCATCCAGCACGAACTTCTCGTAGCCCATGGCAAGACCGCCCTCGAGCCAGCCGGCCGTGTGCAGCACGAAGTTCACCCCGCCCAGGCAGGTGGGGATGAGGGTGTTGGCCGACTCGAACGCGGCCTGCGCGTCCGGGATCTTCGAGGCGCACAGCGAACCGCCGGAGCGGAACGGCACGCCCAGGCGGCGCGCGAGCGCGGCCATCACGTACAGCACCAGCGCCGGCTCGGGCGTGCCGAAGGTCGGCGCACCGGACTGCATCGACAGCGAGGAGGCGAAGCTGCCCATGACCACCGGCGCGCCGGGGTTGACCAGCTGCGCGGTGGCCATGCCGGCCAGGGACTCCGCGAGCGTCTGCGCGACCGTCCCGGCGACGGTCACCGGTGACATGGCGCCGGCGAGGATGAACGGGGTGACGATGGTGGCCTGGTTGTGCCGCGCGTAGGTCTTGAGCGCCCCGAGCATGGTGGCATCCCAGGTCAGGGGCGAGTTGGCGTTGATCAGGCTGATGATGCAGGTGCGCGGCTTGCCGGTGGCAGGATCGAGGTACTCGTCGCCGAAGAGGATGCGCGTCATCTCGACCGTGTCCTGGGCACGCTCCGGGGCGGTCACCGAGCCCATGTACGGCTTGTCGCTGTACTTCATGTGCGTGTAGACCATGTCGAAGTGCCGCTTGTTGACCGGCAGGTCGACCGGCTCGCAGATCGTGCCGCCGGAGTGGTGCAGCGCGTTGGAGACGTAGGCGAGCTTGACGAAGTTGCGGAAGTCCTCGATGCGCGCGTAGCGCCGGCCCTCGTCCAGGCTGCGCACGAACGGGGAACCGTAGGCGGGGGCGAACACGGTGCGGTTGCCGCCGATGACGACGTTGCGGGCGGGGTTGCGGGCGTACTGGGTGAACTCGCGCGGCGCGCTCTTCTGCACCAGGGCGCGGCACATGCCGCGCGGGAAGCGGATGCGCTCGCCCTGCACGTCGGCACCGGCCGCCTTCCACAGCGCCAGGCACTCCGGGTCGTCGCGGAAGTCCAGGCCGATCTCCTGGAGGATGGTGTCGGCGTTGTGTTCCAGCAGCGCCAGCCCCTCCTCGCCCAGCACCTCGTAGTAAGGCACCTTGCGCGTGATGTAGGGGACGATCTGCGCGCTGCGCGCGGTGCGGGCGGCGATCTTGGCGTCACGGCCGCTCGGGCGACGCGAACGGGCGGCGGGCGGCGTGCTCTGTTCAGTTTCCATGGGGTTCCTGGCCGCGGCGGCCGCGGTACATCGCTTGAGGGCCAATGGGCATTATCGTCACCCCCAGCCGCCGGAACTGACCGATTTGCGGCATGCACTTCTCCGGCAGCGCCACCGGGGTGTTGGCCTGCCTGCGCCGGCGCGGGCTCAGCGCTGCTCCACCACGGGCAGGCTGATGAAGCTGGCCTGCCCGCCGGCGTGGAAGATGCGCTGGGTCGCCTTGCGGTAGTCCTTCGGCTGGGCCCTGAAGATGTTGTCCACGTAGGTCTGCGGGTTGCGGTCGTAGAGCGGGAACCAGCTGGACTGGACCTGGACCATGAGCCGGTGCCCGGGCAGGAACACGTGGTCGACCTGCGGCAGGTCGAAGCGGTAGCGCTGCACCTGGTTGGCCGGAATCGCGCTCGGATGCTCCAGGCTGTCGCGGTAGCGGCCGCGGAGGATGTCCATCGCGATCGGCAGCTGGTAGCCGGACATCGGCGGGTCCGAGGGCACCTCGTCCGGGTAGACATCGATGAGCTTGACCACCCAGTCGCTGTCGGTGCCGCTGGTGGAGGCGAACAGGTTCACCCCGGGGGCGCCGCCGATGTGCAGCGGCGCGGTGAGCGGCTCGGACACGTACGTGAGGACGTCGGGGCGGTCGGCGACCGCGCGCTGGTCGCTCACGAGCCACGTGCCCCACTGCATGTAGTCGTCGGCGATGTGGATGGGCCGCCGGATGTAGGGCACCGGCTTCGCCGGGTCCGAGACGTACTCATCGAACGCGGCGCCGGTGGTCGGGGCCGTGAACGACAGGGCGAAGCCGGGCTGCAGGTACAGCCGTCGCGGCCGGCTGGGACAGCCCGCATCGCAGGACAGCGGCCACGAGGGCAGGCGCCGCCACAGGTTGGTGCCGGTCTCGAACACGAACGCCGGCGGGAGGTCCGCCTGCGCGGCGCCCTCCTTCAGATGGGCATCGAGGAAGGGCAGCAGCACTTCGCGCCGGTACTGCTCGGCCGTGTCGCCGGGGAACTTCAGCGGCCCGAGCGTCGTGCCGTCGTAGTTGGCGCCGCTGTGCCGCCACGGCCCGAGCACGAGGAAGTTGCGGTCCTTGGTGGTGTCCTTCGCCTCGGTCGCCGCGTAGGTGTGCACCCCGCCGTACATGTCCTCCTGGTCCCACTGGCCGGTCACGTACAGGGTCGGCACCCGCAGCGGCAGCTTCCCCAGGAGCTGGTCCAGCGCCTGGGACTGCCAGTACGCATCATAGGCCGGGTGCTCGAGGAGCTTGCGGTAGAAGGGCAGCTGGTCGAAGCCGAAGTGGCGCGCGAAGCCATCCGCCGAGCCGAGCTCGAGGTAGGACTGGTACTCGTCGTACACGCCCCGGGGGATGCGCTTGCCCTCGGCCTTCGCGGTCGTCTGGGCGTAGATGTAGTCGAAGTTGGTCTGCCGGAAGGCGCCGTTGTGGAACCAGTCATCCCCCTTCCAGCCATCGACCATCGGCATCATCGGCACCGCGGCCTTGAGCGCCGGGTGCGGCTCGATGAGTGCCATGAGCACGGTGAAGCCGGCATAGGAGGAGCCGATCATGCCCACCCGGCCGTTGCTCTCCGGCACGTTCTTCACCAGCCAGTCGATGGTGTCCCAGGCATCGGTCGTGTGGTCGACGGCGGTGGGGTTCAGCGGCCCGCGCGGCGGCCGGTTCATGATGTAGTCGCCTTCCGAGCCGTACTTGCCGCGCACGTCCTGGATGACGCGGATGTAGCCGCCGCCCACCAGCACCTCATCGCCCATGAGGGCGCTGGAAAGCATGTGCGGGCTGAACAGGCGCTCGGTCAGCTTGGCGGCATTGTAGGGCGTGCGGGTCAGCACCATCGGCGCGGCGTGGGCGCCCTTGGGGATCAGAATCGAGGTGAAGAGCTTCACCCCGTCGCGCATCGGGATCATCACCTCGCGCTTCTCGTAGTCGAAGTGCTCGGTGGGGGCCTGGAAGCGCGGGATGTCCGGCTGCATGGGCGAGGTCTGGGCGCCGGCGAGCGAGGCCACCAGCACCGCCAGGAACACCGGGCTCAGGAAACGGGTCGCGGGCATGGGAGGGCTGTCCTCATCGTGTGTGCACCGCGCGCGGCGCTCGGTGCGCGCAAGCCTAGCAGACCGCATGCCGGAGGGCGCCGGCGCGTGCGCCGCGTTAGGATGCCGCCATGGCCGAAGCCGACATCGCCCGCGCACTGCGCCAGTGCCTGCCCGAGGACGGCGTCCTGTGGCAGGCCGAGGACTGCCGTCCCTACGAGTGCGATGCCCTGACCGTGTTCCGCGAGTTGCCGGCGGTGGTGGCGCTGCCGCGCACCGAGGAGCAGGTGCAGGCGGTGCTCAGCCGCTGCCACGCACTCGGCGTGCCGATCGTGGCGCGCGGCTCGGGAACCGGACTCTCCGGCGGTGCCACGCCGCACCCGGAAGGGGTGCTGCTCTCGCTCGCGCGCATGAACCGCATCCTCGCCATCGATCCGCTCGCCTGCACCGCCCGGCTGCAGCCGGGCGTGCGCAACCTGGCCGTCTCGGAAGCGGCCGCCGTGCACGGCCTCTACTACGCCCCCGACCCCTCCTCCCAGGTGGCCTGCTCGATCGGCGGCAACGTCGGGGAGAACTCCGGCGGCGTGCATTGCCTGAAGTACGGCCTGACGGTGCACAACGTGCTGGGCATCCGCGGCTATTCGATCGCCGGCGAGCGCCTGGAGTTCGGCAGCGCCGCACCGGATGCGCCCGGACTGGACCTGCTCGCGCTGGCGATCGGCTCGGAGGGCCTGCTCATGGTGGTCACGGAAGTGACCGTGCGGCTCATCCCGCGCCCGCCGTGCACGCAGCTGGTCATGGCCTCCTTCGCCGACGTGCACCGCGCGGCCGATGCGGTGGCCGCCGTGATCGGCGCCGGCATCATCCCGGCGGGCCTGGAGATGATGGACCGCAAGGCCGCCGCCGCCGTCGAACCGTTCGTGCATGCCGGCTACGACCTCGCGGCGGCCGCGATCCTCCTGGTCGAAGCCGACGGCACCGCGGAGGAAGTGGCCGACCAGGTCGGGGAGATCGAGCGGGTGCTGCGCGGCGCAGGGGCGAGCGTGCTGCGCGTGTCCTCCTCCGATGCCGAGCGGCAGCTGTGGTGGTCGGGGCGCAAGAACGCCTTCCCGGCCGCCGGGCGGCTCTCCCCGGACTACTACTGCATGGACGGCACCATTCCGCGCCGCCACGTCGGGCGGGTGCTGGAGGCCATCGAGGGGATGGAGCTGCGCTACGGCCTGCGCTGCATGAACGTGTTCCACGCCGGGGACGGCAACCTGCACCCGGTCATCCTCTTCGACGCCAACGAACCGGGCTCCTGGGAGCGCGCCGAGCGCTTCGGGGCGCAGATCCTGGAGCTGTGCGTGCAGCTGGGCGGCACCATCACCGGCGAGCACGGGGTCGGGGTCGAGAAGATCAACTCCATGTGCGTGCAGTTCTCGCCCGAGGAGCGCGCGGCGTTCTTCTCCGTCAAGGAGGCCTTCGATCCGCGCGGCCTGCTCAATCCCGGCAAGCTCATCCCAACGCTGGCGCGCTGCGCGGAATACGGCCGCATGCACGTGCACGCCGGGGCGCTGGCGCACCCGGACCTGCCGCGGTTCTAGCCCCATGAGCCCGCCGGAGCCTGCCCTGGCGGACCTGCGCGAGCGCGTACGCGCCGCGGCGGCGGGCAGGACCGCGCTGCGCCTGCGCGGCGCGGGCACCAAGGACTTCTACGGCGAGACCCTCGCCGGGGAGGTGCTGGAGCTCGGCGCGCACCGCGGCATCGTCGCCTACGACCCGCCGGAGCTGGTCGTCACCGCCCGCTGCGGCACGCGCCTGTCGGAACTGGATGCTGCGCTAGCGGCAGCCGGCCAGTTCCTGCCCTTCGAGCCCCCGGCCTTCGCCGGGGACCCGACCCTGGGTGGCATCGTCGCGAGCGGCCTGTCCGGCCCGCGGCGCATGTATGCCGGCGCTGCGCGCGACTTCGTGCTCGGCGCGCGCCTGCTCACCGCCGGCGGGGACGTGCTGCGCTTCGGGGGCGAGGTGATGAAGAACGTCGCGGGCTTCGACGTCGCGCGCCTGCTGTGCGGCTCGCTCGGCATCCTCGGCATCATCACCGAGGTATCGCTCAAGGTGCTGCCCGTGCCGCGCCAGGAGGAAACCGTGCGCCTCGAGCTCGGGTACGGCGAGGCCTGCGCGCGCTTTGCGGGCTGGGCCGCGCGACCCCTGCCGGTGTCCGCGGCCGCCTGGCACGCGGACAGCGCCTGGGTGCGCCTCTCGGGCGCCGCGCCTGCGGTGCAGGCGGCCCGCGCGCAGATCGGCGGCGAGCGCATCGCCCCGGCCGAGGCGCGCCAGTGGTGGGCGCAGGTGCGCGACCAGGCGCTGGCGGTGTTCGATGCACCGGAGATCTGGCGCCTGTCCCTGCCCGGCAACGTCGGCCCGCTGCCGCAGCTGCCGGTGCCGCAGCTCATCGACGGGGGCGGCGCGCTGCGCTGGTATGCCGCGGACGGCCCGGACTTTTCCGCCGTCGCCACCGCGGTCGGCGGGACCGCGCTGCACTGGCGCAGCCGCCGGGGCCGGCCGCGCTTCCATCCCCTGTCCCCGAGCGTGCTGGCGCTGCACCGGCGCCTGAAGGAGCGCTTCGACCCGGCCGGCATCTTCAACCCGGGGCGCCTGATCGCCGGCCTTTGACGGCCGTGGTGCCGCGGCCGGTTTCCGGCGACACTGGCCGGATGAGAATCAGCCGCGCGGCGGTCGCCGCCGCCGCACTGGCCACCGGCGTGCTCGCCGCGGGCCGCCCGGTCTTCGGCCCCTGGGGCGTCACCCTGTCCTACATGGACACGAGCGTCCCGCCCGGCACGGACTTCTTCCGCTACGCCAACGGGGCGTGGCTCAAGGGCGCCGCCATCCCGCCGGACCGCCGCCTGGCCGGCGTGAACCTGGAACTGGACCAGGGCAACGAGTCGAAGCTGCGCACGGTCGTCGAGCGGCTGCGGGCCAAGCCCGAGTCGGCCCTGAGCGCCGAGGAGCGCAAGCTGCGCGACTTCTACGCCGCCTTCGTGGACACCCGGGCGATCGAGGCGGCCGGGCTCGCCCCGGTGCGGGCGGACCTGGACCGCATCGCCGCCCTGCAGGATGCCACCGACGTGGCCGCCTTCATGGGCAACGCCACCAGTGGCACGTACGGGCCGTTCTCCGTCTACATCAGCATCGACCAGGGCAACCCGGCCGCCTACACCGTGCGCCTCATGCAGTCCGGACTCGGGTTGCCCGACCGCGACTACTACCTGCGCACCGACAAGGACCTCGCGGCCACGCGCGCGGAATACCGCCGCTACCTGGCCGCGATGCTGGCGGTGGCCGGGATCCGGGACGCGCAGCGTGCCGAGGCGGTGCTGGGGCTGGAAACCCGCCTCGCGCAGGCGCACTGGTCGGCCGCCGAGCGGCGCGATGCGGAGAAGACCTACAACCCGATGTCGCTGTCGCAGCTGGTGCAGCTCGCGCCGCGCTTCCCGTGGGCCGCCTTCCTCGGCGCCCGGGGGATCCCGCTGCGCTCCCCGGCCGGGGAGCGCCAGGTGGACGTCGGCGAGAAGTCCGCCTTCCCCAGGCTCGCCGAGGTGTTCGCGGACACCCCGGTGCCGGTGTGGCGCGACTACCTGACGGTGCGCTACCTGCACCGGCACGCGCACTACCTGCCGCGCGAGATCGACGAGCGGGACTTCGCCTTCTACGGCACCGTGCTCTCCGGCCAGAAGCAGCAGCTGCCGCGCGAGGTGCGCGCCATCCGCATGCTGGACGAGGAGATGGGCGAGGCGCTCGGCAAGCTCTACTGCGCCGCCTACTTCCCCCCCGAGGCCAAGGCGCGCAGCCAGGCGCTGGTCGCCAACATGATCCGGGCCTACGAGATCGACATCCAGGCGCTGCCCTGGATGAGCCCGGCAACCAAGCAGCAGGCGCTGGAGAAGGTGCGTTCCTTCCAGCTGAAGATCGGTTACCCCGACACCTGGCGCGACTACTCGGCCCTCCTCATCCGCCCCGGCGAGCTCATCACCGACATCCACAACGCGGAAGCGTTCGAGTGGCACCGCCAGGTCGCGCGGCTCGACGCCCCGGTCGACCGCGGCGAGTGGTTCATGACAGCGCCGACCAACAACGCCTACTACGATCCGAACCTGAACGAGATCGCCTTCCCCGCCGGGGTGCTGCAGCCGCCCTACTTCGACCCCGGCGCGGACGATGCCGCCAACTACGGCGCCATCGGCGCGACCATCGGCCACGAGATGAGCCACGCCTTCGATGACCAGGGCAGCAAGTACGATGCCGCCGGGCGCCTGCACAACTGGTGGACGCCCGAAGACCGCCGCAACTTCGACGCGCGCACCGCGCGCCTCGCGCAGCAGTACGACCGCTACCAGGCGCTGCCGGGGCTGCACCTCAACGGCCGGCTCACCCTCGGGGAGAACATCGCGGACCTCGCAGGCCTGGTGATCGCCGGCAAGGCCTATCACCTGGCCCTCGGCGACCGGCCGGCGCCGCTGATCGGCGGCCTGACCGGCGAGCAGCGCTTCTACATCGCCTACGGCCAGAGCTGGCGCGAGATCTGGAGCGACGGGCTGACGCGGCGCATCGCCCTGTCCGACGAGCACAGCCCGGCCGAATTCCGCGTCAACGGCGTGGTGCGCAACGACGCCGGCTGGTACGCGGCCTTCCCGCAGGTGAAGCCGGGCGCTGCGCTCTACCTTGCGCCCGAGGAGCGGGTGCTGCTGTGGTGAGCGGCGCTAGAGGTTGACCGAGCCGCGCCCGAGCTCGAGCACCTCGCCGCTGACGAAGATCCGCCGCTCGGCATCGACCCGCAGGCGCAGGGACGAGGGCCGGCCGATGTGCTCGCCCTGGGTGATCTCGAACTCGCACGGCAGCGTGCGCCCCGTGGCCAGGCACCAGCCGCCGAGGTTCGCGGTGGCAGAGCCGGTGGCCGGGTCCTCGAGCACCGCGTTGCCCACCGGAAAGAAGAAGCGCGCCAGCAGGCCGGTGCCCGCAGGGGCGAACACGTACACCTGGGCGTGCCCCTGCGCGCTCTGCATGTGGGCGAGCAGGTCGCCGCGCACGCGGATGCGCCGCACGGCCGCCTCGCTGGTGAGCGGCACGATCAGCTGCTCGGTCCCGACGCTCACCCACAACGGGCGCTCGCCGATGTCCTCGCTCTCCAGTCCCAGCATGGCGGCCAGCGCCAGTCGCGGCTCCTGCAGCTCGCGCCACGTCGGCTCCTGGGCCTGCAGCGTCCAGCGCTCGCCCGCGGCGCTCACCGGGATGATCCCGGCCGGCAGCTCGAGCGTCAGGCGGTCGCCGCCGAGGCCGAGCGCGCGGCACACGTGTGCCGTGCCGAGCGTCGGATGCCCGGCGAAGGGCATCTCGTAGGCGGGGGTGAAGATGCGCACCCGGGCGCTGGCGCGCTCGGAGGGCAGGATGAAGGTCGTCTCCGACAGATTGAACTGCAGGGCCAGGGCCTGCATCCTTGCCTCATCGAGGCCCTGGGCGCGCTCCACCACGCACAGCGGGTTGCCCGTGAAGGTGCCACGCGCCTGGGTGAAGACGTTCAGGATGCGGTAGTCGTACCTGGGCATGGGAAGAACCTGACGGACCGGAAGGCCACAGCATGACGACGGAACTGCTCTTCCGCAACGACGCCTACCTCACGTGCGCCAGCGCCACCGTGATCGCGGTGGGCGAGCGCGGCATCGAGCTCGACCGCACCGTGTTCTACCCGCTCGGCGGCGGCCAGGCGGGCGACACCGGCACCATGGTGCGCGCGGACGGGCAGCGCGTGCCGATCACCGACACGCGCAAGGGCGAGACCGCCGAGCGCGTGCTGCACGTGCCGGCGCCGGGCAGCCCGGCGCTCGCCCCCGGCGATGCGGTACAGATCGAGATCGACTGGGCGCGGCGCCACCGCCTGATGCGCCTGCACACCGCCCTGCACCTGATGTCCTGCGTGGTCACCGCTCCGGTGACCGGCGGGAACATCGTCCCGGACAAGGCGCGCCTGGACTTCGACATCGAGCTGAGCGCCCTCGATGCCGCGCACATCGCCCGCGAGACCAATGCGCTGATCGGCTCGGCCGTGGCCACCGAGAGCGTGTGGATCACCGATGCGGAGCTGGACGCGCAGCCGGAGCTGGTGAAGACCATGAGCGTGCAGCCGCCGCGCGGCGCCGGCCGGGTGCGCCTGCTGAAGATCCCGGGCATCGACCTGCAGCCCTGTGGCGGCACGCACGTGGCCAACATCGCCGAGATCGGCGGCATCCGGGTGCTGCGCATCCGCAGCGAGGGCAAGCACAACAAGCGCGTCGAGATCGCGCTTATTGATAGCGACTGATCTCCAGGCCGTTGCCGATCGGCAGGAGCACGGAGCTCATCCCGCGGGCGTGCTGCACGCGTTCCCGGTAGGCCTGCGCGTGGGCGGCGGCGCTTTCCGGGTAGGTCATGTTGTCCGCGATCACCAGTGCCCCGGGGGCAAGCTTCGGGTGCAGCAGCTCCCACACCGGCACGTACAGGTCCTTCCACAGATCGATGAGCACCAGGTCGAAGGGACCGGGCAGTGCCTGCAGGGAGCCGAGCGCATCGCCGACGCGGAACTCGACGTAGTCCGCAAGACCTGCGCGGCGCAGCTGGGCGGTCGCGTACTCGGTCTTGGCACGCTGCAGCTCCAGCGAGATCACCTTCCCGCCGACCGCGCGCGCCCCTTCCGCCAGCCACAGCGTCGAGTAGCCGTAGGAGCTGCCGACCTCCAGGATGCGCCGCGCCTGCCGCTCGTGCACCAGCAGGTTCAGCAGCTGGCCCGCGGCAGCTCCCACCGGAAGCAGCATCTCGTCGATGCGCTGGCGCACCTGCGCCTCCGGCAGGCTCGCGATGAGCGCGTCCTCGCGCTCGGCGCGCGCCTCGTACTCCGCGAGGACCGCGAGGAAGGCCGCATCGTACGTCGGGGCTGCCATGAAACCGTCCCTCCCGACTAGGCGGCGCCGGAGAAGTATTCCTGCAGCGAGGCGACACCCAGGCGCTTGGCCTCGAACAGGCTCTCCAGGTGTTCGCGGGAATTGACCAGGCCACGGGCGCGCAGGACGCCGTTCTCGTCCAGCAGCGCCGCAAACGGCAGGCGGCTCACCTGGTAGGCCAGCCCGAGCGCCCGCGAGACCACGTAGGGGATGGCCTCCAGGCCCTGCGCGCGCACGAAGGCCTGCTGCTCGGCGAGGTCCCCGTCGCTGGCCAAGACCAGGTCCAGCCAGTCCCGCTCTCCCCGGCCGGTGGATTTCACCGCCGGAAGCAGCGTCTTGCACACCGGGCAGGAGGGCGAGACGAACAGCAGCAGCGTGCTGCGCCCGTCGGGGTGCCTGGCACCGAGCTGCAAGGCGCGCCCGGCCAGGTCCACCACCTCGAGCGAGGGTGCCGGCTCGCCGACGGTCAGGCCGCGGTTGAGCATCAGCGCGCCCGCGGGCGTGATGCGCTCGTGCAGCACGCCCAGCTGCCGCACCACGGCGAGCAGCACCGCGGCCAGCACGAGCACCAGCACCCACAGGACGATGTTGGAGAGGACCAGCGGGCTCATCGTCCCACCAGGCGCGTGCCCTGGGGCACGACGCGCGACAGCAGCCGCTCGAGGCTCGCGTAGAGCAGCGCCCCCACCGCGCAGCCGCCGCCGACGGTGAGGATGTCCGCGGCGGCCAGCGGGCGGGCCTGCCACGGCTGGGCGAGCAGGGCCAGGCCCGCGGCGAGCACGAGGTTGCGCACCGCCATCCAGGCGGCGATCGGCCGTCGCTCGTCGGGGCCGCCGCAGCCGCAGTCCAGCGTCGTTCGGCCGCGCCGCAGGTTCACCCCGATCGCCCACGCGTAGCTCAGCAGCAGCAGGATGCCGAGGCCGCAGGCGATGCCACGGGTGGCGGGAAACAGCAGGCCCAGCGCCACCAGCGCTTCCAGCGCCGGGATGACGAGGGCCGCGCCGGCCAGGCGTTCCGGCAGCAGCTGGTAGGCCGCCACGGCCTGTGCAAAATGCGCCGGGGCGCGGATCTTGTGCAGCGCCGCGCCGGCGAAGAGCAACACGAACAGCAGGGTGGCCAGCAGGCCGATGGCAGGATCGAGCATGGCCTCATCATAAACCAAAGGCCCCTGCCCGGGCGCTGGCGCGGCGGGGCGATCAGGTCGCAGCGGAGAGGATCGCGCCGCTGGTCGGCACTCCGGTGCCGGCCGTGACCAGCACGTTCTCCACGTCCGCCACCTGGTTCACCGAGGTGCCGCGGACCTGCCGCACCGCCTCGGCGACCCCGTTCAGGCCATGGATGTAGGCCTCGCCCAGCTGGCCGCCGTGGGTGTTCACCGGCAGTGCCCCGCCGATCTCGATGTTGCCGTCCTTCACGAAGTCCTTGCCCTCGCCGCGGCCACAGAACCCGAACGCCTCCAGCTGCGGCAGCACGAAGGGCGAGAAGTGGTCGTAGAGCACCGCGCTCTGGATGTCCCCCGCGCCCAGCCCGCCCATCGCGTACAGCTGCCGTGCGACCAGGCCGATCTCCGGCAGCGCCGAGATGTCGGCGCGGTAGAAGCTCGTCATGTTCATCTGGTCATCGGTCGCCCCCTGGGCCGCGGCACGGATGAGCGCGGGCCGGTGGCGCAGCTGACGGGCCCGCTCGGCGCGGGTGACGACGATGGCGACCGCACCGTCGCTCTCCTGGCAGCAGTCCAGCAGGCGCAGCGGCTCGACGATCCAGCGCGAGGCCTGGTGCTGCGCGAGCGTGATCGGCTTGCCGTAGAACCAGGCGTGCGGGTTGTTGGCGGCGTGGCGGCGGCAGGCCACCGAGACGCGCCCGAAGTCCTCGCTGGTGGCACCGAAGTCGTGCATGTAGCGCCGCGCCGCCATCGCCACCCAGGAGGCCGGCGTCACCAGGCCGAAGGGCACGGTCCATCCCCAGTTGGCGCTCTCGGCATTCGGCAGCGGCGGGGCGATGAACCCCTGGCCGAAGCGGTACTGCGAGCGCTCGTTCATCGCCCGGTAGCACACCACCACCTCGGCCACCCCGGCGTGCACCGCCAGGGCCGCCTGCAGCAGCGGCGCGCAGGCCGCGCCGCCCCCGTAGTCGATGCGGCTGAAGAACTTCAGGTCCCGGCCGCCGATGTTGCGGAACACCTCGATCTCCGGATTCTTGTCCATCGCGTAGGTGCACAGTCCGTCGACCTCGTGCAGGGCCAGGCCCGCATCGGCCACGGCCGCGGCGATGGCCTCCACCGCCAGCTTCAGCTCGCTGCGGCCGGAGTCCTTGGAGAACTCCGTGGCACCGATGCCCACGACCGCCGCCTGGTCACGCAGCGGATGCCTCACGGCAGCGCCACCTGCACGCTCGCCAGCACGTGCTGCCCGAGGCCGTTCGTGCCGGTGACCTCGATCTCGAGCGTGCGCTGCGATTCGTCCTTGCCCTTCACCACGCCTGCGAAGTGCAGCGTGTCGCCGGCGAAGGTCGGCACGCCCAGGCGGATGTCGATCGAGCGGATGCGCCCCTGCGGGGCGAGCCAGTCGTTGACGAAGCGCTGCACGTAGCCGTTGCTGGTGAGGATGTTCATGAAGATGTCCGGCGTGCCGCGCGCCTGCGCTCCTTTGACATCGTGGTGCACGACCTCGAAGTCGCCGCTCGCGGTGGCGCCCGCCACGATCACCGAGGCGCTCACGTGCACGGACAGGGGCGGCAGGCGGTCCCCCGGCTGCACGCGCTCGAAGACGACCTGGCTCATGGATGACGGTCCTCGGGGGTTCACGTGAAGGGGGCCACGAGGCCGGCCTGCAGCTCCCGGCCGATCGCGGCGAGCGTCGGGCTGGCTCCGCCGAGGGAGAGCTCCAGTTCCTTGGCCCGCAGGAAGAAGGCGTGCACCGGGTACTCCAGGTCCGCGCCCAGGCCGCCGTGCACGTGCTGCACGGCGTGGGTGACGCGGTGGCCGCACTGGGCGGCCCACCACTGGGCCGCGAGCACCTCGGCACGCGCGGGCACGGCATTGTCCAGTGCCCACACGGCGCGCAGGTAGGCCGAGCGCAAGGCCTCGACGTCGATGTAACAGTCCGCCAGGCGGTGCTGCACGGCCTGGAAGCTGCCCAGCGGCCGGCCGAACTGCCGGCGCTCGGCGGTATAGGCCGCGGCACGCCGCAGGGCCTCCGCGGCCACGCCCAGCTGCAGGGCGCAGTGGCCGACCCGGGCACGGTCCAGCATCCAGGGCAGGACCTCGTCCGCCGCCGCAGCGCCCAGGAGGTCCTGCGCACCGACAGCCACCGCATCCAGTCTCAGCAGGGCGAGCGGGGTGCCGGCGGTGCCGCGCTGCGCACGGACCTCGACACCCGGGGCATCGCGCGCGACCACGAACACGCGCGCCACGCCCGCGAGCTGTGCGCTGACCAGCAGATAGCCCGCCTGCGCCCCGTAGGGCACGCAGGTCTTGATGCCCGAGAGCCGGTAGCCTTCGCCTGCGACTTCCGCGCGCGTGCCGGGGCGGGCCGGATCGAGCGCAGCCGGTTCCTCCAGCGCGGCCGTCAGCAGGAGCGTGCCGGCCAGCACCTGGCGCAACCGCGGATGCTGGGCGGGACCGCCGAAGCGCTCGAGCGGCAGGGCCCCGAGCAGCAGCGTCTCGCACAGCGGCAGCGCGGCGAGTGTCCGCCCCTGCTCCTCGAGCATCAGGCACACTTCGGTGAGCCCGAGACCCGAGCCGCCCCGGTCAGTGCCGATGGCGGCCCCGAGCAGGCCGGCATCCGCGCACGCGGACCACAACCGGGCATCGAAGGGCTCCCCGCTGCGGGCGAAGGCCTTGCGGTGCTCGTCGGTGAAGCGCTGCGCGAACATCCGTGCGGCCACGTCCCGCAGGTCGCGCTGTTCCTGGCTGTAGCTGAAGTCCATCTCAGCCCCCGGCCCGCGGATGGAAGGCGTACAGCACGTAGCCGGGCTCCACCTCGTTGAACTCGACCTCCACCGGCATGCCGATGCGGACCTGCTCTGGCCCGACGCCCGACAGGTTGGCCACGAGGCGCACGCCCTCTTCCAGGTCGACGAGCGCCACGGGCAGCGGATAGCGGAACCCGGGCATCTGCGGCTGGTGCACGATCACGTAGCTGTGGACCGTCCCCCGGCCGCTGGCCTCGAGGACGGACCACTGCTGGGAATGACACACCGGGCACATCGGGCCGGGCGGGTGGTGCAGCCGAGCGCACTGGCCGCAGCGCCGGATCAGCAGGCGGCGCTGGTTCAGGCCGTCCCAGAAGAAGGCGCTGTCGGCGGTGATGGCCGGGCGCGGGTGCGGCGGCTTCATCGCCGCCGGAGCGGCCGCCGCCACCTGCGTCGGCCGGTACTTGAGGATGCGGAAGCGCATGCGCCCCACCACCTCGCCGCGCTGGTCGGTGAACTCGTAGCGGTAGTCGAGGAAGTGTCCCGGGCCGAGCGCGGTCTGCTTCTGGTCCGACACCCCCACGAAGGTCACCTGCTGCGTGACGAGATCGCCGGGGTGCAGGTAACGCACGTACTCCTGGGACAGGTTCGTGGCGACCACCGCCGTGAAGCCGGCCGCATCCATCTCATCGATACCGGTGAGCCGGGCCACGGCGCCGCCGGAGCCATCCGGGGTGAACCCGCGCATCGTCCACACTTCCAGCATCGCCGGCGGGGCGAGCGGTGCCTGCTCGTCGAGGTAGGCGGGATTGCGCTCGCCCATGGCCGCGCACCAGCGCCGGATCATGGGGAGGTTCACCGGGTCGGTGGCGGTGCGCGCCGGTGCGGCGGGGCTGCCCTGCCGTCCGCGCAGCTGCACCAGCCAGTCCGGTGCGGCCGCCGCGCTCACCGGGACACCGCCGCGCGCGGGAGCCCCAGCCCCATCTGCGCCACCATGTCGCGCAGCACTTCCGTCGTCCCGCCGCCGAAGGTGTTGATCTGGCAGCGCCGGTACTCGGCCTCGAGGCGGCCGCGCAGGATGGCGCCGGGCGAATCCCCCTGCAGCAGGCCGGAAGGACCAGTGACCTCGAGCAGCAGGCGCAACACGCGGATGTAACTCTCGGTGCTGAAGACCTTGCAGGCGCCGGCCAGCTGCGCGCGCGTCTCCCCCTGCGCGACCTCCCAGGCGACGCGGTTGCCGAGGACCGCATAGGCCTGCAGCAGCGCGTAGCACTCGGCAAGCGCGACCTGCACCCACGGCGCATCGATGACCCGGCCATCCGCGGCCGGGGTGCTGCGCGCCCAGGCGAGCGTGTCATCGAAGCAGCCCTGCGCGCCGTAGGCCAGCGCGGCCAGGCCCACGCGCTCGTGGTTGAGCTGCTCGGTGATCAGCTGCCAGCCGCCGTTCAGATCGCCGACCAGCATCGCGGCCGGCACGCGCACGTCCTTGTAGAAGGTCACGTTGGTCCGGATACCGCCCACGGTGTGGATCGGCGTGAGCGCAAAGCCCGGCAGGCGCGTGTCGACCATGAGGATGGAGATGCCGCGGTGGCCGCCCGCCGGATCGGTGCGCGCGGCGAGCCAGACGTAGTCGGCCCCTTCCGCCCCGCTCGTGAACACCTTCTGCCCGTTGATGAGGAAGCTGTCCCCGTCGCGCACGGCCTGGGTCTTCAGGGCGGCAAGGTCCGTGCCGGCCTGCGGCTCGGTGTATCCCACCGCGAAGTTCAGCTCGCCGCGGGCGATGCGCGGCAGGATGTCGCGCTTCTGGGCCTCGGTGCCGCGGCGGATCAGGGCGGGACCGATGGTGTTGACCGTGACGAAGGGAAACGGCGCCTCGGCCAGCCACAGCTCCTCGAGCACGATCTTCTGGGCGAGCGGGTCCAGGCCGCGGCCGCCGTATTGCTTCGGCCAGCCGGGGGTCAGCCAGCCGTCGGCGCCCATGCGCCTCACGAGCGCCCGGTACGCAGGCCCGCTCTCGCGATCTTGCGTGGCGGCGCGTGCCTCGGGCGTCATGAGCTTCGCAAGATAGCTGCGGAACTCCTGTCGCAGCGCCCGTTGCTCCTCGGTGTAGGCGACGCGCACCGCTAGTCCCCGGCGAACGGCGCGATGCCGAGGGCCGTGAGCGTCGCGGCGGTCAGCGGCAGGTAGGTGCCCGCGCGCGCATCGCGCACGAAGAGCGCATCCGCCGTCCGTGACGGGTCGTAGCCGGCGCGCTGCAGGTCGATCTTGCGCAGCTTGAAGGTGGTGGTGAGGTCCGCATCCCGGGAGATGCGCACGAAGAGCGGCACCGCGTAATCGGCCAGGCGCGCGGCGGCGAAGGCGTGGAAGGCCTGGGCATCGAACAGCCGCGGATCCGCATAGGTCAGCGCCACCATGCCCGCCCTGCCCTCCGCACCGGCCACCCTGACCCCGTAGACGTTGACCACCGCCGGGCCCGGGAAGCGGCCCAGCGCTTCGGCCACCTCGTCGGTCGAGACGTTCTCGCCCTTCCAGCGGAAGGTATCCCCGACCCGGTCGACGAAGTAGTAGTAGTCCTCGGCATCAAAGCGCACCAGGTCGCCCGAGCGCACCCAGCGATCCCCCGGGCGGAACAGGTTGCGCAGGATCTTCGCCTCGGTCGCCTGCGCGGAGGTGTAGCCCTCGAAGAAGCCGGCCGCGGTCGGCCCGTCGAGGATCTCCGCGATCAGCTCGCCCACCTCCCCGGGCCGGCACAGCACGGGGGAGCCGTCCGCGGCGCGCACGTGGGTGCCGGACTCGGCGTCGTAGCGCAGCACGCGGATGTTGCTGCGCTCCGGGTACGGCAGGCGCCCGACCGAGCCCACCTTGTTGTCGACGTTGGTGATGCCGTAGTTGGCCTCGGTCGAGCCCAGGCCCTCGCAGATGCGCTCGATGCCGAAGCGGTGCGCGAACTCACGCCATACGTCCGCCTTCAGCCCCGCGCCGCTCATGCGGCGCAGGGTGTGCTCGCGGTCATCGGTGCGCGGCGGCTGGCTGAGCAGGTAGCGGCAGATCTCGCCGATGTAGTACCAGGCGGTGACGCGGTGGGTGCGCACGTCGTTCCAGAACTCGCTCGCGCTGAAGCGCCGGCGCAGCACGATCGGGATCCCCAGGTGCAGCGCCACCGACACCACCACCATGCCGCCGGCGCCGTGGTAGAGCGGCAGCACGTTGTAGAAGACGTCGCCGCGCTTCAGATCCAGCAGGCCGGCGATGACGCCGCCCGCGTTCAGGAAGCGCAGGTGGCTCATCAGCGCCGCCTTGGGCAGGCCGGTGGTGCCGGAGGTGAAGATGAAGTACAGCGGGTCCCCCAGCCGCACGCCGGCGCGGTGCCTGCGGTCCGGGTTCGCATCGCTCGAGCGGGCCATGGCCTCCTCGAGCGAGGCACTGCCCGGGACGCACGCCACGGGTGCGACACCGGGTGGGGCGAACTGGAGCACGCTCGCCGGCAGCTCCGCCGCCTCGAGGGAGGCGACGCGGTCGGCACACTCCGGGCCGTACACCAGGGCGCGCGCGGCGGTCTGCTCGAGGGCATGCTTGAGGATAGGGCCGCGCGCCGAGGTGTTCAGCAGCGCCGTGCGGATGCCCACCTTGGCCAGCCCCAGCCACACCATCGGGAATTCAGGGTAGTTGTCCATCATCAGGGCGACGACGTCGCCGGGCTTGAGGCCGCGCGCGAGCGCGGCGTGGGCGATGCGGTTCGCGCCCTGGTTCAGCTGGCTGAAGCTCAGCGTGCGGCCCTCGAACACCATGAAGGGCAGCCCGGCAGCATCCACCGCCCGCTCCTCCAGCATGTCCGCGACGCTGTAGGGCTGGTCACGGCGGTAGCCGGCGATCAGCGCATAGCCCCTGTTGAGCCGCTGCTGCGTGATCTCGCGGGGAACGACGTCGGTCTCGGCCACACCGGTTCCTGGAGTGTTCGGGACGTGCAGCCTAGCACCGCGCCGGCGCGGCGGGCCTACCCAAACTGGGGGGCGCGGGGCGATTGGTCTATCCGCGTGCAAGTCCGTAGGATCCCCGCCATGAACTCCGCCCGCCTCGAAGCCTTCACCGATGGCGTCATCGCCATCGTCATCACCATCATGGTCCTCGAGCTGCACGTGCCCCAGGGCGCCGACCTGGCGGCGCTGAAGGCCCAGGCCCCGATCCTGCTCGCCTACGTGCTCAGCTACGTGAACGTCGGCATCTTCTGGAACAACCACCACCACATGCTGCACATGACCGACAAGGTCAACGGCGCGGTGCTGTGGGCCAACCTCAACCTGCTCTTCTGGCTGACCCTGATCCCGTTCGTGATCCGCTGGATCGATGAAACCGGCTTCACCACCGCCCCGGTGGCGGCCTACGGATTCATCCTGGCCTGCGCGGCCATCGGCTACGTCATCCTGCAGCGCCAGATCATCGCCGCCAACGGCGGGGCCGAGTCACGCCTGGCCCGCGCGCTCGGCAACGACCTGAAGGGCAAGCTGTCGCTGCTGCTGTACGTCACGGGATTCGCGGTCGCGTTCGTGCAGCCGTGGCTGTCCATCGCCGCCTACATCGCCGTCGCACTGATCTGGCTGATCCCAGACCGGCGCATCGAGGACCGCCTGCGCGGCGCCCGGCCCGGCTGACCGGTCAGCGCGTCAGGAAGTCCAGGACCCGGTCGGCGAGCGCCCCGAACGGCGGCCAGAGCATGCGCATGCCGCTCACCGGCGCCTGGTAGAACACCGGCCGCAGCTTGGAGAAGGTCAGGAACCCATCGCGGCCATGGTAGTGGCCCATGCCGCTCGCCCCCACGCCGCCGAACGGCAGGTCGTGCTGGCCGACGTGCCAGAGCGCATCGTTCACCGCAACCCCGCCCGACATCACCGCCTGCAGCAGCGCGGCGACGGTGCGGCGCGAGCGGCTGAAGGGATAGAAGGCCAGCGGCCGCGGGCGCGCATTGATGAAGCTCACGGCCTCGGCGAGCTCCCGGTAGCCGATGACCGGCAGGACCGGCCCGAAGATCTCCCGCTGCAGCAGCTCGCAATCCTGCGGCGCGTTCAGCACCAGGTGCGGGCTGATCTTGCGGCTCGCCTCGTCCCAGGGCTTGCCCGGCACGAGCTGCACCAGCGTGGCGCCGCGCGAGCGCGCCTCCTCGAGCGCACGGGTGATGCGGGCAAAGGACTTCGCGTCGATGATCGAGGTGAAGTCCGGGCTCGCCAGCTCCGGATAGCGCTGGACGGCGATCTCGCGCGCGGCCGCGACGAACTCGTCGATGCGCCCCTGCGGGGCCAGGAGGTAGTCGACCGTCGTGCAGATCTGGCCGGCGTTCATGAGCTTCACGAACAGGATGCGCTCGGCGGCCGTGCGCACCGGGAAGTCAGCGCACAGCAGCGCCGGTGACTTGCCGCCCAGCTCGAGCGTGACCGGCACCAGGTTCGCCGCCGCCGCCGCCATCACGCTGCGCCCGGTCTGCGTGGAGCCGGTGAACAGCAGGTGGTCGAAGGGCAGCTGCGAGAATTCGATCCCGACGCCGCCGGTCTCGTCGAACACGGCGAGCTTGTCGGCGGGGAAGTAGCGCGGCAGGCGCTCGATCAGGAGTGCGGCGAAGTGGCGCGAGTTCTCCGACAGCTTCACCATCGCGCGGTTGCCGGCGGCGAACACCGAGGTGAGCGCGACGAAGGTGAGGTTGATCGGGAAGTTCCACGGCACGATCATGCCGACGACCCCGAGGGGCTGCGGAATTACGCGGTTGCGCGCCCCCGGGAACAGCAGCAGGTCCACGGCGCGCCGCTGGCGGCGCATCCAGCCGCGCAGGTGGCGCCGGGTGTACTTGATGCCATCCAGCACTGGCACGATCTCCCCGAGCAGGGTCTCGTGCCGCGAGCGGCAGCCGTAGTCCCGGTTGACCGCGGCGACCATGTCGTCGCGGTTCTCGCGGATGAAGCGCGCGAGCGTCGCCAGGTCCGCGAGCCGCTGCCGATGGGTCGGCACCGGGTCGCGGCCGCAGGCCTGGCGCTGCGCCTCGAGCGCCGCCTTGAGCATCGAACGCACTTCTTCGGTGGCCACCGGGGCCGTGCTGTCTTCCAGCCGTGCGTTCATGCCTGCTCCTCTGGATACGATCCTAGAAGTGCGCTCCCAGCTCCACGCCCCAGAAGCGCGGCGCGCTGACGCTCGCGAACGGGGTGCCCAGGGTCTGCACGCTGATGTTCTGCACGCCCGTCACGTAGCGCTTATCAAACACGTTGTTGGCGAAGACGGCAACCGTGACCGGCACGCGCGAGTGGCTGACCCACGCCAGGCGCACGTCGGTGCGGTTGGTGGCCTCGTTGGTCTTGAACGGGGTCGTCAGGCAGCCGTAGTTGTCCGGCGAGTCGGCATTGCAGCGACCCGGGCCGACGTAGGCATCCTGCAGGGTGAAGTCCACGTCTCCGTTGATGACGTCGTGCACGACGTAGTCGAGGCCGCCGGCGATCTGCCAGAACGGCACGCCGGTGGCCTGCCCGCTCAGGTCACGCCCGGTGGGCGAGAGGAAGTCCTTGTAGGTCGAGTCGATGTAGGTCGCGATGAGGTTCAGGCGCAGCCCCTCGGTCGCCTGCCAGTGCGTCTCCAGGTCCGCACCCCAGGCGTGCACGTCGCTGATGGTGACCTGGTAGCTCGGGATCTCCCCTGCCGGGTTCTGCAGGTACAGGTTCTGCAGGTTGGTGTAGTCGTAGTAGTACGCCGAGGCGTTCACCAGCAGCTTGTGGTCGAAGTACTCGCTCTTCATGCCGAGCTCGTAGTTGTTCACCTTCTCCGGGTTGTACTTCGCCCCGGGCGAGAGCGCGTTGTAGCCGCCGGCCTGGTAGCCCTTGGCGTAGGACAGGTAGTACATCAGGTTGTCCTGCGGCTTGAAGTCGAGCACCACGCGCGGGCTGGTGTCGTTCCAGCTGTCGTTGTAACGCAGCGGGGCGTTCAGCGAGGCGGCGAAGTTGAAGGCGATGTTCTGCGTGTACGGGAACGGCGGCAGCGGGAAGCCCAGGGCCGCCAGTTCCGCGAGCCCGGCATCCAGTTCGTTCGCGGTGCGGGTCGGGCTGTACCAGCTGAAGTCCTTCTCGTCGTGCGTGAAGCGGATACCCGTGGTCAGGTTCCACTTCGGCGCGATGTGCCAGATCACGTCGGCGTAGGCGGCGAGCGCCCGCGAGTAGCCGTGGTTGTACATGTTCTCCTGCCACGTATTGCCCAGCAGGTTGACCGGGATGCCGAACTCCGCGGCCGCCTGGCTGATCGGGCCGTAGATGCCGCCCGGCAGCAGCTGCGTCTGTGTCAGCAGCGTGTCGATGCTGTCGGTGTACAGGTTGACCTGGCTGTCCTGGTGCGCATCGTCGTAGTAGTAGCTCACGCCGGTTACCCAGTCGGCGAGCGCGCTCTTGCTGCCGAGGCTGATCTCCTGCGTGAAGCTCTTGTTCTGTTCGATGTTGACGTCGTCGAAGTACAGGTAGATGCGGTTGGTGCCGTCCTGCTCCTCGCGGTTGTAGGTGTTGAAGTGCCGGTAGCCGCTGATCGAGGTCAGGTCGCCGAAGGAGAACGAGTGCTCGATGCGCAGCGTCACCCCGTCATAGGTGCGGCTCTCGCGCGGATTGACCGTGTCGGACAGCAGCGGCGCCTGGAAGGGGCTCAGCCAGTTGGCAGGATCGGTCGGGTACGGCGGCAGTCCCGGCGCGGGCGGCAGGTTGGCGATGCCGATCGCCGGGCGCGGCGGCTGCGCCAGGTTCTCGTGCTCGTAGATGACGCGGAAATTGGTGTCCGCGGGGCCGTGCCACAGCAGCTGCGCACGCACGCCCCAGTCCCCGTCGCGCTCGTAGCGCACCCCGGTCTCCGCATCCTGCAGCCAGCCCTTGCTGCGATTGCTGACGAAGCTCACGCGCCCGTCCAGTCCCGGAGCGATCTGGCCGTTGACCATGCCCTCGTAGTACTGGCTGCCGTAATTGCCCCAGCGCGCCTTGGCATCCGCCGACAGCACGTCGGTCGGCTCGTTGGAGATGACCGAGATCGCGCCGGCGGCGCTGTTGCGGCCGAACAGGGTGCCCTGCGGGCCCTTGAGGACCTCGATGCGCTGCACGTCATTGAACAGCAGCAGTGCGCCGCCGGTCTTGCCGGCGTAGACCCCGTCCTGGTAGATGCCGATCGGCGAGTCGGTGCCGATGCCGAAGTCCGAGACGCTGATGCCGCGCAGGGTGTAGCCCGGCTGAGTCGGCTGATCACCGCTCACCTGCAGCCCTGGGATGTAGCCGCTCATGCTGGCCAGGTCCGTCGCCGCGAGCTTGTCGATCTGCACCGCGTTCACCACCTGCAGCGTGATCGGCACGTCCTGCGAGACCTCGGTGCGGTGCTGGGCCGTGACGGTCACGGTCATGAGCTCCCCGCTGTCCACGAATTCCGCCGCGGTCGGCGCATCGGCCGCTGCAGCGATGCCGCCTGCGCACCAGCCGAGCAACGACAGGTAGATGGATTGACGACGGATGCTCATCATGGGATCTCCGGTAAGGCTACAAGTCAGGTGCTGCATGCGCCGGGCATGGCAGCGATCCATTCACGGATGAGGGCCAGGCCCTCGCGGTGCACGGTGTTGCGCCCGAGCTCGGGCATCATCACGCCCGGCTCGGCCGAGGACAGCCGGTAGGGCACGATCGAGTCCTCGGGGTGCCCCGGGACGATGTCGATCAGGTGGTCACCGGTGCCGCGGCCGGCGGCGACCGGGGGCTTGCAGACCCCAAGGTGGCGGTCGGTCGCCACGGTGGGATCGAAGCTCAGCCCCGTGGTGTTCGCAGGCCCGGTGGGGCTGTGGCAGTGCACGCAGTTGATGTCCAGGTAAGCACGCGCGCGCGCATCGAGCGGCTGGCGGGTATCACGCCAGTTGGCCGCGCGCGGCACCTCGGCAAGCGGCGGCACGCCGGCGAGGTAGCCCACCTTCTGCAGGTGCGCGAGCTCATTCTCCGCGCCGGTCGCGTAGGGATAGTCGCGGTTCAGGTGCCGCGCCTTCAGTCCCAGCGGCCCGAGCCTCTTCGCCGTCACGTCCGTCACGTGGCAGCCGGCACACTGGTTCTCGTTCGGAACCACGAAGCTGAAGGCCTCGTTGGCCTCCCCGTCGGCCACCAGCTCCAGCGGCACGATGTCACCGGTCCGGGCCAGGTCCGCCTCGGTCTGCGCGGCGTTCCACACGTAAGGCAGAGCCTCCCAGCCGTTTTCCCGGCGCACCAGCAGGCGCGTCTCGATGAGGCGCACGTTGTTCAGATCCAGTCCCTCGCCGGCGAAGTCGCGCGACTGGTCGTAGGTGCGCATGACCTGCGCAGCGCCACCGGCGGCACGCGGGTAGTAGAAGGTCTTGGTGAGGACCGTGCCGACCGGAAAATCGAAGGCGTGGCTGCCGTCGTACCTGGCCGAGGTGCCCTGCGGCATCCACACGGTGCGCAGCTTGTGGGCGTAGTCGCTGAACAGCGGCGTGTTGAGGTCGTAGGGCACGACGCGCTCGTTCAGGGCGAGCTTCTTGCCCTCGACGTACAGCAGGTGCCAGTCGCGCAGGTGCTCGGGGCGCCCCTGCGGGAAGAAATGCACCGCAGGCTCGGGCGCACGCGCGCAGGCGGCGAGCAGCGCCAGCGCGGCACAGCCCAGCAGAGCGCCCCGGCGGCGCAAGCGAGGATGCACGATCACCGAGGCCTTACGTCCCGCTGCGCAGCTCGACGGCCGGCAGCTTGGGCAGCTCGCACTGGTACGCGGCCATGTCCGTGCTCGGATTCTTGTACTTGTGCGGGCCGTCGGCGTTGAGGACCGTCACGCTGCCGTTCTTGATGCAGATGCGCTCCTCCGCCGGAGGCATCCCCTTCACCAGGTTCTTCTCGTCGCGGTAGCCGTCCCAGATGATCTCCGGGAAGTGCCCGTTCAGGCCGAACATGGCGACCTTCAGGGCCTTCAGGTCCATGCCATCGGGCGAGTCGCCGCCGCCGGAGAAGCGGTTGTCGTACACGAAGATCGCGCGCGGGTACGGGTCGTAGCCCGGGTCGATGCCGGGCTTGTTGTAGTAGTTGGTGGAGAAGTACGCCGAGATGATGAGGTTGGCGGTCTGGTTGTCGGCGATGTCGTTGTCGAAGATCTCGACCTTGCTGTTGGAGTTGACCACCACGCCGGCACCCGCCGGTACGGAGGCGACCGCCGCGCCCTTGGCGGCGAAGCTGGCCAGGTTGTTCTTGAAGACCTTGTTCTTGAACACGCGCGTGGAATGCCCCGGCTGGCTCAGGTTCGGCATGTTGAAGACCAGGATGCCGCCGGTGTTGCCGGTGGCGGTGTTCTCGTAGACGTCCGCGTTGATCGAGTTCTCGATCTCGATGCCGGCCACGTTCTGCTCCGCATGGCAGCGGCGCACGATGATGTTGGTCGACTGGCCCACGTAGATGCCGGCGTCCGAGGCGCCCCAGGAGGAGGAATCCTCGATCAGGATGTTGTGCGACTTCACCGGGTAGATGCCGTAGGCGCCGTTGGTGGTCTTCGGCCCGCCCGTCCAGGCCACGCGTACGCCGCGGATGGTGATGTTGGTGCCGTCGTTGATCTTCAGCCCGTCGCCCTTGGTGTCCTCGATCGAGAGGTTCTCGATGGTGAAGTCGCTGGCGTACACCAGGATGCCCTCGGGGCCCGAGACCTGGTTCTTGAAGGAGAGGATGCTGGTATCGGTGCCGGCACCGCGGAGGGTGACGCCGTTGGCGCGCAGCGTGAGCACCCGGTCCAGGGCATGCTTGCCCGCGGGGATCTCGATGACCGTGCCGGGCTGGGCGTCGAGGAATTTCTCCTGCAGCTGCTTCTGGAAGGCAACATCATCGGCCGACAGCCCCTGGGGCTGGGCAGGGCCGCCCTGCTTTGCGCAGGCGGCGACGACAAGACACAGGGCAGCGACGGCCAGTGGGCGCATGATTTCCTCGGGAGACGGAGATTGTTGCGGCCGCGCCACGCGGCCGTGGTAAACAGCCGCTAACGATAGCATCCCCGTTCCGGAGCTGCCTTAGGCTTTATCTAAAGATCACCGTGCGCCCGCCGTTGAGGAAAATGCGATGTTCCGTCGCATATCGCACTGCAGTAGACAGTGCGCGCCGTTCCGAATCGCGCCCGCGCGCGACCAGCATGTCCGGCGTATCGGTGTGGTCCACCGGCTCGACCACCTGTTCGATGATCGGGCCTTCGTCGAGGTCGGCGGTCACGTAGTGCGCCGTGGCGCCGATCACCTTGACGCCCCGGTCGTAGGCCTGGTGGTAGGGCTTCGCCCCCTTGAAGCCCGGCAGGAATGAATGGTGGATGTTGATCGCCCGGCCGCGCAGGCGGCCGCACAGCTCATCGGACAGGATCTGCATGTAGCGCGCGAGGACCACCAGGTCGGTGCGCGTGGAGTCGATGAGCTCCATCAACCTGCGCTCCTGCTCGGGCTTGGTGGCCGGCGTCACGGGAAGGTGAAAGAACGGCAGGTTGTGGCGGGCGGCGATCGGCTGCAGGGTCACGTGGTTGGAGACGATCGCCGTCACCTCCATCTTCAGGCCGCCGGTGCGGTGGCGGTACAGCAGGTCCTCCAGGCAGTGATCGAACTGCGAGACCATGATGAGGACCCGGCTGCGCTCGGCGCTGTCGTGGATGGCCCACTCCATCTCCTCGGCACGCGCCACCTGCTCGAACTCCTTGCGCAGCCTGCCAAGGTCCACCCGCTCGCCCTGCACCGCGCAGAAGGTGACGCGCACGAAGAAGCGCTGCGAGAGCGTGTCGTCGAACTGGTGCATCTCCATCAGGTAGAAGCGACGCGCGGCGAGAAAGCCCGCCACCGCCGCCGTGGTACCCATGCGGCTGGGGCAGCTGGCGGTGAGCACATACGGATGGTCGGTCGCGAAGTTCAAGCGGCTCGCTCCTGGGAGGCAAAAGGCAACCCGGCGAGCCTGACAGGCCGGGCGCGGCGGCTCTAATCCAAAAGGGACGGGCGCCATCGCGTACGCGCCATCCGGCGCGCGGGGCGCGATCCCCGCCGGCCTCAGCCGCGCCCGAAGACCCGGATGGCGGCCCCGGTCACCGCGCGGGCGCCCTCCCCGGCCAGGAACACCACCACGTCGGCCAGTGCCTCGGGCTGCACCCAGCGGCTGAAATCCGCGTCGGGCATGTCGGCACGGTTGCGCGGGGTGTCGAGAGTGCCCGGCAGCACGGTGTTCACCGTGATGTTGCGGTCCTTGAGCTCCTCGGCGAGGGCCTCGCTGAGGCGCTCGACGCCGGACTTCGAGGCGGTGTAAGCGCCCATGCCCGCGTGGGCACGCGCCGCCGCGCCGGCGCCGATGTTGACGATGCGCCCGCCGCCCCGGGCGAGCAGGTGCGGCACGATGGCGCGGCAGCCCACGACCGCGGTCTTGAGGTTCATCGCGAACATCTCGTCCCAGATGGCCAGCTCACCCGCGGCAAGCAGCTGCCACTGGAAGCCGCCGGCCACGTTCACCAGGACATCCAGGCCGCCGGTGAGCTCGCTCGCGCGCTGCAGGGCCCCTGCCGCTGCCGCAGCGTCGGCGAGGTCCACCCCGCCGAGCAGCACGTGCGGGGCGGGAAATTGCGCGTGCGCCCAGGGCGGTGCCGGGACGCGGTCCACCAGCACGACGCGGGCGCCGCCGGCTGCGAAGCGGCGCGCCACCGCGGCTCCGAGGACCCCGAAGGCCCCGGTGATGACGACCACACGCTGCGTGCTCATGCCTGCGCTCTCCTAACACCACTGGGCGGATGCGGCCGAGGTATCGGCCAGGCGCACCCCGCGGATCCCCGCCTTCCTGCGCGCCTGCTCGGGCGTGAGCTCGAACAGCTCCTCGAAGCGCAGGCTGTAGAGCGGGCCGGACTCGCGCCCGACCTGTGCACCGCGCTCCAGGGCATCGAGCACGGTCAGCCACGTCTGCGGGTAGTGCAGCACGGCACGCGTCAGGATACGCGTGGAGGAGAGCATGTAGAACACGCACAGCTCGCCGGCGAGCTCCGCGCTCAGGTGCACGAACAGGTTGCTGAGGCGCATGTAGTACGGCACGACCTCGCCGATGAAGTCGAAGCCGCCCCCGCCGAGGATGTGCTCGAGGTCGTGCGTCTGGCCGGCGCGCAGGAAGAAGTACTGGTAGTCGTTCTGCGGCTTGTACGGCGGCACGATGTCCACCTGCAGGTCATTGTCCATGAGCTGCTTGTAGAAGATGCCGGCCGTGCTCTCGGGGGGGTAGTCCTTGAGGTCCTCGCGCTTGAACGTGGAGATGTGGCCTTCTCGGAACCACTGGTCGAGCGCCGCGTTCTTGCGCCGCTCCGCGGCGAAGAGCTCGTTGATGCGGTCGATGTCCTGCACCTCGCGCAGCGCCAGCACGAGCGGCATCGGGTCGGACGGGGTGGGCGCATCCGGTCCGTTCTTGCGCAGCAGGTGCGTGGCCAGCCAGTCGCGGATCCGCGGGTCGTTGAGGTAGCGCGACGAGCTTACCAGCGTACTGCTCGTGGTCGGCACCCGGGTGAGGCCCTTCATCAGGTACGAATAGTCGTTCACGGCTTGCGGCTCCGGTTACTGAAGGTTCGTCTTTAGCGCGGTGCGAGCTGGGCGGCCAGTTCCGCCGGCACCCTGACGGGCAGCCGCAGCAGCATCTGCCCCATGCCCTTGGCGGCAGGATCCAGCTGCGTACTGGCATTGATGCCGCCCTCGAGTGCATCGTGCACCACGAGGTTCAGTGCGTGGAAACCCGGCACTTCGTAGCGATCCACGCGCGGCGGCCCGGCCGGGCGCAGGTGCCGGTACCACTCCCCCACCACCGCCGGGTCCAGCGCCGCGCGCAGCCAGGGCAGGTACTCGGGCCGGCGCGCGATCACCGCCACGTTGAACAGGCGTCCCTTGTCGCCCGAGCGCACGAAGGCAAGCCTCACGAGCTCCACGGTGACGGCGCCGGCCGGAGGCGCAGCTGGCGGCGCGGCCGCCGGGCGGGCGGGTGGTGCCGCGACGCCGGGCGCGTCCGCCAGCTCGCGCGCATGCCCGCCGAGGGTGAGACGCGGGTTGAGCGCGCGCTTGGCGAGCAGGCACAGGAAGAGCCCGGTGACCGGCGAGACCTGCGTGGCGAGGTTGATGGAAGTCCCGGGCGACATCCCGGAGACGGCCATCCATTGCTCGCGCGCGAACAGATCCGCGCCGAGCTTCTGGGGATGGTCGGCGACCAGCTTGAGGATGACCTCGCGCCCGCCGCCCGGCTGTGCATGCGCGCCGAAGCTGCGCTCCGCGCCGATCACGACGGCGCTGGTGGCCGTGAAGTCGCCGAGCCCACGGGCGCGCAGCAGTGCCCCGGCCCGCGCGAAGAGCGCGGCCGCCTGCCGCTCGGCCTTGGCCGTGGCCTCCTCGCCGATCAGGGGCTGGTAGGCGATCGCGCGCCAGCCGTCATCGTAGGTGATGCACAGCTTGTAGCTGTCGGTGGGCGCATTGCCGCGCGCACCGGACACCCGCACGCGGTCCGCGCCCGCCTGCACGAGCTTCACCCCGCTGAAGTCGCAGCGCACGTCGGTGACGATGTAGTCCGCCGGGTCACTCACCTCGTACAGCAGCTGCTCGGCCACCGTGCCCACGGAGACCAGTCCACCGCTGCCCTCCGGCTTGGTGATGACCAGGCTGCCGTCGGCATGGCACTCGCCGATCGGAAAGCCGATGTCCTCCCAGCGCGGCACCTCGCGCCAGTCGGTGAACGTCCCGCCGGTAACTTGTGCACCGCACTCGAGCAGGTGCCCGGCGAGGGTTCCCGCGGCCAGGCGGTCGTAGTCGCCCGCAGCCCAGCCGAACTCGTGGATCAGCGGACCCAAGGCGAGCGCGCTGTCGACCACGCGGCCGGTGACGACGATGTCGGCGCCGAGCCCGAGCGCGGCGGCGATCGGGAAAGCCCCGAGGTAGGCGTTGGCGCTGATGATCGGCTTCTGTGGCAGGGACGCACCGGTGAACATGTCGCGGATGCCGGCGCTGCGCAGCGCCTCGACCTGCGAGCGCACGTCGTCCCCATCCACGCAGGCCACGCGCAGCGCAAGACCCTGCTCGCGGATCATCGTCTCCAGGGCGGCGACCAGCCCCGAGGGGTTGAGGCCACCGGCATTGGCGATGACCTTGACGCCCTGGCGGGCGATCTCGGCCAGGTGGGGACCGACGTGCACGGTCAGAAAGTCGGTGCCGTAGCCGCCCTTGGGGTCCATGGCCTGGTAGCGACCAAGCAGCCCCATGGAGGCTTCGGCGAGGTAGTCGAAGATGAGGTAGTCGAGGCGCCCCCCGCGCAGCAGCTGCGGGACCGCCAGGGCGCTGTCCACCAGGAACGCCGATCCGCCCCCGATGCGTATGACCTTGTCCTGCACCACGCCCCCGGCTCGCTACGGTCTATAAGATAAGGACTCTATCCCGCCGGCTTGCCGGCAATTGTCACCCAGGTTACTTTCTGGCGATGACGGCCTCGCGGGACACGGCGCTCAAGGTGCTGCGCGGGTGCGAATGGCTCGCGCGCGAGCCGCCCGCACTCCCGGACGCGCTGCTTGCGCACGGCCGGCTGCTGCAACTGAATGCCGGTGAATGGGCACAGGCCGAGGGCGATGACCACCGCGGGCTGGTGGTCGTGATAAGCGGCCTGGTGCACGTCTCCTGCCAGGCCTCGGGGCAGCGGACGGTGCTGATCGGCCACTGCGAGGCAGGTTCGGTGCTCGGACATGCGACCCGCTACAGCGGCGGACCGCGGCTGGTGACGGCCGTGTGTGCCGAGCCGAGCGTGGTGCTGGCCGTGCCCGAGCGGGGACTGGAGGCCGTCGCCGCGCAGTGGCCCACCCTGTGGCGAGCGCTCGCCACGTCCGCCTACAGCTACACCCGCCGCACGGTGCGCGCCCTGGCCGAACTGATCTCGCTGCCGCCCCGCCAGCGACTGGCCGCGCGGCTGCTGCTCATCGCCACACCGGGGGAGTCCGGGGAGCAGGTGGTGCGCCTGTCCCAGCAGGCCCTCGGCGAGATGATCGGGGTCAGCCGCAAGACCGTGAATGCCCACCTGGCCGCGCTCGAGCGCCGGAAGCTGCTCACCGCCTCCTACAACCACATCATCCTGCGCGACCCGAGGGGGCTGCGCCGCTTCGCGGACAGCTAGGCGGCCGGGTCGATCTCGATCCGGTAGAAGCAGGCGCCCGGCACGGTGCTGGAGAACTCGGTCTGCAGCGGGCCCTCGATGCGCACCGCGTCCAGCCGGCCCAGGGGGAGCGTCCTCCCGGCCGCATCCATCACCAGTGCCGCCGAGGCGAGCACCACGGTGGTGGCCGCACAGAAGCGGTACGGGGCGCGCCCCTGCACGAGGCAGCGCTGCACGCGTGCCGTGCAGCGCCCGCGCCGGGTCATCACGTTGAGGTCGCGCACGCACCCGCCGACCGGTCCGCCGCTCGCCGCCACGTCGCCGGGAAACGGCCAGGGTGCACTCTCGGGGGTGAGCACCACTTCGGGGCGACCGGCGACGCTCAGCGACAACGCGCCCTCGAGGACGGCGATGATGCGGTCGATGCCCGGAAAACTCGAAAACGGGGCCGGGGTGTCCACCCGTGCGCAGCTGATGCGCCAGTCGAAGTCCGCAAGGCTCGCCCCCGGCGGCTGCACGGCAATCTCACTGGTGAGCCCGCCGCCGTTCTTCCACGGTACCTCGGCGCGCGCGGCAGCCGGGAGCAGCTCAAGTCCGGCGCCCATGCAGGTCAGGCCTCCGGGATCGCGAGCGAGAACTCCCCGCCCGCGCTGTGCGGCACCCCGGGCTCGACCTGGTAGTAGGCCCCCTTGTCGTTCGTGTAGATGTGCCAGGCGAACTTCAGGCCGGAGGCGTCATCGAGCGAGCCTGCGGCGATGCTGATGTAATCCTTGCCCTTGCCCGCCCAGAAGAGCGTCGAGCCGCAGCGACCGCAGAACCCGCGCCGCGCATCGGCGGAGGCCTCGAACCAGCGCAGCTCCTGGTCCAGGAGCATCCTGAAGTCGCGCAGGCGCGCGGCCGTGGCCGCGAGGAAGTGGCCGCTCATGCGCCGGCACTGCGAGCAGTGGCAGCCCACCACGTCGCGCAGCGGGCCGGTGACGCGGTAGCGCACCGCGCCGCACATGCAGCCACCCTCGAACCTTGCGCTCACGGGGCCGCGGCCCCACCGAGCTTCTGCTTCAGGTACACGAAGCTCAGCGCCCACATCTCGGCGGCCTGCTTGTGGTCCGCCGCGGCCGCATGGCCGCCGTCGGTGTTCTCGTAGAACAGCACGTCGTGTCCCTGTTCTTCCATGCGGGCCGCCATCTTGCGCGCGTGCACGGGCGTCACCCGGTCATCGCTGGTCGCGGTGACGAAGAACACCGGCGGATACTGCTTCTTGGCCGAGACGTTCTGGTACGGGGAGTATTTCAGGATCCAGGCCAGGTCGGCCGGCTGCGCCGGGTCGCCGTATTCGGCCGCCCACGAGGCCCCCGCGCCGATGTGCGTGTAGCGCACCATGTCGATCAGCGGCACCTGGCAGACGACCGCGCCGAACAGCTGCGGCGCCTGCACCATGTTCGTGCTCACCAGCAGGCCGCCGTTGGAGCCGCCCATGATGCCCAGCTGCTTGGGCGTGGTGATGCCGCGCTGGACCAGGTCGCGCGCCACCGCCTGGAAGTCGTCGAAGGCCCGCTGCCGGTTCTGCAGGATCGCCGCCTGGTGCCAGCCGGGCCCGTATTCCCCGCCGCCGCGGATGTTGGCATCGACGAACACGCCGCCGCGCGTGAGCCACAGCATGCCGAAGTTGGCCGAATAGTGCGGCGTCTCGGACACCTCGAAGCCGCCGTACCCATAGAGGATGGTCGGTGCCGGGCCGGCGAGCTTGCGCGGCCGGGTCACGAAGTACGGCACCCGCGTGCCATCGGCGCTGGTGGCGAAGAACTGCTCGGTGACCAGGTTCGACGCATCGAAGCGCGGCGGCAGCGACTTGATCGGCACCGGCTTGCCGTCGCCGTAGTCCGCGTACAGCGTCGTGGGGAGGGTGTAGCTCTCGAACCGGAAGTAGGCCTCCGGGCCGTATTCGTTGACCGCGACGATGGAGGCCGCCCCGCCGGCCGGCAGCGGCAGCAGCGTCTCGACCCACTTGCCGTCCGGCTGCGGATGAAACGCGTGCACGCTGCTGGTGACGTCGCGCAGGACGGCGGCGTACACCGCATCGCGCCCGATGGCCACTTCGTCGATGGAGCTGTGCGCATCGGGGGTGAACAGCACGGTGACCGGGTCCGCGTCCACGGAGGCGGCCGGGGGCAGCACCCGATAGGCGAGCAGCGAGCCCTTCCCGATCGGAGCGCCGTGCGGGGGCGTCCAGTCATCGCGCAGGGTGAAGAGCAGATGGCCTGCCTGCGCCCCCTTGAAGTCCGCTCCCGGCGGCAGCGGCAGCTGCTGCAGGGCGCCGTCGGGTTTGAGAAGGTGGTACTCGGAGGTGAAGAAAGTCGGCGCGCGCGCGATCAGGGCGATGGTGCCGGCCGAGGTGTGCGCCACGGCCGGCGCGCTCAGCACGTCCTGCGTCTTGCCCTCGAACAGGGTGCGGGCACTGGCCAGGGGCTGGCCGCGCTTCCACACCTTGATGATGCGCGGGTAGCCGGACTCGGTCATGGACCCGGGACCAAAGTCGGTCCCGAACAGCACCGTGTCCTCATCGAGGTAGGTGATTTCCAGCTTGGCCTCGCTCAGCTGGAAGCCATCCTTGAGGAAGCTGCGCGTGGCCATGTCGAACTCGCGCACGACGACCGCATCCCCGCCACCCCGCGACAGCTGCAGGAGGCAGCGCCGCTCGCTCGGGCTGCACTCGGCACCCTTCCACACCCAGTTCTCGTGCTCGTCCGCGGCGAGCTTGTCCAGGTCCAGCAGCACGTCCCACGCCGGATCGGGCTTGGAATACTCGGCGATGGTAGTGCGCCGCCAGATGCCCTTCGGATGCTGTGCGTCCTGCCAGAAGTTGGTCGCCCACTGGTGCTCGATGCTCGCGTAGGGGATGCGGTCGGTCGCGTCCATGACCTTCAGGATGGCCGCGTAGTCCTTCGGGTAGTCGGGGTCCGCCTTGAGCACCGAGAGGGCCTTCGCATTCTGGGCCTTGACCCACTCGAGGGGCTTGGCCCCATGCACGTCCTCCAGCCACAGATACGGGTCGGCATCGCTGCCACTGGTCTCTTTCGTCTGCACGCTTTGCGCTCCCCAGGTGACTGCGCTCCCGAGCACGGCGGCGACACCGGCAACCCAGCAGAAAGTCCGCAGGTTCATGTGAATCCTCGATAGTTCGTCTTGTGATGCCGGCGCGGAGCGCCGGAGTCGTGCAGCCATGATAGATGAGGCGGGCGCGGCGCGAAGCCGCAGCCTCACCGTGGCCGCGTCATGCCGCCCGCGGCGGCCCGGGGCCCCATGCCGGCGGCCGCGCGCGCCGCTGCAGGAAGCAAACATCATCGGCCCGTCGTTCCCGATGCGCGGCCCCTGTTGGCGCGGGCCGCGGACCTGCGGTCATCCCGCGCCGAGTTCGGCCAGGTACCAGGTGACGAAGCGGTCCGCATAGGATTCCTGCGTCGAATACGGCCCGGGGACGAAGAAGCGCGAATCGATGCCGGCCTGGTTCATCTCGACGATCCGCTTGTCTTCGATGCTCGTGGTCTTCCACAGCCACGTGAGCTGCTCGGCATCGTAGTCGGTGCCCTCCACCGCTTCGGCGTCCACCAGCCAGAGCAACTCCATCTCCGTCCGGTCCACGGCCCGCGGAATGAAGCGGTAGATCAGGCCGTGGTCGGGGTACGCCAGGAAGTCACTGAGCGGCCCGATGTCGAAGTACGTCGAGTTGCCGTCCGAGGCGCTGAAGGAGCCCATGTAGCGTCCGAGCGGCCGGCCATCCGCGGTCGCGCTCGCGTGTCCCTCGTGCAGCGCGCTGCGAAAGACCGATACCGACTCGCGTCCGGCGCCGGCCGCACACGCGTACTCGTCGATGTCCGGCACGCGGATGCCGAGCGCCGCCCCGCGCTGCCGTGCCGCACGCTCCAGCTCGATGTTGAGCTCCGCGGGGCGGGCGTATACGTGGCGGCGCGCGTACTCCGGATGCGCGGGCTGGCAGTGGTAGCACTCCATGTAATTCTCGATGGCGAGCTTCCAGTTCGCGTTGATCACGTACAGTTCGCGGTGCGCCACCTTGGCCCGTCCCCAGCCATGGGTGCCGGCCGACTGGGCGAGCGCGGCCTCGGCGGCAGAGAAGTCGAGCGGCTCCTCGGCGAAGGTGGTGAAGATCAGGCCTTCGACCACGCGCACGGGCAGGCTGCGCAGCCCCATCTCCTCGCGACGGAACCCCTCGGGCATGTGCCGGGCCGCAAGCAGTCGCCCCTCCAGGTCGTACGACCAGGCGTGATAGGGGCAGGTGAAGCGGCCGGCGGGCGCGTGGCCGGCGTGCTCGGCGCACAAGCGCGAACCGCGGTGCCGGCACACGTTCAGCAGCGCGCGTACCTGGTGTGCGGCGGTGCGCACGATGATGACCGATTCGTTCGCCAGTTCCGCGAGCAGGTAGTCGCCCGGGCGCGCAATGCTGCTGGCGTGGCCCGCACAGAACCAATGCCTGAGCAGCATCCGCTGCACGTCGCATTCGAATATCTGCGGATCGGTATAGAAGTCGCGCGGCAGCGCGTAGCCGGCGCGCCGGCTTCGCACCAGCGCTGCAAGCCGCGGCGTCAGCTCGTCGATTGGGCCGGTCACGGGCGCTTCCTGCCGAGGAGCGGCCCGGCGGACCGGTGCCGGGCCGGCGCGGTATTCCTCATGCAACACGGGCAGTTTCGCATCTCGGGCACCGCGGAGACTAGGCGCATTGAGCCTGGGCCGTGCGTGCGGCCTGCTGCCGCTCGCGCCGCGCGCGCAAGGCGCGCCAGCGCGCATGGCAGGCCGCCGGAAGGAACAGACTCGCGACCACCATCAGGCCGAGAGCATCGTAGGCGAGTGGTCCGTGTGCCTCCGCGCGCCAGCGCAGCGGTGCCACGAGATAAACGACCAGGAGGTGGAAAGAGAACACCTGGATCGAGTGCCGCCCCAGGAAGGCGAACGCGGGCCAGCAGAAGACCCGCGGCAGGCGCCATGCCAGAGCGTAGATGAGGTAGACAAACGCGAGGACATTGACGAGGTAGGCTGCGCCATAGTCCGCTTTGGAAGCAAGCCAGGCCCCGTGCGCGAAGGAGGCGGGCCAGGGGACAAGCTCCCAGCGCATCGTGAAGCCTGCGATGCACACGAGCGCGCACAGCGCGACCAGGAGCGGCTGCGGGGTGACGACCGGCCGCCCCCTGTACAGGTACCAGTACCCGCAGTAGAGACCCGAGAAGAACACGAACTGCCACGCGAGCGGATTGAAGGCGCCGTGAAAAAGACCGAACGGCTCCGCGCCGGGGGCGCGCGATCCGAGGCCGGCCTGGGCCGCACCCCAGAGCGCGAAGATCACCAGCAGCATGAGGTTGCCGCGGCCGCTGCGCAGCGCCCACAGCGCCAGCGGCATGCACAGCACGAACAGTGCGTACATCGGCAGTACGTCGAAGTACTTCGGCTGGTAGGCCCACACCGCGAAGTAACCGAGCGCGCGCAGCAGGTCGTGCACATCCTGTCCGACTGCAAAGCCGAAGTGCTCATTGGCGCGCGGGGCAATGAGCAGCACCGCCAGGAGCGGCACGAAGGCCGCCAGGTGGTAAGCCTGGATGTAAGCGCAGCGTCTGACGCAGCGACGCACGAGGGCCGCGCATCCCTCATCGGCCGCGCGGCTGTAGACCGCGCCGGCGACGAGGCCCGAGAGGAATACGAAGCCGGCCGCCGCCGGCACGCGGCCGAACATCTCGTTGCTGAACCGACCGAGCGGGCAGCCGGTGTGCACGAGGGCGATCTCGGCCAGCATGAGGCCGCGCAAGCTGTCGATGCGCAGGTCGCGCGTGCGCGGACGTGCGCGGGGTGCGGCGGGGGCCCCCGCGGCAGCCGGCTCGCGCGTCAACTGCCCGACATCGGGGGTCGCATCGGGGCCGATCCTGCACGGTGACGGCGCACTGTTCTTCGCGGTGCCTGGGGCGGGAGACTCGGAGTCCAAATTGGGGCTCTGCAATTGCTTGTTTTTATTGGCGGAGAGGGTGAGATTCGAACTCACGAACCCCGTGAGGGGTCTCCGGTTTTCAAGACCGGTGCAATCAACCGCTCTGCCACCTCTCCATAGCGCGGACTGCGGGGCGCATTCTAGCAAAGCAGAGGCGGTACCCCGGCAGGCAGCGGAAAAGCCGCTAAACGCGCCTATTTCGGTTTCGGCCTGGCAAGACTCCGGGCGATATCGACGCGCTCCTCGGTCGAGACCGTCCAGTGCTCATCGCAGCTGGAGCAGTAGGCGGGGATCTCGGCACCGGCCTCGAGCAGCTGGAGCAGCTCATCGCGCGGCAAGCCCGGCTGCACGCGCTCGCTGCCACAGTTCGGGCATTCGGCGTAGAACGGCACCGTATCCATGACTGGCTCCTGCGGTGACGTCCGCGACGGAAGGATCCCGGAAGACGGGTGTGCTGGGTATGCAATGCTATCAAAACGGAGCCGGGCGGTTCGGCGCACACTGCACTGAAGAGGTACCGTAACTTGCAACCTGCGCTGCAGACCCTGCTCGCCGCGGCAAGCTTCGCGGCGCACAAGCACCGTGACCAGCGCCGCAAGGGCGCCGAGGCGTCCCCCTACATCAACCACCCGCTCGCGGTCGCGAACCTCCTCGCCAACGAGGCCGGGGTGGAGGATGTCACGACACTGGTGGCGGCACTCCTGCACGACACCATCGAGGACACCGCGACCACCGCCGAGGAGATCGCAGCGCGCTTCGGCGCCGAGGTGGCCGCCGTGGTGATGGAGGTCACCGATGACAAGCGGCTCCCGAAGGAGGAGCGCAAGCGTCGTCAGGTCGATCATGCCGGGGCACTCAGCCACCGAGCCAAGCTGGTAAAGCTCGCCGACAAGATCTGCAACCTGCGCGACATGGCGGGGGCGCCCCCCGCGGGCTGGCCGCTCGAGCGCAGGCGTGAATATTTCGAATGGGCGCGCCAGGTCGTGGACCGGGTGCGCGCGGTGAGCCCGCGGCTGGGCGCGCTCTTCGACGAGGCCTACACGCAGCGACCCTAGGCGGGGTGCCGGTTTTCCCGCTCCGGCGCCGTGTGGGACGAGTCCGTTCCCGGCGAGGACGGGCGCGTGCCATGGCCGCTGACACCGGTGTGCCGGATGGTGTCTTATAGGCCCATCGCAACTTGTCATTGGGAGGACACTCGTGAAGAAGAAAACCACCTGGGCGCTCTTTGGCACCCTGACCGTCAACCTGGCACTCGGCTTCGCCGTGGTGCTGCTCTTCAGCGCCACCCCCGCGGTCCAGGCGGCGGAGGCCCCGCCGCCCGCGGCGCACGCGCCCGCCCCGCCGGCCAAGCAGGATGCCAAGAAGGTCGACCACCTGGTGGCCGTCCGCATGGGCTGGTCGCTGGGCTGAAGGACCCGGCCCGCCGCTTCAGCGGCGGGGCCGTTCCAGTGAATCGCGCAGGCGCAGGTACTGGATGGTGGCGCGCACGCCCAGCCGGCTGAAGGCGTGCAGGCGGATCGGATGCACGGCGGTGACGGGGAATCCCAGTTCCTCTGCCGGCATCCCGAGTACGCGCTGCGCGAGCAGCCGCCCCATCACGCTCGCCATGGCCACCCCGCGGCCGTTGTAACCCAGCGCGGCGAGCAGGTTCGGCGCCAGCTCGTGCAGGTGCGGCAGGTGGTCGGCCGTCATCGCCACGAAGCCACCCCAGTGATAGTCGAAGTCCAGGCCTGCCAGCTGCGGGTAGATCTCGCGCACCGCCTGATAGTGGTGGCGCGCCATGTGCGCCGTCGGCGCGGCCGCATAGCTGCCACGGGTTCCCATCACCAGCCGACCGCCCGCGTCGGTGCGGAAGTAGCGCAGCAGCCGGCAGGTGTCCGAGGCGGCCTGTCCGCCGGGCAGGATCTGGCTGCGCAGCTGGCTCGGGATCGGCGCGGTCGCCACCTGGAATGAGGGCACCGCCACCACGGTGCGGCGCAGCCGCGGGTTGAGCGAACCGGTGTACGCGTTGGTGGCGAGGATCACCGTGCTCGCCGTGACCTCCCCGCGCGGTGTCTCGGCGCGGTAGCCACCGGCACACCGGGCGAGGCGGACCACGGGGCTGTGCGTGAAGAGCTCGCCGCCGAATCGCAGCACGGCGTGGGCGAGTCCACGCACGTATGACAGCGGCTGCACCGTGCCGCCGCGCGCATCGAAGAGTCCCCCGCAGTAGCGCTGCGAGCCGGTCAGGCGTTGCATCTGCTCGCGCGAGACCAGCTCGACGCGATCGCCGCGGCGGCGCCACTGCTCGGCGCGCGCGGCCAGGGCCGGCAGCGCCTCCTCCGAGGCGGCCGGCTGCAGCCAGCCGGAGCGCAAGGCATCGCACTCGATGCCCAGGCGGCCGATGAGCTCGAAGACCGTGTCCGGCGCGCGCGCCACCGTCTGCACGTAGCGCGCACCGCGCGCCTCGCCGAACATCCGCTGCAGCTGGTCCGGGTCGTGCTTGACGCCGGCAATCACCTGGCCGCCGTTGAGTCCCGAGGCGCGCTCGCCGAGGGCCGTGCTCTCCAGCACCACCACGCTGCGACCGGCTTCGGCCAGGTGGACGGCGGCACTCAGACCGGTGTAGCCGGCGCCGATAATCACCACGTCGGCGCGGCGGGACGAGGTGAGTTCACCCGTGGCAGGGCCAGCGATGGCGGTCGCAGACCACAGCGACTGCAGCGTAAGGGGACTCATGGGCGCTTCGTGCCTGAAGGGTGGAGGGCGCAAAAACTCTAAGTCAGCGGTTTGCAAGGGTCAAACGGTTCGTCGGGCGCGGCTTTCGCCGTGCTGGGCGTTGTGCGAGACTCGCCACAAAGCCGACACGATCGACGCAGATCGAACAGTTCGGCACGTCACCCAACGTGGCCGGAGTGGGGAGAGCCGATGCGATTCTCGTCCTTGTTGTTTGTCACCGCCGTATGCATCGCCGGCCTCGCCCGCGCCGCGGACGTGCCGCCGCCGCTGCCGCCGGAACACCTGAAGGTCGAGCCCCTGCCGCCGCCCGGGCCGCACTGGGTCTACGTGTTCGATGATGCCTTCTACGTGGAGACGGACGATCGGGTGTACCTGTACGACGGCGACACGCACCGTTACCTCGGCCAGATCGACGCCGGCTACTACGCCGGCTTCAACCTGTCCCCGGATGGCAAGACCACGGCGATATCCACCACGTACTTCTCGCGCGGCAGCCGCGGCACGCGCACGGACGTGGTCGAGCTGCACGACAACGCCACCCTGACCCCGTTGCGCGAGATCGTGCTGCCGAACAAGCGGGCGATGACGCTGCCCTCGATGTTCAACGTCGCCTACAGCCAGGACGGCCACTTCCTGTACGTCTCCTACATCACACCCGCCGCCTCCTTCGGCGTGCTCGATCCCGAGCACGCCAAGGTCCTGGGCGAGATCGACACGGCCGGCTGCGTGGCGGTCATCCCCTCCGGGCCCAACCGCGTGTCCTCGATCTGCGAAAGCGGCCGCCTGCTGACGGTCACGCTGGATGCCGCCGGCAAGGAGAGCAGCCGCGCGATGTCGGACGCCTTCTTCGATGCCGACAAGGACCCGGTGTTCGTGCAGGGCATCCCCATGGAAGGCGGCTACACCTTCCTGTCGTTCCTCGGCGCGGTGCACGAGGTGAACTTCACCGGTGCCGCACCCAGCTTCGCGCCCCCCTGGTCGCTGGTCAGCGCCGCGGAGAAGGGCCACTGGCGCCCCGGCGGCACGCAGGTCGGCGCCATCCACCGCGGCCTGCACCGCCTGTACGTCCCCATGCACGTGGGGGTCGAGGGCAGTCACAAGGAGGGCGGCACCGAGATCTGGGTGTTCGATACGGTGACGCACCGCCGCGTGGCCCGCTGGCCGGCCGGCCCGCAGGGCTCGATCGTCGCCCTGCAGGTGACGCAGGATGCCGCACCGGTGCTGTTCGTCACGACCGACAAGTCATCCCTGGCCGTGCTGGATGCGCTCACCGGACAGGTGCGGCACGTCGAGAAGCACTTCAGCCAGACGCCGTGGATGATGCTCACACCTTAATTTCGCACGGGGCCCGCGCATGCCATCGCTAGATCAGTGGTTCGAACGTTCCTCCCGCGCGCTCGCGCAGCGCAGCTCGCGGCGCAGCCTCCTGGCAGGGCTCGGCCAGGCGCTCATGGGCGCCGCGCTGCTGCCGCTGCTGCCGATCGACCGCGCCGGCCGGGCCGAGGCCGCCGAGGGCAAGAAGGCGCAGCCGGCCGTCAACGACCCCGGCAGCTGCGATTACTGGAAGTACTGCGCGGTCGACGGCTTCCTGTGCTCGTGCTGCGGGGGCACCTCGGCCTCCTGCCCGCCGGGCACCACGCCCTCCCCCATCACCTGGATCGGCACCTGCCACAACCCCGGGGACGGGCGCGACTACATCGTCTCGTACAACGACTGCTGCGGTAAGACCAGCTGCGGGAACTGCGAGTGCAACCGCAACGAGCGCGAGAAGCCGACCTACCGGCCCTCGCGCAACAACGACCTGAACTGGTGCATGGCCAACGCGGACTCCAACTACCACTGCTCGGTGTCCGTGCTCCTCGGGGTCGCGGAGAAGTGAGTCGCGGCAGCCGCGGTCGCCGCATCGCCCTGGCTGCCGGGGCGCTGCTCGCCGCCGGCAGCGTCGCGGCCACCGATGCGCCCGCGCCCGCCTATGCCGAGGGCGCCAAGGCCTTCCAGGCCAACTGCGCGGTCTGCCACGGGGCCGCCGGCGCCGGCATCCCCTCGCTGGCACCGCCCCTGCTGTCCTACCCCGCCCGCTACGCCGCCAGCGCCGAAGGCCGGCGGCAGCTGGCGATGACGGTGCTGAACGGCCTCTACGGGGAGATCACCGTCGAGGGCAAGCACTACGATTTCCGCATGCCCTCATTCTCGACCCTGGACGATGCGACCCTCGCCGCGGTGCTCAATTTCGTCGTCTTCGACCTTGCCCATGCGGCGGGCGACACCAAGCCGCTGACGGGCGAGGAGATCGCGGCGGAGCGCGCGCATCCGCTCGACGGCGCGGCGGTGCGTGAGCACCGCAAGAGCCTCGTACCGGCCGGCGACTGAGCGTGCTGCGGGCAGCTGCGGTTGCACTCGCGATGCTGGCGACAGCGGGCCTGGCCGCGGTGGCGCGGGCGAGCCCCGCGCAGGACTACATGCTCTACTGCATGGGCTGCCACGGCGAGGAAGGCAAGGGAGTTCCCGGCAAGGTGCCGCAGCTGGCCGGCTCGGTGGCCCGCTTCATGCGCACGCCCCAGGGCCGCAACTACATCCTGCGGGTTCCCGGGGCCGCCAACTCGGCCCTGAGCGATGCCCAGATCGCCGCGGTGCTCAACTGGCTGGCGGCGCGCGATGCCGCCGCGGGCGAAGTGCCCGCGCGGCCCTTCACCACCGCCGAGGTCGCCGGCGTGCGGCATACTCCCCTGACCAGCGTGCTGGCCACGCGCCACGAAGTGGTCGCAGCACTCGCGGCCACCGGCCCCGCGCCCCCGCAGGAGTACTGATGCCATCCTTCACGCCCGTCGCTACGTTCGCGGTCTCGGCCGCGCTGTGCGCCGCCGCGGTCACCGCGGCGCCGGCGCCGGCAGACCTGGTCCTGCGCGAGGCCAAGGTCTATACCGTCGACAAGAACAGGAGTGTCGCCGAGGCACTCGCGGTCAAGGACGGGCGGCTGGTGTTCGTCGGCAGCAATGCCGCTGCCAAGGCCTTCATCGGGTCGGCCACCCGCGTCGAGTCCGCCGGCGGGCGGCTGGTGCTGCCGGGCCTGGTCGATGCCCACATCCACCCGGTGGACATCGCAGACCTGGACGTCTGCACCCTCGATGACCGCGTCGTCACGCTCGCCGAGCTCACGCAGTTCGTCTCGCAGTGCCTCAGCCACTTCAAGACCCCGCCGGGCGGTCGCCTGACCGTCTACCAGTGGAACTACGCGGTCGGCAACCAGCCGGACCCCAGGCACCGCACGCTGCGCGCCGCGCTGGATGCCGCCTCCACGACCCAGCAGATCCAGCTGCTCGGGGATGACGGCCACCACAGCGCCTTCAACAGCCTGGCACTCGCGCAGGCGAAGGACCGCGCCGGCAAGGTCGTCGGCCTGAGCAAGGCGACCCTCGCGGGCGAGTTCGCCGCCTACCGCTCCTTCGTCGGCGTCGACGAGAACGGCGAGCCGAACGGGGCGGTCAACGAGGACGTGCGCTACTTCATCAACAAGGACAGCGAGTACTACCTGGCGCTGGAGGAGGTACTCAAGGTCCCGGAGCGCATCACGCAGCGCCTGAGCAGCGCCGGCATCACCGCGGTGCTCGATGCCATGGCCTCCCCGGAGGGCATGCCGGTCTACGACAAGCTGGTGGCGAGCGGCAACCTGCACGCGCGGGTGACGCTCGCCCAGTTCTTCAATCCCATGGAGAACCTCGACGCCGACGGCAAGGTCGACTACGACGCCATCGTGGCCCGCGCGAACACCATCCGCGCCAAGTACGCCGGCAGCCCGCTGATCCGCGCGGACGTGGTGAAGATCTTCGCCGACGGCGGCATCGAGGGTAACCCGCTGGCCGTGCCGCCGACCCTGCCCGATGGCGCGGTGCTCAGGCCCTTCCTGCAGCCGATCTTCGGGATCGACCCCGGCGGCCGCGCGACCGTGACCGGTTACGTCGACACCGCGACCCCGCTGTGCGCCGAGGTGCGCGAGCACCCCGACAAGTTCGCCTCCGCGCAGCAGATCGGGGACTTCATCAAGGTGCACGGGTACCACCCGGGCCAGTGCACCATCTCCTCCGGCAAGCTGCAGAACGAGCGCGAGGTCATCCTCGAGTACGCCCGGCGCATGCACCTGGCCGGCTACAGCCTGCACATCCACACCATCGGCGACCGCGCGGCCCGCACGGCGATCGATGCGATCGAGGCGGCGCGCGCGGCCGATGGCAATACCGAGACGCGCGATGCGCTCGCCCACCTGCAGCTGGCCGACCCTGCCGACGTGGCGCGCATCGGCCGCGACCACCTCTTCGTCGCCTTCACTTACGCATGGATGTCTGCCGAGCCGGAGTATGACCTCATGGTCATCCCGTTCCTGCAGCAGGTCCACGGCAACTCCATGGCCGCCCTGCACCCGCCCGGCTCCTTCTACGACAACAACGCCTACCCGGTGCGCGCGGTCAAGGCTGCCGGGGGCATCCTCGCGGCCGGCTCGGATGCCCCGGTGGACACGCGCGACCCGCGGCCGTTCATCAACATGGCCCTCGCGGTCACCCGGCGCCTGCCCGCGCAGGCCCCGCTCGGGCCGCAGCAGGCGATCACGCTGCCCGAGGTGATCGAGGCCTACACCATGGGCGGCGCGCAGATGCTGGCCATCGACCAGGAGGCCGGCTCGCTCGAGGTCGGCAAGTCGGCCGACTTCATCGTGCTCGACCGCGACATCCTTGCCCTCGCCGCGAACGGCCACCCCGAGTCGGTCGCCGAGGCGCACGTGGTCTCGACCTGGTTCCAGGGCAAGGAGGTCTACAAGAAGGGGCGCTAGCGGCGGCCGCTTCAGCCGCTCAGCAGCTCCCCGACCGCGCGCGCGGCCTGGTCGATCGCCCCGTCGGTGTAGCCGTAGGCGCCCGAGTCGGCGTTGGCGATCGCGATGTTGCCGAAGCGGGCCCGGCCGATGACGTGCGGCCGCTGTGCCTCCGGCACCAGCGGCTCGAACAGCGGGTTGAACTCGGGCGTGTAGCCGTGCGGCCAGCGGTTCACCGTGAGCGCCTCGATGTCGCGCGCCGCATCGAAGCCGCCGGGTCCGAAGATGCGCTGCAGCTCCCCGCGGGTCTGCCTCTCGAAGGCCTCGAACGAGGTCCCCAGCAGCTCGGCACGGCCGGCCTTGTTCTGCTCGTGCTCGGGCAGGCCCGGGCGGCAGGGCGTGCGCAGCATGTGCAGCAGCGTCGGCTGATCCGGCGTGCGCGCGGTGTGGTAGTCGCCGAGGTCCACCTTCTGGTTCAGCCACATGTTCGGGTAGTACGAACCGGGCGCGTAGACGGTGTAGACGCCGAGCTTCACGAAGGGCTGCCAGTTGCGCAGCGCGACGCTGGTGTAGACCAGGGGCGCCTTCACCAGCAGGTGCAGCGCGGCCTTCTGCGCCTCGGGCAGCTCCGGGCACAGGTACGGGATCATCATGTTCCACGAGGCCAGCACGCAGTGCCTGGCGCGCACCTTCGCGGCCGCCCCGCCGCGCACGTAGGTCACCTCGACCCCGGTGGGGCGCGCGGCGCCACCCTGGTTGCGCACGTTGACGACCGTGCTGTTCAGGCGGATGCGGACCGGCTGGTCCGGCCGGTCGAGCCGGCTGTAGTCCGCCGGCGCGGTGACGATGTCCTCCGCGCTGTGGCCGGGGATGGCGGCGGGGATGAGCCGCCGCACCAGCAGGCGCGCGAAGGTCGCATTGCCGTCGGGGAAGTGGAACTTGGGCGAGCCGCCGTACTGCAGGTAGCCGGACGGGGTCGTGCCCATGCGCGCGATCACGCCCTTGGGCAGCTTCATGCCATCGAAGCCGGGCAGCCCCCAGGCCCAGCCATCCAGCGCCGAGACCGCATCGATCCCGACGGCGAACTCCCCATGCGTGCTCGCCTGGTAGAAGGCGACGGTGGGCTCATCGACCTTGACCAGCTCGCGCAGGAAGTCGCGGTAGCTCATGCGCGAGAGACGATCCTTCTTCTCCCCGGCGCTCAGCCCCGGGAGGAAGTCGGCCCTGCCCTCCTCCACCCGGGCGATGTCCGCGCGCGTGCGTGCCGCGAGCGGTGCATCGCGCAGCAGCTTGCGCATGGGCACATCGTCCATGCCCACCACCAGGTGGTCGGCCCCGAAGGTCTCGGCATCGAAGAACGCCCCGGTCTTCAGCCCGAGGCCCTGGTAGAAACCGCGGTCCTCGGCCTTGCGGGCGATGAGGGCGCGCACGTCGACGCCGAGTTCCCTGAGCAGCCCGTCCGCGGTGGCGCTGTAGGGATGCGGGCTGTCCACCTCGAGGGTGCCGCCGTTGAGCAGCTGGATGCGCCCGCCGAGCTCGAACTCGTTGCGCTTGGCGTGGCCGCCGAAGTCGTCGTGGTTCTCCAGGAGCAGGATGCGCTGGCCGTGCCCGCCGCGCGCCTGGTAGAAGTGCGCGGCGGCAAGACCGCTGATGCCGGCGCCGACGATCACCAGGTCGTAGTCCTCCGTCTCCCCGGCAGCCGCGGGCAGCGGCGCGCCATCGCGCAGCGCGTGGCCGGCCTCGAACGAACCCGGGTGCGAGCCGCGCAGGCCCGTCAGGCGCGGCGGGTAGTAGCCCGGCGCATCCTGGGCAGCCCCGGCAGCCTCCCCCGCCCACGCCCCGGTGAGCCACCCGGGCGTGAGCAGCCCGGCGGTCCCCACCAGCGCCCCCTGCAGGAAGTCGCGGCGCGGGATGTCGCGCCCCAACCCCAGGGCCTTGCCCGCATCGCCCCTCGGCGAGGTGCCGGCCGGCGATTTGCCGCGCGCCACGGTCAGGAGCCGCGCGCGTGCGTGACTGCGGCCGCCGCGCGCGCGCGGCGGCGCGCATCCACCACCAGGAAGGCGCCCACGGCGATGGCGAAGGACAGCCCGCTGGCACGCAGCTCGTCGCGCATCTCGGCGGTGAGCGCCATGGCCACCAGCACCGCGCCCATGCCGGCCAGGGCGAGGTAGTTGGCCCAGGGGAACCACCACATCTGCAGCGCCGGGGCCGGCGCGCCGCTTGCCTCGCGGGCCCGGCGCACGCGCAGGTGCGCCACCGCGGTCATCATGTAGACGAAGACCATGAGGGCGCCGGAGGCGTTCACCAGGAACGTGAACACGCCCTGCGCGGAACGGGTCGCCGCCAGGATCCCCAGGACGCCCGCGAGGCTGCCCATCCACACCGAGCGCGTCGGGACCTTGCGGGCATTCACCTGCACCAGCCACTGCGGGGCATCGCCCCGCTCGGCCAGCACGAACAGCACGCGCGAGCAGACGTAGAAGGCCGAGTTCAGGCAGGACAGGACCGCGGTGAGGATGATGACGCTCATGGCAAGGCTCGCCCAGCCGAAGTGCATGGTGGTGAGCGCGAGCGTGAACGGGGACTCCCCGGAGCGGACCTGCACCCACGGCACGACCGCGACGATCAGCAGGATGGAGCCTACGTAGAAGGTGAGGATGCGCACGATGACCGTGGTGCTCATGCGCGCGACCGCGCGCGCCGGCTCCTGCGACTCGGCCGCGGCGATGGTGGTGATCTCCGCGCCGGTGAGCGAGAAGTACACCGTCACCGCCCCGGAGAGCACGGCAATCCAGCCCTTGGCGGCAAAGCCACCGTACTGGGTGAGGTTGCCGAAGGTCGGCCCGGTGCCGGAGGTGATGCCGAAGGCGAAGGCGGCGGCCAGGCAGATGAAGGCGATGATGGCGGCCACCTTGATCGAGGCGAACCAGAACTCGAACTCGCCGTACGAGCGCGCCGACATGAGGTTCACGCCGGTCATCACCGCCATGAGGCCGAGCCCGACCCACAGCGGCGGCAGGCCGGTCCAGCCATGCACGATGTTGGCACCGGCGATCGCCTCGGCCGGCACCACGATCATCCAGAAGTACCAGTACAGCCACCCGGCGACGAAGCCGCCCCAGTTTCCGAGGCCCTCGCGCACGAACTCGGTGAAGGAGCGGATCGTCGGCACGGTCAGGGCCATCTCCCCGAGCATGCGCATCACCAGCAGCACCAGGGTGCCGGTGATGAGGTAGCTGACGACGATCGCCGGCCCGGTCGCGGCGATCGCCGCGGAGCTGCTCACGAACAGTCCGGCGCCGATCACGCCGCCGATCGAGATCATCGCGATGTGGCGCGGCTTGAGGGAACGGCTCAACTCGGGCATGTGCTCATCCTTCGGCAGGCTCGGTTCGTTCGCGGTGACGCCGGCCGCGCGCCGGTCAGGCCGTCAGGCGCGTCAGGCCACCCATGTACGGGTGCAGCGCCTCGGGCACATCGACGCTACCGTCGGCATTCTGGAAGTTCTCGAGGATCGCGACCAGCGTGCGGCCGACCGCGAGGCCCGAGCCATTGAGCGTATGGACCGGCTCGGGCTTGTTGCCCTGGGGGTTGCGCCAGCGCGCCTGCATGCGCCGCGCCTGGAAGGCCTCGAAGTTGCTGCACGAGGAGATCTCCCGGTAGCGGTTCTGCGAGGGCAGCCAGGCCTCCAGGTCGTAGGTCTTCGCACTGCCCGCCCCGACATCGCCGGCGCACAGCGCCACCTTGCGGTAGGGGATGCCGAGCCGGCGCAGCACCTGCTCGGCGTGGCCGGTCAGCTCCTCGAGCGCCGCGTAGGAGTCTGCGGGCCGCGTGATCTGCACCAGCTCCACCTTGTCGAACTGGTGGTTGCGGATCATGCCGCGCGTGTCCTTGCCGGCCGCCCCCGCCTCGGAGCGGAAGCACGGCGTGTGGGCCACGTAGCGCAGCGGCAGCGCCTCGGCCGACAGGATCTGGTCGCGCACCAGGTTGGTGACCGGGACTTCCGCGGTCGGGATGAGGAAGAAGCCCTGCTCGCCCTTCACGGCGAACAGGTCCTGCTCGAACTTGGGCAGCTGCCCGGTGCCGGTGAGCGCCGGGCGCTGCACCAGGTACGGCACGTACACCTCCATGTAGCCGTGCTCGCGGGTGTGCAGGTCGAGCATGAACTGCGCGAGCGCACGGTGCAGCCGGGCGACCTGGGAGCGCATGACGACGAAGCGCGCCCCGGAGATGCGCGCGGCGGCCTGGAAGTCCAGGCCATCGAGCGCCTCGCCCACGTCGATGTGGTCGCGCGGCTTGAAGGTGAAGACGCGCGGTTCGCCCCAGCGGCTCACCTCCAGGTTGGCACTCTCGTCGCGCCCGTCGGGCACCGACTCGTGCAGCATGTTGGGCAGGCTAAGATGCCACTGCTCCAGTTCGTCCTGGATTCCGGTCAGGGCCGCCTCGGCGGCCGCCAGCTCCTGCGTCAGGCGCTCGCCGCGGGCGATGAGCCCGGCGACGTCCTCGCCGCGTCCCTTGGCGATGCCGACCGCCTTGGCATTGCTGTTGCGCTCGGCGCGCAGGCGGTCGACCTCGACCTGCCAGGGCTTGCGCTTCTCCTCGGCGGCGCGCAGGGCGGCGACATCGAGCACGAACCCGCGGCGCGCAAGGTTCCTCGCGACGCCGTCGGGATCGGCGCGTAACAGCTTCGGATCAATCACGACATTTCAACCTTTGGACTCGTTCCGGGCGCGCAGGCGGGCCAGCGCCTCGCCGATCTTTATCTCCAGGCCGCGCGGGACCGGCCGGTAGTATCGCCGATCGGGCATGCTCTCCGGGAGATACCGCTCGCCGGCGGCAAAGGCGTCCGGCTCGTCGTGCGCGTAGCGGTAGTTGCGCCCGTAGCCGAGGTCCCTCATGAGCTTCGTCGGGGCGTTGCGCAGCGGCGCCGGCACCTCCAGGGTCCCGAATTTCGCCACGTCCTGCATCGCCTCGCCCATCGCGACATAGGCGGCGTTGCTCTTGGGCGCGCAGGCGAGGTAGGTCACGGCGGTCCCCAGCGCCAGTTCGCCCTCGGGACTGCCGAGCCGGTCGTAGGCCTCCCACGCATCGATGGTGAGCGCGAGTGCGCGCGGGTCGGCAAGGCCGATGTCCTCGACCGCCATGCGCACGATGCGCCGCGCCAGGTAGGCCGGATCGCAGCCGCCATCGAGCATGCGGCACAGCCAGTAGAGCGCGGCATCCGGGTCCGAGCCGCGCACCGACTTGTGCAGGGCGGAGATCTGATCGTAGAACTGGTCCCCGCCCTTGTCGAAGCGTCGCAGGCCGCCGCCGGCGACCTCCTCGGCCACCGCGCGGGTGATGGTGTGCGGGGCCGGCGCCGCCTCGGCCAGCGAGGCACCCAGTTCGAGCATGTTGAGCGCCCGCCGGCCGTCGCCGTCGGCGGCGCGCGCCAGCAGCTCCAGCGCCGCCGGCTCGATCGCGATGTGCTGTCGCCCGAGCCCGCGCTCGGCATCCGTGAGCGCGCTGCGGATGAGCGCCTCCAGATCCTCGACCGACAGCGCCTTCAGCACGTACACGCGGGCGCGTGACAGCAGCGCGCTCACCACCTCGAAGGAGGGGTTCTCGGTGGTGGCGCCGACGAAGGTGAGCGTGCCGTCCTCGAGGTAGGGCAGGAAAGTGTCCTGCTGCGACTTGTTGAAGCGGTGCACCTCGTCCAGGAACAGCAGCGTGCGCCGGCCATCGGCCGCGCGCGCCGCGCGCGCCGCCTCGACCGCGGCGCGGATGTCCTTGACCCCGGCCATGACGGCCGACAGCGCAATGAACTGCGCGTTGCTGGCCTGCGCGATCAGTCGGGCGAGCGTGGTCTTGCCCGTGCCGGGCGGGCCCCAGAGGATCAGCGAGTGCAGCTGCCCCTGGGCGATGCTGGCGGCCAGCGGCTTGCCCGGGGCCAGGATATGGCGCTGGCCGACGTACTCGGCGAGCGTGCGCGGCCGCATGCGGTCGGCGAGCGGCCGCAGGGCATCGCCATCAAGGCCGGTGGAAGTGTTCACGGGTGCCCGCGGCGCCGCCTACTTGCGCGGCGTGCCGATGACGTCCACGTTCGGTGGCGGGGTGAAGGTGAGCTCCTGAGCGGACACCGGAGCGTTGCGCTCCACCTTCTGGAAGACCAGCGTGGCGGTCTGGCCGAGCTTGTCGTTGAGGATCATGCGCTTGAGGTCACCGTTCAGGAACCCGAAGCGCGCGCTCCTGAAGTCGGCGTCCGCGCCGGCCGGCTCGACCTGCACCCAGCTGAGTCCGCCGCGCTCGCCGGCGGGCGTCATCCTGAAGTTGTGCCGCAGGTCGACCCCGCCGGAGAGCAGCATGGCGGGCGTGGCCGTCAGGGTGGCATCCACCGGCTTGACGGTCACCTGCTGCAGGTCGCGGTCCAGGAACCACAGGTTGGTGCCGTCGCAGAGCATCAGCTGGCCGGCGCCGCTCGGCGCGCCGGCCGCGTTCTGCGGGTGGATCTCCCAGCTGAACTTGCCGGGGCGCGAGACGATCAGGGTACCGCTCGCCCGATCGATCTCCTTGTCGTGCGAGTCGGTGAGGGTCTGCAGGAACTGCACGCGCAGGGTCTTCAGGTCCTTCAGGTACGCATCCAGCGGCGTCGCCGCCTCCGGCTGCTGCGCGGCCGCGACCCCGGCCGCACCCAGCCCCACCAGCAGCAGGATGCGCGCCGCCGCGCGCCACGTGCGCAATGCTCGGTCCATGGGCTTCAGTCCTCGGGCGCGGACGCTGCGATCACGTCGCGCGAGCCGTTGGGCTGCAGCGGTCCCACGATGCCGGCCTGTTCCATGCCCTCGAGCAGCCGCGCGGCACGGTTGTAGCCAATCTTGAGGCGCCGCTGCACGTAGGAGATGGAGGGCTTGCGCTCGCTGGTGACGATGCGCACCGCCTCGTCGTACAGCGGGTCCTGCTCGGCGCTCTCCGGCGCCCCGCCCCCGCCGTTGCCCGCGCCCTCCTCGCCGGACAGCCCGGGGATGGGCGTGCTCGGCCCGGAGAGCACCTCGTCGATGTAGTTCGGCGGAGTGCTGGTCTTGAGCGCATCCACCACGCGGTGCACCTCCTGGTCGGAGACGAAGGCGCCGTGCACGCGGGTCGGCAGCGAGGTCCCCGGCGGCAGGTACAGCATGTCGCCGTGGCCGAGCAGGGTCTCCGCGCCCATCTGGTCGAGGATGGTGCGCGAGTCGACGCGCGCGGAGACCTGGAAGGCGATGCGGCTGGGGATGTTGGCCTTGATCAGGCCGGTGATCACGTCCACCGACGGGCGCTGCGTCGCCAGTATCAGGTGCAGGCCGGCGGCGCGCGCCTTCTGCGCCAGGCGCGTGATCAGCTCCTCGACCTTCTTGCCGACGATCATCATGAGGTCGGCGAGCTCGTCGACGATGACGACAATGTAGGGGAGCGGGGTGAGGTCGAGGATCTGGCTCTGGTCGATCGAGGGGTCGTTCGCCGCGCGCGCCGTCATGACCGGGTCGCGGATCGGCTTGCCCGCATCGTTGGCTTCCTTGACGTGGCGGTTGAAGCCGGAGATGTTGCGCACGCCCAGGGCCGACATGAGCTGGTAGCGCCGCTCCATCTCCGCGACGCACCAGCGCAGCGCGTTCGCCGCGTGCTTCATGTCCGTGACCACCGGCGCCAGCAGGTGCGGGATGCCCTCGTACACCGACAGCTCGAGCATCTTCGGGTCGATCATGATCATGCGCACGTGCTCGGCGGAGCTCTTGTAGAGCAGCGACAGCACCATCGCGTTGATGCCGACCGACTTGCCCGAGCCGGTGGTGCCGGCGATGAGCAGGTGCGGCATGCGCGCCAGATCCGCCACCACCGGCTGGCCGCCGATGTCCTTGCCGAGCGCGATCGCCAGCGGCGAGCTCATCTCGTCGTAGGCCTTGGAGCGCACGATCTCGCCCAGGGTGACCACCTCGCGCTTCTCGTTGGCGATCTCCAGGCCCATCACGCTCTTGCCGGGGATGACCTCGACCACGCGCACGCTCAGGACCGACAGCGCCCGGGCGAGGTCCTTGGCGAGCGCCGTGATCTGGCTCGCCTTGACCCCCGGGGCCGGGCGCAGCTCGAAGCGCGTGACCACGGGCCCGGGCTGCACCGCGACCACCTCGACGTCGATGTCGAAGTCCTTGAGCTTCATCTCCACCAGGCGCGAGAGCGCCTCCAGCCCCTCGGCCGTGTACAGCGGCTCGCGCACCGGCGGGTCGTCCAGCAGCTTCAGCGGCGGCAGCTCGTTGCCGCCCTGCGGGGCCTCGAACAGGGACACCTGGCGCTCGCGCTCCACGCGCGCGCTCTTCTCCACGATCGGCTTGGGCGCCTCGATGCGCGGCGGGGCGCGCGTCGCGGACTTCTTCTGCTCGGTCTGCACCGCCTCCTTGCGCGCCTGGCGCCGCTCGCGCCCCTCCGCCGCGTCGCGCTTGGAGGCGCCGCGCGCGCGCAGCCAGGCCACGCCCGCCCAGGCGGCGGCGCCCAGGCGGTCCATGACCGTGAACCAGGAGACGCCGAAGGCCAGCGACAGGCCCGCCATCCAGGCCGCGATCATGAGGAGCGTGGCGCCGAGGAAGTCCAGGCCCGCGGCCAGCCCCTCGCCCACGACCTTGCCGATGACGCCGCCCGCGCTCTGGCGCAGCACCCCGGGCTGCCAGTGCAGCGTGGTCAGCGCGCAGCTGGCCAGAAGCACCAGCAGGAAGCCGGCGACGCGCACGGCGGTGTTGGCACGGGTGCTGACCTCGGTGCGGATGCGCCGCTGCAGTCCCCAGCAGGCCGCCCCGAGCATGAGCGGGAACAGGAAGGCCGGCCGGCCGAAGAGGAAGAAGAGGACGTCGGCGAGCCACGCGCCGACGATGCCGATGCGGTTGTGGACCGAGTCCGCGCTGCCGGTGAAGGAGAAGCCGGGGTCCTCGGGGCTGTAGCTGACGAGCGCCACGAACAGCACGATCGCCAGGATGGCGATGCCGATGATGGCGCTCTCGCGCAGGCCGCGGCTGACGGCCGATGTGAAGCGCGCGCCGTTGCGCGCCTGCGCCGAGGATTCAGCCAAAACGGGAGGTCTCCATCGTAAGATAGACGGCTGCCATTATAGGGCTTGGTACCATGCCCGAGGCGCATTCAATCGAGGGCCCCCATGTCGAGCACCCGGCACAGCCGCCTCATCATTCTCGGCTCAGGTCCCGCCGGCTATTCCGCCGCGGTGTACGCGGCCCGCGCCAATCGCAAGCCCCTGCTGATCACCGGGGTCGAGCAGGGTGGCCAGCTCATGACCACCACGGACGTGGACAACTGGCCGGGGGACGTGGAGGGCCTGCAGGGGCCGGCACTCATGGAGCGCATGAAGCGCCACGCCGAGCGCTTCGCCACCGAGATCGTCAACGACCAGATCCACACCGCCGAGCTCGGCGCGCGGCCGTTCCGCCTGCGCGGTGACTCGGGCACCTACACCTGCGATGCCCTGATCGTCGCCACCGGGGCCACCGCCAAGTACCTCGGCCTGCCCTCCGAGGAAGCCCACCGCGGGCGCGGGGTGTCCGCCTGCGCCACCTGCGACGGCTTCTTCTTCCGCGGGCAGCGCGTGGCCATCGTCGGCGGCGGCAACACCGCGGTCGAGGAGGCGCTGTACCTCTCGCACATCGCCGCGCACGTGACCCTCGTGCACCGCCGCGACAAGCTGCGCGCGGAGAAGATCATGCAGGACCGGCTCTTCAAGGAGGTCGCCGCCGGCAAGATGTCGGTGATCTGGAACCACACGGTGCAGGAGGTGCTGGGCGATGCCTCGGGCGTGAACGGCGTGCGGCTGCTGTCGCTCACCGGGGATGGCACGCACGACCTGGCCGTCACCGGGCTGTTCATCGCCATCGGCCACACGCCCAACACCGCCCTCTTCGACGGCCAGCTGACCATGAACGACGGCGGGTACCTCAAGGTGCACAGCGGCATCGAGGGCAATGCCACCGCCACCAGTGTCCCCGGGGTGTTCGCCGCCGGCGACGTGGCCGACCACGTCTACCGCCAGGCCATCACCTCCGCAGGCGCCGGGTGCATGGCCGCGCTCGATGCGGATCGCTACCTGGAGGCGCTCGACACCCGCACCTAAGGTGCCCACCATGCCAAGGAACACGGCGGAGTTTCTCCCCAGCATCACCGGCATCGGGGCGCAGCAATGGAATGCGCTCGGCGCGGCGGCGAACCCGTTCATGCGCCACGAGTTCCTGCTCGCCCTGGAGCACAGCGGCTGCACGGGCGCCGCCGCCGGCTGGCAGCCGCGCTACCTGGTGCTCAATGATGCGGCCGGTCCCGCCGCCGCGGTGGCGAGCTTCATCAAGACCCATTCCTACGGCGAGTTCGTGTTCGACTTCGCCTGGGCGCGCGCCTACGAGCGCATCGGCCGGCGCTACTACCCGAAGCTCACGGTCGCCGCCCCGTTCACCCCGGCCGCCGGCCCGCGCCTGCTGGTGCGCGCCGACCTCGACCGCACCGTCTACTCGGACCTGCTGCTCGCGGAGCTCGAGCGCCGCTCCGGCGCCACCGGCCTCTCCAGCGTGCACGCGCTGTTCCTGGACGAGCCGGCGCGCGCGGCCTGCGCCGCGCGCGGCTGGCTGCTGCGCCGGGACTGCCAGTTCCACTGGGCGAACCGCGGCTATGCCGACTTCGCCGCCTACCTCGCCACCTTCACCGCCGATAAGCGCAAGAAGGTGCGGCGCGAGCGCCGCCGGGTCGCCGATGCCGGGGTGCGTTTCGAGACGCGCTCCGGGCGTGAGCTCGATGAGGCGCTGCTGGAGCGGGTCTACGCGCTGCACCGGGACACCTTCCTGCGCCACGGCCACGAGCCCTACCTCACGGTGGAATTCTTCGCCGCGATCGCGCGCACCATGCCCGAGTCGCTGATGGTGAAGCTCGCGCTGCATGGCCGGACCGTGGTGGCGGCCGCCATCTTCTTCGTCGGCACCGACACACTCTACGGCCGCTACTGGGGTGCCGCGGCCGACTACCACAGCCTGCACTTCGAGACCTGTTACCACCAGGGGATCGAGTACTGCATCGAGCGCGGCCTGGCGCGCTTTGAGCCCGGCACGCAGGGCGAGCACAAGGTCAGCCGCGGCTTCGAGCCCGCCTTCACCTGGTCGGCGCACTTCATCGCCGATGCGAACTTCCGCGCCGCGATCGCCGAGTACCTCGCCGAGGAGGGGGCCGCGGTCGCCGCCTACGCGCACGACGTGCAGGCCCACGTGCCCTACCGGGGGCGGCGCGACGCGGACCTGCTGCCGTGAGGACCATCACCTGGCTCTCCCCGCACGATGCGCCGGAGTGGTTCCCGCCGCCGGAGCAGGCCCTCGAGGAGCCGGCCGGACTCCTGGCCGCCGGCGGGGACCTCTCGCCGCAGCGGCTGCTCGCCGCCTACCGCCGCGGCATCTTCCCCTGGTACTCGCCCGGGCAGCCGGTGCTGTGGTGGTCCCCCGATCCGCGCGCCGTGCTCTTCCCCGAGGAATTCCACTGCTCGCGCAGCCTTGCCAAGGCGCTGCGCAACGCCGGCTTCGAGCTGTCACTGGATGCGGACTTTGCCGGCGTGATCGACGGCTGCGCGGCCCCGCGCGCGGCCAGCCCCGGCACCTGGATCACCAGCGAGATGCGCGCGGCGTACCTGGCCCTGCACCGCCTCGGCCGCGCCCACAGCGTCGAGGTGCGCCACGCCGGGGCGCTGGTGGGCGGCCTCTACGGGGTGCGCCTCGGCGGAGTCTTCTTCGGGGAGTCCATGTTCAGCCGCAAGACGGATGCCTCGAAGGCCGCCCTCGCCCACCTGGTCAAGCTGTGTCGGCGCAACAATCTGGCGGTGATCGACTGCCAGCTGCCCTCACGGCACCTGCAGACCCTCGGGGTCCGCAGCATCCCCCGGGCCCAGTTCCAGGCCCTGCTCGCAGCGCACGTCACGGACCCCTCGCCGCCGCTGCTAAGTCCTTGAGAAGCGCGCCCTGGGCGCCGCGGCAGCGCTGCGCGCGCCTGTAAAATTGCGCGCGCAGCGCGCTTGTGCTCCAATTCGCGCCCGCAGAATCCGATTAGGACGGTATGTCGAAAGAAGAGCCCATCCAGATGGAAGGTGAGGTCACCGAGACCCTGCCCAACACCACCTTTCGCGTGAAGCTGAAGAACGGCCACATCGTGACCGCTCACATCTCCGGCAAGATGCGCAAAAACTACATTCGCATCCTGACGGGCGATGCGGTCACCGTCGAGATGACGCCGTACGATTTGACCAAGGGCCGCATCACCTACCGCGGCCGCTGAGGGCGCGGGGCCCCGTGCGGGCCCGCCCCGGTTCCCTAACTCTCTCGCGTGCTTACGCCGGCACGGTCGGCTGCGGGGCCGGCTCGCAGTCCAGCTGCAGGCTGTTGCCATCCTTGGACACCGAGACCCGCACGTGGCCGCCGTTGGCGAGCCGACCGAAGAGCAGTTCCTCGGCCAGCGGCCGCTTGATGTGTTCCTGGATGGTGCGCGCCATCGGCCGGGCACCCATCTTCGGATCGTAGCCGCGCTCGGCGATCCAGCTGCGCGCCGCGTCGTCCAGGGAGATGGTGACGCCCTTGGCCTCCAGCTGCGACTCCACTTCCATGATGATCTTGTCCACGACGCGCTCGATGGTGCTGCGCTCGAGCGGGCCGAACTGGATGACCGCGTCCAGGCGGTTGCGGAACTCGGGCGTGAAGATGCGCCGGATGGCCTCCATGCCATCGCTCGAGTTGTCCGCCTGGGTGAAGCCGATGGAGCTGCGCGCCATGTCCTGGGCGCCCGCGTTGGTGGTCATGACGATGATCACGTGGCGGAAGTCGGCCTTGCGGCCGTTGTTGTCGGTGAGCGTCCCGTGGTCCATGACCTGCAGCAGCAGGTTGAACACGTCCGGGTGCGCCTTCTCGATCTCATCCAGCAGCAGCACGCAGTGCGGGTGCTTGGTGATCGCCTCGGTGAGCAGGCCGCCCTGGTCGAAGCCGACGTAGCCGGGCGGCGCGCCGATCAGGCGCGAGACGGTGTGGCGCTCCATGTACTCGCTCATGTCGAAGCGCAGGAACTCCACGCCCATGGCGATCGCCAGCTGGCGGGTCACCTCGGTCTTGCCCACGCCGGTGGGACCGGCGAACAGGAAGCTGCCGACCGGCTTTCTCTGGTCGCCCAGGCCCGAGCGCGCCATCTTGATGGCCGAGGCGAGCGAGTCGATCGCCTTGTCCTGGCCGAAGATCACCAGCTTCAGGTTGCGCTCAAGGTTCTTCAGCACCTCGCGGTCGGAGGTCGAGACGCTCTTGGGCGGGATGCGCGCCATGCGCGCCACCACGTCCTCGATGTGGCGGACTTCGACCACGGGCTCGCGCTCGGCGACCGGCTTGAGCCGCGCGCGCGCACCGGCCTCGTCCACCACGTCGATCGCCTTGTCGGGCATGTGGCGCTCGTTGATGTGGCGCGCCGCCAGCTCCGCGGCGGCCCGCAGGGCCTCGTCGGCGTAGGTGATGCCGTGGTGTTCCTCGAAACGCGGCTTCAGCCCGAAGAGGATCTCGACGGTCTCGGCGACCGAGGGCTCGACCACGTCGATCTTCTGGAAGCGGCGGGCCAGGGCGTGGTCCTTCTCGAAGATGCCGCGGTACTCGTTGTAGGTGGTCGAGCCGATGCAGCGGATCTCGCCGTTGGTGAGCACCGGCTTGATGAGGTTGGAGGCATCCATCACCCCGCCCGAGGCGGCGCCCGCCCCGATGACGGTGTGGATCTCGTCGATGAAGAGGATCGCGCCGGGCAGCTTCTTCAGCTCGCTGATGACCCCCTTGAGGCGCTTCTCGAAGTCGCCGCGGTACTTGGTGCCGGCGATGAGCGCGCCCATGTCGAGCGCATAGATCGTGCAGTCGGTGAGCACCTCGGGCACGGCGCCCTCGACGATCAGGCGCGCCAGCCCCTCGGCGATCGCGGTCTTGCCGACCCCGGCCTCGCCGACGTACAGGGGGTTGTTCTTGCGGCGGCGGCACAGGATCTCGATCGTGCGCTCGATCTCCAGCTTGCGGCCGATCAGCGGGTCGATCTTGCCCTCCTGGGCCATGCGGTTCAGGTTCGAGGTGTACTTGTCGAGGGCGCTGCCGCCCTCGGCATCGCGCTCGCCCTCGGCGGCCGGCTCTTCCTTGTCGGTCTTCTCCTCGGCGATCTTGGACAGGCCGTGGGAGATGTAGTTGACGACGTCCAGCCGCGTGACGTGGCGGCGGTTGAGCAGGAACACCGCGTGGCTCTGCTTCTCGCTGAAGATCGCCACCAGCACGTTGCCGACGCCGACTTCCTTCTTGCCGCTGGACTGGACGTGGAACACCGCCCGCTGCAGCACCCGCTGGAAGCCCAGGGTGGGCTGCACCTCGCGCTCCTCGCCCTCCTCGAGCTTCGGGGTCGACTGCTCGATGTGCTCCTTCAGCTCCTGCTTGAATTTGGCCAGGTCCGCGCCGCAGGCCCGCAGCACCTCGCGCACCTTGGGGGTGTCGAGGATCGCCATCAGCAGATGCTCCACGGTCAGGTACTCGTGGCGCGCCTCGCGCGCCTTGTGGAAGGCATCGTTCAGACAGTATTCAAGCTCGTTGGACAGCACTAGGCGGGCCTTTCAGATTGAACGTTCGACGGCAAGAGCGGTTCCATGGTTCCCCGCGGGGGGAACTTCAAGCCTCCTCGAGCGTACACATGAGCGGGTGCTGGTTGTCACGGGCGTAGGTGGTCACCTGGGCGACCTTGGTTTCGGCGATCTCGTAGGTGAACACCCCGCACACGCCCTTGCCCTTGGTGTGCACCTCCAGCATGACGCGCGTCGCGTTCGGGCGGTTCAGGCTGAAGAACTTTTCCAGCACGTCGACGACAAACTCCATGGGGGTGTAGTCATCGTTGAGCAGCACGACCTGGTACAGGGGCGGGACTTTGACCTGCGGCTGCGCCTCCTCGACGAGGACGCCATTGTCGGGACGGGCCGGGTGGGGATCGGGCATAGAGGTCTTTATAGGGGTCGCGAAACGGCAACACAAGTCCGGCAGAATGAGGCGTAGTTACTCTTGCAGAAACAATCGCTTGAGAGCACAAGCACGGCAACCTATGATGGTCCGGCCCACGCAGCGCCAAGCTCGCGCGCGATGCGCTGCCGGCACGTGCAGGTGGCCTCGAGGATCATCACTAAGCCCATGCGTTTGCATCCATGAATGCTGCTTCCTGGCTCGAGGCGCTGCCACCGCAGGAGCGCTGGGGCTCGCTGCTGCTCAAGGAGGGCCCGCGCATCGCCACCTGGGCCCTGGCCCTGGGGCTGGGCGTGCAGGCAGCATTGCTCGTGACGGACATGGCCGGTACCGGCGCCAAGCCCGCGCCAGCGACGGCCCAGGCGCGGCAGCGACCGCCGCTGGACGTGCTCGCGATCACCAACGCGCACCTCTTCGGCGCCGCCCCGGCCGCCGCGCAGGACCCCAACAGCGCCTCGCCCTCGAACATCCCGCTGGTGCTCACCGGCACCATCGCCGGCAACGACCCGCAGAGCGGGCTGGCGATCCTCGGGCCGAACCCGCAGTCCGCCAAGGTGTATGCGGTCGGCGACATGCTGCCCGGCAACGTGCGGCTGCATTCGGTGTACGTCGACCGCGTGATCATCGACCGCAACGGGCAGCTCGAGTCGATCGCCCTGCCCCACCAGAGCGCCGGTGCCGCCCCGCCGCCCTCGGTCGGCAACCTGGCCGCGGTCGACAACCCGCCGCTCGAGCGCATGCGGCGCATGGTGAGCGAGCAGCCGAACCTGATCGGCGACGTGCTGCGCGCCACCCCCGTGTTCGACAAGGGCCGGGTCACCGGCTTCCGCGTCTACCCGGGGCGCGATCGCACCGCCCTGGCGAAGCTCGGGCTGCACCCCGGGGACCAGGTCACGGCCATCAACGGCACGCCCCTCGATGACCGCGACCGCGGCGACCAGATCCTGAAGACGCTCTCCAGCGCCAGCGAGGCGCGCGTCACGATCATCCGCAACGGCCAGACCCAGGACCTGACGCTGAACCTTGCGCAGGTGGCGCAGGAGGCCGAGGGCCTGGCCGCGCAGCAGGTGCAGACCGCCAGCGGCGGCCTCAACGTCACCGCGGCGGCGACCTCCAACGCCGCGGCGGCCGCCGCGCAGGCCTCCGGCGGCAGTCCCGAGCCGAACGTGGCCCCGGCACCGCCGCCGCTCATCCAGCCGCCCCCCGATCAACAGCAGCCGCCCGAGCCCGGCCAGTAGTGCGCCACACCGAAGTGTTAGGAACATCGCGAATGACAGGTCTACGTTCATGGCTGCCGTGCCTGGTCGCGGTGCTGCTGGCAGCCTCGCTGGCCTCGGCGCAGCAGGCCCAGCAGCGCATCACGCCGAACTTCAAGGACGCCGACATCCAGCAGATCGCCGAGGCGGTCGCCGCGGCCACCGGCAAGAACTTCATCATCGACCCGCGCGTGCGGGCGCAGGTGACGATGCTGTCGGCGACGCCGATGTCGCCCGATGCCTTCTACGAGGCCTTCCTGTCGATCCTGCAGGTGTACGGCTTCGTGGCCGTGCCGGCCGGCAAGGTCATCAAGATCCTGCCCGATGCCAATGCGCGGCAGTACCCGGCGAATGACCTGCCCGACCGCGTCAACCCGAGCTCGGACGAGATGGTGACGCAGGTGCTGGACGTGAAGAACGTGAGCGCCGCGCAGCTGATCCCGATCCTGCGGCCGATGATCCCGCAGTACGGCCACCTGGCCGCCTACCCGGCCTCGAACATCCTCATCATCTCCGACCACGCCTCCAACGTGGCGCGCATGATCCGCATCATCCGCCGCATCGACCAGGTCGGCAGCACCGACGTCGAGATCGTGCCGCTGCACGATGCCTCGGCGGCCGAGATCGTGCGCGTGGTCAACTCGCTCTACCAGGGCGCCAACGCCGCCGAGGGCGCCGCCGTGAAGGTGGTCGCCGACGAGCGCTCCAACAGCGTGCTGATCGGCGGGGAGCAGTCGCAGCGGCTGCGCATCCGCGCCCTGATCGCCCACCTGGACACCCCGCTCGAGTCCGGCGGCGACACGCGCGTGCGCTACCTGCACTACGCCGACGCGGAGAAGATCGCGCCGAAGCTGAAGGAGCAGATGACCGGCATCGCCCAGGCCACCGCCGGTGCCGGCGGTGGGGCGGCGGCGGGCGCCGCCCCCGGGGGCGGGGGCTCCGCGGCCGCCGTCGCCGAGCGCAACGCCATGGTGTGGGCCGACCCCACCAACAACGCGCTGGTCATCACCGCCCCGCCGAAGATCATGCGGGCGATCAACGACATCGTCGACAAGCTCGACATCCGCCGCCCGCAGGTGCTGGTCGAGGCGATCATCGCCGAGGTCGACGTCGACAAGGACGCCGAGCTGGGCGTGAACTGGGCGGCCTTCTCCGACGGCAACACCATCCCGGCCGGCTCCTTCGTCAGCCCGGTCGGCGGCACCAGCATCGTGGACCTCGCCGGCGCGGTGCAGAACCCCGGCACGGCCAGCACGACCCTGCTGCAGGGCACGACGGTGGCCGTGGGCCGCATCATGGGCAGCGGCGTGAACTTCGCGGCCATGATCCGCGCCATCCGCGGGGACACCAACACCAACGTCATCGCCACCCCGTCCGCGGTCACCATGGACAACCAGGAGGCGGAGCTGAAGGTCGCGCAGGAGGTGCCGTTCGTCACCGGCCAGTACACCAACAGCAACGCCAACACCGGCACCGGCTCGGTCAACCCCTTCCAGACCATCCAGCGCGAGGAGGTGGGCACGATCCTCAAGGTGACGCCGACCATCTCCCCGGAGGGCTCGGCGGTGATGATGAAGATCTCGATCGAGAGCTCGAGCATCGGCCAGAAGCCGGCCGGCGCGGTCGACCTGGTCACCAACAAGCGCACCATCACCACCAACGTGCTCATCGAGGACGGCGGCGTGGTGGTGCTCGGCGGCCTGATCGAGGACAACAGCGTCAAGGGCGAGCAGCGCGTGCCCTACCTCGGCAACATCCCGCTGCTGGGCCTGCTGTTCAAGACGCGCAACGCGACCTCGACCAAGAACAACCTGATCATGTTCATCCGCCCGAAGATCCTGCGCGACCAGGCGCAGGCGGCCTACGAGACGGACCTGAAGTACAACTACATGCGCGACCAGCAACGGAGCCTGGACTCGCAGCACGAGCTGGTGCCGCTGCTGCCGGGCGTGACGCGCGGCACGCTGAACCCGCTGCCGCCGCCCCCGCCGCAGCCGGCCGCGCACCTCGCCCCGGGGCAGCCCACGCCGGCCCCCTCGGCGGCCTTCCCGGTGGTCCCGCCGCCGGCCGGCGCGCCCCCGGTCGTCACCGACCCGAATGCCGCGACCGCCTCCCCGGCACCGGATGCGAACGCGACGCCGGCAACCGTGCCACCCAAGCCATGAGCACCCCCGAGGCACAGGCCCCCCTCGCGGCGCGCGCCGCGCCCGATCCGCGGCTGTCGTTCGCCTTCGCCAAGCGGCACGGGGTGATCGTGAACCGCGTGGTCGATGGCATCGTCGAGTGCACCTACCGCGAGAGCGCCACCCCGGCGGCGCTCGCCGAGGTGCGCCGCTACGTGCGCCGGCCGCTCAAGCTCGAGCGCGTGCCCGAGGAGAAGTTCGAGGAGCTGCTGCGCCGCGCCTACGAGGCCGGCTCGGGCACCATGCAGGCGGTCGAGGGGCTGGACGATGCCACCGATCTCGCCCACCTCGCCCAGGACCTGCCCGAGCAGGCGGACCTGCTGGACAGCAACGACGATGCGCCGATCATCCGCCTGATCAACGCCGTGCTCACGCAGGCGGTGAAGGAGAACGCCTCGGACATCCACGTCGAGCCGTTCGAGAACCGCCTCGTCGTGCGCTTCCGCGTCGACGGGGTGCTGCGCGAGGTGCTGCAGTCGCGCCGCGCGGTGGCCCCGCTGGTGGTCTCGCGCATCAAGGTGATGTCGCGGCTGGACATCGCCGAGAAGCGCCTGCCGCAGGACGGCCGCATCAGCCTGAAGATCGCCGGGCGCTCGGTGGACGTGCGCGTCTCGACCATCCCTTCCGGCCACGGCGAGCGGGTGGTGCTGCGTATCCTGGACAAGCAGGCCGGCAAGCTCGACCTGGGCGAGCTGGGCATGGACCCGCGCCTGCAGGCGCAGATGGACGAGCTCATCCACAAGCCGCACGGCATCCTCCTGGTCACCGGCCCCACCGGCTCGGGCAAGACCACGACGCTGTATGCCGCGCTCGAGCGCCTGAACGACAACACCCAGAACATCATGACGGTCGAGGACCCGATCGAGTACTACATCGACGGCATCGGCCAGACCCAGGTGAACACCAAGGTCGAGATGACCTTCGCGCGCGGCCTGCGCGCCATCCTGCGCCAGGACCCCGACGTGGTGCTGATCGGCGAGATCCGCGACCTGGAGACCGCGCAGATCGCCGTGCAGGCGAGCCTCACCGGGCACCTGGTGCTGTCCACCCTGCACACCAACACCGCCGCCGGCGCGATCACGCGCCTGCGCGACATGGGCATCGAGCCGTTCCTGCTGTCCTCGAGCCTGATCGGCGTGCTGGCGCAGCGCCTGGTGCGCGTGCTCAGCCCGGACACCAAGGAACCCTTCATCGCCGGGGAGTACGAGCGGCGCCTGCTGAACCTGGCCCCCGGGGAGCCCTCCCCGACCCTGTACCGCCCCGGCCGCGATGCCTCCGGGGGCTACCGCGGGCGCTCCGGAATCTACGAGCTCATCACCGTCGACGATGCCATGCGCACCATGATCCACGACGGTGCCTCCGAGCACGAGATCGAGCGCCACGCGCGCCTCACCACCCCCTCGATCCGCGACGACGGCCGCGCGCGCGTGCTGCGCGGGGAGACGACGCTCGAGGAGATCCTGCGCGTGACGCGCGAGGACTAGTCCGCTGGGCGCCTTCGAATACACGGCCCTGGAGGCAGGCGGGCGCGAGCGCACCGGCATCCTCGAGGGCGACACCCCGCGCCACATCCGCCAGCTGCTGCGCGAGCAGCAGCTGCTGCCGGTCACGGTCACGGAAGTGGCGCAGAAGGAGGCCAAGCGCCAGAAATCCTTCAGCTTCGCGCGGCGCGTCTCGGCCGGGGACCTGGCGCTGTTCACCCGCCAGCTGGCCACCCTCACCCGCGCCGGCCTGCCGCTCGAGGAGGCCCTGGGGGCGGTGGCCCAGCAGACCGAGAAGCCCCGCGTGCAGGCGATCATCGCCGGGGTGCGCGCCAAGGTCATGGAGGGGCATACCCTGGCCGACGGCTTCGCCGAGTTCCCGCGCATCTTCCCGGAGATCTACCGCGCCACGGTCTCGGCCGGCGAGCAGGCCGGGCACCTGGACAACGTCCTGGAGCGCCTCGCCGACTACACCGAGAGCCGCGAGCAGATCCGCCAGAACGTGCTGGCCGCGATGCTCTACCCCATCGCCCTGAGCGTCATGTGCTTCATGATCGTCACGGCGCTGCTGGTGTTCGTGGTGCCCAAGGTGGTCTCGGTGTTCGAGGCCAGCAAGGCCAAGCTGCCCTTCATCACCCAGGCGCTGATCGGCACCAGCGACTTCCTGCGCGTCTACGGCATCTACCTGCTGATCGCCGCAGGCCTGGGCGTCTGGCTGTTCCGGCGCTGGCTGCGCGACCCGGGCAACCGGCGCAGGTTCCACCGCCTGCAGCTGCGCGTGCCGGTGCTCGGCAAGCTGCTGCGCGGGTTCAATACCGCGCGCTTCACGCGCACCTTCAGCATCCTCTCGGGCAGCGCGGTCCCGGTGCTGGAGGCGCTGCGCATCTCCGGCGAGGTGGTCACGAACCTGCCGATGCGCGATGCGGTGGCCGAGGCCTCCGCGCGCGTGCGCGAGGGCGCCCCGATCGGCCGCTCGCTCGCCGTCAGCCGCCTGTTCCCGCCGATGACCATCCACCTGATCTCCAGCGGCGAGTCGAGCGGCCAGCTCGAGCAGATGCTCGAGCGCGCCGCGCTCAGCCAGGAACGCGACCTCAACAGCCTCCTGTCGGCGATGGTCGGCCTGCTCGGACCGGCCCTCATCGTCATGATGGGCCTGTTCGTCATGGGCATCGTCTTTGCGATGCTGCTGCCGATCTTCCAGATGAACGACCTCATCCACTGAAGCGGCGCCCGCGCCGGCCGTCGCCGGTTCGCGGCCCCCAGCTAGCAGCGCGTCACAAAGCCCCGCGCACCCGTTGCATCTGTCACGCGATCTGATTTAAGTTCGCGCCGTCAAACTCCCGCGCACCCCCGCATGAGCGAGAAGCCGGAAGACGAATTCGAGGACGAGGAGGACGACGACGAGGTCGCCGACGAGGGCGACGTCGACCTCGACCAGGTGACCAAGGACCTGGATCTGGCCAAGCGCCGCGCCGCCAAGTCCGGGGATCCTGCGTGGCGGCGCCTCGAGAAGCTCTTCGAGGAAAAGCACACCGCCGAGCTCACCAGCGACTTCGAGGACTACGACATCGACCTGCCCGGGGAGCCGCGCAAGCCGCGCCGCAAGCCGCGCGCCAGCTGACCCGCTGCCGCGCGCCGCGCGAGTGCAGGCGCATGGCCATCCGGAGCGGGTTGGCGAGGCCGCGTGCGGGGTGAAGTGCCGGCGCCCCCCAGGCCGGACGGCCGGCATCGGCCGCCAAATCGCGACGCAGTTCCCGGTGGCCTCACTGCGACGCTGCTAGCCTGCGGGGGATCTAAATTCCGGAGGTTCGCGCATGCACCGCATCGGAAACATCGTCGCCACGATGACTCTTAGCACCCTCGCAATCTGCGCCGGCACCGCTGCTGCAGCGGATCCGCCCGCTGCGCCCAGCACCGTGCAGCCCGCTGCACCGGCCGCCGACCAGGCCAAGATCACCAAGTCGCGGTCCAACATCCAGAACAACCGCCAGGCTGCACCGGCGACAGCCGACTCGCCATCCACGGACCCGAAGCAGCTGGTGAAGCCGAAGACCAAATCCAACCAGTCCAACGACTGAGCTGGGCCGGGGACGGGCGTGGCGGCTGGCGCTTCCGGGTAGCTCGCCCGGCAGCGCCGGGGCAGCCCTAAAACCACCACGGCTGCTGTTGGTTGCGTGGCGCATCGTGGTTGCGTCAGTGGAAATCCCGAGAGCGCGTCAGCAAGTCCCCCAAGAGCGCCGAGCGGTCGATGAGCCGGTGCGCGATCAGGTGGCACACCCCTTCCTGGTGCTGCAGTTCCCCATGCACTTCCAGGAGGCGTGCTTCGAGCAGCGCCGGGCGCTGCTCGCGCCCGACGCGCTCCCACACGATGACGTTCACCTGGCCACTCTCGTCCTCGAGGGTGAGGAAAGTCACCCCGCCGGCCGTGCCCGGGCGCTGGCGCATGAGGACGATGCCGGCGGTGCGCACCCTGGCGCCATGGCCGGTGTTTTTCAGCTCCTGTGCCGTGAGCAGCGCGCCGGCCTTCAGGCGTGCGCGCAGCAGCGCGAGCGGATGCCGTCCCAGGGTGAGGCCGATGGAGGCGTAGTCGGCGACGATCCCCTGCCCTTCCGTCGGCAGCGGCAAGAGCGGCTGCCCCTCCCCGGCCACGACTCCGCGGGTCTCCCTGAAATCCAGCGGCAGCGCCCGCTCGGTGCCGGCCACTTCCCAGAAGGCCAGGTGCCGGTTGCCGCTCAGGGCCGCGAAGGCGCCGGCCGCGGCCAGGGCCTCGAGATCACCGCGGTCGAGCCCTGCCCGCGCGCTTAAGTCCTGCACGCTCGCGAACCCCTGCCGTTCACGGGCCGCCACCAGGCGCTGCGCACCGGCTTCGCTGAGCGACTTCACCAGCCGCAGCCCCAGGCGCAGCGCCGGCTCGCCGTCCTCGCGCCGCTCCAGGGAGGATTCCCAGCCGCTCGCGCAGGCATCCACGGGGCGCACCTCCACCCCGTGCGCGCGCGCATCGCGCACCAGCTGCGCCGGGGCATAGAAGCCCATCGGCTGGGAATTCAGGAGCGCACAGCAGAAGGCGGCCGGTTCGTAGTGCTTCAGCCACGCCGAGTCGTACACCAGCAAGGCGAAGCTCATCGCATGCGACTGGGGGAAACCATAGTCCCCAAAGCCCAGCATCTGCTTGTAGATGCGCTCGGCGAAATCAGGCGAATAACCCCTCTGGTGCATGCCCACGAGAAGACGCTCGCGGAACGGCTCGAGCCCTCCGCTGCGCTTCCAGGCCGCCATCGCGCGGCGCAGTGCATCGGCCTCCCCCGGCGTGAATCCCGCCGCGACGATGGCGATCTGCATCACCTGCTCCTGGAAGATGGGCACCCCCAGGGTGCGGTGCAGCACCTCGCGCACCTCCGCGCTCGGGTACTCGACCTTCTCCTGCGAGGCACGCCGGCGCAGGTAGGGGTGCACCATGTCCCCCTGGATGGGACCCGGGCGCACGATCGCCACCTCGATGACGAGGTCGTAGTAGCAGCGCGGCTTCAGGCGCGGCAGCATCGCCATCTGCGCGCGCGACTCGATCTGGAACACCCCGACGGTGTCGGCCGCGCAGATCATGTCGTACACCTTCGGATCCTCGGCCTGGGGTGTGCCGAGCGTGTGCTTCGTGCCTCGGTAGGCATTGACCAGTTCGAACGCGCGCCGGAGCGCGCTCAGCATGCCGAGCGCCAGCAGGTCGACCTTGAGCAGGCCCAGGTCATTGAGGTCATCCTTGTCCCACTGCACCACGGTGCGCTCGGGCATGGCGGCGTTCTCGACCGGCACCAGGTCCTCGAGCCGGTCCGCGGCGATCACGAAGCCGCCGACGTGCTGCGACAGGTGGCGCGGGAAGCCGGGGTGCGCGACCAGTTCCTGCGCCAGCGGCAGCAGGAGCTGCAGCCACGGGGCGCCCACGTCGAAGCCGGCCGCGCGCATGCGCTCGGTCATCTGCGCACTGCCGTCCCACCACTGCATGACCTTGGCGAGCTTGCCGCTGTCCTCGACGGAGAGTCCGAAGACCTTGCCCAGATCGCGCAGCGCACTGCGCGGGCGGTACATGATGACCGTGGCGGCGATGGCGGCCCGCTCGCGCCCGTACTTGGCGTAGACGTACTGCAGCACCTCCTCGCGTCGGTCGTGCTCGAAGTCGATGTCGATGTCCGGCGGTTCGTTGCGCTCCTTGGAGATGAAGCGCTCGAACAGCAGCGCCGCCCCGCGCTGCGGGTCGACCGAGGTGATCCCTAAGCAGTAGCACACCCGGGAGTTGGCCGCGGACCCGCGCCCCTGGCACAGGATCGAGCGGCTGCGGGCCCAGGCGACGATGTCGTGCACGGTGAGGAAGTACGGCTCGTACTTCAGTTCCGCGATGAGCGCGAGCTCGTGCTCGATGGCGCGGCGCTCGCTCTCGGGCACCCCCTCGCTCCAGCGCCAGCGTGCGCCCGCCTCGGTCAGTTCGCGCAGGTAGCTGGTCGGGGTGTGTCCTTCGGGCACCAGCTCGCGCGGGTACTCGTAGCGCAGCTCGTCCAGGCTGAACCGGCAGGCGGCGGCGACCTGCACGCTCTCCTGCAGCAGCCCGGGCGGATACAGGCGCGCCAGGCGCTCCGGCTCGCGCAGGTAGCGCTCCCCGTTCGGGTACAGCCGCGTGCCCGCCTCGGCCACCGGCACGCCCAGGCGGATCGCGGTGAGCGCATCCTGCAGCGGCCGCCGCTGGCGCACGTGCATGTGCACATCGCCGCTGGCGACGAGCCGCACGCGCAGCTGCTCACCCAGCCGGCGGATGCGGCGCAGGTGCGCGGCATCATCGCCATTGCGCAGCAGCTCCACGGCAAAGCGCAGGTGCGGGCAGCGCGCGGCGAGCCAGCCGGCTTCCTCGGCGCGCACCTCCGCGCCGGGCAGCCACAGGATGAAGCACTGCGGCAGCGGCAGCGCCTCGAGGTCCGCGCGGCTTAAGCGGTATTGCCCCTTCTGCGCCTGGCGGCGGCCGCGGGTGATCAGGCGGCACAGCTGCGCGTAGCCCTGGCGGTTGATGGCCAGGGCCGCGAACCTCAGGCCGCAGTCCAGGCGGAACTCGGACCCGACGATGAGCTGCAGCGGCCGCTCCTTCGCGGCCACGTGCGCACGCACCACGCCCGCCACCGAGCACTCGTCGGTGAGCGCGAGCGCGGAATAGCCCAGGGCCAGGGCCTGGTGCACCAGCTCGTGGGGGTGCGAGGCCCCGCGCAGGAAGGTGAAGTTCGAGAGGCAGTGCAGCTCGGCGTAGGCAGGCCGGGCCGCCGCGGCGGCCGCGTTCACCCGAAGATGCCGTGGAGGAACCAGCCGTGCGGGCGGCCACGCTCGCGGAACACCCACAGCCGCACGCCGTGCGGGTCGCAGGCGGTGTAGTAGTCGCGCGCGACATCGCCCCCGTCCCACCAGCCGCTCTCGATGCGCTCCGGCTCGCTCAGCAGGTTGAGCGGCCCGCGCCGCTGCGGCAGTCCGTCGCGCACGGGGAGGGGCTGCGGCTGCTTGAGCAGCCACAGCGGCCGCGGGCCTGCCGGCACGGTGATCCCGCAGAGCGGGCCATGCCTCGCCAGGGGCGGCGGTGCACTGAGGGTCCAGGCGCACTCGGGGCGGTGCCCGTCCAGCAGGGCCAGCCCGTGCACGGCCCCTGACCCCAGCCGGGCGTGCAGGCGCTCGATGAGTTCGTGGGCCTCGGCCCCGGCGCTGCCGCCGTGCTCGCCCGGCTGCCACAGCGAGCGCGCGCGCTCGGTGCGCGGCAGGAGCGTCGCGGCGCGCAGCTCGAGGGCGCGCACCGGTTCGGGCAGCGGCAGCGCCTCCAGCCGCACGCGCAGCAGTGCCGCCAGCTGCGCGGCGGCGCAGGCCGGGGCGGCGAGCTCGAGCTGGCAGCGCGTGGCCTGCCCCTGCCGGTGCAGCAGGCGGCACTCCAGCTGCATCACCCCGCTGCCCCGCGCGCGCAGGAACTGCTCGAGCTCCCCGAGCATCGGCACGAAGGCGTTCATCAGCCACTCGTGGCTGGAGATCTCGCAGGTCAGCTCATGGCGGCGGCGGAAGCGCTCGCGCGGCCGGAACAGGCGCCGCACCGCGCGCGTGCTGCTGGTGAGCGCATCGAGAGTGGCGAGCTGTGCCGCGCCGAAGCGCCGCGCGAACCCGGCCCGCGGCAGGCGCAGTGCGGCCCCCACGGTGCGCACGCCGGTACGCTGCAGGCGCTCCACCACCGGCTGCGGCCAGCGCAGCACGCTTAAGGGCAGCGCGGAGAGCTGCCCGGTCAGCTGCGCATGGCTGAGCACGGCGAGGGACTTGCCGGCGCGGGCGGCCACGAGCGCCGCCAGCGGCGTCGGTGCAAACGACAGCACCGCCGGCTGCCCCTGCGCCTCACAGTGCGCCAGGACGCGCGTGCGCAGGCCCGCCACCCCCTCGAACAGGTGCAGGCTGCCGCGCACCTCCAGGGTGAGGCCGTCGGGCGGCTCGAGGCTCACCCGGGGCGTGAAGGCGTGCATCTGCGTGGCGAGCTCCTCGAGGCGGCGCGCATCGGCAAGGCCCGGCAGGTGCAGTCCCGCCCAGAGTTCCGCGGAAGGGTGCGCCGCGGCGGGCACCGCTGCCGGCGCCAGCAGCGCACGCGGAGGCAGCGGCAGGGGTGCCGGCAGTGCCTCCCCGGGAGCCGGCCGTGACTGCAGGGGCTTCATGCCTGGCCTGCGCGAAGGTCCGGGTGCGCCAGCTCCACCACCGCATGGGTGGCACCGCGGCCCTTGAGGAACTCGATGCGCACGGTGCCCGCGCGCGCCTCCACGCCCAGGCGCAGCATGGCCGCCGAAGCCTCGCGCGCGGCCCGCCGCGGGCGGAACAGCACGCCGAGCGTGCGGCCGCGCTCGGCGGCGAGCTGCAGGCGGCGCAGCTCCCGCGGCTGCGGCTGGCGTGCCCAGGCGAGCGCGGCATCACAGGCGCCCGAGCCGAGCACCTGCCCGAAGGCCCAGAGCGGCCGCTCGCCGCCGACCACCGCGACGCGGTCGAGCACCACGCCGCGGGCCACCAGGGCCGGGGCGAACGGCATCAGCGGCGGGGCCACCCACACGCACCAGCGCGCGGCCGGCGCGCGGGTGAGCGCGGCCAGCGCCGGCAGCAGCAGCGACAGCTCCCCGCTGCCGAAGCGGGCGATGAGGATCTCGATCAGTCCGCTGCGGGGCCAGCCTCCGCCGGGCAGCTGCTCATCGAGGGCCGCCAAGCCACTGGGCACGACGTCGATGCGGGCGGCACTGCGGCCGCGCCAGAGCGCCGGATGCTCGAGCAGGCGAGCGAGTGTGGGATCGGCCATGCCGGCGGCTTAAACAGACAGTGAGACCTCGTGAGAAAGGACGGTGTGCACCGCGAAAGGTGCGCTCACATGAGCCCGGTGGAGCGCCCGCGGCGCACCACGCCCACGACGATGCCCTCGATCAGCAGTGGCTCTTCCTTCAGGTCCACGCGGATCGGCTCGAAGTCGCTGTTCTCCGGCATCAGGAAGACGACGGAGCCTTCCTGCCGGTAGCGCTTGACGGTCACCTCGTTCTCCAGCCGTGCCACCACGATCTGGCGGCTGCGCACCTCGGCGGTGCGGTGCACCGCCACCAGGTCGCCATCGAGGATGCCCGCATCCTTCATGCTCATGCCGATGACCTTGAGCAGGTAGTGCGGGCGGGGCTGGAACAGTCCCGGATCGATCTGCAGCCGTGACTCGAAGTTCTCTTCCGCGAAGATCGGCCGGCCGGCGGCCACCCGGCCGATGAGCGGCAGCCCGAACTGCTCGCGCATGGTGTCCTTCAGCTGGATGCCGCGGGAGGTCCCGGGCACCAGGGCAATGACCCCCTTGCGGGCCAGGGCCCGCAGGTGCTCCTCGGCCGCGTTGGCCGAGCGGAAACCCAGTTCCTGGGCGATCTCGGCCCGGGTCGGGGGCATCCCGGTCTCGCCGATGAAGCGCTGGATGAGCCTCAGGATCTGCGTCTGGCGGGGGGTGAGGTCCGACATGGTACGGCTGCCTGTGTATTTATACAGTCACTGTGATTATATCCAGATCCGACCCGGGAGCAAGCGGAACCTCGTCCGCCGGGAGCGGGCACGCGTGCCAGCGCTCTCCTACACGCACCGGCGCGTTCCATCTGATGCACGTGCCTTGCACGTGCGCACTGCATCGCATCGCACCAAGCTCGGCCGCAGCACTTTCATGAATGCTTCTCAACTCCATCGATGCTGCAGCATGTTTAAATTTTCGTAAGACTTTTCCTGCACGACGCACGCGATGAAGACAGCGCATCAAATCAGAATTCGTACGTAACACACCTCGGTATTCTCTGCTTTCAATGTTTTCCAACCCCTGCTAACGTGTCGCATCGCAAAGACAAGTTGCTGTTTGGAGTTGCATTTCCACAGTAAATTTGATGCAGTTGCGTGCGGCGAACGACGGCGGAACTTGCCCACCGGAGTCGCTTTAGTTTTAGGGACTCCCAATCAACAACCCAAAGGGGACGTTTATGAAGTGCGCGAGTGTTGTGAAGGCGGCTGCTGCCGTTGCAATCGTTGTTGGACTGGTTGGCTGCACGGACCTCAAGCCGCTGCAGGCTCAGGTCGATGACCTGAAGTCGCAGGTTGCTGCGTTGAAGACCGACACGGCCGGCGCGAAGAGCGCTGCTGATGCCGCCAGCAGTGCCGCTGCTTCGGCCAGCCAGGCTGCCAGCGGTGCCCAGAGCACCGCCAACCAGGCGCTGGCCGCGGCTCATGCCAGCCAGTCGTGCTGCGATGCGACCAACGAGAAGATCGACCGGATGTTCAAGCACTCCGTGTCGAAGTAATCGACAGTTCTTACTTGTTGATCGGAAGACGCCGGGCACCTGCCCGGCGTTTTCTTTTTGCGGGGCCGGAAAGGGCGGGATCGGGCGGCCGGCGGCTGCCCGGCGGGCGCCGGGACTAGTAGCGGATCAGCGCCGAACCCCAGGTGAAGCCGCCGCCGAAGGCCTCCAGCAGCAGCAGCTCCCCGCGCTTGATGCGCCCGTCGCGGATGCCGATGTCCAGGGCGAGCGGCACGGAGGCAGCCGAGGTGTTGCCGTGGTCCTGCACGGTGACGATCACCCGCTCCATCGGCAGGCCGAGCTTGTCGGCCGTGGCCTGCACGATGCGGATGTTGGCCTGGTGGGGCACCAGCCAGTCGATGGCCGAGCGCTCGAGTCCGTTGGCGGCGAGGGTCTCATCGACCACCGAGCCGAGCTTCTGCACGGCCACCTTGAAGACTTCCTTGCCGGACATCTTGATGGCGAGCTTCGCGCCGAAGCCGGTGGAGACCCCGCCGGCGCAGTAGAGCATCTCGTTGTAGCGGCCATCGGCGTGCAGGTGCGTGGAGAGGATCCCCGGCGTCGCGCTCGGCTCGAGCACCACCGCGCCCGCCCCGTCCGCGAACAGGATCGCCGTGCCGCGGTCCTCCCAGTCGGTCATGCGCGAGAGCGTCTCCGCCCCGACCACCAGCGCGCGCTTCGCCTCGCCGCAGCGCACGTACTTGTCGGCGATCGAGAGCGCGTACATGAAGCCGGCGCAGGCAGTCTCCACGCTGAAGGCCGGGACGCCGAGGCAGCCGAGGCGCTTCTGCAGGAGCACGCCGCAGTTGGGGAACACCAGGTCCGGGGTGGTCGTGCCGAAGGCGATGAAGTCGATGTCCTCGGGCTTCAGCCCCGCCGCCTCGATGGCGCGCCGCGCGGCGTGCTCGGCCAGGTCGACGGTGGTCTCCCCGTCCGCGGCGATGTGGCGGCGCTCGATGCCGGTGCGCGCGCGGATCCACTCGTCGCTGGTGTCGACCATCTTCTCCAGTTCGGCGTTGGTGAGGATCCGCGCGGGCAGGTAGGAGCCGGTGCCGGCGATACGCGAGTAGATCAACTGTTCGTCCCTTGTGCCTGCATTGCCTGGGCGATGTGCGTCGTGAGCCCGCGGCGGGCCGCCGTGGCCGCCGTGGCGATGGCGCGCGCGAAGGCCACACCATCAGCTCGACCGTGGCTTTTTACCACGATCCCGCCGAGCCCGACCATGCAGGCGCCGTTGTAGCGGCGCGGGTCGAGGCTGGCCGCCGCCCGGCGCAGCACCGGCCGGGCGATCAGGCCGGCGAGGCGGGCGAGGAAGCTGGCCTGGAACTCCTCGCGCATGCGCCGCGAGATCAGTCCCGCCACGCCCTCCATGGACTTGAGGGCCACGTTGCCGGTGAACCCGTCGGTGACCACCACGTCGACGTCGCCGGAGAAGATGTCGTCGCCCTCGACGAAGCCGAGGTAGTTCAGGCCGCTCGCCTGCAGCAGCGCGTGCGCCTCCTGGACGATCTCGTGCCCCTTCATGTCCTCCTCGCCGATGTTGAGCAGGCCGATGCGCGGGCGCACCACGCCGTAGACGTCGCGGGCGATGATCTCGCCCATGGCCGCGAACTGGCGCAGCTGCAGCGGGGTCGCCTTGGTGTTGGCGCCCAGGTCGAGCATGTGGGTGAGCCCGTGCGCCGAGGGCAGCGCCGAGATGATCGCGGCGCGCTCCACGCCCGGCACGGTCTTCAGCACGAAGTGGGCGATGGCGGTGAGCGCGCCGGTGTTGCCGGCGCTGACCGCGGCCGCGGCACGGCCCTCGTGCACGAGGTTGATCGCCACGCGCATCGAGGAGTCCTTCTTGCGGCGGATCGCCTCGCGCGGCTTCTCGTCCATGGCGACCACCTCGCTGGCCGCCACGGCCTGCGCGCGCGGGCGCAGCCCGGCGGGGAACTCGGCGAGCGCGGCGGCGACCACGGCCTCGCCCCCGACCAGCAGCAGGTGCAATTGCGGATCGTCCGCGAGCGCACGACGCGCCCCGGCCAGGTACTCACGCGGCTCGGAGTCGCCGCTCATCACGTCGATCGCGAGTGGCAGCACGAGCAAGCTCGCGGGCACGCCGGCGTCGCCGGCCGCCCGGGCTTATTCCTTGTCGTCGGCCTCGGCGGGCTTCTCGATCACGCGCTTGCCGCGATAGAAGCCATCGGGGGTGATGCGGTGACGCAGGTGGGTCTCCCCGGACTGCGGGTCGATCGACAGGGCCGGCTTGGAGAGTCCGTCGTGCGAGCGGTGCATACCGCGCTTCGAAGGGCTCTTGCGGCTTTTCTGGACGGGCATGTATCAGCTCCTCACTCGAAAGCAAAAAATCTGTTCAGTCACGTTTCAACAACTGCGCCAGCTGCGCAAACGGCTTCTGCGTCACCGCGGCGGCCTCCCCGGCCGCCGGCGCCGCGCGGGCGGCACAGCCGCCCCCGGCCGCGTGCAGCGGCACGATCGGCAGGCCGAGCGACAGCTCCTCCGTGATGAGTTCCGCGATACTGATGCGGCCGCCGGGGGCGAGCATCGGCTCGAGATCCTCGGGCACCTTCGCCGCCTCGGCCTCCTGGCCGATCAGCGCGACGCGCACCTGCGAGTCGATCGGGAATTCCATCGGCTGCATGCAACGCTGGCACTCCAGCATCGCCGCCCCCTGCACGCTGAGCTCCGCGACCGGCAGGCCGCGCTGGCGCAGGAAGCGTGCGGTCCCGTGGACCTCCCCGCCCACCCCGCCGTGCCGCGACTGCAACCCCGGCAGCTCCTGCAACGGCACGGCGAAGACGAGCTGCTCCGCACCGTCAGCCAGGCGGTCGACCTCGAGCGGCTTCGACCAGGGCGGCGTCATGGGGCGCGTATAATAGGTAGCGAGTCCTCCCAAGTCAAAGCCGTCTTGGCCGTAACCCGTTGTTTCTCGAAGGTGAATCGGGTGCCCGCATGAGTGCCCTACCCCGCCTGCTGCTCGCCTCGACCTCGCCCTACCGCCGCGAGCTGCTCGCCCGGCTGGGCGTGCCCTTCGAGGCGGTCGACCCGGGGGTGCCCGAGGAGGTGCTCGAGGGGGAACTGCCGGTCGACCGCGCCCGGCGGCTGGCGCTCGCCAAGGCGCAGGCGGTGGCCGGCCGGCATCCGGACTGCGTGGTCATCGGCAGCGACCAGGTCGCCGCCTGCCAGGGCCGGATCCTCGACAAGCCGCAGGATGCGGCGCACACCTTCCGCCAGCTCGCCTTCCTGAGCGGGCAGCGGGCGAGCTTCTATACCGCCTGCGCCGTGCTCGGCACGCGCGCCCAGGTGCCGCTGCTGCACGTGGACACCACGAGCGTGAACGTGCGCTCCCTGAGCACCGCGGAGATCGAGCGTTACATCGCCCGCGAGGCGGCGTTCGGCTGCGCCGGCGGCTTCAAGGCGGAAGCCTTAGGCATCAGCCTCTTCGAGAGCATCGACAGCAGCGATCCGACCGCCCTGGTCGGGCTGCCGCTCATCTGGCTCGCGGGCGCGCTGCGCGGCGGCGGCTACCCGGTGCCTTAGCCGCCGCCTGCGCACCCCGGGCCGGCGGCGCGGCCGCGGGCCGGGGGCGTTCGGCAGCCTGCGGCCCGGGCCTGCGCTGCGTGGCGAGCCGGTCGATCAGCGCGCCGAGCTCGGCCGGCAGCGGCGTGTTGATGCTGAACTCCCCGCCCTCGGGCCACTTAAAGCTGATGCTGTGGGCGTGCAGGAACATGCGGTGCAGGCCGAGCGCGCGCAGGGACTCGCTGAAGGCCGGGTCCCCGTACTTCTCGTCGCCCGCCACCGGATGGCCGGCGTGCGCGGCGTGCACGCGGATCTGGTGCGTGCGCCCGGTCTCGAGCTCGACCTCCAGCAAGGTGGCGAAGCGGCCGAAGAACTGCACGGGGCGGAAGCGGCTGACCGAGGGCTTGCCGTTCTCGGCCACCTTCACGGTGCGCTCCCCGCCGACGCGCGTGTCGGTGCGCAGGGGCGCATCGATGCGCTTGTCACCCAGATCCCACGCCCCCCGCACGAGCGCAAGGTAGCGCTTCTCGAAGCCGGTCTCCTCGCGCAGGAGCGCGTGCAGGGTGCGCAGCGTGCTGCTGCGCTTGGCGATGAGGAGGCAGCCGCTGGTGTCGCGGTCCAGGCGGTGGACGAGCTCGAGGGTTTCCTCGGGCCGCAGCGCCCGCAGCGCCTCGATCACCCCGAAGCTCACCCCGCTGCCCCCGTGCACGGCGACCCCGGCGGGCTTGTCGATGACCAGCAGGCGCGCATCCTCGAAGATGATGCTCTGCGCGATCCGCTCGCTCAGGGCGCCCGAGGGGCGCCGGGGACTGGCCTCCGGGGCGGCCAGGCTCACCGGCGGCACACGCACCGTGTCGGCGAGCGCCAGGCGGGTCTCGGGGCTGGCGCGCTTGCCGTTCACGCGCACTTCCCCCTTGCGGATGATGCGGAAGATGCGGCTGCGCGGCAGGCCCCCCAGGCGCTTGTGCAGGTAGTTGTCCAGGCGCTGCCCGGCCTCCTCCTCGGTCACCTCGAGGCGCTGCACGCCGGGACGAATCGGGGCTGAATCCTGCTGTTCCAAGGCGCTTTCCACGTAAGGCATTGTTTTTAAAACGCTCTGTCGAGTATACTCCGCAGGCCGTGTCCCTTGGGACACGCACCAGTGGTGGCGGTGCTGAACCGTCACCCGTTTAGTTGGACCTCCTGAAACGAGGCCATCGCATTGGGCCGCCAAGGTCGCGCCAACTGCGTCGAATCTCAGGATCTGGGACTTCCGCAGCTAGAGCGTCATCGGTCGAGTTCACCGAAGGTTTTAGTTTTGGACCGCCCGCAAGAGGCGGTCGACGAACGTGAATAGCGAGATCAACTCCCATTCGCCAGCTTTGAACCTTCGCTGCCGCGGGCATGAAGCCCGGCGGCCTCCCGCCGTTTGCTTGCCGGCCCCTCACCGCACAGTAGGGGCACATGAAGAGAATGCTAGTGAATGCAACTCAGCAAGAGGAGTTGCGAGTCGCTCTGGTTGATGGACAGAAGCTGTTTGACCTGAGCATCGATTTACCTTCCCGCGAGCAGAAAAAAGCCAACGTCTACAAAGCCCGCATCTCACGCGTAGAGCCCTCGCTCGAAGCGTGCTTCGTCGATTATGGCGCCGAGCGCCACGGCTTCCTGCCGCTCAAGGAAGTCTCCAAGGACTACTTCCGCGCCTTCGGCCAGGGAGCCCGCGGCACCATCCGCGACCTGCTCTCCGAGGGGCAGGAACTGATGGTGCAGGTCGAGAAGGAGGAGCGCGGCACCAAGGGCGCCGCGCTCACGACCTTCATCAGCCTCGCCGGGCGCTTCCTGGTGCTCATGCCCAACAGCCCGCGCGCCGGCGGGGTCTCGCGCCGCATCGAGGGCGAGGACCGCGACCAGATGCGCGAGGTCATGAGCCAGCTGAAGATCCCGGACGGCATGGGGGCCATCGTGCGCACCGCCGGCGTCGGCCGCTCGGTCGAGGAGCTGCAGTGGGACCTGGACAACCTCAAGCTGCAGTGGGACCAGATCGAGGCGGCCTACAAGGAGCGCCACGGGCCGTTCCTGGTGTTTCGCGAGTCCGATGCCGTGACCCGCGCGATGCGCGACTACCTCTCCGATGACATCGGCGAGGTGCTGGTCGATGACCCGGGCGCCTTCCAGAAGGCCCAGGAGTACATGCAGCGCTTCATGCCCCCCGAGGCCCAGCGCCGCCTGAAGCTGTACACGGACGACATCCCGCTGTTCACCCGCTTCCAGATCGAGAGCCAGATCGAGTCCGCCTACGCCCACAAGGTCTCCCTGCCCTCCGGCGGCAGCATCGTCATCGACTACACCGAGGCGCTGGTCTCGATCGACATCAACTCCGCGCGCGCCACGCGCGGCAGCGACATCGAGACCACGGCCACGAACACCAACCTCGAGGCGGCCGACGAGATCGCCCGGCAGTTGCGCATCCGTGACATCGGCGGCCTGATCGTCATCGACTTCATCGACATGGAGTCGACCAAGAACCAGCGCGAAGTCGAGGACCGGCTGCGCGATGCCATGAAGATGGACCGCGCCCGCATCCAGATCGGGCGGCTGTCGCGCTTCGGCCTGCTGGAGATGTCGCGCCAGCGCCTGCGGCCCTCGCTGGATGACACCAGCCAGATCGTCTGCCCGCGCTGCGTGGGCATCGGCAGCATCCGCAGCGTCGAGTCGATGACGCTGGCGGTGCTGCGCCTGATCGGCGAGGAGCTGCGCAAGGACCGCACCGCGCGCGTCATCGTGCAGGTGCCGGTGCCGGTGGCCACCTACCTCATCAACGAGAAGCGCGAGTGGCTGCGCACGGTGGAGGCGCGCAGCTCGGCGGAGCTGTTCATCGTGCCGAACGAGAACCTGCAGACCCCCGACTACTCGATCCGCCGCGTGCGCGATGACGAGATGGACATGCCGGAGAACCGCCAGGCCACCTACCGCATGCCTACCGCGGCGGAGGTGGCCGAGCCGACCGCGCTGAAGGCGGCGAACCCGCAGCCGGAGGCCCCCGCCGTGGCAACCCTGCTGCCGGCCAGCTCGGCGCCGAGCGCCGCACCGGCCCCTGCCGCCGCGGCCGCCCCCGCAGCCCCCGCGGGGGGCGGGTTCTGGTCGCGCTTCAAGAAGATGCTCGCCGGCGAACCGGCCCCCGCGGCCGCCGAGCCGCCCGCCGCGGAAAGCACGGGTGCGCCGGCCCGCGAGCCGCGGCGCGACGAGGGCCGCCGGCATGAGGGCCGCCGGGACCGCGGCCGCTCCTCCTCCCGCCACGCCGAGGGCGCCCGCCGCGAGCGCGGCGAGGGCCGCCGCAGCGGCGGTGACCGGGATCGCGGCCGGGATGGCCGCGACCGCAATCGCGACGGCGGCCGCCGTTCCGAGCGCGGCGAGCGCACGCACGGCGCGCGGGGCGAGAGCGGCGCACGCGATCACGCCGCCCGCGAGCCGGCGCGCGAGCGCGAACCGGGCATCCGTGATCAGCCACCACGCGAGGCGCAACAGCCGCCGCGCGAGATGGACACCCCGGAGGCCCTGGCGACGGGGGATGTGAACGGCAACGTCGCGCTGCCCCCGGGCGGTGCGAACGGCGAGCCGCGTGGCGAGCGCACGGGACGTGGTCGCCGGGGCCGGCGCCGCGGCCGTCGCGGCGGCGGGGGCTCGCGCCCGGGGCAGCCGGGCATGGCACCGACGGAGGCAGGCGAGGAGCGTCGCCCCTCCGATGACGCCGGCGGGCAGGACAGCGGCGGCCCGGGAGCCGAGGGCGCCGCGCCCGTCGAGCGCGCCGCCGAGCCGCGCGAGTACCACTCCGAGCCGCGCGAGACGGGGGATACGCAGTCGCACCTGCCGCTGGCGCATTTCGAGCCGGCGCCGCGCCCGGAACCCTCCGGCGGCGAGGTCAAGCCCTACGTGGTCTGGTCCTCCTCGCCCTCCGAGAAGGGCGGCGGCGACCGCGACCGCGAATAGCCGCAGGCCTCAGGCCGCGCGGGCACTCCGCCGCAGGTAAGCGAGGAGTCCCCGCGCGGCCGCTTCGGCCAGGTCGAGCACTTCCTCGAACCCGTTCGGGCCGCCGTAGTACGGGTCGGGGACTTCGCGGCGCTCCAGCTCGGGCGCGAACTCCAGGAACAGCCGCACGCGCGCCTGGGCCGACACCGGCGCACGCCGGCGCAGCGCGGCGAGGTTTTCCTGGTCCATCGCCAGGATCAGATCGAACAGATCGAAATCCTCGGGCCTCACCACGCGCGCCCGCAGCCGCGACAGCTCATAGCCCCGCCGCGCCGCGGCCGCCACGGTGCGCGCATCCGGCGGCGAGCCGGCGTGGTAGGCGGCCGTGCCCGCCGAATCCAGCTCCAGCGCCAGCTCCGGCGCCTCGCGCGCGGCGAGGGTACGCGTGACCGCCTCCGCGGTGGGCGAACGGCAGATGTTCCCAAGGCAGACGAACAGGATCTTCATGGCGGCATTTTAGCGCGCCGGCCGCGCAGGGCGAGGCAGGCCGGCAGGACTCCCCGAGCGGGCCGCGCTGCCGACCTTTCGGGGCGATATGATCGGCCCGCGCAGCCTCATGCGCCCAGCGCACCGCGGAGGAACGAACGAAATGTCCCGCCAGATCATCTTCACGGACAAGGCGGCCAGGCCACCCGCGACGTACAGCCAGGCGGTGAAAGCCGCGGGACTGGTGTTCGTTTCCGGGACCGCGCCCACCAACCCGGCCACGGGCACCATCACCGGCAGCACCGTGCAGGAGCAAACCCGTCAGTGCCTGGCGAACATCCGAGCGATCCTGGAGGCGGCGGGCAGCAGCCTGGACCGGATCGTCAGCGCCACGGTGGTGCTGGCGGACGAGGAGGATTTCGGCGGCATGAACGAAGAATGGCTGCGCTGGTTTCCGACCGACCCGCCGGCGCGCCAGGGCGCGAAGCTGCCGACGCGCATTCCCGGACTGCGTGTCTCCATCGCAGCGATCGCCGAGGCCTGATCCGGGGCGCGCGGGACCGCTAGCGAACGCTGTAGCCGCGGCCCTCGAGACAGGCCTTCATCGCGCGCTGGTAGTCATCCGGGTTGCCGCCGTCGCCACCGTTGGTCTGCGTGGGATCAAAGCCGGTCTGCAGGTTCGCCCACTGGTGGCACTCGTAGCGGTCCGTCGCCTGCTGCTGCTCCGACTGCCCGTTCTGGGGGTACACGTACAGGCCATCGTTCGACGGCGCCGGCACACCCGGTGGCGGGGTGGCGTCCGGATCCTGGTTCTGTTCCGCATCGGCATCCTCCGGCCCCGGGATGCCATCGGCCTGCGGCGGCTCGACCACCTGGTAGCTGTTCTGCTGCGGGCTCCAGCTGTAGTAGGTCTGGTTCGCGAAGTAGTACGGCACGCCGGCCACCCACACGATCGAGTAGTACGGCGGCAGCACGGGCACGAACACGCCCACCGGGGCGCCGACGACGACGTAACTGGGTCCGCGCGGGACGTACCAGACACCGCCGGAATAGTAATAGCGGCCCGAGGGGCGGTTGATGATCACCGGCGCGGGCGGCGGCGCACTCACGCTCGTCCCGTGCGGGGGGTAGTGGTGCGAGGTACGCGGCTGCACGCTCAGGGGCGACGGGGTGCTCGGGGTCGCACCGGGGGGGTAGGCCTGTCCCGGCGGACGCGCCGGGGCCGGCTTGACCGGCGGGTGGGTCGGGGGGGGCGGTCCCTGCAGGTGTGCCGGGGGCGGCGGCGACGGCGTGCGGGCTGGGGGTGACGGCGTGTGGACCGGTGGCGCCGGGGCATGCGCGGGTGCCTGCACCTGCTCGGGATGCTCGAAGCTCTGCGCGCCGGCGGTGCCCAGCACGAGGGCTGCGCTGCACATCAGCAGCCGCAGGCCGGTCGGACGGGCGGTGTTCACTTGACGCTGTACCCGCGCGCATCCAGGCAGGCGCTGATGGCACGCCGGTAGTTGTTCGCCTGCGAGTGCTGCAGCGCCACCTGGCGCTGATCGGTGACGTACACCGTGCGCGTCTGCTGCGCGTCCGCCGCGTCGGCGGCGGTGCCGATGGCACCGCCCACGAGGGCACCGGCCAGCGCGCCGGCGCCGGCCTGCCAGGGATTGGAGATCGCCGCACCGAGGATGGCACCGGTCATGGCGCCGACGGCGGTGCCGGTGCCCGGGGGCCGCGTGGGGGACTGCACGACGCGGGCCTGGGCCGGCACACCCGGCCCGCTCGGGCTGAACCCGGACTGCTGCGTCGCCCAGATGCTGCACTCGTAGCGATCGCGGTCCTGCTGCTCGGGGGACTGGCCGTGCACCGGATACGCGTACACGTTCACGTTCGGCGGCGGCACCACCGGCGGCGGGGCCGGCGGTGGCGCGGGGTGCGCGGGCGCGGTGACGCATCCGCCGAGCAGCAGTGCACCGGCGAGGGCCGCGAAGCTCATGAAGAGTCGGGTTTTCATGTGTTCAGTCCCACCTGCGCTCATCGCAGACTAACGCCCCGGACCGGGTGCCGGTTGACGCCCCGGCCTTGTCCGGAACTAAGAGCTTGGACGGTGCGGCCCGGCCCGGAGTTCCGGCCTGCACAGTGTCTGACCACGATCCTGAACCGGGACTATACGCCAGCGATCTCAGGCACTTAGGAAGCAGTCCGCGACCCCATCAGCGCGGCGACCCGCTCCAGGTCCGCGGCGGTGTTCACATCGGGCCCGGGCCGCTCGGCGGCATCTGCGACCTGGATCTTCATCCCGTGCTCGAGTGCCCGCAGCTGCTCGAGCTTCTCGCGCACCTCCAGGGCACCGGGCGGCAGCCGGGCGAGGCGCAGCAGCGCCCCGACGCGGTAGGCGTAGAGGCCGATGTGGCGCCGTGCGCCCCCGAAGTCCTGCTGGCTGGCAAGCCCGTCGGCGGCGCCGTCGCGGTTCCAGGGGATCGGCGCGCGGCTGAAGTACAGCGCCCTGCCGCTGGCATCGGTCACGACCTTGACGATGTTCGGCTCCATCAGCTGCGCCACCGAGTCGAGCGGGAAGGCGAGCGTTGCGATCTGCGCATCCTCGGTGCGCGCCAGCTCCTCCGCGACCTGCGTGATGAGGCCGGCGGGGATCAGGGGCTCATCGCCCTGCACGTTCACGATGATCTGGGTGTCCGCCCAGCCGCGCGCGCGGGCGACCTCGGCGATGCGGTCGGTCCCCGAGGCGTGGCTGCGGTCGGTCATCAGTGCCGGCGCGCCGAAGGAATGGGCCGCACTCACGATCAGCTCGTCATCGGTGGCGATGAGCACCTCGCTTGCGCCGGAGGCGCAGGCGCGCTCATACACCCACTGCACCATCGGCTTGCCGGCCAGCGCGCGCAGCGCCTTGCCCGGCAGGCGCGAGGAGGCGTAGCGCGCGGGGATGACGACGCGGAACACGGGGGCGCTCAGCGCTCCAGCAGCGGGTCGTCGGCGGACAGCTGTCGCGCCTCCTCCTCGAGCATGACGGGCACCGCGTCGCGGATCGGGTAGGCGAGCCGGTCCATGCGGCACACCAGCACCTCGGCGGACCTCTGGTAGATCAGCGTGCCCTTGCACACGGGGCAGGCCAGTATCTCGAGCAGGCGCGCATCCATCGGCAGTACCTCCTAGGCCGCCTTGCGGCTCTCTATGCTTGCGAGCACCCGGTGCAGCAGCCGCTGCGCATCCGCCTCGCTGAAACTGGCGCTGACGGGCACGGACCAGAGCCTCGCATCGGCGAACCCGGTGCATTTTACGGCATCCTTCTCGGTCATGAGCACCGGCGCGGCATCGCCAAAGGCCAGGTCCTCCAGGCTCAGCGGATGGTGGTCCGGGAAGGGGTGCTCGAGCACCTCGATGCCGTGCGCGCGCAGGGTGGCGAAGAAGCGCGCCGGGTTGCCGATGCCGGCGACCGCGTGCACGCGCTCCCCGCGGAATGCGGCGAGCGCGCGGGACCCCCCGCCGTTCAGCGCCAGCGCCTGCGTCGCGGTGAGCTGCATCGCGAGCGTGCGCGTGGCCGGCAGCCCCGCCAGGGACGGATGCTCGGCCGCGCCGTTGACGATCACCAGGTCCACCCGGTCCAGCTGGGCCAGGGGCTCGCGCAGCGGACCGGCCGGCAGCAGCCGACCGTTGCCGAAGCCGCGGCGGCCATCGACCACGACGAGCTGGCAGTCGCGTGCCAGGCGCAGGTGCTGCAGCCCGTCGTCGGCAAGGATCACGTCGACCCCGTCGGCCGCCAGGGCCGCAGCGCCCGCCGCCCGGTCGCGGGCCACCACGGTCGCGCAGCCGCTGCGCAGCGCCAGCAGCAGCGGCTCGTCGCCGACCGTGCGCCAGCTGGCGCCTGCCGCGACGCGCGTCACGCCCCGGGCACTGCCGCCGTAGCCGCGCGAGAGGATGCCCACCTTCAGCCCGCGCCCGCCGAGCGCGGCCGCGAGCCACAGGGTGAGGGGGGTCTTGCCGGTGCCGCCGACCGTGAGGTTGCCGATCACGATGGTGGCGACCGCGCTGGGCACGCGCCGCAGCACCCCGGCGCCGTACAGCGCGCGGCGCGCGCGCACCACCGCGCCGTACAGCCAGGCCAGGGGTTGCAGCAGCGAGGGGCGCGCCGGGGCGTACCACATCTCGGTGAGGCGCTGCCGCATGCGCCGCCTCAGTCGGAGAACTGCAGCCGGTGCAGCTGTGCGTACAGTCCGGCGCGCGCCAGCAGCTGCGCGTGCGTGCCGCACTCGGCCATGCGCCCGGCCTCGAGCACGAGGATGCGGTCGGCCTGCTCCACCGTGGAGAGCCGGTGGGCGATGATGAAGGTGGTGCGGTTGCGCACCAGCTGCGCAAGGGCGGCCTGGATGTGCCGCTCCGCCTCGGTGTCGAGCGCCGAGGTGGCCTCATCGAGGATGAGGATCGGCGCATCCTTCAGCAGCGCCCGCGCGATGGCGATGCGCTGGCGCTGGCCGCCGGAGAGCAGCACGCCGCGGTCGCCGACCATGGCGTTCAGGCCGCCGGGCTGGTTGGCCACGAACTCCAGCACGTGCGCCGCCTCGGCGGCGCGCTCGATGGCCGCATCCGGCACGTCGCGCCCGAAGGCGATGTTGTTGCGGATGGTGTCGTTGAAGAGCACGACGTCCTGGCTCACCACCGCGATCTGGTCACGCAGGCACTTGAGGTCGTACTCGCGCACGTCGGCGCCGTCGATGCGCACGCAGCCTGCGACCACGTCGTAGAAGCGCGGCAGCAGGTTCACCAGGGTCGACTTGCCGCTGCCGGAGCGGCCGACGATGGCCAGGCTCTCCCCGGCGGCGACCTTGAACGAGATGTCCGACAGGGCGACGGCGCGCGTGGCGCCGGCGGGGCGCTCGGCGCCGCCGTTGACCGCATAGGCGAAGGAGACGTGGTCGAACTCGACCTCGCCGCGCACGCGCAGCGTGGCGAGCGTGCCGCCCTGGGGCTCCTCGGCCTCGTCCAGCAGCTCGAACAGGCTTTGCCCGGCGGCGATGCCCTGCTGCAGCGGCCCGGCGACGCCGACCACCTCGCGCAGCGGCTGTGCGATGCCGACCAGCGCGGTGATGAACCCGAGCAGGTCCCCCATGCCCATGCGCCCGTGGATGGCATCGGCGATGGCGATCCACAGCACCACGGCGAGGCCGCCCGAGGCCACCAGCTGCACGATCGGGTTGGAGACGCCCTTGGTGAGGATCAGGCGCATGTTCGAGCGCAGGTTGTGGTTGTTGACCGCGTCGAACTGGCGGCTGACGTGCTCCTGCGCGTTGTAGACCTTCACCAGGCGCGGCGCCTCGAGGCTCTCCTTCGCCACGCGCGTGACATCGCCCATCGAGTCCTGGATGCGGCGGCTGTAGCGGCGGAAGCGGTTGTTGATGATCGACACCAGCCAGCCGATCAGCGGGCCCATGGTGAGCGCGATGAGGGCCAGCCGCGCGTTCATCCACACCAGGATCGCGATGGAGCCGGCGATGGTGAGCGCGCTGCGCACGATGGTGACGATCGAGTCGGTGGTGGCCGCCCCGACCTGCTCGGTGTTGTAGGTCAGCCGCGACAGCATCATCCCGGCCGAGTGGCTGTCGAAGTAGCCGATGGGGAAGTTGAGGATGCGCCGGTACACGTCGCGGCGCAGCTCGCTCACGATGCGCCGCCCGACGTAGCCCATGAAGTAGGTCTGCGTGAAGTCGCCGAGGCCGCGCAGGAAGAACAGGCCGACCAGGCCTGCGGGCACCCACGCGATGGTGCGCGGGTCGCGGTTGATGAGCGTGCCGTCGCCGAAGCTCTTCACGAAGAGCGCGAAGGAGGCCATCGTGGCGGCGAACAGGATCGCCCCCAGCACCCCGAGGACGAACTGCAGGCGGTAGGGGCGGATGTAGCCGAGCAGGCGCCGGTAGGCGGTGAAGCCCGAGCCGCCCGGCGCTGGCGCCGCGGTGTGCGCGGCGCTCACGGCTTGCCCGCCGGCTCTTCCTTGACGGTGGCGATGTTCAGCTCGGCGAAGCCGAGCCGACCCAGTACGTCCATGGCGGTGATCACCGACTGGTGCGTGGCGCGCGCATCCGCGCGGAGCGTGACGCGGATGCTGCGGTTGGTGCCGGCCTCCTTCAGCAGCGCCGCGCGCAGCGTCTCGGGGCTGGAGTTGATCAGCTCGTGCTGGTTGACGAGGTAGGTGCCGCTTTGCGTGACGCTCACGACCAGCGGCTCGCCGGCGACCTTCTCCACCGGCACGTTGCTCGCGTGCGGCAGGTGCACGCGCAGCCGCCCCTCGTCGGAGAACTTCGAGGACAGGATGAAGAACACCACCAGCAGCAGCACGACGTCGATCAGCGAGACGACGTTGATCTCGGGCTCCTCGTGGCGACGCTGCTTGAAGATCACCGCTGGACCTGCTGCCGGGACGGGCTAGGCCGCCGCGGCCTGGTCATGCTGGGCCGCCTCGACCGCGTCGGCCATGCGGATGGCGTGCTTCTCCATCTCCATGACGATCCCCTCGACACGGCCCCGCAGGTAGCGGTACGCGATGAGCGCCGGGATGGCGACGCACAGGCCGGCCGCGGTGGCGATCAGCGCCTCGGCGATGCCGCCGGAGAGCGCGCGCGGGTCGCCCATGCCGCCGGCCTCGATGGCGTTGAAGGCGCGGATGATGCCGGTGACCGTGCCGAGCAGGCCGAGCAGCGGCGAGACGCCGGCGATGGTGCCGAGCGTGTTCAGGAAGCGCTCCAGTTCGTAGACCACGTGCCGCCCGGTGTCCTCCAGGCGCTCCATCAGGATCTCGCGCGGGCGGTGCCGGTTGGCAAGGCCGGTGGCCAGCAGGCGCCCCAGGGGCGAGTTCTGCTCGAGCGCGGCGATCACCTTGTCATTGACCTGGTTCGTCTCGATCAGCCCCCAGACGCGCTTGGGCAGGTCCGGCGGCAGCACGCGCTTGTCCTGCAGCGTCCACAGGCGCTCCAGGATGATGGCCGCGGCGACGATCGAACACAGGATGATCGGCCACATCAGCGGGCCGCCGGCCCGCACTATTTCCCACATTCTCTTGCGACCCCACGGACCGGTAACCAAGCGAAGGCGGCATCATACCGGACCCGTGTGCCCGGTGAAGGCGGCAACTTCACGCATCCGGGCCCCGGATGCCTCGGCCGCGCGGGGCATCTGCTAGAGTCGCTGGCCTGTGTCGCTCCGACCGCTCCTCAAGAAGATCACTCCGGACCCGCAGACGCTGCAGAACCGCTGGTTCCTGCGGCCTTTCCGGAACAACCTGGCGGACCCGCGCTTCTGGACGCTCAACCGCCGCGGCGTCACGTACGCGTTCGGCATCGGCCTGGCGATCTGCTTCATCCCCGCGCCGGTGCACATGGCACTGGCGTGCACGCTCGCCGTCATCTTCGGCCTGAACATCCCGGTCGCCGCCACGAGCACCCTGCTGCTGAATCCGTTCACCGCGGTTCCGGCCTACTACTTCGCCTACCGCGTCGGCGCGGCCCTGCTGCACGCACCGCACCGGCAGTTCCACTTCGTGCTGAGCCGTCACTGGTTCTCGCAGCTCGCGCCGGTGTGGCCCGCCTTCCTGCTCGGCTGCCTGGTGTGCGGCCTCGTCGCGGGCTTCGTCGGCTGGCTGACCCTGGACACCCTGTGGCGCTGGCAGGTCAGGCGGCGCTACCGGCAGCGCCGCCAGGTGCGGCCCGCCTAGGCGCAACGGAGGCGCCGGGCGCGCCTTCTTTAGGGGAGCGCCAGGCGCGCGAGGATCGCCCGCTCCTGCTCTGCGGTGGGCCAGTACCTGGCGGCGGCGCGCCGCTCCGGCGTCTGCGCGCGCCACCAGGCGAGGGTCGCGCTGCCCGAGTCTGCGTGCCGGCGGTAGCTCAGGCCGTGCCGCTGCGCCAGGCTCCCGTCGAAGACCGTGCGCGGGTGCGCGAACAGTTCGTGGCCCGTCGGGCTGGGAGACACCAGCGGGAAGTCCACCTTCAGCTCCTCGATCACGGCTGCGGGCGGGCGCACGAAGCGCACCGGCGTGGCGCTGAGCGGGCGCAGCTCCTCGAGCACCCGGTCCCAGGGCACCGGCGGGGCGGCCGCGTTGAAGATACCGGACGCGTCCTCTTCCAGAAGCGTGATCAGCCACGGGCACAGATCGCGCGCATCCACGGTCTGCAGGTCGACCGCATCCGCGCGCGGGCCGACGACCGTGCCCCCCTGCGCCGAGCGCGCCGCCCAGTAGGTGAAGCGGTCGGTCTCATCGCCCGGCCCGATCACGTAGGTGGGACGCACCACCGTGGCGGCCGCGCCATAGAGCGCGCGGACGATGCGGTCGCCCTCCGCCTTCATGAGCGGGTAGCTCTGCGCGGTCAGCTGCTCCTCCCCGGCGGCGGCGGGCGGGCGCAGCGGCGAGCTCTCGGTGCACACCGGGTCGGTACCCTGGTAGGCGGCGACGGTGGAGACGAACAGGTACCGGCCGACGCGGCCCTTGAGCAGCGCGGCGGAATCGGCCACGTGGCGCGGCAGGTAGCCGGAGTTGTCGATCACGGCATCCCAGCGGCGCGTGCCGGCCAGCGCGGTAAGCCCGGGCGGGGTGCGCGCGTCACGGTCGCCGGTCAGCACCTCGACCCGGTCGCCGTAGAGGCTGGCATCCTTGTGGCCGCGGTTGAAGAGCGTCACGCGGTGGCCGCGCGCCAGGGCGTATTCCACCTGGTGAGGGCCGAGAAAGCCCGTGCCACCGAGCACCAGGAGGTCCAGCGGCCGGGTGGCGCGCGCGGTGCCGGCGAACAGGGCCCGCGTGCCCGAGAGGGCCAGGGTGGCGGCGCTGAGCGCCAGCATGCGGCGACGCGTGGTCATGGGGTCTGCCCTCCTCTGCTCATGCCTGCCGGAGCGGCGTGGCCGTGCGCAGCCTGCCGCGCTCGAGTTCGTAGACCGAATCCATGCGCTGCGCGAGCCGCAGATCGTGCGTCACCACCACGAGACTCGTGCCGCGCTCGCGGTTCAGTTCGAGCATGAGTTCGAACACCGCCGCGGCGTTGACGCCATCCAGGTTGCCGGTCGGCTCGTCGGCCAGGACGATGCGCGGGGCGGTGACCAGCGCGCGCGCCACCGCGGCGCGCTGGCGCTCGCCGCCGGAGAGCTGGTGCGGCCGGTGCTCGAGCCGGGCGCCCAGGCCGACGCGCTCGAGCAGGGCGCGCGCCGCCTCGCGCGCCTCGCGCACCGGCGCGCGGCGCACCAGCAGCGGCATCGCCACGTTCTCCAGCGCCGAGAACTCCGGCAGCAGGTGGTGGAACTGGTACACGAATCCCAGGGCCCGGTTGCGCAGCCGGCCGCGCTCCTCCTCGCTCAGGGAATGAATATCGCGCCCGTCGACCAGCACCGCACCGGCGCTCGGCCGGTCCAGGCCGCCGAGGATCTGCAGCAGCGTGGTCTTGCCCGAGCCGGAGGAGCCGACGATGGCCACGCGCTCGCCGCGGCCGATGGCGAGCTGCACGCCCTCGAGCACGTGCAGTTCCTCGGGCCCCTGGCGGAAGCTCTTGCGCACCTCGCGCGCTTCCAGAACCGTGTCACTCATGTCGCAGCGCCTCCGCAGGGGCGGTGCGCGCCGCGCGCCACGCCGGGTAGATCGTCGCCAGCACGCAGAGCAGGAAGGCCACCGCGCACACCTTGATGACGTCGGGCCACTCGACGTACGCCGGCAGGTCGCTCATGTAGTACACCTTCGCATCCAGGAAATGCGTTCCGAGCAGGTGCTCGAGGGCACCGACCAGCTGCTGCAGGTGATCCGCCAGCAGCGTGCCGAGCGCGGCGCCGAGCACGGTGCCGGCCAGCCCGATGAGCACGCCCTGGATGGCGAACATCGCGAGCACGTTGCGCGGCGCCGCCCCGAGCGTGCGCAGGATGGCGATGTCGGTCTGCTTCTCCTTCACGATCATGACCAGGGTGGCGACGATGTTGAAGGCCGCCACGGCCACGATCATGAGCAGGATGAGGAACATCATCGACTTGGTCATCTCGATGGAGCGGAAGAAGTTGGCGTGGTCGCGCGTCCAGTCGTTGACGTAGTAGCCGGGGCCGCCCAGCGACAGCGCGATCTCGCGCACCCGGCGCGGGGCCTGCAGCGGATCGGCGAAGGCGAGGCGCAGGCCGGTGACGCCGGTGCCGCTGCGGAACAGGCGCGCCGCGTCCTGAAGGTTCACCAGCGCGAGACCGCGGTCGAACTCGTACATGCCCGAGTCGAAGATCCCGACGACGCGGAAGCGGCGCATGCGCGGCACCACGCCGGTCGGGGTCGCAGTCCCCCCCGGGGCGATGAGCACCACCGAGTCCCCGGTGCGCACGTTGAGCTCGTGCGCCAGGGCGCTGCCGAGCACCGTGCCGTAGGCGCCGGCGACAAGCTCCCCGAGGCTGCCGGAGACGATGCGCTGGGCAAGCCCGGTGGCGGTGCGCTCCTCTTCGGGCAGCACGCCGCGCACGCTCGCCCCGGCCATGCGCCGGCCGTTGGCGAACATGGCCTGGCTCTCGATGTAGGGCACGGCCGCCTGCACCCCCGGCTGGCCGCGCACCTGTTGCTGCACCTGCTGCCAGTCCTCGATGGAGCCCTCGAGGCCCGCGATGGTGGCGTGCGAGGTCACCGCGAGCATGCGCGTGCGCAGCTCGCGCTCGAAGCCGTTCATCACCGAGAGCACCACGATCAGCGTCGCCACCCCGAGGGTGAGCCCGCACACCGACATCAGCGCCACGAAGGAGACGAAGCCGCGGCGGTGGGTGGAACGCAGGTGCCGCGTGCCGATCAGCCACTCGTAGGCGCTCATGGCTCACTCATAGCGCAGCGCCTCGGCCGGCGCGGTGCGCGCGGCGCGCACGGCCGGGTAGACCGTGGCGAGCGCGGTGAGCGACAGCGCCGCGACCGCGATGGCGACGATGTTGCTCCAGCGCACCTCGGAGGGGATCGCGGTGATGTAGTAGACGTCCGAGTCCATGACCTGGAAGCGGAAGGTGTGCTCGAGGAAGGGCACGATCGTGTCGACGTTCAGCGCCAGCAGCAGGCCCAGGCCCACCCCGGCGAGCACGCCCAGCCAGCCGATCACCAGCCCCTGGGTGATGAAGATCCCCATGACACGGCGCGGGGCGGCGCCGAAGGTGCGCACGATGGCGATGTCGGTGCGCTTGTCGGTGACCACCATGACCAGCATCGCCACGATGTTGAAGGCCGCCACGGCCACGATCAGCAGCAGGATGAGCGACATCATCGTCTTCTCGATGCGTATGGCGCGGAAGTAGTTGGCGTTGTCCTGCGTCCAGTCGCGCACCTCGTAGGTGGAGGCCAGCCGCGAGCGCAGCGCGCCGGCCACCGCCGGGGCGCCCAGCACCGACTGCACGCGCACGCGCAGTCCCTCGCTCGCCGTCCCCTCGGCACCCAGGGCGCGCACGTCATCGAGGTCGGCGAACACCAGCGTGCCGTCATGGTCCTGCAGGCCCACCTCGAAGACACCGGCGACGGTGAACTCGCGCAGCTTCGGCGCCGGCGCGCCTGAATCGGTCACCGTCGGCACGAGCAGCGTCAGCGAGTCGCCCACGGCAATTCCGAGGCGCTCGGCGATGATGGCGCCGACGATCACCCGCTCGGACCCGCTCGCAAGGTCCGACAGCTGCCCCTGGGCGATCACCCTGCCGAGCTCGGCGCGGCTGGCGCTGGACTGCGGGTCGATCCCGCGCAGCAGCACCGGCACCATCTCGGTGCCGCGCACGGCCAGGGCCTGCAGCTCCGCGTAGCGCGCAACGGCGGTCACCCCGGGCGTCGCCGCGACGGTGTCGGCCGCGGCCCGCCACTGCGCCTGCGTCAGCGCCGGCGCGGCCGCCCCCGGGGTGCTCGCCTCGGTCACGCGCACCTGGGCGCCGAGGGACAGCAGCCGGTCGCGCAGCTCGCTCTCGAAGCCGTTCATCACCGAGAGGATGACGATGAGCGCGGCGACGCCGACGCACACCCCGATCAGGGAGGCCCAGGTGATGAAGGAAACGAAGAACTCGTGCGAGCGGGCGCGCACGTAGCGCAGGCCCACGTATATCGACAGGGGGTGGAACACGGTCGCGATTTAACCACACCTGCGGGGGTTTTCAGACGTGCGTCACATTTCGGCGCCTGCGCGGGGGCCGGCCCGCTTTGACAGATTGGGGCCGGTGCTATAGTCCCCGGCAGCCTTGAGGAGAGTGGTATGTACACCCGAATTCTCGCAGCGTTCGCCCTGGGTTGCGCGCTCACCGGCACCGCGCTGGCCGAGACCGTCATGGTCAATGACAAGCTCGAGGTGCGCGAGTCGCAGATGGCCACCCCCAAGCGTGGCACCACCATGAGTGATGTCGAGAAGCGCTTCGGGGCCCCCGTCGACAAGCACCCGACCGTCGGCCAGCCGCCGATCACGCGCTGGGACTACAACGGCTTTGCCGTGGTGTTCGAACGCGACCGCGTGATCGACTCGGTGGTCACCGGCGGTTAGACCGCGTCCGGGCCGCCGCGCACGGCGCCCGCCTCCCCTTCCTCCCGGCCCGCCCCGGCGGTGCGCCCCTGGCCTGGCGCTGCAGACACTCCATGACGGTGTGGTAGGCTCGCGCTTAACAGAATAATTCCGGGGATGAAGTGTCCGCTGACGAAGCTCTCAGGGCCCACATCGAGGCCCTCGTGCGCGCCGGGAGCGTGCGCCGCAAGACCGCCGCCGCCCAGCTGGAAGCCGAGATCCGCCGCCGCGAGGAAGTGCTGCGGCAGACCTTCCGCCGTTACGTCTCCCCGAAGGTCGCCGACAAGATCCTCGAGGATGCGCAGCTGCGCGACACGCTGCTCTCGACCGCCGACACCCGCGCCCACGTGACCGTGCTGTTCGCCGACCTGCGCGGCTTCACCTCCATCGCCGAGCAGCTCGAGGCGAGCGACGTGGTGCCGCTGCTGAACGAGTACTTCTCGCTGCTCACCGAGATCACCTTCCGCCACGAGGGCACGGTGTTCCACATGGCCGGGGACTGCCTGATGCTCGCCTTCGGCGTGCCCCTGGAGCAGCCCGACAGCGCGCAGCGCGCGGTACGCGCCGCACGCGAGATGCTCACCGGCTTCAACGGTCTCGCCGCCTCGTGGAAGGAGCGCTACCGGGTCGATGCGGGACTGGGCATCGGCATCAACGAGGGCGAGGTCGTCGCCGGCAACATCGGCTCGGCCTCGTACATGAACTATACGATCATCGGCGACACGGTGAACGTCGCCGCACGCCTGTGCCAGCGCGCCCGCGCCGGCGAGATCCTCTTCTCCGGCACCCTCAAGCACTCCCTCGATGCGCGCGGCATGGACGTCGGTGCCACGCCGCTGCCGCCGCTGCAGCTGCGCGGCCGCAGCCACCCGATCGACATCTACTGCGTGCCGCTGCAGAGCCGCATGCAGTGGAGCGGCGGCGCCGTCGCCGCCTGAGCCGCGCGGCCGGCCGCCCCAGCGGCGGCCTTCCCACCGTGTCCGGTTAACAGGGTAAGCTGCCTGCCCTTTTGGCCCGGCCGCCCGCATCTTTGACAGGATGACCCCGCTTCTCAAGCCCCCGGTTCCCAGCGCCGCGCACCCGCGCCTGCGCTGGCACCAGCTCTACGGCAGCGCCGCCGCCCTGGCGCTCGCCGAGGCGATGCGCGCCGACAAGCGCCTGTACGTGGTCATCGTCGATGCCGCGCGCGAGCTCGAGCGGCTGACCGCCGAGCTGCGCTTCTTCGCCGGGGACACGCTCGCGCTGCTGCGCCTGCCGGACTGGGAGGTCCTGCCCTACGACCTGTTCTCGCCGCACCCGGACATCGTCTCCGAGCGGCTGAAGACGCTGTACGACCTGCCGCGCGTCGCGCACGGCTGCCTGATCGTGGCCGCCGACACGCTGCTGCAGCGCCTGCCGCCGGCCAACTACGTCCAGGGACGCGCCTTCGAGCTGAACAAGGGCCAGCGCCTGGCGCTCGAGCCATTCAGGGCGCAGCTGGCCGAGGCCGGCTACGCGAGCGTCAGCCAGGTGGTGAGCCCCGGGGAGTTCGCGGTGCGCGGCTCGCTGCTGGACGTGTTCCCGATGGGGGCCGCCACGCCGCTGCGCATCGACCTGTTCGACGATGAGATCGAGGCGATCCGCCGCTTCGATCCTGAGACGCAGCGCTCGCTCGATGCGCTGGACCAGGTGCGGCTGCTGCCGGCACGCGAGGTGCCGCTCGATGCGCAGGCGGTCAAGGAATTCCGGCGCCGCTACCGCACCCGCTTCGAGGGCGACCCGGCGCGCTCGGCGATCTACCGCGGCGTGAGCGACGGAATCGCCCCGGCGGGCGTGGAGTTCTACCAGCCGCTGTTCTTCGAATCGACCGCGACGCTGTTCGACTACCTGCCCCGCAACGCGGTCATCGTGCGCGATGCCGCACTGGCGCAGGCGCTCGGCAAGTCCTGGCAGGCGATCGAGGCGCGCTGGGAGGACCGCCGCCACGACATCGAGCGGCCGGTGCTGGCACCCGATGAGCTCTTCCTCGGGCCCGCGCAGGTGGAGGAGGCGCTCGGCCGCTTCGCCACCGTGACCCTCGATGCCTTCAAGGCCGAGACCGAGCTTGCGGGGGAATCGGCGCAGGTGCGCAACTTCCCGACGAGCGCTCCGCGCGAGCTGCGGGTCGATGCGCGCACCGAGCACCCGTTCGCCCCGCTCGATGCCTTCCTGGACTCCTTCCACGGCCGCGTACTGCTCACCGCCGACTCCCCCGGACGGCGCGAGGTGCTGCAGGACATGCTGCGCGGCGCCGGGCACGCGGTGCAGCTCACCCACGGCTGGAGCGACTTCCTCGCCGGCGATGCGCCGCTCGCCCTCACGGTCGCGCCCGACCTGGCCGGCCTCACCCTGAGCGAGCCGGCGATCGCCGTCATCTCCGAGGCGCAGCTGTTCGGGGCGCGCGCCCGGCAGGAACGCCGGCGCAAGCGCGCGGCCGACCCGGAGGCGATCCTGCGCGACCTGCGCGACCTGAATCCGGGGGCGCCGATCGTGCACGAGGAGTACGGCGTCGGGCGCTACCTCGGCCTCATGCCGATGGAGATCGGCGGGGCGCCCGGGGAGTTCCTGGTGCTGGAGTACCAGGACGGGGACCGCATCTACGTGCCGGTGCAGTCGCTGCACCTGGTCAGCCGCTACACCGGGGCGGCGCCGGAGCACGCGCCGCTGCACAAGCTCGGCACCGACCAGTGGGCGCGGGCCCGCAAGCGCGCCGCCGAGCAGATCCGCGACGTCGCGGCGGAACTGCTCGACCTGTACGCGCGGCGCAAGGCGCAGCGCGGGCTGGCGCTGCCGGTGAACGAGGCGGAGTACCAGGCCTTCGCCAGCACCTTCCCGTTCGAGGAGACCGAGGACCAGGCGCAGGCGATCCGGGCGGTGCTGGCGGACCTGGCGAGCGAGCGGCCCATGGACCGGATCGTGTGCGGCGACGTCGGCTTCGGCAAGACGGAGGTGGCCATGCGGGCCGCCTTCGCCGCCGCCCAGGCCGGCCGCCAGGTCGCGGTGCTCGCCCCCACGACGCTGCTGGTGCAGCAGCACCTCAACAACTTCCGCGACCGCTTCGCCGACCTGCCGGTGCGCATCGAGGGCCTCTCGCGCTTCGGCAACTCCAAGGAGACCACCGCCACGCTCGCCGGGCTGGAGTCCGGCGGCGTCGACATCGTCATCGCCACGCACCGCCTCCTGCACGCGCATGCGCGCTTCAAGGACCTCGGCCTGCTCATCATCGACGAGGAGCACCGCTTCGGCGTGCGCGACAAGCAGCGCCTGCAGGCGCTGCGCGCCAACGTGCACGTGCTCACCCTCACCGCCACGCCGATCCCGCGCACGCTCAACATGGCCCTCGGCGGCCTGCGCGACCTGTCGCTCATCACCACCGCCCCCGCGGCGCGCCTGGCCATCAAGACCTTCCTCATCGAGTGGCATGCGGCGACGCTGCGCGAGGCGGCGCTGCGCGAGCTGCGCCGCGGCGGCCAGATCTACTTCGTGCACAACGAGGTGCGCACCATCGAGAAGATCGCCGCCGAGGTGCAGACGCTGATCCCGGAGGCCACGGTGCGCATCGGCCACGGCCAGATGCGCGAGCGCGACCTCGAGCAGCTGATGGTGGACTTCTACCACCGCCGCTTCGACATCCTGGTGTGCACCACGATCATCGAGAGCGGCATCGACGTGCCCACCGCCAACACCATCATGATCAACCGCGCCGACCACATGGGCCTGGCGCAGCTGCACCAGCTGCGCGGGCGCGTCGGCCGCTCGCACCACCGCGCCTACGCCTACCTCATCGCCCCGCCGCGCCAGGCCCTGAGCCGCGATGCGGCCAAGCGCCTCGAGGCCATCGAGTCGATGGAGGAACTCGGCGCCGGCTTCGTGCTGGCCACGCACGACCTGGAGATCCGCGGCGCCGGCGAGCTGCTCGGCGAGAGCCAGAGCGGGCAGATGACCGAGGTCGGCCTGTCCTTGTACCTGGACATGCTCGACCACGCGGTCCGGGCGCTGAAGGAGGGGCGCGAGCCGGCGCTCGACCAGCCCCTCGCAGCGGCCACCGAGGTGGAGCTGCGCCTGCCGGCCTTCCTGCCCGATGCCTACGTGGCCGACGTGCACGTGCGGCTGTCGCTCTACAAGCGCATCGCCGCCGCGCAGGCGGGCGAGGAGCTGGACGAGCTCACCGCCGAGCTGCACGACCGCTTCGGTCCCCTGCCCCCGGTGGCGCAGAACCTGCTGCGCATCGCCAAGCTCAAACTCGGTGCGCGCGCCCTGGGCGTGCGGCGCCTGGACCTCGGGCCGCAGGGCGGCTCGGTGGTCTTCGAGGAGCGCTCGGGGATCGAGCCGGCAACGATCGTGCGCCTCATCCAGAAGAATCCGCGCGAGTACCGCCTGGAGGGGCCGCTGAAGCTGCGCATCACGCGGGCGCTGCCGACCGAGCCGAACCGCTTCGAGTTCGCGCACGAGCTGCTGCGGCGCCTCGGCGAAGCCGCGCCGCTCCGCTAGAATGCGCGCATGAGAACCGCCCGCCTGCGCACCGCCTGCCTCGCCCTGCGCACCGCCTGCCTCGCCCTGCTCGCCGCCCTGCTCGCCGGCATCGCGCCGCCGATGCGCGCGCAGGACAGCGCCACGCCCGCCGCCAGCGGTACCGTCTACAACATCGAGATGATCATCTTCCGCGCCACCGGCGCGCCCGGGCCGGCGGAGAACTGGGCCATGCAGGGCAGCAGCGCCCGCACCATCGCCGGCGACGAGTCGGCCAGCGGCAACTCGCAGGTCGGGCACTTCGTCGCCGTGCTGCCCTCCTCGGACTGGCAGCTGACGGACCTGGAGGGCAAGCTGCGCGCGAGCGGCGCCTACGTGCCCGTGGCGCACGTGGCCTGGTCGCAGACGGCCAGCTCCTGGGGGACCCGTGCCGGCTTCCCGCTCGCGCGCCTCGGGGCCAACGTCGAGGGGCTCAGCGGCACGGTGTTCCTCGAGCACGGCCAGTTCCTGCACCTGGGGATGACGCTCACCTACGCCGAGGCCGCCCCGCTGCCCTCGCTCGGCGCCGCACCGGGCACGGCGTTCACGATCAACGAGACGCGGCGCGTGCGCTTCTACGAGCGCAACTACTTCGACCACCCCGCCTTCGGGGTCATCGCCCTGGTTACGCCTGCGCAGGGCGCGCGCGCCCCGGGACGCTAGGCCACCGCCAGCTCCGCGCGCGAGAACTCGACGCTGTCGCCGGCGGCACGCGCGGCGGGCGCGCAGCGCACCCGCTCGCGCCCGGCGGCGATGAACCACTCCTGCTGCTCGCGCGGCTGGCTGCGGCCGAAGACCTTCGCGCTCAGCACCGCCGCGCAGGCGGCATGCCCAGGATCGCGCACCGACTCGTAGCGGATGAGTTCGATGCCCGCGGTGCGCGCCGCGACCGCCAGCGCCTGGGTGCGCGCGTAGCTCACCGGCGAGGTCCAGGCGCTGCGCTCGGCGGCGAAGGGCGCGCGCGTGAGGTCGAGGGCGGCGCGGGTGCGCACCCGCACGCGGAAGGCGGTGTGCCCCACCGGCTTCAGCTCCGGCGTGCCCGGGGAGTCGAGCAGGAAGCGCAGGCGCCAGTAGCTCTTCTCGGCGAGCGCGGTGCGCAGCGCCTCGGCGCCGTACCAGACCCCCGCCGCGAAGGCGTTGCGGAAGCGCGAACCGGCACGCGGGCGATAGCGGAACGGTGTCGCCAGCAAGTAGTGCAGGCCGCGCACCGACTCGGGAAGCGCCGGCTTGCTCGCCTCGAGCACCGCCTCGAGCGTCGCCTGCTCCTCGAGCGAATCGGTCAGGCGCATGGTGGAGGCGGTGTGCTGCGCCTCGACCACGCGCCACAGCAGCCGCGCGTACGCGCGCGCCTCAGATGCGAGCGCGGGCGGCGTCCAGGTAGTCAACGGCGCGCACCAGGCCTGCCGGGTCGCGGATCAGCTCGCAGGGCACCCCGCCCAGGGCGGCGTTGTCGCTGCGCAGCCAGGCGCGCGCGGCCGCATCGTCCGAGCCGACGATGGCATCGAGCGAGCGGAACAGCCGCACGAACAGCGCCGCGAGCTGCCAGGGCTTGGAGCCGGCCTCGAGCTGCTTGTGGCCGTGGGCCAGCCGCGACAACGTCGCCCCGCTCAGGCCGATGACCGCGGCGAGGTCCGCCTGCGACAGGTCCAGGAAGCGGGCGGCACGGACCGCCGCGCGCGACAGCACGGCGCCGGGGTCGGCGGCCGGGCTGGCCTTGGTGCTGCGCAGGGTCTTCATTTCCACAGAAATAATATCATCCAGTTGTTTCAGGTGCAAAATACTGGAGATGGCGCGCGCCGCCGGCCGCGCGGGGCCCGCAAAGGCCAGCCGGAACAAGCGCCTGGAAGCCTGCAGCCGCGGGCGCGGCTATTCGCCGAAGTCCGCCGCCTCGGCCGTGACGATGGCGTCCTTGCCGTTCTTCTTGGCGCGGCGCATGGCCGCCTGGCAGCCCCTGAGCAGGCCCTCGAGCGTGAGGGTGCGCGGGGGGACCAGGCTTGCGACCGCCGCGCTCACCGTGACGTAGCGCCCGGCGCCGGCGGTCGGGTGGTGCATGAGCAGGTCGCGCACGCGCTGCGAGACGATCTGCGCGTACTGGGGCGCGCGCTCGGCCGCATCGCCCTGGGTGAGCACGGCGAAGGTGCCGCCCTCCCAGCGCCCCACGAGGTCGCCGCCGCGGCGATAGGAGGCGCCGATGACGCGCGAGACGCGGCGGATGCAGGCATCGCCCGCGGCGCGGTCGAACTTGTCGTTGTAGGCGGCGAGGTCGTCGATGTCGAACAGCGTCAGCCCGATCTCGTGCGAGTCGCGCTGCGCGAGCGACCAGTCGCGCGCCAGCAGTTCCTCGAAGTAGGCGCGCGAGTGCAGCCCGGTGAGCCGGTCCTCGCGCAGCCAGGACGGCAGCCCGATGGGCGCGCGCTCCGCGCTCTTCAGCCGCTCGCTGGCGTCGCGGTGGAAGCCCAGGTAGTGCGTGAGCTCGCCCTTGGGGTTGCGCACCGGCTGCACCACGGTCTCGTTCCAGAACAGCGTGCCGTCGGGGCGGTAGTTGCGGATCAGCACGCGCGCCTGCTCGCCGCGCTGCACCGCCTCGGCCAGCCGCGCGCGCGCATCCTGGTCGCGGTCGGTGCCCTGCAGCATGCGCAGGTTGTTGCCCAGCAGCGCCGCGGCCGGGTAGCCGCACATCTGCGAGAAGGCGTTGTTCACGAACACCACCGGCGCATCCGGCACGGTCGCATCGCAGATGACGATGCCCTCGGGGGAGCTCTCGACGACCCGTCGCCAGGCCTCCCCGGACCAGTTCTTCATGAGGGCGTTCCCGCATCCAGGGTCAGGGGGGGCGCGGCGGTGATGCTCGCCAGGCGCGCGCGCGCCGTGGCCCACTCCGGGGAGGCCGCCAGCGCGGTGCGGTCCGGGGCGCCGGGACGGCCGCGCAGGCGCACCAGGCGCAGGCTCGAGGCCGGCTGCGGCTCGCAGTCCAGCCCCTCCAGCAACTGGATGACGCTGGGTCGATTGTTACAGACCGGTAGCATGTCGCAGCCCGCCGCGAGCGCCTGCCGGGCCCGGGTCAGGATGTCCCCGTACGCAGCAGCAGCCCCTCCCATGGAGAGATCGTCGGCAAACACTACCCCCTGAAACATAAGCTCTCCGCGCAGTACGTCGCGAATCCAGAGGCTGGACAGGCTCGCCGGGGCCGGATCGACCGCCGAAAACAGCACATGGGCCACCATGACCGCCGGCAGGCCGTTGGCGATCAGCCGCCGGTAGGGGGCCAGCTCGTCGACCAGGTCCACCAGCGGCCGCCGGTCCACCGGCAGGGCATGGTGGGAATCGGCCACCACCGCCCCGTGGCCGGGGAAGTGCTTGGCGGTGGCCGCCATGCCCGCCTCGCGCATGCCGAGCATCCAGTTCAGGCCCAGCTGGGCCACCCCTTCGGCGGTCTTGTGGAAGGAGCGGTCGCCGATGACCTCGCTCACCCCCAGGTCCAGGTCCACGTCCGGGGCGAAGGAGATGTCCACCCCGTGGGCGCGCAGCTCGGCGGCCATCAGCCAGCCGAGCGAGCGGGCCATGGCCATCCCCGCCCGGGGGTCCAGGTCGTACTGGTGGCCGATCAGTCGGGCCGGCGGCAGGCGCGAGAACCCCTCGCGGAAGCGCTGCACGCGGCCGCCCTCCTGGTCGACCGCCACGATCAGGGGCGGCGAGCGCTCGGCATGGATCGATGCGACCAGCGCGGTGAGCTGCGCGGGGTTGCGGTAGTTGCGGCTGAAGAGGATCACGCCCCCCACCAGGGGATGGCGCAGCAGCTGGCGCTCCTCGGCGGTCACTTCGGTACCGACGAGGTCGATCATCAGGGGGCCCAGGCTCATGCGGGCGCCGGCTGGGGGCGGGCGCGCGTGTGGGGCGCGGTGAGCAGCGCGATCGACTCGACGTGCGCGGTGTGCGGGAACATGTCCACCACGCCTGCCGCCTCGAGGACCATGCCGTGCTCGTTCACCAACACTCCCAGGTCCCGGGCCAGACTTCCCGGGTGGCAGGAAATATACAACACCCGCTGCGGGGCCAGGGCGGCCACCGTGCCGAGCACCTCGCGCGCACCGGTGCGCGGCGGGTCGAGCAGCACGTGCGTGAACGCGTGCCGCAGCCAGGGTGCCCCGGCATCGGCGGGCGCCTGCAGGTTGGCGAGGTGGAACTCGGCGTTGCCGATGCCGTTGCGCGCAGCGTTGGCGCGGGCACGCCCGATGAGGCCCGCCTCCCCTTCCACGCCGACCGCGCGGCCGGCGCGGCGCGCGAGCGCGAGGGTGAAGTTGCCGAGCCCGCAGAACAGGTCGAGCACCTGCGCGGAGTCGGACAGCTCGAGCAGCTGCACCGCGCGGCTCACCAGGGCCGCATTCACCGCCCCGTTCACCTGGATGAAGTCCGTGGGCGAGAACTCCAGCGTCAGCCCGAAGTCCGCGAGGCGGTACTGCAGCGCGGGCGCCCCTTCGGCCAGCGGCACCACGCTTCCCACCCCGCCCGGCTGCAGGAACAGCTGCACGCCGTGCGTGCGCGCGAAGTCCGCCAGCCGCGCGCGGTCCTGCGCGGAGGGGTCGGCCAGCACCCGCAGCACCAGCGCGACCGCGTTGTCGGCCACCGCCACCTCCACCTGCGGCAGCTGCTCGCGGATGCTCAGCGCATCGATCAGCTGCGCGAGCGGGGCGATGAGCTCCCCGGCCGGTGCGGCGAGCACCTCGCAGCGGGCGAGCTGCGCCACGTAGGGCGCGGCGCGCTCGCGGAAGCCGACCACCACCCTCGCCTTCTTGCGCACGAACTTGGCGCCCAGGCGCGCGCGCCGGCGGTAGTTCCAGGCGGGACCCGCGAGCGGCTCGAGCCAGCGCCGCGGGCTCACCTGGCCGACGCGCGCGAGCGCCTGGCGCAGCTCCGCCTCCTTGGCGGTGAGCTGCGCGGCCGGCTCCAGGTGCTGCAGGGCGCAGCCGCCGCACACCCCGAAGTGCGCGCAGCGCGGCACGCGGCGCAGCGCCGAGGGCTCGAGCACCTCCAGGAGCACGCCCTCGTCGTGCTGGCGGTGGCGACGAGCGCGCCGGAAGCGGATGCGCTCCCCGGGCAGCGTGCCGGGCACGAACACCGTCTTGCCCGCGTGCACCACGCCCTCGCCCTCGTGGGTGAGCGCGTCGACGGTGGCGACTTCCTCGGGCTGCGGCGCGGCCTCGCGCCGGCCTCTCAAGCGCACGCCTCCCAGGCGCGCAGGAACTGCGCGAAGTGCGGCTGCGGCTGTGCGGCGAGCCAGCCCTTCACGCGGGCGAGCTCCTCGGCGTGCTGCTCGCGCGCGAGCTCCCCGCGCAGGAGCGCGAAGCGCAGCCAGATGAGCCAGGTGTTGAGCACGTCGGTCTCGCAATAGGCGCGGATGGCGGCGACCTCGCCGGCCTGGAAGGCATCCCACACCTGGCTGCCGTCGAAGCCGAGCTTGCCCGGGAAGCCGAGCAGGGTCGCCATGTTGGCGAGCGAGACGCGCCCGCGCCCGGAATACCCGGAGAGCACGTCCATGAGGTCGGTGTGCCGCCAGTGGTAGCGGCTCAGGTAGTTGTTGTAGCGGAACGCGGCATCCCCGGCGCCGGTCTCCCAGAAGCGCGGCGCGCTCACCCCGTGCAGCAGCGCGCGGTAGTTGAGCACCGGCAGGTCGAAGCCCGAGCCGTTCCAGGACACCAGGTCCGGGGAGTACTTCTCGATGCCGTCGAAGAAGCGCTGCACGAGCTCCGCCTCCCCGGTGCCCACATCCCCCAGGCTCCATACCTTCAGGCCCTCGCGCGAGCGCAGCACGCAGGAGATGGCGACGACGCGCTGCTGCTCGAGCGGCAGGAAGTCGGTACCGGTCCCCTGGCGGCGCAGCGCGAACATGGCGCGCGCGACCTGGGCGTCCTCGATGCCGGAGAAGTCGTGCAGGCGGCGCGCCAGGGCCACGTCCGGCACGGTCTCGATGTCGAAGACGAGCGTGTTCACATCGCCCTCATGAGCACCGCGACCGCGACCACGAGCCCGCTCTCGTCGGTGAGCGTCACGTGCCCCTCGCCGATGCCCAGCCCCTGGCGCACCCGGTCGCCGCGCTCGGAGAAGACCACCTCGGGCTTGCCCCAGGCGTTCTGCACCACGCCCACGTCGCGGATCCAGATGCCGTGCGCGAAGCCGGTGCCCATCGCCTTGACGATGGCCTCCTTGGCCGCGAAGCGCATGGCGAGGAAGCGCTCCTTGCGCTGCGTGCGCTGCATCTGCGCCGCCTCCGCCGGCAGCAGCAGGTGCTCGACGAAGCGGTCGCCGAAGCGCTCCAGCGTGCGCTTGATGCGCCGTGCCTCGAGCACGTCCACCCCGATGCCGTAGATCAAGCGCGCGCCGCCTGCATCAGCGCCTTCATCTCGCGCACCGCCCGGGTGAGGCCGACGAACAGGGCGTGCCCGATGAGCGCGTGCCCGATGTTGAGCTCGACGATCTCGGGGATGGCCGCCACGGCGGTGACGTTCTGGTAGTTCAGGCCGTGGCCGGCGTTGACCGCGAGCCCGAGCGCGGCGCCGCGGCGCGCGCACTCGGTGAGGCGCGCGAGCTCCCGGGCCTGCTCGGCGCCGCGCGCGTGCGCGTAGGCGCCGGTGTGCAGCTCGATCGCCGGCGCGCCGGCGGCGGCGGCGGCCTCGACCTGGCGCAGGTCCGGGTCGATGAACAGCGAGCTGCGGATGCCGGCGGCGCTCATGCGCGCCACCGCGGCGGCGATGCGGGTGCCCAGGCCCACCGCATCGAGGCCCCCCTCGGTGGTCAGCTCGGCACGGCGCTCGGGCACGAAGCACACGTCGGCGGGCCTGGCCTGCAGCGCGACGCCGATCATCTCCTCGGTGACCGCCATCTCCAGGTTCATGTGGGTCTTCAGCAGCGGGCGCAGCCGCGCCACGTCCGCGTCCTGGATGTGGCGCCGGTCCTCGCGCAGGTGCAGCGTGATGCTGTCGGCGCCGGCTTCCTCGGCCATGAGCGCCGCGCGGACCGGGTCGGGATGCTCCCCGCCGCGCGCCTGGCGCAGCGTGGCCACGTGGTCGATGTTCACCCCGAGGGCGAGCGGCTTCATGGCGAGATCCCCCGCCGCACCAGCGCGCGCGCCACCACGCGCGTGACCAGCGGGCGGCCCTCGAGGCAGGCGTCCAGGGCGGCCTTGAGCAGCAGCCGCGCATCCTCGAGCGCGCGCGGGCCGGCGAGGTCCTCCGCCTCGAGCGCGAGCAGCGAGCGGCCGGCGAGGGCCCCGGGCGCCCCGGCGGCGGCGGGCACCAGCCCCTGGGCGGTGCGGAACAGGTAGAAGCGCTCCGGGTCCACCGCCTCCCCGCTCCCGGCCTCGGCGCTGAGCGCGAGCCCGTACCCCAGCGCCTCCAGCAGGCGCTTCTCGAACAGGCGCAGCGCCGGCTCGAGCCCCGCCTCCTGGCGCAGCCCGGTGAGGGCCTGGTGGTAGTGGTCGAAGAGCTGCGGCAGCGGGTCGTGGCGGGTGGTGAGCTTCAGCAGCAGCTCATTCAGGTAGAAGGCCGGCAGCAGGCACGCCGCGGGCAGCGGCACGCCGGCGGCCTCGGCCCGCTCCGCGCCGGTGAGCGCCGGGGCCTCCCCGCGCCCGGACCAGGACAACAGCAGCATCTGGAACGGCTGCAGCAGCGGGGCGAGCTTCGCGGCCGGCCCGCGCACCCCGCGGGCGAAGAGCGTCAGCCGGCCGTGCTCGCGGGTGAACACCTCCAGGATGCGGCTGGTGTCGCGCCACGGGCGGTGGTGCAGCAGGTAACCGGGGGTCAGCTCGATGCGGCGCGGGCCACTCATTCCAGGCCAAGTTCCTTCAGGGCACGGGCGTTGTCGGCCCAGTTCTCGCGCACCTTCACCCACAGGGTGAGGTGCAGGCGCCGCCCCAGTATCTCATTGAGCGTGAGGCGTGCCGAGCGCCCGACGCGCTTGAGGCGCTCCCCCTTGGCACCGATGACGATCGGCTTCTGCCCCTCGCGGTCGACCCAGATGCAGGCGTCGACCTTGAGCTGCCCGTCCTCCTCGGCGAGGCGCTCGACCTCGACCGCGATGCCGTAGGGCACCTCCTGGTTCAGCTCCAGGGTGAGCTTCTCGCGGATCATCTCGGCGATGCGGAACTTCGCGTCGCGGTCGGTGACCTCGCCATCGGGGAACAGCAGCGGCGAGAGCGGCAGCTGCGCGCCGATGGTGCGGCGCAGGTCCGCGATGTTGTCCTGCTTGAGCGCCGAGACCGGCACGAGGGCGCGGAAGTCGTGGCGCGCGGCGAGCTCGGCCAGGAAGGGCAGCACCTTCTCGCGCGGGCGCACCAGGTCGATCTTGTTGACCGCCACGACCGTGGGGCGCTGCGCGCGCACGATGCGCTCGAGCACCAGCGCGTCCTCGTCGAACCAGCGCGGCGCCTCCACCACGAACACCACCACGTCCGCATCCTGGAGCGCCGCGGCGGCGGTGCGGTTCATCGCCTTGTTCAGCGCCCGGGAGGCCTCGCGGTGCAGCCCCGGGGTGTCGACGAAGGCGATCTGCATCGCCGCATCGGTGTAGATGCCGAGGATGCGGTGGCGCGTGGTCTGCGGGCGCGGCGTGACGATCGACAGGCGCTGCCCCGTGAGGGCGTTCAGCAGCGTCGACTTGCCGACGTTCGGCCGCCCGACCAGGGCGGCAAAGCCTGCGCGAAACGCGGTGGGGTCGGGGCTGCTCAGGCAGGTGCGTCCGGGTGAGGTTAGGGCTCGATGCGGGCGAGCATGCGCTCGGCGGCCTCCTGCTCGGCACGCCGCCGGCTCGAACCCTCGCCCTCGGTGGTGAGTTTAAGCTCTGCGACCGCACAACTCACCCGGAAGCTTTGGGCGTGGTCCTCGCCCTGCACCGCGAGGACCGCGTACGCGGGCAGCCTCAGGCCGCGCGCCTGCAGGTGCTCCTGCAGGCGCGTCTTGGCATCCTTGAGCGTTTGCGCCTCGGGCAGCTGCGCGAGGCGCCCGGCGAACAGGCGCGCCACCACGGGGCGCACCGCCTCCAGGCCCTGGTCGAGGTAGATCGCCCCGCAGACCGCCTCCAGCCCGTCGGCGAGGATGGACTGGCGGCGGAAGCCGCCGGTCTTGAGCTCCCCGGCCCCGAGCTGCAGCGCCTCGCCGAGGCCGATGGCGAGGGCGATCTCGGCCAGCGGCTCGGCGCTCACCAGCCGGGCGCGCAGCCGGCTCAAGTCCCCCTCGTCGGCCTCGGGGTAGGCGGAGTAGAGGGCCTGGGCGATGAGCAGGTTGAGGACCGCATCGCCGAGGAATTCCAGGCGTTCGTTGTTGGGGCCGGTGGCGCTGCGGTGGGTGAGCGCGGCGCGGAACAGCGCCGGGTCGCGCGCCTCGTAGGACAGTTGCTCGCGCAGCCAGCGCGCCGGCCACTGCGCCTCGGTCATGCCCGCCGCACGGGCCGGCAGCGGGCGCAGGCGGTGCTAGTCACCGCCGCCCATCTTGACGACCTTGTCGAAGTTCACGTGGATGGAGATGTTGTCGAACAGCGGGGCCTCGTCGTCGTAGTTGGCCTCGACCACCCACCCCGACCCGTCCTTGGTGATCTTGAAGTCCTTCACGGCCGGGTAGTCGACCATGTCGATCTCGAAGTGCCGGTCGATCGCGGTGCGGATGCCCTGGGGGTTGGCGCCGCCGCTGGTCTTGAGCTCCCCGCCCGCCTGGTCCATGGCGCGCACCACCTTCATGTAGTTCAGGTACATGGGGGCCATGCGCATGCCGATGTAGCCGACGATCGCGAACGGGGTCAGCAGGATCAGCCAGCCCAGCGCGGTGACACCCAGTTGCTTGTTACGCATCGCGAAAACCCCAGGCAGCGTGGTTACGCCGGTACGCCACCCTTACTTAATGCGTGCCCCCAGGCGTTGAGCCCCGTCACGGAATGGGCTTCCCGATGCGCTTCCACAGGGGCCCGCCGGTGCGACCGAGGTCCCAGTTGAACCAGATCCGGGTCGCCTTCCCCACCAGGTTGGCCTCCGGGACGAACCCCCAGGAGCGCCCGTCGTCGCTGTTGTCCCGGTTGTCCCCCATCATCAGATAGTACCCCTGCGGCACGACCCCGTCATACGGGGGGACGCGCATGCTCCCCGGGGCGTCCTCCTCGCCGCACACGTAGCCGCGGACCGCGCGGCGGTTGCACCCCGGCAGCACCGGGGCGCGGTCGATGCCGACCGGGCAGAACATGGCCTCGTGCTGGTGCTCGCCGAGGCGCTCGTGGGCGATCGAGAAGTTCACGTAGCACCCGTCGCTGAAGCGCTCCCGGGCGAGCCTGGAGTCGAGCGGCTGGCCGTTGATGTAGACGTGGTTGTCGCGCACCTCGACGTGGTCCCCGGGCAGGCCGATCAGGCGCTTGATGAAGTTGGTGGCTGGGTCGACCGGCCAGCGGAACACCACGACGTCGCCGCGCTGGGGTTCGCCCACCTGCACGATCTTCTTGTTGATCACCGGCAGGCGCAGCCCGTAGGCGTACTTGTTGACGACGATGAAGTCCCCGTCCAGCAGCGTCGGCATCATCGAGTCGGAGGGGATGCGGAAGGGCTCGAACACGAAGCAGCGCAGCACCAGCACCACCAGCGCCACCGGGAAGAAGCTGCGCGCGTAGTCGACCGTGCCCGGCTCGGGCACCTGGGCCGGATCGCGGCCCGCGGCGCGCGCGGCCGCGATCCGGCGCGGGCGCAGCCACCAGGCATCCAGGGCCCAGACGATGCCGGTGAGCACCGTGATGCCGAGCAGCACGGCGGAGAAGTCGAGCCGCTCGGCCAGCAGCAGCCGCAGCACCGCGGCGATGATCAGCACCGGCAGCACGGTGTAGAGCAGCGTCATCAGCGTGCCGTCGCGCACCACCTGCGGACCTGAGTCCAGCGCGCGGCGCGGCCGCAGGAACCAGTCGTCCACGATGCACACGAGGGTCACCGGCAGGGCGAGCCAGGACAGGGCGACGATGAGGGGCATCAGGGTCTGTAGCATGGAGGCTCTCTACTTGTTGCGGCCGATCTGCAGCACGGCGAGGAAGGCTTCCTGCGGGATCTCCACGGAGCCGACCTGCTTCATGCGCTTCTTGCCTTCCTTCTGCTTCTCGAGCAGCTTCTTCTTGCGGGTGATGTCCCCGCCGTAGCACTTGGCGAGCACGTTCTTGCGCATCGCCTTGACGGTGGCGCGCGCGATCACGGAGCTGCCGATGGCCGCCTGCACGGCCACGTCGAACATCTGCCGCGGGATCAGCTCCTGCATCTTGTCCACCAGCTCGCGGCCGCGCTGGTAGGCCGAGTCGCGGTGCACGATGATCGAGAGGGCATCGACCGGCTCGGCGTTGATGAGGATGTCGAGCTTGACCAGGGGGCCGGCGGCGAAGTGGCTGAACTCGTAGTCGAACGAGGCGTAGCCGCGGCTGGAGGACTTCAGGCGGTCGAAGAAGTCGAGCACGACCTCGGCCAGCGGCAGCTCGTACTGCAGCGACACCTGCGAGGCCAGGTACAGCATCTTCTTCTGCGTGCCGCGCTTGTCGTTGCACAGCTTGAGCACCGCGCCCACGTAGTCCGGCGGGACCAGGATGTTGGCCGTGATGATCGGCTCGCGCAGCTCCTCGATCTGGTTCATCGGCGGGAGCTTGGCCGGGTTGTCGACGTAGGCGAGCGTGCCATCCTCCTTGAGGATCTCGTACACCACGGTCGGGGCGCTGGTCACCAGGGTGAGCTCGTACTCGCGCTCGAGGCGCTCCTGCACGATGTCCATGTGCAGCAGTCCCAGGTAGCCGCAGCGGAAGCCGAACCCTAGGGCGGTGGAGACCTCCGGCTCGTAGTGCAGCGCCGAGTCGTTCAGGCGCAGCTTGGCGAGCGCATCGCGCAGCTTCTCGTAGTCGTCCGTGGTGGTCGGGAAGAGGCCCGCGAAGACCCGCGGCTGGATCTGCTTGAACCCCGCGAGCGGTGCCTCGGCCGGGTTGTTCTCGAGCGTGATGGTGTCCCCGACCGGGGCGCCGTCGATCTCCTTGATGCCCGCGACGACGAAGCCCACGTCCCCGGCGGCGAGCTCCTGCTCGACGATCGCCTTGGGGGTGAAGCGACCGAGGCGGTCGATCTGGTGGCTGCGCCCGGTGGAGACCACGCGCATCTTGTCCCCGGTGCGCAGCGTGCCGTTCACCACGCGCACCAGCGAGACCACGCCGACGTAGTTGTCGAACCATGAGTCGATGATCAGCGCCTGCACCGCCGCCTGCGCATCGCCCTTGGGCGGGGGGATCTTGCGGATCAGCGCCTCCATGAGCTCGGGCACGTTCTCGCCGGTCTTGGCGCTGACCCGCACCGCATCGGTGGCGTCGATGCCGATGATCTCCTCGATCTCCTTCTCCACCCGGTCGGCATCGGCCGAGGGCAGGTCGATCTTGTTGATGACCGGCAGCACCTCCAGGCCCTGCTCGATGGCCGTGTAGCAGTTGGCGACGCTCTGCGCCTCGACGCCCTGGGAGGCATCCACCACCAGCAGCGCCCCGTCGCAGGCGGCCAGCGAGCGGCTGACCTCGTAGGAGAAGTCCACGTGCCCGGGGGTGTCGATCATGTTCAGCTGGTAGCGCTGCCCGTCCCGCGGGCTCTGGTAGTAGAGCGTGACGCTCTGCGCCTTGATGGTGATGCCGCGCTCGCGCTCGAGCGCCATGGAATCGAGCACCTGGGACTGCATCTCGCGCTCGGCCAGGCCCCCGCACAGCTGGATCAGGCGGTCCGCGAGGGTCGATTTGCCGTGGTCGACGTGGGCGATGATCGAGAAATTACGTATATGCCGCATGAAGCCCTAGGAAACGCAAAGGGGCGAAGGCCGCGCCAGGGGGTCAACGGCGGGGCGGATTATAGGGAAGTTTGGGGGGATTTAGGCCGGATCCGCGGGGAACCGCGTCCCACGTGCGGCAGCCCCCAGCAGGCGCTCGAGTTCCTCCCGGTCCAGCCGGTGCCGGCAGACCACCGACCCGTCCAGGAGCAGCACCGGTACCTCGTACCCGTGGCGGCGCTGCAGCACCGGGTCCGCGTCGACGTCGACCAGCTCGAGGGGGGGCAGATCGAGCACCCGCCCGAGGCGGGTGAGCTCGGCGAGCATCTCCTCGCACAGCCCGCATTCCTCGCGCTGCACGAGCCTCAGGCGGCCGGGGGCCATGGGCCTCAGTGGCTCCGCGGCGCCGGGGCGGGGATGCCCTCGGCCTTCACCTGCGTGGCGATGGCCTGCACGGTGGCCGGCGGCACCTCGCCGACGGCGGTGACCTTGTGGCCGTCGACCACGGTGGAGAAGGCGGAACTGGAGCCGACCATGGCGGTCTCGGCGACCCCGGGCGGCGGGGCCGCCGTGCCCTGCTGGATCTCCACGAACACCGAGACCGAGGCCAACCCGTCGGTGAAGACCAGGTGATCGACAGGGCCTGCCGAGCCGGGCAGCGTCTGCGCCGCGCGCACGGTCATGCGGAAGCCCGGCGGCAGGCGCGTCGCCGTCCAGCCCGGGCTCCCGGGCGGCGGCGGCCCGCGCAGCGGGGCCGGCGCGCGCACCCACTGGAACCCCTCGGTGGAGACCTCCGGCCGGAAGGCCGCATCGGCGATGTGCGAGGACAGGGTGAGGTCGGAGAACACGATCTGCTCGATCACGCGGCCACGCGCATCGCACAGCTGCGTCTTCAGCGGCATCGCCGTCTTGTCGTCGATCCACAGGCGGTAGCCGTAGCGGAACTCGTCCTTCGGGCTGACGCTGATCAGGTGCGTGTCGCGGCGGTTGAAGCGCGTGCGCTGCACCTCGCGGATGTCGTAGAAGCTGGCGGTCTGCTCGCTCACCGCCGGGAAGACCATGAGCGGCTCCTGCAGCGGGCGCTGCTCGACCACCACGGTGCGCTTGTCGGGCAGGTAGCAGGTGAGCTCGCTGCCGGTGCGGATGAACTCCCGCCCGGAGCCATCGAGGGAGGCCAGGTGCTCGGAGACCACCCCGTCCTGCACGCGGTGGATGATGCGCAGCATCTCCACCTGCCCGTCCTGCCAGTGCGAGAAGGTGCCCGAGTAGTTGCGCTGCGCGAGCGCCTCGTTCATGCGCTCGAGCCAGCGGGCCGGCTCCTCGGCCCAGGCGGCCCCGCAGGCCAGGCAGCCCAGCGCCAGGAGCGCCAGACGCTCGTTACTGCGCACGGCCCGCGGCATCGGCCGTGTTCTCCGGGGCCCTCGCTTCCCCGCCGCCGGCGCCCGAGGGCTCCCCGGCGATGAACGAGGACAAGAGGTTGCGGCGCGCCAGCGGCGAGGAGACCACGCTGTGCGCGACCACGTAGTTGGCGAGCTCCGTGCTCGGGGCCATCATCGGTCGCACCGCCAGGGTCGCCGGCACCACGTAGCCGCCGCCGGTGTTGACCGCCGGCACGGCCGCCGGGGCCGGCAGGCGCGCGGCGGCGAGCGGGGCGCCCGGCAGCGGCGACTGCGCGCGCAGCCACAGCACCGAGACCGCCGCCACGCCGGCGGCAAGGCCGGCGCCGGCGACCGGCTGCCACCAGCCGATGCGGCGGCGCGGCGGCACCGCCACCAGCGCCTGCGCGGCCAGCGAGGGTTCGGCGCTCAGCACCGCCTTGACGCGGCCGGCGAGCGGGGCGTTCAGGCGCACGCCGCCCTCGGCGCGGATCACCGCCCCGACGATGGCGTAGCGGCCCCAGCGCGCCTTGAGCGCCTCGTCGCGCGACAGGCGCCGTGCGAGCAGCTCGCACTGCGACGGCGGCAGCTCGTCATCGAACATCGCCGACAACTGGCTATCGAGTTCCTCGTTCATCCCAGTTCCTCTGCGCGGCCCAGGCCGCCTTCGAACACTTCACGCAGCTGCCGGTCGATCGCCTCGCGCGCCCGGAAGATGCGCGAGCGCACCGTGCCGACCGGGCAGTCCATGGTGGCGGCGATCTCCTCGTAGGAGAGCCCCTCGAGCTCGCGCAGCACGATCGCGGTGCGCAGGTCCTCGGGCAGCGCCTCGATCGCCGCGTTCACGATCGAGCGGATCTCGTCGGTGAGCACCAGCCCCTCGGGCGTCTCGGCGTCTTTCATGTGTCCCTGCATGTCGTTGGACTCCTCGTTGCCACTGCGGTCGAGGCTGTAGTCGATGGGGCTGCGGTCGCGCGATGCCACTGCATTCTTGGCCGTGTTGATGGCTATGCGGTACAGCCAGGTGTAGAAGGCGCTGTCGCCGCGGAACCCCGGCAGGGCGCGGTAGGCCTTGATGAAGGCCTCCTGGGCGATGTCCTCCGCCTCGGCGGGGTTGCGCACGTAGCGCATGACCAGCTTGACCAGCTTGTGCTGGTATTTGAGCACCAGCGCATCAAAGGCCCCCTTGTCGCCGCGCTGCACGCGGCGGACCAGACTCAGATCACTGACATCGGCGCTCATGCGCGCCCTGGCTCAGGGGGGCGCGGCCGCACCGGACGCTGGATAGACTGTAAGCCTTCGTGAAAGTTCATCGGGCGCGGGCGCGAGGGGGAGGCGGACACAATAGCGCCATCGCCCCTCAAGCGACATAAGTGCGGATGCGCTCGAGCAGGCGGGACAGGCCCGGGTCCGCCGGGGTCTCACCGGCCAGCAGGTAGGCCGCCAGCTGCGGGTCGGGCAGCCCCAGGAGTGCCTCGAAGGCGGCCGTTTCGGCCGCCGAGCCGCCCGCCAGCCCCCGGCGGGCGTAGCGCTCGAGCAGCACGTCCAGCTCCTTCATGCCCCGCCGGCAGCGCCACAGGAGCCGCCCGGCCTCGGTCTTGGCCGCGGCCGCCCTCACACCTGCCGCTCGACCAGCATCTTCTTGATCTCGGCGATCGCGCGCGCCGGGTTCAGGTCCTTCGGGCACACGTCCGTGCAGTTCATGATCGTGTGGCAGCGGTACAGGCGGAAGGGATCCTCGAGCTCGTCGAGCCGCTCGCCCGTGGCCTCGTCGCGGCTGTCGATGATCCAGCGGTACGCGGCCAGCAGGGCCGCCGGGCCCAGGAAGCGGTCCGAGTTCCACCAGTAGCTCGGGCAGGAGGTCGAGCAGCAGGCGCACAGGATGCAGGCGGCCGGGCGGTCGATGCGCTCCTGCTCCTCCTTGCTCTGCAGCCGCTCGCGGTCCGGCGGCGCCGGCGTGCGCGTCTGCAGCCACGGCTTGACCGCCGCGTACTGCGCGTAGAAGTTGGTGAGGTCCGGCACCAGGTCCTTCACCACCGGCATGTGCGGCAGCGGGTAGATCCTGATGTCCCCGGACAGTTCCTGCAGCGCGGTGGTGCAGGCCAGGCGGTTCACGCCGTTGATGTTCATCGCGCACGAGCCGCAGATGCCCTCGCGGCAGGAGCGGCGGAAGGTGATGGACGAGTCCACCGTCGCCTTCAGCTGGATCAGGGCATCGAGCACCATGGGGCCGCAGCTGGCGGTGTCGAGGCTGAAGGTATCCACGCGCGGGTTCTCGCCCGAGTCGGGATTGAAGCGGTAGATGCGCACCTCGCGCAGCGCGCGCGCGCCGGGCGGCGCCGGGTGGGTGATCCCCTTCGCGATGCGCGAGTTGGCGGGCAGGCGGAATTCAGCCATTCGTCCGGTCCTTCAGTACGTGCGCGCCTTGGGCGGGATCGACTCGACATCCGAGGTCAGGGTGTTCAGGTGCACCGGCCGGTAGTCGAAGCGCACCTGGCCGGGTCCCTCCACCCATACCAGCGTGTGCTTCAGCCAGTTGACGTCGTCGCGGGCGGCGAAGTCCTCGCGCGCGTGCGCGCCGCGGCTCTCGGTGCGGTTCGCGGCCGAGTGGATGGTCGCCGTCGCCTGCAGCAGCAGGTTCTCCAGCTCCAGGGTCTCGATCAGATCGGTGTTCCAGATGAGCGAGCGGTCGGTGATCTTCACGTCCTTGAAGCTCGCGAACGTGGCGGCGATGCGCCGCGTGCCCTGGCCGAGGGACTCCCCGGTGCGGAACACCGCGGCATCCATCTGCATCGCCTTCTGCATCTCCAGGCGGATGGCCGCCGTCGGCCGCGCGCCGTCGGCGTTGCGCAGCCGGTCCAGCCGCGCCACCGAGGCGGCGCCCGCATCGGCGGCGAAGGCCTTGTGCGGCGTGCCCGGTGCGAGCGTCTGCGCGCAGCGGCGCGCCGCCTCGCGACCGAAGATCACCAGATCCAGCAGCGAGTTGCTGCCGAGCCGGTTGGCACCGTGCACCGAGACGCACGCGGCCTCCCCGACCGCCATGAGCCCGGGCACGACCGCATCCGGGTCGCCCCCCTTGGGGCACACGACCTCGCCGTGCACGTTGCAGGGGATCCCGCCCATGTTGTAGTGCACGGTCGGCTGCACCGGGATCGGCTCGCGGGTGACATCGACGCCGGCGAAGATGCGCGCGGTCTCGGCGATGCCCGGCAGGCGCTCCTGGATGACCCCCGGCCCCAGGTGCTCCAGGTGCAGGTGGATGTGGTCGTGCTCGGCGCCCACGCCGCGGCCCTCGCGGATCTCCACCGTCATGGCGCGGCTCACCACGTCGCGCGAGGCCAGGTCCTTGGCGTTCGGGGCGTAGCGCTCCATGAAGCGCTCGCCCTTGGAGTTGGTGAGGTACCCCCCCTCCCCGCGCGCGCCCTCGGTGATCAGGCAGCCCGCGCCGTAGATGCCGGTGGGGTGGAACTGCACGAACTCCATGTCCTGCAACGGCAGGCCCGCGCGCAGCACCATGGCGTTGCCGTCGCCGGTGCACGAGTGCGCCGAGGTGCAGGAGAAGTAGGTGCGCCCGTAGCCGCCGGTGGCGAGGATGGTCCGGTGGGCACGGAAGCGGTGCAGCTTGCCCTCCGCCAGGTCCAGGGCCAGCACCCCGCGGCAGGCGCCCTCCTCCATGATCAGGTCGATGGCGAAGTACTCGATGAAGAAGGTCGCGGCGTGGCGCACCGACTGCTGGTAGAGCGTGTGCAGCATCGCGTGGCCGGTGCGGTCCGCGGCCGCGCAGGTGCGCTGCGCCGTGCCCGTGCCGAAGTGCGTGGTCATGCCGCCGAAGGGGCGCTGGTAGATGCGGCCGGCCTCGGTGCGCGAGAACGGCACGCCGTAGTGCTCGAGCTCGATGACTGCGGCGGGCGCCTCCTTGCACATCAGCTCGATCGCGTCCTGGTCGCCCAGCCAGTCCGAGCCCTTGACGGTGTCGTACATGTGCCAGCGCCAGTCATCCTCGCCCATGTTGCCGAGCGCGGCGGAGATGCCGCCCTGCGCGGCCACCGTGTGGCTGCGCGTGGGGAAGAGCTTGGTGATGCAGGCGGTCGCCAGACCCGCCTCGGCCAGTCCCAGCGTGGCGCGCAGGCCCGCGCCGCCGGCCCCGACGACGATGACGTCGTAGCTGTGATCGATGAACTCGTAGCCGCTCATGCGCTCCCCCCGGCGGCCACCCTGAGGATGGCGAACACCCCGGCGGCGGCCAGGAAGACGTGCGCGAAGCCGACCAGCACCAGCAGCAGCGTGCGCGTGCCGCTCGTGTGCACGTAGTCCTCGATGATGACCTGCAGTCCCAGGCGCGAGTGCCAGGCCGCGGTGAGCACCAGCAGCACCAGCAGCAGCGCGGTCAGCGCGTGGTGCATCCAGGCCGCCACGGTGCCATGGTCCAGGGCCGGCAGGCTCAGGAGCGAGACCACGAACCAGATGCTGAGCGGCACCAGCGCCACCGAGGTCAGGCGCTGCAGCCACCAGTGATGCACGCCGGACTTGGCCGAGCCGAGCCCCAGCACCTGGCGCAGCGGCGTGTTGAGGCTCACGGCGCGGCCCAGATGCAGTAGAAGACGAGCAGCATCAGCAGCACGCTGAGGATGCCGATGAACCAGGCGCTCTTCTGCGAGGTGGCGCGCTCGAGCCCGCGGCCGGTGTCCCACACCAGGTGGCGGATGCCGGCCACCAGGTGGTAGCAGAACGAGATCACCATGGCCGCGAGGAACACTCGCGCCGGGGGCGTGCCCAGCAGCCACTGCAGGTGCGCCTGCGCCTGCGGCCCGTTGGCGACGCTGAAGATCCAGGCCACCAGGACGATGAAGCCCACCGACAGCGCCGCGCCGGTGAAGCGGTTCAGGATCGATGACACCAGGGTGTACTTGAACTTGTACACCGACAGGTGCGGAGATAGCGGGCGGCTCGGCATGGAGGTCTAGAAATCGATACAGCGGCCGTTCTTTTCCCAGTCCCCGAAGCGGGTCGGCTCGGGCCCGGGCGGCCCGCCGATCTCCCGCGGCGGCGGCGCCGTGACCGCGGACGCGACGGTGTGAGCCTCCGGGGCGGGAGCGGAATCCGGGGCGGACGGCCCCTTGCGATCACTCGTCTGCATACCCATTGAGTCTGCCAGAATTCGGCGCACGCGGCCACGCATGGTTACGGGAGCAACACGATCAACTCGATGAAAAGCCCGCTGAAATCGGCAAGCCTCGACTCGCTCGGCGTGCTGCGCGCGCGCGGCGCGGACGCGGTCAGCTTCCTGCAGGGACAGCTGTCGAACGACGTGGCCATGCTCTCGGCCTCGCGCGCGCTGCTGGCCGGCTATCACAACCCGCAGGGGCGCACCATCGCGCTGCTGCGCCTGATCGAGCACGGCCCCGGCGACGTGCTGGCGCTGCTGCCGCGCGAGCTTGCAGCCCCGGTGGCCGCCCGCCTCGCTAAGTTCGTGCTGCGCTCGAAGGTGAAGGTCACGGACGACAGCGCGGCCTGGCGCATCTTTGGACTGAGTGCAGAAGCGGCGGCGGCCGAGGACGCCGCCCGTGCGCTCGGCGTGCCGGATGAAGTGAACGCGGTCAGCGCCCGCGACGCCGCGCGCATCGTGCGCATCGGTTCGCATCCGCTGCGGGCGCTGCTGGTGCAGCCGGCCGGGGACGCGCCGGCGCTGGCGGGCGTGGTGCCGGTGGATGAGGCCGCATGGCATGCCGCCGGGGTGGCCGCCGCGGAGCCGCAGGTGTTCGCGGCGACCTCCGAGGCCTTCGTGGCGCAGATGCTGAACCTCGACGTGCTCGGCGCGGTCGCCTTCGACAAGGGCTGCTACACCGGCCAGGAAGTGATCGCGCGCGCGCACTACCGCGGCCGCGTCAAGCGCCGCCTGCAGCGCTTCCTGAGCCGCGGCCCCGCGCAGCTCGCGCCCGGGGACTCCGGCACGCTCGCCGACGGGCGCAGCGTGAAGGTCGTGGACGCCGTGCAGCACCCGGACGGCCGCTGCGAGTTCCTGGCGGTCGCGGGAGCCGCGACCGAGGAGGACGCGGCGGCCCCGGCGACGGGCGACGCCGCGCCGATCGAGGCCGAGGCGCTGCCGCTGCCCTACGCCCTGCCGCAGTAGCCTTAAGCTGCGCCTTCAGCGCCGCGGGGCGCGCCGGGCCGCGGCCGGCTCAGGTCGCGTTCTCCGGCCGCATGTGCGGGAAGAGGATCACGTCGCGGATCGAGGGCGAGTCGGTGAAGAACATCACCAGCCGGTCGATGCCCACGCCCAGCCCTGCGGTCGGCGGCATGCCGTACTCGAGCGCGCGCACGTAGTCGGCGTCGTAGAACATCGCCTCCTCGTCGCCCTTGTCCTTGCGCGCCACCTGCGCGCGGAAGCGCGCCGCCTGGTCCTCCGGGTCGTTCAGCTCGGAGAAGCCGTTGGCGATCTCGCGCCCGCCGATGAAGAACTCGAACCGGTCGGTGATGAACGGATCCTCATCGTTGGCGCGCGACAGCGGCGACACCTCGGCGGGGTAGGCGTACACGAAGGTCGGGTCGAGCAGCGCGGCTTCCGCGGTCTTCTCGAAGATCTCGATCTGCAGCTTCCCCGGGCCGTCGTGCGCGTCGGCCTTGATGCCGAGCAGCTCGCAGCGCTTGCGCAGGTACGTCAGGTCGCGCAGCGACAGCGGGTCGATGCCCGGGTTGTTCTCCAGGATCGCCTGCTCGACCGTGATGCGGCGGAAGGGGCGCGCCAGGTCGTAGGGACGACCCTGGTAGGTGATCAGCTGCGTGCCGTGCAGCGCCTCGGCCAGCCCGCGCGTGGCCTTCTCCACCCAGTCCATGATGTCCTTGTAGTCGGCCCAGGCCAGGTACAGCTCGAGCATCGTGAACTCGGGGTTGTGCTGCGTCGACAGCCCCTCGTTGCGGAAGTTGCGGTTGATCTCGTAGACGCGCTCCAGGCCGCCGACGATCAGGCGCTTCAGGTACAGCTCCGGGGCGATGCGCAGGTACATGTCCAGGTCGAGCGCGTTGTGGTGCGTCTTGAACGGGCGCGCCGTCGCCCCGCCCGGGATGGGCTGCATCATGGGGGTCTCGACCTCGAGGAAGTCGAGCGCGTCGAGGAAGTCGCGCAGGTAGCCGACGATGCGCGTGCGGGCGCGGAACACCTTGCGGCTCTGCTCGCTCACGATCAGGTCGACGTAGCGCTGGCGGTAGCGGGTCTCGGTGTCGGCGAGGCCGTGCCACTTGTCCGGCAGCGGCCGCAGCGACTTCACCAGCAGCACCAGCGCATCGGCGCGCACCGACAGCTCGCCGGTCCGGGTGCGGAACAGCACGCCGCTCGCCCCGACGATGTCGCCCACGTCCCAGCCCTTGAAGGCCTCGTACGCCTGCCCGAGCGCCTCGGCCTGCAGGAACAGCTGGATCTGGCCGGTGCGGTCGGCGATCTTCGCAAAGCTCGCCTTGCCCATGAGGCGCTTGAACATGATGCGCCCGCCCACCTTGACGCGCGTCGGGTTCGCCTCGAGCCACTCGGCCGGCCTTTCCCCGTAGGCATCGTGCAGCTGGCCGGCGAGCGCGTCGCGGCGGAAGTCGTTGGGGAAGGCGATGCCGCCCTTGCGCAGCTGCGCAAGCTTCGCGCGCCGCTCGGCGATCAGCTTGTTCTCTTCCCCGCTGTCGTTGTCGTCCGTCATCTGTCTTACACGCCCGCCTTCAGCGATGCCTCCAGGAACTGGTCGAGCGCCCCGTCGAGCACCGCGCCCGTATTGCCGACCTCGACACCGGTGCGCAGGTCCTTGATGCGCGACTGGTCGAGCACGTAGGAGCGGATCTGGTGCCCCCAGCTTACATCCGACTTGGAGTCCTCGAGCACCTTGGTGGCCGCGTTGCGCTTGTTGACCTCGAGCTCGTAGAGCTTCGCCTTCAGCATCTTCATCGCCGTGGAGCGGTTCTTGTGCTGGCTGCGCTCGTTCTGGCAGGCGACCACGATCCCGGAGGGGATGTGGGTGATGCGCACCGCCGACTCGGTCTTGTTCACGTGCTGGCCGCCGGCGCCGGAGGAGCGGTATACGTCGGTCTTCAGGTCCGCCGGGTTGATCTCGATGGCGATGTCGTCATCGACCTCGGGGGAGACGAACACCGAGGCGAAGGAGGTGTGCCGGCGGTTGCCCGAGTCGAACGGGGACTTGCGCACCAGGCGGTGCACGCCGATCTCGGTGCGCAGCCAGCCGTAGGCGTACTCGCCCCGGATCTCGATGGTGGCGCTCTTCATGCCGGCCACCTCCCCGGGCTGCGAGTCGATCACCTCGGCGCTGAAGCCGCGCGCGGCGGCCCAGCGCAGGTACATGCGCAGCAGCATCTGCGCCCAGTCCTGCGCCTCGGTGCCGCCGGCGCCGGCCTGGATGTCGAGGAAGGCGTTGTGGGAGTCCATCTCGCCGTGGAACATGCGCTTGAGTTCCAGGTGGCGCACGCCCTGCTCCAGGCGCTGCGCGTCGGCCTCGATGTCGCGCGCGGCGGCCTCGTCGTTCTCCGCCTCGGCGAGCTCGAGCAGCTCGGCGGCATCGGCGATGCCCTTGGTGGCGCGGTCGATCTCGCCGACGTCCTGGCTCAGGCGTGCCCGCTCGCGCCCCAGTTCCTGCGCCCGCGCCGGGTCCTGCCACACGGCGGGGTCCTCGAGCTCGCGGCCCACCTCCTCGAGGCGCTCCTGCTTGCTGTCGTACTCAAAGAAACCCCCGAAGGGAGGCGATACGCTCCCCGAGGTCTTTGAGCTGGCGCTTGAGCTGGTTGACTTCCATGGCGGTTCCGAAAGCGAAGGGCGGGCGCGGCGGCGCCCGCCAGAGCCCGGGGATGCTACCACGCCTGAGCCTCAGCGAGCCGCCGGCAGCAGGTGATCGACCAGCAGCTGCAGGCGCCGCTCGCCCTGGTACTCGTTGATGTCGAGGCGGTACACCAGGTGCGCAAGCCCGGCCGGCGGCACGAACTCGGCGCCCTCCTCCACGTGGTTGAAGGCGATGGCGTCGAAGGCGCGCCCGGCGCCGGGCACCTCCACCCACATCTTCAGGTGGCGCGCGCCGATCAGGCGCGCGCTGCGGATGCTGAACACCCCATCGAAGCTCGGCTCCGGGAAGGCCTGGCCCCAGGGGCCGCCGGCGCGCAGGGCATGCGCGGTCTCCAGCGCGATCTCCGCCGGCTGAAGTTCGCCGTCGGTCTCGACGGTGTCGGTGGGCGGCGCGGTGGCCAGCCAGCGCGCCACCTCGGCATCGAAGGCGCGCGCGAAGGCATCCAGCTGCGCGCGCTCGAGCGTCAGCCCCGCCGCCATCGCATGTCCGCCGAAGCGGCTGATGAGCTGCGGGTGGCGCGCCGCGATCGCATCGAGCACGTCGCGGATGTGCACGCCGGGCACCGAGCGCGCCGAGCCGCGCAGGGTCTGCGGATCCGCGAGCGCGAAGGCGATGACCGGGCGGCGCAGGCGCTCCTTGATGCGGCTGGCCACCAGGCCCACCACGCCCTGGTGCCAGGACTCCTCGAACAGCACCACGCCACTGCGCTCGAGTGCGCCGGGCTTCGGCTGGGTGAGCACGCGCACCGCCGCCTGGGCATCCTGCTGCATCTTCGCCTCGATGGTGCGCCGCTCCTGGTTGAGCTCGTCCAGCCGCCCGGCCAGGCGCTGCGCCTCGGCCGGGTCATCCGTCAGCAGGCACTGGATGCCGATGCTCATGTCGTCGATGCGGCCGGCCGCGTTCAGCCGCGGCGCCACGCCGAAGGCGAGGTCGGCCGCGCTCAGGTTCTCCGGCGCGCGCCCCGCCAGGTCCAGCAGCGCACGGATCCCCGGCACGCAGCGCCGGGCGCGGATGCGCCGGAGGCCCTGCCAGACCAGGATGCGGTTGTTCGGATCGAGCGGCACCACGTCGGCCACGGTGCCCAGGGCCACCAGGTCGAGCAGCGGCGCCACCCCCGGGGTGGAGGCGTCGGCGAGGCCCGCCTCCTCCAGGCGCCGCCGCAGCGCGGCCATCACGTAGAAGGCGACGCCGACCCCTGCCAGGCAGCGGCTGCCGAAGCGGCTGCCGGCGAGGTTCGGGTTGACGATGACGTTGGCGGCGGGCAGCTGCGCCCCGGGCAGGTGGTGGTCGGTGATCAGCACATCGATGCCGCGCGCGCGCGCGGCGGCGACGCCGGCGTTGCTGGAGACCCCGTTGTCGACCGTGACGATGAGCGTGGGGGCGCGCTGCGCGCACAGCGCCACGATCTCGGGGGTGAGCCCGTAGCCGAACTCGAAGCGGTTCGGCACCAGGAAGTCCACGTCCGCGAAGCCGAAGCCGCGCAGCGCCCGCACCATGAGGGCGCTGCTGGTGGCGCCGTCGGCGTCGAAGTCGCCGACGATGACGATGCGCCCGTGGCGATGGCGCAGCAGCAGCTCGACCCCCTCGCCCAGCCCCTCGAGCGTGCCCACCGGCAGCAGCCGCTCGAGCGAGGTGTCCAGCTCGTGCGCGTGGCGTATGCCACGCGCGGCATACACCCGCCCGAGCACCGGGTGCAGCGGCCGCGCCGCCTCGATGCGCCCCTGCTGCGCGCGGCGCACGATGCGCACGTTCACCGCAGTCCCTCCATCCCCGGCCGGCCGCGGCGCCAGAACTGCCACCGGCTGCGCCGCCCGAGGCGGAAGCTGCGGTCGTTGGCGATGAGGCGCAGGGCCTCCAGGTGGCCCGCGCGCAGGGCCGCGAGCGCCGGCTGCAGGTAGCGCACGTCCAGCTGGGCGAGCGCCTCGGGGAAACCGGACCGGGCGGAGGGCTGCATGAACAGACCGACCTCGGCCACCAGCACCGTCGCCCCGGTGGCCGCCTCGGTCAGCGCACCGCCCTCGGGCGGCAGGCTCTGGCAGCTCAGGCCGCACATCTGCCACAGGCCGCGCACGTAGGCATCGAGCGCGAAGGCCCGCACGGGGGCGACCGCGGCGACCGCCGGGCGGCCGGCCCCCGCGCCGAGCGCGCCCCACGGCCACAGCGCGGTCAGCGGCACCGCGCGTGCCTGGTTGAGCGGGTGCGCGTGCAGCCACATCTCGGTCTCGGCCCAGGTGCGGCGCAGCCCGGCGGCCGCCGGACCGCGCGGCAGCGCCTCGTTCACGGCCTGCCCGGCCAGGCGCGCCGGCTCGCAGGTGGCGACCGCCTCGACCCCCGGGGTGAGCAGCAGCAGCTCGCGCGGGCTCGCCGGCACGAGCACGAAGCCCGAGCCGGCGAAGTCGCGCGCAAAGTCCTGCGCCAGCTGCCGCTGCTCCTCGGGGTGCAGGTAGAGCAGCCCGCGATGGTCCAGGTGCACGCGCGACATCCCGGCGCTCAGGTGCACCGGAACCGCCAGCCACAGGGTGCCCTGCGCCTGCGCAAGCTGCGGATGCGCGGCCGCGGCGACGCGCGCCGGCGCGAGGGCGGCCAGGTCCGCCCGTCCCAGCCAGCCCGCCAGCCAGCTGCGCCAGCCCTGCGGCAGCGCCTCGCGGTGCCCGAAGCGCACGATCGGCTCAAGTCCCGGCAGCGCCACGGCCTGCGCGGCCGCGTCGGCGGACTCGGGCAGATACAGGTCGGGGATGACGATGACGAGTTCGCGCACGGGCGCTATCGTACCTGCCCGTGAAGCTCACACTCGACAATGCCCCGGGAGCGAACCTCGTGCGCGGCTACTCGGCGCAGGGCATCCGCATCGGCGAGCAGCTCCTCACGCACAGCTGCATCGTCACCGCCGAGCGGGTCGTCGCCGACTTCCCGCCGCAGAGCTTCGCGGAGTTCACCGTCGAACACCTGGGGCTGGTCCTCGGGCTCGCGCCGGAGCTGGTGCTGCTGGGCACCGGCCCGGTGCAGCAGTTCGCGGGGGCCGCGATGCGCGCGGCCTGTGCCGCGCGCGGCATCGGGCTCGAATCGATGGAACTCGGTGCGGCCTGCCGCACGTACAACGTTCTGGTCCAGGAGGAGCGGCGGGTGGCCGCGGCGCTGTTTCTGCGCTAGCCCCGGTGCGGTGGGCCGGGGATCGGGGGAGGGTCACCGGCAGAAGACACGGGGGAAGGGTCAACCAACCAAACAATCATTCGAAGCTGACAGACTCGAACAACTGCACTGTTTTTCTTATTCGAGGGTTTTTGTTGCTTTTGTTTCGACGTCCCTCGTCCCCGTGTCTTCTGCCGGTCACCCTCCGTTCTGCCTGTCGTTGTTAGCAGACAGGGGAACGGATCTTAAGCTCGTTGCAGAAGCACCTGCAAGCTCGCTGAACTCCAAGGATTTTATGGCCGAGGCGAAGCCGTGTTCGCATCGCGAACACGCGTCGAAAAGGCTTGTTTTCCAGCCTTTTCCGCGCGGTCGATATGCATCCGGCGAAATATCGACTTATTTAGATGCTTAAAATCAGATAGTTAAGCAACTATCATCATCTCGAATCGAGATTTAGTTCCATAGCACTTGCGCGCAGGGCCCTGATTTCAGGCCGTTCCGCCCAGGAGCGGGACGAAGGCCACCGGGCCGAGGGACTCGCGCTCGATGCGCTGGTCGCGGCGCGTGAAGCGGACCAGTTCCTGCTTGCCCTCCGGGCCGATCGGCACCAGCAGCCGGCCGCCGACCTTCAGCTGCTTGAGCAGCGTCTCCGGCACGGTCAGCGGGGCGGCCGCGACCAGGATGCCGTCGAAGGGCGCGTGCGCCTTCCAGCCGAGGGCCCCGTCACCGTGGCGGAAGCGCACGTTGCGGATGCCGAGTTCCTTCAGCCGCTGCCGGGCGCGCGCGTACAGCGGTTCGATGCGCTCGATGGTGTTCACGTGCGCGACCAGCGGCGCCAGCACCGCGGTCTGGTAGCCGCAGCCGGTGCCGACCTCGAGCACGTTGTTGACCTCGCCGCCCTCGAGCAGCGCCTCGGTCATGCGCGCGACGATGTAGGGCTGGGAGATGGTCTGCCCGAAGCCGATCGGCAGCGCGGTGTCCTCGTAGGCGCGGCTGCCGAGCGCCTCGTCCACGAAGATGTGCCGCGGCACGTTGCGGATGCGCTCGAGGACCGCCGGGTTGCTGATGCCCTGCTCGCGCAGGCGCTGCACCAGCCGGTCGCGCGTGCGCGCCGAGGTCATGCCGATCCCTGCCAGGCGCACGTCAGCCATCGATGCCATCCAGCCAGCCGGCCACCACCGGGATCGCCGCGTGGCGCGTGAGGTCCACCTGCAGCGGCGTCACCGAGACGAAGCCCTGGGCGACGGTATCGAAGTCGGTGCCCGGACCGGCGTCCTGCTCCGCCCCGGCGGGCCCCACCCAGTAGACCGGCCGGCCGCGCGGGTCCTGCGCGCGCATCACCGCCGAGGAACGATGGCGGAAGCCCAGGCGGCTGGCGCGGAAGCCGCGCTGCAGGTTGCTCGGCAGGTCCGGCACGTTGACGTTGAGGATGAAGCGCTGGTCGAGCGGCTTCTTCAGCAGCTGCGCCACGAGCAGGCGGGCGATCTCGGCGGCGGCGGCGAAGTTGCCCCCGCCCGACCCGGCGCTGCACAGCGAGACCGCGATCGTCGGCAGGCCGAGGAAGCGGCCCTCGACCGCGGCCGCCACCGTGCCCGAGTACAGCACGTCGTCGCCCAGGTTGGGGCCGTCGTTCACGCCCGAGACCACCATGTCGTGCTCGAAGTCGAAGAGCCCCGAGATCGCCAGGTGCACGCAGTCGGTCGGCGTGCCGGGCACGAAGTACACGCCCGGCTCGGCCTCGAACACGCGCAGCGGCACGTCCAGGGTCAGGGAGTTGCTGGCGCCGCTGCGGTTGCGGTCCGGGGCCACCACGGTCACGGGTGCGAGTGTCGCGAGGGCCTCGCGCAGGCGGCGGATGCCTTCGGAGCGGTAGCCATCGTCGTTGCTGACCAGGATCTTCACGTCGCTGCGGCGTTCGGGGGCGGGAAAAATCGAGGGCGTGACTATACTGGGTCCGGGGCACCCCTAGCATCACGCGTTTGGCCGCGCCGGCCTCGCGGGCGGCGCTGCACGGGGCGGGCTTGCTTTTTCGCAGGCTCTTGCGCCCGCGGGCGCACACCGCCCCGGACACCGGTCTCGCGCTGCGCGCGTGCGTGTGGCGCGGCGGCCGCCGCGGCCCGCCGGCAGGCCGCGGCGCGGGATTGCGATACCAACTTCACACCCTCCGGTGCGCCGGCGGCGACCGCTCGGGCAATGTGATGGCCGTCGCACAATCGCCCGGCAGATATGAAAAAATGCCGCTGGTCAGCGATGCGAATCATCCAGGGCGAGCACTTGCGCTATACCGAGCTCCAGATCAGCAGCGAACTTCTTGATCAGCCGGAATTCACCGATCGCCCCAGGAAGATCTTCATCTGCTCGACGCCGCGCAGCGGCAGTTACCTGCTGTGCCGGCAGATGATCAACGCCGGCCTCGGCGTGCCGCACGAGTACTTCAACCCGGTCGTCATGGAGCAGATGGCGCCGCGCCTGGGGCTCGAGGCCGACATCCGCGGCCTCACCTGGTGGCCGCGCAGCTGGAAGGATCGGCTGCTGCTGCGCCGCCGGGAGGATGGCGCGGCCGAGAGCGCCTTCCTGCGCAAGTACCTGCGCTTCCTCCTCAGCCGGCGCTGCCAGGGCGGCATCTTCGCCGCCAAGGTGCACTTCCGCGACTATCGCCGCACGCTCGACAACCCCATCGGCGATGAGCTGTTCAAGGATGCGCTGTTCATCCAGCTGTACCGCGAGGACATCCTCAAGCAGGCGGTCTCGGAGCACTTCGGGCAGCTGACGGGTCAGTGGGGCGTCGACGACTCGGTCACCACCCCGCCCGCGGCGAACCCCAACTTCATGGACGCGGAGGCCATCGACCGCGCGCTGAACGACCTGTCCGAACAGGACCGCGGCTGGCGCGTGTTCTGCGCGCGCCGCGGCGTGGTGCCGCTGATCATCTCGTACGAGCGCCTGGTCGAGGAGCCCTTCTCCTTCCTCGAGGCGATCGCCCGGCGCGTGGGCATCGACCCGCTGACGCTGCGGCGCGGGTACAGCGAGACCGCGCCGCACCCGGCGACCAACCCGACGCAGCCGAGCAAGGGCGAAGTCGCCCGGCACTACCTTGCGGCCATGGCCGGCAGGCGCAGCGCCAGCCAGGCCTGAGACCCCGCACCCCGAGCGCTCCCTGACTTAACAGAACCACAGCCGTGCCCAGCGTCACTTACAGTTTGCAATACGAAGCCCGCGGAGCGCTGCGATGGACCTGATCAGCGTGATCATGCCCACGCACAACGCGGCGCGGTGGGTGAGCGGCACCATCGACAGCCTGGCCGCGCAGACCTATCCGCACTTCGAACTCATCGTGGCGGACGATGGCTCCCAGGACGACACCGTCGCGGTCGTGCGCCGCAAGCTCGCGAACGGGTTCGGCAAGCCGTGGCAGATCCTCGAGCTCGGCCACAACCGCGGCCCGAGCGCGGCCCGCAACGCGGGACTGCGCGCCGCCCGGGGCAGCTGGGTGCAGTACCTGGACTGCGATGACTTCATCGCGCCGTCCAAGTTCGAACTGCAGGCGGCCTACTGCCGGCAGGCCGCCGCGGACGTCGCGGCGGTGTACTCGCCCTGGGCGCAGTGCTACCTCGATGACGACCAGGTCCGCGTGGTGGGCAAGATGTCGCAGCCCGACATGCAGGGGCGCGCGCCGGTCATGTGCCTGGTGGGCATGGACCGGGTGCTGCAGGGCGCCGCGCTCACGCGCCGCGCCACGCTCGAGCGGGTCGGCGGCTGGGACGAGGCGCTGCGGTTCTGGGAGTGCGAGGAGCTCACCTTCCGCCTGGCCAAGGCGGGACGCCTGGAGGGCGTGCCCTCCGCCGCGCCCCTGTACCTGTGGCGCCAGCACCGCGATCGCACCTACATCGGCGATGCCGCGGCGCGCTATCAGACGATCCCGGTCGGCCTGAGCTGGATCGACCTGGTCCTGAAGGCCCTGGACCACCGCTCCATGGCCGAGGCCGGGCTCTCGGCGCGCGACCGCAAGGACATCCTGACCTCCACCTCCTACTGGGCGCGCGAGCTGTTCCGGGTCGACCGGGCGGCATTCCGCCAGTTCCTCGCCAAGGCACGGCGGCTCGACCCGAAGATCGCACCGGCCTACCCGCCGCTGATCGCCGCGCTGTCCCGCGTGGTCGGCTACGAGGCGGCCGAGTCGGTGGCCGACTTCGGCCAGCGGGCGAAGCTGTGCCTGCGCCGGCTGCGCGGACGCGGCCCGAGCTAGCGCCGCGCGCGCCGCCAGGCGCCCGGATCCGCCCAGGCGCGTCGCAGCACCGCATCCAGGCTGCGGTCGCGGCTGAACCGCTCACCGAACACGCGCTGCACCACGAACGGCTCGTCCGTGCGCACGCCGCCGGTGTCGAAGAACAGGCCCACGAACTCGTGCTGCCGGCGCAGGCCGGCGAGCCAGGCGCGGTCGAGGCCGGCCCCGTAGTACGGGAAGGCGAAGGGCACCGAATCCTGGCCGGTGATCTCGCGCACGATGCGGCACGAGGCGAGGATCTCCCGCTCCGCCTCCTCGCGCGGCAGCTCCTGCAGCCGGCGGTGGCTCACGCTGTGCGCGCCGATGGTGAAGCCTTCCGCGTGCAGCCGGCGCAGCTGCTCCCCGGTGAGGTAGGGCTGCGAGCGGCGCAGGTAGTCGCCGGCATCGACGCCCAGGCGCCCCATGAGTTCCTGCAGGCGCGGCTCGTCCCCGGCGCCCAGCTGCAGCAGCCCGCGCAGCAGCGAGGACAGCCGCGGGTCGGGCGCGGGTGAGAGCCCCGTGAGCCCGGCGGGCAGGGTCGCGGTCGGGGCCGACAGCGGCACCGCCGCCGCGCGGGTCAGCAGCGCCCCGAGACCGGATTCGGCCACCGCCGCCTCGACCTGCGCGACGGGCGTGCGCAGGATCGCCTCGATGCACAGCGAGGCGGCGCTCTCGCGGAACAGCACGCGGTTGTCGATCAGGTCCGTGACCACGAAGAACACGCAGCTGAGGCCCCGCTGCCGCAACAGCGGCGCCACGACGGTGGCGCACTCGGCGAAGCCGTCGTCGAAGGTGAGGATGAGGCCGTTGCGCCCGGGCGGCCCCTCGCGGCGGCGGCGCGCAAGCTCCGGGTAGCTGATGAACTCGAAGCGCTGCGCGAGGAAGTCCAGGTCCGCCCGGAAGGCATCGGTGTCCAGGTAGCGGTAGTGCTTCACGTGCCGCACCGGCGCATCCGAGACCAGGTGGTAGCAGATGCCCAGGTCGGCCTTCGGCGCGAGCCGGCGCCACAGCGCGAGCGGCGCCACGTGCAGCGGGGCGGCCTGCAGGAGGCGGGCGGCCGCGCGGCGCGCGCCGCGCACCAGGGGGTTCATTGCTTGCGCTTTCTGCCGGCCACCACTTGCCTGCGCCTGTTCGGAAACTTCCAGCCGCGACACTACACGGAAAGCCGGCACGGGGGGCGCGAACTTGATCCTAACACCATGTGTTTCAGTGACTTAGGTCACACCTGGCGGCTATACTCGCACCCGTGTCCACGTGGCGGCCCAAAGGCACGCATGTCCCTACCCGATGAGAAGGACCCGCCGGCGGCCGAGGACGCGCAGCTGTTCCGCGAGGCGGTGCGCGGGGTGCGCCCCCTGGGCGGCGGCGCGGCGCGGCCGGAGGGACCCAAGGCGCGGGCGCGCGCCCGCTTCACCCGCGCCGACCGCATGGCCGTGCTGCGCGAGAGCCTCGAGGCGCCGGGGGCGGACCCGGAGGTCGGCTCCGGCGAGGAGATGAGCTTCCATCGCCCGCAGATCCAGCCCGGGGTCCTGCGGCGCCTGCGCCGCGGCGAGTACCGCGTGCAGCGCGAGATCGACCTGCACGGGCTCACCTCCGCGCAGGCGAAGCAGGTGCTGCGCGAGTTCCTCGCCGATGCCCTGGAGCGCCAGGTGCGCTGCGTGCGCATCATCCACGGCAAGGGCCTGCGCTCGGGCCACCGCGGCCCGGTGCTCAAGAGCGCGGTGGCCGCGGTGCTGCGGCGCACCGGCGCGGTGCTCGCCTACACCTCGGCGCGCCAGGTCGATGGCGGCACCGGGGCGGTGTACGTGCTGCTGGCCCCCTAGGCCTCAGGCATCGGCCACAGGACCCGGCACCTCGATCAGCTCGCGCAGCACCGCGGTGGCGTAGCAGCCGCGCGCCAGCCGGAAACCGAGCACGACCGCCTCGGCCTCGGCCGTGGCGCGCAGCTCGTGCACGGCCAGGCGCAGGCTGCGCCGCTCCTGCGCCATGCCCGCGGCGACGCACAGCCCCGCCGCGGTGGCGAACGCGGCGGCGGTGCGCTCCTCGAGCGCCTGGACCTCCGCCGCGCTCGGCGGACGCCCCTCGCCCCACAGCGGGCCGGTCGGATGGATCTCGAGCGCCGCGGCCCGGCCCTCCAGGGTGGCATCCACGGCCGGGACGGCGAAGAAGCTGCCGCGGCCCTCGAGGCTCGCCAGGTCCCCGCCGAGCAGGCGGCCCCAGCTGCCCGCGCCGACCCGCGCCGCCAGCACGGCGTTGAAGAGGACGCTGCGGGCGGCCGAGAGCACGAACCCGCGCTCGGCCGGCTTCAGGGCCGGCAGCGGCGCACTCATCCGCGCGAGGTTGGCGCCCTCGCGGCCGAAGCGCTGCGGCCCGAAGTAGTTCGGGACGCCGGCGCGTGCGATGAGCGCCAGCCGCGGCGCGAGTCGCTGCTCCAGCTGCGCGCCGCTGCCCGCAAGGGCGCGCAGCCGGATGGCGAAGCGGTTGCCGGCGAGCGCGCCGCGCGGCAGCTTGCGGTGGTGCGGGATGAGCTCGAGCGCCTCGAAGCCCTCCCCGCGCAGCGCGGCCGGCTCGAGCGGTGTGCGGGGCCGCGGCAGCGAGAACCACTGCACCGCCACGGCCCGCCGGTCCTTCAGTCCGGCGTAACCGACCTCCTGCGGCCGGCAACCGGCGAGCCGGGCCAGCTGCGCGGCGACCCACGCGGTGTTGGCATTGCGCTTGCGCACCCGGACCAGCAGGTGCTGCCCGGCCCCGGCCGCGGCGAACCCCAGCTCTTCCTCGACGACGAAGTCCTCGGGCTCGCTGCGCAGCGCCGCCATCGCCAGCGGCGGCCCGTGGGCGCGCGCGGGCGCGAGCGCGACCTCGCGCAGCCCGGGCAGACCGCCGTCCACCCTCAGGCCTCGTCCAGGAGCACCACGGCCTGGGCGGCCAGGCCCTCGGCGCGGCCGAGGAAGCCCAGGGCCTCGGTCGTGGTGGCCTTGATGTTGACGCAGGCCGGATCCAGGGCGAGCAGCTGCGCGATGCGCGCGCGGATCGCCGCGCGGTGCGGGGCCACCTTCGGGACCTGGCCGATCACGGTGAGGTCGGCGTTGAGGACCGCGAAGCCGGCCGCGCGCACCATGCCCAGCACCGCGGTGAGGAAGGATGCACTGTCGGCGCCGCGCCACTGCGGGTCCGAGTCCTGGAAGTGCTGGCCGATGTCGCCGAGGCCGGCCGCCCCGAGCAGGGCATCGCACAGGGCGTGCAGCAGCACGTCCCCGTCCGAGTGTGCGACGAGCCCGTGCGTGTGCGGCACGCGCACCCCGCCGAGCATCACCGCATCGCCCGGGCCGAAGGCGTGCACGTCGATGCCCGAGCCGATGCGCATGCGGCTCACGCGGCGCGCCGGGCGCGCAGCACCGCCGCCGCCAGCAGCAGGTCCTCGGCGGCGGTGACCTTGAGGTTGCTGGCCGCGCCCTCGATCAGCAGCGGCGCCGCCCCGGCCCACTCCATGGCCTGGGCCTCATCGCTCGGGAAGCGCCCGGCGGCGTGCGCGGCATCGAGCGCGGCGCACAGGGCGCCATAGCGGAACATCTGCGGGGTGAGCGCGCGCCACAGCCCGCGGCGCTCCTCGGTCCTGAGCACCTGCGCCGGCTGCGCGTCCCCGCGTGACTCGTCGGCGCGCTTGAGCGTGTCGGCGTAGCGCACGCCGAGCAGGCCGCCCACCGGGTGCTGGCCGGCACCGGCGAGCAGGCGCTCCAGGTCCTGGGCGCTCAGGCACGGGCGCGCCGCATCGTGGACCAGCACCCAGTCCGCGGCGCGGGCGCTGCCCTCCAGGGCGGCGAGGCCGGCGCGCACGGACTGGCTGCGCTGCGCGCCGCCGGTGGTGGTGCGCACGCCCGCCGGCGGCGTCCAGCTGCCGTCGTCGGTGCCGAGTGCCACGATGATCTGCGCGCAGCGCGCGTCGGCGAGGAAGCTCGACAGCGCCCAGTCGATGACGGTGCGGCCCTCGAGCGGGGCGTACTGCTTGGGCAGCTCGGTCCCGAAGCGCCGGCCGGTGCCCGCGGCCGGCATGACGAGCCAGTAGTTCATCGGCTGGTGCGCCCTCAGCGCGCGGAGGCGGTGCGCGTGGCCGTGCGGCTGACCTGGGGCGGGCGCTGCGGCACGACCTGGTAGAAGGTCTCGTTGCGCGCGATCATCCCGAGGTCGCTGCGCGCGCGCTCCTCGAGCGCGTCCATCCCGGTCTTCAGGTCACGGACCTCGGCGGCCAGCTGGCGGTTGCGCTCGGTGAGCTGCTCGTTCTCGCTGCGCTGCGCGGCGACGGCGGACTCCAGGCGCGAGAGGGAGTGCACGCCGTCCTCGGAGAACCAGACCCGGTACTGCAGGAGGAGGACTGCAACTGCGAGCGCCGCGGCGAGCCACTTCATGGGAGCAGAAGCGTATCAGACACGCCTCTGCCACGTAACCGTTTGTGCGCCTCAGACCGCCTGCGCCGCCGCCACCCGCTGCGCCTGCGCGAGCCGGTCCGGCCAGATCGAATCCAGCCGTCCTCTGGCTGCGGCCACGACCGGTGCGCGCGCGGCCTCCGGGTGGCCGGAGGCGAACGGCGGCTGCGGCGCGTACTCGATGCCCAGCTGCACGCTTTCCGCGAAGTCGCGGCCGGCGATCTCGGCCAGCACCGTGAGCGCCATGTCGATGCCGGCGGTCACCCCGCCCCCGGTGATGAGCCGGCCGTCGCGCACCACGCGTGCCGGATCCGCGGTCGCGCCGAACAGCGGCAGCATCTCGCGGAAGGCCCAGTGGCAGGCGGCGCGCCGGCCGCGCAGCAGGCCCGCCGCCCCGAGCAGCAGCGAGCCGGTGCACACGGAGGTGACGTAGCGGGCCTGCGCGGCCAGGCGCCGCAGCGCGGCGAGGTAGTCCGCGTCCTCCATCGCCTGCGCGCAGCCGAAGCCGCCGGGCACGCACAGCAGCGCGCACTCGCGCACCTCATCCAGCGGCACCACGTTGGCGAAGGTGATCCCGCCGTCGGCGACCACGGTGCCGCCGCGCGCCGCGGCCAGCACCAGCGCCGCGCCCGGCAGGCGCGCGAAGACCTCCGCGGGACCGGTGAAGTCCAGCTGGGTGATGCGCGGGTACAGTGCAAAGACGACCGGGAAGGGGGCCATGGTTCTTGCCCTCGGGCTGGCGACGGGAGCCTCCAGCATGCGCCGGCGCGCGGCCGCCGGGATGACTTGTTTGCATCATTTTCCGCCAGGGCGCGGCGGCGCGCCCCGGCACGGGCCGGCCGCGCTTTAGATCCTGACGGGGAATGCCTCGCGGCCCGCGTATCGCACCTTGCCCAGCTGCGCCTCGATGCGCAGCAGCTGGTTGTACTTGGCCACCCGGTCCGAGCGCGACAGCGAACCGGTCTTGATCTGCGTCGCGGCACTGGCGACGGCGATGTCGGCGATGGTGGCGTCCTCGGTCTCCCCGGAGCGGTGCGAGACCACCGAGGCGTAGTGCGCCTTGTCGGCCATGTCGATCGCGGCCAGGGTCTCGGTGAGGGTGCCGATCTGGTTGGGCTTGATGAGGATGGCGTTGGCGATGTGCCGCCCGATCGCCTCCTTGAAGATGCGCGTGTTGGTGACGAAGACGTCATCGCCCACCAGCTGGATCTTGCCCCCGAGCGCCTTGGTCAGCTGCGCCCAGCCGTCCCAGTCCGCCTCGCTCATGCCATCCTCGATGGTGATGATCGGGAAGCGGGCGACCAGGTCCGCCAGGTACTTGGTGAACTCCGCGGCCGAGAAGCGCCGCTTTTCCGACTCGAGCTCGTAGTGACCGTTGCGGAAGAACTCGGAGCTGGCCACGTCCAGCCCCAGGTAGACGTCCTTGCCGGCCTGGTAGCCGGCCTTGGCGATCGCCTCGAGGATGATGGCCAGCGCCGCCTCGTTGGACTCCAGGTTCGGGGCGTAGCCGCCCTCGTCGCCGACGGCGGTCGACAGGCCGCGCTCGGCGAGCAGCTTCTTCAGCGCGTGGAAGATCTCCGCCCCGTAGCGCAGCGCCTCGCGGAACGAGGGCGCGCCGGCCGGCACGATCATGAACTCCTGGATGTCGAGGCTGTTGTCCGCGTGCGCCCCGCCGTTGATGATGTTCATCATCGGCACCGGCATCACCGGCTCGCGCTTGCCGCCGATGAGGCCCGCGAGGTGCCGGTACAGCGGCTCGCGGGCATCGTTGGCAGCCGCGTGCGCGGCGGCGAGCGAGACCCCGAGGATCGCGTTGGCGCCGAGCTTGCCCTTGGTGTCGGTGCCATCGAGCGCGATCATCTTCGCATCGAGCGCGGCCTGATCGCGCGGGTCCGCCCCCACCAGCGCCTTCTTGATCACGGTGTTGATGTGCCCGACCGCCTTGAGCGTGCCCTTGCCGCCGTAGCGCTTCTTGTCCCCGTCGCGCAGCTCGACCGCCTCGCGCGTGCCGGTGGAGGCGCCCGAGGGCACGGCGGCGCGGCCCACGACGCCGGAGTCCAGGATGACGTCGGCCTCGACGGTGGGGTTGCCGCGCGAGTCGATGATCTCGCGCCCGAGGATGTCCTTGATGCGACTCATGTCTTGTCCGGTCCTTGCAGCTGGGATTCGGCGTAGGGGGTCTTCTTCACGGCGCGGTCGAGCTCGACCAGCACGCTCAACAGGGCCGCCATGCGCGGCAGCGGCCAGGCGTTCGGCCCGTCCGAGAGCGCACGGGCAGGATCGGGGTGCGTCTCCATGAAGAGCCCGGCGATGCCGGCGGCCACGGCCGCGCGCGCCAGTACCGGGATGTGCTCGCGCTGGCCGCCGGAAGATGAGCCCTGCCCGCCCGGCAGCTGCACCGAGTGCGTGGCGTCGAAGACCACCGGGGCGCCGCTGGCGCGCATGATCGCCAGCGAGCGCATGTCCGAGACCAGGTTGTTGTAGCCGAAGCTGAAGCCGCGCTCGCACACCATGATCTGCCCGTTGCCGGTGGAGCGCGCCTTCTCGACCACGTTGGCCATCTCCCACGGGGACAGGAACTGGCCCTTCTTGATGTTGACCGGCTTGCCCTGCGCGGCGACGTTGACGATGAAGTTGGTCTGGCGGCACAGGAAGGCCGGCGTCTGCAGCACGTCCACCACGGCGGCGACCTCGCCGAGCGGGGTGTCCTCGTGCACGTCGGTGAGCACGGGCACGCCGATCGCACGGCGCACGTCCGCGAGCACCTGCAGGCCCGCCTCGATCCCCGGGCCGCGGAAGGAGCGGGCCGAGGAGCGGTTGGCCTTGTCGTAGGAGGCCTTGAAGATGAACGGCACAGCCAGGCGCGCCGTCAGCTCCTTGAGCTCACCGGCGATGTCCTGGACCAGCGTGGCGCTCTCGATGACGCACGGCCCCGCAATCAGGAACAACGGCTGGCGGTCGCCGACTTCGTGCCCGAGCAGCTGCATGGGCGGGGGCGCCGCGCCGTTCAGGCGCCGGCTGCCTGGGGCAGCTGCAGGGCGCGGTGCGCGCGGGCGGCGCGGATGAAGCCGGTGAACAGCGGGTGCCCGTCGCGCGGCGTGGAGGTGAACTCCGGGTGGAACTGCGTGGCGATGAACCAGGGGTGGTTGGGCAGCTCGATGACCTCGACCAGCCCGTCGCGCGAGAACCCGGAGAAGCGCAGGCCGGCGTGCTGGAAGCGCTCGAGGTAGGTGTTGTTGAACTCGTAGCGGTGCCGGTGCCGCTCCATGATCACGTCGCGGCCGAAGATCTCGCGCGCGCGCGTGCCCGCACCGAGCACGATCTCCTGGGCCCCCAGGCGCATGGTGCCGCCCTTGGCCGAGGCATCGTCGCGGGTCTGCGTGCCGCGCGCCTGGTCCTGCCACTCGGAGATGAGCGCGATCACCGGGTGCGGGGTGGCGCGGTTGAACTCGGTGCTGTTGGCATCGGCGAGGCCCTGCACGTGGCGGCCGTGCTCGACGATGGCGACCTGCATCCCCAGGCAGATCCCCAGGTACGGGACCTGGTTCTCGCGCGCGAAGCGCACCGCCTGGATCTTGCCCTCGATGCCGCGCTCGCCGAACCCGCCCGGCACCAGGATCGCATCCATGCCCTTGAGGGCGTGGGTGCCGTGCTGCTCGATGTCCGTGGACTCGATGTAGTGGATGTTGACGCGCGTGCGGCTCTTGAGGCCGGCGTGCATGAGCGCCTCGTGCAGCGACAGGTAGGAGTCGCGGATCTGCACGTACTTGCCGACCATGGCGATGTCCACCTGGCCGTCGGGGTTGGCCTTGCCGCTGACCACCTGGCGCCACTCGGCCAGGTCCGTGGGCGGCACCTCCAGGCGCAGCTTGTCGACCACGATGTCGTCGAGGGACTGCTCGTGCAGCAGGATCGGGATCTTGTAGATGTCGTCCGCGTCCACCCCGGAGACCACCGCGCGCTCCTCGACGTTGGTGAACAGCGCGATCTTGCGGCGCTGCTCCTCGGGCAGCGGGTGCTTGCAGCGGCACAGCAGGATGTCCGGCTGGATGCCGATGCCGCGCAGCTCCTTGACCGAGTGCTGCGTCGGCTTGGTCTTGATCTCGCCCGAGCCGCCCACGGTGGGCACCAGGGTGAGGTGCATGTACACGCAGTTGTTGCGGCCCAGTTCCACCCCGAGCTGGCGGATCGCCTCCAGGAAGGGCAGCGACTCGATGTCGCCGACCGTGCCGCCGATCTCCACCATGCACACGTCCGCCCCGTCGGCGCCGAGCTTGATGCTGCGCTTGATCTCGTCGGTGATGTGCGGGATCACCTGCACGGTGGCCCCGAGGTAGTCACCGCGGCGCTCCTTGGCGATGACGCGCTCGTAGATGCGCCCGGTGGTGTAGTTGCTGTTGCGCCCGGTGGTGGTGCGCACGAAGCGCTCGTAGTGCCCGAGGTCGAGGTCGGCCTCGGTGCCGTCCTGGGTGACGAACACCTCGCCGTGCTGGAACGGGCTCATCGTGCCCGGGTCCACGTTGATGTACGGGTCGAGCTTGACCATCGCGATCTTGAGCCCGCGCGCCTCGAGGATCGCCCCGAGCGATGCGGCGGCGATGCCCTTGCCCAACGAGGACACGACGCCACCGGTGACGAATACAAAGCGCGTCATAACTGGACTCTCGGGATTCCCGTCGTGTGGGGCCGCGGCCGAAAGGATGGCTGAGCGACGACGGGTGAGCAGGTTAGCACACCTCGGCGCGCCTTCGCAGGCCTGACGAGGGGCCGCCGGCGCGCGGCGCAGTTAACAGTGTCTAGGATGCGCGCCAGGTGAGCCGGCCGCGCCGCGGGCTCGCCGCGACCGCCTGCACCGACTCGTCCAGCCACAGGTCCCCGACCGCCAGCAGCTGCTCGCCCGCGTACAGCAGCGGCAGCTGCGCGCGCACCTGCGCCGGCACGCGCGCCTGCTGCAGTAAGCCCTTGAGTGTACGGCGCGCACCGCCGCGCACCGGCCTGAGCCGCTCGCCGCCGCGGCGCGCGCGCACGGTGAGCCCCGGGGGCAGCGCGTCCAGGTCGATCGGCCCGCGCGGGTCGCGGCGCAGGGTGAGCCGACCCCGCCCGGGCGGCAGCGGGCAGTGCGGCTGCGCGGCCCAGCGCCAGCTGAGCGGCGCGGCGGGCGCCGCGGCCCCGGCGGCCGGCGGGCGCAGCCACAGCAGCTGCGCCTCCCGCTGCACGGTCGCACCTTCCCAGCTCACCTGCGGCCGCGAGTCGGGGCGGGCCTCCAGCAGCGCCCCGAGGATCTCCTCGAGGCGGCGGCTGGGCGGGGGCAGGTAGCCGGCCGCATCGATCCAGAAGCGCAGCAGGTTCACGCGCCGGTCCGGGGGCAGCGTGCGCAGCACGCGCGCGGAGAGCGCCTCCCCGACCTGCGCCCGGCCGAGGTCCGTCCGCGCCAGCTCATCCAGCAGGCGCTGCGCCTGCGCGGCGTGGCGGGCCGCGCGCCCCGCCGTCGCCGCGGCGGCCGGCCAGCGCGCGCGCAGCAGCGGCAGCACGCGGCGGCGCAGGTAGTTGCGGTCCAGGCTCTCCCGGGCGTTGCTCGGGTCCTCGACCCAGGGGAGCCGCTGCGCGGTGAGCCACGGCAGGAGCGCCGCGCGGCTCAGCCCGAGCAGCGGCCGCGCGTGGTAGCCGCCGGCAAGGGGCACGCACGCGGGCATGGCGGCGATGCCGGGCACGCCCGCCCCGCGCAGCAGCTGCAGCAGTACCGTCTCGAGCTGGTCTTCCTCGTGGTGCGCCGTCAGCAGCACCTCCCCGGGGGCCAGCTGCGCGGCGAGGGCCGCGTAGCGGGCGGTGCGCGCGGCCGCCTCCGGGGAGGTGCCGCGCGCGCGCTCGACCTGGACCGTGCGCACCGTGAGCGGCACGCCGAGGCGGCGGGCGATGCGGCGGCAGTGGGCCGGCCAGGCCCGGGCCGCGCTCTGCAGGCGGTGGTCGATGTGGATGGCGCGCAGGCCGGCCGGGGCGCGCGGCAGCTGTGCGCAGGCGGCCAGGAGGGCGGTGGAGTCGGCGCCGCCGCTGAAGGCGACGCACAGGCGCCGCGCCGGGAAGCCCGGCAGCAGCGCGGTCAGCTGCGCGGCCAGCCACTGCGGCCCGAACTCACCCGCAGCGCCTGCCGGGGTGGCCAAGCGGACTAGGCGGCGTCTTCCGCGAAGACGCCGAAGCCTGCGATGCGCTGGGCGCGCTGGTTGCGCAGCTCGTCCCGCGGGATGGCGTCGAGCTCGTCCAGGTGCCGCACCACGGCGGCCTTGAGGCTCGCGGCGACGCCGGCCGCGTCGCGGTGGGCGCCGCCCAGGGGCTCCTCGATGACCTCGTCGACGAGGCCGAGCTTCTTCAGCCGGTCGGCGGTGAGGTTCAGGGCCTCGGCGGCGACTTCCTTCTTCTCCTGGCTCTTCCACAGGATCGAGGCGCAGCCTTCCGGGGAGATGACCGAGTAGGTGCTGTACTGGAGCATCAGCAGGCGGTCGCACACGCCGATGCCGAGCGCCCCGCCCGAGCCGCCCTCGCCGGTCACCACCGTGACGATCGGCACGCGCAGCAGGGACATCTCGAACAGGTTGCGCGCGATCGCCTCGCTCTGCCCGCGCTCCTCGGCCCCGACCCCGGGATACGCGCCCTGGGTGTCGATGAGCGTCACCAGCGGCAGCGAGAAGCGCTCGGCCATGCGCATCAGGCGCAGCGCCTTGCGGTAGCCTTCCGGCTTGGGCATGCCGTAGTTGCGGCGCACGCGCTCCTTGGTGTCGCGGCCCTTCTGGTGGCCGATGATCATGACGGCGCGCTCGCCGATGCGCCCGAGGCCGCCGACGATGGCGCCGTCGTCGGCGTACATGCGGTCGCCGTGCAGCTCGTTGAACTCCCCGCAGATCATGCTCACGTAGTCGAGCGTGTAGGGCCGGTGCGGGTGGCGCGCCAGCTGGGTGATCTGCCAGGGGGTGAGGCTGGCGAAGATGTTGGCCGTGAGCTGGCGGCTCTTGGCCTGCAGGCGATTGATCTCGTCCTGGATGTTGACCTCGCCATCGGAGGTCACGTGCTTGAGTTCTTCGATCTTGGCTTCAAGCTCGGCGATGGGCTGCTCGAAGTCGAGGAATGCTACGGCCATGGTGGCGAAGGGTACCGCAACTCAGCGCCCGTCGGCGAATGAGGCCCCGGCCGCGGCCGGCGGCGCCCCGTACACGACCTGGACTGCGTCTCGGCCGACCAGGCCCTCGATCTGGTCGAGCAGCTCGCGCGAGGCGCGCACGCTCCACTGGCCATCGAGGGTGAGCGCACCGCAGGCCTCCAGGCCCGAGTACTCGATCGTGATCGGGCACGGCCCGGGGCGCCACGGCGCGAGGATCCCCGGCAGGCGCTCGCTCAGGGCCGGCACCTCCGCGTGGGAGCAGCGGATCACCAGGCGCCGCGCCTCCTGCTCGCGCACCTTGTCCAGCTCGGTCAGCTTCTTGACCGACAGCCGCCAGGCGTCGCTGAACTCATCGAAGCGCAGCGCGCCATCGACCAGCACCAGCGCATCCTTGGCGATGAGGTCGCGGTACTTCTGGAACGTGTCCTCGAACAGCGTCGCTTCGATGCGCCCGGTGCGGTCATCGAGCGTGAGGATGACGCGCGGGCCGCGCTTCTTCACCTCGTCGATGAGGCCGGCGACGGTGACCGGCTTGCCGCCGCCGAAGCGCGGCGCCTCGAAGCCCGCGCTCGGCCGGTCGCTCACCAGGTCCGCGATGCGGTGCGAGACGAAGCGCTTGAGGCTGCCCTCGAAGCGTGCCAGCGGGTGGCCGGTGAGGTACAGGCCGAGGGTCTCGCGCTCCCCGGTCAGGCGCACCGCCTCGCTCCACTCCGGCAGCGTGGCGGCGCGCGCCGGCGGCAGGTTCTGCTTCGCATCGGTGGTGAGGCCGAACATGTCGTTCTGGCCGGCCTGGTGCATGCGCGAGTTCTGGTCGCCGAGCTGCATGGCCGAGGCCAGCCGGTCCATGAGCGTGGCGCGGTTCGCGCCGAGGCCATCGAGGCTGCCGCTGCGCAGCAGCGCTTCCAGCGTGCGGCGGTTGGCCTTCTGCAGGTCCAGCCGGCGGCACAGGTCCTCGAGCGAGGCGAACGGCCCGTGGGCGCTTCGCTCGCGGATGAGGGCCTCCACGGCGCCCTCGCCCACCCCGCGCACCGCGCCCAGCCCGTAGCGGATGCTGCGCTCGCCGTTGGCGGCGAAGGCGAAGTTGGAGGCGTTCACGTCCGGGGGCAGCACGGCAAGACCCATGTCGCTGCACTCCTGGATGAGCGTCACCACCTTGTCGGTGTGCTCCATGTCCGCCGAGAGCACCGCCGCCATGAACTCGGCCGGGTAATGCGCCTTCAGGTACGCGGTCTGGTAGGAGAGCAGCGCATACGCGGCCGAGTGCGACTTGTTGAAGCCGTAGCCGGCGAACTTCTCCATGAGGTCGAAGATGTGCACCGCGACGCCCTCGGCCACCCCGCGCGCGGTCGCGCCGGAGACGAAGATCGAGCGCTGCTTGGCCATGTCCTCGGCGTTCTTCTTGCCCATCGCGCGGCGCAGCAGGTCGGCGGCCCCGAGGGTGTAGCCGGCCAGCACCTGGGCGATCTGCATGACCTGCTCCTGGTACAGGATCACCCCGTAGGTCGGCTTGAGCACCTGCTCGAGACTCGGGTGCAGGTAGTCGATCGGGCCGTCGCTGCGGCCGTGCTTGCGGTTGATGAAGTCATCGACCATGCCCGACTGCAGGGGGCCGGGGCGGAACAGCGCCACCAGCGCCACGATGTCCTCGAAGCTGTCCGGCTGCAGGCGGCGGATGAGGTCCTTCATGCCGCGGGACTCGAGCTGGAAGATCGCCGTGGTGCGCGTGGTCTTCAGCAGCGCGTAGGTGGCCGCATCGTCCATCGGCAGCGCGCTCACGTTCAGCGGCGCCGCCCCGGCGGGGCGCTGCGCGTTGATCAGCCGCTCGGCGCGGTCGATGATCGTGAGCGTGCGCAGGCCGAGGAAGTCGAACTTCACCAGGCCCGCCGCCTCGACGTCGTCCTTGTCGAACTGCGTGATCACCCCGCCGCCGGAGGTATCGCAGTACAGCGGCGTGAAGTCGGTGAGCACGGACGGGGCGATGACCACGCCGCCGGCGTGCATGCCCGCGTTGCGCGTCAGCCCCTCGAGCGAGCGCGCCAGGTCGATGAGGTTTTTGACCTCGTCCTCTGCCTGGTACAGCTTGGCCAGCTCCGGCTCCTTTTCCAGCGCCGCATCCAGGGTGATGCCGAGCTCGAAGGGGATGAGCTTGGCGATGCGGTCGACGTAGCCGTAGGTCATGCCGAGCACGCGCCCGACATCGCGCACCACCGCCTTGGCGGCCATGGTGCCGTAGGTGATGATCTGCGAGACGCGCTCGCGTCCGTACTTGTGCGCCACGTACTCGATGACGCGGTCGCGCCCGTCCATGCAGAAGTCGATGTCGAAGTCGGGCATCGAGACGCGCTCGGGATTGAGGAAGCGCTCGAACAGCAGGTCGTACCGGATCGGGTCGAGGTCGGTGATCCCCAAGGTGTAGGCCACCAGCGAGCCGGCGCCCGAGCCGCGCCCCGGGCCGACCGGCACGCCATTGGCGCGCGCCCAGCGGATGAAGTCGGCGACGATGAGGAAGTAGCCGGCGAAGCCCATCTGGCAGATGACGTCCAGCTCGGTCGCCAGACGCGCCGCATGCGCGGGCGGGATCTGCTGGCTGCGCGCGCGGAAGCGCGCGGCGAGCCCCGCGGCCGCCTCGGTGCGCAGGAACTGCTCGGTGGTGAGCCCCTCGGGCACCGGGTACTGCGGCAGGCGCGCCTGGCCGAGCTTCAGGGTGAGGCTGCAGCGGCGCGCGATCTCCACCGAGTTGGCGAGCGCCTCGGGGATGTCGGCGAAGAGCGCGGCCATCTCCTGCGGCGTGCGCAGGTACTGCTGGCGCGAGTAGCGGCGCACGCGGCCGGGATCGGCGAGCAGCGTCCCCTCGTGGATGCACACCCGCGCCTCGTGCGACTCGAACTCGTCGGCCTTGAGGAAGCGCACGTCGTTGGTGGCGACCACCGGGACCGCGCGCCGCCCGGCGAGCGCCACCGCCTGGGCGATGTAGCCCTCCTCGTTCGGCCGGCCCAGGCGCTGCAGCTCGAGGTAGAAGCGCCCGGGGAAGAGCGCCAGCCAGGCATCCAGCGCGCGCTCGGCCTCCGCCTCGCGCCCGTTGACGAGCGCGCGCCCGATATCCCCCTCGGTGGCCCCGGAGAGCGCGATCAGGCCGGCCACGCTGTCGCCGGTGAGCCAGGCGCGCTCCAGGCGCGGGACGCCGCGCTCGCGGCTGTCCAGGTAGGCACGGCTGACCAGGCGGGCGAGGTTGCGGTAGCCCTCCGGGGTCTGGCACAGGAAGCTGATCCGCGAGGGCTGCGCGCGCTCGCCCTCCTCGCGCACCAGCAGGTCGACGCCCACGAGCGGCTTCACGCCCGCCTTGAGCGCGTCCTTGTAGAACTTGACCATCGCGAAGAGGTTGCTCTGGTCGGTCACGGCCACGGCCGGCATGCCGGTGCTGGCGGCCGCCGCGACCAGGTCCGGGATGCGCACCACGCTGTCGACCAGCGAGTACTCGGTGTGCACCTTCAGGTGGACGAAGCCGGCCGCCATGGGGTCAGTCCAGCAGCTCGAGCGCCTCGAGCTCGAGGCCTTGCGCGCGCACGGGTCGGAACGAGCGGCGGTGCTGCGCCGAGGGCGCCCGGTCGCGCAGCGCATCCAGGTGCGCCGGCGTGCCGTAGCCCTTGTGGGTCCCGAGCAGGTACCCCGGGTAGCACGCATCCAGCGTCACCATCATCGCATCGCGGTGGGTCTTGGCGAGGATCGAGGCGGCGCTGATGACCGAGACGCGCGCATCGCCTGCGACGATCGCCTCGAGCGTGCAGGCGAAGGGCAGGTCGGCGACGCACGGGCAGCGGTTGCCGTCCACGCGCACGTGCGTGGGCGCCACCGGCAGGGCGAGAAGCGCGCGCCGCATCGCCAGGAAGGTCGCCTGCAGGATGTTGATCGAGTCGATCTCGTCGCGGTCGGCCCAGCCGATCGCCCAGGCCAGGGCCCGCGCGCGGATGAGGCCGGCGAGGCGCGTGCGCTCCGGCGCGGGCAGCGTCTTGGAGTCGGCCAGCCCGCGGATGCGGCGGCGCGGGTCGAGGATCACGGCCGCGGCGACCACAGGGCCTGCGAGCGGCCCGCGACCGGCCTCGTCGACCCCCGCCACGCGCGCCAGGTTGCACCCCTCAGGTGCGCGCATCGGACTGCTCCGGCGCGGCGGCGATCATGGCGAGCACCGCCTCGGCGGCACGCGCGGCCCCGCCGCGGCGCAGCGTGCGGTGGATGCGCGTGAATTCCGCCTTGAGTTCCGCCACGTGCGTGCGATTGGAAAGCTCCTGCAGCAGCGCGTCCCCGAGGGCCGCACCCGTGACCTGTTCCTGGAAGAACTCCGGCACGGCGCCGCGGCCGGCCAGGAGATTCGGCTGGGAAAAGTATCGCACCTTGACCAGCCCCAGGGTACGCAGCAAAAACGCGGTCATCACGGAGGTTTTGTAGGCCACCACCATCGGTCTGCCGGTCAGCAGGGTCTCGAGGGTGGCGGTGCCGGAGGCGACGATCACCCCGTCCGCGGCCGCCAGCGCCACCTGCGCCTGCCCGTCGGTGACGCGAATGTCAGGCGCGCCGCGGGCTTGCGCGATTTCCCTCTCGAAGGCCTCACGCACCTGGGCCGAGGCCATCGGCGCGACGAAGCGCCAGTCGGGGTGCGCGGCATGGATGCGCGCGGCCGCGGCGACGAACGGGCCGGCCAGGCGGGCGACCTCGCCCATGCGGCTGCCCGGCAGCAGCGCGATGACGCCGCCCTCCTCCGGCAGCCCCAGCGCGCGCCGCGCGGCGGCCGGGTCCGCCTCCAGCGGGATCGCATCGGCCAGCGGGTGGCCGACGAACTCGGCGCGTACGCCGTGCGTGGCATAGAAGTCGGTCTCGAACGGCAGCAGGCACAGGATGAGGTCAACCGCCGCACCGATGGTGCGCACGCGGCCCTGGCGCCAGGCCCACACCTGGGGGCTCACGTACTGGACGGTGCGGATCCCGGTGCGCTTGAGCGTGCGGGCGAGCCCGAGGTTGAACTCCGGGGAGTCGATGCCGATGAACACGTCCGGCCGGGCGGCGAGGAAGCGGGCCTTGAGCTCGCCGCGCAGCCGCAGCAGGCGCGGCAGGTGGTGCAGCACCTCGGTGAGCCCCATGACGGCGAGCTCCTCGGCGCCCGCCCAGCGGGTGCAGCCGGCGGCGAGCATCTTCGGGCCCGCCACGCCGAAGCACTCCAGCGCCGGCACGCGCTCGCGCAGCGCCTGGATGAGGGCCGCGCCCAGGGTGTCGCCGGAGTGCTCGCCGGCAACGATCCCGACCCGCAGCACGCGCGCTGGGGCGCCGGCCGTCGGCGGCGCGTTCATCGCACCAGGCTGCGGCTGGAGGCTTCGATGAACTCGACGAAGGGAACCAGCTCGGGCTGCCCGGCCGCCAGCGCCTTCAGCCGCCCGATCGCCTCGGTGAGCTTCAGGTCCGAGCGGTACAGGATGCGGTAGGCATTGCGGATGTTGCGGATCTGGTCCTCGCTGAAGCCGCGGCGCTTGAGCCCCTCGGAGTTCACGCTGTGCGGCACGCAGGGGTTGCCGGCGGCCATGACGTAGGGCGGGACGTCGCGGGTAAGCGCGGACTGGCCGCCTATGAAGGCATGCGCGCCGATCTTCACGAACTGGTGGATCGCGGCCAGGCCGCCGATGATCACCCAGTCGCCCACCTCGACGTGCCCGCCGAGGGAGGCGCAGTTGGCGAACACCGTCTTGTTGCCGATGACGCAGTCGTGGGCGATGTGCGAATAGGCCATCAGCAGGTTGTCATCGCCGATGCGCGTCACCCCCTTGTCGTGCGTGGTACCGCGGTTGACCGTGCAGCTCTCGCGGAACACGTTGCGGTCGCCGATCTCCAGGCGCGTCGGCTCGCCGGCGTACTTCTTGTCCTGGGGCGGCCCGCCGATGCTGGCGAACGGGGATACCTTGTTGTCCGCCCCCAGGGTGGTGTGGCCGTCGATGACGGCGTGCGGGCCGATGACGGTGCGCGGCCCGATGCGCACGTCCGCGCCGATGATGCTGAACGGGCCGACGCTCACGCCCTCGGCCAGCTGCGCCCGGGGATGCACCACCGCACGTGGGTCGATCATCCGGCGCTCTCCGGTGCCAGCATCATCTGCACGCTCACCGCTTCCTGGTCCGCCACCAGCGCCCGGGCGGAGAAGCGCCAGATGCCGCGCAGTACCCGCTCCACGCTCGCCTCCAGGACGAGCTGGTCGCCCGGGACGACCGGGCGCCGGAAGCGCGCCTTGTCGATGCCGACGAAGTAGAAGCGCGTGTTCTCGTCGGGGAACATCGCCAGGCTCAGGAAGCTCAGGATGCCCGCGGTCTGCGCGAGCGCCTCGATCACCATGACGCCCGGCATCACCGCGCGGCCGGGGAAGTGCCCGGGGAAGAACGGCTCGTTGTAGGTGACGTTCTTCAGCGCGCGGATGGACTGGTGGGCATGCCACTCGAGCACCCGGTCGACCAGCAGGAACGGGTAGCGGTGCGGCAGGCGCTTCATGATCGCCTCGATGTCCAGCTGCACCTCACTCATCCCCTGGTTCCTGCTCAGACTTGATCCCGCTGGCCTGCTCGAGCCGGCGCACGCGCGCGGCCAGCAGGCCGGATCTCTTGAAGTTCGCCTGCAGCCGCCGCCAGGCGCGCGCCTCCTCGACCGGCAGGGTGCTGGAGTATAACCCCGGCTTGGTGATCGAGTTGGCGATCGCGGAGAAGCCGGTGACGACGACGTCGTCGGCGATGCTGATGTGGCCGCCGATGCCGCACGCCCCGCCGATCATGCAGCGCCTGCCGATGGTGGTGCTGCCGGAGATCCCGGTGCAGCCGGCGATGACGGTGTGCGCACCGATGCGCACGTTGTGGCCGACCTGCACCAGGTTGTCGAGCTTGACGTCATCCTCGATCACCGTGTCCTCGATGGCGCCGCGGTCGATCGTGGTGTTGGCGCCGACCTCCACGTCCGCGCCGAGGCGCACCACGCCCACCTGCGGCACCTTCACCCAGGTGCCGCGCTCGGGCGCGAAGCCGAAGCCGTCGGCCCCGAGCACCACGCCCGGGTGCAGCACGCTGCGCGCCCCGACCACGGTGCCCGCGCCCAGGGTCACGCGCGCGACCAGGCGCACGTCCTCGCCGATGCGCACGCCGGCGAGCAGCACGCTGTGCGGCCCGATGAAGGCGCGCGCACCGACCTGCGCATCCTCGCCGATGAAGGCCAGGGCGCCGATGCAGGCGCTGGGATCGATGCGGGCGCCCGGGGAGAGGACCGCGCTCGGGTGCACCCCGGGCTCGAAGGCCGGCGGCGGGTTGAGCAGCTGCGCGATGCGCGCGTAGGTGGCGTACGGGTTCTCGCACACCAGCATCGCCGTCGGGCAGGCCTCCGCCGCGGCCGCGGTCAGCACGACGGCCGCGGCGGTGGTGCCGGAGAGCTGGCTGCGGTACTTCGGGTTGGCGAGGAAGGCGAGCGCGCCGGCCTGCGCATGGGCGAGCGTGCCGACCCGCTCGATGCGGGTGCCCGGGTCGCCGCGCAGCTCACAGCCGAACCGGACCGCCAGCTCCCCCAGGGATACGGACATGGCGGGTGGCGCGGCGTGGAGTGCCGGCGGCCGTTACTTCTTCGGCGGCGGCGGGGTCGCCGGGGCTGCGGGCTTGGCCGCGCCGCCCTTGGCCTGCAGTGCCTGCAGCACCCCGGGGGTGATGTCGTACTGCTGGGTCGAGTAGATCACGCCGTCGCTGATGACCAGGTCATAGCCCTGCGCCTTCGCGTAGCTGCGCACTTCCTCGATGACGGTGCGCTGCAGGCGCGAGAGCTCCTCGTTGCGCCGCGCGCTGACATCGTCCTGGAACTCCTGCGTCGCGCGCTGCAGGTCGCGGCTGCCGTCGCGCAGCTCCTTCTCGGTGCGCTGGCGCTGGTCCTCGGTCATGGTCGCGCCGTCCTTCTGCAGCTTCTCCTGCTTGGCCTTGAGGGCCTGCTCCTGGGCCTGCAGGGTGCGCTGGCGCGGGGCGAACTCGGCCCGCATCGACTCGCCCATGGCCTTGCCCTGCGGGGACTCCTCGAGCAGGCGCGTCGCATCGACCACACCGATCTTCGGCTCGGCGAAGGCCGGCAGCGCCACGAGGGTCGCGCCCGCTGCCATTGCCCAGATCGCCATCTTGCTGCTGATCAAACGATTCACGGAACTACCTACCCTCATGTGTAACGATTTGTGAGCGGCCCCCCTTCGGGGCCGGCCCAAACTCCTAGTATCGCGTACAAAGGCCCCGCAACGCTCGTTTCTTTGCTTTGCCGCCCCCCCGGGGGGCCTAGAACGCGTTGCCCACCGAGAACTGGAAGCCCTCGGTCTCGTCCCCCCAGGTGGTCCAGCCGTCCCCATGCTTGGCGTTCAGGGGGATGCCGTAGCTGAAGCGGAACAGGCCGAGCGGCGCCAGCCACTGCACCGCGACGCCGGTCGAGCGCTTGAGGCTGCCGAAGCCGGCCCACCGGTAGCTCTGCGGCGTGTAGCCGTTGGGCCCGTAGAACTTGTAGAAGCTGCTGGTCTCGTAGACGTTGCCGATGTCGTAGAAGAGGGTCACGCGGGCGGTCTGCTGCCACTTCGCCGGCATCGGCAGGATCAGCTCGTTCTGGCTGGTGATGCGCAGGTTGCCGCCGAAGGGGTTGCCGTACTGGTCCTTCGGCCCCAGGCGGCTCTCGCGGAAGCCGCGCACCGAGTCCGGGCCGCCGCCGAAGAACTGCCGGTACGGCGGGATCGCGGTCGTGTTGCCGAAGGCCATGCCGTAGTCCACCCCCTCGAAGAAGGAGAAGGTGAGGTGCTTGCCCAGCGGCACGTACTTCACGAACTGGTAGTTGCCGACCCAGTAGTGCACGTCGCTGGAGGGCAGCGTGACCGAGGAGGAGATCGACTGGCGCATGCCGCGGTCGGCGAACAGCGTGCGGTTGCGCGTGTCCCAGTCCCAGCCGACGATGCCCTCGAGCGATTTGAAGTCGGTGCCGTAGAACAGGTAGAGGTTGTTCGAGGCGTCATCGTGCGCCAGGCGCGAGTACGGGTGGCCGTTGTTCTGCACCCAGGACTGGGACTGCTCGGCGCTGTTCAGCGAGTTGGTCAGCAGCTGCGAGCTGCTGAAGGAGACGCCGAAGCGGAAGTACTGGAACTCGGTGATCGGGTAGGCCCAGGTCGGCCCGAGGCTCAGGGTCTGCGAGGAGAAGTTCGAGGACGATGACACGAACTGCGTGACGTCGCTGTAGCTGAGCGAGATGGTGCGCTGCAGGTTGTCGATGTTGGTGTACGGGTTGGTCCACTGGATGCTGTACACCTTCTGGAACTGGCCGCCGTTCAGGTTGACGGCGACGCGCTCGCCCGAGCCGAGGAAGTTCGAGTCGGCGTACGAGCCGTTCAGCATGAACTTGTAGGTCTCCGAGTAGCCGATGCCGCCGGAGAGCTGCGAGGCCGGGCCCTCTTCGATCTTGAAGTTCACGTCCTCCATGTCCGGGGTGCCCGGCACCGGGGTGGTCTCGAAGTCCACGGTCTTGATGTACGGCAGGCGCTGCAGGCGCTGCTTGCTGCGCTCGAGCGTGGTATTGGACAGCCAGGCGCCCTCGAGCTGGCGCATCTCGCGGCGCAGCACCTCGTCGTTGATGCGCGTCACCCCGGAGAAGGTGATGTTGCGCACGTACACGCGGTTGCCCGGGTCGACGAAGAAGGTCAGCGACACGGTGTGCGTGGCCGGGTCCGCCGTCGGCACCGGCTCGACCTTGGCGAAGGCATAGCCGTCGCGCCCCATGCGGTTCTGCATCAGCTCCTGCGTGGAGGTGATGAGCTTGCGGTTGAAGATGTCGCCCGGGTGGACCAGCACGTAGCGCTGCAGCTCCTCGCGCGGCACCACGAAGGTGCCGGCGAGCTTGACCTCGGAGACCTTGAACACCTGGCCCTCGTCGATGTTCACGGTGATGAAGATGTCCTCCTTCTCCGGGGCGATGGCCACCTGGGTGGAGTCGATCTGGAAGTTCGCGTAGCCGCGGTCCATCCAGTAGTTACGGATCTTCTCCAGGTCGCCCTGCAGCGACTCGCGCGAATAGCGGTCGTCCTGCTTGTACCAGGAGAGCCAGTTCGGGGTCTTCAGCTCCAGGGTGTCGGTGATCTCCTTGGGCTTGAACTTGGTGTTGCCGACGATGTTGATCTGGCGGATGACCGCGCGCGTGCCTTCCTTGATGTCGATCTTGATCTTGACGCGGTTGCCGGACTCCTCCTCGACCTTGGCGTTGATGCGCACGCCGTACTTGCCGCGCGAGTAGTACTGGTCGGTGAGGTACTGCGTCACGTCCTCGAGCACCGAGCGGTCGAAGGTCTTGCCGGTCGCCAGGCCCACTCCGCGCAGCGACTTCTGCAGGTCCTCGGTCTTGATGTCCTTGTTGCCGGTGATCTCGAAGCTCTCGATCGAGGGCCGCTCGAGCACCACGACGATGAGGGTGCTGCCCTCGCGCCGCAGCTGCACGTCGCGGAAGAAGCCGGTCGCGTACAGCGCGCGCACCGCCTCGCGCACGCGCTGCGGGGTGAGGTGATCGCCGATGTTCACGGGCAGGTAGTTGTAGACCGTGCCCTCGGAGACGCGCTGCAGCCCCTCGATCTTGATGTCGCCCACGGTGAAGTCGGCCGGCACCGTGGTGGTCTGCGCCACCTCGGCTGCGGCCGGTGCATCCTCGGGCACCACCGTGTGGGTCTGCGCCAGCGCCAGCAGGCCGTGCGCCATGAGCGCCAGACCTGCAAGGCCGATACGCGTCTTCATACTCCCATCACCAGCATCTCTCTCAATCTGCGCCTGCGGGCGCATCCATAATCCGCACTGCACTATCCGGGGACCGGGGCACGTCCTCCCCGATCAACGCTGCGCACGGCCGCGGCGCTTACCTATGCCTCAATCAACCGAACTGACGCGCAAAGTCGTTGTATAGCGCGACACTCATCAGGACGATGAGCAGGGCGAGCCCCACCTGCTGTCCAAAGGCCTGGGCCCGCTCGGACAGCGGACTGCCCTTGAGCCACTCGGCCGCCTGGTACACGATCTGGCCGCCATCCAGGATCGGGATGGGCAGCAAGTTCAGGAACCCGAGCGACAGCGAAAGGTACACGAGCAGGCTGAGGAATGGGGCCAGACCTTCGTGGGCCGAGTCCCCGGCGAACTGGGCGATCGCCACCGGGCCGTTCAGGTTCTTGAGCGACACCCGCCCGATGAGCATGCGCCAGAAGTAGCGCGCCTGCAGCTCGGTCATCTCCCAGGACTTCATCACCGCCTGGTTCAGGGCCGCCAGCGGCGTGAGCTCGGTGTGCACCAGCATCGAGGCGGGGAACTCGGGCAGACGCGGCTCGACCATGATGCGGCCGAAGCGCTTGCCGCCGACCGAATCGCTCACCGTCTGCAGCGTCACGCTGTGCACGATGCCGGCGCGGCGGTAGTCCAGGGTGATGCGCTCGCCCGGGCGGGCGTGGATGTAGTCCGAGACTTCCCTGAAGTCCTTGATGGGGTTGCCGCCGATGGCGACGATGGTGTCGCCCGCGGCCAGTCCCGCCTGGGCGGCCGGCCCGCCGGGGACCACTTTGGCCAGCACCGCCGGCATGGGCGCGTGCCAGAACTCGAAGCCGACCCCCTGGGGCAGCCCGGAGGGCTCGGTCAGGCGGCGGCGCTGCGCCGCATCGGTCACGGAGAAGTGGGTGGTGCGCTCGGCGCCCTCGGCGCCGCGCAGGGTGAGGGTCACCTCGCCCGAGGAGCTCATCGCATCCAGCAGCGCAAACTGCACCTGGCCCTGGTCGGCCATCGGCGCCCCGTTGATGGCCTGGATGAGGTCCCCGGAGCGCAGGCCGGCATGGTCGGCGAGCGAGCCGATGGTCACGTCCCCGACCAGCGGGCGCACCTGGGTGGTCCCGCCCACCCAGAGCATGGCCCACAGCAGCGCGACGGCGAAGACGAGATTGAAGGCGGGCCCGGCCAGGAGCACCAGGACGCGCTGCCACACCGGGCGGCGGGTGAAGGAGCGCGGCAGGTCCGCCGTGGCCACCGGCCCCTCGCGCTCGTCGAGCAGCTTCACGTAGCCCCCGAGCGGGATGGCCGCCAGGACGTACTCGACCTGGTCGGGGCCGGCGACGCGCTTGAGCAGCGGCTTGCCGAAGCCCACCGAGAAGCGCAGCACCTTGAACCCTAAGCGCCGGGCGACCCAGAAATGGCCGAATTCGTGCACCGTGACCAGCAGGCCCACGGCGATCACGAACCAGAAGATTTCCCACAACAGGGTCATGCGTGAGCGCCCTTCACCGATGCTGTTCCTGGCATGCCGACGATTCGCTCACGTGCACGTATTCTGCCTTCCGCGTCGGCCGCCAGGACCTCGTCCAGGCCGCTGAGCACGCCCCCGGTTGCTTTCTGCACTACGGCTTCAATGACCGCCGCAATGCCGGGGAAGTTCAATCGGCGCTCGAGGAAGGCCTGGACCGCGACCTCGTTGGCCGCGTTGAGCAGTACCGGGTGCGAGCCCCCTGCACACGCCGCCGCCTGCGCCAGCGCCAGGCAGCGGAACTTCTCCGTGTCCGGGGCCCGGAAATCCAGCCGCCCGGCCTTGAGCAGGTCGAGGAATTCTACACCGGAGTCGATGCGCTCGGGCCACGCCAGGGCATGGGCGATGGGGGTGCGCATGTCCGGGGCGCCCAGCTGCGCCAGCACCGAACCGTCCAGGTACTCCACCAGCGAGTGCACGATGCTCTGCGGGTGCACCAGGATGGCGACATCCGCTGGACTGAGGCCAAAGAGCAGGCAGGCCTCGATCAGCTCCAGCCCCTTGTTCATGAGCGTGGCCGAGTCGACCGAGATCTTGCGCCCCATGACCCAGTTGGGGTGCGCGCAGGCGGCCTCCGGGGTCACCGACTCGAGCGCCTGCGGCGGGGTGTCGCGGAACGGGCCGCCCGAGGCGGTCAGCAGCACGCGCTTGAGGCCCGCGGGGCGCACCCCGGCGCTGGTCCCCGGCGGCAGGCACTGGAAGATGGCGTTGTGCTCGCTGTCGATGGGCAGGAGCGTCGCCCCCGAGGCGTTCACCGCGCGGATGAGCAGCGGCCCGGCCATCACCAGCGACTCCTTGTTCGCCAGCAGCAGGCGCTTGCCGGCCACGGCCGCCGCCAGGGTGGAGCGCAGCCCCGCCGCGCCGACGATGGCGGCCATGACGGTGTGCACCTCGGGGAGCCGCGCCAGCTCCTCCAGCGCCCCGACGCCGGCGAGCACCCGCGTGCCGGGGGCCCGGTTGCCCAGCAGCGTGGTGAGCTCCGCGGCCGACTCCGCATCCGCCAGCGCCGCGTAGGCGGGCCGCAGGGCAAGCACCTGGCGTGCCAGCTTGGTGGCATTGCGGTGCGCGGCCAGCGCCACGACCCTGAAGCGCTGCGGGTGCCGCGCCAGAACATCCAGCGTGCTCTCCCCGACCGAGCCGGTGGAGCCGAGCACCGCCACGCCCATCATGGCACCACCCCCATGAGCGTGAGGCCGAAGAACAGGACGGGCGCCGCGGCGGTGATGCTGTCGATGCGGTCCATCATGCCGCCGTGCCCGGGCAGCAGCGCGCCGCTGTCCTTCAGGCCCGCAAAGCGCTTGAGCATGCTCTCGGTGAGGTCGCCCACGATCGAGAAGGCCACCGCGGCGATGCACAGCGGCACGAAGGTGAGCCACGGCAGGTGGAACCACAGGCTGCCGCCGAAGGCCCAGGCACTGCTCAGCAGCATGCCGCCGAGCACGCCCTCCCAGGTCTTGTTGGGGGAGACCCGCGGGGCGAGCTTCACGCGCCCGAAGTGCCGTCCGCCGAAGTAGGCGCCGATGTCCGCGGCGAACACCAGGATCAGGGTGAACACCACCCACTCGGCCCCGTGATCGACGCTCAGGCGCAGGCACATGAGCGCCAGCCACGCCGGCACCAGGGCGAGCACGCCGGCGAGCGCGGCGCCGAGCGAGGAGGTCCGCCTGGGGGCCAGGGCGACCCACGCCAGTGCCACGAGCCACCATGCGACCGCGATCATGATGAGGAGGTTACGCCCGCGGCCGCTCGCCGCGACCCCCCAGGCCGCCCACATGAGCAGGGCGATGAGTCCGACGTAGGCGGCGCGCGCCGCCGTGCCGACCTTGAGGAACCCGGACCACTCCCAGGCGCCGGCCAGCACCAGCACGCTCACCAGCGCCACGCTGTAGAGCGGCGGCAGCCCGAGCAGCACCACGAGCAGGGCCACGCCCAGCACCACGGCGGTCACGATCCGCTTGCGCAGCCCGTCGCTCACGAGGCGACCTGCCCGCTCAGCAACCCGAAGCGTCGCTCGCGGGCGGCGAAGAAGTCGAGCGCCTCCTCGAGGTCGGCGACGCCGAAGTCCGGCCACAGCCGGGGCGTGAAGTACAGCTCCGCGTAGGCGCAGTGCCAGAGCAGAAAGTTCGACAGGCGCTGCTCGCCGCCGGTGCGGATCACGAGCTCCGCGTCGCAGTGCCCGAGGGTCGTGGCCTGCGCGAAGCGCTCCTCGGTGATCTCCTCAGCACGCAGGGCGCCGCTGGCGCACTCGCGCGCCAGCTGCGCGGCGGCCTGCACGATGTCCCAGCGCCCGCCGTAGCTCACGGCCACCTGCAGCTTCAGTCCGGTGTTGCCCGCGGTGCGCTCCTCGGCCGCGGCCAGCTGCGCCTGCAGGCGCACCGGCAGGCGGCGGCGCGCGCCGATGAAGCGCATCGCCACGTTGCGCGCCTGCAGCTCGCTGATCTCCGCCTCGAGGGAATCGAAGAACAGCCCCATGAGGCTGCCGACCTCGGCCGCCGGCCGCGCCCAGTTCTCGCTGGAGAAGGCGAACAGGGTGAGCGCCTCGATGTTGCGCTGGCTGCATTCCTGGATGCACATGCGCACCGGCCCGAGCCCGGCCTTGTGGCCGGCGGCGCGGCCCAGGCCGCGCGCGGCGGCCCAGCGGCCGTTGCCATCCATCGTGATCGCGACGTGGCGCGGCAGGGTCTTGGCGGCAGCGCCGGCCATCAGACCTGCATGACCTCTTTTTCCTTGGCGGCGAGGGCGGCTTCGATGTCGGCGATGTGCTTGTCGGTGAGCTTCTGGATCTCCACCTCGGCGCGCTTCTCGTCGTCCTGGGAGATGAGCTTCTCCTTGAGCGCATCCTTGATGTCGCCCATGACGTCGCGGCGCACGTTGCGCACCGCCACGCGCGCGCCCTCGGCATCGTGGCGCAGCACCTTGGTGATGTCCCGGCGGCGCTCCTCGGTGAGCGGCGGCATCGGCACGCGGATCACGGTGCCGGCCGTCATCGGCGTGAGCCCCAGGTCGGACTTGAAGATCGCCTTCTCGATCGCCTGCACCACGCTCTTCTCCCAGGGCGAGATGACCAGCGTGCGTCCGTCCTCGACGGCGATGTTGGCGACCTGCTGCAACGGCACGTCCGAGCCGTAGTAGTCGACCTTGAGGTGCTCCACCAGGCTCGGGTGGGCGCGTCCCGTGCGCAGCTTCTTCAGGTCGGCCTGGAATGTGGCCACGCACTTGCCCATGCGGGCCTGGGCGTCTTTCTTCAGGTCTTCGATCATGCGCTCTCCTCGGCAGCGTTCACTCGACCGTGACGGTCGTGCCAACATCCTCGCCGCGCACGATGCGCGTGAGGTCCCCGGAATTGTTCAGGTTGAATACCCGCAGCGGCAGGTGGTTGTCGCGGCACATGACGATGGCGGTGGCATCCATCACGTTGAGCTTCTCGTTCAGCACGCGGTCGAAGGTGAGCGTGCTGTAGCGCACCGCGGACGGGTTCTTCACCGGGTCCTCCGAGAACACGCCGTTCACCTTGGTGGCCTTGAGCAGCACGTCGGCGCTGATCTCGATGGCACGCAGCGCCGCTGCCGTGTCGGTGGTGAAGAACGGGTTGCCGGTGCCGGCGGCGAAGATGACCACGCGGCCCTTCTCCAGGTGGCGCATGGCGCGGCGGCGGATGTAGTCCTCGCACACCTCGTTGATGCGGATGGCGGACATGACGCGGGCATGCAGGCCCAGGCTCTCCAGCGCATCCTGCATCGCCAGCGCGTTCATGACCGTGGCCAGCATGCCCATGTGGTCGGCCGCGACCCGGTCCATGCCGGCGCGCGCCAGCCCGGCGCCGCGGAAGATGTTGCCGCCGCCGATGACCGTGGCCACCTGCACGCCCATCTCCTGGATCGCCTGCAGCTCCCCGGCGATGCGCTTGAGGACCGCCGGGTCGATGCCGTAGTCGCCGCCGCCCATGAGCGCCTCGCCCGACAGCTTGACCAGGATCCTCGTGTACTGCGACTTCGCTTGGCTCAATCTGATCTCCTCGGCCGATAAAAAGAACCCCGCGTTCGGGCGGGGTTCTCTTCGCGTAACGATCGCTGGCGCTGCCCTGCTGCTCAGTGCTTGACGCCGGCGCCCTTCACCTGCGCCATGACATCGGCGACGAAGTCATCCTGCCGCTTCTCGATGCCGGCGCCGACCTCGAAGCGCTCGAAGGCGGTGACTTCCGCCTTGGACTGCTTCAGGAGCTTCTCGACGGTCACCTCCGGGTCCTTCACGAACGGCTGCCCGGCCAGGGTGATCTCGCCCAGGGATTTGCGCAGGCGCCCTTCCACCATCTTGGCGACGATCTCCGCCGGCTTGCCCTCGGTCTGGGCCTGCTCGGTGAGGATGGCACGCTCCTTGGCGACCACCTCGGCCGGCACGTCCGCCTGCGAGAGGTAGCGCGGGTTGCTGGCCGCGACGTGCATGGCCAGGTCGTGCGCGAGCTGCTGGCTGCCGCCCTTGACCGCCACCAGGGCGGCGATGCGCGTGCCGTGCAGGTAGGCGCCGAGGTGATCCGCGGCGCTGGCCACGGCGAAGCGCCGCACGCTGATGTTCTCGCCGATCTTGGCGATCAGCTCGCGGCGGCGCGCATCGACGCTCTGCCCCGAGGCGAGCTGCGCGGCGTTGAGGCCGGCCAGATCCGCCGGCTGCGCCTGCAGCGCGCACTCGGCGACCGCCTGGGCGAAGCCGCGGAAGTCCGCCTCGCGGGCGACGAAGTCGGTCTCGCAGTTGATCTCCACGATGGCCGCAGTGCGGTGGTCGGCGGACTTCGCCACCACCACCACGCCCTCGGCGGCAACCCGGGTGGCCTTCTTGTCGGCCTTGGCCACGCCTTGCTTGCGCATGAGCTCGGCCGCGGCGTCCAGGTCGCCCTTGGTCTCCACGAGCGCCTTCTTGCACTCCATCATGCCCGCGCCGGTGCGCTCGCGTAGCTGCTTGACTGCGTCTGCTGTGATTGTCATGAAAAAGCTCTGCGTCCTCGGGGTATCACTCGCGGCCCTTGCGGCGCCCGGCACCGGCACCGGCGCCTGCGGCCGGGCGGCGACTGACCGGGGCGGTCGGCGGCGCGGTGCCGGCGGCGACGGCGACGACCTCCTCGGTTTCGAGCTCGTCGTCCTCGAGCGCAGGCTCGGCGGCGGCCTCGCCGGGGGTGGCAGCGGCGGGGACCGGCGGGCGGCGGCGCGCCGGCGCGGCGGCCTTCTTGCGCACGGCAGGCTGCGCCCGCTGCGGGCGGCCGCGGGCGGCCTTTTTGCGCGGGTTGCCCGCCTCGTCCAGCTCCACGAACTCGTCCTCGCCGACGGCCACCTGCGGCACCGACTCCTTGCCCTCGATGACCGCATCGGCGATGCCGGCGGTGTAGAGCTGGATGGCGCGCATGGCATCGTCGTTGCCCGGGATGACGTACTCGACGCCATCCGGGGAGCAGTTGGTGTCCACGATCGCGACCACCGGGATGCCGAGCTTCTTGGCCTCGTGGATCGCGATGTTCTCGTGGCCGACGTCGATCACGAACAGCGCGTCCGGGAGCGACTCCATGTTCTTGATGCCGCCCAGGCTCTTCTCGAGCTTGTCCATCTCGCGGCGCAGCTGGGTCGCCTCCTTCTTGCCACGCTTGTCGAGCGCGCCGGAGGCGGCCAGCTCGGTGATCTCGCCGAGCCGCTTGATCGACTGGCGGATGGTCTTGAAGTTGGTGAGCATGCCGCCCAGCCAGCGCTGGTTCACGTACGGCTGCTGGGCGCGGTCGGCTTCCTTCTGGATCGACTCGCGCGCCGAGCGCTTGGTGCCGACGAACAGCACCTTGCCGCCGTCGGCAATGACGCCCTTGATGAAGTTCGCGGCCTCCGCGTACAGCGGCTGCGTCTTCTCGAGGTTGATGATGTGGATTCGGTTACGTTCGCCGAAGATGTAAGGGGCCATCTTCGGGTTCCAGAAGCGGGTCTGATGTCCGAAATGGACTCCCGCCTCCAGCATCTGTCGCATGGACACGCCGGGCATGAAAGACTCCTGTGTGGGTTAAGCCTCCGCGCATCCTCGTGACCATCCCCGCGCGAGGCCCGTAAAGGACCTCCCGTTGGGACACCCAGTCACCGAGATCGTGATGCGCGTGTGGGTTGCGTTGCCAAAAAAGGCCGCGCTTTATACCATGAAGACCTCGCAGGAACAACGTCTTACGCAGGAGCCCGCGGGCCTTGCCCGCCGGGGCCCCCAGCCCCATTGATGACCGCTATGAATGTGACGATCAAGACCCCCGAAGAGCAGGAAAAGATGCGCATCGCCGGCCGCCTGGCGGCCGAGGTGCTGGACATGATCGCCGAGCACGTGGTCCCCGGGGTGACCACCGAGGAGCTGGACCGGCTGTGCCATGAACACATCGTCCGGGTGCAGCGCTCGATCCCGGCCAACCTCAACTACCGGGGCTTCCCCAAGACCATCTGCACCTCGGTCAACCACGTGGTCTGCCACGGCATCCCCAACGACAAGCGCCTCAAGGCCGGCGACTTCGTGAACATCGACGTGACCGTGATCCGCGACGGCTACCACGGGGACACCAGCCGCATGTACTTCGTGGGCAAGCCTGCGGTGCACGCGCAGCGCCTGGCCGAGACCTGCTTCGCCGCCATGTGGCGCGGCATCGAGGTGGTGCGCCCCGGCGCCCACCTGGGCGACATCGGCCATGCCATCCAGAGCTACGTGGAGACCCACGACTACTCGGTGGTGCGCGAGTACTGCGGGCACGGCATCGGCAAGGTCTACCACGAGGACCCGCAGGTGCTGCACTACGGCGAGCCGGGCACGGGCATGGAGCTCAAGGCCGGCATGACCTTCACCATCGAGCCGATGGTGAACGCCGGCAAGCGCCACGTGCGGCTGCTGCCCGATGGCTGGACGGTGATCACCAAGGACCATTCGCTGTCGGCGCAGTGGGAGCACACCGTGCTGGTCACGCGCGACGGCTTCGACGTGCTGACGCTCGGCGCGGCCGGCCGGCCGCACTGACGATGCAGGCCGGGGACAGCGCACTGCCGCACAGCGTTCCCGCCGTCCCCTCCCCGTTGAGTTCCTGGCCGCTGCTGGCGCGGCTGCCGGCCGAGCTGCGCGGGGAGACCGACCCGGCCGCGTGGCGCGAGCGGCTGCGGCAGGCGAACGAGGAGCTGAAGAACCGCTTCCTCGCCGAGGAGCCGGTCGAGGACCTGGTGCACGCGCGCGCCGCGCTCGTGGACGCGGTGCTGGGCGAGGCCTGGCAGCGGCACTGCGCGCGCGAGGAGCACTGGGCGCTGGTGGCGGTGGGGGGCTACGGCCGCGGTGAGCTGCACCCCGCCTCCGACATCGACATCCTGCTGCTGGTGCCGGCGGCACCGGATGCCCCCGGCAGTGCCGCGGTCGAGCGCCTGGTGACCTTCCTGTGGGACATAGGTCTGGAGGTCGGGCACAGCGTGCGCACCGTCGCCGAGTGCGCCGAGGAGAGCATCGGCAACGTGAGCGTCATGACCACGCTCATCGAGGCGCGCCTGCTCGCCGGCAGCGCGCCGCTCCTGGCCGCGATGCGCGCGGCGCTGGCCCCGGAGCGCATCTGGCCGGTGAAGCAGTTCTTCGAGGCCAAGGTGCGCGAGCAGACCGAGCGGCACCTGAAGGCCAACGACACCGCCTACAACCTCGAGCCGAACGTGAAGACCGGCCCGGGCGGGCTGCGCGACATCCAGACCATCGCCTGGGTGGCCAAGCGGCACTTCGATGCGGACTCGCTCGACGGGCTGGTGACGCACGGCTTCCTCACCGAGGCGGAGCTGCGGCGGCTGAAGCTCGCCCAGGCCTTCCTGTGGAAGGTGCGCTTCGGCCTGCACGTGCTCACCGGCCGCCGCGAGGACCGGCTGCTGTTCGACCACCAGCTGCGCCTGGCGCAGAGCTTCGGCTACGAGGACGCCTCCTACACCCTCGCCGTCGAGCAGTTCATGCAGCGCTACTACCGCACGGTCATGGAGGTGAGCCTCCTGAACGAGCTGCTGCTGGAGCTGTTCCGCGAGGCGATCCTCACCGAGAGCGAGCCGCCGCGCCCGCTCAATGCCCGCTTCCAGGTGCGCAACGGCTCGCTCGAGGCGGTCAACGAGGAGGTCTTCGCGCGCACCCCTTCCGCGCTGCTCGAGCTGTTCGTGCTGCTGCAGCTGAACCCGGACATCCAGGGCGTGCGTGCCTCGACCATCCGCGCCATCGGCAAGAGCCTGTGGCTGATCGACGAGGAGTTCCGCCAGAACCCGCGCCACCACCGCCTGTTCCTGGAGATCCTGCGCGCCCCGGTCGGGGTGACGCACGAGCTGCGCCGCATGAACACCTACGGGGTGCTGGGCCGCTACATCCCGGCCTTCGGCCGCGTGGTCGGACGCATGCAGTACGACCTGTTCCACGCCTACACCGTGGATGCGCACACGCTGTTCGTGGTGAGCAACCTGCGCCGCTTCGCGATCCCGCGCTACGACCACGAGCTGCCCGAGGCCTCGCGCGTGATGCAGCAGCTGCCGCGCCCGGAGATCGCCTACCTCTCGGCGCTGTTCCACGACATCGCCAAGGGGCGCGGCGGGGACCACTCCGAGCTCGGCGCCGTCGATGCCGAGGCCTTCTGCCTCGAGCAGGGCCTGTCCGCGTACGATGCGCGCCTGGTGGCCTGGCTGGTGCGCAACCACCTGCAGCTCTCGATCACCTCGCAGAAGCAGGACATCACCGACCCGGAGGTCATCAACGCCTTCGCACGCCGCGTCGGCGACGAGGCGCACCTGGACTACCTGTACGTGCTCACCTGCGCCGACGTGCGCGGCACCAACCCGAAGCTGTGGAACTCCTGGAAGGGCTCGCTGTTCCGCGACTTCTACCAGCGCGTCAAGCGCGCCCTGCGGCGCGGCCTGGAGAGCCCGATCGATGCCGAGCAGCTGGTGCGCGACACCCAGGACAGTGCGCGGCGCGTGCTGCTCGAGCGCGGCATCGCCGCGGCGGACATCGACGCCGCCTGGCGGCGCTTCACCGCCAGCTACTTCCTGCAGTACTCCCCCGAGGAGATCGCCTGGCACACGCGCCTGCTGGCCGAGCGTGAGGCCGGCTCGGACGAGCCGCTGGTGGCGATCGAGCCGCGCAGCATCCACGGCACCACCGCAGCATTGGTCTTCGCCCGCTCGCGCCACCACGGCTTCGCGCGCACCACCGCCGCCCTCGACCAGCTCGGCCTGAACATCGTGGACGCGCGCATCACCCCGACCGGGGACGGCTTCAGCCTGGACCTGTACCACCTGCTCGAGGACGACGGCACGGCAATCACCGACAGCGACCGCCAGCAGGAGATCGAGCGGGCCCTGTGGCGCTCGCTGCAGGGGCCGGCCGATGCGCCCTTCACCGTCTCGCGCCGCGCGCCGCGCCAGGCGCGCATGTTCAACACCGCCACGCACGTGCTGCTGAGCGTCGATGAGCGCAACCGCCGCTCGGTGCTCGAGCTCACCGCCGGGGACCGCCCCGGGCTGCTGTGCGAGGTCGGCAAGGTACTCATGGCCGAGCGCATCGAGCTGCAGGCCGCCAAGATCATGACCGTCGGCGAGCGGGCGGAGGATGTCTTCTACCTCACCGACTTCAACAACCAGCCGCTGAGCACGGCGGCCGCGGAGCGCCTGAAGGAGCGCCTGATGCAGGCGCTGGATGAGGGCCAGGCCGCGCTGCGCTCAGGGATCGCCGGGGCGCTGGCCGGATGAACCCGCGCCTGCTGGCGCTGCACGCCTACCCCTTCGAGCGCCTGGCGCGCCTGAAGGCCGGCGTGGTGCCGCCGCAGAACCTCAGGCACATCGCCATGTCGATCGGCGAACCGCAGCACGCCCCGCCGGAGTTCGTGCTGGAGACCCTGCGCCGGCACCTGGCCGACCTGGGCAGCTACCCGAGCACGGCGGGGGTCCCGGCGCTGCGCGAGGCGTGCGCGGCCTGGCTCACGCGCCGCTACGTATTGCGCGAGGGCAGCGTCGACCCGCAGAGCATGGTGCTGCCGGTGAACGGCACGCGCGAGGCGCTGTTCGCCTTCGTGCAGGCGGCGGTGGATCAGGCGCAGGAGCCGGCGGTGCTCATGCCCAACCCCTTCTACCAGATCTACGAGGGTGCGGCCCTCCTGGCCGGTGCGCGCCCGTACTTCCTGGACACGGTGCCGCAGACGGACTTCCTGCCCGACCTTGCGGCGGTGCCCGAGCCGCTGTGGCGGCGCTGCCAGGTGCTGATGCTGTGCACGCCCGGCAACCCGACCGGGGCGGTGCTGCCGCTGGAGTACCTGCAGCGCGCCCTGGACCTGGCCGAGCGCTACGACTTCGTCATCGCCAGCGATGAGTGCTACGCGGACATCTACCTCGATGAAGCCTCGCCCCCGCCGGGGCTGCTGGAGGCGGCCGAGGCCAGCGGCGTGCAGGACTTCAGGCGCTGCGTGGTGTTCCACAGCCTCTCCAAGCGCTCGAGCCTGCCGGGCCTGCGCTCCGGGTTCGTCGCCGGGGACCCGCAGCTGATCGCGCGCTTCCTCGTATACAGGACCTACCACGGCAGCGCGATGCCGGTGCCGACCCAGCAGGCGAGCATCGCGGCCTGGTCCGACGATGCGCACGCGGCGGCGAACCGCCGCCTCTACCAGCAGAAGTTCGCCCGCGTGCTGCCCATCCTCAGGCCGCATCTCGATGTCGGCGCCCCGGCCGGCGCCTTCTACCTGTGGCCGCAGGTGGGCGGGGACGACGAGGCGTTCGCGCGCAACCTGTTCGCGCGGCAGAACATCACCGTCCTGCCCGGCAGCTACCTGGCGCGCGATGCCGGCGCGGGCAACCCGGGCGCGCACCGGGTGCGCATCTCGCTCGTGCCGCCGGTGGCCGCCTGCGTCGAGGCCGCCGAGCGCATCACCCACTTCCTGAAGACCGCCTGAGTGAGACTGCCGCGATGACCGACACGAGCCGCCTGAAGAGCCTGATCGATGCGGCGTTCGAGGAGCGCGCCGCCCTCACCCCGCAGAGCGTGCCGGCCGCGACCGCCGCCGCCATTGAGGAGAGCATCGCGCTCCTGGACTCAGGCGGCGCCCGCGTCGCCGAGCCCGCCGCCGGCGGCTGGGTGGTGCACGAGTGGCTGAAAAAGGCGGTGCTGCTCTCCTTCCGCATCCGCGACAACACGCCATTCGAGGCCGGCTACACCCGCTTCTACGACAAGGTGCCGCTGAAGTATGCGCAGGCGAGCGAGGAGCAGCTGCGCGCGGGCGGGGCCCGGGTCGTACCCGCCGCCGTCGTGCGCCGCGGCGCCTACATCGCCCCCAACGTCGTGCTCATGCCGAGCTTCGTGAACATCGGCGCCTGGGTCGGCCCGGGCACCATGGTCGACACCTGGGCGACGGTCGGCTCGTGCGCCCAGATCGGCCGCAACGTCCACCTCTCCGGCGGCGTCGGCATCGGCGGGGTGCTCGAGCCGCTGCAGGCGGCCCCGACCATCATCGAGGACGACTGCTTCATCGGTGCGCGCTCGGAGGTGGTCGAGGGCGTGATCGTGGGCGCAGGCTCGGTCATCTCCATGGGGGTCTTCATCGGCCAGAGCACGCGCATCCTCGACCGCACCACCGGGCAGATCCTGCAGGGCCACGTGCCGCCCGGCTCGGTGGTGGTCTCCGGCAGCCTGCCCGCCCCCGACAGGAGCCACAGCCTCTACTGCGCGGTGATCGTCAAGCGCGTCGATGCGCGCACCCGCGCCAAGACTTCGATCAACGAGCTGCTGCGCACGATCGACTCCTGACAGGGCGCAGCGCCGCCGGGCGCAACCGCTTTGTCACCGGCACGCGACTGACGGCGTTACCCCCGATCCGTGAACCTTCCGGCTCGCAAGCCATGGAGTCGGAAGTGACATGCAGAGCTCGATGATAGGATCGATCCGCGCGCGCCGGCGCGCGGCCGCAGCGGTCGCCGTGCTGGGCCTCCTCGCCGCGGCCACCCCGCTGCCCGCCCAGCAGAAGACCGGCCCGGGCGTGCCGGCGGCGGACAGCCTGACCTGGAATGGCATCACCCTCTACGGCGTCATCGACATCGGCGTGCAGTACGACACGCACATGGCGCCCTTCACCCCCTACCGCCCGGCGGCCAGCGGCAACATCGTGCGCTCCAACAGCCACCAGTCCGCCTTCGGCCTGACCCCGAGCAACATGGGCCAGTCGCGCATCGGCCTGCAGGGCAACGAGGCCCTCACCGATGACCTGTCGGCCATCTTCCAGGTCGAGACCTTCTTCAACCCCCAGTCCGGCGAACTCGCCGACTCGCTGCGCTCGCTCACCGAGAACAACGGCAAGGCCGTCAAGGACCAGAGCGTCGGCGTCGACGGCAGCTCCGCCGGGCAGTTGCTGCAGACCGCCTACCTCGGGCTGAAGTCGCGGCGCTTCGGCACCCTCACCTTCGGGCGCCAGCAGGCCCTGGTGGCCGAGGGTATGGTGCGCTACGACCCGAACCAGCTCGCCTCGGCCTTCGGACTGCTCGGCGCCTCGAACACCTACGCCGGCGCCGGCAGCAGCGAGGACAACCGCCTGGACTCGACCGCCAAGTACGCGCTTCGCCTGGGCGAGCACCTGCACCTCGCCGGGCTCTACAAGTTCAACGGTTCCACCGGATCGGCGCGCACCGCCGTGCAGGGGAACGTGGGGGGCAGCGTGGGCGCGCTGTCGATCGATGGCTACTACTCGCAGGTGAACAGCTCCATCACCGGCAGCTCGCTGAGCGCGGCCCAGGTGGCGACGCTGCCCGCCGGCTACGCGCTCGGCAAGTCGCTGCTCGGCACGGTCTCGGACAACACCACCTATGCCTTGATGGGCCTGTACCCGCTCGGGCGCCTGAAGCTCTTTGCCGGCTACGAGAACATCACCTGGACCAACCCGCGGCATCCCCTCGAGGCCGGCTTCGGCAACATCGGCGGCTACGTGCTCGCCTACGTGAGCAACACCGCCTACAACGAGCGCAAGATCGGCAACGTCTACTGGTCCGGGCTGCGCTACGCGGTCAGCCAGCCCCTGGAACTGAGCGCGGGCTACTACCGGGTGCACCAGGCCGGGTTCGGGACCGGCGCCCTCGCCGGCTGCAGCTCGGCTGCCAGCAGCAAGTGCAGCGGCGACCTGCAGGCCGTCTCCCTGGCGGCCGACTACCGCTTCAACGTGCACTTCGACGCCTACCTGGGCGCCACGTACAGCAAGGCGAGCGGCGGGCTGGCCTCGGGCTTCCTCTACACGGACAACATCAACCCGACCCTCGGCGGGCGCTACAAGTTCTGAGCCGACGGTGCTAGCGGGGGACGCGCCGGGCGGGCGCCAGGCGGGCCTGGGCACGGACCGGCTCGAAGGCGCGCAGCGCCCGGGTTAGTCTCTACTGCGCGGTCATCGTCAAGCGCGTAGATGCGCAGACGCGCGCGAAGACCTCCATCAACGAGCTGCTGCGCAGCAGTGAAGCGTAGCCGCTCCCGGCGAGCGCCTCAGCGTAGCTTGGCGGCCCGCGGCGTGCGCTCGCCGGCAAGCTGCCCGGCAATGGGCGTGAAGCTGCGCGCGGCGCGGCGCTGCAGAGCCTTATCGAACTGCCGGTAGATGCGGATCAGCTCGCGCCCGAAGGCGGTCAGGGTTGCGCCACCACCCCCGCGCCCACCCTTGGCCGTGATGACCACCGGTTCCCGGTAGCTGGTGTTCATGCTGTTGAGCAGCACCCAGGCGCGGCGATAGCTCATGTCCATCGCGCGGGCGGCCTGCGAAAGCGAGCCGGCGCGCGCAATGTGCTCCAGCAGCTCGATCTTGCCCGGGCCGACGGTGACGTCGCGGCCAAAATGCACGCGAAACCGTACCCGCATCGTGCTCATCGTTCGCGCCTCCGTGGGGGCGATCCTAACCCAACTGCCGGTGCGGGTGCCTGGAGCTGTGGCCGCGTGCGCCGCCGGCGACCGGGTCACTTTGGCAGGGTCAGCCGATCGCGGATCGCCAGCAGCACGTCATGCCGCGATACTTCCCCGAGCAGCGTGTTGCGCCATTGCCCGGCGGTCACCGGCAGCACAGTTGCATGCTCGCGAAGGAAGACGTCGAGCGCGACCCCGAGGGGCATTTCGGGAGCAAGGGCACAGGTGACCGACTCGGCGACCTCGGCAACCGGGGTTTCCCCGTCGAGCTGCCGACTGCGGACTCGCTTCAGGATCTGCCGAGGGTCAAGCCATGCCACGATCTCGTCGCGCTCGACAATGTATACCCGGCCAACGGGTCGCCGCGGTAACTGTGCGAACATCTCGCGCAGCGTCGCGGAGGGCTTCACGATCGACACCGCGGGCTTCACCAGCGAGCTGACGGTCTTCAAGCGCCAGTCGTTGCTGCCACTGCCCGCAAGCCCATGACTGAGCGCGGCGTGATACACGGACTCACCGCGACGATAGACCTTGGCCGTATAGTGGGCCGTGACGCAGGTGAGCATGAGCGGCAGCACGATGTCGTAGTCCAACGTCATCTCGAAAATCATGAGGATGGAGGTGAGTGGCGCGTGGGTCGTCGCGGCCAGGAACCCGCCCATTCCCACCAGTGCATAGGCTGCCGGAACGGACGTGACCGAAGGCAGCAGGGCGTGCAACACCGCCCCCACGGCCGCACCCACGCCGCAGCCGATGAAGAGAGTCGGCGTAAAGACGCCGCCCACTGCCCCGGAACCCACCGTCGCTGCGGTCGCCAGCACTTTGGCCGCGAGGACCGCCAACAGCCATAGCCCGACCAGCTCGCCGGCCAGGATATTGCCCACGACGCTGTAGCCGTTACCCCAGACCTGCGGCACGAAGATCGAGATGGCACCGACAATCAGCCCTCCCAGGGCGAGCTGCCAGTACAGCGGGAGCTGCCAGCCGACGAAGCGCGACTTGGCGAAGTCCAGCAGGGCCAGGAACGGGGGCGCCAGATGTCCGAGCAGCACCCCGAGAATCACGTAGAAGACGAGCTCCCAGTTGGAGGCGAACTGCAGCGGCGGTATTACAAATACCGGGCCGTAGCCCAGAAAGCGGTGGATCGTGGCGCTCGAGACCACCGACGCCACCACGAGCGGGCCGAAGCTTTCCATCGCCGTCGAACCCAGGACGATCTCTGAGACGAACAGCGCACCCGAGATGGGCGCATTGTAGGCGGCGGCAATTCCCGCGGCGCCGCCACAGGCAACCATCAAGCGAAGCCGCGGGAGCGGCGCGCGCGCCAGCACGCCAAGCTTGGAGCCGAGCATCGCGGCCAGCTGCACCATCGGGCCCTCGCGGCCTATCGAGCCCCCAGAGGCGATCGTCAGCAACGATGACAGGCTGTTGCATAGGGAGGTGCGCAGTCCGATCCTGCCGTCACCGACGAGAATCGCTTCCATGTAGTCAACCGCTCGCGCCGAGCTTACTGCCCGCCCGGCCAGGTAAAGCACCAGCCCGGCGCAGGCGCCGCCCACGGGTGGCACCAGTGCCCGATGCCACCAAGTAAGCTCGGATGCCGCGTGCACCAGCCCGATGGCTTGCCCGGTAAACAGCGTTTCGAACAGGCGAACGCCCTCGCGGAAAGCAACGCTCGCCAGGGCGCCGCAGAAGCCCACCAGTGCGGCCCAAAAGACGATGCCCGCGAGATCCTCGTGCCCGAGCAGGATCAATCTGAGTCGCGTCAGCAGCGACAGCGGCAGGCGGGCGAGCTCGCGCACCTGGGTGTGCATCGCCGTGCGGCTCACCGCATCCGTGAATCGAAGTGAGGCCGCAGGAGCGCCCGCCGTGTCGGTTTGACCGCCCCAGCCGGATGCTGCCCGGATCGCGACTCGATCGCCCGCCGCGCCCGACCGGCACCCTGCGGCAGCCCGATCGCCGCGAGCCAATCGCTGACGTGACCCCGGCCGGCAGGCACGGACATGGCTATCGCGGCAGCGCGGCTGATGCCTGCAACATCGCGCCGCTTTCGTAGCTCAGCGCAGACTGCTGCACCAGCACATCGTATCGGGCCACGGTCTCTCCTATCTGCGCTGAGGTCAGCTCAAGCTGCGCCTGACTCAACTCGACGATGGAACTGCTGCCGGCCCGGTAGCGGGCATCGGCAAGCTGGTACGCGGTGGCGGCGTAGCGACTGAGCTGCTGGCTCGTTCGCAGTCGCTCGCGTGCGTTGTTGAGGCTCAGCCATGCGATACGCACATCGCGGGTTACCTCGTCCTCGACCGTGCGCAGGGACTCGCCTGCCGCCTTCGCGCGCAGTTCCGCCTCGTGTTGTCGGGCCAGATAGAATCCGCCCGCGAACAACGGCACGCTGATCTGAATTCCGCCGGCGCTATAGTTATCCGGAAGGCGTGCGTCGTGTGAAGGCGCGTCGCCTGCCGCAACGACCGCGGAAATCGTTGGCAGGCGCGAATCCCGCAAGGACTGCGCCAGGCGAATTGCCGCGTCACGCTGGTCTCGTAGAGTGCCAAGCTCCGGCCGATCCTGCAACGCACGGTCGGTCAATGCCGCAAGGTTGCCCTCCGCGACGATTGGCGGCGGGGCATCTTCCTGCAACGTGAAATGCTGCTGCTCGCGAAACCCCAATATCGTCGACAGCGACGCCATCGAGGAATCGAAGTCGTTCTGTGCCCTCTGCAGCAATAGTCTCGCATCCTGTAACGCCACGCTGGCGAAACTGACGTCGAGGTCGGACTTGAGCTTGTTCTGCGCAAGGATCGTGACTCGATCGAGCAGCAACTGCCGCGTGTTCACGGTTTGCTGGGCGACGTTCTCGACCGCCTGCGCCTGCAGTACGGCGAAGTAGCTGCGGTCGACCCCCAGCAGCACCTGCTCGCGCGTGGTCTGGGCCGCCTGATCCTCGGCGTGGGCCTGCAGCTTGGTGCTCGCGGAAAGATTCGTGGTGCGGCCGAAGTCGGTGATCAACTGGCTGACTCCCACGCCGAAGGCGGTGCGATCGAAGACGCTTGGGTTGTTGAGCCCTCCTGCCATGATGCGCGTGTCCTCCGACCCTGCGCGCACGAACGATCCATAGAGGTTCGCCTGCGGAAGCAGGCCCGAGCGTGCCTGCTTGAATACCTCGGTTGCCGCCAGTGCGCGGTAATCGGCGGCGGCGATGCCAGGATGGTTCTTCAAGGCGATCGCGTGCGCCTCCTCCAGGGTGAGAACGCGCGCGCTTGCGCCCGGCGACTCGGCGCCCGGCTCTGGCGGTGGCGCGAGGATGGCCTGTGCCTGAGTGCTTGCCGCCGCCTGCCCGGCGGCGGCGAGCGCACCGCGAAAGTCAGTGTTATGCACATTCCCGGGGCCATCAGCATCCGCGCCGTCTGCCCAGATGCCGGCCATCAGGGCCATGACGGCCAGGGCAATCAGGTTGTGCCCTCTTCTTCTTTCGGGTCGTATCCGGCAGGGCGTGCCGGGCGCTGCAAGGATCATGCGATTTCACCCGTGGTCGATGCGCCTGCGCCCGAACCATCTTGCCCGCCAGGGCCCGGCTCATCCCGGCGATGAACGAGGTAGTAGGCGGCGGGCACGATGAAGACCGTCAGCACCACCGAGACTGCGAGCCCTCCGATGATGGCGCGGGCGAGTGGCGCGTACGCCTCGCTGCCGGTCCCGAGCTTCATTGCCATGGGGATCAAACCGATCAGGGTTGCCAGTGAGGTCATCAGTACCGGACGCAACCGGACGCGACAGGCCAGCGAGACGGCCTCACGCAGGGCGCGGCCCTCCTGCCGCAACCGATTCGTGAAATCGACGATCAGGATGCTATTCGAGACAACGATGCCGACCATCATCACCACCCCCATCAGCGACATTACGTTCAGCGTCGTGCCTGTGAGGAGCAGGATCAGCAGCACCCCGGTCAGCCCCGTCGGCACCGCGAGCAGGATAAGGAATGGATCGACGAAGGACTTGAACTGCGCCACGAGGATCAGATAGACCAGCAGCGTCGAGAGAATCAGGCCGAAACCGAAGGCACTGAAGGAGGTCTGCATTGCCTGGGCCGAGCCACGGATCGTGACACGCACGCCCTCCGGAAGCCTGGTGGCGTGAATGATGTCCTGCACCTGGCTCAGCACGCCGCTTAGATCCTCACCCGCCGGCGAAACGTAGACATCCATCACTCGGCGTAGCTGGTAGTGATCAACCTCGGTGGGCGTCTCGATGTGGCGCAGGCTGCTGACGGTATCGAGTTGCGTCGGTTGCAACGCATGATCACCGCGCAACGGCACGGCCGAAAGGTCGGTGAAGTTGCGGATAAAGTCCTCCGGATACTGCACCGTCAGCATGTAGTCGTTGCCGGTCTTCGGATCCACCCAGTAGCTCGGCGCAATCATCTGGTTGGAGGTGAGCGCCGTAATGACGTTGCCGACCACTTCCTTTTCATTCAGTCCGAGTTCGCTGGCCCGAACCCGGTCGATGTCAAGCTTCAACGAGGGATAGTCGACATCCTGCGGGACGAGGACATCGCTGACGCCGCGGAGCAATCGCACGCGCCGCGCGATTTCCGTGGCCGTGCGGTGGGCGGCCTCGATGTTGCTGCCGCTGACCTGAATGTCCAGCGGTGCCGGCAGACCGAGATTAAGTACCGCATCGACCAGACCGCCGGTCTGAAAGTAAGTAGCTACCTGCGGTACGCGTTCGCGTAAGCGCTGGCGCACGAGGTCCATGTATTGAAAACTGCTAAGCGTGTGATTGTCCTCCAGACCAACCTGCACGAACGCGGTGTGCGGTCCCGAGTTGGAGGTATACATTGAGGAGAATCCGGGCGTCGTGCCGATGTTTGACACGATGATCTTGAGTTCCTTGCGGGGCACGACGGAGCGCACGACCTGCTCGACCTCGTTAACCAACTGATCGGTGATCTCCAGCCTCGTGCCGGTACGGGCCTTCAGGTTAATTACGAACTGACTGGGGTCGGTGCGCGGAAAGTAGGACTTGCCCACCAGCGGATACAGCGCGAGGCTTAGCACGAAGATACCGGTGATTCCCAAAACGGTAGCCGCCGGTCGCAGGAGCGCGCGCGCAAGGCTCCCCTCGTAGCGGTCGAGCATGCCGGTGAAGTGGTGATTGAACCAGACGTTGAACCGGCGCCCCCATGATGGCTGACCAGAGAGGCCGCTGGCGGACCCCGCGGAGTCCGCTCCATGCTCCGCAGCGCCTTCGCCGTGCGGGCTCTTGATCAGCTTGGCGCAGAACAGCGGCACCACGGTCATTGCCACGAAGTACGAAGCGAACAGCGACAGCACCACCGAGAGCGCAAGAGCGCTGAACAGGAAGCGGCTGACGCCATAAAGAAAGGTTACCGGGAAGAACACGATGGCGGTCGTGAGGGTGGCCGCGAGAACCGGAAGAGCCACCTCCTTGCCTCCTCGTTCGGCCGCGACCTCCGGGGACTCGCCGAGTTCCATATGGCGGAAGATGTTCTCCAGCACAACAACGGAGTTGTCGATGAGCCGCGAGAACGCCAGGGCAAGCCCGCCGAGAATCATCGCGTTGATCGTGTTGTCACCCAGGGACAGGGCGATGAATGCCGCGAGGGCGGACAGGGGGATGGAAAGAAATACCGCCGCAGTCGCACGCATGCTGCCAAGAAAGATCAGGATCATGACGCCGGTGAGCACCAAGCCGATCACGCCTTCGTCGATCAGGTTCTCGATGGCGCTGCGAACGAACTTTGACTGGTCAAAGACAACGTTGGCGATGAGCTGCTTCGGCACGTCGAGCAGGTGCGCGACGCCCGCGCGGATGCCGTCCACCACAGCGATCGTGTTGGCGTCGCCGCCCTGTTTCAGCACCGGCAGGTAGACCGAGGGCTGCCCATCGACACGCACGATGTTGTTCTGGATCTGCGCGGCGTCCTGCGCCTTGCCCACGTCGGCAACGAGTACCGAGGCGTTGTTCACCGTCTTCAGCGGCAGACGGTTGATGTCCGCCATCGAGTTGATCTGGCTGTTGGCGTAGAGGTTGTAGTCGTACGGCCCGATCTTCACATCGCCCGCCGGCAGGATGAGATTCGCCTCATTCACGGTGCGCACCACATCCATCACGCTCAGCTGGTGCGCCTGCAACTTGAGGGGGTCGACGTACACCATGATCTGTCGGTACTTGCCCCCGAAGGGCTGTGGCACCGAGGCTCCCGGGGTATTGGCGATCTGATTGCGTACGTCGTACTGGCCCAGGTCGCGTAGCTGTGCCTCGTTGAGACCAGCGCCCTTCAGGGTAACCAGACATACCGGCAGGCTCGAGGCGTCGAACTTCAGAACCACCGGCGGCAAGGTTCCAGGCGGCAGCTTGCGCAGGTCTGCCATCGCGAGATTCGCGATGCTGGTCACGGCGGAATCAGCGTTAAAGCCCGGCTGAAAGTAGATCTTGATCAGACTCACGCCCGGCAGCGATCGAGACTCCATGTGATCGACGCCGCTGGCCAGGGTGAAGAAGCGCTCGAAACGGCCCGTGATGTCGGTCTCAATCTGCTCCGGTGGCATGCCGTTGAAGAATGTGGCAACCACAACCACCGGGATACGGACGGCCGGAAACAGGTCGACGGGCATCTTCACCACGCTGGTGATGCCGACGACGCAAGTGATCAGACAGATGACAATGATGAGGTAGGGGAAGCGCAGGGCAAAACGTGACATGGTAAAGACCGCCGGGGACTTATTTCGAGGTCTGGGCGAGAAGCGCGCGCAGCTTCGCCAGCGTGAAATCGGGCGAGCGGCACAGGGCGATCAGCGCCTGCTCGCGTGCCACCATCCGCGCGGCTACCGCAGGGATCTGCGGCGCAATGGCCAGCGGCACCGACTGCACTCCATGCAGGTCGCCGTGCAGCAGATCCCCCGACTGGATGGTCAGGCCACCGATCTTGACGGGTTGCCCGAAGTCGATGATGTGGACATAGCCATGCGAAACGGAAACGCTGCCCGCGAAGTAGTGGAAGCCGACGCTGCGTGCGGCGGGAATGTCGCGTACGGCACCGTTGGTCACCACGCCTACGCAGTTGAGCGCGCGCAAGATGCTCATGTGCACCTCACCGACTAGGGAACACAAACCCGGCCTGCTCGCCGTATCCTCGACAACCACAACCCGCGGCGCGGGCAAGGATTCGACGTAGTCCCACCAATCGGTCCTGTCCGGATACGACCCGTGGGTCGTCGGGGGCGCGGAGCCCCTGATCTTCACGGTGGCCGCATACCCGAGCATGGGGGCGAGCTCCGGAAACAGGCTTCTGACCGTGTGATCCACGAAGCCCTCGTTGCGCAGGCGGTCGTGGAATGTCTCGATGGCGTTGGCCAGCGTGCAGGCATCGAGCCTGCGCAGAGCCTGCAGCTGCTCTTCGCGGAGTGTGGTTCTCATCGGCCTGCCAAGGGTGATGTGATGTGCGGATCGACCTTCTGCCCAGGGCTCAGCTGGCTCGGATTCCCGACCATGACCAGATCGCCCTCCTGAAGTCCGGAGGTGACTTCGTATTTCGTCGGGGTCTCCAGGCCGAGTTTGACCGGGCGCTCCTCGATCCGATGCGCGGCATTCACCACAAGGACGCTTCTGGCCCCTTGTGGCACCGCCTCGGTCGGGATGGCCAGCGCGTGTGGGCGCTGATCGACTTTGAGGGTGACGTTGGCATACATGCCGGGTACCAGCTCGAGCGACGGATTGGGGACTTCCATCTCTACGATCATGGTGCGCGTGCTGTCGTCAATCTTGTCCGTGAAGCGCGCGATCTTGCCCTCGAACACGCGTCCACCGAGCGAGTCGACGCGGACGCTCACGGGAGCACCCAGGCGGATACCCCGCACGTAGTCGACTGTCACCGGGAAATCCAGCCGCAGCAACGTGTTGTCGGACACCCGTACCAGCGGCATGGCCTGGGTCTGCGAGGCGGTGCCGGCCTGGATCAGCGCGCCGGGGTCGGCATAGCGCTTTGTGACCACGCCCGGGAAGGGAGCCGTGATCTTGGTGTAGCTCACGAGCGTCTGGTACTTCTCGACATCGGACTTGGCCGCCGCAAGGGCTCCCTGCGCCGTGGCATCCTTGGCTTCGGCGGTATCAATATCCTGCTGCGCGATCAGGTTGGGGTGCTGCTTGTTGACTTCCACCAACCGGGTGTAAGCGAGATGGGCGTCCTTATAATCAGCCGCAGCGCGCTGGCGCGTCGCGACGGCATGCTCCAGATCATCCCCAAGCTCGGGAATCTCCAGAACCGCCAATAGCTCGCCGGCCGTCACCTTGTCGCCGATGTCCACGTTCATCTTGTGCACATAGCCGGACACCTTGGCGTGCACGTCGACTTCGTTGTAGGGGCGGAATTCGGCCGGGATCGTGATTTCCCTGTACAGGTTCTCACGATCGACCTTGACCACGGCCACCGCGGGCACGGCGCCGGAATCGGCCGCTTCGGCGCCGCTGGCCCTTCCGCGCCAGGCGCGCAGCACGACGGCAAGCAGAACCAGGACGATCAGTGCCAGGCCCCACGCGAGACGGCGCCGCAGCGGACGGTGCTTCAGGCCGAAGGGAGGAGCGGGTGTTGTGTTCATGCGTACGGGTTGAGATTGAGCTGAAGACGGATGGCTTCGCCTGGACGTGGCGGAGTGCGGGCGCAAGTCGGGCGCGATGATACAAAGGCACCCAGATCCCCGGAATGCGGCCCGAACACCTCGTGGAACGGCCGGCGGGCCAGCGGCACGGCTTGCCTTGCGGGGTTCATGGGACTTCCCCGTCCACGTCGGTCGCCAGTGGGTGCCGCACGCGAAAGGTGCTGCCCGCCCCCGCCACGCTGCTGACCTCCACGGCTGCACCATGGGCAGTGCAGATGGACTTGACGATCGAGAGGCCGAGGCCGGCGCCGCCGCGCTCGCGCGAGCGCGAGCCGTCGACGCGGAAAAAGCGCTCGAACACGTGGGGCAGCGCCTCGGCCGGGATGCCACAGCCGCTGTCGCTCACCTCGAACACCGCCGTGGCGCCCTCGCGGCGCACGCTCAGGCTCACCTGCCCGCCGGGAGGGGTGTACTTGATGGCGTTGTCGAGCAGGTTCACGACGACCTGCTTTAGGCGCGCACGATCGCCGGTGACGAAGGCAGGCGTCGCCACCATGCACGTAAGGCTCACCTGCTTGTCCTCGGCGAGCAGGCTCATCTGCGCGGCGGTGCTACCGACGAGCTCCGCCAGGTCAAAGCGCACCCATTCGCTGTGTGCCTCGCCGGCATCCAGCCGGGACAGCGCGAACAGGCCCTCGACGATCTCGCTGAGGCGGTCCACCTCCTCGAGCACGCTGCCGAGCGCCTCGCGGGTCTCCCCATGCAGTCGTGCGTCTTGGGCCAAGGCTTCGAGTTCCCCGCGCATCACGGTGAGCGGCGTGCGCAGCTCGTGCGAGGCGTCTGCCACGAACTGCTTGGAGCTGTGGATGGCCTGCTCGAGGCGCTCGATCATGTGGTTGAGCGAGACTGAAAGCCGCTCGAGCTGGTCGCCACTGTGCACCACGGGCAGCCGTTCGCTCAGGTTGTGCTGCGAGATAGCCTCGGCCTTCAGTCCCATGCGCTCAACGGGAGCCAGCGCCCGCCGCACCAGCACGAACCCGCCGGCGACTGTGATTGCCACGGTGATAGGCAGGCCGATCGCCAGCAGCATGAGCACGTGCGCGAGCGTGGCCTCGCTGGCCGCGGCCGAGGTCCCGACCTCGATGAGGTAGCGCGTCCCGTCGGCGCCATCGGCCGTGCGTGCGGCGATCAGGAGCGCGCCGCCGGGGATCTCCAGCTTGCGCACGCCGGCGCCCCCGGCGGGCGGCGGCACGTCGGCGGGGTCGAAGCGCGCATCGTGCGGGGTGCCCGAGGCGTAGACCAGTGCGCCGTCGGCGTGCGTGATGCGGATGAAGCGGTCGTTTGCCTCCGGGGAGTACAGGGTCTCGACCTGGGCGCCGAGCCAGGTCTCGTTCGCGCGCGTCGCGTGCGCCACCAGCGTGGCGCCGATCTGGCTGGCCCGCCGCGCCTGGATGTCGAGCAGGTTGGCCTCCAGGTAGTGCCGCAGGAACAGCACGGTGAGCAGGCCGAGCAGCATGAACACCACGGTGAGGACGCCGGCGTACCAGGCGACCAGGCGAAATCCCAGCGAGCGGGTGTTCACGGGGCCACCTCCTCGCCGAGCCCGTAGCCGACCCCACGCACCGTGCGGATCAGCTTCAGCGGGAACGGGTCGTCGATCTTGGCCCGCAGGTGGCGCACGTAGACGTCGACGATGTTGGTGAGCCCCTCGAAGCTCTGGTCCCAGACGTGCTCGATGATCATGGTGCGCGAGAACACCCGCCCGGGGTGGGTGGCGAGGTACTCCAGGAGCGCGTACTCCTTGTTGGTCAGCTCGATGCGGCGCCCGGCGCGGCGCACCTGCTGCGTCAGGCGATCCACTTCCAGGTCTGCCACCCGGAGCACGCTCGAGCGTGGCACCGGCCCGCGCCGCAGCAGCGCCTTGACACGGATCACCAGCTCGGCGAAGGCGAAGGGCTTGGTGAGGTAGTCATCCGCCCCGGCCTCGAAGTTGCGGACCTTCTCTTCCGTTGCATCGCGCGCGGTCAGGACCAGGATCGGCACCTGGTGGGTGCGGCGACGGATCCGCTGCAGCAGCTCCGTGCCGCCCAAGCCCGGGAGCATCAGGTCCAGGATGACCAGGTCGTAGTCGTACGCCTGCGCCAGCTCCCAGCCCTGCAGGCCGTCATCGGCAACATCGACGGCAAAGCGCTCGGCGCGCAACGCGCGCGCCACAAGGTCGGAGACCTTCCGTTCATCTTCTATGAGGAGTATGCGCATCGGCTTGTACCGGCAGGCAGCTCATCATCACCGCATTAATGCTCCATCAAAGGAAGATTAAAATCCCTTCAGACCCGAGCGGCGGGCGCCAAGTAACTGAACTGACTGGGCTATTGTGCTCCGGGACCGGTGCTCATCCCCGGAGGCTGTGGTACGGATGTCATACAACCGTAATCTGTAGGCATAAAGAATGTCACATTACCGCAGCACAGTGTGCCCGCCTGCGCGGCTCGGCCATCGCGGGCGTGGCGTCTTATGCGCGCATCACCCCGCAGCGGGGGTGCGTAAAGAGTACACACAGTCAGCACTTAAGGAGACCCAAGATGACACTCATCCGACCCCAGGCACGCCCTCGAAGTGGCGGGGCCCCCGTGCGAAGGCGCCTCGCTGTGGTGGTCGCGGCGGTTACCGCGGGACCGCTGTTCCTGTCGTCGGCGCACGCCCAGGACGCGGCAACCGCCGCCCAGCTGCAAACCCTGAAGGAGCAGGTGCAGCAGCTGCAGAAGCAGATCGACCAGATGCAGCAGCAGCAGAGCCACCCGCCCGCGGCCCAGACGGCAGTGGCGGCGACCGCCACTCCTCCAGTCGTGGTGGAGAAGAAGGGCAGTCCTGCCCTGCACGCAGGCCCGGTGACGCTGACCTTCGGCGGCTTCATGGAGCTGGGCACGATTTACCGCAACCGGAACGAGACCGCGGACATGGGGTCGAACTGGAACACCGCCATTCCGTACCCGAATTCGTCCAACTACGGGCTGGACGAGTTCCGCATGTCTGCCCGCCAGAGCAGGCTGTCGCTGCTCGCCCAGGGCCCTGAGTCGGGCAGTAACCGCGCTGAGGGCTATCTCGAGTTTGACTTCCTGGGCGCGGCTCCCACGGCCAACTCCAACGAGAGCAACAGCTACACCCCGCGTCTGCGCCACGTGTACGGTCTGTACACGCGTTCGGACGTCGGCTTCAGCCTGCTCGCCGGCCAGACCTGGAGCATGGCGACCATGTTCAAGAGCGGCCTGAAGGTGCGCTCCGAAGCCATCCCGCTGACCATCGATGCGCAGTACGTTCCGGGGTTCAACTGGACCCGTGACCCCCAGATCCGCCTCGTCGAGCGCTTCAACGACGTGGTCTCGGCCGGGCTGTCCTTCGAGAGCCCGCAGGCGCTGATCTTCAACGGCCCGAACCCGCTCCCGCCGGGTACGGTGTTCAACAACCCGGGCGGCTCGCTGTACTACTCGGGCCAGAACTACTCCCTCGACCCTGCCCCGGACATCATCGGCAAGGTCGCCATCGATCCGGGCTTTGGCCACTACGAGGTCTACGGCATGGTGCGCTGGTTCCGCGACCAGGTCGCCGGCCACAATGACACCCAGAACGGCGAGGGTGTGGGAGCGGGCATGATCCTGCCGCTGGTGCACGACGTGCTCGATTTCAGGGCCAGCGGCCTGTTCGGCAACGGCATCGGCCGCTATGGCTCCGCGCAGCTGCCCGACGTGACTCTCAAACCGGACGGTCACTTCGCAACCATCCGCGGTTACCACGTCCTGGCAGGCCTGGAAGCCCACCCCGCCCCCGCCTGGACGGCGTACCTGTACTTCGGCGAGGAACACGCCGACTCCCAGGCCTACACGGACGCGGGCGGCCTGGGTTACGGCTACGGCAGTCCGCTCTATGACAACAGCGGCTGCGAGACCCTGGGCGGCAAGTGCGCCGCAAACACCAAGTCGATCATGCAGGGGACCGGCGGCGTCTGGTGGAAGTACTACCAGGGCGAGATCGGCAACCTGCAGATGGGATTGCAGTACTCCTACACCAAGCGTGAGATCTTCCCGGGCGTCGGCGGGGACCCGGACACGAACATCTCGGTCGCCATGTTCTCGCTGCGCTACTACCCGTACCAGAGGTAACCAACGGGGCTCGCCCGCCGCCAGACGGGCGAGCCCCACTTGGGGGCGGCCGCCGTCGTGGCACCTTGCGTCGGCACGCGCGGCGCGCGGATCTAGCCGAAGCGTCCCGTGATGTAGTCTTCCGTCAGGCGGTGCCTGGGGTTGGTAAAGATGCGGTCCGTCTCACCAATCTCTATAAGCTCGCCCAGGTGGAAGTAGGCGGTACGCTGCGAGACACGCGCCGCCTGCTGCATCGAGTGCGTCACGATGACGATGGCGTACTGCGCGCGCAGCTCATCGATCAGATCCTCGACGCGCGCAGTGGCCACCGGGTCCAGCGCCGAGCAGGGCTCGTCCATGAGGATCACCTCCGGCTGCACCGCGATCGTGCGGGCGATGCACAGCCGCTGCTGCTGGCCGCCGGACAGGCCGGTGCCCGGGGCATTCAGGCGGTCCTTCACCTCGTCCCACAGGCCCGCGCGGGTGAGGCTCGAGCAGACGATCTCGTCCAGCTCGGCGCGGCTGCGTGTCATGCCATGGATGCGCGGCCCGTAGGCGACGTTCTCGAAGATCGACTTGGGGAAGGGATTCGGCTTCTGGAACACCATGCCGATGCGCGCGCGCAGCTGCGCCACGTCCACCTCGGGAGCGAAGATGTCCTGCCCGTCGAGGGTGATGGTGCCGGTGGTACGGGTGTTCGGGATCGTGTCGTTCATGCGGTTCAGGCAGCGCAGGAACGTCGACTTGCCGCACCCGGAAGGTCCGATCATCGCCAGCACCTGGCGCGGGGCGACGTCGAGGGTGATGTTCTTCAGCGCCTGCTTGGCGCCGTAGAACATGTTCACGTCCTTGCAGTGGAACACCGGGTGGGCGATGGGCGGGGAGTCGAGCGCCAGCGGACTGTGTGGCTCGGCAGGGATGCCACCGCGCCGGCCGCTCGGCTTGAGCAGCCGTGCGCCCCGGTCCGCGGCGCTGCCGTGGGCGCCGAGCGCCTCTTCCATGGCCGCCTCGGCTGCGTCCGCGGCCGGCGGCGGCAGGCTCGGGCGGCTAGGGTTGTTGTCCGGCGTCTTGTTCATGGGTGCTTCAGCCGAAGCGGCCGGTGACGTAGTCGTCGGTGCGCCGGTTCTTCGGCGCCGTGAACATCTGCTCGGTCGGCCCGATCTCGACGAGGTCGCCGAGGTACATGAAGGCGGTGACGTTGGAGACGCGTGCGGCCTGCTGCAGGTTGTGGGTGACGACGGCGATGCAGTAGCGCTCGCGCAGGCTCTGCAGCGTCTCCTCCACGCGCAGCGTGGAGATCGGATCCAGCGCCGCGGTGGGCTCGTCGAAGAGGATGACCTCCGGGCGCAGCGCGAGCGTGCGCGCGATGCACAGCCGCTGCTGCTGGCCGCCGGAGAGCCCGCGGCCGTCCTCGTGCAGTTTGTCTTTCACCTCGTCCCACATCGCCGCATCGCGCAGGCCCTCCTCCACCCGGTCGGCGAGCTCGCTGCGGCTGATGCGCCGCGACAGCCGCAGCCCGAAGGCGACGTTGTCGAAGATCGACATCGGGAACGGCGTCGGCTTCTGGAACACCATGCCGACGCGGAAGCGCAGGTCGGCGACATCGACCGTCGGGGAGAGGATGTTCTCCCCGTCCAGCAGCACGTCGCCCTCGGCGCGCTGGCCCGGATACAGGGTGTACATGCGGTTGAAGACGCGCAGCAGGGTCGACTTGCCGCAGCCGGAGGGGCCGATGAAGGCGGTGATCTGGCGGTCGGAGAGCGTCAGGCTGATGTCCTTCAGCGCCTGGTGCTTGCCGTAGAAGAAATTCAGGTGCCGCACCTCGAAGCGCAGCTGCCCGACCTCGGGCGTGTCTGCCCTCTCGGGCAGCTGCGGACGCAGCGAGGCCTCGCTGGCGCCCATCAGTGGCGCCCCTTGGTGAACGAGGAGACGGCGATGCGCGCGGCGATGCTCAGCACCAGGATGCTGACCGTGATGATGAGGGCGCCGGACCAGGCGAGCTGCTGCCAGTTCGGGTAGGGGCTCAGGGCAAACTGGAAGATCACCACCGGCAGGTTGGCCATCGGCGCGCCGAGGTTGCTGCTCCAGAACTGGTTGTTGAGCGCGGTGAACAGCAGCGGCGCGGTCTCCCCGCTGATGCGCGCCACCGCCAGCAGCAGTCCGGTGACGATGCCGCTGCGGGCCGCCGGGTAGATGACGCTCGTGACGGTGCGCCACGTGTAGGCGCCCATCGCGGTCGAGGCGTCCTTCATCCCCTGCGGCACCAGGTTCAGCATGTCCTCGGTGGTGCGCACGATGACCGGCATGGCGATGATCGCCAGCGCCACCGCGCCGGCGATCGCCGAGAAGTGTCCCATGCGGACCACGAGCAGCTCGTACACGAACAGGCCGATGATGATCGACGGCGCCGACAGCAGCACGTCGTTCACGAAACGGATCAGCGCCGAGATGCGCGCGGTGCGGCCGTATTCGGCCAGGTAGGTGCCGGCGAGCATGCCGATCGGCCCGCCGATGAGGATGCCGATGACCGTCATGACCACGCTGCCGTAGATGGCATTGAGCAGGCCGCCGGCGCTGCCCGGCGGCGGGGTCATCTGCGTGAACAGGGCCACGGACAGCCCGGCCACCCCGTTCTTCACCAGCGTCCACAGGATGGCCGCGAGGAAGAACAGCCCGATGGCGGTAGCGATGCCCGAGAGCACCAGCGCCACCACGTTGGTGAGCTTGCGCAGCGTGCGGCGGCTGCTCATGCGCTCCCCAGGGCGCGGCGCTCGAGCCGCATGAGCATCAGCCGGGCCGCGGCGATGACGACGAACGTGATGAGGAACAGCAGCGCGCCCAGGGCAACCAGCGAGGAGGTGTACAGGTCCCCGACCGCTTCGGCGAACTCGTTGGCAATCGAGGCCGAGATGGTGGTGCCGGGCGCGAGCAGCGAGGTGCCGATGCGGTGCGCGTTGCCGATGACGAAGGTCACCGCCATGGTCTCACCGAGCGCGCGGCCCAGCCCGAGCATGACCCCGCCGATCATGCCGGTGCGCGCGTACGGCACGACCACCTGCCAGATGACCTCCCAGGTGGTCGCGCCCAGGCCGTAGCCCGACTCCTTCAGCACGTCCGGCACGGTCTCGAACACATCGCGCATGACCGCGGAGACGAAGGGGATGACCATGATCGCCAGCACGAAGGCGGCGGTGAGGATGCCGATGCCGAACGGCGGCCCCTGGAAGAACTTGCCGATGAGCGGCAGCGGCCCGAGCACGTCGATCAGCCAGGGCTGGACGTGGCGCTGCAGCACCGGGGCCAGCACGAACAGGCCCCAGATGCCGTAGATGATGCTCGGCACCGCCGCGAGCAGCTCGATCGCCACCCCCACCGGGCGCTTGAGCCAGCCGGGGGCCAGCTCGGTGAGGAAGATCGCGATGCCGAAGCTCACCGGCACCGCCAGCAGCATGGCGAGGAAGGAGGTGACGAGCGTGCCGTAGATCGGCGCCAGCGCCCCGTACTGGTCGGTGACCGGGTTCCAGATCTCGCGCGTGATGAAGGAGAGCTTGAAGTGCGCCAGGGCCGGCCAGGCGCCGATGAGCAGGGAGAGCGTCACCCCGCCCAGGAGCGCCAGCACCAGCAGCGCCGCCCCCAGGGTCGCGCCGCGGAACAGGCGCTCGCGCCGGCGCTGCCCGGCGGCGTGCTTCGGACTGATCGCAGCCACCGTATTCATCGCGGACGGCCACCTGTCACGCTTCGTCATCCCCCGTCAACCGAAAACCGGCGGCTGCCCGGTCTCCCGAGGCAGCCGCCGGTGTATCAGCAGACCCACGGCCTGCGCCGCGGGTCAGGCAGCTTACAGCGTCGCGCCCTTGATCTGCGTCTTCCACGTCGCGCGCACCTGCTGGATCAGGGCATCCGGCAGCGGCACGTAGTCCAGTTCGGCCGCCATCTTGCCACCGTTCTTGTAGGCCCAGTCGAAGAACTTCAGGGCCGCGGTCGTGGCGGCCGCATCCGGCGGCGCCGCGTACACCAGGATGAAGCTGGCGCCGGTGATCGGCCAGCTGGCGGGGCCGGCCTGGTCGGTGAGGATGAGGTAGTAGCCGGCGGCATTCTTCCAGTCGGCGCTGGCGGCGGCCGCCTGGAACGACTCGGCGTTCGGCGTGACGGCCTTACCGGCCTTGTTGACCAGCTGCGTGTACGCCATCTTGGTCTGCTTGGCGTAGGCGTACTCGACGTAGCCGATCGCCCCGTCGGTCTGCGTGGTCATGTTGGCCACGCCCTCGTTGCCCTTGGCACCGATGCCCACCGGCCACTGCACCGAGGTGTTGGCACCGATCGAGCTCTGGAACTTCGGGCTGGACTTGGACAGGTAGTCGGAGAACAGGAAGTTCGTGCCCGAGCCGTCCGAGCGGTACACCGGGGCGATGGTGGTGCCCGGCAGCGCCAGCTTCGGGTTCAGCTTCTTGACCCGCGCGTCATCCCACTTGGTGATCTCGCCCATGTAGATCGAGGCGACGGTCGCGCCGTCCAGCACCAGCGCGCCCGGGGCGACGCCCTTGATGTGCACCACCGGCACCACGCCACCGATGATCATCGGGAACTGCACGAGGCCGGCGGCCTGCAGGTCCTCCGGCTTCAGCGGCATGTCCGAGGCACCGAAGGTCACGGTCTTGGCCTTGATCTGCTTGATGCCGCCGCCGGAGCCGATGGACTGATAGTTGAGTCCGACGCCGGTCTGCGTCTTGTACGCGTCCGCCCACTTCGAATAGATCGGGTAGGGGAACGTGGCGCCGGCGCCGGAGATGTCCGCCGCCAGGGCGGCGCCGGCGAACACGACGGTGCTCACCGCCGCCACCACCATCCGCTTTACAGTTACTGACTTCATGCTTCGACTCCTGGGTCTTGGGAACGCTCGGCGCCCTTCGCGACGGGCGGCAAGAGCCTATCGGTCACTGGCGCGCATTAGATGACAGGGACGTGACACTCTCATGACAGGGCCTGGGGGCCCTTTCCAAGGCCCCCGCCCCTTATCGCGGCCGCTTCCCTGTGGCCGTGACCGCAGTCTTCCGGGTCGACTTTGCACGGGCATGACAAGCCTTGCCCCGAAGGAAGCCCAGGCCGTATAAAACCGCAGCCGCCGCCATCCTCGGCCGTCACCGGTTCCCAGAACGTCGCCGCAATGTCACAAGCGCTTGAATTGACTCAGGATCTGTTGCGCCGGGCCTCCATCACCCCGGCGGACGAGGGCTGCCAGCAGCTGATCGCGCAGCGCCTGGCCGGGGCCGGGTTCGCCACCGAGTCCCTGCGGATCGGTGCCGTCGAGAACCTGTGGGCCACGCGCGGGGGCACCGGGCCGGTCTTCTGTTTCGCGGGCCACACCGATGTGGTGCCGACCGGTCCGGTGGCGGAGTGGAGCGGCGATCCCTTCGTGCCGCGCATCCGGGACGGCATGCTCTTCGGGCGCGGCGCGGCGGACATGAAGAGCGGACTCGCCGCCATGGTGACGGCCACGGAACAATTCGTGCGTGCGCACCCGGATCACCGCGGCTCGATCGCCTTCCTGCTCACCTCGGACGAGGAAGGCCCCTCGCTCGATGGCACCAAGGCGGTGGTGCGCCTCCTGCAGGAGCGCGGCCAGCGCATCGACTGGTGCCTGGTCGGGGAACCCTCGAGCGAGCAGGTGCTGGGGGACACCATCAAGGTCGGACGGCGCGGGTCCCTGAGCGGCCGGTTGACCGTGCACGGTGTCCAGGGCCACATCGCCTACCCGCAGCGGGCGGAAAACCCGGTGCACTCGCTGGCCCCGGCGCTGGCGGAACTGGTGGCCCGGGTCTGGGACCACGGCACGGACGACTTCCAGCCGACCAGCTTCCAGGTCTCCAATTTCAGCGCCGGCACCGGCGCGCCGAACGTGATCCCCGGTGAGCTGAAGATGCGCTTCAACCTGCGCTACTGCCCGCTGCAGACCCTGGAGGGTCTCAAGGCCACGGTCGAGCAGATCCTGAGGCGCCACAAGGTACGCTACTCGCTCGAGTGGTTCGTCTCCGGGGAGCCCTTCTACACCGCCCCGGGCACCCTCTCGCGGGCGGTCGCCGACGCGGTCGAGTCCGTGAGCGGCCGGCGGCCGAGGTCGAGTACCGGGGGCGGCACCTCGGACGGCCGCTTCATCGCCCCCATGGGCGCGCAGGTGGTCGAGCTCGGCGTCATCAGCGAGTCGATCCACAAGGTCGATGAATGCGTGCGCATCGCCGACATCGACGCCCTGCAGCGGATGTACTTCAGCGTGCTGCGGAACCTGCTGGCCTGAGCCGGCCGCCGCCGAGGTTGGCGTAGAGCCCCAGCGCCGCAAGCGCCAGCGCGCACAGCAGCACCCAGGTCGGCATGGCCAGCCCCAGGAAGCGCCAGTTCACCTCGCCGCACTCCCCGCTGCCGGTCAGCACCTTCTTGATGAGCGTGAACACGGGCGTGAACTTCAGCAGGATCGCCAGCGGCGCCCCGCACGAGGGCAGTGAACCCGGCGGCAGGTGCTGCACGTAGACATGCCGCGCGGCCACGCCGGCGGTCGCCAGGGCGGCCACGCCCACAAGCCCCGCGTACACGTAGCGGCCGCCGCCGGACGGATTGTGCAGCGCCGCCAGCAGGAACAGCACGCCGGCCAAGGCCACGCCAATGCGCTGGAAGATGCACAACGGGCACGGTTCGAGCCCGAGCTGGAACTGCGCGTACAGGGCATAGCCCAGCAGCGCCGCGCAGGCGGCGAAGCCGGCAATGTTCAGGGTACGGCGATCCACGGCGTGCGGCGGGCGTGGCGGCGCTTCAGGCCGGGTTCGACGTCTGATCGCGGGTGCGCAGCTCGCGCTCGACATCGTCCAGCGAGGTGTGGCGGATATCCTTGCCGTGCACCATGTAGACCACGTACTCGCTGATGTTCTTGGCGTGGTCGCCGATGCGCTCGAGGGCGCGCACCACCCACATGACATCGAGTGCGCGGCGGATGGTGCGCGGGTCCTCCATCATGAAGGTGATGCTCTGGCGCTGGATGGCCTCGTACTCCTCGTCCACCAGGCGGTCCTGGCGGGCCACGCGCAGTGCGGCCTCCACGTCCATGCGCGCGAAGGCATCCAGGGCATCGTGCACCATCTCCGAGACGACGCGGCCGAGATGCTTGATCTCGCGGTACTTGTCCGCGGGTCGTTCCATGGTCGCCAGGCGCGAGGCAATGTAGCCGATCTTCTCGCCCTCGTCGCCGATGCGCTCGAGGTCGGTGATGGTCTTGATGATCGCGACGATGACGCGCAGGTCACCGGCCGCCGGGGCGCGCGTGGCGAGGATGCGGCTGCACTCCTCGTCGATCTGCACCTCCATGTTGTTCACCTGGTAGTCATCGATGGCGACCGACTCGCCGAGGGTGCTGTCGCCCTCGACCAGGGCGGTGATCGCCTTCTGCAGCTGCTGCTCGACGAAGCCGCCCATGCCGAGCACCTTGCTGCGCACGCGCTCGAGGTCCTCGTTGAACCTGCGCGAGATGTGGTGACTGAGGTCGGCGGTTTCCATCGGTTAGCGTCTCCGGTCTGGCACCGCGCCCGGCGTGGCACCAATTCGCCCGATGATAGCGGAACCGTGGCCTGCCGGCAGTGTCGCCCGTGCCGCTGCGCCGATCGGCGCAAGGCCGGCCAGGAACTGCGATGTGGCCGCCTCCCAGGTGAATGCCGAGGCGCCGGCGATGCATGCGGTGCGCTCCAGAGGCAAGGCGCGGTGGATGGCCAGCGCCAGATCCTCGTGCATCGCCCCGGTCACGCCCGGGTCGATGACATCCAGCGGGCCCGGCACCGGGAAGGCGGCCACCGGGAGGCCGCAGGCCTGCGCCTCGATCATGGCCAGACCGAAAGTGTCGGTGCGGCTCGGGAACACCATGACGTCGCTGCCCGAGAGCAGCTGCGCCAGCTCATCCGCGCTGCGAAAGCCGGCGTAGACGGCCTGCGGATAGCGTGCCCGCAGCTCGGGAAGCTGCGGGCCGTCCCCGACCACGAGCTTGGTGCCCGGCAGGTCGAGCCGCAGGAAGGCGGGGATGTTCTTCTCCACCGCGACGCGCCCGACGCACGCCATGAGCGGGCGTGGCAGCCCTGCCAGCAGCGGATGGGCAGGCACGGGGCGAAAGCGACCGAGGTCGACGCCGCGGCACCAGCGATGCAGGTGCCGGAACCCCCGCGCTTTCAGCTGTGCCTCGAGGCTCGCGCTGGAGACGAAGGTGCGCGTGGCGGCGCCGTGGAACCAGCGCAGCCCGGCGTAGGTCGCGCGCGGCGGGATCGGCCAGCGCGCCGCGAGGTACTCGGGGTAGCGGGTGTGATAGGCGCTGGTGAACGGCAGCCGGCGGGCGCGGCAGTAGCGCCGCACCGCCAGGCCGAGCGGCCCCTCGGTGGCGATGTGGATGGCCTGCGGCCTGAAGCACCTGAGCTCGCGCGCCACGTAGGCGTAGGGCCGCAGCACCAGCCGGATCTGCGGGTAGCTGGGGCATGGCACCGAGAAGCACCCGCGCGGGTGGATGATGCGCACCTCGTGACCGCGCCGGCGCAACTCGGCCGCGGTCGCCTGCAAGGTGGTGACCACGCCGTTGATCTGCGGGCGCCAGGCATCGGTGGCCAGCGCGATCCTCATGCCGCATCCGCGGCCAACGGGGCGGCGGCGGCCGCTGGCAGCGCCGCCGGCGGCGGCCAGCGCAGCAGCCGCAGCCGCCCCTGCTCGCACTCGGCGAGTGCCGAGCAGGACTCGACCCAGTCCCCGGTGTTGGCGTAGACCACGCCGCGGATGGTGCGCAGGTTGGCACGGTGGATGTGCCCGCAGATGACCCCGTCGTAGCCGCGCGCGCGGGCATGGTCCGCCGCCACGTGCTCGAAGTGCTCGATGAAGCGCGCGCTGGCCGCGATGCCGAGCTTCAGCGCCTCGGTCAGCGGCCAGTACGGCCTGCCGAGCGCGCGGCGCACGTTGTTGACGGTGCTGCTCACCTGCACGGTGCGCCCGTGCAGGAAATCGCCCAGCCAGGTCAGCCAGGCCGGCGTCGTGTGCAGGCCATCGAACTGGTCGCCATGCAGCACCAGCGTGCGCGCACCGCGCGCGCCCCGGTGCACCCACTCGCGGTGGACCTCGAACTGGCCCTGCAGCATCTGCGCGAGCATGGCCAGGCTCGCATCATGGTTACCCGGGATGTAGACCAGGCGCGTGCCGGCGCGCTGCCGCGCCAGGAGGGTGCGCAGCACCCGGGTGTGCTCGGCGCTCCAGTAGGCACGTCGCGCCAGGCTCAGCGCATCGACGATGTCGCCCACCAGCACGATGGTTTCCGCCTCGATGCCCTGCAGGAACGCGTTGAGCTCGCGGGTGCGGGCGTGCCGGAACCCCAGGTGGATGTCGGACAGGAACAGCGTGCGGACCCTCTGCCGGGGAGCGCGCGCGGGGGTGTCGTTTGCCATGACCGCCATCAGCTTGTCCGTAAGACTGCAAGCGCTCGCTCAAGGGTCGCGGCCGCCCATGTCGGTTGGATGACAGAGCTGCGAAGTCTTTCTGACCGGGGGGCTGCAGCCCGGGCCCGGGCGGTTCCTCAGCCGGTGGCGGTCGCCGCCCGCTGTGGCAGCGCGATCCGTGCCGGGGGAAAGTGGCAGGTAAAGGTGCTGCCCACCCCTTCGGCGCTCTTGATCTCGAGTGTGGCGCCGTGGCGCTGCAGGACGTGCTTGACGATCGCCAGCCCGAGGCCGGAGCCGCCGGTGGAACGCGAGCGGCCGGGATCGACGCGGTAGAAGCGCTCCGTCAGGCGCGGGATGTGTTCGGTGGGGATGCCGATGCCGGTGTCGGTCACCGCGAAATGCCCCCCCTGCGCATCGACCCACCAGCGGATGTGGATGGCGCCACCGCGCGGGGTGTACTTGGCCGCATTGTCCACGAGGTTCGAGAACGCCGAGTGGATCTCCGGCTCGTCACCGATCAGCTGGGCATCCGACTCGACGCTCACCGTGACATTCCCGGGGTGCACGGGGCGGCCGAGGACGTCCTTGCGCAGCATGGAGACGAGCGCGGCGATGTCGACCGGCCGCCCCCCCACGACCTCGTCGGTCTCCTCCAGGCGCGACAGCTCCAGCAGGTCGCGGATGATCGAGGTCATGCGCTCGGCCTGGCGGCGCATCTCCGCCACCGGGCCCTGCAGCTCCGCCTCCAGCGAGGGATCCTGCGCCAGCGTCTCCAGGTACCCCGAGATCACCGTCAGCGGCGAGCGCAGCTCGTGCGATGCATTGGCGACGAAATCGCGCCGCACGGCCTCCAGGCGCATCTGCCGCGAGACATCGCGCACCAGCAGCAACAGCTGACCGTCACCGTAGGGGGCGACCTGCAGCGACAGGTAGCCGTCCTCGCCCCCGGTCGGGCGGATGACGATGGGGTTGGAGTAGTCGGCGCTGGCCAGGTAGCGCACCACCGCCGGCTCGCGCAGCAGGTTCTCGATGCGCATGCCGAGGTCTGCACTGCGACGCAGCCCGAGAAGCCGCGAGGCCATGAGGTTGAACCAGACGATCTCGCGCTGCGCGTTGAGGATCACCACACCGTCGGGCAGCGCGGCGGTGGAGCGCTGCAGCTGGCGCATGAGCTGGACGAAGCGCTGCTTGTGAAAGCGCTTGCGGCGGTGCAGGCGCACGATCTGGGCGATGATCTCGCCCCATACCCCGCCGCTGTCGGGTGGATCGGCGTAGCTGCGGTGGCGCAGCCACCACTCCAGGCGGAACAGGTTCGACAGGACCCAGGCCAGGTGCACGGCGAGTGCGATGGCCAGCCCGCCCCAGGCGTTGCCGAACAGCCACCCTGCGCCCAGGCCAAGCAGCACCGTGCCGAGCAGCCGACCCGCCGCGAACCACCATGCCTGTGTCGCGGGTTGCATGCGAAACACGCCTCGCTGTCAGCGGTTGCTATTCCGCGCGGGCCGAGAAGCGGTACCCGGAACCCCGCACGGTCTGTACGAAGTGATCGTACCCGAAATCCTCGAGCGCCTTGCGCAGGCGGCGGATATGGACGTCTATGGTGCGCTCTTCGACGTAGACGTTGCCGCCCCAGATGCGATCGAGCAGCTGGTCGCGGGTGTAGACCCGCTCCGGGTGGGTCATGAAGAACTCGAGCATGCGGTACTCTGTCGGGCCCAGCGCCACGGTGCGCTCCCCTACCATGACGCGGTGGCTGGCCTGGTCCAGGGCGAGGCCCTCGAATTCGACGCGCTCGTCCACCCCGCTGGTACCGCTGCGCCGCAGGACGGCGTTGATCCGCGCCAGCAGCTCGCGCGGGGAGAAGGGCTTGGTGACATAGTCGTCCGCCCCGCCTTCGAGGCCGGCGACCTTGTCCCCCTCCTCGGCGCGCGCGGTCAGCATGATCACCGGCAGCTCGCGCGTCTCGCGGTCACGCTTGAGGGCGCGCGTGAGTTCCAGCCCGCTCATGTCCGGCAGCATCCAGTCGACCAGGACGAGGTCCGGGCGGGCATCGGCGAGCGCGGCGCGGGCGGCACGGCAGTCCTCGGCCTCGCGCACCTCAAAGCCGGCGCGCTTGAGTCCGAAGGCGATCATCTCGCGGATCGGGCGCTCGTCTTCGACGATCAGGACTTGTTTCGCGGGCATGACACTCACGTGACTGCGCTGGCTGGCGCGGCTATTACAGGGGCGGCCTGTTGCAGATTCATGACAGAGCGCGATTCTGAGCCAATTTAGTGACTTGGACCCACCTGCGCCACGTTGTCCCGCAGGTAGACGGGCACCGCGGCCTCGGCCGCACCCACCCGGCCGGCCAGCACTTCGGGCACCGCCAGCGCCAGGATTTCGGCGGCCCTCGGCCGCAGTGCGGGATGCACTGGCTGCGTGCCGATGAGGCTGGCCAGTTGCGGGTACGCGGCAAAGCCGGTGCCCGCTCCGACGGTCAGGCCGTCGGCGGCCCAGGTCCCCGGCAGCTGCACGCGCGCGGGCGCACCCACGCGATCCTCGGCCACAGGCTCGGCGCGGTTCCCCGCGCCCCGTGCGTAGCAACCCCAGTAGACCTCGCCCATGCGGGCGTCCGTGCACACCAGCGCACCGGCGGCGGTGGCCTCGAGATCCAACACCCGTTGGGCCAGGGCATGCAGGTCGGAGATGCCGACGATCGGCACGCCCGCACCGAAGGCCAGGCCCTGGGTGATGCTGGCCGCGAGGCGCACGCCGGTGAAGCCGCCGGGGCCGCGTCCGAAGGCGATGGCATCCAGGTCCGTCAGTGCGATCCCGGCAGTCGCGAGCAGCTCCTGCACCATCGGCAGGATGCGTTCCGCGCCGCCCTTGTGCAGCAGTTCTTCCCGTGCGTAGCGGTCCGGGCTCACGAGCAGTGCGGCGGAGCAGTTCTCCGTCGCGGTGTCGAGGGCGAGGATCTTCACGGCGCCACGGCCGCCGGTGCCGCCGGCAGTCGCGGCGCATGGCGCGCCAGGAAGCGGCGCGCCTCGTCTTCATCGCGCGTCACCGTCATCGGCGGCAGCGCGGCGAGGAAGACCCGGCCGTAGTTGCGAGCGACCATGCGCGGATCGCAGATGACCACGACGCCGTAGTCGTCTTCGCTGCGGATGAGCCGCCCCGCCCCCTGCTTGAGGGTGAGTGCGGCACCGGGCAGCTGGTAGTCGCGGAAGGCGTTGCCGCCGGTGGCCGTGAGGTGCTCGATGCGCGCCCGCACCAGGGGATCTTCAGGCGAGGCGAACGGGAGCTTCTCGATGATCACCAGGCGCAGCGCCCCGCCCTTCACGTCCACCCCTTCCCAGAAACTCGCCGTGCCGAGCAGCACCGCGTTACCGTCGGCGCGAAACTCCTGCAGCATGCGCTCGCGCGGCGCCTCGCCCTGCACGAAGAGCCGGTAGGGACTGCCGGCGCCCCAGCGCGCGCGCAGCAGGGCGGCGCCCTGGGCGAGCGCACGGTGGCTGGTGAAAAGCACGAAGGCGCCGCCGCCGGCGGCGCGGATGAGCGGCTCGGCCGTGTCGATGACGGCGGCGACGTAGTTCTGGGCCGCCGGCGCCGGCAGGCCGTGCGGCAGGTACAGCAGGCTCTGCCGCTCATGATCGAAGGGACTCTCGATGAGCAGCGTCTGCGCATCCGCCAACCCGAGTCGACCGGTGAAGTGGCTGAAGTCCTCGCCGAGCGACAGGGTTGCCGAGGTGAAGATCCACGCCCCGCGGCGCGCGGCGACCAGCGCCCGGAAGCGCTCGGAGATGTCGAACGGGATCAGGCTCAGGGTGAAGCCGCCGGGGCGCACCTCGATGGCACGCGCCCCGTCCAGCTCGTCCGGCGCCCCGATGCGGGTCAGGTTCGCGGCGATCTCCGCGGCGCGCTCGGCAAACTGGGCCAGCGGACCGTCCTCGCCCAGCGGCGCGAGCGCGCCGTGCAGAGCGTAGAGCGAATCGCCCAGCTCGCGTGCCGCGCGGCTCAGGGCGGATGATCCGGTCGTCCACGGATAGCGGCCGGGCGTCGTGGGTGCGCTCGCGCGCAGCTGGGCGAGTGCATCCTCCGCGTCCCGCAGGGCCGCGGCCGGCCCCGCGCCGGCGCCAGCGGCAAGGGTGTTGGCCGCGTGGCTTGCCGACTCGACGCGCACCTCCTTGAGCAGTGTCTCGAGCTGCCGGCTGCCGACGTGCGCGCCGAAGAACTGTGTGGCGAGGTCCGGGATCTGGTGGGCCTCATCGAGCACGATCGCATCGGCCGAGCCGAGCAGGTCGCCGAAGCCGTCCTCCTTCAGGGCGAGGTCGGCCAGCAGCAGGTGGTGGTTGACGATGACGATGTCGGCCTCGAGCGCCTCGCGCCGCGCCAGCACCACGTGGCAGCGCGCGAACTCGGCACAGCGCTGCCCGAGGCAGCTCTCGCGCGTCGAGGTGACCTGCGGCCACACCGGATGGCTGTCCGAAAGGCCGCGCACCTCGGCCAGGTCGCCGCGCTGGGTCGTGCGTGCCCAGCGCTGGATGCGGGCCAGCATGGTCTGGGCGCTGCGCGTGCGTGGCACCCCCATCTGCACCAGGTCCAGCTGCTCGGCCTGCACGTCGATCCGCTCGAGTCGATAGCGGCACAGGTAGTTCGCGCGCCCCTTCAGCAGCGCCACCCGCGCCGGGCGGCCGATGGCCGCCGAGACCAGGGGCAGGTCCTTGGCGAACAGCTGGTCCTGCAGCGTGCGGGTGCCGGTGGAGATCAGGACACGCCGTCCCGAGAGCAGCGCCGGCACCAGGTAGGCGAAGGTCTTCCCGGTGCCGGTCCCGGCCTCGACCACCAGGGACTCGCGCTCGGCCAGCGCATCGGCAATGCGCTGCGCCATGCGGCGCTGGTCGCGCCGCACCTTGAAGTCCGGGAGCGCGCGCGCCAGGGGGCCCGCGCTGCCGAATATGTCCTCTAAGTCCTGCATGTCAGTGAATGCCTACGGCCGTGCGGGTCCACGGACCGATCACGGCCGTGGTCACGCGTATCTCCATGAATTTACAGAAAAATACGCGCGTGCCGTCGCATGAATGGCGATCCCGGGCTGAGCTTACATCATCGGGGTGACCCGCGCGCCCGCGATATACTTACCGGCTCCGGAAGATAACAAGGAACCGCGGATGGCCACTGCCGCAGACATGCTCCTGCCCCTGCCCCAGCTGAGCAGGCCGGTCGCCGACTGGGTGAAGGCGGTCAGCGAACTCACCCAGCCGGATGCGGTGCACTGGTGCGAGGGTGGCGACGCGGAGAGGGGCGCACTCATCGGCCAGCTGCTGCGCAGCGGGGAGCTGAAGGGCCTCAACCCGGAACAGTTCCCGGGCTGCCACCTGTATCGTTCCGAGCCGAACGACGTGGCGCGCGTCGAGCACGTCACCTACATCTGCACCCGCTCGCAGGCGGATGCCGGCCCGAACAATCACTGGATGGACCCGACCGAGGCGCGCGCCAAGATGCGCGCCCTGTTCAAGGGCTGCATGCGCGGTCGCACCCTGTACGTGATCCCCTACTGCATGGGCCCCCTCGACTCGCCGCTGTCGCGGCTGGGCGTGGAGATCACCGACAGCCCGTACGTCGTCCTCAACATGATGATCATGACCCGCGCCGGCCGGCAGGCGCTCGAGCGCATTTCCCGCGAGGGCCGCTTCGTGCGCGGATTGCACTCGATCGGCGAGCTGGATCCGGAACGCCGCTTCATCATGCACTTCCCCGAGGAGCTGTCGATCGAGAGCTTCGGCTCGGGCTACGGCGGCAACGCCCTGCTCGGCAAGAAGTGCCATGCGCTGCGCATCGCCAGCTGGCAGGCGCGCTCGGAGGGCTGGCTGGCCGAACACATGCTGATCGTCGGCCTGCAGAACCCGCAGGGGGAGACCCACTACATCGCCTGCGCCTTCCCCTCGGCCTGCGGCAAGACCAACCTTGCCATGCTGATCCCGCCGGCCTCGCTGCCCGGATGGAAGGTGTTCACCGTGGGCGATGACATCGCCTGGCTGCATCCCGGCGAGGACGGCCGCCTCTGGGCCATCAACCCCGAGGCCGGTTACTTCGGGGTCGTGCCGGGTACCAACCCGGAGACCAACCGCAACGCCTACGAGATGATCCGGCGGGACACGCTCTTCACCAACGTGGCGGTCACCGCGGACGACCAGCCGTGGTGGGAAGGCCTGGGGAGCGGTGCGCCCGTGCTCGACTGGCAGGGTCGCCCGTACGACAAGGCCAACGGCCCGGCGGCCCATCCCAACTCGCGCTTCACCGTCTCCGCGCGCCGCAACCCCAGCTGGTCACCGCACGCGGAGGATGCGCGCGGCGTGCCGATCTCGGCGCTGGTGTTCGGTGGCCGCCGGCGCGAGGTGGCGCCGCTGGTCTACGAGGCGCGCGACTGGAAGCACGGCGTCCTGGTCGGTGCCTCGGTGGCCTCCGAAACCACCGCCGCCGCGGTCGGCCAGGTCGGCGTGGTGCGCCGCGACCCGATGGCGATGCAACCCTTCTGCGGGTACAACTTCGGTGATTACTGGCGGCACTGGCTCGATGTCGGCGCCAGGCTCATGCGCCCGCCGAAGATCTACCACGTCAACTGGTTCCGGCGCGATGCGCAGGGTAAGTTCCTGTGGCCGGGATTCGGCGAGAACCTGCGCGTGCTGGCCTGGATGCTCGAGCGCTGCGCGGGCAGGAGCGGCGCGGCGGACACGGCCATCGGCCGCCTGCCGCGGCCCGAGGACCTGAACACCCAGGGGCTGAAGATCTCCCCGGGGGACCTCGAGGCACTGCTCTCGGTGGACCCGGAGCTGTGGCGCAAGGAAGCGGCCGAAGTGCGTGAATACCTGCATCGCTTCGGGGACCGGTTGCCGGCCGCCATGCTGGCAGAGCTTGCCGAAACGGAACGGCGACTCGGCTGAGGCCGGCAGCGGCGCTGCCGGGGCGCTTTTAGTCCTCTTCGCAGGCAAAGCGGATCGTTTGCGGCGATCCCTGCTCGGGCAGTCGCCCAAGCCCGATCATTCCTTGGCCTCTGATCTGCAGGCTGTCACGGCGCACGAAGGATTCCTCGCCGTCGGCGCCCTGCACGAAGGTGCCGTTAGTGCTCTGGTCGATGAGCACGAACTTGTTGCGGTTGATCTCGATGCGCGCATGCAGGCGCGAGATCAGGCTGCCCTTCACCACCACGTCGTTGTCTTCCGCCCGCCCGATGGTGATGCTCGAGTGCCGCTCGTCCACGACGACCTCGCGGTCCTGGCAGCGCAGGCGCAGGCGCATGCTCTGACCCGGGCGCTGCTCGGTGGCAATGCCCGGCACCATGCTGGTGATGTCCTCGGTCTGCCACAGCACCTCGTAGAGGGCCACTTCGTTGCCCTGACCCTTGAGCGTGGCGATGTCGATCTGCCGACAGGCCGCACGCCACTCGGGCGACAACCGGTCGATGGTGGCCGCCGTCGTCACGATCTGCCCGGCCTTGGCCTGGCTCGTCATGCGGTTGGCCGTATGCACGGCGGCCCCGAAGACGTCGCGGTTCTCGAGCATGACCGGGCCGAAGTGGGTACCGATGCGGATCGCGACCGCCTGCCCGTCAACCTTGAGCTGGGCATGGCTGGAGATCTGCTGCTGCATCTGCGCGGCCGCATTGAGCGCGCTGTCGGCGCTGGGGAAGGTCGCCATGACCTCATCGCCCATCGTCTTGATGACCGTGCCCTGGCGCTGCTCGGTCGCACTGCGCATGACGTCGATGCAGATCGCCACCATGTCCCGCGCGCGCAGGTCGCCCATGGTGTCGTACAGCCGCGTCGAACCAACGACGTCGGCGAACAGGATCGCGAGTTCTATGTCCTTGCCCATGAGCTGCGATCAGATTATACGAAAGTACTCTCACATCGCTACAAAGGAGTCTGATTCAGCGGGGGAATTGCCCGCCGCAGCAACTCCGGGCCAGCCCCCGCCAGGCGGGCTCCCTCACTCAGCGCACGGCGGTAGTCCTTCGCCCCGGGCTGTCCGCTGTAGAGGCCGAGCATGTGACGCGTGATCGCCGACAGGCGCGTCCCTGCCGCGGTCTCGCGCCGTGCGTACTCCTCCATCCGCGCCAACAGCACTTCGCGCCGTGGCAGCGTCGGGTGGCGCGGATCCAGTTCCTGTTGCAGCTCCGCCAGGAGGTACGGCCGATGGTAGGCCTCGCGCCCAAGCATGACTCCGTCGCACCATGAGAGTGCCTCGACGACGGCCGGGGCATCGCGCAGGCCACCGTTGACGATCACGGGAAGGTCCGTGAAGGACTGCTTGAGGCGCCGGACGACGTCGTAGCGCAACGGGGGGATCTCGCGATTGTCCTTCGGCGACAACCCCCCGAGCACCGCCTTGCGCGCATGCACGATGGCAACCTCGCACCCGGCCCTCCGCACGCTGTCGACGAAGTGGTGCAGTGCCTCGAAGTCGGACTCACTAAAGTCAGCAACTGCCTGGTGCGCCTCACGCGCCCGGGCGGTGACCACCCCGATGCGCATCTTCACCGTCACAGGGACTCTCACCGCAGCCCGCATCGCTGCGACGCATTCTGCAACGAGCGCCGGTTCTAGCATCAGACACGCGCCGAACGCCCCGCTGGCCACTCGGTCACTGGGGCAGCCGCAGTTGAGGTTGATCTCGTCATACCCGGCCTCCTCGCCCATGCGGGCTGCCGCGGCAAGGTCCTGTGGTTCACTGCCACCGAGTTGCAGCGCAAGGGGGTGCTCCTCGGCATCGAAGGCCAGCAGGCGCCGTCGGTCACCGCGCAGAATGGCGGCCGCCGTGATCATCTCGGTGTACAGCAGCGTGCCTGCAGAAAAGCCCCTGAGAAAGTAGCGGCAATGCCGGTCCGTCCAGTCCATCATCGGAGCGACTGAGATCCGCCGGTCGATTATTCCTGCGCTTTTTCTGTGCGAGATGCCTATTTCTGTAGGCTTTGCTTCACTGCGCGTTTCTGCGGGATTTTTGGGCATTCGGGGGAGTTTAGCGTTTGCCGGGGAGACGTAAAGGAGACAAGAATGTCATGTCTCCCCGAGCCTCATCATGCCAACCATCAAAGTTCGCAAGCAGTCCGACGGAAGCACGCGCTATACCGCGATAGTCCGTATTCGGCGCGGCGGAGCCATCTATCCTGCAATCAACGGGAATTGGCGCCTCTGGTCACACAGGTTTGGCGACTCTCGTCATACGCACCATCATGGTCGCTCTGTTCCGAAGAGTCCGTACGTAAGAACACGCTCACCGTGCAGTGGTCTCTGGTCCGGTCATCAAATGGCCGAAGATCCCGTACAACCCGATCAGCGCCCACACGACGTTGATAGACGCCGATGGATAAGCACCGTTCCAGCCGCTGTTGATGATGAACCCTACCCCTGAGAGGACGTTCAGCCAGTGATAGGTTCTTGAGCGGGCGGACAGCCTGCCCATGGTCAGGAGCACATACGCGCTCAACATCAGCGCCGCAGCGCTCCATCCGATGATCTCAATCGCAACCTTCATACTGGAGCTCCCTGGAATCGCGGCGCGGGTTGTCGGTTGCAGATACCGGCCTTCTGAATAGAGCCCGTCCCAGCAAGAGACCTACCAAGGCCCCGACAAGCTGGGCCGCAATGAAGCCGGGCACGTCGGCAGGCCGGATACCCGCGAAGGTGTCCGACAGTGCGCGTGCAATCGTGATCGCGGGATTGGCGAACGAGGTCGAGGCGGTAAACCAGTACGCAGCCCCGATCCAGGCCGCGACCATCCATGGAGCGTCCTCCTGGCGGCGGTGCCCGATCACAACCAGCACCAGACCCAAGGTTGCAACACCTTCGGCCAGCCATTGAGCCGATCCGGTGCGGACATGGGCGGAAGCCTGCAACAGCGGAAGCTCGAACATGGCATGCGCGAGGAGCGCTCCGGCGCAGCATCCCGCGATCTGGACGGCGACGTAGGGCACCAACCGACCCCAGGGGAGATTCCCGCGAAGGGCCTCGACGAACGAGACCGCCGGATTGAAGTGCGCGCCGCTGAGAGGACCTAGCAGCGCGATCAATGTAGCGAGCACCGCGACGGTGGCACCGGTATTGGCAAGCAGCGCGATGCCGACGTTACCGCCGGCGAGACGCTCCGCCATGACACCGGACCCGACAACGGTTGCCGTGAGCAGCAGAGAGCCGATTCCCTCGGCCGCGACGCATCGAGCAAGACTCACGGAGCGTCCGCCGGCGGTGCGGACTTACCGATCACGTCGAGGCGCTCCTGCAATTTCCTACGGTCAAGCGTGTCCAGCGGCAGACTCGTAAAGATCTTGATCCGGTTGTCCAGAAGTCGGAAGGCCTCACGGAACGCCAGCCACTTCTGGGTGTCGGTGCCCTCCACGGCTGCCGGGTCAGGGATACCCCAATGGGCCGTCATGGGCTGTCCGGGCCAAAAGGGACACACTTCCCCAGCCGCGTTGTCGCAGACCGTAAAGACAAAATCGAGGGGCGCTGCGCCGGGAACTGCGAACTCGTCCCAACTCTTGCTGCGCAGTCCTTCCGTCGGAAAGTTCATGTGTCGGAGCAGCTCGAGGGCGATCGGATGGACCTGGCCTTTCGGGTGGCTGCCGGCACTGAAACCACGGAACTTGCCTTTACCCCACTGATTGATCAGTGCCTCGGCCAGGATGCTGCGCGCGGAGTTGCCGGTGCAAAGGAACAGGACGTTGTAGGGCCGAGCGCTCACGCCAACCTCCCCTGGCTCAGGCTCTTCGTCATGCATGTGGCCGAACTCGGACACAGTGAACGAAACTCCGCGCTCTGCTGCACCGCCAGCGGCGCCGCCGCACGCTCGATGACGCGGTAACCCTGCCGCTGAAAGAACGTCGCGGCGGTCTCGGTGAGAAGAACAAGCTCTGTAATGCCTGAGTTCGCAGCTGCGCGTTCAAGCTCCCGCGTTACTAGCTCCCCAAGTCCTCGGCTGCGATGGTCGGCTGCGACCACGACCGACCGCAACAACGCGGCTGAGCCGAAACGCTCGAGAGCGCCGGCAGCAACAACGCGGCCGGCATCGCGGACCACGATGAACTCCGGTGATGCAATGGCCAAATCGCTGGTCGGCAGCCGGGAAGCTTCTAGAAGTGCCCGGATGGCCCCTGAATCGGCTGTCGAGGCGGTTGCGACTGTGGTCACGTGGGCCTTGCCTCAGGCTGCCACGGGTTTGCAGCAGTTCGGGGCGCAGCATGAAGTCTCGGCCACCTTTTCGGCCTTCGGGCGAATCACATCTGTGCCGTAGTCCACGCTTTCCCCTGTCGTGAGAAAGGTTTCCCACGGCACACCCTGTGGGTCTTCGATCCAGCTCTTTTCGCTCTGTGCATAGCAGCAGGTCGTTTCACCCTCCTCCAGGACTGGTGCGTCCGCACGCTGCAGACGCTCGTAGACCTCCGCGAGCTCCGCCCGGTCCTCGACCTGGATGCCCAGGTGCTGCACGCCTGGCTTGCCGTCGCGCTGGCTGATCGCGAAGTTCACGCGCGGGTCCTCCAGCATCCACTTCGCATAGTCGGCCTTCTGCACTACGGGCTCGGTTGCAAACAGTTGCGAGTAGAAGCGAATGGATGCACCGAGGTCCTTCACCGACAGGTGAACGTGGAGGCGCTTCATGCTGTCTTCCTTCGTGGCTTGGGCGCAGCCACCGCTTGCGGTTGGCAGGAGGGACCGCAGTCCGAGTCGGCCAGGCTGCAACAATTGTCGGTCAGGAATCCGACCAGCAGATTCATGCGCCGGAAATTAGGGCTGTAGTAGAGGTTGCGACCATCGCGACGGCTCTGGACGAGCTCGGCCTGGATCAGGCCTTTGAGGTGGAACGAAAGCGTAGGCGCCGGGAGCTCGAGGCGCTGAGCCAGCTCCGAAGGGGTGTACCCCTCAGGCCCTCGCTTCACCAGAAGCCGGTACACCGCAAGTCGTGGCTCGGAGGCCAGTGCACCCAAAGCGGCGATCGCGTCGTTTACTTTCATTCTTCCAATCTTATGGAAGTCTCTGCCGTACCGCAAGCGAGATGTCTACTGCCTCCTCCGAACCAGAGCAGGCAATCTCAGCCGTTCGCTGATGCCCGCGTGGTCACTGGTTTGGGCGCCGTCACTAGCAAATCCACCTGCAGGCCGGCACGTGCAGCCGCATTCACCAGAGCGTCGAGGCTAAATTGAGCGATCTTGCCCTTCAGCAGCGCGTTTAGGCGTGGCTGAGTAAGCCCCAGACGCGCCGCCGCGCGAGCCTGGGTCATGCCACTTTGTTCGACAAACTCCTCGATCCTGATCATGACCTCGGAACGCAAGGCAAGATTTCGCGCTTCAGGCTCTTTGAAGCCCAAATCGCGAAACACACTCCGACTACCGCGCACCATCTTCGTTCTTTATATCGGTATTGATATACTCGCATCAATAGGACCGAAACTCGAGGAGACATATAGGAGACACGAGATTTCCGTCTGGCCTAAGTGATTGACTCAGGAAGCACTGTTGTCGTAGTCGATCCAACCAGCATCGGAATATGCGAGGGAGTTCGCTATTCGATCGGGGCGAGGGTGCTTACGAGGTACGGCCCCAGGCTTGTGCCTCAATCTTCCAGCTGCCCCCATGTTTTGCGAATGTGTACGCGAGGGTGCCGTCCCGAGCGACCGTCTGACCCTTCAGTTTGATTGTAAGAGTCCCTGAAATCACTGCGTACGCGTGATTCCCCTCAACGTTCCAGAAACCCATCTCGTACGAAAAGCGCTCCTCCGTTACACCACTCGCCTCGCGCCACTTCTCACAGTCATCCAGCCAATGGTCCGGAGCATTCGGGTTTAGCCAGCGGTATGGAGCGATTCCGTCAATGATGATTGCGGTATCGCCGAAGACGCGGGCGAAACCTTCTCGATCTTGAGCGTTGAAACTGTTGATGTGTGCATCGATCAGTTTCATCAATTCATCCGGCGGCTTTGGTTTGTTCGTCATTGGGATAGCCCCTTCTCCTTGGGATTTGGCGCTTAGAGGGCGGCTCACAGCCAGTACAGCGGCGGCCGAATAGAAGAGCACTTCGCGTCTCGGGTATTTCCGGGTCATACCTTCAGTGTAAGTCCAATGCCGCCGGCGGTGTAGAGGGCAGGGAAAACGTGAAACACTCCGGCCGCCGCCGCGCTCTTAGCGCTGGAGTCGTGGGAATGGCTCTCGGTTGGCTGCCCGTGGGCTGCGTGGGACCTAAAAGCTAACCCCTGCCGCAATCTGAAGTGAGTAACCCTTATACGTCCACTGGTTTCCGAATTCGTCAAAATACTTCAGGCCCAAGGTTACCTTCCGGTTCGGCAACGCCAAGTTCATTCCGACGCCGAGTGCATTGACACGATAGCGCTGCGCTTCTTCGGTTGGCGTGATGGCCGGCCCCGTTTTCGCGGTTGTCTGCCGCGCACCGTAACCGATCATTCCAATCTGGAGGCGCGACTCCGCAGATAGCTGAAACGCCCTCATCACCGAATAATCGAAGTCAAAGGTCTCCCCGGGTCGAATTTGCGTGCCGGATTGGATGGTGTGAAATTCGTACATCTCGAAGACGGAGAGTGTGATCGACTTGTCAGCGGACAGGTAGAACGTCTGACCCGAGGCGATCACCGGGGTCCAGTACCCGTTTCCCACATTGTCATTCGCCCCCGCGCTGAATTTCCCTGTCGGTGCCAGCACTCCGAGAATGGCGCGAATGTCGGCGTGATCCGTCCGCCATCCGAGAATCAGAGGTTGGAAGTAGAGATCCCCCAGTCCGCCGCCGCCACTGATCGCCCCCTGGGTACTCGAGCTCAGTGAGTTGTTGGCGATGGGGACGGTCACCGCGGTGGAAATCCTGGCGTTGCCCAACGCAGCAATGGTCTGGTCGCTGGCCCACAGGAAGGTGTTCATGTCCAGGAACACCGCCTGCTGACCGGTGGCGAGAACCTCGCCATTGCCTCCCACTTGCTCACTGCGGGCGTAGAACAGGAAGCTGTTGTTATAGGTAAGTCCCGGCGCGGCACTGACGCCGGAATTGAGCGCGCTCAGACCGAGCGGATAAACGCCCCGATTCTGCGCGTGTGCCAAACCTGCGACCAGCAACATGAAGACCGCGGCGGAGAACCGCATTCGATCGGCTGTTCGCGTTCTGCAATTCTGACGGTCAGCATCCACTCGCAGACTCATCTGGCGGCTTCCGGAGCAGACCGCCCGCACTAGCCAGGAGTTCATCTCATCGCAACGACGTTCCGCCAGAAGCTCTTGACACTGTCCGTAGCGCCAAAGAGCGTCGTGAAATGAGTTGAGTCGACGAAAATGATATCTCCCGCGCGTTGCTTTTCTGGCGGCATCCATAGCAGACAGTTAAGTTCGGTGTTCCCGGCCGCGGTGAACGGATGCGGACGCTCGCGCTCGATCGGCTGCCGTGCCAGCACGTGAATCGCCTTGCTGTCCTTTTGCGTGATCTCGTAGTGCGGCAGGTGGCGATGGAAGCTCAAGGCCGTGACATCCTTCAGCAGCCCGAGCTTGTCGAGGTCGCGGAAAGTCGTGAGCGGTGCAATCTCGTTCGTATTGCGGGTCCGCGCGGGGCAGAGCCCCCAAGTATTGTGTACGGGTACGGCTAGCCCCTTCATCAGCGAGCGGCCGAACTGCGTAAAGCGTTGCTGTCGGGGCACGAGTTGGTCGCCGTGATGGAGATATTCCATCTGGCGCTGCTTCAGGTCCTCTGTGAAGCCGACATCGTGGTGGGGCGCAAGCAGCAAGCAGGTACCTTCCCGCTCAAGCCACTTCCTGATAGCCACAACTTCGTCCGCTGATACCTCCTCGCCGGACTGCAGGTGGTCGAGTCCGAACACCAGCAGAGTGTCCGTATCAGCGAGTATTCGTTCGTCAATGGGCAGCCTGACGCCGGCCTGGTCAACGCGTTGGAACACCGCGAGCGGGTGGCCGGTGATCTCCCCCGCGAGCTTCTGGAAATCGAGCGTGGAGCGATGGAACAACTCCAGCGTACCGGCGACCCCCTGCGGGAATTGCGCGGCGCCCCACTCCGGGTTTTCGTAGAGCGGCCACAGGACCTTTCGTACTTCGGTCATGGTCGAGAAGCGGTTGTCGAGTTCCGCCGGGCTGCGCTGCGCTTCATAGGCATAACTCCACGTCCAGTAGATGCTCAGCCGACGCTTGCCAGGCGTGTAGCGGCGTGGCACGTGCTGCTGGTTGTAGGTGCGCGCCGGCTCGAGTGGTTTGCTCATGAAAGTAAGCCTCGAAGTCAGTTCGTTTGGCCCGCGCCCGCAAGCCAGCGCAGGGCCTTGAGGCCAGGCAGGAAGAAGTACGCGCCCCCGCGCACGGTGGTAAAGGCAGGCAGGCCGGTGATCTTGCGGCGTACTGGGCGCTTGGGAATCTTGAACTCCAGGGTACCGTCATGGGTACCGATGATCGGATCGCGCTCGTTGCCGAGCTCGTGGAAGTTACGATCGTGCACCCAGACGTTCTGTGCGAACTCGAATTGCCGGATCAGGCTGGCACAGATCACGAACGCCGCGATGCCCCGCTCCGTGAGGTCATCCGCAGTGCCCTCCGGCAGATACGTTCCATAGGTTGCGCCGCGGCGGATCATCCGACGGCGGTTCATGTTGACGGCGGTGTCGCGCGGGTTCATGCGGCGCATGTGCGAACCCAGCGGCACCGCATAGCCCAGGGGGTCTTCCTGCTTGTAGTTGAAATTGTTGTTGCGCTGCGGGTCCGCTCCCAGGGCCGGATCGTCCTTATTTGGGGCCAGCACCAACGGGGCCCCGCTGCGCCAGCGCCCCATGAGCTTTGCGGCCAGCAGCTCTTGCTCGTGCTGTGAGTCTCCGCCGTGCGTGCGCAGGAAGTCTCGGAACCTGCCGACGTGCTCCTCGAGGCGACGGTAGGCCATGTAGCTGCCGTTGCGGGACAGGATCTCAGGTTGCGGGAGTGTGGGCACCTGTCCGTTTTCATCAGGATAGCCGAGGATGAATTCACCGGGCTTAAGCGGCGCACCCGAACCCGGCGTCGGCACGTCCCCGGAGCCTTCGATTACCGGCTGAGACAGGCGGTCGCGGTACCCGAAGTGATCGTGGGCGTAGTCAAAGGGCGGTGTGGCCTCTAGGTCCAAGCTCGAAAGCAGTTCCACGCCCTGGGACTTGCGGATAAGCGCGGCGTGCTCGGCCACACACCGGTCACGCTCGACCCGATCGCGGGCAAACAGGATGCAGATTGCATGCAAATCAGGCGAGGCGGTTTTATCCACCCAGTTCGCCGGGTCATTACTACCCGTATCGCCCAGCACCTCTGCGCGCGCCGCCATACCCTCGAGAAATTCCGGCGGGAAGCTGGCGAGCGTCTTCTCCTCGACGCCGAGCGCCCGCAAGCCGTTGGCGGTGAAGGCCACCGTGATCCAGCGTTTGTCCTGGTTCATCGTCTCGCGCATGGTCTTGGCCGAGTGAACCTTGGGGAGGATTTCGGCCAACCATGCGCGGCCGCCGGCGGCATCGCGGAACGAAAGAAACTCGTAGCGCCCGGTCAGCGCCGGCGCGCGAGTGAGCAGGATGTGCTGGATGTCGTCAAAATCAAGCATGGAACGCGCGTCCGTGCGCTATTGCATCTGGTCAAGCATCTCCGAAAATGATGCCTTTGCCTTCAGCGCTTTCTTGATCTCATCGGCACTCACGAACGGATACTCGCCATACTCAAGGAAGCTCGGACACTGGTGCTCGCGCACAAACTTGACGAAAGCCGCGGGGTTGGTTCTCCAGTCCCTGGGAAAATCCTCAAGGTTCTCAAACACCGTAGTGATGCCGGTCGCACCGAACAGTGTCACGGCATCCTCGGTGTACTTGTCAAAGTCTGTATCGAAGATGCCCTGGTACATGAAGTAGGTCTCGCCCTTAACCGGGAACAGCAGCCAGCGCAGGTAGTGCAGCTTCAGAATGGCCAGACAGTCAGGCTGGGCGTCCACGGCTGCTTCGATTTTTCGTGCGTGCTCATAGAACGCCTCCTCCCGACCCGGGATGATCTTCGCCAGGATCGAGAATCCGTAGCAGGCTGGCGTCCTCGGGAAAATAGGGCCATACCGCCCCTTCTCCACCTTGTCAGGGAAATAGCCGCCTTTTGGGATCGCCATTGCGGCGGGTTTGGTCCAGTCTCTTTGATCTTTCGACATGGCAATCCTCGATGAATTTGAAACCAGCCGATTGTGAGCCGGCGGCAGTATAAGCTAGCTGCAGTCTCGTCGGCATATCACGGGACGTAAAGCGCCCGCGGCAACATACCGACGCGGCAATCCGATGCGCTGAAGTGAAGCTCGGCGCCACCGCCGGGATCACTGCTCCTAAGGGGCTTCATAGTTCCGGCTGCAAGGGGGACACTTGGACCTTTGGTCGAATCAGCGAGCCCGATTGCGAGGTAACTTAGTGATGGGAAGCTTCCTTAGCCACTACTGGATTGATTTCATTGACCGCTTTGACGGGCCGTTGCACTTTAGGCTCGTCGTGCAGCCGCTGATGGCGATCTTATTCGCCGTACGCGACGGCAGGAAAGATGCGCGTGAAGGGCGCGGCGCGTACATCTGGAAGTTCTTCAAGAAACCCGAGCACCGTCGCGACATCATCATGAGCGGGGTCAAAAGTATCTCCAAGGTCTTTGTCCTGGCTTTCGCCCTCGATGTCGCTTATCAATTTCTGGAATGGGGTGGCTTGAAGCCCCTGCAGGCGCTGTTGACCGCCCTTGTTTTGGCCGTGGTTCCGTACGTCGCTCTACGCGGCCCCATTAACCGAGTCTTGAGTATCAGTCGCAGTCCGAGCTCGCACGCGTAGCGCCCCGGTATCGGCTATCCGAACTTGAAGCACCGAAATGACCTTGCCCATTTGACCGATGGCCGCTGCCGCGTGGCAGGCGAAAGGTCCCAGAGAGGATGCCCAAGCCCGAGCGCAGCTTTGTACATCTCTCTGCTGGTAATGCTTGTGACCCTGTTCGCGTGTCAGGCCGGGCGGGCCCAGCAGTCACCGGCCAGCAGCGACTCGTCTCTGACGACTTCTGGCTCGGGCGGGGAGCCGTCAGGCGGCTCGACCGAAGCGTTGCAGAAGGCGACGCAGAATCCGGTTGCTGACCTCATCAGCGTTCCGCTTCAAAACAACAGCAACTTCGGGATTGGGTCTCATGACCGCACCCAAGACGTACTGAACGTTCAACCGGTGATACCGGCGCACCTCACGCAAGATTGGAACCTGATCACGCGGATCATCCAGCCGATCGTCTGGCAGCCCGACACCAACGCGAGCTCCGGCGGTACCTTCGGCCTCGGTGACATGAATCCCACGTTCTTCTTCTCGCCGGCTCATCCCGGCAGAGTCATTTGGGGCGCCGGGCCCGCGTTTGTCCTGCCAACCGCCACGGATTCCACGCTCGGCCAGGGGAAGTGGAGCATTGGGCCATCCTTCGTGGCGCTTACGCAGCCCGAACATTGGACTCTCGGCGTACTTCTCAGCAACGTTTGGTCATTCGCAGGGAGCAGCGATCGCGCGAGCGTCAATCAGATGCTGTTTCAGTACTTCATCAACTACAACCTGTCGCACGGCTGGTATGTGACCTCCTCTCCAATCATCACCGCAAATTGGGCCGCTAAGAGCGCGAAGGACATCTGGACGGTGCCATTCGGAGGCGGTGTCGGCAGAATTATGAAGCTCGGAGATCAGCCCGTGAATATTTCGGCGCAGGTATATGCAAACGCTATATACCCGTCGGGTACTTCACGGTGGGGATTGCGCCTTCAAGTCGCTTTTTTGTTCCCTAAGTAGGCCTTAGCGGCGTCTGGTTCCTGCAATCCAGCACTGCACCGAGAGAGCCGCACAGTCAACGGGCTACCCGATCGCCCTATGCAATCGAAGCGGTCCCCTTAGCCTACGCCCAGCTCGCTAAGCGCCAACCAACGGGAAGCCTCCGAAGTGCTACCGTGAAAAGAGCGCCAGACTGAGTGACCTGCTTCCCTTTGAGTTTGAAGGTCATAGTTGCAGGGACAACGACGTATGCGGCTTCGCCGTCACGTTCGCGTGCAAGGGCTTGCCAAGAGTGAGGTGTTCTGGGGCTCGCTCGCCTCCACTATCGGCATCTTCCTGCCCTCGTTCGTCCTGGTGCTGGTGGCAGCGCCCACGAGAGTCTCGACCCTGGGCGCCACCTACTCTTCATCGCCCACCTGGGCGACAGCGCGGTGATCGTCTTCGATACCCAGGCGCAGCGCGTCGTCACGCGCATTCCGGGAATCAGCCACGTGCATGGAGTCCTCGCGATCCCCGAGCTCGGCAAGACATACGCTTCCGCGACGGGGACGAACGAGGTCGTCGCAATTGACGAGAACACCCTCAAGGTCACGGCGCGTGCACCCGGTGGGGTGTACCCGGACGGAATGGCCTACGCGCCCGCCGTCCACAAGCTGTATGTCTCGGATGAGCACGGGGACACTGAAACCGTGGTCGACGTGCGCACCAACACGCGCGTAGCCACCATTCCGCTCGGCGGTGACGTTGGCAATACCCAGTACGACCCTGAATCCCGGCACATCTTTGTGAACGTACAGACCCGCGAGCAATTGATCGAGATCGACCCGGAGAGCGACAAGGTGATCGCGCGCACCGACCTTCCGGGAGCCAAAGGCAACCATGGGCTCCTGATCGAACCGCACCAACGCCGGGCATTTATCGCCTGTGAAGACAACCACAAGCTGCTAGTCCTGGACCTTGGGGCGCGCAAGGTAACGGCAAGCTTCGATGTCGGTGAAGACCCGGACGTCCTGGCCTATGACCCGGGGCTGCATTACGTCTATGTCGCAGCCGAGTCAGGGCCCGTCTCAGTGTTCGAGACCGATTCTGCGAGTGTCTCAAAGGTCGCTGAAGTGCCGGTCGGCCCCGACGCACACGTGGTCGCAGTCGACCCCGAAAGCCACAAAGCCTATTTTCCCCTGAAGGACCTCGGCGGGCGCACGGCATTGCGTATCGTGGCACCGGACTTACCAAGCTCTCCTTAGACCACGATTAGCGCAGGTGTAAATTCAGACGTGCAGCAATGCGGTCTTTGCGCTGGAATATGCGCCGAGAGAATGGATGGGGTCTGGTCTGAGTCATGGCGGGGGGCTTCATTTCAACGAGCGTCGGCTTCCGCCTCCTGATCGCGCTCCTCCCCATCACGACTCTTGCAGCGCCGGCGGATTCGCCGCCGATGGAAACCGTGGTCGTCCAAGGGACGAAGATAACGGTCCAGACGACGATCGACCGCAAGATCTATACCGTACCGGACGAGGCTCAATCCACACTGGGAACCCTCAGTGATCTCCTGAACGTCATTCCCTCGGTCGATGTGGATCAGGACGGCGCGGTGTCGCTGCGTGGGGATAGCAACGTCCTCATCCTGGTGGATGGCAAGCCGTCGGCCCAGTTCCAGGGCTCCAAGGCCGGCGACAACCTGCAATCGATCTCTGCCAGTGAGATCGAGCGCATCGAAGTCCTCACGACCCCTCCGCCGCAGTTCAAGGCCGAGGGTTCCGCGGGGGTCATCAATATCATCACGCGCAAGCACACGAATAAGGAGTCCGCGTCTGGCTCGGTGACCGGTAGCCTCGGCAGCGGCGGCCGCTGGCTGGTCGGCGCCAACGGCAGCTATGCGAGCAGGCAATTCACCGCATCGCTGAATGCCGGGTTCCGTGAGGACTTCCGTAAGCGCACGATTGAATCAACGGTCACGGGTACCGATCCCGCCACCGGGGAGGTGCTGGTAAGCCAGGATCACGAGGACCAGACGATTCGTCGCAACATCCCGAGCCTCGGGTTTTCGACCGAATACACCCCGAACGACCGGCAGACGCTGGGGCTTTCGGGCAGCTGGCTGTCCCGGGGCGGCCTGCGCACCTACACCCAATACAACGAGAGCACACTGGAGTCCGGGGTCGTGACCAACTCGACGCGCCGGCTGACCAGCGGCCACGACCCGGAGAATGACTACGACGCCACGCTGAAATTCACCCAGAAATTCGACAAGCCGGGCGAGTCCCTGGACCTCTCCGTCCACGGCGCCACATCCCATCAGCGCGAACACTACGATTACGTCGATGACTCGTACGTCCCGCCCGAACCGACCTCCTACAGCAACCTCAGCTTCACCGAGGATCACGGCAACACCGATGCCAGCCTGGACTATGTGCTGCCGTTGCCAAAATCGCAGAAGCTCAGCCTAGGCTACGCCTTCGAAGCGCAGGACTACGGCTTCGACAACGTCGGGGCCAACGTCGATCCGGTCACCGGAGAGGAAACCATCGACCCGGCCCTGACCAACCAGTTCCGCGTCCGTACCCGGATCCACGCAATCTACCTGTCCGAGCAGGGCAACAACGGTCCCTGGAGCTGGCTCGCGGGACTTCGAGCTGAGTGGACGAGTACTGACGCGACGCAGATCACCAACAACCTGACGACAACCACTCACTACGCCGATCTCTTTCCGAGCCTGCACATCGACCGCGAGATGAGCGACCGTTCCACGATTTTCTTTGGCGCGAGCCGCCGCATCGTCCGACCGGACCCGAGTGACCTCAATCCGTATGTCGACAATGAATATCCCCCGAACCTGAACGCGGGTAATCCCTACCTGAAGCCCCAGCTGACGGACTCTCTCGAACTCGGATACGGGTACGAGGGGCCGGCCACGAGTTACGGAGCGACCGGCTACTACCGCCACAACACTGACAGCGTGACCAACGTAACCGAGTACCTCGGTAACGGCGAGACTTTGACTACGAAGACCAATCTGCCGAAGAACGATTCGGCTGGCCTGGAATTTACCGCGACCGGGCATCTATGGCCGAAGCTGCTCTATAACCTGAGTGGCAACGCGTTCTACAGCCAGATTGATGCCACGGCGCTCGGCTTTCCGGGATTGAGGTCGACGACGGGCGTTAACCTAAAGGCCAAACTCGACTACCGGCCAACGGCAGCGGACTCCGCACAGATCACCTTCTCGCGCACCGACAAGCGCCTCACCCCTCAGGGTTCGGTCAGCGCGGTCAACATCGTGAATCTTGGCTACAAGCACGTGTTAACACCCACATTGTCGGGTGTGGTGACCGTGTCCGACCTGTTCAACGGCCAGCATCTTCAGCGAACCGCATCGGATCCGACCTTTACACAGGTCTACGAGCGCAGCGTGGCGGGCCGTGTCGTCTGGTTCGGTCTCACCTACACCATAGGGACCGCCAAGAAGGACAAGCAACCGAATTTCGAATACGACACGGGAGCCGGCCAATGATGGGCGGATAATCGCCGATCTCCATCCGCGTTGGTTCCAAGCTCAGACGTTCGCAGCCGCCCGCGCGCTCACTCGCTTGGGCGCCGTCACTAGCAAGTCCACCTGCAGGCCGGCTCGGGACGCGGCGTTCACCAGAGCGTCGAGGCTGAATTGATCGATCTTGCCCTTTAGTAGGGCGTTCAGGCGTGGCTGAGTTAGACCCAAGCGCGCTGCAGCGCGAGCCTGAGTCATGCCGCTCTGCTCGACGAATTCCTTGATCCGAATCATGACCTCGGAACGTAAGGCAAGATTTCGCGCTTCAGGCTCTTTAAAGCCGAGGTCGTGGAACACATTCCGACTACCGCGCACCATTTCGCCGCACCATTTCGCCGCACCAAATGATCGGCTTCACATCGAGAATTATATCGGTATTGATATAAGCGTATCGACAATGCTCAAACTTTGAGGGGGCATATAGGAGACAAGAGGTTTCGACCTTTAAGCGCAGGCGATCCCTGAGAAGGCTGGATCTGTCAGTCTGGAACGTATATAGTACATTAGTATCAAAAGACTGATACGATCATTCTATATTATGCTTGCCGCTAATGATCTTGGCTTTGGACCTGAGGCGGATTTGCGGGACCGCACTCAAATGCTGTTTACGCAGGTTCTAATTCGAAGGGGCGCCACGCGATTCATCCTTAAGGGAGGAATGGCGATGCGCGCGCTGTACGGAAGTGCGCGCCTCACTAAGGATGTGGACTTCGACTGCGAGGACAGCGTGTCTCGGCAGTCCATGCGAGCACATATGCCTCCGGCCCTCACACAAGCGGCGCGAGCCGCAGGTCTGGGCGAAATTACTGTCACTCACACTAAAGACGCAGAACGCTCCAATCGATGGCGCATTCAGGGGATTCACCCCGATGGCCCGCGCATTACCTGGGAGGTCGAGATTTCTAGCCGCGGCATCCCGCCCGTAAAGTTCATCGAGACGCGTCCCTTCACAACACCGGCCAGCTACCGGATTCCCAAATTCACGGTCCGCGTTTACGGGCCCGCCGCTATGGCGGGGGGCAAGGTCAATGCACTCCTCAGTGAGAATCGCAGTGCCCCAAGGGATGTCTACGACCTCTTTGACCTCGCAGAACAAAAGGCAGATCCAACACCGCTTTGGATTGAGCGCATTCCACGCGAGACGCTGAAGGCAAGGCGACCGCAGGTCATGCAAAAGATCGATCTCATTACCTTTGACTTTGCCAACGCGGAGCTACTGCCATATATCGCGCCCGATATACGGGCCGGTATAGATGCCACTCGCTGGGACGAAGTGCGTGTGCAAGTTGCTGATTCGGTCGACCAGTGGTTCGGCCGCGCGATTGCAGGTTCCCAAACAGCCGCGGAGCTACAGCGTGATCCAGACAAAGTCGACTTTGCTGGGCGCTGACGCCCCGCGAGTTCTTACCGTGCCGATGATCGCCTCTGTGCTAGCGGATCGCCGCACAGTCCCAGCACGAAATACGATCTTCAAATGGATACGCGAGCAAGTCGGCAGTGGAGCGCTGCGCCCGGTGACTCGCGGCCTTTACATCAATCAGCTGGCCAGCCCCCGTCCGTCCGCCGCCGAGGCAGCAGCCTTCGTGCGAGCGGGCGCTATTGTGAGTCTGCAAACTGTGCTGGGTGAGGCGGGAGTGACCAATAACTACGCAGACCTCATCACCTGCGTCGTGCCGCAAGGTCCCGAGCAATCGCCATCTGTCAGGCCTGTGCGAGCCAACGGAATCGAATACCGCTTCCACGCACTACCCTCCCGCCTGCTGGGCTCTCGTGCCGGCCAGCTGGAAGACCGAACGGATCTAGACGTTCAATACCCGCGAGCGACTCCGGAGAAGGCTCTCGTTGATTGGATCTACCTTGGCGCTTCACCGCGCACGAAGATGTCACCGCCACCGCCCGACATCGACCTGGGATTGCTAGATACGGATCGACTGCGGCGGCTCGCGAAAGCGTCTGGGCTACAAATCAAGGTGGAGGAGTATTTGTCACGGGTGCAACGGCTCGAACGGAGCGCGGCGGAGGGCCACTGATTGCCGCCCCTGGACAACTGCGGTAGATCTCAGGCGACCGCGAATGATTTTGGACGCTGATTAACGGTCTTGATGTCTGCCAACCAGAGAATCGAGGAGACGTAAAGGAGACAAGAGATATCCAGGCACCGTAACCGCATGATGCGATTAGCAAATCTTCCTCGTCCGTCCAATCCAGCATCGGAGCGACCGATATCCGCCGGTCCGCTGTTCCTGCGCTTTTTCTGGGCGGTCTCAATTCGAACCTCTACTCACCAGTAGTAGTCATGCGGCTTCTTGCAGTCCGGCCACAAGAGCGACGCCGCATCACGACCGCGCAAGACCTGTCGCAGGAGGCGATGAGTCTCTGTTCGCGCTGGCTGTACTACCTTCTCATGAGTCCACCAGCCAGGCTCATTCATCACTAGACGGCTCATGCTTCGCCAGATCTTCGGTTCCCAAGCTGAAGCGCCTGCACAGCAGTGCGTCCGAGGATGTCGAAGTAAGCACGCTCCATGGCTGAGCAGAATTCGGGTGCGGCGAGCTTTCGCAACACGCTGCCGATGACGACGAACAGCACGCTTCATAAGAACTCTCCAATTTCTGGTTGCTATGTCATGGGGATCTCCTTTGCTGACATCGGACGCTGACCATCATCAGATCTGTGCGAGGCGCTCAACGGTATCCGGGTACCGCTGCACAAGCCGAATCAATAGTGCAGCTTGTGCGTTTGGGCTGGCCCGCCCCTGCTCCCAATTCTCCAGCGTTCGCACGTTCGTTCGCAGATATCTCGCGAATACAGCGCGTGAGAGATTCATGCGTTCGCGCAACCTGGCAAGCTCCGACGCGGACACCTTCGGAGTCGGTTTTACCCGGACGGTGTGCGTGCGCAGGGTGCGCTTTCCCTCCCGATGCGCTGCGAGCGCATCGAGCCCTTCTGTCAATTCATTGAACAGGTTTCGCTTCCGCCTCATGTCTGACTCCTTGCCTTCAACTCTGCCTTCACGCGCTCCTTCAGATGCGCTCGCTCCCTCGATGTCAGATCGGCCATCTCGTCTTTGTCGTTACAGCGTGAACAGCCAAAACTCTGGACCACCTATCCAATAGTAGTAGATGATCCGCAAGCCACCACGCTTGCCTTTGCCGCGCCGCTGGTCAGGAAGCCGCAGCTTACGAAGACCTCCTGTTCCTTGGATGACATCCCCGGAAGTCGGATTCACCATCAAATCGGTCTGCAGCTGTGCGAGCGCGTCATCGTCCAAGTAGCGTGCGCGATTGCGCTCGAACGCCGGCAGTTCGATGAAGACGGCTTTCATCGGTTGACTATACGTTAATTGCGTATAGTTGCAAGAAGGCAAGGCAGCGAGGCGTCAGGCTAATCTAGAGGAGACATAAAGGAGACAGCGCTCGGAGAGCTGCCGCAAGCTACTGATTTTATAGGGGAGCTTCATTGGACCGCTCCAATCCATCATCGGCGCAACCGAGATCCTCCGATCGATGAGTCCTGCACTTTTCTCGTGCATGAAGTAGTCAGCGCCTGCCGATCGCAACATCCGTCATCAGCCGCTTTCAGGATGCTCAGAGCATCCGGGGCTACAGTTGTAATGCCATCGCTTGGTGGCAACACAGCAACGTCAGATCGAATACATCCCGCGATTGGTGTGGGCGCGAAACCAGAGCGGAAACTTGCGGGCAAATGTGGCACGCGCGCTGTAATCAACTTCAAGATCGGGGTAGTGAGGACAGCAAGCCCGGCCCCAGTCTTATGGCAAGATAGGCGCGTTGCTCAATGCGGCGCACTTCAAGGTCAACAGCAGGAGTGAGTCATGGCGAATGAAAACCGCACACTGATGCTGATGCTTCGCACGGGCTTTGCGACGGGATTACTCCTCGCGGCAAATCCCCTCACGGCTACCGCGCAGGACAGCTGGCCAAGTACCAATGCTAATGAACCGACGCCAAGCGTGGCCACCATGCCGCCGGATTTGGCCAAAAACCTTGCCAACTTCGACGACTTGGACTTCCGAGTGTACACCGGGCAGCAGTGGGAAAATTTTCATAAGAGCCACGGACAAAATATCTTAGTGCACTACCCCGATGGCCATACCACCAAAGGAATCCCGGATCACGTCAACGAACTGAAGTTCATGTGGACTTTCGCGCCGGACAATCGCATTACCCAGCATTCCGTACGATTCGGAACGGCGGACGCGCAGTGGACCGCCGTCATGGGATTTCTCGACGGCACCTTTACCAAGCCGATGGTCATGCCGGACGGCAGCGTGATTCAGCCTACCGGGAAGAAGTACCATCTGCCGATGGCTACCCTGGGCCATTGGAACAAACAGGGCGTCATGGACGAGGAATATCTCTTCTGGGATAACGCCACGCTGATGCGGCAGATTGGCGTCGGCAAGTGAATATTTCGCCCACGCAGTGCCGCGCGCTAAGCCCCACATTCTGGCGCTCGGACTCCGAAGTCCTCGCGGATTGATCACTACCGCGAGCCTCAGATCCCCGGCTCATCGGCGATAGACTGAATGTCCTTCAGGCGTCGCAGCACCACATGGCTGCGGTGGGTAGTCAGCAGTCCCCGCTTCTCCCAATCCGTGAGGACGCGGCTCGCGGTGTGCAAGGTCGTGCCGCACATCGCGGCAATGTCCTGCCGGGTGAGCGGGAAGCTGATCTCCCCGCTGCCAGTGCTCTGTCCCGCCTGAGCGTGCAGGCGAAGAAGTACGCGCGCGATTCGGCGGTGTGCCCGCTGCGTGGCGACTTCACGCAAGCGCTCCTGCATCTCGCGCAGGCGTGCCCCGGTGACCTTCAGGATATTGAGCGCGATGCGCGGATGGCGTTCGATCAGCCGCAGCAGTGACGCTTCCGGCCATCTGGCGATGACCGACTTTAGCGTGGTGGTGCCTTCGGCGGGATAGTTGCCACCCGTGAACAGCGCCACCGTCCCGAACATTTCTCCGGCACTGATGAAGCGCACCAGCAACTGCTCGCCCTCCTCGTCCGATTGGCTGATGCGCACGCGGCCGGTGATTAGCGCGTAGCAGTGCTCAGCGCACTCGCCCTGCCGGAACACGACCGTATCCTTGTCGAGCTCGTAAATCTGCGCATCGGCGAGGATTTCGGCAAGTGCCACCTCAGGCAGACCTGAAAACAGCTCCAAACCGCGAAGCACCTGGGTACCCGAAGCAGGAAGGTCATGCTGCATGGCAGCAGCTTACCGCGTACGCGGTCCCGCCTGCCCATTTGCGCCTGCGCAAGGACAGCCGTACAGGCGCGCGCGACAATGGCAACTAGGAGTCCAGACGGTCGCGAGAATGAATCAGCCCAGACGAGGCACTTTTTTCGCATCGAGTCCCTTCCTGAGCTGCGGATTTCGTCCCTTCTTCCTCGCCGCGGCGCTGTGGTCGGCCGCTTCCTTGGCGGTATGGATCTCCGTGATCATGGTCGGGGTGGCACTGCCAAGCCGTTTCGACCCCCTCTCCTGGCACATTCACGAAATGCTGTTCGGTTTCGTAATGGCGGCGGCGGCCGGATTCCTGCTCACGGCCATTGCCAACTGGACCCAGCGACCGCCGGTCGGGGGTATGTCGCTCGCTGTGCTGGGCTTACTGTGGCTCGCCGGCCGCGTTGCCTGCCTTCTCTCCGCGTCCTTGCCCGCCGTCGTCGTCGTCGCCGCCGATCTTGCCTTTCCGGCGCTTCTGCTGGTTGTAGTGGCGCGCGAGCTGGTACTGGCGCACAACCGGCGCAATCTGCCGCTCGTGCTCCCCCTCGCCATTCTGGGACTCGCGAACCTGTTCATGCATCTTGCAGCCCTCGGGGCGCCACTGCCGGCCGGCTTGGGCTGGCGGCTGGGACTCGCCGCGATCGTGGTACTCATATCGGTGATCGGCGGGAGAATCGTGCCGACCTTTACGGCCAACTGGCTGCGCCAGCATGGCCGGCCCGCGCCGGCCGGTGTCACGCGGCTCCGCGAGCGGCTGACTCTCGGCACTCTGAACTTGGGGATGCTCGCTTGGGCATTTGCACCCAACCTGCGGCCGGTCGGGGCGCTCCTGCTGCTGGCCGCGGCGCTCAACGCCTGGCGACTGTCGCGCTGGGGTGGATGGCTGGCGCGCGCCGAGCCGATGCTGCTGGTCCTGCACGTCGGCTACGCCTGGCTAGTGCTGGGCACGGGCCTCCTCGGGTTTACGCTGCTCGGTATCGCAGTGCCGCAAGCAGCCGCGATTCACGCCTTGACGGCAGGTGCCATGGGCACGATGGTCATGGCCCTGATGACCCGCGTCACCCGCGGACACACCGGCCGCGTGCTGCGGGCGGACCCCCCGACCGTCACTCTCTACGCGCTCGTGACGCTTGCCGCCCTGACGCGGGTGGCAGCCGCGCTGATTGCCTCCTCGGCGACCACCCTGCTGCTGGCCTCAGCCCTGCTGTGGATGGCGGCATTCGCCGGGTTTGTCCTAGTCTATGGCCCGATGTTGCTCTCGGCGCGGGTGCCTAGCCACGTTTGAGTGTCCATCACGATCTTGCGGGAGTCACCCGATGATGCCGTTCAGCCGACTTTTCTTCATTTGCGCATTCAGCAGCCTGGGAGTCGCCGTCATGGCTGAGGCCGCCAGCCCGCCAGGAGCTCAAGGGGGCGACTTCGGACCGCCGCGCGGAGCACCGATCAGGGCAGTACTTACGAGCCCCCCCGCTGTGCCACCGCCCCTCCACCGCAACTACCCGGCAAAGGTCATCGTCGAGCTCGAGGTCCGGGAAATCCAAAAGGAAATCTCCGAGGGCGTCACCTACACCTTCTGGACCTTTGGCGGCACGACGCCCGGAAGCTTCATCCGCGTCCGCCAGGGCGACACCGTGGAGTTTCACCTGAAGAACCATCCTGACAACAAGATGCCGCACAACATCGACCTGCACGGTGTTACCGGCCCCGGGGGCGGCGCGGCGTCCAGCTTCACTGCACCGGGACATGAATCGCAGTTCACGTTCAAGGCGCTGAATCAGGGGATATACGTCTATCACTGCGCCACGGCGCCCGTGGGCATGCACGTGGGCAACGGAATGTACGGACTCATGCTCGTGGAGCCGCCGGGGGGGATGAAACCGGTCGACCACGAGTACTACGTCATGCAGGGGGACTTCTACACGGTCGGCAAGTATCGCGAGCGCGGCCACCAGGACTTTGATATGCAAAAAGCCATCGATGAGAAGCCCACGTACGTCCTGTTCAACGGCTCCGAAGGCGCCTTGGTCGGGGAAAACGCATTGAAGGCCAAGGTCGGAGAGACGGTTCGGCTCTTCGTCGGCAACGGTGGTCCCAATCTCGTGAGCAGCTTTCACGTGATCGGCGCGATCTTCGATCGGGTTCGCTACGAGGGTGGTGTGCACGAGCAGGAGAACGTGCAAACCACGTTGATCCCGGCCGGGGGCGCCGCCATCGTCGAATTTCACCTGCGCGTGCCAGGCAGCTACGTGCTGGTCGACCACTCGATCTTCCGTGCCTTCAACAAGGGCGCACTCGCGATCCTCAAGGCCGATGGCCCCGAGAACAAGCTGGTCTACTCCGGCAAGGAAGTGGACTCGGTCTATCTCGGGGACAAGGCGGCGAACCTCGCGGCCGTCAGCGAGGCCCGCAGCGCCGAAGAGCGCGGGACGCTCACCAAGGAGCAGCAGATGAAGGCTGGCGAGTCCCGCTTCACGGGCACCTGTTCAGTCTGTCATCAGGCCGATGGCAAGGGTGTGGCGAACGTGTTTCCGCCGCTGGCAGGGTCGGATTTCCTGATGGCGGACAAGTCGCGCGCAATCGGTATCGTACTCAACGGATTGTCCGGCAAGGTCACGGTCAACGCCAATGGGTACGACTCGGTGATGCCGCCCATGAGCCAGCTCAACGATGACGAACTCGCCAATATCCTCACCTACGTGCGTAACAGCTGGGGCAATAGCGGGGATGCGGTGTCCGCAGAAGAAGTGAAGGCAATCCGTAACTCCACCAGGCGCGCCGAAGGTGCGGCGCACTGAGGCGTCACGATGCGGCCTGGTCGCTGCGGCGCTGCTGGGCGCAAGCGTCGCTGCGGGCGATGGGAACCCTTACTTGCCGATAGCCGGGGCCGAATTTCGTTCCGCGCTGCCGGTGGGCCAGCAAAGCCCCCAGCTCGTGCGCAGCTTTCTGCTGCAGCAGCATGCGGTGACCAACGCAGAATTCCTCGCGTTCGTCCGCGCGAACCCTCAGTGGCGCCGCGGCGCCGTCCCCGTTGTGCTCGCCGGCGGGGACTACCTGGCGCACTGGGCCGGGCCGCTCGACCCCGGCCCTCCTGGCGTGGACCTGCAGCCGGTGACGCGCGTGAGCTGGTTTGCGGCCGAAGCTTACTGCGAAGCCCAGGCCGCCCGGCTGCCCTACTGGTTGGAGTGGGAATTCGTGGCGGCGGCGGGTGTGCGGGAGCGCGATGCCCGGTCTGACCCGGCTTGGCGGCAGCAGATACTGGACTGGTACGCGCACCCCGCGTCCGCACCCCTGCTGCCTGTTGAGCAACGAGTCGCCAATGTCTACGGCGTCTACGACCTACATGGACTGGTTTGGGAGTGGGTACAGGACTTCAACTCGCTGTTGCCAAGCGACGCCGACCCGGAGAAGTTCTGCGGCGGCGCGGCGCAGAACCTCCAACAGAAGGAGAACTACGCCATCCTGATGCGCATCGCCCTGCTCGGCAGCCTCCAGGCAACGGACACCGGTCGTGCCGTGGGATTCCGCTGCGCGCGCGACGGGGAGAACGCTCCGTGAGTGGCCTGGGCGTTGTGGTGGCGTGCGTAACTTGCGCGCTGCTGGCAGCGAGCTCCTGCGTGGCGAGCGACTTGCCGAATGATTCGCTCTATCAGCTGCGCGTCCAGCTCGTTTCGCAGACCGGCAGCAAGGTCGGTCTTAACCTCGACCAAGGGTATCCGACCTTGCTCAGCATGTTCTATGGAAGCTGCACGGCGGCCTGTCCGATGCTCATTACGAGCATACAGGTGTACGAATCACACCTGGATCCTGCTTCGCAGGCCCGGCTGCGCGTATTACTGGTGAGTTTTGACCCCAGTGCGGACACGCCGGAGCAACTCGCGAAGCTCGCCCAGCTCCATCGTGCCGATCCGGTCCGCTGGACCTTTGCCAGCGCCTCCGAGACGGACGCCCGAAAGATCGCAGCCCTGCTGGGGTTCAGCTACCGTCGTTTGCCTGACGGGACCTTCGATCACTCCTTGCTCATCAAGCTGCTCGATCGGGAGGGGCGCGTGGTGGGGGCCACGACGACCCTGGTTGGCGACACGGAGTTCCAGGCGAAGTTGCAGAAGGCAACGTCCGCGAATGCACCCTGACGAGTTGGATCTCGGGTGAGGGCGAGGTCTCGACGGGCAGTAACCACGTCGGGAAATCAATCCATACCCCTGGTCGATAAGGAATTGATGCCGCCGGATCGATGCGATGTTTCGCTTGATGGTGAGCCAGGGAATACGATCCTCCCTCGCCTCCTGCGTCATACGCTCACTCAAGCCGCACAAAGCGCAGCCGCAACGCATTCGCGATAACTGAAACCGAGCTAAAGCTCATCGCCGCAGCCGCTATTACGGGACTCAGCAACACGCCGAACGCCGGGTACAACACGCCCGCTGCGATCGGAATGCCAAGCACGTTATAGACGAACGCGAGTAGCAGGTTCTGCCGGATATTGCGCATCGTCGCATGGCTCAAGGCGCGCGCCCGGGCAATGCCTGCCAGATCCCCCTTCACGAGGGTGACGCCTGCGCTCTCCATGGCAACATCCGTCCCCGTTCCCATCGCGATTCCCACGTCGGCCTCTGCGAGTGCCGGTGCGTCGTTGACCCCATCGCCCGCCATGGCGACGACGTGATGCGCGGCTCGAAGCCGGCGAACCACGGCATTCTTCTGCTCGGGCAGTACCTCGGCTTCGATGTCGGTGATCCCCAACTTCGCCGCGACCGCTTCCGCGGTCTTGCGGTTGTCGCCCGTGAGCATGACGATGCGGACATGATCGGCACGCAGCCGTTCGAGCGCCGCGGGCGTCGATGGCTTGATCGGATCGGCAACAGCCAGGATGCCGGCCGCCTGCCCATTAAACGCCACATACATGACCGTCGCGCCCTCGCGGCGGTACTCGTCGGCGCGCTGCTCCAGCTCCAGGGCCGCGCTCGATAGGGTATCGATCAGCCTGGAATTGCCAATGGCGACCTCGGTGCTGCCAATGCGTCCGCGGACGCCCTTGCCGGTGCTGGAGCTAAAGTCGGTGACTTCTTGCAGCGGCAGCCCCCGCTCGCGCGCAGAGGCCACGATGGCCGCGGCCAGCGGATGCTCGCTCGAGCGCTCAACGCTTGCCGCTAAACCGAGAAGCGTCGCTTCGTCGATCCCGCGCGCCGGTACGGCAGCAATCACCCGCGGTTTACCTTCCGTGAGCGTACCGGTCTTATCGACCACTAGCGTGTCCACTTTCTCGAACCGCTCAAGGGCCTCGGCATTCTTGATGAGCACGCCCGCCGTTGCCCCCTTGCCGACGCCCACCATGATGGCCATCGGGGTCGCCAGACCGAGTGCGCAAGGGCAAGCAATGATGAGCACCGAGACCGCGGCAATGAGCGCGTATGAGAGTGCCGGCGTCGGCCCGAAGATGATCCAGGCGACAAATGCCAATGCTGCCACGATCACGACGGCCGGGACGAACCAAGCCGAGACGATGTCCGCCAGACGCTGGATAGGTGCTCGGCTACGCTGCGCCTCGGCGACCATGTGTACGATCCGCGCGAGCATTGTCTCGCTGCCCACGCGCTCCGCGCGGATCACGAGAGCTCCGGTTCCGTTGAGCGTTCCACCGATGACCGTTGCACCCTGCAACTTCTCGACGGGCATCGATTCGCCGGTGATCATTGATTCATCGACCGCGCTTTTTCCCTCGAGTACTTCCCCGTCGACCGGCACGGCATCTCCCGGGCGGACGCGCAACCGCTCGCCGAGACGCACTTCACCGAGGGGGACTTCCTCGTCCCGGCCGTCCGCCGAGATCCGATGCGCAGTTTTCGGCGCAAGATTGAGAAGCGCCCGAATCGCCCCGCTGGTGCGCTCGCGTGCGCGAAGCTCGAGGACCTGCCCAAGAAGCACCAGCACCGTGATGACCGCGGCGGCTTCGTAGTACACCGGGACCGTGCCCTCCGAGGTGCGCAGGGAGGCCGGAAAAAGGTTTGGCAGCAACATGGCGGCAAGGCTGTAGACGTACGCCGCACCGGTTCCGAGCGCAATGAGACTGAACATGTTCAACGATCGGTTGCGAACGGAGGCTGCGCCTCGCGCGAAGAACGGCGCGCCCGCCCAGAGAACCACCGGCGATGCCAGCGCGAATTCGAGCCAGAGGGCAAGCCAGGGGGACACGAGGCGGTGCAGCGTCAGGTGCGGCACGTGACCCGCCATTTCCCAAACTAAGAGTGGAACGGCCAGAAAGGTGCTGATCCAGAAGCGCCGGGTCATGTCGCGCAGCTCCGCGCTTTCGTCTCCGTCGCCCGTTGGTTGCAGCACCTCGAGCGTCATGCCGCAGATGGGGCAGTTGCCGGGAGCAGTGCGCCGAATCTGGGGATGCATCGGGCACGTATAGATCGTACCCGGTAGTTCGGGGGCTTCTTTTCCGGCAGCCTCACGCTTGAGCTCGCTATTGGACTGGCGCGAGTTCGCACCGTGTCCGGGGTCGATCGGTGCCGAGTCGGTCGGCATTTCGCGCGCCGGCCGATGCTCATGCGAACGGCAGTCTTCGTGCGTCATGGGGATTCCTCAGCGCCGAGTGCGTTCAGGATCGGGCAGTCCTCGGCGCGGCCATGTCCGGGGCAGGTGGCAAGCAGATCGCTCAGGCCGTCGCGCACCTGCTCTAGTTCGGCGATGCGTTGCTCGACGTTCGCGAGCTTCTCCTGGGCGGCGGCCTTGACGCGCGAGACAGCCGGTGCCGCCCTCGCCTATGCGAGCGGGACGACGCGTGCTGCCGGCGGCCTGTCTCCTTCCGCTGCGGGACTTCAGCTCTCCAGGCGCTTGATGCCCAGAGCACGTAACATGAACTTTTCATAGGCCGGCTCCGAATTTCCGCGCTTCATCTTATAAATGAAGTACTTCTCGAAGACGATCTTGACCCAGTGCACCCACCGACTCTTGCGGAACCAATTGACGTTGCGAGGCGGAATCTGGGGAAGCGCCACAAAGGCCGCCCCGGTACTGCCCATGTCGGCAAGGCAGATAGCGTTCCAGGTACCCCTTGCGGTGGCCGGACGTCCGGCCATGTCGCAAGCGATGTTATGAACGATCGCCGTGACCATGGTCTCAATCATATAGCCGGTCTTGGGGGCGCCGGTGGGAACCGGCGTCGCTTCCACCGGCGGTATCGCGATGCAGACGCCTGCTGCAAAGATATTCCTGTATTTCTTGCTGCGCTGGTTCTCGTCCACGATCACAAAACCCCGCGGATTGCACAGTCCATCGACTGCGGCCACCGCGTCCACGCCCCTGAAGGCTGGCAGCATCATTGCAAACGTGAAGGGCAATTCGTGGTCTTTTATGGACTGACCGTTCCGATCGACCTCAGTGACGAACATCTTGCCCGGCTCGACTCTCGTGGTCTTGGCATTGGTAATCCACTTGATGTCGTTATTGCGAAACTCCGCTTCGAGCATGGTCTTGGAGTCTCCGACGCCGCCAAGACCGAGGTGCCCGATGTAGGGCTCGGAAGTGACAAAGGTGATGGGTACCTTGTTACGAATCCTGCGGCGCTTGAGGTCAGTGCTGAGGATGAAGGCAAACTCGTAAGCGGGTCCGAAACAGCTCGCCATCGGCATCGCGCCGATAACCACCGGCCCTGGGTTCTTTAAGAATTCCTGATACGCGGCCCAGGTCTTCTCGGCATGATCCACGGTGCAAATTGAATGGGAGTATCCCCCTGCAGGGCCCGCGCCCGTCACTTCATCGAAGGCGAGCTTGGGTCCGGTAGTAATGATCAGGTAGTCGTAAGAAACGACGCTCCCGTCCGTGAGCGTCAGGGTGTTGCTCGCCGCCTCGATCTTCTCGACGCGTTGCGCAAGAAAATCGATGTTGCGGCGCTTGAGGTACCTGGCCACCGGGAAGGAGATTCCGGCGCGATTGCGCCAACCCACGGCAAGCCAGGGATTCGAGGGCACGAACTGGAAATAGTCTGCGGCGTTGATCACTGTGATGCGATGCTCGCCGCCAAGCTTCGCGCGCAGTTCGTAGGCGGCAGGCAGCCCGCCGATTCCCGCTCCGACAACTACAATGTGAGCCATGGCGTTCTCCGTACTTGATCGCTTTTGAAGGTCACTGGGGTGCGGCATTGCGATCGACAAGATGCCGGTCAACCCGCTCAAGATCCGCCTCCGAGAGCGCCCCGGCCACGGCCTGAAGCTGCAAACCTGCCAGCAGCCAGTCCGATTGCGCCCTCTGGAAGTCAGTCCCGGATCGCAGGAAGTCCGCTTCTGCATTGAGTAGCTCGAGCGCGGTGCGGTCGCCAATCTCGACGCCGAGCCGCGTCGCTCCCAACCGGTCCTGGGTGGAACCGTGCAGTCGCTGTAGCGCGTAGACGCGAGAGGCCGCGGTCGTAAGCGCCAGCCACGCCGCGCGTGCTTGCTGCCTCACCAGCTGATCGGCGGCATCAAGGTCCGCGTCGGCCTTGTGCACCAGCGCCTTCGCCTCGTGTCTTTGGGCGCTGCGCAATCCGCCGGTAAAGAGGGGGATGGACGCTTGCAGGGCGATGCTGGCCTCCCGGCCGGTGATATCCGCGGGGCCGAAATCACCGTTACCCTGCAGCGACTCGTGCCCGACTCGCGCCACCACGCTCACTTTTGGCGAGGCCAGCATCCCGTAGCGTTCGAGCTGCGCCGACGCGCTCTCCACTGCCAGGCGCTGGAGGGTCAACTGTGGGCTGCCGGCGAGGGCTCGCTTCGTCCAGGACTCCAATGAGTCAGGAGCCGGCAGGCCGGCAGGCTCGCTCTCGGGAAGTTGCTTCAGCGCCACCGGATCGAGGCCCGTCAGATCGGTGAAGGTCGCCTCGCTCAAGGTCACAGCGGACTGCGCATCAAGCTCCTGCACACCTATGGCATCGGCGCTCGCTTGCGCCTCGCGCATGTCGGTCGCGGAAATATCGCCATTCTCATAACGGCCTTGCGCGCTCGCGCGCGCCCGCTCGGCGGCAACATGCAACCGGCGCAACGCCACCAGCTGGGCACGGGAGTTGAGCACCGCGAAGTATTCCCGCGCCGTGCGCAGCAGCAGATCCTGCTTGGCCTGCTGGAATTGGGCGTCGGCCGCTGCCGCCGTGTTCTTTTGCGTGGTGAAGTCCGCCTGCCGGCCGGGGTCATAAAGCGGCTGCTCCGCCACGAAGGCCCACTGACGCGACGTTCCGTTGTTGACGCTGGTCTGAAAGTCCACCCCGGTTGCACTCCCCAAGCTGGGCGCAGAGAACGCGGCACCGGAGGTCCGCTCATTCTGGTCAGCAAGACCCACACTTCCCTGCGCCGCAAGCGTCGGCATCCACAGCGCGCGCCCCTGAGCGGCGTGCGTTCGACCGGCTTCCCACTGGGCACGCGCGGACTCGAACGTCGGATCGTGCTGCATGGCGGCCTGCCAGGCATCGACAAGGCCCAAGTCTGCGGCGCGTGCGATGCCCGACAGGAGCGCTATTCCGATGAACGCAGCGCGCTTAACGATGCCCCGCGCACGCGCGTGCCGGCCCAGTGCTCCGCCCGGCCCTCCCGTTCCGGCGCCGAAGCGAGCCGCGAGAGGGGCGCCGATACTCGCGCGCGCCACGCGCCTCCCCGATCGACAGCCGCGAAGGACGATTTGCATAAGGCTTTGCTCCCAGGCCGCGTTACTCCGTGCTGGCCTTGAGGCCGAGCCCGCGCAGGATGCGTTCCATCAGACACCAGCGCGTCAGTCCGCTCTGCAGCAAATTGACCCCCACGAAAACCGTGAGCCACAGCCAGTAGCTGCTCTGGAAGACGGGGCTGCGAGGCACCCCCAAAGCAAGCGACACAAGGATAAGAGTGCCCGCGATGACGCGGGTTAATTGCCAAGAAGTCATGATGTTTCCTCCATTGAAGTGCTGGCTTGAGTGATCGACGTCGAATACTTCTTGCGGTAGACGCCGTAGTACAACAAAGGAATTACGACGAGCGTCAGAACGGTGGAGACCAAGATGCCGAAGATCAGCGAGATGGCGAGCCCGTTGAAGATCGGATCATCGAGTATGAAGAGCGCACCGAGCATCGCCGCCAGGGCAGTGAGAATAATCGGCTGCGCACGAGTGATTGCCGAGCGGATGACCGCCTCGCGGAACTCCACTCCGGCCGCGAGCTGCAAGTTGATGAAATCCACCAGCAGGATGGAATTGCGCACGATGATGCCGGCGAGCGCAATCATGCCGATCATGGACGTGGCGGTGAACTGGGAGTGCAGGAGCGCGTGACCCGGCATCACGCCGATGATCGTCAGCGGGATCGGTGCCATGATGATAAGAGGCGTGAGGTACGAGCCAAACTGCGTCACGACCAGCAGGTAGATCAGAATGAGTCCAACGGCGTAGGCCGCTCCCATGTCCCGGAAGGTCTCGTAGGTGATCTGCCACTCGCCGTCCCACTTCAGCGCATAGCCGCGATACGGATCGCTGGGTTGGTGGATGAAGTATTCCCTGATGCTGCCGCCGTCGGGCGCGACCAGGCGGCTGATGGTTCCGCGCAGGCTGAACATCCCGTACAGGGGGCTGTCGACCCGTCCGGACTCATCCCCCGTTACGTAGACCACCGGCAGCAGGTCCTTGTGGTAGCGGGGCTGTTCAACGGTGGTGGTCTTCACCGTGACCAGCGATCCCAAGGGTACGATGGCACCGCTGCCGGCGCGCACGCCGAGATTCAGCGCTGCATCCAGGCTTCCACGCGTACTGTCCGGCAACTGCATGTGAAGTGGCGCCGGGTATTTGGCTGCATCCTGCAGATACGTGGCATCTATTCCGGCAACACCCGCACGCAAGGTTGAAACAATGTCGGCATCAGAAACGCCGAGCAACGCGGCCCTTTCCCGGTCCACTGCCACGACCTGACGCGGCGCGACACCGATGTAGGAGGCATCCACATCGACCAGACCCGGCGCACGGAGGAAGGCCGCACGCACCGCCGCGGCGACTGCGAGGCGGCCGGCGTCGTCCGGGCCATAGACTTCAGCGACGATTGGGGCGAGCACGGGCGGACCCGGTGGCACTTCCACCACCTTCAGCCGCGCGCCACTGCGAGCGGCGATCGCCGCCAGCTGCGGGCGCAAACGCGCCGCAATGGCATGGCTCTGTTCGCTGCGCTCGTGCTTGCTGACGAGGTTCACCTGGATGTCGCCAAGCTCGGGGCCGGAACGCAGGAAGTACTGTCGCACCAGCCCATTGAAGTTGATCGGGGCAGCAAGCCCCGCATAGACCTGGTAGTTACTGACCTCCGGCACCGTAGCGAGGTAGCGACTCAGCTCCGCGAGCGTTGCTGCAGTGCGTTCCAGCGGCGTTCCCGCCGGCATGTCGACGACCAGCTGGAATTCCGACTTGTTGTCGAAGGGCAGCATCTTCAGCACGACCCACTGCATGGCGGGCAGGGCCATGGAGATGACAATCAAGCCGCCCACTCCAGCCCATAGCCGACGCCGGTTACGCCGGCCATCATCCAGGAACGGGCGGAAGATGCGTCGAACCAGCGGCTCAATTCGGCTCGCCATGCCACCATGGCTGCCCGGCGCTGCAGGCCGCAACCACAGGCGCGCAAGCCAGGGTGTCAGCACAAAGGCGATGGCGAGGGAGATCACCATGCCCATGGAGGCGTTGATAGGGATCGGGGCCATGTACGGGCCCATCAGTCCACCGACGAACGCCATCGGCAGGAGTGCGGCGATCACGGTGAGGGTTGCCAGGATCGTGGGCCCGCCGACCTCGTCCACCGCCGCCGGGATGAGTTCATCGAGCAGCGTGCCCGGCGACAGATGCAGGTGTCGATGGATGTTCTCCACCACCACAATGGCATCGTCCACGAGAATGCCGATCGAGAAGATGAGTGCAAACAGGCTGACGCGGTTGAGGGTGAATCCCCAAGCCCAGGATGCGAACAATGTGGCGGTGAGCGTGAGAGCGACCGCGATGCCGACGATCGCTGCCTCACGCCGCCCCATGGCGAAGAACACCAGGGCCACCACCGAGGCGGTGGCAAAGATCAGCTTTTCAATGAGCTTGAGCGCCTTGTCGTTGGCGGTTGCCCCGTAATCACGGCTGATCTCGACCCCTACGCCTTCCGGGATCACGCTGTTTTTGAGTTCGGCTATACGCGCGCGCAGGCGCGACGTGACATCAACCGCATTCTCGCCGGGCTTCTTGGTAACGCTGAGGGTGACAGCCGGGTATTCGGCGGCCTCCCGCCCCGCAGTGCCATACCAAACGTAGCGCTCGGGTGATGGCGCACCATCGCTGATAGTGGCGACGTCCCGCAGGAAGACCGGGCGTCCACCGTGCACTCCAACAACAAGGTCGGCGACTTCATCGGTGCCGCTGAGCAGGTTCCCCGCATCGATGGCGACGGACTCCCCTGCGCTCACGAGGTTACCGGCTGGCGTTCCGCTGTTGGCCGACTGCAGGGCGCGCGTGAGATCGGCCATGGTGATCCCGACCGCGCCCAACGCCTGCGGGTTGAGCACGACTTTGATGACGCGCCGGGGTCCGCCTACCGTGACCACCTCGCGTGTGCCCGCGACCCGCTTCAGTTCCGCCTCCATTGCGTGCGCGACGCTCTGCAATTCGAGCGCACCACTGCCGGGGCGTCGGTCATACAAGGTGGCGGTCAGGATCGGAACATCATCAATCCCTTTGGGTTTGACGAGAGGCTCGCCCACTCCGAGGCCAGAGGGAAGCCAGTCACGGTTTGAGTGCAGCGTGTCATAGAGACGGACCAGTGCCTCGGTGCGCGGCACACCCACCTTGAACTGCACGGTGATCACGGCGATCCCGGGTCGGGACACAGACATCACATGGTCGAGGCCGGCCATCTGCCCAAGGACCTGCTCGGCGGGCCCCGCGACTGACTGCTCCACCTGCCGGGCAGAGGCCCCCGGGAAGGGAATGAGCACGTTTGCCATGGTCACGTTGATCTGAGGCTCTTCCTCGCGCGGCGTGACGAGTGCGGCAAACAGACCCGCAAGCAATGCCACCAGCGCCAAGAGCGGCGTGATGCGCGCCGTCAAGAAGTGCCTGGCAATGCGACCCGCGATACCCACGACGTCTCAATTCCTGCCGGCTGCCACGGGGTCAAGGGCAATCCTCTCGCCGCCCTGCAGGCCGGAAAGGACGCTCACCTCCTCGCCCGTGACCGGACCCAGCCGGACCTGGCGCAGGTGCGACGCTCCGGTGTTATCCACGACGTAGACGGCTGTGACTTCACTGCGCGTCAGCACCGCGCGCACGGGGATGCGCAGCTGCCCCGCCGCGCTCTCAAGCGGCAGCAGCAGCCGCGCGAACTGTCCGGGCTGCACTGGGGTTCCAGCTGGCAACTCTGCCCGCACCTCGACGCTATGCGTGGAGGGATCCACAGCGCTGACCACAGACCAGCTGCTGACCTGCAGCGGGCCTCCAGGCCCGCCGGCATCCAGATAAGCTGGCTTTTCGCTCTGCAGTTTGCCGGCGGCAGACTCTGGCACGTGTGCGATGACGCGCAGGGCACCCGGAGCGTAAATTGCCACCAGAGGCCTGCCTACAGTGGCCAAGTCACCCGCCGTCACGAGCACTTCCCTGACGTAGCCCGCGTAGGGTGCGCTGACGGTGCGCCAGCTGGCCTGTGTCTGTGCCGCATTAGCTGCCGCGGCCGAGGCCTGGGCTTCAGCCTCAGCGGAATGAAGCACCGCCGCGCTGCGCTGCAGAGCGGCAAGGCTGATGTAGTCCTGCGCGTGCAATCGCAGCGCGCGCTCGTGATCGGCGCGCGCCGTGGCGAGCCGGGCGGCCGCGCCATTCGCGGCTGCCACGCTCGCGGTCGCGGCGTCCACCGCAGCCTGAGCTTCGATGCGGATCAAAGGCTGTCCCGCCTTGATGGCGTCGCCGCTGCGCACCAGTACTTCAAGCACCCGCCCGGAGACCTGGGCGCCGAGGGTTCCCTGACGTACGGCTTCGACCGTGCCCGTCGCCGCAAGGCTACTGTCCTGAGCACTGACCGTGACCTGATACGTGGGAGGCGTTCCCGCAATGGCCGGAGCCGCGGTCAATAAGGCAGACACAGCGATCAGTACCATGCGCTTCATTGCATTCCCTCCATATTGGTTACTATATCGCTATATGGTTATATGTGCTACTGGTGCGGTATCGGGATATACTGCAACGCAACCGAGCACTAAGGAGTGCACCCTGATGAAGATGCTGGATGACCGAGCGCTCTTGCATGTGGCTGAGTACTTTCGCGCCCTTTCTGAGCCGATCCGCCTGAAGATTCTGAACAGGCTGGGCGATAAGCCCCACAACGTCGGCGAACTCACCGAAGCGCTGGGTTGCAGCCAGGCGAACGTGTCCAAGCACCTGGCAATCTTGACCAGGCTGGGATTTGTCGAGCGGGCCGCGCGGGGAACCAGCGCTTACTACAAAATTGCCGATCCGCGCGTCCACGATCTATGCAATCTTGTTTGCGGGCAGATGGCACAGCGTTTTGCCGGCCACGCGCAACTACTCGCCCCGGTCAGTAAGGGACGCCGGCCGCAGCGCGATGCCTAAGACGCGGATGCTTTGGGAGATTCCCGCAACAGGCGAACGGACCAGAAGTGTGTGCGAATGCGGCATAGACCCGCGCATTTCCTGAAGGCGCTGGACCTTGATCGAGGCCAAATGCATCACTTTCCAAGCCGGCGATTTGAGCTTCATGGCATGCTCGCCTCGCGCGCCCTGCTTGCATATACGTATTAATCGCGGGGAACTCCCGAAGGTTCGCGTCGCCCGGCGAGCGAGTTTTTCGATAGCCGCGCCGTAGGGGGATGGCTTGAGACAGCAAAGCCGGCCTACGATGCCCGCCTCACGCCATTATCGACGCTACTGCCGATTCGTCCCCCTGGGGGTCGCTGAGATTTGAGAATTGGCCGGGTACGCGGTCGCGCGACGTCAGAGAAACGAGAACTTTCCGGTGCCCGCGAGGGCTCGCTCACAACCCTCGTTAGAGCTCGTCGTCATCGACAGAGATCCGGCGACTCCTGTTCGGTGCGGTGCTTCTCATGGCGAAGATGCCATCTTCCCTCCCCTCCCGGGAGGCACACCAACGGGTCTGATTCTCAGCGGCTCTGCCTGGAACGTCCGATTTAAGGATTGGTCGACCCGTAGCTTCGAGTCAGGTACTCGGCGATGGCCTGAATCTGGTCGTCGGGAACCGGCGCCGCGTACACCTTTCGCATCTTCTCGACTTCCGCCTTCCAGAATGCGAGCGGCTTGTCGCGGGGCTGAGTGGTGATGTAGTCCGCCGAGTGGCAGGTCAAGCACTGGCCATTCGCCAGATCCGCACCCGGCCCCGGCAGCAAGCTCGCCGTCTCCTGGGGCAACTCGATCTTGAGTGTGCCCGCAAGCACCGCAGCCGACATGCCGACGGCGATCATTACCAGGCCAAGCACACGAATCTGATTCATGCGTCCTCCTGCTAGGCAGCCATGACATGCGTGGTTTCGACCACGTTGCGCATGTACCCGGCGGGATTCCAGAGCGGATCAAGAGGCTGCGACTGACCGATCGCGTTCATCGCACGCACTTGCAGGGTTTGTGGACCCTTCGGCAGTACCACCCTCGCTTGCCACTGGCGGAACGAGTACTTGCCCAGATCCTTGCCCAGCTCTGCGGGACTCCAGGTCCGGCCGCCCGTGATGGAGACATCGACTGCGCGGATCCCATAGCCACCGTCGAAAGCGATCCCGCGCAGCAATACCGATCGTCCGGCCCTGACAGTCGCCCCCTCCTGCACGTTGGTGATGAACGACCGAACCGGGAAACGTGCGATCGGTACCGTCTTCTTCGCCGCGCTCCCCGGGACCACACATGCGCAGGGATTGTCCGGGATGCGGTAGGCGGTTGCCATCCAGAAGTTGTCGAGCACCGTGTCCAGCACCGTGATCTCGTTGAGATGCTTCACCCAGTAAGTGCCGAAATACCCCGGCACCACGAGCCGCAGCGGATACCCGTTCAGCAGGGGCAGGTCGGCGTCGTTCATCGAGTAGGCCAGCATGACCTCACCGTCATTCGCATGGTCCACATCGAGCGCTTTGGCAAAGTCCGGCGTGCCGGGCAGTACGGGCCCGTCCATGCCGTCAAACCGCACCTGCCTGGCACCTGCCTGCAGCCCGGCGAGCTCGAGTACGGTCTTCAGGCTGACTCCGCGCCACCTGGCGTTGCCCATGGCGCCATTGCCGAGCTGGCCGCCTGCGACCCGGGGATTCGAGAACGCCCGGCTGTTGCCCGAGCACTGGTTCACCGCGACGTACTCGATGGGCTCGAGCTTCCTGAGGTCATCCAGGCTGAGATCCAAAGGTTTGTTGACCTTGCCCTTGACGCTCAGCCTGAAGGCATCTGGATCCACCTCGGTCGGAATGCCCGCCAGGTGATACCGCACGAAGAAGGCATCGTTGGGGGTGATCGCGCCTTCGTCGAACATCTGGAAGGGAGTCTCAAGTTGCGGCGGGCGGGAGGTCTGCAGGATCAATGGCCTCTTCTGCGGATACTGCACCAGTGGCCGATCGCCGTTGCCGACCGGAAGCACCGTGGTCTGCCCCGCCATCAACCCGCCGGCGGCGCCGACGAGCGAGCCGATCCCGACCGCCCCGGCACCCCGGATGAAGTCGCGGCGCGCCATCCACCTGATACCACCCCGGTCAGCCATCGCAGCCTCCAGCCATCCTGCCGAACACCGACCTAGGATATTCCCATCCCATCACCACAGCGCAGGAATGTGGCTCCCCTCCGCTCCGGCGCTACCACCGGATCTCAGCCGTCCCTCAGCCTCGAGCAGCGGGTCATCCTCAGCCACGGATTCGGCGTCGTTCGGCCACCCAAAACACCGGCAGCGCTGCAAGCTGCGCTGCCACGGCGATGGCCACCAGGGCTTCGCGCGAATTGTCGTACAACAGTCCCATGGCAATGCTGCCCACCAGCCATCCGCCGCCGTACCCGGTATAGAAAAGGCCGAACGCGAGGTCACGGCGGCCTTCGGGCAGCATTCCCGCCACGACCGCCTTGAGCAGCGTGTCCTGCACCGCATAGCCGATGCCCAGTAAGGGCATTGCCGCGATCACCAGCCACCAGTGGTCCGTGATGAGCGCCAGCGGCGTGAACAATGCAGACAGGACCGTCGCGGCGAGCAGGACGGGCAGCCCGAAGCGGTCGAACGATTTGCCCAGGACGAGGTTTGCGATGACCCCGCTGCCGGTGGCGAAGGCGAGCAATACCGGAATCCAGGGCGGGGCGATGATGCCGGTCCTGGTGAGGTGGTAGGAGATGAGCTCGTAACTCGTCAGGCCGGCGGCAAAGCACGCGGCCCCACACATGTACAGCCAATAGGAAGCCCTGAAGCCCTGCTCCGGACGGGATTCCTCCCGTCCCAGCGCTGCGGGAACCGGGAAGCGCAGTCTCGCCACCGTCAGCGTGGCCAGTGCCAGCAGCGTGGACAGCAGGAGCATGGCGTAGGCGTTCTGGTAGCTGCCCTTGAAAAACAGCACCGCTGCGGCCACCAGCGGCCCGAGGGTGGCCCCGGTTTCGTCCAAGGCGGTGTTCACCGCGTACACCCACCCCTTGCCGTGCTTGCCGGTCGTGTACGACAGCATCGCTTCGACTGTGGGCTTGCGCAGCGCCCGACCGATGCGCTCAGCAAGGATGAGCGCCGCAGCCACCGGCCAGTTGCCCGCCAGCGCCATGGCCGGTACGGCGAGCAGATTGATGGTGTAGCCGAGAAAGGTGAGCGACCAGTGACGCCCGGTGCGGTCGGCCACGTAGCCGGCCACGGATCGCAGGCTGTAGCCGAGGAACTCCCCCAGCCCGGCAACGATGCTGATGACGGCAGCACTCGCACCGAGCGAACCCATGAAGGCGCCGTTGATACTGGCGCCACCCTCGTAGGTCAGGTCGGCGAACAGGTTGACGATGCCGATCGTCAGCACGAAGCGGAAGGCCGCATCGGCCATGGCAGCGCCGCCCTTCACGCTGCTCTCGCCGTGATGCGGGTCACGCGGCAGGTGGCGGTGGCGCGGTCACGGTGGAGAGGTTAGCAAGTCCAAAGCTCTCCTCGATACCCGCGATCTGCTTGAGCGCGTGCTCGAAGCCATCGGCGCCCAGCATCTTGCGTTCCAGGTCTTCGAATTGCTCCCCCATCTCTTCGTAGTTCTTCTCGCCCAGGGCTGCCTTCCAGGCGGGAAACAACACCGTATCCTCGCGTGCCGTATGCGGCCCGTACATCGCGACGAACGTCTCGAGCGTCGCCGCCAGCGATTCGCCTCCGCCCTGGCCAACGCGCGTGCCGCCGGCAACGCGGATCACGTAGTCCGTGATCTCCCGCCCCCGCTGGTGCTGGGTCAACAAGACCTCGGGCAGCTGGGAAACCGGGGACTTGAGCTTACGCACGACCGGGAAAATGTGGGTTTCCTCCAGAGCGTGCTCGTGGTAGTCCTCGGCGAAACGGCGCATCAGCCTGGCGGTGTCCAGCAGGCCTCGCAACGGGACGGAGGCTGGATCGGCGCGCGCGCGGCGCGCGGCTTCCCGGTACACGAACAGCGCACGCCGTATGACACCGTGCTCACGCATCAGGTCTTCGTTGGCCGTGACCTCCGCTTGGTCCTCTTCCTCCTTGGCGTGGCTCCACGGCGCCAGCGCCGTAAAGCCTGCGGTGGCCGTCGCGAGCAGAACCGACCGGCGTGTGGCGATTGCCTTCATATAAATGTCCTCCCGGGCAAGAACCGAGAACTGGCGTCACAGGAAGAATGTAAGGAGCGCCAAAGATCCCACAGAACCCGCAGGTTGCCCAGTCAGGCGAGGGAGGGATTGGAACTCACGCACCGAGCCGAAGCACGTGCGGCAGCGGGAGGCTGGCTGGAGTACTTTTTGCTTCGCAGCACTTTCCTTAAGAAAACGTAAGAAAAGGCCCGGACGTTGTAACGTGCCGGGCCTTTCCTGGACTCACAGAAAGGGGGCGGCGCGCCTGCCGCCGCCCCTCTACCCTGTCAGGGGATGAACTTGCTGATGTGAGTGGACCAGTTGGCAAGGGCAGTCCGCACGCCCACGCCGCCCGGCGTACCTGCGCACGTCCCCAGCAGGTTGTCGCCATGGCCCCCTGCGAAGAACGGGCCACCCCAGTCGTTGTAGCTGCACGCGTGCGCGATGAATTCGCTGGCGACCCAGATCGAATTGCCGTCGACCGCCGTGTAGCCGTAGTCGCCCCACCGCGTCCGCGGCGGACTGCCAACCAGGGCCTTGTAGCTGGTGAAGCCATCGTCGACCGCAAGGCCGTCGCCGCCGGGAATCACATTCCAGCTGCTGGCTCCGGCGATGGCGTCGATGGCGGCATAGCCAGCGCTCGGATTGGTGGCATCGCCCGAGAGGGTGAAGGCCATGACCCCGCGTCCACTGGAGGTCACGCCGATCGCGGGATAGGTGAAGTCGTAGCCCGCCGCACCCAGGTAGCCTTGCAGCGCCACCTTGCCGGCGCTCGGATTCAGTATGAACCAGGCAATACCCGCGCGCTGCGCTCCGCCGTCGGGATTGAGCGCGGTGTCGAGCGCGCCCCACAGCTTGCCATTCGCGTAGGTGACCTGCTGCATGCGCGTATCGTTGCCATCGGGCTGCGACACCACTTCATCGAAGCCCGAGGCACCCACCAGCAGATTCCAGCAGCCGGCACCGGCGATGGTCACAGTGGTCTGATCGTTCAGGCAATACCCCTGCGGGACATCGGTGCCCGGTGCCGATCCGGATCCCGGCTGCGTCTGCTTCGGCGGCACCGCGTACTGGGTGACAGCCACGAGTCGCGTGCTGAGGTTCAGTGCAGGTGTCGCCGAGTTCAGCGAGGAAGTGTTGCTGAGCGTCCAGACGACGACCTGCTGCGACATGCGCGTTCCGGCGCCACCCGTCACCGGCATCTGCGCCTCGTCGGCGGCGTTGGAACTCATGAAGTAGGCAGTCCCGCCGTTGGAAGCATCAAACTGGCTGGGATCAGGCGAAGTCGCCGGCCACACCGTGAAGCCCGGCTGGGTCGACCCGCTTTCGCTCGGCGCATTGACCAGTCCCGAAGTATCGATGTGCACGTACGTGGCGGCAGTGCCCGCCACGAGCTTCGCCTTCGACATCGCATAGATCTGCGCGCCGGCAAATCCGTTGTAGAGCCAGGGATAGGAGTTGGTAGTCAGATAAATGCCGTTGGCGTCGGCGCCGATATGGGGATAGTCACCCAGGTACGGACCGGCATTGACTCCGCCCGCGTTGGTGCCGTCGTTGGTGACATCGATGCTGTAGATCGTCCAGCTGCCCGTGGGATCGCTGGTCGCGCTCACCGCGAGATCCAGGTGATTCCTCAGCGTACGGGCGCCGGTGACCGGGTTGACGTCCAGCGTGAGCACGAGGAAGAAGAACCGCTTGGTCTGGGCATCATAGATGCAACTTGGATCCGTGATCGACGGCCCACGGGCGCCGGTGGCGCGATTCACCGCCGCCGGATACCCATAGAACGAGTTGAGATCCACGGCATGGTTCACGTTGCGGGGCAGCCTGCTCACGATATTGGTCGCCGTGTTGTCCGGCAGCACGGACTGACCGGAAGTGTTGAAGACGTTCATCACGTCGTTGGTGGCTTCCACGACGTACCCATTGCCGACGCACAGCGCCTGATCGGGGGGTTCCAGGGAGAACTGATTGCCGCCACGGGCGTAGCGCTGCTGGTAGTGGTTCACGCCCTCGAAGCCGGTGACGAACGCCGGATTCGACTTGGCCTTCCGCACGCTCTGCACCGAGACACCGTGACCGCTGCCATGCGAGTAGCTGCGGTTGACGATGGAACCCTGGTACGCCCCTGGACCGCCGTCATCATCTGACTGGCCGTCAAACTCCACCCGGGTGACGTCCCCCTCGCCCGAGGGCGAATACGCGCCGGTCTGCGGCGTCCCACTGCCCGGGCGTGGAAGCTGTATGGTCGTGCCGGCAGGTGCAGCCGGCGAATTCAGCGGCAACAACAGCGCTGCCGCGCAGAGCGCGGCGCACACCGCGCCGAGAGAATGTGCTAAGGCCCTCATCATCTGCTCCTTCCCGAATTGTTGTGTTTGCGCGCCGCAATAGAACCATCAGTCGCCCGTTCGGCGACCTGGAGCTGCTGCGATCGTGAGTGTTCCGCACCCGTCTTGTGGCGGGCTTGCCTAACTTTCGCTTACAAAGTTAGTAGCGATCTTGCGCTCACTGCGGATGATTGCAAGCGCATTTTTCAACGTTCTTCCGCACCACTGCTAAGGAGCCGGCCTGGTGCACAGGACGCACGCGCGGAGCAGGTAGCAATCGCGCGCGATCCTGGACGTGTCCGCAGCAGTGCCACGCGCTGCGCTCAAGCCGGCTGTCTTGCCGGCAGCACTCCCGCCAGCAGTCTGTCCATCACCGCCGGGTCGACCGGCTTGGTCAGGTGGATGTCGAAGCCGGCTTGTTCGGCGCGCTGCCGATCCGATTCCTGACCCCAGCCCGTGAGCGCCACAAGCCTGATATCACGGCCCCAGGGCTCGCTGCGTATGCGCCTCGCAACTTCGTAGCCATCCGCACGGGGCATCCCGATATCAAGCACCGCGATTTCCGGCCGGCACTGCGCGGCAAGTTCGAACGCGCGCAACCCATCGCGAGCCTGGTGCACTTCATGACCATTGAGTGACAGGAGCATCGCCAGGCTTTCCAGTGCATCCTGGTTGTCATCCGCCAGCAGGATGCGCCTCCTCGCCAGGGCGGTCGGCGTGTCGGCGGCCGGTACCTCGGCTGCCACATCGGGCTCTGCTCTTTCCAAGGAGATCGGCAGACGGATGGTGAACTCACTGCCGGTACCGGGTCCGTCGCTGGCGACACTCACGCTGCCCCCGTGCATCTCCACGAGCCGCCGGACCAGGGCAAGCCCAATCCCCAAGCCGCTCTGCGGACGGTCACCGGGCTGATCCAGCTGCGTGAACATGTCAAAGATGCGCGGCAGCACCTCCGGGGCGATGCCGACGCCGCTGTCACGCACGGTGATCTCCGCGTCCCGGAGGCGCCGGCGCGCCAGTATCGTGATGCTGCCGCGGGCCTCCGTGTACTTCACCGCATTGGCCAGGAGGTTTCCGAACACCTGGGTCAGCCGGACCGGGTCGGCATAGAGCCAGAGCGTGCGCTCCGGAACCTCGACCGTGAGCACATGGCCGCGCGCATCCATTGCCGGCTTCATCATCTCGACCGCGCGCGCCACCAGTTCGGCGACATCGACCCGCTCGCGCGCCAGGTTGATCTTGCCGCGGGTGATCCGGGACACATCGAGCAGGTCATCGACGAGCCGCGTCAGCTGCAGCAGCTGGCGCTCGATCACATCGCGCCCCAGGTTCACCTGCTCCTCCCCGCCGGACTTGAGCAGGTGCACCGCGTAGCGGATGGGCGCCAACGGGTTACGGAGCTCGTGGGCCAGCATGGCCAGGAATTCGTCCTTGTGCCGGTTCGCCTCCATCAGCGCCTGCTCGGCGCGCACCCGCTCGGCGACTTCCGTGTGCAACGCGTGATTGGTGCGCTCGAGCTGCAGGTTGGCAGTCTGCAGGTTCGCGGCCAGCGCCTGCAGTTCACGGGTCTTCTCCGCCTGCAGGGCGTCTTTGTCCTGGGCGAGCCGCGCATTGGCCTCGGCGAGGTGCCGGTTGAGGTCGATCAATTCGCGCCGCTTGCAGTACAGCTCCACCAGCACCGCCACCTTGCTGCGCAGGATCTCGGGTACCACCGGGATCGCCACGTAATCCACCGCCCCGACGCTGTAGCCCTTGAGGCGGTCGAGCTCGGACATGTGCACCCCGGTCACGAATATGATGGGGGTGCGCTCGAAGCGCGGGTGCTCGTGAATGAGGCGCGCGGCCTCGAACCCGTCCATGTCGGGCATGCTCACATCCAGCAGCACGACCGCGAACTCCTGGCGCATCAGCTGTTCCAGCGCCTCGAGACCCGAGTGGGCGAGCACGAGGTTCTGGCCGAGATCGGCGAGGACCGACTGATAGGTGAGCAGGCGCGCGTGCTGGTCATCCACCAAGAGAATGTTGACCTTCTCCGCGGACCCGGCGGGCGGGCGCGGCGGGGGCTCCCGCTGCGTCAGCGATGCAGCCATAGCCGCACCAGTGAGAGCAGCTGTTCAGTATTCACGGGCTTCGCGACGTAGTCGGAGGCGCCCGCCTCGAGGCATTTCTCGCGGTCGCCCTTCATGGCCTTGGCCGTCAGCGCGATGATCGGCAGCATGCGGAACTGAGGCTGTTGCCGGATCCGCCGCATCGTCTCGTAGCCATCCATCTCCGGCATCATGACATCCATCAGCACGAGCGACAGATCCTCGGTGCTCTCCACGAGCTTGACGGCCTCGTGGCCGTTCGTCGCCGTGATCACCTCCATGTGATGGCGCTCGAGCAGGCTGTTCAGGGCGAAGATGTTGCGGATGTCATCGTCCACCACCAGCACCTTGCGGCCGGACAGGCGCTCGTCGCTCTCGTGCAGCTTGTGAATCATCGCCTGCTTCGATTCCGGCAGGTCGGCAATGACCCGGTGCAGGAACAGTGCCGTCTCGTCCAGCAGCCGCTCGGGGGAGCGAACGCCTTTCAGGACGATGCTCTTGGCGCGCTTCTTGAGGCTCGCCTCCTCGCTGTCGGAAAGATCACGCCCGGTGAACACGATGATCGGCAGTCGGGCAAGCGCGGGGTCCTGCTGGATCAGCTCCAGCAATTCGAAACCCGACATGTCCGGCAGCTTCAGGTCCAGGACCACGCAGTCGAACTGGTCCGCACGCATCATCTCCAGTGCCTGCGCAGCCGTGGCGGCGGTGGCGATCTCGATGTCCGTGTGACCCAGCAGCTCGGTCACGCTCAACCGCTCGGCCGGGTCGTCCTCGACGATCAGCAGTCGCCGCGCGCGCGATCTGGTGAAGTCCTTCAGCCGATCGAGGGCTGCCTCCAGCTCGTCCGTGGTGCCGGTCTTGGTCACGAACGCGAATGCGCCACGCTCCAGGCCGTACTGCCGTTCGTCCTCGACCGTGAGGATCTGCACGGGGATATGCCGGGTCGCACTACTGCGCTTGAGATGGTTGAGCACCGTCCAGCCGAGCATGTCCGGCAGGAAGACATCCAGGGACACCGCCGACAGCGGGTATTTGGCGGCCAGCTGCAGGGCATCGGCGCCGGTGCGCGCGAGGATGGCCTTGAAGCCGCGCTCGCGCGCGAGGTTCACCAGGAGGCGACCGTAGTGAGGGTCGTCCTCGACGATGAGCAGCACGGCATCCTCCGGGCTGATCTCCTCGCGGTCGTCCGGGATGTCCTCCTGCCGGACCACCGGCAGCACGGCCGGCTGAAACACCGGCTGGGGTGTGCTGGAGGTCGCGCCGGACACCGGCGTCTGGCGCGCGTAGGCCGGGCCCACGTACTGCAGCGGCAGGTAGAGCGTGAAGGTACTGCCGCTGCCGGCCGCGCTGCTCAGGCGAATCTCGCCGCCCAGCAGGTGTGCCAGCTCGCGGCTGATCGCCAGACCAAGCCCGGTGCCGCCGTACTTGCGCGCCGTGCCGGCGTCGGCCTGCTGGAAGGCCTCGAAGATGATCTTCTGCTTCTCCGGCGAGATGCCGATGCCGGTGTCGCTTACCGAGAACTCGACCACGGCGGGCACCTGGCTGAGGACGGGGTGCTCGGCAGTCCATCCGCCGTTTGCGATCCCCACGTGCAGCCGGACCCCGCCGCGCTCGGTGAACTTGAAGGCATTGGACAAGAGGTTCTTCAGCACCTGCAGCAGCCGCTTGGAGTCGGTCGTGATCAGCCGTCCCAGCCGGTTGTCGAAGTCGGCCACGAAGGAGAGCTTGCGGGCCTCCGCCTCGTGCCGGAAATTGCGCTCGACCGTCTCGCGCAGGTGCGTGAACAGCAGGTCCTCGCACTCCACCGTGACCGTTCCCGACTCGATCTTCGACAGGTCCAGGATGTCGCTAATCAGGTTCAGCAGGTCCGTCCCGGCGCCGTGGATCGTGTTGGCGAACTCGACCTGTCGGGAGCTGAGGTTGCCGTCGGCGTTCTCGGCGAGCTGCTGCCCCAGGATCAGGATGCTGTTGAGCGGGGTGCGCAGCTCGTGCGACATGTTGGCGAGGAACTCCGACTTGTAGCGCGAAGTCAGCGCCAGTTCGGCGGCCTTTTCCTCGAGCGCGCGTCGGGCCAGCTCGATCTCCTGGTTCTTGCGCTCGACTTCCGCGTTCTGCTCGGCGAGCAGCTTGGCCTTGTTGGCCAGCTCCTCGTTGGTCTGCTGCAGCTCGGTCTGCTGCGACTGCAACTCCCCCGCCAGCTGCTGGGACTGGGTGAGCAGCCCCTCGGTGCGCATCGTGGCCTCGATGGTGTTGAGCACCACGCCGATGATGCTGCCGGTGAGCTGCTCGAGGAAGGCCAGCTGCGAGACCGTGAATTCGTTGAGAGAGGCGAGCTCGAGGACGGCCTTCACGTGGCCTTCATAGAGCACTGGCAGCACGATGACGTTGCGCGGCCTTGAGTTCAGCAGGCCGCTGCCGATGCGGATCGAGTCTTCGGGGACCTCGGTGATGAGCAGGCGCTGGCGCTCCGCCGCGGCCTGCCCGACCAGCCCCTGGCCGATCGCGTAGCGCCGCGGGCTGCCATCGCTGTCCCCCAGGTCCGCGTAGGTGGCCAGCTCCCGCAGGTACGGGCGGTCACCGCCCGGATCCATGACGTAGATGATGCCCTGCTGCGCGATGACCAGCGGGGCCAGCTCCGAGAGCAGCAGCTTGCCCACGGTCACCAGGTCGCGCTGGCCCTGCATCATGCGGCTGAACTTGGCGAGGTTGGTCTTCAGCCAGTCCTGCTCGTTGTTGCGCTCGGTCGTGGCACGCAGGTTGCCGATCATCGCGTTGATGTTGTCCTTGAGCTCGGACACCTCCCCGCGCGCCTCGACCTGGATCGAGCGGGTGAGGTCGCCCTTGGTCACGGCGGTGGCCACCTCGGCGATGGCGCGGACCTGGTTGGTGAGGTTGTCGGCCAGCAGGTTCACGTTCGCGGTGAGGTCCTTCCACGTGCCGGCAGCCCCCGGGACGTGCGCCTGTCCGCCGAGCCGCCCTTCCACCCCGACCTCGCGCGCCACGCTGGTCACCTGGTCGGCGAATGTGGCGAGCGTGTCCGTCATGCTGTTGATGGTGTCGCCGAGGGCGTTCACCTCGCCCTTCGACTCCACCGTCAGCCGCTGGCGCAGGTCGCCGTTGGCAACCGCCGTCACCACCTTGACGATGCCGCGCACCTGGTTGGTGAGGTTGTTGGCCATGACGTTGACGTTGTCCGTCAGGTCCTTCCAGGTGCCGGCCACGCCGGGCACCACGGCCTGGCCGCCAAGCTTGCCGTCGGTGCCGACCTCGCGCGCCAGGCGCGTCACCTCGGCGGCGAAGCCGTTCAGCTGGTCCACCATCGTGTTGATGGTTTCTTTCAGCTGCAGGATCTCGCCCTTGACGTCCACCGTGATCTTGCGCGACAGGTCGCCGCGGGCGATCGCGGTCGACACCTCCGCGATGTTGCGCACCTGGCCGGTGAGGTTGCGCGCCATGGAATTGACGTTGTCCGTCAGGTCCTTCCAGGTCCCGCCGACGCCGGGAACGATGGCCTGGCCGCCGAGCTTGCCCTCCGTGCCCACCTCGCGCGCCACGCGCGTCACCTCGGCGGCGAAGCTGTTCAGCTGGTCGACCATCGTGTTGACGGTCTCCTTCAGCTGCAGGATCTCGCCGCGCACGTCGACGGTGATCTTGCGCGACAGGTCCCCGCGGGCGATGGCGGTTGCCACCTCGGCGATGTTGCGCACCTGGCCGGTGAGGTTGCTCGCCATGGAGTTGACCTTGTCCGTCAGGTCCTTCCAGACGCCGCTGACGTCCTTGACGTCCGCCTGGCCGCCAAGGCGGCCCTCGGAACCGACCTCGCGCGCCACGCGCGTGACTTCGGCGGCGAAGGCGTTCAGCTGGTCGACCATGGTGTTGATGGTCTCCTTCAGCTGCAGAATCTCACCGCGCACGTCGACGGTGATCTTGCGCGACAGGTCCCCGCGGGCGATGGCGGTTGCCACCTCGGCGATGTTGCGCACCTGGCCGGTGAGGTTGCGCGCCATCGAATTGACGTTGTCGGTCAGGTCCTTCCAGACGCCGCTGACGCCCTTGACCTCCGCCTGGCCGCCAAGGTTGCCCTCGGTGCCGACCTCGCGAGCCACGCGCGTCACTTCCGCGGCAAAGGCATTGAGCTGATCGACCATCGTGTTGATGGATTCCTTCAGCTGCAGGATCTCGCCCTTGACGTCCGCGGTGATCTTGCGCGACAGGTCGCCGTTGGCGATCGCGGTTGCCACCTCGGCGATGTTGCGCACCTGGCCGGTGAGGTTGCCGGCCATGGAGTTGACGCTGTCCGTGAGGTCCTTCCAGGTTCCGGCGACTCCCGGGACCACCGCCTGGCCACCGAGCTTGCCCTCGGTGCCCACCTCGCGCGCCACGCGGGTCACCTCCGAGGCGAAAGACCGCAGCTGGTCGACCATCGTGTTGATGGTTTCCTTCAGCTGCAGGATCTCGCCGCGCACGTCGACGGTGATCTTGCGCGACAGGTCGCCGCTGGCGATGGCCGTGGAGACTTCCGCGATGTTGCGTACCTGGCCGGTCAGGTTGCCGGCCATCGAGTTGACGTTATCGGTGAGGTCTTTCCAGGTACCGGCGACGCCGGGCACGACCGCCTGCCCGCCCAGCTTGCCCTCGGTGCCCACCTCGCGTGCCACGCGCGTCACCTCGGCAGCGAAGCTGTTCAGCTGGTCGACCATCGTGTTGATGGTGTTCTTAAGCTCCAGGATCTCGCCCTTGACGTCGACGGTGATCTTGCGCGACAGGTCGCCGCGCGCGACCGCGGTGGTGACCTCCGCGATGTTGCGCACCTGGCCGGTGAGGTTCGTGGCCATGGCGTTGACCGAGTCCGTCAGGTCCTTCCAGGTGCCGGCCACGCCGGACACGATGGCCTGGCCGCCGAGCTTGCCCTCGCTTCCCACCTCGCGCGCGACGCGCGTCACTTCCGAGGCGAAGGAGCGCAGCTGGTCCACCATGGTGTTGATGGCTTCCTTCAGCTGCAGGATCTCGCCGCGCACGTCGACCGTGATCTTGCGCGACAGGTCGCCGTTGGCGACGGCGATCGTGACCTCGGAGATGTTGCGCACCTGGCCGGTGAGGTTGCTCGCCATCGAATTCACCGAGTCGGTGAGATCCTTCCAGGTGCCGGCCGCACCGGGCACGGCCGCCTGGCCACCGAGCTTGCCGTCGGTGCCCACCTCACGCGCCACGCGGGTGACCTCGGAGGTGAAGGCGCTCATCTGCTGGATCATGCGGTTGACGATGGTCGCGGACCTGAGGAACTCACCCTTCAGCGGACGACCGTCGACTTCCAGGCGCATGGCCTGCTGAAGGTCCCCCTTGGCGATGGCGGAAATCGTCCGGGTCACCTCGGTGGTGGGCCACAGGAGGTCGTCGATGAGGGTGTTGACCGATTGCTCCATGGCGCCCCAGGCACCGGAGCGACGCTCACTGGACATGCGATGACTGGTCTTGCCGTCCTTGCCAACCACCTGTCCGACGCGTTCCAGTTCACTGGCCAGTCGCTGGTTGGCGGCGACGATGTCGTTGAACGTATCCGCGATCTTGCCGGCCAGCCCCACCTGGTCGCTTGCCAGACGTGCGGAAAAGTCGCCGTCACGGACGCTCTGCAGCGCCAGCAGCAGCTTGCTGAGATCGAGCTCTGAGCGGGGGACCCGGGATTTGCCATTGGTGTTGCGCGGGGTGGCTGCACTGAGCGGCTGATGCATCAATAACTCCGCGGTTGACGCATCCCGGGCGGGTGAGGCGACGCGTGCGGGCTAGCATAGGACCCGGGCTGTAGGACATGCTGTAAGACAGCGACTACATCGGGCCGCCGTGTGAAGCCGTTATTTCCCCCTGGCTTGCGTTGCAGACTCCCGCCGGGATGTGCGCTCCGGACGGTGTCATCCGATTCCTACACGATGCGTCCCTTGCGCGACATCCTTGCCTGCGCCCGCGGGTACCGCATCCGACACACCGTGGGCAGACGCACCGACAGGAGTGCCTGTTGGCTTGTTGTCCAGGTGCCCCGCGCGAACGGCCCGGCACCCGGTGCCACGCGCCGCCGCAGTGCCTGCTGCGTCAGCCGGCCACGTACCTGAAAAGCGCGGCCACCCGGCCGGGGTCTGTCGCCACCACGAACAGCACTCCAGCCAGCGCCCCGGCAATGTGCGCGTCATGGTTGATACGGCCGGTGTTGCGGCGGGCCGAATAGTAGCTATAGGCCAGGTACAGCACCGCGAAGACGGGGGCCGGGATCGGCACCGGGAGCGGCAGGATGAGGAGCCGGCTGCCGGGGAAGTAGATGATCGAGGCAAACAGCACGGCGGAGATGGCGCCGGAAGCCCCCAGGGAGGCGTAGTCCGGCTCGTTGCGATGCTGGAAGCAGGTTCCCAGGTTGCTCGCCAGCAAGCCGAAGAGGTACAGGATCACCAGCCGCGGGGTGCCGATGGCCCGTTCGAGCGGAAACGAGAAGGAGAGGAACGTCACCAGGTTGAACACCAGGTGCGCAAGGTCGGCATGGATAAACGCGCTGGTGAGGAGGCGCCACCCCTGCTGCCCCCTCGTGACCAGGTACGGCCGGAGCACCCACTGGTCGCGCAGCCGCGGCGAGGCGAATGCGGCGAGGCTTGCGATCAGGACCAGTGCCAGAATGACCCAGGTGGCCACGGCTGCTTATCCGATCAAGCCCGGTCAGGTGCGCGCACGGGCGCGCAGGCGTTGCATGAGTGCCGGCGGATTGTCCGCCGGCAAAATGCACACCTCGAGTTCGTGGGGACGGTCCGCGCCGGCGCACACATGGCCCAGGGCGCCGGCGGGGATCAGGTCACACCAGATTCGCCCGTACAGGAATCCCCGGGGAAACGCACCACACACGCCACCGGGCTCGCTGCGCACGCGCAGCGCCTGCAGGGCGTCGGCCTGGATCTCGGCTGATTCCGACCCGTTCCAGCGTTGCCGTACCCGGACGGTCTCGGATGTGCCCATGCACGCCTTTCGTTTCGAGCCATGGTGCCCTCGCGGCGGCATCCGGTGCAAGCCCGCACGCTGCCTGTTGGCGGCGCCCGAAAGCCGATAAGTTGTGAAGATGAGTCCCCTTCCCCTGTCCGAGCGGAGAAGCAACGGCGCCAGCACGGGAGCGCGGGTCGCGCTGCTGGCGATGCTGCTCCTGCCGGTGCCAGCGCTCGCGCAGGAGGTTGCCCTCAGCTTCGACGACGGCCTGGATCCGCGTGAGACGGCACAGGCCGCCGCATGGAACCAGGCGATTCTCACCGCACTCGCCGCGGCCGACGTGCACGCCATCCTCTTTGCCTGCGGCAAGCGCGTGGACAGCCCCCAGGGACTGGAACTGGTCCGGGCGTGGGGACGTGCGGGACATGAGATCGCCAACCACACCTACACGCACCCGAATTTCAATTCGCCCGGGACGAGCCTGGCTGCCTTCACCGCCGACGTCGGGCGCGACGCCGCGCTGCTGCAGGGGCTCCCGGGCTGGACGCCGCGGCTGCGTTTCCCTTACCTGAAGGAGGGTGACACGCCGGACAAGCGCGACGGGATGCGCCGCTGGCTGCAGGAGCATGGCTATGCCAGCGGCGCGGTCAGCATCGATGCGAGCGACTGGTACTACGATGAGCGCTACGCGCACTGGCGGGCGAGGCATCCGCGCGAGGATCCGGCTCGCTTCCGCCAGGCCTATCTCGAGCACCTGTGGGACCGCGCACGCTATTACGACGCCTTGTCGCAGCGGGTGCTGGGGCGCAGCGCGGCCTACGTCCTGCTCCTGCACACCCGGCGGATCAATGCGGAGTTCCTGCCTGATGTCATCGCCATGTTCAGGGCCCGAGGCTGGCGCATCATCTCCCCCGCGCAGGCGTACGCGGACCCCCTGTACTCCATGCAGCCCGCCACGCTGCCCGCGGGCGAGAGCATCCTGTGGGCGCTGGCTGCACAGGCCGGGGTGCAGGGCCTGCGTTATCCGGCCGAGGATGAGGTCTACGAGAAGCCGATCCTGGACCGGCTGGGATTCTGAGCGCGCCTAGCTCGGGCGCCGCGCCAGGGACAACCACACGCCCGCGCAGGTCAGCGTGACGCCCGAGGCGCGGCCCAGCAGGCGCGTGCGCCCGGGCTGCGCGAACCAGGAGCGCCCGAGTCCGGAGGCGATCGCCCAGCAGGAATCGCTGACTGCCGCCAGGACCGTCGAGACGACGCACATCACGGTGATCTGGAAGGCCGGCGGCCGCAGCGGGTCCACGAACTGCGGCAGGAAGGCCGTGAAGAATGCAAGCGTCTTGGGGTTCGTGAGCGCCACGCCGAAGCCGCGCCAGAAATGCGCACGGGCGCCCTCGAGGCTCGCCCGGGGACGGCCCGCACCCCGCCAGGCCTGAATGCCCAACCAGATCAGGTACAGGGCACCCACCCAGCGCAAGAACTCGAAAAGATGCACTGCGTGCCGGAGCACCCAGCCCAGGCCGACCGCGATGGCGGCCAACAACACTGCATTGCCGCTGGAGGTGCCCGCGACGGTCACCAGGGCTGCGCGCACCCCGCGCGTGGCGCCCGTGGAGATGACCAGCATCACGATGGGACCGGGGGTCAGGAGCAGCAGGATCGTGATGGCGACGAAGCCGCTGAACAGTTGCCAGTTCATTTCAACAGCATGCCCGAATCAGCACAGGCTGCCCATCCATGGAAAGCAGCGCCGCGGGGATTTGGGACACCGGCTACCGGCCCATGTGCGCAGGGGCTGCCGTGGGTCTCGAGCAGGAGGCCACCGAGTAGCAAGGGACGCTCGGCTGCCGTGCCGCCGTGGATTGCCTCGTGCGCAACACGTGAGGGCGCCCCGCCGCGACTGGTATAGTCCACGCTTACGTTGTTGCCGGAGCAGTACGGTATGACCGCGTGCGTTGCCTGCGGCAGTGTCGGATCGCACGGCGCGGGCCCGAGGCACGTCGCACTGCGCACCACCCTCTCCCTCTTCTGTCTTACCGGCTTCTCTGCACACGCGGCGGCGCCGCCCACCTGCACCCTCGCACAGCTGGCGGAAGTTCCGGTGACCATGTCCGGCACCAGGCCGATCGTGCATGCGCAGATCAACGGTGCCGACGCTGCGCTCATTGCCGATAGCGGGGCCTTTTTCAACAGCATGACTTCGGCGGCGGCTGCACGATTCAAGCTCCCGCTGCGCATGGCGCCGATGGGTTTCTCCGTTTCCGGGGTCGGTGGCGATCGCTCGGCCGACCTGACCACCGTCAAGGAATTCACCTTCGCCGGCGCCAAGCTGGCGAACGTCGATTTCGTCGTCGTGGGTAACGATTCTGGCGGTGCCGTGGGCCTGCTGGGCCAAAACATCCTCAGCATGCGCGACACCGAGTACGACCTGGCAAATGGCGTCATCCGAATCATGCGGGAGAAGGAATGCAGGGGTCAGGGACTTGCCTACTGGTCGCGTTCCGCGCCCGCCTCCGAGATCGATATCGAGCGCATCTCCCCTCCCCAGATGCACATCCTGGGCGACGTTTACGTCAACGGCGTCAAGGTCAGGGCGATGTTCGATACAGGTTCCGCCAGCTCAGTACTGTCACTCGCCGCCGCCAAGCGTGCCGGTATCACCCCCACGACGGAGGGAGTGAAGGCAGCCGGGACCGGGGTCGGTCTCGGCAGCCACTACGTACAAAAATGGATCGCACCGATACCCAGCTTCAAGATCGGCGACGAAGAAATCCGCGATACGCACATGTACATCGCCGACATCGGCACGGAGCGCATCTCGGAAATGCTCCTCGGTGCGGACTTTTTCCTGGCGCACCACCTCTACGTGTCCCGCGACCGCGGCAAGCTCTACTTCACCTATAACGGCGGCCAGGTGTTCAACCTCGGGCACCCGCAAGACCAGCAGGAGGCGATCGTCGTGGCCTCCGGCCATGCGGTGGCGGGCGATGCCGAGCCGGTGGATGCGGCAGGGTTCAGCCGTCGCGCGGCCGCCGCCAGCGCCCGCGGCGACTACGCAAGCGCCGCTGCCGACCTCGACCGCGCCTGCGCGCTGGAACCCACCGAAGCGCGCTATTTCTACGAGCGGGGAATGGCGCACTGGGCGGGCCGCAAACCGGACCTGGCACTCGCGGACTTCGATGCCGCTCTCAAGCTCAAGCCCGACCATGTACCCGCCCTGATGGCGCGCGCGCGAATGCACGCGAAGACGGACGTTGCCGCGGCGACGGCGGACCTCGAGGCCGCCGATCGCGCGTTGCCGCAGGAAGCGGCCGAGCGCCTGGACATCGGCTCCCTGTACAGCAGCATCGATGCGCTCCCGGCCGCCCTGGCGCAATACTCGAAGTGGATAGACCACCACGAACGCACGGACGTTCTCATGGCGGCGGCACTCAACGATCGCTGCTACACGCGCGCGCTGCTGAACCAGGACGTATCGGCCGCATTGTCCGACTGTAACGCCGCATTGAAGCTGCAACCCAAGACTTCAGCCCATCTCGACAGCCGCGGGCTGGCGTACCTGCGGCTGGGACAGTACGACAAGGCGGTGGCCGACTTCGATGCGGCACTCGTCCTTGCGCCCAAGAACGCCAGCTCACGCTTCTGCCGCGGAATCGCCAAGATCCGGCAGGGACATCCGGCCGAAGGCCAGACGGACATCTCCGCAGCGACCGCCCAGTTCCCCAAGGTGGGCGAGCGCTTCGCGCGATACGGCCTGGTTCCCTAGGCCGCGGCGCTTACCCGCAGCAGGGTTCAGCCGGCGGGCGCGGCAAGCTCGCGGCGCAGGCGGGCATGGGCATGAGGCTGCGCAGGCGCCACCCTGCCAATCGCGCGCAGCAAGGCATCCGGCGACACCGGACGTCCGAGGAATTGCCGCAGCAGCTGCGCGGTGGGCTGTTCCTCGCCGCTGCTGAGCAGGTGCTGCGCGGTCCACTCGTACCAGCGCGCGTTGCCGGCCTCGAACGGCCCGACACCGGCGCTGATGCGCTGGCGGATGTCCGCGGTGATGACGGCGCCGAGTCCGTAGTTGACCATGTAGCCGGGCTTGTGGACGAGTTGCACGCGCTGCGCCCACCAGGCGAGCTCGGGGTGGCTCTTCACGCCCAGATAGCGGTGCGTGATGTCGGTCCACACCCGGTTGGGGTCCGCATCCGGATCGCGCAGCATGCGCAGGTCGAACAGTGCCCAGGCGACATCGAGCATGACCCCGGAAAAGAGCGCCTTGAGCGATTCGGCCTCGCCCGCGGCCTGCCCGAGGTAGCGCCGCTGCCAGGCCGGCTCGTAGACGTTCCAGGCCGGCACGTCCGCGAATGCCTCGTAGAAGATCGCATCGCCGAGGTCCATGAACGCCGGGCGCGTGCGCAGCGCGAGCATGTGCACGACGTGCCCATTCTCGTGCACCAGTTCGTTGAGCGGGCCGAGCCCCCCCTGCCCGTAGCTGGCCGACACCCGCACGATGGTCGGCACCCAGCGGCCGGCGACGATCCGCCCGCGCCGGACATAGTCGGTGTATGCCAGCGGGGCCTTGCCGGGTCGGGGATCCAGGTCGTAGATGACGCCGTTCGCCGCCAGGTCCAGCCCGAGATCCTGGTAGTAGCGCTGGTTCAGCGGCTGCAGCTCGCCGCGGGGCGCGGTGTGCGCCAGCAGCCGGTCGGCCGCGCCCGCACGAAAGCGGTAGTCCCACGGCTCGATGTCGCTGTCGCGCGTGGCCCGGTGCCAGGCGGCCAGCGCCCGTTCGAGCCAGTGCTCGGCTTCCGCCGTCGGGATGCCCACCGTGTTGGCCGCATCATCGATGGGCGAGGAGCTGCGCCTCGCCTGCGCAGCGGCCATGCGGATCATCCGACGGTACGGACTGTCGCTGCCGCCATCCCCATTCAGCGCCTGCCAGAGCGGAACAAAGGAGAGGAACAGCGCCTTGCGCCGCGCCGCCTCGGGCAGGTACGTGAGCATCTCCAGGGCGGCCACGCGCGTCACCCGGCCATCCTCGAAGTGCAGGCTGTTGCCGAGCTCGGCGAAGCAGGCATACAGCGACTGCTGCAGGGTCACCAGGGGCACCTCGTGCCGCCCCGCCTCATCGCAGCGGCCCGCGGGCGCCAGCGATTCGGGGGTGTCACCGGACTCCGCGACGGCGGACTGCATGACCGTGATCGCGCGGCTGTCGGCGCCCGACAGGCCGGCCGCCGGGATCGCCGGCAACCCCGTCAGCAGTTGTGCGCGGCGGGTGCTGTAGATGGCCTGCCATTGGTCGCGGCTGCTGCCGCCGTAACCGTCTGCATACCGGGCCGGGTCCGAATCGATCAGCGCGACGGCACTCTGCGCATCGTTGAAATCGGCATAGGCGATCTCCAGCGGTGCCAGCTCGGCAGGCGCCGCGCGCGCAACGCCCGCCAGCGAGCTGCCGCCCAGGAGCGCGACCACGCACGCGCGCAAAGCGCATTGGAGCACGCCGCGCACGCTCAGGACGGCAGTACCGCCTCGATGGCACCCGCAAGGTTCTGCGGCTTGGCGGTCGGGGCGAAGCGCGCCACCACCTGGCCGCGGGGATCGACCAGGAACTTGGTGAAGTTCCACTTGATCCGCTCGGTGCCGAAAATCCCGGGGGCTGCCTTCTTCAGTTCCTGGTAGAGCGGATGCGTGCCTACGCCGTTCACCTCGATCTTGGAAAACATCGGGAAGCTGACATCGTAGGTGGTGGAGCAGAAGTTCCTGATCTCCGCCTCGTTGCCGGGCTCCTGGTGCCCGAACTGGTCGCAGGGGAAGCCCAGGATCTGCAGGCCCCGGTCCTGGTACTTGCGGAACAGGGCCTCGAGCCCGGTGTACTGGGGAGTGAAGCCGCACTTGCTGGCGACGTTCACGATCAGCAGCGCCTTGCCGGAAAAGGCCGCGAGGGACGTGGTCTCCCCGGTGATCGTCTTCAAGGGGACATCCTGCAGGCTGCTCATGGGAAAGCTCCTCGTTGTTGTTCCATGCCGGATCCCCATCCGGGCAGGCTGCAGGATAGCGCATGCCGGCTTCTCCTTGCGCAGCACCGCCTGCCTCGCACGGCAGAGCCGGTCATCCCACGCGTTCCTTATAGTGACTCGAGCGCGCCACCGCAGGGACGCCGCCGGCAAGCTCCTCGCGTCCGCCACCTCCACGCTGCGGGTATTCGAGCGCTAGGGCAGCTGCGGGATCCCGGCGCGGATGGCCGCCGAGAACTCCGGGCAGTTCCCGGCGCGCCGCGCGCGCTCGGTGATCCGTCCCATCCGGCGCAGCTCGGCGAGTGGGTACCGGGCATCCAGTCCACCCAGGGCATGAACGTACTCTGGCAGGAACCCGGAGAAGACCAGGCGGTAGTCCAGCGGAAGTGCCCCCACGATCTGCCGCAGCATGCGATACACCAGCGTCGTGCAGTTGACGGTGATGGTGTTGTAGAAGCGCGGCTGGCGTGCCAGTTGGTTGGCCTCTTCGATGTAGGCCAGGAAGAGGGAGCGGATATCCGCCTGCGGCAGCCGCAGCCGGTACAGGTAGTCATCCTCGCCGCGCACGTTGGTGCGCAGGAAGACGATGTCGCGCTCGTCCGCCGCGATGATGCTCAGCTCGAACTCCTTGAAGAAGCCGCCGATCTCGTTGAAGGCCTGGTTGCGCTCACGGCGGACCTCCACGGAGAACACCACGTGGTTGCCGTCCGCGAAGCCGAAGGAAAACAGCAGGTGCGCGATGGCGGGGCCGCGCCAGTAGGAGGTGATCATGTCCAGGCTGAGCAGGCTCGACAGCCCGTAGTGCCGCGTCTCCCAGCGTGCGGTGTAGTCGGTGGGCGTGCGCCACTCGAAGTTGCGCACGTTCTCGAGGATGACCTCGTTCCCGCGCACCTCGCCATGGACCATCTGCGCGAGTTCGTCGGCCCAGGGGCGGTCATTGGAAGGCCTGAGCGAGTGCCACCATGCCTGCACGGCGGCGAACGCGAGCCCGAAGGCCAGCAGCGCCGGCCCGGGATGGCCCCGCCACACTCCCGTCACGACGGCCGCACAGAACGACAGCCACAGGAACACCAGCGCGCCGCGCCGGCCGGGCCTCATGCACTGGAACCGCAGCGCCGCGGCGCCCCACGCCGCGGGCAACAGCACGGCCAGCGTCAGCGCTGCGGCGGGCAAGAGTCCTATTGACCCGCCTCTGCCCGCGGATCGGGGCGCGTGTGCCGGTGCCACATGCGGATGGCGTCGTCCTCGATGAGCGTCTTGCGCACGTACAGGAAGCGCACGTTGTCGTATTCGAACACCGAACCGGTGCCGTAGTAGCGGAAGTCGGCGTTCGCGCGCGTATCGACCATCGCCACGGGCGTCAGGACCCACCCGATGGTGCCCTGGTAGACGGGCGGGAAATTGATCGCCCAGGCGGTGCCGAAGTCGGCTGCGAAGCCGAAGCCGTCGCGCAGCGTGTACGGTCCGAGGATGGGCACGACCAGGTAGGGCCCGGGGTGCACGCCCCAGCGCGCCAGGGTGTTCCCGAAGCCGGTGCGGGCCTTGGGAATGTGGGCCTCGGTGGCCACGTCGAGGAGCCCCCCGATCCCCAGCGTGCTGTTCAGCGCGAAGCGACCGAGACTGCGCAGCGCAGGCCCGGGGCGCAGCTGCAGCAGGTAGTTCGCGGTGCTGACCACCTCGGTGAGGTTCGAAAAGAAGTTGTGGAGCCCGGATTGCACCGGGCGCGGCAAGCGGCGGTACCCGTTCGCCACGGGCAGGAAGACCGCCTCGTCGAAGCGCGCATTGAAGCGGTAGGTGAAGCGGTTCATCCGCTCCCACGGATCGTAGGTCATCAGGGAGGGAACGTCGGCTGCGGTCAGCGGGGGACCGAGCGCCGCCTCATCGATCCGGGGCGCCGGCGCGGCCTTGCTCGCGGCCACCAGCTCTTGCACGTGCTCCACGGCGGCTGCATTGTCGGCCGCAGGGGTCTGCGGTGGCTCGTTGCGCGCCGAGAAGTCGCTCGTGGCGCAACCGGCGAGCAGCTGCGCCAGCACCAGCGCAGGCAGGAGCCGCCGCGCGCGGCTCACGGCGCGGCACCGTGCCAGGTCCCGGCGAGCATCTGCAGCAGGTCGGCCGCCTGCTGGCGCTCCCCCAGGTTGCCAAGGTGACCGCCGTGCGGATAGACCGCGATGCGCTCGCCGAGCGTGTTGCGCAGCCAGGCCAGCTCGTCGGCATCCAGAATGAGGTCGTCCGCGTTGGTCAGCGCGTAGTAGTCCGGGTTGCCGCTCAGCTCCGGGCCGATGAGGTCGAGCCGGTTCTGCGCAACCAGCGAGTCGCGCGTCGCGCCCGGGCGACGCGCCAGGTAGTACGGCACGAATACGCGCTCGAAGTACTCGGCGAAGGTGCGGGTGCGCAGCTCGCGGCCGACCGCGTCGGTCGAGTCCCCGACCGCGGGCGGATGCCGGGGGTCGGTGAACACCCCGGTCCCGGCGTACAGGTCGCCCTCGTAGAACATGTTCATGAGATCGAGCCTGAACACCAGCGCAATGGCCGCCTCGAAGTCCTTGTCGGTGCGCAGCACCGCGGCGATCGCCGCGTACATGTCCGTCGTTTCCACGCGCATCTTGCCGTTGGCGCGATAAAAGTTCGCCAGGCGTGCGTACATGCGGCGATAGAGCTGTTCGATGTCCGCCTCGTTCGGACCGATGCTCTGGTCGAAGAGACGGTCCAGTCTCTGCATGGAGGCCAGCAGGCTGACCGGCGGATTGATCATCACCGCCCGGTGGATGTTGAGGCGGTGTTCACGTGCGTCGATCGACTTGACGACCGCCGCATTCGCCCCTCCCAGCGAGTAGCCGATGATGTGCACGTCGGTGACCTTGGCCCTGGGGGGCAGGTGCGCCAGGATGGCCTGGGCGGTGGCGTACAGGTCGCGTCCGTCCTGCTCCAGGTCGCCCGGCACGCCCGTGCTGGAGGCGGCCGCGATGAAGCGCGGAAAGGTCGGCGAGGGCAGGCTCAGCACGTGGTAGCCCGCCCCATAGAGGATCGCGCGCAGGCGTGACTGCGAGGTTGAATTCCCGTCGCTCCCGGTCCCGCCGATCACGATGACCACGGGCGCGGGCTTGTCCTGCAGCGCCAGCCACGCCCGCAGCCGGCGGTCGAACCACAGGACCTCCGGCAGCGGGCGCGCCCAGGGCAGCGCGATGTTGATCTCCTTGACGGGCACGGTGGCCGGCAGCGGCGCGATGTCCTGCGGGGCGGGGCCATACACGGTCGCCCGCAGGGCGGCGGAGTCGGCAAGGCCGGTGGCCGGAGGCTCCGCGCCGAGGGTCATCCCTGAACCCAGGATCAAGGCAAGGGCGCACAGCAGTCGGGTCGTCGGCATCGGTTCCAAATCGGTGCGGCGTCGTGTGGGAGGCAGGCGGAGCGCACAAAGTACCCTCGCCGCAACGCTCATGTCGAGCACGGCGCGCAGCCGCGGGGCGGTGAGCCTGGCCGGGCGCAGCTAGGCAAGCGCCTTGCTGACGATGGTCTGCGCTTCCGAGAGGACGCGCTGCAGCTGCTCCGGGCCGCGGAAGCTCTCCGCGTAGACCTTGTAGATGTTCTCGGTCCCGGAGGGCCGCGCCGCGAACCAGCTGTCCGCGCCGATCACCTTCAGGCCGCCGATGGGGGCGCCGTTGCCGGGCGCCTCGGTGAGGATCCTCGTGATCTTCTCCCCCGCGAGCTCCTTGAACGTCACCTCCCGCGCGGACAGGGCGGCCAGCTTCTTCTTCTGCGCCGGCGTGGCCGGGGCATCGATCCGGTCGGCGGCCGGCTCCCCCAGCTCGGCACACAGCTCCCGGTAGATCACCGCCGGGTCGCGTCCCAGCCGCGCGGTGATCTCCGCGGACAGCAGGGCCGGGACGATGCCGTCCTTGTCCGTGGTCCAGACCCGGCCATCGCGACGCCGGAAGGAAGCGCCCGCGCTCTCCTCGCCGCCAAAGCACAGCGATCCGTCGATGAGTCCTCCGACAAACCACTTGAAGCCGACCGGCACCTCGTACAGTGCGTGGCCGAGCTTGGCGACGATGCGGTCGATCAGCTGCGTGGTCACGATCGTCTTGCCCACCGCGACCTCGCGGCGCCATTGCGGCCGGTGCTGCAACAGGTAATACACGGCGACGCTCAGGTAGTGGTTCGGCGGCATCAGCCCCGCGCGCGTCGCGATGCCGTGGCGGTCATGGTCGGTGTCGCACGCAAAGGCGATGTCGAAGCGGTCCTTCAGCGCGAGCAGCGACTGCATCGCATCCGGTGAGGAAGGGTCCATGCGGATCCTCCCGTCCCAGTCGCGCGTCATGAAGCGGAAGGTCGGGTCGACCGCGCTATTGGTGACGGTGAGATCGAGTTGGTAGTGCTCGGCGATGCGCGGCCAGTAATGCACGCCCGCACCCCCGAGTGGATCGACGCCCATGCGCAGCCGCGCGCCGCGGATCGCCTCGAAGTCGAGCACGGTGCCGAGGTCGGCGACGTACGTGCCGAGATAGTCGTATCGGCGCGTCGTGGGTGCCCGCAGGGCCTGTGCAAGGGACACCCGGCGCACCCCCTTCAGTCCCGCCGCCAGGAGTTCGTTGGCGCGGGCCTCGATCCACCGGGTGATGTCGGTGTCCGCCGGGCCGCCGTTGGGCGGGTTGTACTTGAACCCACCGTCCTCGGGCGGATTGTGCGACGGGGTGATCAAGAGCCCGTCCGCCCGTCCTCCGGTGCGGCCGGCGTTGTAGGTCAGGATGGCATGCGAGACGGCCGGCGTCGGCGTGTATGCGTCATTTTCGGCCAGCATGAGCTGCACGCCGTTGGCGGCGAGGACCTCCAGCGCACTCACCCGCGCCGGCTCCGAGAGTGCATGCGTGTCGATGCCGAGGAACAGCGGGCCATCGATCGAGTGCGTGGCGCGGAACTCGCAGATCGCCTGGCTCATGGCGAGCACGTGCGCCTCGTTGAAGGTGCGCGCCAGCGCGCAACCCCGGTGACCGGAGGTGCCGAAGGCGACCCGCTGCTCGGGGACCGCCGCATCCGGTGCCTCGCTGAAGTAGGCGGTGACCAGGCGCGCGATGTCGGTGAGCGGGGCGGCCGTTGCCGGCTTGCCTGCGAGTGGGTTGGATTTCATGTCAGCCTCGATTCACGGCACGCGCTCACGGGTGAGTGTAGGCCGGCCCGCGGCGCCGCGGCTCCTGCTGCCGGCATACCACGCCGCCACCGTCGCCGGCACCCGGGGGGCGAGGTCGACTCCCGCGGCAACGAAAGAGTCGAGGAGGTTGCGCAGGCTCTCCTCCACCGGCACGTCGCGCATGCCGTATGCATCGGCGACCTCGATGGCGCGCATCAGGTGGCTGGAGGACTCGTACAGGCATGCCGCCTCTGCGGCCATCCTTGCGCGCACCCACGCGCCCAGGCACGCGTGCAGCCGGTGGCCGCCCGCCTCGCAGCGGCGCCGGGCGGCCGCGCCGAGCAGCGCGCCCGCCCCGCGGAACCACTCCGTGTGGCCGCCGGCCGCGTGCGGAACGAGCAAGGGCGCCGGCGCGCTGTGATCGGCAGCGTCCGCGAACAGCTCCGCTTCCAGGGCGCGGGCTGCGGTGACCGACTCGGTGGACACCAGCAGCCCGCGCTCCAGGTCAAAGAACTCGAAGAAGCGCGGGTGCAAGGTCCGCATCCGGGACAGCGGGTCGCGTGAGAGTCCAACCTTGAGGATATCCTCGTGGCGGCACGGCAGGAGGTAGACGAACGACGGCACGGCGTCGGACATCGACAGGTGCCGCTCCGGATCTCGCTCGGACAGGTGGTGCTTCTTGGCGCCGCGCATCATTGGCGCGACATTACCCAAGCACGGCCCCCGCAACCAGCCGCATGCGATGTCAGCCAGTCCGGTAGCAGGCGACCTACTGTGCAAATGCACGCTGCGCGGCGCCGGCGAAGGCATCCTGCGCCGCGCAAGGCTCCGTCCCCCACCTTTAGGGGCCCGCGCGGAGGCGATGCTCGGCAAAGTACTTCTGCAGCGCCGCAGGCTCGCCCGTGCCCTCCGCGAGGGCCACATAGGTATCCGGGCGGATGAGGTACAGCGCATCCGGCAGGAGTCCTGCCCGGGCATGCGCTTCCGTCCAGGGAAACACGTGCAGGCGGACGCCGTGGCGCACGCACCATTCATCGAGGCCGCCACGGGGCGTGCCGTAAACGTGCACCTGCCAGGACATGGACTGCAGGGGCTCGTGATTGTCTTCCCCCGCGGCGGCGACCCAGGGCAGCCTGTCGCCGCCGTGAACGTCCCCAGCGCGCCCCGCACTCAGCGGCCGGTCCCGGTAGTTGAGCGCGATCTGCGAGACCGTGCGGAACATGAAGTCACGCACCGACTCGAGCGCCAGTGCCCGGGAAAGCACCACGGGCGCCACGCGCGTACGCACGATGTCCGCCAGCGGGCCGTCGGCCGTGACAAAGCTGAACGCGCGATCGGTGGTGGCGACCAGGCGTTGCGCAAAGGGCAGGCGCTCCATCTCGTAGCTGTCCAGGAGGGCATCCGCGGCGCGGCCGTGGATCACCGCGGCCAGTTTCCACGCAAGATTCACCGCATCCCCGATGCCGGTGTTCATGCCCTGGCCGCCGGCCGGGCTGTGGATGTGCGCCGCGTCCCCCAGGATGAACGCACGCCCCTTGCGGAAGCGGTCCGCGACCCGGTGATGCACGCGGTAGGTGGAGAACCAGTTGACCTGGTCCACCTTCACTTTGAGGTTCGCGATCGCGCGGGCGCTCACGTCCTCGAACGTCAGGGACTCCGCATGCTCCGCGCGTTCATCGCGAACCGTGCCGATCAGCCGGGCACGGCCGGTCCCGGCCATGGGGAAGACACCCAGGAAGTCCGCCTCGTCGAGGTCTGCGTTGAAGCTGCCGTCCAGGGGCGGCCCGGTCCCCTGGATGTCGGCCACGTAGAACACCTGGCGGTAGGTGCCTCCGGGAAAGCCACTGCCCATGCCCTGGCGCACGCGCGAGCGGGCACCGTCGCAGCCGGCAAGGTAGGCGGCCTCGCAGACCTGCTCCGCACCCTCGCGGGTGCGCAGGCGCGCCCGGATGCGATCGGCGTGGTCGGTGAAGCTGACCAGTTCGGTGCGCCGCTCGACGACCACGCCCATCGAGATGAGCTTCTCGACGAGCAAGGCCTCGTGCTGATCCTGCGGGAAGATCTCCAGGAACGAGAAGGGCGTGAGCCGCGCACCGATGTCGCCGAAGGCGACGCGCGCGACCGGCTCCCCGCGCACCCACAGGTTGACCGCGGGCACCTTGTAGCCCTGCGCGATCACGTCCCGGTCCAGCCCCAGCTGCCGATACAGCTCCAGGGTGCGCGCCTGCACGGCCAGCGCACGCGAGGTCGTGCCGGGCTGGAGGCTGGTATCCACGATGCGCACCTGCACGCCCTGCTGCGTCAGCCAGAGCGCCAGCACCAGACCGGTGGGACCGGCCCCGACGATCAGCACATCGCAACGCGCCACTGCTGCATCCTTTCGCCCGTCCCGAGGCGGATCTTATCGCCGCGCCCGAGCGCTTGGGCATCGCGAACTGTCCTACGCGCATCTGCGAGGGCTGCCTACTCCGAAGCTCACCCGAGACGGTGCATTGTCGGCGCCCACGTAGAACTGCAATGGAGAGCATGCATATGACCACGGCCAGCGGTCACACTTCGGCCATTCGCGCCAAGAAAGTCATCGGCACGGATGTCAACGATCCATCGGGGAAAAAGATCGGCAAGGTCGAGGACGTCGTTCTCGACAAGCAGTCGAACAACATCATGTTCGCGGTGGTGGGTTTCGGCGGTTTCCTGGGTATGGCGGAGAAGTACCACCCGATCCCCTGGGAGTCTCTCGACTATGACGAGGGCGAGAGCGCCTATGTCGTGAACTTCACCAAGCAGCAGCTGGAATCGGCGCCCACCGGCTCCATCGAGGAGCTGACGGCCGGTGACGGGCTGCGCTTCCGCGATCGCAGCTTCGAGTACTACAAGGCACCCCGGTACTGGGACAAGCACTAGGCGAGGACAGCGGCGCCCGCGGTGCGGGCGCCGCTTCTTCAGGGCGCCGCGCCGCCGACCAGGCGCACCTCGCGCTGTGGATAGGGGATGACGATGCCCCGCGCCCGGAACGCTTCGAGCAGCGCGGCGTTGACCTCGCCGGTCGCAGCGCCCAGGTCCGCGACGGCCACCCACGGCTTCACCGCGATGGCGACCGCCGAGTCCCCGAGGCTGGCGGTCTGGATGAACGGCGCCGGGTCCTTCAGCACCCGCGGATTGGCCTGCAGCACCTCGGCGATGACCTGCAGGGGCAGGTTGACGTCCGTGTCGTAGGCGACCCCGACCGAGACATCGAGCTGGCGGATGCGGCCATAGTTGTGCAGGATCTCGCCGACGATCTTGCGGTTCGGCACCACCACGCGCGAGCGGTCCACGTGCGTCAGCGTGGTGCTGAACAGCGTGATCGTCGCCACGGTGCCTTCGACGCCTGCGATGGCGATGTACTCCCCGACGCGGAAGGGCTTGGCGAAGATGATCGACAGGCCGGCCACGACGTTGCTCAGCACGCCCTGCGTGGCGAGGGCGATGCCGGCCCCGGCGACGCCCAGGCCGGCTATCAGGGGCAGCAGTTCGACCCCGAGGTTCTGCAACGCCATGATGAAGAACAGGCCGAAGCAGATCGCCCAGGCGGTACGCACGAGCAGCAGGCGCACCGGGGGCTCCAGTTCCAGGCGATGCAGCTGCCGCAGCAGCAGCCGGCTCAGCCAGCGGCTGGCCAGGACGCCCGCGATCAGGATGAGGATGGCGGTGAGCAGCCGGGGGCCATAGCGCACCGCAAGATCCAGAAACGTGCTCTTCAGGTTCGTGATCGAGGCGACCTGGTCATTCATGTCACGTGCTCCCAGCCTGCAGTCGCCAAGTTTACGGCTTCGGGCTCACGCTTGTCCGGCAAGGCTAGCGGCAGTAGTCGGCGATGCGCCGCACCTGGGCGGCCACCTTGCCCCAGTCGAAGCTTGGCACCGCCCCATCGTCCGAGAAGTTGTAGTAGACGATCCCGCGGGGGAACAGGACCACCGAGATGCCACCGAAGCCGGACATGAAGGGCACCCAGGTCGGGCGATCGCACCCGGCCACCGACTTCACGTCGCGCGCCCAGAAGCCGTACTTGTAGCGAAGGCCGGCAAGGTCCGCCGCCGGCAGGCCGCGGTCGGCGGCGTTTTCCTGCAGTGCGGTGGCCAGCATGCCCGCATCCAGGACCGCCGCGCCATCGATGCGCCCCTCCTGGGTGTCGAGGAAGCTCCCCAGCCGCGCGATGTCGTCGCGATGATAGGTGAGTCCCCAGCCGGCGAAGGGTTCGCGCTGCGCATCGTAGGTCCGGCGGGTCACCGCGGTGACCGGGCTCAAACCGAGCGGGCCGAACAGGTCCGCGACGAGGAGGTCGTCGAAGAGGTCCGAGCCTGCATGCCCGGGCAGGCTCTTGAGGTAGGCATTCATGGCAGTCCCGAGCAGGTACGTGTCCGAGGTGTGGTACACCCAGCGGGTCCCGGGTGCGGCTTTCCGCGGATAGGCACGGCAGGCGAACTGGATCTTGCTGGCATGGTCGGGAGGCAGGAACAGTCCCTGCGTCTTGGCATCGTTCTCGTCCTGCTCGAATGCGGGCGAGTCGTAGTGGCCGGTGGCCATGTCCAGCGCATCGGCAAACGTCACCGCCTCCCAGCCCGCATCGCGGCAGGCGGGCACCCAGCGGCCGATGGGCTGCGAGGTGGCCGTCCCGCCCAGCGCCTGCAACCGCATCAGTGCCAGGGCTGCAAAGACCGACTTCGCGGTCGAGTACGAGGGCAGGTCCAGCACCTCGCAATCAGGGTAGTCGCCACTGCGGGTGGCGCAGCCGGACGCGTAGTGCACGCCCTGCACGACCATCCCGTACACGGTGCGCGCGCTGGCCGCTCCCAGCGCGAGCTCTGCGACCTTGACCTCAGGATATCGGGAACCGAGTTCCGCCAGCGGCCGCACGGGCAGCCGCCGGGCGACTTCTGCACGGTAGCCGCCGATGATGGCGGCGCGCGCGGCCACCGGGGCACGGTGGTAGCGCGCCCGCAGGGAGGCCCACAGGTCGAGGCTGAGGTAGTAGCAGGTCTCGCTGCTGACCTGCAGCGCAGCGCGGGAAGTCCTGCCATCATCCCTGAAAAGGAACATGAGCACGCCATTGTGCGTGCAGTTCGCGTTGCGCTCCTGCAGCGAGAAAGGAATGGCTGCCCGGGAGTAACCGTGGTCGCCGGGCTCGTTCCACACCCGTCCCGGCTCGAGGATGAATTCCCACCAGCCATGGCTGCTGGCCAGGGCGCCGCGCCGCACCGGGATCAGCTCACCCCCCGACTGCACGAATTCGTAGGCGAAGTCCCGCGGTAGCGTGCGCGCCTGCGCCAGGCCGCCGGCCTCGACGAACGCCGCGTCGCTGCGCAGCACCCGGCTGTGCGGCTGGCCGGTCAGGCGCAGCGTGCCCTCGAAGGTGTTGGTGGCAGCGACCGCGGCGGCATCGGGGGTGTAGGCCGACAGGTCCACCGTGTGCGGGTAGCTGCCGCGCATGAGTGCCTCGTAGGTCAGCAGCTCGCGGGCTGCGCAGCAGGCACCGGGCAGCAGGAACGCCGGGGCTATCAAGAACGCTGCCAGCCACGGCAGAAAACGGTCCACCGTGGCGGCCTATGATATCCGGTCGATCTGTGCGGCGGGCCGTAGGGCGCACGCCAGGCTGCCGGCGATGGCAAGGCTCGCCACCGTGATCAGGCCGAGCCAGTGCCCCTCGCGCACGAAGGCACTGGCCAGCAGCGGTCCGCTGGCGAGGCCGAGCTTGGAGAAGACGCTGGCGAGCGTCGCCGCGCGGCCGCTGCGGTCGAACGAGGCGCACATGCCGAGCAGGTAGGGAATCCCGAAGGCCCAGGCGATCGCGGTCGCGATGTTGGCCGCGGCGTACGCCCAGGCGGTGCCGCTGTAGCGAAAGGCCAATGTTCCGGCGATGCACAGGAGCAGGCCTGCCAGGATCGGGCGCAGCCGTCCCGCGCGCAGCTTCAGCACCATGACCAGGACCGCGCCGAGCGCGCCCAGCCACCCTGCCACGCCCAGCACGCCACTGATCCGCTCGAGCCCGAGACCGGAGGCGCGCCCGAGCTCGATGACGTAGGCCGAGATGGCCATGTTGCCGCACTGGAACAGTAGCACCGCCAGCAGCGACAGCACCAGCAGCACGCCGGTGCGCGCCGGGGCCTGCGTCGGCTCGCCCGGCGCGGCGCGCGCCGGCCGCGGCGGGTACTCGGCCAGGAACGGCAGCATGGTGAGCGTCGCTACGCTGAACGCGGCCAGCACGAGGAACAGCAGCCGCGATCCGAACACCGGGATCAGGCGGGGCAGCAGCAGGAGCGCGAGGCCGCCGAGCCCGTACTGCACGATGAGCAGCATCCCGAAGGTGCGTTCCGGCACGCGCGTGCGCGCGATGACCGCGAAGGAGGTGCCCACCAGGGTGCCTCCCACCGTCCCGTGGATGAAGCGCGTGACGATCAACGGCCAGGGGTGGGCGATCGTGATCGACACCAGGTCGATGCCGATCAGCGCGCACAGTGCCACCACCGCGACCCGCCGCCAAGGAACCCGCGGGCTGAGAAACACCGCCAGCAGTGCGCCGGCGACTGCGCCGTACACGTTGGCCGCGCCCACCCATCCGGCCTCGCGCGCACCGAAGCGCAGCCCGTCGACCAGGCCCGAGACGATCGCGGGCATGATGTTCACGTAGAAGAATCCGGCGGTCGCCAGAAAGGACAGCATCGCCGCCGCCACGAGCCCGTCGGGGGCCGCGCGCAGCGTGCGCCCGGGGGCGGTCGCGGCGAAGTCGCTTGCGGTCATGTTCCCCGCCCGCGCCTCAGGCCGAGTCGACGTCGATGCCACCGTTGCGCAGTACCTTCGCCAGCGGCTGCAGCTGCTCGCGGTAGCGCCGCCACAGTCCCACCGAGGAGGCATAGATGGGCTGTCGCACCTGGGCCGCGCTGGCGGTAAGGCACGGCCGCGCGTTGCGCTCGAAAGACAGGCAGGCCTCCTCCCACGCAAGGCCACAGTACTCGACGAGCCGGCGGCTGGTGGCCTCCTGGCTGGCCACCAGGTCCTCGTAGCGAACCTCGAGAAAGCCGCCCGGCAGCATGGCCCGCCAGTGCGCCATCAGCCGCTCGTAGGCGAGGTAATAGTGGCCCAGGTCGCTCAGGTCGTAGGAGTAGGGGTACGCCATGCGGAACAGCGTCTTGTAGATCGCGTATCCGAGGTCCATCGGGTTGCGCCGCACGTGGATGATGCGGGCGCGCGGCAGTGCGCGCGCGATCAGGCCCAGATACAGGAAGTTCACCGGTGTCTTGTCGATCGAGCGCCTTGCGGCCTGCAGCGCCAGCCGCGCGCAGTACCTCTCGCCCACCGCCGCGAAGTTCGCCTGCGCGGAGCGCCGGACCAGAGCCTCCTTGCCGCCGGCATCGCCCACATCGCTCAGCAACGCCTTGGCGAAGTCACTGGTCTCGCCGCGACTGCTGACCTGCGAGTGCGAACTGAGGATGCGGTCCACCAGCGTCGTGCCACTGCGCGGCAGGCCGAGGATGAACACCGGGCGCTCGTCCTGGCAGCCGGCGATATCGCGGCCAAAGAACTCCCCGCCAAAGACCTCGGCGATCTGCCGCATCGTCGTCACGTCATCGGACACCCGGTAGCTCAGCAGCCGGCGGCGCAGGTCCGCTCCGCGCTTGAGTGCGGCAAACGAGGCGGCGTAGTCACCCAGGTCCTCGAGTTCCTTCGCCAGCGCGAAATTGAGCGCCACGGAGCCGCCCGGGTGGCGCATGGGCAGTTGCAGCGCGGCCTCGATCTGCCCCACGTGGTTGCGCTCGGCCGTCTGCCGCCGCAGCGTCGCGCGGTTGTAGTAGGCGTCATAGTCGTGCGGGTTCATCACCAGCACCCGGTCGAGCGCCTGTTCGGCCTCCTCCAGCCGCCCGAGTGCGATCAGCGAGGTCGCCCAGTTGTAGAGCGCCTGCGCGCCGTCGGGCTGCAGGCGCAGCGCCTGCTGGTAGCAGCGCTCGGCGTCGCTGTGCAGGTTGAGGTAGGTGAACAGCTGCCCGACATGGCTGAGCGAGCGCACGTCGCGCAGCCCCGTGGCCGCAAGCGCCTTGAGCTGCCCTACCCCCTCGGCAACATGCCCCTGCTCCAGCAGCGCCTCGATCTGCCGCAGCTGCACTGCCTAGAACCTGTAACCGAGCGTCAGGCCTATCGTGCGCGGCAGGGCGATCAGCTCCTTGGAGCCGTTACCGTAGTAATTCTGCTGCGGCGAGGTACCCATGTAGGCGGGAGTATATACGCCCGTCACCCCGGCCTCGTTGGCCACGTTCTTCACCCACAGGGTGGCGTCCCATTTGCCTGCGGCGAGCGTCGCGGCAAGGTTCAGGATCGTGAACCCGCCCATCGGGTAGTAGAACTTCGGCTGTCCCTGGTACGGATTCGGCGGCGGCACCGTGTTGAGGAACACATCCTTCGAGAACAGGGTGTTCTCCGTGCCGGACTGGTAGTACGCGTCCGCGTGCAGGGTGAGCCGCGCGGTCCCGAACGGGATGTCGTAGTCGGCAGAGGCGTTGACCTGGTTCTGCGGCGCCCCGGGAAGCCGTGCGCCGGAATGCGCGATGACGTACGCGCCGTCCGCCGACACCGCATCGTCGGTGAGGTGCGCGTCGGTATAGGTGTAACCCAGCCCGTAGCGCAGGTGCGCACCCAGCTGGCCGTTGAGCTGCAGCTCCACGCCCTGGGTCGAGGCACGCTTGGCGTTCTGCACCGCGAAGAATCCCCAGTAGGTCGTGGCCGTGTTGATCTGCGGGTCCTTCCAGTCGACGTAGAACACGTCCGCGTTGTAGGTGATGCCGCTGACGACACCCTTGAAGCCCACTTCGTAGTCGACATTGGTGTCGGGCCGGTAGGTGAGCCAGGCCGGGTCCTCGGCGAAATTGCCCGTGGTCGGCGTGCCGTTGGCACCGCCGCGCCGATAGCCCTGCGCCACCGTCGCGTAGAGCAGCTGGCGCGGCGCGAACTTCCAGGACATGTTGCCCTTGAAGATTGCCTTGTCCTCCTTGCTCGTGCCGCTCGACTCCGAGCTGTCGAAGATCGAGGTGTACAGCCCGGTGTTCTGGCGGACGTTGGTCTCGTTCTCGTCGTGGAAGACCCGCGCACCGCCGGTGAACTGCAGGGTATCGGTCAGGTGCCAGGTGAGTTCCCCGTACAGCGCAACGTCCGTGAAGTGCTGGTCCTGGTGGTACAGGTAGTCGTTGTCGCTGATCACCGCCGAGGCGAAGGCGGGATAGGCGGCGTCCCACCACTGCTTGAAGCCACGCAGCTCGCTGTCCTGGGAGCTATACAGGCTCTGGTTCTGGTAGTAGGCCCCGACCACGTAATCGAGGCTGCGACCTTCCTTCGACACCAGGCGCAGTTCTTCGATGGTCGCCTTGTCCCCGTACTGGCGCATCGCGGATGCCATCGGGCGGGGATAGTTGTAGTAGAAGGCGCCGAGCCAGTTGTTCTGCGCATAGAACCCGGTGTTCTCGCTGGTGATCTCGCCGTGGTGGTCGTAGTTGGAGGTGCTCGAGGTCAGCGTCGCGAACCCCAGGTCGACGTTCATCTCGAGACTTGCCAGGTAGACGTTGCGCGAGGCCGGCTCGAGCTGCACCGAGCCCACCTGCAGGGCCTGGTACGGGACACCATTGCCATCGGTGCCCAGCGTGGTCGCGCGCCGGCCGCCGAAGTTGTCCGACTGGCCGAGCAGGCTCAGGGTCGCATCGAAGCGCTCGTTCGGCTTCCACAGCAGCGCCACGCGCCCGTAGGACTGGTGCGAGAAGTCCGCGTCCTTGCGCGAGGTGTAGGCCGCCGTCGGCGACAGCACCCCGTCCGGGGCGAGGGGAATGCCCCTGGCATCCAGCTGGTACAGGTTGACGTAGTCGCTGGACCCCGGGTAGTTGTTGCCCGTGGCCGTGAGGCGCAGCGCCCAGGTGTCGCCGAGCGGAAAGTTGAGCGTCAGGGTGCCGGAGTAGCCGAGGCTGTCCGAGCCCTTGGTCTGCGAGACCGAGACGCTCGCCAGGCCGTCGAACCGGTTCAGCTCGGGCGCGTTGAGGATGTAGCGCACCGTGCCGCCCAGCGCCCCGGAACCGTACAGCGTGCCCTGCGGGCCGCGCAGGACCTCCACGCGGCTGATGTCGGTCAGCAGGAAGTTCGCGAACAAGGGCGTGTCGTTGACGTAAGTGGAGACCGTCGCGGCGGCCGACACCGCGTAATCCCCGAGCGCGGAACTGTCGACGTTGAGCCCGCGGATGCGGATGCCGCTGACGACACTCGAGTTGCGGTCACCGCGGTCAACGACCGAGACACCGGGGACCGAGCGCATCAGCTCGGCGGTATCCAGGACGTGATTGTCGAGGATGGTCTGCCCGGAGACCGCGCTGATGTTGTACGGCACGTCGAGGATGTCCTCGCTGCGCCGCTGCGCCGTGACGACCACCTCCTGGAGGGTGTCGCCGGCCGTCGCACCGGCGCTCGCCGCCGCCTGCGCGAGGGCCATGGCGACGGCATTGGCGATCAGGGTGCCGGCTCCCAGCGCTGCGACGCTGGCGCGCTTGCGGACGGCGGCTGAAGTTCGGACGTGGACGCTCATGGCAGAATCTCCCCGAGAAGGCTTTAGGTTCTGTTGTTCGACTGCGCCAGCTCCACCGGCCCCAGCGCATCGAGCGTCGCGGAGCGGGCGCCTGGCTGGTAGGGCGGAAAGAGAACCGGGGCATCACGGAAGGACTTCAGGGTCTGGGCGAGCCCGTGCCAGCCGCGTGCGCGCACGCGCTTCACGTACTCCAGGTCGAGCTCGCAGGCGATGACCTCGCGACCGACGCCGGCCTGGTGCACGACCTCCCCGCCCGGCCCGCACACCACCGAGCGCCCCAGGGCAAGGCGCCCGGCGCCGTTGATGTTGGCGAAATACACCTGGTTGGCCGCGGCGTTACCGCGCACCAGGGCGACCTCGACCTCCCGATCGATGGTGTTGGTGAGGCTGGGACACAGCACGACCTCGGCACCCATCCAGGCGAGCGTGCGCGTGACCTCCGGGAACCAGACGTCGTAGCAGATCGCGACCCCGATGCGTGCCACGCCGGGGATGTCGAACAGGCAGAACGCGTCCCCGGGGGTGATGCCGCGTTCGTAGGGGCAGAAGGGGAACATCTTGCTGTAGCGGGCGATCACCGTCCCCTGGGGATCGATCACCGGGCACACGTTATAGATGTGCGGGCCGCGCTGCTGGAACAAGGTCCCGGGCAGGAGCCACACGCCGCACTCGCGCGCCACGCGGCGGAATTCCTGCTCGGCGGCACCGCCCTCCGGCTCGGCGTGACGCGGGTCGGTGCCGTAGCTGCAGAGCTCCGACAGGACGATGACGTCCACCCAGGGAAGCCGTTTCCTGGCCGCCGCCACCTCATCGCCCAGCCGGGCGAGGTTGTTGCCCTTGTCCAGGTCGAGCTGCAATCCCGCGATACCGAGCGTACTCAAGAGCGACCTCGTTGCGACCGTCACGCTGAGGCTCGACATTGACAGCGGCCCGGGCCCGTCAATAGGTCCAGTTTTGCCTTCCCAATGGGTCCAGATAAACTCGGGCACGATCAGCCCGGTCGGACCCGAGGAGTGCGAGATGGCCGGCGCCCGCCGCAGCGCCCGACGACCCCACCTCGAGCTGCTCCTCGATCCGAACAGCCCACTGACTCTGCAGCACCAGGTGCGGCAGAAGCTCATCGACGCGATGAGCCACGGCGTGCTGCGCCCGGGCCGGCGGCTGCCCTCCTCGCGCGCACTGGCGAGACAGGCCGGTATTGCCCGCAACACCGTGACGCTGGCCTACGATGCCTTGCTTGCGGCCGGACACCTCGTGAGCCGCCCGCGCAGCGGCATCTTCGTGGCGCCACAGCCGCCGGCGGGCCGGGTCACCACCGGGCGGCGCGGGCTGAACCGGCCGTCCGGGGATCCGGGCCGCGCCATCGCTGCCGCCACCGGGGCGGGCGAGTTCCGCAGGCCGCCCAACTGGGAGCAGTACCCCTACCCCTTCCTGGATGGCTGCATCGACACCTCGCTGGTGGCCGCGGACGAGTGGCGCGAGGCGCTACGCATCGCGTTCGGCAAGCGCGACCTGCTGCGCTGGGGCACCGCGACGGACCCCCTGGACGATGCGCGCCTCAACGCGGAGCTGCGCGAGCAGGTGCTGCCGGCCTGGGGCATCGGGGCCGCGCCCGACGAACTGTTGTGTGCCGCCTCGGCCCGCCATGCCCTGCACCTGGTGATCGACTGCTTCGCGGGGCGCCAGACCCCGGTGTGGGTCGAGGCTTCGGTGGACGCCGACACCCGGCGGCGGCTGAGCGTCCTGCAGGCACCGGTGACACCCTTCGACCTGGCCGCGGGGGGCGCTCGCCTGCTCGGGGAAGTGCCGAGCCAGTCGCTGATCATCCTCGGGCCACGCGGCGCGCCCGATGACGGGCAGCTGACGCGCGCTCGCGCCCAGGGGCTTCTCGAGCTCGCCGCCCGCACCGGCTCCCTGATCGTTGAATGCACCGCCCCGCCGCAGGTGCGCGAGCCGCGGCGCGCGCCGCCTGCCCTGCGCGCCATGACCCGGCACCCGCGCGTGCTGCTGATCGGCACGCTCGCGCAGGTCGCCTCCCTCGGGAGCGCACCGGCCTTCATCAACGGCAGCGCCGAGCTCATCGAGCGGCTGCGTGAATCACGGCGCCTGTCGGGGGGTGGCGTACCCTTCGGGCTGCAGCGCGCATGGGGTTACTTCATCGGCCTCGGGCACTATGCGGCCGCCACCGCGCGCGCCAGCGCCGTGCTGCAGGAGCGGCGCACGGCGCTGCGCGATGCGCTGAATCACCACCTGCACCGCTTCGTCTCGATCCGTACCCGCGCGGGCGCGAGCGCCTACTGGGTGCGCGGCCGCGCGCAGATCGATGCCGCGCAACTGGCGCGCAGCGCCGCGACCGTGGGCGTTCTGGTCGAGCCGGTGGACGCGGCGGCCGGCCTGCTGTGCATGGGCGTGACCAGCATCCCGAAGCCGAAGATCCGCGAGGGCGTCGAGCGCCTGGCGCGGCTGGTCCGCGGCGACCCCCGCTCCGGTCCCGGCGACCTGCGCCAGGAGGCGGCGCGAGTGCTGCGCGGCCGCGCCCTGCGGCGTGCCATGGCCGGCGTCACGCTCCTCTACAGCACCGTGTACGGCGAGCCCTGCACCATCGAGGTACGAGCGGACGGGGAGCTGGTCGGCCGCGCCGGCTATGCGGACGAGGACCGTGATGTGGGCCGGTGGTGGATCGAAGGCGATCGCTGGTTCCGGCAGTGGCACAGCTGGGCCTACGGCGAGGTGGCCAGCTTCTACACGGTGCTCGCGGGGGACCAGGTGCGCTGGTTCAACGCTGAGGGCCAGCTGGCCGATACCGCGGTGATCGCGCGCGCCCCGCGCACCGCACGCTGAGGTTCAGCGCGCCGGCTGCGCCTTGCCGGCGGCGATGTAGCGCGGATCGTGCGCTTCGCGGCTAAAGATGCGCTGCACCATGGGCTCGAAGGTCGCCAGCGGCTCGCTCGGGTAGTCCGGGTCGAACGAGCACTGGTCCCACGCGGCACAGAAGTGCACGCAGGCATCGTAATAAGGATTGTCGCGCAGGCGGTCGCGCGCGTTGCGGTCGCCGCCGAAGTAGTGCACGTAGTAATAGTTCTGGAACAGGCCATGCTGGGCCACGATCCAGGTCACCTCCGGGCGCACGTAGGGGCGCAGGATGCCGGCGGCGATCTCCGCGTGGTTGTACGGGGCCAGTTCGTCGCCGATGTCGTGGATCAGCGCGGCCACCACCATTTCCTCGTCGGCATTGTCGCGCAGCGCCCGGGTCGCCGCCTGCAGTGAATGGCCGAGGCGGCTGACCGGATAACCCTCCAGCGAGTGATCGAGCTTGCGCAGATTCTCCAGCACGCGCCCCGGAAGACCGGCGGCGTACTTCTTCTCCGACTCGTCCAGGAGCAGGTAGTCCTCGCGGGTCCCGTCCTTCATCTGCCGGAAGCTCACGATGCGGCTCATGCGCTGCGCCTCGCGCCGGCGGCACTGCCCAGCTGGCGGCGCAGCACGCGGTAACGGCTGCGCGGGCCGTCGATGTCGATGTAGCAGCCCTGCAGGTGGCGCAGGCCCTCGGCCGGGTCAAAGCCGGTGCGGCCGTGCAACAGCCGGCAGTTATCGAACATGACCAGGTCGCCCGCCTTGAGCAGGAAGCGTATCTCGTAGTCCGCGGCGCGCAGGCGGTGGTCGAAGCTGCGCCGCGCGCGGTAGTACGCATCGAGCCGGTCCGGTGAGAACAGCGGCACGAAATCCAGCCGCGGGCTGAAGTGGATCGCCTTGAGGCCGCCGGTGACATCCAGCTCGATGGGCGGTGCGCTGGCGGTCAGCTCGGTGTCCGCGTCGATGTACTTGAAGCGCACCGGGGTCCCCGAGAGTATCTCGAACGAGCGCGGCTCATCCGCCCGCAGCGCCTGCGCGACGGCGAAGCCGTCGACGAGCGTGGACAGCCCGCCGGTGGTCTCGTTGGCCAGGCAATGCAGCAGCTGGATCCCCGGCACCGGGGCGCGGTAGGGGTTGTCGGTATGCGGGTCGAGCGACACGGCGGTATAGGCCAAGTCGGTGGCATTGGGCGTCGAGCGCACGTTGAAGAGCGCGCCGAAGTTGGTCTCGCGCACGAAGCCGAAGACCGACCCGACCTTGAGGACCGTCCCGGGCTCGGTCGGCACGTCCTCGAAGATGACGAACCCGTAGCTGAGGAAGGCTTCCAGCCAGGACATCAGCTCCGTGGCCGACGGCTCGGTTCGCCAGCGCATGCGCGGGAACTGGGCGAGCTTGCCGTCCCACAGCCTCGGCGCCGGGCAGTCGTGGCTGTTGTCGGCCAGTGCCGCCTCCTCCAGCAGCTCTGCGGCGCTAAAACTCGCTTCGTACCCGTCGCTGAAGCGCACCCTGAAGGTCCCGGCCGCCGGCTGCGACAGCGCCGTGATCTTCAGGCCGAGGTCGAAGTCGGAAGGATCCTGCAGCCGTTGCTGCGTGTGCAGGTCCATGCTGGCGGCGTCCTTGCAGCGCTCGCGCAGCCACAGCGGGTGGACGGGGCAGACGGTGCCGTCGGCGCGCTCGAGCACCAGCGCGCCGGGCGCTGCAATCTTGAGGGTCAGGGGGCGTTGAGGGGCGGCCACGATCAAGTCTAGCCGCGCCCGTTCGGCGGTGTCCACGACCCGGGGGTCACCGGGCGCGCGGGTACCCATGCGACGGACTCCCTGAATGGATTCACGCAGTTGCGCAGTCAGCGTAGTCTTCGCACCTGCCCAGCGGAGTGCGTGATGCTCAGATACCTCGGGCCCGGACGGATCCTGTATGCCACCGGGATGGCAGGGCTGGGGGCGCTGTGCCTCGCCACCCACGACTTCGCACCGCAGTGGCAGGCGGTGCCCCGGGACATCCCCGCGCACGCCGCCCTCGCCGATGCCTGCGGCGCCCTGCTGCTGCTGGGCGCCGCGGGCCTGCTGCTCAGGCGCCTGGCCGCGGTCGGCGCCGCGCTCCTCGCGCTGTTCCTGCTCATCCTGGCGCTGCTGCTCGGGGTCCCGCGGGTGGCCCGCGAGCCGCTCAGCATCCTGGCATGGCTCGGGTTGTTCGAAACGCTCACGACGATGGTCGGCGCGTGGCTGCTGTACGTCCAGGCGGCCGCGCCGGGGCCGGAGAGCCTCGCCGCACGTGCGGGCAGCGGCGATGCGATCGGCGCCGCGCGGCTGCTGGTCGGTGCGGGAATGGTCGTCTTCGGCCTGGCGCACTTCGCGTATGCGGACTTCACCGCCTCGATGATCCCGGCCTGGCTGCCGGCCCGCCTGCCGCTCGCCTACTTCACCGGCGCCTGCCACCTGGCCGCCGGCTGCGCCGTGCTCCTCGGGATCTGGCCCGCACTGGCCGTGCGGCTCGAGGCGATCATGATGAGCGCCTTCATCGTCCTGGTGCACGTGCCGGCGGTCGCCTCCCGGCCGGCCGACCACGGGCAATGGGCCGAACTGTTCCTGGCCACCGCCCTCGCCGGGGCGATGTGGACCGTGGCCGCCTCATTCGGGGCGCCCCTGGGCGCCCGCGCCCGAGAACCCCTGACCCCCACGCCGAGGCCCGTATGACCGTGAATCGCCGCGAGCTGCTCACCGCCTCCGCCCTGCTCCTGGCCGGGCCGGGCTTTGCCCTGCGCGCCGCCGGCCGCGATGCGGGAAGCACCGCCGCCCCGCGCGTGCTGTGCTGGAACGAGAACCCGTACGGGCCCTCGCCGGCCGCGCGCCGCACCGTGGCGGATTCCATCGCCGCCGGCTGTCGCTACCCCTCGGACGATGAGCTCGATTCGCTCACCGCGGCCATCGCCCGGCACGAGGGCACCGATGCCCGGCACATCGTGATCGGCACCGGCTCGGGCGAGCTGCTGCGCGCGCTCGGGCTGATGTGCTCGCGCGAGGGCGGCGGCCTCGTGGCGGCCGAGCCGACCTATCTGGAGCTGCCCGAATACGCCAGGACGCTCGGTGTGCCCGTGCAGTTCGTGCCGGTCGACGCGGAGCTGCGTCACGACCTGCCCGCGATGCATGCGGCGGTGGCCGGGAGTACGCGGGCGGTCTACCTGTGCAACCCCAACAACCCCACGGGCACCGCGGTGCCCGCCGCGGCGATCCGCGAGTTCATCGGCGCGCTGCCGCCCGCGGTGATGGCCATCGTCGACGAGGCCTACATGGACTTTGCCGACGGGCCGGGCGTGGGCACGGTCAAGGACCTCGTCGATGGCGAGCGGCGCGTCATCGTGCTGCGGACGTTCTCCAAGATCCATGGCATGGCCGGGATGCGGCTGGGCTACGCCCTCGCCCGCCCGGATGTCGCCACGGCCCTGGCGAGCCTGTGCATGACCACGCCGAACATCCTGAGCGTGCGCGCCGGCGGCGCGAGCCTCGGCGACCGCGCATTCCTCGCCGATACGCGCCGGCGCATCGTCGCCAGCCGGACGCGCATCACCGCCGAGCTCGGCGCGCGCAAGCTGCGCTACGCTGCGCCGCAGGGCAACTTCGTGTTCTTCGACACCGGGATCCCGCTCGCGCAGTTCAGTGCCCGCATGAAGTCGCAGGGCATCCTGGTCGGCCGGCTCTTCCCGCCCTTTGCCAGCTGGTGCCGGATCACGGTGGGGACCGAGCCGGAGGTCTCGGCCTTCCTGTCGGCGCTGCCCGCGGCGCTGCGCCCCTCGGCGGCTTAGGCGCCGAGGATGATGCTCAGGCAGGTGAGCGCGGCCTCGGCCTTGTGCAGCTCGCCGACCTCCAGCACCTGGGTGGCGATGCCGGCCTGCTCCAGCCGCCGGCGTGTCGCCGGATAGTCGGCACTCACCAGGCTCACCCCGCCGAGGGTCAGGGTGTTGGCGCCGAAGGGCTCCTCGGGCGCCACCTCGATCACCCGCTCGCAGCCGAACACCGCCGGGTCCACCCAGGCGGGGTTGGCGAGCAGCGTACCCGGCGCGATGAAGGTCGCCGCGCTCTTCAGGTGCAGGCAGTCGCGCATCGCCACCGCCTGCACGGAGTAACCGTGCGGGGCGAGCGCTGCGCCCAGCTGGGCGACGCCCGCCGCGTTGCTGCGTGCGGAGGCGCCCACGTAGAACTGCCGCCCGACCCTGAGCACATCGCCGCCCTCGATCGTGGCCGGCCCGCGGATGCGGACGACCGGCCGGTGGCCTGCGAGCACGACGGCCGTGGACTCGACCTCGCCGCGCCGCGAAGCGGCCCCCGGGCGGGTGATGACCGCCACCTCGTCGACCACGACGGCGGTGTCCTCCACGAACACGCCGTCCGGGTGCGACGAAAGCGGCGGCAGCCACTCGATGTGGCACCCCAGGGCTCCCAGGGCCCGGGCGTACGCCGCCTGCTGCGCCCGCGCGCGCGGCACGTCGATCGGGCTGCGCCCGAGGAAGCTGAGCTCGCAGTCCCCGAGCGACTCGGCCACCGTGCGCATGAGCGCGATCACCTCAACACCCTCGATTGCCGCAACTGCTTCATGCGTGGGATGCTCGCCTCGCCCCACCGGGGGCGTCAAGGCGGCGCCGGCTCGACAGGGCCGGCAGGCACCCCTATCGTAGGGTGAGGATGTTCGCGCTGTCCCACATGACCGGCACCGATCTGGCGCTGTCGATCGCGCTGGGCACAGGTCTTGCGGCCGCGGTGGGCTTGCGCGTCTTCGTGCCCATGCTCATCCTGAGCATCGCCGCCTTCACCGGGCACCTGCACCTGAGCAGCGGCCTGGAGTGGCTCGGCACCGCCCCGGCGATGGTCATGCTCGGCATCGCCGCCGTGCTCGAGGTGCTGGCCTACTACGTTCCCGGCCTCGATCACCTGCTCGACACCCTCGCGGCACCCGCGGCGCTGATCGCCGGGACCGTCGCAGCGGCGGCGGTGATGGCCGACCTGCCGCCGATTTTGAAGTGGGGCACCGCGGTGATCGCCGGCGGGGGCGCGGCGGGGATCACGCAGGGCCTGACCTCGCTCCTGCGCGTGAAGTCCGCGGTGCTCACCGGCGGCCTGGCCAATCCCGTGGTCTCGAGCGCTGAGCTGGGCGGTGCGGTGGCCCTGTCGCTGCTGGCGCTCGCCGCGCCGGTCATCGCGGTCGCGGTGGTCGCCGCGTTCCTGTGGTACGGCGTGCGCGCGGCACGTCGCCTCCTGCGCCGGCGCACCGCCGCCGGCAGCCCGCCGCCACCGGCGGCGTCCTGATCCGCCCGGCGGACCGCTAGCGGCGCGGCGGCGAGCGCCGCTCGTCCACGAGGTAGAAGCGCGTGTGGGCGCGGTCGAAGACGTTCTCCTCGTCCTCGGCGATGCGCCGGGCGTTCACCGGATCGGTGAATGCGGCCAGTGCGGCCGCGTACGCCGCCTCGTCCGCGTACCACAGCTCGGTCACGACGTCGAAGTCCAGCGCCGGCAGGCCCGGCATGACGATCGCCCCGTCGCTGCGCAGGAAGTTGCGGCGGTATTCCATCACCTGCGGCGCGATCGACAGGATCAGCGGCGCGTGGCGCGTCTCGTAGTAGTCCTCGAAGGCCGCCTGCGACATGCCGGCCTTGCGCTTCAGGAAGGCGATGGTCTTGATCATGTCCGCTCCTCCTTCAGCGCACCTTGCTCAGGACGGCGGCCGCGTAGCGTTCCAGCGCCTTCTTCTTGATGTCGAGCCGGGCCATGTCCTCGCCCGGGCCCAGCCAGGCCTGCACGTCCCAGGGCGAGGGCAGCCACGGGGCGATCACCACCAGGTCCTGCACGCCGAGCTCGCGCAGTTCGTCGACCGCCGCCTGGGTGACCGGCTCGGCGAGCGGCAGGCCGACCGAGAACCCGCCCTGCTGCTTGCCGGCATCGCGCCGCATGAGGTGGATGGCGCCGAGCGCCGTGCGCGTCTGCGCGAGGGTCATGGGCAGGGGCAGCCAGCCATCGTTCTGCGCCGCGCGCCGCATGGCCGGGGCCGCGGCACCGCCGCACCAGATCGGCACCGGCGCGCCGGGCGCCGGGCACATGATGCCGTCGAAGCGGAACAGCGGCCCCTGGTGCCGCACCATCTGGCCGGTGAGCAGCTTGCGCACCACCGCCAGCGTCTCGTCCAGTCGGTAGCCGCGTGTCTCGAAGTTGATGCCGACCTCCTCGTACTCCTCCTTCAGCCAGCCGGCGGAGACCCCGAGCACGATCCGGTTCTGCGTCAGTGCCGCGGCGGTGGAGACGCTCTTGGCCACCGTGAACGGATCGCGCAGCGCCGCCAGGTAGATGTTCGAGGCGAAGTGCAGCGTGCGGGTGAGTGCCCCCAGGTGCGCGAACAGCACCCACGGATCCGGCCAGGGGGTGTCGGCAGGCACGAAGATCTTGCCGTCCGGGGAGTACGGGTACGGGGTCTGGATCTCGGCCGGCCACAGCAGGTGATCGCCCACCATCAGCCCGTGGAAGCCGATCTGCTCGGCAAAGCGGGCGAGCTCGGGCAGCTGCTCGGTCTCGCGCACCGACACCAGTGACAACCAGAATTTCATGATGGGCCAGGACTCCGCGCAAGGAACGAAAGCGCCAGGTAGGAGGGGTCGGCACCGTCGGTGCGCCCCGGCGGCGCCCCGGCGGCGAACTCGGCATAGGCGGACGCGTCGACGGGGGCCGTGCGCACCCAGTCCAGGGCCAGGCAGCGGTGCTGGAACTTCCAGGCGCCGGCGCGCCGCGTGTAGCGGTCCAGGTAGCGTCCGCCGACCACGATCTCGCGGGCCGCGGGCGGCGGGGTGCGGTGGTAGGCGTGCGTGTAGATCTCCCCCTGGGCCTCGTCGCCCTGGACCACGAACAGCGCATTGCTGATCGAGTGCACGGTCGCCTCGAACTGGGCCATCACCTGCGGCAGCCAGGCGACGTAGGCATCGGCGCCGCCGCGGAACATCGCGCCGTGGTCATCGATCGCATCGTCGTGGTAGAGGCTGCGCACCAGCGCGAAGTCGCGCCGGTCGCAGGCGCGGCAGTAGGTGTACACCAGCTCGGTGAGCGCCTGCTTGTCGATGAGTGTCTGCAGCGTATCGTCCACGCGCTGCGCCCCTTGAGGTTCTTCCGGACCGGTCGGCCTAGCGTACCTGCTTTCCGGCGCCGCGGCGCGCTCGCCCCCGGCGCCTCACGCGTTTGGGTGATGCGCCTGCCGGGCGCTTCGCGCACGGTGCCGCTGGCGCCCCTCGAGGAGATCCTGAGCGATGATCGATGTCTACGGCATGAGCAGCCCGAACGTGGTGAAGATCACCATCATGCTCGAGGAGGTGGGCCTCCCCTACCGCCAGCACCACATCAACGTGTTCGCCGGCGACCAGTACGATGCGAAGTTCCTGAGCATCAGCCCCAACAACAAGGTGCCGGTGATCGTGGACGACGACGGGCCGGGCGGTGCCACGCTGCCGGTCTTCGAAAGTGGCGCCATCCTCGTCTACCTCGCCGAGAAGACCGGCCAGCTGCTGCCCGCGGCCGGCATCGAGCGCACCACCGTGCTCGAGTGGCTCATGGTGCAGATCGCCTCGGTCGGCCCGATGTTCGGCCAGCTGGTGCACTTCACCCGCTACGCGCCCGCCGGCAACGACTACAGCGTGCAACGCTTCACCAGCGAGGTGCGGCGCATCTTCGGGGTGCTCGAGAAGCGGCTCGGCGCCTCCGCCTGCCTCGGCGGCGCGGCGTACTCGATCGCGGATGTCGCCACCTGGCCCTGGATCCGCACCGTCTGCGCCATCTACCCGTTCCTGGTGGAGGCCGCCGCGCGGGGCGACGCGCTGGCCGAGTGGCCGGCGCTGGGGCGCTGGTTCGCCACCGTGCAGGGGCGGGCGGCCGTGGCGCGCGGGGTGACCAACGGCGACCGCTTCCTGCAGAATGACATCGCGGCCTTCGGTGCCGCCGACCCGGACGCCTTCGACCGGTTCTTCAACCGCGGCAAGTACACCCGCTGAGGCGAGGCGGCCCATGAAGTTCTGGCAGATGCTCACCTGGATGGAGCCGGATCAGATCCTCGAGGTGTCCCGCTTTGCCGAGGAGGTCGGCTTCGAGGGGGTGATGCTCGGGGACCACGGCGTCTTCCCGCAGGTGGTCAAGGCGCCGTACCCGTACTCGAAGGACGGCAAGCCGCCGATGGCCGCCGATGCCTGGTACCCGGACTGCTGGGCGACCATCGGGGCGATCAGCGCGGTGACCCGGCGGATCCGCTTCGCGGTGTCCGTGTACGTGCTGCCGCTGCGCAACGTGTTCGAGGTGGCGCGGGCCACCGGCACGCTCGCCATCCTGAGCCAGAACCGCTTCATCCTGGGCGCCGGCACCGGCTGGATGAAGGACGAGTTCGAGATCTACGGCGTGGACTTCCACACCCGCGGCAAGCGCCTGGACGAGATGCTCGAGGTGCTGCGCCGGCTCTGGGGCGGCGGCATGGTCGAGTACCACGGCGAGCACTTCGACTTCCCGCTGCTGCAGATCTCCCCGGCCCCCGAGCGCAGCGTGCCGGTCTTCCTGGGCGGCTCCGCCCCGGTGGCGCTCAGGCGCGCGGCGGCGAAGGCCGACGGCTGGATCGGGGCCGGCAACACGCCCGAGGAAGTCCCGGCGCTCTTGGCCGAGTTCCGGCGGCTGCGCCGCGAGGCGCAGCGCGAGCACCTGCCCTTCGAGACCGTGATCGGCCTGTCCACGCCGCCGGACCTGGCGACGTTCCAGCGCCTGCACGCGGCGGGGATGAGCGGCGGGGTCAGCTACCCGTTCATGTACACGGTGGGCAGGACCTCGAGCCTGGATGACAAGAAGCGCGCGATGGAGGACTTTGCGCGGCGCTTCATCCGGCCGATGGCCGGATCCTGACAAAGAGCGTGCCGCGCGGGGCTCCCGCGCGGCACGTCAGGGGTGCTACTTCTTGTTCGGGCCGCCGTCGGTGCCGCCGGCGGCCGTGCTGCCGCCCTTGAGGCACTCGGACATGAACTGCTTGTGGGCCTCGCCGCTGGGGGCCTTGAGCTTGGCCTCCGCGTTGCACGCCTTCATCTTCTCCTGCTGGCTGTTGCCGGTGCTCTTGGCCGCCGGGTGCGCCGAGAGGCAGTCGGACATGAACTGCTTGCGGGCATCCCCGCTCAGCGCCTTGGTCTTCGCCTCCGCGTTGCAGGAGGCCATCTTCTCCTGCTGGCTGTTCGAGGCCTGCGCGACGGTCGCCTGCGAGAGGCCGACCGCGAGCAGCGCCGCCGTGGCCACGACCCACGTTGAAACCTTCATAGCGTCTCCTTTGCGAACCCTGGGACCCACCGCCGCCGATGGTACCCCCAAAGAGACCGCCTACTCCATGTCCGGGTAGGGGCCGCGGCCGCCCTCGTCGATGAAGCGGTCGATGCGCGCCTGCAGCACCGGCAGCGGCACCGACCCGAGCTGCAGCACCGCGTCGTGGAAGGCGCGGATGTTGAACCGCTCCCCGAGCGCCTGCTGCGCGCGCGCCCGGCCCTGCAGGATCGCGCGCTCGCCGAGGTAGTAGGAGAGCGCCTGCGCCGGCCAGGCGATGTAGCGGTCGATCTCGGTGTTGATCTCGCGCTCGGGGAGCGCGGTGTACCTGCGGAAGTACTCGAGCGCCCGCTCGCGCGTCCAGCCCTGGGAGTGCACGCCGGTGTCGACCACGAGGCGCGCGGCGCGCCAGACCTGGTAGCCGAGCATGCCGAAGCGGTCGTAGGCGGACTCGTACATGCCCATCTCCTGGCCGAGCAGCTCGCAGTACAGCGCCCAGCCCTCCCCGTAGGCGGAGATGTAGGTCAGCTGGCGGAACGCGGGCTGGTCCTTGTGCTCCATCGCGATCGGCATCTGGAAGGCGTGGCCGGGGGCGGACTCGTGCAGGGTGAGCGCGGTGAGGTTGTACAGCGGCCGGCTCGGCAGGTCGTAGGTGTTGAGCAGGTACACCCCGTTGCCGCCGCGGCCGGCGGTGTAGAACGGGGCCAGGTCCGCAGGCACCGGCTTGATCGCAAAGCGCGCGCGCGGCAGGTAGCCGATGTACTGGCCGATCTTGCCGTCGAGGCGCTTGGCGATCCATGCCGCGTGCATCAGCAGTTCCTCGGGCGTCTTCACGTAGAACTGCGGGTCGCGGCGCAGGAAGCGCAGGAACGCGGGGAAGTCCCCCTGGAAGCCGGTCTCCTTCATCGCCGCGACCATCTGCGCGTGCAGCCGCTCGACCTCCTGCACGCCGAGCCTGTGGATCTCGCCCGGGTCCATGTCGAGCGTGGTGTACTCGATGATCTTGGCGCGGTAGTAGGCCTTGCCATCCGGGAGGTCCTGCGCGGCCAGGCTCTCGCGCATCCCCGGCACGTACTCCTCGCGCATGAAGGCGAGCAGCTCGCGGTACGCCGGCTGCACCACCTCGCGGATGGTGGCGAGCGCCTCGGCCTTCAGTTGCGCCTGCCGTTCGCGCGGCACCCCCGGCATCGGCTCGGTGAACGGGGTGTAGAACAGGCTCGCCTCGGGGCTCGCCTCGGTCACGGCCGTGAGCGAGCCGTCCCGGCCCTGCATGGTGACCCGCGGCGGGGTGAACCCGCGCCGCATGCCGGCGCGCATCTGCTGCATCTGCTCGTGGAAGTAGCGCGGGATGTCCCGCATCTGCGCGATCCAGTGCCGGTAGTCATCGACCGTGCGGAACGCGCGCCGCGCGGTGTACCCGATGTCGGTCCAGAAGGTGGTGTCGGCGTTGGCCGGCGCCTCGAAGTCACGGAAGCGCTGGTTCGCGACCAGCACGGCGATCTGCGCGGCGTAGACCTCGTAGTCGACCTGCGCGGCCGGGGACAGCCGGTCGCGGTGGATGCCGGCGAGCTTCTCCTGCACCTCTTCCCAGTACCGCAGCCGCATCTGCTGCGTGGCCGGGTCGACCCGGGGCAGGTGGTCGCTGATCGGGCGCACGCCGTCCTCGTCGTCCGGCTGCTGCTCGGTGCGCCATTTCCACTCGGCCTCGTAGATCGCCGCGAGGCGCGCATCCTCGGCGGGCGCCGCGGCGTGCCGGGAGCAGCCACCCAGCGCCACCGCGCAGAGGGCAAGTGCGGGAAGTAGCCGACGCATCGTGTCGTTCGCCTGTCGCTTAAGCCGGTGAGGGGCGCTCAGCATACGCGAATGGGCGCGCCCGGCCGCCGCGGGCGGGCGTTCTGCCCGGGCGGGGAAACGTGCTACAAGAGCACGATGATGTGGAAGTCGATCCTGGCGATCAGTGTCGGCGCGAGCCTCGGTGCGCTCCTGCGCTGGTGGCTCTCGGCCTCGCTGAACGCGCACTTCCCGGCCGTGCCGCCCGGGACGCTGGCCGCCAACCTCATCGGCGGCTACGTCATCGGCGTGGCGATCGCCTACTTCGCCGCCGTGGCCACCGTGCCCCCGGAGTGGCGGCTGTTCGTGATCACCGGCTTCTGCGGCGGGCTCACGACCTTCTCGACCTTCTCGGCCGAGATCGTCGGCATGCTCATGGAGGGACGCCCCGGCTGGGCCCTCGGGGCCGCGGCCGCGCACCTGTTCGGCTCGGTGCTCATGACGCTGGCCGGCATCGGCACCGTGGCCTGGCTGCGCAGCTAGCCGCCGCGCCGCGTGGCGTGCAGCGGGATCGTGTCCGAGACGCGCATGCGCGGGCGGTCCGGCTCCGGCGCCGCCAGCGGCCGGCACTCCCGGAACGAGGCGAGGCAGCGCTCGGTGAGCTCCTGGTACTCGCGCGTGCCGCGCGCCTTCCAGGCGATCTCCTGCTCGGTCAGTTCCCGCACCACGCGCGCGGGGGCGCCGAGCGCCAGGCTGCGCCGCGGCACGAGGAAGCCGGCGCGCACGAAGCTGCCGGCACCGACGAAGGCCTCCTCCTCCACCACCACGTCGTCCATCACGATCGAGCCGATGCCGATGAGGGCGCCGCGGCGGACGGTGCAGCCATGCAGCACCGCCGCGTGGCCGATGTGCGCATCCGGCTCGAGCAGGGTGTCGCGGTTGGGGAAGCTGTGCAGCACGCAGCAGTCCTGGATGTTGGCGCCCTCGTTCACGATGATGCGGCCGAAGTCACCGCGCAGCGAGGCGGCCGGCCCGACGTAGCAGCGCGGGCCGATGATCACGTCGCCGATGAGCGAGGCCTGCGGGTGCACGAAGGAACTCGGGTCGATGACCGGGGTGAGCCCGTCGAGGCAGTAGATGCTCACCTGGATTTCCCCCGGGCGAGGAAGGCCTGGACCGCGCTCATGAACTCGGCCGACTTCAGCTGCGCGCCGAAGATGTTGGCCTCGGCGTCGATGCGCTCGAGCTGCGCGGCGAGCTCCCCGCGCAGCAGCCGCCGGGTGGCGCGCAGCGCCTGCGGGGGCTGGGCGGCGAGGGTCGCGGCCATCTCCAGCGCCTCGCCGAGCGCGCGCCCCTCGGCGACCACGCGGTTCACGATCCCGACCGACTGGGCGTACGCGGCATCGAAGGGCCGGCCCAGCAGCAGCAGCTCCGCGGCGCGCTGCGGGCCGAGCCGCTGCGGCAGCAGCAGCGAGCTGGCCGCCTCCGGCACCAGGCCGAGACTGACGAAGGGCATGCTGAAGCGGGTGTTGTCCGCGGCCACCACCAGGTCGCAGTGCAGGATCATGGTGACGCCGATGCCGACGGCCTGGCCGTGCACGGCCGCCACCAGCGGCTTGCCGAGCCTCACCAGCTGGCGCAGGAACCCGAGCACCGGGTGGCTGGCGGAGAAGTCGCCCCCGTGGATGAAGTCCTGCAGGTCGTTGCCGGCGCAGAAGCCCGGGCCCTCGCCGCTGAGCACCAGGGCGCGCACGCCCTCGTCCGCATCGGCGCTGCGCAGGGCCTCTTCCAGCGCCGCGTACATGGCGAAGGTGATGGCGTTGCGCTTCTCGGGCCGGTTCAGGCGCAGGTGGCACACGCCCGCCTTGCTCTCGACCAGGATCAGTTCGGTCATCGGGGCGGCTTCTCCGTCGGTGTGCGCGCGGGCGGTCCGGGCAGGGCCCCAAGGGTACCCTGTCGGCAGGACGCTCGTCCCCGGCTCCTAGCGGCGCGGCGTGCCGAACGCACCGGCGGCGCGCAGCGCCGCGAGTTCCCCGGCTGCCAGTCCCAGGCGTTCGCCCAGCACCTCATCGGTGTGCTCGCCGAGCAGCGGCGGCGCGCGGCGGTACTCGACCGGCGTGCGCGAGAAGCGCGTCGGGTTGGCCACCTGCGGCACCGTGCCGGTCAGCGGATGCGGCAGCGTGAGCTGCATCTGGCGATGGCGCACCTGCGGCTCGGCGAAGGCCTGGGCGATGTCGTTGATCGGGCCGCAGGGCACGCCGGCGGCGCCGAGCTCGCGCACCCAGTCCTGGGTGCTGCGCAGGCGCAGCAGCGGGGCGAGCTCTTCGGTGAGCGCGGCGCGGTGCTCCACGCGCGCCGCGCTGCTCGCGAAGCGGCTGTCGGCGGCCAGCGCCGGGCAACCGGCGGCGCGGCAGAGGCCGGCGAACTGCCGGTCGTTGCCCACGGCCACCATCACGAAGCCGTCGGCGCTCGCGAAGGGCTGGTAGGGGGTGATGCTCGGGTGCGCGGAGCCCAGGCGCTGCGGCGCCCGGCCGGTGAGCAGGTAGTTCATGCCCTGGTTGGCCAGCCAGCTCAGCTGCGTGTCCAGCAGCGCCAGGTCGATGTGCTGCCCGCGGCCGGAGCGGGCGCGCTCGACCAGCGCGGCGAGCACCGCGGTGGCCGCGTACATCCCCGCCATCAGGTCGCTGACGGCGACCCCCACCTTCTGCGGGCCGGCGCCCGGTTCCCCTTCCGGCACCCCGGTGATGCTCATGAGCCCGCCCATCGCCTGGATCATGGCGTCGTAGCCGGGCCGGGCCGCATCCGGCCCGTCCTGCCCGAAGCCGGTGATCGAGCAGTAGATGAGCGCCGGGTGCAGGGGCGCGAGCGTGGCGTAGTCGAGGCCGAAGCGGGCGAGCCCGCCGACCTTGAAGTTCTCCAGCAGCACGTCCGAGCCGAGCGCCAGCCGGCGCGCGAGCGCCGCCCCCTGCGGGTGCGCGAGGTCCAGGGTGACCGAGCGCTTGCCGCGGTTGGCGCACAGGAAGTACGCCGACTCGCTGGTGGCCGCGCCGCCGGCATCGGTGAGCCACGGCGGTCCCCACTTGCGCGAGTCATCGCCCCCGGTGGGCTCCTCGACCTTGACCACGTCGGCGCCATAGTCGGCGAGCAGCTGGCTGGCCCACGGGCCGGCGAGCACGCGCGTGAGGTCGAGCACCCGGATGCCGGCGAGCGGTCCCATCTGCCTCTCTAGCCCCCGGCGCGCCGCGCTCAGCTGCCCGAGCGCTGCGGCGCGGCGCTGCGGAAGTCGACGTCGCCGTCGGCGGCGAGCCAGATGAAGGCCGCCCAGGCCGCCACGTTCTGGTCCAGCTGCGCCCGGTCGACCTTGTCGAGCGTGTCATCCGGGGTGTGGTGCAGGTCGAAGTAGCGCGAGGCGTCCTGGTTGAGCGAGAACAGGGGCACGCCGGCGCGCGCCAGCGGGTCGACGTCCGCGCCGCCCTCCTCGGCCGCGCGCGGCGCCGGCAGCACCCCGAGCGGGCGCAGCACCCGCTCGGCCGCCTGGCGGAACTCGCCCTTGGCGACCGCCTCGGGCACGGCCAGCGTATAGACGCGGTCCGCGCCCAGGTCGCTCTCGCCGGCCAGCACGTGCAGGGGCATCTCGGAGAGGTGGCCAGCCGCATAGGCGTTGCCGCCGAAGTCACCGAACGGCGCGTTCGGCTGCGCGACCTCCTCCGCCCCGTACAGCACCACGCGCACGGTGCGCTGCGGGCGGTGCGGCAGGTCGCGCATGAGCTTCACGGCCGCGACGATGATCGCGGTGCCGGTGCCGTCATCGAGCGCCCCGGTGCCCTGGTCCCAGCTGTCCAGGTGCGCGCCGAGCAGCACGACTTCCCTGGACCGCGTGCTGCCCTTGAGGTCCGCGACGACGTTCTGCGAGTGGGTGCCGGCCACGTAGCTGGCGCTGGAGTACAGGTGCACCCGCGGGATCTGCCCGAGCGCGACGATGCGCTCGAGCTGGTCGGCATCCGGGTTGCTGAGCGCGAACGAGGGCACGGGCACCTTCGCGTCCACGTAGCGCGTGGTGCCGGTGTGCGCCTGGCGGTGGCTGTCGGTGCCGACCGAGCGCAGCAGGAAGGCCACCGCGCCGCGCTGCGCGGCCTCCTTCGGGCCGTCGATGCGCGGTGCGACCGCCTCCCCGTACCCCTCCCCGTCCTGGGTGCGCACCATGCGCTGGCTCACCATCGCGATCTTGCCCGCCAGCGGGGCGCGGCTCGCCGCCAGCTCCTGGAAGCTTCTGAAGATGACGACGTCGCCCTCCACCCCGTTGGCCGCCGTGGGCGGGGACTCCCCGAGGGCGGCGACCACCAGCGGCTGCGCCGACGGGGCGACGAGCGCCGCGCTCTCGGTGCCGCGCACCCAGCCGGTCAGCGCGAAGGGCTCGATGTGCACGTTGTCGAAGCCGAGCGCCTTGAGCTTCGCGGCGGCCCACTCGGCGGCCTGCTGCTCGCCAGGCGAACCGGCCGGCCGCGGGCCGAAGCGGGTGGTGAGCTCGCTCACCCAGCTGTAGGCGATGCTGTGCCCGGCGAGCGCCGCCTCGCGCAGCTGCGTGGCGACGGTCTCGGGGGCGGGGGTGGACTCGGCGCGGCCCGGGCCGCAGGCCAGGGCGCAAAGCAGCAGCGCGACCCCCGTGAGGGCGCGGCGCGCGTTGTTTCCATTAGGCAATTGAGGTGCATCCCTTCGGCGCATGAAGGCGCGCATTCTACGAATAAGACTGCGCAGACACACTCTAGACTGGGTCTTTTCCGGCCCGGATGCGGCCGGTTACGGCAATTGTGCGATGGGCAGCGGGTGCGCCAGGTGGAAGCCCTGCACGTAGTCGATGCCCATCCCCCTCAGCTCGGCCAGCACGGCCTCGCCCTCGACGCACTCGGCGACCGTGGCGATGCCGAGCGCGCGGCCGACCTTGCCGATCGCCTCGACCATGCTGCGGTTGACCGGGTCCTGGGTGATGTGGGTGATGAACTGGCCGTCGATCTTCAGGAAGTCGACCGGCAGGGTCTTCAGGTACACGAACGAGGAGACCCCGGTGCCGAAGTCATCGAGCGAGAAACGCGCGCCGCGGGACTTCAGTTCGCTCATCAGGAAGCGCGCGTTGGAGAGGCTGGTGACGGCGGCGGTCTCGGTGATCTCGAAGCACAGCGCCCCGGCGATCTGCGGCTCGACCACGCTCTGCAGCACGTAGTCGACGAAGGACTGCTCGTTGAGCGAGGTGCCCGAGAGGTTGACCGCCAGCAGCGGCAGCGGCTGCCCGCTGCGCTGGCGCTCGCGCAGCAGCGCGATCGCCCGCTCCAGCACCCAGCGGTCGATCGCCGACATGACGTTGTAGCGCTCCGCGGCCGGGATGAACTCCCCGGGGGGCACGAGCGCGCCGCTGTCATCGCGCAGCTGCACGGTGAGCTCGTGGAAGGCGCGCCCGGCGGGGGCGCACAGCGCGACGATCGGCTGGAAGAACAGCTCGAGGCGGTTGTCCTCGGCGGCCCGCGTGACGCGCGCCACCCAGTGCATCTCGCGGTGGCGGTGCGAGCCGCCGTCCGCGCCGTACACGTGGATGCGGTTGCGGCCGGCGTCCTTGGCCGCGTAGCAGGCGATGTCGGCCGCGCTCATGACGTTGGCGACGTTCTCGGTGTTGGGCCCGATCTGCACGATGCCGATGCTCGCCCCCACCGAGAGCGTGTTCGCGCTCCACTCGAAGCGGAAGTCGCGGATCGCCTGGCGCACGCCCTCGGCGATGCGCGAGGCCTGCTCGGGCGTGCAGCCCTCGAGCAGCACGCCGAACTCGTCGCCCCCCAGGCGGGCGATGGTGTCGCTCGCGCGCACGTGGGTCTGCAGGAGGCCGGTGACCTCGCGCAGCAGCCGGTCGCCGGCCTGGTGGCCGCAGGTGTCGTTCACCACCTTGAACTGGTCGAGGTCGATGTACAGCAGCGCATAGGTGCCCTCGCCGCGCTGCGCGGCGAGCAGCGCCCCGTGCAGGCGGTTGTCGAACTCGCGCCGGTTGATGAGGCCGGTCAGGGCATCGTGGCTGGCCTGCCAGGACAGCGCGCGCTTCAGGCGCCGCTCCTTGGTGACGTCGTGGAAGACCATGACCGCACCGATCACCTGGCCCTGGCGGTCGCAGATCGGGGCGGCCGAGGCCTGGATGGCGACCTCGTGGCCGGTGCGGGTCACCAGCACGGCATGGTCGGCCGGCCCCGAGGCGGCGCAGGCCGCGGCGCCGCCGAGCGCGCCCTGCAGCGCGGTCTCGATCGGCTCGCGCGTGATCTCGTTGACCAGGTTGAGCACCGTGCCGATCGCCTGGCCGCGCGCCTCGGCGAGGCTCCAGGCGGTGAGGGTCTCGGCCACCGGGTTGATGTACTCGATGCGCCCCTGCGCATCGGTGCTGATGACCGCATCGCCGATCGACTCCAGGGTGACCTGGGCGCGCTCCTTCTCGGCGAACACGGCCTGCTCGGCGCGCTTGCGCTCGGTGATGTTGGCGATGGTGCCCTCGTAGCCGATGCACTGGCCGCTGCCATCGAGCATCTGCCGCGCGTTCTCCAGGATCACCAGCTGCCGCCCGTCGCGCCCGCGCATGAGGAACTCCGCATCGCGGATCTCGCCCTCGCGGTCGACGCGCTCGGCGAAGCGGGCGCGGTCCTGCGGGTCCCAGTAGAGCGCCGCGGCGCCGGGCAGCGCGTATATCTGCTCGGCGCTGTCGTAGCCGAGCATGGCGACGAAGGCCGGGTTCACCGACAGCAGCCGCCCGTCGCGGCCCGACTGGTACACCCCTTCGGCGATGCTCTCGAACAGGCCGCGGAACTTCGCCTCGCTGCCGCGCAGGGCCTCCTCGCCCCGGCGGCGCTCGATGGCGATGCCGGCCAGCTGCGCCGCGCGCGCCATGAGGCCGACATCGGCCGCGCCCGGCAGGCCGATCGCGCCGCGGTACACCCCGAGCGAGCCGAGCAGGGTGCCGCCGGCGGCGGTGATCGGCGTCGACCAGGCCGCGCGCTTGCCGGCCGCCAGCGCCGGCTCGCGCCGCTCGGCCCAGAACGGGTCCTTGCCCAGATCCGCCACCAGCACCTGGCGCTTCAGGTACACGCACGCGGCGCAGGAGCCGTTGCGGATGCCGACCTCGGTCGCGGCGAGCGCCTGGCGCAGCGGGGCGGGCAGCTGCGGGGCATGCACCGCGGCGAACCGCTGGCCGTCCTCGCCCAGCAGGCTCACCGCGCCGGCGGTGCCGGGGATCGCCGACTCGATGAGCGCGGTGATCGAGGCGAGCACCTCGGGCAGCGGGGCGTTGCGGGTGAGCTGCTCGAACACCTGCCGCTCGGCCGCCGAGACGCGCTCGGCGCGCTTGCGGTCCGAGATGTCCGCGACGCTGCCGCGCACCAGGCGGCGCGCGCCGCTCGGCAGGTTCACGAGGCGCACCTCGCAGCAGATCTCCCGGCCCTGGCCGTCCAGGTGCATCCACTCGAACACCGGGGTCTCCCCGGCGAGCGCGCGCTCGATGTAGGCGCGCGCCCGCTCCTCGGAGGGCGCCCCGTCCGGCTGCTGCGCCGGGCTCATGGTGTGGGGGCCGACGGTGAGCAGCTTCTCGCGCGGCAGGCCGTACAGCCGGATCGCCTTGTCGTTCGCGTCCACGAAGCGCCCCGTGTCGGCATCGAGCACGACGATGGCATCGGGGGCGTGGTCGACCAGCAGCTGGTAGCGCGCGGCGCTCTCGCGGATGGCCTGCTCGGACTCGCGCCGCTCGGTCACATCGCGCAGGCACAGCACGAACATCTGCTCCTGGGACAGCGGCGCCTTGCTCACGGCGATCTCGGCCGGGAACAGCACGCCGTTCTTGCGCTGCGCCCACAGCTCGCGCGCGGCGAGGTCGAGCGCGGTGTCGTCCAGGCTCGCCGACAGCCGCTCGAGCGCCTCGGGCACGCTCTCCTCCTCGGCGATCCGCGGGATGAGCAGGTCGATGCGCTTGCCCAGCACCTCCTCCTGCGGGTAGCCGAAGACGCGCTCGCCGGTGGGGTTGAAGGTGCGCACCAGCCCTTGCGCATCCAGCAGCAGCACCACGTCCTTGATGTGGTCGAGGATCACCTGCAGGTGCTCGGAGGACTGCTCGCGCGCCTCGTGGGCGAGCGCCTGCGCCTCATCGGCCATGAGGCGCATCGACTCGACGATGCCGCGGCGCTCGCGCTCGATGGTGTGGTAGTGCTCGTTGATCAGGCGCAGCAGCATCGGCACGTCCGGGTCCGCGCTGCCGGTGCGCAGGCGCAGCTCGCGCAGCTGCGCCTTCAGCTGCGGGTGCAGCTCAGCCTGGTTCTCCGGGACCGGCCGGGCATCGGCGCGCACCAGCGTGGTCGTCGCCCCGGCCATGGTTTCGCGGCCCACGACGGTGTCCGCGGCCCCGGGGGCGGCGTCGGCAGGATCGGGAATGCTCCGGAAGGGCTGAAACTTTGACATAACGGAGGCGGATGGACCCGATCAGGATCATAGACCGCACGTCCGCGGGCCTTTGTGAAGCCCCTCGCGCTTTGCAGGTCGGGGAACCGCGCCCTCCGGAGGGGCGCGGAAAAGTGCGGGTCAGTGGGCCGGAGCGGGGGTCGCGGGGGCGGCCTTGCCGGCCACGGTCGGGGCCGACACCGTGCCACCGACGCTAAGATCGGCCTGCCCCTGGCCGGCGACCACGGGGATGGAGAAGGACTGCGCGGAGGGGACCCCGCCGGCATCGGCCACCACCTCGACGGTGAGCTCGTAGATGCCGTCCTTGCTGGCGGTCACCTGCACGGTGTGGTGCACCGGGACCCCCTCGAGGGGCTTGTCGGTCACCGGCAGGGTTTCGCCGGCGACCACCGCGAGGCCCTCCTCCCCCTGCACTTTGCCGGACAGCCGCTCCAGGGTGCCGGCGGTGGGGGTCAGCACCAGCTCCAGGTCCGCCGGCTGGCCGGCCTGCGGATGGTCCTTGAGCGCGAATTTCACCTGCACGGGAATGGGGGGCGTGCCGGCCTTGGTGGAGGCCACCGCGGCCACCAGGTACGGGGCGAGCGGATCGGAGGGGGCCAGCTTCTTCTTGAGCACCGGGCCGGCGGTCGCGGCCGGGTTCTGCCCGGAGCCGCAGCCGGCCAGGAGCCCCAGCAGCAGGCCGGAAACTACGGCAGTACGTGTCAGGAATCCCATGCTTGTCCGCGCTCGCGTTCCGTCAGCCGTCTCGGCGTGGCTCCATCCCGGGGCGGCACAATACCGCGCCCGGCACCTCCCGCGCACGTGCGCGCGTTGGCATTTCGCCAATCACCCCCGCAGGAGGGGCGGATCCTCGATCTGCTCGAGCTGCTCGCGCAGGTCGGTGAGGTAGCCCTCCCAGTAGCGCTCCTCGCCGATCCACGGAAAGGCCCGCGGGAAGGCCGGGTCCGCCCAGCGGTGGGAGACCCAGGCGGCGTGGTGCAGCATGCGCAGCGCGCGCAGCGGCTCGATGAGGCGCACTTCCGCGTAGTCGAAGTCGGAGAACTGGCGGTAGCCCTCGAGCAGCTGCGCCCACTGGTGCTGCTGCTCATCGCTCGATCCTGAGAGCATCATCCACAGGTCCTGCACGCGCGGCCCGGTGGCGCAGTCGTCCAGGTCGACGAACACCGGCCCCTGCTCGTTCCACAGCAGGTTCCCCAGGTGGCAGTCCCCGTGCAGGCGGATCGGGCGGATCGCCCCGGCCGCATCGAAGGCCTCCGCGACGCGCACCAGGAGCGCCTCGCTCACCTGCGCGTATCGGTCCGTGAGTCGCTCGGGCAGCAGGGTGCTGTCCAGGACCTGCGCGCGCGCCTCCCAGCCCAGCCGCTGCAGGCTGATGTGCGGGCGGTGCAGGAAGGGCCGCGTGGCGCCGATCTGGTGCAGCCGCCCGAGGGCGCGGCCCAGCACCGCGCGCGCCTCGGGGGCGTCCAGCTCCGGGGCGCGGCCGCGCATCATCGGGAAGGCCGCGAACCGGAAGCCCCCGAATGCGGGCAGCGTCGTGCCCCCCAGGGACAGCGGGGCCGCCACCTGCATCTCCGCGGCGGCGAGCTCGGCGGTGAAGGCGTGCTCCTCGAGGATCTGCGCATCGCTCCAGCGACCCGGGCGGTAGAACTTCAGCACCAGCTGCCGCTCCCCGGCGCCCAGCTGGTAGACGCGGTTCTCGTAGCTGTTCAGGGCGAACAGGCGCCCGTCGGGGGCCAGGCCATGGGCGCTGGCGGCATCCAGCACGAGCTCGGGCGTCAGACCTGCGAACGGCTGCCGGTCCGGGTCGGCGGATTTGTCTATCATCGGGTCACTATGAAGAACGGCAGCATTTTAGTCACCGGGGGCGCCGGCTACATCGGCTCGCACGTGGTCCTGCAGCTGCGCGCGCGCGGCGAGCGCGTGGTGGTGCTGGACGATCTCTCGCGCGGCTTCCGCCAGGCGGTGCTGGATGCGCCGCTGGTGGTCGGCCGGGTCGGCGACCGCGCCGCGGTCGCCGAGGTGCTGCGGGAGCACGCGGTCGACACGGTGATGCACTTCGCCGCCTACACCATCGTGCCCGAGTCGGTGAGCGAGCCGCTGAAGTACTACGGCAACAACACCTGCTCGACGCGCACGCTGCTGGAGTGCTGCGTGGAGGCGAAGGTGGCGCACTTCGTGTTCTCCTCCACCGCCGCGGTCTACGGCATCCCGGCCGAGGGGGTGGCCTCGGAGTCCACCCCGACGGCGCCGATCAACCCCTACGGCACCTCCAAGCTCATGTCGGAGTGGATGCTGGCGAGCGTCGCCCAGGCCACGCCGCTGCGCTATGCCGCGCTGCGGTACTTCAACGTGGCCGGGTCCGACTCGGGCGGCCGCGTCGGCCAGGCGACCCCGAATGCCACCCTGCTGATCAAGGTCGCCTGCGAGGTCGCGGTCGGCAAGCGCCCGCACCTGTCGATCTTCGGGACCGACTACCCGACCGGGGACGGCACCGGGGTGCGCGATTACATCCACGTCGAGGACCTGGCGACCGCGCACCTGGACGCGCTCACCTACCTGCGCGGCGGGGGCGCCTCGACCATCCTCAACGTCGGCTACGGCCACGGCTACAGCGTGCGCGAGGTCATCGACAGCGTGCAGCGAGTCACGGGCCGCCCGATCCGGGTGAAGGAGGAGCCGCGCCGGCCCGGGGACCCGCCGGCGCTGGTGGCCCGCGCCGAGCGCATCCGCCGCGAGCTCGGCTGGAAGCCGCGCCTGGACGACCTCGACACCATCGTGCGCACCGCGTACGCCTGGGAACAGCGCCTGCAGCGTGAGCCGTGGTGAGTCACCGCCCCGCGCCAATCCACACGCCCGGGCAGCCTGCCCGGTAGAATGCGCCCCCTATGCAGTGGGGGCGTCCCAAGTCATTGAGTGGACTGATGCTGGTCGGCCTGGCGTTCATGGCCGGGCCGCTGCTCGTGGCCATCCTCACCGCGGTGCTGCAGATCCGCGACCTCGGCGACACCGGGCAGAAGATCGTCCTGCAGGGGGTCACCGGGGCGCGCGCCAGCCAGGCGCTGTTCGGGCAGATCGCATCGCTGGAGCGCACCGCGCGCCTGTACGGGGTGCTGAACGACCCGAAGCTCATCGAGGTGTACCGCGCCCAGGACGAGCGGCTGAACGCGAGCCGCGCGCAGCTGCTCGGCCAGGCGGGCCCCGCGGCGCGGCAGACCCTCGAGCAGCTCGGCGCGCTGCAGTCGCAGATCGCCGCGCTGGTGCTCACCGTCCCGGCCAGCACCGGCTCGGCGGCGGCGGCGGATGTGTCCACCCGCTTCACCCAGCTCACCGCGCTGGTCGAGCGCGTCGCGCAGCAGAGCAACGCGCAGGTCGACCAGGAGGTCGCCCAGCTGCAGGAACGCACGCAGAAGGCGCGCAAGACGCTGATCATCGAGGCCCTCGCGCTGCTGCCGCTGGCCATCATCGCGGTGGTGGTGCTCACCATCGGCGTCGGCCGGCCTCTGCGCCAGCTGGACCGCGCCATCAGCGAGCTCGGCGAGGGCACCTTCACCAACCCCATCGCGGTCTCAGGTCCCCACGACCTCGAGCGCCTCGGCGGCCAGCTCGAGTGGCTGCGCAACCGCCTGCTGGAGCTGGCGCACGAGCGCAACCGCTTCCTGCGGCACATGTCGCACGAGCTGAAGACCCCGCTCGCGAACATCCGCGAGGGCACCGAGCTTCTGATGGACGGGGCGGTCGGGGAGCTGGACTCCAACCAGCGCGAGGTCGCAGCGATCCTGCGCGAGAACGGCATCAAGCTGCAGCGCATGATCGAGAACCTGCTCTCCTTCAGCGCCTGGCAGACCTCGAGCGTCGGGCTCGAGGCCACCGAGTTCAGGCTGCGCCCGCTGGTCAAGCAGGTGCTGGAGAACCAGCAGCTGACGCTGCTCTCGCAGCGCGTGCGCCTGGACGTGCACGTCGAGGACGTCACCCTCGTGGCCGACCGCGGCAAGATCCGCCTGATCCTGGAGAACCTGCTGTCGAATGCGGTGAAGTACTCGCCCAAGGGCGGCACCATCCACCTGATGGCGCGCGCCTCCGCCCTGCAGCTGATCCTGGACGTCGCCGACGCCGGCCCGGGCATCCCGGTCGAGGACCGCGAGCACATCTTCGACGCCTTCTACACCGGCCGCGCCGCGCGCAGCACCGCGGTCAAGGGCACCGGCATCGGCCTGTCGGTGGTGCTCGAGTTCGTCTCCGCCCACGGGGGCACTATCCAGATCGTCGACGGTCAGTTCCCGGGTGCACACTTCAGGATCACCATGCCGATCCGCGCCTCCGGGCAGGACCTGGCGGCCACGGCGCCGAAGGTGCGGGCCCATGCAGCCTGAGCGCGCACGGCCGGGACGGCTCGCCGCCGCGCTGCTCGCCGCGCTGCTGGCGGCCTGCGCCGGCGGCAGCGGCCAACGCGAGGCCGCCCCGGCCCCGCCGGTGAGCCCGGCGAGCGCCAATGCGGCGGTGCTGGCCGACTACCTGGCGATGCTGCAGCGCCTGATCGCCGGCCCGCCGACCCAGCAGGCCGAGATCCTCGCCAGCGCCGAGCACGACTACGCCATCGCCCCCACCCCCAGCCACGAGTTGCGCCTGGCCATGATCCTGGGCACGCACGGCCACCCGGGCACCAACCTGACGCGCGCCCAGGGGATGCTGCGCGAGCTGCTCGCCAACCCGGAGATGCTGCTGCCCGGGGAGCGGGCGCTGGCGGCGCTGGAGCTGTCGCAACTTGATGACCATTTGACGCTCGAGGCCGAAAACCGCAGGCTGCAGGCGGAGTCTGTCCGCACCGACCACGCCATGGTCGCCAACGCCAACAAGCGCCTGCAGTCAGAGATGGACGAGAACGCGCGCCTGCGCAAGGAACTGGATGCCGCACGTGCCAAGCTGGATGCCATCGCCAACATCGAGCGCTCCCTGAATGAGCGCAAATCCGGCAACACGGGCCGCTGACCGTGCCCGAGAAGGAACCACGCCCTTGAACCAAACCGGCAAACGCAAGGCCCGCATCCTGGTCGTCGACGATGACCCGGGACTGCTGCGCCTGCTCACCATCCGCCTGCGCGCGGAAAGCTACGACGTCGAGGCGGTCGAGAGCGCCGCCCAGGCCATCGCGGCGGCCAGCCGCTTCCGCCCGGACCTGGTGATCACCGACCTGCGCATGGACAACATGGACGGCATCGGCCTGCTCAAGGAGCTGCAGAACCGCTGGCCGGGGCTGAAGGTGATCATCCTCACCGCGCACGGCACCATCCCCGATGCGGTGCAGGCGACGCAGATGGGCGCCTTCGGCTTCCTCACCAAGCCGGTGGACAAGCAGGAGCTGCTCGACCAGGTGCAGAAGGCGCTGCGCATCTCCGGCTTCGGCACCTCGGACGAGGACTGGCGCGCCGAGATCGTCACGCGCTCGGCGGCCATGGAGGAGAAGCTCGCCCAGGCGCACATGGTGGCCGGCACCGATGCGCGCGTGCTCATCACCGGGGAGAGCGGCACCGGCAAGGAGCTGCTCGCCCGCGCCATCCACCGCGGCAGCCCGCGCCGCAACAAGCCCTTCGTCGCCATCAACTGCAGCGCCATGGCCGAGGACCTGCTCGAGTCGGAGCTGTTCGGCCACGAGAAGGGCTCCTTCACCGGCGCCACGCGCGCGCACCGCGGCCTGTTCATGTCCGCCGACGGCGGCACGCTCATGCTGGACGAGATCGGCGACATGCCGATGCGCCTGCAGGTGAAGCTGCTGCGCGTGCTGCAGGAGAACGTCATCCGCCCGGTGGGCGCCACCGAGGCGATCCCGACCAACGTGCGCGTGATCTCGGCCACGCACCGCGACCTGCAGCAGCTGATGGCGGCGGGCTCCTTCCGCGAGGACCTGTACTACCGCCTGAACGTGGTGCACATCGAGATGCCCTCGCTCAACCGCCGCCGCGAGGACATCCCGCTGCTGGTGGCGCACTTCCTGGCGCAGATCGCCAAGGAGAGCGGCGTGCGCAAGATCTACGCGCCCGAGGCGGTGGAGCTGCTGGCCACGGCGGACTGGCCCGGCAACATCCGCCAGCTGCAGAACGTGGTGCGCCAGAACGTGGCGCTCTCGCAGACCCCGATCATCCCGGTGGAGCTGGTGCAGCAGTCACTCGGGGGCACCCCCGGGCGGCTGCCCTCCTTCGACGAGGCGCGCGATGAGTTCACCCGCTCCTACCTGTCCTCGATCCTGCAGATCACCGGCGGCAACGTGAGCCAGGCGGCGCGCCTGGCGCGGCGCAACCGCACCGACTTCTACAAGCTGCTCGCCCGCCACCAGCTCACGCCCGAGGAGTTCAAGCAGCGCTGAGCCCGCGCTTCAGCGCTGCGCCGCAGCGCCGGCGGGGCCGGACGGTGGTGCGACCCACCCGGCCGCGCGGCGCCCGATCTCGGGGGCGAGGCTCGCCGCGAATGCCCCGGTGATATGGCTGGCATCGCGGTACACGATCATCCCGTCCAGGTGTGCCGGGCAGGTGCCCGCGCGGCACAGCCGGTCGGTCAGGTCCAGGAAGTGCACGCCGGGGAGGCCCTGCGCGGCCGCCTGCTCGGCGGCGAAGGTGCGCGGGTCCTGCGCCTCGCGCTGCGGCAGGTCGCACGAGCGGCCCTGCATCCAGGGGTGCGCGAGCGCGCGCGCCAGGCAGCGCGGCACGTCGAAGGGCGGCAGCGGGGTGTCGCGCAGCTCGATCACCGTGATGCCGGCCGCGGCGAGCACCGCGAGCGAGCGCCGCCAGCCGGCGCGCAACCGCTCGAGCTCGCCCTCCGGGTGCGCCTGGTTCAGCCCGTAGGCGGCCGTGTAGCTGGCGATGAACACCGCATCCGGGTGCAATGCGACGATCTCGCGCAGCGCCTGGTTGCGCCAGGGGCGGCAGCCGCTGCCGCCCAGAAGCGGCGCCGCATCGTGCGCGGCGCAGCCGGACTTGAGGAAGGTCACCAGGCGCCAGCCGCGGGAGTTGGCGAGCGCCTCGAAGGCATCGAACCACTGGATGGCGTGCGAGTCCCCGAAGAGCGCCACGGTGAGCTGCGCCTCCGGCGGCCCGAACACGCAGCGCCGGACCGCGCTGTCCTCGCCGTACGGGGTGACGCAGCGCGGCCGCGACAGGGAGGACACGTCGCGGATGGCCGCATTCACCGCCGCGAACCGCGGCGCGCCGGCCTGGGCGGCGCCGGCACGGATGCCGAGGAAGGCGATGCCCACGGTGAGCACGGTGAGGATGAGGGCGAGGCCGAGCGAGAGGTGCGGCCGCGGCCGCAGGTAGCGGCTGCCGCGCACCGGGCGCTCCAGGGTGCGGAAGGTGAGATCGGCGAGGGCGAGCCCGACGAGCGCGGCGAGCATCTTGCCGGGCACGTCCAGGCCCGGCACCAGGACCGCGGCGAAGAACACCGCCGGCCAGTGCCACAGGTACCAGGAGTAGGAGCGAGAGCCGAGGTATTGCAGCGGCGCCTGGTTGAGCAGGCGCGTCACCCCGCGCCCGGGCAGCTGCGAGCCGGCCGCGAGCGCGGCGAGCGTGCCGGCCACCGGCAGGGCCGCGCGCCAGCCGGGAAAGCCGGCGCCGGCCGGCACCCACACCCCGCAGGCGAGGATCAGCGCCAGCCCCGCCCAGCCGGCGAGGCTCCAGGTGCGCGCGGGCAGCTGCAGCGCCGCCACCGGCGCGAGCGCCAGCAGGCCGCCGACGCCGAATTCCCAGGCCCGCGCGGGCAACTCGTAGAAGGCGAACGTCGGCTGCCGGACCGTCATCCACAGGCACAGCGCGAAGGAGAGCAGCGTGAGGCTGCCGAGGACCGCGAACAGGCGCGCGCGCGAGCCGCCGTGCCCGAGCCCGAACAGCACCAGCGCCGGCCAGAACAGGTAGAACTGCTCCTCCACCCCGAGCGACCAGGTGTGCAGCAGCGGGTTGAGCTCCACGCCCGGGGCGAAGTAGTCGGCCGCATCGGAGTCGAAGAACACGTTGCTCGCGTACAGCGCCGCGGCGCGCGCGGCGCGCGCGGCGAACACCAGCTCCTGCGGGGCGAGCACCAGGGAGGCGGCGGCGAGGGTCACGATGAGGGTCAGGGCCGAGGCCGGCAGCAGCCGGCGCACGCGGCGCGCGTAGAAGCGCGCCATGTCGATGCGGCCGCGGCCCTTGAACTCGGCCGCCAGCAGCGTCGTGATGAGGTAGCCGGAGAGGACGAAGAAGACGTCCACGCCGATGAAGCCGCCGGCGAGGGCGGCGAGCGAGCAGTGGCAGGCCACCACCAGCACCACGGCGACCGCGCGCAGCCCCTCGATGTCCGGGCGGAACGCGACCGTCCGTTCCGGGGTCACGAGCCGGCGCCACCTTCTTCGAGCGGCCGCTCCGGGTCGTTCGCCGCGCCGGCGCGGCCGAACTGCGCCGCATCGATGCTGTGCTTGCCGAGCAGGTCGTAGAGCGTCGGGCGCGTCACGCCCAGCAGCTCCGCGGTGCGCGACAGGTTCCCCTTGGCCACGGCGAGGGACTGGCGCACCGCCTGCGCCTCGGCGCGCTGCCGCGCCACGCGCAGGTTCAGGTACTCGGGCTCCTCGCCCGGGTCCTCGAGCCCCAGATCGCTGGCCGTGACCACCACGCCCTCGGCCATGATGACCGCGCCCTTGATGCGGTTCTCCAGCTCGCGCACGTTGCCCGGCCAGCGGTACGCCTGGATGGCGCGGATCGCGTCCGGGGCGAGCCCGCGCGTCGGCTTGCCGAAGCGCTCGGCGGTCTGCTGCAGCAGGAACTGCGCCACCAGCAGGCTGTCGCCCTGGCGCTCGCGCAGCGGCGGGATGCGGATCGTCACCTCGCTGATGCGGTAGTAGAGGTCGTCGCGGAAGCCGCCGGTGCCCAGGAGCGCCTCGAGCGGCCGGTTGGTGGCGCACACGATGCGCAGGTCGAGCACCACGGGCACGCGCCCGCCGATGCGTTCCACGGTGCGCTCCTGCACCACGCGCAGCAGCTTCGCCTGCAGCGACGGGGGCATCTCGCCGATCTCGTCCAGGAAGACCGTGCCGCCATCGGCGCTCTCGAGCTTGCCGGCGGTGCGCCGCGCCGCGCCGGTGAAGGCGCCCTTCTCGTAGCCGAACAGCTCGCTCTCGAGCAGCGTGTCGGGGATGGCCGCGCAGTTGATGGCCACGAAGGGCTTGTGCGCGCGGCCGGAGAGCCGGTGCAGGGCCCGCGCCAGCAGCTCCTTGCCGGTGCCGCTGTCGCCCAGCAGCAGCACGGTCGCATTGGTCGGGGCGACCTTCTCGATCGCGCGGCACAGGCTGCGCATCGAGTCGCTCACCCCGATGATGCCCTCGAGCGCCATGGCGCCGGTGCGCTCGCGCAGGCGCCAGTTCTCCTCCTCCAGCTCGCGGATGCGCAGCGCGCGCCGCACCACGATCGAGAGCACGCCGGCATCGATGGGCTTATGGTAGAAGTCCGCCGCCCCCAGGCCCACCGCCGCGACGGCGAGCTCGCGCGCGTCGTGCTCGGTCATGGCGATGATCTTGGTGTCCGGGGAGATGTTGAGGATCTGGCGCAGCAGCGCCAGGCTCTGCTCGGCGCGCGCCGGGTCGGCGCCCGGGCCGAGGTCGAAGAGCACCACGTCCGGCTCGGTGCGGCGCACCAGCGCCAGGGTCTGCTCGGAGGCCTCGGCCACGGTCACGTCGAGGTCCGAGAACACGCTCTCCAGCTCGCGCCGCAGGGCCTTGTCGTTCTCCAGGATGAGCAGCTTGCGCCGCTGTGCCACGGCCATCAGCGTGCTCCCTTGCCGAGCAGCACCACTTCGGCGGTCTGCACCAGGATGGCGATGTCGAACAGCAGGTTGTTGTTCTTGATGTAGTACAGGTCGTACTGCAGCTTCTCGAGCGCATCCTGCTCGGAGGAGCCGTACGGGTAGCACAGCTGCGCCCAGCCGGTGATGCCCGGCTTCACGCTGTGCCGCTGCACGTAGTACGGGATCTTCTCGGCCAGCTCCTGCACGAACTCCGGGCGCTCCGGGCGCGGCCCGATGAAGCTCATGTGGCCGCGCACGACGTTGAAGATCTGCGGCAGCTCATCGATGCGCAGCTTGCGGATGAGCGCGCCCACCCTCGTGACGCGCGGGTCGGACTGCGCGGCCCACTGCGCGCCGTTGGATTCCGCGTCGGTGCGCATGCTGCGGAACTTCAGGACGTTGAACACGCGCCCGCCCAGGCCGACGCGGCGCTGGCTGTACAGCACCGGGGCCCCCGGTCCGTCCTCGACCTTGATGGCGATGACCGTGAGCGCCATCACCGGCAGCGACACCGCGAGCACCAGCATGCTCGCCCCCAGGTCCAGCATGCGCGAGGAAAACAGGCGCAGCGGGTCGCGGCGGAAGCCCTGGCCGAAGATCATCCAGCTCGGGTTGAGCACGTCGACGCGCACGCGGCCGGTCTCGCGCTCGAGGAAGGTCAGAAGCTCGGTGACATCGACCCCGGCCAGGCGGCACTCGAGCAGGCCGCGGATCGGGAAGCCGCGGCGCCGGTCATCCATCGCCACCACGACCTCGGTGACGTTGAGCTCCTCGCACAGGGCGCGCAGGTCGCCGCCGTCATCGAGCACGCGCTCCTCGGGCACGCTGCGCGCCTCGTCGCCGGCGGGCACGAAGCCGACCAGCTGGAAGCCGCGCCGGTCCGAGGAGCGGCGCAGCCGCGCGACCGAAGCGGCGGCGGTGCCCGCCCCGTACACCAGCACGCGGCGCTTGAAGATGTCCTGGTCGACCGCGCGCGCGAACACCACCCGCGAGAGCACCACGCCGCAGCCGGTGAAGATGACCGCCAGCGCCTCGACCCCGCGCCACAGCTGCAACTGCGGCACCAGGTAGAAGATAGCCGCCAGCACCGCCGTGGCGATGAGCAGGGCGGCGACCACGCGCACCAGCACCCCGGAGAGCTGCGCGCGCTGGCGGGCGCTGTACAGGCCGAAGGCCATCAGGCACACGAGCACGATCACGCTGTAGGTCAGAGCGCGCGGCCACAGCGCGCCGAGTTGATTCTCCAGCAGGGGCAGGTGCGAGAGCGGGGTCTCGAAGCGGATGCAGACGGCCGCATACAGGGACAGTGCCGCGATCAGCGCCTCGGCGAGTGCGAGCACTCCGAGGGAAGCGGGCAGGTTCTGGCCGAGGATACGGATGCGCATGCAGACCTGTTCTTTACGAAAGCGGCGCCAGGATGGCACGCGGAACTTTACACCACAGTGTAAAAACAGGGCGGCAGGCTGCTGTGATTCAGATCACAGTTGACGTGTCATCGGCACCGTCGGCCGCTTGTCCTACACGCGTCTAGGTCCCTGATGGGATGGATCTACGCGCCAGCGGACCGGGCGGACGGGCCAGGGACAGCGCCTGCCGCGCTCAAGGATGGCGCCGGAAGGCGGCGAGCTGCATGATCCAGGGCGCCGGCGGGGTGAGCGGCGCACTCGCACTGTAGCTACCGGTGGCCGTCACGATGCGGTCCTCGGCAATGTCCGAGTCGGGGTTGGTGATCACGCGGCTGGTGAAGCCGCTGCCGGGCCCGATCGTGGTCTGCAGCACCAGGTTCGCACCGAAGATCAGATCGTTGGCGTAGGTCGTGTTCACCGCGGCGCTCACACTCAGGCCGCTGTTGCCGGTGCCCGTCGCAGTGACATCCAGCGGGTTGTTCGGATCGATGCCGCTGTACTCGAGCACGCGGATGTCCGGGTAGACCGCCGCGCTCGTGAAGGTGACGGTGACGGTGTTCGCCGCCGCCCCCAGGATGTTCGCGGCATAGTAGATCGCCTGCGAGGCCGTGGCGGAGATCACGGTCGGTCCCACGGCGAGGCGGTAGGCGTTGCCGCTGGAATCGGTGACGGTGCCGACCTGGGCGGTCGAGTCGTTCCAGCCGACCACGACGATGTTCAGGTCACCGGCCACCTGCGTCGCGTTGTAGCGCACGGTGACCTTCGACTGCGGCGCCTGCGGGTCCGCGTAGTTCTGCTGCACGAAGGCGATCGGCGGCGGGCCCTGCGTGCCCGCCGCGGTCACCGCCGTGGCGGTGCCGGAGTACGGGCCACGGTTGCCGGCGGCATCGGCCGCACGTACCCGGTAGGAGTACGAGCTGGCGGCGGCAAGCCCGGCATCGTTGTAGGTGGTGCCCGCGGCGGTGGCCACCTGGGTGAACGTGCTGCAGCCTGCGCCCTGGCAGCGCTCGATCAGGTACTGACTGATGGTGCCGCCGGTCTCGGTGGCCGCGCCCCAGCTGAGGTTGATCTGGCTGGCGCTGACCGGCGTGGCCGCCAGCCCGGTCGGCGCGGTGATGACCGGCGCCAGCGTGGTCGCCGAGGCCGTGGCCGAGTACGGCCCGGTGTTGCCGAGGCTGTCCTGGGCACGCACGCGGTAGGTGTAATTGGTCGAGCCGGTCAGGCCGGTGTCCGAGTAGGTCAGCCCGCTCGCGGTACCCACCTGCGTGAAGCTGCTGCAGCCGGAGCCCTGGCAGCGCTCGATCAGGTACTGGCTGATGGTGCCGCCGCTCTCGGTGGCCGCGCCCCAGCTGAGGTTGATCTGCGTGGCGCTGGCACCGAGGGCCGAAAGGCCCGTCGGCGCCGTCGCGCTCGCCGCGCCGGTCGTCACGCTCGCCACGTTCGAGTACGCACTGGTGCTGCCCGTGCCGTCCTGGGCGCGCACGCGGTAGCTGTAGCTGGTCGAGCCGGTCAGGCCGGTATCCGCGTAGGTCAGCCCGCTCGCGGTACCCACCTGCGTGAAGTTGCCGCAGCCTGCGCCCTGGCAGCGCTCGATGAGGTACTGGCTGATGGTGCCGCCGCTCTCGGTGGCAGCACTCCAGCTCAGGTTGATCTGGGTGGCCCCGGCACTGACGGCCGTCAGCGCACCGGGCGCGGTGAAGGTGGCCGCGGCCGTGGAGACCGTGGCAACGTTCGAATAGGGCCCGGTATTGCCCAGGGTATCGCGTGCGCGCACGCGGTAGCTGTAGCTGGTGGCCGCCGCAAGTCCCGTGTCCGCGAAGCTCACCCCGCTCGCGGTGCCGACCTGCACGAAGCTCGTGCAGCCGGCCCCCTGACAGCGCTCGATCAGGTACTGGCTGATGGTCCCGCCGGTCTCGGTCGCCGCCGTCCAGGCGAGGTTCACCTGAGTCGGGCCGCCGCTGGCGGCGGCGAGGCTCCCGGGGGCCGTGGGGGTCGCGGTCGCCGTGGTCGCCGAGACGATGTTGGAATAGGCCCCCGTGGTGCCGAGGCTGTCCTTGGCGCGCACGCGGTAGCTGTAGTTGGTCGTGCCGGCCAGGCCGGTGTCCGAGTAAGTCAGCCCGCTCGCGGTACCCACCTGCGTGAAGCTGCTGCAGCCGGAGCCCTGGCAGCGCTCGATGAGGTACTGGCTCACCGTGCCGCCCTGCTCCGTGGCAGCCCCCCAGCTGAGGTTGATCTGCGTGCTGTTGGGCACGGCGGCGCTGAGGTTGGTGGGTGCGCCGGGCACGGCCGTGGCGGTGACCGCGCTCGCCGATCCGGAGTAGGGCCCGGTGGTCCCGGCGGCATCCTTGGCGCGCACGCGGTAGCTGTAACTGGTGCTGCCGAGAAGTCCTGCGTCCGCATAACCGGTTGCGGTGGACGTGCCGATCTGCGCGAAGTTGCTGCAGCCTGCGCCCTGGCAGCGCTCGATCAGGTACAGCGCGATCGTGCCGCCCTGCTCGGTGGCCGCCGTCCAGCTGAGGTTGATGCCGGTGGCGCCATTGGCGCTGGCGGCGAGCGCGCCGGGCGCGCTTGGCACCGGCGGCGGCGTGCCGACGCCGGCGGGCTTGAACGCCGCGCCCTGCATGACCCAGGCCCCCGCCGGGGCGATGGTGGCCGTGGCGGCGTAACTGCCGGCGACCGTGGCGATGCGGTCCTCGAGGATGTCCCCGTCCGGCACGGTGAGCTGCCGCGAGGTGAACCCGCTGCCCACGTAGGTGTACTGCACCGTCAGATCGGCGCCGAGCAGCAGGTCCCCCGCCGTCGTGGTGGTGATCGAGGGACTGCTGGCGCTGGTGCCGCTGCCGCTGGCACCGGCACCCCCCTCGAGCGGGCCCACCGCGGCGATGCCGCTGTACTCGGCGATGCGCACGTCGGGGTAGATCGCTGGGGCGCTGAAGCTGACCGTGACGAGGTTGGTGCCGGCCGCGGCACCGGCCACGCCGGCCGCGTAGTAGATCGCCTGGCTCGCCACCCCGGCAAGGACCGTCGGGCCCGCGGCCGGCACGTAGGTGTTGCCGGCGCTGTCGGTCACGCTCTGCACCGTGGCGCTCGAGTCGTTCCAGCCCACCACGACGACGTTCAGGTCGCCCTGCTGCTGCGCCGCCGCGTAGCGCACCGCGACGCTCGCCTGGGGGGTCTGGGGCGTGGCGTAGCTGCCCTGCACGTACGCGACCTGGGCGACCGGGGTGATGCTGAAGGTGCCGACGCTCACGTTGCTGCTCAGCCAGCCCGCCTCCACCGCCATGGCGCTGATGGTGGTCGTCGCGTTGACGGCCACCGGCCCGCTGTAGAGGTTGGAGGCGAGTGTCGGGGCGCTGCCATCCAGGGTGTAGTAGATCTGCGCGCCGGCGGCGGCCGTGAGGGTCACGGCCTGCGCACCGCTGTAGCTGCCCGGGGCAGGCGTGAAGGCCGGCGGCGCCAGCCGCTGCGGCGCGCCCGCCAGCAGGCCGTACACGTCCAGCTCGGACTGGGTCGCCACGAACACCTTGCCGTTGGCGACCGTCGGCACGGCGAACTTCACCGGCGCGGCCGCGGTGTCGCGGTTGTTGGCCGCCTGGGCGCTGTTGTACAGCTCGGTCGCAAGGTTCGTGGCATCGAAGGCGTGCAGGATCGCGGTGTTGCTCGCGGAGTTGCGCTCGATGGCCCACAGCACCGCGCTCGTGGCCGAGGGCGAGGCCGCCGAGATCACCGGCTCCCCTCCCGGGTAGCCGAAGGTGGGCACGGTCTGCGAGGAGGGCGTCGTGGCGAGCAGGCCGTTGGCCATCGGGAAGACCTTGCAGCCTTCCTTCACGCCGCAGAAGTACACCTGGTTCTGCCAGAAGGCCGGCGAGGTGTAACTGTTGGAGACGTAGCTGAGCGTGGCGGCGGTCACGGGCACGGTCGCGATGCCGATCGCGTTCGGGATCCACTGCACGATGTTCGTGTTGGGCGTCGTGTAGGAGTTGTTGTAGCCGCCCATGTGATCGCGGTCGAGCAGGTAGACCTCGCCGTCCTTGCCCGAGGTGACCAGCAGGTGCGGATGCGCGGCCGAGCCGGCCGCATCCGGCAGCAGCGTCAGTCCCGCGGCGGCCACATCGAGGTCGGCGGCCGAGAGCGCGGCCTGGTTGAACGGCGTGAAGAAGTCGGTGACGGTCAGTCCGGCGCCTGGCGAAACCTTCAGGATCGAGTCGCCCCAGCTGTTGTTGTTGTTGAAGTAGCCGTTGCCGGTGGAGAAGTAAAGGTTGCCGCTCGCATCGACCGGCGGCGCCTCGCCGCTTGACCAGATGCCCGCGCCCCACTGCCCACCCGGCGAGGTGCACAGCAGGCTCACCTGCGCGAGCGTCGTGGCGTTGTAGCCGACCAGCCAGCCGACCCAGGGATAGTTGTCGCCATTGGAGCCGATGCCGACGTAGACGACGCCGTTGCTCAGGACCAGGCCGCTGCGCTGCTCGCTGGTGGCGGCATCGATCGTCAGCGGCGTCGCGCCACCGTTCACCGAGGCACTGACGATCACCGGCGGCACCTTGTCCGCGCCGGTGGTGATGTCGATGGCGTGCAGCCAGTAGTAGGCCGGCGAGCCGCTCTGCACGGTCTCGGCCACCACGTAGAGCGTGCCGCTCGCCGGGTCGATCACGGGCGTGGAGGTGATGGAGACCTCCGGGCTGATGTCCTCGTTGGCCGCGCGCGTGGTCAGTCCCGCGGCCGGGTTGATGAAGCTGCGCCGCCACAGGGGCGTCGCCGTGTCCGCATCGATCGCGTACAGGCTCGAGTGCTGGGTCGCAACGAACACGGCGTTGAAGGTGCCCTTGCCCGGCAGTGTCAGGTTGGTCTTGACCAGCGGCTGCCCGTAGAGCTGGCCGTCGACGGCAAAGGCGTAGAGCTTGCCGAAGGTGCCGGGGTTGACCGCCTGCGGTGTCAGCAGCGGCTCGTTGAGGTTCTGGCTGGTGCGCGCGAGGTCGTAGCGCGAGGTGAGCACATCGGTCTGGGCATGGACGATGGGCGCCGCCAGCATCAGCACCACCGCCCACAGCCTCGCTCTGTTCATGCTCCCTCTAAACATAAAAGGGGTCTTCCCGCCCCAGTCTTGACCCCACCATACAGCAACATCCGTGCCTTGGAGGAATTTGCCGCGAAATCAAACGCCCCGCACCGCCAGCCGAGGCCACGCTGCAGGGAGCTGTAAAGTAATCCGACGCAGCCGGGTACTGGAGGTTCTGGGTCGGACCGACGTCAGTGCAGGTGTATCTCGCGGCCCTTGCGCCGGATCGTCAGCTCGGTGGGCAGTCCTTCGGTGCGATAGATGTGCACGAAGTCCGCAACCGTTGCCACCGGCTCGCCGTTGACGCTGAGCACGATGTCCCCGGGCTGCAGGCGCAGCTGTTCGGTGAGGCTGCCCGGCGGGCTCGCGTTCACCACCACGCCACTGCCGCCCTGCTCGCCCAGGCCGCGCGCGATCTTGAAGTCCTGGCGTGCGTCGGCGGCCGCAAGCGTGGCCGGATCCGGTGGCGCCGGCGGCGGCGCGGGCTCCGCCCTCGGCGTGCCCCCATCGGGCGCGCGTGCCGGTGCGGGCAGGGGCGTGGTGCCTGCCGCGGGCGCTGCCGGGACGGGTGCAGGGCGCGGGGCGGGCGGGCGGCGCAGGTCCCACGTGATGAGGGCCGCGCCGATGATGAGCCCCGCCAGGACGAGGATCTGTCGAGCCGGCCCCGGCTTCATGGCGGCGCCACTGCCGGGGTCAGCCCAGATGCAGCTTGCGCACGTGGAAGCCCTCGGCCCAGCCACTGTCCGCGCCGGCTTCCACGCCGCGCAGGCGCATCAGCGCCTCGAAGGTCGCGGCCGTGAACCAGGATTTGCGGCGCTGGCTGGGATAGGCGGCGAGCAGCGCGCGCGTCTTGGCAGCGGCCTGGGCGCGCGTCAGCGGCACGAACACCGACGGGTCGCCGAGGCCGCCCTCGTACTTGGGGACCTCGTACTCGAGCACCAGGTGCCGGCGGAACAGGTTCCAGGTGAGCTCGTTGAGCACCCGGTGGTCCTGGTGGCGGTCGCCGCGCTCGTGCGTGAACACCACATCCGGGTCGGGCAGCTTCCTCAGCGCCACGAACGCCTGCTTGATGGCCGCATACTGCCCCGGGAAATAGCTGTCCTCGAACGCGTGCACCACCAGGCGCGCCGCGCGGGCGCGGCGCAGGAAGCGGCGCGCACTCATCCCCAGCTCGCGCGCACGCGCGGCATCGGCGCTGAAGACCGCCCAGGTGACATCGAAGCGGCCGCGCGCCAGCAGCTTCAGCAGCGTGCCGCCGCAGCCGATCTCGATGTCATCGGCATGCGCGCCGATGCACAGCAGGCGCGTCGGCCGCGCACGGGCAGTCGGCAATGTCAGTTCGATCATGTTGGCCAGGCGCGCGGCAACAGCGGTGCAACAGTTTGGCAAGCGCCGCGTGATTTGGCCATCGGTACTTGACCCTGTGCACTCGGAAGACGGATCTTTACCGGCATGGAACGCAGGAAGATCGCCGTGGTGACCGGTGCCAGCTCCGGGATCGGGCTGGCCACGGCCCAGGCGCTGGGGCGCGCAGGCCTGGACGTGTTCCTGGTCGGACGCCACCCCGCCCGCCTGCGCGCCGCCGCCGCCGGCCTGCCGCGCGGCCGGCTGCGCGGCCGGGCGCAGGCGGACCTCGCCTCGCTCGATGACCTGCGCGCACTCATCGTGCAGGTCCTCGGCCTGGGCCACGTGGACCTGCTGGTGCACTGTGCCGGCGAGTACGACCGCAGCGAGGCCGGCCGCTTCGACCCGGAGCGCTTCGCGCTGCTGTTCGACGTCAACGTGCGCGCGCCCTACCTGCTCACGCAGGGACTGCTGGTTGCGCTGGCGCGCGCCAGGGGACAGGTCGTGTTCGTGAACTCCAGCGTGGTGCGCGGTGCCGGCGAGGGCGTGGCCCTGTACAAATCGACGCAGCATGCAGTGCAGGGCCTCACCGACAGCCTGCGCCAGGACTTGAACCGGCGCGGTATCCGCGTGACCAGCCTGTACCCGGGCCGGACCGCGACGCCGCGCATGGCGCGGATCTACCGCCGCGAGGGCAAGCGCTACCGCCCGGCGCTGCTCATGAGTGCCGCGGATGTCGCCGGGGTCGTGGTCGCGCTGGCGCAGCTGCCGGCCGGGGTGGAGGTGACCGACCTGCACCTGCGCTCGGTGCACCGCTACTGAGGGCTCAGGGCGAGCGCCCGCTCACCCGCCGCGACGCGGAAGCCAGGCGTCCGCCGATGACGCGCGCCAGCGCGCTCGGCGAGATGATCTTGCGCAACACGTGCGAGGCGATGGCGCCGGCCAGCCTCAGCCGGTCGAGCGGCGCCCCGATCATCTGCAGCATCTGCCGGTGGTACGCCCAGAACTCCGCGCCGCGGTGCTCGACCGCACCGAGCGCCAGGCGCGCGTAGTACTGCTGCAGGCGCTCGTCCATGCGGCGCGCGAACTCCTCGTCGCTGAGGTACTCGCGGCCGTAGCGCGCCAGCGTGTAGGTGTGGCAGCTGGGCATAGTGAACAGGTAGTACGTGGCCGAGGTGTAGCTGCGGGCGTGCGTGCGCACGTACGCGAGCACCTCGTGCACGAAGGCGAAGTCGCACTCGCGCAGGATGTCGTAACAGGCCTCCTCGTCCGCCTGCAGGTTGTCCGGGTTGTAGAACGGCGTGCGCTTGCGCACCAGGTCCGTCCTGATGAGCATCGTGGTCGGCGAGCCGAAGAAGTAGCCTTCGTTGAGCAATCCTGCGCGCCCGGCCTCGCGGCCGCTCAGGTGGCTGCACTTCTGGCCCGCGGCCGGCGCCAGGCGGTCGAACAGCACACGGTTTGTGCCGGTGAGCGCGCGCGCACACACCAGCCCCACCGTGGGGCGGTCGAGCGCGCAGGCGACGAGGCGCTCCAGGCACTCCGGGTACAGCCAGTCATCGGCCATGACCGGCTTGCAGTAGATGCTCGCGGGATCGATCTGGGTGAGCGCGTGATTGTGGTTCTGCACGATCGGCAGGAACTGCGCGTTGTCCGAGACTGAGATGCGCGCATCGCGCGCCGCGTACTCGCGCGCGATCTCGACCGTGTCGTCGGCGCTGCAGTTGTTGACGATGACGTAGCGCCAGTTGTCGTAGGTCTGCGCCAGTACGCTCTCGATGCACTCGCGCAGGTATTCGCCGCCGTTGTAGACGGGCGTTACCAGACTGACCAGGGGTGCATGCCTGTCGCTCACGGCTGGAAAGATTTCACAATAATCCGCGCTCGCACGGATCGCATTCGTTGGACTTTATTGTACTGTACTCCCTCAGGCGGGCGCGGGAGTGCGTCCAGGTCGCGATCCGGAGTCTCGCTGTTGCGCGTATTGTTCGTTAACCCACGGATTTATCTGCCGCAGCTTCTCGGAGGGGTCGAGACCACGACCTACGATCTGTGCCGCCAGCTGACCGCCATGGGGCACCCGGCCGCCGTCATGGCGCAGATCGGCCGCCACGATGCAATGTGGATCTACAACCGGGTCAAGAGCCGCCTCGTGCGGCGCGCCTTTCCGCTCACCAACTACCGCGGCCTGCCGGTCTACCGCGGCTACAACCACCGCGCCGCGATCGGCGAGGTGGTGGAGCACTTCCACCCCGATGCCATCGTCATCTCCGGCGGCGCGGACGAATCCTTCGAGCTTGGGCCGTATTGCGCGGCGACCGGGGTGCGCAGCGCCTTCTACTTCCACGAGCTGAACACGCTGCGCCGGCTGACCAAGCCGCAGCTGCTCGACGGGCTGTCGCTGATCGCCAATTCCGCCTACACGGCGAGCATCGTCAAGCAGCTCATCCATCTGGATGCGACGGTGATTCCGCCGCTGGTCGACCGCAGCGCCTACGAGTTCCAGAGCACGCGCCGCTACGTCACCATGGTGAATCCCCGGCGCATCAAGGGCGGCCAGATCGCCTTCGACCTCGCCAAGGCGTGCCCTGACATCCCCTTCGTGTTCGTCGAGGCCTGGAACACCACCGACCCGTTCGTGCGTGGCCTGTGCGAGGCGGTGCGCGAGCTGCCGAACGTCACCTGGCGCAAGCCGACCCTCGACATGCGCCACATCTACAGCGGCACGCGCGTGGTGCTGGTGCCGAGCCAGTGGGAGGAAACCTGGGGCCGCGTGGTGACCGAGGCGCATGCCTCGGGCATCCCGGTGCTGGCGCGTGCCTACGCGGCGCTGCCCGAGTCGGTCGGCCCCGGTGGCGTGCTGGTCGCTGCGGAGGCGCCCATCGAGGTCTGGGTCAAGGCGCTGCGCCAGATGTGGGACGACAAGGCCTACTACGACACCCTGGTGGCGCGCACGCGCGAATTTTCCGCCCGTGCCGAGGCGACACCGGCCTACCTGGCCGAGAAGCTCATAACTTCCCTGCGGGCGCCGGCGCCTCCCAGACCTTCCAGGGGCAGTCACCCTTAGCCTCGAGGCGCTCGTAGGTGATCTTGTCCTTGTAGGTGTCCATGCACTGCCAGAAGCCGTCCCAGCCGTAGGCGACGAGCTTCTGCTTCTCGATGAGCCGCCCGAAGGGCTGCTCGACCAGCTCCTCGCCCTCGTTGAGGTAGTCGAAGATCTCGTGGCGCAGGGCGAAGAACCCGCCGTTGATGCGCACCTCCAGATCATGCACCGCGCCGAAGGAGGTGACGATGCCCTGCTGGGTGGTCTTGACCATGTGGAAGCTCTGCGGGCTGCGCACCGAGAGAAAGCTCGCCACCGCCTTCTTGGCGCGGAAGTCCTCGATGATGCTGTCGAGCGGGGCGTCCGAGAGTCCGTCGGAGTAGTTGGCGAGGAACTCGCTCTCGTCGTCCAGGTAGTGCCGCACGCGCAGCAGGCGCTGCCCGATGTTGCTGTGCAGCCCGGTGTCGACGAAGGTGACGTTCCAGTTGCTGGTCTCGTGGCCGTGCAGCTCGATGCGCTTGCCGCCCTCGTGCCAGGTGAAGTCGTTCGACATCGCCTCGTTGTAGCGCAGGAAGTACTCGCGGATCAGGTCACCCCGGTAGCCCAGGCAGAGGATGAAGTCGCGGTGCCCGTAGTGCGCGTAGTAGCGCATCAGGTGCCACAGCAGCGGCCGGTAGCCTATGTTGACCAGCGGCTTGGGAATGGTCTCGGACTGCTCGCGCAGCCGCGTGCCCAGGCCCCCGCAGAAAAGGACGACTTTCATGACTTGCGGCCGATCTTACCGGCAAGCCGCGGCCGCGCTGTGCGCTTGGTCACGGCCGCGCGCACCGGGCGCAGCAGCCGGGCCGCCTCGAGCTCGCGGGCGGCGGCGCGCACGGTGGCAAAGGACAGGCCGGAGCGCTGCGCGATGTCCAGCAGGGTGTGGGCGCCATCGGACTGGTTGAGGACCCACAGCAGCGCGTGCTCGCGCTCGCCGGGCGCGCGGCCGCCCACCGAGCCGTAAAGTCCGTGCTTGCCCAGGCGCGGCTCGCCCCAGGGGGCGAGGTTCAGGTAGCGGCCGTTGTCCTCGAGGATCCGCACGGCGTTCCTGCAGGCCTCGAGGCTCTCGGCCAGGCAGTCCGGCGTGATCAGGTCCAGGTCGTCCGCCGAGCTGTGGTACTCGGGGTAACCGCCGTTGACCGAGCGCGTCAGCCGCCCGACCGGCAGGTTGAAGCCCGGGGAGCAGAACTGGCGCTCGTCGTACCCGTACGGGGAGAAGCCGATCGAGGTCCCGCCGTGCGCGATGACGTGGGCGCCGATGGCGTCGATCTCGCTGTCCTCCAGGCGGCTACGCTTGTAGGTGAGCGCGCCGCGGTCGCCGAGCAGTGTCAGCACCAGGCCATGGCGGATGCGCGGCAGAACCCTGGGGTTGCGCTTCAGCCAGACGAGCGAGCCGATGGTCCCGGGCGCAAACACGAAGCGATAGGTGAGGCGGCGCGGCTCGCGCGCGATCCACTCGGCGAGCGCGGTCGCCACGGACATGCCGCTGGTGTTGTCGTTCGCCAGCGAGGGGTGGCAGGTGTGCGTGAAGAACAGCACCTCCTCGCGCGTGCGGCCGGGGATGATCAGCTCCCCGTAGCTGAGCGCGCCGGGCGCGAGCGAGCTCTTCACCTCGACCCGGTACTGGCCCGCGCCGAGGGCCTCGCGGGCGAGCGCGCTCATGCAGAACCCCCAGCTGCGCTGGTAGTAGCTGGTGCGGTAGGGAATCCACTCCGGGTTATCCGGATGCACGTGCAGGCGCGGCGCCAGCTCCTGCAGCGACAGGGTCGTTGCGAGCGGTTCGGAGTAGCTCACCAGGTGCAGGTTGTGCTGGCGGAAGTCGACCACGCGGCGGCCGTGCGCGTCCATGACGCAGGCATCCTCGATGTTCCACTCCGGCGGCACCTCCCAGTCGAAGACCCGCGTGCCGGAGCGCACCTCGTGCACGGTGAGCGGGATGCGCGCGCGGATGAGCGCGAGGGTCTGGCGGACGCCGTTGCCGGTGATGCTGCGGCAGATCGGGTACAGCCGCGCGGCGAAGGCGTGCAGCTGCCCGCCCTCGCCTGCGGTCGCCGGTGCCCGCGCGCTCACGTCCACCAGCCCCCTCCGGGCGCTGCGGCGCGGCGCGACAGCTCCGCCTCGTAGGCGGTGCGCGAAAAGTCGGGGTAGTCGGCATCGCGCGCGGCGATCACGCTCGCCTGCGCGATCGGCCAGCGGATGCCGAAGGCCGGGTCGTTCCAGCGCACCCCGGTGGCGAGCTCCGGGGCGTAGAAGTCGGTCATCTGGTAGAGCACCTCGGTCTGGTCCGCCACGGTCTGAAAGCCGTGCGCCACCCCCGGCGGCACGTAGACCGCGTCGCGGTTGTCCTGGTCAAGGGCGACGGACAGGTGGCTCATGTAGGTCGGCAGCCCGGGCCGCAGGTCCAGCAGCACGTCGTGGATGGCACCGCGCACGCAGCGCACCAGCTTCGCCTCCCGCGAGGGCGGCCACTGCAGGTGCAGCCCGCGCACGGTGCCGCGGCGCGGGTTCCAGGAGATGCTGGACTGTACGAACTCGCCCCGCAAGTTCTGCCCGCTCAGCTCGCGCACGCACGCCGAACGGGCGAAGAAGCCGCGCTCGTCCTGGAGGCGCTCGAGCCTGACGAGCGCCGCACCGGGCAGGCCGAGGGGTTCGATCTTCATCTAGCGCCAGTAGAACTCATCGTCGATCTGGCCGGTAGCCAGCAGGTACTTCAGCTGCTTCAGGCGGGTAAAGGCCCGGAACTGGTAGGTCTCCTGCGGCATCTGGATGCGCGCGAACAGCTGGTGCAGCTGCCGCGCGCCATCCTGCGCGGTGTAGCGGCACGCAAAGCCGGGCAGCTCGCGCGCAATCCGCCCGAAGCTCACGCGGTAGCTGCGGTTGTCCGGGGAGGCAGGCCCCGTGGTCACGGTGCAGCCGGGAAACTCGCCGGCGACGATCTGCGCCAGCTCGCGCACGCGGTAGTTCTGCGAGTCCTGGCCGACGTTGAAAATCCGGCCGCGGATGGCCTCCTCGGGCGCCAGCAGGCAGCGGCAGATGGCCTCGCAGATGTCGGCCACGTGCACCACCGGCCGCCAGGGGCTGCCGTCGCTGGTCATGGCGATGCGCCGCGTGGTCCAGGCGAGTGCACACAGGTCGTTGATGACGATGTCGAAGCGCATGCGCGGCGAGGGCCCGAAGGCGGTGGCATTGCGCAGGAACACCGGGGCGAAGGCGCTGCTGGCCATGGCACCCACGTCGCGCTCGACCAGCACCTTGCACTCCGCATAGGTGGTCTGCGGATTGACCGGCGCCTCCTCGTCCAGGAACTCGCCGCTGCCGGCGCCGTAGACGCTGCACGAGGAGGTGTAGACGAAGCGGCGGATGCCGGCATCGCGGGCCAGCCGCGCCAGCGCCAGCGAGCCTGCGTGGTTGATCTGGCGCGTCACCGTCGGGCTGTTCTGCCCGAGCGGGTCGTTGGACAGTTCGGCAAGGTGCACGACCGCATCGCAGCCGGCCAGGTCCTGGGCCGTGAGCCGCCGCAGGTCCTTGTTGAGCGTCAGCGGCGAGACCTGCAGGTGCGCATCGTCGCTGTACAGCCAGCCGTCGCGGTAGTAGCCGGTGTCGAGGCCGGTCACGGCAAGCCCGCGACCGATCAGGTAGGGCGCCAGCACCGCGCCGATGTAGCCGTTGACCCCTGTGACGAAGACGCGCATCGGGTTGGTCGTGCGCCCCAGCCTACTCCGGCGCCGTCCCGTCGATGCCCTCCAGGCGCCAGCGCTGCGGGAAGAAGACCAGCCCGTAGCGGCTGTCGATGCGGCGCGAGGTGTTGTAGATCGCCGCCTCCTCGATGTCCAGGCTCATGGCGTGCTCGATGACGTCGTAGTTGTGGTGCTTCAGGGCCGAGTCTACCCATAGCGACAGCGAGTACCTGCCCGGCAAGAGGTTCAGCATGTCGATCTCCAGATCGACGTGGCCGTCGCCGGGATTCACCCGCGGGATGTCGAGGTTGTGCAGCCAGGTGCTGCTGTCGGTGATGAGGGTGCCCATCTCGCTGATGATCTTGATGCCGAAGCTCGGCCGCTCGACCGCCTCGGTGGCGTGGTAGTGCAGGCGGATGGTCACGGCCTTGCCGCTGCGCGTGACGGTCTGCAGCTCGCCCCCCTTGCTGAGCAGCTCCACGCGCGTGAAGCGGACCTCGCCGGAGCCGCGCCGGCCGTCCTCCAGCCGTGCAAGATCATTGCTCGCCCCCTCGCTGGAGGTGAACGAGCCCATGTAGGCCTCGATGACTTCGTGGGTGCTGGCATCCAGGCGCACCTGACCGTTGGCGATCCAGATGCCGCGCGAGCACAGGTTCTCCACCGCGGACATGTTGTGGGACACGAACAGCACGGTGCGACCGCCGCCGCGCATGTCCTGCATCGCCGTGATGCACTTCTTCTGGAACACGGCATCCCCGACCGCCAGCACCTCGTCGACGATCAGCACGTCCGGCTCCAGGTGCGCCGCCACCGCGAAGCCCAGGCGCATGCGCATGCCGCTCGAGTAGCGCTTGATGGGCGTATCGATGAAGCGCTCGACGCCGGCGAAGGTGACGATCTGGTCGAACTTGGCGTCCACCTCGCGCTTCTTCATGCCGATGATGGAGGCGTTGAGGTAGACGTTCTCGCGCCCGGTCAGCTCCTCGTGGAAGCCCGTGCCCACCTCGAGCATCGAGGCGATGCGGCCGCGCGCCCGGACGGTCCCGGAGGTGGGATAGGTGATCTTGGAGAGGATCTTCAGCAGCGTGCTCTTGCCGGCGCCGTTGCGGCCGACGATGCCCACCACCTCGCCCTCGTTCACGCGGAAGGAGACGTTGCGCAGCGCCCAGAGGATCTCCTTGGGCCGCCGCTTGCGGAACGGCGCGCGCACCAGGTTCACCAGCTGGTCGCGCAGCTGGGTCTCGTTCTGCAGCCTGCCCAGCTCGTAGCATTTCGAAAGGTTATCGACGGTGACCGATTCAGCCATGGCGGTTCAGACGATGTCCGCGAAGACGCGCTCGGTGCGGCTGAAGTGCAGGCCGCCGAGTGCCAGAAAGAACAGGGTCACCACCCAGGACAGGCCGACGATCGACCAGTCGATGGTGCCGCCGAACAGGCAGGCGCGGAAGCCCTCGACGATGCCCGTCAGGGGATTCAGGGCGAGCAGCGTCGTGTACTTCTTCGGGATGAAGGTGACAGGATAGATGATCGGCGTCACAAACAGGCCGATCTGCACGATGAACGGGATGGTGTACTTGACGTCGCGGTAGCGCACGTTGAGCGAGGCCAGCAGCATGCCGGTGCCCATCACCAGGAGCACCGTCTGCCCCACGAACAACGGCGTGAGCAGCAGCGACCAGCCCGGCGTGACGTGGTAGTAGAACATCATACCGATGAGCAGCACCGAGCCGACCAGGAGGTCGAGGATGCCACCCAGGGCGGCGGCCGCCGGCAGCAGCATGCGCGGGAAGTAGATCTTGGTGATCAGGTTCGAGTTCGCGACCAGGCTGTTGCCCACCTGCGAGAGCGTCACGGAGAAGTAGGTCCACAGCAGCAGCGCCGAGTACGAGAACAGCGGGTAAGGCACGCCGCTGCTCGGGATGCCGGCGAGCTTCCCGAAGAACAGCGTGAAGGTAATCATGGTGAACAGTGGCTGGATGACGGCCCAGCCCACGCCGAGCGCCGCCTGCTTGTAACGCACCTTGACGTCACGCCAGGCGAGGAAATAGAGGATCTCCCGGCTGCGCCAGACTTCCGAAAACCGTTCACCCACCGTAATTGCGCCTAGTCCCCGAGAAAGTCCAACAGCCTGCGCACAACATGACCCCCGCGCGCACTCCCTGCCCGGCGGGGGCGCTCATACTACCGTGACTTGCCATATGATATCCGCCTTCGGCGCCGGGGCCCTGACGCACAGCACGATTCGCGTCGTTTCGGCGAACTGCTCCCTGTCGCAGGGCCAAGCCGCCCCGCTAAGCTCCCGCGTTGCCGCGAAACGACTATTGTAAACAGTGCCCGGGTTGAGCTTCACGACATGAGTCCAATGAGCTGCCGCTTCTGCGGCCGGCCGGTCCGGCATACCTTCGTCGACCTGGGGATGTCGCCACTGTGCCAGACGCACATCACGCGCGAGCAGCTCAACCGGATGGAGCCGTTTTATCCGCTGCACGCACGGGTGTGCGAGCACTGCTTCCTGGTGCAGCTCGAGCAGTTCGTCGGACCCGCCGAGATCTTCGAGGAGTACGCCTACTTCGCCTCCTACGCGGACAGCTGGGTCGAGCACGCGCGCCGCTACTGCGGACTGATGGGCGAGCGCTTCGGGATCGGCCGCGGCAGCCGCGTCGTGGAGATCGCCAGCAACGACGGCTACCTGCTGCAGCACTTCCTGCCCCACGGCGTGACGGTGCTCGGGGTCGAGCCGGCCGCGAACGTGGCCGCGGCCGCGGTGGCCCGCGGCATACCGACGCTGACGAAGTTCTTCGGCACCGCGCTGGCGCGCGAGCTCGCCCGGGACTTCGGCAGGCCCGACCTGCTCATCGGCAACAACGTGCTGGCGCACGTTCCCGAGCTGAACGACTTTGTCGCCGGCATGAAGCTGCTGCTCGGCGCGCGCGGCCTCATCACCATGGAGTTCCCGCACCTGCTCGAGCTGATGCGCCACAACCAGTTCGACACGATCTACCACGAGCACTTCAGCTACTTCTCGTTCACGACCGTGCGCGAGGTCTTCCGGCACCACGGGCTGACGCTGTTCGACGTCGAGCAGCTGCCGACCCACGGCGGGTCGCTGCGCATCTACGCCCGCCACAGCGAGGATGAGTCGCGCCCGGTCGCCGCGCGCGTCGTTGCGCTGCTGGGCGTGGAGCGCGAGTTCGGCATGGAGCGCCTCGCCACCTACGCAGGCTTCGCCGAGCAGGTACGCGAGACCAAGCGCGCCCTGCTGGCGTTCCTGATCGATGCCAAGCGCGCCGGCAAGCGCATCGTCGGCTACGGGGCCCCGGGTAAGGGCAACACGCTCCTCAACTACTGCGGCATCGGCACGGACTTCCTCGACTTCACCGTCGACCGCAATCCCTACAAGCAGGGCAAGTTCACCCCCGGCATGCACATCCCCATCCTCGCCCCGGAGGAACTGATCGCCGCGCGGCCGGACTACGTGCTCATCCTGCCCTGGAACCTGAAGGACGAGGTCCTGGCCACGGTCGGCACCGACCCCCGCCTGAAGACGCAGTTCCTGGTGCCGATCCCGCGCCTGCAGCTGGTGGGTGGCGCGCCGTGAACCTGCAGCAGCCACGGGTCAGCGTGGTCATGCCGGTCTACAACGCGCAGCGGCACCTCGCGGCGGCGATCCGCTCGGTGCTGGCCTCGGACCTGGCAGAGCTCGAGCTGATCGTCCTCGACGACGGTTCGCGCGATGACTCGCTGGCCGTCGCGCGCGGCATCGCAGATCCGCGCCTCCAGGTCGTGGCGCTCCCCGCCAGCGGCGGTCCGTCGCGCCCGCGCAATCTCGGCATCGCGCAGGCGCGCGCTCCGTACGTGGCCCTGCTGGATGCGGACGACCTGATGAAGCCGGACAAGCTGTCGCTCGCCGTCGCCGCGCTCGATGCGCACCCCGGCGCCGGGATCGCCTTCAGCGACTACGAGCGCATCGACAGCGACGGCCGGCTGTTCGAGGAGTCGACGCTGTCCGGGTATCCGAAGTTCGCGCAGCTCACCGGCCCTGCCATCGCCGGCGGCTGGCACCTGATCAGGCAGGAGGACTTCGCCCGCGGGCTGCTGCACGAGAATTTCATCGGCACCTCCGGGGTGGTACTGCGCAAGAGCGTGCTGGACCGGGTCGGCGCCTTCGACGAGGCGCTCACCTACTCGGAGGACCGCGACCTGTGGTTCCGCATTGCGCACGCCAGCGATGCCCTGTACCTGCCGCGCATCGGCCACGCCTACCGCGTGGCCCCCGGCAGCCTGAGTTTCCGCCCCGGCGACCAGCAGGCGCGCAGCCGCATCGTGGTGCTCGAGCGCGAGAAGCGGCGCTGGCAGGCGAGCGCGCCGCGCCGCGAGATCGACCGCCGGATCGCCGAGAACCTGGCGGCGATCGGCTACGAGCACCGCCGCTGCGGGCGGCGCCTGGCCGCCTTCGCCACCTTCCTCAGGGCGATGAGCGCCTCCCCGCAGCTGCGCTGGCTGCGCGGTGCGGCCGGCTCCTTCGCGCCCTCACTCCACCGGCGGTGAGTCGAAGCGGCGCATGTGGTCGCGCCAGCGGTACAGGGTCGGCAGCACCGGGCCGCGCACGATCTGCACGCAGCTGAGCTCGTAGCGCTGCTGGCTGAGCAGCCGCTTGAAGTCGCTGGAGCGGCCCGGCCCGGCGAGGAAGTCATAGCGCGCCACCCCCTCCCCGGCCGCCAGCTCCATGGCGTAGCCCAGGTGGATCAGCCCCAGGGACACCTGCGTGCTGAAGTTCGGGTCGAAAGCCATCTTGATGTTGTACTGCCGCGCCTTCTTGCAGACGTCGTAGAGCACCGAGACCACCTTGCCGTTCACCCACAGGCGCGACATCTTCAGGTCCGCCGTTTCGATGAGCCGCTCGGCCAGCGCGCGATGGAACTCCAGGCGCTTGCCGACGAAGGCGGGCTTGTTCCAGCGCAGCAGGTGCAGGCGGTTGAGGTCGGCGAAGGCCCCGTCGAGCTGCGCGCGGCCGACCGCCTCCAGCCGCACCGATCCTGCGGTGCCCAGCCGGCGCCGCAGGTTCCACAGGCTGCGCCGCGTCGACTGGCGCAGCTCCTTCAGGTAGGCGGCGAAGCCCTGGCTGAGATCGGCCTGGTAGGTCACGGAGCGGTCGAGTTCGCGCACGTAGCGCCCGCCGCCGCGGGCCTGCTGCGTGTAGGCCTCGCCCCACTCGGTGCCCGTGCCCGTGAAAGCGATCACCAGCTCGTTCCAGTCCGGCTGCGCCACCAGATGGGCCACGCAGGCCTCGCGCACCGCGGCCAGGTCTTCGCTGGTGGCGATGACGTCGAGGTACTCGGAGATGAGCGGGCCGGCATCGCGCCAGGCGATGCCGATCATCTGCACCGAGCGCGTCACGAGCACGCCGTTGCGGCGCAGGCGGCGGTGGTACAGCGGCGCGATGCCCACCAGTTGCTCGCCGCGATAGAAGGCGAGCACGTCAGCGTTGCCGCCGACCATGTCGCCAAACACCCGCCACCAGTTGGTCAGCCAGTCCCACGAGAGGAACAGCGCATCGGTGCAAGCACGCTGCACCAGCTCATCCCATTGCGCCTGCCGCGCGAACCACTCCGCCATGCTCCAGTGACGCACGCTCAGCGGCCCACGGGGCGCGATCGCGTCGGGCAGTTTCTCGGCAGGTCTCACGTGTCCTTGTCCCCCTGGGTGATGCGCCAGCGCGCCCGCTGCGCGTTGCCGTCCCTGGAATGCACCTGGAATACCGCCTCGGCGGGGCGGGCGATGAACCCGAGCCGCCGCAGCGACTCGCGCGCCGGGTGGGCCTCGTCGAGCGCCACGCGGATGGTGGCGATGCCGGGCACCGCCGCACTGCGCAGGATGAACTGCGCGAGCATGGCGCGCAGGTCCGCAGGCTCGGCCGCGAACAGGTCGTAGACCGAGCAGGTCCCCTCGAGGCTGGTGTCCTCGAACACCAGCAGCCCGCGTACCGCCCCGTCGCGGTTGTAGGTCGCGAAGGTGAAGCGGCTGTGCGGGTGGCGCACGTAGCGCCACTCGAGCGAGCCGGGCGGGAAGCGGCGCTGCACTCCGCTGCCGTGCGGCAGGCTCTCCAGGAAGGCGTAGGTGTGCGCGTCCGGCGCGGGATTCAAGCGCAGGACGCCGCCGGGGCGCGTGTGGCGCCGGGCGAGGAGTTGCATGCAGGCGCGCAAGCCGCGCGCCGCGAGCACCGACAGCGGCCTGAAGTGCAGGAGGCGGCGCACGTGGGCTTCCGCATCGAGCAGGTAGACCAGCGAGCCGAGCGCGCCGCCGGTGACCCAGCCCACCTTGTCGAGCGAGCGGCGCGCGCTGTCGGTCGGGATCACGAGCCCGTAAGCGCCCGGGTCGCGCTGGTCGAGGTGCTCGGTCATCGCCCGCAGCAGCTGCTGCCCCAGCCCCATGCGCCGGTAGCGGTTGTCGAGGGAGATATCGCCGATGACGGCGACGTAGGTGGCGCGGCTGTCGACCGTGTACGGGCGGAATACCGCGGCGGCCATGCCGATCACCTGCCCGTCGGCGGCCTTCAGCCAGTACACGCACGGGGCCGGCGCGCCGGCGGCCGGTTCGTAGCGCCAGCGCAGGTAGTCGAGCGTCTCCGGGTTCTCCCGGTTGCTGTTGCGCAGCTTGAGGATCTCGCCCTCGTGGCCGGAAAAGCCGGTCACGACACAGGAGATTCCGGCAAGGGTGCTCACGGGCGCGAGGCTCGCCCGGCGCCCAGCAGGGACCGATACAGCCGGGCATGCGCCGCGCACATCTGCTCGATGGAAAAGGACTCCTCGACGCGCCGGCGCGAGGCGGCGCCCATGGCCGCGCGCGCCGGCGCATCGGCGTGGATCCGCTGCAGCGCCCGCGCGAGCGCGGCCGCATCGCGCGGCGCGATCACTGCCCCGTTCACCCCGTCGGCCACGGCCTCGGCGTTGCCGCCCACGTCGGTGACGATCATCGGCAGGCCGGTCGCCATCTGCTCGATCACCGCATTGGAGAAGCCCTCGTTCGAGCCGGGCGTGAGGCAGCCGACGTCCATGGCCCACAGGTACGGGACGACGTCCGCGACGTCGCCGGCGAAGGTGACACGATCGGCCAGCGCGGAGGCGGCGAGCTTGTGCCGGTAAGAGTCCAACAGCTCGCCCGCGCCCACGGCCAGCACCCGCAGCGTGGGGATCGCCGGCGCCGCCTGCACCAGGCCGGCGAAGAAGACCTCGTGGTTCTTCTCGGGGCGGAAGCCGGCCACCATGCCGACCACGAAGTCATCGGCGCCGAACCCCAGGCGCGCGCGCGCCGCCTGCCGCTCGCCCGCCGTGGGCACGGCGAAGCGCTGCGCATCGACGCCGTTGTGGATGGTGGTGACGCGCGCGGGCGGCAGCCCGTCGCGCTGCACGACCGCGGTGCGCACCCTCTCCGCGGTCATGATGAACGCCTCGAACAGGCCGCGCAGCCGCCGGTTCAGGAAGATGTGCAGCGGCTTGCGCAGCTCGCCGGTGTCGCGCTTGCTCGAGATGAGGTGCCGCGCGCCGGCGCACCAGGCGATGAGCGCCCCGTAGGTGTCGGCCTTCTGGTGGTAGGTCTGGACGATGTGGTAGCGGTGGGTGCGGATCAGGCGGGCAAGGCGCACGGCCTGGCGCAGCGCATTGGGAACGTACTCGCGTCCCACCGGCAGGTGGATGACCGGCACGCCCTCGCGGCGCAGTCCCTCCAGCAACCGGTTCTCGCCCATGTCGAAGGCCACCAGCGTGCTGCGGAATCCCAGCTTCGCCAGCCCCCGGATCAGCTGCGCGAGGTGCTGCTCGGTGCCACCGGTCCGGTGGAAGTAGTCGATCAGGAACAGAATCTCTACGGGCTCTGAAATCACCAGGGAATTTCCCAATCGGCGTTTGTCCTCGGCACCATGGAGCCCCTGCGGTTCTGGCCCCGGAGTGCAGGCTTACCTGATCGTGGGAGTATATCCGGGCGCCCCGAGGTGCTGGCTCCTGCCATGCCGGGGTCCTCTGCGGGCCCCTAAATTCCGAGAACGATGCGATATACTCCCAGCAATAACTAGGCTGGCGCCGAGGGACGACGGCGTGCAAAGCACGCAGGGGGACCCGCAACAGCGGGTACGGCGGTCACAGACTCCGGAGAAGACAGCCATGAGGACCTGGTTTGACTTAACGGACACCTTCCCGATCCGCTTCGACGTGGAGCGGATGAAGGCGGACCTTGCCGCCTTCCAGAACTCCGCAGCGTGGCTCTCGCACTACGACACGGCCCTGTCACAGGGCTGGCGCGCCATCCTGCTCAAGAGCAAGGGCGGGGATGTCTCCGGTCCTGCCGCACAGCAGCCCTCCTGGGACTTCTCCGACTACGAGCGGACCCCGTACGTCGACCAGCTTCCCTACTTCCGCGAGCTCATGGACCGGATCGAGTGCCCGCAGGGGCGCATGCGCATCATGCGGCTTGGCCCGGGCATGACCATCAACCTGCACCGCGACGTCGGTGCGGAAGTCGGGTGCCTGGCGTTCCGCCAGGTACGTCTGCACGTGCCCATCGTGACCAACGACCGCGTCACCTTCTTCGTGGGCGGCGAGAAGATCAAGATGAAGCCGGGCAACCTTTACTACGTGAACTTCTCCAAGTTGCACTACGTGAAGAACGAGGGTGACGAGCCGCGTACGCACCTGGTCATGGATCTGCAGGTCAACGACTGGCTGGCGCGCTGCTTCCCGTCCACCCGTCGCTGGGAGGAGTTCGAGTTCGCCGTCGCCCGTACCGCCTTGCCTGCGTACTGGCGGATGCGCAAGCTCAAGGTGAAGGCCGAGCGCCAGTTCTGGAGCCACTACAACGGGTCCCTGCCGCAGCAGATCGTGCACCGCCTACGGGGCGACACACCGGCGCGCTCGCCCTAGGGCTCAATGCAGCACGACATCGGGACGCCTCACGCCAAGTACCTGACGTGGGCCAACGCAACAGTGGGTTTCGCCGGCGAGGATGTCCTCGAGATAGGCGGCTGCTCGCCCGTGGCGGAGATCCGTACCCGCCGGCCCAAGTCCTGGACCTGCTTCAACCTCGACACCTCGGCGGTCGCCGCCTTCAACCGCGACGCCGCGGCCGCGGGCTGCAGCACGTTCCGCGCACTGGAGCAGGATGCGGCCACCATCGAGGGGGCGGCGCGCTACTCGCGTGTCTATTCGATCAACGCCTTCGAGCACATCCGCGACCTGCGCATCACGCTCGCCAAGATCCGCCAGGCTCTGGTGAGCGGGGGCAAGCTGTTCACCGTTTTCGGCCCCATCTGGAGTGCCGACGTCGGCCACCACCTGAGCATCCCGACCGACGAGGGCCCGATCGGCATCTTCGACGGAGTGCTCAAGCCCTGGGAGCACCTCACCTCGACGCCCGAGCAGATCTACGCCCGCCTCGAACCGCGCCTCGGGAGCAAGACCGCGAGCCGGGTCATCGAGTACGTGTTCAGCTACCCGGACCTGAACCGCCTCTCCGAGGCCGACCACATGGCACTCATGCGTGCCAGTGGCTTAAGTCCGGTGCTGGTGATCCGCCGCAAGGCACCGCAGCAGGCCCCGGCCGGCGGCGTCGCCTCGCGCACGCGCGAGCTGCTGTGGGTGCTGAAGAACGGGTCGCCCGGGCTCCTGGAACCGGTCTCTGCAGTCCTGCGCTTCACGCTCGCCTTCGCCTCCACGCGCCTGCGCAGGATGTAACCATCGCGCCTCCCTGTTGGGGTGCACCCGGTGACCGTTAACGTAATGCAACTGGCACCGCGCGCCCGTGCGGTTTACGCCACTTTTCCGCCGCCGCGGCACCCTCGGGTTGGCAAGCGGCTGAACGACACCTGTGCCACACTTCTTGTGCTGGCGGAAGCGATCCGCAGCGGGATGCGGCTGTTCTTTTCGAACCGACCATGAGCACGGACGATACCCTCGAGGCGCGCCTGCAGCGCGAAGCGCAGTTCCACGATACGAAGTACTCCGGCGGGGATTCGTATCCGGCGCACTATTCCGTCGGCCCCACGCAGTATGTTTACAACCGCATGCGCGATGCGCTGGGCAGCCTGGACGGCAAGCACGTGCTTGAGGTGGGCTGTGGAGAGGGATGGATCACGCGCGACCTCGCCAAGCGCGGCGCGCGCGTCAGCGCCTTCGACATCTCCCCGCAGGCGGCCGAGAACACCCGGCGCATCCTCGCGGCCGACGATCTACTCGAGCGCTGCACGGTCGGGGTGATGCCGGCGGAGAAGCTGCAGTACCCGGACAACTCCTTCGACATCGCGGTGGGCTTCGCCATCATCCACCACCTGGATCTCGGCAAGGCCCTGGCAGAGCTGCACCGGGTGCTGCGCCCCGGCGGCGTCGCCTACTTCGCCGAGCCGCTGGCCACCAATCCTGCCATCGCGCTCTACCGCCGTCTCACCCCGCAATACCGCACGCCGGACGAGCGCCCGCTGGTGCTGCGCGAGCTGCCACAGCTCTTGTCTGCCTTTACCCACTACGAGCACCAGGAGTTCTACCTCACCGCGCTCGGGGCAATCGCGCTGACCTACCTGCCCGGCGGCGCCCGGCTCTTTCCGGGGCTGAGCGCGGGACTCCATGCGATCGACCGGATGGTGCTGCGCGCCGTACCGGCCCTCGGATCGTGGGCGTGGTACACGATGATCAAGGTGACCAAGTAGTCCGATCATCCTGGGTCACCTGTCGGGTGAACGCGACGAGGGTTTCCGCAGTCAATACAGACAGATAGAACGCGGCCTTCGGATTGCCGTGCCCATGTTGTCGGCGTGACCCGACGCCTTGGGCGCAGCCTCGACCGAGTCTCGATGGCAGCGCTCATGATTTAGCTTAGAAAACAATCGCTTGGAGTGTGGTCTGCGCACGTGGGCAGACGGCATGTTTCTTGTATGTTAACTGCGATGCCACGCATGACCGACCGCTCTTCGACAAAGGTATCTCGCATGATCCATCCCCACCGCGACCGCGCGTGCGCGCTCGTCAAAGTCCTCGCCCCGCTGGCCGCAGCGCTCACTGCGACGGCGACACTCGCCGCCCCGAGCGTGCAGCAGGTGAGCGGTGCGCTCGACCACAACGCCACCATCACGATCACCGGCAGCGGGTTCGGCGCCAAGCCGACCTCCGCGCCGATCCTCTGGGACAACGCGACCGGCAAGAAGATGTCGGACAAGTGGGACGGCGCCTGGCCGGACAAGCTGCCGGGCTTCAACACCCAGTACTACGGGCCCATGCGCGGGGTGAAGCCGCCGCACGAGCATGACACCCGCTTCATCGCCGGCGCCCATGAGTCCAACCAGGGTGCCGACGCAGGCTATGCGGTCGTTTTCTATAAGGTCGTCACCGTGGAGCCTTCCTCTTACATCTACGTGAGCTGGTACCAAGTGGCCGACCGGCTGTGGAACTTCGGCGGCGACAACAACTTCAAGACCTTCGTGTACTCGGTGTGCTGCGGTGCGTACTCCGAACCCTACTGGTACACGATGTACGGCCCACCGCACCCGAACAGCAACACGGACAAGGGGCTGGTGTGGGCGATCAACGGCCAGCAGCTGGCGAACCCCGACCGCAACGGCAAGAACGCTTGGTGGAAGCCGGCGGTCAACCCGACGGCCGGTCAGTGGTCCAAGGTGGAGATGGCCATCAAGCTGAGCGGCCAGGCGGACGGCTACGTCAAGCAGTGGGAGAACGGGCGCCTGGTCATCGACTACGCGGGGCCGACGGACCCCTGGCCCGGCGACCAGCGCACCGTCGCCATCGGCGGGTATGCGCGCATGCAGGGCTTTGCCAACAACTGGCGCTACTTTGACGACGTCTACATCGATACCACCCTCGCCCGCGTGGTGCTCGCGGACAAGCCGGTGCTGAGCGATGCGACCATCGTCGAAAACCAGATCCCGAGCCTCTGGAACGATGGCTCCATCAGCGCCACCGTGAACCTCGGCAAGTTCAAGCAGGGACAGACCGCCTACCTGATCGTGGTCGACCCCGACGGCACGCCCAGCAACGGCGCGGCGGTGACCGCCGGCGGCACCGCCGCCCAGCCCACCCCGCCGCCAGGGGTGGCGGTGGACTGAAGAGCTGCACGTTCTGCCGGCGCGGCGCGCCCAGACTGCAGCGGTACTAGCCCATGTGCCGGTCGGTCCACTTGATCGCCATCTGCATTTTCGGCCAGCGGGCCTTGGGGTTTACGGCGGCAGCCCACCCCGCGATCTGCCCGTCCTGATCCGGACCCTCCGGCGCCGTGCCGTTCTCATCGGTCCACCGTGCGTCGGTCGCCGCGAGGCTATCCGGGTGCGGCAGTCCGTAGCACAGCTGCCAGCTGTTCGGATCATGCGGGGTGGCGCCGCTGGAACGGTCAGAGATCCTCTGAACGTTGTCTGTGCCGAGCTGACACGCGGGGTCCAGTCTCTGGTACCAGCGCACGCAGATCAGGTTCGCAACGTCCGGCAGCGGAATGTCCTTGCACAGAGTGACGGCGCCGGCGATGTCAGCGCTGTTGCCTCCATGCGCGTGCGCAGGGACGGCACGGCTACCGCGGGTGCGTAGCGCCGGAAAGTATTTGCGCGCATTCAGGAAGGGGCGTTCGATCAGGTAGTAGGACCCGAGCGCGGCGAGGAACGCAAGTGCAATATTGACGGGGAAACTTGCGTAGGAACTGCGGACGCTGGGGTTCAGGAACAGCTGCTGCCACAGGTACAGTGAGTAGCTGAGGACGCCGATGAAGACAATCGGGCGCCAGTTGAAGACCTTGATCACGGGGCCGGTGCGCGCACTGACACAGTGCCATACGAGCAACGCAAGCCCGATGTTCGCCACCGACTGCCCGACCGAGTCGTAGAGCCGCGAGCCGACCAGGAAGGATGCGACCGCCAGGCTGATCAGTGCGACGGCGGCAGCGAGTGCCCGGCCCGAGCGGATGAATGTGGCAAGCCGCTCGGAACGCATCCATTGATTGTAGAAAAGCGACACGAGCGCGCCGGTGGCGAGGGCATCCACGAGGCACTCGAGTTGCCGTGCGGCCGCGACTGGATTGTGAGCCGGCATCAGGCCGCCAAATAGATACGCACTGCGTATCAGCAGCGGCACCACGGCCAGGACCACAATGGCAAGGCGCAGCGTCGCATGGCTGGCAAGGGCAAACAGGGCGCCCCACAAGAGATAGAACTGCTCCTCCACGGACAGGGACCAGATGTGGTTCAGTGGCCAGGACTTATCGTCGCGGTAGTCCATCGTAAAGGTCAGCGCGCGCAGCGTGTCCGCGCGCGGGCTGTCGATGAGACCCGCGGCGGCCATGAAGTGGATCACCGCAACGTAGACGAGAAAGGCAGGCAGGATGCGCAGTCCGCGGCGGATGTAGAAATCCCTGAAAGACACGCGGCCGCGGCTATCGCATTCCTTGAGCAGCAACGTCGTAATGAGGAAGCCCGAGATCAGGAAGAAGGTGCGCACACCGAGGTTTCCCATATGACTCAGTGGCCGCAGGAAAGCCGGGGCGCCCCAGGTCTGGACAGCATGCGCGGCCAATACGGTCGCGATGGCGAGGGCGCGCAGGCCGTCCAGCGAGGGGATACGCTCGGGCAGGCGCGGCGCGCGGCAGTCGGGTTCCATGGTCGGAATGACCTCTCAGGTTGCTGGTCCACGGCTCCAGTCGCAGTTGCCCGTATCGGCACTTCACGAGCAGGAAAGGCCCGCTCCTTGCAGCCCGGATACGCCAAGATTTTGAGCACGGCCTGTGAATCCCCGATCCGTTGGGGTCACGACTGCGCTGCCGACGAAGATGGCTATCCTTGGCCCATGTCGACGGAGTCGTGCATCGTAACGCACCCGACCGATGCAGCTGTGGCGCTAGCGTGGAAGTGTCGCGTCACCCAGTGCGCAGGCACCCTGCCCTGCGTGCCCTGTGGGCCGCGCATATGGCTGCGGCGTCGCTGTCAGCTGCCAAGCCGCACCCTGCGCTTCACGCGCCCGCAACGGTCACGCGAGCTGGGCATTACGCAAGTGGCATCTGACCGCAAAACCCGAGCGCACCTGACGGACAGATCGGCTCGGTGCTGTTGAGCCGGCCGCGGTCGAGGTCGATCCGGGCACGCCAGGAGCTTCTGCTCGCGCCGCACAGGCCGCTCGATGCGGTGACGTGCTTTCACGCAAGCCGGTGCGGGGCTGCGGTCGCTAAGTCCAAAGCCTCGCACATCGATCGGCGATTACGCCCGTTGGCAGATGCGGGATCTATCAGAACTGAAAGTACAGGAAGGGCGAGTCGCGCCCGCCGGCCATCACGGCCAGGCAGGCGCCGAAGGCGGCCGCCATCAGCACCCGCTGCCACGCGGTGGCCGTGTGGCTGTGGTTGAACTCGAAAGTGTTGCGTCCGACCATCGCCCAGTAGCCGGCCACGAGCAGCATGCAGGCGAGCGTGCCCAGGTTCTCGGGCACCACCCCGGCGGTGGCGCTGAACATCGCGTGCAGCACCTCGCCTGCGATGGTGAAGGTCGGTGAGCGGAAGAACACCCAGCCGAGCAGCGCCAGCAGGAACATGAGCAGCTGCGCCCCGGGTCGCGGCAGCGCATCCCACAGCCTCGGCGCCAGGCGGTACAGCACCAGCAGCACCCCGTGGTAGGCGCCCCAGGCCACGAAGGTCCAGTTAGCACCGTGCCAGAGCCCGCCGATCAGCATGGTCAGCATGAGGTTGCGGATCGTCTGCAGCGTGCCGTGGCGGCTGCCACCGAAGGGGATGTACAGGTAGTCGCGCATGCACGTCGACAGCGAGATGTGCCAGCGCCGCCAGAAGTCGGACGGATCCTGCGCCTTGTAGGGTGAGTTGAAGTTCTGCGGGATGCGCAGCCCGAAGAGGTAGCCCAGGCCGACGGCCATGTCGCTGTAGCCGCAGAAGTCGAAGTACAGCTGGAACGAGTAGGCCAGCATGACCAGCCAGGCGCCCGCCGTGGACAGCGCGCCGATGTCCTTGAAGGCCGGGTCGACGAAGGTCGCCAGGGTGTCGGCGACCAGCACCTTCTCCACCAGCCCGGTGACGAAGAACAACACGCCGGGAATCAGCCAGCGGCGCCGCTGCGCGCTGCCGAGGTTCTCCAGGTCCGCCTCGATCTGCCGGAAGCGCACGATCGGTCCCGCCACCAGCTGCGAGAACAGCGAGACGTAGGCGCTGAACTCGAACAGGTTGCGCGTCGGCCTGATCGTGCCGCGGTAGGAGTCGACGATGTAGGAGATGGTGTGGAAGGTGTAGAACGAGATGCCGACCGGCAGGATGATGTCGAAGACCGGCAGGTGCACGCTGATGCCGAGGTGGTCCGCCAGCCACTGCCCGGAGCGCAGTGCGAAGCCTGCGTACTTGAAGAAGCCCAGCAGGCACAGGTCCACGCACACCGGCACGATGAGCGCCAGACGCCGGGCGCGCGGCGTGTCGTACTTGAGGAAGGCCAGGCCCGCGCAGTAGCTGACCACGGTGGAGAAGGCCATCAGCAGGCAGAAGCGGGCGTCCCAGTAGCCGTAGAAGACGTAGCCGGAGAAGGCCAGCCACATGTAGCGGTAGCGGGCCGCCGGCAGCCACCAGAACACCAGGTAGACCAGCGGCAGGAACCCGAAGATGAAGATGAAGCTGTTGAACAGCACGGCGCTACTGCCCCCGCTGCGGCAGCGGCAGCTGCCGCGCCAGCAGGTCGGCCATGCGCTCGGCGCCCCGGTCGACGAAGTGGTTCAGGTCGCCGAAGCAGTCCCAGCAGCCATTCAGCTGCGCCGCGGCATCGATCACCGGCACCTCCTCCCGTGCCGCGACGCGCTGGGTGACGGCGTTGGCCGCGCGGTCGAACTCGATGAACACCGGCAGGTCCGCCTGCGGCACCCAGGTGCGCTCCTCCCACAGGTCCGGCAGCGCGCGGGGCGCGAGCGGCAGCTCGGCGCGCTGCGCATGGGTCACCAGCACCACGCGGGCGCCCTGGGCGCGCACCGCCGCGATCAGGCGGACGAGGTCGTGCTCATAGGCGGCGAGCCCGGCGGCGCGCGGCGCGTGGATCAGGGCCTCGGGCGGCAGGCCCGCGAGCTTCTGCTCGACCTGGTGCCGGCTCACGGCCATCCAGACCCAGGCAGGCACGGCGGCATGGATCACCCCGCGCAGCCGCTTCACGAAGCGCGACGAGAAGGGATGGCCGGGCAGCGGCGCCGGGGCGGGCATGGGAGCCGCTTCCGCCGGGGCGGCGGGCGGCGCCGCTGCAGCCGCCTGCGGTGGCTCATCGCTCGCCAGATAGAACAGGGGCGAGGAATACACCACCACCAGGTCCGGCTGGAACCGTGACACCCAGTTGCGCCAGTAGCTGACCATGGTGCCGGTGGTCATGCCGACCACGGCCACGTTCACGACCTCGATGCAGCCGCGCCCGGCCAGCTTCGCTCCCAGCAGTGCCGGAAACTCGTGGCCGGGGGACTCGTCGTAACCGAAGGTCTCGGAGGCGCCCATGACGGCGATGCGGGTGCAGCCGTGCCTGGGGAGGAGCGTGATCTCGGGTCCCCGGAATCCGAAGCGGTTGAGCTGCCACTTGCCGAACTGGGCGTTGGGGCGGCCGCGGCGCCCGAGGTCGTCGCGCACGAACAGATCGTCGTAGCTGGGATTGGCGAAGAACGGCACGCCGTGGAAGAGCCGGTCGTCCAGGCGCGCGGCGCCCTCGGCGGCTGCGAGGAAGCCGGCGAGCGCTGCGCACCACAGCCACGCGAGCCGCCACCCGGACACCCGCGGCTCCGGGTGGGGCGCGGGTGCGGGACCGGGGCCCGCCGGGGCCGTTGGGTTTGCGCCGTCGGGCCTCACGCGTCCGTGGCAACCTCGGGCACCGCTGCTTCGGCGACGAAGCGCGCGAGCGAGCGGGCCGCCGCATCCCAGCGTTGCGCCATCTCCCCCCGCTTGACGACGGCCGCCGCGGCCAGCTCCGCCCGCCGCAGGCGCAGCGCCCCGAGCGCGCGCCGGATATCGGCTGTGCTGTTGTCGGTGAAGGCCGCCGCATCACCGAAGAGCTCGACGCTTGCGGTGTTGCCGGAGAGGATCATCGGCTTGCCGATGGCCAGCGCCTCGTAGGCACCACACACCAGGCAATCGGGCATCAGGGTCAGGTCGATGATGCCGTCGGCAGCACGCAGCAGGGCCCAGTACGCCTCCTCCTCGAGGAAGCCGGTGAAGTGCACGTTGGGCGGGGTGCCCGCCGCCACGGCCGGGTCGAGCTTCTTCGGGTTGCCGGTGACGTACAGCTGCACCTCACTGCCACACACGGCCTCGAACACCGCCGCGATCGGCTCATCGGCCGCGTAGGTCGCGATGAGCACCACGTTGAACTCGCCGGCCAGGATGGGTGCGGATCCGGCGGGCGGTGCCGCGGGCACCCGGTCGGGCAGCACGAAGGCGCGCCCGCCCTCGCCCTCGATGATCTGCGCGAGCTGGCGGTTGGTGACGATGGTCAGCTCGGAGTTACGGATGACCCAGTAGGACAGGCGCCTGATCCAGCCCTGGCGGTTGATGTAAGGGTCGACCGCCTCGTTGTGGGCGTCCACGATGAGCTGGAAGCCGAGCAGGCGCCGCAGCAGCGCGGTCAGCGCACCGAGGATGAGCGAGGGGTTCTGGATCAGGAGCACCTTCACGCGGCGCCTGAGCAGGAGTCCGATCGTGGCGGCCGACAGCACCAGGTAGCGCAGCGCCCCGCGCCGCCGGGTCTTCAGCACCACCAGCTCAAGACCCAGGCCCGCACACAGCTCCTGCATGCGGCGGTGCTCGGACCAGGACAGCGCCAGCGCCTTCATGCGGCGAAGGTCACGGCCGGGCGTGCCGTGACGGCCTGCCGGTGCTGCGCCTGCCACAGCTGGAACATCAGCAGCGAGAAGAGCAGCTTGCTGTGCTTGCGCGTACCGTCCAGGTGCTCGTGCTGCAGGCGCTCGACCTCGGCGAAGTTGAAGATCCCCTCCCTGCCCAGCGCGGCCGCGCTCAGGGTGTCCTGCATCAGCTCCTTGAGCGGCCCGCGCAGCCAGCGGCCCATGGGCGCCTCGAAGCCCTGCTTGCGGTGATTGATGACCGGAGCCGGCAGCCACTTCTGCGCCACCTTGCGCAGCACGTACTTCTGCTTCAGGCCGCGGATCTTGAGCGCGGCGGGCATGCTCATCACGTCCTCGACCAGGTGATGGTCCAGGAACGGGACGCGCAGCTCCAGCGAGTGCCACATGCTCAAGCGGTCGGTGAGCGTGAGGATGTCGTCGGGCAGGTACCAGCGCAGATCGGTCTTGAGGGCGCGATCGACGCTGGTGCCGTGGCGGAACCCGGCGAACGTGCCGGCGAGGATATCGGCGGTGCGCGCCGCGTCCACCCTGGCCGCCGTGTCCCGGCCATACAGGCGCGCCCGCTCGTGCGCGGGCAGGGAGCTCATCGAGTCCTGATAGCGGCTCGCCGCGCTCGCCGAGGAGGCGCGCGAGAAGCGCTTCATGTGGTCGATGAGGTCGCTCGAGGTCTTCGGCTCCGGGATGCGACGGATCACAGGATCCACCACGCCCTCGCGCAGCCAGCGCGGCACGCGCGCGTAGGCATCACCGACCCGCACGCCCAGGTGTCGGCGGTAGCCGCCGAACAGCTCATCCCCGCCCAGCCCCGTGAGGGCCACCTTCACGAAGCGCGCGGCCGCCTGGCTGACGTAGTAGCTGGGGATGACCGAGTCATCGGAGAACGGCTCGTCGAAGGCTGCGACGACGTCCTGGATGATCTGCTCGACGTGCGGCTCGACGTTGATCTCGTGGTGGTTCAGGCGATAGCGCTGGGCGATCATGCGCGCGTACACGCGCTCGTCGATGAACGAGGCGCCGGCATCGCCGAACCCCACCGTGAAGGTCTCGACCGGCCGCTCGCTGGCCGCCGCCATCATGGCGACCATCAGGCCGCTGTCGATGCCGCCGGAGAGGAACGCCCCGACCGGCACGTCGCTCACCAGGTGCGACTCGACCGCCCGCTTCAGGCCCGTCTCGACGCGCTCAACCCATTCATCTTGCGAGCGCTGCTCCGGGGCGCGATCGGGCACCTGCCAGTAGGTGTGCGGGTGCACGTTGCCGCAGGCATCGATGGTCAGCGTCGTCGCCGGCGGCACCTTGCTGATGGCGCGGTAGATGCTGCGCGGCGCCGGGATGAAGGTGTAGGTGAAGAACTCGTCCATCGCCTGCCAGTCGATGTCCGGCGGCACGAGCCCTGTCGACAGCAGCGACTTGATCTCCGAGCCGAACAGCACTCCGCCCGGCAGTTGCGCCACGTACAGCGGCTTGATGCCGAGCCGGTCGCGGGCCAGCAGCAGCTGCTCCTGCCGTGCATCCCACAGGGCGAAGGCGAACATGCCCTCGAGGTCGTCGACCAGCGCGGCGCCCTTCTCCTCGTACAGGTGCACGATGACCTCGGTGTCCGAGTGCGTGCGGAACTGGTGGCCGCGCGCGAGCAGTCCGGCGCGCAGTGCCTTGAAGTTGTAGATCTCGCCGTTGAAGACCACGGCGACCGAGCGATCCTCGTTGTAGACCGGCTGCCAGCCACCGGCGAGATCGATGATGGCCAGGCGCCGCATGGCCAGGCCCACGGGCCCGGTGTGCAGCAGGCCCTCCCCGTCCGGGCCGCGCCGGAAGATGACGTCGTTCATCCCCTGCAGCGTTGCCTGGGGCCATCCGGCCGAGGAGACGAATCCGCAGATACCACACATGTCAGCTGCCCCGCCCGGTCCGGGCGTGCGGCGCAGGGCGCTGCAGGGCCGGGCGCCGTGGCGGCAGGCTCGGCCGGCCGGGCCGCAGCAGGCCGCGCCGCTGCCGCCCGGTGACCGCCACGCTGGCCGCCTCCGGCACAAGCTTGACGGCGAGCCGCGCGGTGGCCACCGACAGGCCGCCGAAGAAATACCAGTACGGCTCCGAGAAGCCGAACGCGGCGAAGCTGAAGAACAGGTCCACGCCCACGACCACCATGAGGGCGACCGCAACCTGGTGCAGGAAGCGCAGGCGCGGGTCGGTCATCGGCGTCGCGCTGACGATCGTCTGCGCCCGCCAGCAGGCCTGCAGGAAGCCCCAGATCACCATGAGCAGCAATACCAGCCCGACGTAGCCGAGTTCCTCGGCGACCTCGGTGTACAGGTTGTGCGAGGGCAGGTTCTCGCCGCGGAAATGGGCGTTGGCCTCCGCCGAGGTCCCGAGGCCGTGCCCGAACAGGGGGCGGCGCAGCGAGATCTTGAAGTCGTCGATGACCCCGGTGATGCGCTCCTGGGCGGTGGCGCTGCCCTTGGCGTTGTGCGAGAAGATGGACACGTAGCGCTCGCGCTGCAGGTCAGTCATGAGAAAGAGGCTGGCCACCAGCGCGATGGCGCCCATCGCAAGGTAGGCGGCGCGGTTCTTGCTCTTCCACACCAGCAGCACCCCGAGGAAGATCAGGCCCAGGAACCCGGAGCGCGATGCGCTCAGCACCAGTGCGTAGCACATCGCTCCCACCAGGCCCACCAGCAGCGCCCTGCGCACGGGCGTCTCGGGCTTGAGGATCAGGTGCAGCAGTGGCAGCGTCATGATGATGACGAAGCCCAGCCCGTTCGGGTTGATCACGTCGTAGGGGGAGCCTGCGAGGCGGTCCATGTACTCCCAGTTGCCGAGCGAGGTGAAGGAGCCCCAGTACCCTCCGCGGATGTGCATCTCCAGCGGCTCGATCACGCGGATCACCTGCGTGACCACGTACACGCTGATCAGCGTGCGCAGCTTGCGCGTGGTGTCGACGGTTGCGATCACGAAGAAAAAGAAGCACAGCGACTTTGCGTATTCCTGCAGGTTGTGGATGACGCTGCCGGGCCACTCCACGAACGGGATGGTGACGATGATGTAGCCGACGAGGATCCACAGCTTGCGCGCCACCGGATCCATCGTCGGCGCCGGCCCCCTGCGCCGCCGCGGCCCGGAGAAGGCGATCGCCAGGGCCGTCGCCCCGGCCAGCAGCAGGTCGATGTGCAGCGTACCCAGCGCAGGTACGCGCGCGGCCACGTGCGTGAAGTAGCTGACGATGAAGATGCAGAACAGGTAGAAGGCGGCATCGCGCGTTCCCTGCTCCTCGGGCCACTCAAGGTCCTGTTTGACTCGCGTCTTTCTCATCAATTTCATTATGTCACGCCAGACCGCGGGTCGACGCAGGCGCGCTGGCCGGAAGTGTGCCCGTAAGCCCTGACGGATCGCGCATGTTTTTCACGTAATCGCCTGGTACGCGCTCAAATATTCCTCGGCCATGCGGCCGCTGGAATAGCGCTTCCCATCGGCCTCCGGTTGGATCGCCTGGCGCTTTCCGGGAGCGGCCATCAGCTGCCCGAGGGCCTGGCGCAGCGCGGGCAGATCGTGCGGAGGCACCATCACGGCGCCTGCGCGGCTGTGCTCAAGTATCTCCGGGATGGCGCCGACGCGCGTGGCCACCACGGGCGCACCCCACTGCAGCGCTTCGAGCAGCACCAGTGGCATGCCCTCGGTATACGAACTCATGACGAACCCGACCGCCTGCGCCAGCAGCCGATCGGGACCTTCCAGGAAGCCCGCCAGCAGTACGTCGTCTTGCAGACCCAGCGCGCTGATGCAGCGGGTCAGATTGTCTCTTTCCGGACCCTCGCCTACGACAACCAGCCGATAGCGGCTGCCGGTGGACGCCCTGGCTTGCGCGAACGCCTGGATCAGAAGCTCGAAACCCTTTTCAGGGGACAGGCGGCCGATCGCGAGCAGCGTCGGCCGGTCCTGCACTGCCGCGACGAGCGCTGGCGGCAGCGGCGGAACGCCGCGCGCGGCAAGATCCTCCAGCCGCGCGGCGAGGTCCGGAATTCCGTTCTCAATAAGCCGTCGACGTTGCGGCGCGAGCGCCCGCAGTGCCGGCAGTGCGAGCATGGCGCGCGTGACCACCACCACCTGGTCGATGCGCCGCAACGCCAGCCGATCGAGCAGCTCGTACAGACGCAGCGCACTGACCCCCCGCGCCGTGACCCAGCCGTGCAAAGTCGAGAGCATGGGGCCCCGCAGGCGCCGGGGCAGTGGCCCCAACAGGATATTCCCCTTGTAGCCGTGTGAATGAACGACCTCGGCCCCGGTCTCGCGCACGACGCCGAGCAGATGCCGGACCACCGGAATGGTCGGGCGCGGCGCGATGCGGATCGGTACTACCGGCAGGCGCATGCTGGCGGCCAGGGCTTCAAAATCCGTCTGCGGCGTGTGCGGGTCGCGCATACTGCCGATAACGGGCGAGTGCCCGCGCAGCTGCTGCTCGCGGGCCAGATACAATAGAATGCGCTCGGCCCCGTACACGCCCTCGCTATGAATGAGATGCAAAATCCTCATGGGTTACTGCTCGCAGGCGTCAAACCAATGAGCTGGGCCCGCTGCCGCGCGCTGATCGCCTCGGACCTGTGGCGCCACGCGGGCAGGCTCGGGACTGGGGTCTTCCTGAGGCACTTTCTTGCGACCCCCGGCTTCCGCTACAGCACGCTGCTGCGCTTCTACTCCTACACGGTGCACGCCCCGTGGTGCCAGCTCGGCGTCCGCCAGCTGACCGTGCTCGCGCTGCACCGCTACACGATCCGCTACGGCATCGACATTTCCCGGGACGCCAGCATCGGCTCCGGGCTCTATATCGGCCACTTTGGCGGCATCGTCGTCAACGAGGCGGTGCGCATCGGCAACAACTGCAACCTCTCGCACGGGGTCACGCTGGGGCGCCTCAACCGCGGTGACCGCATGGGCTGCCCGAGCATCGGCAACGATGTCTACATCGGCCCGGGGGCCAAGATCCTGGGCCGCATCAACGTCGGCGATCGCGCCGCCATCGGCGCCAACGCCGTCGTCGTCGCCGATGTGCCGGCCGATGCGGTGGTCGGCGGGGTGCCCGCGCGCGCCATTTCCGAGCAAGGGTCCGCCGGCTATATCAACCGCACGGACTACCCGCCCATACCGGATCGTTGAGTTCACGGCGCGCGCGTGGTGATCAGGCCGCGCGCCAGTGCACGCCACGCCGGCCAGTACCAGGGCACGTACTGCAGCGCCCGCAAGTAGTCCCGGAACGCGGCCGTGCGGTCTTGCTCCTGCCAGAGCGTGCTGTCGCCTCGACCGACATAGGTGTGCGCCCAGGCCTCGCGTACGACTGCGGCCTCGACCGCATCCGGATGGTTGTCGAGGAATCTCTGGGTTGTCTGGATCGCCACCTGCCAGCGCTTGCGGTAGTTGCGCGACAGCTGCCCCGACCAGACGCGATAGCGGAAGGTCGCCCGCGGCACGAAGTCGAACTGGTAGTGCGCCGAGAGGCGCAGCCACAGGTCGTAGTCGAATCCCATGCTGAGAGACTCGTCGAAGCAGCCGGTGCGCTCCAGGCACGCGCGGCGCATGACCACCGCCGAGTACGGGACGAAGTTCTCGATCAACAGGGGCCCTGCCACGCGCCCACGGTGCATCGCCGTCACCGCCTGCGGCAGCGGCCTGCCCTCGCCGTCCATGCGCGCGTAGTCCGAGTACACCAGGCCAATGTCGGGACTGGCTGTGAACAGCGGCATCTGAAGCGCGAGCTTGTCCGGCAGCCAGACATCGTCCGCATCCAGCAGGGCCACGTACGCGCCGCGGCTGAGCTTCATGCCCTGGTTCTTGGCATTGGCCGCGCCGGCATTCTTCTGGAAGTGCACGCGCACCCTGGGATCGGAGTCCCATTGCCGCACGACGGCCGCGGTAGCGTCGGTCGAGCCGTCATCGACGATCTGCACTTCCACGTTGGCATAGGTCTGCGCCAGCACGGAGTTCACCGCCTGCGGCAGGTACTGCGCCATGTTGTAGCTGGCGATGACCGCCGAGACCAGTTCGCCGGAGCTGCCTGCCGCCATCGCCTCAGACCCTGCAGATCGAAAAGCGGTACTTGCCCGAGCGCTCCTGCGGGATGCTCGTCACGTACGCCGGGCGGAAGCGGATGCCCGGCCCGAAGACGCTCGCGAACTCGGCCAGCAGCGCCGCCTCGCTCGCCGCCGAATAACCCGGGGCGCGCACGATGTTCAGGACGATCTCCTCGCGTGAAGGCTGCACCACCTGCAGCTGCTCGATGCCGTCGATGGCGGTCAGCGTGCGCTCGACCAGGGAGACCCCGGCCACCAGCGAACCGTCAGCACGCTTCAGATAATCCGCCACGCGCCCCGCGACCCGCTCCAGGAGCGGCGCCCCGCGTCCGCACGGGCACACCCGGTCCGTCGGTACGCCGACGTCCTCGATGCGGTAGCGGATGAAGGGCATGCCCTTGTTGAACAGGTCGGTAATGACGATCGCGCCCTCTTCCCCGGGCGCGGCGGCCGTGCCGTCGGCGCGGATGAACTCGACGTACAGGTGCTCGATGTCCAGGTGCATGCCGTTGTGCACCTCGCATTCGCACGCGATCAGGCCCACTTCCTCGCAGCCGTAGCGGTCGGTCACCTTGCAGCCGAAGGCGGCCTCGATGACACGGCGCTCGTGGGCCAGCAGCATCATCGAGGTGGAGATGATGCCCTGCGGCCGCAGGTCGCTGATGCGGCGGTCCTCGAGGTGGCGGGCCAGCATGTAGAGCGAGTGTGCGTGGCCGAGCAGGATCTCGGGCCGCTCGCGCCGCCAGGCATCGATGAATGCGCCGATGGAGCGCTCGTTTAGGTCGATGGTGTCCAGGTAGAGAAAGCGGTCGATGAGCAGGCGGCGGACACGCTCCTTGAAGGAGCCCGCGACCGGCGGGTTGCCCCACAGGGCGGCTACCTTCATGCCGTGGTAGAGACCGGCCCACTGGTCCGAGCGCATGTAGTCGGCAGTGCGGATCACGCGCCAGTCGGGGTCGAAGTAAGTGGTCAGTGCCACCCCGGTCGAGCCGCCGGTCCGGTGCTCGCCGAGCTCGCTGCGCTGGAACTGGCGGGAGAGTATCTCCTCGGTCGAGCTGCGGATGATCGACTTGGTGAGTACGGGCAGCGTGGCAAACTGCGCCAGCGTGAAATTCTCCGGGTCGAAGTGGTGCTCGCGGAACAGGCGTGCGTAGTAAGGGGAGTTCCCGGCGGCATAGCGCACGATGCCCCTGAGCCGCTCGCGCTGGCGCCCTTCCAGCACCGCGCGCGGCTCCCACTGGGTCCTCTCGAGCTGGCGGAGCAGCTTCAGGCGCTGGCTGCGGTCCTTTACGTCCCACAACGGGTGGAAGACGTGACGCGACAGCGAAGTCATCACCGACACGGCGGCCTCATCCGGTGCGCGGCTGCCACAGCACCTGTTTTTCCCCCCGCACGAAGCGGCTGAGCGCCACCGCGGAAGCCAAGTTGAGCAGTAAGAAGTAGTAGGCGTAGCGCGCCGGGCCGAACTCGCGCAGGCGCCGAGGCCCAAGTGCCGCGAGGGCGATCAGGGTCGCCACCACGCCCTGGCCGATGGCCATGAGGTCATAGGGCCAGCCGCGCGGCAGCAGCCACCAGTTCAGCACCGCCGCGGTCAGCAGCGGCATGAAGCTGAGATAACGTAGCAGCTTGTGCGAGGTCAGCTGCCAGCTGAAGAGCGGAAATTTCAAGGGGTTGAAGAGCGCGCTCTTGTCGTGCATCGCCCAGAACGCCCGCAGCGCTACGCGCACGCGCATGCGGTATTCGGCCGTGTCGCTGCTGAGGGTTTCCTCCTCCAGCACCGCCTCGGGGGCGAACACCACGCGACGCCCCTGTTCGACAACGCTGAGCGGGAGCACCAGGTCCGGCAGCTGGTCCGCGTTCATCGGCCGGTACAGCTCACGCCGCACGGCATCGACGCCACCGTCGACGCCTACGACCGAGCCGACTACGGTCTCCGCCGCGCGCAGCGTATTCTCGTAACGCATGTAGGCGGAACAGCCGTCGCCCACCAGCGAGCCGTGCCGGTCCACGTACAGCATGCGCCCGGTGACGTAGCCGACCGCGGGGTCTGCAAACGGGGCGACCAGCTTGCGCACCGTGTCCGGGCGGTACATGGAATTCGCATCTGCAAACACCACGATCTCGCTCGACACCTTGTCGATGAGCCGGTTGATGGCGGCGGTCTTGCCGCTGCGGGGCTCCTGGCGGAAGAACGTGACGCGCGCGTCCTGCTGCGCCAGTGTGCGCAGCACAGCATCGGTCCCGTCCGTGGAGCCGTCGGATGCCACGATCACCCGCAGTAACTCGCGCGGATAGTCCTGCTGGAGCTTGTTGCGTACCGTCGCCTCGATGTGCTTAGCCTCGTTATACGCGCTGATCACCACTGTGACGCTGGGAGTCACAGGCGCGCACCGCACCGGGAGTGGCCGCAGCGCACGCAGCAGCACGATGCACAGCGGGTAACCAAGATAGGGGTAGAACCCGGCCGCAAGACAGGCCCAGAACAGCCACGCCATCGCGGTCGCGTCGGCGCAGGTCACAGGCGCGGCTGCGAGGCTGGCGAGGTGGGATGCAGATCGCGGGCAGGATCGGTAGCCAACGCCGCGCGTGTCAACGCATACGTAGCCGTAACGCCGATCTCGTTCGCGGCGACACCGTGCGGACCCAGCTCCGAGCGCGCGTAGAGGAAGCGCACCGCCACGCGCTGCCCGATGGTCCAGCGCAACGTGGTCAGGAACGTGATCGTATGGACGTCGCCCGTGGTGTAGTGGTCGTCCTCGTAGGAGCCGCCGATGTTCCAGACCCACAGGGGAGTCAGGTGGCGCTGATAGAGCGCGTTGATGCTCCTGGCATCGCGGTTGTCCTGGGGGGTGACCTCGTAGCGGTCGCTAGAGCTCATGAGGCCGACATCCAGCGTGTTGCGGATGCCGTCCACATGCCAGGTGCCCCCATATTCGGTGTGCACGAACGGCTGGCCGGGAACGATCCGGTTGTTCTGGTTACTCGGCACCGGCTGGTCAAGGCTGATCAGGAACAGGTTGGCCGCATCGGTATTCTGCTTGGACGCATGCAGGGTCACCCGCTGCGTCGGGGAAATGAGCCGGCCGAGCTCGAACCGCCAGTTGACGCCCTTGGGATTTTTGTCCTCGATCGCAGGGTCGTCGGTATTCAGTCGCAGCTTGGTGTAGCCGATCGACCCGTCGAACGTGGTGCGGAAATTGTGGAGGCGCAGGCCGCCCGCGATCACCTGCGAGGTGAAGTCGCTGTTGTTGACCTTGTCGATGTAGGTCACGTCGCCGTAATCGTAGGTCACGTACACGGTCACGTTGCTGGAGAAGGCGTGATCGAGGCGCGCATCGCCACCGTAGCGGTCGCTGTCGATGTTGATGTAGTTCGGCGACTTGGAGTTGGTGTCCACGCGCCCGTAGAAGCCCGTGAGAGTCAGGGTGTCCTGCAGCGTCGGCTTGATGGTGAACCTCGGTCCGGTCGTGGCGTAGTTGAGGCTCTCGACGTTGTCGGGAGTCGCCGCGGCGAACGGGTTCAGCACGGCCTGCGAGTAAGTGTCACGGGCGTCCCAGGAAAAGAACCCGGGCACTATCTTGAACTCGCCACCGGCGTCGAGATAGCCGAAGGGTTGGATGTCGTAAGTGTTGCTGAAGTACTTGACCACCGCGATGTTGGTATCCAGGTGGTAGTCGAGCCGCGGCGCCCCCTGGCGTGCCGTGTCGCCGACCAGACCGATCATCGCCAGGACGTCGCTCTTCGGGTCGCGGGAGAAGTCGACGTTGTCGGTGTAGATGAACCCGCCCTGCGCATCGAGGTAATTGCCCTGCCGGGCGCTGGTGGCCTGGTCGAAGAACAGGGTCTGGGTAGTGATCGGGCCGGCCTGCGCGTGCAGCTGCATCGAGGCCAGCGCGAGCAGCAGCCCGACGAGTACGCGGCCACTGCCGAGCGATGCCAGTCTCCATCGCATGTTCATGGGCACATCCCTTCAGTGCCGCTCAAGAGGCGTCGTCTTTGCCGTCCGCTTTTCGGTTTAGGTACCGGTAGTAGTAACCGGAGTGCGGCTGCTTCGTGCTCTGGTTGAGCACGAGCGAGACCGACTTTCCTTCCGAGAGCGTATCGATGGCATCCAGCACCGCATGCTGCGGCGTCTGGTCCGCGCGCACCACCAGCAGGATCTGCCCGGCCACGTCGGTGAGCGCGTGCGACTCGGTGGTCAGCAGCAGCGGCGCGGAATCAAAGAGCACCAGGCGCGACGGGTCCTGGCGCGAGAGCTGCGCGACCACATCCTGCATGCGCGCGCTGGCCAGCAGTTCGGTCGCCTTCGGGTCCTGGTGCCCGGCCGGCAGGAAAGACAGTCCGGGGATGTCGGTCTGCAGGATGGCCGAGGACAGGGACAGGCTCGGGTCCTTGGCCACGTCGAGGAGGCCGCGCACGTCATCGGCGCCCAAGACCTGGCTCAGCCGCGGGTTGACCACGTCCCCGTCCACGAGCAGCACCGTGACGTCTTCCTCCAGGCGCATGCTCAGGGCGAGGTTCAGCGAAGTGAAGGTCTTGCCCTCGCCGGGGACCGCGCTCGCCACCATCACCAGGTTGCCCTGCGGAAGGGGCTCGACGCCGCGGCCGAGGGCGCTGTTGATCAGGGGGCGCTTGATCTGGCGGTACTGCTGCGCGATCTCGCGCTCCTGGTGCGCGGGCGGCAGCAGCCCGACGGAGCGCAGTCCGTCGAGGTCGATCGGGATGATGCGCGTCGAGGTGGTAGTCTCCCCGGTCGGCTCCGGGCGGCGCGCCGCAGGGGACGGGCTCCGTGCCGGTGCCGCAGCCACCTGGCTGGCTTGCAGACGCTTGATGGCATTTTCAATGACGCTCATGCCACCAGCCCGTGCAGGAAGCGCGAAGTCGGCCCCTGGATCGCCACGGTGAACAAGCACAGCAGCACCAGCGCGCCGGTCGCGAAGGAGTATGTCCAGATCGCCCGGCGCCCTGCCGCCCGGTAGCGATCAAGCCAGGTCATGCTGACGGCGCCAAGCACCGGCAACTGCGTCATTTCCATGAGCTGGCGGGTGGAGGTGAACACGGGGCGCAGCTGATGCATCAGGTAGGCGACGCCCAGCCCCGCGGCGAGGCCGCCCAGCAGCACCGTGAAGATGAGCCGCACCCGGTCCGGCGCGACCGGGGACTGCCCGCCGCTGGGGGGATCGACGATCTCGAAGCGCACCACGCCGGTCTCGTCCGCCTGGTCGGAGAGCTTGGCACGGCCCATGCGCTCGACCAGCGCCTGGTACTGCGTCCGGGTCACCTCGTAGTCCCGGTTGAGGCGCGCGTACTCGGCCTCGACCTCCGGGGCGATGCTGATCATCTTGCGAAGCTCGTCGATCTGCGCCTGCTGGTCGGCGACCTGGCGCCGCGCGGTGGCCACCTCGACGTCCGCCTGGCTCAGCTGCAGCCGCATTCCCTGGTAGACGGGGTTGGCGGCAAGGCCGCTGGAGGCGATGGCCGCCGCATCGCCGCGGCGGATCGCGGCCGTCTCGGCCGTCTGGCGACGCTTGAGATCCTCCAGGGTTCCGCGCGCGGCAATGACATCCGGGTGCTTGTCGGTGTAGCGCTGCAGCAGTTCGTCCAGGTGCGCCTGCGCCTCGCGGATGGCGCTGCCGGTATCGGTCGCACCCCCGCTGGAGCCTACGACGACCGCCCCGCCCGTGAGGGGCTGCTCGCTCGCCAGCTGCCGCTGCAACTCGTCGCGCTTCTGCTCCGCGACCATGAGGGCCGCCTTCTCCTTGCTGAGCTGGTCGGTGGTGGAGTTCAGACGCGTGAAGTAGTCCCCGCCGGTGTTGCCCGGGATCAGTCCTGCGTGCTGGCGCTTGAAATCGGCGATCTGCGACTCCGAGGCCGCCAGCTTCTTTTCACTCTCGGCGATCTGCTGCGCGAGGAAGGACTCGGCCTGCTGGGCGCTTTGGTGGCTGCCGCTCATGGCGTTGGCCATGAACAGGTTCAGCAGCTGGGCGACCACCTCGCGCGTGTTGCGCGAGTGATCGGTATAGGAGATGACGTAGAGGTCCGCCGGCTGGTTGCGCTCACCATTGGCCTCCACGGTGAGCCGGGAGCGCAGGTCGTCGATGATGCCGGCCTGTTGTCCCGGGGGCATGCGGTCGAAGCCCGGGATGGCCGCGCTCGCCACCTTCGCCAGCTGCGGGCCGCCAAGCAGCGCCTCGCGCACGGCCGCGAGCTGGGCGCTGACGTTGGATTCCACGGCGATGCCGGCCGTCACCTGGCTCAGGCGGGTCCGTGTGTCCACGAAGACCCGTGCCCAGGAGCTGTAGGTATCCGGCAGCAGCAGCACGACTGCCCAGCCGATCAGGCAGACCGTCCAGGCGACGAGCATCGCCGTCCAGCGGAAGCGCCAGACTCCGCGGACCTGCTCCAGGATGAATTCGAGCGCTGTGTGCACGCCTAGAACCGCGACTGCGGGACGAACAGGATGTCGCCCGGCTTCAGGGGGATGTTCTGGCTGGTGTCGCCGTCGTTGATCAGGTTGTCCAGCTTCACCTTGATGCTGGTCTGCTTGCCGTTGACGACCCGCGTGATCTGCGCGCGGTTGCCCGCGGCGAACTGGCCGAGGCCCCCCACCGCCAGCACTGCATCGAGCACGGTCATGCCCTCGCGGTATGAGAGCTCCTGCGGCTTCAGGACCTGTCCGACCACCTTCACCTGGCTGAAGGCGCTGGCGGCGGTCGTCACGATGATGTTGACCTTGGGACTGCGCACGTACTCGCCCAGTACCGCCTCCATGTCGCGGGCGAGCTGCGGGGAGGTCTTGCCGACGGCGACCATGTCCTCCACCAGCGGCGTGGAGATCTTGCCGTCCGGCCGCACCGGCACCTCGGTGGACAGCTCGGGATTGCGCCAGACGAACACCTTCAGGATGTCGCCGGGGCCGATGATGTAGTCATTGGAGGCTGCCGAAGTCGATGCCTGCTTGGCGGTCGGGGGCAGGACCGGCGGAGCGCTCGAGGCGCACCCACAGAGTAGGAAAACCACCGCCAGCCATCCTGCCAGCATCTGCGCGCTTGGACGTCGCATCTTCATTCCTGATTCCAAAAGTTGAGCCTATCAGAAACAACGGCATGCGAGTCCCTCCTCGTGGACGGGCTCCAGCGGCTGATTAAGACAGTTGGATCAGTGCCTTGTATGTTTTTTGACGGTACCAGTAAACGCTCCGTACCGTCGTCCCCAAGCGACGAATCCTACTGGCAGCGTCCGCTGACAGGATGTGAGCAGGATCACAGGTCCCAACCCAGGAGGATGTCGGGTTGCCCCTGGCCCCCGGACTATGTAATGCCGATGCTCCGGGCCCCAGCCCGCTCGCCGCTACGGCAGCGAGCCGCTGGCGGCCATGCTGCGCAGCAGCTGCCGCGCCGTGGCGCAGTCCTGAACACATTCCACCCGGGCAGCGACCAGCGTCGAGGGCACGTGTCCGAGGCTCGCCCTGAGGCCGTACCACAGCTGCGAGGCCAGCGGCCGGACGAATGGACGGGAACCGATCCTGTAACGAGACCAGATCAGGGAGCGCGCCCCTTCCGGATCAGCCGCCACGGTCTCTATGAACCGGTCCGCGCCCGCCTCGGCGATGCCCTCCGCGCGGGACTCTAGGTGTCGTCCCAGCAGGCTGCTCGATTCTCCGACGAGCTCGGCGCCCTGGCGTTGCTCGCGATACCCCGCGGCGAATATTTCGACCATACGACCGTCGGCGTCGGTGACCACCGTGTGCAGGGTTTGGTCGGCGCCGGCGAATTCAGGAACCCAGAACGAGTCGAAGCTTCCCTGCGCGAACGACCAGGGCGCCCCGGGACGGATCAGTTCAGCAAGGTCCGGCAGGTCCGGCGGGCTGCGCTGGCGCAATGTCGCACTGAGCCCGGGCAGCAGCGCCAGTAGGATCGCCGCCAGGAGAACGGCGCGCCATTCGCCGGAGGCCGGCGCGGCAGGCTCCGCGCGCGGCGCGGAAATCGCAGCGGTCGCCGTGCTCGGGGCGAACCAGGTCGAGAGCCAGAAGAACCCCGCCAGTGCCACGGCGAACACGCCCCAGCCGAACCAGTAGTGGCTGACGCTCACCAGATGGTGCTTCATGTCGGTGAGGTAGCCCGCCTCGATGACCGTGTAGACGCGCACCCAGTTGGCCAGCAGGGCAAGCCCTGCCATCAGCAGCAGCTGCAGGGCGCGGGTCTGCCACGGGTCACGTCGCAGTTCTCCGTGCAGCGCCGCGACCGCCAGCCCTACGATCATGAAGTGCAGGCCGCTGCAGCCCTGTTCGATGACGAAGCTGCCGTTGGGGATGTGGATGTAGTCGCCTTGGATCACCGCGTGAGGACCGGTGAGATCGAGCACCACTCCCATGACGCTGACGGTGAGCGCCTGCAGCGGGTCGGCGAACTGCCCCCAGCTCGGCAGCGCAAAGACGAAGAACGCCGTGGGGAAGAGCAGCAGTCGCCCGATGCGCTTGCCCAAGGCCGCGCTCGCGGCCAGCCAGAACAGGCTCGGGTAGATGAGGACCTGCAGGTCCTCCATGCTGGCGCGATAGGAGATCAGCCACGCCAGGCTCGCCGCCAGCACGCCGGCCTGCGCCAGGGGCCAGGGGGCAACCGGGGCTGCAGCGATTGCGCCGCGTTCGCGCACGACGAGGCCCAGGGACACCCCCAGGATCAGCCAGCCGTGCGTATAGGTGATGTTGACGAAGTCGGCCCATTGCGAAAGCAGGATCGCAGTACTGGGCCAGTACAGCACCGCCACCAGGCATGCCAGGGTGAAGAGCAACCACAAGCGCTGTGAGCCGGAAGCGCGCATCCGCCGGATCTTACGAGAATGTGCCTGCGGGCGTGCACGCCGGCTCGAGAATCGCGGCTGCGCCTGATGCCAGGCTTTAGTGTCAGTCTATGGTCTTGCTGACAATCTGCGATAAGTCGCTCTCGACGCCGAGTTGCGTGACGGCGCGCACCGCGAAGTACCAGGTGCCGCGACCGAGGTTGTCGATGACGTAGCTCTGCAGGTCGACGCCGGCGTCGACCACCTGCGAAAGGTCGCTCGCGCTCAGTCCGTAGTAAATACGATAGCCCGCCAGGTCTTCCAGCGCGCTGCCCGAGGTCGTCGTCGTCGAAGCCTGCCAAGAGACCGTGGCGGTGCCGTTGCCGGAAGGCACGTCCGATGCGCCGGCGCTCGGGCCCAGGGGGTTGTCGGTGCGGCATGCACACAGTGCACACATTCCCAGCATCGCGACCATCGCCAGCTTCAGCATTCTCACGGCGCAAATCCCCATTCAGGTCCGGTACGCACCGGACACGGCTGTCCAACTCGGGAACTGCGGCTGGCGGATGAAGCGAAGACCCGTCCAGAGCAGTCGGGGGAGTCAATGCAACGGTTGTGCCTGAGAAATTAACTGATTATTTTTCAGTAACTTATGTTTACATGGACGGAGGCTGGGCGGGCGCTGGGGAGATTTTCGTCGCGCGGGGCAGACGAAGCGGAGAAAGCCATGACCTTATTAGGACGTAACCCATTGTCCAGGATGGAGAAACAGGCAGTCGCGAAGGGCAGACATAACGTCAGCCGATGTCAGAGTGTGATGGGACGCACACCTACAAGGTGATATGTCGCATTGGGGGCTTGCATCCGGAAGAAATTTGGTATTGTTGGACCTAGTTCATTCAGGCGGCTTGGGCCAGTGCTGCATGAGCTGAGAATTAGGAATAAGAGTCGAGTGACCGGGCACGGGCGAAAGCCGGCCACGACACGGAAGGTCAATGGAGGGCGTTACGATGAAGCGGATTACCAAGATTGCAGGCCTGGCGAGCATCGTTGCCGCTACCGGAGTCATGTGGAGCGTGCCGGCGTCGGCGCTTTCCTGTGGCTCGAGCGCGTGCGCGCAGGTGCATGACCGCTGGCCGGGACGCCCCACCAGCAATATCGTCCCGCGTGCGACCACTCCCACGTCCGCCGTCCCGGAGCCGGGCATCCTGCCGCTCCTCGCGGTGGGTCTGGGTGGGGTGGGTTTCCTCGCATTGCGCCGCAAGCGCGCCAACGCGAAGATCTAAACCCCGTCTCGGGCTCACTCGAGATCGCGAACGGCTCCCCTGCGGGAGCCGTTCGTATTTCCGGGGCCTGTTCGCCTTAATGTGGCAGTCGGTCGATCCGTTCCCACGATAGGTGTTGCGCTGACTCTGTCGACACGGCTGCAAGGTTATAAAACCTGACGCCGTCTATTCGCGGTTCGCTATAGTTTGAACAGCCACATGCTTCACCCCCCGCCTGGACCGTCCGCCCGACCGCTCAACGCCTTCACCGTTGACGTGGAGGATTACTTTCACGTCGCCGCGCTGAGTTCGGCAATCCCACGCGACAGCTGGTCGAGCCGCGAGCTGCGGGTCGAGGGCAATACCGAGCGCCTGCTGCAGATCCTCGGCGAGCGCGGCACCCGCGCGACGTTCTTCGTGCTCGGCTGGGTGGCCGAGCGCGTGCCCGGCCTGGTCCGGCGCATTGCCGCGGCCGGGCACGAGCTCGCCTGCCACGGCTATTCGCACAAGCTTGTCTATACCCAGACGCCGGCCGAATTCCGCGAGGAGACGGTGCGCGCCAAGAACTGCCTCGAGGACACCATCGGGCACAGCGTGCTCGGCTACCGCGCCGCCAGCTTCTCCGTGACCCGCCAGTCGCTCTGGGCGCTGGACATCCTGATCGACCTGGGCTTTCGCTACGACTCGTCGATCTTCCCGATCCATCACGACCTGTACGGACTGCCGGGCGCCATCCCCGAGCCGCACCGCGTGTCGGCGCCTTCGGGGCGAACGCTGGCGGAATTTCCCATGTCGGCGGCCACCTTCCTCGGCCTGCAGGTCCCGGTCTCCGGCGGGGGTTACTTCCGCATCCTGCCCTACTGGCTGACGCGTGCGGGGCTGAAGCAGATCAACGAGCAGCTCCAGCGCCCGTTCGCCTTCTACCTGCATCCCTGGGAGCTCGACCCGGGGCAGCCCCGCTTCGAGGTCAGCGCCTTCTCGCGCTTCCGCCACTACACCCACCTGTCGCGATGCGAGGCGCGCCTGCGCCGGGTGCTGGGCGACTTCGCCTTCGGCTCGATGGAAGAGGCGTTGCAGCAGCGCGGGCTGCTGGCCACCGAGGCTAGGCGGCTGCGGCCGCTGCTGGCGACGCCGCCGCTGGCGCACCAGCCGTCGGTAGGCTGACGCTGACCACCAGACCGCCGCCCGCGGCGTTCGCGGCACTGATGCGACCGCCGTGCACCGCCACGGCACGGGCCGCGATCGCAAGTCCCAGCCCCTCGCCGCCGGCGCTGCGGTGCTCGCGCGCGCGGTCGACGCGGTAGAACGGCTCGAAGATCAGCGCGAGATCCGTCTCGGGCACGCCGGGCCCCTCATCGTGCACCACGACCTCGAGCGCCTCGGCCCCGCCCGCTCCGGTGCGTCGCGCACCGATGCTCACCCCCGTTCCCACGGGGCTGTAGCGCACGGCATTGCGGATCACGTTCTCGAACGCGCTGCGCAGCAGCTCCCGGTCCGCCGGCAGTCGCAGGTCCCCGTGCGCCTGCACGAGCACCGTGCAGCCCTGCGCGTCCGCCTCGATGGCCACCTCGTCGGCGATGCCGCGCAGCAGCTCCCCGAGGTCGACTGCGCTGCGCTCGAGCTCCTGCAGCGGCCGCTCCAGCCGGACCAGCTGGAGCGTGCGGGCGATGAGCTGCTCGAGCCGGTCAGCCTCCGTCCCGGCGCGCAGGAGGTGTCGCTCGGCGGCATCCGGATCGCGGCGCGCGAGCGACAGCGCCAGCTGCAGGCGGGCCAGCGGCGAGCGCAGCTCGTGCGAGACGTCGCGCATCAGCTGCTGCTTGCCCTCCAGCAGCTGCCGCAGCCGCTCCGCCATGGCATCCAGGTCCTTGGCGAGGAGGCCCAGGTCATCCTTGCGGCCCTTCAGTGCGGGGAGCACCCGGGTACTGAGGTCCCCGGCCGCCAGCTGCCGCGTGGCCAGGCGCAGCTTGTCGACGGGTGCGACCAGGTAGCGCGCCAGCACCAGGCACACCGCCGCACTGGCGACGATCGCGATCAGCAGGATCGCGAGCGGCACCCCCGGCAGCTCCAGCTCCCCGAACAGACGGGGAACCCCGTGAACGGGCCCCACGACCACGTGGTAGGCCCCGCCGCCGGCCTCCACCAGGACCAGCGCCCCGCCGACCGGGGCGATCGAGCCCGGCGCGGCCCCGGCGGCCACGTCGTTGGGCGAGGCACGCAGGAGCGCCGGCAGCGTGCGTCCCAGCATCTCCTGCCCGTCGGGACCGACGATGAAGGTGCGCCCGGCCGGATCGGGGGGCAGGGACAGCAGCCACTGCCTGAGCGAGCCGGCGCCGCCGGACTCGAAGGCGCGCGCGGCCTGCGCGTACAGCTGGCCGCGCTGCACCCAGGGCCGCTCGGTGCGGTGCGAGGTGGCATTGACGGCCACCGTCACGGTGCCCACCAGGATCAGCGCCAGGGCCACCCAGAACGCGAGAAAGATCCGCCAGTAGAGTGAGCGCACAGTGTTACTCCTGGGCCGGCGGCGCGCTCAGCGTCAGGGCGTAGCCGGCGCCCCGCACGCCCTGGACGCTCACCCGGTCGCTGTGGCGGAGGATCTTGCGGCGCAGGTTGCTCACGTGCGTATCGAGGCTGCGGTCGGTGGGGAGCAATCGCCGGCCGAGCGCCTGCTGCTGCAGCTCCTCGCGCGAGACCGTGCGCGTGTCGGCGCGGACCAGCAGCTCGAGGATGCGCAGTTCCGCGGAGGTGAGCTCCAGATCGGCCTCGCCCACCTGGGCGCGGCGCGCGCGCAGGTCAAGACGCAGCGGTCCCCACTGCAGCAGTGAGTCCCCTCCCCCGGCCTCCCCCATGCGCCGCAGCACCGCGCGGATCCGCGCCACGAGCTCGCGCGGGCTGAAGGGCTTGGCCAGGTAGTCGTCGGCACCGAGCTCCAGGCCGACGACGCGGTCGATCTCCTCCCCACGGGCGGTGAGCATGATGACCGGCACGCGACTGACGGTGCGGATCCGTCGCAGCACCTCGAAGCCGGAGAGCTCCGGCAGCATCACGTCCAGGATCACCAGGTCCACCGGCGAACGCACCAGGAGCTCGAGGCCCTCGGAGCCTGTGCCGGCGGTGACGGCCGCGAACCCCTCGAGCGTCAGGTACTCATCCAGCATGGCGCACAGTGTCTGGTCGTCATCGACGATCAGCAGTGTGGGCTTCGGTTCACTCAGAGGGGCCACGGTGTTCAAACGATACACGCTCCCGCCGCGGACGGCCGCGGCCATCGGGACCGTGCACCCCGCGGGCTGCCCACCTCAGCGCCCTGCACCCTGGGCCAGCTGCGCCGCAGCGCCGCCCGGCGTGCCGAGGCTCGCGGCCTCCCAGCCGCCGCCGAGCGCCTGCACCAGGGCGACGCTGGCATTCATGCGGCTCTGGCGGATGTTCAGCAGTGACTGCGATGCTGCGAGTGCGGTCGCCTGCGCGGTGACCACGGTGGTGTAGCTGACGACCCCGGCCTTGTACTCATTCAGCGCCAGCCGCACCGCCTCGTTGGCGGATTTCACGGTCTCATCCTGCACGGCGTACTCGGCCTCGAGGATGCGCAGCGTCGCCAGCTGGTCCTCGACCTGCTGGAAAGCGACGAGCACCGCCTGGCGGTAGTTGGCCACCGCCTGGTCGTAGGTCGCGCGGGCCTGGCGCACCTGCGCCGAGCGCAGGCCGAAATCGAACAGCGTCATCGTCGCGTTGCCGCCGAAGGACCACACCTCGCTCGGGGCCTTGAACAGTTCGGAAGCCTGGTTGCTGGCAAAGCCTGCCAGGCCGCTCAGCGTGAGGGCAGGGAAATAGGCGGCGATGGCCACGCCGATCTGCGCGTTCGCCGCCGCCATGTTGCGCTCGGCGGCCGCCACCGTCGGGTTGCGCTCCAGGAGCGTCGAGGGGACCCCGGCGGGGGCGACCGGCACGCTGGCCCCGAAGGGGGCTGGCGCGATCGCGAAGTCCGCCGGGGCCCTGCCCACCAGCACCGCGATCGCATGCTCGAGGGTGGCGCGCGTGACCCCGACGGCCAGCCGCTGGGACTGGGCGCCGCCGAGCTGGGTCTGCGCGGTGATCACGTCCGCCTTGGCGACGATGCCCACCTTGTACTGGTTCTGCGTGATCTGGAGCGAGCGCTGGTAGGCGGCCACGGTCTCATCGAGCAGCTTGCGCGTCTCGTCGGCCACCCGCAGGTCGATGTAGTCGGTGGCGAGCGCAGCCTGCGCGGACAGGCGCGCGGCGGCCAGCTCGGCCTCGCTCGCCTGGGCGTTTGCCAGTTGCGCTTCGACCGTGCGGCGGATCTTGCCCCAGACGTCCGGTGCCCAGGAGGCGGTCCCCTCGACCGCGAACGTGTTGTACGGATGCGCGGCGGGGACGACCACGCCGCCGGTGCCGCCGCTGCTGTTGGCGCGGCCGCCCGAGCGGGTGGCATCGGCGGTGACGCCCACGGTGGGCAGGTAGGCGGCACGTGCCTGGCTGACCAGGGCGCGCGACTCGCGCCAGGCGGCCTCCGAGGCTTTCAGCGTCTGGTTGGAGATGTCGATCTGGCGCTCGAGCTCATCGAGCACCGGGTCGTTGTAGACCGACCACCACGGGCTGGCGCTCGCAGGCTCGGCGGGCGCGGCCGGCTTCCAGCCCTCGGCCTCCTTGAACTGCGCCGGCACGGGCGCCTCCGGGCGGTGGTAGTTGGGCCCGACGGCACAGCCGGTGAGGAGCAGTGCGCAGGAGACGGATGCGGCGAGGTGGCTCTTCATGGTGTGGCGGGCGCAGCGGCCGGCTGCAGCGGCCCGGAAGCAGGGCCGTGTGTCCGCTGGCGGTTGGCCCAGCGGCCGAAGCGGTCCAGGTACAGGTACATGACCGGCGTGGTGAACAGGGTGAGGATCTGGCTGACGATGAGGCCGCCGACGATGGCGATGCCGAGCGGCTGGCGCAGCTCCGCGCCGTCGCCGCGGCCGAAGGCCAGCGGCAGCGCCCCGAGCAGGGCGGCCATGGTGGTCATCATGATCGGCCGGAACCGCCGCAGCGCCGCCTCGTAGATGGCGCGGTCGGGGTCCATGCCCTGGTGGCGCTGCGCATCCAGCGCAAAGTCGATCATCATGATGGCGTTCTTCTTCACGATGCCGATCAGCAGGATCACCCCGATCAGGGCGATCAGGCTGAACTCGGTGCTGAACAGGCGCAGCGCGAGCACCGCACCCAGCCCCGCCGAGGGCAGCGTCGAGAGGATCGTGACCGGGTGGATGTAGCTCTCATACAGCACGCCGAGCACCACGTAGACCGCGGCAAGCGCGGCGAGGATGAGCACCGGCTCGCTGCTCAGGGACTGCTGGAACACGGCGGCCGTGCCCTGGAAGCTGCCATGGATGCTGGCCGGCACGCCCACCTCGTTCATCACCCGCGCGATGGCATCGGTGGCGTGGCTGAGCGAGACATTCTCGGGCAGGTTGAAGGAGACGGTGGTGGCGACGAAGGTACCCTGGTGGTTCACCGCCAGCGGCGTGGTCCCCGGGTGGTAGCTGGTGAAGGCCGCCAGCGGGACCATCGGCTCGCGGGCCACGCTGACCGCGGAGCCGGTGGAGACCGCGCCGCGGCCGGAGTTGGCGAGGCTGTTGTTGGCGAGGTTGCGCGCCGTGTCACTGGCGATGGCGGCGGCGGTCGTGCTCGCGGCGGTCTGCGCCGAGGCCACGGTACCGGCGACGGCCTGCGAGGCCTGCGTCCCGGAGACGGTGCCGCCGGAGGTGCTGACCCAGATGTCCTTCAGCGTCTCGGGGCTCTGCCAGAACTGCGGCGCCAGTTCCATGACCACGTGGTACTGGTTGAGCGGGTTGTAGATGGTCGAGACGTCGCGCTGCCCGAAGGCATCGTAGAGCGTGGCATCGATGGTGGCCGGGTTGAGCTTCAGGCGCGAGGCCGTATCGCGGTCGATGGTGAGGTCGATCTCCTGGCCGTTCTGCTGCTGGTCGGAGTTGACCTCGGTGAGCTCCGGGGCGTGCGACAGGGCCTCGGCGACCCTTGGCGCCCAGGTGTCGATGTCGGCGACGTTGTCCGCCTGCAGGGTGTACTGGTACTGGGCGTTGCTCTGCCGGCCGCCGCTGCGGATATCCTGGGAGGCCTGCAGGAACAGTCGCGCGCCGGCCACCTGGTTCAGCTTGGGACGCAGGCGCGCGATCACCTGGTCGGCGGACGCCGTGCGACCGGGCTTCGCCTTCAGCGACAGGAAGACGAAGCCGCTGTTGGCCTGGCCCCCGCCCTGCGAGCCCCCGCCGGTGAAGCCCACGACGGTGTCCACGTCCGGGTCGGCCTTGACGATGCCCATGAACTGCCTGAGCTTCTTCGACATCGCCTGGAAGGAGATCGCCTGGTCGGCCTGGATGCCGCCGATGACCCGCCCGGTGTCCTGCTGCGGGAAGAACCCCTTGGGGATCACGCGGAACAGGTAGACGTTGAAGATCACCGTCGCCGCAAGCATCACCATCACCAGCCCCCGGTTGCGCAGCGCCCAGCGCAGCGCCCGGCCGTAGCCCTGCAAGGTGGCCTGGAAGGCGCGCTCGCTCGCGGCGTACCAGCGGCCCTGCCGCTTCGGATCGTGCCTGCGGATCAGGCGCGAGCACATCATCGGCGTCGTGGTCAGCGAGACCACCAGCGAGACCAGCACGGCCACCGAGAGCGTGACGGAGAACTCGCGGAAGAGGCGACCCACCAGCCCGCCCATGGCGAGGATCGGGATGAACACGGCGACCAGTGACAGGCTCATCGACAGGACCGTGAAGCCGACTTCCCGCGCGCCCTGGATGGCGGCCTGCAGGCGCGGCATGCCGGCCTCGACGTGCCGCGTGATGTTCTCGAGCACGACGATGGCATCGTCGACCACGAAGCCGGTGGCGATGATCAGCGCCATCAGCGACAGGTTGTCCAGGCTGTAGCCGAGCAGGTACATCGCCCCGAAGGTGCCCAGCAGCGAGATCGGCACCGCTGCGGCCGGCACCAGCGTCGCCCGGCCGTTGCGCAGAAACAGGAACACCACCAGCACCACGAGCGAGATCGCCACCAGCAGCGTGCGCTCCACGTCGTGCAGCGAGGCGCGGATGGTGGTGGTGCGGTCGATGGCCACCTTCATGTCGATGTCGGACGGGATGGAGGCCTTGAGCGCCGGGATCAGCGACTTGATCCGGTCGACCGTGTCGATGATGTTGGCGTTGGGCTGGCGGTACAGGATCACCAGCACCGCCGGCTTGCCGTCGGCAAGGCCCAGGTTGCGCACGTTCTCCACCGAGTCGAGCACTTCGCCGACATCGCTCAGGCGCACCGCGTTGCCATTGCGGTAGGCCACGATCAGGTTGCGGTACTGCGCTGCCTGGGTCGCCTGGTCGTTGGTGTAGATCTGGTAGCGCTCGCCGCCGACGTCGATCGAGCCCTTCGGGGTGTTGGCATTGGCCGAGGCGAGCGCGGCGCGCACGTCCTCCAGGCCGATGCCGTACTTGAAGAGCGCGCTGGGGTTGAGTTCCACGCGCACCGCCGGCAGCGAGCTGCCACCGATCTGCACCTGGCCCACGCCCTTCACCTGCGAGAGCTTCTGCGCGAGGATCGTGTCGGCCGCATCGTACATCTGCCCGGCGGTGAGCGTCGGGGAGGTGAGCGCGAGGATCAGGATCGGCGCATCGGCCGTGTTCACCTTGCGGTAGGTGGGATTGCTGCGCAGCGAGGTGGGCAGGTCCGCGCGCGCCGCATTGATGGCCGCCTCGACATCGCGCGCCGCGCCGTCGATGTCGCGGTTGAGCCCGAACTGCAGGATGACGTGCGTGCTGCCCACGGCACTCGAGGAGGTCATCTCGGTCACGTCGGCGATCTGGCCCAGATGGCGCTCGAGCGGCGTGGCCACCGTGGCGGCCATGACATCCGGACTCGCCCCCGCCAGGCTCGCACTGACCGCAATCGTGGGAGAGTCGACCTGCGGCAGCGGCGACACGGGCAGCTTGGTGTAGGCGAGGATCCCGGCCAGCGCCAGGCCGACGCTCAAGAGCACGGTGGCCACCGGGCGGTGGATGAAGGGTTCCGAGAGGTTCACTGCGCCCCCGCCGGCGCAGCCTGCGGCTCGGTGCCCCAGCGCTGCCGCAGGCGCCGTTCCAGCCGGTCGAAGTACAGGTAGATGACCGGGGTGGTGAACAGGGTCAGCAACTGGCTGAGGATCAGCCCGCCGACGATGGTGATGCCGAGCGGGTGGCGCAGCTCCGAGCCTGTGCCGCGGCCGAGCATCAGCGGCAGCGCACCCAGCAGCGCGGCCATCGTGGTCATGAGGATCGGCCGGAAGCGCAGCAGGCAGGCACGATAGATCGCATCGCGCGCGCTCATGCCCTGCTCGCGCTCGGCCACGAGCGCGAAGTCGATCATCATGATGGCGTTCTTCTTGACGATGCCGATCAGGAGGATGATGCCGATGATGCCGATGACCCCGAGGTCGGCGCGCGCGAACAGCAGCGCCAGCAGGGCACCCACCCCCGCGGACGGCAGCGTGGACAGGATCGTGATCGGGTGTATGAAGCTCTCGTACAGCACACCCAGCACGATGTAGACGGTGGCCAGCGCCGCGAGAATCAGCAGCAGCTCGTTGCCAAGCGTCGCCTCGAAGGCCAGTGCCGCCCCCTGGAAGGTGGTCATCATGCTCTGCGGCAGCCCCATGCTGGCCTCGGTGGCGCGGATCGACTTCACCGCATCCCCGAGGGCGGCCCCGCTGGCCAGGTTGAACGAGATGGTGGCGGAGGGAAACTGCCCGAGGTGGCCGATGGACAGCGGCGCGGTCTGGCGGGTGACCTTCACCAGCGCGCTGAGCGGCACCTGCCCGGACAGCGCGGTCGCCGAGGGCAGGTAGATCGTCCCCAGGGCATCGAGGGAGTCCATGAGCGAGGGATCGGCCTGCAGGATGACGCGGTACTGGTTCGACTGCGTGAAGATCGTCGAGACGATGCGCTGGCCGAAGGAATCGTAGAGCGCGTTGTCCACCGTCGCCGGCGTGATGCCAAAGCGCGCCGCGGTGTCGCGGTCGATGGTGAGGTAGGCCGACAGGCCCTCGCTCTGCAGGTCGCTCGCGACATCCTCCAGCTGCGGCAGCTTCTGCAGCTCGGCCACGAGCTTCGGGACCCAGGTCGCGAACTCCTTCGGGTTCGCATCCTCGAGCACGAACTGGTACTGGGTGCGGCTCACGGTGTCATCGATGGACAGGTCCTGCACCGGCTGCATGTACAAGCTGATGCCCACCACGTTGCCCGCGCGCTTCTGGATCCGGCGGATGAGGTCGCTGGCCGACTCGTGGCGGTCGGCGACCGGCTTCAGGTTGATCAGCATGCGGCCGCTGTTGAGCGTGATGTTGCTGCCGTCCACGCCGATGAACGAGGACACGCTCACCACGTCCGGGTCCTTGAGGATCTCGTGGGCAAGCTCGGCCTGGCGGCGCGACATGTCGGCGAAGGAGACCGATTGCGGCGCCTCGGTGATGGCCTGGATGAGCCCGGTGTCCTGCACCGGGAAGAAGCCCTTCGGGATGAAGACGTACAGGAGCACCGTCAGGACCAGCGTGCCGATCGCCACCATCAGGGTCATGAACTGGCGGTTCAGCACCCACTTGAGCCCGTTCTCGTAGGCATCGATGAGGCGCTGGAACTTCTCGTTGGCCCAGCGCGCCACGCGGCTGTCCTCGGAGGCCTCGTGGTGGCGCAGCAGCCTGGCGCACAGCATCGGCACGACGGTGAGCGAGACCACGGCCGAGATGATGATGGTCACCGAGAGCGTGATGGCGAACTCGTGGAAGAGGCGCCCGACCACGTCGCCCATGAACAGCAGCGGGATGAGCACGGCGATCAGCGACACCGTCAGCGACACGATGGTGAAGCCGATCTCGGCCGAGCCCCTGAGGGCGGCCTGCAGGGGCGGCACGCCCTCCTCGATGTAGCGCGAGACGTTCTCGATCATGACGATCGCATCGTCGACCACGAAGCCGGTCGCGATGGTGAGCGCCATCAGCGACAGGTTGTTCAGGCTGTAGCCCAGCAGGTACATGACCGCGAGGGTGCCGATCAGGGACAGCGGCACCGACAGGCTCGGGATGAACGTCGCCGGCAGGCTGCGCAGGAAGAGGAAGATCACCATGACGACCAGGGCGACGGCGAGGGACAGCTCGAACTCGACGTCGTGCACCGAGGCACGGATGGTGTTGGTGCGGTCGGTGAGGACGGTCACCTCGGCGGCGGCCGGCAGCGCGGTGCGCAGCGAGGGCAGCAGTTGCTGGATGCGGTCGACGACCTGGATGACGTTCGCGCCCGGCTGGCGCTGCACGTTGAGGATGATGCCGGGCGATTCGTTCACCCAGCCGGCGAGGTAGGCATTCTCGGCCCCCTGGGTGACCTGGGCGACGTCGGCCAGGCGCACCGGGTTGCCGTTCTTGTAGGCGACGATGACGTTCTCGTACGCCTCGGGGGTCTGGATCTGGTCGTTCGCGTTCAGGGTCCACGAGCGTGCCGGCCCATCGAGGGTGCCCTTGGGGGCATTGACGTTCGCGTTGCTGATGGTGCTGCGCAGGTCATCGATGTTGATGCCGTAGGCGGCCAGTGCGCGCACGTTGGCGATGATGCGCACCGCGGGGCGCTGGCCGCCGCTGACGCTCACCAGGCCCACCCCCTGTACCTGGGAGATCTTCTGCGCGAGGCGCGTGTCGGCCAGGTCCTCCAGCTGCGTGAGGGGCAGCGTCCTGGAGGTGAGCCCCAAGGTGATGATCGGGGCGTCCGCCGGATTCACCTTGGCGTAGATGGGGGGCGCGGGCAGGTCCGAGGGCAGCAGGTTGCCGGCGGCGTTGATGGCGGCCTGCACCTCCTGCTCGGCGATGTCGAGACTCAGGTCGAGGCTGAACTGCAGCGTGATGACCGAGGCCCCGCCGGAGCTGGTCGAGGACATCTGGTTCAGCCCGGGCATCTGGCCGAACTGCACTTCCAGGGGTGCGGTGATGGAGGAGGTCATCACCTCCGGGCTCGCGCCCGGGTAGAAGGTCTGCACCTGGATCGTCGGGTAATCGACCTCCGGCAGCGCCGACAGCGGCAGGAAGCCATAGGCGACGATGCCGACCAGGAGGATCGCCACCATCAGCAGCGTGGTCCCCACGGGCCGCAGAATGAAGATGCGGGACGGGTTCATCCGCCCTCACTGCCGGGCCGGCGGCGCACCGGCCGGGGGCGTCGGGCCCTTGCGGTGGCGGCGCTGTCCGTCCGCCCGCCCGGCGTGCGTGGCATCGGGCGCGGGCGGCGCGCCTGCCGCCCCCGGGCCGGGGGCCGCGCGCACCAGAACCTTGGCGCCGTCCTTGAGCTTGTCGGCACCGTCGACGACGACACTCTCTCCCGGCTTCAGTCCCTCCTCGATGGAAATATCCGTGGCATTGCCAGGCCCCAGCGTGACCTTGCGCACGCTCACGGTGTCGCCGTTCACCACGTAGACGTAAGTGCCCGGCGCGCCGCGCTGCACGGCGGCCTGCGGGACCAGCGTCGCGTTGTGCAGCGTGTCCAGCAGCAGCGCGATGTTCACGAACTGCTGCGGAAAGAGCGTCTCCTCCTCGTTGGCAAAGCTGGCCTTCATCTTCAGCGTGCCGGTGGTCGGGTCGATCTGGCTGTCGATCGACTGCAGCACCCCGCTCGCCAGCTGGGTGGTGTGGGTGCGGTCCCAGGCCGTCACGGGCAGCGTGCGGCCGGCGTGCAGTTGCTGCAGGAGCGGCGGGATCTGGTCCTCCGGCAGGCTGAAAGTGACCGTAATGGGCTTCAGCTGCGCGATCACCACCAGGCCATTCGGCTCTGCCGGCGTGATGTAGTTGCCGAGGTTCACCTGCTGCAGGCCGGCACGACCTGCGATCGGCGAGACCACGTGCGCATACGAGAGGTTCAGCCGCGCGGTGTTGACCGCTGCCCGGTCGGTCTTGACGGTCCCCTCGTCCTGGACCACCAGGGACTTCTGGGTGGCCAGGGTCTGCTCGGCGATCGAGTCCTGGGCAAACAGCGTCGTATAGCGTTCCAGGTCGGTGCGGGCATTCGCGAGCAGCGCCGTGTCGCGCGCCAGGGCGCCCTCGGCCTGATCGAGGGCCACCTGGAACGGTCGCGGATCGATCTGGAACAGCGGATCGCCGGGCCGCACGTTCTGTCCTTCGCGGAACAGGACCTGGGTGATCTGGCCGCTGACCTGGCTTTGCACGGTCACCGTGGCAATGGGCGTTACTGCACCCAGGCCAATGAGCGTGATCGGCATGTCACCCGCGCGGGCCTGTGCCGACACGATCGGCATGGGACCTCCGCCAAACCGACCTCCCGGGGCCTTGGTCGCCTTGGGCGTCAGCAGCCACGCCAGGAGCGCCAGGGCGAGCAGCGCACCCACGACCAGCCCGATGCGGCGCAATCGAGGATCCCGCTCGGGGGCGCCCGTGGCAGCCCCGGCGGAGGACTCCGGTTCCCCGGGCCGGTGGAGGTCGTTCATGGACGCGGTACCCGGGTGGCGGGTGGCAAGGGAGTCAGCAAGCGGACCTCTCCAGACTATCCAGTTCGGCGCCGGGGCCCGCAGGAGGGCGCGGGATGGTCGCGGGCGCGGCGGTCCCGGGCCGGCCCCTGGCCGAGGTATGCGCGGGATCCCCGGGGCGCCAGGATGTTTAGGATGCCCGATCGGGGCGTGGAGTTACCTTAAGAACTCCCAACGAATCACGGCAGAGCTTAAGGGAGTGGTCCCTAGGCGGGATTCTCGAGGCTGAAGGCCTGGCGGTTGTCGTCGTAGGCGAAGATCTCGGCATAGCGGCCCCAGCTGATCAGGGTGCGCAGGGTCTCATCCGCGGCATCCTCCGCCATGTAGTCCTCGAGCTCGTCGAAGAAGCGGCTCTTGGGGGCCGTGTGGCTGGCCCGCTCGTCCAGCACCCGTCGCACGTGCGCGGCCAGGGGCACGTAGGTGACCAGGTGCCGTGCGAAGAGCTTCTTGCGCTCGTCGGTGTCACCGCGGGCAAACTGCAGGCCCGCCTCGGTGAGCTTCATGTCGCCGCCCTCGACCTCCGCGAACCGCAGCATCTGCAGCGCCTCGGCCGCCGGGAAGAGATCGTCCACCTCCAGGTGCTGCTCCTCGGCGATCACCGGCAGGTCCGCCTTGCCGTTGTAGGGCGGTTCGTTGACCGCCTCGATGAGGCCGGTGAGCACGGTCGAGGATACGTGCGTCAGCGCCGTGCCGATGCCGCTGCCGGGGAAGCGCTCGGACTTGATCGTGGAGCGGATCTCCCCGCGCGGACGCGCCGTCATCTCGACGTACACGCGGTCGACCACCGCGCGGAAGCGCGGGTCCTGGGTGTGGCGCGGCTGGGGCAGGTCGATCGGGATCTCGCTGACGATGCGACCCGGATTGGTCGAGAAGATCAGCAGGCGGTCGCACATCTGCACCGCCTCCTCGATGTTGTGGGTGACCAGGAGCACCGCCTTGATCGGCAGCTGGCCCTCGCCCCACAGCTCCAGGAAATCCGTCCGCAGGGTCTCGGCGGTGAGGATGTCGAGTGCCGAGAACGGTTCGTCCATGAGGATGATGTTCGGATGCACCACCAGCGCCCGCGCAAAGCCCACGCGCTGGCGCATCCCGCCGGAGAGCTCGCGGGGGTACGCGGACTCGAAGCCGTCGAGCCCGATCAGGTCGATGGCCTTGAGCGCCCGGGTGCGCATCTCCGCGGGCTCCATCCCCAGGGCCTCCAGGCCCAGCTGCACGTTCTCGAGCACCGTGAGCCAGGGAAACAGCGCGAAGCTCTGGAACACCATGGCAATGCCGGCGGCCGGGCTGAGCACCGGGTGGCCCAGGTAGCTGACGACGCCGCCGGAGGGCGGATCGAGGCCTGCGATCGAGCGCAGCAGCGTCGACTTGCCCGAGCCCGAGCGCCCCAGGAGGCCGACGATCTCCCCGGGACGCAAGGTGAGGTTGACGTTCTCCAGGACCACCAGGTCGTCCCCGTCCGGCTTGCGGAAGGACTTGTTGACCGCCTGCACGTCCAGCAACGGCTCGAGGTTCAGGGCGGGCGCTGCATTGTTCACGTTGTTCCCCTCCTCAGCTCATGCGGAACTTGCGCTCCGCGCGTGCATACAGCGGCCGCCAGAAGATACGGTTCAGGATGACCACGAATACGCTCAGCACCACGGTCCCGAGCACCACGCGCTGCCAGTCCGGCGGTGCCGCGGACTGCGCCGACGCAATGTACGCCCCGATCCCGTGCGCGGTCACCGTTTCCTTGCCCCAGGAGACGATCTCGGCGGCGACGCTCGCGTTCCAGGAGCCACCCGCCGCCGTGATGGCGCCCGTGACATAGAAGGGGAAGATCGCCGGCAGCACCATGCGCTTCCACCACAGCCAGCCCTTGAGTCCCATGTTCTGGCCCGCGTAACGCAACTCCGCCGGGATGGCCGAGGCACCCACGATCACGTTGAAGAGGATGTACCACTGGGTGCCGAGGATCATCAAAGGGCTCAGCCAGATATCCGGGTTGAGCCGGAAGAGCACGATCGCGGAAACGGCGAAGCCGAAGAAGAGATTGGCCGGGAAAGCGGCCAGAAACTGCGCAACCGGCTGGAGTACGCCTGCCACCTTGGGTCGCATGCCCACCCAAACCCCGATCGGCACCCAGATCAGGCTCGCGATCGCGATCAGTATCGCCACCCGGACCAGCGTAATGAAACCGAGGACGACCACATGACCGATCTCGCCTACGGGCACCTCACCGTGCACGAAGCCGGCGGTCCGCCACACGGCCAGGATCCCGATCAGGATCAAGGCCGCATACCAGGCGAAATCGCCCCAGCGAGACCTGCGGGAACCACTGCCATCGGCCTGCGCGGCCACGGTCACGGGGCGCGGCGGCTTCATGCCTGCCCGGAGCAAGGCCGCAAAGGCATCCCCCATCAGGCCCAAGAATCTTGAACGCCGCATCATGGTGAGCGCCCAGGGACTGTTGGGCGTCTGCCCGACTTCCTGCTCGAGTCGGAACCAGTCGGCACTGGCGATGAGCGGGCGGAACAGCAGCTGGTCGAAGATCAGGATGACGACGAACATGGCGAGAATCGCCCAGCCAATGGCGCCGAAGTCCCGCTGGTCGTTGGCCAGCGCGATGTAGGAACCGACTCCGGGCAGCGCGATGCGGTTATCCCCGACGGTCAAGGCCTCCGAGACCACCACGAAGAACCAGCCCCCCGACACGGACATCATCATGTTCCAGATGAGCGGCGGCATCGCGAACGGGACTTCGAGGCGCCAGAAGCGCATCCATGGACTCAGCTGGAAGTTGCGCGCCGCCTCTACCATCTCGTCCGGGATACTGCGCAGCGAGTGGTAGAAGCTAAAGGCCATGTTCCAGGCCTGGCTGGTGAAGATCAGGAAGATGGCGGCCATCTCCGCGCCGGCCACGCGACCGGGGGTCAGCTGCACGAAGAAGACGATGACGATCGAGAAGCTCAGGATCGGCACCGACTGCAGGAAATCCAGCAACGGCACCAGGAGGATCTCGGCACGGCGGCTCTTGGCCGCGAGCGTCGCGTAACTAAATGTGAACACCAGCGAGCATGCCAGGGCCACCAGCATGCGCAGCCCGGTACGGGCGGCATAACCGACCAGCGCACGCGGATCCAGCGAAATGGGGGTCGCTTCGAGGTGCGCGAGGGAACCGGCGAGCCCGCGACCCGCTTGGCCGAGGTAAATAAAGAACGTAAAGACGAGCACAAACGCCAGCAGGTCCCAGCCGCCGGGCACGTAGCGGTCACGGATAACCGAGATTGGCAGCCGATCGAGGCGCATCCGCGGAAGTTTGCCCGAAGAGTGTGATGATTGGCACCGCGGACGGATGTTATTTACGCAGGCTTCGTCACGCGTCCCAGCGATCGGCGGCAGTCGCGCATGTGATGCCGCGCACGCCCCGCCGCACGAACCGCGGCGCCGCCGTGCAAACGGCACTGCCCTGTCGTACGATGCAGCGCTATGAGAATCCTTCCTTTGCCGGCAATTCTGGCCCTTTGCGCGGGCGTGGCGCTGGTGCCGGCCTGCCTTGCCGCAGACCCTCCGGCCTCCTCCTTCCCGAGCAAGGTCCGGGAGGATGCCCGCGCCGTCGGCCACACGGTCGCCGAGGACTCGAGGCATTTCGGTCACGTCGTTGCCGAGAAGTCGACCCACGCCGGACATACCGTGGCCGAGAAATCCACCCAAGCCGGGCATGCCATCGCAAACGCGGCTCGCCGGTTTGGGATGGAGGTGCGCTCGGGAGCCCACGAAGTCAGGGCTGCCGTCACGCACAGCGGATCCGGAACTTAGGGATCAGGCTCCTGGGCGAGCTGCGGATGCATGAGCCGGGCGGGCTTCGCCTGGCGTACCTCGCCGATGCCGCGGATGTGGCGGCGCAGGGAGCGAACGTTCTGGGTGTCGCCACCTTCAACGGCAGTCCGGCACCGGTCGCCGGCGGCCTTCCGCTCGCCGCCGTGCACATGCCCCTGCTCACGGGCTCGCAGAACCTTTACGAAGTGTGGAGTACCGGGCGGCCCTGCACTTCCGGCCAGTGCGGACGCGTGCACTTCCGACACACCGGCCAGATACTCTTTGGGTCCATTGTCATCACCGAATCCGAGTTCGATGGCAGCGATTCTCCGCTGCAACGGGTGACGGCACAGCTGTACCGGGAAATCTGCGCGACCCTTGAGGCGGAGAAGTACCCGCACTTGCTGCGGGTGTGGAACTACCTGCCCCATATCAACCGCGATAGTCACGGCACCGAGCGCTATCAGCAGTTCAACACCGCGCGCCAGCACGCACTGCAGTCCTTTGGCCGCGCCGTCATCGGCAGTGTTCCGGCCGCCTCGGCGCTGGGCTCGGTGGGCGATGGACCCGTCGTGGTCTACTTCTTGGCCGGTCGCACTGCGCCGATCTTCGTCGAGAACCCCCGGCAGGTGAGCGCGTATCACTATCCACCCGAGTACGGCACACACAGCCCGGCGTTCTCACGCGCGGCACTGCTGTGTGAGCCGGAGAACATCGCGCTGTTCATCTCGGGAACGGCGAGCATCGTCGGCCATCGTTCGCTGCACGTCGGCGACGTGACGGGCCAGACGCGTGAGACTCTGCGCAACATCGAGGCACTCGTGGCGGAGGCCAACCGATTGCAGCGGGCCGCGCACTTCTCCATGGACACACTGGCCTACAAAGTATATGTGCGCCAACCACAGGATCTGGGGGCCATTCGAAACGAGCTGGCGTCCTCGGCGTGCGCCCGAGCCCAGATGATCTACCTCCAGGCGGACGTCTGCCGGCAGGAGCTGCTCGTCGAAATCGAGGCGACCGGCATCGCCCCGGCCGCCCCGGTTGCATGAGATGCGCTTCGGGCTGCGAGCACTGGTCGCGGCCGTTCTGAGCGCCGTAGCGGCGGCGACATACGCAGATGAGAAGCCGCTCTGGGAAGGCGGCCTCGGCATCGGGGCCGTCGTCTTCAACGACTACCGTGGCGCCGACACGACGCATCTGTATCCCCTGCCGGTGCCCTACTTCATTTACCGGGGCGAAATTCTCAAATCCGACAGCGAGGGGCTGCGCGGCAAGTTTTTCACCCGACCCCGGCTGGAATTCGCCCTGAGCGTGAACGGCACGACGCCCGTGCGCAACAGCCCCGCTCGAGAGGGCATGCCGAATCTCAGGCCAACGATCGAGCTGGGCGCAGCGCTGAACGTGCATCTGTGGCGTAGCGACGACGATCGCTACAAGCTTGACCTGCGTATGCCGGTCCGCGGCGCGCTCACCCTCGAGGCCGCACCGAGATTCGTCGGAGGATTCTTTGCCCCCAACGTCAACCTGGACATTGCCCAGCTGAAGGGCGCCCAGGGCTGGAAGCTCGGCATGTTGGCCGGACCCCTGTTTGCAAACCGGCGCTACAACGATTATTTCTATAGCGTGGCACCGCAGTACGAGACCGCTGAGCGTCCTGCTTACGAAGCCCGTGGCGGCTATGCGGGTGCTCAGGTGCTGCTCTCCCTCACGCGCCGCTACCCGAAATACTGGATCGGCGCCTACCTGCGACATGACTTTCTCGATGGCGCCAGCTTTATCAGCAGCCCACTGGTGACGACCCACAGCTATTGGGCAGGCGGTGTGGCAATTATCTGGATCATCGGGCAATCCAAGCGGACGCTGGAAAGCAACGATTGACGCCCTCCACGACACACCTCGTGCTCATCCCCAGTTACAACCCCGGTCCCAAGGGAGTCGAGACCGTGCGTGCCGCCAGGGCGCACTGGGCTCCGGTGTGGGTCGTTGTCGACGGCAGCACGGA